>NZ_CP136538.1:0-3700000 GCF_032810065.1 Alloalcanivorax xenomutans | reverse complement strand
ACCAACCCGATGCAAACTCCGAATACCAGTGAGTACTATCCGGGAGACACACGGCGGGTGCTAACGTTCGTCGTGAAGAGGGAAACAACCCAGACCGCCAGCTAAGGTCCCCAAATTCCAGTTAAGTGGGAAACGATGTGGGAAGGCTCAGACAGCTAGGAGGTTGGCTTAGAAGCAGCCATCCTTTAAAGAAAGCGTAATAGCTCACTAGTCGAGTCGGCCTGCGCGGAAGATGTAACGGGGCTCAAACTGGATACCGAAGCTGCGGCAGCGTGCTTATGCATGCTGGGTAGGGGAGCGTTCTGTAAGTCTGTGAAGGTGTGTTGAGAAGCATGCTGGAGATATCAGAAGTGCGAATGCTGACGTGAGTAACGATAATGGGGGTGAAAAACCTCCACGCCGAAAGACCAAGGTTTCCTGCGCAACGCTAATCGGCGCAGGGTAAGTCGGCCCCTAAGGCGAGGCAGAAATGCGTAGCTGATGGGAAACGGGTTAATATTCCCGTACTTCTTATAACTGCGATGGAGAGACGGAGAAGGCTAGGCCTACCGGGCGTTGGTTGTCCCGGGGAAAGGCAGTAGGCTGGGATCTTAGGCAAATCCGGGATCCTAAGGCTGAGAGCCGAGACCATTGGGGCTTTGTCCCCGAGAAGTGGTTGATGCCCTGCTTCCAGGAAAATCTTCTAAGCTTCAGGTTATAAGGAACCGTACCCCAAACCGACACAGGTGGTTGGGATGAGTATTCTAAGGCGCTTGAGAGAACTCGGGTGAAGGAACTAGGCAAAGTGGTACCGTAACTTCGGGAGAAGGTACGCCACCGATGGTGAAGGGCTTGCCCCGTAAGCTGTTGGTGGTCGCAGTGAAAAGGCCCCTGCAACTGTTTATTAAAAACACAGCACTCTGCAAACGCGTAAGCGGACGTATAGGGTGTGACGCCTGCCCGGTGCCGGAAGGTTAATTGATGGGGTTAGCTTCGGCGAAGCTCTTGATCGAAGCCCCGGTAAACGGCGGCCGTAACTATAACGGTCCTAAGGTAGCGAAATTCCTTGTCGGGTAAGTTCCGACCTGCACGAATGGCGTAATGATGGGGGCACTGTCTCCACCCGAGACTCAGTGAAATCGAAATCGCAGTGAAGATGCTGTGTACCCGCGGCTAGACGGAAAGACCCCGTGAACCTTTACTACAGCTTCACAGTGGACTTTGAGCCTGCTTGTGTAGGATAGCTGGGAGACGTTGAAGCAGTGACGCCAGTCATTGTGGAGTCAACCTTGAAATACCAGCCTGGCATGTTTGAGGTTCTAACCCAGGCCCGTTATCCGGGTCGGGGACATTGTGTGGTGGGTAGTTTGACTGGGGCGGTCTCCTCCCAAAGAGTAACGGAGGAGCACAAAGGTACCCTCAGCACGGTCGGACATCGTGCAATGAGCGTAAAGGTAGAAGGGTGCTTGACTGCGAGACCTACAAGTCGAGCAGGTGCGAAAGCAGGTCTTAGTGATCCGGTGGTTCTGTATGGAAGGGCCATCGCTCAACGGATAAAAGGTACTCCGGGGATAACAGGCTGATACCGCCCAAGAGTTCATATCGACGGCGGTGTTTGGCACCTCGATGTCGGCTCATCTCATCCTGGGGCTGAAGCCGGTCCCAAGGGTATGGCTGTTCGCCATTTAAAGAGGTACGCGAGCTGGGTTTAGAACGTCGTGAGACAGTTCGGTCCCTATCTGCCGTGGGCGTTAGAGATTTGAGAGGAGCTGCTCCTAGTACGAGAGGACCGGAGTGGACGAACCTCTGGTGTTCCGGTTGTCACGCCAGTGGCATTGCCGGGTAGCTACGTTCGGACGGGATAACCGCTGAAAGCATCTAAGCGGGAAGCCTCCCTCAAGATGAGATCTCTCTGGGAACTTGATTCCCCTAAAGGGCCGTTGAAGACCACAACGTTGATAGGCGGGGTGTGGAAGCTGCCGTAAGGCGTGAAGCTAACCCGTACTAATTGCCCGTGAGGCTTGACCATATAACGCCAAAGCAGTTGAACTGCATCTGATAGAATGAGTGTTGGATAAACGCTCTGACGCTGGACTTCCTAATTTCTCAGAATACTTTGCTGGCTTAGCCAGTGAGGTAAACAGATTTGGCTGCTTGCCATGGCAAGTGACCAAGCCGGTTTGCCTGACGACTATAGCGAGTGGGAACCACCTGATCCCTTGCCGAACTCAGAAGTGAAACCGCTCAGCGCCGATGGTAGTGTGGGGCTTCCCCATGTGAGAGTAGGTCATCGTCAGGCTCTTAAATATAAAAAGACCCCTTAGCGCTCGTCGCTAAGGGGTCTTTTTATATTTAGGATACGATGAGCTCCTGTCCCTACTTTTGGGCCCATGTGACCGCCTATGCACCGAAGGTGCCAGGCGGAGGCGCCGTAGGCGTCGCGAAGCGATCACGAGCACGGCTCGTGACCTAAGTAGGTCATCGTCATACCCAGAGGGCACAAGGGCTCTTAAATACAAAACGCCCTGTCAGGATAATCTGGCAGGGCGTTTTGCTGTGCGCGTCAGGCGAGTAAGCCCGCTCAGAAATCGAAGTTGCGTTGCAGGATGCCGAACTCTCCATCCTGGTCCATGTCATCCTCCCAAGCCGTCACGATACGATCATTTCCAGCCATGGCCGCGACGGGCTCGAACTGTTGCCCGGTGGCGTCACTGTTGACTGTGAAATCGCTGGTTTTTTCGCTGCCGTCGGCGCGGAATGTGCGGGCATAAATCTGGAAATAGCCGTTGCCGTCGTTATCGTCTTCCCATAGCACGGTGAAGTTGCCTTCCGGACCCATGGCGAGAGCCGGTGCCAACTGCTGACCGGAGGCTTTGCTGTTGGCGGTGAATTCAGGCAGCCATTCCTGGCCGTCGCTGAGGAAGCCCCGCGCGAGGATCTGATAATAACCATTGCCGTCCTTGTCATCCTGCCAGGCAACCACGAAGCGGCCACGATGATCCATGGCCAGCACCGGTTTTTCCTGGGTGCCGCTGACCACCTGATTGACCGTGGTCTCGGGGAAATGTTCACGTCCCCGGTCGGTGAAACCGCGAACGGCTATTTTGCTTTGCCCATCCCCGTCGGTGTCATGCTCCCAGGCCACGGTGAAATGTCCGTCATTACTCATGGCCAATGACGGGCGTTGATGGCGACCCGGGGTCGAGTTGACGTTGCGTTGTGTGAAGCGGGGCAGCCCATTGCGCAAGAAACTTTGCACATGGATGCCATCGCCTTTCTGCTCCCAGGCAATAGTAAAGCGCCCTTTGTCGTTCATGCCTACCGCCGGCCGGCGTTGTTGGCCGTCCAGCCAGTTCCAATAGTCGCCGGGTTTCCAGCGGCCATGGCCGCGTCCGCTATCGCCGGATGCCAGAATACCGGGGAGGAGGGCGGGGAAGCCCGGGCTCCCGTCGGCCCGGAATACGCGGTAATGAATGCGGCCGTGGCCGTCACCGTCCGCATCCATGACCCAGGCCACCACAAAATTGCCTTCGTCATCGGTAGCCACGGTGGGGCTTCGTTGCGGGACACTGTCCCAGGGAGAAACGGCCAGTTCGGGGAACAGGGCATTACCGTCCTCATCGAAACCACGCACGAAGACCTGGCTGTAACCATCGCCGTCTCGGTCTTCCTCCCAGGCGGTGATGGTAATGCCGTTGGCGGCGGCGGCAACGGACGGTGCCCGATGATCACCTCGAAGGGTCCGATGGGGGTGACGATCCTTGTACAGAGTATCGCCGGGGGTATAGCGGTACTCGGGGATAACCGTCATGTCGAAGTCGATAACATAGTCCATGCGATTATGTTGCTGATCGGAGGGTGCCGCGATCTTGTTGTAGTCATCAAAGAATTGCGCGTTTCCACCTGGGAAAATCCGAGGATTACCGTCTTCGACACTCAAGGTTTCCACCTCTATCCGATTGTCCGTGGGGTGGAACGTCAGCAGTCTCAGCCATCCATTGCCCAGGGCGGTGCCGTCACCCATGACCGGCTCGCTCTGAAAGTCGGTCAGTATCTCATGTACCACATTGCCGCCGTTGCCGGTTCGCTGACGGTAGGAGGTGCCGTGAATATGACCGCTGACCGTCATGAAAATGTTGCTGTGTCGCGCCACCAGCTCTTCCCATAGATCCACACCTTCGCGACCGGCGGTGTTATAGCGGTTGGCCCAGCCGGTGAGGTGCTCGCCGTTGTAATCCTGGTAGGCGTGGGTGGAGACGATGACACGATGACGGGGGTGGTCGGAGATCACTTGATTGGCCCAGGTCACTACATCCTTGCGCGGAAGAAACTCAAGATTCACCAGCAGGAATTGCAGGCCGCCGGCCTCCAGGAAGTGATAGGTGTTTTCGCCGCTGTCGCTGAAACTGCCGCCGAAGCCGGGTTTCTCCGCGAAGCGATCAGGACCGAAGTAACGGGTAAAGTAGGATTCCCTGGCATGGATATCATCGCTGGGGTAGAGGTCGTGGTTCCCGGACAGAGCGGTGTATCCGATTCCGGCCTGATCCAGAATGGTGTGGGCCTGATCCACCACTTGCCATTGTTCCTGGGTGTCGTGTTGGGTCATATCGCCGAGATGCAGCACGTACTGGATGTTGCGATCGTAGGTGTGATCCACGATCCACTGGGTTTGATGGTTATAGACATCGTAACTGGCTTTCTCGGCGTAGTTTTGCGTATCTGGTAACAGCACGATCGAGAAAGAGCCCGTGGGGGAGGATAGGGTGTTGCGGTCCTGGGTGGCTGCCGTGAAGGCATTGGTCGACAGGAGCAGCGAGCTGACCAGCAGCGGCATCCCGATCCGATAACGATAGGACATGATCCGTTCTCCATTGTTATTGCTGGAAAGAGAGAGGGGGGAGGCGCGCCGAGCATCCCGTTGGCGCGCAAGTCTCCGCCCCGGAGCCCGACGGTTCCAGGTAAAACGATAATGAGAAGCCCGGTACCCGACGGGCCTGATCAGCGTGGAAAAGTAATGTGTCAGGGCCGCGACATCAGCGGGCCTTGGGGGTGATGAAGATCACAGTCCGGGGGATGATCATAAAAGTGTTGCGATACCAGGAGCGGAAGGCTGAAGTGCGGGCGGGCTGGTGAGCCCATGCCGCCTTGCGTCATCATCGGTTAAAGTAAGGCCATCTTGAACCCAGAGAGAGTCCTATGTCGTTGACCACCCCCGCGCTCCTCTTTCCCGCCATTTCGTTGCTATTGCTGGCCTACACCAACCGCTTCCTGGTTTTGGCGCAGTTGATTCGCAAGCTGGCGGATGAGGAAAAGACGCACCACGAGGAAGTCGCCACGCGTCAGATTGAGCTGCTGCACAGACGAGTCGTACTGACCCAGCGGATGCAGGTGGCCGGGGTGCTCAGCTTCCTGCTTTGCACTTTGTCCATGTTCGCGCTCTATCTGCATCAGGACATGCCCGGGGTGGTGTTGTTCGGAGCCAGCCTGATCAGTCTGTCACTGTCATTGATCTTTTCGCTTTGGGAAGTGCTGATCTCCACCAACGCGCTCAATGTGCAGTTGGAGACGCTGCGACGTCCCAAGCCCTGATCAGGAAAGAAGGGGGATGTCGGGCGGCAAATGAACCCAGAGCGCGCCAGCATGCACTTTTATTTGAAAATGGGTGTCCTCCAGGGGCTCGCCATCCAGATTCAGATACATTGCCTCCGGAGTGCGTATCTCCATGGATTCCAGGCGGGCGCGGACGAACAAGCCCTCCTGCTCACCGTTCCCATTGTTTTCATTGGCGCCATTATTTGAGCTGAACAGGCCGCGAAGGCCAGACATCAGATCCATCTGTGCAGGCAGGATGGCCACGTCCATCAAGCCATCGTTGATCACGGCGTCCGGACACAGTTTCTGCCCGCCTCCAGCCTGCCGTCCGTTACCGACCCCGAGAGCCATGAATTCGCCTTCCCATTCAAAGTCCTTGCCCTGGAAATGGCCTTGCGCGGCCCGGATTTCGGTGAAGCGGGTGAGACCGGTGAGCAGGTAGGCCGCGCCACCCAGCATGGACTTCAACTCCTCCGAGGTTTCCGTGGTCACTTCGGTGCCGAAGCCACCGGTGGCCATATTGAGAAAGTAATGACCGTTGACCTCGAGCACATCGATAGCGGTCGCGGGTTGGTCAAGCAGCGCCAGGGCCTCCTCCGGTGGCACGGGAATGTTCGCGGCGGTGGCGAAGTCGTTGGCGGTCCCCAGCGGTAAAACGGCCAGATTGGCCCCGCCGCCGTTTTTCATCAGGGCATCAGTGATGTCGCGCACCGAGCCATCGCCGCCGCCGGCGATGATGGTGTCGTAGCCGGCTTTCAATGCTTCCTCTACATACCTTTCGGCGTCTCCGCCTTCCCAGGTGACCCGAACATCGAGTTGGTGCCCTTGCTCACGGCGGGCCATGACCGCCTGACGCACCTCATCATTGGTGGCTTGTTTACCGTGAAGGATCAAAACAGCTTTAGCGCTCACCATCGGCACTCCTTGCAATGGACAAAATCAGCCACCGGATTGGCGGATGGCCCGCTACCCATTCTATTCCAGATTGGTTTAGACGGAACCGTCGGTCTCATCATGATACTTGTATTCCCATAGGCTGAGACTATTGATCAAATCATTTCATCTTTCTTTTTATGTTTATGAGAATGGTTATCATATACAAGTAATGATGGAGGTGTCCCATGGTGAAGACATTCAGCTTCGGCATTATGCATATCAGTGTGGCGTTTCTCGTGGTGTGGGCCATGACCGGTGACTGGCGCATTGGTGGCGCCACGGCGTTGGTGGAACCGTGTGTGAACACGGTGGCTTACCACTTCCACGAGAAGGTATGGAAACGTTGGCAGCGTCGCCGGGCTCCCCGGGAAGAGGAAAAGGCCGCTCTGGCTGCCTGATAGACCCTTTGTTTACTGGGTTCCGGGGCTTGGTTTAAGCTACGCCCCGGTAAACAAAAACAAAGGATAAGTTACTGTGTGGAATCAAGGGGATGACCTGGACGCCATCCGCCAGGTGGTTAATCAGGTGCTGGACGCTCATGCCGAGGATGAAGGGGGGCCCCGCTCGCCGGCGCGGGCGGAAATTTTGATTCATTCCGTGCAGGTATTCGCTCAGCGCGGTGTCGAGCGTACCACGGTGCAACATCTGTTGAGTGCGGCGAATGTGTCACGGCGCACTTTCTATAAGTACTTCCGCAACAAGGTGGATGTGCTGGAGAATATCTACCGCATCTTCGTCGACAATATGCTGCTGCATTTCCATCATGAAATGCGCCAGGCCCGTTCCGTTCAGCAGATCATCCACAACACCACCAAGGTCTATTTCGACTACCACATCAGCATGGGGCCGGTGATCAAGCTGATGATGGAAGAGGCGCGCAGTTCCAATTCGGCATTGGCGCCGCATCGGGACCGGGCCCAGACCATTGCCGCCGAGGTGCTCACCGCTGAAATCAACCGGCTTACCGGCCGTGATTTTGACCCTTTGGTGATGCGGACCATGCTGTGGATTCTGGAAAGCTATTCGCTTTATGTCTTCGAAGGTGGGGAGTTCAGCGAGGAGCGGCTGCATCTTTGCCAGCGCACCATGATCGGGATCGCGGAATCGGTGATCCTGGGCCAGGAAGCCACTCCAGGGGCGCTGAAGCGGCAGTCCTGATCCAGGATCGGGCGGTTACAGGTACTTGATCTTTTCCAACTGGTCTTCCAGACGGGCAAGCTGGGAGCGGTAGTCGTCGAGTTTGGCTTTTTCCTTGGTGACCACGGCTTCCGGCGCCTTGTCGACAAAGGCCGGGTTTTTCAGCTTCCCTTCCGCGCGCCCTACCTCTTTGCGCAGCTTGTCCACTTCCTTGGTGAGGCGGTCGATTTCCGCGTCCTTGTCGATCAGTCCGGCCATGGGCACCAGGATTTCCATGTCGCCGACCAGGCTGGTGGCGGAGGCCGGCGCGGAATCGTCGGCGTTGAGCCAGCTGATGCTGTCCAACTTGGCCAGGCGGCAGAGGAAATTGTGGTTAGCTTGCAGGCGACGCTGGTCTTCGTCCTTGCCATTGTGCAAGTACACATCCAGGGTGCGGCTGGGAGGAATGCGCATTTCGCCGCGGATATTCCGGATCGCCGTGATCACCGCCTTGATCCACTCGATGTCTTGCTCCGCTTGTTCATCCACCTTGTCCTGCTCGGGGTGGGGATAGGGCTGCAGCATGATGGTGGTGTTCCCTATACCTGTATCCTCTGCAGGCGCTTTACTCGCATCCGTGGCGGGCATCTTGCCGGCCAGCGGTGCCACCTTCTGCCAGATTTCCTCGGTAATGAACGGCATGAACGGATGCGCCAGACGCAGAATCGCTTCCAGCACCCGCACCAGGGTGCGGCGGGTACCGCGCTTCTCCGCTTCCGAATAATCGTCGCTATAGAGCACCGGTTTGGACAACTCCAGATACCAATCGCAGTACTCGTTCCAGATGAATTCATAGGCGGCATGGGAGGCGACATCGAAGCGGAACTGATCCAGTGCCTCGGTCACTTCGCGCTCGGCCCGCTGTAACGCGGAGATGATCCAGCGGTCCGCCAGTGACAAGCTGACTTCACCCTCTTTCTCATTCACGCCGCAGTCCTGGCCCTCGGTGTTCATCATCACATAACGGGCGGCGTTCCAGATCTTGTTGCAGAAGTTACGGTAGCCTTCGATGCGGCCCATGTCCCACTTGATGTCACGGCCGGTGGAGGCCAGCGACAGGAAGGTGAAACGCAGCGCATCGGTGCCGTAGCTGTTGATGCCTTCGGGAAATTCCGCCCGGGTACGCTTGCTGATCTGCTTTTCCTTCTGAGGTTGCATCAGCCCGCGGGTGCGTTTCTCCACCAGGTTGTCCAGGTCGATGCCGTCGATCAAATCCAGCGGATCGAGCACATTGCCCTTGGACTTGGACATCTTCTGGCCCTCGGCATCCCGTACCAGGCCGTGCACGTACACCTTCTTGAAAGGCACTTCGCCAGTGAACTTCAGCGTCATCATGATCATCCGCGCGACCCAGAAGAAAATGATGTCGAAGCCGGTAACCAGCACGCTGCTGGGGTGGAAGGTACGCAATTCCTCGGTCTGTTCCGGCCAGCCCAGGGTGGAGAAGGTCCACAGCGCGGAGCTGAACCAGGTGTCCAGCACATCCTCGTCCTGGCTGAGCGGGCGATCATCCAGATCATGGGCGGCGCGGACTTCCTCCTCGCTGCGTCCCACATAGACATTGCCGTCCTCGTCGTACCAGGCGGGAATGCGATGTCCCCACCACAGCTGCCGGGAAATGCACCAGTCCTGCAGGTCGCGCATCCAGGAAAAATACATGTTCTCGTAGTTCTTGGGCACGAACTGGATGTCGCCGTTTTCCACCGCTTCGATGGCCGGTTTGGCCAGGCTTTCCACCGCCACGAACCACTGATCGGTGAGGTAGGGCTCGATGACCACGCCGGAACGGTCGCCGCGCGGCACCTGCAAGGTGTGATCGTCGACCTTTTCCAGCAGACCCAGGGCGTCCAGATCATCCACCACCTTTCTGCGTGCCTCGTAGCGGTCCAGACCGCGATAGGCTTCCGGCACCTGGTCGTTGAGGTGGGCATCGATGGTGAGAATGTTGATCATCGGCAGGTCGTGCCGCTTGCCCATTTCATAGTCGTTGAAGTCGTGGGCCGGGGTGATCTTCACGCAGCCGGAGCCGAAGTCCGGATCCACGTAGTCGTCGGCGATGATTGGAATCTCGCGGTCGGCCAGCGGCAAGCGGATGGTCTGGCCAACCAGGTCCTTGTAGCGCGGATCCTCCGGGTGCACCGCCACGGCGGTATCGCCGAGCATGGTTTCCGGGCGGGTGGTGGCCACCACCAGATGGCCGGAGCCATCGGAGAGCGGGTAGCGGAAGTGCCACAGATGACCCTGCTCTTCCTTGTTTTCCACTTCCAGATCGGAGATGGCGGTATGCAGGGCCGGGTCCCAGTTCACCAGACGTTTGCCCCGGTAGATCAGGCCTTCCTCATAGAGGCGCACGAACACTTCGCGTACTGCGTTGGACAGGCCTTCGTCCATGGTGAAGCGCTCACGGGTCCAGTCGACACTGGCGCCCATGCGGCGCAATTGGCGGGTGATGGTGCCGCCGGACTCCGCCTTCCATTCCCAGATTTTCTCGATGAAAGCATCGCGGCCGAGATCGTGGCGGTTCTTGCCCTCGGCGGCCAGACGCCGTTCCACCACCATTTGAGTGGCGATGCCGGCGTGGTCGGAGCCCACCTGCCACAGCGTGTTGCGTCCCTGCATCCGGCGGAACCGGATCAGGGTGTCCATGATGGTGTCCTGGAACGCGTGGCCCATATGCAGACTGCCGGTCACATTGGGCGGCGGGATCATGATGGAATAGGCATCACCCTGGCCGGAAGGGCGGAAATAGCCCGCATCCTCCCAGGTGTTGTACCAGGCCTGCTCGATACGATCGGGTTGGTAGGTCTTGTCCATGATCTCCGCTGTCTTTCATCGCAAAAACGAAAGGCGGATTATACCGGAACCGGGGCCTGCCGTCAGAGGTTGTGGGTTTTCAGTGGAAAGCCCCTTTCCCGATAAAAACGGAACCGCTCACGGCCGCCCTCGCGCTGCTGTGGGTCGCCGGTGATCATCTCGGCGGCCCGTTCAAAGCGGGTGACGAAATCCGGTACCGCCGCCGCCAGATTGATCAGCACGTCGTGGTGACTGCCCGGGTCGTCGCCAAAGCCCAGCACCACCGGTGCCGGGCTCTCACCGAGCAGGGAATGGGGCAGGAAGCCCGAAGCCGGCTGCGCCCAGAATTGTTGATCCAGCTCACGGGCATGGGCCTCGTCCTGGCAGTGGACGTAGATCCGGCGCCCCTGGCGCCAGGCCTTTTCCGCGATGCGCCAGGCGAGGGCGTCACGCACCCCCGTTCCGGCTTGCTCGGTGATGTAAAACAAAACCTCGGTCAATGTCTCAGCCCTTGCCGGCCAGATTGATCAGATAGCGGGTCAGCATCGGTACCGGCCGGCCGGTGGCGCCCTTGTCCTTGCCGCCGCTGATCCAGGCGGTTCCGGCGATGTCCAGATGCGCCCAATTCACGTCCCGGGCAAAACGGTGCAGGAAACAGGCCGCGGTGATCGAGCCGCCCTTCGGGCCGCCGATGTTCTGCATGTCGGCGAAGGGGCTGTCCAACTGGCTTTGGTAGTCCTCCCACAGCGGCATCGGCCAGCCCCGGTCGCCGGTATCCTGGCCCGCCTCCAGCAGTGACTCGCGCAGCACATCGTCGTTGGCGTACACCGCTTGGGCGTGGCTGCCCAGAGCGATTACGCAGGCGCCGGTGAGCGTGGCGATGTCGATGACCGTATGCGGCTTATACTTCTGCTGCACATAGGTGAGGGCGTCGCACAGCACCAGGCGGCCTTCGGCGTCGGTGTTGAGGATTTCCACGGTTTGTCCGGACAGCGTTTTGACGATATCGCCGGGACGGGTGGCGCCGCCGTCGGGCATGTTTTCCGCCGCGGCCACCACGGCCACGAGATGGATCGGCAGGCCCAGCTCACAGACCGTTTTGACGGTACCGAAAACGCTCGCCGCGCCGCCCATGTCGTATTTCATTTCGTCCATGTTGGCGCCCGGTTTAAGGGAGATGCCGCCGGTATCGAAGGTGATCCCCTTGCCAACCAGGGACACCGGCTTGCCGGTGGCGCCCTTGTACTCCATCACGATGAGGCACCCTTCCCGGGTGCTGCCCTTGGCCACCGCGTGGAAAGCCCCCATGCCCATCTTCTCCGCCTGGGCCTGAGTGACGATCTTCACCGTCAGCTTGTCGTATTCCTTGCCCAGGGCCTTGGCGCGCTCGGCCAGATACTCCGGATAGCAGTCGTTGGGAGGCATATTGCCCAGATCGCGTGCCAGAGCGGTGCCGGCGGCCACGGCCCGACCTTGCTTGAGGGCCTGACGCAGGGCAGCATCGCGTTGCGCGTGCCAGAATGTCAGCTTGCGCAGGGCGGCGGCCTTGGCGGGTTTGCTGCGGTAGTCGTCGAACCGGTAGCTGGCTTCCTCCGCTACCCGGGCCCCTTCCCGCACCCGCCAGTCCAGCTCTCGGGCAACCTTGACGGTGTCCAGCATCAACACCGCTTGTTTCACCGGAGAAGCGAGCAATTGCTTGGTGGCGCCGGTGACCAGACGCTGCCAGGCCTGACCGTCGAGCTCGGTCTTGTCGCCGCAGCCCACCAGCAGCAAACGGCGGGCGGCGACGCCCGGCGGATTGTGCAACCAGCTGACCTGACCCTGTTTGCCGGAAAAATCCCCGGTTTTGATGAACGCCTGTACCGATGCGCGGGTCTCATCGGGCAGGGCTTCCGGCAGGGTGGAAGCGCTACCGAGTGGCAGAACCAGACAATCTGCTTTCAGTTTCGGCAGGGCCGAGTGGCTAATTGCGTACTCCATGCTCTCTCCTGAGTTACAATGCCGCACACTGCAAAGATGGAACAGGTGCGGGCGGGACCAACGTTGATACTACACCGCTACATAAATCGTCAGGTATTCGTGACCACGGTGCTGGTGACCTTCATTTTGGTGATGGTGCTGGTCAGTGGTCGCTTTATCAAGTATTTGGCAGAGGCCGCCGCCGGTCAGATCGCGGCGGACGCTCTGTTTCTGGTGATGGCGTTCCGGTTGCCGGAATTCCTGCAAATGATTTTGCCGTTGAGCTTGTACATCTCTCTGTTGCTAGTGCTGGGACGTATGCACATGGACAACGAGATGGTGGTGTTGCAAGCCGGAGGCCAGGGGCACGGCCGGATCATCCGCTCACTGGTGGTGCCGGTGCTGGTGGCGGTCAGCGTGGTGGCATTGTTTTCATTGTACGTCACGCCCCGGGGTGATGCCGAAGTAAACCGCATCTTCGAGGAACAAAAAGGCCGCTCGGTGCTGGAATTGCTGACACCGGGCCGGTTCCTGGTGCGCGGCTCGGATGGCAGCCAGCGGGCCACCTACGCGGAGAGTCTTAATCGCGAGGACGGTTATCTGGAGAACGTATTCGTCGCCGATGCCCGGTTTGATGATTCCCAGGCCGGGCGCGTACTCACCGTGTGGGCCCATACCGGACGGTTGGTGCAGGACGAGAACGGCATCAACTACCTGGAATTGCGCGACGGCTACCAATACCAGGGCAAGCCCGGCGAAGCGGATTATCAGGAAGTGGCGTTCGAGAAGGCCCGGGTCCGTATCGGCAGTGAAAACACCTCGAGCCGGCCGCCCAAGGTAAGAGGGCGCACCACCGGCGAACTGTTGGAGAGCCCTGGCGATAATCAGGCGGTGGCGGAGTTGCAATGGCGCTGGTCACTGGTATTGACGGTCCCGATCATGTGTCTGGCGGCGATCCCGCTGGCCAAGGTCAACCCGCGCCAGGGGCGTTTCCTGCGGATGATTCCGGCGGTGCTCGGATACATGCTGTACGTCGGTTTGTTGCTTACCATGCGCAGTTGGATGGCGGATTCCGGCGGTGAGCGGCCCTGGTATTACTCGATGATCTGGATTCATGCGCTGGCCGCGGTGGCGGTGTTCTTCCTCTATTACGGCGACCGGTTGTGGCGCCGCAGGAGGAACACATGAAACTGCTGAGAGGCTATTTCTGGCGGGCGGTACTGATTCCGTCCCTGGCCATTGTCGGCATTATCATTGCCCTGGACTGCCTGTTCAGTTTCGTCTACGAGCTGGAATTTCTGCGTGGCGGCTATCAGGCGCTGCAGGCGCTGCAGTTCGTGGTTACCACTGTGCCGCGCCGTTTCAACGAGTACCTGCCGCTGGCGATCCTGCTGGGGACCCTGATCGGTCTGGGGCTGATGGCCAATAACGGCGAGCTGGCGGTGATCCGTGCCGCGGGCATATCCACTTTGCGGATCGCCTGGATGGTGCTGCGGCCAGTGATCTTTCTGATGCTGCTGTCCGTGCCGGTGGGGGAGTACCTGGCCCCGTACTCGGAGCAGGTGGCGCAGAGCAATCGCTCGTTGCAGGAAGGCGGGGGTGAAACCATCCGCAGCAAATACGGCTATTGGCACCGGGAAGGGGATGAGTTCATCCACATTAACGCGGTGCAACCCAACGGGGTGCTGTACGGCCTGACCCGTTATCGCTTTGATGAAGAGCACAAGCTGGCGGAAAGCCTGTATGTGGAGCGGGCCATCTACCAGGGTGATTCCTGGGCCCTGGAAGGCGTGCAGGGTACCCGCTTTCAGGGGGAGCGCACCGAGACCTATCGTGAGGAACACGGCGTCTGGGAGACCAGCCTCAAACCGCAATTGCTCAGTATCGTGGTGCTGGACCCGGCGCGTCTGGGGATGGCCAAGCTGATAGAGTACGCTTCCTACCTGAAGCGGCAGGGACTGGAAACCGCCGACTATATGCTGTCGTTCTGGCAGAAGCTGCTGATGCCCGCCGCCACCATCGGCATGGTGCTGATCGCCATTTCCTTTGTCTTCGGCCCGTTGCGGGAAGTAACCATGGGGCTGCGGGTGGCGGCCGGGGTGGTGGCCGGCCTGATTTTCCACTATGGCCAGCAGTTTTTTGGCCACCTCTCCCTGGTGTTCCGCACCGAGCCGCTGCTCGCCGCCGGCCTCCCGCCGGTGCTTTGCCTGATACTGGGCGTCTGGTTGTTGTTGCGGGTGCGGTAGCCTCGATATCCACGGCATAATGGCTGGCATTGTCCGGCGAGATTGGTATACTCGCCGGCCGATGGCCTGATGCAGGCTGTTGCCATCCCTTGCCAGAGTGGTGGAATTGGTAGACACGACGGATTCAAAATCCGTTGCCTTCGCGGGCGTGCCGGTTCAAGTCCGGCCTCTGGTACCAAATTCGTAGGTGCGCCAAGACACCTCTAAATCTTGGCAAATTGCCGCCGGGGACTCACACTCCCCGGCTTTCTTTTGCCTGCGGTGTCTTGGGCAACCTGAAAATAAGGTCTGTCCTCCCTAGCAGAACTAACGAAACAGTAACCTATCAGATACCCGTTAGCTGCTGGAAAAAGCCCAACAGAAACGCTTTTATCACGACCGCCCCATGGGACGCAACCCCGGCAGATGGCCCAGGAAGGCCGTCAACTGCTCCAGATCGGGATGCACGTAGGTCATGGTGGTTTTGACGCTGGTGTGGCCCAGCACTTCCTGGAGGCTCCGGATCTGCCCTGTCGGAGCGAGATGGGTCGCCATGGTATGCCGAAGGCGGTGGGCCGAGACCGGCTGCCCCAGTTCCCTTGAAAGGGCCTGGAAAAAGCGGGTGACTTGGTCACGGGTCAAGGTGTCACTCTGATAGCGGTCATTGAACAACGCCCCGTTGAAGACCTGTTCCTCTGGCCTGGGGGCCCGACCTAGGACCTCACGGGTGCGCTGGTACAGATACTCCAGATCGGGAACCAGGTCAGGGTGGATCGGCAGGTATTTATCTCGAAAGGTCTTGCTGGTCTCATACCCCAGCAAAAGAGCCCGCCCGGGCAGGTTGAGATGTCGCCATGGGATGCCGACCAATTGGGACCGTCGAATGCCAGTGAAATAAAACGTTCTGATCACGATACCCCAGAACCACCTCGGCGACATGGCGTGAGAGGTGCCAGGGCTTTTGCTCAATAGCGTCAGCGCGGCATTGACCAAATCAATGGTGATGGTTTTGGGCAGCCGGCAGGGTTCCGGTGCGGCCGGCACCTCGACAAACGGGTTCTTTTCAATTAAACCCTGCGCCAGCGCGTGGTTGGCGACGGCGCGTAGGTGTCGGCGCTCTTTGTTCCAGGTGGTGCGGGCAATCCGCACCAATAACCGGTTGCGCCAATCAATCACGTCGTCAGCGGTAATCGCCTTCAGGTCATCCAGTCCGGTCTCGTCAATCCATCGACGAACGGCGTCCTGGTAGCAGCCCACCGAATCGGGCTTCAGCAGCCGGATCCTCAGATAGTCTTGTAATACGTGTTGTAAGTGCGTCCTTGGTAGTGTGGCCATGATGGTCATTAACGTGTCCTCCTTGATGGTGGTTAGGGGCGCTCTCCGCGCCCTGGGAAAGGTTATAGTGTTTCTGTTTGTCACTTGATATGACGAAGTGACTAAGCCATCGGTAGTAGAGTGACCGCCGGATTGGGTGGCGGCAGTGTCAATCCCAACTCGCTGATCTCGGCCTTGGAAATCAAATACACCTTCATCAGGGCTTGTTTTCTGGCGCCAGTGGCCTTGCACGTCCAGATGTTCATGTTGTCGTGGGTGCGCTGGTGCAGCTTCAGCTTTTGGAATCGCTTCTGGACGTGGTTCCAGCGCGCCGCACTGAAGTCTTTGAAAATGCCGGGGGAGACCAGAACCAGGCCCTGTTCGATAACGTGGATGCGGGCCTGGGGTGTGTTGATCGCCAACCGGCCCGTGGCCAGACCATCGCGTAACCAAGCCAGAAACTGCTTGCCTGGGTCGCCTGACGCCTGATCAGCTTCGTTTTTTATAGGTGACGGTGGGGGCGACGCCGGCGTGGTAGGCCTGGGATTGGTTGGCGAACTCGTGTTCGCTTCAACCTGTTTGCCGGGGTCCTCGGTTACCCCTTCGCTGGAGCCTCTGTCGGTGTTGATATCCATTGGTAGCGGCAACGCCAGGTCGTCAGCGATGTCTTTGCCGTCATGGCTATCCGGATGGCCAGTGGACGCGGGTATGGGGGGTAGCGGTAAGTCCGGCTCATTGGCATGCACCGGCGGTGTTTGTGAGTCTGGTGCCGATGGGCGGTGCTCCTGATCGGCTTCCTCATCGGAATTCACATCCGTCGTGGGTTTGGTGGTACTGGGTTGGACGGTGACGCCGGTGCCTGAAGGGCGCTGATCCGGATCGGGCCAGATCCGGCTGAGGTCGATCTTCAGGCAGGTTAACGATTGGCGCCAGTCATCAATGGTGATGTCACAAAGCCAGATGGCCCGATCCTCATTCGGCACCACAATCCCATGCTGTTGCAGCTCATCCATCACGCGGCTGTTGCGAGTGGGGATGCCGGGTTGGCCTTCCTCGATCAAATGCACCAGCAGCGCATCGATGGTGCGTTTGGATACCAGCCAGATGTGGTGCTCATCGGTAAAGCCCGCCGCGCCGCGGCGATTGAGGGGTAGTTCTCCAGAAGTGATGAGGTGCCGCAGCCCGGTGAGCAGGCGTTCGGCCAAAGGCTTGACCCGCGTCGTGGGCATCTGGGGAGTGACGCCACCGGCCAGGTTCTCCGCAACGGAGCGTCGGTCGGCTTTGGCGATGATGGCGCCCAAGGGGCCGGCGTCTTCCATTGCCCCCTGAATGGCCGCCAGCCAGGCGTCCAGCAGGGTAGGGGCCGAGGCCAGCCAGTCCAGTCCGTGTTGCGGCAGCAGGATGGGAGCGAGCAGCGGGGCGATCCGTTCGTGTTGGCGATGGGCACGCCCGTGCCGGAAGGTCATTTGATACTGGCTGCCCTCAGGCATAGGGCCGGACACGGGCGTCCAGGAGTGGCCGGATCCATCGGTGTGGTAAAGCGTGATCTCCTGGTCCACCACGGGTTTCCCCAGGTCGTGGAGCAGGGCGCTGGTAAAGCAGGCGTAGGTCCACAGATCCTGCTGACTGGCTTGCTCTTCAGGGCTGGCGTTCGGCGGCAGCAAGATACCGCGTCTCAACAAAAGGGCGTTGTGGGCCACTTCCAGGCCGTGGCGCAGCAAACCACCTGGCCCAGCGTGGTGGTGGGCCTCTGACGCGGGGAGCAACTGGACCAAAGCCGCGAAGCGATCGAGCAGCGCCTGATACAACCGCTGCCAATGCGACTCGGGGACACCGGCCAGACCTTTCAAGGTGGAGACCAGGCCGTTGTGCGGCGCCAACAGGGCATCCGCGCCCTGGACCTCAAAACGGCCATAGGAAGGCCGCTGAGGCACAGTGGCGTCATTGGGCGCCTGGAACCAGCGCCGAACCTGTTGGAGTGTTGTCCGCATCATGTGGCGGACGGTAGCTCTGTTGCAGGGGCGCGGGGAGGGAAAATGGGAACAGGATGGTGATGGGTTTTCTGTTGCCTACTGCGTTGATTGCGGGTCTCCAAGATGAAATATGGAAGTCGATGTCACAATGGAGGGCCGTGCTTACGTTATACCGAAGATTCCGGTGAACTTTTTGTAATGGATCGGAACCGCGTTGAATTCATGCGGGGCGGCTGATAAACCTAGCCTTGTCCGCTGCGGTAGACGCCATGTCGCGAACTGAAACAACGCGATTGGCTTGAGGCGGATCATGATGGAATGGAATCTTCACAATTCAACGCGGAGGACTTTGCTCATGTGGAAGAACGTAATGAAGGGAAGCGCGCTTGCCGTCCTGGTTTGGTCCGTTTCCGGAACTGGTTTGGCTAATGAATTGACTTCAGAGGAATTTGAAAAGGGTCTGAAGGCGGAAGCGGCCCAATTCTCCAAGATCTACAGCATCAATGAGGATGAAGCGTTGCATCGCCTGAAATGGCAAGCTGCGGCAGGTGATGTGGTCGCGCGATTGCGGGATCAATACCAAAATCGTCTGGCTGGCCTGTACATTGAACATGCCCCGACGGAACGGATCGTCGTTCGACTAAAGGGGAATGAGCGGGTCGCCTCGCGAGCTTTCAACGTATCCGACGAACAGGTGGCGGTGGAGTTCGTTGTCGGTGCACCACATACGCAGGCAGAACTCCAACAGGCGATTGCCACGAATCCGGATACCCTCAAAGCGACCTTTCCAGGCCTGCAAGGGACTCATACCGATCCAAGAACGGGGGAAGTGGTACTGACTGTATTGGGGGGCGATAAGGAATCGCGCCAGATGAGATCGAAAGCGGAGTCTGCTTCTCAGGACCTCGGGGTACCTGTTCGGGTTCGGACTATCCCTGTTCCTCTGGAACGGCAAGCGGTTCGGGGGAGTGGCAGCCTGGACATGGGGTGCACCACTGCGTTCGTGGTAAAACGAACCACTGGAACGACGACCGGGGTCACTACGGCTGCTCACTGTGGGCCCGGTAACGCCAACTATACCGGGGTTGACGGGGCTTCCGCAGCCCTCACGTATCAAGCCCGGTCATTTACGGCCAGGAATGATGAACAGTGGTATACCTCGACAGCTACGGAAGAACCCAAGTTCTATGCGAACTCCACGACAACGCCGCGAACTTTGACAGGGCGACGTACTCAGGCCAGCACAGCGGTGGGGAATAACTTCTGCCACTATGGCTCGACGACAGGTTATAGCTGCGGTGACGTTGATGCCACAGACTTTCAGCCGACCTCCTACACCTGCGGTCCGGCCTCGAATCCTGTTCCCTGTGATGCCACTTGGATCTCGATGGTGCCGCCGAGTTCTGGAACCGGCCTGGCCTGTGCGGGAGGTGATAGCGGTGGCCCCTGGTTTGTAAGCACGGTGGCAACGGGTATCCACTCCGCCGGCGCCTCTACGGGGACCGGGATTGGGGATTGTCTTCTGGCGGTGTATCAAAGCACTGATCGGCTATCATCCCTGGGACTCCAGTTACTGTATGGTCCCTAACGTTTAGTGCTACTCCCGGAGTTCTCGGTGTTGGTTTATGCCGGGAACTCCGAAGTAAATTAGTTTCAGATTGCGGCGAATGTTCGATGAAAAAATCAGTTTCGTTGTTGGCTGCCTGCGGTGTTGTCGCCGCATCGGTCGTCTTGATTGCCGTTTGGGGTGGAAGTATGTCCGATGAGGTCAGCCCTGTTTATGATGCCGCCGAGCTCAGGAAAGCGATTGATTTTCATGAAGAAGAACTGCGTCAGCTTTTCCCAACGTTGCAAGGGATTGGAACCGACGCTGAGCAAGGCAGCGTGGTTCTTACTATTCGATCGGAAACCGGAATCATGGGTGAGAATGCAATGAAAGACGAAGCGGAGGCGCTCTTGGGGGTTCCAGTGAGATTGCGACTCCTTCCTGTTGAACTGCGCCGGCGGTCTCCGGCTCAGTAGACCTTAATTCGCGAGATCAGCCCTCCCTCCTCACGCGCATCGGTCTATCTCTCCACTGTTATAGCTCATCTGGCTTTGTGTTAAATCGCTTGTAACCCTTTGCCTTCTTGTCGTGCGGCGCCGAAGGCGCTGCGACCCTTTCGGATAGGGCCTTTGCCCTTCGCTCTGCCCCTTCCCGTCAGCCCTTTTGCCGGTACCGGCCCTTTGCGCCATTTGATGGTTGTATCTGTCCTGGGTATTCGGATTATCGCGTTGATGCGGCTGGAATCAGGTATGCGCAATGAGCGTGGCGATCTTCAGCCGGAACAGCTCCCATAGGCCAGGGTGCATTTTTCGGTCGCCGGCCTCCCACTGCTGCCATGTGCGCAACTTGCTATGCACTAGCTCAGCGGCTGCCGTCTGAGATAACCCTGCAGCCTCGCGGGCGCCGCGGATCTCTGCGGGAGTGGGCTCATTGTTCACTGCGTTTCCTCATACGTTTCTCTCCTTTCGGCAGTCTTCTCCACACGTCTTCGGCGGGCTGCCGTGCCGGCTTCCTTTCTTTCGCCTTGGTATAGGCTGCCCGCAGATCGAGCATGGGTGGCGGGCTTCATCTGCCGTCCTCCTTCCCCGCGCCGCCAAGTTCCTGCTGGCATCGCTCAATCCAAAGGGCTTCTCCGCCGAACAGGCGGGCCATTTGGGACGCTGTTACCCAGCCCGTGCGACCTTCATTCGGAACGGCCCCGGAATAGCTGTCCGGTAGCCCCGAACTGAGCAACTGATACCCCTCGCGCGCCCACAGCGCGGCATCGAGCCGAGTAGCGTCATCCGTGGCCGCTGAGAATCGGGCGGCCTGCTGCTGGATTGTCACGATCCCGTCTGCGCAGAGCTTGTTGCGGTAGAAGATCGGCGAGTCCTCAAGCGACCTGGCCATAGCTGCCGCTTCTTCAAGCACCTCGGCGATGCTCAGGGCCTTGGCTTCCACGCGGCCCGTAATCCAGTCGGTCAGTTTCATTCCCTCCAGTCGGCTTTCCTTGACCCAGCGGCCCTTCACCTCGGCAGGCACACGCAGGTGGATTAGGGCGTCCGGCTTCTTGTCGTCGTTGTCCATGATCGTCTCCATGAGAGAAGCCCCGCGTTGAGCGGGGCTTGCATGCCTTAACGGTCTTCCCAGCGGCCTTTTGATGCCATGTTCAGTGCGTCCGGGTGGAGCTTCTGGGAAACGACGCGGATTTCGTCGCCGCACTGGATGCCGACGAAGATGTCGGTGCCCTGGAACATTTGAGCTGAGGATGCCGCGCGCTTGGCGCCTGCCAAGGTTTTTGCGGAGGTGGCTTGCCAGTCGGTGTTGGCTTCGCGAATGAAGAACGTGCTCATGATGTTGCTCCTATCAGGATGCCCGGTTCCGCCGGGGCGGTGGTCGGCTCTGCGCCTTCCATGGATTTAAAGATACGCTCAATGAGCGCATTGCGCAAGCCAAATTTCCACACGATTTCCCGAATACCCTCTGTCCTTTGGTGGGCTGGGGCAGGGTAGTGATTGGTGGCATCCAGGTCGTGGGCGCAACGTAAAAAGCCACACCCTTTCGGCGTGTGGCTTGGCGGTGTGCGGGGTGGGGCAGATTGGGATGCGGGCGGGTGCGATGAGACGTGGAATGCAGCACCTGCGTGTTGATGAACAAAACCCTTGCAACAGTCTTTTGGCCTTGCCGTGCGACCATCACCATTGCCTGGTCCAGATCAGGGTGTGGGACCGGAACGTGATCGGGCGCGGCCACCGGGGTGGTCCGCACAAAGGGGCGCTGCCGGTGTCCGGCGGCAGGCGGCCGGCGTGGTTGATGAAGGCCATGCCTTCCCCGGGCCGTCTCAAAATAGAAAAAAGGGAAACGACCTGGGGAAAGCATGGCCCGAACCGGTGCCGGCACGATCAGTGAGCCCGATGGCGTTGTCTTGAACGAGGTTCGGATTAAAAAGAAGAAACGCCGGTTCACCACCGGCGCGTCGTTGAGCGCCTCCCTTCGTAGGTGCGCCGTTATAGTGTCGTTATAGGCGGGAGGGCAGGATCGGAGCCCGGAGGCCGCCCTGATTCTCGATCCGGCAGGGCGTCATGCCGCAAGCGGCAAGGGACCACGATGACCGTCGTGGCAGCGGGTGATGGGCGTATTGTGACATGGGGCGGCGGGTTTCCGCCAGAAGGCGTGTGGGAATAGGGGCGCCCGTTACCTTGATCGCCCTATGGATCCATCGAATACAACGCCTGGTGCCGTGAACCTTGCTCGGCCGCCTGCCGGAATACCTGTTGGGGGACGGTAATGCCTAATCGCTTCAGCTCCCGTTGGTAACTCAGCAGCTGCCGCCGGAACGCACTGGAGTACACGGCGTGCCGATGGCCCTTCGCGTCTTGTGACTCCACGACCATGTAATACCCCCGGAGGCTTTCTCGATACCCAATGGTGACCCACACGGTCTGGCCGTTGCGGTCACCTAAACATCGCGCTTGAGACATGAGAGTCCATCCTCAGTGCTCGGAATTTTATCCCCAAAGTGCCCATTGCATCCTCAATGGGCACTGCCAGACGTTATACGCCTGAAAGGTAAGTCAATTCAATAGGTTGCGTATCAACGTCTTGGGCAAATATGTCTACCTTGACCAAGTGCCCCAAACGAAAACGCCCCGCAAAATGCGGGGCGAGGGCTAGAGAAGGCCGTGTCGGCTGAAGCTGAACCATTGACCGTGGCCGACAATGATGTGGTCCAGCAAGCGAACGCCGATCAACTCCAAGGCCGAGTCGATTCGGTTTGTTGCTGCGCGGTCACCGGCACTGGGCTGAGGCACGCCGGATGGGTGATTGTGCGCCAGTATCAGGCTCGTGGCGTTGCAGGATAGCGCGGCCTTGACGATCTCTCGCGGATGCGCCGCACAGCTGTCAACGGTGCCCTGGAAGAACGCCTCGTACCGTAGCATCCGGTGCTTATTGTCCAAGAGGATGCCGACAAACATTTCTTGCTCTTGACCGGACAGCTTGAGTTGAAAGTACTTCGCCGCGTCATCGGGTTTGTCGAACACCTCGGTGTGTCGATGATACTGTCGGCGCAGTCGACGCTCCAACAGCCCGCAGGCCGCGTCGATGATCGCTTGCTCCGTCTCACGGAGTGATGGGTGACGTTTCATGATAAATCCCGGAATACGGGGAGTCCCTCCATCCGGGAGGGGCTCCCGGGTGGAGAGGAAAAGTCGAGGTCAATCAGTATTCGGAAGGCAGAAGTAGCGTGGTGACGCTCCTATCCGCTTCCGTAATGACCCAGATCGTGGTGTGAGGGGCGATGGAATAGCTCGACATCAGTCGGTATCCCTCGGTGAGTGCTTCTTCATTTGATGCCTGGTCTTCTGGCGGCATCTCGCCCCAGTCGCCGTGACGGTGACGTTGAAGATAGTGGGCGGGGTGAACGTTGGTGTCGGCAAACGCCGCGGCGGCACCCGGAGTGATGACAGTTGCTCCCAAAGGGAAACGGGGTTGGGTCGTAGGCATGGTGCGTCTCCTGAATAAGCACGGAGAAACACGCGCGGATGCGCCCCATGGGGAAGTGTTTCCCCGTGGGGTGAAATGATTGAAAGAGTGCCATGGAAGGCGAGGTTAGAGATTGGATCGAGCCAAGCGGCCGCGCCCCGTTTCACGATCCGGCGGGGCGTTAAGGCAAGGGACCACACGGTTTGTGCGGCGAGAGCCACACCCATTGTTGCAGGATTCAAGGACGAGACTCTATACTGTCATTATGAACAGTGGCCGAGTATTGATTTGTGGTGGTGAGGCAGGCGGTTCCCCCCATGCCTGTCTCAAGGCGCTGGGGCAGTTGTTGTCGCTCCGGAAGATCGATGTGGCGCTGATTCACGGTGGCCACCCGCATGCGGATACCGCGCAACGCTGGGCCGCATCGAACGGGGTTGACCACATTGTCTACGCCTTAAATGTACGGCGCCATGGTGACGGCGCTTGGCGGCACCTGAATCGCCTGGTGATCGAGCACGGGCATCCCGATGGCATCGTTGCCCTGAACGGCGGAAGGGGCATCGATCATTTATTAAGACTGGCCGTCAGGGAAGGCATTCCGATTTGGATGCCCTACGGAAACAGGGCTAAGAACCCATGAGGGAAATGACATTTATTCATCAACGGAGGATGGTATGTTTGGTAGCAAGAACACTGACAGCAGTGAGACAACGGCACCCGGTATTTGGGGAAGCTGGGAGCGGGCATGGGATCCGCGCTGGGCACTACGGTGTTGGTCTTTCCTACTGTTTCTCGACATCATGTCCCTGATTTATAGAAAGGCGGGCATTCTTGCGTACTACGAACAAAGTGCCTTTGAAGCTCAGGATTTGGTGTGGCTGTTCTTCGTGATCGCGGTGTTCAGCATGATGGTGACTTTTATTTTGCCATTATGCTTTACATTGGTAAGAGATGTTTTATTCCAGGTGTTTCCTGCCCGCTGGTTTGGTCAGTCAGGATGGAAGAAGCCGGATTCCTCTGTCGGTTCGTCAAAGGTGTTGAGCGAAGCTTTAGAGAGCGGTGATGTATTTCTGTACGACTACTACAAGGAAAGGCGCCAGAAATGGAAGAAGGAAAATGAGAGAACTCAAGATGCTGTAATTTTAATCCTGTCCGCTTTTCTGATGATTCTGATTGCCTGGAGAGTTAGTGTTTCCTGTGGCGGTTTTGATGGGAGCATTCTTGGCCAACTTTATAAAGTTTATGAGCGGTACACGATGGTGAGAAGGGTTTTCGTCATATTTGCCGCTCTTGGTGTTTTCGGAGCAGCCAGATACATCTACTCTGCATGGTTTGATGGGCCTGACGTAAATTGGATCTACCATCCGCCTCTTCGTCGAAAAGAAGATGAAGAAAAGAACAGAAGAGATGGCGGTCATTACGTAGAGTAAAAAAAAGGCGGCCCATGGGGCCGCCGAAGGTTTTTCACGCTGTGACAAGCTGTTTGGCCAAGGCCACTTCCACCGAGTCACCGTCCTGGTTCAGAACGTCGAGTCCGGATTCTGGCACGTCCCCCGAGGTGCTCTGGGCCACGGTGATTTTCTTCGCCATGAGCCCCAGGCAGGTCATCTGTGAGGTTCGAGCGTAGCCCAGGTAGATGACCCGCACCGGCTGCGTTTGACCAATCCGCCAGGAGCGGCGGGCGGCCTGTTGCAGCGAGTACACATTATACCCGGATTGCATGAACACGATCGTGGGAAAGGCCAGCAGATCCAAGCCGGTTTTCACCAGTTCGGGGTTGGTGATGAGCACATCGATACCCCGTTCCAGCTGATCGGCGATCCAGTCTTCCCGCCGGGCCGCGTCCACGCTGGCGCGCAGTACCGCCACCTTGAACCCGTCCCGCTCCAGGATGCCCTTCAGGCGGGCCGTGGTGTCGCGGTGGCCGGTGTAGACGGTATAGACCAGGGTTTTACGGCCTTCCGCCTTGGCTTCCCGGCAGATCTCAACGAGTTCCGCCTCTTTGGGCATGACGTCGGTGTCGGAGAACTGCGCGGGCACGAAGGCCAGCGGCTCCCGGGTCCGAGGATGCTTGACCGTCTCCGCCCGAAAGCAGGTGTCCGGCCAGGCGAGCAGGACGTTCAGCACCACGCCCAGCAGGGTCGTGTCGCGACGTGCCAGAGCCCGCTTTAGCTCGGCGGTGAGCTGGCAGGCCAGAGTCTGGTGGACCCTTTCCTGTTCCTCGGTCATCGCCACGTCACGAAATTCCTCGTCATACGGGGGCAGCACGCCACCGATGTCCCTCAACTTCAGGAACACCGTGAACGGCAGCACGTAACGCAGTACGCCCTTCGGGCCAAAGCCGGGGGCCTTGGTGGTCCGAACCGTGACCTTGTTGCCCTTGGCGGTCTTGTGGGCCGCGGAGGTGCTCTCGGAGTAAATGTCCTTGAGCACCCCGTGGTCCCGCATGAACGCCATGGCGGCGGACGACAAGCTGCCTCGCTGTGTCGGACGGTAGCCGTCCTCGATCATCCGAGAAGGCAATGCCCGAAACAGCAAGAAAAACAGGTCGTCCGCGTAGCCCCCCATGAGGGTACCGGTAAGCAGCAGGACCTTGCGGGTCTTCGCCGCCAGGACGCCCATGGCTTGGCCCTGGGCGGAGCCTCGGTTCTTGTACTCATGCGCCTCGTCGGCGATGAGCAGGTCGAACGTGTTTTGAGGCAAGTAGCGCTTGATGAACTCAGAAGGCTGGAAGCCGCCTTCGCCAAAGCCGAACTCCATATTGGCCATGGCGCGCTCCATGCGCTGAGCCTGCCGGTCGGAGAAGACCAACTGGCCGTTGGCGTCCATCAGGTTGATGAACTCGTAGAGGTTGTCCCCCAGCATGGACGCCAGGAATGCCTCGCCAAACGTTTTCATCAGCCGTCGGGCGGTCACTTCCCCGATGGTTGGGATCCGCTTCAGGGCTTTGAGCACCGCCGCGGAGCGGTCTGTCGCGGACAGCCCCCTGGGGCGCACCAACGTCCAAAGCGGTGTGCCGCACCCGTCGCATTTGCGGCGGGTGTCCTCGGCGTCGAGGGCCGCGGGCCGGATCGGCTCGCCGTCCGGGTCGGTGAGGGTCCTGCCGCAGTCCGGACAGACCGCTTCCTCGCCGTATTGGCGCCGCCGGCGCTGAAACGCCGGCTGCCAGTGGAACCCCATGCGCATCCGCACACGGCCCAGAACAAAGAACTCCGGCCCTTCGATGGGAGAGCCCAATGTCTCCCGCAGTTTTAGCAGCTTGGACAGGGTGTCCGGGCCATTGAGCACCCAGACGCGGGCGTCGGGAACGGTCTCCAGGATTTCCCGTCGCCACTTATAGACCAGGTGGGGTGGGGAGAGCACCAGCGTGCGCCGGTAGCCTGCGGTCCGGTGCAACACGGCCGCCGTGGCAATGCCCACGGTGGTTTTACCGCAGCCCATTTCCCCGTTGACGATCGCGGCGGGTTCACCGCGGTTGATCAGCAACTCAGTGACGGCGTGTACCGTCCGGGCCTGGGCCGGAAACAACGTCCGGGAGAGGCCTGCCAGGACCTGTTCACGTTCCTGGCGGGGCTGCCCGTCGAAAACGGGCGGGTTCGCCTGATTCAGGGCGGCCAGCAGTTCGTCGCCAAATTCCTCGACGAAGTCGGACAGACCCACGGTCAGAGCGGTCAGGGTAGCCTCGTCACGGTCGCTGGAAACAACGGACGAAGCCGGAGTGGAGGGGGTAAGTGTCTTCATGGTGAAGCTCCTCATTGAATGACGGGCCCACCACGCCCCTTTCGGGGCGGTGTGGCCCCGGTGGGGTGGCTATGTGGAGTGGATATTCCGGCGTGACGCGCCGAAATGGGGTTAGCGAATAGTCAGGATCTGCCCCTGCGTCGCGGAGCCGGGTGTCATGTCCCAGGCCCGAATCACCGGAACAAACCGGTCGGTGAGAATACGCGTTTCCGCGATGGAGCCGTCTTCACGTTCGGCGAACTCCGAGGTCTGTGTTTTTTCCTTGTGGGTGTCCCCCTTCACAGCGAGGACTTTGCCACTGGGGGCGGTAATCACCCCGGAAATGGCGCCGGCCGCCAAGGCCAACGCCAGATGCCACTGCGAGAGCGCGCAAGCCGGCGGCCGGGCCGGGCGGTGTGTGGCGCCGAAGCAGGCGTCCGCCGTGGGCCACAGCCCTCGCAGACGATGCACCTCTTCGGCCAGTTGCTGAGGTTCGAGCGTGACACGGTAGAAGTGCTCGGGCAGAACCCGGGTACAGGGGACGGTGTAGCGACGATGGGGCCAAGTGGGCGGCAGCGTGTCCGCGGCCGCTTCTCCTTGGCCAATACGCAACAGGTGATCGCGGGCCGCTTTGGCCTCGGCAGGCACGGTGTCCCGTTGCCGAACTCGGCGCCCGAGGATCACCACCTGTTTGAATTGCGTCTCCACCGCCTGGTGGACCGTCAAATCCGTGAAATGGCGGGTCAGCCAGCCCACCAACTCTCGGTCGAGCACGTAGGCAGGGACGATGAACACCAGAATGCCGTCGTACTGCAGTAAAGGAAGGGCACGCTGGTAGAACAGCTTTTCCAGCCGTGCCCGGCCTTTGCCGGCGTAGTCGGTCACCCCGTCGGCGTTCTTGGCCAAATCACCATAGGGCGGATTGAGCCAGAGCAGCCCGAAGGATTGGCGTGTGATCATCATGTCCATCAGATCGCTGTGAACACACCGATCCACCAAGGTCCGGGCGTGTTGAGCGCGCTCGCCGTCGTACTCCACGGCGTAGGCCGTGACGGCATCGGGGCCCAGGGCGTGTGCCGCCTCGGCGAGGGCGACGCCTTCGCCGGCACAGGGGTCGAGTATCGCCATGGGACCGTCGGCGGGGCATAGAGCGGACAAGGTCCGCTCCAGTGTGGGCTCGTCCGTGGGGAAGTACCCATTGCGGGCGAAGTTGCGCGCTAGGCGCGGGAACATCAAAGCCATAGGGCTCTCCTGATTGTGATAAGCGGTGTGGAAGTCAGGCAGGGAAATCCCTGCCCGGATGGGGTTTGAAAGGCGGTTGCCGGAACCCAGGCCGCTAGGCGGCCCGGGCTTTGCGAGGCTGTGGTGACGCGGTCAGCGTCCCGGCCCGAATGCGTTCTCCGAGCAGGTCCGTCAGTCGTGGCAGATCCAGCGTGAGCCGAACCCCTTCCAGCGGCCCGAGGGTCATTGGAAGGCGCCCCAGCATGTTGAGGTCCCACAGCAGCGTCAGCACGGTGTCGCGCCAATGATCCAGCAGGGGCAAGGCGCAGGTCTCCCGCACGGCCTGCCATAACCGTGGATCGGTATTGGGGACGCCTCGGGGCAGCAGCGTGAGCGCGGTGCCGTTGGTGCGGTCCGGCGTCAGGCAGCGTGTGTCGAACAGCCACACATGGACCAGGGTGCCGAACAGGGTCTGGCGATAGGCCCGGGTGGTGCGTTTTTCCAGGTGGTCCGTGTTGGGCACGAACACCGAAACGCGGCTGTCCTGCTCCAAGATCAGGTGGAAATGGTCCAGGCCTTGTTCATCGCGCCCCAGCGTCAGCCGAGCGAGAAAGGACTGGATCGCGGTGTCCCGGCCCCAGAGGGACAAGAACACCAGGTTGCCGCGCTCATCGCCGACGTGCCCATCGACCATCAGATCGGGGCATTCTTCGATGCGATAGAGCGCCTGCGGTGTGCAGTGAGTAGAGGTAGACATGGTGGTTTCCTGATTATCCGAGTGAAAGGCAGTGCGGGCCGACAGAGGCCCAAGACACCGAAGGGTTAGCGCAGCGCGCAAGCACCACAGGACCGTGGTGCTGATGACGTGAGAAGGGCCCTCAAGGGCTGACGCGATGCCAGTCCTGAGAGAGGGGCGCGAACTCGTACCCCAGTTGATGGAGCCGGTCGCACTGTTGGCGGAGCCGGCGCCGGTCCACGGTGGCGTCGAGTTTCACGGCGTCTGAGAGAGGCCACAGGGGGCCAAACAGCTTGGCGTCGTCCCCGTCCGCGTTCGCCTGGCCCTCGGACGGTGTGTCCTGGGGCGCGGAGGATTCCTCCGACGGTGCGGGGGCAGCGTTGGGCGCTGAGGGTTGAGGGGCATGGGCCGTTGGCTGAATGGGCTCGTCAGCCGGGTCGGGTTCTTCCGTGCTGAGACGGCTGGCATCGTCGTTGCTCAGGGCATCGATACCGGACAGCGTCATACCGTCCAACTGAGCGCGAATCTCGATCACCAGTCGCCCGTTAGCGAGGTAGTGGGTGGGACGGATGGCGGTGATCAGAAAATCACCGTCGTACTTGCCTTCGTGGTACTGATCCAGCTCCGCATTCTTGACGACAAAATCGCCGATGGAGGTGGAAAGGCGGCCAACGTTGAACGCGCCGTTGCGCCCGTGAATGGTGCGGATGGCCAATTGGCCAGATAAGGAAATCATAGGACAGACTCCAGAAGGAAAGGAAAAGCCCTGGCGGGCAGGGCAGAGCTTGGAATGGAAAAGGGGGAGGGCCGATGAGGCCCGGGTGGTTATAAATAGCCTTCTTCGGCGAAGGACAGAGGCGTGCCTTTGCCGATGATGAAATGGTCCAGAACACGGACATCCACCAGGTCCAGGGCCGCTTTTAAACGAGTTGTTGCATCCCGGTCGGCCCGGCTGGGTTCAGTGTCGCCTGAAGGGTGGTTGTGGGCGAAGATGACCGCGGAGCAGTTGTGCTCGATGGCCCGTCTGACCACGGCGCGAGGGTAGATCGCAGCGCCGCTGATGCTGCCTCGAAACAAGGGTTCGTAGGCGATGACGCCATGGTGATTGTCGAGGAAGACGATGGCGAACACTTCCAAAGGCTCGCTGGCCAGTTGCAGACGGAGATACTCGCGAACAGCCACAGAGCTGGTCAGCGAGGCTTCGCGTTTGAAGAGCTGGGCCTCCAGGATACCAATCGCTTCGCGAATAACCGGGTGCGTTTGGATACTGGTGTAGTCGATGGGGGTGCGGAGAGCGCCGTCATTGATGGATGGGGTTGAACTGAGGGACATTAAAGCCTCCTGATGAACCACTGAAGGAGGCACTGACCCCGTGGGGCAAGGCCCCCGGGACGGTGGGTGGAATGACAGGAAAGGCCCCGAAAACGGGGCCTGGATTGAGGATTAAAAAAATCAAGCGGTGGCCTGAGCACTGCGCGCCCAGTCTTGGGCGTTGGCTTGGCGTTGCGCCTCGATGGCGGCCTTGGCCGCATCGGTGGGCAAACGCCACACTTTAGCCTGACCGTCGAAGCGATAGCCTTGCTGTTTCAGTGCCGCCTTGCGTTCCTGAAAGTCCGGCGCGTCCTTGGACAGCTGGACGGTTTCAGGCAGTGCGGTCTGAGCGGACTGACGTGGGGCTTCCTTCGGTGAGGGTGAAGCCTCGGCAGCGGGTGCCGGGCTGTCCTCGGAAGACGCGGCTTCAGCCTGATCGTCCTGGCCACCCTGATGGGCTTGCCCGGACGGATCCTGCTCCAACTGCGGCCGCTCCGCCTTGTAGACCAATTGACCGTTCACCTTGATCCAGCTGATGAACAGCAGACGGGCTTTGAGGCTGACGCCGGTCTGGCCGGTCTTGTCGCCTTTGGTGTAGGTGAAGGTATCGACCCACAAGTCACCGATTTTGAAGCTGATCAGGACCTTCTGATCCTGCTGTACGGCGGCTTCGTATTGCTGGACCAACGCGGCGGCCTCTTTGCCGCTGACACGACAGTCGAAGCGGACGTAGGTCACGTCGTCGGAGGCCCCGGACAGCGCCGCGATGTTGCACGCCAGGAAGGGATTGCCCTTCTTGGGAGACACTTCGCGGATACGGTTCAGGTACCCGATGCCGGTGGTGTGCAGATCGAAGTATTGCTTTTCTTGAGTAGATTGAGTCGGTTGAGTGGACTGAGCTGGGTTCATGGTGATTCTCCTTAACGTTAAGGAAATACGGAGAAACACCACGCATAAGCGTGCCCCATGGGGATGTGTTTCCCCGTTGGGGTGATATGGAAAAAGGTGTCGAAGGTTGCCGGCTGGCGAGGGTTGAGAGTGGATCGAAGCCCGAAGGCTGCCTCGTTTCACGATCCGACAAGGCTTTTTTCAAGGGGCCGCTTATCCCAGCGGTGAGGGTGTTCGATCAATATCTAATCAACGATGGCGGCGGGGTGTCAAGCTTTTGGGGCCAGCGCAACCCTTCGCACCGGAGTAAGGTCACGAATTGGGGCGATGCACGTGATAGTACAGACTACGGCGCCCGCTGATGCGGCGTGGCTTTGGTATGGGTTTTTCGCCGTTGACCCAGGTCGAGGCTTCCACCCAACCGGTTGCCTCCAGGGCTCGGGAGATCCGCTTGAGTGTGAATTCCGGAATGGCCTTGACCAGCGTGTCGGAGGTGAACAAGTAAACCGGGCCTTGCGGGGTCTCCTCTCGATAGCCGTATTCCCCCATGGGGATGGCGGGATTCTGCTTGGCGTGCCGCAGGTTGGTGAACCCGGTGTCGGCGTGGTGATCCAGAAACATCACCATTAGTTGGTTTACCCTCTGGTACTCCCTCGTCCGGTTGGTGCCGGTCTGCGTTGGGCCGACCAGCCGCTGGTGGTAGGCCATGACGGTGTCCGGATGCACGCCGTAGCAGCGAGCGAAAGTGTCTATCGGCAGGGTTTTAAGGTCATCAATACGGTCCCGCCACCAGCGGTCCAACTGGTCCCGGTGGCGCATGGCCACCCGTCGACGTAACTGATTCAAGGCGGTATGGCTGATCTCCAAGGCCGCCTTGGCCTCATTGAAGATAGGGAGGTCATGCAGAGCCTGAGCCAATACCGGCGTGAGGATCAGGCTGATACCCCGAGAGGGGATGCCGGGGCCGGGCACTTGGTCCATCCGCCAGCCGTATTCAATGAAAATACCGTGGGGGGAGCGCACCCGCTTGCGGACGGCCCAGTGTTCACCATCAATGTCCCAAGCCTCACCGATGATCTGGGTGCGGTGCCGATAACCGCTCTTGCAAGGATATGCTGGTCGATTCATCGCTCAGGTCTTACTGTCCCTGCCTGGCATCCCACTGCCAGAACGTATCCCCGTAAGCACTGCCCTTGAAACTCGGCATGACCTCTCCCTTCTTGAAATAACGGCGGGAGCCCGCTTTTGCCGGGGTGAACCACCAGCCGGACTCAGGGCACGGCTGACCACCGGGGGTTCGGGGAGGGCGTACCGGAACATCAACCGGCTCGACAGCGTCGTCGTACTCGCCTTCAATCTGTTCGACGAAGTACCACTTGCAGGAGTTGAGTGCCATACCTTCGTTTCTCAGGAAACGACTGGCCATATTCGGGTTATCCAATTCCGAAGGGGAGAAGTTGCGCCCTCTTAGGTTGCGCACAAAAGTCTCGTATTCCGAAGGTGCGTATTGTTTGACCGCGTTAACAAGCTCGGGGCCTTTGACCCAAAAGTTATCCCTTCCCGCTGCTTGAATGATCTTTCTTCCCAGATCATTGAAAGTGACGCATTTCCCAGGGCTGCCGTTGGTTTCCCCTCCTGTCCAACAAAACTGGAGCGCCCCTAGCGGGTCGTCTTGAGGTACATACACGCCTGTGCGTGGCGGCTTCTTCCCCGTCTCCGCTTCGACAGCCATATGGACGACATACTTGGGGAGTCGGGGGAAAAGGTGGGCTATCCCCGGGTTGCTCGGGTCAGTGCGGGAGCCGTACCAATACGAATTAAAGGCGCTTTCCGTCATGTTTTTTGGTGGTCCAATCAGGCTGTCGATATAAGTGGCATAGCCGTAAACTTCGCTGAAAGCCTCCTCGAACTGTTTTTCCTCCTCGGGGGTAGTCCAGCCCATGGATAGGTTCCGGAGCATGCCGGAGCAGTTTTCTGCGCCTGTGTTGCTATAAACCTCAATGGCCCGCCGGGCGATCTGATGAATCACACTTTGCCGCCATTCCTTCAACGCCGGGAAGCCGTAGGTGCTCCAGTTGGCCGCGGTGTCCCGCCATCCCCAGCGCGGATTGGCGATGTACTGGTCCCGGCCCTGTTGAAGCGCCGTATCAAGAGTGATTTCCGTGTCACCGATCAGCACATCCAGCCGGTCCTTCAGGCCCTGTAAGTACGCCTGCGAGGTGTAGTGATACAGCACCGTGGCCTGACGCTTTTGCCATACGTTCAGGGTCATAGGCGAGCCGCTCATGAGCCGTCTCCTTGTTTCGTCACTTGCCCAGGCAGATTAGGCAGGCCCAGTTTGACGTCCTCCAACTGGGCGTCGAAGTCCGTGGTGCCCCAACCAGTATCATAGGGACCTTGGATGCGCGGGTCATTGACGGCTTCCCGCAGACTGACGTGACGAGCCTTTTCTGCCTCTGGTAAGTCTTTAAAGGCGGAGTAGTCCAGTTCTGTCGGGTCCAATCGTCCACTCATGTCATCGGACTGCCGGAAAAACCGGAAAGTATCTGAAACGGTACCGGTCGGATTGCCTTGATCTGCAGTCATAATAACGATTTGCTCCCATCCGCCTTCCAGATACTTGCCTTCCATTTCAGGCACTTGCTCCAAGACCTGACTGGCGGCGGGACCACGCCACACATTCACACGGCCTCCTGCGGGGATATCCAGCACCACGAATTGCCCATTGGGGTTCCACTGGGGCCACACCGCCAGGAATTGACGCCAATCGCTTTTCGGGTCCTCCGCCTGTTTCATCAACCTCATAAAGTCTTCCTCCAACATCCAGCAGTCTCCGGCTGCGCCGTTGGAGGGTGAAGTCACACGATATAGCTTTTGCGGTCCCTCAAGGACATCGGGGCGAACACGATGAAATGTAGTAATCTGCCTATCTGATAGCATTGGAAAGTCGCTGTTGGTGAGCCGCTTCTCCTCCAATAAATCAAGCCAGTCTCCCCGTAGATCATCCATAAGATCCCCATCCTTAGGATTTAACCCCGGGTGCGGCGGCTCGCCTTCCTTCAACCACCGCGGCGGTGGGTCTGACTGGCGCATCAAGGTCACGGCCTTGGTTTGAGGCAGTGTTCCTCGGAAATGCACGTTGAGGGTGTTGACCCGGGCGCCGCGGTACAGCAGGTGCTCAGCGTCCAGGCGGCGGATGATCTGGTCCAGCACCTCCTGGATCGGAGCAATTGCCTCGCCGACATAGTTGTCGAATTGCCGGCGAATCTTCAGCACGGTCTCCAGGACCGCTTGGGCGCGGGCCCCTACGACAGGGACGAGTTTCACCTTGTCCGTCAGTTCGCGAAATTTTGCGATGCCGGTGTCGAACGCCCGAGTCAGACTTCCAGGATCTACTCTTCCTTTCAACTTGCGGGTTTCGTTGGCGAGATAGCCGAAGATGTCATCGATCTTAAGGGCCTTCCAGTACTGCTCCACCTCTTTCTTGCGCAGGAAAGTGATCACCCAGGTCATGGCCTCTTCTATCGCTGTGGCAAGCTGACGCCCTCCAAAACGGCGGACAAACAGGAAGAAGATCTTCAACACACCCTTGAGCAGTGAACCCAGGGAGGGGATAAGGCCAATCAGCGTCAGACACAACGCGATCCAGGACCATTTGTCCGAGCTGTCCTCATTGAGGTGCATGCAGTTCGCGATGATGTCGCGCACATCGCATATTTGATCCACCACCGGGATCATCGAAATCGCGGCGTCGAACGTGACCTGTCCGGTACTGCGATCCAGGTTGAAATCCCCCTGAATCGCTTCCCACAGCCAGATCGCCACATCGCGGCGCCCCTCATCAAAACGGACATAGGTGTCGGTCAGGAATGCCAGGGCGTCCCGTAGCTCCTGTTCCGTTGTGGGGCCGTTGCCAGGCGGGCTCATGTTTGTGACTCCTTCACTGAACGACGCTTCCTTGATAGTCCGGTGTGCCTGGCGTCTCAGGCATGGTTATCACCGGCGTCTGGAATTTGAAGATCGAAGAGGGAGGCAAAGGGCTGATCGGTCTCCGGTGTGCGCGGTTTGTACACCACGTTCTCCACCGGCTTATTGTCCACTCGTTCGTGCCGGCCTTCGCCGTTCGCGTCCAACTGTCCCGACACCGTGGGACCGTCCTGGAACAGAATGTCGTAATCCGCCTGGGCGATGCCCACCCCCGTATCGGGATCTCGATAATCCAACGCGATCCAATCCACCGCCTCCTGGGTTGGAAGGTCTGACTTGGCAGAGGGCAGGGCTGGTATCGAAACGCTGCCGGCCTGGCCCGGCTCCAACGACTTTATGGAACCTTTGATGGTGAAGGTACCGGGGCAGCGGAAGAAGATGTTGGCGCCGTCGAGGACGATTTCCACCTCACCGCTTTGCAGGGTGATTTTTTCCTTAGCGAGGACGCTGACCTTGCCTTCACTGCTGGTGGCGGTGATGGCCTGGTCGGCGAGCAGTTCCAGCGGCCCGCCGTTGGCCTGCAGGGAGACCGGGCCGTTTTCGCTGATGATCTTGAGCGGGCCTTTGTGGCTGTAGAGGCCGGCGCTGCCACCGCTGGCCAGGGCGAGGTTGTCGCCGGCGCTGATGTGGCCGTCGCTCTGGGTGGTGATGTGCAGGTGCTCGCCGGCCATGGCGGCGGCGCTTTTGTCGCTGTTGAGGACGATGTGGTCCGGGCTTTCCAATACCAGTTTCGGATCGGCGAAGGTTTCCACCGGCTGGTCGCTGTCTTCCCGGCTGCCAGGCTTCGGTTTGAACGGCGACTGGCCAGCCACCGGAGCGGTGTAGCGGCCGTCCACTTGCGGGTCCAGAGCCTCGCGGAAGGCGGTTTGCGCGGCATTGCCGGCCAGGCCCGGCGCGCCAGCGGCGGTGGCGGCATCATGCAGGGCCTGGGCGGTGCGTTCCGCGCCTTTGAGCTGGGCCACCGCTTCATTCATTTCCATCTGGGTGCCCTGGCCCTTGGCCTTGGCGCTGGCCGATATCAGCAATCCACGGCCGGCGCGCACGGTGGTCCAGGCCTGGGTGGCCAGTTCCCAGCCCTGGCCGCGCAGGGCGCCACGCCGGGTGGGTCCCGGGGTGACACTGTAATCCACCAGATAGCCCAGCCCCAGACCGCTGCGGGCCAGGCTGGTTTCCAGCCGCACGCTCACCTGTTTCGGGGTGTCGTCCAGCAGCAGACGCTGCAGGGTCGGGCTGTGGTCGCCCTTGCCGTCGTGCTCCCGGGTTTGCAGGCCGCTGACGGTGCCGGCGTGGTTGGTGCCGTCTTCCCGGGCGACGCCGAACGGCGGCTTCACTTCGCCGTTGTAGAGTTGGCCGATGACTACTGGCTGGTCGATGTCCCCCTGGCGGAACTCGACCAAGACCTCGCTATCGATCCGGGGCAGGAAGTTGGCGCCCCAGTTGGGACCAGCCAGAGCCTCGGCCACCGGTACCCAAATCCCCGAAGACGCATCGCCAAGGGCATGACCCGATTTGGGGGCACCGGTATCGTTAAGGCCACCGGGGTTGGGAGCGTCCCCGCGCTGCCAAGTGTATTGGATGCGCACCTGGTGGTCGCGACTGCTGGTCACGGCGTCGCCGGGGTGGCCCACCACTCTCGCCAGCAGCGGGCCGCCCACCTCGGGCTTGGGGCGGGGCAGAGGGGCTATGGGAGTGGTGGCCGGAATGGCCAGGAAAGCGTTGCGGTACTGGCCGGCCTTGAGGGTGTCGTCGCCGAGCAGCTCGCCAGCGTGGCCCAGGTTGTTCACCGCTGCGTGTTCCACCACCAGAGCCACATAGGGCCCTTCATCGCAACGTGGATGGCCGCTCAAGGTAAAGGCTTCACCGGTGGCCAGGGTGCGTACCCGACTTTCGCCGCGATGGACCCGTTGTAACACCCGCAAGGCATCCAGATGGTGGCCGGCGGTCCGTTCCGCCTGTTCGGCGCTGTCGAAGCGGGCATCCTGGCGGTGCCAGTAGATCTCCCGTACTGGCAGACCATCTGGGTCGGTGGCTTCGGCGCGACCAGTGACGGTGCGTACCTTGCCGCTGTGCCAGCTGGCCACCTGCACCGCGTTGGGGGTGAGGCGGCTACCGTCGGTGAAGCGGGTCACCGAAGGTCGGCTTTCCTCGGAGCGGTCATTATGGAAATCCAGGGAGGGACCTTCCGGCAGGCGGGCTTGCTGGTCGAACACCACCAAAGTCACCGGCGGGCCGCCGTCCTCGGCATCCTCTTGGCCGTCCTGGCGATGCTCAAAACGCCATGCCAGCCCGTATTCCGCCATCAATCGCTGACAGAAGGCCCACTGGCTTTCCCGGTACTGGGTGATCATGGGCCGTTGCGGCAGCGGGACCATGAGATCGAAGCGGACGGCGGCTTCGGGGTATTCGCCGATGATGCGTTCGATAACGTCTTGGGCGGAGCACTGAGGGAAGATCTCGCTGTTCAGGCGCTCTTCCAGCCAGAAACTCCAGGAACCCAGGATCAACTCGCAGCGGGGCAAACCGTCCATGTCCCGGTATTGATAGGAGTCTACACAGACGCCGTGCCAGCGGCGCCAGCCGCCATCCGGACAGCGCAGGGACAGCGTCATCGGCTGGCCGTTCAAGACGTCACCAATGTCCTCATCCCGACGGTCCGAGCCGGTAATGAAGCAGTCGATGGTGAAGGTGTACAGGCCGCAGACTTCCTCGCGGCCCCGGAAGCGCTCCACCACCAAGCCTTCCGCCGCGGCGTCGATTTCGATCAGGCGTTGCTGTTGGAGTGGCGTGGCCAGGGCAGCCAGGATATCGCGGCCAAGCGAAAAGGGATTGGTCATGGAAATCCTTCTCCAATATCTATCATCAGCGAATCCGGCTGAGTTCAGCGAAGCATAGCAAGCTCGGGCAGGGCGTCAACCTGGGGGACTGAGCCCCTGAAGGGTACCCGTTACCCACACGAGATACGTCTTGACTGTTTGACCATTACGCCGTGTCGGAATAACGTCGCCGCCAGGGCCCCGAAGGCGGGAATGGCAACCATAGCGCAGAATCTGAGTATCCTCCGTGAAAGTCAGAAGATGCCCATTGGCGGAAAGGGCGGTGATTCCGCTTATCACGCCGGTGCTCAGGCAGACCTCCGGTGATATCCATTGGTCTCCATAGTGTACTTGCAGCCGCTCCGCACGGATCACCATGGTGTCAGCCAGCAGCAATTCAGCCCCTCCCGGCAAGATGATTCGAAGGGCATCAGGATAGGCATCCGGATGAAAAGGATCTCGACGGCACAGCTCGGCGCGTTCATCCAGAACCTGTTGTGCCCGCCATTGGTAATCCTCAAACAGGGCGTGCCAGTCGATCATGGGTGTTGTCCCTGCTGCCATCTTGCTTACGGGGCAGAGCAGCAATGCGCTCTTGCATTGTCGAAAGTGTCTGACCTTCAGATCCAGAATAAAAGGTGCAGCGACATTGTGGAACAATAAGGTCACCGTTGACAAAAAACAGGCATTGATTTGCCGCTTTCTCGTGGCTCAGTATTTGCCGCTGACTTTATAAAGGGACGGGACTTTCAGAAACATGTCATCATCGTCGTCGAAGGGCGGTGCCAAGCCATCCTCCGAGGACGCTCTGCGACGTATGCCGCGAAGCGCTTATATGAATGCCCGTCAACGGGGCTTTCTTTCGAGCATGTCTGGTCGACCTGAAGCGGAGGATGGAGGCCGACCTGACAGATCATTTCCGTCACTTTCGGCTTGGGGATCGTGATGGAGGCGATATGGCCATGAACCTCATGGCGTTACTGGATGATAGTGAGGCGGTGCAGGAGCGACTGGACAACGGTCAATACGGCTATTGCTTGGAAACGGGGAAGCCGATCGATATTGAGCGTATGCTGGCGAATCCCATCGCCTAATACACGGAGGAGGTGGAGGCAAGACGGATGCCGCCACCGCAATGAAGGATGGAGAACGCAGGATGCGAGAGCTGATTCAGGCGGCTAAGGCCGCGAGCCGAGTCTTTGACCAACTGTTTGCGGAAGCGGTAGAACCGTTGGGCCTGCCCGCGGTGCAGGCAGAAGTGGTTTTACTACTGTATGAGAAGGGCCCCCTAACGGCGACGGTACTGAGCGAGCTGACCCGGGTTCGTCCGGGTAATCTGACCCGAATCATTGATAGACTGGCTTTCGAGGGATGGGTGGAACGCAGCGCCAATCCTGAAGACCTTCGGCGTGCCAATATCCTGCTCACCGCCAAAGGCGAGGATACTGCCCATCAGATTCAGAAACTCCAGCAGCCGATCCTGGATTGGGGGAAGGCCCATGTTGGGGAGCAGGAGTTGCGACAGGCTATTCGTACTTTATGGCGGTTGGCGAAGAGCCAGCTCACATAGGGGCGATACGTTTTAAGTTTTTATAAGGCAACGTCAGCATAGGAAATGGTGATCATGGACGATGTGATTCGGATGACGCCTGAGAACCTGATTCAGTCGGCATTTGGGAATGCGCTGTTCAAGCAAGTGCCCACGCTGGTCGCGATCTGTGGCACGGTTACGGAGTTAAGAGTCTGGCAGAAGGATAACGAAGTCAAAATAATCTACGGAGACCTGGAATTCGATGGATACAAGATTCAATTCCGCTGTAGCCCTGAAGTGGCGCCTCGGCAAGGCGATTTCGTAGAACTCTTTGGTTCGCCAACCCTCAGTAGGCGGGCGATGAAAGAAGGAAGGGCGGACCTCATACTGTCCGCCACCAGCACAATCACACTTTCCCCACCAGAATCGAGGCCCTTGACGGGAATTTCGAGCCCTGACGTCGTGCGGATGAGCTTGAAGGCGTTTTTGTCCGTTCATGACGTGAGCGACCTGTGTGTATTTTGTACTGAAACGGCGGAAGGCGATATAAGGAAAGCGCTTAATGAACAAGGGCATCCAAGCCTTCCGCTTCGATTTATTCGTACCAAATTTTCTGAAACCGGCTTCCGGGAAAGGATCGCGGAGTATCGGAATGATCCCAGAATGAAAGCGGTGGTGGTCGCCAGAGGAGGCGGTGAGGGGCTGGATGAAGTGGGTGGCAGCGTTCATGCCGTCAACGATTTGGTTGAGTTGAAACGGCCGATTTTTACCGCTATGGGGCATGCGGACAATGTCATGCTGATTGAGAAGTATGCGAGCGAGCATTTTCCCCTGCCGTACGCAATGGGGGTAGAGATAGCGTCTTGGCTTGACGATAAAAACAAGGCCGATCAGCAAAGACAGCGAATTATCCGGTTATCGAATGAGAACAAGCGGTTGGGGGACGATAAGGACAGTTTGTCTTCCCAACTTGAGGATCAGCGGCGATCCAGGCGAATGTACAGAGGCGTTAGTATTGTGCTTGCACTTGTGCTCGTCATCGGGGCCCTACTGGTGTTGGGAGGAGAGGAAGGGTTGCTCACCCGCCTCTAGCCCTGGAATCAGATTGGCTTTTGAGGCGGACAGAGAAAACATCAAAAAGCAATTCGGAGTGGAAACAGGGGGGACGTCGCCGGGAAACGGGGTTGACCTGCCGCAGGGTGACCCCACGTGCCGCCTGTTGCCTTCGGCACGATAGACAACCCGCTATCTGTGGACAGCCTTCAACAAATATAGTAACGTACCTACATTGGAGTTTCGTGTAGGAGGTGACGCCATGACCATCACGACGTTATCCAGCCGGGAGCTTAATCAGGACGTTTCCCGCGCAAAGAAGGCGGCCAAGAGTGGTCCGGTGTTCATCACGGACCGCGGCAAGCCGGCTCATGTGCTGCTGAGTATTGAGGAATACCAGCGGTTGACAAAGCAACGCCGGAACATCGCTGATGCCCTGGCTATGCCAGACGTTGCGGACATCGAGTTTGAACCGCCGCGTGTGGCCATCGACACCCAGCCGGCTGATTTCTCATGATGTTCGTTCTGGACACCAACGTTGTGTCTGAACTACGAAAGGTTCGGGTTGGTAAAGCTGATCCAAACGTTGCGGCATGGACGGAAAGCGTCGATGCCGCCGAGCTTTTTGTCTCCGCCATTACCATCATGGAGTTGGAGCTTGGCGTGTTGTCGATTGAGCGCAAAGACGCTACCCAGGGGGCTGTGCTGCGTTCGTGGTTGGAGCAACACGTGCTGCCGGAGTTCTCCGGGCGGACGTTGCCCGTTGATACCGCCGTGGCGCAACGCTGCGCCCGGTTACACGTCCCCGACAAGCGTGGCGAGCGTGATGCGCTCATTGCGGCAACGGCGCTTGTGCATGGAATGACGGTTGTTACTCGTAATGTGGCCGATTTCGAGCCGACAGGAGTGCCCATCCTCAACCCGTGGGAGGGGGGAAATGAAAGGTCGAAGGCATGAAGAGGCTACCGCCCAACTTGCTCTGCCATACCCACTGAGGCAAACTGGCCATTAATTGTACAACTTCGACGACCCAGGAGGGCGTCATGACCACCCTGAACCAGGAACAGCATCGTAAAGCCGAGAACGCGCGGCATTGGACGGAGCAGGCACAGCAGCCGGCCTCCGAACCGATGGCGTGGCGGGATTGCCTGCGCGCAAAACGTCCGAAGGCTCAGAACCAGGAAGCGGGAACCCGTGCTGAAGAGGCTCGTGCCTGGGCAGAGAGCCCCGAACCGGCGCCCACGGCCAAAGGTAAGGTTTCTGGTCGTCAGACGGCGTGGATCCTGGCGGCGCTGCTCATTGGTCTGCCTCTGGTTCTACTGGTATTCGGTTCTTGGCTGGAATGGGCTTTTGCCTGGATTGCGGTTGCCATTATCGGGCTTCTCGCAATCGGAGTCTTTGGGCGAGGCCTTATGAATGGTGGCTTGATAGCGTTTCTCCCCGACGAAGATGACTCCAGCTCATCATTCGGTGCGACCGATGATGATGAGCACCTAAATAGCTTGTCATTGGATCAACGGAATCCCTATAACTGGTGAAGAAGGGCAAGTCTAAAGCTTGCCCTTTATGATTATTTTTTTCCCTTTGCCTTCCCGGCTACCTGGTTGGCGGCACTTGGACCTTTCCCGCCGGCATCACTGGCACCTTGTTGGCCACCCTTAATAGCGGTTGATGCTGCCTCGCCACCCCTGTATCCAGCCCATGCAAGCATGCTCATCCATAGAGCAGGCAATACCAGGTACATGGAGAAACTGACGAACCACCGGATGCTCTTCTCTTTACTGTTCCCTATGCCCGCCAACCAGCCTTCCATGTCGGCGCCGTAGAGGATCTCAGTCAGGTTGTTGTCCAACCACGCCGCCAATTGCCACCAAAACGTCATAAACACGGTGCCGAACATGATGAAGGTGAAGAGCCCCGTGACTTTCCAGGAGTACCCGGAAAACACCAGGATGAAGGGCAGGGCCATGATCATGGCCATCAGCGTCAACCACTGCACCATGGGCAGGGCGTCCACCATGATCGCTTTCGCAGGGGCTGCGGCCGCAGCGGCGGCCCCCATCCCCACAAACCCAGCCGCGTCGTTGGCCAGGCGGGCCACCCAGCCACTCAGCCCCTCGTCCGCAAAGGTGCTGCCGTAACCTGGCTTCCGGGACGGGCGGGGGTTGCCTTTGAGCACCCGGCGCAGGGCCGCATCCTCGGCGGAGCTGGTCCCGAATACCGTGGAGAGGGCGCTTTGGGTGTCCGCATCCACCTGGTCCATCAAGCGGGACCGCAGGCCCACGCCCGACGTTTCCCACCATTCCTTACAAGTGGGATAGCCCGGCTGGCCGGGTCCGGTGCTGGATCGCCCGGCATCCCGGTTGGCATCATACGGAAAGCCCTGAGTCGGCTTGTCGGCGTACAGGCTGTCGTAATAACCAGGAGTGTTGAGGAAGTAGCTGGACCCGATCCAGTCCACATCAAGCGTCACATCTGGCGGTACGCTGTTGCCGTCGGAATCGCGCAGTAGCTTGGTGCGCGCCATCCCGAAACACCACTGCTGAAATTCGTTCAGCTGATACCGCAGCTTGGGGTCTTTGACGACCGTTTCATCCAGCTTCTGAGCGACGTGCTGGTAGGCCGGTTTGCAGGGTAGGGAGGCCACCGCGGCATTGGTCGCGCCGTGAGACACCGCGTGAACGGCCGCCCACCACAGAGGGATTTGGGCCGACATCCCAGCACCAGTACCCCCGGTGCTGTCGTAGACGGTGGTGCCGCACTGCTGGAAGTGCGTTTGGTCGTATTCGCCCGTCTGGAAGTTAACGCTCATGATCGGCGCGGTGCAGAAGCCGTAGATCAGGATCATGGCGTAGAAACCGGCCTCGATCCGGTTCAGCGTGAGGAGACCTTTGTTGCCTTCGTCCTCTCCCTCCCGGCGGGCTTGGTACCACTCTCTGAGCACCAGAGCAACGAAGGGCAGGGCGGCGACCATGCTCTCGTTGAGCATGCCCCAGATGGCGTTGTTCACCACCCAGCCGAGCACCAAAACGACATGCTCGAAATATCCGAAGGTCATCAGATCCGCGCTCATTGGGTACCTCCGGCGTAAGACAGGACGTTGAACAGTTCCAAGGTGGCGATAACGATCACAACAGCCCGTTCACTGCGGCCCAACCGGTACCGCGCGGCGGCGCCGCCATCTTGGTCGCGTGCCACTGAGACCAAGATCCGGGGTCGCCAGCGGCGCCAGTAGAGCACCCCTATAACGAGATAAAGCCCCAAGCGCCAGACCACCCACCACGGCGTCAGGCGGGTCATGAGGGCATGCCATTCCTGCAGACCGCCCGCCAAGAGGCTGCCAATGGCGGTCACCGCCACGCTCAAACCAAGCAGGATGGCCCATAGGCCGAAAAACAGCTTCCAGCGGGACAGGTGGCTCCAGCGAGCAGGGTGGTACCAGGCGGGGCGTTCAGGCATGGCGGGATCCGGTGTCTGACAATCACGATGCTGACCATGCTGCCCGTAGTGCGATTCGGATCAATGGAAAACCCTAACGTCTTGGTGTTGAATTTTAGGTGGGGCTTTTGACTGACGCGCTGGATTAAATGTGGGAGCAGGGAATGCAGAGGATACGGTCGGCCTATTGTGTGGATCTCAACAGGACGGTTTCTGTCGGCGAGGCGCGGATGGCCTATTTTTCGATGGATCCTCGGCCCAAGAAATTTCACTATCTTTGTAGCCATCCGGCTTGCCAAGCTAAGGGGGTTCGTATCGTAGGCGCGAACGTCCACAAGCTGGCGAAGGATGAGCGGTACTATGCGACGCCTTATTTTCGGACACACCCCGGGGACCTGCATGTCGCTGGTTGTCCCTGGTTGGGTGACGAGGAACCCGTTAAACAGAGAGAAGGCGAATCGGAAACGGATTTTCTGCAGAGACAGGCGAGGGCGAAACTGACGGACTTTATCGGCTTATTCGACCCTGGCGACAATGAGCAGGGAGAGGGGGGCGAAGTTAGCTCGGTTGCGCAGGGGGCCAATCTCGCCGGCGGATTGTCACAGGCGCATGCCGGTGCATCAGGGGCCTCTCGGCAACCAGGGCATTCTCAGACGAAGCTTCTGGATCGTTTGGTAGACACCTTTGAAGAGTCGAGACACCTGCTGACGCGAGAAGAACGAGCCCGTTTGACGATTCAGGTGAAAGGGGAAGGGACGGTCCCGTTGCTGAGCTACTTTTGGCACATCGCGCGCTGCTATCCGGGGTTACGTAACCGGGTCATCTACGGCGGTGCGCACCTGAAGTCATATCGAGAGGGGTTCCGTCTCACGTTCATCGATAAGATGGACGCCCCAGACGGTGAGGGAGCCTGCAATGTTGTTTTGTATATCGCCCCCCAAAGAATGCGCGAGTACCGATATCGTGGCTATATCCAGGAGGTGATCCGTCGGGACCCGCCGTACATCAAGGTCTTTGCATTAGGCAAAATGACGTTCAATCCGGAATGGCGCGTCATGGAGGTTTACATCGACAGCTTGAACCACTTGGCGCTGCGCTCACCGCAATAATGCGCGGTGAGCATGTCGTTGTCCGAGCCCTGGCTCAGGAACAACAGGGTCTGCCAGGCGTCCAGATCATCCACCGCCTCCCACTCCAGAATGCCGTCGAGGACGTCATCCTCGGAGGGCCAATTCGTTCGGCCTGTAATGGCCATCTGGACGGTGATGTCTTGCTTTGCCCCCGTGATGTCCGCACACCAATACACCCGGCCTGCGACACGAAAAGCAGAGAGCCAAGTACGCCGTGGTGATCCCGCGTGGCGTTGGATACGTTCCCGGAGCGTGGCAAGACGATCTTGACTATCGGGGTTAAGCCTACTGTCGCCGTTGGGGCCAATCTGAAAAAGCGGCTCAGGACGGGGGACCGTCTGAGCAAGACCGACCTGCGCCCGGAAAAGCGCATCGAGTTGGCACGTGCCCTGGGTGGGTGCGGCCAATGGCTGAGGCTCACCAAGATGAAGCTGTGGATGCAGAGGCGTTGCGGCGCGAACCTCGGAATAGGCTTGATCCGGATAGTACGCGGTTGCGGCGCGCACAATGTCGTCGAGGGCATCAAAATCCACGTCGGGCCGACCGGCGTAGAGTGGGAAGAGAGGCCAGAGAGCCTCGACAAAGCGGGTGGTCAACCGGTCATTCTGGATGATGCCGACACCGATATTGAACCGTTCTTGCCGGATGGGGTCGGGCTCCAGTTGGAAGGGGAACCAAAGGGGCGTTGCAGACACCATGGGCTCGCCTCACCGATTGGTCATGGGAAAAAAGGTGCCGGGCGCATCCTGTGCTACGGCCTGGATTGATCGCGATCCGAACAGCACACACAGGAGACCCGGCATGACTTACTTCAATTGATCCAGCGGATCGGGCAGGGCATCACCGGACTCCGGTGCCCCGGTCCGAGCGGACCCCGAGCGCCGTAAAATCGCTGTGCTGGCCGCATTGCGGGCCAACGCTTGACGCACTTCCAGCTCGGTCTTGAGCGAATCGATGTCCCGATCCAGGACCTGCAGGCGTCGATCAATGGCTGTTTGGCCTTCCTCGTTATCGGAGATCCCGGGTTCGCTGGCGCCCGCCAACAGCAGCCGTCGCGCCCAGATCGCTTTGGTCAGGGTACGGGCCAGCGCCATCTCACCGGCCAGGCGATGAATTAGCAGCGGGCCTTCCGGGTCGGTTTTCAGCGCTTCGATAACGCCGCGTGATACGGATAGGCCAGGACCTGCAGACACCTTACGCAAATTCTCCGGCGTCGTTGGTGTGGTGCCATTAACCATGCTGGCCAGATCCTGAGCGAGCTTTTCCTGTTCGTCTTCAAGATCGCGCATCAGGCCGGCACCGGCCTTGGTGGTCACTTTTTCGCACCCATCGCAGGTGCGATGCACTTCCTCGCCCGCCACCTTGCTGATCCACTGCGCGGCCTCCTGGGGTGAGCCCCAAACGGTGCACATGCCGCCCCGGCAGGCGGACCCGCCTCCGCCGGCACCGGCATTGCCACCACCCCCGGCCCAATTGCCATCATCCGTGGGCACCGAGCCCCAGCCGCCCCCACCACCACTGACCGGGGAGGTATCCGTGGTATTGGTGCGGCCGTGCAGGATGTTGTAGCCGGCGGTGGCCGTGTCGTTCATCACCCGAATCGGTGCTTGACCGCTGCCGCCGCGTTTTTCGCCGCCCACCCAGGTGGTGCCCCGGTTGCCGGCCTCATCCTCCACGCGCTCTTCAGCACGGACTGCATCGGGGGAGGCCATGGCGGCCAACTGCCAGTTTTCGACCACGGCACGGCGCTGCCAGCCGCTGGTGGGGATCATGTCGCCCATTTTCTCGGCCATCTGCTGGCAAGACAGCTTGGCTTTGTTGAAGTCCGCCTTGCCCTGCAGCACACCGTTGGTGACCAGGTCATAGAGCCCGGGATCCGCCCGCTGAATGATCATGGCGGGCAGACTGGCAACCGCCCCCTGCGCATTACGGACGATGTTGCCCATCATGGAGCGGAAGCCATCGGTGACGCCATTCAACTGATTCTGGACCGTGATTTTGGGATCAAAATTGCCGCAACTGGCGTTAGCGTTCCAGCGCAGCCCCAGACCGATCTGCCCGGGCTGGTGGCCCCGCCCGGCCGAAATCGCCACCGGCGAGGCGCCGCCAATCCGGTAATACAGGCTATCCGCGGATTCGGCCCGGCCAGGGGCGGGGAACAGCATCAACACCAAAAACGCAGCGGGCACCGACCTCGCCAGCGCCCGACTTAAGATCACACTGAAGGTATTCATGGGTAGTCTCCCGTATGGGAAAGGAGTTTCTGTCCGCGTTTCTTGCAGCAGCTGTACGGTCGCCACAGCGCCCAGGCGTAGTCGCCTTGTTGAGCCAGGTGCCCCCGGAACGAGGCGGCGGGCCCGCGATCCGGGAAGACCGCGCAGGACTGGGTCATGGCCGGCGTCAGGCGTTGCCACTTGTGGGTGTCCTTATCACCTTCCTTGACTGGGGGCGGCGCCCAAACGCCACGAGAGCTGCGGGTTCGGGGCACCAGCGGGGTATAGACGTGCGGCTGGCCGTTGCGGGTGACCAGATCCGCCACCCGTTGAGCCACGACCGCAGCGGCTTTGTAATCGTTGGATTGCGTTATGAACCCAGAACGCGGATAAACATTGCCCCAGCGGTTCAGCAGCCCCTGACGGACCTCACGCAGCCCCGGCGTCAGCGCCTGGGGATAGACTTTTTCAGGCAACCCCTCGCGCCAGGCGTAGGTGTCCAGCACGGACAGGAAATAGGGCTGTAACGGCCGGGCCGGGGTAGAGCAGGTATAGCCCCATTGCCCGGCGAACTGGCTAAATAAGGTCGAGGCCGGATGGCCAATGGCGTCCCCGTTCTTGAAACGCAGGCTGTTATGGATGCCGTCCTCTCCGGTGGAACTGGCCGCGTCCGCGCCCTCGGCGGTGACGCCACCGCCCCGCGCATTGCCGTTGGAGGGGCTCATGAACGCCACGTCCCGCCAGGGGTTGTCTCCGGTGTTCTGATAGCTGCTGACGACCAATTCCGGGATATAGTGGCCGACTTTGACACTGCTGCGCACCGAACAGCCAAACGGCGTGCAGCGCAGCCACAGACACACCCCGACCACTCGATATTGCAGGCAGTCCTGGGACCAGGCGGACTGGACGATGGACGCCGTGTCCACGGCGCGGGCGGGTGTGGCGGTGCCGAGAAGACCGACCGCACTGAAAAGGCTGAACATACTGAAAGCACCGAAAAGGCCAGCCACGCCAAACGGACATCTCATTGGGACGCCTCCCGAGCCTGCTCAATACGCTGTAGAGCCTGGGCCACATCATGGACGCCATAGACCACATAGGTGCCGTCCACCACCACGGCGGGGAGTTTTTCAATGCCGATCTGCCAGGCCCGGGCCACGGCTTCGTAGGCCCGTCCGTATTCCTTAAATAAGTGCTGCCAGCTCTCGGAGCCCATGCGCGCTTGTACGGCCTGAGCGGCGGCGTCGGGATCAGTGGGTAGATCCAGGGACAAAGCGCCGTCGAGCCTGGCCGGGGCGTCCAGTTCCACCACCACGGCATCGTCGGGGACGGACGTCATGGGCTCGGTGGCGACGGTGAAGACCTCGATGCCGGCGTAGGCCGGCGTCAGGATGGCCAGGATGGCATGGACGCTGAGGGTGGCAGCCAACAGATATCGGAAATGAAAAGATTGAGGCATGGCACTGGCACAGGGTGATGGGGTTCCCTGCATGCTGCCATCGCCTTGTCTTGCGACAACGGAAAAAGCCCACGGGGCGCCGTGGCATTTTCTGCTTTTGTCGATTCAACCGCCGTCAGTTCAGTGTTCTACCAGAGATCAAACCGATCTGAGCCAGCGCGCTGGTGGCTTTTTGCGCCGCGTAGCCGTCGCCGGAGCGCTCCGCCCAGGCGGCGAGGTTGAGGGTCAGTTCCTGAATAAAGCGCTTTTCATCGCATAACTCCAGACAGCGCTGGACCAGCCCGAATAAATGGCTGCGGCGCTTGCGTTGTTCCAGGCGGGTGGCGGCAGTGGCCAGGTCCTCGCGCACCCAGTTGTAGCCGAAATCCGCCTTGTCCGGCTCGGCGACGACGGTGGTGTGGGGCTGTTCGTCGAGATCCTGCAACTGGGTGTCGGCGACCAGGATCAGGACACTGGCCAGCTGGACCGCGGTACGGGCATCGAGGGACCATTGAAAGATCCGCTGTTCGCCCATGCGGCCGCTGTCGCGGCGATAGCGCCGGCGCAGATCCAGCAGCAGTTGCGCCGGCGTTGCCGTGGCGGCCCCGAGGGGATCGTCGAAGACCACGCTCACATCCAGGACCACGCCCTCACGGCCGGGATGGCGGTGCTGCCGAAAGGTCACGCCGCCGTCCGGCGTGTCTACCCGCGTGAACTGAAAGGTGGGGATATCGGGTTGATCGTCCATGTCTCGCCTGTCCTCTTGCCGGTTCTCTTGCCTGTCCGGGCCTCGCTTGCGGTCCTTTTTAAGGGGCGAAGGCCGCTCTGGCAAGCGCTCGTGCCGGGGCTGGTGTCCGGCCTGGGGCGTTTCGTCGGCGGCGGTGCCGGTGGTGTTCCGGGGCATGGTGGTGGTCGGATTGGGCATGGAAAACTCCTATTGAGCGGAAGAAGTGAAGTTTGGGGCGTCGGGATGGCGCGGATGCGGATACGGCCCGGACTACGACCTCTTGAACAACGAGGCGATCCGGTGACGCAGGGCGGTGGTGTGAGACGGCGCGGCGGGCTTGAAGCGGGCGATTGCCAAGTCTTGGCAACGGGCAAGAAAGGCATCGCGATCGAGGATGTCGTCCTGGTCGGCGTCCAGATCCCGCCATTCAAATTCCAGTTGGTAGTGGTCCAGTTTCCAGCCGGGGGTGTCGTCCCTGCCCGTTTGTACCGGGTGAGGGATCACGGTGATCGGACGGCGCTGGGCGTGCAGGGTTGCTTGCGCGCGCTGCCAGATTTGGTAGGCGAGTTCGTCCACGTGGTAGTGGTTCACGGTGACCTCGTGGAGCTGACTGAGCCCGTGCTCGGCCAAAAAAAATCGGGCGAGACAGGTACGGTGGTTGCCGTCGGCGCCGACGTAGAAGTCCAGGCCGTCCACCGTATTATAAAAAAGACGGGGTGCGCGGGACTGGGGGGCCAGGTAGTAGTCCGGGTTGTCGAGCAGCCACTGGAGATTATGGGGCATGCGTTTGCCGCCGGTGAGCAGTTGCAGCCAGGTTTTGCCGTGATGGTCCTGATGATCGGTGCCGACCACACGGAAGACATTGACCGAGCCGGTCTCGGCCCAGTAGTGACGGGTGACGAAGGGCTTTTTCTCCTGGGGCAAGGCGGCGCTCCAGGCCTGCAGCGTCTGATTGGCCCAGTGCGGTGGCGCGTTGAGCTGCCGGCGCACGACGTCAAAATGATGGGGCTCGGTGTTTGCCCTGCCACGGTCTTGTCGGGTGTCCGCCATGATACGTGCCTTATTGAGGATCGGTCTGCGCGGTGGTGTTCGCGCTGTCGTGGGTTTCCACGGCCTCCAGAGGCAAGGGCTGGCCGGTCTGACTCAGATACTGCTCCAGGGTGCGCACGCGCCGCTGAAGTTGATCCCGATCCAGATGTTCGCTATCGGGCGCCACGGCGAGTTGGCTATAGGCCGCCATAAACGCGCGCAGTACGGAAGAAGGGGTTTGCGCCCGCGTGTGAGCGGCCTCGACAAAACGGTCCCAGAGTTGCCGGCTGACGCGAAGGTTGAGCTGGTGGTCTTGTGAGGTTGTCATGATGGGGTTCTGCCTATACGTTGCCTTTATATCGGTGCGTTGATGGAGGAGGGTGATGGGAAGGGCCGTGAAATGGGTATTAGGAAGCATCGCTGCCACGGGGTTATTCATCGTTGTCTTGTTTCTGGTCATGCCGGAGGGATGGGTGGCGGTCAAACACTATGCCCAGATGTCTATGTCCTGGTGATAGCAAGACGGATTTTCCTATAGGTAGCGCCGAAACGGCACGATCAGGTCGGTTAACAGAACCCCCATCATGGGTGCATGGGAAAGTGTGAGCAGCGCCAGGAGTAACGCCAGAGCATCCTGTCGGCCCAATGCCGGCGACGCGGCCAGAGTGGCGAGCGCGTCGAGCCGATGCACGGCATGGGCGAGGATGGGGTGGGCGAGGTACAGACACCCCCCGATCAGGGTGATCAGTCCCGCCAGGTTGAGCAGTCCCTTTAACCGGGGCTCACAGCGCATGGAGGGCCTTTTGCGTTGCAACCAGCGTTGCAGACCGAATCCCCACGCGGCCATGCCAAGCACAAAGGCGCCGATCCAACGCCCAGGCGTGACCGGATAGGCGGTGCTGGCGAGAGAGGCCGAGAACAGGATTGCGGTGCACAGGGTCAATCCCGCCGCCAGGGCGGCCAACCAGAGGGCGGTGCGCGTCCATGTCGTGGGGGGAAGGGGCGGATGCGGATCGGTGGTGTTCGGCAGAGAGACTTTCATGATCTCGATCTCCTTAAGGTTGGCCTTGCGCGGTGCCCGGGTTTGACGGTGGCGCGGCAGGGGCCTCGTGCGGCACTGTTTTGTCGTAACGTGCCCGATCAATGTCCAGGCACAGGGCAAGCACACCGCGCCAAGCGCACAGCAGGAGACACAGCGCCCCATACACGTTGAGGGCGTCGGTCGCGCCTTTGGCGAGGGCCCCTTGCCATCCTGGAAGGGTGAGCAAGGGGAGCGCTTGCGGGATTCGGCGATACGCGTAGAACGCGATTCCCGCCCCGACCAGTGCGATCAGGGCGCGCACGCCCCACTGGGCCATCGGCACCAGACGAATGGGCCCGTCGTTACGGCGCTGAGTTCGCAGCAGCCGATGCCATAAGGGCCAACTGGCGACGATCAGCAGCGTGTCGCCGAGCGCGGCAAGCAGGAGCAGAGGCCAGATCACATGATCCGGCCGAGTCTCGGCGGCGAGGTACAGCAGCGTCATGCCAAACCCGTAAACCAGAGAAAGACCGCCCACGCCGAGCAGAGTCACTTCCCATCCGGTTTCTTGTTCCCGCCCGATGTCGGTCATGGTGAATGTCCCTGTGAGGTGCTGCCGGTGCTGCCGCCCAGGGGCGCGGTGCCCTGACGCGCTTCGTCACGCCATAGATCCACGAGCAGGCACAGGGCGAGCAGCGCGCGCCCCAGGCAGGCCCCACCGCACAGCAGGCCATACAGTGCCAGGCTTGCCGCGGCGTGCTCGGCGAGCGCGCCTTGCCAGCCCGTCAGGGACAGCAGAGGGAGCGCCTGTGAGATCTGATCGTGCTCGTAGCGCGCGATGAGGGCGCCGACGGCGGCCAGTCCGGCGCGCATGAGCCAGCGGACCGTGGGCTCCACCCGAAAGGCCCGAAAGGGCTCCCGCGAGGCCAATACCAGGCGATGCCAGAGCGGCCAACTGGCGCCGATGAAGAGGGTATTGCCGAAGGCGGCGAGCAGCAGGAAGATCCAGACCACATGATCGGGCGCTTCGGTGAGCGACAACAGCATCATGCAGAGCAGGTAGACCAGGACGGTGGCGCCGAGCCCCAGCACGGTCAGGGCCAGTCCCGAGTTGAGCATGACTCGTGTCACGTAAATCGAAGGCCGGTACCCGCCTCGGTGTGAACGCGGTGCCGTCACGGGGTCATTGAAGCGGTCCTTCATGGTCCATGCCCTCCGGGTCGTCGCCCTGGCGCCGCCTTGTCGTCGAGGGCGTGCAACCCCCGCTTGCGGTCCATCTCCTCGGCGATGCGGATAGCGGCGTCCAGTTCACTGCACTGGTGTTCGTCCATGACCCGTTTGCGTTCTTGTTTCTCCTCGCCTTCGGTCCCGGCCAGAGAGAGATACAAACTGGGCGGGACGATGCGGAACAGCGCCTCGATGCGGTCAGCCAGCACCACGCCTTCGGTGTAGCGCCCCCGGGCCTTGGCGGCGCTGCCGATGAGGGTTTTTTGTTCGGCGGACAGGGCCTTAAACCGGGCGATTTGCTCAATTTCATCCGGCGGTGTCACCAGACACAGCCACCACTCGATCATGTTCAACAGCTTCTGGCTGGCGTCCGGGAAATCCTCCAAATTCTGGGTGGCGAGCCAGATCCAATAGAACAGCTTGCGCCCCATCTTGCCGGCCTTGACCAGGTAAGGGCTCAACAGCGGATTGATCGTGACGATGTGGCACTCATCAATGGCCTGGATGATCGGGCGGCCCTTGTACTGATCCCGCTCGGCGAGCGTGATGATAATGTTGGTCAGAGAAATCACCGCGAGGGCCAGGTGTGCCTCGTACCCGTCCCGGGCGTAATGGGCCAAATCAACAATGGTGACGTCACATTCCGGCCAGGCCTGACCTTCCCGGTTGAACACCTCCCCATCAAACCCGTCACAAAAGAGCGCCATGGCTTCGGCCATTTCATGGGCGCGGGACTGGCGGGGCAGGGGTACCTTGGGATCCGTGGCCAGCGCATGAAGGCCGGCCACCACATCCTGGGTTAGACACTGGCGCCCCTCGTCGCGGCTGCGCTGCGCCCCATAAAAAATCGCGTCGCGCACAAGACGCCGATCGGCGCGGCGGAACTCCGCTTCCTCTTGCGGGTCGCCGCCGGTGATCATCAAGCGGGCGGTGAGTTCCATTTCCCCGAGCACGTCCCGCTCGTCGGCGTCCTCGTCGTCCTCTTCATCGTTGTCTTCCGGAACCGGCGCGGGCTCGTCGGACCAGCCGTCCTGACGGTCCTCCACCTTGCGGCGTTCGGTAATGGCGTCGTCGTCCAATAGGCGGTGCGCCTCGGAGAACAGGGGCAAGGGCGGCGCTTTGCCGGGCGCCATTTTTACCCGGTTGACGGTCAACCCGTGCCGCTGGAAATACTCCCCTAACAACCCAAAGGAGTTACCCACCTCAATCACAAACAAACGGGGCCGACGCAGTGCCATGACCTGGCTGAAGATCCCGTTCAAGGTGGCGGATTTACCGGCGCCAGTGGGCCCGAACACGAACATATGGCCGTTCTTGGCCCGGTCATTGGGATCCAGCGGATCAAACCCGAACGACCCGCCGCCGCGATTAAAAAAACTGAAACCGGGGCGGCCGGTGCCGCGAGACCGGCCAAACAACGGCGCCAGGTTCGCCAGGTGCTGCACGTAGTTCAGCCGGGTGTACCAGCCTGGCTTATCCTGTTGCGGATCGAACGCCATGGGCAGCCAGCGCAACCAGGTGTTGAGCGGCGCGATCTCGTCTTCCGCGTCCACTGGCTTCAAGTGAGCGCTTTGCAGCTGGGTGATGAGCGTCAGGGTCCGCTGTTCCAGATCGGTTTCATTGTGACCGCGGACATAAAACACCAAGGAGGACCGATAGAGCTTGTGATTCTGGTTCAGCATGGCGCGTGCGGTTTGGCAGTCCTCCCGCACCGCGGTGGCGTGCACGCTGTCGCCGTGCGCCTTGCCGTGTAGGGTGTTGATGTGGTCTTCCAACACGTCCTGGGGCGTGGCGACGATCGTGAGGACCATCTCGGTGTCCTCCGGCAGCACGTCCATAAGCGCGTTGAACGCCTGCCCGCCGGCCCGGGGCATCTCCCCGGTCAGGTGACCGACATCCGGCGCCCGGCGCATCGCTTCCACCGGAATGGCGCGGTGGGGCAGACCATCGAAATACCACAGCCCACTGTCCACATCAGCGCGGGGCGACCGATACAGCAGATCCTCGGCAAAATCATAATCCGGCAGACCGGCCACGGCGTCGTCCCCGGGGTAGGCCACCCGGTCATAAAAAGCGTGAGGCGTATCGGGGTCGGTGGCCGGGCGCGGATTGAACCACGTCAGCATCCACCGATGAAACGCCGCCCCATTCATTTTTTTAAGCTGTAAACCGGTGCCTTCCAGACCCGCCGCCAGGCGGTCGTAGACCTGGTTGGCGGCCTCTTCAGGGACCCCTTTAGGGTTGGGGCCGAGCCAGCGATACAGCACCAGGCGTACCCGCCGGGTTTGCCCGCGCCAATCCGTGCGCGTGACCACATCATCCTGAAACAGCCCGCCGGGCTTGGCGATGGCCTGCAGGTGCTGTTCCATACTGCGCAGCCAAGCCTGGGTAAAGGCAGTGTCCAACAGGGCCGGATCGGCGTGTTGGACCACCCGCGCCATTTCCGCGGCCGGATCCACCTCGTCCCGGCAATACAACTGCACCACCCAGGGGTAGCTGTCGTACTCCGGGAGCGCGTCCTGCAAGGTGGCTTCGATCTGATCGCGCAGGCCGGCCAAGGTGTCTTGCGAACGGCCTTCGGTGGGGATGGGCGTCACCTCGGCGGCAATGCCCACGGAGACGCCGTCCTCCAATAAAAAACAGCCAGAATCCGGCAGGTACTCCACCCACGGAAGAAAACGAGTGAAGGACGGGCCACGCTGATAGGCTTTTTTAATTTCCGGCCAGGTGAGCGGCTTGCCCCGCGGTTGGGCGGCGGGCGTACCGTCACCGTCCGCAACGCGGTCCTCGTGATGGTGAGACGCTGGTTCAATGGCAACGGGCGGGTGGGTTGCGTCCTTTTCGGAAGCACGATGATCACGATGATTAAAAAACGTTTTCAGGGCATCAAGCATAAGCTACTGGCCTTCAACGGGTTGAGCTGGCCACGGCCAGGCCACCTCACCGGGCTGGGCGTACTGGACCCGCTCGTACAGCGGGAATACGGTTGAGTACCCGGGCACCGGCACCTGTTCGCCCTCGGGACTGCCCGCCAGGTGCGGAAACACGTACATGACCAAATCAGGATTGGGCAGTCGGGGGAACTGACTGCGGATCTCGTTCTCCACATGGCGGGTGTAGGGGTGATAGGGCCCCAGACCCTGTTGAGCGTCCGGCAACGGACGGCGCAGGGTATGCCGGATCTCCTGGAGGCGCGGGTGCTTGCTCTCAGTCGATGACGCGGTAGAACCTGCGGACTGCCCGCCTTGGCGCCACAGGTCCGCCATGGTGGTGGCGTTGTCCACCGGCATCAGTTTGTCCTGGGAAGTGGCGCAGCCCCCCAGGCCGACAAGGACGCCGAGCAGGGTGACGGCGGCCACCAGGCCACGCTGAGTGCCGATTAATAAAGATAAAAAATCAATCAAGAGAAGGTTGGGACCAGGAGGATTGCGCATAGTGCACCTTTCGTCCTTCGGTTTCGTAGTCGATGGGAAGGGGGACGTCGATCAGCACGGAGACCGGTTGGCCGGGCGGCACGTAGACGGCATCGAACGTTTGGCCGAACCGCTCCTGGATCCACTTTCGAGTCTCGGAGAGGCCCTCGGACGCGGACCGCCCCAAAATAAACTTGTCGGCGTTGCCGGTGAGGGCCGTGAAGGCGCCATTGGTGTCCATCTGAGTGCTGGTCTCGCCCATGGCGATGCCGTCAGCGGCGCCTTCCGCGCCGGCCATCAAGAACGTGGTCAGCAGAAACTCACGGGCATTGGTTTTGCGCTCGCCGGGAATACACGGCAGCCCGTGCGGCGTTGAGAGCGTGCCGATCCCGTTTTTCTTGGATGAGGAATTACCGTCATCAGGGTCATCCGGAGTAGGCACGGTACGCACCGTGCCGTCATCAAAAACAAACGTGATGCTATCGACTTGCCCGCGGACACAAGATAGCGTCCAGTCCCCGGTGGTGGTGCCGGCCAGGATGGCGCCCCGTACCTCGGGGATCTCAATGCCGTTGGCCGTTAAATTGTCTTTGCCCACAATGACGCGGAACGGGTAGGGATCGTTCACGGTACCGTCGATGGGTACCCGGCCGAGCAGGGCGGTCATGGCCACTGAGCCGGTCAGGGTTGAGTTTTGAGGAATGGTATAGACCGGGCGCACCGTACTGGGATCCGCCTTGCCCCGGATGCGGCTTTCCACGCTGTCGGCGGCCCGGCCCAGGACCTTCGCGCCGCCGGCGGCGGTATCCGACAAGGAAAAGGCAGAAGGAAACACCGATTCCCCGGTCTTTTCATCGGTGCGGGCGTCGGCCGGGTTGACCCAGACCAATCCTGGCGTGATGGTACCGGCCGCCCCCAGAGAACCGTTTCTCAGACCGCCGTCGCCCAGGCCCAAGCCAACGGGAAGCTCCTCTTGATCTGAGCCATCACCGCCGCGATCGGTGTAATGACGCAGTGTGTCCAGCTTGGACTCGAACGTCTTGAGCAAGGACTGGTCTTTTTCGGCCTCGCGCCGGCGTTCTTCGCGTAGCGCGGACTGGATGGCGCTGTCCACGTTGCTCGCCCGTTCAGACAGCTGTGCATTCTGCTCCCGCAACTTCTGGCTCTCGGCCCGGGTGTCATCCAGCTCTTTACGCATGGCGCGCATCTCGCCAACCAACGTGGCAACCGTATCCCGGGGCGTATCGCCCTCAATGCCCAGCGCCTGGATCTCATCGTCCGTCAACGTCAAAGAGGCGTCCTTCTGCTCAGAGGCGCCGGAGGCCGCCGCGTCCGGAGTGTCGTCGCTGTTGCAGCCGCGAATCACGATCACCAGCACCACGATGACGAGGAACGGCAGCAGGATTTTGAGCAACCCGTTACTTTTCAGCATCGGTTGTCTCCTTCATCGCTGTGTCCTGAGTCTTCGGGGCTGCGGGATAGAGCGCTTTTTCCAGTCCACCGCCACGGGTGACCAGGAACACCGTGGTTTGCGCATACTCTGAGGTGGACGGTCCCACGCTGGGGTGCATAAACGTGGCGGTGACGAACTCGCCCTGCAGGCGGCGTGGATCGAGCCCGAATTCCCGATTGGGATCCGGGTTGGTGATCTCCACCGCCGTGACCGTCAGCCCGCCGGCACGCCAGGCGGCCAGTGGCTGGGCTTGTAAGGGCAGCTCCCAAAACAGCGGTACCGTCTGTGAAACGCGCATGGGCACACGGCGCACGCCGGGCAGCGGTGCCACGGTGCGCAGGGGCGCGTACAGGGTTTGTGCGGCGTACCGCGTCAGACGAACCGGCAGGGGCGGCGCGTTCGACGCGTCAGGTGAAGACGCTCCCTCTTCGTTGGCCGATTTTTTCTTATCCGCAGCGGACGTTGACGACTGGTCCCCGGAGACAACGATGCGAAGATCCTCGGCACTGGCTCCTTCCGTGGCGGCCAGATCGATTAAAAAAATCTGGCCGGACTCGATGTCCTGGACCTGCACCCGCTGGGTATCAAACGTTTTTTTTGCTTTTAAATAAAGCGCACCGCCGACGGACTGGACGCGCAATACCTCGGGGTCGGCTAATTCGGCGGGCAGCCCAATGCGCACATTGCGATCAATGAGGACAATACGTTCCTCACCGACGGGCAAGTCCACCGGAATGGGTTTGCGTTCCCAGTGATGGATCTCGACGGCGTAGGCCGGCGTCAGGGCCGCAGCGGTCGCGACCAACGCCGACAGGAAAACGAGAAGCACGCGTAGAGGGCGCGGGAATCGAAGGAGAGGGGTCATGATCTATTCCTCCGTTGAATCGGCGTTGCCGGTCGGGTCGTCACCGGTATCGCCACGCGGCACGGACAGCCGTTGCGGGGTATCGGCCAGGCAATCCAACTGCAACCCCCAGGGATTGCGTTCCGGATCCACATCGGCGCGCACCACTCGAAGGGGATAGCGCACATAGACATCACGAACGGGCGTGCCGGCGTAGTGTTCGTCGATGGCCAGATCGAGCGTAACGACCCAGTGGTCCCGATCCAGGATGGTGACCGCGTCCTTGCGGAAGCCCCGTCCCGGGATCTCGTACATCCCCCGCACGCGCCCCTTCAACTCCTGGCGGCGCTGACGGGCGGCGTAGTCGTTCTCCAGATACACTTGGCATTGCGGGGTCAAATACGCGCTGTACGAGTGCAGGTTGCGCTTGTAGTCCACCTCGCCGTTGGCGGGCCAACGGTTCAGTTGTTGCCAGATATAGAACGCGAAGCTGTAGACGCTGCTTGGCGGCACTTCCCACCACTTGCGGGTGCTACCGGAGCGCAGATCGGGCGGGTTGTGGATGGTGAGATCCTGGGGCGCGCTTTTCCAGCCCCACCACATCCCGCCGCACAACAGCAGCAACACGGCGACGATGACCCGCAACGTCAGGATGTGGGCATCGCGGGCGGACTGAGCGTGTCGAAATCGACTCATGATCCTGATCCCTTCCGGATTTTTTGAGTGGGTTGCGTGGATTGAAATTGAGTGGATGAAGCCGGTTGAGCGCGGCGTTTGGCGCGCATCGAGGCGTACCGCCGGGTGCCATAGATAGCGGACTGGGTAATAAAGCGATGGCGGCTGGCGAACCCGCGCAAGGCGAGTGACCAGGCGATGCGGCGATACAACCAAGTCTCCGGGCGGCCACGACGTAGACGCCGTAACACGCCCCCTCCGAACCACACCACCGCCCCGGCACCCAACGCGCCACAGGTCGGCACCATGGCGATGCCGAACGCGAAGGCGGCGACAGTGCCCGGAATCAATCCCATGGCAAAGCCGGTACCCGCCGCCAGGGCGACTTCCCGCCCGGTCATGCCCCGAAAGACCACCGGGGCCTGATTCAGCCGGGAGGGCAAGAACGTAATGGTGGATGTGGCCATCGTGATCCGCCTTGAACTGGTGCGTTACAGGATCTCGGCGGCTTTGGTGGCCAGCCAGATCACGGCGACGATCAGAATGATGCCGACCACGATGGTGATCCCGAAGGCGCCCCACTGGCCCTTCTCGGAAGCCTCCTTGTACTTGGCGAGCGCCGATTGCCCCACGATGTAGAACGCGACGGTGGCGATGATCAGCCCGCCCAGGATTGCGGCGTCGTACAGGTAGTTCTGAATGGTCTCCATCAAACCGCTGCCTTCCCCCCGGGTGGGTTCATCCATGGTGGGCAGCTGAGCCAGGGCGGGCGATGATGTGATGCCCACGGTCAGCAGGGCCAGGACCCGGTAAAACAGCGTCTTGATCTCGTGAATGCGGTGACGGCTTTTTTGGAACACGGGATGGAACAAACGAATCATCGTAACAATCTCCATAGAGTAGTGAGCGCAGAGCAGGTGAAAGGACGACTTAAGAAAGAAAAACCCAGGACAGCAGGAGGACGACCAGCGCGATGCGGATCACGGCGCCACCGGCGATGGTCCCGAGCACGCGATTGCTGGACCAGCCGCGGAAGGTGCTGATATAGGCCCAGGCCGCCCACAGCAGCACGGCGGTGCAGCCGAGGCCGGCGATGACCAGGGCGAACAATGCCCAGGACTGGCCGGCCCCAACTTGAAACGCGGAAGCGGGATCCATACGTCACTGGCGCTCCACGGCTGTGTCAGTGAGATAGTCACCGGAGAGCGGCGTTGGGCGCCGTGGTGGCAAGCGTGGGGGCGCCATGTAGGACTCAATGCCGTCGATAACGATTTGCAGATCGCGATGCAGCGCGTCCACATCGAGGAAAACCCGTTGGCCGGCGCGGAAGGCGTGGGCATCGGTCTGGTGACGGACGGGCCGAGAGGCGAGCCGATCGACCACCCGTTGCAAATCCACCAACCGTTGTTGGAGCAACGCCAGATCCCGACGCTGTATGGCGTCGTTAACGTCACTGGCGACGGCAACACGGGAGGCGGCACCGCCGATCACTAACAGCAAGGCGGCGGTGATGACTCGGAGGGTGTAAGGCCTGAAAAGCATGCCGGGTCAGTCCTGTGATGAACGTGATGACGGCAGGCTAGAAAAAGGAGGGGACGGGCGGAACGGATAATCCCAACGTCCCGACGTGGCTTTTTATTTTTAAAAGGGGGTGATGTTTTTAAGCCGACTCAGAAACCGACTCAGAAAAAGGCGATCGGATGGGGGCGAGGCAGGCGCGTTAAAGCCGTCCGTCAGCGGCGGTCGTGATCAGCGATCCTTCCGGGTGTCACTCCACATCTTAAAAAACCGGTCAGCGCGCTCACAGGCGCCGATCAACTGGTGTATAAAGTGCCGCTCGGATTCGAGCATGTGCAGCAGGTGGGCGTCATGCGCCTCGATGTCGGGATGGTGAGCGCGAAGCCATCCTTCGAGTTCGTCCAGATCCTGTAGGCGGCGATAGGCGCCGCGGGCGTCGAACTGCACCACGTTGAGAATACGGCCCAGACGGGAGTGCTGTCGCCGTCGGCGGCGTGCCGCCATCACGGGGTGGGTAATGATCCTGCCAGAGCGTGCGACAAGCGCGTCTCGGCCTTTTAGGCACACCGATCGAATAGGGTTCATGGCTTTATAACTCCATGATTTATAAAAATAAATTAATCCATGCGCCCCATTCACAAATACTTCTTAAATGATCCCACGGCGATACTGACGATCAGGCCAAACAGACTGGCACAGGGCACTAAAAACACATTGGGATGGATGGACCAGGGGACACTCAAATAGAGTAACCAGCCGGTGATGAACACCGGCCCGGCCCAGCGCTTGGCGTGGTGATAGATAAAGGCGCTCTCTCTGCCCGCACCGAACTTACGCAGATCACGCCGCACCAGCCCATCCACAAAGCCTACCAGCGCCGCCATCACGAACAGCGGAAACGTCAAAAATAAAATAACGGCGCGTACCAGGATCACCAGCGCGATATAGACGGCGGCCAGGAGGTAGGTGGCCACGGTCCCCAACCAACCGGATTCGCTGGAATACTGCATCAGCGCGGGACCAATGCCGGTTTTTATTAAGATGGTATCAAAGGCCGCGTTCACGGCGCTTTGTACCGTCACCACCGGGTTGGACAGCAACAGTGATCGCGTAAAATGGCTGTCCAACCAGCCGACTTCCGTATGCATCATGTGCAGCGCATGCTCGGCCCCGGGCTGGCCCCACCACTGGAACGCCATCCCCACCCATTCGATCAGGACCGCCGAGATAATGGAGAAGATAAGAACCGCAACGATCCGGAACGGCAGCCCGAGAAGCCGGGACAGAAGACCGGGCGGGGTACGACGCCCGTGCCTGGGCTGAGTGGTTTGAGCCGTCGTTTCCGCCATGGCTTACCCCTCAGTCCTCATCAACGCCGTCGTCAACATCGTTCAGATCGTTCGAATAGCCGGAAGCGACCTCGAAATCCCCTTCCCAGTTTGTTTTTTCAAGTGCGGATGGCGCTGCGGTGGTGGTGAGAGGTGCGGTCGCTCCAGGCCCGCCGGTTGCGGGCTCGACGTGGATGGGCGCCGGCATCACCGTTTCCCACCAATGATCGCCGGTGTGGTACTTCTCGCGCATGCGCGACGCCAGATCCGTGACGCCGGTGGGGATCTCTGTACCCGTGTCAGGTCGCGGCAGGGGCATCCGGATCTTCCACAGCTGACCGCCTTCCAGGAGCGCGAACGCCTGGCCTTTGGGGAGTGAAACCACATCGGCCGGCTCGATCATGGGTACCTGCACGGTGGAGACGCGGTCGCCGCCGGAACTGGAAAAGTCCTGATCGGTGTCCACATTGCTGTTGTCGGAGGTCATCGACATCAACATGCGTTGATTGATGGAGACCTTTCTGAGTTGCCGGGTCAGTAGCTCCGCGGTTCGGTCCTCCCGCACCCGCAACATGATCACATTATTAAAGTTACCCACCACCTGGCGGGCTTTCGCGGCGTTGCCAATGCGCGCCTCAATGTCCGACAGCGTCTGGGTGTAGGCCGTCACCTGGATGCCAGCGCCGCCCCCTTTGTTGATCAGCGGAATGAATTCCTCGCCCATAAGTTCATTGAATTCATCGCAGTGCAGGTTAATGGGGAGTTTGCCGGCGCGACGTCCGATATCGGGAAGACCATCATCCACCCCATGTTTGTAGATGTGGCCGGCCATACTGACCAGATCCGCGAACATGGAGTTGCCCACGGCCTGGGCGACTTCAAAGTCGCTCATGGCATCCAACCCGATATACACAATCCCACGCTGTCGAATAACCTGGCGCCAGTCGAAGATGGGGCGTTTGTCTTCCAGATCGGTGTAGTCCGGGCTCAGCAACTCGGCGGTTTGGCCGGTGGTGAGTTTTTCCAGCAGCGGCAGCAAACTGGCGACGATTTTATCGAAGTAGGTTTTGTCGTAGCGCACCGCGCTGCGCAGGCCCTGCAGCACGGTATCGGCTACCGGATTACTCTGTAGATACAGTTCGATGGCGACGACTCGGGGATGGCGGCCCTGCATATTGCGGGGAATCGTCTTGGGATTGAGTTTTCCTTCAATCTCCCGGATTTGATCCCAGGCGGTTTGATCGTATTGGGTAAGCACCGCCACGCAGTACTCGATCATGATGTCATCGATGTTGATGACGTCGGCCAGGATTTGTTCATAGGTGGGCCGTTGCCCCAGCGCATGCCGGGCCCGGGCCACGATATTGACAAACCGCCAGGCGAATTCCCGAAATGCGGCGCTATTACCCTCTCCGGACAATTGCCCGGAGATGCGTGTGGCCACCTCGGAGATCCGCCCGAAGCGCCCCACCGCGTTGTACCGCGCCGATAACGCCGGATACCCCAGATGAAAGATATGGAAGGCGTCGCCGCGGCCGGCGCGGTGCGCCTCGATGTACATGCGCATCATCAAGTCGGCATCACCTTTCGGATCAAAGCAGATGACGACGTCACCCCGGTGAATGTCCTGGGTAATCAGAATCTCCGCCAGTCGCGTTTTGCCGACCCGAGTCGTGCCTTCCACCAGGGTGTGGCCGACCCGTTCGCCCAGTGGCAGGTACACGTCGCGTTCGCTGGGCTCAACCGCGTGCAGCGCGGGCAGACCGCCCACTGGCGGCAAGGGCCTCACGGGATTAAACGGGGTATCGGCGCTGAGTATCCGGATAGCCGGTGCGGCCCAGGTGTAACGATCCAGGCGGTTTTCCAGGGACCGGGCCAACCGGTAGGGTAAGGACGGATCTAAATAGGACTGCGTCTCGGGCAGCTGCGCTTCATACAGCCGGCGGGTGTGAATGGCCTCCCAGCGGAACCCTTTGCCCAGCCACAACTGGCGGTGGCTCACCGGGATCTGCCGTGACGTGAGACTGAACCGGGGAAGGCGCTTCATATTGCGGCGATAGCGCCAGATCCGCCACGCCTGGCGACCGCGGATGCCACCGAACACCAAAAAACCGGCGGCGGTGCCATAGCCGATTGAAGGCGTGAGGGCGATGGACCAGGGGGCCCAGAGACACAGGATCGCGCACCCAAGACAAGTGCCCGCCGTATAAGCTTCGACGGCCGGTCTCAGAAGGGACTCAATAGGATGATCCTGGCTCATACCGCGTCTCCTGGGCGCTCTTCATTCTCGATCCGGATCACTCGATCACGCGCACGCCTTTGGCGCGACGCGCGGCTTCCACCTGGTCCCGCAGGCGCTGACGCTTGGACTCAGTGTCGGTAAGGGCCTGCAGATGAATGCAGGGGGTAGATCGATCCGACCCAAGCACGTAGAGATTTCCCAATCCCACCAATCTCAAAAAGAACGGGGAAGCCAGGCCGGTGTCCTCGATGCGGTACAGCTCCACTTCCTCGGTGTGGCGGGTGAGCACCCCGAACTCAATGCGCAAATGCCGCGCCGTCAGGGTGTAGCGCGTACAGCGCACCACCAGGTAACTCCAGAGCGCGGGCAGCACGAACACGAGACCCACCATGGAAAATGGCCAGGGCAAGCCAACGACAGAGAGTGGCACGGTCACGGCGACCACAAAGAAGGTAGGGGCGTTCAGCCATTGGCTGGGACGGGCTGTCCAGATGAGGTCGTCGCTGCGGGATACGGAGTCGGTGGTCATGACGGTCTCCGGTCACTGTTCCAGTCGGGTGGGGGTGATCAATACCGGGTAGTGGGCGAGGCCGAACCGCTCTGCCAGATCGTCACCGGGGATCGGGCGCAGTTCCAGATCCGGTGCCTGTTCGCGCAGCGCGGCGAGGTCCTCAGCGGTCGCCACGTTCACCACCATCCCCACGGCCCGCAGTTCAACCAGCCGCTCACGGCGTTGCGTGAGCCAGCGCATGGAGTCCGGATCCGTGCCAATCAAAAAAAATGGGGTGGTGCCTGGGGGCAGAGAGAGGGCGCGAGGTGTGACCGGCCCGACACTCAGCCGCTCGGACACCACGGGCAGCATGTCCGTCTCGGTGGCGGCCCGATTCAGCGCGTTGTCCGGGGTGGCCGCGACAAAGCCGTCTTCCTCATCCACCTGCGCCGCGCCGATGGCCACGTAGTAGGGCTGAGCGGGTTGTCCGCCTTCATCGGCAATCACTGTAAGCGGGGATTTCAATTGCGCATGAACGGGCGAGAGGGCCGCAATGGTGGAGAGCAGGACGATCAGCAAACGGATCAACATGCCTTGACCTCAATTAAAAGGAAAACTCGTAGGGAGCGTGTCCGTCTGGCGGCTCCGAGGACGTGTCGCCTTGCCCGCCCTGGTGAACCAGGAAGACGGTGGCGCTGTTCAGCGCCTTCATTTCGGCCAGGAACGCGAGGCGGTAGCGCTGCGCTGGTGCGCCACCGGCAGGGCGGTGATAGCGCCCGGCCGCGCGGCCCCAATCGCCGTTGTTGCCGTGGTCATCCTGGTCAAAGCGCTGACGCAGCAGGGCGGCGGTGGCGTCCAGATTGTCGTAGGGATCCAGGGCGTCGCAGGGATCGGAGAATCGCCCCTCGCTACCGAACAGCGCCGGATTCCAGCGAATATTGAGCTGTCCCAGCCCCACATCGATCACCCGCGTTTTTTTTAAGGCCTGAGTCAGCGCCTGGCAGGCCTGGGTTCGATTGGGGTAACGGTAGCCCTGGCCCGCGATGTTCAGTGTCCAGGGCCAGGGCCGTTTACCCACGTTGAGTGCGGTACCGGATTCGGTGTGGGCGAGGGCGTACAGCACCACGGGAGGCACCGCATGGCGCAGAGCCGCGGCGGTATACGCCGGCGGCACGGCCTTGCCGTCATCGGAGCCGGCCATGTCATTGGCCACGGCGCAGAGCGGGGCCATCACCACCAGAGGAGCAAGCACATGAAGGACATAATGGAAAAACCGGAACCAAGCCCGCATGCTATTACTCCCCCACGCCACTGGTGGTGCCCAGCACCCGGGGCAGATCGTTCCGACCCATCCCATCCGGCGCGTGATTGAGGGTGATGTGCCCGCGTCGTACTGGCTCGGTGGGAATTGACAAGGACCGGGCCCAATCGCGAATAGCATCGTCGTTGCTTGCGCCAACGACATAGATGTCCAGCGCCGCCAACGCGCCGGAGGTGACCTGGCTTACCAGCCGGCGCACGGTCCGATCGCACGCGGCGCAGCGCTCAAGAGCCGTGAAGACACGCGGCCGCTGCCCATTCTGTAAGAGGGTCTGGGTGAGCGTATCCGTCTCAGCGGTCCTTCTGAGCGAGGTATCGTCAGCGATGGCCTGCTCATTGGGGTACAGCCGGGCAAAGGCGTCGTCATAAGCGCGTTGGAAGGCCAGCAGACGTTCGACCCGGTCGTGTTCGATTCGGGCAAGCTGCTCGGCATAGCGTTGCCGCTCTTCGTCGGTCCGTGCCTCGATCCCGAGCAACGTCAGCGGATCCAGCGTGTCGGATCGGTAGCCGTGCATGCCCTGCATCAGAGTTTCGTAACGGTTCCATTCCGTTTGAGAGAGCCCCCAGATTTGGGCTTTTCTCTCTTGGGTGAACTGGTGCTGCGTCTCGGAGCGGTCCGTTGACTGGCGCAGGGTGTTTTGCGGGTTGGAAGAAGGGGCCCCGTTCGCGCCGTCCGTGGCGGCGAACACTGGGGCAGGGGTGGTGAGCGCCACCGGAAAAATCAGGAACATTGAAGCCAACAACGAGAACGGGACAGACCGGATCATGGCGGTGACCTACGGCGCGGGATCAGAAGAGGAAAACGGGACGGTGACGGTTTCCCGGCGTACCTTGAACGTGGCGAATCGCTCTGAAATGCCACTGAGTACCCAGCCCTGGTATTGATCCCCAATGGCCATGAACCGGATGTCGGCCAGGCCGGTGGCGGAACGAGGGGTGACACCGACGTAATCAATGCCGCCCCGCGATTCCACGCCGGTCAGCAGAAACGGCGCGGTAGGCTGGTCCCGCCGGGCTGCGGCGCGAGCCGAGGCGACGCGTGCTTTTTGATCGGCCACGGCAGTGATTTTTTTCTCCAGCGCCTCCAGGCGTTCATTGGCCTCGTTGATGCCGGCTTCCGCTTTTTCCATCCGTGCCGTAAGCGCGGCCAGTGATGCCGCTACCTCTTCGACGTGCGCCGCCATGGCGTTATTCAGACCCTGGGTCTTATCCTGGACTTCCTCGAACAGATCGCCCTGTTGCTCTTCCAGTGCGCTCAACCGACTTGAAATGGCGGCAGTGGGGGTGTCTGCGGGGGCGGTGTCACCATCGGATACGACGGGTGCGGTGGTCGGATTAATGTCGCCCATGCCAATACCGATCTCTTCGCCCCCATCCAGATCACTGGACGGCGCGGGGCCTACGGGCAAGACCGCGTCCACGCTGGCCGAATCCCCCGTGGGGGATGTGGTGTCGTCATCAGAACCGCCACAACCGGCGATGAGGGACGCCACTAAGATCAACGCGGCATTAGCTGGAAACGATGGAAACCGCATCATTCACTCTCCATTTTTAAGCTGGGGTCCAAGCGGGTTTTCATGCGCGCCTGGTGGGCATGCTCGGAGGCACAATAGGGACACGCCGCGTTTGCTGTCGGTGATTCCCCTGCATCAGGGTGCGCCGCAGTGGCGTTGGTTTGGCGGGTTGGGCCGCCTTCGTCGATCGCACCAACGTGGGCCGGGAACCGGGCACGAAAACACACTTCCCGGCGTCGTGGATCCTGTTGGAGTACCCAGGCCGGCCCAGCCAGGACCTGCAGCGCTTCTTGCAATGAGGCGGGGCCCAGATTCTGGTGTGTGAGCGGCAAGGGCTGATTCGCCAAATCCGGAGGCACTCCATCACACAGGTGATACCCCGTTCCCGCCAGCAGGTGCATGAGGGCGTCCTTCACCGTGACCGTGACCGACAGCGTGCTGGGGATGGCAACGCGAACGACCTGGTTGATCAGCTGTTGCTGACCGGAGGACGTGCCCAGTTCCCATAGCTGGTAGCGTCCGGTGCGGACTACCTGGGGCGCGTCTGAGACTTTTTCCATTATGTACAGATCGGGAGAGGCATCCGTCAGGCCATTGGCCGCGTGGGCCTGGGACGATGCCGGAGGAGTCGGTGTGTCGGCCGACGCGGACGCTGGGTGATCCGGGGGTATCGCGGAGCAGGCCCCCAGCAGTAGGGCGAGAGGCAGGTTGAGTACTGAAACAGTCGAAAGAAGGGATCGGTTCATGGACGGTCCAGGCGTGTGACGAGTCAACGCCTGAAACGGTGCCGAAGCGGGCCGGGGCGAACAACGCCTAATCCGTGGGCTCGCCGTGGCAATTTACGGGGCTGGGTTGTTCTCGTCGATGGATGCCGCAAAGGCGGAAAACGCATGCTGGCGTGCCGGACCGGGAAACGGCGGGGCCTCGAAGAGACGATCCGGTTCAAGGGTGGGCAACACACAGTGCTCCTCGCGCTCACGGATAAACCCGATGAGGGCCCCAAGGCGGCCTTTATCCATGCGATCGATGTGGGGAACATAACGGTGAAAACCGGGCACCAGATCCATGCGGGGCTCCCATCTGACGGGTGGGCCGTTCATGTCCGCGGGCCAGCGGGAGGGCCAGTGCCTGTCCCCCCAGTCACGGCCATACCAAAGCAGCATGCAGTCGCTGACTGCCTCGTGCTCGTCATCGAGTACCGTATAGTGCACGCGGTGGGTCAGTACCTGTTCCGGGTTACCCTGGTCGGGGTCGCCGTAAACGGTCCAGCGCGTGGTCAGCGTGAAGGTGGAGAGAACCTCGGGGGTGTGAACGAGTACCCCGTTGACCGCCTTACGCCCCACCTTCCGGCGCGCCACGTGATAGCCCTTATTGGGATAGGGCCGGCAGGCGACCACATCCTCCCCACCGTGCAAGCACAGTCCCAGTTCAGGGCATTGGATATCCAATAGCTCGCACGGAATATCGTGTTGGAGCTTGATAAGCAGCTTGGGGGTGAGATGGATCAACATGATGCGGGCTGTCCTGCTTTGCGGATACGATAGCCTCAGGATCCAGATGATGTCGCCAGATCGGTAGAGGAAAGGACAACAGAAGGCCGTGCCAATAACGGTGACCAGGAACGGGGATAGCGGTGGCAATGACGGAAATAAAAGAGGGCGCCATAGGCGCCCTGGGGGAAAGTGAAATGGGGAATGCACGGGACGTATCAGAGATCGCCGCACCCAAGGGGACAGCAATCCGGATCGAGCCCATGACGGCAGGCCCCATCGTCCATCCAGTCCTCCCGCATGGCCGACAGCTCGGCCCGCGTGACGTAATCGAACTCTCGGGCGACGTTGAGAATCGCGGCTTTCGCTGTCGAATCCTCTGTCGTTGCCAGCAGTGCATCCACACGTTGAGAGAACGTGTCTTGGTAGATTTCATAAGAACAGCCACAACCGCGTTGCGTGCTGTTGGCCAGGTATTGAACGTTTGCCGCGATGGTCTCTGGGACTGTGGCGTGAATGGAATCAGACATGGTGGTTCTCCTGTGTCGACTTATGTTGATGAAGAACGGAGAAACACCATGCACTCGTAGAACGAGACGCGTCCCGTTGGGGAAGGTGTTTCCCCGCAGGAAAAACGAGGCGATTAGCGCCCCGATGTGTTGAAGGTTGATGAAGGTCAGGCTTCCTCCTCAAGCAAATGAGGGCGCCATTGCCGGATGATAGCCTGGAAGTCGTCCTTGAAGCCGAGCGTGTCCGGATAGACCTGCCGTCGGCACAAGAACCGAATGACCACCTGCATGGCCTGGGTGATTTCGTCATCCAGTCCCCACAGGTCGGTGAGGGCAAACGCCCCACAGGAGGCGTTGTTCCACCAACTCAATAAAAAGTTGGCGACCCTGGCGCTCTGTCCGGTGTCGGATTTGGCGAGCCGGATCAGGTAGGTCAACGCCCAGTATTCCTCGGGACTGAGAATCGAATGAGTCTCACCATTGCCTGAGCCCATTCGCCGATCCTGGTGCCGTTTCAAACGCCGCTCTTGAACCTCCGACAATTCGCCAGCCCAGTAACCGCAGTGCACACAACGCACCGCGATGGCGTTGCCGTCCATCAGGTGGTCCGCCTCATTACCACAAGACGGGCAGGTGGAATGATAGATGTTCATAGAACCTCCATGGAAGTGGACCGCGTGAGCGCGTAGGCATCAGAGTGCATCAGTTGCTGGTCGTAGTCCGACCGAATCGAATCAAGAAACCCGCGACAAAACTGCTGTCGCAGATCCGCGATACGGCCGAGATCGCTGGGCAGCACCAGACGAAAGCGACCCGCCATGTAGGCACAGTGCCGCGCGTGGATCTGTGCGGCGGGGCTGCCCGTGGCTTTCCAGCGAGTGAAATGATCAACCGCGGAGCGGGAATAGAATCTGCCGCGAATTACGCGGTGTTGTAGATCGAGATGGGACATGGTCGTTCTCCTTAACGATAGGGATCGAGGACGGAGAACCACCACGTCACCAACTGGTGACGCCCCTGACGGGAGCGGTGATCCCCGTCGAGGGTGAGGGTGTGATTTGGGCCGAATTACGGCGTGTGTTTTTGCGTCCAGTTACCGGTTTTGAGCGCCGCCTTGGCGGCGTCCCGGTTCGGAAAGTACTCTTCCGATTCCCGTGAGACGGGACCGAGTTCGTCGCTGCCGGTGCCGATGTAGTACCCGGCGCCGCTGCGCAGAACGCGGAGAGGTAAGGACAGGCCGCAGTATTTCACGGCGAGATATCCAGTCTGTTGCATGGTCTTTCTCCTATACGGTTAAAAAACACCGAGAAACACCACACAGACGTCTCCCTAACGGGAAGGTGGCTCCCGGTCAGGGTTGAGTTGTGAATAGGGGTAAGAAGAGTGGCTAGGTTTAGCCGATAAACTGGAACAGGGCCATCAGTGCGCCGACGGCGCCAATGATAGCAAACGTCTGGGTCCGCAGTGACGAGTGGAGTTCAGTACGAACCTCAGCGATGTCCTGTTTCAGTTCGGTACGCAGCTCGCCGATATCCTGCTTCAGCTCAGTACGCACAGCGCTGATATCTTGCTTCAGTGCAGCACGCACAGCGTCGATATCCTGTTTCAGTTCAGCACGAACAGCAACGATATCTTGCTTCAGTATAGTTTGGGTCTCGGAGAGATCCGTCTTGGTGGCAAGCGTGTGCTCGGCGGCCTCCCGAAAGGCGGCGCCGTGCGCTTCGGCGATGGTGTCAGCCTGCTCCTCGGAGAGGCCGGCGTTCCGTAGTTTCTTGGCGAAGGCCAAGGTATCGATGGCGTACATGCTCATCTCGTTCAGCTCCTCTGATCATAGGATACACAGAGGAGCACCCGCCGGGGAGGCTCCCCGTGTGGGTGGGTTGGAAAGAAGGATCGAGGCCCGAAGGCCGCCCCATTGCACGATCCGGGTGGGGCTTGAAGGGCGCTGCGTTAACCGGCAGCACGGTATTGCCCGTTAATCTCAGCAAAGCTTGGCGAGTTCGTCAATACTCGACCGATTCCCCATCCGTTTTTAACTGGATCAGGACCTCCCAGTGAGACACCTTGATGCTCGTCGATCACCGCAACGATCTGTATCAGGAGGGCACATGCAAGGTATTCACAACGGCTCAGGGAAAGAGTCAGGGCGAAGCGCACCCGTGGCGCTGATTCTCTTCGTGGTCGGTGAGTGGGCCTTGCTCGGGCTCCTGACCCAGCAATCCACACTGCTCGGGTTCTACGGGGTTTTGCTGGCATTCACCGCACTGATGCCGCTGTTTTTGGTAGGGGCAAGGCGGCGTCTTGTTGAGGGCAGGGGCTCACGATGGCGTGCCGCTGTGGTTATGGCGGTGCACCTGATCTGGTTGGTCGGTACCCTCATCGTTTGGCGGTATCTGGCGATCACGCATTCGATGCTCTTGACGGCGGATACCGTCAGCCCCCAGATCACCTTCGGGTTCTACAGTGTCACCGCGCTGACGGGGGCTGTCGTCGGTGTGTTTCTGGCGGGCTGTGTTCGACAGCGTCGGTTACTGTTTGAGCTGCTCAAGCATTCCGGGAAGCACCATCACCGCAACCACAACCGCAATCGCGGCCAGGACTAACCACACCATACCAGAACCCTTCATCTCCCAGTCTCCACCGCTACACAATTGGGTACCAGAATGCCAAGTAAGGTTCGACAATTCCATACCCGCATCGACGCGGAGCTGCTCGATCGTTTCCAGCACGCCTGCACATCACGTAACAAGCAGGCGTCTGAGGTGGTACGGGAGTTTATGCGCGATTACGTTTTAGAATGGGAAGCGGAGGTGCGAAGAGGATGTTCCGAAGTAGAGCTTATTCGTCGAATCGCCAGCCTTGAGGCGCAGTTACGTCGCACGAAGGTCGAAGAGTAATGTCGATCGCCGTAAAAAGGCGATTACGGTTCATGCGGTTCATGGCGGTCTCCGTTACGTCAGGCTGCGGGCCCCGATGGAACCCGTGTCCGATAGAGTTGCTCGTAACTAATCGAAACTCAGCTGTACTTTCCCATCCCTCAGGGTAGCCTTCGCATCGTACTTCTTCCCCGTTTTTTTTGAGACCAGTCCCTTCAGGGCCACCGTCTTGCCCGCCAGGAGTCCACCGGCCTGGTTGACCGTCAGTTTTTTCCCGAACGTGGTTTTCCAGACCGTGTTACCGCAGGCAGTGCAGCGCCAGCTCTTGGCGGTCTCGGCGGCAGGTCCACCACACTGGCAGGGCAATGCAGTGTCCTTCACGGTGGCCGCCAGGGCGGACAGGGTTTGCCCCTTGGCGTACGTCACCACGGTGTTGAGCCAGTCCAACTGACGCCGCATGAAATCGTCCAGGGTGCCGGTACCGGTGGCGATGTCTTCCAGGGCCTGCTCCCAGGCGGCGGTGGTATCGGGATTGGTGATGGCACTGGGCAACGCGTCGATCAACTGACGCCCCTGCTCGGTGGACACCAGGTGGCCCCGTTTTTTTTCAATGAAGCCCCGTTTTTTCAGGGTCGCAATGATGTTGGCCCGGGTGGCGCCAGTGCCCAGGCCGGCTGTGTCACGCAGAACGGCACGCAGCTTGGGATCGGTCACCATCTTGGCGATGTTTTTCATGGCCGCGATCAGGGTGCCGTCGGTGTAACGGGCCGGTGGTGTGGTCATCTTGCGTTCACACTCCACGGACTGGATGGCGCAGGACGTGCCTTCCGGTAGCGCGGGAACCATCCCCTGGTCGCCCCTTCCGTCTTGTTGATTGTCGCCATCCTGCGGCGTCGATTTTGATGAGGGAAACAGCCGGGTCCAACCTGGCTCGACAGTGGCTTTTCCTTTGGCCAGGAAAGGATGGCCTTGAACAGACAGGGTCAGCGTTGTCGCATCGTACTGATGGTCCGGGAGGAACTGGATCAGATACTGCCGCCGAATCAAACTGTACACCTGCCGCTCCGTTGTGGAGAGACGGGTCAAATCGACGGACTCGGCAGTGGGAATAATGCCGTGGTGCGAGGCCTTTTCAACTTCGGCGTCGTTCCAGGCCTTCGTGCGTCGGCTCATATCCAGCATCGACTGTATCGAGGCCAGCTCCGGTTCCATGGCCAGGACCGCGCGCAGCACATCAGGAGCCTCGTGATGCATGCTGGTGGGCAGATGCCGGCACTCGGTTCGCGGATAGCTGGTTATTTTATGGGTCTCATACAGCGCCTGAGCCGCCTTCTCGACCTGGTCGCCCGCCAACCCGAACCGCTTCCCCGCCTCCTGCTGCAGGCTGTTCAGATCGAAGGGCAGCGGCGGTGGCGCGGCTTTCCTCTCCTTCTTTCTATCCGTGACCTGAGCCTGCGCACCAGCAACGGTGCATTGCTGCGCCACGGTGCGGGCCACGGCCTCATTGATGCAACGGCCCTGGCTGTCGCAGTGTTCTACTGGCGGCTGCCAATGAGCCCGGAATGCCGGTGCCGCGGCATCCTGCGCCGACAAAGTGCTGGTGATCGTCCAATAGGGAGAGGGATTGAACGCTTCAATGGCCCGATCCCGATCCACCACCAACCATAGCGTCGGGCTCTGTACCCTCCCGACGGGCAACACACCTGGATAACCGACGTTTCGGCCCAGGATAGTGTAGGCCCGGGTTAGGTTCATGCCCACCAGCCAATCCGCTCGGGCTCGAGCCAGCCCGGCCAGATACAGCGGCTGCGTCTCCACGCCGTCCCGCAATTGAGACAGCGCTTTGCGGATGCTGGCGTCGTTCAACGCGGACAACCACAAGCGCTGCACGGGGCCTCGGTAGCCACACAGCGCCATCACTTCCCGGGCGATCACCTCGCCTTCACGATCCGCGTCGGTGGCGATCACCAGACGCGACGCCCGCCCCAACCATTTTTTTATGATGGTGAACTGGCGTTGGGCGCTGGGCTTCACCACCAGGCGCCATTGCGCCGGAATGATGGGCAACGTGTCCAGGGCCCAGGATTTCAACGTCGAGTCATAGGCTTCGGGCGGTGCCATCTCCAGCAAGTGCCCAAAACACCAGGTCACGACCACGTCTTCCGAGGGGGTGCTTTGGCAGCCATTGCCCTTGCGCGTGGCGCCGAGTACTCGGGCGATGTCCTGGCCTTGAGACGGTTTCTCGCATAGATAGACCGTGGTCATGCGACTCTCCAAAACAGCGAAAAATGGAAATGGATATCCCTGTTAAAAAAGGCACCGGCCGTGTTGGGGGGGGGGGAGGGAGGCCGGTGCCGAAGGGTTAATCGTTGCAATCGAGACCATCAAGAAGAAAGAGGGGAGCCCGGAGGCGGTCTCCCCTGGCAGATCACAGCCCCTGTGTTTAGCGTTTGGGCGAGTCCAGAGCCGATTGAACCGGTCTGAAACCCACCCGAGGTGCGGGTGCCTGCTCTGCCTGCCAGTACGCCCCCGAATGCTGGGCCGGTTTTACCCCACCGCTGGCTGGGGGATAGTGCTCGGTGGATACCGGGAGACGCCCAAGGCGCCAAAGACATCAAAAGGGTCAGAACGCCCCGGCACCCGTGTCATCGAAAGAGGATTGGGGATCCGCGTGTTCCGGCTCCGCCGGCACACCTTGCCCTGCGGAGGCTTTCGGGCGCAGAGTGACGCTTTCAAGGCGGGCCAGTTCGAGCGTGACGCTGCGCGCGTTGACCTCCTGAGACGTCATCGCCTCGCCGTCTTTTTCCCAGGGCCGCTCCAGCAGTGTCCCTTCCACGCGAACGCGCATCCCTTTACGCAGAACGCGGGCGACGTGCTCAGCGCGGTTGTCCCAGACGGATACGGTTAGCCAGCAGCCGCCTTTGTCCACAAAACCGCCGTTACCGTCGGGAACGGAGTGATCGAAGAAGACGCGCAGGCTGGCGACTTTGCGGTCTTCGCCATTGACCTCGACGGTGCGCAGTTCCGGGGCGGAACCGAGATTGCCGGAACCTGTGATTCTGAGTGCCATACCGAGTCCTCAAGTGGTGAGTGTGGCGGCCGTGGTGACGGCGTGTTGATGGTCAGGCTGAGGGAGCAGGCCATCGCCCTCAATACAAAAACCGTCTGGCAGTGGGCGGGATTTATGTCTCGATGCATCACGGGCGCCGGCGGCGTTTTGCTTCGGGAATGCGACACTGCCAGGCGCCGTTCTGTTCGCCCCAGGCGAACGGGTCCAGGCCGAGCCGGTCATGCAAACAGTGCCGTAGGCGGTCGTTCGGCCAATGTGCACCACTCAAGGCAGTGTGAAGGGCCGGACTGCTGATCCGGCTATCCTTCTGAAGTTGGTGAACGGGGTAGCCCTCGACCTTCAACAGGAACAGCACGCTGTACTTGAAGGGAATCCCAAGACGATGGTGGGTGCTGAGCAAGAGCCGAGCGTCGCTTGCGTCCATAATTGAGAGACTCTAATCTTGGAGTTGCAGGCACGGCCCAGTGACGCTATGACGTCACGCCCTTTTTTGCCGTTACTCCGGGATAGAAGGCTGTCCCACGTTTGGAACATCGCCTCTGGCAACGGGGCAGCTTTGACTTCGGGCGCGGGAAGGCCGCGCCTTCTTTCCTCTTCCATCGGACCGTGCCTGCCCCTTCATAATGAGGTTTCTCCTGGTCTTGGTCAGGAGGAATGGTTCATCCGACCGGTTGGATTTTCCAGATTCCAGGCTGAGCCCGTGGAGCCGTGGTGTTTCCTCAAGTTGGGCAGAGACAACCAACACATCGTATTGACACATCGGATGTTGTCTACAGAATGGCCGATGTCACGGTGGGTGGCCCGTGGTGAGACAGATTGGCGCGGATGATGACAGGTCGGGCGTGAGACTGGTGCTTCCTGAATCGTACTGTCCCTGGCGTCTTGAACGTGCTGAGCCAATCTGGTCTTGCAACGGGATGCCTGACCCACCCACCGTGACACCTCAATGTAGTGCTGACGCCCACGTTCAGATCAAGAGGCCGGTGCCAGGCACAGACCATTGTTCCCCAGGGTACCGAATGGTGCCTGCTCAGTGAGATCCTCCAGCGTGACCGTCTCAATCGCTGCGGATTCGGTTCGAGCGTCCAGGGCGCTCAAGTTAAATCCACTCAACCATAGATGTCCGTCTTTTCCGGCATGCGGCTCCAGGGTCATGGTCACCAGCAACTGGGGTTGGTACCCGGTCCAGCCACGCACTTCGTCCTTTTCAAACTCGAACATGAGCTGGTCACCATTGAGTTTACCCGGTGCGGAGACTGGAAACTCACCAAAGGCCGAGGAGCGCCATCGGGCGACATAGGACGGATTACGCTTTTCGGGATCATCGACGCGGATGTCCAAGTGCATGTCTAGGGCAGGGGGCAATCCACTGCCGGGCATGCACTGATCGCCCAGGCTACCGACGTATTGACCCTCGAAATGAGGCGGGTCGCCGCACCCTGACAGTAGAACCGAAGAAACCAGGAGTGCCAGAAGGCAGAACGGCTGTTGAGCTAAAAAAGTCATGAATCACCTGTGTGCCACGTGGAACAAGAAAAAATGAATTGATGGCTCGCCTATCCATACCCGCGTTCTTTACCCATTGCACCAATGGCACTGACGTTGGCCAGCCAGTCCTGCAATCGCTGGCGCTCGTAATGGCGCAGTGACAATGTTAGGTTGAGGTCCAATCGTTGGCGCTCGAACTTCAGATAGTGGGGCCGGGCGGATTCGGGCAGGAGCCGTAGCAGAAGTGCACCGCCTTCGCTGGCGAGGTTGACCGGATGATTGAGCCCGGCGGGAATGTCCTGGCCGCGCCAGTGCCGATGACTGGACCGGCGCCACCGGTACAGTGTCATGGTGCGATTGGGGTAGCGCACCAGGTAGAAGGGGGACCGGGGGAACCGCTGCCGAAACGCTTGGCACAGATTTTTGCCGTCCTGTTCCGCCCGGGCGATCTGCTGCTCCAGCTCTGCCAATCGAGCCCGGACCTGATGAACGCGGTATGCCGTCATAATCGATAGATGCCTTGTCAGCCCTCTTACCCTTTAAAGGGTTAAACCCTTTAAAGGGGAGTTTGTCAGAAAATGGGGGACCTGCGTTGTCAGAAGTATCCGAGGGTGTGTTGTCAGATAACAGTGGGTAACTGCGCCAGCCGATGGCTCTGTCCGCCGCCGAAGTGATTACAGTGTAATCACCGGAAGGAGGCCAGCCGATGGCTCTGTCCGCCGCCGAAGTGATTACAGTGTAATCACCGGAAGGAGGCCAGCCGATGGCTCTGTCCGCCGCCGAAGTGATTACAGTGTAATCACCGGAAGGAGGCCAGCCGATGGCTCTGTCCGCCGCCGAAGTGATTACAGTGTAATCACCGGAAGGAGGCCAGCCGATGGCTCTGTCCGCCGCCATGACACACAACGGCTGTTCCAATCAATCCTGCTCACTGCCGTCCGGCTTTTCTGCCGCAGCGGCCGCAGTGTCTTTATCTTCAGGGTCGGCGTTCTCTGGCGCAGTCTCAGGGTGATCGGTCTGGACCCGCAGAGGCGGCGCATGGGCCGCCCGCAGCTCGCCGCTGAGAATCTCATCAGGCAGCTCGCCCATCAATTCGATGGCACGCTGACCTTTCTGGGCGCCCTGGCGCACATCATCCCGGGTGACAGCCAAATGCCGGTATCCTTGGATGGTCGCGAACAGTCGCCGGACACCCCGGCCTGACTCCTCCAGATGACGCTCGAATGTCTCGCGATCCAGTAGCCCGACGAAGCGGCCCGTCATGATGGCCAGCACCAGCTCGTCCAGATCCGCGAGAAGATAGGCGCCTTGGTAGGCATACGGCGTTCCGAACGTCAGTTCGACGACGGCCGGCTCCAGGGAATGGGCGAGGGCGATGTCCATGGCGGGCGCCCCCTCCAGAAACCGATCAATATGCTGTCGCAGCCCCTGGATCTGCTCACGCACGGCATCGGTTTCCTGCTCGACGCGGAGCAGCCACCAATCCGCATACGGATCATCATTCCCCGCGGCAGTCCAGAGCTGCCGTGTCATCGCCGCGTACCGGTACAGACCCACGATAGCGGGCGTGCCACTGGCGGGGTCTGAGCGCCGCCCGTGGATCAGTCGTTGGGCCACCCGAGTCTGAATCGTCATGCGGACGCTGTTGGTCAGCCGTCCGGGTTCGATGGGGCTGCCGCCGGAGCTTGAGGCAGGGGAGGTACGAGAATTGTCGTTGGACGTGGGATTATCGGCCATGGCGTCGTTCACTCGGTCTATCACAGTGTTGTCAGACGCCACTGTAAAGATTTGAATGAAGGCAAGACGCCGATAATCGGTGCTCTGATCGATTCTATTTTTCGTGCCCGGTGATTGAAGTCCCGAGTCCACTCAGTCCGATCATGTACTACCATTTACCGAACAGCACGGTGAGAACGCGATATGGTCACAGTGGAAGGTATCACAGGCGATCTGCACGAACCGAAAGACCGAACGGAGTGTGGGGAACTCACACACATAGACAGGATCGTTCGGCGATTCGGACTCTCGGGATAGCCGCAACGACTGGCCCAACGTCAGCCCGATTTCGGCGACCGTCTCTCCGGCGTTGTCCTCCAGATGCAGCCAGGCATACGCCCCCTGGCATTCGCGGTAATCGGGCTTGCCGTCGTAGGTATTCAGCGACAGGGTTAAGGCGGATTTGCTGTGACCGAGATCTCCGATAACGGCGTTCAGGTACCGGGTGATATCCTGTGTGGTTGAGGTAATGCCATTGCCTGGGGCCAACTCCGTCAGTCCGTATTCTCCCTTGGCATACGCGGTCAGCGTCATTTCGATAGTGACCTTTTCGCCGCCATCCGGATCATGGACTTCTCGGATAAAGGTGTAGGCGCCAAGCCCCGTCCACACCACTTTGACCTGCTCAATAGCGGCGTCTCGGGAAGCCGGAAGCTCGTGCAACGCCCAGTCGCTGCCGTTCGGCCGCTGCAACAGGATCCAAACCGAGGGCCACGCGGTTCGTTTCGGGGCCTCGGTTTCTTCAGTTTCTAGAGACAGGCCTTCCTTAAGGTCAATGAACGTTTGACGACGTTGGCCCGCGAGTTGCTCAGCGCGAACCCGCTTCCGATTGATCCTTCGCGCTGCGATGAGGTCCCGGCGCCGTGGCAGATAGCCTGCTTGAAGTCCTTGGGTCAGAAAAACGTGCACTTCGGGGTTCAATTGCGACAAACGAATGAGTTGCGCCACGCCTCTGGGCGTCGCCAGATCGTAATCATCACGATCGGAAAACCTGGCTACAATGAACGCAATACCGAAGACACCGGTTAAGATCGCGAAGGGATTGGTATACATGGCCCAGACGCCGTCGCTGAGCAAGGCGCCGGATTCGATGATCCCAGATACGCTGGACATCCATCCCACAAACCCAATGAGGAGGCCAATCAGAAAAAGACCTTGTGTCTCCGATCCCGCCAATGCCCGTCTCAAACACACGGCTCGGTTACTGAGTATCCGATGCGGCCGTTTTTTAAGGGGTATACGGATTTAATGGTTGATGGGGCACCTTCACCCCATCAATCTGATACCACCCTCAGATGGTTGATAGATCGACTCCGTAGTTGAGTTCCTCTGCGAAGTCCGGCAGTCCGTAACCGATGGTTTTCTTGTAGAAAGGAGAGACCTTCGCAGTCGGTGCCTTCTTCTTGTGCTTCGTGGTGTAGAGCATTCGTGCCCGCATCACCTCGAAGGAGTAACCACGCCCTTCACGGTTCTTGTCCTTGGCCAGTCGGTTGATGGACTCCGTGTAAGCGTTGGTGACGGGCATGTCCGTTTCGAAGTAGGTCATGATCTCTTCGCGCCAGTTGCCCACCGCCCTGACCAGATCGCTCCAGACTTCCTTCTGGCCCTTCGGGATGGTGGCTATCCAGTTGTCCAGGGCGGCTTCTGCCTGGGGTCGTGTGGTGGCGTCCCAGATGCCGTAGAAGCGCTCCTTGTGCTCGTAGGCGGCCAGCAGTTGCGGGAATGCGCCTGTCCAGGTCTCCATGATGAGGCGCTCTCGGTCTGAGACTTCGTGAGCGCGTTTCAGCAGGATTTTCCGGTCTCCCTTGAGGGTTCGGCTTTGGGAGGGCTTCAGCTCCTTTCTGAGGCCCTTACGCACCTTCTCCAGCGCATCGTTGGCCATGCGCACCACATGGAACTTATCGACCACGATGCGGGCCTGTGGCAGCACGGCCTTGACCGCTGCCCGGTAGGGATTCCACATGTCCATGCTGACGATCTCAACCTTCTGCCGGTCTTTCATCTTCATCAGGTAGTTGGTCACCACGTCCTGACGGCGGGTAGCCAGCAGGTCGAGCAGGGTTCGCTCCTCGATGTTTGTCAGGATGCAGCGGTAGCGTTTGTTCAGGTACAGCTCGTCGATGCCCAGAATGCGGGGCGTCTCAAAGCGGTGCCAGCGCCCAAGGAACTCGGTTCGGGCGCTGAAGATGTCGCGTACCGTTTTCTCGTCCAGGCCGGTCTGGGCTGCCACGAAGGTGTAGGGGTGGTTGAAGGATTCCTTCTCTATGTACTCATGCAGCCGCAGCGTCATGCGGAAGCTGTCCGCCATCTCCGGTAGCCGGGGCCTGAAAGTGGTCTTGCAGGCCCGGCAGGTATAACGGCGGCGGATCACCCAAAGGGTGACGCGTTTTCCGTGGATAGGGAGATCACGGTACGCGACGTCGCGCTTTCCGAATCTGGCAAGCTCTCCCTCTACATCGCACTCCTCACAAGCTATAGGGTGAGGAGCTTCTAAATGGAAATGGAGATCGTGCTCTTCTACCTTGGTCCCCTGAATTTGGTATTTCGGAAGATGGAGAATATTCGCGGGCTCGCAGGCCACATAGCCTCCTTACTTTGTCCAGATTTTCGAAGTGTCAGAGAGCGTGCCTGCCTATTCTACAGAGCTAAGAACTGTAGCCGGATAAGTTAACAACAAAATGGCTAGCGTCCCCATTGCTGTTGCCATGGCCGCGATCAAAAAGATCTGTGAGAGACCGGCCAGCGTGAGAACATAGCTCCCAAGCACTGCGCCAAGACCAATCGCGCCATTGAAGATTGCCACATAGATTGCAGAGGCCGGCAGCGCGTCAGCGCCCGCTTCCTTGAGAATCCAAGTTTGGAATCCCACCAGAACAGCGGCAATTGCACCACCCCAAAGGATCAGCAATAGCGTCGTGCCCAGCAGCCCGAGCCCGCCTGCCAATGCGGATAGCAGCCACAACGCCACTGAAGCGAGACATAGTGCGACCAGGAGTGAGGTGGTCCCCGAAATCAGGACCAGGCGTTAAGCTCTGATCATGACGATTGGAGACGATAATCATGAGCAGGAAACGCAAGCAGTACAGCAGTGACTTCAAGGCCAAGGTGGCTCTCGCAGCCCTCAAGGGCGATCAGACAACGTCGGAGATCGCCGCCCGCTTCGAGATCCACCCCACCATGGTCAGCCAGTGGAAGCGTGAACTCCTGGACAACGCCACGGGCGTCTTCGAAGGCAAGGATGGTAAAGCCGCCCAGAAGAGCCAGGAGGAGATCGACACGCTTTACCGCGAGATCGGCAAGCTGACGGTGGAACGCGATTTTTTGTCGCGCAGGCTCGATCGTTGAGCCGGGCTCAGCGCTTGGCCTTGATCGAGCCGCCATCCTCCGACAATCCCAGCCTGCGCCGGCAGTGCCAATTGCTCGGTATCAGTCGCTCATCGCTATACTACCAGCGCCGTGAGTTACTCGCCGAGGACCTGATGCTAATGAGGCTGATCGACGAGGAGCATCTGCGGACGCCGGTCTACGGCTCCCGGCGGATGACGACCCATCTCAACCGCTTGGGGCACACGGTGAACCGCAAGCGGATCCGTCGCCTGATGCGGCAGATGGGGCTGCACGCGGTGTACCCGAAGCCGCGCACCAGCCAGTCTGGCGTGGGGCATCGGGTCTATCCTTACCTGCTCAGGGATCGCGTCATCGATCGTCCCAACCAAGTCTGGGCCACTGATGTGACGTATATCCCAATGGCGCGAGGGTTCATGTACCTGGTGGCCATCATGGACTGGCACAGTCGCCGTGTGCTGGCCTGGCGGGTATCGAACACCCTGGATACGGACTTCTGCATTGACGCACTGGAGGAGGCCCTGGAGCGCTATGGGCCGCCGAGCATCTTCAATAGCGATCAGGGCTGCCAATTCACCAGCCAGGCGTTCACCGAGGTACTGAAGGCCCATGGCGTCCGGATCAGCATGGATGGAAAAGGCTGCTACCGGGACAACATCTTCGTCGAACGGCTCTGGCGTAGCGTGAAGTACGAGTGCGTCTATCTGAAGGCCTTCGAAGATGGTGCCCACCTACGCCGGGAGCTGAGGAAGTACTTCACTTGGTACAACCGTCAGCGGCCCCATCAAGGGCTGGACGATGCGACACCCGATGAGGTGTACTTCGCTCAACCACTGACCCAGGCGGCCTGACGCCTGATGATGGTCCGGTCAGAGCTTAAATCGTCTGTCAGGTGGTCCAACGGATGGGGTCCACTTCACGTTCCACTTTGGCTGAGCTCCATGTATTTCACAGAGCCCTTCGGAAAATCCTTGCGAACCAAAAGCACTTCATCAACCTGTCACGTCAGTGACACGACGGTGTCATCCCTCAGCTTTACCGTTCAATTGTAACTCGCAATACGGCGAGCTTATTTATTGCAAAAGGTGATCCTGTGGCCCCAACTCAATCAACCAATGTGATGCTTCGAGTCGAGAGTATGGGCGTAACCTACCCGGGAAACGTCCTCGCGCTCAAACCCACCAACGTTCACTTTCACAAGGGCGAATTCACCGTGCTACTGGGACTTTCAGGCGCGGGTAAATCCACTCTGCTTCGTTCACTGAATCACCTGGTTAAGCCCACAACCGGGAAGGTTGTGTCTGGCGAGTTTGGTGAACTGACCAACCGTAGAATCCTGCGACAGCACCGCAGCCGCACCGCCATGGTGTTCCAGCATCACCAGCTGATCGAACGATACACCGCGTTACAGAATGTGCTGACAGGCAGACTTGCGTATCACGGTACTTGGCGAAGCCTGCTTCCCCTGCCCCGGCAGGACCTGGAGTTGGCTCTGCAATGCCTCGACCGCGTAGGTCTGGCTGACAAAGCGCTTTCCCGAGTAGATCAGTTGTCCGGCGGCCAGCAGCAGCGGGTTGGAATCGCCAGAGCATTGGTGCAGCAACCATCCATGATTCTTGCCGATGAGCCCGTTGCCAGCCTGGATCCGGCCACTTCTGAAAAGGTACTCGGCCTACTGCGCGATATTTGTCAGGAAGATGGAATCACCGCGGTTATTTCCTTGCACCAATTGGAATACGCCCAGCGTTTTGCAGACCGGATCATCGGCCTTTCGAACGCTCATATCGTTTTTGACGATGCTCCTGAAAACCTGAAATCGAAACACCTGGACGAGATTTACCACCGTTCACCCAGCGTGGTAGCTGCGGAAGGCAAACCAGCCATCCATAAACCTAAGACCACCCCGATAACGACAGACGTACTGGAGATAGCACAATGAAGACAATGATTCACTCTTTGCTGGCTCTGATAATGATGCTCGGCATCCATTGGTCAGCCCATGCCGCAGATACAGACCCTGATCTTTTGAAAGTTGCCTTGCTGCCGGATGAGAACGCGTCAGAACTGATCAAGCGAAACCAACCTTTGAAGGATTACCTGGAAACCACTCTTGGTAAGGAAGTAGAACTGATTGTTACCACCGATTACTCCTCCATGATCGAAGCCATGCGTTTTGGCCGAATTGACCTGGCTTACTTTGGTCCGTTGTCCTATGTGATGGCCAAGAGTAAGAGTGACATTGAACCCTTTGCCGCCATGGTGGTAGACGGGAAGCCGACTTATCGCTCCATCATTATTGCCAATGCAGACTCTGGCGTTGGCTCCTTCGCGGATATCAAAGGCAAGAAAATGGCCTACGGTGACCGCGCATCCACTTCCAGCCACCTGATCCCCAAGACCGTACTCCTTGAGAAGGCAGAGCTCGAAGCCGGAAAGGACTATGAGGCTCATTTCGTCGGTAGCCATGACGCTGTTGCGGTTAACGTCGCCAATGGCAATGCCGACGCCGGAGGGTTGTCCGAAGTTATCTTCGAGCATGTGATGGACCGCGGCTTGATTGATCGGAGCAAGGTCAAGGTGCTGGGCTACAGCGGTGACTTTCCTCAATACCCCTGGGCCCTGCGTTCGAACCTGGCCCCTGAGCTGAAGAGCAACATTCAGAAAGCCTTTCTGCAGATCGATGACCCGGAGATTCTCGACAACCTGAAGGCTGAGGGATTCGCGGCAATTACCGACGAAGATTACGATGTCATCCGCGCTATGGGTGGCCTGCTCAATCTTGATTTCGCAAAAATGTGAGGAGTGCCCCATGAGCTATACAACGACGGAACCGGCGACTCTGTCGCCGGCCCCGTCGGCCTCCGTGCTGGATGAGCACGCGAAAGGCTGGCGGAAAAAACTCGGACAGTCGCTGTTAGTGCTGCTCATCATTTTTGTCGCAAGTTGGTACGTAGGGCTGCTCAATTTCAATACACTTGCCAATGGCGTGCCAGCCATAGGCACACTCATTGGCGAATCTCTTCCACCTGACTTCACCAATGTGGCCAGCTGGGTGTCGCCGTTAATCGACACGCTTGCGATGAGTATTGCCGGTACTGCCATTGCAGTAACCTTGTCTGTGCCACTGGCATTCCTGGCTGCGCGCAACACCTCTCCACATCCGGTGGTGCTCCAAGTAACTCGAACCCTTTTAAACGGTTTGCGTTCAGTCCCGGAACTAATCATGGGCATCATCTTCGTGGCTGCTGTTGGTTTTGGGGCGTTGCCTGGCGTACTGGCGCTCGGTCTTCACTCCATTGGCATGGTTGGAAAGTTTTTTGCCGAAGCGATTGAGCATGTAGATGAGGCGCCAGTGGAAGCGGCCGATGCTGCCGGCGCTACTCGCTTGCAGGTGCTCTATCACGCCGTGCTGCCACAAGTACTTCCTCAGTTCGCGGACGTGTCCATTTATCGCTGGGAATACAATTTCCGTGCCTCGACCGTAATGGGCATGGTGGGTGCCGGTGGTATTGGCTTCGAATTGATGGGCTCGCTGAGAATCATGCAGTATCAGGAAGTCAGCGCCATTCTCATTGTCATCTTGTTGATGGTCACCGTCGTGGACAGTCTCAGTGGCCGCCTTCGTAAGAAATTCAAATAAGGAGCGTCGATGAAACCCAAGGTTGTGATAACCCATAAGGTCCATGACAGTGTTCTGGATGAACTTGCCCAAGATTGCGAGCTGGTCACCAACCAATCCGGCGCCACGTTGCCCCAGGAGGAAGTGGCTGCGCGCGTTGCAGACGCTGATGCGATGATGGCGTTCATGCCAGACCGAGTTGGAGTGGAGTTCCTACAGGGGTGTCCGCGCTTGAAGGTGATTGGTGCAGCCCTGAAAGGCTATGACAACTTTGATGTGGATGCCTGCACGCGTCATGGGGTTTGGCTGACATTTGTACCGGATTTGCTAACCGTGCCTACTGCAGAGCTAACGGTCGGGCTGACGATCAGTCTCACCCGACAAGTCAAGGCGGCGGACCACTTCGTTCGATCCGGTGAATTTACTGGCTGGACACCACGCTTCTATGGGCAGGGGATCGAAGGCTCACGGATTGGTATTGTGGGTATGGGGGCCATCGGCCAAGCGGTGGCGCAGCGCCTGAACGGATGGGGAGCGGATTTAATCTATTCCCAGCCGGAACGTTTACCCGTGCAGCATGAGCAGGCACTGGGTTTGTCCCATACTCCCCTCAAGATGCTGCTGGCCCAGTCAGATATTGTGATCCTGGCACTGGCGCTCAATGAGCAAACCCTCCACACCATTAATCGCGAAACGCTAACAGGAATGAAACCGGGCGCATTCCTTATCAATCCCTGCCGTGGATCTGTGGTGGATGAGGGTAGTGTTCTGCAAGCGCTTCAATCCGGTCAGTTGGGGGGGTACGCCGCTGATGTGTTTGAGATGGAAGATTGGGCGAGAGAAGATCGTCCGAGGGAGATCGCCCAGGGGCTCAGGGCCCACCCCAACACGCTGTTTACTGCTCACATCGGATCGGCAGTCAGCCAGGTGCGTCTGGCTATCGAGCAACGCGCTGCTCGGAACATTCTGCAAGTGCTTCGGGGTGAGCGGCCGGGTGATGCGATCAATGATCCCAGTGGCCGCGAGAGCGGCCCATGCTGAATCTTGTCTGGCTGAAGAGTTTCGTGGCGGTGCTGGACCACAACGGGTTTCAGGCCGCAGCCCGCCAGTTGGACATCGCACAACCCACACTGTCCCAGCACCTTCAAAAACTCGAAAACCAACTTGGCGTTTTATTGGTCCACAGGGGGCGCTCTGGCTGTGAGCCAACCCGGGCTGCCTTAACCTTGTTGCCTTTTGCCCGAAGTCTGCTCCGGCTGGAGGAGCAGGCGAGATCTTCCATTATGGAGGCTCGACTTCGCGTTGGGGCGAGCTCCAATATTGGGATTTATATGCTCCAGCCCTACATCCGTCGTTACAAGGAGCTGGGCGTAGGGCCCGAGGTGGATGTGGTAATAGATTCCAATCCGACTATTGCACGGCATTTATCGGACGGTGAGCTGGACGTGGCGATTATGGAGTGGTGGCATGATCTACCCGGATTCCATGCTCAGGCGTGGCGTAACGAGCCCGTTGTTCTAATCGTTCCGCCTGGTCACCCGTTAGCCCGTCGAACCGATATCGACCGCGATACGCTGTCTAACATGGCTCTGATCGGCGGCGAACCCGGCACCGGCACTGGCCGGCTTTTGGCGACCTACTTCGGTGAGCATGGGCCATTTCCGACGGTATCTATGCAGCTGGGTAGCACCGAAGCCGTCAAGCAAGCGGTTAAGGTCGGACTTGGCGCATCGTTGGTGCTTGAAAGTTCTGTACGGGAGGAGGTCCAAAATGGAAGTCTGGTGGCTATTCCCGTGAGTGAGCCTGGCCTTAGCAAGGAGCTGATGGTGATTTATCCGAGCAGCCTGGACAAACACAGGCCAGTATACTCGTTTGTTGGGCATCTCTGTGAATAGCTATTGGGTCCACCTCACGCATATCTAGCTGGGAATGCAGATACTGAGCCTCACGCTCACTTCGACAACGCAGTATTCCGTCATCTGCATATCGGCAGAATGGGATATCCGGATGACGAACGGTCAGCCAACGATCCAATGCATAATGCAGAAACAGGTTTGCCAGAACTGGCGATAACGGGCCACCTTGTGGTGTGCCAACGTTCCGTCGTTCCTGCTTACCATCTTTCGTCTGCATCGGTGCCGTTAGCCAGCGCCTCACATACAGCAGCACCCAGGATTCAGAGCAATGGTGGTCAAGAGCCTTGAGCAATAGCTCATGATCAATATGATCAAACGGGTATACGGATTTAATGGTTGATGGGGCACCCCCACCCCACCAACCTGAGATCATCCTCAGATGGTTGATAGATCGACCCCGTAGTTGAGTTCTTCTGCGAAGTCCGGCAGTCCGTAACCGATGGTTTTCTTGTAGAACGGAGAGACCTTCGCAGTCGGGGCCTTCTTCTTGTGCTTCGTGGTGTAGAGCATTCGTGCCCGCATCACCTCGAAGGAGTAACCGCGCCCTTCACGGTTCTTGTCCTTGGCCAGTCGGTTGATGGACTCCGTGTAAGCGTTGGTGACGGGCATGTCCGTCTCGAAGTAGGTCATGGTCTCTTCGCGCCAGTTTCCCACTGCCCTGACCAGATCGCTCCAGACTTCCTTTTGGCCCTTCGGGATGGTGGCTATCCACTCGTCCAGGGCGGCTTCTGCCTGGAGCCGTGTGGTGGCGTCCCAGATGCCGTAGAAGCGCTCCTTGTGCTCGTAGGCGGCCAGCAGTTGCGGGAACGCGCCTGTCCAGGTCTCCATGATGAGGCGCTCCCGGTCTGAGACTTCGTGAGCGCGTTTCAGCAGGATTTTCCGGTCTCCCTTGAGAGTCCGGCTCTGGGACGGTTTCAGCTCCTTTCTGAGGCCCTTGCGCACTCTCTCTAGGGCATCGTTGGCCATGCGCACCACATGGAACTTATCGACCACGATACGGGCCTGGGGCAGCACAGCCTTGACCGCTGCCCGGTAGGGGTTCCACATGTCCATGCTGACGATCTCGACCTTCTGCCGGTCTTTCAGCTTCATCAGGTAGTTGGTCACCACGTCCTGGCGGCGGGTGGCCAGCAGGTCGAGCAGGGTTCGCTCCTCAATGTTGGTCAGAATGCAGCGGTAGCGCTTGTTCAGGTATAGCTCGTCAATGCCCAGGATGCGGGGCGTCTCGAAGCGGTGCCAGCGCCCCAGGAACTCGGCGCGGGCGTTGAAGATGTCGCGCACCGTCTTCTCGTCCAGGCCGGTCTGTGCCGCCACAAAGGTGTAGGGGTGGTTGAAGGATTCCTTCTCCACGTACTCATGCAGCCGCAGTGTCATACGGAATCCGTCCACCATCTCCGGTAGCTGGGGCCTGAATGTTGTCTTGCAGGCCCGGCAGGTGTATCGGCGGCGGACCACCCAGAGAGTGACCCGCTTGCCGTGGATGGGCAGATCACGATAGGGAACGTCACGCTTGCCGAACCGTACGAACTCACCCTGCACGCCGCATTCCTCGCAGGCGATGGGATCGGGCACGTCCACCTGGAAGTGCATTTCGTCGTCGGTTGATTTGCAGCCCAGTACTTGGTATTGCGGCAGGTGAAGGATGTTGTCGGGAAGTTCGGTCATGGTGTTGTATAGGCGTAGGTGTCAGTCAGATCCATCCGGCTCGGCATTGGTGTTTGCTTTTTTACCCAACAAGCTGCTGGAAACGAAAAGTAAGGCACCGAGGACAATTGCAATATCAGCCAGGTTGAAGGCCGGCCAATGCCAGTCTCGCCAATAGAAATCAAAGGAATCCACAACATGGCCGCGAAAGACCCGGTCAATCAGGTTGCCCATGGCGCCACCGAGGATAAGACTGTAAGCGATGGCTTCTCCTTTATGACGATTTTCAAGGATCAGCTTGATCAGAAAAATCGAGACCACTACCGCGATTCCGATAAATAAGTAGCGCTGCCAGCCTCCACCATTCGCAAAAAGACTGAATGCGGCACCGGTGTTCCATAGGTGCACCCAGTTAAAGAACGGGGTCACCGAAACATACTCGCCATAGGCCATTGATTGCTGCACCAGCCACTTTACAGCCTGATCAGACGCTGCCAGCAGGCCCGATATGGACAATAGGGCATACGGCGAGAGCTTTTTGCCAATAATGAGCATTATTTAACCCTTCAACGCCAAAATGCGTCTGGCACCGTTAAGTACAATGCCCCCCGCGATGGTGCCGATAATCAGATCCGGATAATTGGAACCGGTCCACGCGACCAGGGCGCCGGCGGTGATGACCCCCAGGTTGATCACCACGTCGTTGGCCGAGAATATCCAGCTTGCCTTCATGTGCGCCCCGCCTTCCCGATGTTTGGATATGAGCAGCAGACAACTGGTATTGGCAATCAATGCGACGAATGCGATAGCCATCATCACCAGCGATTCAGGCTCACTACCGAATACAAAGCGTCTCACCACCTCTACGAGCACGCCCACAGCCAAGATCAGTTGCAGTACACCAGCAAGATGCGCGGCACGTACCTGCATTTTCACGCTATGTCCAACCGCATAAAGGGCAAGCCCGTACACCGCCGCATCGGCAAAATTGTCCAGGGATTCTCCAATCAGGCCGGTGGACCGGGCGATCAGACCGGCAGTCATTTCCACCACGAACAGAAGTGCATTGATGCCGAGCAACCAGCGCAGGGTCCCGGATTCTTGCTTAGCAGAAGCTGCCGAAAACTCGGCGGCCTTGATGGTCTCCGGATTTGCAGCGACGGTTTCCTGAAGCGAGGCGCCTAGCCCCAAGGTCTTCAGTTTCGAGGTGACGGGCTCGACCTCGCCGTCATGCACGACCTTCAGCCGGCGGTTCGACAAGTCGAAGGACAGCGCCCGAATCTCCTCAAAGCCGTTCAGGGCTAGGCGAATCATTCGTTCTTCTGATGGACAGTCCATCTTCGGCACGGCATAAACACTGACCCATCTCCCTGGCGCCTCGGAGGAGGCCTGTATATCGGTATCCGCTGCGGACGTTGCATCACCGCCACAGGCGCCACCACAGGATTTGCTCATGATACGACTCCACTTGAACAATGTTGTGGTACCATTTAAAACTATAAAGCTACTATAAGGTCAATAGAGTAAAGAATCCGTTGGGGAGGAGGCTGATGCGCATTGGTCAGTTGGCGCAGTTGGTAGGGGTCGAAACACAGACGATCCGCTTCTATGAACAGCAGGGCTTGTTGCCGCCGCCTGATCGGCAGGACAACGGTTACCGTGTCTATACCGAGAAGCATGGTGAGGGGCTGGCCTTCATCCGTCGCTGCAGAATCCTGGGCCTGTCACTGGCTGAGATTCACGAACTACAGAGCTATCAGGACGACCCTCATCAGCCTTGTACCGCCGTCAACGCCTTGCTCGATGATCACATCTCTCATGTGCGGTCGCAGATAACCGCTCTGCAAGCGCTTGAGAAACAACTCGTTTCACTGAGAGCGAGTTGCAACGATGACCGGGAAGTTGAGGCGTGTGGGGTTCTTGCTGGAATTAGCGAAGGAAACATGCACCAGCAGTAGGTGAAGCATCAACCAGATAATCCGATGAGATGCCGGTCCGTCTCACTCTCATGCAAAGGTAAGATCAACCATTTAATCCGCTTACCCTTTTTAAGTTTCATCACCAAATCCCTCCCTCCGACATGTGTTGTCAGCGAGAACCTTAACCAGCGTGACGTGATGGACAACCGAAAATAGGAGGGGCGCGGTGTGGCGTTTTCCTTTTGCTTGTCGCAATCAGAAGGCTAACGATGATAGGACGCTTGAGCTATGACTCGATATGACAACGCAGCGCCATCTCATTTTTGGGAGGTGCTTTGGTTGTGAAGTAGGAGGGTGCCATGAATCATCGTCAACAGGCCATCGCAAAGACCATCACGACTTTGCTGGCGCTTATGGAGCAGACACGGCCGATGCAGGCTCTACACGCCTCTATAGAACAGAAGATCAATGCGGAAACGGTCGTGGCCTATGTGGGCCAAATGTATTTGTACGACGTGGACGGGGAAGAGTACGCTGTTCGTTTGGAGGAACTCGAAGCCGATCCGATTTCAGCAGAAGAAATCGGCCAGGTAGCTCAGGCGCATTTCTCCAAAGAGATTTGGTCAAAGATATTGGGCGGCTAGCTCCTGTATCTGTGATCTCTTACCGCAGGTATTGATGAACTTTGCTTGGTCAAAGCTCACTTTCTTCTCAAGTAAGGTTGTATAGAAATCATGGCCTTGAGAGGGATCTCTTTCGACTATGTGCATTTTGATGTTCTCCTCGCTTCCCGAAACCGTATGATTGCTGAAAAAAAGGCGCAATGACTTTCCAGAGTTTCTGGACCTTGTTATTGAGCTATAACGCTCAATGTTGATCCTGAAGTCCGTGCTATTGTCGATGCATTGGCGAATGATGCGATTCTGGGGGAAAAGCTGTCTCTTCTCTATGCCTTCATTGATAAAGTAAATGAAAATGTTGTAAGCCGTCTTTCAAATTGTAAAAAGGGCTGCTCACATTGCTGCCACATGGATGTTCAGATTACAACTCTTGAAGCAAGCTATATCGCTTTTCATGTCAATATTCCCTTCTTGGACGATCGTCCTTTCTCTACGGGGAACAAATCAGCCTGTACTTTCTTGTCTTCTTCGGGAACGTGTTTGATCTACCCCCATAGACCTCTATTTTGTCGTACCTATCATTCCATGAGCCCTCCCGAACTATGCGGCATTCCCGGTGCGGAAATCGCTCAGTACGGAACGGTACTCGGGGGCATGGGGAATCCCGTTTTTAGGGCGGCGGTCAATTGGATTTATTATCAGAACAGACATTGTGATGGAACAGTGAGAGACATCCGTGATTTCTTTTGTGACAGCCGGAGGGCTCGTTGAAAAGGGACATGCCTGACCTGGCGCGGCCATAGAAGATGCGACTGCTTGTCTCCTCCAGATCAATATATAAGTGTAGCCGTTTGCTTGGAAGCATCATCAAAGTCGAAGGCGGGGTGGGGCGGATTTTATTGGCCATGGCGTCGTTCACTCGATCTGTCGCAGTGTTGTCAGACGCCACTGTAAAGACTGAGATTAGGGGTGGGGCCGATAATCGGTCTTCTGGTTTGCTCTATTTTTTTTACCCAATTACCGCAACCTGAGACTGTTTCGTCTACCTTCTCAGATCAGCTCCCTTGATCCAGGCCAATAGGATATTGATGATGCCGATCACTCCAGCAACCGCACAGATCCAGTCGGTAGGGATCGCGGATTCCACACCCAGGCCCTCTGGTGCTATGGCCGGCTCATATACCAGGATGCCATAGAACCCGACCAGGACGAGGGCGGCCCCGGCCAGGAATTGAAAGCCATGGTGACGTAATACGAAAGCCAAGGTGTTCATAATTCAAGACGCCCTGATTGGGAGGGGGCTACCGAGATTGTCCCAGGCAACTCCGTGTTGTCAGCGATAACAGTAACCAGAAACCGCTTAGGTGCAACCGCAAACAGGCAAATGCCGTGTGACGTTTTCTTTCGCTTATCGCGATTTTCAGGCCAACGATGGAAATATAGGTTATCTCTGCTTAAAGCAGGCGAGTGGCGTGTCCTTGTTTTTTCAGCAGGGAGACGGCCTTCTTGTCGAACGAGACGAACGTGTCCGCACCGAGCCAGGCCCCATCGTAGGCAATGACGCCGTCCGCAAAATCACCGCCGGCTTCCAGCAGGGCCAAGCCCGCCTCGGCCGCTGGCCGGTTAACAACGATGTTCTTTGTGTTCAGGAGCAGACGGATCGCTTCGGCAATATCCGCACGATCCACCTTGTAGCCGCGATGCAGGACCCAAACCAGCTCACACAAGGTTTGCAGGCTGACCGCCACCATGTCGGCCTGTTCCAAGACGCGAACAGCACGGGCAGCCTGGGCCTTATCGTCATTCACGACGGCGCGGAGCAGAATATTGGTGTCAGCGGTGATTTTCATCGCCCGTCGACTCCCGCTTCCGCGCCCGCATCGGCGATCACTTCGTTGATGTCCTCAATGCTCAGTTGGGCGCCGTTGGTTTTGTCTTCGAGCACGCCCCGCAGCGCCCGGAATGAGCCCTTGGGCCGAGCGGCCCGTAGTGTAGCGCGCCCATCCGGTAGTAAGTCCAGCTCGATCTTTTCGCCAGGCTTGATCCCCAGATGCTGCAGGATCTCTTTCCGAAAGGTCACTTGGCCCTTAACGGTCACGGTGAGTGTGCTCATGGTTTAGTTCCTGTTTGGATACGCCTCTCGATGGTAATGCTAATTTGCATTACCTTCAAGTGTGGGTTTGGAATAAAGTTGGTAACAAAATGTCTTCCCAAGCCCAACTTTACAGCAATTCATCAACCATAAAGATAAATAACGTTGGTAACTTTCGAAGGCCCCAGAGCAAAATCCCTCGAAAATCATGGTAATAAAGTTGGTAACTTATTTGTGGCAAACTCGCAGTAAACGATCTGAGCTTCCCCTAATGAGGTTCTAAAAGGGTACAAACTGTCGCAAAGCGAAACCGACTGACCGTGGAGCATAATCGAAAAGCCAGTCCGCGTTAACGCTATTGTCAGGCCCTTATTCATGAAGCCAGGGGGCATAACTCAGACCAACCAGCACTCCTTTAGGACTGATAATCTTGCTACCGTCTGCCCCCAGCCCAGGGTTCAGTCCGCCACTGATGGAGCTGGCCCATATCTGCATTCATATGATTTGACTCGTCAGCAGCGTGTCGCTTGAGCCCATTAGCACTTGCTCAACTGCCGTCTGATTTTCCTGGGCAGATTCATTTTTTCTCGAGCCATCGAAGCATGGATCTTGAACTATTTGGTGCATGTGGCTACGGCATCCAAAGTTCGGGTAGCCTAGTCACCCGTATGAATATATGGAAGCGCCGAGGTAAGGGTGCTTCCAAGAAAATCCTGGGCGAAAAGGCCGCGACCGAAATAGAAATAACGTTTGCCCACCCAGGAATTTTGGTTTACCACTTGCCCGTGCTGCCCCGGCCAGCGATTTCCAGCGCCTTCTGCATGGCGCTTTCCAACTCAGGAAGCGGGAAAGCTGCTTCGCCGACTGCCTGGATGTCCAGTTGCTCGTCCCGGGAGATTTCCCCGAGAGCACTCCAAGCGTCGGCGCTGCGCTGGCAGGCGTCTGCGGCGGTCGCGAAGTCAGGGTCGCCGGTGGCCTGCGCCACATCCCGGCAGAAGCTGGCTTGCAGACGGCGGAAGAAGCCGCCACCAGTGCCAGCTTTTTCCACAAACACCGGTATGCTTCTCACGGCAGCGGTTAGTTCTTCGGGATCCAGGCGGTAGGGCCAGGTGATGATGTCATCGGCGAATGCCTGGACGCCCTCGACGCCGGATGCGACCAGGCTGCCTTTCGGCAGGGTCGATACATCGAACAACAGGGCGTCTTCGCCACCAAGTACCCGCGCCGCCGATGCCGCCGCCTCACGGGCGCAGGTGAGCAGGTCGGGTAACCGGGCTGGAAAACGCATGGGATAGGTCGCAAAGTGGTTGGGCCCCGGGAAGCCATTGGAGCCATGGGCGCTTCGGAAAGCGTCCATCGGGACTTCCTGCACCTCTTCCCGGTCGTTGTCCACGATAAAGACCGTGTTTTGGTCGTCGTCATAACCGATGATGACCACATCATGGCGGGTATTGGAAAGCCTGACCCGCAGGTAGGGCAGCTCGGCGATATCGCACCAGACCATGACCGGGTGGCCAGCGTCGATCTCCGCCTTTACCCAGCGCCACGCCTCATCCGGATCCTCGGTTTGCTGACGGCGGGTATCAATGTTCAGTCGCTGGCAGAAATCCAGCTCCATATCGGCGTTACGACCCACCAGGTACATGGGCGGTGTCAGGCCGGGATAGCGGGTGTACATGAACGACAGGCCGCCCCCCAGGCCGAAGACCAGGCCTTCACCCGGCAGCCGGCCAGGCAGCTCTTCCCAGCCGAGGTCAGCCCAGTGCAGCAGGTCCCGAAGGGCGCCTGAGCCGCAGTGGCCCCCAAGGTAGTGGGGGTAGGGTTCAATCATAACATGACTCATCTCTGTATACTCCACTGTCGTCGTCCAACATTATAAAGAGGCTGTTTTTATTGGTTGTGCTTCACGATAGTCTGCAGTGTGTTCCCAAGCATCGTCAGAATCGACGATGCTTCGATGAATTTTGACCCTGACCCAGAATTCTTAACCGTTTAAAACTGGAAAATCCGGCATGATAGAGCCCTGAACAGGAGATCATGCCATGAAGCGATCCCGTTACACCGAAGAGCAGATTGCCTTCGCCTTGAAGCAGGCGGAGTTGGGCACGCCGGTTCCGGAGGTCTGCCACAAGATGGGTATTTCTGACGCCACTTTTTACGCCTGGCGCAAGAAGTATGGAGGGCTAGGACCTTCCGAACTGAGGCGTTTGAAGCAGCTGGAGGAGGAGAACCAGCGCCTGAAGCGGGTAGTCGCCGACCTGAGCCTCGACAAGGCCATGCTTCAGGACGTGCTGTCAAAAAAGGCCTGAGACCGCCTCGCAAGCGTCAGCTGGTCGATGATTTCCAGAAGCGGTTTGGGGTCAGCCAGCGGCAGGCTTGTGCTGTCCTGGGGCTCTCCCGAGCCTCCTATCACTACAAATCGGTAGCGCGGGATGCCTCCGCACTGTCGATGCGGATTCGGGAAATCACTCAGGTGCGAGTCCACTATGGCTATCGCCGTGAGCATGTGTTGTTGCAGCGGGAGGGGTGGCAGGACAACCACAAACGCGTCTATCGGTTGTACCGCGTGCAGGGACTGTCACTGCGCCTGAAGCGCCCCAGGCGGAACAAGGCTGCGAAGAACCGGCAGCCTATGTCTCAGGGGGAATTTCCTAATCACATCTGGGGCATGGACTTCGTTTCGGATGCTCTGTTTGACGGCCGCCGGCTGCGGTTGCTGACCATCACTGATCTGTTCACCAGGGAGTGCCTTGGCATCATCGTCGGACAAAGCCTGAAAGGCGAAGACGTCAAAGAAGCACTGACGCGGATCGCTCGCTTCCGGGGGAATCCGAAGATATTAAAGGCAGACAACGGCTCCGAATTCGCCGGCAAGGTCATGGACCGGTGGGCCTATGAGAGACAAATAGAAATTGATTTCTCTCGGCCCGGCAAGCCCACGGACAATGCGACCGTGGAGTCATTCAATGGCAGACTCCGCCAGGAATGCCTGAACGAGAACTGGTTTCTGTCACTGGCCGATGCCGAGCAGAAGATTGAGGCATGGAGAACGTTCTATAATCAAGTCAGACCCCACTCCGCATTGGGGTGGTCAACACCTTCCGACTACGCCAGAAAACACGCTGTTTCGGGTCGTCTGAAGCAGCAATTAAAGCCGGATTTTTCTGACAATGAGCGGTACTGAAACGGGGTCAGGGTCATTGCCGGCAATCGAAAGTCGCTGAACTGGCCAAAGACTCTGCCTGATATTGCAGGTTCCATCTTGATCCGTGCAAACTTGGCGAAACACCAACAGGCGGAAAACTCTGATCAGCGGTGCAACTAAAACAGGGATGTTTACAGAATCAACAATAAGAGGAAAGTGATATGGACCCGAAAACCCCTCGAGAGCAGTTTTTTTTCGCCAATGCCCGAGTAGCAAGATGCTGGCGTAAGTTTTTCAATGAGCGTCTGAAAGACACAGAGATCACCCAAGCGCGCTGGTCCACTATGACCTACTTGCAACTCGGTGGTGAGGGGCTTACTCAGAGAGAACTGGCCGACTTGATGACCATTGAGAACCCGACATTAGTCCGTCTGCTTGACAGGCTTGAGGAACAGGGTCTGATCGAACGCAGGTTTTGCAAACGTGATCGCCGTACACGACAGGTATATCTCACCAATGCCGGTAAGCGCTTTATTAGCGAAACTAAGGAGCGGAGTAATGTATTGCGGAACGAAATGCTTAAAGGCGTTAACGAGAAGGAACTGGAAATTACGCTGCGTGTTTGTGCGCGGATCATTGAAAACACCGCCAATCTCAAGCGTACCTGAATCCATGGCTTCTCGGGCTGGGCCAATAATTTCCCGAGGCGTGAAGTGTTCCTCGGCGGGCGCCAACCATTAAACAGCGTGTCTGCCCCAATGTCCATGCCCAAATTGAAATGATTGGGATGGTACGCACCATGTTTGGCGCAGAAAATCGGGATAGGGGGGAACCAATAGGTTCCGCCCCTCCCACACCACCTGGCATGCGGGTCCGCACCAGGCGGTTCGAGAAGTTGAGGCTTCACGAGAGTCGCGGCACGCCCAACCGATCGAAGTAGGCAATCGTCAGCACACTGTGGATGGCCGAGAGACTGTTGTGCCACCAGCGCCGGCTCAGAGCCGCCACGGATTGCGCAACCTCAGGTTTCGCTCCCAGTCTGAGAAGCTCCCGATAGGTCGTCTTACCCCGCCGCCATTGTCTCAGGTGCAGGGCTCTCAGGCGGCGCCGTATCCACTGATCCAGTGATCGCCAGACCCTGGGTGTCTGCGCCAGTCTGAAGTACCCTTTCCATCCCAGTAGATAGCTGCGGAGCTTCTCCACCACCTGTGCCATGCTGCGACCACCTGATCCTCGGGTCAGTTGCCTGATCCTGAGCTTGAACGCCTGTAACGCCTTGGCTGATACCGCGCGCCGAACGTTTCCATCCCTCCCTTGCCACAGGGCATAGCCGAGGAACTTGCGACCGAACACGCTCGCCACTGCGCTCTTGGCTTCGTTGATCACCAGGCGCAGCTTTCCATAACAGCGGCGGAGTAACTGCATGACCCGTTCTCCCGCCTTGTGACTGCGAACGTAGACGTTGCAGTCATCAGCGTAGCGAGCAAAGCAGTGCCCCCGGCGTTCCAGCTCTTGATCTACCTCGTCCAGCAGAACGTTGGCCAGCAACGGCGACAGTGGCCCACCTTGCGGCGTGCCCTCATGCCGATCCATGACCACGCCGCCATCCATGATACCCGCGTTCAGATACGCACGAACCAGCCGGGTAACTCCGGGGTCGTTTATGCGTTTCTTCAGGCGGTCGATCAGGATGTCGTGGTTGACCCGATCGAAGAACTTCGACAGGTCGACGTCCACCACGATATGGCGGCCCTGTTGGGCGTAACGCTGCGCGGCCAACACGGCGTCGTGGGCCCGGCGGCCCGGACGAAAGCCGTAGCTGTGCTCGCTGAAGGTGGGATCAATCAGAGGTTGCAGCACTTGCAGCAGTGCCTGTTGGATCAGGCGGTCGGTGACGGTGGGAATACCCAGTTCCCGTTCACTGCCGTCCGGTTTCGGGATGCCTACCCGGCGAACGGGTTGTGGTTGATAGGAGCCGCTCAGCAGTTGCTGGCGAAGCTCCGACCACGCCCATCGCAAGTGTTCTGCGGTTTGGGCAATATCCAACCCATCCACACCTGCCGATCCCTTGTTGGCCTTCACGCGCTTCCATGCCCGCTGCATATTCTCTCGTGCGAACGCCTGCTCAAGCAGGCTTCGCCCTGCGCCCTCCGGTTCCTGTCGCGGGAGTCCTGTTTCATCACTGGTCACGTCCGGCAAGGCTTCACCTTCCCGTGTGGCGACCCGCCCCGCTGGCGCGGGCATCTGATGCCGTACAGTCCTCATCGACAAGGCGTTTGACGCTCCTTCTCGTTCAGCCCTTCACCCCGTGCCGGCGGCTACTATGGCTTCTGCTGACTTCTCGCTCCGCGTTACCACGTCGCCCTTTCAGGCATGAGGCGAGATCTCCCCGGGTAAGAACACACTCCTTCACCGCACAACCGCCGGATTTACACCACCTCGCCTTGGCCACAAGAGCTTCGCGACTTTTAGCCCGCTCGCCCTGCTCGGCAGTGCCTCGTATCCGGTTCTTGTTCATCGGCTCACGGTTTACGCTCCACGCTTCCTCCCCACGGTCGGTCGCCCTTCCGCAGTTGCGCTTCACTTCGTTCGCTGTGGCCAGCTCACGGGAGGACTTGCACCTCCAGGAGTGCGCCCGTGCCGGGCACACTAAAAAACCCCACGCAAAGGTGGGGTAAGAGTCGCTCAAGAGAACATCCAACAACCTGAATAACTGTCGTCTGCGATCAGCGCCCGGGCCAACGGGGGGCACGTTTTTCGTTAAACGCCGCCATGCCCTCCTTTGCATCCTCGGTCAGCGTCATGGTGGCCAGCTGGGTTTCAGTATAGGCAATGGCCTGTTCGAAACTCATATCCTCAATGGCCTTCATGGCGTACTTGCCACGGCGGATGGCGGTAGGCGACTTGTCCGTCAGGCGGTTGATCAGCCAGTCCACCTTGGCATCCAGTTCCTCCGGCGCCACCACATGGTTCAGCAGGCCATGCTGAAGGGCTTCTTCGGCGGTGAATGGCTCTCCGGTGAGAGTCCATTCCCGCAGCACGCGCCGCGGTACCAGGCGCTGCATCAGGCTGAGGACCTGCATGGGAAACAGGCCCACTTTGACCTCTGGCAGGCCGAACTTCACATTGCTGTGGGCGACGGCCATATCACCCATGCAGAGCAGGCCCATGCCGCCCGCCATACAGACGCCGTTTACCCGCACAATACAGGGCGTGGTGGTATTCACCGCCAGCCGGAACAGGTCGGCGTATTCGGCATTCGGCTTTGAGTAGTCAAAGGCAAAGCCCTGACCCGGTTGCAGGTCACCGCCGGCGCAAAACGCCTTTTCGCCGGCGGCTGTCAGTACGATCACCCGGATTCCGGGATCAGACTCGGCCTTCAGATAGCCCTCGCGAATGCGGGCAATCACGTCATTGTTGATCGCATTGCGTTTTTCGGGCCGGTTGATGGTGATCCACAGGGCCGGCCCCTTCTGTTCCAGCAAGACCGCTTCTTGTTCAGACATCATGGCACTCCTGGTTGATCAGTTGCTTTCAGCCGAGGCGGCGCTTTCAGCAGGGGAAACTTCGGCAATCACCTTGCCGGCGGTGACCTGTTCCCCTTCGCTGACCGTGAGAGAAACAATCGTGCCTGCCACGGCGGCCACGTGAACGTGCTCCATCTTCATGGCTTCCAGAACAACCACCGGCTGCCCAGCCTCGACCGTATCGCCCTCTTCCGCATGCAGGGCTACCACCCGCCCGTTCATGGAGGCGCGAATGACACCATCACCGGCTTCGTCCCCGGCAACGGCAGCCTCATGGGTATGGTCATCCACACGGTAGGAGTGACCGCGGTAGCGCAGGTAGAGGCGTGAACCCGCACGAATCATCTCGGCGGTTTCTGACAGGCCCTCGCAGGTGAACCGCACCCGGGCACCGTACACGGCATCCAGGGTCAGTTCAGTGGCGGCGTCGTCCAGCTGAATCCGGAAGGTGCCATTACCCTGATTGCTCACCCGCGCGTCAGCGGCTTCCCCGCCGACACTGAAGCGGAAGATGATCGGCAGGCGATGGGTAATGGTGCTGATCGAGCCACCGTAGCTACCCTGTGCGTCGGTGGTATACAGCAGCACAGCGGCCAGTAACCGGGCCCGGTCATCGGCGCCCTGGTCCCTGGCCAGCAGCTCATCCTGGTGGTTATCAACAAAGGCCGTGGTCGCCTCCCCCTGGATAAAGGTGGGGTGCTCCAGACACGCACTCAGAAAAGCCTGGTTGGTTTCCACGCCCAGTGCCGTAGCGTCCTTCAATCCGCTGACCAGGCGACGGCGGGCCTCTTCCCGGTCCGCCCCGGTGCTGATCAGCTTGGCGATCATGGAATCGTAGAAAGGCGGGATCTCGGAACCGGACTCCACCGCATCCTCTACCCGCAGGGTATCAGGCATGTGCCACAGTGCCATGGTGCCGCTCTGGGGCATAAACCCTTCGCTGGGGCTTTCGGCGCACAGACGCACTTCAATGGAATGGCCTTTCAGGACAATGTCGTCCTGGCTCAGGGGCAGCAGCTGGCCGGCGGCGACCCGCAACTGCAGCTCCACCAGGTCCAGTCCGGTGATGGACTCGGTTACCGGGTGCTCCACCTGAAGCCGGGTGTTCATTTCCATGAAATAGAAGTTGCCGTCCTGGTCCAGCAGGAATTCCAGGGTGCCGGCCCCTTCGTAATGGATGGCCTTGACCGCGGTCACGGCGGTCTCGCCCATCCGCGCCCGCAACTCCGGCGACACCGCCGGTGACGGCGCTTCTTCCACCACCTTCTGGTGACGGCGCTGGATGGAGCAGTCCCGCTCTCCGATATAGACCGCGTTGCCGTAGCGGTCCGCCATAATCTGGATTTCGATGTGGCGCGGATTGATGATGGCCCGCTCCAGGATCACCTCCGGGTCGCCGAAGGCACTTTCCGCCTCGGACCGCGCGCTGCGCAGGGCGGCAGGAAAATCCTCCGCCTTCTCGACCAGGCGCATGCCCCGGCCACCGCCACCGGCGGTCGCCTTGATCATGATGGGGAAGCCGACGTTGTCCGCTTCCCTGATGAGGCGCCCTTCGTCCTGGTCTTCACCCTGGTAACCGGGCACACAGGGAACGCCCGCGTCCATCATCAGTTGCTTGGCACCCGCCTTGTGGCCCATGGAGACAATGGATTCGGCAGACGGACCCACAAAGATAATACCCGCCTCCTTACACGCTTTCGGCAGGCCCGGGTTTTCCGCCAGGAAACCATATCCGGGGTGGATCGCATCGGCGCCACTGAGCTTTGCCGCCTCGATAATTCGGTCAATACGCAGATAGGAGTCCGCTGGCAGGTCGCCGCCTATGGCTACGGCCTGGTCAGCAGCCCGAACGTGGCGGGCATTTCTGTCAGCGGAGGAATAGACCGCTACGGTCCGGTAACCCAGTTCACGGGCGGAGCGGATGACCCGGAGCGCGATTTCGCCCCGGTTAGCGACCAGCACCTTGGTAAAGGGGGTCGGTTTGATTGCTGTTGTCGTGGTCATGATAGTCAGACACCGTTCTCATTCTTGGGGCGGCCGGAAATACCGGCCGGGTTCCGGGATTCCATCAGGGTCAGGGGCGCGCCACACCAAACTGCATCTTGTGGGGCTCACGCCGCTCTGCGTCACGACAGACCGACAGCACGTAGGACAGTACCGAGCGGGTCTCACGAGGGTCGATCACACCATCATCCAGGAGCCTGGCACTGGTAGTGAACACATCCATCTGGCTCTCGAAGGTGTCTACGATTTTCTTTTCCATGGCGGCGAGCTTGTCGTGATCCACCTCGCCGGTCTTGCGCTTCATGGCCGCTTCGGTGACGTTGGTCATAGTCTTGGCGGCCTGTTCGGCGCCCATGACAGCGGTCTTGGCGTTGGGCCAGGAGAAACAGAACCGGGGCGCGAAGCCTCGTCCGCACATACCGTAGTTACCCGCCCCGAAGGAGGCACCGCAGTAGATGGTGATCTGGGGTACGGTGGCGTTGGTCACCGCCTGGATCATCTTGGAGCCGTGCTTGATGATGCCAGCCTGCTCGTATTCCTTGCCCACCATGAAGCCGGTGGTGTTGTTCAGGTAAAGAATCGGGGTCTGGGACTGGCAGCAAGCCTGGATAAAGTGGGTGGCCTTGGTGGCCCCCGCCGGGTCGATGGGACCGTTATTGGTGATAATGCCCACCGGCAGGCCCTCTACCTTGGCATGGCCACAAACCGTGGATGAGCCATAGTTCGCGCCAAACTCCAGGAAATAGGAGTCATCCACGATGCCCTGGGAAATGGCTTCCCGCATTTCGTTGGCAGACATCGTGACAGGCGTAGCGCCCACAGCCTCCGACCAGCGTGCGAAGTTACCGGCCCCGACCCGGACCCGCTTGCCACCCACATCCTCCAGCGACATCACAGGCTCATCACACATCAGGCCATAGGCCGTGCCGGCCGCATGTCCCAGATAGACCTGGTTCTGCTGTTCAAACCGGTCGATACACTCGGGGCAGTGGAACATCATGAATTCTGACAGCGCCGCTCCGAACGCAACGCCCTCCTTCCCGGCCTCCAGGTCGTCCTCCAGCGTCAGCAACATGGAAGATTCTGCCAGCAAGTTGATCGGAGGAAACTCACCCGCGTGGTATGGGGTCAGAATCAGCCCCATATCAGCAATGCCGTCCCGGATTCCGGATGACATTTCAGCAAAACTGAGCAGGGACAATGGAAAGACCTTTACCGTAAGGTCGCCGCCGGAGAGCTCCCCCACCTTGTCAGCATAGAATTCGAGGGCTTCATGGGCCGGTGTCCCCGGGGGCGCACCCAGTGCATAGTTGAGCTCACGGGCGTCCGCCGCAGAGGACATCAACACTGCCGACGCCAGTGTGGCCATTGAAAGGATTCCGGTGCGGTTTCTTGTTTTCATTGTTTGCTCCTCATGATCGTCACCCGTTCCGGGCAATGAGCCGGCAGACTTGCCGGATGGTCTCAGCGAGCCATGCCATAGAACTCGGCATTGGGTCGCATGGCAGTGTGGGCTGCAAGGCGGTTGGACATGGCGAACAGGCCGGTGATGGCGCCGATATCCCAGATTTCATCCTGGGAGAACCCCGCCTGCTCCAGGGTGCGGATATCGTCCTCTCCCACCAGCCAGGGGGTCTGGGCAAGCTTGACGGCATAGTCCAGCATGGCCCGCTGTCGGTCGCTGATTTCAGCATCCCGGTAATTGGCGGTCACCTGGTCCGACAGCCAGGGCTGTTTCGAGCGGATCCGCAGGAAGGCACCGTGGGATACCAGGCAATACAGGCACTGGTTGGCGCTACTGGTGGCCACCACGATCATTTCCCGCTCGCTACGGCTCAGGCCCTCATCGGACTCCATCAGGTCGTCATGCATGGCCAGGAAAGCGCGCAACTGGTTCGGCCGATGGGCATGACCAAGGAACACATTGGGGATGAAGCCCATCTTTTCCTGGAGGGTTTCAATACGCGTGCGCAGGTCATCCGGCAGGGTGGAAACATCAGGAATCGGGAAGCGGGAAATGGGGTATTGCTCGGACATGGCAGGGTCTCCGGAGTATGGGTATACCTGCCACGCTAGTCCACCCGTTACCACAAGTCTTGTGTGAGGTGGCTATTCCGTCTTCAATCCCCGGGCCAGAGATTTTTTGCCAGCATTGGCCATTGTTCTTCAAATTCAGCCGATGGGGCACGGCTGAAGCCAGACCGGACGAAGCGCTGGATTCGACCCTCAAGGAAAGTCATGAGCCAGTCGGCAGCGCGGGGCGCGCTGGGATAGGGGCGCAACCCCTGGCGGATCTCCCCTTCCTTGAGGATCTGGCGGGCCTGGGTTTCGAGGCGCTCGAAGAACTGGCTCGCCCGTTTGCGCAGGGCCTCGTTTTCGCCACTGAGGGCCTCGCCGGTCAGCACCCGGCAAAGCCCCGGATTGCGTTCAGCGAATACCAATTGGAATTCGTCGCGATTACGGTTGAGGTTGTTGTGCTTATTATTTATTAAGGTCTGCTTTTTTGGCGGCCATTATCGGGAGCAACAACTGAACCCGCCCATTGGCAATAGGTGCAGCCCTCTCTCCCTGCCAACACACGACTTCGATCAGGCTGGTTCTTCTGCCCTGGCGAACAATTTCAGCGCCAGCGAAGGTCGATCGCGCCTTCGCGGGACGGAGATAGTTAATGTGGCTATCGAGAATGCGCGGACAACGTTTGTTGTTGTCCCGATGCTGTGCAGCAACCCGGGCTGTCAGCTCGATCAGCGCGGCGATAACACCGCCATGCAGAGCCGGTAACATAAAATTGCCGATCAGTGCCTCACGACACGGTAGATGAACCAATGCGCCTTCGGTTTCGGGCTGTGCCTCAAGCCCGAGGTGTTGAGCGTAGGGAATGCATTCGAGCAGGGCTTGCCAGTCTGCACATTCGTTCCTGGCCTCAATAGCGCCCGAAGTTTGTTGTACGGAATCACTGACAGTGCTCATGCGCCCCCCTCGGCTCGATGACCTGACTGGAATCGCTGACCCTGAGTGTTACGCATAAACGTCGCGTTCGCCGTTGCCAGAAGCTCGCCACTGTCCTCGCTGAGGATGTCGCAGTGAATGAAGGCGACTTCGTCTGTTAAGTGACGACAGGTTGCTATTGCCAGTAGGGCACAGTTGCCGGTGGCTACCCGTAAATAATCCATGCGCAAATCCAGCGTGGCAATGGGCGAGAGGTCCTTGGCCTCTGCGAATACCGCCAGCCCACTGGCTGAGTCTGCCAGCGAGTATAGAACGCTGGTGCAGAGTTCCTTCGTATTATCGTCGGTAAACATCCAGGGTTGTGGGGCCAGGCGCATGCAAACCTGAGTTCCGTTCAACGAGATAACCTGCATGTCCAAGTCCTTGCCGTGAGGCACCTGTTCGGTGAACCGCCAGGCCATCGTCACAGCGTCACTGCGCTGATTTCTGTTCGAATGAGTCATTCTGACTTCCGCAGTCTAGATGATAGTTCGCACGAGCTTGGCACCGATGAGAACAGAATGTTCTCAAAGATCATTGTCACGTGTTTATTTTTCCAAATACTATGGTGACAGAATTTTGTTTGGTTCACCAACCAAAAGTCAAGAATGATTTTTGTGTTAATAGATCCGCCGGCCTCATCACGTCAAGTTGGCGCGGTGAGCCTGGTGGTACTATGACGGATTACAAACTGGCTTACTTAGGGGATGGGATAGCCATGGTTGACGGACACAATATACGCACGGGCAAATCAGGCTATCAGAGCGATGTTTTGTCTCACGCGGCTCGGCTTTTTCGTGAGAAAGGATTTGAGAAGACCTCACTCAAGGAAATTGCCGAGGCCTGCAATATGCTCCCCGGGAGCCTGTATTATCGCTACAGCACCAAAGAAGCACTCCTCGTTGAGCTGATGCGCCGGGGAGTTGGCCTGGTTACCGCAGAGGTCGGGTCGGCTTACGCCAGCTCGGATGACCCGGTTGAGCGATTGCGTCTGTGCATCAATGCGCATTTGCGGGCCCTGTTGGTAGATTCGGATGCGGTTTATGTACTGCTGTTTGAGTGGCGGGCGCTGGGCCCCGAGTCGCGCGAGGAGATTATCGAACTGCGTGACCAGTATGAGACCTTGTGGTCCGAGATCCTAGAAACCATGATTGAGCAGGGGGTGATCCCGAAGGGTGTCAACAGCCGTTTGCTCCGCCTGATCGGCCTTGGGGCGCTCAACTGGGTTGCAACCTGGTTCGACCCGAGCGGGACCCATTCTCTTGATGCCATCGGTGATTTAATCTGGCAGATCGCCATAGACGGTGTGATCAGTAAAAGTGTGCAGAGATAGCGGTTAGATCAGGGACTACAAAGCCCAACTGAAAGAAAGCGTACCAAAGCTGAAATTCTTCTGGTTGCGCTGTTTTTCCCCCGTTGTGGCTCGAAAAACCAGCGCCAGTTGCAGGTTGTTCCATTGTCTGGTCGCGCCGACTCCAATCTGGCCTAGCCCGGATTTCTCATAGGTTGTCGCCAATCCTCTCAGACTGGGCGCATGACCGCCATACCGGCTCTGCTTCAGCCATGATTGCCTGATTATCGATCAATGCCGGTCATCCAGACACACCGCCCCCTTACCCCCATTGCGTCGGGCCGGGGGAGCCCGGGCATTCAGTTCGGCACCAGTCGTCTAACCAGGGCCGAGAGTTCATCCTTGTAGGGGTAGCCGTCACTCATCAGCACGCGAACTCGCCGGGTATTACGGATAATAACGGCACCAACCTTGATCAGTTTGAGTCGCAGGGTGCTGGCACTCATCCGCTCGAAGGGCGTTTTCTTCAGGTAGGTGCGTAGTCGCTCGAACAAGGTGTAGGCAAAGCCCGACAGGATTAGCCGCCACTGGTTGGTCCACCAGTGGGTACTGGAGGTGCGGTCGGCAAACAGGCTCAGTTGCTGGTCCTTGATCCGGTTTTCCATGTCACCCCGGGCACAGTATTGCTCGTAGTAGAGCTTGAAGCCGTCATCGTAACGAGAGCTGATGATAAACCGGGGATTGGAGCCCAGTTCGCCTTCTTCCAGGCGGGCCACCACCCAGCGAGGGTATTTCCAGGACTTGGCCTGATACTGGAAGCGGAACGTCTCGGCCACTTTCTCCTCGGTTTGCCGGTGCGCCTGACGAACCAGCATCATGGGCACATCCACTTCTCTGAGCAGGCGGCTGTTCTTGCTGATGCCGACGATGTAATCGACGTTGTTCCGATCGCACCAGCTCAGGATCCGGGGGCGATAAAAACCACTGTCGCCACGGAACACGATGGGGGTATCCGGCCAATACTGTCGGATGAACCGCACCAGCAGTGCCAGGATGGCCCAGCTGTGGCGGCTGTCACTGCGGTTGCTGGTGCGCAGATAACTGACCAGCAGGTGGCGGCCACAGAACACGTACAACGGGAAGTAGCAGTGGTGGTCGTAGTAGCCGTTGAAGAACTTGCCCGGCTGCTCGCCGTGGACCGGAATATCGGTACCATCAAAGTCCAGCACGATCTCCTTCGGCGGTTCGTCATGCTGTTCAATAAAGTGGTGCCAGAGCGTTTCGTGGGCCTGCACCACGGCCTGCCGATCCGCCCGTTGTTCCATCCGGCATAGCGTGGATTTGCCGGCCAGATCGTCGTCCTGGCCCAACGCCGTTTGCAGGGCCTGGTCAAAGCGCAGGGCTTCGTGATCATTCAAATCTTCATAGCCGGCAGCCACGCCGAACACCCGCTGGCAAACCATGGTGTTCAGTTTATGCTGGATCAATTCCGGTGTCCGTGGATCTTGTAGTACTGAGGCCAGGCGACGAGTCAGTCGATGCTGCTTGTCGACTTCACGGAGCAGCAGTAATCCGGCATCGGACGTGATGTGGCCACCGGAGAAATCGGCTTCAATCTGGCGGCGTGCGAGTGGCGAGAAGGTCAGTTTTTCAGGTACCATTCTGGAAGCGGCTGTTGGTGATGGTTTTGTGTGTAGGAGCTTGAAATCATAACACTTTCAGCCGCTTTCTTTTATCCGCTATGAGAAATCCGGGCTAGAAGGGGGCTCTCACTGAACCGGTAAGGTCCGGAATTGTCTGCCAGATAGGAATAGGAAATGTACTCAACCCCCAGCCCTACGAAGACTGACCAGGCGGTCCTTGAGCGGCTAAAAGATCCCGGCAACGCGATGGTAGAGGAACTGCCGGCATAATCCGGAATAAAATTGTCCGACAGGTGGCGGCCGATTCGCCAGATGGCGCCAACCGACGCAGACGTTTGAAAACTGGAAAGTCGCCCGGACCCAACGGCTGAAAACTGTTGTTCAAGGCCGTCGGGCTGCCCGAACTGCCACAGTTTGCGTCCATGTTCCGCCGTCAGACCACCAACGACATCGGTCCCAAGTTGATTCTCCCAGCCTTTGGGGGGCTCGCTCCCGGTGATTTTGTGCACCAACTTCTGGCTGGCTTCAGCCCCACTTTCGGGGCCAACGACCCCGATGTGGGCACCAAACCCTGTTATCCTTTCGGCGTCCCAGCTCCAGAGCGTGGCGCCCACTGAGAGGTAACCAGCGTAAGGGATATCATTGAATTGAGGCTCTGTCCGGCTGAGGTCCTCTGGAGTTACCATCAACTGTTGCAGGTTGAAGCTCAATGCATGGTCACGGCTGTTTGAGCCAACTCCGGGTAGAAAGGAGAGATGGTCCCGGGCGGCAACAGCCAGGCGGGCAGAGCCGGTGTCGGAGGTTTCGGCTGATGATGTCAAATACGATAGGCCTATCCCGTTGGTGTAGCCACGATCGCTACCGGTAAACAGATCATTATCCCAGGAGATGTTGAAAATATCGGCTGTGGCGGAGAGCGGCAGAAACACAAGGGTCAAGCCAAAAGCGGCAAACGAAGCTGGTGCAGGCACTATTGAGGCTCCATAAGGTATGGTTGCAAATTGATGTTAACGGATTTCCGCTAGGCGAAATAGCAAATAGCCGACCCTAATAACGCTCTTGAGCAAAACCAAAGGCAAGCGGATTACCAGTATGGCACCTATCTTTCTATTTCAGCCTCCTGAACCTTGACCACCAAGTGCGGCTTGTCATCTTCAGCCGCGTTCGGTCCAGCCAATTGATTCCACATAGAATCGACCATGGGTTGAAGAAAGAGCTGCCCGAGCTGGCGAATCATGACGCCGATTACTTGACTTGAGTCACGGTGTGCCTTCGACGCAACGCCGACATTGCGCAAAGTCGCCACTTGTTTGGCAGTGAGATCGGTTAGCATCTCCAGAATACGACCGCGGTGTCCCATGGGATCGAGCAAAGCCCGCCTGAGGTAACCGACTACCGCTGGGTTATCAGAGAGCATGTCCGCGACCGCTTCGTCACGAGCAGCTGCAATCTCCGCCGTGGTTCCTTCGAGGGGGACTTGCGCGATCGCGCCGAAGAACAAATCCACAATTTGTTGCTCGATAGCCTCGCGCAGTCCGTCCTTAGTTCTAAAGTGGTGCACCACCAAACCAACCGTTACACCCGCCGCGTCGGCAATGGCACGCATCGAGGTTGCGTCCTCTCCGTAGTTCGCATACAGGGCTAATGCCGCATTGCGGATGCGTGCCTTCGCAGTCAAGTCGCTATTCAATTTAGGGGATCCTCCCACCATTTTCTTCACTATCTAACTCCTGTGCATAGCTGAGTCTGCGTAGTTCCTCGAACACGACCGGAGTATCACGCTGGGGTTGGCTTTGTACGCTAAGCAGCCACGATCTGTCGGGACGTATAAGGTTACCAGAAACGTTGACATTGTACCTTCGTATATTATGCTATACATAAGTATAGCCTTGATGCGTTCGACAGGTCAGAATGATGAAATCGGTTGCTTTAATGAGCGCTTCCTCACCGGAACCACTGGCCGGGATTCGGGTCGTCTCGCTCGCCTCCAACTTGCCAGGCCCCATCGCGGCCGCGCAACTGGCTAGCATGGGTGCACAGGTCACCAAAATTGAGCCCCCAGCTGGTGATCCGCTTGCTGCAGTGGCCCGAGCTTGGTACAACGAGCTTGTGGCTGATCAAGAGATCGTTGTCCTGGATCTAAAGCAGTCCGAGCAGCGAGGCCGTCTCGATGATTACCTTGCAGAGGCTGATGCCCTAATAACGGCCATGCGTCCGTCTGCGTTAAGTCGTCTTGACCTGCACCGACTCTCCGAGACTCATCCTGCTCTGGTTCACGTCGAAATAGTCGGCCACGACGGAGATGCGGCTGAAGTTCCCGGGCACGATCTGACCTATCAGGCTGCACACGGCACGTTGTGCCCGCCGACCATGCCACTCGTTCCGGTGGCGGACTTGCTGGGGGCTGAGCGTGCGGTCTCTGCTGCGGTCGCGGGACTCCTGAGTCGAACGCGCGTTGGTAGGGGTGGCCACTACAAGATAGTACTTGACCATGCCGCTCAGATGGCAGGTGCCGCAGTTCGCCACGGTCTGATGGGGCCTGCAACGCCTCTGGGGGGAGCGTTACCCACCTACCGCATTTATCCCACTTTGGACGGCTATGTCGCTCTCGGTGCGCTCGAGCCCCACTTCGCCGCCCGGGTTACAGAGCATATCGGTCGTACGATTGAGGAGCTCGAGTCCACTTTCAAAACACGGACGACAAGCGACTGGGAAGCGATCGGTCGCGAACTCGATATTCCTCTGGCCGAAGTCAAGGCCCCTACTTCCGGAGTAACAAATGATTAATCGTGAAGCAGTCATTGTTGATGCCGTAAGAACCCCGGTCGGCAGACGTGGTGGAGTACTGAGCCAATGGCATCCTGCCGACCTGCTCGGCTGCACTCTAAGATATCTTGTCGATCGCAGCGGCGTTGATCCATCCACAATCGACGACGTGATCGCTGGCTGCGTGCTGCAGCACGATCAACAGTCCTCCAACATCGCCCGCCACGCCGTGCTTTCCGCCGGCTTACCCGAGTCCGTGCCGGCAGTAACTGTGGACCGCCAATGTGGTTCCGGACAGCAGGCAGTCAGCTTTGCCGCCCATGGTGTCATGGCTGGTAGCTATGATCTGGTGATCGCAGGTGGGGTTGAATCGATGTCGCAGGTGACTATGCCGTCAGCATTTCAGCCAGGTGCGCCACTCGGCCCGCAGTACGGACCGCTTGAGCTGGAGCGCTACGACGGTCGACTTATGGCACAGGGGCCAAGTTCCGAACTCATGAACGATCGCTTTGGGCTTAGTCGCGAGGAACTTGATGCCTACAGCGTTCGAAGTCATAAGCGGGCCCTCGCTGCTACCAGGGCTGGTGCTTTTGTCAAACAAATGGTGCCAATCACTGCCGATCCCCAAGACCCCAACGGTCCATGTATTACCGCTGATGAAGGCATTCGCGAGCATCTCGACACGGAGAAGATGGCGAGCCTGAAGACGGTCTTTGCGAAAAATGGCCGCACGACGGCCGCGAACGCATCTCAGGTTAGCGACGGTGCGGCGGCACTGCTGGTCGCTGATCGTGGATATGCTGAGCGAACAGGCCTTAAACCACGCGCCCGCTTTCGTGCTATGTCAGTCGCTGGTGCGGACCCCGTGATCCAGTTCACCGCGATACTTGAGGCTACCCACAAGGCACTAAAAATAGCGGGACTAAGCGCGGCGGACATTGATCTGTACGAGGTCAACGAGGCTTTTGCAGGCGTACCGCTAATGTTTCAGCGCGAATTCGATATTCCGGATGACAAGCTCAATGTCAACGGTGGCTCAGTCGCAATCGGGCACCCGCTGGGCTCAACCGGTGCCCGTATGCTTACTGATTTACTTTGTGAACTTGAACGCTCAGGGAAGAAGTTGGGCTTACAGACTATCTGTGAAGCCCATGGCACTGCCAACACAACAATAATTGAACGCATCTGAGGAGAAAGATATGCAATCGACATATATTACTAAGGGCCGTCCCTCCACCCATGGTGACAGCTACCAGCTCAACACAACGACGATGATTCGGCACGCGGCCCGAACTTATCCAGAACAAGAAATCGTCTACCGTACCGCCGATGGCGGCTGGGACCGGTATACCTACGGAGAGTCTTACCTCCGGATCTGTCAAGCGGCCAACGCGTTGCGCAGCCTCGGCGTCGGCCCCGGGGACGTAGTTGGCATCCTGGATTGGAATAGTCGTCGACATTTCGAGCTCTATTGGGCGATCCCCGGCCTAGCTGCCGTCATGCTGCAGATGAATCTTCGATTGGCGCCCGAAGACCTAGGCTATGTTACCGACCACAGTGAGGCGTCCTGGATTTTAGTTGACGAATCTCTGCTGCCAATTGCAGAGAAGCTCGCACCGTTGGTGCCTCAAGTCAAAGGCTGGATCGTGATGACCGATCGTCCGCTGTCGCAGATCAACACCACCCTCACAAACGTGCATCACTTCGAGGATCTGCTCCAGGCTGAAGACACACACATCGATTGGCCGATGGTGGACGAGACGTCGGCTTACAGTGCCTGCTACACAACAGGCACCACTGGCAGGCCCAAGGGAATCTACTATTCCCACCGCGGTATATATCTGCACACCTTGGCGATGGACAGTGTGATCGGCATGAGCAGTGACGACACCGCCATGCTCATTACGCCGATGTTCCACGGTCAGTGCTGGGGTCTTCCGCAGGCCGCCGTCCAGGCGATGGCTAAAGTCGTCCTGCCAGGCCGCTACGTCGCTGAGGATACGTCGGTTTTGGTCGACGCAATGATAGAAGAAAAGGTTACTGTAGCTAACGGTGCGCCAGCGATCTTTACACCGATGCTGGAGTACATCCGAACACTGGACAACAAACCCGACTTCAGCCGTGCGAGGCTGCTGAGCGGTGCCACCGAGCCATCGTTGAGTTTGATGCGTGGCTTTTATGATCTCACCGGGGCCGACATTATTCATGCCTATGGCGCCACAGAGACCACCCCGCTGGTCACGGTCAACAAGGGGCTTAAACCGTCGCTGCGCGAAGTGTTGAGCGACGAGCAAACATGGAACCGCAAGCGCTGCCAAGGCTTGATGGTATCCGGCGTCGACTTCCGACTTGTTGACGGTGCCGGTAAGGATGTGCCCTTCGACGGCATTTCCCAGGGCGAGGTGTTATTAAGAGGACCTTGGATTATCGAGAAGTATCATAAGCTTGAGGACGATGGAGATCGCTTCCTCGACGGCTACTGGCGGAGCGGTGACGTCGGCACGATTGACCAGCACGGCTACCTCAAGCTGACCGATCGTCTAAAAGACGTGATCAAGAGCGGCGGCGAGTGGATCTCCTCCATCGACATGGAAAATGCGCTGATCGCACACCCACGCATCCGCGATGCCGCAGTTGTTGGCATTGAGCATCCCAAGTGGCAGGAGCGCCCTGTCGCCCTGTTGGTTACCGACGACGGCACCGAGTTGCCGCTGGACGAGATCCACGAAGTTCTAACACCCAATTTCGCCAAGTGGCAGCTGCCAGATACTGCCCTGTTTCTTGAAACGTTGCCACGCACCAGCGTCGGCAAGCTCGACAAGAAGGCTATTCGCGCCACTTATAAAGATATCTACAAGGACATCTGATGGCTATTCTCAATATTCGCCGCAACGAATCCATCGTTATCCTCGAACTCAATCGGCCAGAAGCCCGCAATGCACTTAACGAAGAAGTCTTAAGCGCACTGGGACAGGCGCTGGTGACTTTTCAGTACGACGACAGTGTGCGTGCCGTAGTGATCCACGGTGCCGCTGGGAACTTTTGCTCGGGAGCCGACATCACTGCCTTTGACCGTATTCGTGAAGATGCGCTGATCGGCCCACACAAAGCCCTTGGTGGTACGTTCTGGGATGACTTGGCAGGCTTTCCCAAGCCCGTTATCGCGGCTATAGAGGGACTAGCCCTGGGCGGGGGCTGTGAGCTTGCCCTTGCCTGTGACATCGTCATCGCAGCTGAAACCGCGAAATTTGGGGTGCCCGAGGTTAAACTCGGCGTCATCCCCGGCGGCGGCGCCACGCAGCGTTTGGTAAGTGCGGTAGGCAAAGCCAAGGCAATGACCATGCTGCTAACTGGGAATTACATCAGTGCGGCTGACGCATGCGCCGATGGCATCGTCGCCCGTGTGGTCCCAGAGGGCGAGGCTCTTGACCAAGCACTTGCAATGGCTGGACATATTGCCGCCAATTCGCCGCTGGCCGTAGCGCTGGCCAAAGACGCGGCGTTGCAGGCCTTTGAGACATCACTCAGCCAAGGTCTCAAGTATGAAAAGCAGAACTTTCATTTGGCAATCCACTCAGCCGACAGCCACGAGGGTCAGGCCGCCTTTCTGGCGAAGCGAGCACCTCACTACACAGGAAAGTAAACACGATGAGCGAATTGTTTCCCGATTATAAGGCACCTTGGGAGGCCGAGGACCACACGTTGCTGCGCGACCAAGCGGCCAAGTTCTTCGCCCGCGAAGTCACGCCTAACCAGGAGCGATGGGCTGAGCAGCACCAGGTTGACCGTGAGTTATGGAACAAAAGCGGCGCTGCTGGTTTATTGTGTACTGGCCTGCCCGATGAGTACGGTGGTGGTGGTGGCAACTTCGGCCACGAGGCCGTGGTCCAAGAGGAGCTGGCGCTGGCCCGAGACACTGCGTTCGGATTCAGCGTACACTCGACCATCGTCGCCCATTACATAGCGGCTTATGCAACAGAGGCTCAGAAGCAACGCTGGATTCCGGCAATGGCGAACGGTGATAAGGTGATTGGCATCGCTATGACCGAGCCCGGCACGGGTTCGGATTTGCAGGCAGTGCGTACGACCGCGATCCGCGACGGTGATCACTACGTGATCAATGGGTCAAAGACGTTCATCTCGAACGCCACCCACGCTGACCTGATGGTTGTGGTGGCTAAGACTGACACGTCAGAAGGCGCCCGTGGTATTTCATTATTCGTGGTCGAGGTGGACAAGGTCGAGGGCTATGAGCGCGGACGGGTGCTGCAGAAGGTTGGGCAACACGGCCAGGACACGCGCGAGCTTGCCTTCATCGACATGCGCGTACCCGCGGAGAATTTGCTTGGTGGCAAAGAAGGCCAGGGCTTCTTCCAGTTGATGGAACAGCTACCCCGTGAGCGCTTGATTATCGGGATTGCCGGTGTCGCGATGGCCGAAGCCGCAGTCTTGGAGGCGATCAAGTATGCCAAGGTACGGACGGCGTTTGGCAAGCCAATCCTGGATTTTCAGAACACGCGCTTCGTGCTTGCCGAGTGCAAGACCGAGGTCTTGGCCGCGAAAACCTTTATGGATCACTGCGTCCAGCGCTACATGGACGGTGATCTCGACCCTGCCACCGCTTCAATGGCTAAGTTGCTCGGTACCGACAAGCAGGTCGCCATCATCGACCGTTGTCTGCAAGTGTTCGGCGGCTATGGTTATTTGATGGAGTATCCAATCGCGCAGATGTACGCCGCTGCGCGGGTGCAAAAAATCTACGGTGGCACCAACGAGATCATGAAGGAGCTGATCGGACGATCACTTTGACGGAACCTGTTAGCATCCTATCGAGCACGGCTACAACGTCTCCGACGTGTCCCGGAGGCTGGGATCACATCCGGCAGTTTGTACAAGTGGATCAAGTTGTATGGGGATCCGGGAAGCCAGCACCAGCACATCACGGAGCAGCAGGATGAGCTTCGTCAACTGCGGGCCGAACTGCGCCGGGTGACCGAGGAGCGCGACATATTAAAGGCCGCCGCGTTCTTTGCCAAGGAGTCCGAGGAAAGTATCGCTTCATCAGGGCTCACCAGAAGGAGTTCCGGGTCCGGGTCATGTGCCGCGTGCTGAAGGTCCACTTCAGTGGTTTCTATGCTTGGCTGCATAGCCCTGAAAGCCCCCGCGCCAAGGCCAATCGTCGACTGGTTGGGTTGATCAAACAGGCCTGGCTCGAAAGTGGTGGCGTGTACGGTTACCGGAACATCACCCTGGATCTGAAAGACCTCGGAGAGCGGTGCAGCAAGAACGAAGAACTGGCCAAGCCATTCCGGTGGCATAAAAGCGCCGATGCTATTATGACATCGGCGGCGCGGGCAAAGCTGAGCTTAATCGATAATAAGCGCGCGAATTAACCGAACCGCACACTAGTGTACCTAGAGCAACTGAGTAGTATGTAAATCAGCAAGTGCAGAATAGAGCCGGCCCATCCAATGGCTCAGTGTAGCGGTGTCTTTTCGGCCCAGTCTTGATTGGATGTTTTGTTGATGAGGAACTCGACGAAACCCGGCAGGAAAGTCCTTTTCAAGCCTCTTATTGGTGGGCCAACGTAAGGAAGTCTTCACCAACGACCAGCCCATAGTCGAAAGCTTTGGGTGCCAATCGTATTTTCCGGATGGTTGCTTCAGAAGCAGTGTCGAGAGTCTTGCTTCAGAGCCTACGGTATCAACCTCCACCAATGCATAATTCTGGTTCTTATATCTGAACACACGGTAAAGCAAGTATCTTGGGTTACCATCTGGCAGTCGATGTTTCGAGTGTCCTTTCAACGCCGGTAGCGGAATCAATTCTTCAGCCACGATTCGGCAACCTTTGATTTCCAATAGGTTGCTCATGGCAATAAATGCTTCAAATTTGCGGGTGAATAGATGTGAATCGTCACTTTGGTCATCAATGCCATCAGGAACGCCGGCTGGTATCTCTCCCCGAACGGTTGGCTCATCAGTACTGACATCCGTTTGGCTATTAGTCGAATCATCAAGGCCTTCCTCTGATTGTCCCTTACTGGTGCCAGACCGGCGTCTGCCATCCGAAGACTTGCGGGTGGTATAAGCAGGTTCGGAGAACTCCAATTCTACTTCTGGGACGTCCAGAACATACTCCTCTGCATCCGTGGTTGGCATCTCGTCATCATTAATCTCAGGCGGGCCATCCGATCTCCTCCTTTCTATAGAATTTCCTTTTTTCCCTGTTTTTTGCTCAGTGAATTTCGGATCAATGAACTCAATCTCTCTCGGGATCTGGCTACTCAGGTTTGTAAGGCTGTGGATTTCATACACGAAGAAAAGCTCGGATTCTTTGACGTACTGACCTCGCACCTTCATTTTCACCTTTTCCAAAGGAGGGGGATCAAAACGGAACGGCCAGTACCGGCGCCCATTCCTAATCTCGCCCTCTGTCAGCTGGTATTGGGCGATGCTTTGAAACGAGTTCCGGACCTCTTTATTCAACAACAGCCACGCCAGAATTCTGCGTTGGCTGGGGTTACCTCGCACTAACATGGGCAGAGAACTACTTGGCAAGATATGTATCTCTGCCCTATTCGGGTTCTCACCCATCTGAACGTCGAACTCCTCGTCTAGTCCATTTGGATTCAATGCCAGGCGGTTCAGATAGGCCGAATGGAAAAAAAGAGCCCGGGCCAGTTCTATTTGTGGCAGGAAAAACTGTGTATCGCCGGCTTTAAAGCTAAAACACCATTGTTGCCGGTCTCCCTGCCTACGAATGTTGACTATTGGACAGTCGGCTATCCGGCAATGTGACCAGGTGCTGGTACTGTTTATCTTTAAGCCCTTTTCATAACCGGCGACCTTGGAGGCTCCGGCGTGTGTCACATTTAATACACGTCGCCTCGGTATCAGACCCAGCTGCGATAAGCCAAACTTTTCCTTGTCTTGGGCCGGATCCAGCTTCACCTCGATGTACCAGTTTGGATTTCGCAGATCACGAACCATTGAGCCGATTTCTTTAACCTGGCTATTGTCCTTGATTCCCATGAACGTTGGTGTCTTCTTCGTTTTCTTCGAGGCCATGCAGGTATTTCCGTGCTTGGTCTGTAAGTCGTGTTTCACTTAGCCCGGCGATACGGATCAAACGCCAACGTGGTGGGTACTGAAACTCCTGCTTTAATTCCCACCAAGCATTTCTCAGCCGCCGTACCTGGTATTCGGGAACGCTTTCGGTATAACGTGCCAGCAGTCGCCGGGTTCGCGGCAACCGATTGAGTGCCTTTTCCAGCGTGGAGAGCTTACCCAGTTGTTTCAGCAAATACGTTTGTGAATGCCGGGGGCCGCGTGGGGCCGCACGCAAAAACCTGAGAATTTCCCGCAGTTTGGTTAAATAATGCCGGTCCCGCTGCCGCCAATCAATTCTCGGTTTTCTTTTAAGAACCTGTGTTCGTGGTTGAGCTTGATTGACCTGCTTCAGCCACAATCGATCGTACCGATACAACCGGGCGTAAAGTGCCGGGGCCGCCACACGGGCCTTTTTCGGTGACCGGTCTGCCAGCATTTTAATCCAGTCGTTCTGATCTGGCGTCAAACCATCTTTAGACCCAATGTGTGCCTCTCCGGTTGACTCTAATGATTCTGGAGGTGCGGGCAAGGGCAACTCTCTGACACCCTCAATAACATCGGTAATAGACCAGCACTCAGGGATCAACGCTTGGTGAACAACGATGTGCTGCAGATAGCTAAAGGATTTCCGGTGCTTCCGGAAAATCGCTCGTAGCCAGCAGTAATCCGAATTCCGATCTATCCCCAAACCATATCGGCGCAAAAACCTCGCAGGCCAGTGATCTGAAACAGACTTGGCAATGGCGGCATGGTCAATGTGAACCTGGCCGCGAATAAAACCAGACTGTTGAGCCAATCGGTGGTAGTGAGAAGACCACTGGTCATAACTCGGTGAAATGGCCGGTCGCTGTTCCAATAGCTCCCTGCCCTGAGTCAGAACCATCTTTGATTCGTTACGAGCAGGTTTTTGAGGGAATATCGGACAAGTGGCTGGCGAGGCGTCATGGTAGCGGTGCTGATCGACTAAGGGGCGGGTAATGGCCGTATGTAAGAGTTCGCCGTGCTTCTCACAACAGTCCACTCCGGCTATCTGCCACTCCCGCTTCCAGAAATACTCTCCATAGGTACGTTGTTGCTCTTTGAGGCACCCGGGACAATATCGAACACGGCCAGGCACTTTCACAAGCGATGCAGCGACACCCATCGCCAGGTGGACCGCACCTCGAGATTCTCCAGCCATCCATGCCAGGCACCGTTTTCGGCGTTCTTCCGGGATAAACGGGGCATACAAGGGGAATAGAGTGTGGCAGTAGGCAATCACTTCAACGCTATAATCAGGGGGCAGCCACCGAGAAATCCTCGACAATTGATTGGGCAAATCCAGCGTTGCAATAACATTGTGGTTGCCATAAATTTCGGTCAGTAATTCCTTGGGGCTGACAATTCCTTTCCGAATACCTGCCCTGGCCACGGTGCTATATATCAGCTCTTCAGGGTACGGAATCGGGAAGTTCAACATGGCAGCTATGCCTGGTTACCAGAACCGAGCCACTCGTCGCTGTTAAAAACCAAACCCGATTGACGCGCGGCATCCAGCATTTCGTCCTCGTTTGCCGCCTGGGAGTGCAGAAATCGCAAATCGTCTGACTCAAGGGTGTGCCATTCTTTCACTTTAATCGATTTGATTTTTCGCTTTCCCGTCACCGGTAGCGTCTTTTCGGAAGAATGGTACCAGTCAAGAATGATGGGCATCAGGTATTTCAGCTGTAAGTCAGGGTACTCCTCGAACGCTCGTTGAATTAACGGCTCCAAAAGGTCTGATTCATGGCCCATATCGACCAGCAGGTTGTGCAGCCGAATTGCCTGATCGTTGCCGTTGTACTGAACGGATTTCCGGATCTGGTCTTTACTTGATTCCAAGAGGGCACTGAGTTCCAGAATCTTCTTATCCACATCAGGGATCGTGAGGTCTGAGTATTGGGCTATCTTGCTCGGGTCTCCGGAACGCAGAGCTTCCATCATCGGGTGTATCGGCTTCAGTTCGTCGTGATAGACCTTTTTCATGATATTGGGCGTGATTCGTTCCGTGCCTGTTACAACCGCCCGTATCTGGGACAACACGAACAACTTGATGACGACATCCATGATGCCCTGAGACAGATCAAACCAAAGATCCCTTAAGTCATCCGAGATAGTATCACTGGCCTTTTTCAGCCACTGGTATCTCCAGAGCTTTTTTGTGAATGCGCCCCATTCGGTTTTATTTATGTTTTCTTCAGGCGCAGGCTGGCGCAAGGGTTCCCATAATATTGATCCAAATCCTGCCCCTCGCCGAGCAGACCTCAGGTCTGTTTCAAAGACCGGTCGAGCCTTCGGTGTACCGACCATTACCACCGGTACAGAAATCTCGTTTACCAACGTTACGAAGAAGTTCAGCATTTTCTCCGCACCGCCGGAGGCACGAACATTCAAGTGCTGAATTTCATCAATGACCAGTAGGCCAATCGCATAGGTGTTTGCCAGCTGCGACATCAACGCAATCATTGTTTCTACGCCGTGGCGTTTTTCGCCATAGCGCCGGACATAATCTGTCCCAAGGATGGAATCAATTTCCCGGAAAAAGTTATGGCACAGGCTCTTGAGAGCACCGTCATGGGGGCAGTCGATTTTCAGGAAAACAATCTGTGTGAAATTGTGTTCCGGGTGGTGAATCATCTGCGGATACGTTGCCAGAATACGGTTTAGAGAGCTCGTCTTCCCGGAACCTGAGCATCCGATAAACACCAGGCTTTTCGCAGTCGACTCCACGTGATCAAAGCGAAATGCCTTCAAGTCTCCGCTCTTGATTCGCTCATATCCGTTTTGTAGGTGGGCCGAAAGATCACCAGTGGCAATATTGCGCCCCACATATCCCTGACGCAGCATGATCGAGATTTTTGATTCAAGCTCGATGTGGCGCGCCAACGGCTGAAAAAAACCGTCCAGAAGCTGGGAGATAATGTGCACTCGTGTCTGGCCGTCCAGATATACTTCTGTCGGTCGAAGCTCCATAGCCTCACTGAGCCCCGCTATGAGCTGTTTACGGTCTGGTATTGGCGGTAAAGCCTCAATCAGTGGATTGCCATGATATGACGGTATCCCGGTGTCCTGGTAAACGGCCCTCACCATGCCTGAAGGTAAAGTCATTCATCGTCTCCAAACAGCTCATCCAGAAAATCCGGGAAAGCGCCATCGTCGGGCTTGCCATGTAGGTAGGTTACATCAGATTTCGGTTTACTAGTGTCAGGTTGCCGCGCCTTCGTTTGTTCAGCTCTTTGAGCATCTCGCTCTTGCTTGCGATTATCACGTATGCCTCGGACTGTCGCGGCTTTCGATTGCTGTTTATTTATGGCGGGGCGCGAACGCTCAGCGTTTTTGATAGTGTTGCTGACCAGATTTTCCAGCTCCCGTTTGCTGGTTGTCTCGGCCACTTTGGCAACGCTCATCGCTTTTCGTTGTTCTTCCTGACTGGCCCATAACTCCCACATGGACTTGCCGCGAAACTGGCGCGAACGATCTGTTAGAGAGCACACCCAGTATTCCGAACTGTCTTTTTCCAGGAACAGATAAATATAATCAGCTACTGCAGGATCATAAGCTGCCTGGAGGCCGGTGACTCTGCGATCTCCGTTCCTGTGCAGCCAGCCAGATGCTAATAACTCCTTAGACGTGTAATAAGCACCAAAACAGCTAACCCCCAAATCAGAAAGGTGAACTTTTTGGCGTGGCAACAAAGCAATGCGCAAGGCGTGCTCCGATACGTTCTTCAAGCGACCGGTTCGATTCTGTATACCCCAATTCCAGATGTTGAGAGGGGTTAACGCCATATCGTTTGGCATGTCCGGATCGCGGTCGTACTTTGACAGCACGGCATATTGGTTCCGGTGAAGGATCGAGGCGAGCATAATTTGGGTGAAATCGTCCAGCGTGAGTGTTGCATCAAGCCTGTAGTCCTTTCCCCCCTGTTTTCTGACTTTTGTCCCTGTCACGACACCCGGCGTAAACGGTTTGAATTCTGCTTGTAGGGTTCGGAAATAACGCTCAACTATCCCTTTCGCATCTCCGCGATATGGCGGTGCAGTTTCAATACGCACGCCAAACGCTTTCTCCAGGGATTCAATCTGATGCCCTAGTAATTCCCCACGGTCCGCAAGGATGGCATTTGGGATCCCAACGGTTGGCCACTGCTCTTGCGTAATCTCCAGATCATAATGGGCGCAGAGTTCAATCTTGTCTGACATGGAGGTAGTCAGAGCACTCATGGCTGTGACATAGGATGGATTTTCCAATCCTATGTAAAAGCCCGCTACCATGCGACTAAAGACATCAACCACCACATACAGAGTCGGACGACCGATGATCCGTTGCCGGTCTGCCGATAGCAGGTAAACATCAGCAATCGTTGCATCAATTTCATATCTTGAGCCTGGGCCCAGCACTCCTGCTGTGGCGGTCCCTGTTAACGGTCTTATATCTTTCTGGTAGGAAATTCTGTTTGCTCTTAAGCGAATCCGATCGGCGTTTTCATATTCTCTGCGGTAGAAATATCTGATCTGATCAAGTGTTGGATAATCTTCTGGCCGTACATCGGGATTAGCAGCCTCGAACATGTCGATGAATCGTCGATGGGCGTATGGCAGGCTATGGCCCTTGTCGTTCACGTAGTAGCGATCGAGTATCAGACGAAACATCTTTCCGATGGCGCCATCGACGGTAATCCCGGTACCCGGCGAAATTTTCCGGGGTCGACCCAATTTCTTCCTGGATACTTTTCTCTGGCCCTTTCCTCCGGACTTTCGGTAATCAGGCAACAAGGCATTAGGCACCGCTCCTCTCTGCCAAAACTGACGGAGGTTTTTATAAAGCGATTTTCTGGGTTTGTCGGTTTCGTCACTACGAGACTGGACTAACCGGCCCCTGCCACTGCGGTAATAAATTTCTTCATCAACAATCAAAGGCGCTATTAACTCATACCGCTGATCCCGAATCACTTGGGCTTTACTGCCCTGTTCCACGGCTAGCGAGGCGAGTTCCGAGTAGGGATCTTCTACCCGGCGAAGTGATTCATCCAATATCCATTGCCCGATCTCTGTGGCTTTGACTAGCTCAGGCCACGCTTTATCTGAGTCAATATTCATCCAGATAGCGTGTTGGCCCGCCAATGCCAATATGCGATACCGCTCCTGCCCGAGCTTGAAGACGTCATTGATTCGCAGCATAACCCGCCCTCAGCAGCCCTATATCCTCTACTACATGCAGGTCTCGTGATACCAGCTTGTTCCACGGAATGGAGATATCGAACGTTAATACTCTCAAAGCTGCCAGCGCCCGTAACCTAGCCAGCGATGTGCCTGGCTCAAGTGAGTAAGAGTGGTCAATCAGCATTCCAATATCCGGGAGTCTGGAATTAGGGTTATCTGACAACGTACTTACATAGATCGGCAAACTCTGAAATAGGACCTCCAGGCTCTCATCTTGCAATCGCGCGGAATAAAGCAGATCAAGATTCGCCATTACAGTGGAGGGCATCTGCTTCTCGGTTATCAGATACCAGGGGATACCTTTACGTTTCCAATACCGACGCTCAATTTCCAGTTTTTCTACTGTTCGCGGATCCATTAGGTCGGATGAGACTTTCACCTGGATGGCCATGCTCTGTGGCCCAGTCGACGTGGATAGGTCGACAAAAAAATCGCTGGACATGATCTGGTGGTATCCGCTTGCTGCGGGATGAGGAATTTTCGCTTGTTCAGCCAGTGAGAGAGTGTCTTCTATTCTTAGCGGAAACTGCTCACGGATATCGATGACATCCGGGTTCCATTCAATTAACAAAAAAGCCGCAAGTTCTGTGTCAGAGAAGAAATGATGGGTTCGCCCTGTCAGGTGGCCCATCACCCGGTGCGAACGCCCCTCGGAGGGTAGGTCTCTGACGGTGAGCCATGGATGGTAGTCTTTACCATTACCTTTGCCACGGTTTTCCTTGATCCACTTTTCAGTTTTTTTGTCGAGTTTGTAGTTGGCCATTCCCGAGAGCTCCATAGGAGAATAGCCAAACTTTGCCACACCGACCCTCTGTTACCAACTTTATTCCAAAGTTACCAACTCTTTTACCTTGTTACCAACTTTATTACCATCCCACATCAAGGGCATTGCTGATCGTCCATACCTAACTTTTTGTAGTCCCTCTGTTCCCGGAAGGTCCGTATGCCGCGTAGCGGCATGATAGGCGGCACACCGATCGCCTGATCAAGGCGGGTGCGGTAGGCCGCCGGCGCCTCGGCCGCGGTGGTGATGATTACCTTGGCCTCTTACCCTCCCATGTTGTATAGAACCAAGTGCTATAAGAACACGGTGGACAGGACCGGAGACCGGCCCTCCACACTGTATAGCTGGTGTTGTCAGTGCGTAGCACTGACTCATAAAAAAGCGCTTTTCCCAGATGGAGCCCTTTGGGCGACAGCGGGGCTTTCTCCAGGCAGCTCTGCTGCCTAGAGAAGTCTTTAAAGGAGGGTATTAATGTCCGTCATTTAAGCCAGAACCCTCCCGACAATTAAGTACCGGTACCCAGAGTGTTATCCACAGAATTTGGGATTAGCGGTCATCGTTTGGGGAAGGAGGGCTGGATTGGCCGGCAAGAACACACACCGATTAGGTGGAAGTGCTGCCAAATCATCGGAATGAACGGGCTGGAAGGGGTACGAGGGAGCCAAAAGGCAATAGGGTGCCTACCGCGACTGCAACCAAGTCAGCGCGGCGCGGTGGACAGCATCGGGAGAGAGGGTCGGATCTTGGATCATCAGGTCGGCGCATTTCAGGGTGTAGACTCGCCGTGTTTCCTCATTCCAGTTCGACCAGGTTTGCGGTGGTCCTGTGGGGGGAGACTGAGGGGAGGGGGCACTGCCGACGTTCCCGTGCTGGGACACTGAACTGCCAAATGCGCGCCCCTTCAGGATCAGCATGAACCGTGCGATGTCCGACAGGGATCGTGGATCGGTTCCGGACTGAGACCACTTCCGTGCCTGTTTTTCCAAGCGCCGGCTGGCGGTGTCGCGTTCGCGTTTCACGCGCCGCTTCGAGAACCCCAGTGCCTCAAAGAACTCCACGCGTACGGCTTTCAGGGCCACGAAGGTGTGCCACTCGCCATCAATGAAGCGGCGTACTTGGCTGGAGACGACCACGCCAGCGTTACGCAAGTCGCGCCAGGCCCGCTCCACCTTCCGCGATACTTGTGTAGGTCCTGGGCAGAGTCCTGCCTTGTAACCCAGGTACGATAAGGTGAGGGGACGGAATCCCTCTCGTGTCGGGATGCCCACCCGCAGGCTTGCCAGGTCCACATAGCGCAACAGCGCCAAACCCAGCCGCACGCACGCGTCCCGGCGCTCCACGCGCTGCTGCCGCCAACTGCCATTGGCCGTGTTGAGTGACGGCAACACGCGGGTTGGCCAATAAACATAAGCCATCAGCCGTCCCCCGGCGTCTTTCAGGATATCCGGTAAGGGGCTGGACTGAAGCAGACCGGACAGATACGCCCTGGCGGATGGACTGTACTTGACCCGCGTCGGTAAGGTGCCCAGGAGGTGGCTGTCTTTCCCTAAATGGGTGTCCATCGCCTCCCTCCCGCAAGCGCGGGAGAGGGGTCGGGGTAGCGAACCGTAGACTCCCTCTCTCGCTGCCACAAATGCAATAAAATCGACACTTGCAACACGCTCGCGGGAGCGATAGGCTCCGAAGAAGCGAGCGTGAGCGTGTTGAGCGTGTCCATGTCGAACGTGTTCGTGTTCGTGTAGATGTGATTCGATAAAACGCTGGCGGCGTTGATGTCGATCTGAAAAATAGCGGCTTCATTCCTGGTAGGCGCCTGGAATGAAGCCGTTTTTCTTTGTGCGTCTTTTAAACGCAATGCAGAAGAAAGCGCGGACGCGCGGGCGCTGTCGGCCACGGGGCAGGGCGCGTGCCAGGTCGCACACGTCCTACCTGCCCTGCGGCGGTGGCACCGAAGGAGGGGAGCGGGGATCATTGCTATCGACCCACGGCTCGCCGCGATGCGGTTTCCGAGTGCGTGGCGTGTGAATCCCGCTGCGAAGTCCGCTTGCCAGCCCGTTGGGCCGGGGCCGGCGGGCACTCGCTCAGGATGCGATAGATCACCCTCAGATCCCGGCCGGTCCTTTCCGACAGCGACAGCCAGTCCTCGGGCGTCAACTCCGCGGGATCCCGGGCGCCGTGGTGGTTCTTCCATGCCCGCCAGACCACCTCAATGGTGGCCTCATCCGGATCGGGGGGCCGGCCGGGGCCGCGAGTAAGCCGCACCGCGCGGCGCAGGCTGGTGTATTCCCGGATCCCCATGTCGTACAAGGATGCCATCAGGCCCGCCGGCGCTTCGCGGCGCACCAGCTCCCGCTTTAGGTGCGTTCGTTCCGACTCCCGGTGTACTTGGGCAAGTAACTGCCGGAAGGCACCGCGATCCAGGCGAACCTGCAGGACGTGTCCATGCAACTGAAGATGATGGGACAACAGCGTGACGGTCTCGATGGTGAGACTTTGGAGAGACCGCAACTCCTCTTCGCCGAACCCTAAATCCCGTAACGCGGCATAGTCCCCATCGTGCAGGCACTCGGCCGCGTAGGTTAATAATGCGCGGGTCAATTGCGCTTCCTTGTGTCGCATCAGGACATCCATGGTGCGCCCTCCGTGACGGTATGAATGGACCGAACGAGTGCCACCAGCTTGGTGAAGGCATGCCACTGCGTGTCGGACCAGTGCAGGTACAACTCAGAAGCCAGGTGGAAGGGGTTGAAGGTAGGGACGTGATCGAGCCAATCTGGAGGCAGGTGATCGGCCAAGGCCGTCTGATTGGGATGCTGTCCAGCCAGGTTGGCCAACTGCCACCAGACACAGGCGGCGTGTCCATCCGCCGGTTCCGGCAAGACCACGAAGCCGAAACCGCTTTCGGGCAGAGATAACGGCTCGGAAAGCCCCGCATCGGCGGCGATGGCCGCCGCCAGGTCCCACGCGTGTGCCCGTAGATCGGCCAGATCCGGTGTGGTCTCGGACGCCACGGTTGAACGGGATGAAGGCTCGGACACCGACGATGACGCGGGTGTCTCCGCAACGGACGCCCCGTGTTCATCGTGGGAGGCTTGGAAGGTCGTTGTTGAGGGTTGCCCGGGCAGATCGTCCTCAGTACCGAACGACAGAAGTTCAGGACCGTCGTCGTCTACCGTGTTGTCGCTGCTTTCCTGAGTGGACGTCTCGCCGGCGCTGCCGGCATACCCAGGACCATCAAGCCCTCCTTCGGCATCGAGACTTTCTGCACTGGGTGGCGCGTCCAGGAAGTCCAGATCGTCCTCGGAGTCGTTATCGGGCACGAGGATCTCCCCGCCATCCAAGGCGGCCCCGAGCGCCAGGCTGGCGCGCCCGATATCGCAATCGGCGGACACAGAGATTTCCGATTCCAGCTCCCGCCGGATGTGGTCCAGGTCGATGTCGATCTGATCGTTGCGGGATACGACGGCGGCGAACACGCCGTCCACATCGTCCCCGAGACCGAACGCCTGGCAGACATCGCGGAACGCATTGTGGAGCCCACGCAGCCGCTCCACCTGCGGGCGGCCCATGCCGCTATCCAGCGCGGTGGGGATCAGGGAATAAAGCACATCGACGGCGTAGTCATACCAAACAATGAGTGACTGGCTGACTCGATACCCTTGGCGGTCCAACGCCTCGGCCAGTTCTCTCTGCGACAGCTTTTCTCTTTCCTGCTCTTCCCGAATCAGATCCCGAACATGCCGGATCGCCATCGCCCGATCAATAAAAATGAGATCCCCGCGCAGGTCGTTTTCCTTGAGGTGGGCGAGCAGCGTACGGCACTCACTGCCCCAGGGCTTGAAAATCACCCAGGTCTGTTTGAATCGTTCGTTGCCGGTTTCTTGCCACAGCTCCTGCAGGATGCACAGCCGGGTGTTGCCGCCGGCGCTGACCATGTACCGCGGATCCGGGTCGCCGGGCCGCTTTGTGACCACGAGAGGGCTCTCCAAAGGATCTTCCTGATCACCGGCCGCCAGGATCGAGGCTTTAATCTCCGCGTATTTGCTGTTGCGGTTACGGCGCGGATCGTGGTCGTACCGGCGGATCTGATCCACGTCCATACGCATCGGCGTACTGGTGATCGGGTCGGTGGAGGGCGTCGCGGCGCCGCTGCCGTTTTTCTGATCACGCCGGAATAAGGGGGTGGCAATCAGGGATGCCACCTGTTCGGAGGACGGTCGCTTTTTACTCATCACTCACCTCCCGTTTTGCTGAGGCGTTTTGATCGGTGTGCATGGCCGCCCAGGCCACCGCCAAGTGGATGGCGGGAATACGCCGCTGGCCATGGCGGATCGCGGCGATTGCCAGCTTGGGTGCCGTATGGACGATGGCTGGGGCGGCGCCGAGGGGGCGCACCTTGGCTTCGACGATGCGGGCAATGACGGGGTTGGAGACGTTCATGAGGCGATACCTCCCGTGCGATCAAAGCAGTCGGAACGATGAAAAGAATCAAACAGATCCAGCTGAGCGAGGCCGTGTTGAGCCTGGGGGTTGAGCCAGAGGCACTCGGTGCGGGATGTGGAGCCGAAGCGGCTGGAGCCGCTGGTGGCGAGGGACGCGCGATGCCAGCCGGGCAAGCACTGGTCGTACAAGGGATGGGCGTAGCCGGAGAGGAGTACCATCCCCGTGAGTCCCTGAAGAACATCAAGAAGGACCTCGTGGTCTTCTTGAGTCAGTTCATGGCGGTAGTAACGGGTACCGCCGCTGGAACGGGTTTCAGGCAGGTAAGGAGGATCCACATAATGCAACGTGGTGGGACTGTCGTGGTTGCGCATCACGTCAATCGCGGGGCGATGCTCGATGACCACGCGACTCAGACGCTCAGTGACGACCGGAATCAGCCGGCTTACTCGTGACCAGGCTTGCGCCACGCCCAAATAGGCGCTATCTGGCTTAGTGAACGTTCGCATGCCGGTGCGACCCCGGGTGGCCCCCGCACTGCCGAAACTGAACCACGACCGCACCAGAGTGCGTCGGGCTTGTTCAATGGGCTGATCCGAGGGGATCTGCGCCTGCTCGAACTCTTCGCGGGCGTAGGGGGTGTACTGGCATTGCTGTGCTAGCACGCGGGCGTCATGAGGATCACGCAATACCCGGAAGAGATTGACGATCTCGCTGTCCAGGTCGTTGTACACCTCAGCCGGCGCCGGCGGTTTACTCAATAGAACGCTGGCGCCACCGCCGAAGGGTTCGACATAGACCTGGTGGGGCGGGAAGTGCTGGATCAGCCAATCGGCAATGCGGAACTTGCCGCCGTGGTAACGCAGGATCGGGGCCGGGAGGGTCATGAGGCACCTCCTGACGGCGGGATTGGGAACGCATGGTGTTCCCTGCCGTCCAGCAGGCGGCCGGCACGCCTCTTGCCGATTCGGCAAGGCGTGTCCAGAGGCGTGTCTGCCCGCTGCCAGCGATCGCTGCCGCAAGCACCGCACTCGCCGTGAGCGTTGATGGTGTCGAACTTTGTCTGTCCGCAGTTCCCGCAGGTTTCCGCACCGTCCCGATCGGGCGCCCACTCGCCCCACTGCTTGAACAAGAAGGGTACGTCCGCGGCGTGGCACTGATCACGCAGGGCGCGGGCCCAGTCCGGATGCATGGGCCGGGCACGGGGGCCAGATTCACCGCCAACAATGATCCAGTCGATGGCGGGGTATTCAATCCCATCCTGCTCGTGGCAGTACCCGCGGTGATACCAGTGCAGGGCGTCGCCGAAAAAGCCCGGGGCCACCGTGCGTTTGATCGCCGTCAGATCCACCGGTCCCAGCAGGGGCTCCATGCTCAGCCAGTGCAAAGCGGCGGGCGTGTCCAGCAGTTTGGGGATGTCCCGTTCGGCCTCTGCTTGGTTTACCACTGTGGCGCCCAGCCAGACGTTCGACGGTGGGCGGCCGCCGCCGAGCCACCCTTCCAGCCAGGACAACAGATCCGCGCGGTATGACACGGCATCATCGGACAGGATGTAGGTCAGAACCGCGCGCAGTCGGGTTTCCCAGTTGCCGATACGCTTCGATAACAGCAGCCAGTCCAGGTTGGGAGTGATGCGGACCAGATTCAGGAGATCGGCCAGCCACTCGACAGGCACCTCGTTGTCGAGCCAGTCCGCCAGTGAGGCACAGAACACCCGGTATCGGATCCCGTGATCGATGGCGTGCCGATTCCAACGGTGGGGATGGTGCCAATTGGCTGCAGAGGTGCGGCGACGTGGGGCGCCTGGGCCCCAAGGTACCCGTAGTGTTCGCGATGGCGTACTGCGTTCCGCATAACAATGATCGCACCCGGGCGACACCTTGGTGCAACCGATCCAAGGGTTAAAGGTTGCATCGCACCATTCGATCCTTGTGTTCTCAGCCATGAGCGGGCCCTCCCGGCAATGACAACGCCGCGGCCACGGGGCGGACCCACACCGGCGTTGCACTGAGCACGAAGGTTTGCCCGGACCAGGCTAGAAGCAGGGTTTCGGCCATCATCGACGCGATGGCTTGGGCCGCAGGGGGAGGCACGGCATTGCCAATCCGTTCCCGCCATGCGATGTCGCTGAGTCCGTCCAGTTCCAGTTGCTCTTCCGGATCCATGAGCCCCTGCAGGGCAGCCAGCTCCAGGGTGGTGAATGGACGGTGCCAAGTACCATCCAGAGACTGAATCATGGCCACCAGACGGTCAGTGGCGGCTGGCAGGTATTCCCCTTCGAGAGCTTGTTCGGCAAGGCCGCGGGGATCGGCGACAGACCAGTGACCGTTGTCATGGCATGCACTGGCGGAAACTGCGCCGGTGCTGGCCGTCCAGGGCACCACTCCATAGTGACCGCCGGTCAGATAGTGGTCGCCTTTGCCGCGCTGCATCGTCGGACGAGGATCCGACACGGCATAAGCCCCTGCGTCATCGCCACCGATCACGGTTCCGGTGTTGGCTGTCCAGGGGGTGACTGCATATTTGCTGAATAGAGGTCCGCGAGGTGGGCGGGGATCGGCGACGCTAAATCGACCTTGCCCGGGGGAGCGCTGGCCGGTCACGACTCCGGTGGAACCGCTCCAGTCCACCACGCCGAAGGTCCCATAATCCTGGCCGGCGTATCGTGGATCAGCCACGGAGAATGCCCCGGTGACGGGCCGGGCGTTGCCGGTGATCGTGCCCACCGACTGGTTCCAGTCGCGTACGCCATAGGTGCCGGCGTGCATGTCCGGGACGATCAGGTAATCGCGGAGGTGCCCGTCTTCCACCGCCAGCCGGTTCAGGCTGCGCCAGTCGCGGCCCGCTTCGACGAACGCGAGACGCACCCAGGTTTTCCATTGCAGGCGTGGTACCCGGTGCATTGGGCCGGCACCGGGGTCACCGGGCAGCGGCATGCGGCCGAGGATGCCGCCCACGGCTGCCAGCGGCCGCTTGGTGGGCTCGTACAGGAATGCCGGGACCTTTTCCTGGTGACGCGCCACCATCAAAAAGCGCTTGCGGCTTTGGGCGAGGCCACCGAGTTCGCCGCAGTCATGCGTCGTCTCGGCAACGGCGTACCCATAGGTGGTCAGCAGCGCCTGGATTTGATCCAGCAAGTGACGCCCCCGGGTCGCAATACGCGGCACATTCTCAAAGAGAATCAGCTCCGGGGGATCGTCCTTGAAGGCCTCCAGCGTTAACCAGACGCCACGTAACGTCAGCGCGTTGAGGGCTTGGTATTTCGGGGTGGTGCTTTTGGCTTGTGACAGCAGGCCCGAAAAGCCTTTGCATGGTGCGCTCAGAAAGACAATGTGCGGTCGCTCGTGCCCCGCGGCTTGTTGGATGTCCGCGGCGGTGGCTTCACGCCAGTCGGCCGGGGGCGGGTGGCCGTGGAACGCCTCATATTGTTCGCGGCTGAACAGGTCAAGAACGGTCCCGGGCACGCCGGTGAGGCGCTTAAAGTCCGCGATGGCCGCGGGATTGCTGTCCACGCCCCCGAGACAACGAAAGACCGCCTGCAGCTTGCCAATGCGGGCATGACCCCGGTTAAAGCCCTTGGCGCCGCACCCGCTGCCACAAAAGGGATGAAAGTGCCGGATCTCGATTTTATCTCTGTTTTGCTTCACGGCTGCGCCCTCCCTGTGGCAGGAAGGGGCAGGGGGCGTGTCAGGCTTTCGACGTTCTCACGTTGGCCCGCGGCGGAAGTCGAATCCTGTTGGGGGAGGGCGTCGATGTTCGCCTGACACACTTTAAAAGACAGCACCCAGACAAAGGGGTTGGTGTCCCAGGGATGGGCGCCGTTGATGTGCTCCCACAGGACCTCGAACAGATCCCGGTCGGATAGGGTTTCGTCGAAGTCGCCATGCCGGGACCAGTCATCGCGGCAAACCTGGATGCCCTCGGCCCGTGCATCCTCTTCGCTGATCTCATGCAGCTGCTCCACACGAACCTGGGTCAGCGTTAACGTGAACCGGCTGAACCGTCGAGGCATGTACCGAGAGGCGCGCCAGCGCAGGGGCCACCCGAAGTAGTGCTCCGACAGATCGGTATCGTCATCCAGGTAGCGGATGTGGTCCACGGCCCCCAAACAACCTGGTGTGCGGATGCCAACACGAGGCGTGCCTTCATACGCCACGCAATGACGCTCGACCCCGTCCTCGTGCTGCTCCACCAGGCTGGACCAGGGTTCCTTCACCCAGAGGTGAGAACCTGGACCGCCGTAGGGGCAGGGCAGCCACTGACGGTCTCCCGTCTCCAGGTGCTGAAACGCCACGCCCAGCTGCCCGGTGGTATCGAGCGTCACCGCCGCGTGGAGCGGCACCCAGTGATCCGGATCCTGATTAATAACATCCAGGCCTTGCAGGCGCCGGGTTTGTGTCTTGCGGCCGGTGTGTAACGCTTGAATCAGCGGCGGAATAAACGAGATGAAACGCTGCTTACGCACCATGGTCCGCTCCTCCGCGCTGCGTTTGGCGGCGGCGGGCGGCATCGAGGACGGCGTCAAGGTCGCCGGCCAGAAGTGTCCGCAGGTGGTATTTGTCGCGAAGTGCCCCAACGGTCACAGCACTGACCTTGGCATCGTGCCTTAACCAACGATAACGGTCGGCGTCGCGCTGTAGAGCGGATAGATCCTGTTCCTTGAGCGCATGAGCCGGGGTTGACGTCCGCGTCATGACAACGAGTTGTTCTTCAGAAGCGTCGTAGGCGACGGCGCGTTGGACTTGGCGCTGCGACGTCTCTTCCCGTGTGCGGGCCGCTTCTGGGGCGGAGGACTCGAACAGAAAGTCCGCGATTCGACAGGCGGTTACCTCTGCCTGATCGATACGCTCAAAAAGGTCCTCGATCTCGGCGTCGTCCCGGGGACACAGGGCGATCGCGGTCAGGGCGTGTTTCGCCTCGTGCAGCAGCGCCCGTTCTGGCGTCGCGGGGCGCTCGACCGGGCTGGATTCGACAGCTTTCTTGATGGCATTGAGCGCGTTATGCCAAGGGGAGTTATCGAGGCTAGCCTTGCCAATCTCGATACCCAAGTGGACCGCGATCGCCGAGGACATTTCGTCCAACAACTCTTCGAGGGAGGGTTTAAATCTCATCACGAAGCCCTCCCAAATCGATATGAGGGAACACCTCGCGGACCAGAGCGGACAGGGTTTCCAGCGCAGAAGGGGCAGCGCCGCGACGCCGGCGTTCCAACCGATGGACAGGCACCTGGGCGGTGGCCGCTTCGCGGTACACCACGGTGGAGGGCACCACCGTATCGAGCACGGAGATGGCGCCGCGTGATTCGGCGAACGTGGCTTTACGAAGCGTATCGGCCACTTGGCGCGCGTCTACGGTGTGGTCCATGCGGTAGAGAAGGCCATAGAGATGACCGACCGGAGCCCCAAGATGCTGCATGGGCTGCAGCCGGTCCAGCATGCCCAGGGTGCCGCGGGCAAATTCGCGGGCGGAAAGGATTTCAGGGGGAATGGGCGAAAGGAGGAGGTCGCCGGCGAGCACGCCGACATCTTGTAGCGGGCCGACGGCCCCTTGTGTATCGATCAGGACGACGTCATATCCCTCAGTGGCCCGCAGCGCGGTGCGCATGCGAATCCGGCCGTCGGGCGTATGCAAGATCCAGTTTTCCAGACTGCCCTCGGGATCATCGCTGATGACGATGTCCAGATTGGGGATGGTGGTTTGGCTGATGCAGCCCTCGACACTGCCGCTGGTGACCAGCTGGTGCAGGCCATAGGGCGCGCGGTCGGAGAGCGGGTAGTAACTGGAGAGAGTGGGTTGGATATCGGCATCGACGAGCAGAACACGTTGCCCTGCGTCAGCCAGAATGCCCCCAAGGTTGGCGGTGGTGGTCGTTTTGCCGACCCCGCCTTTGGTGGAGCAGATGGTCACTATCATTGGACACCTCTATTGTATAGAGGTATCCGATAGGAACTTTAGTGAATCGAGAGTGTTCTGAGTAGAGAGGCTGGAAAGCACGACGGATTCAAAATCCGTTGCCTTCGCGGGCGTGCCGGTTCAAGTCCGGCCTCTGGTACCAAATTGACGGCGTGATAGCGTCGGGGAAGCGCCGGGCCAAGCCCGGCGTTTTCGTTTCCGGGGGCTTTCCAGGAGACAGATCCGGCCCCGTGTGAAGCTTCTCCGGCCAGTAATAGAGCATCACCGCCAGGGTGTTGCGGTGTTCGCCGCGGGCGGGGTCGGTGCTGCCGTCGGTGGCCGGGATCATGTCCGCCTCGTCGTCAAACTCCCGCTCCAGAGCCGCTTTGACCTTGTCGATGGCCGGATTGTCCGGCTCTTCCGCGAGTAGGAAGCACAGTGCCATCTCGGTATACACATCCGGCTTGGTGCCTTGGATGACGTGGCCGGCCCGGTGCTCGAAATAATCGAAAATCCAGGCAAAGTCCTTGCGCGCCACGGCATGTTGGTAATAGCCGCTGGCGGCGATCACCAGATGGGTCATACCGTAGATTTTCTCCTGCAGATCCAGCCCTTGATGTGGCGTGTCGGGGGGATAGACGCTCCGGAAGGCTTGTTGGTAGGGCTCCCGCAGATCCTGCAACCCGAGCCGATAAAGGTAGTAGACCAGATTCGCGGTCTGCGCCGAGTACACCTTGATGACCTCGGGATCGAGCACGAAGGACTGGAAATCGAATTCCCTGAGATAGGCCAGGGCTCGGTCGGTGTCCTGAAACGGTGGTACGCCGGCAAGATGCAACTCCTCGAGCTGATTGACGCGGTACAGCAGTTGCTTGGCGAAGGGGAGCTCCCCGCTACGGCGTAGCAAGGCCTTGCGCCGTTGGTATTTCGGGGTGTCGTCGCGGTAATCATCCACTATCTGATTGGCCAGGGCCTGTCGTTGGCTGGCGTAGGGGAGGGCCCGCATGGCCTTTTGCCAGCGCGGCAGTATGCCCAGGACCTCATCGCGAATTGGCGGCAGATAAGAGTCATCACCGGTCAGCCGGTACAGACGCAGCGCGTAGTGCCGTTGTTTGTCCGGTGGCAGGGAGGGCAGCACGGTCTCATAGTGACCCCGGATCTGCTCACCAAGGGACGGCGTGGAGGAGGGTGAAGCGGCGACGATGGTGTCAGTCAGGGGCGCTGACAGGGCAACCAGGAAGAGCAGGGCGTACAGGCGGAAGCCGGACATGGGACACCCTCCGGGTGGCACCCCGTTGACCGGGGTCATAGTGCCCTTGTACAGCCGCTCGGGGGCACCTCGCAACAACCATGATGACGGGCTGTGACGCCGGTCCGCGGTGGGACAGGAGGCCCCGGGTTTGCTAGAATAACGGCCGTTTGGGCCGGTCGCCGAGCCGACCGTGCCGCAGAGGATTTGCAAGGCCCGCGCCGAGCGGGCTTTTTTGTGACCATCATCCATGATGGTCACCCTACGGGCCGTCGCCGGAGCGACGTCAAAAATCGTTCCGGACGATTTGTTTGTGACCACCGTCCATGGTGGTCACCCTGTGGGCCGTCGCTGGGACGACGTCAAAAATCGCTCCCGGCGATTTATTTGTGACCACCAGCCGTGGCGGTCACCCTGTGGGCCGTCGCCCGGGTAACTCGTATGGAGCAGCGATGATCGAAGATGCCAGACCCGCGGGCCTGATCAAAAGGCTGATGGCGCTGGTCTATGATGGCTTTCTGGTGTTGGCGTTATGGTTCATAACCGCCGGGATTTTCGTCATCGTTTATAACCACACGGGGTTGCCGACCCAGGAGATCAACGGTGTCACCCGGGCTGACCCGGTGGTGCTGAAAGGCGTGCTGTTCCCCCTGCTGCTGGTGGAAACCTGGGCCTTCTATGCTTGGTTCTGGCTGCATGGTGGCCAGACTCTGGGGATGCGCGCCTGGCGGCTGCAAATTCGTGACTACCGTGGTGGTCCGGTGCGGTTCTGGCAAACCCTGGCCCGGTTCGCCGCCGCCGGTGTGTCCTGGCTGATGCTGGGGGCTGGTTACCTGGTGGTGCTGGTGCACCCACACCAAACGCTGCATGACCGATTGTCCCTCACCGCCACGGTGGAAATGCCGAAAAACGGCAAAGAACGCTCCTGAACACAGGTGATACGTGCAAGTCGACGACTTTGATTTTGACTTACCGGACGAGCTGATCGCCCGCTATCCGCCAGCGCAAAGGCGCGATGCGCGCTTGTTGACGCTGACCGGTGCGGGGACGGGGCATGGCCGCTTTCCGGATCTGTCCGCCTGGCTGAAGCCTGGTGATCTGCTGGTGTTCAACGACACCCGGGTGATTCCGGCTCGTCTGTTTGGCCGCAAGCAAACCGGTGGACGGGTGGAAGTGTTGGTCGAGCGCCTGCTCGGTGGGCGCGAGGCGCTGGCCCATGTGCGGGCTTCCAAGTCGCCCAAGGCGGGTGGCTGGCTGGAATTCGATCAGGGTGTGGCGGCGGAGGTCCGCGGCCGGCGCGGAGAATTGTTCCACCTGGCGTTTACCGGTTGCGAGCAGGTGCTGGATGCGCTGGAACGCATTGGCCATGTGCCGTTGCCGCCTTACATTGACCGCCCGGATGAAGATACCGACTTGCAGCGCTATCAGACCGTATATGCCCGGGAGCCAGGCGCGGTGGCGGCGCCCACCGCCGGTTTGCATTTCGACGAGGCCTTCATCGAGCAGTTACGGGGCCAGGGCGTGGAAACAGGCTTCGTTACTCTGCATGTGGGGGCGGGCACGTTCCAGCCGGTGCGCGTGGACAAGGTGGAAGAGCACCACATGCACAGCGAGCGTTTCCGGATCAGCGAGGCGCTGGTGGAGCAGGTGCTGGCGACGCGGGCTCGTGGTGGCCGGGTGGTGGCGGTGGGAACCACCGCCTTGCGGGCCCTGGAAGCAGCCAGTGCCGACGGCGCGCTGAGCGCCGGGGAGTCGGAAACCGACATCTTCATCTATCCCGGCTATCGTTTTCGTCAGGTGGACGCCCTGGTCACCAACTTCCACCTGCCGCGTTCCACCCTGCTGATGCTGATCAGCGCCTTTGCCGGCCGGGAACGGGTGCTGGCGGCTTACCAGGAAGCGGTCCGTGAAGGCTACCGCTTCTTCAGTTACGGCGATGCCATGTTCATCGAACGGCAGCCCGATGTGTGAACATAAGGTTTTTTCATGTCCCGAATGAGCTTTGATCTGCTGACCACCGATGGCCCCGCGCGCCGGGGCCGTTTGACCTTTCCCCGTGGTGAGGTGGAGACGCCGGCGTTCATGCCGGTGGGCACTTACGGTACGGTCAAGGCCATGTTGCCCCGGGATCTGGCCGACAGCGGCGCGCAGATCTGTCTGGGTAACACCTTTCACCTGATGTTGCGTCCCGGCACCGAGATCATCGAACGTCATGGCTCGCTGCATGGTTTCATGCAGTGGGACAAGCCAATTCTCACCGATTCCGGCGGTTTCCAGGTGTTCAGCCTGGGTGAGCTGCGCAAGATTTCCGAGCAGGGCGTGGTGTTCAAGAACCCGATCAACGGCGACCGGGTGGAACTGACGCCGGAAAGGGCCATGCAGGTACAGCGCTCTCTGGGCAGCGACATCTGTATGATCTTCGACGAATGCACTCCGTATCCGGCCACCGAGACCCAGGCCGCCGAGTCCATGCGACTGTCTCTGCGCTGGGCGGGGCGCTCGAAAGCGGCCCATGTGGCAGATGAAGGGAACGATGCGGCCTGTTTCGGGATCGTACAGGGGGGCATGTACGACAATCTGCGCCGCGAATCCCTGGCCGGTCTGACGGATATTGGTTTTGACGGCTATGCCATTGGCGGTCTCAGCGTCGGTGAACCGCAGGAGGAGATGCGGCGTACCCTGGCCGGGATCACGCCGCATATGCCCGCTGACCGGCCCCGGTATCTGATGGGGGTGGGGCGGCCGGAGGACATTGTCGAAGGGGTGCGCCGCGGGGTCGATATGTTCGATTGCGTGATGCCCACCCGCAATGCGCGCAACGGTCATCTGTTTACCCGTGAAGGGGTGATCAAGATTCGTAATGCCCGCCACCGCGACGACCTGTCGCCGCTGGAGGAGGGCTGCGATTGCTACACCTGCCGCCAGTTTTCCCGCAGCTATCTGCATCACCTGGATCGCTGTGGTGAAATGCTCGGCGCGCAGCTGAACACCATCCACAATCTACGCTATTACCAACGGCTTATGGCTGGATTGCGGGGGGCCATTGAAGCGGGTACATTGAGCGCCTTTGTCGGTGACTTCTACGCGGCCATGGGCCGCGATGTGCCTGCTCTTTAACGCGAAAACGTGGAGAATTGAGATGAACTGGTTGATTTCGCCCGCTTATGCACAAGCCGCCGGAGGACCGGGCGGTGGCATTGAACTGATCATGCTGGTGGTGATGATCGCGGTGTTCTATTTCTTCCTGATCCGTCCGCAACAGAAGCGCGCCAAGGAACACCGCAATCTGGTGCAGAACCTGAACAAAGGTGACGAAGTGGTAACCGCTGGCGGTATTCTCGGCCGGGTGACCAAGGTCACCGACGAATTCGTCGTGGTGGAAATCAGCGATAATCTGGAAATCAAACTGCAAAAACAGAGTGTCCAGGCCACGCTGCCGAAGGGCACCATCAAATCCATATAAAAAGAGGTGTGTCCGGCCCGGTCGCTCCGGGCCGCCACCTCCCGGCAATACCGGAAGACGATTATGACCCGCTACCCGCGCTGGAAATTCTTCCTGCTCCTGGCCGTGCTGTTCGTTTGCGGCCTTTATGCTCTTCCCAACCTGTTCCCCGATGCGCCGGCCGTGCAGATCAGCAGTGCCAAGGCCGGTGGCGTGGTGTCCGACAGTGCCAGCCAGCGCGTGCTGCGGCAATTGGATCAGGCGGGTCTGGAACATGGGCCTGGCGAACACATCGACGGTGGCTCCTGGCTGGTGCGCTTCAGCGATAATGACAGCCAGCTCCGTGCCCGCGAGCTTCTGGCCGGTTCCCTCGGTGATGACTATGTGGTGGCCCTGAACCTGGCGCCCACGACTCCGGGATGGCTGCGTGCCATCGGCGCTTCGCCGATGAATCTGGGCCTGGATTTGCGCGGTGGCGTGCATTTCCTGCTGCAGGTGGATATGGACGCGGTGGTGAACCAGCGCATGGAAGCCTGGGCCGGCCAGATCAAACTGGCGTTGAAAAACGAAGGTATTCGTTACCGCGACGTGCAGCAAGATGGCCAGCAATTGCGCGTGCAGTTCGCCAACTCCGAAGACGCCGATTCCGCCCGCACCCTGCTGCGCAACGCGCTGCCGGAATTCTCGTTGGACTCCGAGCCCGAGCAGCGGGTGCTGGTGTTCAACCTGAACCCGACCGCCCTCAAGGAAATGCAGGATTACGCGGTGGATCAGAACCGTACCGCGCTGAATAACCGGGTAAACGAGTTGGGTGTGGCCGAGCCGGTGGTGCAACGGCAGGGGGCGGACCGCATCGTGGTGCAGCTGCCCGGGGTGCAGGATGCGGCCCAGGCCCGCCGTATTCTCGGCCGTACCGCCACCCTGGAGTTCCGCCTGGTCAATCAGGACTACCCGGCCAGCCGTGCCGCCACCGGCGTGGCACCGCCGGGCACCGAGATTTTCCCCTTCCGCAGTCAGGGGGATCGCCCGGTGATTCTGGAGCGCTCCAAGATCGCTACCGGCGACGAAGTGACCAACGCGCAAATGGGCTTCGATCCGCAAAACGGCACCCCGCAGGTGAACGTGTCCCTGGACTCCGCCGGCGCCCGCCGGATGCAGCGGGTGACGTCACAGAACGTCGGCAATCCGATGGCGGTGCTGTTCATCGAAACCAAGACCGAGATGAGCTCGCGCACCAATGAAAACGGTGAAACCGAGCAGGTGCCGGTAAGCACCACCGACCGTTACGTGATCAACGTGGCCACTATCCAGGATACCCTGGGCAGCCGCTTCCGGATTACCGGTCTGGACAGCCCGGCGGAAGCGTCCGAGCTGGCTCTGCTGTTGCGCGCCGGTTCCCTGGCGGCGCCGGTGACCATCATCGAAGAGCGCACCATCGGCCCCAGCCTGGGGGCGGAAAACATCGAGGCCGGCCTCAAATCCATGGCGTTGGGTATGGTTCTGGTGCTGGTGTTCATGCTGGTCTGGTACAAGGTGTTTGGCCTGTTCGCCAATGTGGCGCTGGTCGGTAATCTGCTGATCATTGTGGGCGTGATGTCTCTGATCCCTGGGGCAACACTGACGTTGCCTGGTCTGGCGGGCATCGTGCTTACGGTAGGTATGGCGGTGGATGCCAACGTGCTGATTTACGAGCGTATCCGGGAAGAGCTGAAACGAGGCGCGCGCCCCCGGCAGGCTATTGATGAAGGGTACGCCAAGGCGTTCAGCACCATTCTTGATGCCAACATCACCACCATGATCGTCGCGGTGATCCTGTTCTCCGCCGGCACCGGCTCTGTGCAGGGGTTCGCGGTGACGCTGTTTATCGGCATCCTCTCCTCCATGTTTACCGCCATCGTGGGCACTCGCGCCATGGTGGAAATGGTCTACGGCCGCGGTGCCCGTCCGCCGGCCAAACTGAGTATTTGAGGTGCTTATGAGTAACAAGGCTCCTTTCTCCATCAACTTCCTGGGTATACGGCGGTTGTTCGCGGCGTTGTCGATCATTCTGGTGCTCGGCTCCATCGGACTGCTGGCGACCCAGGGTTTGAATCTGGGGATGGATTTCACCGGCGGCACCTCGGTGGTGGCCAAGGGCGAAAACGAAGTGATCATCGACGATGTGCGTTCCGCGCTGGAAGGCACGCCGTTCGAAGAGGCCACCGTGGTACGTTACGGGTCGCCCCGGGATATCAGCATCCGGGTGCCCACCCTGAACGATATGCCCGCGGATCAGGTAGGGCCCCGGCTTACCGAGGTGGTGGAAAGCAAGCTGCCTGGGGTGAAGGTTCTGCAAGTGGAATTTGTCGGTCCGCAAGTGGGTGACGAGCTGCGCGACGAGTCCGGTCTCGCGCTGCTGATGGCACTGGGCTTGATGCTGGTTTACGTCTGGTTCCGCTTCACCAACAAGTTCGGTGTCGCCACCGTGGTGGCCTTGCTGCATGATGTGATCATCGTGCTCGGCCTGTTCTCGCTAATGCGCTGGACCTTCGATCTGACGGTGCTGGCGGCGGTGTTGGCGTTGATCGGTTACTCGCTGAACGACTCCATCGTGGTGGCGGACCGGATCCGGGAGAACTTTCGCGACACCCGTGAAACCGATCCGGAAAAGATCATCAACGGCTCCCTCAATGAGACGCTGAGCCGGACCATCAACACTTCCTTCACCACGCTGCTGGTGTTGATTGCCCTGTTCTTCTTTGGCGGTGAAGTGATGCGCGCTTTCTCCGAAGCGCTGCTGGTGGGGATCGCGGTGGGTACCTACTCATCCATTTACGTGGTCACCAACATGCTGTTCCTGATGAAAGTGGACAAACAGGACTTCATCATTCCGGAGAAGAAGGAAGTGGACGATATGCCCTGAGCGGGCATTGCCGGCGCCATATCGCCGGCACGGTCAAAAGGGGCCTTCGTGGCCCCTTTGTTGTGTTGGCGACGTATTCTGATCAGAAATCCTGCTTGGCCATCCAAGGAATAATGCGCTCGAAGGCCGCCTCGATCTGCTCCAGGGAGGTGGAGTAGCTGATCCGTATGGCATTGGAGCAGGACTCCCCGAAGGTGTCGCCGGCCACGGTGCAGACGCCGGTTTCGCGCAGCAATTTCAGCGCCACGTTGCCGCCATTGACGCCTTCCGGCAGTGACGGGAACAGATAGAAAGCGCCGTCGGGCCGGTAGCCGGTGAGATGGGGCGTTCGCTCCACCAGTTCCACCAGGCGATCCCGCCGTCGCTGATATTCGGCGAGCATGTTATCGACAAAACCCCGATCCCCGGTCAAGGCCGCCACCCCCGCCCACTGGCAGGGTGTATTGGCCACGGTGGTGGTGAACATGTGATAGCGGCGCAGCTTCTTGATCGCGCCCTGACTGGCCATCAACCAACCGATGCGCATGCCCGCCATGCTGAACGTCTTGGAAAAGCTGGATACCACCATGACATGGTCGAGGTCGGCACAGCACGACAGTACGCTGGGGTATTCGCGCCCGTCGTAGACCAGGTGATCGTAGACCTCGTCGCTGATCACATAGACGCCACGGTAGGCCGCTTCCTGGACGATGGCCTCCACGGTTTCCCGGGGATAAAGCGTACCGGTGGGGTTGCTCGGGGAGTTGAGCACGATGGCGCAGGTGTTGTTGTCGATGGCGTCGATGACCGCTTCGGGGTCCAGCTGATGGTGTTGTTCGGCATGGGTGGGAATGGCTTTGACAACGCCGCCATTCATGCGGATCAGGGGGGCGTAAAGCATAAAGGCCGGTTCCGGCACGATGAATTCCCGGCCCGGGGCCGACGTGGCGGTAAGTGCCAGGTAAATGGCCTCGGTGGCCCCGGTGGTGACCATGATGTTTTCCGGCACCAGCGGCCGTTGATAACGATTCCGATAGTAGTCCGCCAGGGCGTCCAGCAGTTCCGGCAGTCCGGCGTCCATGGTGTAACCGGTTTGCCCCGCCTGCAGCGCCTCCACCGCCGCCTGCACCACATGATCCGGTGGTTTGAAATCCGGCTGTCCAATGGACAGGTGAATAACGTCGTCCATGGTGGCGGCCAGGTTCACCATGCGGCGGATTCCCGGCACTGGTATGGTGTGCAGCGCCGGATTCCAGATCGGGTCCTCTGATTCGTAGAAGTCGATGTCCAGTTCGCTCACGATGCCTCCTGTCGACGGTGCTTACCCATTGAGAGTGCCTCCGGTCAGTCGACCCCGGCCAGCGGCGGAAACCGTCGCCAGGGCCGTTGCTGTTCGAACTGATGCCCGGCGCGCAACACCAGGGCGTCATCGAAACGGCGGCCGACGATCTGCAGTCCCATCGGCAGTCCGGCGCGATCCAGGCCGAGAGGCAGTGACAGCGCCGGTTGGCCGGTGAGGTTGAAGGGATAGGTGAACGGCGTCCAGGTGGGCCAGCGGGTGCTGGGCCAGTCCACGGGTACTTCCCGGGCGGTGTCGAAGGCGGTGATCGGCAACGTGGGTGTTACCAGAAGATCGTACTTCTCGTGGAACAGCGCCATGCGCTCCGACAGCGCCAGCCGTTCGTTCACCGCGCCCAGATAGTCCAGCATCGACAGCCGCTCCGCCTTGCTGACCACTTCCATCAGGGCCGGGTCCATCAGTGAGCGTTGACGCGCGCCAAGCTCCCGGCAGGCGTTGGCCGCGCCGCCGTAGAACAGGTGGCCGAAGGCGGCCAGCGGACTGCGAAAGCCCGGGTCGGCTTCCACCACTTCGGCGCCCAGATCCCGTAACACCGCCACCGCTTCGTCACAGGCCTGTTCAATGTCGGCGGCCACGTCCACGTAGCCCAGATTGCGGCTGTAGGCGATACGCAGCCCTTTGAGGTCGCCGTCCAGGGCGGCCAGGTAATCCTGTGGACGGCGCGGCGCGGCCTGGGCGTCGCGCGGGTCCGCCTCGCTCAGCACCTGCATCATCAATGCACAGTCCTCCACCGTGCGCGTCATCGGCCCGGCGTGGGCCAGCGTGCCGAACGGACTGGCGGGCCAGTGCGGCACTTCGCCGAAGGTGGGTTTGTGCCCGACGATGCCGCAGAAGGCGGCGGGAATGCGAATGGAGCCGCCAGCGTCGGTGCCCAGGGCCAGTGGCGCCATGCCGGCGGCCACCGCCGCCGCCGATCCGCCACTGGAGCCGCCGGCGGTTTTGGCCGGGTCCCAGGGGTTGTTGGTGGCGCCGCACATAGGGCTGTCGGTAACCCCTTTCCAGCCAAACTCCGGCGTCGTGGTCTTGCCCAATGGCACATAGCCGTGACGTTCCAGAGCGGCCACCGCCGGGGCGCGCTTGCCCAGTGTCTTGGCGGGATCAACCGTGCGGGAACCTTTCAGGGTGGGCCACATCGGTGTGAGGAAGACATCCTTGATCGCCACCGGGATGCCGTCCAGCAAGCCCTGGCTATCATCGCGCAGATAGCGTTGCTCGGCCTCCCGGGCGGAGGTCAGGGTGGTTTCTCGATCAATCAGACACCAGGCATTCAATGCCGGGTCCTGTCGCTCGATCTGATCGAGCAGGGTTTCGGTTACCTCCACCGGGGAAAGCGTCCGGCTTTGGTAGGCTTGCCGCAGTGCCCGCGCGCTCAGGGCGCGTATATCCTCGCTCATGGATGGCCTCCTCCGCTGGTGGCGGTGCCGGCACGGGGGTGGAGGAACGGCAGGAGGAGAGGTCAGCGTTGACCGTAACCTCGCTGAGTATCCACCGGATTGCGCAGGGGCTGCCCCCGGCGCCAGCGCTCAAAGTTGTCCACGAACTGGTGGCCCAGGGCGGCGCGCCAGCCTTTGGCGTCGCCCGCCATATGGGCGGAAATCATCACATTGGGATAGTCCCAGAGCGGGTGATCGGCGGGCAGCGGCTCCTGCTCGAATACATCCAGGGCGGCGCCGCCGAGGTGGCCGTCATCCAGAGCGGTGAGCAGGGCGCGGGTGTCCACAATGGCGCCGCGGCCCACGTTGACCAATACCGCGCCGGGTTTCATCCGCGCGAAAGTGCCGGTATTGAAGAGTCCTTCGGTCTGGCGGGTCAGCGGCGCGGTGATGATCACATAGTCGGCGTCGCCGAGCAGAGCCGGCAGATCCTCCTGGGCATGGACCCGGGCGAAGGCCGCGTCGTGCTGCCGCGCCCGACGCGCGGTGCCGATCACGTCCATGCCGAGGGCGCCAAGCAGCGTCGCCACTTCCCGGCCGATGGAACCGGCGCCGACCACCAGCGCGCTTTGGTCCCGCAGCATATGGGTTTCCCGGTGTCGCCACTGCCGTTGCCGTTGATAGCGCAGATTGCCCAGAGTGTCCTTGGCGAACAGCAACAGGGCACCCAGCACGTATTCGGCGATACCGCGATCGAAGATGCCGGCGGCATTGGTGACCGGAATATCGCTGTCCCGCAAGGGTGGAATCATCAGTGCGTCGACGCCGGCGCTGGTGGCATGCACCCAACGAATCGGACAGGGGGAGGGCCAGGCCCGTTCCAGCGCGTCGACGCGAAAGTCGGTGACCACCAGCACATCGGTTTCCGCCAGCCGGGGCGCCAGACCATCGACGCCACGGTGCTGGTGGATCCGGGCCAGGCCTTCCAGGCTTTCCAGGCCGGGCAGATCAGGCTCGTCCTCGGCCAGCAATACGGTAACGCGCGGCAACGTCATGCACTGCTCTCCAGAGCGTCTTCGAAGGTATCCACCGCCAGATCGATTTCCTGGCGGCTCGCCGTCAGAGGGGGTAACCAGCGCACCACCTGACCATGGGTACCGCAGCGCAGCAGCAGCAGGCCGGCCTGTTCGCACCGGGACAACAGTGTTTGGGCGCGTTCGCCGTCGGGCTGGCCGGGGGCGCGGACCATCTCGACGCCCAGCATCAGGCCCTTGCCGCGCACCTCGTCGATGTCGTCGTGTTTTCGAGCCAGTGCCTCCAGGCGTTCACGCAGATAGCGGCCGTGCTCGGCGGCCTGGTTGACCAGATCCTCTTCCTCGATCACCTCCAGGGTGGCGAGAGCGGCGGCGCAGGACACCGCGTTGGCTCCGTAGGTGCCGCCCTGGGAGCCGGGGCGTCCCTGGGCCATCAAGCCCTTGGCGGCGGCCACGGCGGACAATGGATAACCGCTGGCCAGTCCCTTGGCGGTGACCACCATGTCCGGTTGGATCCGGGCATGCTCGTGGCTCCAGAAGCGGCCGGTACGGCCGTAACCGGCCTGAATCTCATCGGCGATCAGCAGGATGCCATGGCGGTCGCAGCGCTCGCGCAGACCGGCCAGGAACGAGGCCGGTGCCGGGTAGTAACCGAACTCTCCCTGTACTGGTTCGATGATCAGCGCGGCGGTATCGTGCGGCGGACTCTGGGTCAACAGCAGTTCGTCGAGCTGACGCAGACAAAAGGCGCTGGTGGCTTCTTCATCCCAACCGTACAAGTAGGTGTGCGGGAACGGCGCGAAGAACACTCCTGCCATCATCGGCCCCCACCCGCTGCGCACCTTGGTGGTGGAACTGGTCAGCGAGGCCGCCGCCAGGGTGCGACCGTGAAAGCCGCCCTGAAAAGCGATCAGGTTGGGGCGGCCGGTGGCGTGCCGCGCTAGCCGGATAGCGGTCTCCACCGCTTCACTGCCGGAGTTGGAGAAGGCCACGGCGTCGAGGCCGGCGGGCAGATGCTCGCTGAGCCGGTCGCTGAGCCGCAGCATATTGGGGTGGGTGACAGTGGTGTACTGAGCGTGGACCAGCCGGGCCACTTGTTGTTGGGCGGCGGCCACCACCTTGGGGTGACAATGGCCGGTGGCGGTGACGCCGATGCCGGACGTGAAATCCAGCCAGCGATGCCCCTCGGCATCGAACAACCAGCTTCCTTCACCGCGCTCCGCGCAGATGCCGCTGGATTGCACCAGCAATGGAGACAGATGATGCATCGCTCTCTCCTCCGTGCCGAGACCCTAAACAGGCTCTAAGCCCCGTGGCTCGGGTCGATACCGCGTTGCGCTGCTCGGATTACCGTAACGCGTTGGCAATACGCCGACCCACGGCGTCGGTGCCGCTGGCCGGATGTCCGGCAGCGAGATCCGTTATCAGCGTCTCATGCAATTGGTGGCCCGCGCTAGAAAAAAGCCGGTTTTTTTCGTTCGAGTTCTTAGTATCGGCGGTGGCGACCGAGCGTTGTCCCAACCATTCCAGCAACAGTGCCAGACTGAACAAAGTGGCGCGCGGATCGGCCAGATTGCGGCCGGCGATATCCGGCGCCGAGCCGTGGGTGGGTTCGAACAGCGCCGGCACACTGGCATCGGCGGGGTTGATATTGGCGGAGGGCGCCACCCCCAAACCGCCCGCCAGGACCGCGGCCAGATCGGTAAGAATGTCGCCGTGCAGGTTACTGGCTACCACCACATCGAAGCGCCAGGGACACTGGACGAATTTCATCGCCGCCGCGTCCACCAGCTCGTGATGGGTAGCCACATCCGCGTATTCCGTCGCCACCTGCTGGAAGACGCGGTCATAGAGATCGCCCCAGAAAGCCTGGGCATTGCGTTTGGTGATCAGGCAAACCTGGGATTCCCGGGTTTCGCCCCCGGGTCCGGAGAACGCGCGCACGCGCTTTTCATCGCGGCGCTCCCGCGCCCGTTGCCGGGCCCGTTCGAAAGCATGGCGGATCAGCCGCTCGGTGGCGGCGTAGGTGAACACTTCCAGTTGGGTAGCGATTTCATCTTCGGTACCGGCGCGCAGACGGCCGCCCTGGCCGGCGTATTCCCCTTCGCTGTTTTCCCGGATCACCAGCATGTCCAGTTCCCTGGCGCGCGGATCGGACAGGTAGCGGGGGACGCCGGGGTAATAGCGGGCGGGGCGTTCGCAGGCCCAGAGATTGAGCGATTTACGCAGCGTCAGCAGGGGGGCCAGGGAAACGCTGTCGGGCAGACGGTAGCGGTCCGGTTGATCCAGTGGGCCAGGATCCCCCAACGCTCCCAAGAGCAAGGCGTCGTAGTCGAGCAACTGATCGATAGCGTCGTCCGGCATCATGCTGCCGTGTTGACGATGCCACTCGGTGGCGGGCCAGGGGAGGACCCGGTAATCCAGCGGCAACCGGTGCCGCTGCATCAGGGTGTCGAGGACCGGCACGGTGGCGGCCATCACCTCGCCGCCGATACCATCACCTGGCAGTAACGCGATGGAAACCATGGGCGGCTCCTTGAAACGGGCGGCGCCGACGCGCCGCCGTGGCTGTTACCTCATACGTTATCAGCCCATGCAGAGGTATTTCACTTCCAGATATTCTTCCATGCCGTACAGGGAGCCTTCACGGCCCAGACCGGATTCCTTGACCCCGCCGAACGGGGCGGCGGCATTGGAGATCAGACCTTCATTGATACCCACCATGCCGGCTTCCAGTGCTTCCGCCACGCGCCAAACGCGATGGATGTTTTCACTGTAGAAGTAAGACGCGAGACCGAACGGGGTGTCGTTGGCCAGTTGGATCGCTTCCTGCTCGTCCTGGAAGCGGATCACCGCGGCCAGCGGCCCGAAGGTTTCCTCGTGGCAGAACTCCATGTCCTGGGTAGCGCCGGTGATCAGCGTCGGCTGCACGAAGTTGCCGCCACGTTCATGAGCGGCGCCGCCGACCACGACCTTGGCGCCCTTGGATTTGGCGTCCTCGATGTGCTCAAGCACTTTTTTCACCGCGCCGCCGTTGATCAGCGGTGCCTGGGTGACGCCATCCTCGAAGCCATCGCCCACTTTCAGTTGATTGATCGCCGCCGCCAGTTTTTCCACGAAGGCATCGTGTACGCCGTCCTGTACCAGGAACCGGTTCACGCACACACAGGTTTGCCCGGTGTTGCGGAACTTGCTGGCGATGGCGCCTTCCACCGCTTTGTCCAGATCGGCGTCGTCGAAGACGATGAACGGCGCGTTGCCGCCCAGTTCCAGGGACACCTTCTGGATGTGCTCGGCGCACTGTGCCATCAACTGGCTGCCTACTTCGGTGGAGCCGGTGAAGCTGACTTTGCGCACCACCGGAGACTGGGTGATGGTAGTGGAAATGGCGGCGGCGGAACCGGTGATCACATTGATCACACCGGCGGGAATGCCGGCCCGGGTGGCCAGTTCACCCAGCGCCAGCGCGGAATAGGGGGTGGCGCTGGCCGGCTTGACCACCATGGTGCAGCCGGCGGCCAGGGCGGCGCCGGCCTTGCGGGTGATCATGGAGGAGGGGAAGTTCCAGGGCGTGATCGCGGCGGTGACGCCGATGGGTTGCTTGATCACCACGATACGCTGGCCGGGACGGGCGCCGGGGATGGTGTTGCCATAGGCGCGCCGGGCTTCCTCGGCGAACCATTTCAGGAAGGAGGCGGCATAGGCGATTTCGCCCTTGGATTCGGCGAACGGTTTGCCTTGCTCCAGGGTCATGATGGTGGCCAGGTCGTCCTGGTGCGCCATCATTAACTCATACCAGGCGTAGAGCAGTTTACCGCGCTCTTCCGCGGTTTTGTCACGCCAGGCGGGCAGGGCGTTGTCGGCGGCGGCGATGGCCTGCCGGGTTCCCTCTTCCGCCATGCGGGGCACGGTGCCGATGATTTCTCCGGTGGCGGGATTATCCACGTCCAGGGTGGCGCCACCCTCGGCATCACACCACTGCCCGTTGATGAAACACTGCTGGCGGAACAGATCAGAGTCCTTGAGGTTGTGCTGGGTCATGGTGTGGCTCTCCTGAAAGCGCATCAAAGGCAAGAGGCGCGGCCTGTGGCCGCGCCCGTGAAAATAGAGGTATAGGGTTACGCTAGCAGAGCCCGGCGCGCAATCCCATCCCTTGGTAAATCGGATTTACAAATCAGCGTGATCGAGAAAAACAGGCGGGCGGCGGGCCCGCCGGGAGCGGGCCCGCGCGGGCTTACTGGCGGCGCAGGGCCGCGGTGAGATGGGGCTGGATTTTCTGCAGCAGGCCCTTGAAGACCTTGGGCGCTCCGGCCACCACATGGCCAAAGTCCAGGTGCCCGTGGCCGCCAGCGAGGTCGCCCACCAGGCCACCGGCTTCGGTGATCAGCAGTGTGCCCGCGGCCATGTCCCAGGGCGCCAGGCCGATCTCGAAGAAACCGTCCATGCGTCCGGCGGCGACCCAGGCCAGATCAAGGGCGGCGGAGCCGGGACGGCGCAGGCCGGCGGTGGATTCGGCGATGGACTTGAACATGCCGAGATAGGCATCCAGGTGCTGGACCTGGTCGGCGCGGAAGGGAAAACCGGTGCCGATCAGGGCGCCGGTCAGACCGGCGCGCTTGCTGACCCGGATACGGCGGCCGTTGAGCGCCGCGCCGCGGCCGCGGCTGGCGGTGAATTCCTCATCGCGCAGTGGATCGTAGATCACCGCGTGCTCGACCCGGCCTTTGATGGACAGAGCAATGGAAACGCAATATTGCGGAAAACCGTGGATGAAGTTGGTGGTGCCGTCCAGAGGGTCAATGATCCACTGATAGTCGGCACCTTCTCCGGTGCCGGTGATTTCGCCGCCTTCCTCGGCGAGGATGCCATGTTGCGGATAGGCTTTGCGAATCACCTCGATGATGCGAGCTTCCGCCGCCCGGTCCACCTGGGTGACGAAGTCGTTCATGCCCTTTTGATCCACGGTCAGGGGATCGTTGTTCTCCGCCGCGCGGCGGATCAGATTGCCCGCCTGGCGGGCGGCTCGCAGAGCAATGTTCACTTGCGGCGCGTGCATGCCGGTATCCTGTCGGTTTAAAAGAGCGGTTCGGGCCGGCGACCTTGAACGGGCACCAGGAGCCATATTGCCGCGAAGTTTAGCAGAGGCGGAGGACTGTGGGCAGGTGAGAATCTGTTAAACTCCCTTTCTTTCCCGCGATTTGGATACATCATGTTAGACAACGTGCGCGTGGTGATGGTGGGGACCACCCACCCGGGCAATATCGGTGCGGCGGCTCGTGCCATGAAGACCATGGGGCTGAGCGATCTGCGGCTGGTGACGCCCAAGATCTACCCCAGTGCCGAAGCTACGTCCCGTGCCTCCGGCGCTGGTGACATTCTCGCCGCGGCCCGGGTTTGCGATAGCCTGGACGAAGCCCTGGAAGGCGCCACTCTGGTGGTGGGCACCAGTGCCCGCCACCGCCGTATTCCCTGGCCTTGTCTGACACCCCGCGAACTCGGCCAACAGTTGGAGCAGGAGCCCGCCGACGCCCGTATAGCCGTGTTGTTCGGACGTGAGGATCGTGGCCTGACCAACGAAGAACTGCACCGCTGTAACCTGCATGTTTCCGTGCCCACCAACCCGGAGTATGGTGTGCTGAATGTGGCGTCGGCGGTGCAGTTGATTGCTTATGAACTGCGTCTGGTACTGGCCGACGACGATACCGTGCCGAAGGCGGCGCGGGCCAATCGCGCCACCATGACGTCACCCCGGATGTACTGGGACGAGCCGGTGGCCAGTAACGATGCCGTCCAGCACTTCCTCGATCATCTGGAGCGGATCATGGTGCGCAGTGAGTTCCTGGACCCGGAAAAACCGGCCCAGGTGATGACACGCATGCGGCGATTGTTCCTGCGCGCCCGCCCCGACAGAATGGAAATCAATATCCTGCGCGGCACCCTGGTGGCCATTGACAAGGCCCTGGATGACCGCTCATAGAGCAGGCAAACAGGCTCTCTGAGGTAACTATGTTCGAGCAGATCAAAGAGGACATCCAATCCGTCTTTCACCGTGACCCGGCGGCGCGTAACACCCTTGAGGTGTTGCTGAATTATCCGGGGCTGCACGCCGTCTTGTTCCATCGGCTGGCGCACTGGTGCTGGCGGCACGGTATGAAACTGCTCGCTCGCCTGATCTCCACCTTCAGCCGCTGGCTGACCGGCATCGAAATTCATCCGGGCGCGCGCATTGGCCGGCGCTTCTTCATTGATCACGGTATGGGGGTGGTGATCGGCGAAACCGCGGAAATCGGTGACGACGTCACGCTCTATCACGGCGTCACCCTGGGTGGCACCAGCTGGAACAAGGGCAAGCGCCACCCGACATTGGAAGATGGCGTGGTGGTCGGCGCCGGCGCCAAGGTGCTGGGGCCGTTCGTGGTGCATAAGAACGCCAAGATCGGTTCCAACTCCGTGGTTACCAAGGAAGTGCCGGAAGGTGCCACGGTGATTGGTATTCCCGGACGCGTGATTCGTCAGCCAGCCAACGAGCAGGAGCGCAATCGCCGGGAAATGGCGGAGAAGATCGGCTTCCAGGCTTATGGCGTCAGCAACGATATGCCCGACCCGGTGGCGGAGGCCATTGGCACGCTGCTGGATCATATGCACGCGGTGGACGGTAAGCTGGACCGGGTCTGCGAGAATCTGCGCCGCCAGGGCATCCAGGGCTGCGACGAGCAGTTGCCGGAATTGAAGGATGAGGACTTCGAGTCCATCAAGGCCCGGGAGGGCACCGACTGACACTCCCGCGCGACGGTATCCAGAACAACAACATCAGATAGCGAGGGCAGGGCATGATCGCGAGACTTTTCCCGCTGTGGGCGATTTTATTTTCCATTTTCGCCTATTTCATGCCGGCGCCGCTGGCGGCGCTGTCCGACTGGATCGTGCCGCTGCTGATGGTGATCATGTTCGGCATGGGGCTGACCCTGACCTGGGAAGACTTCCTGCGAGTGTTCAGGGCGCCCGGCGTCATTGGCCTGGGAGTGGTTCTGCAATACCTGGTCATGCCGCTGGCCGCGCTGCTGGTGGCCAAGGTCCTGGCCCTGCCCACGGAGGTGATGGTCGGACTGGTGATCGTCGGCGCCTGCCCCGGTGGCACCGCTTCCAACGTGATCTGTTATCTGGCCCGCGCCGATGTGGCGCTCTCCATTGCCATGACCGCTGTTTCCACCCTGGTGGCGGTGTTGGCGACACCGGCGCTGGTCTGGCTGTATCTGGGTGAAACCCTGCCGGTGCCGGTGGCCGCCATGTTGCTCTCCTTGGTGAAGATCGTGCTGCTGCCGGTGGTCGGTGGCACCCTGATCAATTCCTTACTGAGAGCGCGGCTGGATCGGGTGCGGGATGCCTTTCCTCTGATTTCCGTGGCCGCCATCGTCCTGGTGATCGGTATCATCGTGGCTCTGAACCAATCCCGCATCGCCAGCGGAGGCGCGCTCGTGATGCTGGCGGTGGTGCTGCACAACAGCATCGGCCTGGCCGCCGGCTATGGTGTCGCCAGACTGTTCCGTTTCGACCCGCGCCGTGCCCGCACCCTCGCCATCGAGGTGGGCATGCAGAATTCCGGTCTCGGCGTGGCGCTGGCGGTGAAGCACTTTACCGCCATGGCCGCCTTGCCGGGTGCCTTGTTCAGCGTCTGGCACAACCTCTCCGGCGCCGTGCTGGCCTGGTATTGGCGGCGTCAGGAGGAGTCCGCCGAAGCGGTTCAGGCCGGTGAAGACGCCCGTGGCAACGTCAGATAAACCCCGGCGAGCATCAGTGGCGCGCCAAGCAAATGGTGAAGCCCCAGGGTCTGGCCGAGGATCAACCAGGCGAACAGGGCGGTGAAAAACGGTGTGCTCAGGCGGATCACCGTGGCGGCCGTGGGTGTGATGCGCTGGCAGGCCAGCGGGTAGAGATAGCCAGGGGCCAGGGTGGAGAACAGCGCCAGGCCCACGAACAATCCCCATTGCGGCCAATCGGGCAATGTCAGTGTCGGTGCGGCGAACGGCAGGCTGATCAGGGCGCCCAGCAGGCAACTGATCAATACCACGGTCCAACCCTGGCCCTGCAAACGCGGCCCGGCCAATGAATACAGTGCCATGGTCACAGCGGCGCCCAGGCCGCAGAAATTACCGAGAGCGGGAAGGCGCCCGGCGGTCTCCGCCGTCCCGCCGCCAATCAGCACCAGCACACCGGCAAAAGCCAGAATTCCCCCGACTATCTCCTGGCCGCGTAACGTCTCCCGTCGGCAAACACGAATCAACATCACGAAGAACGGTGAGGTGGATACCAGCAGCGAGACGCTGACCACATTGCTGAAATAAAAACCGACGGTGGCGAACAGATAATAGCCAGTCAGCAGGGCTCCCGCGCCATAGCCATGGCGATTGGGTTTGTGGATACCGCCGGAGAGCAGCAGTGCGGGTGCCAGTAGCACGGCGGCGGTAAGGAAGCGGAACAATAGCGTGGAAGACACCGGCAAAACCGTCAGCAGTGCCACCCAGATACCGGTGGCCCCCCAAAGCGCGCTGGTGGCGAAGGCGTATCCTGTTCCCCGCAGTTGAGTGCGATCCATCAATGAATCTTCCTTCCGGTGCCGGATGGGGCAAAGCAGAGGGGGGCTCAGCGCCCGGCCCAGTGCTTTTCGGCCCAGTGGTTGAGCGCCAGCAGTGTGCTCTCCAGTTCCTCCCCGGCCTGGCTGAGACGATAACCGGTTCCGTCTTCCCGTTGAACCAGATCCAGCTCGCGCAGGGTTTTCAATCGATCATTCAGGACCGTGGGCGACACCTGGTCGCAGCGTTGACGCAAGGCTCTGAAGGACAGGGGGGCATCCCGCAGTTCCCACAAGATACGGAGCGTCCAGCGTTGCCCGAGAATATCCAGCAATACCATGATCGGGCGGCCGGTGGTCGATCCCCGGACGGATTGGCTGACGGTCTTCCTGGCCATGGCGATTCCTTATCGAGTGACTTGACTGCTACATAAAAAGTAGCGGACACTGAGATGTGTGCTACACATATTGTAGCGGCCGGGAGACGACAATGACACACGATTTGAGGCCCCTTTCGGGACCGCCCTTCGACGCCAAGACTCAAGCGATACTGGACAAGCACTACCCGCAGCGGGACGGCGAGGTGTTAAGCCTGTTCCGGGTTTTCGCCCGCAGTCCCCGTCTGTTACGCAAACTCGGCGCGGCGGGATTGCTGGACGAGGACAGCCCCTTGCCATTACGGGACAGAGAAATCGTCATTCTGCGCACCACGGCGCATCACGGGTGCGAGTACGAATGGGGAGTGCACGCCAGGGTGTTCGCCAAAGCCGCGGGGCTGGATGACGCGCAGTTGGTTGCCACTCGGCACGGGACCGCGGAAGCGCCGTGCTGGACCGAACAGGAACAAGCCTTGATCCGGGTGGTTGATGAACTGCATGGCGAAGGCAACTTGAGTGAGGAGGCGCACTCGCTGTTCGTCCGGCATTGGGAAACCGAACAGCAGTTGGAAGTGCTTGCTTTGTGCGGGTTCTATTCCACTGTCAGTTTTATCGCCAACACCGCGCGGCTGGCGCCGGAGCCCTGGGCGGCGCGCTTTCCCAGGGAGGGCGCGACCGGTTCCTGACAGGCCCTAGTCCATTTGGACTATGGGAGTGTGGTCTGAATCTCTTTAGCCTTGCTGGAAACAGGGCAGCCGCTGAACCAGGGAATACGAAAATGAAAACGTGGATAGTGACCGCGTTACGCGTCGGCGCCCTGATGTCCGTTCTTGTAACGGGAAAAGCGGCGGCTTGGGCGGTGCTGTTCGACGAAGAACTGCCTCCGTCCGCAGGTGACCCGCGGGAGCCGTCTGCGGCCGTCACGGCAAAGGACGATGCGAAAGAACAACGGCCGCCGCCAGTGCAAAGAGAACGGTACCTGAAAGCGGCCCGCGCCGGCGACACCGAAGCCCGCTTCCGCCTGGGGAATGCCTATCTGGAAGAGAGCGGTGACCTTATGGAAGCGGTTTCCTGGCTGGACTGCGCCGCCCTGGTTGGCCATCAGGGTGCCCGGGAAATGCTGCGGGACCTGGGTTTGGCGTTGACCCCGGATAGCGAATGCCGCCATCCAGTGGAGCCGGCCATCCTGGCCCATGATGCCAACGCTGACGCGGACCAGCTTTATCAAACCGGTAACGCCCATTACTTTGGCAATGGTGTTCCTCAGGACCACGGCATAGCGTTGGAATGGATGAGGGCGGCGGCGGGGCACGGTCATGCTCTGGCGATACACACGCTTGGCATCATGTACATGAACGGCGAAGGCGTTGAGCCCGATGCGCACACCGCGTTGACGTTCACCCGTCGCGCGGCGGAGCTGGGGGTCACCGATGCCCTCAACAATCTGGCCTGGATGTACGAGAAAGGAAAAGGCGTGACCGCGGATCAGACCGTGGCCAACCGCTACTATCTGGATGCGGCGCGGGCAGGTGTCGGCAGCAGCCAGGCCCGCTATGGTTACATCCTCGAAACCGGTATCGGCATGGAACCTGACCCGCGGCAGGCAGCGTACTGGTATCGGCTTGCCGCGGCGCAGGGAGTCTCCGAGGCACAGGTGCGTCTGGGCGCGCTGTATTATGAAGGCACGGGTGTGGATGAGGATCTTGATGAAGCCTGTTTCTGGTTTGCGGTTGCTGCTGAATTGGGCGATCAACAGGGCATGAACAATAAGGAAATCGCCTGTGCGATGCTGTCTGCGGCACGGCGCAATGAGGTGGAGCCGAGAGTGCGGCAATGGCTCACGCAATACCGGGGCGAAACGCAATGATCATGGTATGGCGAGCATGCGCGTTTGCATTGCTGATTCTGTCTCTGGGCGGCACCGCGGCAGCCGATGAATCGACAACGCTGATCTCGTTGAGACCGGAACAAATCATCATCAAACCTGGCCGTAAAGAGCCGGTTGATCGCCCCCGCTATTATTATGATTTGTATCAGGCGGACATTCCGGAAACGTTGCCGGTGGAGCCGGTCTCCGAGGATGACCGTTATCGAGCCGCGCTCTTCCATCTTTATCGTTCCAGTGGACAGAATATTCAGGCGGTGGCTGATGCCCGGACCACTTTGGTGACTCTGGCCGAGGCCGGGCATGCCGCCGCTCAGGTCTGGTATGGCGTGCAGTGGGAGTTTGGAAGGTTGCCCCAGGGCCGCGATACGCGAAAGGCGGTGGGCTGGTATCAGCGCGCCGCGGATCAAGAATACGCCGACGGCTTGCTACTGCTTGGCATGCATCGCCATACCGCCGTCTCCGACGGTGAGGTATCTGAATCCATAAGGCTGTGGCGCCGGGCCGCCGTCGCCGGTGATCGGCCATCATCGGCCACCGCCGCCTACGCGGTGGGCTGGAGCTATTTCCATGGTGAAAACGCGCCGCGCAATCACGAGCGGGCGCTGCATTGGTGGCGCCGTGGCCTGGAATTGGGGCACGTACCGTCACGCTACGCCGTGGCGTATATGACGGAATTCGGATTGGCTTCGAAGGCCAGCTTGCGGGCTGCGCTGCCCCTTTATCAGCAGGCCGCGGAGGAGGGGGATGGGCGAGCCGCGGTGCGCCTGGCACAAATTTATGAGCGGGGCACGCCTTCCCGGGGGCGGGCCGAACAGGCGTTTCGCTACTGGATACAGGCGATGGGGTCGGGCCGGCCGGAAGCCCGTTTCCGGATTGCGCGCTATTTCGAGACCGACACGTTACCGGTCACGGAGATCGACGGCGAGCCGATTCCCGGGATTGCGTTGGCGCAGGTGATCGAGACCTATCAGGCGCTGGCGCGTGATGGTTTCGCGCCGGCTTTGTATCTGCTTGGGACCTTCTGCGAGCAGGGCCGTTATACAGCCAAGGCCCCGGAGCTTGCCGGCCAATGGTATGAACTGGCTCTGGCTTTCGGTAGCGAACAGGCGGTGCTCAAATTGGGGAAGCCTTTACCACCGGCCTTTCGTTGAAGGGAGCCCGCGTCAGATGCGAGTAGCGGCGAATCGCTCCCGCAGCCATTTGGCCGCCGGGCCGCTGGGCCGCTGCTTGTGCCAGACCAATTCCACCGCCACCGGCAAATCAAAGTCATCGAACTGCAGTTCCGGAATCACCAGATCCGCCGCCACCGGCGATGCCTCGATCACGTGACTGGAGACGAAGGCCCAACCGATTCCCTGTCGCACCAACTGCAGGATCACCCAGTGGCTTTCCACCCACCACACTTCCGGCGCTACTCGTAAACGTTGTTTCTCGGGGCCGTCGCTGTGCGCCGCCACCAGAATCTGGCGATGGCGTTTCAGGTCTTCCCAATCCACCCGTACCTTTGCCAGGGGATGGTGTTTGCCACAGACCATTTTGATCGGCACCCAGCCGAGGGTTTGGAATCCCAGCTCGGTGGGCAGAATTTCCTGCCGCCACATGACACCAAGGTCGGCCTTGCCGGTCAATACCAGGCGGCTGACGTCCTCCATCATGGGAAACAGCAACTCCAGCTCCACGTGGGGGAAGTGTTCGGCGAATTCGGCGAACACTTCGGCCATGATCCGTTCCGGATAAATTTCGTCGATCGCCACCACCAGACGCTGTTCCACATGAGCCTCGAAACTGCGCGCCACGCCGATCAAATGTTCACGCCGGTCGAGGATTACCCTGGCCTCCAGTAACAGGCGTTCCCCGGCCGGGGTCAGTGTGGGGCTGCGTCCGGCACGGCTGAACAATGCCAGCCCAAGATCCTCCTCCAGGTTGGATATCTGGGTGCTGACGGCGGATTGGGCCTTGTGCAAACGCCGGGCGGCGGCGGAGAACGAGCCCGTCTCGGCGGCAATGACGAAGGCCTGTAGTTGGTCCAGGGAGACAGTCATCTATCTGTTTTTAAGATGGTATCTAACTTTATTTCTGCAATATTGAAGATAGATTAGGCGCCAGTCAAACCAGTGAGGAGTGTTTCATCATGGCATTGCGTACGACTCAGGACCGGGTCCGTCACGCGGTATTGTTCGAGCTGATCGGCCTGGCAATCATGGTCCCGGTGGGCGCTTACCTGTTTCAGTTGCCAGTCGGCCATATGGGCGTGCTGGGCGTGGTGGGCGCCACTATCGCCACGGTCTGGAACTTTGTCTTCAATCTGGGGTTTGATCACGCCATGTTGCGTTGGTTGGGCCATACCAGGAAAACCCTGCGTATGCGGGTAGGGCATGCAGTGCTGTTCGAAGGCGGCCTGCTGGTAATGCTGCTGCCGATGGTGGCCTGGTATTTGGGGATCGGTTTGCTGCAGGCCCTGCTGATGGACCTCGCCATGGTGTTGTTCTATCTGTTCTATGCCTTCAGCTTCAACTGGGCTTATGACCGGGTGTTTCCGGTGTCACCGATGGCGAAAGCGGCGGTATGACGATGAGAGGCGGCCATGCATCATACTGGTGCATGGTCGGTTTCCGTATTAACATGGGTACCGTTAAATCCTGAACGAACGGATCCTCCCCCATGAACGTGATCGCACGCCTTGTCGCTGTAGTTGCCCGCTTCCCCGGCGACCGCGTACGCGATCATGGCATGTCCCCACCGGTTTCCTCCGTCGTCACCGCGGTTCGGACATCCGTTGCCGTAGTACGCCAAGTCGTTCGCGGCTGATACCGCTGATTTACCTCCCTGACCTGCTTTAACGGCTTCGCCGCCCGGTTTCCGCGGCGTCAGGTCGGGACCGTTCGTATTCGATGGATGAGCTTTGATGAAAACGGAAAATACCTTTTGGGCGGCCCAGGGCGCCATGGCCACGTTCGTGTTGCTGTGGGGCAGTGCCGCCATCGTCACCCGTTGGGGTTTGGACCACGGCTCGGTTCTTGCCCTGTTGATTCTGCGTTTTGCTCTCGCGCTTGGCGCCCTGCTGTTGATTCGTGGCGGTCGTCTGATGCCTCCGCGAGGACAGCGTTTGCCCGTGGCTGGCGTCGGCCTGCTGCTGATCGGTTTTTACACCCTGTGTTACTTCCTGGCTTTGGAGCATGAAGTCACGCCGGGGCTCCTGGCCACGGTGCTGGGGGCACAACCGATTCTCACCCTGGTGCTCACCGAGCGGCGCTTCTCGCCGTGGCGTCTGGCGGGACTGCTGCTGGCTTTGCTTGGGCTGACGCTGGTGGTCTACCAGAGTCTGGTTCTGGCCAGGTTGTCCTGGACCGGTATGGCGTTTGCTCTGGGCGCTTTGCTTTGTGTCACCGTCGGCGCGTTATGGCAGAAGCGTATCGCGTTGCCGCCGAGCGAGGTGCTGCCATTGCAATACGCGGTGACGCTGCTGTTGTGCGCTTTGCTGATCCCGTTCCAGCCTTTTCATTGGCAATGGAGTGTGGGGTTCCTGGTGCCGGTGGTATGGATGGGGCTGGGGGTGTCGGTGGCGGCACAGCTGCTGCTCTATCGGATGATCCGCTCCGGTAATCTGGTCAATGTCACCAGCCTGTTCTATCTGGTTCCGGTGGTGACGGTACTGCTGGATTACCTGGTATTCGGCAATGCTCTGTCGGCAATGTCGCTGGCCGGCATGATCGCGATCCTGGCCGGGTTGGCGGTGGTGCATGGCCAGCGGTAGCGGGTTCCCTCCAAGCCGTAGAAGTGAAAAACCGTAAGCACGGAAAAAAAGCAAGGACAGAGGGAGGCGCACGGGTTTATCCCCGGTGCGCCTCCCTCTCTTAATGGGTTTGCTTGCATCATCCGGGGCGGCGGACGGCTCTCAGCTTTCCGCTGCCACCGCCGCCGCAGAAGAAACGGTCCCGGCCATCGGATTCGAGCCCTGACACACCCATTCCGGCCGGCATCTCAATTCGCTCCAGCAGTTCTCCGGTGTCGGAGTCGATACGTCGCAGTTCGCTTTCGTCGTTTTCCCATGTGCCGTGCCATAACTCTCCCTCCAGCCAGGTGACGCCGGTGACGAAGCGGTTGGATTCAAGCGTGCGGAGAATCGCTCCGGTTTCCGGGTCGATCTGATGGATCTTGCGGCTTCGATGCTGGCCCACCCAGAGTACGCCTTCGCCCCAGGCGAGCCCCGAGTTGCCGCCTTCGGGAGCGGGGAGGGTGGCGATGATCGAGCCGCTTCGAGGGTCGATCTTCTGGATCTGGTTTCCGCTGATCTGAAATAAATGCTGCCCATCGAAGGCGGTTCCGGCGTCCGCGGGGACGTTCAATGAGCGCCCGGTTTGGCCGCTGTCGGGGTCCAGGGCGGTCAGTGTTTCTCCGGTGGCAAGCCAGACGTGCTGGCCGTCGAAGGACACCCCATGGACGGCCTCAATGTCGGGGAAAGGCCCGTATTCGCGGATCAGGTCGGCTGATGATGTGTTCATGCTGTTGTCCTCGTTGCTGCCCTGGGTGTTTTCATCCTAGCCACCCGGCAGCGGGGCCGGGAGTAACAAGGTTGTCGTGAATCCTGGAATGGGAGGAAGCAGCCAGCGGCGGGCGCGACCCCGTCCGAAACATTGCACTTTCTCCTCCCGTGCCAGCGATTCAAGGGCTCTCTGCACGGTACGCTGACTGGCGCCCAGTGCCAGGGCCAGAGCCGAACTGGACCAGGCTTCACCGTCGGCAAGCAGGGCCAGAATGGCGGGGTGTTTTTCGTCCACCGGAGGGGTGAGCACGGCCACGTCAGTGCCGGGTTCGGGGGTCAGGGTGAAGCCCCGGCGGGTTGCTTTTATTCCGGCGTGACCTCGCAGGCGCTGACGCAGACGCCCGACTTCCACCCGCAACCGGGCGCGATGGGAATCGTCGGCAAAGCGGGTTCGGAATACCTTCTCAATAAGAACGTCTCTGGGGACGTCTTCCGGCCAGGCCTCGGCCAGCATGCGAGCGAGAGCGAGCAGTATCGGGCGTCCCACAAGCGGGATCGAGGTGCCGCCGCTACGGACCCGATGGCGGCATTCATCCACGATCAGTGTATTGGAAGCCAGCAGCGCTTCCACTTCCTCAAGTAGCAGAGCCCGTTGCCGGCCTTTGTGAAACAGACGTGCCGCTGGCACCGTCAGTGTGAGTGCGGCCTGTTCCACCTCCGCGATCAGAGCCGGAATACCGCTTTGGCGGGCGGCCGTGCCGGCGCGGGCAAAAGCGGCCCGGGCCCGCCGCGTTTGTAGACGACGCAAGGCAATGCCGGCGATCACCAATTCATGGGCGGCTTGCAACGGGGGAGGGTAGGAAGCGGCGTCGATCCCGGACAGTCCCCGCTCCGCTTCGTCAAGACGACCAAGCAGGAGCTGGCGCCGGATTCGGATATGTCGGGCATGGGCGGCATTGATCCGCTCGCCGTGCTTTTCCAGCGTGGATCTTGCCGCCTCAAGGGGCTGTTCGGACCAACCCAGGTCGCGTGATGCCAGTGCGATCTCGGCCCGGGCGACGACGCAGCGGGCCCGGGCCAGGGCTTCTTTCTTCCCGAAGGCCCGTCCCGCGGCTTTCAGCAAGGCTCCGGCACGGGGCAGGTCTCCGAGTTGCGCCAACGCGATGCCGCGCATGGCCAGCGCGGCGGCATCATCACGCAGGGCGACCTGGTTGAGCGCGGTCAGCGGATCGCCCGCCGCGAGAGCACGCGCCGCCGCCGTGATCAATGAATCCATCGGAATCCCGCCATCTTTGTTACTCACGCTGCCCGCTGGTTGATACCTAGCATAGCCCATGACCAACAACCACTTGGAGGGTGTCACCATGACGAGCCATGCTATTGGAACCCATGAGGAATGGCTGAATGCGCGGTTGCAACTGTTGCGGGAGGAAAAGGAACTGACACGGCGCAGCGATGAGCTGGCACGGCGACGACAGGCCCTGCCCTGGGTGCCGGTGGACAAGAGCTATGTGTTTGAAACCGACAAGGGCGAGGCGTCCCTTGCGGACTTGTTCGAGGGGCGATCACAACTGCTGATCTACCATTTCATGTTCGGGCCCGATTGGAAGGCGGGTTGTCCATCCTGTTCGATGATTGCCGACGGCTTCAATGGTTTCGCCACGCATCTGGCGCAGCATGATGTCATGTTGTGGGCCGTCTCCCGGGCACCACTACAGAAGCTGCGGTCGTTCAAACAGCGTATGGGGTGGGATTTTCCCTGGGCCTCTTCACACGACAGCGATTTCAACTTCGACTTTTCCGCCTCGTACACCAAACGGCAGCAAAGCGAAGGCATTGAATATAACTTCCATCGTGAGCCGGAACGGCCCTGGCGCGCGGATAAGGAGGGCGGCGGCGAGGAAGCGGAAGCCATCTTCGCGGCCATGTGCGGTGTGGACGCACCGACCTTTGAACGCGACCGGCCGGGCATGAGTTCTTTTGTACTTGAAGACGGTGTCGTCTATCACACTTACTCTACTTACGCGCGTGGCCTCGACGGTCTTTGGGGAGTTTACCAATGGCTTGATCGGGCTCCCAAAGGGCGCAACGAAAGCGGTGGAGTCTGGTGGCGGCACCGCGATGCCTATGAGCAAGTGTAGGTAATGGGCGGGCATGGGAGAAACCGCGATGAATAACGGACATGAAGGGCGTTCTGCCTCCAGCGTGGCCGGCATTCTCGCCTTCGCGGCCACGCCTGTGTGCACCATGATGGCGTTGGTGATTGGCCTGAGCGATTCGCCTCATTCGATGCACGATTCGTCCTGGTGGACCGGGATGGCGGCGATGTATGTTCTGATGGGCATGCTGCATCTGGCGCCATGGCTGGATTGGCTGCTTCGTCGGTGGCGACGTGGCGCGGGCATGAATCAAAGTATTCCCGACGAGTTTTGATTTTAGTGTTCGATCGGTCTCCGGCAGCCTGGGTAGGTGTAAGCGTGCTGTCTCAAAGCGGTGGGATCGTGGCAGGAACAGGCAAAGGTGCGGTATTGACCTGACATCGCTTTTTAGCGGATGTTGGTAAAACAGCATCCGGAGACGAATGTGGCACAGAATCCATGGCACTGTCGTAATCGGATGAGTGTTTTTTTGCATCGTTCTTGATATGCGGTAGGGGCCCATGCCCTTATTGGTTATGGTCACCACGCTGATTGTGCAACGCAAAGGAGCTCGCCATGCCCCAGCTTAACGTCAATGGCCAGACCAGGGAGGTCGATGTTCCCGACGACATGCCGCTGTTGTGGGTTCTGCGCGACGAACTTGGCATGACCGGTAGCAAATTCGGCTGCGGCATGGCGCTGTGTGGCGCCTGCACCATGCATCTGGACGGGGCGCCTGTCCGCTCTTGTGTCACGCCGGTGTCCGCGGCCGCGGGGCGCGCGATTTCGACTATCGAAGGCATGGAGTCCGACCGTGTCGGCCAGGTGGTGCAACAAGCCTGGATTGAGAACAATGTGGCCCAGTGCGGCTACTGTCAGGCGGGTCAGATCATGACGGCGGTGGGGCTGCTCAAGACCACACCGGCGCCCACGGAAGAACAGATTGATGGTGCCATGGGGGGCAATATCTGTCGTTGTGGCACCTACCCTCGTATTCGCGCCGCTATCCTGCAGGCGGCGGATCGTCTGGCGCAAGGAGGCGAATAAATGTCCACGACCATACAACTCTCGCGGCGCCGTTTCCTCCAGGGCAGCCTGGGAGCACTGACGCTGGCGGTGACGGCGGGTGGTCTGGTTACCATCGTCAGAGCCGCTGATGCCGATTCCAAGAAGTACGGTGCCGACTCCATGCCGGGCGGTACGGTGGACGATCCTCTGGTCTTCGTGTCCATCGCCGAGGACGGCACTGTTACCATCGTGGCGCACCGTGCCGAGATGGGAACCGGCGTGCGTACCAGCCTGCCAATGGTGGTGGCCGATGAAATGGAGGCCAGCTGGGATCGGGTGCGGGTGGTACAGGCGGAAGCCAACGAGGCCCGCTATGGCAACCAGAACGTGGACGGCTCCCGTAGCATGCGTCATTTTCTGATGCCGATGCGGCGCGCGGGCGCGGCGGCCCGGCAGATGCTGGAAGCGGCTGCCGCTGCCCGCTGGTCGGTGCCCGTGGCCGAGGTCAAGGCGGTGCGGCATGAAGTGGTTCACCCGAGCTCCGGGCGCCGCCTGGGCTATGGCGAGCTGGCGGCCGACGCGGCCCGGCAACCGGTACCCGGGACGGAACAGCTTAAACTCAAGGCGCGCGCCGACTATCGCTACATTGGTAAGAATCAGGTACGCCTGGTTGACTTGGAGGCCATCGGCAAGGGCCAGGCTACCTATGGCATGGATATGCGCTTGCCCGGCATGGTCTACGCGGTGGTGGCGCGCCCGCCCGTGGTGGGCGGCAAGCTGCGCCGTTTCGACAGTGAGAAAGCGCTGGCCGTGCCCGGTGTTTTGAAAGTGGTGGAGATTCCCGCTTTCCAGGGGGCGCCGGCATTTCAGCCGCTGGGCGGCGTTGCCGTGGTGGCACGCAACACCTGGGCCGCGATCAAGGGCCGTGAGGCACTGGAGATTGAATGGGACGACGGCCCCAACGGCGGCTACGACTCCGTCGATTTCCGCAGGACACTGGTGGAGGCCTCTCGCGCAACGGGTAAAACCATTCGTGATAACGGTGACGCCGTGAGTGTGTGGAACGGCACCGCCGAGACGGAGCGGTTCGCTGCTGAGTACTACATCCCACACCTGGCGCATGCGTCAATGGAGCCGCCGGTAGCCACGGTGCAAATCAAGGAGGGCCGTGCCGAGGTCTGGACCTCGGTGCAGAACCCGGAGGCGGCACGGACCGCGGTGGCCACCCGGCTGAAGCTCAAGCCGGAAGATGTCAAAGTCAACGTGCTGCTGCTGGGAGGCGGCTTCGGCCGGAAATCCAAGCCGGACTATGTTGATGAAGCGGCCATTGTTGCCCGGGCCATGCCCGAGGGGACACCGGTCAAGCTGGTGTGGACCCGCGAAGATGACATCCACCACGACTACCTGCACACCGTTTCGGCGGAACGGCTGGAAGCGGTCATCGACAAGAGCGGGAAGGTTCGGTCCTGGCTGCACCGCAGTGCCGCCCCCACCATCGCTTCTCTGTTCGCCGAGGGCGCCAAGGGGCAGCAGCTTTTCGAGTCGGCCATGTCGGCCATCAATATGCCTTATCAGATCCCGAACGTGCGGGTTGAAACCGCGGAGGTTGCCGCCCACGCCCGCATCGGCTGGTTCCGCTCGGTGGCCAATATCCCCCATGCCTTCGCGGCACAGTGTTTCATCGCCGAACTGGCGCATCGCGCCGGCAAGGACCACCGGCAGTTCGCGCTCGATCTGATCGGTCCAGCGCGCCAGATCGATCCCGGCGACATGGCGGACACCTGGAACTACACCGAGTCTCCGGAACGCTATCCTTATGATACAGGCCGCTTGCGCGGCGTCATTGAGGCCGCCTGCCAAGGTGCCAAATGGGGGCGCGAGCTTCCCAAGGGGCATGGTCTGGGCCTGGCTTTCTGCTACAGCTTCATGAGCTACACCGCCACCGTGGTCGAGGTGGCCGTGGACGAGAAGGGCGGGGTCCGGGTTCTGGCTGTGGATATGGCCATGGACTGTGGTCCGCAAATCAACCCCGAGCGTATTCGTGCACAGATGGAAGGCGGCGCGGTAATGGGGCTGAGTCTGGCACTCACCAGCGAGATTACCTTCGAGAAAGGACGGGTAAAGCAGAGCAATTTCCACGACTATCAGGTGCTGCGCCACAATGCATCGCCGCGGGTGATACGTACCCATCTGGTCAACGATGACCATGATTTGCCGCCTGGCGGTGTGGGCGAGCCGCCGGTGCCACCCGTGGCCCCGGCCCTGTGCAATGCCATCTTCGCCGCCACCGGCAAGCGCGTGCGCAGTCTGCCGGTGGGGACGGTGGTCTGAATGTCGCGGCCGTGGATTGATCTGTTTCGGAGCCGGCCTTGAAGGAGAACCACTGGGTCAACACATCGCCGGTCCGAACGTTGCGGACCGATGATCCGCTGGAACTGCTGAAATTCGCGCGGGCCAGTTTCCGTGGCGGCGGCGTGGCGATCGCCATGCTGGTTGGCATCAGGGGAGGCGCGGCGCGCGCGCTCGGCTCGCAGGTGGTGGTCACCGAGGAGGGTGAATTCGCCGGCTTCGTTTCCGGTGGCTGTGTGGAAGCGGCCGTCGCGGCCGAGGCGCTTCTCGCCATATCCGAGGGCCGTGATCGCTCCGTGCTCTATGGCGAGGGCTCGCCATTTTTTGACATCGTGCTGCCCTGCGGAGGCGGCATCACCATCGCCCTTCATGTGCTCAGAGACATCGATGCCATCAATCAGGTTATCGAGTGTCTCGGCAAGCGCCGTCCGGCCGGGCTGGCTTACTCGCCACGGCAGCAATCGTTGAGCTGCGTCGAGCCGCCCGAACAGGCGGGGTGGCATGATGACACCTTTGTTTCAGTCTACCGTCCGGTGACGCGCGTGGTGATATCGGGGCGCGGTATCGAAGCGGAACGCGTTGCCCTGCTGGCGGAGTGCTCGGGCTATGATGCCGTCGTTCTGGACCCCTCCCGGGCCGCGGAAGGGCTGGACGGGGTGGCCGATGCCTATAGCGCCATTGTGCTTCTGCATCACGATCTGGACGAGGAACTGCCGTTCCTGGAAAAGGCGCTGAACGCCCCAGGCTTTTACCTCGGCGCCCTGGGCAGTACCCGAACCCATCGCAAACGTATCGAACGCTTGCGCGGCCTCGGTTTCAGTGATGAGGACGTGGCTCGGATCAAGGCGCCGATTGGCCTGTTCGGGCCGGCAAGAGAGGCGTCGTCCCTGGCCATCTCGGTGCTCGCCGATGTCGCCGCGACGCGCCTGGCGACGTTCGTCTGAATATCGGTAGGGTGGATCGTGCCAGGCGCTGGCGGTGGTCAGTTTTTCAGCTCGCCGCCTGCCCGGATGACCGCTTCGGGCGTGTCGACGTCGAGAAGCGCGGCGGGACCGGTTTCCACGTCGACGATCGGCAGCTCCGACCGCTCGATCAATGACCGCGCTCCGCTATCGCCGGACAGGTGCCGCATGGCGCCATAAAGGGCCTTGGGAATGATAACGGGATTGCCGCGTTGTCCATTGCAGCTTGCGCGCGCCAGCACGTTGCCGCCGTGCTGGCGGAATGTCTGGACCAGTTGGTCGATATGCCCCGGGTTGATCGCCGGCATGTCGGCCAGCATTACCAGAGTGCCGTCGGCTTTGGTGATCGCCGGATGAGAAAACCCGCGGGCCAGAGAGCTGCCGATACCGGTGCCATAGGCGGGATTGAACTGCTGTTCCACCTCGAGCCCCAGCAGTGCCGACCCGATTCGTGAGTGCTGATGTCCGGTGACGACGATGACCGGGTGAAGACGGGACGACAACAGGGTTTGCGCCGATCGTCTCACCAGCGCACAACCGTCGAATTCGGCCAATAGTTTATGTTGACCGCCTGGCCCCATGCGACGGGCCTCGCCGGCGGCGAGCAGCAAACCGGCAACCGTGATCTTCCCGCCTGGCACCGATAGCCCTCTTATCCGTATTCAGGAAAGGCAGTATGGCGCCGTCCCATTGAAAGTTAAACGGTGTCTATCCGTAAGCAGGCTGCTGTCTGATTGAAGGTGGGCTGAAAGGTTCATGGGCGGAAACCGGCGGGGCGGTTTCCGCCTGACGGGCGGGCTGGTTCTGGTCGCCTGTGGCGCGGAGCAAGCAGGATCAGACGTTGAAGCGGAAGTGCACCACGTCGCCATCCTTGACCACGTACTCCTTGCCTTCCAGGCGCCACTTGCCGGCGTCCTTGGCGCCCTGTTCGCCGTTGTAGGCGACGTAGTCGTCGTAGGCGGTGACTTCGGCGCGGATAAAGCCCTTCTCGAAGTCAGTGTGGATGACGCCGGCGGCTTGCGGGGCGGTGGCGCCGATCTTGACGGTCCAGGCGCGTACTTCCTTCTTGCCGGCGGTGAAATAGGTGTGCAAACCCAGCAGGCTGTAGCCGGCGCGGATCACCCGGTTCAGGCCGGGCTCTTCCATGCCCAGGTCAGCCAGGAAGTCGGCTTTTTCATCGTCGTCCAGCTCGGCGATTTCCGCTTCTATCTTGGCGCAGATTGGCACCACCGAAGCGTTTTCCTTTTCCGCCAGTTCCCGTACCGCGTCCAACAGCGGATTGTTGTCGAAGCCGTCCTCGTCCACGTTGGCGATGTACATGGTGGGTTTGAGGGTGAGCAGGTTGAGGCTGCGCAGTTGTTTGCGTTCGTCGTCACTCAGTTCGGCGGCCCGGGCCGGCTCGCCTTCGTTCAGTAACGGCAGCACCTTGTCCAGTACCGGCAACAGCGCCTGGGCTTCCTTGTTCTGGCCCTTGGCGGCTTTGGTGGCGCGCTGATGGGCGCGTTCCACGGTGTCCAGATCGGCCAGCGCCAGTTCCGTGTTGATGACGGCGATGTCATCCAGGGGGGACACCTTGCCGGCCACGTGGATCACGTTCTCGTCATCGAAACAGCGCACCACATGCGCGATGGCGTCGGTCTCCCGGATGTTGGCCAGGAACTGGTTGCCCAGGCCCTCGCCCTTGGAAGCGCCGGCGACCAGGCCGGCGATATCGACGAATTCCATGGTGGCCGGCAGCACCCGTTCCGGGTTGACGATGGCGGCCAGCTTGTCCTGCCGTGGGTCGGGGATGGGCACCACGCCGGTGTTCGGCTCAATGGTGCAGAAAGGGAAGTTTTCGGCGTCGATGCCCGCCTTGGTCAAGGCGTTGAAAAGAGTGGACTTACCCACGTTGGGAAGTCCCACGATGCCGCACTGAATACCCATAGCCATACCTCCACGTTCGAGGGCGCAATGCTACTCAAGCCGTCGGCAAAAAGCGACCGTCCCGGCGGGTTGCCAGGGAGCCGGGGCGGCCAGGCGCTGGCGCCGGGAGGCCGGCCGTGGGGCGCCGCTAGACTGGTCGGTCAGAAAACCAAGAGTCTGATGATCATGCGTATCCTTTACCAGTTTCCCATATCCCATTACTGCGAGAAGAGCCGTTGGCAATTGGAGCATAAGGGACTGGCCTACGAGACCCGTGACCTGCTGCCCGGGGCGCACTGGCCACGGACCCGCTGGCTGGCCCGGATCGGTACCGTGCCGGTGTTGCGCGACGGCGAGCGCAGGGTGGGGGATTCCACCAAAATCGCCTACTACCTGGAAAAGTACTATCCCGAGCGCTCCCTGATTCCCGAGGACGCGGCTCTGCGTCACCGGGTCATTGAACTGGAGCAGCAGTTCGATCGCCTGGGTGTCCATCTGCGAACCTGGATGTACGGGCATGTGCTGGATCGCCCGGAAACCATGGAGTTACTGCTGGCGCCGGCGGGAATGGCCCCCTGGATAACGCGATTGCTGGCGCCGCCATTGCGTGAAGCCATCCGCCGCAAATACGCCATCAATCCGAAATCGGTGGTTTATGCCGGTGAGCGGGTGGAGGACGGTCTGACCCTGGTGGAGACGCTGCTGGTACAAAACGGGGGAGACTATCTGGTCGGGGATCGTCTGACGCTGGCGGATATTACCGCCGCCAGTCTGCTGGCGCCGATGATGGGGATCGCCGGCACCCCCTGGGAGGGGATCGAGGTTTCCAGCTTGCCGGAGCCGGTCCGGCATCAGTTCCGGTTGGTCCGTGAACGCCCTGCCGGGCAATGGGTGAAGGAACGCTACCTGCGCGATAGATAATGGGAGGCTGGCTTGGGGCCGGCGGTCAGGCGCGAAAACCGTTCAGGTGGTTCATGGCGCTGTTAAGGTCGCCGCGCAGCAAATCGGGGGTATAACGCACCGCTTCGTCGATGGCGTGTTCGATAAGCGTACGGTCAGCGGTGGAGGGTTTGTTGAGCACATGGGGCGTGACCAGCTGGGCGCTGCCCGGGTGGCCGATGCCGATGCGCAGCCGGTAAAAGTTCCGGTTGTTGCCGTGGCGGCTGATGATGTCCTTGAGGCCATTGTGGCCGCCGTGCCCGCCGCCTTGCTTGAAACGGGCGGTGCCGGGTGGCAGGTCCAGTTCATCATGGGCGACCAGGATTTGCTCGGTGGGGATCTTGAAGAAGTTGGCCAGGGCGGAGGTGGACTGCCCGCTGCGGTTCATAAAGGTGGTGGGGACCAGCAGGCGAATGGTTTCGCCCTCGAAAGTAAAAGTCCCGGTGACGCCGAAGTACTTCTTTTCTTCGTTGAGGTGAACCCCATGGGCGCGGGCCAGCGCGTCCACGTACCAGACGCCGGCGTTGTGGCGGGTCTGCTCGTATTCCTGCCCCGGGTTGCCGAGGCCGACGATCAGTCGAACCGGTGCCATGTCCCTATCCTGAAATCATAAAAAACGGGGGCCGAGGCCCCCGTTTTGTCTCGGGCCGGTTATTCCTGGCCTTCGCCTTCTTCCGCTTCGCCGCCTTCTTCGGCGTCGTCGCTACCGCCGCGCACTTTCGGCTTGTGCACCGCGGCAACCGGCTGGTCGTGGCTCTCGCCGTGGCTCAGTTCGACCAGGGTCACGCCTTTCGGCAGTACCAGATCGGACAGGTGAACCACCTGCTCCAGTGCCACCTCGGCCATGTCCACTTCGATGAATTCCGGCAGGTCCTGCGGCAGACAGCTGACCTGAACCTCGGATACGTTGTGGTGGATTTCACCGCCTTCCTTCTTCACGCCCACGCAGGTTTCTTCGTTAATGAAGTGCAGCGGAACGGTCATGGTGATGGCATGGCTGGTGTCCACGCGCAGGAAGTCAGCGTGGATCGGAAAGCCGCTGGACGGATGGCGCTGCAGATCACGCAGTACCGCCTGGTGCTCTTTGCCTTCCAGTTTCAGGGTCAGCACGTGGCTGTAGAAGGCTTCGTTTTCCAGGGCTTTACGCAGTTCGCGCATTTCCAGGGACAACATGGCGGGTTCGGCGGTACCACCGTAGAGAACGGCGGGAACCCGGTCTTGCAGACGACGCAGGCGGCGGCTCGCACCTTTCCCCTTGTCGCTGCGTGCTTCAGCGTTCAGTACAAACTCATTGCTCATGAGTGTTCTCCAGTAAAGCTCCGCGGCACCCCGCGACCAGGCGCACCGGGAGGGATCAGTCGAATAAAACCGGCAACGGGCCGGAAGGGGGCGGATTATGCCGGAAAAGCCCGCCGGACGCCAGATGCCCCGGCCCGCGACGAAAGAGGCCGCCCCATCGGGCGGCCTCTTTTTATCTTTTCGCTGTCAACTGTCCACCATCAACTGTCGGCTGCCTTCACACCAGTTCCAGGCGGTCGAACATGGCGGAGAGGGACTCCTCGTTGTTCACCCGGCGTACCGTTTCAGCCAGGATCGGCGCCAGGCTGAGCACGCGGATGTTGGGGCAGGCTTCGCCTTCCGGGGACAGCGGGATGCTGTCGGTGACCACCAGCTGATCCAGCGGACTGTTGCGGATGTTGTCGATGGCCGGGCCGGACAGCACCGCGTGGGTGCAGTAGGCGTAGACCTTGGCGGCGCCATGGTCTTTCAGGGCCTGGGCCGCCTTGCACAGGGTGCCGGCGGTATCGACGATATCGTCCACCAGGATGCAGGTGCGGCCTTCGACTTCACCGATGATGTGCATGACCTGGGATTCATTGGCTTTCGGGCGACGCTTGTCGATGATCGCCAGATCCAGGTCATTGAGCTGCTTGGCCAGGGCGCGAGCGCGAACCACACCGCCCACGTCCGGGCTCACCACCATGGCGTCGTCGTACTTCTGGCGCTCGATATCGGCCACGAACAGCGGCGTGGCGTACACGTTGTCCACCGGGATATCGAAGAAGCCTTGAATCTGGTCGGCGTGAAGGTCCACCGTCACCACCCGGTCGATGCCCACCGCGGTGATCATGTCGGCCACCACCTTGGCGGTGATCGGTACCCGCGCGGAGCGCACCCGGCGATCCTGACGGGCATAGCCGAAGTAGGGCATGACGGCGGTGATGCGGCCGGCGGAGGAGCGGCGCAATGCATCCGCCATCACCAGCACTTCCATCAGGTTGTTATTGGTGGGATTGCAGGTGGACTGGACGATGAACACGTCCTTGCCGCGCACATTCTCCTGGATATCCACCGCGACTTCGCCGTCGCTGAAGGTGCCGACTTCGGCATCACCCAGGGGAAGGCTGAGGTGTCTGGCCATGGCGTCGGCGAGAACCGGGTTGGCGTTACCGGAAAAGATGACGAGTTTGGACACTGGCGTCCCCTAGGATGTTGAAAGTACCGTTTTGAAGTACTACAGGAAAGATGGCTGGGGTACCAGGACTCGAACCTGGGAATGACGGGATCAAAACCCGTTGCCTTACCAACTTGGCGATACCCCAACACTAACTTGCTCAGGACGTTCCTGAATTCTGTCTGGCCCGAAGCGTTGCCAGTGCCTCCCGGAGTGGGGAGATTTGTTTGCTTCGTGCCACAAAACCTGTCCAGTGCTGTGGCAACCTCGGCAGTAATTGCCGGGCTGCTTGCTCACCGGCAAGGCGTGCGAAACAGCAGGCGCCGGTGCCGGTCATACGGGCGTTGCCCGCTTCTCGCTGGAGCCAGTCCAGGGCTTCCGCTATGGGCGGAAAGTGCCGTTTGGCCACGCTTTCACAGTCGTTTTGCAGACTGTCCAAGGAGCCCCTGTCCAGCGAGGCCGGTACTGTAATGGGGGGTGTGTGCCTTGTCAATTCCTTGTCGCTGAAAATTCGAGCGGTCGGAACGGCAATGCCGGGATGCACCACCAGAAACCATTCCTCGGGCATGAACACCGGGGTCAGGCGCTCGCCGACGCCTTCCGCCCAGGCGCTGTGGCCGGCCACGAACACCGGCACATCGGCACCCAGTTTCAGCCCCAGAGTGATTAATTCCGCCTCTTCCAGGTTCAGATCCCAAAGCAGGTTCAGACCGCACAAGGTGGTGGCCGCGTCGGAGGAGCCGCCGCCGACACCGCCCCCGGCTGGCAGCCGTTTTTGCAAGCGCAGGCGCGCGCCCTGGCGGCAGCCGGTGTGCTCCTGCAGAAGCCGGGCGGCCCGCAGTACCAGATTGTCATCATCGGTGGGCAAATCGGGATCGTCACACTGAAAGTCGAGATGAGAGTGCGGTTCAAAGTGGAGGCGATCGCCATGGTCCAGCATCACGAACAGGGTTTGCAGCTCATGATACCCGTCCGCCCGGCGCCCGGTGATATGCAAAAACAGATTCAGCTTGGCCGGAGCCGGCAAATCGAAGGTGGTCATGGCAGGGGGCGCCAGTCGCGGATCAACAAGGTGAACCGGTTACCGTCCTGCTCCGCCTTGATGCGATGAGGCAGGGTGACCCGGCCCACCGGCTGATAACGGTCGAATTGCAGCTGCCAGCCGAGTTGATTCAGGGTGATCAGATTGCCGGCTTGATCACGGTCGCTTTGCGCCGGCGCGCCCGGCCAGACCAGACCGCGGCTCCAGTACTCCAGCGCCGATACTGGCAACCAGAATCCGGTCAGATGCCAAGCCAGCTCCCCGGGGGTGCGGGCCTGCCATTCGCCCTTGGCGGTGCGCAGGTGGGCCAGTCCCGGGTCCCAGCGCAGTTCGGCGCTGCCGAAACCCAGAGGGCCGGAAAACTGGATCTCCCCCTGGCGTGGCGTCTGATGCCAGTCGAAGGTGGCGGAGCCGCCGTCAGCTTCGGTGCGGTAGCCCAGTTTGCCGGACATGCGCCACTTCAGGATCTGGTCGGGACGGGTGAAATCAGTGCTGACCGGCTGCTGCTGACAGGCGGCCAGCAGCAAGGCCAGTGCCACGGCGGCGACGCGAATCATAATGACACTCCCAGGCGTTGCAGGGTGCCGTGCAGCAGTTCGCTCTCCGGGTCGTCGGCGAGGGCGTCGCGCCAGACCGTGCGGGCTTTGTTGCGCTGACCGAGATTCCACAATACCTCGCCGAGATGGGCGGCGACCTCGGCGTCCGGAAACTGGGCGTAGGCCCTCTGCAGATACTCCAACGCCTGTTGAGGACGCCCCAGCCGGAACAGCACCCAGCCCATGGAGTCGAGAATAGCGGGATGATCCGGCTCCTGTTCCAGGGCCTGGCTGATCATGTCGTGGGCCTGATCCAGATTGATGCCCAGATCCGCCCAGGTGTAGCCCAGGGCATTGAGAGCATCGGTGTTGTCCGGTCTCAGCGCCAGCACCTTGCGCAGATCACCGGTGGCCTGGTCCCAATCCTTGAGCAAGGTGGCGGTCATGGCGCGGGCGTACAGCAGATCGGGGTCATCGGGTTGCTCGCCGACCGCTTCATCCAGCAGGGCCATGGCTCCGGGCACGTCGCCGGTATCGGTGCGGATCTCCGCCTCGGTGACGTACAGCAGAGAAGTGTGAGCCGGATGCTGTTGCACCAGACTGGTCATCAGGGCGTGGCCCTTGGCGGTCTGGCCGCGCTCGTACATCAGCCGTACCGCCTGGACCCGGGCGGGCAAGGTCTGAGGGCCCTGTACCTGCATATAAAGGTCGATGGCCTGGCTTGGCACGCCCTGTTGTTCCGCCGCCTGGGCCAGCTGCATACGTACCTCGTCCGGACGGTAACCCTGATCCAGCAGGACCTGGAGGCGCTCCTGTGCCACCTCGGCGGCGCCGGACTCCAGCGCCATCAGGGCCAGGGAATACTGGAGATCCAGGTCGTCCGGGTCCTGGGCGGCGAGAATCTCCAGTTGCTCCTCGGCGCGTTCATGCTCGCCATCGGCCAGCAGCACACGAATATAGGCCAGGCGGTAACGGCGTTGCTCCGGTGCTTTTTTGACGATCTTGCGCAGATGCCGCTGGGCGCGCTTTTGCTGGCCCATGTCGTGCCAGAGCTGGGCCTTGAGCAGCAGTGCTTCGTCATGATCCGGGTTGCGTTTGAGGGTTTTGTCGGTGGCCTCCATGGCCCCTTCCAGATCGCCTTGCTCGCGCCGCTCCAGAGCCCGCGCGTACCACAGTGGGGCATGTTCCGGATAACGGCCGGCCAGGCTGGACAGGGCATGCAGTAATTCGCGGTTGCCTTGCTGGTCCAGGTTCTGAGCCTCCGCCACCAGCGGTATCAAGGCTTCGGTGCCGTGATGGGCCACCAACTGGTCCACATGAGCCGCCGCGGCGTCGCCGTCACCAAGTTGGATGTCGGCCAGGGCGGCCAGGCGCAGCGCGTCAGGGTCTTGGGGGGAATGCCGCAGCCATTGACTGGATAGTACCCGGGCCTGCTCGAAGTGGCCGAGATAGGCGGCCAGTTGGGTGGCCTGGCCAAGCACCCCGGGGTCGCCGGTGCGCTCCGCCACCGGGGCGTAGTAATCCAGGGTCAAATCCAGCGCCTGGCGCTGGGCGGCGGTTTCCGCCACCAGCAGGTCACCGATATCGGTGCCGTTGTACTCGATCGGCCGTTTGGGGGGCGCGGGCTCGGCGGTGGCGGCGGGATCCTCGACCCGGGGGGGCGGGCTGGCGCAACCGCCAAGTAAGAAGCTGGCGATCAGCGGCGGGATCGCGGCATAAAACGGCGAACGTGGTTTCATCGAACTCGCTGTCACGGCACGGGTGAGCGGCTATCATGGCACAGACATTTGCGTCACCCAAGGGGCGGACCGGCAGCGACCCGAAGGCCTCCGGAGCCGTGCTGATGAGGGCACCGGTGAGGCTGGTGGCCGCGGCGCCCGGGTTATAACATTGTTTCCGCGTGCTCTTTCGCGCAAAATGCGTGGCCCTTGCGCGTGTAGCTAACCCAGGCCGGGTCGTCCTTGTTTCTTATGAATCTCTTCGCAGTCGGGGTCAATCACACCACCGCGGACGTGGAGTTGCGCGAGCAACTGGCGTTTTCAGCGGATCAGGCCGACCAGGTACTGGCCGTCTTGCGCGATGAGCTGCCCGGCGTTCGCGAAGCGGCGCTATTGTCCACCTGTAATCGCACCGAACTTTATTGCCTGGTGGACGGCCCCATCCCCGATTTCAGCGACTGGCTGGCCCGTGCCCGGCGCATGCCCTCGCAGCGGCTGCGGGACGTGGTCTACCAGTATCGGGACGAGCAGGCGCTGGAACATATGATGCGCGTGGCCGGCGGGCTTGATTCCCTGGTATTGGGTGAACCTCAGATTCTCGGGCAAATGCGTGAAGCCTACGCTCGTGCTCACGAGGCCGGCCTGCTTAACAGCGATCTGGGACGAGTGTTCCAGGATGTTTTCTCGGTAGCCAAACGTATTCGCACCGAAACCGGTATAGGTGCCAACCCGGTGTCGGTGGCCTACGCCGCGGTTTCCTTCGCCCGGCACATTTTCTCCGACCTGAAGAAGAGCCGGGCCTTGTTGGTCGGCGCCGGGGAAATGATCCAACTGGTGGCCCGGCACCTGCATGAACAGCAGGTGCGGGAGATCGTTATTGCCAACCGGACACTGGATCGGGCCAGTGAGCTGGCAGCCGAGGTGGCCGGGCGCGCCATCGGCCTGGAAGAATTGCCGGTGGCGCTGGAGCACGCGGACATCGTCATTTCCTGTACCGCTTCGCCACTGCCGGTGCTGGGCAAGGGCACGGTGGAACGCGCTCTGAAACGGCGCCGGCACCGCCCCATGTTCATGGTGGACATTGCCGTGCCCCGGGATATCGAGCCGGAAGTGGGTAAATTGGACGACGTCTATTTATATACGGTGGATCACCTTCAGGAAGCCATCGAGGAAAATGTACGTGCCCGTCAGGAAGCCGCGCGCGAGGCCGGTGAGCTGATTCGCGAGGCGGTGCACCGTCATCGCCGTTCGCGCCGTGAGCAACGCGCCGCCGGTGTGTTGCGGGATTACCGGCAACAGCGTGTGGCGTTGGCGGACCAGGAACTGGAGCGCGCACTGTCGCAGCTGCGGAACGGCGCGGATCCGGAGGATGTCCTGCGCCGCTTCAAGCACAACCTGGTTAACAAATGGCTGCACCAGCCCAGCGTGTCACTGCGGCGGATGGCCGCCGAAGGTCGTGTGGAGGATCTGCGCACCGCCCGGGAACTGCTGCTCGGCGACGAGCCTGATCAGACCTGACGCCGCGTCGCCCGGTCCCTCTTTTTCAACATCGGAAACCTCTATGAAAGCTTCGCTGAGCGCCAAGCTCGAGAAATTGACGGAACGTTTCGAGGAACTGAGCGGCCTGCTGTCCGATCCGGACGTCATTGCCGAGCAGAAACGCTTCCGTGCCTTTTCCAAGGAATACGCGGAGCTGGAACCGGTGGTGCAGGGATTCCGGGAGTACCGCTCCACCGAGGCGGATATGGACGCAGCCCGCGCGCTCGCCGAGGACAGCGATCCGGAAATGCGCGCCATGGGGCAAGAGGAACTGCGCGAGGGGCAGGCGCGTCTGGAGCAACTGGAAAGCGATCTGCAACGGGCCATGCTGCCCAAGGACCCCCGCGATAACGCCGGGGTTTACCTGGAAATCCGCGCCGGTACCGGCGGTGATGAAGCGGCTTTGTTCGCCGGCGATCTGTTCCGCATGTATTCCCGCTACGCTGACCAGCGGGGCTGGAAAGTGGAAACGGTAAGCGCCAGTGAAGGCGAACACGGTGGCTATAAGGAAGTGATCGCGAGGGTGATGGGCGATGGCGTCTATTCCCGTCTCAAGTTCGAATCCGGCGCCCATCGGGTACAGCGTGTACCCGCCACCGAATCCCAGGGCCGTATCCACACCTCCGCCTGTACCGTGGCGGTGATGGCGGAGGCCGAGGAGGCCGGTGATATCGAGATCCGCAACGAAGACCTGCGCATCGATACTTATCGTTCCTCCGGCGCCGGCGGCCAGCACGTCAATACCACCGACTCGGCGGTACGCATCACCCACTTGCCCACCGGGGTGGTGGTGGAGTGTCAGGACGAACGCAGCCAGCATAAAAACAAGGCCAAGGCCATGTCCCTGCTGAAAGCTCGTTTGCTGGACGCTCGCGAAAGTGCCGCCCAAGCGGAACAGGCCGCTCAGCGTAAATCCCTGGTAGGCTCCGGTGATCGCTCCGAGCGTATTCGCACCTATAATTTCCCTCAGGGCCGCCTCACCGATCATCGCATCAACCTGACCCTGTACCGTCTCAACGAAATTGTCGCCGGTGACATGGACGAAGTGCTGGACGCTCTGCTCGCCGAACATCAGGCGGAACAGCTGGCGGCGCTGGCGGACGCCGGCGGCGCGGAGTAACCGGTGCGCATCGATCAGGCGTTGCGCGAGGCCCGCTCCCGTTTGCGGTCCTCGCCCAGTGCGGCGCTGGATGCCGAGTGTCTGCTGTCCCATGTGCTGGCCCAATCCCGCACCTATCTGTTCACCTGGCCGGAGCGGACCCTGAGCGAATCCCAGCAGCGGCGCTTCCTGGAATTGCTGGCTCGCCGTGAAACCGGTGAACCGGTGGCTTATCTGATCGGCGAGCGGGAGTTCTATGGGCGGCTGTTCAAGGTTACCCCGGATACGCTGATCCCGCGCCCGGATACCGAAACTCTCATCGACATCGTGTTGGAACGGCTGCCGGAATCGCCGTTGCGGGCGGTGGATGTGGGCACCGGCACTGGCGCCATCGGTATTACTCTGGCGCTGGAAAGGCCTGCCTGGTCAGTGTTGCTGGTGGATATCAGCGATGCCGCCCTGCGGGTGGCGAAGGACAATGCCAGAGCTCTGAACGCGGAAGTCGGAGTCGTCGGCGGAACCTGGCTGGCGGCGTTGCCAGGCCCGTTTGAGTTGATCGTATCCAACCCGCCTTATGTCGATCCCGAAGACCCGCATCTGGGGCAAGGCGATGTCCGCCATGAACCGCGTACCGCGCTGGTGGCGGCGGAACGGGGGCTGGCGGATATTCGCGTGCTTGCCGATCAGGCCATAACGCGTCTTGTGGAAGGCGGTTGGCTGGTGCTGGAGCATGGTTATGATCAGGGAGAGGCGGTTCGCACCCTTTTGCAGGATCGGGGGTATGGCGAGGTGGAGACGCTCCGCGATCTGGGAGGACAGGATCGCGTTACTTTAGGGCAAAAATAGCGGCGCGGCCCCTGGCCGGAGCCGACGACAGGCGGAGGCACCATGTTCAACGACGACCAGTTAATGCGCTACAGCCGCCAACTGCTGCTGGCGGATTTCGATCTGCAGGGTCAGGAAGCGTTGAGCCGCGCCCGGGTGCTGTTGGTGGGGTGCGGCGGTCTGGCCAACCCGGCAGCCCTGTATCTGGCCGGCGCTGGCGTCGGTGGGTTGTTGCTGGTGGACGACGACCGCGTGGAAGTCTCCAATCTGCATCGTCAAGTGGCTTTCCGCGCCGATCAGGTGGGGGAGGAAAAAGCCCCGGCCCTGGCGGCGCAATTACGTTCGTTGAACCCCGATGTGCCGGTCACGCCAGTGGTGGCCCGTGTCGACGCTGGCTGGCTCGATCAACAGCTGGCGGAAGTGGACCTGGTACTGGATTGCACCGACAACTTTGCTACCCGGCAAGCGGTCAACGCCGCCTGCGTGCGTCATCGTAAACCGCTGGTAAGCGGCGCCGCCATTCGTCTGGAAGGGCAAATCGCCGCGTTCGATCTGCGGCAAGCCGGCAGCCCCTGCTACGCTTGTTTGTTTGGTGACGGTACCGAGGGCGATTTGCTGTGCAGTGAGGCGGGAATCCTGGGACCGGTGGTGGGTACCGTGGGCACCCTGCAGGCGCTGCTGGCCATGCATTTGCTTACTGGCAAGCCGGTGGCTCCGCAACTTCACGCCTTCGATGGCCGAGCCCTGAGCTGGCGGCAATTGGCACTGCGCAAGGACCCGCATTGCCCGGTGTGCGGCGATCCCGTCGCCGGGGAAGACGGATGATCAGACTCCGGAGACATGGATTGGCGTTGTATTCGCAGCCAAGGCGACTTCCCACGGCGGGAACTGCAAAGTCACCGTGGGAAGCGGCTTTGGCCGCGAATGGAGGGGATGCTCAACGATTACGGATCAGAGCACCTTGGTCGGAAAGGCGCACAACGGGCTGCCGGAGCAGTTTTCCGGGGTGACGAACAGCAGCCGTTCACCAGTGGGGTCGTTGACCGGATCATTGCTGATGAAGGCCACGAAGCCGAAGAAGTAAATCCCTTCCGCACCCTTGGCGTTGGCATCCGCCACCACCTCCGTGTAAGTGTCCGCCGACTGCATTAGCTCATAGTTGAAAGTGGCCTGGCTGTTTTCATCCTTGATGTAGAGATTGGCGAATTCCGCTGCGCCGTTGGTATTGACGAACGCAAAAGGATAAATCCACAGGTATCCTTGATCGCCTTGTTCGGAGACGGCGGTCAGGAACTCTTCCTCGGTTTCTTCATAGTCGGCTGGCGTCGACCGGTAGCTGTAACGGGTCGTGCCATTGACGGCGCGCTGCCAGAGGTAGCCGGCATTGCCGTTGCCATCCGTGATGGGGCCCAGGAGCAGATAACCGTCCTTTCCTTCTTCATTAGCCGCGTCGATGAGTGCCGAGGCGCTGGTTGCAAGACCCGGCGTCACCTTGGTTTCGTAGGTGGTATTAGTGCCTTGTTGGTGCATGTAGACGGTTTGAATGGTGGTGTCGCCATACAGACTGATATAAGGAGCACTCAGGGCAAAACCCTCTTGTCCCTGAGCATTGGCCTCGGCCACGAACTGGTCCAGCGTGGGTTGTTGCGGACTGATCCGGTACTCATAGGTGGCATCTTGTTGGCGGCCGAACAGCAGCCCCCCCACATCCACGTCGGAACCAAATTTCACTGGCCCCAGGAAAACATAGCCTTCGGCACCCATATTGATGAATTGCGTTTCGCTGAACTGGGTTCCAGGAAGAAATTCATAGTGGTATGTGCTGGCGCCGCCATCGCCACCGCCGTCACCATTTCCCCCACCGTTGTCCCCACCGCCGTTATTGTCGCCGCCACCGCTGCTTCCGCCTCCGCCACCACAGGCGACCAGAGTGATGGAAAATAACGAAACGAAAAGGAATGTAAAGGTACGTTTGAACATAACAGCATCCTTGTTCATGCATCGTGTTGGGCGCCCCTGCCGTCAGACCAGGGGCGCCAGGAAACGAAACTGTAATAAACGATGCTCCCCGATCCGGCGCTCCCGGGAGGGTCGGTCGAATAGCGATTTGCCGGATTTGGCAATCAGTCGTCGTTCTTGCCGATGGAAGTCATGTCATCCTTGGTGTCCTGGACCGCCTGGCCGGTGTCCTGCACGGATTTAACCGTGCCATTCACGGCGTTGGTGGCCTTGTCGGAAGTTTCCTGCACCTTGTTGATGGCGTTGGAGGTCTTGTCCAGGGCGTCATTCATCTTGTCGAGGAAGCCGGCCTGGGCGTTCACGGAGAAAGCCAGTGCGCAGGCGGCGGAGGAGGCGATGAGCAGGGATTTAAGTGTCATTGTCGGTCTCCGTACGGTTAACCGTTGTTCATAGAAGAGGTCCGGAATGGTCGCGCCCTCCGGACAATTGGCAAAAATAGTCACCGACGCGGAGAACCCATACCGATTCCGACGCCGGGTGTCGTAAAATGGGGACAATACGCTGGGTTGCTTTGCCGTGGCTCTCGGGGAAGGGAACACTCCCATCAATGTGTTCCCTGCGCAGCTTTCAGGGTGTTGTCTCCCGGGTAAATGAAAGCTATCGCCGGTGCCCGGTCTGAACCACCCTACCGTGGTAGGGTTTTCAGCCGTCGCCAATGGCCTAGGATGGAACGGCGAATGAATGAGGAAGCAGGGCTTCACGGGAAACCGGAAGAAGGGAAGGGAAACACCGGGTACGCCCTGGTGGTGGATGACCACCCTTTGGTGATGCGCGGTGTCGCGGAATATCTGATCTCACACTGCGGCTATCGTTCCGTGCACAGCGTCGCGGATGGTGATGCCTGCATGGCATTTATCGCCGATAACGGAGCGCCCAATCTGGTCATTATTGATTTCTGGCTTGCCGATGGCGCCGCGCCGCCTCTGGTGAAAGCATTATCAGATCATTGTCCCGCAACCCGTCTATTGGTCATGAGTGGTGATGATGGGGTCGGTATCGACGCTCAGGCACGGGACGCCGGCGCTCACGGTTTCATTCATAAGAATGAATCGCCGGAGACCTTTGCCCGGGCGGTGGCGGCGTTGCGCCGGGGGAAAACCTGGTTCGCGGATGCGGACCCGGCGTCGGCGGCAATACTCCGGTCCCGTCGTGAACTGCTGATCAGTCCGGCGGATCTGGGATTGACCCGGCGCCAGGGCGAGGTGTTGGCGATGATGCTTAAGGGACTGCCTAATAAACGGATTGCCATGGCGCTCAATGTCACCGAGCAAACGGTGAAGGAACATGTGTCGTCCATCCTGCAGAAACTCGGCGCCAGTAATCGGGTGGAAGCGATCGCATTGCTGCACGGTCGACGCTTGCGGCTATGAACGCCCGGCCCGCCAGAGGTAACACCGTGGCACCTTCCATGGCCAGTTTGAGCGCCGATGGCCGCGCCCGCTTGTTGGACATTACTCGTGTCAGGCTGTTTTACAGCGCTTCGGTAACGCCATTCGCGGGCATGGCCTTTATCATTTGGTTTTATCTTCTCGGGCAGGACATTTCCTGGTTGCTTGTGGAGCTGGCCGCGTACTTGCTGGGTGTCTGGCTGCTGTTCGTTTTGCGTCGGCGTTACCTGGCGGATAGGGCGTCTCTTGATAGCGAGAAGGTGCTGGAAAAATGGCTGCCGGTGGTCAAGCGCATCGCTGTTCTGCATGGCTTCGGACTGGCCTTGGTGGTGTTCCTGACGGCGGGAAAGGTGACGTTTGAGTTTGCCGCCGTGCTGCACATTACCTTCGCCGGTACCATCGCCGCCAACGCAACGCATCAGACCCCGGTGTGGGGGGTGTTCCTGCGGTTTTTCCTGTGTTGCTGGGTGCCGGTGGTTTTAATGATGCCCTGGACGGTTCCCGAGCATTGGCATTTCGTTTTGCCGATGGCGGTGCTGTTCGGTATCGCCATGTACCGTCACGGGGTGACCTCCCACCGTTTTTTCGTGCAGCAGATCAAACTGGAAGAAGACAGTGCCGCCCTGGCGAAGCGTTTTCGCGACGCCAAGGAACAAGCGGAGCAGGCCCTGCAGGACAAGAACCGGTTTCTTACCACCGCCAGTCATGATTTGCGCCAACCGGTGCATGCCATGGGGTTTCTGATTCAGGCCATTGCACATCGCAATCGCGATGAAACGCTCAGGGAACCGATTCGGGATTTGCAACAGAGCGTGCGTTCGGTGGATCTGATGTTCAATTCGCTGCTGGACCTTTCGAAAATGGAAACCGGCGCGGTTACCGCGCAACGCACACCGGTATTGTTGGACGCCATCGTCGAGGACGTGGCGACCACGTTTCGCGAGGAAGCCAACAGCCGTGGCCTGGATCTGCGTATTCGCATCGCCCGCAGAGAGGCGGTGGTTCTGGGCGACGCCAGTCTGATTCGCCGCTGTTTGATCAATCTCACCCACAATGCTTTGCGTTATACCCCCCAAGGTGGTGTGCTGCTGTCGGTACGCCACCGTCAGGGGAGCTGGCTGCTGGAAGTATGGGATACCGGAATCGGTGTGGCGCTGGAGGAACAAAAGAATATTTACACGCAGTTCTATCGCAATGCTTATTCCTGGGGAATCGACAGCGCCGGCCACGGCCTCGGACTGGCGATGGTGGCACGCAGTGCAAAAATAATGGGTGCCGGCTACGGTCTGAATTCCGTGGAAGGGCGAGGATCCCGATTCTGGTTGTCGTTGCCAGAGATGAAGCAAATGAAAACCGGGCATATGGTATCGGGCAATGCCATGCGCTCGTCATTGACCCGACTCGTGCCGTTAACGGGGAGTTGCCTGGTCATCGACGACGATCCGCTGGTCACCAAAGCCTGGCAGAGCCTGATGGAAGCCTGGGGCGTGGAGGTTCGCTGTGCCGCGTCCGGTGCCGAGGCGTTTGCGTTGTTGCGTGGAGGGTTTCAACCTCAGGCCATTCTTTGTGACCAAAGATTGCGCTCCGGAGAAAGTGGTTTCGAAGTTTTTCAGGCGCTGCTGGAAGCGTGCCCGGAATCCGGTGGGGCCATGGTCAGCGGTGAATTTCACTCCCCCGTGCTGGAGCAGGCGGAACGGGACGGCTATCTGGTGCTGCGTAAACCTCTACAACCGCCGCAACTGCATGCCGTGTTGTCGCAATGGCTCGAACCGGCGGAGGCAGTCACCGAAAGTGATCGCTCCGAGTCAGCCGGATAGGGCCACCACCTGATGATTGAGCCGGGTGATTTGCCGTGCCATATCGGTCATCAACCTCTGAATCAGGGTGGGATGAGCCCGGATCAGGTGATGGAACTGGCTACCGGGCACCCGCACCGCGGAACAGCGGGTGAGCGCCCGTACCGTGGCGCTGCGCGAGGAGCCGGTAAGCACGGCGATGGCGCCCAGTACCTCGCCCTCGCCAACCCGGCCCACGGCCACATTATCCACCAGCACATCCGCTTCACCTTCGAATAAGTGATAGACGTCAGTGGCATGCTCCCCCTGACGGATCAGTACCTCTCCAGGTTGAAAGTAGACGAAGGCGGAGTGGGCGTGGTGGTCTTCTCCGACTCTGGCCGCCAGCATGTGCAGCAGAAGACGTTCCCTCAGATCCCGCAGGCGCTCCCATAAAGCCGCGAGATGGGGCTCTTTTCGCAACCTCTGAAGCACGATCTTCCAGGGATAGGCGGCCAGCAGCACGGCGCTATCCGCCTTGTAGCTCAGTCCCGAATCCCGTGGCAGCACGTCTCCTTCATCACACAGGAACAGGGGGCTTTCGCCGTGACGGGCCACCACCATGCCACCACGTACCACATGCAAACATTCTTCGTGGAGCGGCATCTTGTCCACCGGAGGTTGAGGGCGAGGGCTGGCCAGATCCGCCAGAGCCACGGTCAGTTCACTGCCCAGTCGCTTGTAGTCCCGTGCCAGCGCGGCAAAGCCGGGAAGAGGGTCGCCAAGTGTCATCATGGTGTTCTTTCGTCCACGGTAGCCGAAAAGTAACCTGTAGTTGATCAAGCAGGGGTCGTGCCATTCCCGAATGTCCTTAATCATCGCCTCTGAGCGTTATGGATAGACGTGAACGCAGGCACAATACTGTGCAAAGTGACAAAAAAAGTCAGGGAGGAGTGCCGTGGGATACCGGATCCGCATGATGACAGTGGTGTTACTGGCGACCCTGGGCCTGCTGGGACTGGGGTTGATTGCGGTGGGGATGATAACAATGGGGGATTGTCCGTCCCGCTCCGATTGTCTGGCCTGGCGCATGCTGGGCGTCGTTATCTGGCTGCCCACGTCACTGGTGCTGTTGGGCACCGCGCTGTGGCTCTGGCGCTGGCCCTCCTGGTGGGCGCTGACGCCGCTATTGTTGCCGCTGTTGCTGATTGGTGTCTTTATAGCGGGCTGATCCGTCACCGGCGCGGTGAAGCCATCCGCCGCAACGTGTCGTCATGGTCGATGAAATGATGCCAAAGGGCACCGGCCACATGGATGCCCACCAGGGCTAAAAGCACATACCAGAGCAGGTCCTTGTGCAACCAGGCCAGTATTTCGGCTATTTGGGCGTTGGGCGTCAGTAGTTGAGGCATGGGACCAAGCCCGAAAATCATGGTGCCTTTGCCAGCGAACTGACGCATCAGAAAGCCCGCTATGGGCATGGCGATCACGGATAGGTAGAGCCCAAGGTGCACCAGTTGGGACAGCCCGCGCTGCCAAGGCGCACCAATAAACGGTGGCGTGGGGTGACGGACCCGCAGGTACAGCCGGAAGAGCATCAGGATCAGCACGGTGACGCCAAAGGAAATATGCAGCATTACCCAGCGGTCGCGCCATGGTGCCCCCTTCTCCACAAACTCGTGCAACTCCACCGAGGCCCAAGTCATCACCAGAAGAATGGCGACCAGCCAGTGCACCCCTTTGAGGGTGCGGTGCCAACCGGTACTCGTTGCCATGCTCGTCTCCCGTACGGATAAAACAGGAGTGTCTTTTGAATCCAACAAGGGTGGTTTGATTTATATCAATGAATCCTATATCACCGGGGCTATGCCATGGAGTTGATCATGTATAAAAGCCGTGTCGATAACCCTCTCACCGTACATCTCGGGCATGAGGAGCTGGTGATCCGCCGCCGTTATGAAACGCTCAGTATCGCCAATGATTTCCTCATCGCCATTTGGTTTCTACTGGGCAGTATCTTTTTTCTATACCCCAGCATGGAAACGCCGGCAGCGTGGTTGTTCGTGGTGGGTAGCTTCCAGTTCTTGATCCGGCCCACGATCCGTTTGTGCGGGCATATTCACTTGAAACGTTTGCCGGGCAATCAATGGGAGGAATGAGATGCGGATCCGACCGGGGCACAGTGTGCAAAGATAGAGCCGGGGGCAAAAGTTTGTAACCTCATATTGTCTGGTCTTGGCATGGCCATGGTTTTGTAGAATTGTCAGAAACGATCCCCCTTGGGGCCGCACTCTCCAAGCCGGCGGGAAGTGCCCGGGTCAGGTACGATGGAGGCAGTACAGGGAACCGAGAGCCAGGGAGCAAGGATGTGATGGAAAGAATCCGACTTCTTTTCCTGTTAATAGTGTTTTTGAGCGCTTCCGTTCAGGCCACCCGGCCACCTCCTCATGGTGGTGAGTGGCCGGTTTGTGACCGGCTGGAGATGAGCTTTTTTATTGTTGCTTCACTGCGCTATGAAGACGGCCAGTCGCTGAATTGGGTATTGGAGGAGTTGGAGAAAGAGAATACGGAAACGCCCGTGGAGAAGGCGCTATTCGAAAAGATGGTCCGTCGGGTCTATGAATTGCCCGACAATCCGGAAGACCTGGCCGAAGAGGGCCAAGAGGTGGCCGTGGAGGATCTTGTCGGTGATATCCTGGACGAATGCGGCGAGCAATTCCCGTAACACCTGAAGAGACCAGGCAAAGAACCTGAAGGGCGGAAATGGAATGACCACAAAGGATGAGGATGCCATGAGCCCGAACCGTATACCCCGCTGGCCGCTTGCATCAATGGTATTCATGGCACTGGCTGGCGCGCTGGCGGGTGGGGCCGTGATGGCCTTCGTGGCGATGCTGCTGGGAGTTCTGAGCGGGTCCTGGATCGCGGCGGGCATCTTGTTCGCGGTGTTGGGTACCCTCGGAGCACTGACCGGCTTCGCCATTGTTCTATTGGTGCTGATCCGGGACCGGGTGACGGCCAGCGAACAACGGATCCGGGCATTGCTGGCGTCGGCTGATGGGGTGCCTTCGTCTCGCGCCGCATTGCCATCAGAGGCGGCGCCGGCACCGACGTCCGTGGAAACGCCAGTGCCTCGTCCGCCAGAATCACCGCCCTCACGGCAGCCACCAAGGCAACCGCAACCGGAGCCGCCGCCCGGACCGCCGCTTGCCCCGCCAGAGCCGTCCCTGTTTTCACGGGGCTTTCAGCGCATCGGTGCCTGGCTGAAAGGCGGCAATACCATTGCCCGCGTGGGCGTTCTGGTGCTGTTTATCGGCGCGGCGCTGTTGGCCAAGTACGCGGCGGAGAGCGGTTTGTTTCCGCTGGAGGTCCGGCTGGCGGCGGTGGCGGTACTGGGGATGGCGTTATTGGGGCTGGGCTGGCGGCTGCGCATCCGGCATGTGGGCTATGCGCTGATTCTGCAGGGCGGCGGCGTGGCGATACTGTATCTGACCCTGTACGCCGCTTTCCGCCTGTTCTCGGTGATCCCGTCCGGGCTCGCGTTTTCCCTAATGGTGGTGGTGGCGTTGGCCGCTGCGGTACTGGCGGTGGCGCAGAATGCGCTGATTCTGGCGGTAATCGGCTTTGCCGGCGGTTTCCTGGCGCCGCTGCTGACATCCAGCGGCGCAGGCAGCCATATCTCTCTGTTCAGCTATTACACCGTGCTCAATCTGGGTGTTTTCCTGGTGGCCTGGTTCCGGGCCTGGCGTCAGCTCAATCTGCTCGGCTTCCTGTTCACGTTCGGCATCAGTGCTCTGTGGCGTGGAGGGGGCTATTCGCGGGAGCACCTGATCAGCACGGATCTGTTTCTGGGCCTTTTCTTCTTGATGTATGTGGCGGTGTCCCTGTTGTTTGCCCGGCGCCAGGCGAAGGCCGATCTGGGGTATGTCTCGGGGACGCTGGTGTTCGGGTTGCCGGTGGTCACTTTCGGTCTGCACGCTTCCCTGGTTTCGCATCTGTCCTACGCCTTGGCCTGGAGCGCCTTGGCTTTCGCGCTGTTTTACCTGTGGCTGGCACTGATTCTGTTTTATCGGCGCCGATCGGAATGGCGCCTGCTGGCCGAGGCCTTTGCGGCTCTGGGGGTGATATTTGGCAGTCTGACGGTGCCGCTGGCGCTGTCCGGAAGTGCCACCGCGGCGATCTGGGCCGTGGAGGGCGCTGGGCTGTTGTGGCTCGGAGTGCGTCAGAAGCGAAAACTGGCGCGGGCTTTCGGGGTGCTGTTGCAAGTGCTGGCGGCCGGGCAGCTGCTGATCGCCATGCCGGATTACCTGCAACCAACCATGCCGCTCTTCAACGGAGTCTTCATGGCGGCGTTCGGATTGGCGGTGGCCGGATATGCGAGCGGCGTGTTTCTGTCCCGGCTGGGCGCGGCGCGGGCCGCCTACGAACGAGGGAGCGCCCAAATCCTGTTGGCGTGGGCGGTGTTCTGGGCTTTGTTTGCCGGTGGCGCGGAAGTGGGCGAGTACGCTCCCTTCCATAGCGAGGCGGGCTGGTTACTGCTGGTGCCAACCCTGATCATCCTACTGCTGACCTGGGCCGGACGGTGGCTGGCCTGGGAAACCAGCATTCGCGTCGCGCCTTGGCTGGGCGCGGGTTTTGTCGCCATTGCCAGCCTGACGTTGTTGACCCTGCCTCATCCACTGGCGGACGGTGCTCTGTGGGGCTGGCCGGCGCTGTGGCTGGTGTATTACCACACACTGTGGCTGCGGGACCGCAGAGAGGAAACGCTGCTGGCCGCGATGACCCCCTGGCTGCACGCCCTGGGGCTATGGAGTCTGGCACTGGTGCTGTTGCCCGAGTTGTCGTGGCGGATCGGCAATGTGCTTGATGGCGTCTGGCCGGTGCTCACCTGGGGCCTGGTGCCAGCGGCGCTCATCACTCTGTGTGCCCGCTCTCCGGGTGTCTGGCCCTGGCGGCGGCATGCGCCGGCGTACCGCTGTCCAGGGGCCCTGCCCCTGGCGGCGTTGGCCGTCGGCTGGCTGATCTGGATCAATCTGTTCCACAACGGTGCTCCGTCGCCGTTGCCGTATTGGCCGTTACTTAATCCTCTGGATATCAGCGTGGCGCTGACCATGCTGGCCATTATCGGTTGGTGGCGGGAGACGCCCCGGCCGTATCCGGTACCCGCTGTATCGATGCTGGCGGCACTGGTTTTCCTGTGGTTGAGCGCCGCCCTGGTGCGTGCTCTGCATTATGGCGTGGGCACCCCGCTTGATGCCGCCGGAATAGTGCATTCGGTGACAGTGCAAATGGCCTTGTCCCTGTTCTGGGCGCTTTTGGGGCTGGCCGCCATGATCACTGCCACCCGCAAAGGATGGCGCCCCGTGTGGATTCTGGGAGTGGCCCTGTTGGGCGTGGTGGTGGTGAAACTGTTTCTCATCGATATGGCGGGCACGGAAACCCTGGCCCGTATCGTCTCGTTCCTGGGCGTCGGGCTGATACTGCTGGTTGTCGGCTATTTCTCGCCATTGCCGCCCCGGGGAAAGGAGTGTTCCTGATGCGTCTCTGGATTCTGCCTTGTTTCATCGCCGCGCTCGGTTATGGTTCCGCTACCCTGGCGGCGCCGCTACCGGATGATTTCGCCGAGGGCATTCCGATCACGCCGGTGGGGGAAGGGCGGGCCTATCAGTTGTCCTTGCCGGAACCGGTTTATCAGGTCAGCACCCGGGCCGATCTCGGTGATGTCAGGGTCTTCAATCGTGACGGCGGTGTGGTGCAGCACGCTTTCTGTGAGATCGAGGATCAGACCGAGCAAAACACCGTGGCGCATCCGGCGGCGTTGTACGGCCTGCCACCGGGGCGCCGCCCGGCCGAGCATCTGGGCGGTCAACTGGCCATCGACACCGCCGATGGGCTGAGCATGCGCTGGCAGCGGTCGGAGCCGGAGGAGGGCGCATCGGCGGAGGCCGGTGCCTTTGAATACATTGTGGATGCGCGTGGGGTGGAACAGGCCATCTCCGGAATTCGACTGGACTGGCGCTGGCGCTCCCCGGAAGGACGGCAGGAACTGCCGATTCGCATCGCCGCCAGCGACGATCTGGATCAATGGAGAACCGTCGTCACGCGAACCACATTGTTGCGGCTGGACGGGGAGGCGCTGGAGACCGTTGCCGTGGCGTTGCCGGAGCATCGCTACCGGTTTCTGCGCCTGATCCCCGAGGATGAGCGGGCCCGGGACTGGTTACACGGCGCACAGATTCTGACCACGCGCACCGAGGTGGAATCCGTTCCCCTGATATGGGCGGAGACGGAACGGAGCGCGGGCGATGCCCTTGATGGCCGGTTCCACAGTTCCCGCCCCGCGCCAGCGCGGCAATGGCGATTGACCCTGCCGGGGCCGAATCGGGTTCTCGAGGTGCGGTTGAGTTCCCGTGCCGACGAAATAGCCGTCTGGCGGCAACGTTTTCAGGGCCCGGTCACCTCGGGTCCGGAGACCGGTGCTACCGAAGCTCGGCACATGACCCCGACGAGTGATGGGCTATGGCGTCTGGAAGTGTTGTCCGGTGGGGAAGTGTTGTCCGGACAACCCCCCGCGTTGCAACTGGGGTACCCGCCGATCAGGCTGGGCTTCCTGGCCCAGGGGGAAGGGCCCTTCCTACTGGCCTATGGCAGCCGCCGGGCCGCGCCCGCCCAGGTGCTGGATTGCGCTGCTCTGGGGGATGAACCCGCGGCCGCGCGGGCGGAACTGAAGCAACGGCGCGAGTTGGGGGGCGACGCGGCTTTGCGGGCTCCGCCGAAGCAAACCCCGATACGGCGGATGGTATTGTGGGGGATTCTGATCCTGGGCGCGGTCCTGGTTGTCGCCATGGCGGTGGGTTTGCTGCGCAAGCTGGATAACCGCTGATTGGCGGTGGACCGCGACGGGGCGCACCGGCCGACCTCCACCGTACCCGGTCAATAATTGAAATATACCGGGAAGGGGGCGTCTGCTTTTCGCCAGATGCCGTCCAGGTCTCCGTCGTGATCCACCTCCAGCAAAAATTCTGCTTTACCATCCGGCCGGGTCAGTCTCGTTGCAACGGGCGGTGGGCCCACAGGAAGAGTCAGTGATCCAGGGAAACCGGAAGGTGGTCTCCAGATCGGGGGGCGTGGCGGTGATCGCCGCCACCGACAGCCGGGTTGGCCAGGGGCTGGGGGGCTGCGCTTGCACGGTGGCGGACACCACGGACAGTGCGGCAAGTACGAAGGCGCCCGCCATACCCAAGCAACAGGAACGATACCCCTGTCTAGCAGCAGGAGAGGGCTTCGACTCCAAGGGTATATAGCCCCTCCTGCCAGCTTTCGTCCGAAGAGCGAATGATGAGTTCATAGTCTCCCGGTGCCCTTAAAAAGACGTCGAGGTGCGCGTCGGTGTCGTCACCGCTGTCGATGGCTTCGTAGTGGCTGCCATGGTCGACCAGCAGATAAGCGCTGAAATCGTCGGAGCCGAAGCGAATCCGGTATTGTCCGATCTTGTCGACGTGCAAGGTGTGTTTTGCATCGAGCCCTCGCAGCCAGTCCTTGATGGTAACCCCGGGCACCAGAGGGGCGATGCTCTGAAGCTCGGTGGTCTTGACGCTCACTGTGTACTGTCCCAGAGAGCGTGGGGAATTCCCACCCACGGCCAGTAGATAAGAGCCTTCCCTTTCGATTTTCTGGCTCAGATGGGCATGGTAGCTGTGCAGAGCCGTGTCGCTTTGGCCGTTTTTTTCGTGCTGTAACAGGGTTCCGTCGGGAGCGAACAGGGAAAGATAGCTGTTGAGCCCGCCGGTGACGTCGAACCTGGCCACCTGGTTGGCCGCCAGCTCAACCCGGTAGAGATGATAACGACTGCCGTCGTTGAAGTTCATGGGTGCTTCGGCCGTCAACCTGTCTCCGGTCTCGTCGCCGGGCTCCAATGGCCGGGGCGTGGCCTCGGATGCCCTGGCCTGGAGAGCGGCGAATAGCAGAATCAGGCTGAAAAGCGCCATCAGCCGGCGTTTCCCGCCGGTTACCGAAAGACAGGGTGGTGATGAGAGTGTCATGGGGTCATCCTGAGGCAGTGGCTTGGAGAGCGCTCTTTGGAGGATCAGCGCCGGCGTTTTTTAGCAGACTCCTGCAAAAAGGCATCGAGACTCCGAACATGACTTTGCAGCTTGCCGTCGTCGATAACGCGGTGAACCAGCCAGAGTATTGCCGTGACGACCGGGAGTGGCCAGGCGATGAATAGATCCAGACCCTCGAGGGACGTGTCGGTATACAGCGCGAAGCTGATGACAACGATTGCGGTCAGCATGAAACCGCCGCAGCCGGCCAGAGCGATGAAAAACACCACCCGCCAGAAACCCGCGTAGTACCAGGAAAATTCGGGACAAGCCGATTGAGGCGAGTGGGTGGGTGTGGTCATCACTCATGGCTCGAAATGAAAGGCGTTGCGGGAGCTGTAAAAATCTTCCAACGCCTCGGTTCGCTTGTTGCGGTAGTTCATATAGTAGACCACGTGGGTTTGGCCAAGCCGGACGTAGCGTGCCAGATGCCAGTTTTGTTTGGACTCAAACACCAGCCCGTTGTCGTCGGCGACCAGGATGCTTTGATCGCCGGCCACTTTGTCGGCATCGAACACGAAGCCGTCGTCATCGCGCATATAAATCCCGCCGGATGGACGTTCGAACTCCGATTCCCCTGGTTTCAGAGCGCCTTCCACTCCAATGTAATCGCTTTCCCCATCGCCGCTTTCGAAAATCATGTTTGGCCCGAGGGAAAGCACGAAATAGCCACCTCCGGACCAGCGCTCGGCCGTGTAATTCAGAGGCAGAGTCATTTTCGCGCCCTCGAACAAGGAGACCGATTGTGCCGGCGAGAGCAGTCCGAGGGTATTGTCCGTGTAATGATTCACACTGACGGTGTCGTCCGTGGCAGCGGGTCGGGCGCTGTTGGCGATGGCAGCGAATCGTTTGATGTCGTCGGCGCTTTTCAGTGTGCGGGTGGTGATCAGCAGGGTACGCCCCTGGCTCAATGGAATCGTTCGATACAGGTCATAGCCGGCGAGATAGGCCTCATCCTCGGATTCGTCGTACTCGGTGAAGGCGTCGACAAACAAACCGTCCTGCTCATAAAGACGATACGTTCCGGGCCAGCGGGTTTCTTTGGCGACGTCTTTGGGAGACGCTTCCTTGAGCGCCAAAGTGAGATCCGGGTTCACTTGATTGAACAAGGGCTGGTTGCTTTCGGGGTCGGCCAGGCTGAACAGGAGCCAGCGTGTCGGGTTCTCCTGGTGGATGTAAAAGCCGTCATCGTTCGCCGGCAAATTCAGAGTGAAGCCACCGGGAAAGACGACCTTGTCGCTGTCACCGCCATCCGTGCCAGGGAACTCCATAGTGCCATGCTTTTCGGCCGCTTCCCGTTTCAGGGTTTCGATGTGCTGATGGCGCTCATTGAGAGCGCTCTGAAACGCCTCCTCATCAGCCAGTGGGCGGGGTTTGATGAAGAAAATGTTTTCACGGCCATCGGACATCAGCAGTTTCAATTGACCGTCCATCAGCTTCGCCGTCAATTGCGTCTTCAAACGCTTCATGCGCTTGTCGTCCGGCTCGGGCAGCAGAGTACGTGGTTTGTCCGGTGTCTTGGCGTCGTACTGAATCAGACTGCCGTCCTGGTCATCATAAACGAAGAAGGTGGAGGCACTCAGCCCGGCCAGGGACAGAGGGGACAGCATGGCGGTTTCGAGAACGAATTTGGTGTCATCCGGGCCTCGCACCTGCCAATAGCTTTTGTCCGCCAGGGTGATGCCGGGTGCCGTGATCAATGCCGTCAGCAGACAGAGCCGGGTCGCGATTTTAGTATTCGTAGTCGTCATCATGGAAACTCGGCAATTCGGGGTCGTAGTACCGGGCGAGGGTGCCGCCCCGCCCGCCCTCGGGGCGCTCGTCGCCAGACCATCGGCTCGCCGGTTCGCACAGACACTCGTTCTCAATGGCGAGTCGCACGGCGCCATCCGGCACTCGCCAGAAATAAACCTTGCCGCGGAAATCCTCTTTGCTGGCGGTGGCGGGGCCGTAGTCGTCCTCGAATCTGGCTTTGAGGGCCATGATCTGGTCGTCGTCGAAGGCGCCCATCGCGACTTCCCCTTTCACGCCATCGGCATTGCCGATGCGGGAGGTCACGATGTACAGAGTGTCGTCTTTATCGGTCAGAAAGGACGGTGCCCGCAGTGGAATATCGTGGAAGTAGACATTGGGGCGGGCCGTTTCCGCTTCCCAGTCAATGGTGAAGGCGCTTCGCAGAACATCCCGGGCCTGATACTTCTCGCCGAACAGAAGAACCTCAAGGTTTCTGATCTCATCGGAGGGGGTTTGGGTGTAGGGGATGTCGGCTTCGTCGAGGGCCCGGGCGATGGCGGTATTGCCGTCCAGTTCCGCCAGATCCAGACTCGGGGCACGATCCGCACAGCCGCTCATCGCCAGTATCGCTCCCAGGCAAAAGCACGCGGGCCGGAGCAGATCTCCGTTGATACTCATGAGTACATCCTTTGCAGTTTTATCGGCATGGTTATCCCGCCATGCGTGATCAGAGTATAGGCAGCCCTTGTTTAACCCGCAAAACCGTGGCCCGGGGACAGGCAATCAACGCAACAGCCCCCGCTTCGCGCCAGCCACGGTCAGCGCCATCTGGCGTGGCAGCCAGGGCATGCGATACATCAGCGGAAAGGCGACGTCACGTAATGCCGGGATCCACTTGCCATGGGATTGGAACAACGGCGTCAGCCAGCGGCTCATGTTCTGGTAGAAGCGGATCGAGCCGGCCCGCCGCCGCTGGAAGCCGGCCCACACCTGGGGCCACTGATCCGCCTCCGCCATCGCCTGGCCCAGAGCCTGGGCATCCAGCAGCGCCATGGTGCCGCCCTGGCCCAGTTGCGGGCTCATGGCATGGGCGGCGTCACCGATGATACCCAGTCGACCCTCGCCCCAACGGCGCAAAATCACATCACGATAGGTGGCCTGAAGCAGATCCGCGGAGGAAGGCAGCCGTGCCAACAGTGGTTTGAGATCCGGCCAGAACGCGGCGGTTTCCTGTTTCCACTGCTCGAACGGATGGGCGCCATTGCGCCAGTGGGGCATGTCGGCCACCGGCAGGCTCCAGAAAAAGCTCAGCAGCGGCGTGTCGGGGGCGTCCGGAGTACGGCCGGTGGGCAAAACGCCGGCCATGCGATGGGCGCCCTCGTAACACTGGCGCAGCCAGCCACCGTCGAAACCGGCTTCCATGGGCATAATCGCCCACAGTGCGCCCCACGGATATTGGCGGTCATAGCGCACCCAGTCGGCGGGACGCAGATGGCTGTTGCTGCCGTTGGCGATCAAGGCGGCGTCGAAGCGATGTTCGCCCTGGTGAGCCCCGGCGCCCACGGCCACCGTGACCCCCTGAGGATCGTGGCGCAGGGCGTCCACCCGGGTGCCCAGCCAGCGTTGATGGGGGTAGCCATCCAGACTGTTGCTCAGAACGTGGCAAAGACTGGCCCGATGCACGCCAAGCCCCTGCACCCCGGGACCCAGCAGGTGATACCGGGTATCCATCAACACCCGCCCGGAGCGGGTCACGCCATGGAGGCCGTCCACGGGGGCGCCCAGTTCGGCAAGGGCCTGATAGCAACCCAGCTCTTGAAGGACCGACAGGCCGGTGGGCTGCAACAGAATGCCCGCGCCCACCGGTGCCAGCGCCGGTGCCTGCTCCAGCAGGGTGATGTCGTGTCCCTGGGCGGCCAATACCCGGGCGCTGGCCAGTCCGGCGGTGCCGGCGCCGATAATGGCTATGGATTGCGACTTCACAGGTGATGCTCCCCCGGTGATCAGCTTGGCATTATACGCACCCGGCACCCTCGTGCAGTGGGCTGTCTGGCATTGAAACCGTGCCTGTGCCATGATTTTGGCCGTCATCAAGGACGTAAGAGCCTCTGGACAGGCTCTGAGACTGAATGGAGTCAGACCATGCCCCCCTTTGACGAGCTGCGGGACCTGTTGGCGTCCGCGCTGTCGCTGAAAGACCATCGCCGCCTTTATCGCTTCTCCCTGGACGACGACGCCACGCCCTTGCTGGTGGAACGCTGGTGCGGTGACGAAGCCCTGTCCGCCCCTTCGATGTGGTGGGTGGATGTCCTTACCGGTAATGCCCAATGCCCGTTGGGAGAGTGGCTGGGTCGTAAAGCGACCCTGTTCACCCGTCTCGGCGATGGCAGCGAAACCCCCCGCACCGGTCTGGTGGAAGAAGTGACCCTGCTCGGTGCCGATGGCGGCCTGGCCCGCTACCGCTTCACCCTGAGACCCTGGAACTGGCAGCTCAGTCATGGCCGCCATAGTCAGGTATTCCAGGACAAGAGCGTGGTCGATATCGCCGGCGCCGTGTTCGGGCGTTACGGTGAGTGGGCCAGTTGGCGGCAACGGGATGACGTGGCGCCTTTTCTGCAAGCCGTGAGGCCGCGCAGCTATTGCACTCAATACCGGGAAACGGACGCTGATTTTATCCTTCGTCTGCTTGCCGAGGAGGGGCTGGGGTTCCGTCTGATCGAAGCCCGGGACGCTCCCGCTGGACATCAACTGGAACTGTTCTCCGACAGCCGCCTGTTGCCGGAGGACGCCACCTCCGAGGCTCAGGGCGGCGTGCTGGTGCATCGCGGTGATGCCAGTGAAGAAGGGGATGGTCTGCACCGCCTGGGCCGCCGCCGCCGCGCCGGGGCTCAACGGTTGACGCTGCTCAGCGAGGACTACAAAACCCGTCAGGCCACCCCGGTTCAGGTGACGCTTGCCGCCGGCGGTGAGCGCGATCAGCCGGTGGAACAGTACGACAGTGTAGGGCAGTACGCCTGGAAGGACGCTGACGAAGCCCGCCATTACGCAGAATTGCGCGCCGCCCATGCCGAAAGCGAGCGTGATTATTGGCAGGGGGAAGGCGCGGTGCGCACCTGTCGCGCCGGCACTTTCCTGCGGTTGCGGCAGCCGCCGCAAGGGCTGGCGGTACCGGAGGCACTGCTGCTGACCCGGGTCCGCCATCTGGGCATCAACAATCTTCCGGCCACGGCCCGGGAGCAAGTGGCGCATACCCTGGGAGACGCGCCTCCCTGGCCCGATGCGCAGGCGCAGGCGGCCAGTGAGCAGCTGGCGGAACGGGCCGCGCAACTGGGCTACGCGAATCTTTTTGATGCCCAGGATCAGGGGCGCCCGTGGCGGCCCCGTGCCACCGATGAGCAAGGCCGCTGGCGCGGTCGCCCGGTGGCACGGGGCTATCAGACCGCCCGGGTGGTGGGGCCGGATGGTGAGCCCCGGGTGAGTGGTGGCGAGGAGGTGTTCAGTGATGGCCTCGGACGGGTCAAGGTTCGTTTCCACTGGCAGCACGGCGACAGCGAGGACGATCGTGGCACCTGCTGGCTGCGGGTTGGACAGTGGCAGGCGGGGCCCGGCGCCGGCGTGCAGTTCGTGCCGCGCATTGGCCAGGAAGTGGTGGTCGGGTTCATCGGCGGCGACATCGACCGGCCGGTGGTTCTCGGGGCGCTCTATAACGGTCAGGGTGAAGGCGGTATAGCGCCGACGCCAGGCGGGACCGGGGCGAGGGAAAGCAGCACGGAGGTTTTCGCCCGGGCCCATGATCTTGCCGCCAGCGCCCGTGCCAATCACGGTGGCGGCGCCGCGCCGCCCTGGCATGGGGCCAGCCCCGATGCCGCCGGTCACGGCAACGCCGCCGCCTTGTGGGGCGTGCAGTCCAAGGAGTGGGGTGGAGACGGCTATAACCGACTGGTCTTCGACGACAGTGACGACCAGTTGCGGCTGCAACTGGCCAGCAGTCATGGCGACAGCCAGCTCAACCTCGGTCACCTGATCCACCAGGCCGGTAATTACCGCGGCAGCTTCCGGGGTGAAGGGCTGGAATTGAGAACCGATGAGTGGGGCGCGGTCCGGGCCGAGCGGGGATTGTGGCTCAGCGCCTGGGGGCGGGAGGATGCCGATACGCCCGCCGGCGACGTGGAAGAAGCCGCCGTTTTGCTGGATCACCTGCGGCAACTCGGGCGAACCCTGTCCCAGGCCTGCGCCCGCCATGGCACGGCGGTGCTGGCCGCCGCCGAAGGCTCCGACCGTTCCGGTGCCTCCTGGCTGATCGATCAGGAAGCGCCTCTGAACGCCCTTTATACCAGCGCCTCAACCCGGGTTACCGGCGCTGATTGCGGCGCGGCTCTGGGAGAAGCTCCCCAGCACAACACCAGCGGCGGCAATGACCGGGTGCCCCACAGTAGCCATGCCTTGTTGGGACTAACGGCCCCCGCTGGCATCGGGGTGCTGGCGGGCCAGAGCCTGACCTGGAGCAGCGCCGAGACCCTGGCTCTGGCCAGCGGGCAGGACAGCAATCTGGCGGTGGGTGGCGATTTGCGTCTGCACAGCGGCCAGTCCCTGGGGCTGCTCGCCGCCGCCGAGGGTGTTGATGGCGATGCGCTGACCCTGGTCAGCGCGGAAGGCGAAGTACGCTTCGAAGCCCAGCATGAACGCCTGCGCGTGCAAAGCCGCGATGACCTCAACATCACCAGCGCCAACGGCCCGCTGGAACTGGCCGCCGGACAGTCCCTGCACCTGGCCACCAGCGCCGGTGCCCGGCTGACCCTGGAAGGCGGCGACCTGATCGTCAGTTGCCCCGGCGAAATCAAGGTGGAAGCCGGCAAGAAGTCGTTCCTGGGGGGGACCCAATTGAGCCGGGAGATGAACAGCTGGCCTTCGTCGAGCCTGTCGCCGAGCCAATATAACGAAGCATTCAAAGTACACTTTTCGAGCGGCCAGGCAGCGGCCAATCAGCGTTACCGGCTGACCCGCAAGGATGGCGCGGTAATCGAGGGTATAACCAACAGTGACGGTGAAATTGACTTGCAGCAGGGGATCGGGGCGGAAGTCACTTCGTTGACCCTGCTGGGGCCGGCGGACCAGGGAGGGAGTTCCTGATGCGCGATACTTCCACGGCCCGCCGCGCCCCGGTCCGGATCGACCCGGTGTCCGGTTACCCCGCGATTCAATGGAATCTGACGCCGCCGGACCAACGCGACAAAGTGCAAGTGTGTCTGCCAGAGCCTCAGCAGGCCCGCATACTCTACCCCGTGCGCTATGGGATTACCCGAGCCCCGTTACCTGCCGGTGATTTTCCCGATATGGATCTTTCCGGCTATGAAGGCTTGGGCGAAGGCTGGCATTTCGGCTTGCGCACGTTGCGCCCTTTGACCTATGTCTACCTGCTGGCGCAAGTGAAGGAAGAATGGCGTATTCGTGTCTGGCAAGTCGCGGAAGATGGCTATTTCAATCCTATTTCCTCAGTCTCTACTGAGGAGGCATCGCAACCTCCCTGGCAGGACATGCCAACGCTGCCAGAAGTTACCGCGGCACTGCCTTATATCACAGCCCCGCTACCCACTCCCGAACTGGACGTCGGAGAAAGGGCTTGGTTACTTGTCAGTGATTCCCGTCTTACTCGTGGTGTTCTGGATGCCTTGACATCGGATCAGGATGGTCTAAGAAGTCAACTGGCCACGGAAATTCGCCTCACCGATGATGGTCCACAATCGCATACGGGGGATACCGCTCCTCTTGCTGACTTGCCGGGCCTGAATGGTGATCTTGATGCTTTCGTATGGAGCGAGAGCAACTCACCTGTCACCCCGGCTAACCAGTTACTGAGCTTGCTGGACGCCAGTGTCAGCCCCCGTTGTGGTGTTATGCAACAGCATCCCGCGAAGGTTGTGGCGGTGCATGACACCACCGGTGTGATGAGTGAGCTGGGACATCTGGCTGGTATTGAATTGGAGGCATTGCAGAGCTACAGCGCGGATGCTGCCCGCAAGCTCAGAATCTCAGAGTGGATCGATTTGCTTGGGGAGATGAAACGCCGGGAAGTGGAGATGGATACTTTTCGCAACGATCCGGTGGGAAGTGCGTTGCCGGGCGGTGTCGCTGGAGGTGCTGCAAATGCAGCCCGGGATCGGGCCTACCAGGAAGGGTTGGATGCGGAAGCAGGAAGGTTGGCAATGGTGCGTAATGAGGAGCGCCACCAATTTGTCAATGATCATCCAAATAATATGGAACGACTTGGCGAGGCGGTAACCCAAGCGGCATCAGCAGCCACACAGGTCTATCGTTCGATAAAAGCTCGCCATAATGCCACGTTGATGCTTTACGACGAGACCGATCGAGAAAGCTACTTGGCATTACGTCGTGTCGTCACTTTCAGTCTTGGGGTTTTGACCTTGGATGATGAAGGTGTCAATGAGGTTTCCGGTGAGCTTGTCGAGAGCGGCCCAACCGGGATTATGGAGCGAGTTCTGCTCGGCCATCCCCAAGTATCGGAGTATGTGCGCTGGCGTAGTAGTGCGGCTCGCTTTGCCCGAAATGTGGTGGGTGAAGTGATTGAGAAGCTGAATACAGTAATATCCTCGTTCCCGGCGGATAGTGCCTCTCGACAGTTGAGTCTGGTGGTTGGAGCTCTGGTGGCGAAGGGGCGTTTGGGCAGTATCAATGAATTGTGGCGCACTCCATATGGACCCGCCCTGGAAATTCTCAGTGGCGAGACTGGCGTTAAACGCCAAGTGCCGCTGAGCGAGGCTGGAGCATGGTTGCGGGACCGCACCGGAGGACGTGGGGTGAATGGTTTCCGGCCGATTACCGTGGCCCGTGCGGCCAATGAGGTGGTGGAACTGTATGAGAGCCAGCAGGTTCAGGCCCAAATAGAGGCGGACCAGCGTGGATTGTCACAGAGAATGCATTTCTGGCACGGCACCAAACTGGGAATTTCCGGGCTTGGGATATGGTGGTCTCTGGAAAACGCCGCGGCGGCTATAAAGAAGTTGGGCCGCGACGACGGTATGGTGTTGGCGAATTCGCTTAATCTAGGCAGCGCCATGCTGGCCACCAGTGCTGGTGTGACTGGGGGGATACAAGCGGTGCTCGACATCCGACGCAACCAGGCAAGGATAGCGGCTGACCAGGCCTTGGAACAGTCGATGGAAAAGCAAGTTGACCTGCTTGGTAATTGGGCCCTCGGGCTTGCCGCCGGAGCAGCACTGGTCACATTTGTCAAGGATGCCGTGGTCACCCCCATTTTCAATGAAGACGGCAACGAAGCCGCAATAAGCATGACAGGAGGAATATTACAGTTGGGTAATGCCTCTCTGGGTATGCTGCATTTGACCGCCCGGTTGGCGGATCAGGCGGAAAAAATGGGGGCCACTGCGGCCCGTGGCAGAATCACTCAAAGCGCGACTCAGGTCATGTCCCGTTTGGAATCTGGAGGTGCGGCATTGCGTGGGCTTGGCCGATTTGCCCGGGCAAGCAATTGGGTGGGCTGGGTTATGCTGGCGGTTGAAGCCAGTTATGTGGCGGTGCGCCATTGGCACGACACCACCGTGGAGGAGAACAAGGTTTTGCGCTGGATGGCCGGTAGTGTATGGGGAAATGGCTCTATCCCCGCCTGGTTTGGCCTCAGTGACGAGGAAGTGACCACGTTGGATGCAGATGCTGAATTGAAAGAGTTCTACCGGATGTTCCGTGAGCCTTCCATCGAGACTAATACGGATACTCTGAAGTGGTTGTCAGGGAATCTGCCGCTAGTCAGTTCCTATCGCCGTTGGACGACGGGAAGTCCATATCCAGAGGGTGTTGAACAGATCGCTATTCTTCTGCCAGGTTGGCAGGCTCAGGTCAGCAGTGTTCGTGTTACCGTGTCGGCGCCACAGACAATTCCACCGGTGGAAGATCAGATCTACACCGAAGAGAATGCTTCGGTATCGGTGGAGCGAGGTTTGGGGATTATGATGATTGATACCAATAATCCGTACGTCAGTGTGAAGGTGCGGTATTACGTTAACGGCTTTAGTGATCCGGAACTGATGTACGAAGTGGAAAATTGATGACGCGATCCAGAAAGGAGTTGGGTGCTTCCCCAGGTCAACAGATGTCTATCTGGGAACAGTCGCTTGAGCGGGCCCGCCGCCACCCCGATTATGGACTGGCTGACTTCCTGGCACTTTTGAAAGAGGAGAAGAAGAAAAAGACCTTTGCGGCGCTTCCCCCTCTGGATGTGGCTCTTTGGCCGGAGGATGCCTTGAAGCCAAACGATTTGGATATTGAAAACTCGCGTTTGTTTAACGAGCGCTACATTGAGCTGCCGACTGTTGAAACCGTTGGGGGGAACGGAAAGCTGCACTGGTTGCCGCGCCTTTTCCTGTTGTTTCATAACCTGGCCCTGCTTTTGTTCCTTGGTCTTTATGTGGCGGCTTTCGTGGATGAGAAGCTTGATGTGTGGTCGGCGATAGGGTTGTTTGCGGGTTATCTTTGTGCCGGCGGAATTCCCTTTTTGTTCTTTTATTTCCTGTCTCCCTTCTCACCGATGATGCGCCATGCAGAGAAGAAAGGGTCCGCTCGCTATAATCGACAAGCCCAGCTCGTTCACATCTCTTGCGGGGGGGATAAGGTCCTGCATGTGCCTTGGCGTCACGTAAGAGCATTGGTTGAATTCAGTGTGATGCCGGGCAGTTTAGGTGGTACTGGGTTGGTTCTGACAGCTCCGCGCCCGTGGGTGTTGGATGAGCTGGATCGTTTCTCGTCGCGAGGGAAGCCACAAAAGGAACTGTTCTCCTTACCCTACGGATTCTGGACCGGAGGTGATCGGAGTATCCCAGGAATACTGCGCCGTTGGGAATTTATCAGACGATATATGGAGAAGGGACTGGAGGCGATTCAACCGGATCCAGACTTGAAAAAGGGAGGCTTGCTATATTCGCCGGGTGCGGAACCGACCTCCACCAGAGAACTGGGACATGTCTATGCCCTTGTATTTCACCCCTTGGAACGTTTGGGGTACTTTCTGACTTTTGGAGCCTGGCTGGATCGTCAGGCTGCTGTCGCAGAGGAAGCGCTGGATGGGTTTGAATGGCCCGAAGAGGTGGAAGAACTGTGCGCTCCGAGTGCCGATGTTGCGGCATTCAACCACCAACCCATACCAGCGCGTACAGATATATACTATCGATTTGCCGGCTTTAACGGTTACGAGTACGTTGATAGTCGTGGTCAGCCGGCTTCTGGAAGGCATGGCATTGATGAACTGATGGCTGAGGCCAAAGAATGGCCTTCAGGGAAAGCGAAGCCTGTCAAAGATGATTGGGAGGGAGCAGGTTAGTCCGGACTTCTCTAGGAGTGTTTGTGAAAAATTACACTTTCAAACTGAGTAAAGTAAAAGAGAGTAGTCTTCCTCTCATCGAAGAGGTGCTATCGCCATATGGGGAGGATTGGCGACGTAGCGGTGACGGTGACAACGTGAATTTGATTGCCTGGAAAGGAAAGCCGCTGCTCGAGCATCAGGGGGAGCGCTTGTATGTGTACGCCTCTCTCTCGACCAGGACACTGCTTAAAGAAATTCTCATAACACTTGATCGCAATGCTGCCATTCATTTTCCCAGTCCTTCCCAGTGGGTAGTGGCGTTTATAGTGGGAACACTGTTTTTTTTGGTTCGATTTCTCGGTATGGCCACTTCGAGCAAAGATTTTCTGTTTCTTTATGTCGTCTTTGGATTGAGTGGCGTATTGATGAGTGCGGGACTGGTCCTGGGATCTCGGACGACCCGGCGGAGTTGGCGGTGGCTGTTCGTGGTGGCCTGGGTTGTGTTGGCGGGGCTTTCTGTTCTGGGATTGTACGCTATGAGCCGAGGCGCGGAAGGGGCTTGGCTGTTGTTCCTGGTGCCCGTTCTGGTCGGGGGCGTTGGTTGGTTCGCATACCGTGATCTGATGGCCTGGCATTATGTGAAGTGGATATTCGCGGGGGAGGGGATGTCGCAGGAATGCGGCTCGGGTGAGGTGTATCAACCCACCGAGCCTTCTCGCGACGAAGTGGCGAAAAAGAACTTGATCAACTCCGCGATCTTCTTGGCGGTTGGGACGTTGAGCCTGCTTAGCGGTGAAAAACTCGTGGCTTTGTTGGCGACGTTCATGGCAGTGGGGGCATTTGTGGTGGGCACGGTCAAGGGCCAGCAAAAGGGCGGGGCCTAGCCGACCCGATATTTTTCTGGTTGTTACGCTATATAAAACTCAGTAATCCCGCTGTCGCGGCCCGAACCGCGGTGTTTCCTTCTTGAAATTGGCGTTCATTGCCGTGCGTTGATTACGGCTGCGCAACAGTTTGAACTGCAGCCGGGATTCGCGCAGAAAGGCCTGTTCCTCCGGGGCATTCCAAGTGTCATGGAACAAGGCCTTGGCGGCACTGACGGCATCCGGGGACCGTTCCAGCAGCGCCTCGGCCAGTTCCCGGGCGGCCTGCTCAGGCGTCTCGGAAACCCGGGTGACCAGGTGCAGGCGCTCCGCCTCAAGGGCGTCGAAGCGGCGGCCGGTCATGGTCAGTTCCTTGGCCACGTCCAGGGGTAACAGCTCGCGCAGGGTGACGGTGCCGGTCATGTCCGGGATCAGTCCCCATTTGATTTCCATTACCGAGAATTCGCAATCCGGCGTGGCGATACGGAAGTCCGCGGCCAGCGCCAGTTGCAGGCCGCCGCCGTAGCAGTAGCCATGCGTCACCGCGATGACCGGCATGGGTAATTGCCGCCAGGCCCAGCAGGCTTGCTGGAACAGATTGGTTTTCTTGATGCCGAAGCGGGTGAAGGCGAGCAGCATCTTCATCGGAGTCTTGGTGACGCGGCCAAAATCCAAGCCGGCGCAGAATGCTTTGCCATCCCCCTTCAGAATGACCACCCGCACCTGGCGGTTCTTCCTCAGTTTTTTCGCGCAATCGACCAGGGCCTGAAGCATCTCCAGATCCAGGCCATTGTATTTTTCCGCCCGCGCCAGGGTGACGGTGGCGACGTGGCCGGCGATGTCCAGGGTCAGACGATCCCGAAAAATGTCGGTCATGGTGGTGCTCTCCTATCGCTGGTCAGCGGCCGGGGGCAGGGATGCAGGAGGCTTCCACCATCTCCCATCGTTTACCGTCGCCAAGCCGTTCCAGCCAGCAGCGTTCGTTATCGAGCAATAGCCGGAAAGTCTCCGGCCGTTGCAGGTTCCGACCATTCAGCGGCGGATGTCTCAAATCCCGAGGCGAAGCGCGCTCGATCACCAGCAGGCTGTCTCGCGTGAGCGCGTCATCGGCCAACAGGACCGGTCTGTCCGCCGACAGGGCGTCCCGGATCTTTTCCCGCAGTTCCTTGTGGTCCGCTTCCGTGCCGGACAGCAGCGCCGGAGTGTCGCCGCCCGCCGGTTGTGACTGGCAGGCACAGAGCAGTACCAGAATGCCCAGTGCCAGTGTTGTTTTCGCAGGGCTCATGGTATCACCGGGTCGGAGTCATTATGCGGTTTTCGCGCCACGGTGCCTTGTGGACACGGCCATCGCCGATGGGCGGCGCGGTCAACGATTGGCGCAAGGACTGGCGGCTCGCCGATGGTTGGCAATACCCATTGTCGATGTAGTGCAGCGCCGTGGCCAGGCGTGCTTCATCGATGTCGCCAAGATCATGATCGTAATCGTCCGCCACCTGGCAACCCTGCACTCCGGCCTGGCCGTTGTCGTTACCGGGTACGAAGCCGTCCGGGTAATCACCGAAGCCCTTGGCATTGACGCCCTGGAACTGGATCGTGAAGTAGGTGGTGCCGCAATTGTCGGTGGGATAGAACCCGTAGGGTTTGCCGCAGGTGCGATCGCCGATCTGAATCACCTCAACATTCACTCCGCGTAACCCGTTGATGAGGGATTCGCTGGCGGAGCAAGTAGTGGCGCCAGTGAGTACGAACACTCGCGGCAGGTTCAGACTGGGCAACGGCTCTTCGGCCGGAACCGAGAAGCCCAGGGTGATGTTGTAGAACGGTGTCGCAGTCAGGGGCTGGCCTGTGACCGGGTTGGTTTGCGGATGCTGATCATTGAACCGGGAGATTTCGAAAGCCTGACCGGCGGTCTGTTCAGGACCGGCGATCATGTATGAAAGCTGACTGGCCAGCGCCAGATAACCTCCGCCGTTATAGCGCAGGTCCAGTACCAGATCGTCGATGCCATTGCCTTGTTGCAACTGCTCAACAGCGTCCCTTAGCGCTTTCTCCGCGGTGGCGATGTGGTCGTTGAACAGCATGTAGCCCACTCGTTTGCCGCCGGTGCTGGTCAGCACTTTTACTTTCTGTACCGGCTCGGAGGTGATGGCTTCGGCGGTAAGCATGATGGTATGCAGGCTGTCATCGGGATATGCGAACTTGAACTCATGTTGCTCGTCTTCTTGGGTGGGAAACAAGCCCGCGTTCAGCGTATCCACGTCATTGCTCCATTCCATGCTGACGCCGTCGACGGACAAAATCCGGGCACCTCGTGGCGGCAGGCCGGGGCGGTCTTGCTGATCGTGATAGGCCACCCGCACGTCCCGTGGCAGGTCGGGATCGACGATCACCCACTGCATGCCGTAACCCAGTGCCACGCCGGATTGGGATTGCGCGTTCCATTCGTCGCTGGGCATGGTGAAATGAAATTGATCCTTCGGCGTGCCGCTGGCGGTGATGGCTTCCGTTTTCAACAGGTCGAAATAAGCCAGCGGGTTATCGTAATTGCCAGGATTGCGATCCAGGATCTCGTCGTACCAGAGATAGGTCTCGTGGCTCCAGGCGCGCAACCAGTTGTTTTCATCCAGGACTGATCCCGCCACATCGGGGTACTGGTTGCCGCCGCGCGGTCTGAGGCACTGATTGGCGAATTGGCCGGCGTCAGCGAACTGGCCGGCTTGCCAGGTAGTTGCCGGGCTGCTTGAGCCACCACCGCCACTTCCTCCGCACGAGGAAAGAAGGACGAGGGCAGACAATAGTGTGGCGTAACGAAAACCTTCCATGGTGATTTCCTTATTATCGTGTTGTTGTGTGGGCGCCGGGGCGGCCCATCCCGGGCCGCAGCGTAAACCGGCTCCTGTGACGGTTTGATTAACCGTTCAGTTTTTGTTGCAGCAACTGGTTCAGTTGCTGGGGATTCGCCTTGCCCTGCGTGGCCTTCATGGCCTGACCGACGAAGAAGCCGATCTTTTTCTTCCGTTTGGCGTCATCGGAGCCACGGTAGTCCTCCACTTGTGCCGGGTGGTTGGCGATGATGTCATCGACGATCTTTTCCAACTCGCCGGTGTCACTCATCTGCTTGAGGCCTTTGCTCTCGATGATTTGATCCGGGCTGCCCTCGCCGGCCCAGCAAGCGTCGAAGACCTGCTTGGCGATCTTGGAGCTGATGGTGCCGTCCTTGATGCGCAGGATCAGTTCGCCAAGATGCCCGGCGCTCACCGGGCTTTGCGCGATGCCGATGTCATCGGTGTTGAGACGCGCGGTCAGTTCGCCCATCACCCAGTTGGCCGCCAGCTTGGCGTCGCCGCCCTGTTTGGCCGCCGCTTCGAAGTAGGCAGCGGTGGCGAGATCGGCGGAGAGCAGGTCGGCGTCGTATTCGGAGAGCGCGTAAGTTTCAACGAAGCGTGCTTTGCGGGCGTCCGGCAGTTCCGGCAGCGCGTCGCGCAGTTCGTTGATTTCCTCTTCACTGACCAGAACCGGCAGCAGGTCCGGGCAGGGGAAGTAGCGGTAATCGTTGGCGTCTTCCTTGCTGCGCATGGCGCGCGCGGTGTTGGTTTCGCCATTGTACAGGCGTGTTTCCTGCACCACTTCACCGCCATCCTCGAGCACATCAATTTGCCGTTCCACCTCCAGCTTGATGGCTTTTTCCATGAACCGGAATGAGTTCAGGTTCTTGGTTTCAGTACGCGTACCCAGCGGCTCGCCGGGACGGCGCACGGAGATGTTCACGTCGAAGCGCATGTTGCCCTGGGACATATCGCCGTCGCTGATGCCCAGGGAGGTGACGATGGCGTGCAACTTGCGGGCAAAGGCCACGGCTTCTTCCGCGTTGCTCATGTCCGGTTCGGAGACGATCTCGATCAGCGGCGTGCCGGCCCGGTTCAGGTCGATGCCGGTCATGGCCCGCCCGGTTTCGTCGGAGAACGCTTCATGCAGCGATTTGCCGGCGTCTTCCTCCAGGTGGGCGTGGTGAATGCGCACGCTCTTGCGAGTACCGTCCTCCAGTTGCAGCTCGACCACGCCGGCGCCGACGATGGGCTCGGCCAGTTGGGTGGTCTGATAGCCCTTGGGCAAATCCGGATAAAAATAATTTTTCCGTTCGAACACTGACCGGCGGCCGATTTCCGCGTCAATGGCCAGGCCGAAGCGGATTGCGTGACGGATTGCTTCACGGTTGACCACCGGCAGAGTGCCGGGCATGGCCAGATCAATCAGACTGGCGTTGCTGTTCGGTTCGTCGCCGGTGCGGGTGCTGCTGGCGGAGAACAGTTTGGAGGCGGTGGCCAGTTGCACGTGCACTTCCAGGCCGATGACGGTTTCCCAACTCATGCGAATGCTCCCGGAATCCGTTGATGCCAGTCGGTGGCCAGTTGATAACGATGGGCCACGTTGAGGATGCGGCCCTCCTGGAAGTAGTTGCCGATGACCTGAGTGCCCACTGGCAAGCCGTTGACGAAACCACTGGGCATGGACAGTGCCGGCAGCCCCGCCAGGTTGACGGCGATGGTGAAGACGTCGGCCATGTACATGTTGATCGGGTCATCCACCTTGGCGCCGATCTTGAATGCGGTCTCCGGGCTGGTTGGCCCCATGATCACGTCCACCTCGGCGAAGGCGCGGGCGAAGTCGTCGCGGATCAGGCGGCGGACCTGCTGGGCGCGGCGGTAATAGGCGTCGTAGTAGCCGGCGGACAGGGCGTAGGTGCCGACCAGAATGCGGCGTTTGACCTCTTCGCCGAAGCCCTCGGAGCGGGAACGCTTGTACAGATCCAGCAGATCCACCGGATCGTCACAGCGGTGACCGTAGCGCACGCCATCAAAGCGGGACAGGTTGGAGCTGGCCTCCGCCGGCGCGATCACGTAGTAGGCCGGCACCGACAGTTTGATGCTCGGCAGCGACAGCGGTACCAGTTTGGCGCCCTGCTTTTCCAGCTCCCGCAGAGCGTCGCGGCTGTTTTCGGCAATGGCGTTGTCCAGAGTGTCCGGGAAGAATTCTTCCGGAACGCCGATCCTGAGACCCTCCAGATTCTGGTTCAGGTCGCTGAGATAGTCGCCCACCGGCTCGTCCAGGCTGGTGGAATCCTTGTCGTCGTGGCCGGCCATGGCGGCCAGCATCAGCGCGCAGTCGGCGGCGCTCAGCCCCATCGGGCCGGCCTGATCGAGGCTGGAGGCGAAAGCGATCATGCCCCAGCGCGATACCCGGCCATAAGTGGGCTTCAGACCAGTGACGCCGTTCAGCGCCGCCGGCTGGCGGATGGAACCGCCGGTGTCGGTACCGGTAGCGGCCGGAGCCAGGCGCGCGGCCAGAGTGGCGGCGGCGCCGCCGGAGGAACCGCCGGGCACCCGCTCCTGGTCCCAGGGGTTCTTCACCGGGCCATAAAAGCTGGTTTCGTTGGAGGAGCCCATGGCGAACTCGTCCATATTGGTCTTGCCCAGCATCACCGCGCCTTGCGCCGCCATCTTCTCCACCACGGTGGCGGTGTAGGGGGCGATGAAGTTGTCCAGCATGCGTGAACCGCAACTGGTGCGGACGCCTTCGGTACAGAAGATGTCCTTGTGGGCCACGGGCAGGCCGGTAAGCAGTCCACCCTCGCCCCGGGCGAGGGTGGCGTCGGCGGCATCGGCCTGGGCCAGGGCCTGCTCCTCGGTGACGGTGATCAGACTGTTGAGCTCACCGTCGAATTGCCGGATGCGGCGCAGAAAGTGTTCGGTCAGCTCGCGGGAGGAGAATTCCCGGGCAGCCAGGCCGGCTCTGAGTTCGGTCAGGGTCTTGGTATGCATGGCGTCTTATTCAATGACTCGGGGGACCAGGAAACAGCCCTCTTCGGTGGCCGGGGCGATCGGCATGACCCGTTCGCGCACGTCCGGTTCGGTAACTTGGTCGTCGCGTAGCGGCTGACTCACATCCAGGGGATGGGCCAGAGGCGCGACGCCTTCCACATCGGCCTGCTGTAACTGGTCCACCATGGCGAGGATGTCGTTGAGCCGTTCGCTCAGCGCCGCGGTCTCGTTGTCGTCCACTTGCAGGCACGCCAGGTGGGCGACTTGAGCAACCACCTTGGAATCAATGGCCATGGTTCTCTCCGTTCTCTCCGTAGAATTGGCACACCCCGTGGCATCAGTACGCCGTGGCGTCGGCACGGGATCGGAAATCGGCTTCAGGAAGGCGCAAAAAGTACCACAGACCGGCCTCGGGGAGCCACTGAACCGGTATCCGAGGGGGGTAAATCCGGGTGCTTGCCCCGGTGATTACGGATGATCGCCTCCCGGTACGACCAAAAGAGGGGCGCCGATGGCGCTTGCGCCGATCCGCCGGCCTTGCCGGATGGGCCCGCCGTTGCTAGAGTTGCGCCATCTTGCCGTCGCCTGTGAAAACGGGATCAAGACGGCGCTTTCCTCTCGACGAGACTTCAGGAAACTGGCCAGGATGTCCGTTATCAAACGTATTCGGGGGATGTTTTCCACCGATCTTTCTATTGATTTGGGGACCGCCAACACGCTGATCTATGTGCGTGGTCGGGGTATTGTCCTCGATGAGCCCTCGGTGGTGGCGATTCGTCATCACGGTGCCCAAAAGAGCGTGGCCGCGGTTGGCGCCGACGCAAAACGGATGTTGGGTCGTACCCCCGGCAACATTACCGCCATTCGTCCGATGAAGGACGGGGTAATCGCCGACTTCGACGTCACCGAGAAAATGCTCCAGTACTTTATCAAAAAGGTGCATGACACCGGCTTTTTCCCGCCGGCGCCCCGGGTGCTGGTTTGTGTGCCTTGCAAATCCACGCAAGTGGAGCGCCGGGCAATTCAGGATTCCGCCTACGGCGCCGGGGCCCGTGATGTGTTCCTGATCGAAGAGCCCATGGCCGCCGCCATCGGTGCCGGCCTGCCGGTGGAAGAGGCGCGTGGCTCCATGGTGGTGGATATCGGCGGGGGCACCACCGAAATCGCCCTTATTTCCCTGAACGGCGTGGTCTACTCCGAGTCCGTGCGCATTGGCGGTGACCGTTTCGATGAGGCCATCGTCGCCTATGTGCGCAAGGAGTACGGTTCACTGATCGGTGAATCCACCGCGGAACGCATCAAGCACGAAATCGGTACCGCTTATCCCGGTGGCGAGGTGCTGGAAATCGACGTTCGCGGACGCAATCTGGCGGAAGGGGTGCCGCGCCAGTTCACCCTCAATTCCGAGGAAATCCTGGAAGCGCTCAAGGAGCCGCTGGCCGCCATCGTCAATGTGGTGCGCAATGCCCTGGAAGCCTCGCCTCCGGAACTGGCTTCCGATATCGCCGAACGGGGCCTGGTGATCACCGGCGGTGGCGCGCTGCTGCGTGATATCGACCGGCTGCTCAGCGAGGAAACCGGCCTGCCGGTGATCATTGCTGATGATCCGCTGACGTGCGTGGCGCGCGGCGGTGGCAAGGCCCTGGAAATGATGGATACCCACGGGCTTGATATGCTGGCCATGGGTTAATCGACCGGCGCCGCCAAGGCGCCAGTGTCCTGGTAACCGACGGCCATGTCCTCTTCCAACCCAACTTACCGTCTTCTCATCGCGCTGGTGCTTGCCGTGGTGTTGATGGTGCTCGACCAGCGCACACCGTGGGCACAGCCGATCCGCTACGTGTTCGGCTACCTCACCGCGCCGGCTCAGTACCTGGCCCATCTGCCGGTGGATACCGCCCGTTTCGTTTCACGCCAGACCCAGAGCCGCGCCGAACTGCTGGAAGATCAGGAGCGCCTGAATCGTCAGGTGCTGATTCTGGAACAGCGGGTGCAGAAACTGGCGGTACTGGAGGCGGAAAACACCCGCTTACGTGAGCTGCTGAACTCCTCGGCGAGCCTGGAAGGGTCGGTGCTGGTGGCGGAGATCATCGGTCTGGACCCGGATCCCAACCGCCAGGAAATCGTCATCAATAAGGGGGCTCGTGAAGGCGTGCGCCGTGGCCAGGGGGTGCTGGAGGCCCAGGGGCTGATCGGTCAGGTGGTGGAAGTGGGGCCGCTGGCTTCACGGGTGCTGCTGATCACCGATGCCAGTCACGCCATGAGTGTGCAGGTGAACCGCAACGGGGTCCGCGCGATTCTGGCCGGCACCGGCCAGGGCAATACCCTGCGTCTGCTGTACGTGCCGGATACCGCCGATGTGCAACAGGGCGATTTGCTGGTGAGCACGGGCCTGGGGCAACTCTATCCCCGTGGCTATCCGGTGGCCGAGGTGGTCAGTGTGGATCACCGCTCCGGTGCCGCCTTCGCCGATATCCTGGCCCGCCCCAAGGCCCAGATTGATCGCGCCAGTCACGTGCTGCTGGTGGAATCCAAACCGGTGGAACCCGCCCCCGCCGATCAGGACGAACCAGGGGACGCGCCGCCGGATGGGGCGGAGGAGGAAGGCCAATGAGCAAGGAGAAACCGGCCGGCACCGGCGTGATCCTGGTGACGCTGTTCCTCGCCGGTCTGCTGGAGGTGGTACCGCTGCCCGAGGACCTGAACTGGTTGCGTCCGGACTGGCTGTTGCTGGTGCTGATGTACTGGGTACTGGCGTTGCCGCATCGGGTCGGCGTGCTGTGGGGCTTCGTGGTCGGGCTGTATCACGATGTGCTGGTGGGCACCACGCTGGGTCAATGGGCTCTGGCCTATAGCCTGGGGGCCTACTTCATGTTGGCCGCCTACAAGCGTATGCGTGTCTTTCCGGCTTTGCAGCAAACCGCGGTGGTGTTCCTGTTGGTCGGCTCCTCGAATCTGCTAGCCTATCTGGTGCAGGAATCCGTGGGGCGCGCTTATTATCCTCCCTATACGATCCTTTACAGTACGCTGGCCAGCGCGGTGCTGTGGCGGCCGATCGTGGCCGCGCTGCGCTGGGTGCAGTTGCGTTTTCTGGTGCGCTGAGAACGGATCGACCAGGCCGATGGCAGGACGACATGACGGACGTTGTTTTACCTCAGCGGGGGACGCCGCTGTTTCTCGCTTCCGGTTCGCCCCGGCGGGCGGAGTTGTTGACCCAGGTGGGCGCCCGCTTTACCCGCCTGCCGGCTCCGGGCGTGGACGAAACACCCTTTCCCGATGAACCTCCCGAGCAATACGTGATCCGTTTGGCCCGCGCCAAGGCCATGGCCGGTGATGGCTCGCGGACCTCCTCCGGTGCGGTGCTCGGCGCGGATACCGCGGTGGTGCTGGAGGAGCGCATTCTCGGCAAGCCCGTCGATGATGAAGATGCCCTGGCCATGATCGATGCCCTGTGCGGCCGGGAACATCGGGTGCTCAGCGGGGTCTGCGTGTTGTATCAGGGCGAGGCGCGCACGGCCATGTCGACAACCCGGGTAAGGTTCCGGGAGCTCACCGCGGCTCAGCGGCGCGCCTATGTGGCCCACGGAGAAGGCCGGGACAAAGCCGGTGCCTACGGCATACAGGGGCTGGGTGCCGCGCTGGTGGCGTCCCTGGCCGGCAGTTACAGTGGGGTGGTGGGACTGCCCCTGGAGCAGACCCTTCCTCTGCTGGAATGGGCAGGGGTTCCCTACGGTATCTCCGTGCCCGCCGAATAGGGCGCGAAGGTGGTGACGAGGCCAAGGTGAGCAGAAAAAACGACAGGCACGGACATGCCTTCTGGCGCGACTGGCTATGGTGGCTGGTGGCCATTCCACTGGTGTTGCTGGCGGTGTACGTGGTCGCCATGCGGCAGTTCATGGCGGTATTGCCAGAATACCGGACACAACTGGAAACGCTGGTGGCGGAGCGCTTCGGCACCGACATCAAGATCGACCGCCTGGAAGGCGAGATGGAAGGGCTGTCACCGCGCATCCGGCTGTTCGGGCTGAGTCTGCCGGCGGTGGAAGGCGGGTCTCCACTGACCCTGGATCGGGTGGACGTCAGTGTTCGGGTTCTGGCCTCGCTACTGACCCGGGAACCCCGCCTCAACGAACTGCGTGTCGAAGGCGTGGATCTGCATCTGGTTCGTGACGAGCAAGGCCGGATCCGTCTGCGTGGTCTGGAGGCTTTCGAGGGCGGTGAGCCGCAATGGGACCGCTGGTTGTCGCTGCTCTATCACCAATACCGTATTGTCATCGACGACGCCCGCTTCTCTCTGGAATGGCCGGATTTGCCGCCGCTGGCATCGTCTTTGCGTCTGGCGCTGGTCAACCATGGCGACCAGCACCGTCTGGCGGTGAAGCTGGAGGCCCGTGACCGTCCCTTTTCCGTGGACGGGCGGCTGCGTCTGGACGGCAACCCGCTGCGCTGGGAGCAGGTGAATGCCGGTGCCTATTTGTCGTTGGATGGAGAGCGGCTGGAGGAGTGGCTGCCGGACACCCGTGAGTGGCCTCTGGACCTGCAGAATCTGCAGGGCAAAACACAATTGTGGCTGGAGGTCAGGGATGGCCGCCCCACCAGCGGCAGTGCCCGTCTTTCGGCGCCACGATTGGTGCTCACCGATGGCGAAACGCCCTGGGCGATCAGCGACCTGAATCTGGACGCGCGCTTCCGCTACGACCCGCGACAGGGGGGAGAGGTGGTGCTCTCCAACGTGCGGGGTGAAACGCCAGCGGGTGATCTGGCCCCAGGGCCGTTGGCGGCATCCTGGCGTGAGCCAGGAGAAGGCCAGGCACGATCATGGGCGGCCCGTGGTGAACGGCTGCGCTTGCAGGCGCTGGCACGGCAACTGGCGCAGTGGCCATTCGCATGGCCGGCATCGATCTCGCCGCTCCGGCAAAAGCTCGAGGCATTCCAACCCCAGGGACAGTTGCGGAGCCTGTATCTGACCGGTGAGGGCACGGCTTGGCGTTCACTCCAGGCTCGCTTCAGCGACCTGCAGGTGCGGGCGGTGGATAAACTGCCTGGCGTCTCGGGCCTCAACGGCTGGCTGACGGCCACGCCGGAGGGGGGCTTGGCGGATCTGCGGGGCGACGCGGTTGGCCTGATGCTGCCGGAATTCTATGACCATGCCCTGGAAGCGGCGTTCACCGGTGCGCTGCGCTGGTCGCTGGAAGAGCAGTCCTGGACGTTGGACACCGGCGCGATACGAGCCCGCAATCCGGATGCCCGGGGCGTGGCCATGGCCCGGGTGCGGGGCGGGGCGGAACACATTCCCGAATTGCGTCTGCTGGCGGATTTGTTCGATGGCGATGGCGCCCGTGCCAGCCATTATATTCCGCTTGGGCGTCTGCCCGACGGTCTTGGTAACTGGCTGACGCAGGCGTTCCGGGGCGGTCATCTGGATCATGGCCAGTTCCTGTACCAGGGGCCGGTGAAAATCGATCGCCAGCGCCAACAGGATCGCACCTTCCAGATGCGCTATCAGGCCCGCGATGTTGCCTTGTCATTCCTGCCCGACTGGCCGGTGGCCACCGCCGCGGACGCGGAGGTGCTGGTGGACGGACGGCGTTTGGTGGCCACCGCCGGCAGCGGCACTTTGTTCGACAGCCAAATCAGTCAGGTGGCGGTGGATATTCCCGAGCAGGGCGGTCAATTGGTGGTGCAGGGCAAGGTCAGCGGTCCGGCCGCGGATGTTGATCGCATTTTCCATGACACGCCGCTGGCCGCCACCCTGCCGAAGGAACTGCTGGATTGGCGCTTTCGCGAGGGCCAGGTGCAGGGGCATCTGCTGCTGGATGTGCCGCTTAAAAAAGGTGAAGGGCGGCAGGTAACAGTGGTGGCGGACGGCAGCGCGAGCGGTGTCACCGTGGCCAATGAGGCACGCCGGCTGACCCTGACCGGGGTGACCTCGCCGGTGCATTTTCACAGCCGCAATGGATTGAATCTGCCGGACCTCAAGGGGGAAGGGCTGGGGGGCCGCTTCAGCGGCGCCTGGACCACCCGTGACGCTGACAGCCGTCTGGTATTGACCGGTGGTTTGCCCGCGGCGCGGTTGCGGCAATGGCTGGGTTTTGACTGGCTCTCTCCGGTGTCCGGGACCGTGCCGGTGGACATTACCATGAGCATGCCCTGGCGCGGGCGGGGTTTCCATCTGGAGGCCTCGTCGTCGTTGCGGGGGGTGGCTGTTAACGCGCCGGCGCCGCTGGGTAAATCGGCGGACAGCAGCCGCCGGCTGTGGCTGAGTCTGGATCCGGAACGGCAGGATCTGCGTGTGGAGTACGCCGGCGTTGGCCGTGGACGGATCCGCATCGGCGATCCGGTGGCCGGGGTGATCCGGCTGGGCGAGGGGGATCTGCCGAACATGCCGTCCCGGGGCGTGACTTTCCTGGGGCATGTGGACCGGGCCGATGCCAATGCCTGGATGGAGTTTATCGGCAGCCTTGCCGGCGGCGGCGCCGGTGGCGGACAGAATGCCCTGGTCAACCGGGCGGTGTTCAATGTTGGCGAGTTGACGCTGGCGGGACAGCGGTTCCGGCAGGTCCGTTTTTCCGCCATGCCGGCGGGGTCCGGCTGGGAACTGGGGCTATTGGGGGGTCAGGTGGCGGCCTCGCTGCAGGTTCCCGGCGGCTTCCAGGCACGGGGGCAACGGCCCCTGCTGTTGACGGTATCCCGTCTGTATCTGCCGGAGGGGGCCACGGGTGGGAGCGATGGCGGTGCCGGCAAAGCGCCGATTGCCCCTTCCACGCTGCCGCCGCTGGACGCGACGATCAGCGATTTGCGGCTGGGGGGGCAGCAGTTGGGCGACTGGAGCGGTAATCTGCGTCCGGTGGACGGCGGTGTGCACATCAGCGGCCTGCGCGGTGGCTGGCGCCGAGTCGGTGTGGATGGCGCCCTGACCTGGACTGGTGACGACCGTGCCCAGCACACGCGGTTCCAGGGTATCTTGACGTCCGACGATCTTGGCAAGGCGTTGTCCGCCTGGGGGCTGCCGCCCTTGGTGGAAAGCAAGGACGCCCGCGCTTCGCTGAATCTGTCCTGGAACGGCTGGCCGTTGGCTCCGCCGCTGTTGGGGCTGCAGGGGCAGGTGAACGTGGACATCGGCGAGTGCCGGATTCCGGATACCGATTCGCGCACCTCCATTTTGCGCGTGCTTGGTGTGTTCAATATCGGTACGCTGCAGCGCCGTCTGCGGCTGGATTTCTCCGATCTCTACAAAAAAGGCCTCAGCTGTGACGCTCTCAAAGGCGATTTCCAGTTCCAGGGGCCCCGGGTCAGCACCCAGAATTTACACATCGATTCACCGTCGGCGGCGTTCCAGGTTTCCGGGCAGGTGAATCTGGCGGAGCAGACCTTGAATAACCGGGTCGCCATGACCTTGCCCATTTCCAGCAATCTGTATGCCGGCTGCCTCGCCGGTCCGGCGGTGTGTGCCGGGGTTTTCGTGGTGGAGCGGCTGTGGGGTGATAAGCTGGACAAGACCACCACCATGCAATACCAGGTTTCGGGCCCCTGGAAAGAGCCCCGGGTGACGGAAGCGGAGTGAGGCGATGAGTGACCTGATCACCGTGGCCGCGGTGCAGATGACCAGCGGCAAGGTGCTGACGGACAACCTGCGCGCAGCGGAAGTGGGCCTGGAGCGGGCCGCCGCCGGTGGCGCCCGCCTGGCGCTGTTGCCGGAAAACTTCGCCGGTTACGGCGTCAATTATCGCGAGCTGGCGGCACGGTATGACGACCTGCTGGCATGGCTGGGGGAGCAGGCGCGGCGTCATCAACTGTATCTGGTGGCTGGCAGTCTGCCGGCGCGATACCGTCCTGACGGCAGTGAAGTGCCGGCACCGCGGGTGCGTACACGCAGTGTGTTGCTGGGACAGGATGGCGCGGTGATCGCCGGCTACGACAAGCTGCATTTGTTCGATGTGGATGTGCAGGACAGTCAGGGGCGTTACCGGGAGTCGGAGGTATTCGAACCCGGCGATGCCGTGGTCACCGCGCCGGCCGCCGGCCTGACCCTGGGCATGGCGATCTGTTACGACCTGCGTTTCCCGCTTCTGGCCCGGGCCTTGGTGGCGCGCGGCGCTGAGTTATTGATTTACCCCAGTGCGTTCACCGCCACCACCGGTGCCGCGCACTGGGAATTGCTGATGCGCGCTTGCGCGGTGCAAAACGGTTGCTACGTGCTGGGCGCCAACCAATGCGGACAGCACAGCGAGAAACGGGCGAGTTTTGGTCATTCCATGCTGGTGGACCCATGGGGTAGGGTGGTCGCCCAAGCTGGCGGCGAGCCCTCGGTGGTTCTCGGCGACGTGGACCGCGCGACTCTTACGCAGGTGCGTTCCGCGTTGCCGGTGCACCAGCATCAACGATTCACGGTGGAAAGTTTCTATGATCTCCGATGAGCGCTTTACCCTGGCGGCGGATATTCTGCTGACGCCGGCGGAGCTGGCCCCTGACCAGTTGCAGGCCCTGCTGGGCGGGAAGCTGGCCGGACAGGCGGATTACGCCGACATCTACTTTCAGCACAGCCGCCACGAGGCCTGGGTGCTGGAGGACGGGCTGGTGCGCGACGCCAGCTTCAATCTGGAACGCGGTGCCGGCGTGCGTATCGTCAGCGGTGATAAGACCGGCTTTGCCTACAGCGATGATATTTCCCTGGACACCCTGACTCAGGCCGGCAACGCCGCCGCCGCGATCGGGCGTCAGGGCAGCAGCAAGGCGGTGCGTGTGCAAGGCGGCCGGGCCATGACCGAGCGTTATGCGCCGCTGGATCCGCTGCCGGTCTGGAGCAGCGAACGTAAAGTGGCGGTGCTGCAGGAGATGGACCGGCTGGCGCGGTCGCTGGATCCGGCGGTGAAGGAAGTCACCGTCAGCCTCAGCGGTGTGCAGGACGTGATTCTGGTGGCCGCCACCGATGGCACCCTGGCGGCGGATGTGCGGCCGCTGGTGCGTTTCAATATTTCGGTGATCGCCGAGCGCAACGGCCGTCGCGAACGGGGCAGTGCCGGAGGCGGCGGCCGGGTGTCCTACCAATGGCTCGAACAGGACGGGCGCATGGAATCCTGGACCCGTGATGCGGTGCGGCAGGCGCTGGTGAATCTGGAAGCGGCGCCGGCGCCGGCCGGCGCCATGCCGGTGGTGCTGGGTCCCGGCTGGCCCGGGGTGTTGTTGCACGAGGCGGTGGGGCACGGTCTGGAAGGGGACTTCAATCGTAAGGGGACGTCCATGTTCGCCAGCCGAATGGGACAAAAAGTGGCGTCGGATCTGTGCACGGTGGTGGATGATGGTACCTTGCCGGATCGCCGTGGCTCGCTCACCGTGGACGATGAAGGCACACCCAGCGGCTACAACGTGCTGATCGAGAAGGGCGTGCTCACCGGCTACATGCAGGACAAGACCAATGCCCGCCTTATGGGCGTGGCGCCCACTGGCAATGGCCGCCGGGAGTCCTATGCCCACCTGCCCATGCCACGCATGACCAACACTTACATGCTGCCGGGCGAATCCGATCCCGAGGAAATACTGGCGAGCCTGGATCGCGGCATTTACGCGGTGAACTTCGGCGGTGGTCAGGTGGACATCACCTCCGGTCGGTTCGTGTTCTCCACCAGCGAAGCGTATCTGGTGGAAAAAGGAAAAATCGTTTGTCCGGTCAAGGGCGCCACGCTGATCGGCAGTGGCGCGGAGGTGATGAGCCGGATCTCCATGGTCGGCAATGATCTGGCCCTGGATACCGGCATTGGTGTATGCGGTAAGGAAGGTCAGTCCGTACCGGTGGGTGTGGGGCAGCCGACCTTGCGGGTGGACTCCCTGACGGTCGGCGGGACCGCCTGAAGTAAAAAACGAGGGGTAAGCCCGTCCGGGCTGGTGGAGTTGTATTGCAGGGAGGACGGGAATGCCGAGCATTCCGTTGTCGCAATTGTTGTCTCATATGCGGCTGTTCGATGGTCTGGAAGCCGAAGAACTGGCCGTGGTGGAGAAACTGGTGTTCGTGAATCGGGTGAAAGCGGGGGAAACCGTCTGTCGGGAAGGGGATCACAGCGACTTTGTCTGTTTCGTCGCCAGCGGCCGTCTCGACATCGTCAAACATCATGCCGAGCAGGGTGAGGTAGTCATTGCTCAGCTCAAGCCCGGTGATTCGCTGGGTGAAATGGCACTGGTGGATCAACAGCCCCGTTCCGCCACCGTGCGGGCGGTGGAGAATTCCGCTTTGGTGGTGCTGACCCGCAAGGGGTTTGAGCAGCTGCGCCGGCGGCGTCCCCGGGCGGCGGCGGTGATCATGGAGAACATTGCCTTGGTGTTGTGCACTCATCTGCGTCAGACCTCGTCCCGGCTGGCGCGTTTCATGCTGCCATTGGGTTAGAGGGGATGACCGCGCTCAATAGCGGACAGGGGCGCCGCCTGCCGCTGCCGTTGTTTCTCGTTGCCCTGTTGCTGATCGCTCTGAACCTGAGGGTGGGGATCGTCGTGATCGGCCCCCTGGCCAATGGCATGGGGGAGGATCTGGCTCTCAGCGGTGGTGCCTTGGGGCTGCTGACCACGTTGCCGTTGCTGTGCTTTGGCGCGCTGTCGATTTTCTCGCCCCGTTTCGCCGAGCGCTGGGGGCTGGAAACGGTCCTGCTGACCGCGCTGTGGCTGCTGTTCCTGGGGTTGGTGTTGCGACTGTTTGGCAGCTATTTCTGGTTGCTGGCGGGCACGGCGTTGCTGGGTGCCGCCATCGCCGTCATGAATGTGCTGATCCCGAGTCTGGTGCGCGGCCGTTTCCCTCACAAGGTGGCGGCGCTGACCGCGCTTTATTCGGTCACCATGACCCTGGGAGCGGCTTCCGCCGCTGGTATGGCGGTGCCGGTACGGGATGCCTTCGGTGGTGACTGGCGCTATCCGCTGGCGGGGTGCGCGCTGGTGGCTCTGGCCGGTGCTATCGGTTGGTGCTTCATGCTGCCATACCGGACTCCCGCCGCGTCCGGCAAGGCGCCGTCATTGGGATTGTGGCGTAATCCCCGCGCCTGGGTGTTCAGTGTCTTCTTCGGTTTGCAGAGCCTGTTGTACTACAGCCTTACCGCCTGGCTGGCGACGGTGTTCGTTGATGCCGGTATGAGCGAGGCCCGGGCGGGGGAATTGCTGACCCTGTTCAATCTGTCCGGTATGCCCGCCAATTTCTGCGCGCCGCTGTTTTTCGCGCGCATGCGTAATCGGCGTCTGGCCATGGTGCTATTGCACGTGCCGCTGCTGATCAGTGTCCCGGCGTTGATGATCGCGCCAACCAGCCAGCCGGTACTGTGGGTGGTGCTGCTCGGCCTCGGGCAAGGTTCGATGATCAGTACCGGTTTGACGCTGATCGCACTGCGCGGCGCCGACGCCCGGGCTGCTGCCGGCCTGTCCGGGCTGTGTCAGTCCGTGGGCTACCTGCTGGCGGCTTTGGGGCCGGTGACTCTGGGATTGCTGCACGACGCCGCTGGTAACTGGCGGATACCGCTGATGCTGCTGTCGGCTCTGCTGCTGGTGCAGTTTGTCGCCGCTGTGCTGTCCGCCGATGGCGAGCCGATTGGCTGACGTTGAATTCGCCAGCAAGCTGGTTCCCACGGTTTGTGCTACGAAGCCGCTGTAGGAGTTTGCCCTGCATGCGAATGGTGCAATGCCGGAAGCCGTAATCGCCAGCAAGCCAGCTCCCACGGCGGCTCCGTGGCTTCTCTCTGTGGGAAGCTGCCTTGGCAGCGAATCAAGATGTGGATGTGCCAGCCAATCAGTACAAAGGCGCGTTTCTTTCCAGATCGTTGAGAGCGCTCAGAAAGCGCTTGCGCTCGCGCTTGAAGCGTTCACGTTGCTCCTGTTCAGCGGCGCCGGGATCGTCCAGACGCGCCTTGATCAGATTGCGTGCCTGATTGCGCAGCGCCTGGCGGTCCGCCCGCGGATAGAACTCGAGGATCTGCTGAATCACCGGTTCCGCTTCCTTGGCTGAAGCCGCCGCCACGATCTGCTCGGTCCACTGCAGCAGGCGCTGCTGCCGTACCGGGTCCTTGAGCGCGGCCAGGGCGGAGAGAATAGCATCGGTTTCGGCATCACGGATCAGGCGGCCGACAAACAACGCATGACGGCGTTGGGCATCGGCGTTGGTGATGCGGCGGGCCTCTTCCAGTGCCCGCCGCAACGGGTCATTGAGCGGCAGCCGCGCCTGTTGCGCCGGTTTCAGCGCCATGATGTCCAGCCCGGTCTGCTGCAGCTCCGACATTTCCTGTTTGAGCTGCGTTTTGCTGGGAGGTAGGGGCTCGTTATACTCGGTCATTGTCCATGGGAGCCGGTCCGCCGCGACACGAACGCTCCGCCATCAAGCTGAAGGAAACCCTATTTTATGTCCGATCACCCCCGTCCGTCAGCCGATCTCGGCCCAAATCAGTTGAATGCGGCCAAGGACACCGTGGCTTTTGTACTGGAAGAAGCGCGCCGACAGGGCGCCAGCAATGCGGAAGTCGGCTTGTCTCTGTCTCAGGGGTTGTCGGTGGATGTCCGTCTCGGTGAGGTGGAAACGGTGGAGTTTCATCGCGACCGGGGTGTGTCGGTGACGGTGTACTTCGGCCATCGCAAGGGGCAGGCCAGCACTTCGGATGACCGCCGCGAAAGCCTCTGCGACGCGGTGCGCGCGGCCTGCGCCATTGCCCGCCATACCGAGGAGGATCCCCACGCGGGTATCGCCGATGCCAGCCTGCTGGCGGATCAGGTGCCGGATCTGGATTTGTATCACCCCTGGACCTTGACCACCGACCAGGCCATCGAACAGGCGCGGCGGTGTGAGGCGGTGGCTCGTGATGATGCCCGCATCGTCAATTCCGAGGGGGCCTCTCTCAGCACCGGCGCCAGTCTGTACGTGTTGGGCACCAGTGCTGGTTTTCTGCAAGGTTTCGCCGGCACCCATCACAGCCGCAGTTGCGCGGTGGTGGCTCAGGATGAGGCCGGCATGCAGCGGCAATTCTGGTACGACAGCGGCCGGCGCGCGGAACGGCTGGCCAGCCCGGAGCAGGTCGGCGAAAAGGCCCGTGAGCGTACATTGGCGCGGCTGGGGGCCGAGGTGCCCGTCACCGGCGAGTTTCCGCTGCTGTTCTCGGCGGAAATGGCGAGTGGACTGATTGGCCATTTGATCGGCGCCATCAGCGGCGGTTCGCTGTACCGGCGCGCCTCTTTCCTGTGTGACGCACTCGGCTCCCGGGTGTTGCCCGAGGGGTTCCGTTTGGGGGAGCGGCCGTTGATGGCGGCCGGTAACGGTTCCACCCCTTTCGATGGCGATGGGCTGCCCACCCGGGACCAGGATTTCATCGAGGATGGCGAGCTCAAAGGCTATGCCCTGGGTCTGTATGCGGCTCGCCGGCTGGGAATGTCACCCACCGGTAACGGAGGTGGAGTACATAACGTCATTCTGAGCGATACCGGGGAAAGTCAGGAAGCTCTGTTGCGCCGCCTGGGAACGGGAATTCTGGTCACCGAAGTGATGGGACAAGGTGTGAACCTCGTCACAGGAGACTATTCTCGCGGCGCCGCGGGGTTCTGGGTGGAAAACGGGGTTATACAGCGACCATTGCAAGAGTTTACTATTGCCGGAAATCTGAAGGACATGTTCGGAGGCGTTCTGGGCAGTGGCACGGATGTGGATCGAAGGGGGAATATCCACTGTGGTTCGTTACTGTTGTCGCCCATGAAAGTCGCCGGGCGCTAGCTGTTTTTCGTCTTTCAGAATGATTATTCACTGTTTGGCTTAACCAAGGACAAGGAGCATACATTATGGAATCCAATAATCCATATCAGGGGCCCAGCGCGGATGTGCTGGTGACACAGGCGGGATCGGGAACGGTAGGGCAGGCGCAGAAGCGGCCGGTGGGGAACGGCGGCGTCTGGTGGGCACAGGCTTGGCAGATCGTGCGTCAGAACAAGTTGATGTGGGCATTGGCCACTTTCGTTTTCCTGCTGATTTTCATGGCCATCGGTTTGATCACCGCATTCATTCCTTTTATCGGTACTTTCATTCCCACCCTGTTCGCGCCGGTATTCGTCGTCGGCTTGTATTTCATTGCCCACAGGGTACGTGAGCAAAACACGTTTTCCTTCGGTGACCTTTTCGTCGGATTTTCCAATCAGACCGGGCCGCTGTTCATGGCCGGTCTGGCGCAGATCGTGGCGATGCTGGTCTTTTTTGTTTTGATCGGCATTCTTGGCGCCCTGTTCTTTGGCAGTGAACTGATGATGATGTTCAGCTCCTTTGCCGACCCCTACGCCGCGCCCATGATGAACCCGGCCTTTGGCATCGCCAAGATGATCCTGTTCGGCCTGGTCTCTCTGTTGTTGATCATTCCCTACATGGCGGCGATCTGGTTCCAGGTGCCTTTGGTGTTCTTCGGGCAACGCAATGCGTTCGCGGCCATGGTGGAAAGCTTCACCGCGGTATTCCGTAATTTCCTGGCCATGCTGTGGTACGGCATCATCGGCTTCCTGATTTTCCTGGTGCTGGGTATCGCGGCGGCGATCATTGTCGGAGTGATTACCGGGGTGCTCGGACAGGGCGTGATCAGCGGTATTCTGATGTTCGTGTTCGGTGTGGTGATGCTGTTGGTGATGTTGGTGCTGATGGCTTTGTACTCCGCCACCATCTATTGCTCGTTCCGCGATATCTTCGAGTTGGGTGAAGCCGCGCCGCGGCAGCCTGCCTCTGTCTGATTCGCTCAGCACGACATTGCCCGGTGCTTGTCGATACCGGGATCCTCGCCGGGCGGTTTGATACCGCCCGGCGTTCGTTTGAGGACGTGAATGGCGAAAGGAGAGGCCATGGCGATCATCGGTATTGATCTGGGTACCACCAACAGCGCATGTGGTGTGTGGACCGGGCAAGGGGTGGAGCTGATTTCCAACCGGCTGGGCGACGTGCTGACACCGTCCGTGGTGGGCGTCGATGGCAGCGGAGAGATCATGGTGGGCCGCACCGCCCGCCAACGGCTGATTCACCATAGTGATAGAACGGTGGCGGCGTTCAAACGTCTCATGGGCACCGACCACAAGGTGACCCTTGGCGATCAGCGTTTCAGCGCCACCGAGCTGTCCTCCCTGGTGTTGCGCTCGCTCAAGGAAGATGCCGAGACGTACCTGGGGGAGCCGGTGACGGAAGCGGTGATCAGCGTTCCCGCCTATTTCAACGATAACCAGCGCCATGCCACCAAACAGGCGGCGGAGCTGGCGGGACTGACGGTCAGGCGGCTGATTAATGAGCCCACCGCCGCGGCCATGGCTTATGGTCTCCACGAGAAGCAGGAAGGGTTGTTTCTGATTCTCGATCTGGGGGGCGGTACTTTCGATGTGTCGTTGCTGGAATTCTTCGATGGCGTGATGGAAGTGCACGCCAGTGCCGGCGACAACTTCCTGGGTGGTGAGGATTTCGTCGATGCCATGATCGACGATGTGCTGGCCGAACATGAGCTGAGCCGGGACGCCTTGCCGGCCAGTGAGATGCAGAATCTGTATCTGCAAATGGAAGGCGCCAAACGCCGGCTGGGCAATGCCCAGACTCTGAGCCTGAAGCTGGGGGACCGGGAGGTGACCCACGAGGTGACGCCGGAGTGGTTCGCCCGTGTTGTCACGCCTCTGCTGCTGAGAGTGAAGCACCCCATAGAAAGGGCACTGCGGGATGCCAACTTGCATCCTGACAAGGTGGATGACGTGGTCTTGGTCGGCGGCTCCACCCGTCTCGCGTTGTTCCGCTCCACCGTCGGCAAGATGTTCGGCCGGCTGCCGTCCTGTCATCTGGATCCGGATACGGTGGTCGCCGTGGGCGCGACCATCCAGGCCGGCCTGCTGGCGCGGGGGGAAGGGCTGGACGACGTGGTGCTTACCGATGTTTGTCCCTATACGCTTGGCACCGGAGTGATCAACGAGGACAACCCCCGGCTGGGCGATTACTTTCTGCCGATCATCGAGCGCAACAGCGTGGTGCCGATCAGCGTGGAGCGTCATCTGTCCACCGCGTCCGACAACCAAACCAAGATGAAGATCCGGATCTATCAGGGCGAAAACCGTCTGGTGGAGAAGAACGTTTATCTGGGCGAATTGAGCGTGACGGTGCCCAAGGGGCCGCGTGGACAGGAAAGCGTGATCGTCCGTTACAGCTATGACATGAACGGTCTTCTGGAAGTGGACGTGAAGGTGGAGTCCACCGGCAAGACCTATTATCAGTTGATCGAACATACGCCCGGTGCCTTGAGCGAAGACGACAAGGCAAGGTCCCTGCAACGTCTGGCGGCGTTGAAGTTCCACCCCCGGGACGGCGAGGAAAACCGTGCCCTGCTGGCCCGCGGGGAACGGCTGTATGAGTCCAGTCTGGGAGACCGTCGGGAGTTCATCGCTGATCTGATGGGGCGGTTCGAGCAGGTTCTGGACCGGCAAAATCCACTGGACATCGCCCGGGTCCAAAAGGAGGTCAAGGAGGCATTGGACAGCCTGGAAAGTGAGGATTGGTTCTAATGGATCCCTGGCGCGTCCTGGGGCTCGAGGCCACCGAGGATACCCGGGCGGTCAAGCGTGCCTACGCGCGCTTGCTGAAAAGCACCCGCCCGGATGAGCATCCGCAGCAATTCCAGGCTTTGCACGCCGCCTACAAACGTGCCCTGGGCCTTGCCGAGCAACGTGCCCGTGCCGCTGCCGCCGGTGATACGGAGCTGGAAACGGAAACCGGGAAGCGAACGGAGAAGGCATTCACTGCCACGGCCGCCGGGACTCAGCCGCTTCCGCCCGAGACACCGGAATGGGCGGCGCCGGTGGTTCCGGATGGTCCGCCAGCGGCACCGGTGGAACCTGAGCCGGCGTTCCTGGATCAGCCTCCCCCGCCGGCGCGGGACCCGGAGCCGGCCTGGGCCGCGGCACGTGAGCAGGAGGAAGAACGGGAGCCGGAAGAAGACGAGTGGCTGGCGGCCAGTCGTGAACACGAACGGCTGTTGACCCAGTGCCAGGCTTTGCTGGAGCGCGAGGGGCAGCCGGCTGAGGAGAAGGAATGGCGTTTCCTCGCCAACAGTCCCTGGATGCTGGATAGCGCCTTTCACCATGGTTTGGGTGATGCCCTGATGGCGCGGCTGGTGGAACGGCTTCGGCAGCAGGATAACAAGCCGCCTCTGGATGCGGTGATACTGGCTTATTTGAACAGCCTGTTTGATTGGGAAGGGCGTCGTGGCTTGCTGGCGGCCCGTTTTGGCGATACCGCCATGGATCGGGTGTTGGCCCCCCTGGATGCGAATTCTTCCGGCGATCAGGCCTTATTACAGGGGTTGCGTGGTGGCAAGGAGACGGTGCCGCCCTCCCGTCAGGCAAACACCGAGCCGGCCCCCGAAACCCTTTATTTCACCGGCATGACCCTGCGTATGGCCGCTATCGTCATCGATCTGTTGGTGGTGGCGGCACTGCTGGTCATGCCGATATGGGTGGTGAGCATCATGGTGGCGGATTTCAACGGAACAGGTGGCGACATCAGTATTGAGGCGTTCATGGGCTTCTTTCTGGTGCTCGCCGTGCCGGCCTATTTGCTCATGGCGCTGGTCATGGAGGCGGGACCCGGGCAGGCGACTCCGGGGAAACGGATGCTGGGGCTCAGGGTGACGAGCCTGGAGTTTGAGCGGCTGTCATTTCCGCACAATTTGTGGCGGGTCATGGCGTTCGTGGTGGTCAATGCGCTGACCAGCAAAGTGGTGATCCTGGTGAACCTGTTCCTGAAAGGGAACCTCCTGCACGATCGCGTCAGCCGCAGTTATGTCATCAACTGGGCGCGCAGTCAGAGGGAGCAGAAAGACGGGCAGTAGACCGGACCACGGAGCCGCTGTGGGAGCCAGCCTGCTGGCGAATCCCGGCCCTGCGGCATGGTTGCATTCGCTTGCAGCGGCCCGCCGCCCGGACAAGCTCCCACAGCGGCCTTGTAGCGAGCCCTGCCAGAACAGGGCCGTGTGTCAGCCCATTATTCCTCTTCGTCGAAGCGGCGGGCGAACAGGTCGGTGAGTTCCTCCATGGCTGGCTGCTCGTCGTCTCCGTCCACTCGTACTCTGAGGCTGGTGCCCTTGGCGGCGCCGAGCGTAAGCAGGCCCATGATGCTCTTGGCGTCGACCTGACGCTCGTTGTGAAGCACTTGTATGGTGCAGCTGTAACGCGATGCCACGCTCACCACTTTGGCGGCGGCGCGGGCATGCAATCCCAGTTTGTTGATGATGGTGAGTTCCCTCTCGATCATCCCTCCAGCTCCCGATGCCGCACATGCAAGGGGATGGCTTTATTGCGCAGGCGCTGGGCCAACTGCTCGGCCAGATACACGGAGCGATGGCGGCCACCGGTGCAGCCGATGGCAACGGTAACGTAACTGCGGTCGTTGGCGGCGTAGCTGGGTAGCCAGCGCACCAGAAACTGAAAAATATCGTCGATCAAATCTTCGGTTTCCTGATGAGATTGCAGGAAGGCCGCCACCTTGTCGTCGCGACCGGTCAGGGCCCGCAGATCACCGTGCCAGTGGGGATTGGGCAGCATGCGCACGTCGTAGACAAGATCGGCGTCGTTGGGCAGGCCGTTCTTGAACCCGAACGATTGGATCAGCAGCGACAGTTTGACGTTGCGGCCGGCGACCCGCTGGCGGATCTGATTGCGCAGGGAGTGGACATCCAGAGTGCTGGTGTCGATCACCAGATCCGCGCGCATGCGGATGTCGGAGAGCAGCTCGGCTTCATAGGCAATGGCATCGGCCAGGGTGCGATCATCGCCGCTGAGTGGGTGGGGGCGCCGGGTGGCGCTGAAGCGTTTGAGCAGGGTGCCGTGATCGGCGTCGAGAAAGATGATTTCCGTTTCCACCTGCAACTTGCGCAGTTCCGCCAGGGTGGAGGGAAAGGCCAGCAATTGCCTTGGCAGGTTACGGGCATCGATGCCCACCGCCACCCGCTCGAGCACGCGGTCCTCGTCATCCAACTGTCCGGCCAGTTGTGGCAGCAGGCCCAGAGGCAGGTTGTCCACGCAGTAATAACCGTGGTCTTCCAGTGCTTGCAGAGCCGTGGTCTTACCGGAGCCGGACCGGCCGCTGAGAATGGTCAGTTTCATGGCGATTGACGCTTTCTTCCCCCAAAAGACGCCCGGGCCGGGGAGAACCGGCCGCATGGGCCCTGTCGCAGCTTATGAAGCCAGACGCAATTCGGCCTCTGACTCCACGGCGGTAATATAGAGTTGATGATCGTCCGTGGCCTGGCGCAGCTCACGCCGGTAATCCTCGTCGTTGAACAGGTTGGCCAGGTGACTCAGGGTCTTGAGGTGCTGTTCGGGGTTCTGTTCGGGCACCAGCAGAACGAACACCAGATCCACCGGACGGCCATCCACGGCATCGAAGTCCACCGGTTCGGCCAGTTTCAGCAGCAGGCCCACCGCTTGCTCGCAGCGTCCGAGTCGGCAGTGGGGGATGGCGATGCCTTCACCGATACCGGTGGAGCCCAGGCGCTCCCGGGCCACCAGTGCATCGAACACTTCCTGGGCGCCGAGGTCGCCGCAACTGGCCGCGGCCAGCTCGGCAACCTGATCCAGAAGGCGTTTTTTGCTACCCACCTCGATACCGTTATGGGTGCGGTCCTCGGTGAGAAGTTCTCGTACTCGCATAGATCCGCTTAGTGACCGTGCTTGCGGCTCACGGTCTTCTCCTTGTGTTTGAGAATCTGACGATCCAGCTTACTGGTCAGGGCATCAATAGCCGCGTACATGTCACCGGCCTCGGCGGTGGCGAAGACTTCGCCGCCGGAAATGTGGATGGTGGATTCCGCTTTGTGGGTGTTCGGCTCCGGGGACAGGATTACCTGAATGCTGGTGATCTGGTCGAAATGCCGTTCCAGCTTGGAAAACTTGTCGTCCACATAATCACGAAGGGCTTCGGTGATATCCAGGTGATGGCCACTGATGTTGATTTGCATAGCTGGCTCCTTTGCCTCGTTATTTAACCCCGGCCGCTGGCCCGGGTTATAAGCCGTTTCCCGCGTCGTCAAACCAGGCGTTTGCGAGCGCTGGAAGACGGGATTCGCATCGCCTCTCGATACTTGGCGACGGTCCGGCGCGCCACCTTGATCCCTTGCTCATTGAGCAAACTGGCCAGCTTATTGTCGCTGAGCGGCTTGCGAGGGTTCTCGGCGGCGACCAGCTTCTTAATGATGGCACGAATGGCGGTGGAAGAACATTCACCGCCGCCTTCCGTGTCCACGTGACTGGAAAAGAAATATTTCAGTTCGAACACCCCGCGGGGCGTGAGCATGAACTTTTGATTGGTGACCCGGCTGATGGTGGATTCGTGCATCTCCACCGCCTCGGCGATATCCGCCAGCACCAGCGGTTTCATGGCTTCCTCGCCATAGTGGAAGAAGTCCTGCTGCACCTCGACGATGCGCCGGGCCACCTTCAGCAGGGTGTCATTACGGCTTTGCAGGCTTTTCAGGAACCAGCGCGCTTCCTGCATGCAGTTGCGCAGGTACTGGCCGTCCTCGCCCTCGGTGCGGCGGGCCAGCCGGGCGTACTGGGCGTTCAGGTTGACCTTGGGCAGGACTTCCTCGTTCAGTTCCACCCGCCAGCCGCCGCGGAAGGGGCGTACCACCACGTCGGGAACCGCGTACTCCGCCACCTCGCCGCCGATTTGTTCGCCCGGGGCTGGATCCAAGGTGCGCAACAACGCCAGAGCGTCGAGGAGATCGCTTTCCGTCACCCCCATGGCGCGGCGTAGTCCGGCATAGTCGTGCTTTTCCAGTAGCGCGAGATGTTCCAGCAGGGCGGTCGCGGTGGCCAGGTGTGGAGTGTCTGCGGGTTGTTGGCGCAATTGCACGCCCAGGCATTCGGCCAGGTCGCGGCTGGCCACGCCGATCGGGTCGAACTGCTGCAGCCGATGCAGGACCGCCACCACTTCGTCTTCCTCCACCGGATCATCGGCATCGGATATTTGCCGCTCGGCGGTGTCGATCACATCATCCAGGGGTAGGGACAGGTAGCCACGGTGGTCGAGGGCGTCGATGAGGATGCCGGCGATGACACGGTCCCGATCACTCATTGGGCTGAGGTTGAGTTGCCAGAGCAGATGATCCTGGAGGGTGACCGGAGCGACGTGGCGCTGTTGCCAGGCATCGGCGTCATCGTCCTCGCCGTTGCCCGAGCCGGAACCGGACTGGCCCACATAGAGGTCATCCCATTCACTGTCGCTCTCCACCGGCCCTTCCACCAGGTCGTCCAGGGCCTCGTCGCGTTCGAGGTCCATTTCCTCCGCTTCCCAATCGTCATCGGCGGGGGTGTCGTCCTCGGTGTAGGCTTCGCTCCCTTCTTCGAGTTCCAACAGGGGGTTGGTTTCCACCGCCTGCTGGATTTCCTGGCGCAGGTCCAGCGTCGACAGTTGCAGCAAGCGAATCGCCTGCTGCAACTGCGGCGTCATGGTGAGCTGCTGGCCGATCTGGAGTTGTAGACTCGGTTTCATACTGCCTTGGTGGTCTGGTGAATCGCCAAGGCGGCAGAATAGCAGCGTCTTTCAACGCTTCGCAATTTATTTAAGCAATATGTATGCCAATGTTGAAATTACAATTGAAAAAGAGTAAGGGCTCCGTTGACCGCGATTTCCAAGGGGCTACAGCCGGAAGTCGGCGCCCAGATAAACGTCGCGGACCTGCTGATTGCCAAGGATGGTCTGGGAATCGCCCTCGGCGATAATGTGGCCGGCGCTGCAGATATAGGCGGTATCGCAAATGTCCAGCGTTTCACGCACGTTGTGGTCGGTGATCAGCACGCCGATGCCGCGATCCTTGAGATGGCGAATGATGCCTTTGATGTCATTCACCGAGATCGGGTCCACCCCGGCGAACGGTTCATCGAGCAAAATGAACGCGGGGTCCGTGGCCAGGCCGCGGGCGATCTCCGCCCGCCGCCGTTCGCCGCCGGACAGGCTCATGCCCATGCTGTCGCGGATATGGGTGATGTGAAATTCCTCGAGCAGGTTGTTCAACTCCTGCTCACGCTCGGCTTTGCTCAGTTCCTTGCGGGTTTCGAGGATCGCCATGATGTTCTGTTCCACGGTCAGGCGGCGGAAGATGCTCGCCTCCTGAGGCAGATAGCCGATACCGCGCTTGGCGCGCCCGTGCATGGGCAGGTGGGTGATGTCCTCGCCGTTGATCTCGATGCGCCCCGCGTCCGCTTCCACCAACCCGACGATCATGTAAAAGCAGGTGGTCTTGCCGGCGCCGTTGGGGCCCAGCAGGCCGACGATCTGGCCCGCTTCCACTTCCAGGGAGACGTCCTCGATGACGCGGCGCCCCTTATAGCTTTTGGCCAGTTGGCGGGCATTCAGTTTCGCCATGGTCAGGGGGTCTCCGCATCATTGGGGGTGCTGTTGTCCGGCGCGGTGGCCGGCGTGCTGTTAGCGGGCGACTGGGTCGAGCTGCCGTCCTCGCCTGGGTTGCCTTCGCCGTTTTGCGACTCCTCGCCGCCGCTGTCGCCGTTCCGGGCCTGGGAGGCGTTGGCGGCCGGAATCACCAGCCGCACCCGTTTGTCGCCCTCGCTGCTGGCGTCCATGCGCCGGGAGTTGAGATCATATTCCACCCGGGCCCCTTCGAAGGTGTTGCCCTGATGTTGCACGTAGGCGTTGCCGGTGAGGATCAGACGGCGGCGCTTGAGATCGTAGACCAGTTTGTCGGCGTGGGCGTTCAGATCCTTGCCTTCACGCATGCGTACCGGGCTGCCGGTGGCTTCCACCCGCACCAGTTGCTCGTTCTCGGTGAACAGCCGCAAGACATCGGCGTTGAGTTGACGGTTACCCTGAATCAGTTCGGCGTCACCCCGGTATACGCCAGTGCCGGCGTCCCGTTCGAACACGGCCTGGTTGGCGCTGACCTCCACCGGGCCCTCGGCGCCGGACTGGGCCACGGCCAGCGCTGGAACCAGAATGGCGGCGGCTATTACCGCGCGCCAGCGGCGCAGCGGGCCATGCACCGGACCGTTATGGCTTGGGTCCTTTGAATTCACTTACTACTCCTTGCTTGAGAGTCATGCGCCCGGTGTCCAGGTCCGCGTCCATGCTGCCCGCCCGGGTGCTGCCTTCACTGTGTCGCATATGGACGGTGTCCGGGGCGGAAACCTGGCGATCGCCGCTCAGGTAGTGCAGCTCCCGGGTGTCGAGGGTGACGCCGTTGTTCTTGCTGACCGCCTCGACGTTGTTTTCGAAGACGATCAGATCGCCGTTGTCGCGTACTTCACCATTGTCGGCCTGGATGGTCCACTGGTTGTTGCCGTTGTTCAGGCTCAGGTCCGGGTGATCGAGCAGCGTCAGCGCTTCGCGTTCGTACTGTTCCAGATTGTTGGCCAGAAGCCGGTATTCCACTTCGCCGCTGTCGCGGTTGAACTGACGGGCGACGATGTTTTCGGCGGTGATGGCCGGGGCGCTGAGGAACGCTTCGTTATCGCCTTCCAAGGGGTTGCCCCATTCGTGCAGGGTCATCATCACGATCAGTCCCAGCAGGATAACACCGCTGGCGCTGAGCAGGCCGGGCCGTCTCACTGGCCCTCCCGCAGCCGCAGCAGGCTGTCGCACACTTCCCGTACCGCCCCTTCGCCGCCGCGGGCCTCGGTGACATGGCCGGCGGCGCTGCGCGCCACCGCGTGGGCGTTGGCCGGGGCGAAACCCAGTCCGGCCCACTCCAGTGCCGGTACGTCCGGTTCATCGTCGCCCATGTAACCGATCTCCGCGGCGCTCAGGCCCAGTTGCTGTGCCAGCGCGGACAGGGCCACGCCTTTGTCCTCACGGCCCTGGATCACGTGCTCGATCCCCAGGTCCCGGGCGCGGCGGGCCACCATGGCGGAGTTACGGCCGGTGATGATGGCCAGGGTCACGCCGCTGGCCGCCAGTTTTTTCAGCCCATGGCCGTCCAGGGTGCTGAATGTTTTCAGCATTTCGCCGTCCGGGCCGTAATAAAGGCGGCCATCGGTCATCACGCCGTCCACGTCGAAGGCCATCAGACGCAGGCGCAGAGCCTGTTCCGGCTTTACCCCCAGCGTCATTACATTACCCCCGCGCGCAGCAGATCCTGGGTGTTGAGCGCGCCGATCGGTCGCTGCCGGTCGTCACAAATGATCAGACCGTTCACCTTGCGCGTCTCCATCAGTTGCAATGCCTCCGCCGCCAGACGGCCGGGCTGGATGGTGACCGGGCGCGGTGACATCACATCGCGAATGCCGGCGACACGGACATCGACGCCCTTCTCCAGGGTGCGGCGCAGATCGCCGTCGGTGAAGATGCCGATCAGCTTGCCGTCGTCGTCCACCACCGTGGTCATGCCCAGGCCCTTGCGGGTCATTTCCAGCAGAGCATCGGACAGCGGCGTATCGGCACTGACCACCGGCAGTTGTTCCTCGCCGTGCATGACATCGTCCACTTTGAGCAGCAACCGGCGCCCCAGGCTGCCGCCGGGGTGGCTGAGGGCGAAATCCTCCGGAGTGAAACCACGTGCTTCCAGCAGCGCTATGGCCAGGGCGTCGCCCATGGCCAGGGCCGCGGTGGTGGAAGAGGTGGGGGCCAGATTATGCGGGCAGGCCTCTTCCTTCACCGCCACATTCAGATGCACATCGGATAACTGCGCCAGGGAAGATTCCGGGCGGCCGGTCATGCTGATCAGCCCGCTACCCTTGCGTTTGATCACCGGGATGATGGTCAGCACTTCCTGGGTCTCGCCGGAGTTGGACAGCGCCAGCACCACATCCTCGCTGGTGATCATGCCCAGATCGCCGTGGGAAGCTTCCCCCGGGTGAACAAAGAACGACGGGCTGCCGGTGCTGGCCAGCGTGGCCGCCAGCTTGGTGCCGATATGGCCGCTTTTACCCATGCCGGTGACGATAATGCGACCAGTGCAGGCCAGCAGGCGCTCGCAGGCATTTTCGAAATCCTTATCCACACGCGCACTGAGCGCGGCCACCGCCTGGGCTTCCTCGTCCAGTACACGGCGCGCGGTGGCGATGAAGTTGTAAGGCATAGAATCTCCCTTCACGGTCGCGGCCCGGTCCGCTGCCGGGATTTGTCGGCGGGGCCTGATGAAGCCGCCGATTATACACCGGATGTTGCCTGAAGGCCTCGCCAGAGCACCATCAAATAGACCGCGTATCCACCTAGCAGTGCCAAACCAGTGCCACGCCCCAGCGGATGGCGTACCGCCAACATCATGCCAAGCGCCATGACCAGGGTCAGCAGCACCATGGCGGCGTAGTCGCGATCCAGCAGTGCCGGATCGGCCAGCCTGCCGGGGCCGAGCAGGGCGGGCATGGGCAGTACCATCAGCAGATTGAGGATATTGGAGCCGAGCACATTACCCAGGGCCAGATCGCCGTGTCCGCGACGGGTGGCCGCCAGACAGGTGGCCAGTTCCGGCAAGCTGGTGCCGAGCGCTACCAGGGTCAGGCCGATCAGGGCCTCGCCGACACCCAACTGCCGGGCTGCTTCCGTGGCGCCCCAGACCAGCGCCCGGGCGCTGATCAGAAGCAGCACCAGCCCCCCGAAGAACAACAGCAGGTCGTGGCGCCGGCTCCGGCCCGGTTGGGGCCGCGCCGGCTGTGGCGTTGACGTTTTGCGATGCCAGGTGATCAATGCCAGCGCGGCCAAGCCAATGAGCAGGATCGCACCGTCGGCGCGGGTCAGGTGGCCGTCGATCAGCACCACTCCGGCCAGGGCGGTGACCAGCAGGCAGGTACTCAGTACCAGCCGGCGACTGTGATCGGGACAGGGCACCGGGCGCCACAGCAGGGTCAACGCCAGCACCAGTCCCAGATTGGCAATGTTTGAACCCAGTGCATTGGCCACGCCAAGGGCGGAACTGCCGCTCAAGGCAGCGGTGGCGGAAACCAGAATTTCCGGCGCCGAAGTACCGAAGGCGACCAGCGTCAAACCCACCAGCGCCCGGGACAGGCCAAAATCCAGCGCCAGCCCGGCGGCGCCGGTGACAAAACGGTCGGCGCTCCAGGAAAGTACTGCCAGGGCGATCAGGCTGGTCAAAAGGGCAGTAAACATGGAACCTCCGTTGTCAAAAGCCGTCAAATCGTGCAAGAGCCGTGGCGCGCGCGGAACCCGCGCGTGTAGGATGCGGTGAGTTTGCCGGGGCCATCAACTGGATAGCCGGATCATCGAACGACCAGGGAGCGAGTGCATGACTTATCCGAAACAGCTGTTTTCCATGATGGCGGCCGTGCTGCTGCTGTTGGCCGCCGGTCTGGCGCAAGCGGAACAGGATCCGCGCAAGCTGGTGGAGCAGACCGTCGAGCGCATGACCAAGCGTATTGACGCGGAACGCCAGAAGTTGAACAACGACCCCCAATACGCCCGTGAGCTGGTGCGTGAGGAACTGGGCGATCTGGTGGACTTCAAGCGGATTACCCGGGTAGTGATGGGGGATTATTTCGACCAGGCCTCCCGGGAGCAAAAATACCGCTTCCTGGAAGTATTCGAGAACAGCCTGGTCAATACCTATGCCTCCGGTGTGACCTTGTACGACGGCCAGAAGATGAAAGTCCTGCCTTTGCGCGAGGAAGACCGCCGTGGCAACTATGCGCGCGTGCGCATGGAGTTCTCCACCAACTCAGGCCAGGTGGTGCCGATCTTCTTTACCCTGTTCCTGGACGGTGGCCAGTGGCGTGTGGTCAATGTTTACGTCAATGGGCTTGATCTGAGCCAGATCTACAAGCAGCAGTTCGCCCAGTCCATGCAACAGCACAATGATATGGACACGGTCATCGCCAACTGGTCCGCCGCCGATGTGGCCGACGAGGTCGAGAACAAGGCCAACGTCAACTGATTCCTCCGTTTCCCTCCCTCATTGACGCGGGGCCGGCATGGCAAGGCCTCGCGCCCTCGCGTATTATTGCCGGTTCATTCGAATGAGGAGTTCCCATGAATCCGGAAGACGTGAAGGCGCTGGTGGAAGCCGGCTTCGACGATGCCGAGGTGGCGGTGGATGGTGGCGGTGACCGCTTTCTGATCCGCGTGGTGTCTGATGCCTTCGAGGGCCTGATGCCGGTGAAGAAGCAGCAACTGGTTTACGGCTGCATTAACCAGGCGATCGCCGACGGTACCATTCATGCCGTAAGCATCCAGACCTATACCCGGGCCGAGTGGGAAAAAGCCCAGAAGATGGGGCTGGCCTGAGCCCCGGGCGGCCCGCCATCTGCCTTTATCAACAGGCTCTAAGAGATCCGCATGGACAAACTCAAGATTACCGGTGGACAGCGCCTGGATGGCGAGATCCGCATTTCCGGCTCCAAGAACTCATCGTTGCCGATTCTCGCCGCCACTCTGCTGGCCGACGAGACCGTCACCGTAGGCAACCTGCCGCATTTGCAGGACGTCACTACCCTGATCGAACTGCTCGGCCGGATGGGCGTGCATGTGGTGCTGGACGATCGCATGAACGTGGCGGTGAACCCCACCGGTATCCGCGAGTTCACCGCGCCCTATGAGCTGGTGAAAACCATGCGCGCCTCGATTCTGGTACTCGGGCCGTTGGTGGCGCACTTCGGCCGCGCCGAGGTGTCCCTGCCCGGCGGTTGTGCCATCGGCTCACGGCCGGTGGACATCCACCTCAAGGGGCTCGAGGCCATGGGCGCCGAGATCGAGGTGATGAACGGGTATATCTCCGCCCAGGTGAAGGGGCGTCTCAAGGGCGCCCGTATCGTCATGGACACGGTGACCGTGACCGGCACCGAGAACCTGTTGATGGCCGCCGCCCTGGCCGAAGGCACCACGGTGCTGGAAAACGCCGCGCGCGAGCCGGAAGTGGTGGATCTGGCCAACTTCATCAACCGCATGGGCGGCAAGATCACTGGCGCGGGCACCGACACCATCGTGGTGGAAGGGGTTACCTCGCTGGGGGGCTGTCACCATGATGTGATCTCCGACCGCATCGAGACCGGCACCTATCTGATCGCCGCCGCCATCACCGGCGGCCGCGTCAAGGCCAAGAACACCGATCCGGCTCTGCTGGATTCGGTACTGCAGAAGTTGCGCGAGGCCGGTGCGGTGATCGAGACGGGGGAGGACTGGATCAGCCTCGATATGGAAGGCCGCCGGCCGCAAGCGATCAGCCTGCGCACCGCGCCTTATCCGGCGATGCCCACCGATATGCAGGCCCAGTTCATGGCCATGAACACGGTGGCCGAAGGTACCGGCACCATCGTCGAGACGGTGTTCGAGAACCGCTTCATGCACGTGCAGGAACTGAATCGCATGGGCGCCCATATCGAGGTGCAAGGCAACACCGCCATCTGCCGTGGCGTCGAGTCGCTGACCGGTGCTCCGGTGATGGCCACCGACCTGCGAGCCTCTGCTTCCCTGGTGATCGCCGCTCTGGTGGCCAGGGGCGATACCCTGGTGGACCGGATCTACCATGTCGACCGGGGCTATGAGTGCATCGAGGAAAAACTGCAATCCCTGGGGGCGACCATCCGTCGCGTCCCTTCCTGACCGTGAAGCCATGAGCCAGAAACCGCTGATCATCGCCCTGTCCAAGGGCCGCATCCTCAAAGACACGCTGCCTCTGCTGAAGGAGGCGGGCATTGAGATGACCGAGGATCCGTCCGCTTCCCGCAAGCTGATCTTCGACACCACTCGTGAAGACGTGAAGATCATCGTTATTCGCGCCACCGATGTGCCGCCTTATGTGCAGCATGGCGGTGCCGACATCGGCGTGGCCGGCAAGGACGTGTTGATGGAGCACGGCGCGGAAGGTCTGTTCGAACCGCTGGACCTGGAGATTGCCCGCTGCAAGCTGATGGTGGCGGCGCTCAAGGACGCCCCGCCGGTGAGCGGACGCCTGCGGGTGGCGACCAAGTTCGTCAATGTGGCGAAAAGCTACTTCGCCCAGCAGGGCCGCCAGGCGGAGGTGATCAAATTGTACGGCGCCATGGAACTGGCGCCGCTGGTGGGGCTGGCGGATCGCATCGTGGACATCGTCGATACTGGCAACACCCTGCGTGCCAATGGCCTTGAACCCACCGAAATGATCGCCACCATTTCTTCGCGGGTAGTGGTCAACCGGGCCAGCATGAAGACCCGTCACAGCCAGATTCAGGCGATCCTGGATCAGGTGGCGAAAGCGGTGGCGGCGCGACGGGAGCAATGACATGAAAACCAACTGGCTGGACGCGGGCGACAGCGATTTCGCCGAGCGTTTGACGGCGCTTACCGCCTGGTCGGAGGAACGCGACGAGGAAGTGACCGAGCGCGTGCGCGGTATCCTCAAGGATGTCGCCCAGCGTGGTGACCAGGCGGTGATCGACTACACCAACCGGTTCGACCGCCGGCAAGTGACGTCCATGGCGGAACTGACCGTGAACCGGGAGCAGCTGCTGGCGGCGCTGGAGCGGATCCCCGTGGCCCTGCGTGAGGCCCTGGAGGCGGCTGCCCGGCGGGTGCGCGCCTACCACGAAAAGCAGAAGCAGGATTCCTGGCAATACCGGGACGAGCACGGCTCGTTGTTGGGGCAGCAGGTCACGCCGCTGGATCGGGTCGGCATCTACGTGCCTGGCGGCAAGGCCGCCTACCCCAGTTCGGTGCTGATGAATGCGCTGCCGGCCCATGTGGCCGGAGTGGGCGAAATCGTCATGGTCAGCCCGGCGCCGGATGGTGAGCTGAACGATGTGGTGCTGGCGGCGGCGGCGGTGGCCGGCGTCGAGCGCTTCTTTTCCCTGGGCGGCGCCCAGGCCGTGGCGGCCCTGGCCCACGGCACGGAAACTGTGCCGGCGGTGGACAAGATCGTCGGGCCCGGCAACATTTATGTGGCGGAAGCCAAGCGCCAGGTGTTCGGCAAGGTGGGCATCGACATGATCGCCGGCCCGTCCGAGATTCTGGTGGTGTGCGACGGCAAAACCGATCCCGAGTGGATCGCCATGGATCTGTTTTCCCAGGCCGAACACGACGAGGAAGCGCAGTCGATTCTGGTCAGCCCGGACGCGGAGTTCCTCAAGCGGGTGGACGCCGCCATGGATCGTCTGGCGCCGACCCTGGAGCGGGAGGACATCATCCGCACCTCCATGGCCAACCGCGGCGCCCTGATTCAAGTGAGAGACCTGGATCAGGCCCTGGAGGTGGTCAATCGCGTCAGCCCGGAACACCTGGAATTGTCCATGGATGACGCCGAGGCCTGGGCGCGCAAGGTGCGCCATGCCGGTGCCATTTTCCTCGGCCGTCATACGCCGGAGGCACTGGGTGACTACTGCGCCGGCCCCAATCACGTGCTGCCGACCAGCGCCACGGCCCGGTTTTCCTCGCCGTTGGGCGTGTACGATTTCCAGAAACGCAGTTCCTTGATCGGCTGCTCCCCGGAAGGGGCCAGCGAGTTGGGGCGAATTGCTTCCGCTTTGGCGCGCGGTGAGAGCCTGACCGCTCACGCGCGCAGCGCCGAATACCGCATCAAGAAGGATTAACGTCGTGGGGAGTGGCCCGGTCCGCTCCCATGACAGGATCAACGCACCGTAGGAGCGGTCCGGCGACCGCGATGGGTTATGAGCAAATTCTGGAGTCCGTTCGTTCGCGATCTCGCGCCCTATGTGCCCGGTGAACAGCCGAAGATGGCCAACCTGGTCAAGCTGAACACCAATGAGCACCCGCAAGGGCCATCGCCGAAAGTGCTGGACGCTATCCGGGCGGAAGCGGATGAGCGCTTGCGTCTGTACCCGGACCCGCGCAGCACCGCGCTGTGCGAGGCCATTGCCGACTATTATCGGATCAAGCCGGAGCAGGTGTTTGTCGGTAACGGCTCCGACGAAGTGCTCGCCCACATTTTCATGGGATTGTTTCGCCAGTCCCGGCCGCTGTTGTTCCCGGACATCACCTACAGTTTTTATAAGGTCTACTGCGGGTTATACGACATCGACTACCAGACCGTGCCGCTGGACCAGGAGCTGTCCATCCGGCTGGCCGATTATGACGCCCCGAATGGCGGCATCATCTTCCCCAATCCCAATGCGCCCACCGGCCGTCTGCTGCCGCTGGCGGACATCGAGGCGCTGCTGCGTCACAACACCGAGTCGGTGGTGGTGGTGGACGAAGCCTATATCGACTTTGGTGGCGACAGCGCCATTGCCTTGGTTGACCGCTACCCGAACCTGCTGGTGACCCAAACCCTGTCCAAGTCCCGTTCCCTGGCCGGCTTGCGTATCGGTCTGGCGGTGGGTGACGAAGCGCTGATTGACGGGCTCACCCGCATCAAGGACAGCTTCAACTCCTATCCTCTGGACCGGTTGGCGGTGGCCGCCGGCAAGGCCGCCTTCGAGGACGACGACTGGTTCCGCCAGGGCCGGGATCGGGTGGTGGAACAGCGCGGCTGGTTGACCGGGCAGCTGGCCGAGCGTGGCTTTCAGACACTACCGTCCGCCGCCAATTTTGTCTTCACCCGCCATCCTGATCATCGCGGCGCCGATCTGGCTGGCGGCCTGCGCGAGCAGGGCGTGATCGTGCGTCATTTCGGCAAGCCGGAGCGCATCGCCGACTATCTGCGCATCACCATCGGCACCGCCGGGCAGAACCAGACACTGGTGGCCGCGCTGGACCGGTTGCTATAACCTGCCAGACATCGCTTCTGTTTGGTGGTACACCCGTTTAGTCAGACGCTCGTTTGGTCATACTCTCGTTTAGTCATACAAGGACGCCATGATGAAACGCCTGCTGCTGCCCGCGTTGATCGCGGGTCTGTGCCCGCCCGCGGCGCTCGCCGCGGTCTTTCCCGTCACCGCTCCGGTAACCGAGGTGCTGCTGTTTCCCTCCCAGGCCGAATTGACCCGTTCGTTGAGTCAGCCGTTGCCGGCCGGGCAGCATCAACTGACCATTGCTGGTCTGCCGGAACTGGATCTGGATCGCCTCAGGATCGAAGTCGACGGGGCCGTGCTCGAGGGCGTCCAGCGCCGCCGGGAAAGTAACGCCGAGGATGTCTCCGAGCGCCGCCAGGCATTGGATGAACAAATCGCCGCGCTGGAGCAACGCATCCAGGAAGCCGCCACCGCTGACCGCCTCGACCAGGAACAGATCCAGCAGTTGCAATCGCTGCTCGGGCAGGCGCCGCAAGGGCCGGCGCTGTACAGCGAAGTGCCGGTGGAAAAGTGGGCCAGCGCCTGGGCTCAGATCCGTGAGGCGGTCAATCAGCGTCAGTCCGCGATCAATGAGCGGGCGGCGCAACGGCCGGACTGGCAACGGCAACTGCGGGCGCTGCAGCAGCAACGCTCGCAGTTGGGCCAACAACAGCAACAGCGCCAGGTGCTGGTGGTGGATCTGGTCGCCGAACAGGCCGGCACCGCCGATCTGGCCTTGCGCTACTTCACCCACCAGGCCGGCTGGAGCAATCAGCTCCAGGCCAACCTGGACAGTGGCGCGGAACAGATCGACCTGAACGCCTACGCCGAGGTCCGCAACAACACCGGTGAGGACTGGCGCGACGTCAAAGCCACCCTGGGGCTGTTGCCGGCCGGCTATCGGCCGGTACCGGAACCGCAGCCGTGGATCATCGGCCTGCTTAACCCCAATCCCCCGAAAGCCATGAAATCGATGGCAAGGGAAGACGTGGCCTACGAAGCGGCGGACATGTCGATGGCGGGATCAAGCCTTAAAGCCGCCGCGCCGGCTCCGACGCCGCAGCCAGTGGCTCATGGGTTTGATATGCGGGTGCCGCTGGACGCGCCCCTGACCCTGGCCAGCGATGGCAGTACCGCCCGCATCGCTTATCAGGATGCGGTGGTACCGGTGACTCTGAGCCGCGAGAGCTATCTGTGGCAACAGCCCGCGGTGCTGCTGGTGGGCGAATGGAAAAACAGCAGTGGCGTGCCCTGGCTGAGCGGCCAGGTGACGGTGCTGCGTGACGGGCAAAGGCTGTCCAGCTATGGCCGTGCGGAAGGCATCCAGCTCGGGGAAACGGTGCGGATGAGTTTTGGTGACGACCCCCGGCTGCGGGTGGAAGTGGTCACCGAGCCCGCCAGCCGGGGCGAAGCCGGCCTGATCAGCAAGGAGAACACGCTTACGGTGACGCGTAGTATTACCGTTTCCTCGGGCTACGATAAACCGGTGGACGTGGTGCTGTACGACCGTCAGCCGGTGCCCAATGATGACCGCATCAAGCTGGAAGCCACGGGGGCCAAGCCGGACCAGAGCAATGTCCGCGATATCAAGGGGCTGATGGCCTGGGAGCGCACCGTGTCCGCGGATCAGGAGACACGCCTGGAGCACGGCTTCCAACTGCGTTACCCCACCGACATGGATCTGACCGGAGTGGAAGGCCTGCCGCGCTAGCCCTCCGCCGCCGGCCGGGTGCCGATGGTGACTTCGACATCCATGCGGGTGCGGTTGCGGATCACGTTGAGCGTCACCTTGGTGTCCGGAGCGGTGCCGGCGATGCGGTTCATGGCCTCGTAACCGTCCTTCATGGTCTCGCCGTCGATGCCGATCAGCACGTCGCCGGGTTGCAGCCCGCCCTGATTGGCCGGGCTGTCCACCACCACCTGGGTGATCACGCCGCCGGCCACCCGGTCCATATCGAAGGTTTCCGCCAGAGAAGGCGTGATGTCCTGCACCGTGACACCGAGATAGCCCCGGATCACCCGGCCGTGTTCGATCAGGTCCGACATCACCTCGCGGGCGATGGACGCGGGCGTGGCGAAGCCGATGCCCTGCCAGCCGCCGGTGGAGGAAAGGATCGCCGTGTTGATGCCAATCAGGTGACCTCGCGTATCGATCAGCGCGCCACCGGAGTTACCGCGGTTAATGGCGGCGTCGGTCTGAATGAAGTTTTCGAACGTAGCGATGCCCAGATGACTGCGGCCGGTGGCACTGACAATGCCCATGGACACGGTCTGGCCCACGCCCAGCGGATTGCCGATGGCCAGCACCACATCGCCGACGGTGACCTGATCCGGACCGTTCAGCTCGATTTTCGGCAAATCCTCCAGGGCGATCTGCAGCAGCGCCAGGTCGGTCTCCGGATCCGTGCCGACCACCCGGGCGGGAGCATCCCGGCCGTCGCGCAACGACACCAGGATCTCGTCGGCGTCCCGGATCACGTGATAACTGGTGAGGATATAGCCGTCGTCGGCGACGATCACACCGGAACCCAGGCTGGCCAGGGCGCGCTCCCGGCGAGGCTGTTCCATGAAGCGGTTGAACAGCGGATCCTGGGTAATGGCGCCGGTGGAGACGATCTGCGTGGTGTAGATATTCACCACCGCCGGCGCCGCCCGGTTGACCGCGCTGGCGTAGCTGTCCGGGCTGGGAGCGCCCTGGCCGCGCGGGGAACCCGGCCCCTGCTGGTGCCACCAGAGCACCCCGAACCCCACCAGCAAACCGGCGAGCACCGGTAAGGCGAGGAAACGGATCAGTCGAGTTACAGCCCCCATGAAAATGCCTCGTTCTTTGCCGCGGTGCGCGCACCGGTTGTAGAGAAACGGAGAGAAACTTGCCCCGGTCCGGCGAACCGGCTAGTTTGCCGGGCTGAGCGGGCCGCCGCGGTGGTTCCATAAAACGCTCATGGTAGCAGATCGACGGTAGAATGGGCTTGCCGTAAGCTGCCAATCGACTCCGGGAGGGTGCCCTCATGCTGAAACGAGACCGTCTGTTGTCGGTGCTGGACACCGAGCTGCAAAGTCACCGGTTCAAGGACTACTGCCCCAACGGCCTGCAAGTGGAAGGGCGCGAGCAGGTGCGTCATCTGGTCACCGGCGTCACCGCCTGTCAGGCGTTGATTGATGCCGCCATCGTCGAGGAAGCGGACGCGATTCTGGTGCATCACGGTTACTTCTGGAAGAACGAGGACGCCAGGGTGCGCGGCATGAAGAAGCAGCGTTTGCAGAGCTTGCTGCGGCATGACATAAGCCTGTTCGCTTATCACTTGCCCCTGGATGCCCACCCCGAGCTGGGCAACAATGCGCAGCTGGCGCGGCGCCTGGGCCTGGTGGTGGAGGGCGGGCTACAGCCACAGGACAGCTTTCCGATTGGCAACGTGGGGCGTCTGGACGGGCCGATGACCGCTGACGAGTTCGCTTCCCATGTGGAATCGGTGCTGGGACGTCAGGTGCTGCATATCGGCGATACCCAGGATGAGATCGAGACCCTGGCCTGGTGCACCGGTGCCGCCCAGGGCTTTATCGATCAGGCCCAGGCGCTGGGCGTGGACGCCTACCTGAGCGGTGAGATTTCCGAACCCACGACCCACTTCGCCCGGGAAACCGGCATCCATTACTTCGCCTGCGGCCATCACGCCACCGAGCGCTACGGCGTGCAGGCCTTGGGGGAATGGCTGGCGGATGAATACGGTCTGGAACACACCTTCATTGATATCGACAACCCGGTTTGAGGCCCCCTTCTGATTCGCCATGGCGTGCCATTCGCGCCGGGCGCATGCAGTACAGGACAGCATGAACATAACCGTCATTTTCAATCCCACCGCTGGCGGCGGTCGGGACCGCCGGCTGCGGCATTTTATCCGCACCCTGGAGCAGGGCGGGGCGCGCGTCCGCCTCTATCACACCCGCTCTCCCGGGGATGCGATCCGTTACCTGAAAGGCCTGGAAGACCAGGGCGATTGCGTGGTGGCGGCCGGTGGTGACGGTACGGTCAACGAGGTGCTCAACGGGTTGCGGCCCGGGGTGGCGCTGGCGTTGTTCCCGATCGGCACCGCCAATGTACTGGCCAAGGAACTGGGGCTGCCACGTCATCCGGAAGCGGCGGCCAAGGTGGTCCTGTCCGGCCGCTCCCTGCCGGTGACGCCGGCGACGCTCAATGGCCGCCGCTTCATGGTCATGTGCGGGGTGGGCTATGACGCCTGGGTGGTCGATCAGGTGGACCTGATTCTGAAACGGCGGATCGGCAAGCTGGCCTACGCCTTGAGCATGATCCGGCAGTTGGCCCGCTACGGCAAAGTGAGCTACCGGGTGGCGGTGGATGGCCGGCCCCTGGACTGTTTCTCCGCGGTGATCACCAATGGCCGTTATTACGGCGGCAGTTTCGTGCTCAGCCGGCAAGCCAATATTGCCCGCGCCAAGTTGCAGGTGCTGCTGTTTCAGCGCTCCGGGGTGTGGTTCCTGTTGGGATGCCTGGTGGCGCTGATGCTGGGACGGCTGGAGCGGCGGGACGGCGTGGCTTCGGTGAGCGCGGAGAAAGTCACCGTGGAAGTGTCCCGGTACCTGGCCGGCAGTGAAGTCCGGCCGGTGGGCGAGGCGGCCTGGCCGAGACCGGGGCCGGAGCCGATTCAGGCGGACGGCGATCCGGCCGGCTGGTTGCCCGCGGAAATCGCGCTGGAGAATCAGGCGGTGCTGGTCCGGGTGCCGCAATAGATCCTTAGCCGCGGTAGGAGCCAGCCTTGCTGGCGAATCTTTTCGACCCCGGAACCTGTTCGCCTGCAGGCGGAGGGCCGCCCCGGCTGGCTCCTACAGCTTCCCGGCAGGGATGAGAGTGCCGTCACGAGAATAAGACCCAAACGTAATATTCTTAGTAGCGGTGGAGGATCGCCGCCGCCGGCGGGTATAATCCGCGCCCGTTAATGCCCAAAAAATGACCTCTAGGGAGTGAACATGTCACAACTGGTGAAACCGCATGGCAGCGATACGCTGAAGATCCTGCTGCTGGAAGGCTCCGAGCGGGAGCAGGCGCTGCAAGCCGCCGAAACCCTACCGAAAATCACCCTCAGCTCCCGGGAGCGGGGTGACCTGATCATGTTCGGCATCGGCGGTTTCACCCCCCTGGACGGGTTCATGGGCAAGGCGGACTGGCAGAGCGTGTGTGACAACATGACGCTGGCGGACGGCGTGTTCTGGCCGATCCCGATCACCCTGTCCACCGACGCGGCCACCGCCGAGGGCTTGAATGAAGGGCAGGACGTGGCGCTGGTGGATGAGGCCGGTGAGATCATGGGCGTGCTGACGCTGACCGAAAAGTACGGCATCGACAAGGCCCACGAATGCCAGCAGGTGTTCAAGACCACCGATGAAGAGCACCCGGGCGTGAAGATGGTGATGGCCCAGGGCGAAGTGAACCTGGCCGGTCCGGTCAAGGTGTTCAGCCAGGGCGAGTTCCCCACCAAGTACGCCGGCATCTATATGACGCCCACTGAAACCCGCGCCATGTTCGAGGAAAAAGGCTGGAAAACCGTGGCCGCTTTCCAGACCCGGAACCCGATGCACCGCTCCCATGAGCACCTGGCGAAAATCGCCATCGAGATCTGCGACGGTGTCATGGTGCATTCCCTGCTGGGCAACCTGAAACCCGGCGATATCCCCGCCGAGGTGCGCCAGGAAGCCATTGGCACCCTGATCGACAAGTACTTCGTGAAGAACACCGTGGTGCAATCCGGCTACCCGCTGGACATGCGTTATGCCGGGCCTCGCGAGGCGCTGCTGCACGCCCTGTTCCGTCAGAATTACGGCTGCTCCCATTTGATCGTTGGTCGTGACCATGCCGGCGTGGGCGACTACTACGGTCCGTTCGACGCCCACCATATTTTCGATGAAATCGCCGATGACGCGCTGATCACCCAGCCGCTGAAAATCGATTGGACTTTCTGGTGCGACAAGTGCGGCACCATGGCGTCCATGCGCACCTGTCCGCATGAAGCGGAAGACCGGGTACTGGTTTCCGGCACCAAGCTGCGCAAGCTGCTGAGCGAAGGCGGTGATGTGCCGGACAACTTCAGCCGCCCGGAAGTGCTGGAAGTGCTGCGCCGCTACTACGAAGGGCTGCAAGAGCACGAGAAGGTGAAAGTGGAGCTGAAAGGCCACTCCGCCCGCTGAGCGGCTGCTTGAAGACTATCGAGAATTGATTCGCGGCCGAGGCCGCTTCCCACAGCAGCTTGGTAGCTCCTCCGTGGGAAGCGGCCCCGGCCGCGAAGGGTTTCAGGCTTTCTTGTCGTCGCTTTCGCTGTCCACGTCCGCGTAATCCCGCGGCGGCTCGACGAAGTTCGCCGGCTTGGCGTTGTCGTCCACGTTGACCGGTTCGAACGGCCCGTCCGGATTGGCGCGCAGACCGAAATCCTCGGCCAGAGTGCCTTTGGCCTTGGGCGCGTAATCCAGCGGTTGGGATACCGGCATGTTCTGTTCGCCGGCGGCGTCCAGGGATTTGGCGGCGGCCCGCTGGCGCCCCGCTTCACTGCACAATTCACTGGCGCCTTCGGACAATTGCTGATGTACCGCGCGATAGGCGTTGGTCAGTTCGTTGACCAACTCGGCGGTACGCAGGAAATGATGATCCACCTGATCCCGGTAGTGATTGAGCGCCTGGCGGGCATCATCGCGGTCGCGCAGCACGCGGCTGGACTGGCGGCGCGCGGGCAGCAGCCAATAAAGCAGGCCGGCGCCCAGCACCAGGCCCACGGCGAATGAGATCAGATTGGTTGTCAGCATATCCATGTCATACTCCTAGCGACCCTGAACAGGTCCTACTACCCGGATGGCGCACCAGATACCCGGTGGACCGGCTCCGTTCCACACGGCTCGCGCCGTCCACCATTGTCATGCACCATACAACGACGACTGCGCGGTTTGGTGCCGTACCCGGATCAAGCCGTATTGCAGCACAGACATCGCCCGGGCGCCAACTGTAAACGGCCGCCGGCATTTAAAAACATGAGCCGGATCAGCGTTAGGGACCGGCGGGAAAACGCGCGCCACACCAGGAATTCGGGAGGATAATCATGAGCTCAGAACGGCTGTTGCTGGACGGGCCGGAAGGCAAACTCGAGGCCGTGCTGGAAGGGACCACCGAAAACCCGCGGATGATCGCCATTATCTGTCATCCTCATCCGTTGTTCGGCGGCACCATGGACAACAAGGTCGTCACCACGCTGAGTCGCGCCGCCCGCGAGGCGGAGGCCGCCGTGGTGCGATTCAACTTTCGCGGTGTCGGCGCCAGCCAGGGCGCTTACAGTGAGGGTATCGGCGAAACCGAGGACCTGGTGGCGGTGCATAACTGGCTGAGTAAGCGCTACCCGGGATTGCCGTTCTGGTTGGCGGGATTTTCCTTTGGCACTTTCGTGGCCGCCCGTGGCGCCGAGATTCTGGCCGCCAATGGCAGCGGGCCGAAAGCGCTGTTTCTGGTGGCTCCGGCGGTGCACAACTACCCCTTTGACGAGATCGAATCGGTCGGCTGCCCGGTGACGGTGGTGCAGGGCGAGGACGACGAAGTGGTGCCGGTGGACAAGGTGTTCCGCTGGGTCGAGACCACCCCCTTGGCGCCGGACCTGATCCGCTTCCCCGAAAGTGGCCATTTTTTCCACGGTCATCTGTTGGAATTGCGCGACGTGGCCGCTTCGCGATTGCCGTGAATTCGGAAGCCCGGATGCCGCGTGTCGCTTGTCTCCTGGCAATGAGAACGCTACATTGAGCCGCCGTCCACTGGCCGTTTGAGTTTGCCCAACCGATGACGCCGCTAGAGAAGTATCAGGCCGATCTGGCCAGCCCGGAGTTCATGCACGACGCTGCCCAGGAAGAGGCTGTACGGGCCCTGGATGCTCTCTATCACCGGCTGCTTGAGCCACGCAATGGCGGCGGCTTGCTGGGCCGGCTGCGCAAACGCAAGCCAACACCGGAAATGGGCCTGTACATGTGGGGCGGCGTGGGTCGTGGCAAGACCTACCTGATGGATGTGTTCTTCGAGGCGCTGCCGTTCGAGGAAAAACGGCGCATGCACTTCCACCGCTTCATGCAGCGGATCCACCGGGAAATGCGCGCCCGCCAGGGGGAGAAAAACCCGCTCACCAATATTGCCCGGGAATTCGCCCAACGTTACCGGGTGCTGTGTTTCGACGAATTCTTCGTCACCGACATCACCGACGCCATGATTCTTGGCACCATCATGGAGACCCTGTTCGACCAGGGGGTAACGCTGGTGGCCACGTCCAATATCGAGCCGGACGGGCTTTATAAGGATGGTCTGCAACGGGCCCGTTTCCTGCCGGCCATTGCCTTGATCAAGCAGCACACCCGGGTGCTCAACGTGGACGGCGGCAAGGATTACCGGTTGCGCTTGCTGGAGCAGGCCGAGCTGTACCATTGCCCGCTGGGGCCGGAAGCGGACCGCTTTATTTGCGAACGGTTCGAAGCGCTTTCCGGTGATCATGGCCGCCGCCGGGAGCAGGGCAATATTCTGGTGGAAGGGCGCAAGATCGCCACTCTGAAATCCGCCGATGATGTGGTCTGGTTCGAATTCGAGGCGCTCTGTGACGGTCCGCGCAGCCAGAACGATTACATCGAAATCGCACGGGAATTCCATACCGTGCTGGTGTCCGGCGTGGAACGCATGGGCGTGGCCACCGACGACCGCGCCCGCCGTTTCATCAACCTGGTCGACGAATTCTATGACCGTGGGGTCAAGCTGGTGATGACCGCCGAGGTGCCGATCGAGGACCTCTATGCGGGCGGGCGCCTGGAGTTTGAATTCGAGCGTACCCGCAGTCGTTTGCTGGAAATGCAATCGCAGGAATACCTGGCGAGAGAGCACCTGGCCTGATCGTTTTGGTCATTGTCCGCCCGCGCCACTTGTTTCACTCTGGTTGACTGTTTCGCCGGCTGAGTGCCGGTTTACCCAACAACAACCGGAGAACATCATGATCCCCCGTACCCTTTTCAGTTCCGACCACGAAGCGTTCCGCGATACCGTCCGCCGTTTTCTGGAAAATGAAGCCGTACCTCACCATGAACAATGGGAAGAGGAGGGCCAGGTACCGCGCGAATTGTGGCGTAAAGCGGGGGAACAGGGGTTTCTGTGCCCGATGGTCAGCGAAGCCTACGGTGGCATTGGCGCGGATTTCCTTTACAGCGTGGTGGTCAGCGAGGAGGTTTCCCGCGCCGGCCTGACCGGTATCGGCTGGGGCCTGCATACCGAGATCGTCGCTCCCTATATCGAGCACTATGGCTCGGAGGCGCTCAAGCAGAAGTACCTGCCGAAGATGGTGACCGGTGAGCTGATCGGCGCCATCGCCATGAGCGAGCCCGGTGCCGGCTCGGACCTGCAAGGGGTCAAGACCAATGCGGTGAAACAGGGCGATCACTACATCCTGAACGGCTCCAAAACCTTCATCACCAATGGTCAAAACGCCGATATCGTCATCGTGGTGGCCAAGACCGATCCGGAGAAGGGGGCCAAGGGCATCAGCCTGTTGCTGGTGGACGCGGGGACACCGGGCTTCGAGAAAGGCAAGAACCTGAAGAAGGTGGGCATGAAGGCCCAGGACACCTCGGAGCTGTTCTTCCAGGACGTGAGAGTGCCGGCGGAGAACCTGATCGGTGAGGAAGGCATGGGCTTCATTTACCTGATGCAGGAACTGCCTCAGGAGCGTCTGGGCATCGCCATCAATGGCCTGGCCATGGCGGAAAGCGCGTTCGAGCATACCCTCGACTATGTGAAGGAGCGCACGGCCTTTGGGCGTCGCGTCGCTGACTTCCAGAACACCCAGTTCAAGCTGGCGGAGATGCACACCCGGCTGGAAGTGGCCCGTGCCTACGTGGACCGCTGTCTGGAGCTGCATCTGAAGAAGGAGCTGGACGTCCCCACCGCCGCCGGTGCCAAGTACTACGTGTCCGACCTGCAATGCGAAATCGTCGATGAATGCGTGCAGCTGCACGGCGGCTACGGCTATATGTGGGAGTATCCGGTGGCACGCATGTTCGCTGACTCCCGGGTGCAGCGTATCTACGGTGGCACCAATGAGATCATGAAGACCATCATCAGCCGGGCCCTGCTCGCTGGTTGATTCGCCCCTCCACTCCTGCTCCCCCCACGTACCGGTCGCCTTGGGGCGATCCGGCACGTGGGTGCGGTTTTACAATACAAATCTTCCCCAAATGTATATCTCTGTATAACCTTTGCGCACAGGTGCTCGCTGAGGCGTCCCGGGCCCGTTCCAGTGGGGAAAATAAAAGGAATCCGGGTTCCGCGAACGTCGCATGCCCCGTGAAGGCCATGTTGTATGGCCGTGCGGAAGGCGGCGATTGGCCCAATGTGGTGGCTAGGCGGGTGCTTTTATCAGGTGTATAAGGGATTTTGAGGCTCAGCTAGAGTTTCACCCAAGGACGCCTTTATTCAGCTCGCAGGATGATGGAGAAAATCATGAAAATAAAAGGTGCGATTCTGGTAGGATCGGCGCTGTCACTGGCGGTGAGTTCGGCAATGGGTTCCGGGTTCTCTGTCTCTTATCAATCCGTTTCCGCCCTGGGTACCGCCTATGCCGGTTCCGGGGTGCTCAGTGAAGACGCTTCCAATCAATGGTACAACCCGGCGACTCTGGCTGGCCTGAAGAAGGCCCAGGTCACCGTGACCGGTCATCAGGTCTGGATCGACACCGATTTCAAAGCCGATGGTGTGGGTGGTCCAGGCAACTTCAAGGATGTGGAGCCGTTCGTGGGCAGCGCGTTCCTGGCGGTGCCGATCAATGACACTATGACCTTCGGTCTTGGCCTGACCGCGCCTTTTGGCACCAAGATCGAGTACCAGAACGGCTGGGGTAACGCCGTGGCTCCGGGTATCACCTCCGGTGACTTCTACGCGCAGGAGTCCGACGTCAAGACCGTGAACATCAACCCGTCCCTGGGCATTCAGGTTACCGACAAACTGAACCTGGGTGTGGGCGTCAGCTATCAGACCATCGACGCGGATCTGCAAAACGCCGCCACCCGTCTGGAAGGCGACGATGACGCCGTGGGCTGGAACGTCGGCCTGACCTACCAGGCGGACGACAACAACCGCTTTGGTGTAGCCTACCGCTCCAAAATGGAATACACCGTGGACGGTGATATCACCTTCCACCCGGCCGCCACGGGTGCGCCTGTTGACATGAAATTCGATGGCAAAGCCGACATCGATCTGCCGGCCAGCCTGCAGCTCTCTTACGCTGGTAACATGACCGAGCGTACCCAGTTGCTGCTGGGCGTCGAATGGATGGAGTGGAGCGATCTGAGCACACTGGACGTCAAACACAGTGGGCCGGCTCCGTTGCCGAACCCCGCCGTGGAAAACTTCGACTGGGAGAACACCGTGCGTTACTCCCTGGGTCTGCGCCACACTCTGACCAACGACACCGTGTTGCGCTTCGGCGTGGCCAAGGAAGACTCCACTCAAGGTACTTCCAACCGGTCCGCGGCGTCTCCGGACTCTGATCGCGTCTGGGTGACCCTGGGTGCCGGCTTCAAGCCCACCGACAACATGAGCATCGATGTAGGCTACGCGCATATCTTCGTCAGCGACGCGGATATCACCCGTCAGGACGGCACCAAGCCGCCCCTGTCCGGCACCTACGAACTGGATGCCAACGTAGTGGGCGCGCAGCTCAACTACACCTTCTGATCGCCTTTCGGGACGATCTCGACGGCGCGGCTTCGGCCGCGCCGTTTTTGTTTCCGAACGCCCGCCCGTTAACGTAAACCCTATTGTCCCGCCATTACCCCTCCTTCAGTCTGTCGATAACTCGGACCGGGATGGGATCATGTTCAGAGTCGCGCTACTGCTGTTTTTTATACCGCTGGTGGCTTGCCGCTCCAGTGGCGGAGAGCCGGTGCCTCAAGATGACGTCACCGAACTGACCCTGTATGGCGACAGCCACGCTCGTATCAATGAAGTGGTGGGCATCGTCGCTGTTTTGCCGGACCGGTATGATCAATACCAATGGACACAGCTGGACGGCACGCCGGTGGCATTACCGGACCGCCACGGTCCGGCGATCAGCTTCCGGGTCAGCGACCCCGGGCGTTATCGATTTCGTTTCCAGGCCGGCTCGGACCAGGGCAGCATCAGCGATGAGTTTGTCGTCACGGTGGCGGATGACGGCGAGCCGGCCCGGGCCGCTCTGCGAACGGATCGCTCGGTCAGTGCCGGCGGGCGCACCTCCCTGCGTTTCTGGCTGGATGACCAGGCGCCGGTCTCGGCACCCCGATTTCGTCAGGTGAGCGGACCCGCCGCCTCCCTCGCCTACGGCAGCGACCCGGCGATTGTGTACCTGACCGCGCCTGATGTGCCGGGCGATCGGGTATTGGTGTTCGAAGCCAGTGTCGATACCGCTGAAGGCACCTTCACTGACCAGGCGCGGGTAGTGGTACGCAATCGTCCGCCGGTGACCAGCCCCTACTTCTGTGCCGAAGACGGCGCGAACTGCGCCACGACAACACCGCTGCAGGAAGTGCGAGCCTATCGGCGGGATTCAACCTATCGGCCGGTATTGGAACGTTGTGTCTATGACAATCAACTGGATGGCGCCCGGCTGTGCCGGGTGTCGGAACTGCCGCCATTGGGAAGGCAGGGGGATTTGCCCACGGTGGAGCGGATCATGGATCGGGTGCTGGTCAGCCACGACTGGATGGGCGAGCGTTTCGAAGCGTTATTACGCGACCCTGAGACGCAAGCGGATTTGCGCCACCTGCTGCGGCCAGTGACCGCCGTGGTGATCTCCAGCGACCTGCGCCCCTCGTTTTACTGGGCGCTCACCGGCGCCATCTACCTGGATCCCCGTTACCTGTGGCTCACCCCGGAGGAGCGGGATCTGATCAACGAACAGCCGGATGCCCGTAGTGGTTTCGGTGAAGACCTGCCGGTCCGGGTCGTCAGCCGTTTTCTCTCCGATGATGGGCCCATGCCCGCTTTGCCCGCCGCTGGCGAGCGGGTGGTGATCAGCGAAGACCGTTTGCGCCCCCGACTGACCAACACCCTTTATCACGAACTGGCCCACGCCAACGATTATCTGCCGCCCTCCGTGCTTCCCTTTCTGGACGCTGAGCTGCGTATCGTCGACGAGGTCAATCGCCGCGCTCCGGTTTCCGCCACCTTGCCTGGAGGTCCACGGGACACCAACCTGACGCAACTGGCCCGGGTCCGCTATTACGGCGACCCCATCACCGAAGCGCAAAAACAGCTGGACCCGGATCAGGTGGCGGACTGGTTCTTCGCCGACCTCACCAACGACTTCTACGCCTACACCACACCCCGCGAAGATCTGGCCATGCTGTTCGAGGATGCCCTGACCGGATTTCGTCTGGGATACCAACGGGATCTCGCCGTCACCGACACCGACTATGTGGTACGCCAGGGCTGGCGGCACCGCATCGCACAAACCGGCGTGGCGGAGCGGGTGGGGTATGTACTGGACTGGATCTATCCCGAGCAGGCGCCAGCCATTCGCGCCCACATGGAAAGTCTCACCCCGGAGCCGCTATGCGCGGGGGTGCCGTTCGTATCTAGCAGCCCTGAGTGCGCGATGCCAATGGCATTCCCCGCACCGTCGGAAGCTTTCCAATATCGACCGGAGCCTCTCGAGCACTTTTCCCCACCTTTGGTGCGGCCTTAGGTGGGGTGGTATGTGTTGCTCAGAATAAAAGCGGACAAAATTTGATCACTGGTGTCGGTGGATTTTGATGGGGTAATTTTTCCCTTCTAGATCAATGCTATATATTTGGTCTGTTCCCCGCAGGTGCGGGGATAAACCGTCAATAATAATGATTACAAAGTTTCTGCTTTTCTGTTCCCCGCACGTGCGGGGATAAACCGACCACCACGAAATACGAACGCTCACACCGCATCTGTTCCCCGCATGTGCGGGGATAAACCGGACACGGCCACCGGGCCGTTTCGAACCACTGCCTGTTCCCCGCAGTTGCGGGGATAAACCGCCGGAACGGGGATAGACGTTGCCCCAACGGTTCTGTTCCTCGCACGTACGGGGATCACCATCACCAATAATACACATGAGGCCTCCTGTTCCCTGTAGGGAAGACAGCCTCTTCCGGGTCGATCCGGCCTCGCTGAAGCTGTAGGCAGAGACGTTTGTTGAGCCGGCGCTGAGGGCGGTTCATAAACAGGTTGATCCACCAGCCTGGTGTGCTCATCAGGCTATTGGGGCCGGTGTAGCAGCGGTGAATGCGGCTGTTGTGGTCGCGGTCTTTGGCTTTGTTTTTGATGGCCATGGGACATCCTCCAGATGGTTATCTAGAAGATGTCCCGGTAGTAATAGCCTTGAAGGGTCGTGGTCATTCGGGTTTCGAGCCGTTCTGTATGTCAGGGTGATGGCTGGCCCGGTATTTCGAGCAACCGATCAGAATAGCATTTTATGCTGTAAGAGCCAGCCTCTTGCTGCGAATGTCTCGCGCTCCGCGAATGGAAGAATTCGCCAGCAAGGCTGGCTCCCACAGCGGCTTCGTGGACATCTAGGGTAGAGAATCGGAGTGCGGTAGGTGTGCGGGCATCGCGATTCATGGACCGCTCCCACAAGGTGATCTTGTGAGAGCAATTAGGCAGAGTGCCTGATTAACGATACCGCGCCAGTTCCAGTCGGCCGATCTGGTTGCGGTGGACTTCGTCGGGGCCGTCGGCCAGGCGCAGCATGCGCGCGTTGGCGTAGGCTTTGGCGAGGCCGAAGTCGTTGGTGACGCCGCCGCCGCCGTGGGCCTGGATGGCCCAGTCGATGACACGGGCGGCCATGTTGGGGGCGGCCACCTTGATCATGGCGATTTCCTTGCGCGCCACTTTGTTGCCGACGGTGTCCATCATGTGAGCGGCGTTGAGTACCAGCAGCCGGGTCTGGTCAATGAGAATACGGGATTCGGCGATGCGTTCCAGGGTCACGGTTTGTTCCGCCACCGGCTTGCCGAAGGCGACCCGCTCCTGGGTGCGTTTGCACATTTTCTCCAGCGCCCGTTCCGCCAGGCCGATCAGACGCATGCAGTGGTGGATACGGCCGGGGCCGAGGCGGCCCTGGGCGATTTCAAAACCACGGCCTTCGCCCAGCAGCATATTGCTGGCGGGTACGCGCACGTTTTCGAAACGGACTTCTCCGGTGACGTCCGGCGTGCCGGAAAAGCCGAAGACGGGCAGCGGGCGGACGACGGTAATGCCCGGGGTATCCCGGGGCACCAGAATCATGGATTGCTGTTTGTGCCTGTTGGGGTTGTCCGGGTCGGTCTTGCCCATGAAGATGAAAATCTTGCAGCGCTCATCCGGCGATCCGGAAGAAAACCATTTGCGCCCGTTGATGACGTAGTCGTCACCGTCACGCACGATGGCGCTTTGGATGTTGGTGGCGTCGGAGGAGGCCACGTCCGGTTCGGTCATGGCGAAGCAGGAGCGGATCTCGCCGTCGAGCAGCGGCTGCAGCCATTGTTTTTGCTGCTCCGGGGTACCGTAGCGGGCCAGCACTTCCATATTGCCGGTGTCCGGTGCCGAGCAGTTGAACACTTCCGGCGCCCACATTACCCGCCCCATGATTTCGCACAGGGGGGCGTATTCCAGATTGGTGAGTCCGGCGCCGTATTCCGATTCCGGCAGGAACAGGTTCCACAGTCCGGCGGCGCGGGCTTTCGGCTTCAATTCCTCAATCACTTCCGGCCAGTAGTTGCCGGCGGCCAGCTCCTCGTCGTAGCGAGCTTCGTTGGGATAGATATGCTCGTCCATGAACGCATTGAGCTGGGCGATCAGGGTTTGTGTTTTTTCCGGGTAGGCGAAATCCATGGTGGTTCTCAACAGGGTTCGGTTTCAGGGTGGGCGAGGCGGTCGCGCAAGGTGGTCTTCATCACTTTGCCGTTGGCGTTGCGCGGTAGCGGCTCCCGTTGCAGATGAACAAAATCGAGGACTTTGTAGTCGGCCAGGCGTTCGGCGCAGAAGCGGCGGAGCGTGTCCGCATCGAGGTCGCTGTCCTGACTGCTGATCACCGCCAGGATTTTTTCGCCGAGCACCGGATCCGGCACGCCGATCACCGCGCACTCGGCCACGGCCGGGTGATAGGCGATGGCGTTTTCCACTTCGATGCAGTAGATGTTGTAACCGCCGCGAATAATCATGTCCTTCTTGCGGTCGAAGATGCGCACATAGCCATCGGCGCTGATGTCACCGATGTCGCCGGAGCGCCAATAGCCGTCGACGAAATTCTCCGCGGTGCGTTCCGCATCCTGCCAGTAGCCGGGAATCACCACCGGCCCGGAGATCCATAACTCCCCGGACTCCCCCGCCGGCCGCTCTTGGCCTTGTTCGTCCATGATGCGGATATCCACGCCATCCAATACCCGTCCGATGCTGTCCAGGTGCTCCAGCTGTGTTTCCGGTGGCATGGCGGTGACGGCGGTGCAGGTTTCCGTGGCGCCGTAGGCATTCATTAATTGCAGGTGCGGCAGCCGTTGGCCAAACTCGACGATGGTCGATTCCGGCATGGGGGCGCCGCCGAATGCACCGACCCGCCAACTGCTCAGATCGAGCGTGTCGAAGTTGGCGCGCATCAGACACAGCTTGTACATGGCTGGAACCATGATGGTGCTGGTGGCGCTTTCATCGGCGACCAGTTGATTGAATTCGGCGGCGTCGAATTGCGGCATGATCAGAGTGCAGCCGGCCATGTGTGCCATGGTGAAGATGATGCCCATCAAACCAGTGACGTGGCTGCCGGGAACGGCCAGGACGGAGCGCTCGGCGAAGCGCAGATCCATGGATTTTTCCCACAGTTTGACGGTATGAGCGATATTGAGGTGGGTCTGCATGGCGCCCTTGGGGCGGCCGGTGGTGCCGGAGGTGTAGAGCAGAACGGCGGTGTCTTCCTGCCCGGGGCAGGCCAGCGGCAGCCTGGTGTCGGCGCCTCCGAGCAAAGCCTCGAAGGGGCGGGCTCCTTCGGCGTCGCCTCCCGCCGCGAACAGTGCGACCAGATCTTTGGTGGCGCCGCCGTCGTGCAGCCGCTGCACCAGGTCGGCTTCGGCGATAGCCACTTTGGGCGCGCAATCGGAAAAAATATAGCCGAGCCCGGCGCCTTGTTCACGGGCGTTCAGAGGGACCGCGATGGCGCCGAGCCAGAGCGCGCCATAAAGGCCGTACATCAACGCCGGGCCGTTGCGCAGCACCAGCGCCACCCGGTCCCCGGGACGCACGCCAAGTTCATGGAAGGCGGCGGCGACCCGCGAGGCCCGCCGTGCCAGTTGGCGATAGCTGACGCGTTCGCCCTCGACCACGAAGGCATCGCCGTCGGGATTGCGTTCCAGGGCGGATTGCAGCATGGCTTGCACCGAGACGGGCCGCTGCCGGAAACAGCGAATGACACGACCTCCGAAGTGCGTTTCGTAATGCATGTCGAAGCGATTGCTGGGATGGTTCACACTGCTCTCCTCAGGCCACTTCCAACCAGTCGCGGCGAATGTCATCCCGCGCCTGCATGTCGGCGGTGGAACCGGTGAAGACGATCTGGCCGTGTCCCATCACCAGTACATGGCTGGCCACGCGCAAGGCCATGGTCATCTTCTGTTCCACCAGCAACACCCCCACGCCGCGCTGGTGAATGTCACGGATCACGTCCATGACCACTTGCACGATCATTGGCGCCAGTCCTTCGGTGGGTTCATCCACCAGCAGCACCAGTGGATTGCCGAGCAGCGAACGGCAGATGGTGAGCATTTGCTGTTCGCCGCCGGACATGTAGCCGGCTTTCTGATTGCGGCGTTCACGCAGGCGGGGGAAGTACTGGTACATATCCTCCGCCTGCCAGCGAGGGGCGCCCTCGGCGCCGGTCTGCATGCCCATCATCAGATTTTCTTCCACGGTGAGGTTGGGGAAGACCTGACGTTCTTCCGGTACGTAACCCAGGCCGCGCCGGGCGATGACATGGGCCGGCCGGCCGGCCAGATCCTCGCCATTGAGCGCCACCTTGCCCTGGCTGGGAAGCACCAGACCCATCATCGCTTTCAGGGTGGTGGAGCGGCCGGCGCCGTTGCGCCCCAGCAAGGCGACGATGCGGGGTTCCGGCATGGTGAAACGCACGCCGTGCAGAATATGGCTCTTGCCGTAATAGGCGTGCAGATGGTCGATGTCCAACAGCATCAGTGTTCCTCCTCCTCGCCCAGATAGGCGCTTTGCACCTCCTGATTAGAGCGAATCTCCTCGGGACTGCCGGTGGCGAGAATGCGGCCGTAGACCAGCACCGAGATGCGGTCGCACAGTCCAAACACCACGCTCATGTCGTGCTCCACCATCATCAATGTCTTGCCTTCGGTGACCTGGCGGATCAACTCCACCATGTAGGCGGTTTCGTCCCGGGACATGCCGGCGGTGGGTTCGTCCAGCAAGATTACTTCCGCGCCGGTGGCCAGGGTCATGCCGATCTCCAGCGCCCGTTGCTCCGAGTAGGTAAGGTCCGAAGCCAGGTTGTCGGCACGATGGTCCAGACGCACTTGTTGCAGCAGAGCATGGGCTTCGTCATTGATGGCGCGCATCGGTTTGATCCGCCGATACAGGTTGAAGCGAATGCCGTGCCGGGCCATGACACCGATGCGGATGTTTTCGAAAGCGCTCATGCGGCTGAACACATTGGTGATCTGAAACGACCGGGTCAGACCGCGACGGCTGATCTGTTCCGGTTTCAGACCGCTGATGCGCTGGCCGCGCAGATAGATCTGCCCGCCGCTGGGTCGATGCTCGCCGGAAATCAGGTTGAACAAGGTGGATTTGCCGGCGCCGTTGGGGCCGACCAGGGCGTGACGTTCACCTTGCTTAATCGTGAGGTCCACGCCGCGCATGATTTCCAGGCCGCCGAAGTGTTTTTGCAAGTCGTCGATAACCAGGACGTCGGGCTGCATTGCGGTGTCCATCAGTGGCCTCCTTCCATCAGTTCCCGCGGGGCGGCGGCGATGTCGCCGTTGTCATCGTCGTCGTCCTTATCCCATAACGTTTGGATGCGGGCGAAGGCGCGACGCAGCAGGTACAGACCGGGCACCAGCAACAGCACCGGGAACAGCCACGTGAAGGGATGGAACACCTGCCATTCCCGGGCGAACACCGTGTATGGCGCATATTCGCCGGTGCGGGCCACCGCCGCCGCGTACTCCCGGGACAGCACGATTTCCAGACTCTGCACCACGAACACGGTGGCGCAGGCGACCATCAAGCCGGCCAGGGTGGCGAGCGCGTACGGGGCGGCCAGCCGCTTCCAGGGCAAGGCATGGCGTTGTTCGATGTGAGCCTGGATGACGCCGCCGATGCCCTTGGGCGCGAACAGCATGACCAGCACGAAGATGATGCCCTGATAGAGCATCCACGAGTGGGTGACGCCCGAGACCACGAAGGTGAACAGTGACAGCACGCAAGCGCCGACGATCGGACCAAAGAAGATGGTGGAACCGCCAACGAAGGTATGCAGCACCACCAGGGCCGAGACCTGGGTGCTGAACACACTGTAGTTGGCGGTTTCGTTGGAGATTGCCATGAGGCTGCCGGCGACACCGGAGAACATGGCGGAGATGGCGAATACCACGATCTTGGTGCCGTGGGCGTTGAAGCCCATGAAGCGGATGCGCTGCTCGTTGTCGCGTAATGCCAGGGTGAGCCGTCCGAAAGGCGTGCGGGTGTAGGCGTAGAGCAGGCCGATGCAGATCACCACCCAGGACAGCGTCAGGTAATACACCTCCAGCGTGGAGCCGAAAGTGAAGCCGAGCGAGGGCATGCGCATGGACGATAATCCGGCTTCGCCGCCGAACATTTCATCCCAGTGCGGCGCCAGGGAGTGCAGCAGTTCCGCCAGAGCCAGGGTCACCAGCGCGAAATAGACGCCGGAACGCATGGTGGCGAAGAAGCCGGCCAGGGCGCCGCACAGCAGGCTGACGGCGGCACCGGCCAGCGGCAGCAGCACGGTGGGGAAGGGGATATCCCCGTATTCCACCGACTGCATCAGATGGATCACGGTGAAGGCGCCGACACCAAAATAGGCGGCGTGACCGAAGGACAACATGCCTCCCTGGCCCACCAGAAGATTGAAGGCCGCGGCGAACAGGGCGGCGATCAAGGCGTTGATCAGAGCGTACTGCCAGCCGGTGCCGAGCAGGGGCGGCGCGATGATCAGCAGCGCCAGCAGGGCCAGGATGGCAATCAGGGCGTATCGCATCGTGGCCTCCTCAATTCTTTGAACCCATCAGGCCGGCTGGACGCACCAGCAGCACGATGAGCATCAACAGGAAGGGAACGGTGGCGGAAATCGAGGACAGCGGCATGGTCACCAGGCCGCCCAGACTGTTGGCCCAGTCTCCCAGGCCGATCAGGCTGAACAGTGAAGCCAGTGACCAGTCCAGGCCCACCGCGAAGGAACTGAACACGCCGATCAGCAATGAGGCGATCAGCGAGCCCGCCAGGGACCCGAGCCCGCCGACCACCACCACCACGAAAACGATCACGCCCAGCTCCAGGGCCATGTTCGGATTGGTGGGAAAGAACGCGCCGGCCACCGCGCCGGACAAGCCGGCCAGGGCCGCGCCGGCGCCGAACACGCCGAGGAACACCATGGGCACGTTATGCCCCAGCGCCCGCGCGGTGTCCGGCAGGCGTTCGGCGGCACGCACCACCATGCCCACGCGGGTGCGGGTCAGTAGCACGAACAGCACGATGAACATCAACAGCGCCACCAGGCCGATGAACACGCGATAGAACGGATAGTCGGTACCGAACAGATTGAAAATGGCGAAATTGAGGTAGTCCGGACGCTGATAATTCACCGGGAAGTCGCCGTAAAACAGCTTGATCAACTCCTCGAAGATGAACACCAGGCCGAAGGTCAGCAGCAGCTCGTGGGCGTGGCCATGGGCATGCACCCGGCGCAGCATGTAACGCTCGATGAACATGCCGATGATGGCCACCAATAGCGGGGCGACGATCAGCCCCACCCAGAAATTGAACAGGCCGGAAAGGGTGTAGGCGAAGTAGGCGCCCAACATGTAGAACGAAGCGTGGGCGAAGTTGAGCACGCCCATCATGCCGAAAATCAACGTCAACCCGGCGGACACCATGAACAGGAGCATGCCGTAGATGACGCCGTTCAGCGTGGAGACGATCAAGAACTCCATGCGTCTCTCCCGATGTTGTTATCAGTATGGCGGCCGGCTCCCGGGGAGGCGCGGCCGCGGAATCAAAGCGGGATGGGTTATTTCGGGCGCCGCATGCGGCAGCTGTCCTGGGCCGGATAGATGGCGTCCTCGCCGGCCACGGTCTTGATCGGCTTGAAGCCCAGTTCGGTGCCGTCCACCGGGTACTTGACGCCGCTGGCCACCTGGGACACCACGATGGGGATCACCGCCTGATGATCCGCTTTGCGGACATGCATGCCGCCCAGACCGTTATCGAAGGTGGTGTTTTCCATCGCCAGGGCAATTTCGTTGACGTCGATATCGCCGCCGTCGAAATTCACTTTTTTCAGGGCTTCCGCGAACAGCCCGACGCCGTTCAGAGTGGTCGGTTCGATGAACACCGGATAGTGACCGGTGGCTTTCTTGTAGGCTTCGGTGCCGGCCTCGTCGAGCAGTTCTATGTTGCTGCTGTGGGCCACGTAATGGCCCTCGGCCACATCACCGGCGTTGGCCACATTGCCGGGCTGGTCCATGAAGATGGTGCCGAAGGTGATATCCAGGTTGGCGTCGCCCACCGCCTTCATCAGCAGCAGCAGGTCATTGGACCAGTTGCCGGTGATCACGGAATCCGGATTTTCCGATTTGATGCGGGCCACGAACGGGGAGAAGTCCTGGATCCGGTTCACCTCGTGGAGCACCTTGTCCACCACCTGGTAATCAAACCGGTCCGCGTTGTCGACGATGGCGGCCTCCATGTCGCGGCCCCAGGAGTAGTTCTGGTTGATGGAATAAACGCGCTTGCCCAGATCGCCCTGTTCGGACATGACCTGCATCAGCGGGACGGTGCGATAGGGCGCCGTGGTGGTGAAGTGGAAGGCGTGGAAATGACACTTCTTGCCGCGCAGCTCCATGGCCTCGGCACCGACATTGATATAGATGATCGGATTGTCGGGGTTACGGATATTGTGCTTGCGCACGTCTTCGGTGACCTGGCCGCCAATCGCCGAGGAAGCGCCCTGAATAATGACGTGAGCGCCGTCGGCGGCGGCTTCGCGGAACTTGGTGGCGGCGCCGGAGGTGTCGCCGGCGTTGTCGTACTCTTTCACCTGGATGGGTTCGCCATTGAAACCGCCGTTGGCGTTGGTCTGATCGATCACATACTCAGCGGCGGTGGCGATCAGGCGCCCGGTGGAGGTTTGCGGGCCGGACAGGGATTCGATGATGGCGATTTTCAGGGGTTCGGCCTGAACCGCGGGAGCGATGACGCCCAGAGCGGTGATGGCCGCTGCCGTGGTGATCCAACGTGGCATGGTGTGCCTCCTCAAATGGTTGTTGTGTTTATACGCCGGGCGTCGACGGCGCGCGGCGGGTAGTGAGGTGTTGCGTTTGTCTGAAACTAGCCCATGGACTATTGTGGGTCAATATCGTAGGACAATATTGCTAACATAATTCGAGGATGCGTGCCGGGCGAGGCCTCATTAAAATGCGCTGCCAGCCTGCTCCGGCCCCTAAAAACGATGATCAAGGACCGTTCCCCATGCGCAGAGCCGAAGACGCCACCCCGCCGGTCACGCCGCCGCTGAGTTCACCGGATGCGGTGATCCAGGCCATTTGCAAAGGCATTGGCAGCGGCCGTTATGTGCCGGGGCAGAGGCTGGTGGAAGCGGATCTGACCCGCGAGCTGGGGGTGAGCCGGGGACCGGTGCGGGAGGCGCTGAAGCGGCTGGCGGCGGAACGGATCATTACGCTGACCCGGCACAAGGGCGCCTATATCCGCTCGCTGAGCCGGGATGAAGTACGCGACCTGTTGCAGAACATCGAGGTATTGCTGGGGCTGGCGGCGCGGCTGGCGGCCCAGCGCATCGACCAGGCCGATCATCGCCAGCGTTTTGAAGAAGTTTTTGACGAACTGCTGGCTCACCGCCGGCGTGGGTTGAGTTTCGCCTATCTGGAGCAACGGGACCGCTTTTACGGTGTGATGATCGACATCGGCGGCAATCGGGAATTACCACGCATGCTGCCGGCGACCATGGTGCAGCTGCTGCGCCAGCAGTTTCAGTCCTACGACCAGTTCACCAACCCGCCGCGCCGCTTCCGCGAGTATCAGATCATGGGGGAGGCGATTCTGGCCGGCAATCCGAAGCGAGCGGAGCGCTGTACCCGCCTGCACATCCGCAGCTCCCGGCTGGCGATCCAAAGTCTGCCGGACGCGGCGTTTTACGGAAACGGGGGCTAGGCGTTCAAGGCACGCTGATGTCGTCCGCCACTGTTCGGGCGATAAACGCATAGCCTTGTTCGGACGGGTGATAACCGTCCTCGGCCAGCAGATCCTTGCCTTCAACGGGTGGATAAGCCAGGTGGTGTACGCCGGCCAGCGCGCGGGCGAGCTCTTGCTGCACTTGATCCAACCCCCGTGCACGCCAACCCAGCAGGTCTCGTAACGGCCGGGGCAGAGCGGTGAAACGCTGCATTGGAGGCACCGCCAGCAGATAAACCGGTAGCTCGGCTTTGTCCCGCCGTAGTTCGGCGATCAGCTCCGTCAATGCGTGGCGATAGCCGCGGCGCCGGGTCAGGCCGGTGGTGTCGTTGACGCCGAGGCTGATTATCACTACATCCGTCTCCGGCACCCTGGGCAGGTGCCCGATCAGCGCGGCGGCGCGAATGCCGTTGACGCCCACGGTTCGCCACAACACGGTGCGGCCATGGCGCCGGCTCAATTGCGCGGCCAAATGCGCCGCCAGGCCTTGTTGATGGTCACCAACACCGACGCCGGCGGCGGTGGACTCTCCCACCACCAGCAGCCGTAGCGCCGGTCCGGCCTCTCCGCTTTGGCCGCTGGGGGCGCCGCCCGCCTCCGGCAGGCGAGGGGTGGTCGCCCGAGTGCGTTTCGCCTGCCACAGCAGCCAGGGGGACAACAGCAACAGCGCCAGCCAGAAACGAACCATGATTACTCCATGAATAGTCAGCCCGCGAACATGGCCTTGGCCAACGGCAGGGCGCGCACGCCGCCCACCGAAATGGCGGTGACCAGCCCGGCGATCATGGCGCCGGCGACGCCGCAGGTAAGCACGTCCTGGCCGGTGAGATAGAGGCCGGGAATGGTGGTCTTGGGGCGCAGCCATTGTTGCTCGAACCGGTTCGGATCATGGTTCAGGCCATAAATCTCACCGCTGGGGTAGCGGCAAAAATAGGCGGTGGAAAGCGGAGTGGACAGCTCGTAGTAATCGAGGTGCTCCCGCAGGTGCGGCATTTTCTCGAACAGTTTTTCCAGCAGCCGCTGGGAGAATGCTTCCTTGAGCGCGTCGTAATCGTCCCCCCGTTTGCCCCAGGGCGTGCCATCCCAGGCCTGGAACCATTCGTAGGGGGCGGCGGCGACGATCTCGATGGTGGCGCGGCCCGGATAGCGTTCGCTGAAGCTGGGGTCCTTGGCGCTGGGAAAGGATATATAGGTCAGCGGAATATCGTGCTCATCGGGGGCCGCCAGGGCTTGCTCCAGTTGCCGTTGATAGTCGCTGTCCGGGTAAATCCAGAAATTGGTTTTCGGCAGTCCCAGGCTGGCGGCGTCCGCGTTCAGGCCCACGTACAGGCAGGCGCTGGCCATGGAACGCTGCACCCGGGTCAGCCGGTCCAGGTAGCCCTGGCGTTGCGGGCAGGCATCCGGCAACAGGTTCTGGAAGGTGTTGAAGACACCGGCGTCGCTGATGATCACCGGCGCGGAAACCACATTATCGTCCGCCAGCCTCAGACCGGTGGCGCGACCGTTCTCGATGACGATCTCCCGCACGTCGGCATAGGTGAAGACGTCGCCGCCGCCTTGCTGGATCACCGGGATAATGGTTGTGGCCATGGCCGAGGCGCCGCCCACCGGATAGAAACCGCCGTACAGATAATGGCGGGCGATGATGGCGTGGATCAGAAAGCTGGACTGTTCCGGTGGCAGGCCGTTGTCGCCCCACTGGCCGGTGAGCACCGCGATCAGCTCGTGATTGTCGGTCAGCTCACCCAGCACTTCGGCGGTGGGCCGGTTCAGCTTGCCGGCCCCGGTGAGACTCAGCCCCTTGGCCAGCAGTTTACCGGCGGCGCCGGGCAGCACCTTGGCGGTGGTCAGCACCTGGATCGCGGTGGCGGCCTTGGCGGTGAGCGCCATATAGCGGTCTATGGCGGCGTGGTCGTTGGGGAAGGCTTGTTTCAAGGTCTCGACGAAGGCCTTGGGACCGGCCATCAGATCGTACTGCCGGTCGCCAAGGTGGATGCGGTCGTAGCAGGGGGCCATCGGCGCCCATTTCAATTGGCCGTCACTGATATGGTCGAACAGCCGTTTCGCCAGGGTGTGATCCTTGCCCACGTCGCCGATGTAGTGAACGCCGACGTCCCACTCGTAGCCGTTGCGCTCGTAGGCATGGGTAAAGCCGCCGGCGGTGTAATGCTGCTCGAACACCGCCACCTTCTTGCCGAGCTTGCTCAGACAGGCGGCGGCGCTGAGCCCGCCGATGCCGGAACCGATGACCAGAACATCATAGGGGCCTTGCAGGCGGTTGGCGCGGTAGCGTCGGCCTATTCGCAGTGTGCTGGGGCTGGGCATGGTGGGCTCCTCAGAGGGTGTTGTCATGGTGGGAAGGCGGGCCGCCGGGCAGCAGCAGCCGGGTGACCAGCGCCGCCAGGCCTGGTGCCTGCTGTTCGTCGGGCAGGTGGCCATCAATGGTCAGTTCGGCGAAACCGTGCACCAGGGACCAGGCGGCGGCGGTCAGCGGGCCGGCCGGCTGGCCATTCAGGTAGCCGGCGTCGAGAGCGTCATCAATGCTTTGCTGCAATACGGCGAAGGCGCCCAGGCCAGCGGCGTCCAGGTCCGGATGGGCGCCGCGCGGCAGCAATTGGCCGCCGAACATCAGCCGGTACAGATTGGGTTGGGCCTGAGCAAAGGCGATGTAGGCCTGGCCGATGCCGGTGAGCCGCTCCAGGGCGTCATCCCGCCGAACCGCCAGCAGTTGCCGGCGCAGCTCCAGGAAACCGTGCTCGGCAAGGGCGGCCAGCAGACTGTCACGGTTGCGAAAATGCCGGTACAGCGCCGGCGCGGTCACCCGCAGGCGGCGCGCCAGGGCACGTAAAGTGACCGCCGCCGCGCCTTCCTCGTGAAGGAGGGCCTGCGCCTGTTCCAGCGCCTGACGGTACAGATCGCCGTGGTGATAGGTGGAGGACATGCTGATCCCGATGCTGTGTTAACGGTGTTAACATTGCGCCGATAACCGGGATGTCGTCAAGAGGGGCTGGGAAACATGTGCCGGGGGTAGCTACAAGGCCGCTGTGGGAGCCGGTCCTGCTGGCGAATGAATCGTTCCCGAATGGTGGGAGCATTCGCCAGCAGGGCTGGCTCCTACAGTAGCTTCGTGGTTCTCGCTTTGCGAATTGCCCGAGCGCAGTTCGCGCGTCAGGGCGCCGGATAAGGGAAGCGGGTATGAATCGCTTCGATCTCCTTTTCCAACTCGTCATTCCAGTTCAGGTTGACGCTGTCCAGGTTCTCCCGGAGCTGCTCCAGGGTGGTGGCGCCGATGATGTTGCTGGTGACGAAGGGCCGGGTGGTGACGAACTGCAGCGCCAGTTGGGTGGGGCTGATTCCGTGTTGCTCCGCCAACTGACAATAAGCCTCGGTGGCGGCGATGGACTGGTCATTGGTGTAGCGGGAGAAGTGCTTGAACAGCGTCAGCCGGGCTTTTTCCGGCTGCTGGCCGTGACGGTATTTGCCGCTGAGCAGGCCGAAGGCCAGTGGGGAGTAGGCGAGCAGGCCGACGCCTTCACGGTGCGCTACCTCGGCCAGGCCCACTTCGAAGCTGCGGTTGAGCAGGGAATAGGGGTTCTGGATCGATACCGGACGCTCCAGGCCGATCCTTTCCGCTTCGCGGAGGAAGGTCATGGTGCCCCAGGGGGTTTCATTGGACAGGCCCCAGTGGCGGATCTTGCCGGAATCCACCAGTGCCTTCAGGCCGGCCACGGTTTCCGCGATCGGCACCGCCTGATCGTCCTCGCGATGCTTGTAGCCGAGACGGCCGAAATAGTTGGTGGGGCGCTCCGGCCAGTGCAGTTGATAGACATCGATAACATCGGTCCGCAGGCGCTTGAGGCTGCCTTCCACGGCCTCTTGCAAGCTTGCCGGGCTCAGGCGCGGGCCGCCGCGGATATGTTTGACGTAATCGCCGGGGCCGGCGGCCTTGGTGGCCAGCACCACCTTGTCGCGATTGCCGGTGCGGGCGAACCATTCGCCGATGATGGTTTCGGTGCGGAAAGAGGTTTCCGGGCTGGCCGGAACCGCGTACATTTCCGCCGTATCGAAGAAATTGACCCCCTGTTCGAGGGCCAGATCCATCTGCGCGAAGCCGTCCTCGGCGGTGTTCTGGTTGCCCCAGGTCATGGTGCCCAGGCACAGGCTGCTGACTTTCAACTCGGTATGGCCGAGAGAGCGGTATTCCATGGTGGCTCCTTAATCTGTCCGGGTCTGTCCGGGCGGCTTTTCAGGTGTCTTTCCGGGTGTCTTTTCAGGCAAGAACGAGTCAGCTGACTATACCCAACAATTTCCCGTTTTCCGTGCTTGTCTTTACCCGGGCGCTTCAGTACAATTCGTGCCCTCTTGCCCGGCGGGCTTAACGCCGGCGGGTTCTCGGAACCCGTAAGCATCTGAATTTAGGGCACAAATTTTTAGGGAAGACTCCCATGAAGACCTTCAGCGCGAAACCGGAAAGCGTAAAGCGCGACTGGTATGTGGTAGACGCCTCCGGCAAAACGCTGGGTCGGCTGGCTACAGAAATCGCCAGTCGTCTGCGCGGTAAACACAAGCCGGAATTCACTCCGCATGTGGACACCGGCGACTATATCGTGGTGATCAACGCCGAGAAAGTGGCGGTTACCGGCAAAAAAGCCAGTAACAAGATGTACTATCGTCATACCGGCTATCCGGGCGGCATCAAGGAAGCCAACTTCGAAACCCTGATCGGCAGCAAGCCGCAGCTGGTTATCGAGAAGGCCGTGAAGGGCATGCTGCCGCGTACTCCGCTGGGTCGCGCCATGTTCAGCAAACTCAAAGTCTACGCCGGCGCCGAGCATCCTCATGCTGCTCAGCAGCCGCAGCAGCTGGAAATCTAAGGGGTTAGTCGATGGCAACTGCAAACGCCGATTACGGAACCGGTCGTCGTAAAACCGCCGCCGCACGCGTTTTCCTGCGCCCCGGTAGCGGTAATATCACCGTTAACGGTCGCCCGCTGGATCAGTTCTTCGGTCGCGAGACCAACCGGATGGTGGTGCGCCAGCCGCTGGAACTGGTGAACATGACTGACCGTTTCGACGTCTACGTGACCGTGAAAGGCGGTGGCAACAACGGCCAGGCCGGTGCCATTCGTCACGGCATCACCCGTGCTCTGATGGAGTACGATGGTGAAATGCGCGGCGCGCTGCGTCGTGCCGGCTACGTCACCCGTGACGCCCGTGAAGTCGAGCGTAAGAAAGTGGGGCTGCACAAAGCGCGTAAGCGTCCGCAGTACTCCAAGCGTTAATCGGCACCACCGAATACCGCTCACGCTTGCGAAAAGCCCGGCATTGCCGGGCTTTTTTGCGTTCAAATCAGAGGTTTACCGGGCGTCTCTCCCCGGAATAACCGGTTGTAAGATGTGGGTTTTTTCTTTACCATTTCGGCCGCCTTACTCCGCCTGAAGCGTGAGCTCTGACCTCTCGTCCCGGTCCGGGACATCTTTGCCTGATCTGGGTCACTCCTGCGCTCCGACGGAGCCCGCTTTCGTTCGATTTGATCCGCCGTTGTCGGCATCATTCGTCCTGCGGGATTTAAATAACAAACCGGTTCGGTGTTGCCGTTTCTCACACCCTTGTTCGTCCGGGTCCGGGCCTTCCGCCCCTGCCTGACATAGCATTGGTGTGTGCCATGCCCTGGTGGTGTGGCTGGCGTGGCTCGACATTCCTGGCACAGATCCGGGTGTGGATGTGAAGCCTGGCATCCACCGGAAGAGCAACGCGGCGAACGATGGAAAAGACAGATGAAAACAGGCTCCAGGGGAGAAGATCTCAATGAGCAATGACGGCGTAAATACCAGCCGCCGTACCTTTCTGATCGGCCTGACATCGGCGATCGGGGCAGCAGGTGCGGTGGGTCTGGCGGTTCCTTTCGTGAAATCCTGGCTGCCTAGCGCCAAGGCGGAGAACGCCGGCGCCCCGGTCCAGGTCGATATCAGCAAGTTGGAATTGGGCCAGCGGGTGGTACAGGAATGGCGCGGGCAGCCGGTGTGGGTAGTGAATCGCACCGACAAGATGCTCGAAGGCCTGTCCCAGATCGAGGGTTCGCTGCGCGACCCCAATTCCGAGGAAGATCAGCAGCCGCCGTACGCCAAGAATCAGTGGCGCTCCATCAAGAAAGAATATCTGGTGCTGATCGGCACCTGTACCCACCTCGGTTGCTCCCCCCTGTATGAACAAGAGCCCACCGTGCAATTGGATCATGGCGGCTTTTTCTGTCCCTGCCACGGCTCCATGTTCGATCTGGCGGGACGTGTTTACCAAGGCGTGCCGGCTCCCACCAACCTGGTGGTTCCGCCGCACTCTTATCTGAGCGAGTCCGTGATCATCGTCGGCTCTGAAGAAGGGGAGACTCAGGCATGAGAGTGGTGAATGGCTTGATCGACTGGGTGGACGCGCGTCTTCCCGTCGTTAACACCTACAAGAAGCACATGTCGGAGTACTACGCTCCGAAGAACTTCAACTTCTGGTACTACTTTGGGGTGCTCTCCATGGTGGTACTGGTGAACCAGCTGCTTACAGGCATCTGGTTGACCATGTTCTTCTCCCCCAGCCAGGGCTTCGAGTCCGTCGAGTACATCATGCGCGACGTGCAGTGGGGCTGGCTGATCCGCTATATGCACGCGGTCGGCGCTTCCGCCTTCTTCGCCGTGGTTTACATCCACATGTTCCGTGGTTTGATGTACGGCTCCTACAAGCCGCCGCGGGAACTGGTGTGGATTTTCGGCATGCTTATCTATGTGGCGCTGATGGCCGAAGGTTTCCTTGGCTATGTGCTGCCCTGGGGGAACATGTCCTACTGGGGCGCCCAGGTGATCATCTCCCTGGCCGGCGCGATTCCGTTCGACGTGCTTCCGTTCATCGACGCCAATGACGCCAAGGAAATCGGTGAGGCTCTGACCACCTGGGTGCGTGGCGACTACCTGCTGTCCACCGCCACCGTGAACAAGTTCTTCGCCCTGCACGTGGTGGCGATTCCGCTGGTGCTGGTGGCGCTGGTTTTCCTGCATATCCTGGCGCTGCATGAAGTGGGCTCCAATAACCCGGATGGCGTGGAAATCAAGAAGAACAAGGACGAGAACGGCATTCCCAAGGACGGTATCCCGTTCCACCCTTACTACACCGTCAAGGACCTGCCCGGCGTCATCATCTTCATGATGGTGTTCGCGGTGGTGATCTTCTACTTCCCCACTGGCGGCGGCTACCTGATCGAGAAGCCCAACTTCGCGCCGGCGGATCCGCTGAAGACCCCGGATCACATCGCTCCGGTGTGGTACTACGGCCCCTATTACGCGATGCTGCGTGCCACCACCATTGACTGGTTTATCTCCTCCAAGGCCTGGGGGCTGATCGCCATGGGCGGTGCCATCGCCATCCTGTTCCTGCTGCCCTGGCTGGACCGCCATCCGGTCAAGTCCATCCGTTACAAAGGGCTGCTGAGCAAGATCACCCTGGCGCTGTTCGTGGTGGACTTCCTGATTCTCGGCTATCTCGGGACCCAGCCGGCCACTGGTCTGGCGAAGACCGTGGCGCAGATCGGCACGGTGTATTACTTCCTGTTCTTCATCGTGATACTGCCATTCGGCCATCGATTCGAAAAATCCAAGCCGGTACCTGAGCGCGTCACGGGGGGTCACTGATGAAGAAGTTTTTTGCCGCCATTTTGTTCAGCTGTTTGCCGGTATTGGCCGTGGCCGCCGGTGGTCATGACGCTGAGTATGAGAAGGCTCCGGTCAATCTGCAGGACAAAGTGAGCCTGCAGAACGGTGCCAAGCTGTTCGTGAACTACTGCATGGGTTGTCATAGCCTGGAATACCTGCGTTATGGCCGTATGGCCGATGACCTGGGCATCCCGGATGAGCTGGTACTGAAGTATATGAACTTCACCAGTGATAAGATTGGTGATCCGATGCAGAACGCCATGGATAAGGACGATGCCAAGAAGTGGTTCGGGACCGCGCCGCCGGATCTGACCCTGGAAGCGCGCCTGCGGGACCCGGATTGGCTGTACTCCTACCTGATCGGCTTCTATGAGGACGAATCCCGTCCGTTCGGCTACAACAACAAGGTGTTCCCGAACGTCGGCATGCCGCATGTGATGGCCGGTATGCAGGAAGCCGTGGATGAAGAGGAATTCAAGGCCGCCATGGGCGATATCACCAACTTCCTCACTTACGCGGCGGAGCCGATTGCGCCCACCCGTGAGCGGATTGGTGTTTACGTGCTCGTGTTCCTTGCTATCCTTCTCGTACCGGCGTACCTGCTGAAGAAGGAATACTGGAAAGACGTTCACTGATCCACGAACGTCGATCCAGCCAGCAACAGGGTAACCGCGCAAGCGGCTACCCTGTTTGTGTTATTAGATGATGCTTGGAGATGACTCGACCATGGGCGTGGTGACCAAACGTTCCTCAATGACTTTCTTCTCTTCCCCGGACGATCACTACAGCCACCGGGTGCGTATCGTCCTGGCGGAGAAGGGCGTAACCGTGGATATCGTGGACGTGGATAGCCGGGACAAACCGGAAGATCTGGCGGCCCTGAATCCGTATAACGAGGTCCCGACCCTGGTGGACCGTGAACTGACCCTGTATCAGTCCACGGTGATCATGGAGTATCTGGACGAGCGCTTCCCGCACCCGCCGTTGCTGCCGGTGTATCCGGTGGCGCGGGCGCAGAGCCGTCTGCTGGTGCATCGTATCGAGCGTGACTGGTGCGGCCATGTGGACGCCCTGGTGCTGGGTGAGGAGAAAGACGCCGCTTTGAACAAGCGCCGCAAGGAACTGCGCGAGGGAATGATCGCCACCGCGCCGATCTTCAATGAGCTGCCGTTCTTCATGAGCGAGGAGTTCACCCTGGTGGATTGCGTGGTGGCGCCGATTTTGTGGCGGTTGCCCATTCTGGGTGTGGACCTGCCCGCCAAGCAGGCCAAGCCGTTGCTGGATTATGCCGAGCGTTTGTTCGACCGTGACAGCTTCCAAGCCAGCCTGACCGAGGCTGAGCGGGAAATGCGCCTGGCGCTGTGAACCCCGGCCCGTGCCCCGCGCACGGGCTTTTTTTGCCGCCGGAGCGCGGCCGTATCCATCGGAAAAGCCCTGCTGTTATGTCCGAAATGACTTCCAACCGGCCCTATTTGATCCGCGCTACTCATGAGTGGATATGCGATAACGGTCTTACTCCTCATCTGGCGGTGGACGCGGGCTATCCCGGCACCGAAGTGCCGCAGGAATTCGTCAAGGATGGCCAGATCGTACTGAACGTGGCTCCCCGGGCCGTGACCCAGTTCGTGGCGGGCAACGATGAGATCGTCTTTTCTGCCCGTTTCGGCGGCGTGCCGCATCATCTCAGAGTGCCGGTGGGCGCGGTGATCGCGATTTTCGCCCGGGAGAATGGCCAGGGCATGGCGTTCGAGCCCATGGATCCACCTCCTGATCCTCCCGAGGACGGTCCCGATGACAATGGTCCTGACAAAGGTCCCGGCAAGGGCCCGCGTTTGCGTGTGGTGAAGTAAGCGCCGTCGAACTTCGATAACCCGCATCTGATTGTGGAGCCTGTATGCTGTTTTCGCCGCGTGTGCGATTGATCCTGAGCCTGGTTGCCGCGTTCTTCGTGGTTTTCGTGGTACTGAGAGGGGCGTTCTTCTGGTTTTTTCTTTCCGGCCTGGAACTGCCTTCGCAAGAACTCTGGCATGCCTTCGGCATTGGCGTCCGCTTCGACTTGCGTTTGGCCCTGCTGATTGTTCTGCCGGTGGCCATTCTCAGCCTGCTGCCGGGCCTGCTCGGTCTGCGCCGCGGACAGCTGGCCCGCAAACTGGCGGTGGCCTGGCTGGCTCTGGCCTCCGCCGTGGCCTGTTTCGTTTACATCGCGGATTTCGCCCACTACAGCTATCTGGAAGAACGTCTCAACAGCTCCGTGCTGCGTTTCCTGACCAACCGTGGGGATTCCCTGCAGATGGTGTGGGAAAGTTATCCGGTGGTCTGGCTGACACTGCTGCTGCTGGTGACGCTGGCGGTGGGCGCCTGGTTGGGGCGCAAGCCGATTGCCGCTTTCGCGCGCCGTCCGGCGCCGGGGCGGGGCTGGTTGGGCGGCACCATCGCCGTGGCGTTGGGTATCTATCTGTACGCTCTGGGGATCATGGGGCAAACCGGCACCGTGCCGCTGCGTTGGAGTGACGCTTACTTTTCCAACAATCTGCAGGTGGCGTCACTGGGTTTGAACCCGGCGATCTTCTTTTACGACACCTACACCACCGGTACCCGGGAGCATGATGACGAGCTGCTGGCGCTGCGTTATCAGCGGGTGGCGGAATACCTGGGGGTGACCAATCCGGATCCCGAGACCATGACGTTTGCCCGGTCGGTGCCCGGCCAGGCCCCGCAACGGCCGCCCAATGTGGTTCTGATTCACCTGGAATCCATGGGCGCCAATCGTATGGGGCTGTTTGGCAATCCCATGGAAGCCACGCCCAATCTGGACCGTCTTGGTAATGAGGGGTTGTTCTTCCCCAATTTCATGGTGCCCTCCAGTGGTACCGCCCGTACCGTGTTTGGTCTGGTGACCGGCATTCCGGATATCACCTGGGGTGGCTCCACCGCCTCCCGGGATCCGCAGATCGTCAATCAGTACACCCTGGTCAACGCTTTTAAAGACTATGAGCGCCTTTACTTCATAGGCGGCTCCGCGGGCTGGGCCAATATCCGAGGTGTATTGAAGAACAACATTCAGGATCTGGAGTTGTGGGAGGCCGGAGACTACGACGCTCCCAACATCGATGTCTGGGGTATCTCGGACCGGGACCTGTTCAAGGCCGCTCACCAGCGCCTGGACCAGCTGGATCCGGACAAGCCGTTCATCGCCTTTATCCAGACCGCGGGCAACCATCGGCCGTTCACCATTCCCGATGACGATTCCGACTTCGAGGTGATCAATCCGCCGGAAGACAAAGTGCGCCAGCACGGCTTCCTCGGCAATGATCAGTACAACGCGGTGCGCCTGCTGGACTACAACATCGGTTACTACCTGAATGACCTGGTGGCCAATTCCCATTACGCGGACAACACCATTTTCATTCTGTACGGCGACCATAACGACCGCTCAGAGCCATCCCAACATATGGGGTACAGCGAGTCCCTGCTGCTGGACAAACATCATGTGCCGCTAATCATCTACGGCCCCAACGTGATTGGGGGGCACCGGGTGATCGAGCGCCCCGCCAGTCTGGTGGATATCATGCCCATGGCGCTGGGGCTGGCCGGGCTGCCGTATGAGAACCGCACCATGGGGCGGGATCTGCTGCACATCGATGGCCCCTCATACGCGATCACCTTCGGAGGGGACCGTTCCCACCGGCCATTGATCGGCCTGGTTGGCGAGGATTATCACCTGAGCATGTACTACGACGGTGACAATGCGCGCCTTTACGACCTGGAGGATCCGCGTCTGGAGGCGGATGTTCGCGCGGACCACCCGGAGGTGTTCCAGGATCGCAAGGAATTGCTTGAAGGGCTGTATCAGGCGGGGCGTTACATGCTCCACCACAATCGGCCCTAGTGCGGTTTGGAGACATAAACTCAAAGGTTGCTACAAGGCCGCTGTAGGAGCTTGCCCTGCAAGCGAATTTCCTTTTGGAAACGGGTGCCCATTCGCTTGCCGGGCAAGCTCCCACAGCGGCTTCGTAGTACCTGCTGTGGGAAGCGATGCGTTTAAGCGGTCTTCAGGACACCGCCACATCAGCTGGAAACCGGCGAATACGCTGGGTCAGAAATAACCCGACAAGCAGCCAGAAGCAGGTAAAGCCGATGGCGAGCGGGAAGCCTCCCCGCGTTTCGATCAGCCAGCCCGCCACCGCCGGGCCGATCAGCTGCCCGCCAGCGAAGAACAGAGTGACATAACTGAACGCGATGGGAATGTAACGCGGTGCCACCTGGTCGGTACTGGCGGCCTGGATCAAGGTGAAGACTCCATTGACCGCGCAGCCCATGAAGAAGAAATGGGCGACGAACAGAGGCAGGCTCTGATCGATCAGTGGCAGCGCCATGGCAACGGTCACCACCGACATGGCCAGACTCAGAGTATTGCCGCGCCCCCAGCTGTCCGACAGCGAGCCCCATAACGGGCCGCTGAGGACGGAAAGCAGCCCCATCATCGCCATCAGCCACCCGGCGATGGTTTCGTCGAAGCCGGATTCCACCACGTAGCTGACCATGAACAGAGCCTGGGTGATGTACACCATGCCGATGATGCCATACACCAGCGCCATGATAATGACCCGGGGATTCCGGTAGATCAGCCATTTATCCGCCGAGGGCGGCCGCGCCGTGCCGGCGTCGTCAGCGGTGGGGGGATCACGCACCGCCAGCAGGACCAGTAAGCCGACGGCGCCGGCGACGGCGGCGAAAATGCCCCAGGTCACCCGCCAGCCGTTCGCGCCGAAAAGATCGGAGAGCCAGGGCACCAGCAGCCCGATGAAGAAAATCCCCGCGCCAACGCCGGCGGTCATGCAGCCGATCATCACCCCGCGCCGCTCCGGATACCAGGTGGCCAGCAGCGACACCGTGGGCGCGAAGGAAAACGCGGTGCCGAAGCCGAGCAGGGCCATCAGTACCACGATCAGCGGGTAGTCGCCGGCGACCGCCAGCCCGGCAAAGCCCAAGGTCACCGCGGCAAGCCCGAAAACCACCGTATTGCGGGCGCCCCAGCGGCTGGCCGCGAGACCGCCAAGCAATACGAACAGCAGATAACCCAGGGCGGTGACCGTGCCCAAGGCGCCGGCCTGGCGGTAGCTCAGTCCGAGATCGGCGCGCATGGCCGGCAGCAGCAGGCCGTAGGCCAGGCGGGCGAAGACAATCACCACCAGCGCCACCAGCATGGCGGACACGGCCATGACCAAGGGATTGGGCCTGTTATCGGTTCGCGGCATTGGCGGGGTCACTCGACTGAGATTGGATCAGCATGGTCGGCGTCATGCGTGCAACACGCAACCGTACCCATCACGCGTTGCGCGCCATCAGGCCACCGTCCACCGGAATCACCGCGCCGGTAATGTAGGACGCCGCCGGCAGGCACAGGCTGACGGTCATGTGCGCCACCTCTTCCGGGGCGCCATAGCGTCGCAAGGCGGTTCGCCGTCTGGCGAAAATGGCCTTGTGTTCGTCCGCGATCCGCGCGGTCATGCCGGTGTCGATGGGGCCGGGGCAGATGCAGTTGACGGTGATGCCTTCCTTGCCCAGCTCCACCGCCAGGGCGCGGGTCAGGCCGGTGACGCCGGCCTTGGCCGCCGCATAGGCGCTGTTCTCGGCGGTGGCGCCGAGCGCTTCGGTGGACGCGATATTGACGATGCGGGGATGGTCCGAGTGCCGCAGGTGAGGCAGTGCGGCCCGCACCAGGCGCTGCTGGGCGGTCAGCAGAATCGACAGGCTGGTGTGCCACGTGGCCTCGTAATCGTCCGCCGAGGACGAAATGGCGGTGAAGCCGGAGACCCCGGCATTGTTGATAATAATGTCCAGGCCGCCGAAGGCTTCGGCTACCTCGGCGGTGATCGCTTCGATCGCCGCGGCGTCGCTCACGTCCAGGGTCCAGCTTTGTGCCTGGAAACCCGCTTCCCGGATCTCCATGGCCACCCGCCCGGCGCTGTCGCCATCGCGGTCGGTAACGGCAACCCGCGCGCCCTCGCTGGCGAACACCCGGGCGGTGGCTCGTCCCATGCCGCTGGCGCCACCGGTCACCAGGACCCGGGCACCGTTCAGGGAACGGCTCAATTCGGTGAGGCTACTCATGCTTGGACCTCTCTTGCAGGTTCACGATGTTTGCGCCACACGCCAATTCGCTGCCAAGGCAGCTTCCCACAGCGGCTCCGCAGTTCCCTTTGTGGGAAGCGAGCTTGCTCGCGAATACAGCGCTCACGGTGTGAACAGGCGCTAGGAATCGGCCGCCCATTGCTGGCGAAGGGCTTTCTTGTCCAGTTTGCCGTAAGCGGTGAGCGGCAGACTGTCGAGCAGATGAATCTGTTTCGGAACCTTGTACTTGGACAGAGCGCCTTTGCAGTGGCGCAGCAGCGCTTCCAGGTCCAGCTCGGCGCCGGCATCGGGGACCACGAACGCCGTCACCGCTTCGCCCCAGTCCGGGTCGGGCAGGCCGACCACCGCCACCTGGCCGACACCGGGGTACGGTTGGATGGCGTTCTCCACCTCCGAGGTGTACACGTTCATGCCGCCGCTGATGATCATGTCGTTCTTGCGGTCCAGCAGATACAGGTAACCGTCCGCGTCCATCCGTCCGATGTCGCCGGTGTGCAGCCAGCCGTCCACCAGCGTTTCGGCGCTTTTCTCCGGCAGGCCGTGATAACCGAGCATGTTGTATGGCGTGCGAGCCGCCACTTCGCCGCTTTCACCCGCGGGCACCGGTTTTCCGTTGCCGTCGACGATACGGACCTGGCTCATGGTCGCGGCCTGGCCGCAACTGAGCAGCCGTTCCGGATGGGCCGGATTGTGGTCCTCCCGGCGCAGACGGGTGATGAAGTTGGGCGCTTCCGACTGGCCGTACAATTGCACGAACACCGGACCGAAGGTTTCCAGGCCCTGAGTCAGACGCTCCACCGTGATCGGGGCGGCGCCGTACAGCATGGTGCGCAGCGAACTCAGATCCGGACGGGGCTCCGGATTGGCCTCCAGCCAGTCCAGCAGCCGGTAAATCATGGTGGGTACCATGAAGGTGAGAGTGACCTTGTCCTCGCTGATGCGGCGGATCACGGTGGCGGGATCGAATCCGGGTTCGATGTAGTGGGTGGCCCCTTTCAGCAACCCGACCATCAGGATGCTCCCGGCGGCATGGGGCAGAGGCGAGGTGAGCAGAAAGCGCTCGTCGTCTTGCAATGCCAGCTCCATCTGATGGGAAAGCAGGTTCAGATAAATGTTTTTCTGGCTGTGCAGGACGCCCTTGGGCTTGCCCGTGGTGCCGCCGGTGTAGGGAATGAAGGCCAAATCATCCGGTGCCACGTTGACGTCGGTGTACTCCGGCTTGCCGGAGGCGAGAAAATCATCCCAGGGCATCATGTCCGGCGGGCAATCCCGCGCCGGCCCGAGCGCGATCACCTGTTCCAGCTCCGGCAAGCGATCGCGGTGGCGGGAGAGCAACTCGAAACGCTGAGTATCGACGATGGCCACCCGGGTGTTGGAGTCGGCCAGAATATAGAGCACTTCGTCGTCGCTAAGCATGCTGTTCAGCGCCACCCGGGTGGCGCCGGCCTGAATCAACCCCTGGGCCGCCACCGCGAACTCCAGGCAATTGGCCATGGCGAGCGCTACCCGGGTGCCCGGAGTGACGCCGAGCTCGATGAGGGCGTTGCCGACCTGAAAGCTGCCGCGCTGCAACTCGGCATAACTGAGGTCGCGGCCCCCCATGGTCAGCGCGCAGCGGTCCGCGAAACGGGCCAGAGCACCGGTGTACAGGGATTTCAGCGTCATCAGCGGGACGGTCATGGAGGCACCTGGTTGTTGTCGTTGTCGGGCGGCAGGCGGAGAGCCGGATGGGTCGGTGTATTACGTTAGCGAGGGCGGCAGCGGGTAAGCATCGTCGGAACCGACGAAGCGTGGGTCAATAATCTTGACGGAGTTGGTGGGGGGAAGGGGCGGCCTGATCCCGCCCCGGGTGGATCAGTCGATGTATTCGATGATCTTGACGATCTTCTGCACGCCGCCGACTTTCTGAACTTTTTGCACGGCCATGTCGGCTTCCTCACGGGTGAGCAGCCCCATCAGATAAACCACGCCGTTCTCGGTGACCACCTTGGTGCGCATGCCGGGCGTGTCGCCGCTGAGCAACAAGCGGCTTTTCACCTTGGCGGTGAGCCAGGCGTCGTTGGTGCGGGCCATGGCGGAGTTGTTGCCAGCCACACGCAGTTCATTGTGGACGTTGCGCACATGGCGTACTTCACGGGCAATGTTTTCCGCCTGGGTTTTCAGTGATTCGCTGGCCACCTGGCCGGCCAGCAGCACATTGCCGTTGAAGCTGACCACGACAATGTGGGATTCGTCCAGGTCGGCGCTGGCGCGGGCCAGATTGATCTTCACCTTGCGTTCGATGTTGCCGTCCTCGATGAACGCTCCGAAGGTGCGGGAACCATGGTCCTGGTCCACCGGCTCCTGCGACATGTTCTTGGTCATGGTGGTGCAGCCCGTGGTGAGCAGGGCGGCCAACAACACGATCAAACCGGTGACGCGCATCAGGCTCCTCCGAACAGCTGTTGATCGATGAAATCACACAGGGCGTGAATCACCAGCAGGTGCACCTCCTGAATGCGGGCGGTGGAGTGCGCCGGCACCCGGATCTCGATGTCCTGGGGGCCGTACAGGTTCACCATCTCGCCGCCTTCCCGGCCGGTCATCGCCACCACCTTCATGTCGCGGTCGTGGGCCGCCTGGATCGCCTGGATCACGTTGGCGGAATTGCCGCTGGTGGAAATCGCCAGCAGCACGTCGCCACCGTTACCAAGCGCGCGCACCTGCTTGGAGAAGATCTCGTTGTAGCTGTAATCGTTGGCGATGGAGGTCAGGGTGGAGGAGTCGGTGGTCAGCGCCACCGCCGGCAGCGCCGGGCGCTCCATTTCGAAGCGGTTGAGCAATTCGGAGGAGAAATGCTGGGCATCGCCAGCGGAACCGCCATTGCCGCAACTGAGAATCTTGCCGCCGTTGAGCAGGCATTCCACCATTACCTGGCCGGCCATGGCGATCACCTCGGGGAGCACTTCCCCGGCCTTCGCCTTGGTCTCCAGACTTTCGGCGAACAGTTGCCTGATGCGATCCACACTCATCATTGGTCTCCGTAAAAAGCGTTTTGCACCCATTGGTAACGGACCTCTCCGTCACCATCCGGTTCCAGTCCGAGCACGTCGAAACGGCAGGGATGAGAGCCCCAGCGGGCATTATGAGCCAGAAAATGACGGGCAGCGACGTGCAGCCGCCGTTGTTTGGCGCGGGTCACCGAGGCCAGCGCGCCGCCGTAGTCGCGACGGCTGCGCCAGCGTACCTCAATGAAGACCAGGGTGTCGTGGTGGGTCATGATCAGGTCCACCTCACCCTGGCGGCAACGGTAGTTGCGCGCTACCGGGCGCAGACCCTGCTCCCGCAACCAGCGCAAGGCCTGCCATTCAGCCCGTTGACCACGCCTGGCGCCGAGCACCGGATCAGGGCGTCAGCAGCGGGCTGGGCAGACCCCCTTCGAAGGTGGCCCATTGCAGCTCGCGCACCACGCGCTTGCCGTCCAGGTGCAGCACGCCGGTGGCACCGGACAGAGTGCTGCCGGGTGCGTTGTTCAATACTGGCAGCCGGGCCTGCAGCCGGAAGGCGTCCACACCCATGGCGAACAGGCGGGTGTAGCGGCCGTGGCCATCGGGCCAGTTCGCCGTGGCCATGTCTTTAAGGCGCTGGTCCGGGTTCAGCACCCAGGGCATGTCCACGAACTGGACCCGGTCGAGATCCTGGTCACGGCGTGGATCAGGGACTCCGCCGTAAATGTAGGAGGTGCTGTGCACCGGCAGGTAGCGGGCGTAGTGGTAGTTCAGAGCCGGTTTGACCTGGCGCCCCTGGTCCGCGTTGGCGACCAGGAACACAAACGCCATGTCTTCCGGGCCGCGGGGGCGGAATTCCTTGCCGCCACTGGAACCGAGATTGCCGCGGGCCTCATCGAGGAAGGCTTTCACCGAGCCGCCGATATCGTCATCGGCATAGGTGCGGCTGACCACGATGGAACCGCCTTGTGATTGCCAGGCATTGCTGAACGCCTCGGCGACACGGTAGCCCCACTCTGAATTGGGGTAGAGCACGCCGGCTCTCACCGCGCCGGCGGCGTAGCCGTCACGGGCTACCTGACGGGCCTCGTCTTCCGGCGCCAGGCCGAACTGGTACAGGCCGTTACCGCCATCGTCCAGGTAGTTCAGCGCCAGAGTGGGTACTGGCGGAGTGCCGAGCGCATCGATGGCGGCGACCTGGTCCTTGGCCAGCGGGCCGATCACGAATTGCGCTCCGTCCATCACCGCCTGCTGATAGACCTGCGCCGCATCGGCGTCGGCGGTATCGTAGAAGCGGAGCTCCGGGGTGTAGTCGCCATTGTCCCGGGCCAGGTAATAACCCGCCATCAGGCCATCATGGAGCGCGTTGCCGGCATAGGAGAGAGGGCCGCTTTCCGGCAGCAGAACCGCGACCCGGGCCGGCCGCTCCTGCGCGGCGCGGCGCATGGCATTGAGGGTTTCTGGCAGCTGTGCCTGAGCCGGGTGCTGCGGCCAGCGCCGCTGCCAGTCGTTCATGCGCGCCACCTGATCATCGAGACCGGCCTGGGCATCGCGGTAAATGTCCGCCAGTTCCAGCCAGCCGAGCAGATCGCCGCTGGCGCCCTCGGCTTCCTGCTGCAATTGGTTGCGTGGTACACGCAGCAGCGCCTGCCAGGTCATCTGTTGGTTGTAAGCGCGGTCGGATCGCCCCAGTCGCGGCTGGATTTCGACCCGCTCCTTAAGGCTTTCCATCAGGTTGTCGTTGAGAGCAAGGGCGTCAGCGCGCAGCAAAGCCAGGCGTGCCTGCTGATCCGCGGGCAGGGAGCGGATATCCCCCTGGTAATCGTTGAGCAGATCCAGCGCCTGTTGCGGTTTGTGCTGCCCGAGCAGGGCCTGGGCGCTCAACTGCAACCAGCGGAAACGCTGATCCATGCTCTGGGCGCCGCCGCGCACCAGATCCAGCACCTCACTGGCTTCCCGGGCCCGGTCGTTGACCAGGTAATAGCTGGCCCAGGAGAGGGCGGTGTCGGTCCGCGCCGGATCCGCCATGTCACCAAGGCGTTGTCTTGCTGATTCGGTGCTGGAAGGGGCTTCACGGGCGGGAGCCGTGTCCATGGCGGGGGTGCCGGCGCGCTGGTACGCCCCCGGTGTCTGGACGCAGCCGGTGATGGCGAGGATCACCAGCAATGCGGCCCATCTAACCTGTCTCAATTCCATGACGGTGGGATAACCCTTTGCTACTGCGGGAATGGAGCCGGTATTGTAGGCACTTTCCGACTCGCGAATAACCCCCGGCGGCGCTGCGCGCCCCTTCTCTTGCCTTATCAGTGAGACAGAGCACGTAAAATGACCCGACCCTCCCACGACGCCGAAGCGGGCTGCCTGTATGTCGTCAGCACACCGATCGGTAATCTGGACGATATTTCCCGGCGCGCCATTCAGGTGCTGCAGGAGGTGGATTGGGTGGCCGCGGAGGACACCCGGCACAGCCAGGGGCTGATGCAACAACTGGGGATTTCCCCGCGCCTGATCAGTTGCCATGACCACAATGAACAGCAACGGGCGCCGGATCTGGTGGCACGGCTGGCCGATGGCGAGAGTGGCGCGCTAATCAGCGATGCCGGCACGCCGCTGGTCAGTGATCCGGGCTACCGTTTGGTGCGGGCCTGCCAGGATGCCGGGGTGGCGGTGGTGCCGATTCCCGGGGCATCGGCGCTGCTGGCGGCGCTGGCGGTGGCCGGCCAGCCCAGTGACCGCTTTTTGTTTGAAGGCTTTCCTCCGGCCAAGGGCGCCGCCCGTGAACGGGTTCTGGAGCGCCTGGCCGCCGCGGACGTGACCACCATCGTCTACGAGGCGCCCCACCGGGTGCTGTCCCTGCTTGAGGCTTTGGCGCCGAAAGTGGCGCCGGAGCGGGAACTGACCCTGTGCCGGGAACTGACCAAGCGCTTCGAAACGGTACGCCGGGGACCGGTCGCCGAGGTGCTGGAATGGGTGCGCGCCGACAAGGACCAGCAACGCGGGGAACTGGTGCTGGTGCTGGGACCGGCGCCGCAAAGCGACCAGCTCAGCGAGCGCGACCGGGCCCTGGCCCGCGCTCTGCTGGAGGAACTGCCCCTGTCCCGCGCCGCCCGCGTGCTGGCCGCGCATACCGGGCTCAAGCGGCAGGCGCTGTACAACTACCTGGAAGCAGTTAACAGTGAATAGTGAATAGGTAACAGCGAAAAACAAGAGGCGTTGCGGTTTTGCAAAACGCCCTTGCTTATCCGCAATTCTTGGTTTGGTGCCCGAGCCTTCTTTGAAAAGCGGGAAGAGTGCCTCCTGGGGCTGGGCGCGGCCTGGTACCTTTAAGGACACTCTGTCGCTGCTCGCGCAACTATTAACTATTCCCTGTTCACTATTAACTGAATCCATTATGCTGCGCCCGGGTCGGTCAGGCAGCCGCTGGCGGGAAACCGCTGGAGGAAAGTCCGGGCTCCACAGGGCAGGGTGCCAGGTAACGCCTGGGGGCCACACTGGTGACGGTGTGGCTACGGCCAGTGCCGCAGAAAAGATACCGCCTGTTCCTTCGGGGGCGGGTAAGGGTGAAAAGGTGCGGTAAGAGCGCACCGCGCCGCTGGTAACAGCGGTGGCAGGGTAAACCCCACCCGGAGCAAGACCAAATAGGGATCCAATGGCGTGGCCCGCGCTGGATCCGGGTAGGTCGCTAGAGGTCCTCGGTGACGGGGATCCCAGATGAATGGCTGCCCACGACAGAACCCGGCTTATCGACCGGCCCACCTTCTTTCCTCAATGTTGGGATCCGTCCTGGACGGGTCTTGATACAGATCAAGTGCCTTCCGTCGCGCCTATGCAAAATACTTGACTTACATCAAGGAGGGGCGCGATGACACGGGCGGATATTCTGTTCCAGCAAGGGGACCACGTGGTGGCCAGATTTCATGATCTGGTCCAGGGCGAAGGCGTGCAGGCCAATCAGTTCGCCATTCGCCATGGCGAGCAGGGCGCGCTGATTGATCCCGGCGGCGATCTGACCTATACCCCTCTGACCATCGAGTTGAGTCGCCATCTCAACTTGCGTGATCTCACCTATATCCTGGCGTCCCACCAGGACCCGGATATCATCGCCTCGCTGCCGCGCTGGATGTTGCATTCCCACTGCAAGGTGGCGGTGTCCCGGCTATGGTCGCGGTTTCTGCCCCACCTGGCCTCCACCTTTGTCACTTCGCGGGTGGGGGAGCAATGGCAGGAGCGGATTCTGGCGCTGCCGGACAACGGGGCGGTATTGCCGTTCGCGGGTTCGGAATTGTGGGCCTTGCCCGCCCACTTTCTGCATTCAGTGGGTAATTTCAGTTTTTACGATCCGCTCAGCCGCATCCTGTTTTCCGGCGATATCGGCGCCTCCCTGGGCGGGGAGGAGGGTGAGGTGAGCCGCTTCGAGGATCACATTCCCGCCATGGCCGGGTTTCATCGGCGCTACATGGCCGGCAACCGTGCTTGCCGCTATTGGGTGCGCATGGTGCGCGAGTTGAATCCGGCAATGATCGTGCCGCAGCACGGCGGTTATTTTGCGTCTCGCGTCACCATTGGACGCTTTCTGGATTGGCTGGAACGGCTGGAATGTGGCCCTGACTTGATGGGAGTGGAGCATTACCGGCTTCCAGGGAGAGTTGGCGCTCACCCAAATAGAACCAAATAGGCTTTATTTAACATTTTATATTCCCAAAAGATCTAATACTTAAAGTGCTTTCTCAGCTCCAGGGCGCAGCTGTCTGATTAGTTTCAGAACCAATTTCCCCTCCTTTATTCCCCTTTCAATGTGACACAGCTAACAAACTGATTTTCAAGGAATTTCTTTTACATTCACCAATGTCGTGAAACTTGACTTGTGAAAAGCGCTGGCCATAGAGTGTCGCAATGTGGTGAAAAGTGGGATGAAGTGGGAGAAAGGCTTCATCCGGTGTGGCGAAGTGGGATGGATAACCACTCCCAATGCTTCGACATAGAAGGGCCGACATAAAAGGGGAAGGCCAGTGTTCAATGGGCGTACCGCGCTCAATCTGGATGCAAAAGGTCGGCTGACCGTGCCGACGCGCTATCGCGAGCCGCTTAACAGCGCTTGCGGTGGCCGCGTCGTGCTTACTCAGCACCCCTATGACGCCTGTCTGGTGATGTACCCGTTTCCCGAGTGGCGCGAGATTGCCCGCCAGGTGGCGGCGCAGAGTGACGCCCACGCCCAGGTTCGTGCGTTGAAGCGCCGGTTCCTGGGTCAGGCGGTGGAAATGGATATGGACGGCAATGGCCGTTTGCTGGTGCCGCCGGAGCTGCGGGACGTGGTCGGGCTGGAAAAGCGCGCCATGTTGGTGGGTCTGTTGCACCGCTTTGAAATCTGGGCCGAAGACACCTGGAACGAACTCGAACAGCAGAACCTGGACCAGGAAGCCATGCCCGAGAGCGTGCAGGCTCTGTCGTTCTGACGCCGCGAGGTCATGGCATGAACAACGGGAAGCAGTACGCACACCAGCCGGTGATGCTGGAGGAGGTACTGGAAATGTGGTTCACGCGGGACGACGGCTTCTATGTGGACGGCACTTTTGGCCGCGGCGGCCACAGCCGTGCGCTGCTGTCGCTGCTGTCGCCCGCCGGGCGTCTGACAGGTGTGGACCGTGACCCGCAAGCGGTTGCCACTGGTGAGCAACTGGAAGCGGAAGATTCCCGCTTCCGTATTCATGCCGGCCGTTTTGACTGTCTGCCGGAACTGGTGAGGCAGGCCGGGCGGCCGATTGACGGTCTGTTGCTGGATCTGGGTGTGTCCTCGCCGCAGTTGGACGACGCCAGTCGCGGGTTCAGTTTTCTGCGCGATGGTCCTCTGGACATGCGCATGGATCCGGGCAGTGGTGAAAGCGTGGCCGGCTGGCTGGCCCGCGCCGAGGAAAAGGACATCGCCGATGTGTTGTATCGCTTCGGCGAGGAGCGCAAGTCACGGCGTATCGCCCGCGCCATCGTCGCGCGCCGCCAGGAGGCGCCGTTGCGGACCACCCGGCAACTGGCCGATCTGATCGAGTCGGTGCTGGGCAAGGGCGATCCGGGCAAGCACCCGGCGACGCGCAGCTTCCAGGCCCTGCGCATCCACATCAACAGGGAGTTGGAGGCGCTGGAAGCGACTCTGGCACAAACGCTCGAGACGCTCGCCATCGGCGGGCGTCTCGCCGTTATCAGCTTCCATTCTTTGGAAGATCGGCTGGTGAAGCTGTTTATTCGCGACCAGTCCGGCATGGCGCCCCGGGGGCGGGGTGGATTGCCGTTGGGTGAGGAAACGCCACAGCGGCTGCGACCGCTGGGTAAGGCCCGGCGGGCCGCGGAAGAAGAAGTGCGGCATAACCCACGCGCCCGCAGCGCGGTGCTGCGCGTGGCGGAGCGGGTGGCCTGATGGCCCGCTGGCTGCATTGGCCGTTGCTGATCCTGGTAGTGGGGTCGGCACTGGCCGTCAGTTATACGGTGCACGAGGCACGCCGCCTGACCGATGAGAGTCAGCGGCTGCAGCGGCGCCAGGCGCAATTGGAAACCCAGTGGGGCCAGTTGCTTTTGGAACACAGCACCTGGGGCAGCTACGCCCGGGTGGAGAGCCTGGCCAGAGAAAAGCTGGGCATGAAAGTCCCGACCACCGATGAGCGAGTGTTGACACGGCCATGAGCGCCAACAAACGCAAAGCGACACGCAAACCGGTTGCCAGCAAACGCTGGACCGGCAGACGCTGGCACCTGGTGCTGGCGTTTTGGCTGGTGTGCGCCGGTGTGCTGGTGGTGCGCGCGGTGGATCTGCAGGTGGTCGAGCACGATTTCCTGGCCCACCAGGGGGATATCCGTAATTTGCGGGTGGAGCCTCTGGCGGCCAATCGGGGTGTGATTCGCGACCGCAATGGCCGGCCGCTGGCGGTCAGTACTCCGGTGGTGACGCTGTGGGCGAATCCCCAGGAGGCGATGGAGAATCAGCAGCAATGGTCCAAGCTGACCGGCAACCCGATTATTGACCGGGCGCGTTTCGCCCGGCGCGTGAAGGCGCACGCCAGCCGGGAGTTCATTTATCTGGCCCGGGGGTTGGCGCCGGAGCAGGCGGAATCCGTATTGTCCCTGGGCGTGCCGGGCATCTACTCGCTGACCGAGTACCGCCGTTATTACCCGGCCGGTGAAGTGACCAGCCATGTGGTCGGGTTCACCAACATTGATGAACAGGGTCAGGAAGGCGTGGAACTGGCCTTCGACAAACAGCTCACCGGCGCGCCGGGCCGCAAGAAAGTGGTGCGGGATCTGCTGGGGCGGGTCATTCAGGATATTGAACTGATCGAGCCGGCCCGTCCGGGTGAGGATGTCACCCTGAGCCTGGATTTGCGGTTGCAGTATCTGGCTTATAAGGAACTGATGTCCGCGGTGCATCGCTTCGGCGCCACCGGCGGTTCGGTGGTGGTGCTGGACGTGAAGACCGGCGAGGTTCTGGCCATGGTCAACCAGCCGGGCTACAACCCCAATAACCGCAAGGGCATCAATACCGCCAGCCTGCGCAACCGTGCCGCCACCGACCTGTTCGAGCCCGGCTCCACGGTGAAACCGTTTACCGTGGCCGCGGCCCTGGAGCAGGGCATGGTCACTCCCGCCACCGCCATCAATACCCACCCGGGCTATCTGCGTGTGGGGCCGAAAACCATTCGTGATCATCGCGATTACGGCGTCATTGACGTGACCACGGTGCTGACCAAGAGCTCCAACGTGGGCACCAGCAAACTGGCGCTGTCCATGGATCCGCAGGTGTTGCCGGCCATGCTCGGGCGGTTCGGTTTTGGCCAGCCCACTGGCGTGCGTTTTCCCGGCGAGAGCGGCGGGGTGCTGCCGATCCGTGCCAAGTGGCGTGATGTGGAGCGGGCGGCGCTGTCCTACGGCTATGGCGTCAGCGTGACCGCTCTGCAGCTGGCACAGGCCTACGCCATCCTCGGTAATCAGGGGCGCCGGGTGCCGCTGTCCATGGTCAAGGTGGATGAAGCGCCCCAGGGCGAGCGCGTGATTGGCACGGATACCGCCCGCGCCATTGTCGACATGCTGGAAACCGTGGTCGGCCAGCTGGGCACCGCCCGCCGTGCCCGTATCCCCGGTTATCAGGTGGCGGGCAAGACCGGCACGGTGCACAAACTGACCGCCACCGGCTATGCCGAACACCGCTATCAGGGCATTTTCGCCGGTCTGGCGCCGGCCACCGATCCGCGCATCGCCGCCGTGGTGGTGATCGATGATCCGGACCAAAGCGCCTACTACGGCGGTCTGGTGGCGGCGCCGGTGTTCTCCACCATTGTTGGCGGCGCCCTGCGCGCCATGCACGTGCCGCCGGACAAACCGGAAGGGGTCATCGCCGGCGAGCCGGACGGGGAGGGTCGCACATGATCACCCTGGGCCAACTGCTGACCGATCTGGCATTGCCGGCCGACCTGGCCGGCTTGCCGGTTATGGCGTTGCGGCTGGACAGCCGGGCGGTCCGTCCCGGTGATGTGTTCCTGGCGGTGCCTGGATTCCGTGCTGATGGGCGCAGTTATATCGGTGCCGCCGTCGAGGCCGGTGCCGCCGCCATCCTGCAGGAAGGCGATGCCTTCACCGTTGATCAGAGCGGCGCGGTGCCGCGCATCGGGATTCCCGGGCTGGGCCGCGGGATCGGCACCCTGGCGGCCCGTTTTTATGGTTGTCCCGCCGACCAATTGCAGATTGTCGGAGTGACCGGCACCAATGGCAAAACCAGCATTACCTGGTTTCTGCGCGACGCTCTGGATGCCGTCGGCCACCGCTGTGGCCTGGTCGGTACTCTGGGCGTGGGGCTGAAAGGGGACGAGGCGGATACCGGCCACACCACGCCGGATCCGATCACCCTGCAGTCGGCGCTGCATGGCTTACGGGAAAAGGGCGCCGATTATGTCGCCATGGAAGTGTCCTCCCACGCTTTGGATCAGGGGCGTCTGGGGGATACCCGGGTGTCCTGCGCGGTGTTCAGTAATCTCAGCCGCGATCACCTGGATTACCACGGCAGCATGGACGCCTACCTGAATGCCAAGCGCTCTCTGTTCACCCGTCCGGGGCTGGCCATGGCGGTGATCAACACCGATGACGACGCGGCCTCCACGCTGGTGGCCAGCCTTGACGATGGTGTGCGTTGCGTGACCTTTGGATCCGCGGATGGCGCCACCGTGCGCTGTCTGGAGCATCGGGCCCTGCCGGAAGGCATGGAAATGGTGTTGAGCGTGGGCGGCGAGCCGTTATCCCTGCGCCTGCCGCTGTACGGCGACTTCAATCTGAGCAATGTGATGGCGGTGGCCGGGGTTCTGCACGGCTTGGGTTGGAGCAACGAGGCGCTCGGCCAGGGGCTGGGCGCGCTGACGCCGGTGCCGGGACGGATGGAGTCCCTGTGCCAGCCGGGGCAGCCGGTGGTGGTGGTGGATTATGCCCATACACCGGATGGTCTGGAGAAAGCCCTGAGCGGCGTGCGCGGCCACTTCCCTGGCCGCTTGTGGTGCGTGGTGGGTTGCGGCGGTGACCGTGACACCGGCAAGCGCCCGCTGATGGGCGCGGTAGCGGAAAAGTTGGCCGACCGAGTGGTGCTCACCAGCGATAACCCGCGCAATGAGGCGCCGGAAGGCATCATCGGGCAGATCCGCGGCGGCATGAACCGGCCACAAGAAGCGTTGTGTCTGAGTGACCGGCCCGAAGCCGTGGCCCGTGCCATCGCCGAGGCCGAGGCCGGTGACGTGGTGCTGATCGCTGGCAAAGGCCACGAAACTTATCAGGAAGTGGCTGGCCACCGTTATCCCATGGACGACCGGGCCCTGGCCCGGGCGGCGCTGGCGCGCCGGGGAGGCCAGGCATGATGCGTCTGTCGCGGATCAGCGAGTGGACCGGTGGCGTACTGCGCGGCGCCGATCAGGATATCAGCGCGGTGTCCACCGATACCCGCCAATTGTCCGCCGGTGCCTTGTTCGTGGCACTGCGTGGCGAACGCTTCGACGGCCATGCCTTTTTGCAACAGGCCCGTGAAGCCGGCGCCGTGGCCGCTCTGGTGGAGACGGATCAGGACGTTTTCGAGTCCCAGGTGACGGTGGCGGATTCGCGCCGCGGGTTGGGCCTGCTGGCGGCGGGTTACGCCGCCGGGTTCCCGGTGCCCCGGGTGGCGGTGACCGGCAACGCCGGCAAGACCACGGTGAAGGAAATGATCGCCGCGTTGCTGGGCGAAGGGACCCTGGCCACCCGAGGCAATCTCAACAACGACATCGGCGTGCCGCTGACGCTGCTGCGGTTCGATGATCAGGTGCGTCAGGCAGTGATCGAACTGGGTGCCAATGCGCCGGGTGAAATCGCCTGGACCAGCTCCCTGGTGCGGCCGCGGGTGGTGTTGGTCACCAATGTGACCGGCGCTCATCTGGAGGGCTTCGGCACCATGGAAGGCATTGCCCGCGCCAAGGCGGAAATCTTCACCGGCTGTGAGCCGGGGGCCACCGCGGTGATCAACAATGACGATGGCTTCGCCGACTTTTTCGCCGGGGAAGCCGCCAGGCACGGCTTGAACGTGGTCCGGGTCGGCGGCGCGGATGGCGCGCTGCGGGCCGAAGAGGTGGTTCTGGAGGACCGTGAAGTGCGTTTCCGGCTGATGCCTCAGGGGCTGCCGGTGCGGGTGCCGCTGGCCGGCGCCCATCAGGTACAGAATGCGCTGCTGGCCTTGGGCGCGGTCAATGCTCTGGGTGTGGAACTGGCCGATGTGGTCGACCGCTGGCAATCGCTGAGCCCGGTGCCGGGGCGGATGAATCTGAAGACGCTGGGGCGCGGCCTGTTGGTGGACGACACCTACAACGCCAACCCTGGATCGGTGCGGGTGGCGGTGCGCTGGCTGGCCGACCGGCCGGCGCCGCGAACTCTGGTGCTGGGGGCTTTGGGGGAATTGGGGCCCGGCGCCGGTGACATCATGCGTGCCCTGGGCGAAGAGGCGGCCCGGGATCTGGATCTTTTGATTGCCATGCCGGGAGCGGAAGCCGCCGCGGCGGGTTTCGGCGAAGGCGCTGTTTTGGCCACGGATCACGATGACGCCGCCGCGCGCGCCGGCACGGTTCTCGACGCTGGCGGCACGGTATTGGTGAAAGGCTCACGCACTGCCCGCATGGAGCTTGTGGTGCACCGGCTTGAAGAACTCAAGGGGGGACACTAAATGCTGCTTTGGCTGGCGGAGAATCTATCGAGCCTGTACAGCGGATTCCTGGTTTTCCAGTACATCACCATGCGCGCCATCATGGCGGTGCTCACCGCGCTGTTCCTGGCGTTCTGGATCGGGCCGGTGATGATTCGCAAACTGCAGGAAAAACAGGTCGGCCAGGCGATCCGGGACGACGGCCCGAAGAGCCATCTGAGCAAGGCCGGCACGCCGACCATGGGCGGCGGCCTGATCCTGGTTTCCATCGCCGTGGCGACGCTGCTGTGGGCGGACCTGTCCAATCGCTACGTCTGGGTAACACTGGGCGTGCTGGTGGTGTTCGGCGCCGTCGGCTGGGTGGACGACTGGCGCAAGGTGATCGAAAAGAACCCGCGCGGCCTGCCGGCGCGCTGGAAATACTTCTGGCAGTCGGTGGGGGCGCTGGGCGCGGCACTGGTGCTGTTCTTCACCGCGCAAAGCCCGGCGGAAACGCAATTGATCGTGCCGTTCTTCAAGAACGTGGCCATCAACCTGAGCTGGTTCTATGTGGTGCTGACCTATTTCGTCATCAACGGCACTTCCAACGCGGTCAACCTGACCGATGGCCTGGACGGGCTGGCGATCATGCCCACCGTGCTGGTGGCGGCGGCGCTGGGTATTTTCGCCTACGCCAGTGGCCACGCCGAGTTCGCCACCTACCTGCAGATCCCCTATATCGCCGGTGCCGGCGAACTGGTGGTGATCGTCGCCGGTCTGTGCGGAGCGGGGCTTGGCTTTCTCTGGTTCAACGCCTATCCGGCCCAGGTGTTCATGGGCGATGTGGGCGCGTTGGCGCTGGGCGCGGTGCTCGGCGTGATGGCGGTGATCGTCCGCCAGGAAATCGTGCTGTTCATCATGGGCGGCGTGTTCGTGATGGAGACCGTCTCGGTGATGTTGCAGGTGGCGTCGTTCAAGCTCACCGGCCGGCGCATCTTCCGCATGGCGCCCATTCACCACCACTTTGAACTGAAGGGGTGGCCGGAACCGAAGATCATCGTCCGGTTCTGGATTATTACCGTAATGCTCGTACTGGTGGGTCTGGCGACCCTGAAACTGAGGTAAGGATGACGAAGGACGCGTTTGATCTGGTCATTGGCCTGGGTGTTTCCGGCCGCTCCGTGCTCCGCTATTTGCAGGGGCAGGGTATGGCCGTGCGCGCTCTCGACACCCGTCAGGCTCCGGCGGGCCTGGATGATCTGCACGCGGAATTCCCCAAACTGAAGGTGCATACCGGCGGCTTCAAGAAAGGCTGGATGGAACGTGCCCGCCGTTTGATCGTCAGCCCCGGCGTGGCGATTTCCACCCCGGCCATCGCCGCGCAGATCGCGGAAGGCAAGGAAGTGATCGGCGACATCGAACTGTTCGCCCGTGCCGCCAGCCGCCCGCTGGTGGCGATCACCGGTTCCAATGCCAAGAGCACCGTCACCACCCTGCTCGGTGAAGTGGCCGAAGCTTGCGGCCGTCAGCCGGGGGTTGGCGGCAACCTGGGAATCCCGGCGCTGGATCTGCTCGCCAGCGACGCCGGTCTGTACGTCCTGGAGCTGTCCAGCTTCCAGTTGGAGACCACCTACAGCCTGAATGCCCAGGTGGCCACGATCCTCAATGTGTCCCAGGACCATCTGGATCGCTACAACCGCTTCAGTGACTACCTGGCGGCCAAGCAGCGCATCTACGACGGCTGTCAGGTGGCGGTATGGAATCGCGATGACGTGGCCACCCGCCCTCAGGTGCCGGTGCCGCGGGAGGTGACCTTCGGCAGCCACCCGCAAGCGGACTATCGGCTCGACAGCGACCAGAACGCTCTGCTTTACAAGGGCGAGACCCTGTTGACGCTGGACCAGCTGACGCTCACCGGCCATCACAACGCCATGAACGTACTGGCGGTGCTGGCCATGGCCGATGCCCTGGGGCTGGAGCGGGAGACCGCGCTGGCCACGGTGTGTGCGTTCCAGGGCTTGCCCCATCGCTGCCAGATGGTGGCGGAAGCCGGCGACGTGCGTTGGTTCAACGATTCCAAGGCCACCAATGTGGGCGCCACGCTGGCGGCGTTGACCGGCATTGGCGAAGCCATCAACGGCAAGGTGATTCTGATCGCCGGCGGGCAGGGCAAGGGGCAGGATTTCTCTCCGCTGGCGGAGCCTGCCCGGCAATACCTGCGCGCGGCGCTGCTGCTCGGTGAAGACGCGGACAAGGTGGCGGACGGTCTGATCGGCGTGCCTCGTGAACGGATCGAGACCATGGCCGAGGCGGTGACACGGGCGCGGCAACTGGCCCAGCCCGGTGACGCCGTGCTGCTGTCGCCGGCCTGCGCCTCCTTCGACATGTACAGCGGCTACACCGAACGCGGCGATGATTTCGCCCGGCATGCCCGGGAGGTGAGCCATGGCTAGTGTGTTGATGCGCCCGCGGGCCGGGCAGCTCGATCAGGTTTTGATGTGGTCGGCGATCGGTCTGACGCTGGTGGGGCTGGTGATGGTGACGTCCGCGTCGCTGCAGATCGCCGAAACCCGGCTGGATAACCCGTTCTATTACGGCATCCGCCATGGCACTTATTTGTTGATCAGCCTGGGCATCGGCGCCGCTGTGTACTGCTGTGTGCCGCTGGCACTGCTGGAGCGGCTGCGCTTCGCCATGCTGCCGGTGGCGGTGGTGGCGCTGGTTCTGGTGTTCGTCCCTGGTTTGGGCCGTGAAGTGAACGGCTCCACGCGCTGGATCGCGCTGCCGGGTATGACGATTCAGGCCTCCGAGATCGTCAAGCTGTGTTTCGTGCTTTACCTGGCCGGTTACGTGGCCCAGCGCAAGGCGGAACTGGAAACCCAGTGGAAGGCTTTTTTCGTGCCGCTGGGGGTGCTCGGGCTGCTGACTTTCATGCTGTTGCTGGAACCGGATTTCGGCGCCGTGGTGGTGCTCGGTATCACCACCATGGGCATGTTGTTCCTGGCCGGTGTGCCGACCCTGCGATTCCTGCTGATCGGGCTGGTGGCGGTGGGCCTGGCGGCCCTGGTGGCCGTGGCGGAGCCCTACCGGGTGGCGCGGCTGATGAGTTTTCTCGATCCCTGGGCGGATCAATACGGGTCCGGCTATCAGCTGACGCAGAGCCTGATCGCCTTTGGTCGCGGCCATTGGTTTGGCGTGGGTCTGGGTAACAGCGTGCAGAAACTGTTTTACCTGCCGGAAGCGCACACCGATTTCGTTTTCGCGGTGTTGGCGGAGGAGTGGGGGCTGTTCGGTACCTTGCTGCTGATTTTCGGCTTCGGCCTGCTCGGCTGGCGCGTGTTCCGTATCGGCCACAACCTGGAGCAACGGGGTTTTCTCTACCACGCCTATGTGGTTTACGGCATCGCCTTTGTGTTCTGCGCCCAGGCGTTCATCAATCTGGGAGTCAATATGGGTGTCCTGCCCACCAAGGGGCTGACTTTGCCTTTTGTCAGCTATGGCGGTTCTTCGCTGGTGATTTCCGCGGTGATGGTGGCGCTGGTATTGCGCGCCAGCGCGGAGCAGCAGGAACTGCAAGCGCGGGGGAGGGCGAAGCGATGAGCGGGACCATCCTGATCATGGCCGGCGGCACCGGTGGCCACGTTTTCCCCGCGCTGGCCGTGGCCGAGCAATTGCAGGCCGCCGGTTACCGCATCCTCTGGCTGGGTGCCGAGGACGGCATGGAAACGCGGCTGGTGCCGCGTTACGGCTTCCCGGTGGCGACCCTGGGCGTGGGACGGCTGCGCGGTGGCGGCCTCAAACGCAAATTGATCGGCCCACTGCAGTTGATCCGCGCGGTATGGCAGGCCCGGTCGGTGATTCGCCGCGAGCGGCCGGTGCTGGTGGTGGGCTTCGGTGGTTTCGTCAGCGCCCCTGGCGGTATCGCCGCGCGGCTGTGCGGCGTGCCTCTGGTGATTCACGAACAGAATGCGGTACCGGGAATGACCAACCGGTTGCTGGCCCGCTTCAGTGATCAGGTGCTGGAAGGCTTCGAAGGGGCCATGCCCGGCGCTATCTGGGTGGGTAATCCGGTACGCGAGGAGATCACCGGCCTGAACGATCCGGCCCAGCGCTACGCCAGCCGGCGCGGCCCCCTGCGGGTGCTGGTGCTGGGCGGCAGCCAGGGCGCTCTGGCCTTGAATCAGGATTTGCCGGAACTGCTGCTGGCCGCGCTGGGGCCACACCTGGAAGTGCGCCACCAATGTGGTCGTGGCCGCGCCGAGGAGGCCCGGCCGGTATACAAGGCGTTGGGGCTCAACGCCACGGTGACCGAATTCATCGATGACATGGCGCAGGCCTATGACTGGGCCGATCTGGTGGTCTGCCGTGCCGGCGCCCTGACCGTGGCGGAAGTGGCCGCCGCCGGCGTGGCGGCGTTGTTCGTGCCGCTGCCGACGGCGGTGGACGACCACCAGACTCTGAACGCCAACTGGCTGGTGGATCGTGGCGCCGCCCTGATGCTGCCGCAGCGGGATATGAACGCCAGCGCCCTGGCGCGCAGCCTGGCCGGCATGACCGAGCGGGACGCGCTGGCGGAACTCGCCTGCCGTGCCCGTCAACTGGCCATCGCCGACAGCGCCGAGCGAGTGGCCCGACTTTGTGAGGAGGTGGCCGATGGCCGATAACGTCGCCGCCAGTAACCAGGCCGCCAACAGCCATGTGGTGCCGGAGATGCGGCGCATTCGCGGCATCCATTTTGTCGGCATCGGCGGCGCCGGGATGTGCGGTATCGCCGAGGTGCTGGCCAACCAGGGCTACCAGGTCAGCGGCAGTGACATCAAGGAGTCGCCGGTGGTGGTACGTCTGCGCCGGCTGGGCGTGCGCGTGGACATTGGCCACCGCGCCGAGAACATTGAAGGCGCCGACGTGGTGGTGACCTCCACCGCGGTGAGCGCGGATAACGTGGAAGTGGCGCGTGCCCACGAGTTGCGTATCCCGGTGGTGCCGAGAGCGCAGATGCTGGCGGAGCTGATGCGCTTCCGTCACGGCATCGCGGTGGCCGGTACCCACGGCAAGACCACCACTACTTCCATGGTGGCGGCGATTCTCGGTGAGGCCGGACTGGACCCGACTTTTGTCATCGGCGGCCGTCTCAACAGTGCCGGCACCAACGCCCGCCTGGGTCAGAGCCGTTATCTGGTGGCCGAGGCGGACGAGTCCGATGCCAGCTTCCTGCACCTGCAGCCGATGAGTGCCATCGTCACCAACATCGATGCCGACCATATGCACACCTACGGCGGTGATTTCGCCCGCCTGGAGAATACCTTCATCGAGTTTCTCCACAATCTGCCGTTCTACGGCGTGGCGGTGATGTGCGTCGATGATCCGGTGGTGCGCCGGTTACTGCCGCGGGTGAACCGGCAGGTGATCCGCTACGGCTTCGACGAGGACGCGGATCTGCGCGCCGAAGCGGTCAGCGCCCACGGCATGAGCACCAGTTTCCGGGTGGTGCGCGCCGAGGGTGAACCGCTGGAGATCACTCTGAACATGCCGGGGCGTCACAACATTCTGAATGCGCTGGCGGCGATTGCCGTGGCCAGTGATGAAGGGGCTCCGGATGAGGCCATCGTGCGTGCCCTGAACGGCTTTAGCGGGGTGGGCCGGCGCTTCGATGTGCTTGGTGAATACCCCTGCCAGGGCGGCGGCGCCACCCTGGTGGACGATTACGGTCACCACCCCCGGGAAGTGGCCGCCACCGTGGCGGCGATCCGCGAGGGCTGGCCGCAACGGCGGCTGGTGATGCTGTTTCAGCCGCACCGTTATACCCGGACCCAGGACCTTTACGAGGATTTCGTCGAGGTGCTGTCGCGGGTGGATGTGCTGCTGATGCTGGAAGTGTATGCCGCCGGCGAGGAGCCGGTGCCGGGCGCCGACGCTCGTGCCCTATGTCGCAGTATCCGTCAGCGCGGCCAGGTGGAACCGGTGTTCGTCGACGACCCGGCGAAACTGCCCGCCTTGCTGGAGAACCTGCTGCGCGACGGTGATCTGCTGGTGACCCAGGGGGCCGGTAACGTGGGAACGATCGCGCGGGATCTGGCCGAGCGGGTGAGAGGAGAACGGTCATGATGATCGATAACGCCATGAAACAACGATTGGCACGCATCGGTCGGGTGGCGGTGCTGGCCGGCGGCAGCTCGGCCGAGCGCCCGGTATCCCTGAAAAGCGGTGCCGAGGTCCATCAGGCGCTGCGCCAATTGGGATTGATCGCTGAGTTGGTGGATCCGTCGGAAGTGGGGGTCGAAACCCTCAAGGGCTTTGACGTGGCCTTCATCGCCTTGCACGGCCGTGGTGGTGAGGACGGCGTGATCCAGGGCGTGCTGGAACATCTCGGTGTGCCGTACACCGGCTCCGGGGTGATGGCCTCGGCCATCGGCATGGACAAGGTGCGCAGCAAATGGCTGTGGAAAGGCGTTGGCCTGCCGACTCCGGCGTTCCATGTGGTGGGCGCGGATGATGACGGCGAGGCGCTGGCCGAATTGGGCTTCCCGCTGATGGTGAAGCCGGCCCATGAGGGTTCCTCCATTGGCATGGCCAAGGTGGAGGACGAGACGCAACTGCGCAGGGCGCTGGATGACGCCCGCCAGTACGACAGCGAAGTGCTGGTGGAGGCCTGGGTCAATGGCCCCGAGTACACCGTTTCCGTGGTTGGTGAGCAGGTGTTGCCGGCGATCCGGTTGAAGACACCGAATCAGTTCTATGACTACGAGGCCAAGTACCAGTCCAACAGCACCGAGTACCTGTGTCCGGCGGGGCTCAGCGACGAGGACGAGAGCGAACTGCGGGCGCTGTCGCTGCGGGCCTTCAAGGTGGTGGGTTGCCAGGGCTGGGGGCGCGTCGATGTGATGCGTGACGAACAGGGTCGCTGGCAACTGCTGGAAGTGAACACGGTGCCCGGCATGACCGACCACAGCCTGGTGCCGATGGCCGCCCGTGCCGCCGGTGATGAGTTCCCGATTCTGGTGGCGCGGATTCTGTTGGACGCGGTGGACCGGTTCCCGCCGCGCAAAGGAGGTAAACGCCGTGGCTAAGGCGCCTCGCCGTCAAAAGGGAGCGCAACCACGTTCCCGTGGTGCTTCCAGTGTCCGGCGCAAGACGCCCCGGGTGCCGCTGCGTGAGCGCCTGGCGGCGGCGGTGCCGGCGGTGCTGGTGGCCCTGGTGGCGGCGGTGCTGGTGGGCGGCGTGATTTACCTGCCACGGGTGTTGGATCACTACCCGGTGCGCAAGGTGGGTGTGGACGGTGTCACCGATGTCCGCCGTCAGCAGCAGGTGCAGACCAAGCTGGCTGCCCTGGTGCGTGACGCCAACTACTTTACCGCGCCATTGGACCGGATCTATGACCAGGCGCGGGAACTGAGCTGGGTGGCGGACGTCTCGGTGCGGCGCCAGTGGCCGGATACCGTGGTGCTCACCGTCACCGAGCGGGAACCGGTGGCGGTATGGAACGAGACCTTGCTGGTCTCCAATACCGGCGAACCGTTCAAGGCGTTGAAGCAGTACGACCTTTCCGGGCTGCCGCGCTTGAACGGACCGGAGCAACGGCTCGACGAAGTAATGAGTTACTACCACAGCATGGCCAAGCTGCTCAGCGACATTGGCCTGGGGATCGAGCGGATGGAGGTGAACGCGCGTCTCACCGCCCGCCTGACCCTGAATAACAACATGCAGTTGGTGGTGGATCGGGAACAGTACGTGAACAAGCTGCGCCGCTTCGTGCGGTTGTACCGCGGGGTGCTGAGCACCGACAGTCGCGGCGTGGCCCGGGTGGATCTGCGCTACGCCGATGGCGTGGCGGTCACCTGGCGGGATGACCAGGACGCGCAAGCGGCATCCGCCCGCCGGGCGGGCAAAGTATAACGGATCGAGGCAGGCGCTAATGGCGAACGCAATGGACAACATGATCGTGGGACTGGACATCGGTACCTCCAAGGTGGTGGCGATCGTCGGTCAGGTGACCAGCGAAGGCACCGTCGAGGTGGTGGGCCTTGGGTCGCAGCCCTCCCGCGGCATGAAGAAAGGCGTAGTGGTGGATATCGAGGCCACGGTGCGCTCAATCCAGCGGGCGGTGGAGGAGGCGGAGCTGATGGCCGGCTGCCAGATCCACTCGGTCTACGCCGGCATCGCCGGATCCCACGTGCGCAGCCTCAACTCCCACGGCATTGTCGCCATCCGTGACCGGGAGGTGATGCAGGCGGATATCGACCGCGTCATCGACGCCGCCCAGGCGGTGGCGATTCCGGCGGACCAGAAGACCCTGCATGTGCTGCCGCAGGAATACGTGGTGGACAACCAGGAAGGAGTGCGCGAACCGGTGGGCATGAGCGGGGTGCGTCTGGAAGCCAAGGTGCACCTGGTGACCTGCGCCGTGAACGCCGCCCAGAACGTGGAAAAATGCGTGCGCCGCTGCGGTCTCGAAGTGGAGGACATCATCCTCGAGCAACTGGCCAGCGCCTATTCGGTGCTTACCGAGGACGAGCGTGAATTGGGCGTATGCATCGTCGACATCGGCGGCGGCACCACCGATATCGCCATCTTCACCGAAGGGGCGATCCGCCACACCGCCAATATTCCGATTGCCGGTGATCAGGTCACCAACGATATCGCCATGGCGCTGCGCACGCCGAAACAGCACGCCGACGAGATCAAGATCAAGTACGCCTGCGCGCTGACGCAACTGGCCGGCGCCGACGAAACCATCAAGGTGCCGAGCGTCGGCGACCGGCCGCCACGGACCCTCAGCCGCCAGAATCTGGCCGAGGTGGTGGAGCCGCGCTACGACGAACTGTTCACCCTGATCCAGGCGGAAATCCGCCGGTCCGGGTACGAGGACCTGATCCCCGGCGGCATCGTGCTCACCGGCGGCTCCTCCAAGATCGAAGGCGCGGTGGAACTGGCGGAGGAAATTTTCCATATGCCGGTGCGGCTGGGTACGCCGCAGGGCGTGGCCGGGCTCACCGATGTGGTGCGCAACCCGATTTATTCCACTTCCGTGGGCTTGCTGCTCTACGGGCTGCGGATGGAAAAGGAAGGCCTGAGCGCGCGCGCCCAGGCCGGTGGTGGACAGGTGAACTGGGTCGAGCGCTTCAAGCGCTGGTTCCAGGGCAATTTCTAAGTCGATTTGCAACGGTTTCAGGCCCGGCCGCCAAGGCGGCCGGAATTGAAAAAACAGCAGTACCAGGGAAGCAACAAGCGGGAGATCAATTATGCAATTCAAACTGGAAGATTCCGTACCCCATGGCGCGGTGATCAAAGTGGTGGGCGTTGGTGGTGGCGGCGGCAACGCCGTGGACCACATGGTGCGCTCTAACGTGGAAGGCGTGGATTTCATTTGCGCCAATACCGACGCACAGGCCCTGCGCAACTCCTCGGCCAAGACCGTGATTCAGCTGGGCAGCCAGGTGACCAAGGGTCTGGGTGCCGGTGCCAATCCGGAAATCGGCCGGCAGGCGGCGCTGGAGGACCGTGATCGCATCGCCGAGTTGCTCGACGGCGCGGACATGGTATTCGTCACCGCCGGCATGGGCGGTGGTACCGGTACCGGCGCGGCGCCGGTGGTGGCCGAGATTGCCAAGGAACTGGGTATCCTCACGGTGGCGGTGGTGACCAAACCGTTCCCGTTCGAGGGCAAGAAGCGCATGCGCTCCGCCCAGGAAGGCATCCAGGCCCTGCGTGACCAGGTGCACTCCCTGATCACCATCCCCAACGAGAAGCTGCAGTCGGTGCTGGGCGGTTCCACCACCCTGCTGGACGCGTTCAAAGCGGCCAACGAAGTACTGCAGGGCGCGGTGAAAGGGATCGCCGACCTGATCGTCCGGCCCGGTATGATCAACGTCGACTTCGCCGACGTGCGCACGGTGATGAGTGAACTGGGTACCGCGATGATGGGCACTGGTATCGCCACCGGCGACAACCGGGCCGCCGAAGCCGCTCAGGCCGCCATTTCCAGCCCGCTGCTGGAGGATGTGGATCTGCGTGGCGCCCGTGGCATCCTGATCAACATCACCGCCAACGAGTCCATCGCTCTGGATGAGTTCTCCGAGGTGGGTGACATCGTCAGCGAGCTGGCCAGCGAGGAAGCCAATGTGATCATCGGCACGGCCATCGATCCGGATATGGGCGACAATATCAGCGTAACGGTGGTCGCCACCGGTTTGGGTGCCCAGCAGGAACTGAAAGTGGTGCGTGGCCGTCAGAACTCTCTGGGCGCGGAAGGCCGGGTCGACTACAACGATCTGGAGCGTCCCGCCGTCGAGCGCCGTCGTGCCGTGCAGCAAAGCATGGGCGGTTCCGGCCGTGGCGCGGTGAATACCGCGGAAGATCTGGACTTCATTGATATCCCGACCTTCCTCCGCCGTCAGGCCGACTGACGGCGGCGCGGCTAACGGCGCGATAGGCACGGTCAATGGTGCGGTAAGGGGATTTTGGGTATACTTATCCTCTTATAACGCTTCGAGGATGGCAGTATCCTTATTTTTCAGGATACCGGTAGCTTTGTGACGGATCGATGATCAGACAACGAACACTCAAAAACGTAATCCGCGCCACCGGCGTAGGGTTGCATACCGGTGAGAAAGTCTACCTGACGGTACGTCCGGCGCCGGTGGACACTGGCATCGTGTTTCGCCGCGTGGATCTGGACCCGGTAGTGGAGATCAAGGCGGGGGCCCACAGTGTGGGCGAAACCACCTTGTCCACGACCCTGGTGCAGAACGGCGTCAAGGTGGGCACGGTCGAGCATTTGCTCTCCGCCATGGCGGGGCTGGGAGTCGATAACGCCTATGTGGAGTTGTCGGCACCGGAAGTCCCGATCATGGATGGCAGTGCCGGGCCCTTCGTGTTCCTGCTGCAGTCCGCGGGTATTCGTGAGCAGGAGGCGGCCAAGAAGTTCATCCGGATCAAGAAGAAGGTGACGGTGAAAGAAGGCGACAAGGTTGCCACTTTCGTGCCTTTTGACGGGTTCAAGGTGACTTTCTCGATCGAATTCGACCACCCGGTCTTCGAGGAACGCGATCAGCTGGCGAGCATCGATTTCTCCACGACCTCGTTCGTGAAGGAAGTGGCGCGCGCCCGGACCTTCGGGTTCATGCGTGATATCGAGTTCCTGCGCAGCCAGAACCTGGCGTTGGGCGGCAGTGTCGACAATGCCATCGTGGTGGACGAATACCGCATCCTTAACGAGGACGGTCTGCGTTACGACGACGAATTCGTGAAGCACAAGATGCTGGACGCCATCGGCGACCTGTATCAGTTGGGCTACAGCCTGATTGGCGAATTCGTGGGCCACAAGTCCGGTCACGCTTTGAACAACGCCCTGCTGCGCGAACTGCTGAGCCAGCCGGACGCCTACGAAGTGGTGACGTTCGAGGACGCTGACGCGGCGCCGATCTCCTACGCTGGACCTTTGGCCACCGCCGAATAACGGTGCGCTTCCCCGATCCACCCCGGCCACCCTCCCGCGGCCGGGGTGGGCAGTTACGCCCTCCAGATGACCCTTTTTGTCACTTTTTGACCCGGCTGGCCAATCGGGCCAGGGCCTCACGCAGGCCCGGATCGTCCATGTCACGCGCCGCGCGAGCAATATGAGCCGCACTTTCCTCATCCAGAACCGGCCCCATGGCACGGTATTTGCCTTCATCCATGGCGTGCGTGGAGGAGCCGGAGCCGCCATCAAGCTGGCGTTGCCCGGTCACCACGATTTTGACGCTGGCGCCGCCGGGCAGAGCCCGTTGCAGCCGGGGCAGATGGAAGCGCAACAACTGCGCGGTGGCGCTGTTTTCCACCAGCGCCAGCCAGCGCTGCGATTCTTCCACCAGCATGACCCGGTCACGCAGCGCGGGCGGCAGGCACGCTCGCGGATCCCGGCTTTGAGAGGGCGCGGGCTGGGCGCGGGCATTGGACGCCAGCCGCCCCAGTCTGGGGTGGCGTTTGAGCAGCGCCCCGAGGTTTTGGGGCCGGTTTGTGTTGGCCATGGTATTTCCTTACACTACCCGGCTAATTGTAAAAAAACGATAAGTCTCTCGCCAGCTACACCGGGCTCGTCGAACCACGGCCAGACCATAACCGGCCGGGTGGCACGAAGGAAACCGGGGAGACCCGCGGGGGACGGTGCCGCCCGGCACCACCGGCATTGTCATTTATGAATGGATATTCCGTGGGCCCTCGGACCGTTGGCCTGAAGACTTTTTGGAAGGGGTGTTTCCACACTCATGAACATCATATGGCTTAACAGCAAGGGCGGCCATGCCCGATCGGTGCAGTTGTCCCGATCCTGGCTGTATCTGGCGCTTTTCATAATGGTGGCGCTGCCGGTGGCCCTGGGTACCGGCGCTTATTGGCTGAATTACAAACTGGTGCCGCCGGCGTACACCGAAGCCGTGGCCGAGCGGTTCCAGAGCGAACTTGACGAGCAGAAGCGTGAAGTGGCGGACCTGTCCCGTCTCAGCGCGGAACAGTTTCGCGCCTTGACCCTGCAACTGGCGGACACCGAAGCACGACTGGTGCGTCTGGATGCTCTCGGGGAACGTCTGGTGGACGTGGCCGGCATCGACAGCCAGGAATTCGATTTCAGCAGCGCCCCGGCCATCGGCGGTCCGGAAGTGGAGGGCAGCAGCAGCTTTACGCCGCCGTCGTTCATGCAGGAACTGGAGCGGGTGACCAGTGCTTTGCAGCGGCGCGAGCAACAGTTGGACATCCTGGAAAAGCTGTTGGCCAATCGCCAGCTCAAGGATGAAACCTTCCTGTCCGGCCGGCCGATTCCGCATGGCTGGATGTCCAGCCGCTATGGCCGCCGCACCGATCCGTTCAGTGGCCGGGTGGCCTGGCACAAGGGCGTGGATTTCGCCGCCCGGGACGGGTCGCCGATCATTGCCACCGCGTCCGGTGTCGTCACCTTCGCTGGCAAGAAAACCGGCTACGGGCAGTTGGTGGAAATCAATCACGGTAACGGTATCAGTTCCCGCTATGCCCACGCCAAGAGTGTCACCGTGGAAGTGGGAGATATCGTGCGCACCGGTGATACCGTCGCTATCGTCGGCACCAGCGGCCGTTCCACCGGTCCCCATGTGCACTATGAAGTGTTGAAGAACGGCCAGCAGGTGGATCCCTCCCCCTATATTGCCCGGGCGCGCCGCTAACGGCGGAAGCGGGTGAGAACCGGGGTGCTGTCAAGCGCCCCCAATGGCCCGGGGCCGTCACCCGGGTCTTGATTCCTCCGCCCAAGGCTTGAATTATGGTCGCCCCTACCCAATCTCGTGAGTAGAATGATCCCTCCTTAGCGCGGGGCGCTCTGCTCCACCCATTGAGAAAAAACGGACGTTTCATGCTGTCTTCCATCGCAAAGAAAGTCTTCGGCACCAAGAATGACCGTGAACTCAAGCGTATGAGCCGCCTGGTCACGGCGATCAACGCGCTTGGTGACGACATGGCCAAACTGGATGACGAGGCGCTGAAAGCCAAGACTGGCGAATTGAGGGCCGCCTTCGCCGAGGGCAAGACGCTGGATGAACTGTTGCCGGAAGCGTTCGCCGTGGTCCGCGAGGCCGCCACCCGTATCATGGGGATGCGCCATTTCGATGTGCAGCTGCTGGGCGGGATCGCGTTGCACGAGGGGCGTATCGCCGAGATGCGTACTGGTGAAGGTAAAACTCTCACCGCGACCTTGCCGGCTTACCTCAACGCCCTGTCCGGTCTGGGCGTGCACGTGGTGACCGTGAACGAATACCTGGCCGAGCGGGACGCCAACTGGATGCGTCCCCTGTACGAGTTTCTCGGCCTCAGCGTCGGCATTATTTACTCCCAGCAGCCGGCGCCGGAAAAACGCGAAGCCTATGGTTCCGACATCATTTACGGTACCAACAATGAATACGGCTTCGACTATCTGCGTGACAACATGGCGTTCCGGTTGGAAGACCGGGTGCAACGCAAACTCAATTTCGCCATCGTCGATGAAGTGGACTCCATCCTCATCGACGAAGCCCGTACCCCGTTGATCATTTCCGGCCCCGCTTCTGATTCCTCCGAACTGTATCGCCAGGTCAATCTGCTGATGCCGCGGCTCCGGCCGCAGCCGGAAGAGGGCGATGAAACCGGTCACTATGTGATCGATGAAAAGCAGCGGCAGGTGGAACTGACCGAGGAAGGCCACCAACTGATCGAGTCGTTGCTGGTGGAGAACGATCTGCTGGAGCAGGGGGAGAGCCTGTACGCGGCCCATAACCTGACGCTGCTTCATCACGTGCACGCCGCCCTCAAGGCCCACGCCTTGTTCCACCGGGACCGGGAGTATGTGGTGCAGAATGACCAGATCGTCATCGTCGACGAGCACACCGGCAGGACCATGCCGGGCCGGCGCTGGTCCGACGGCATCCACCAGGCGGTGGAAGCCAAGGAAGGGGTGCGCATCCAGCAGGAGAATCAGACGCTCGCCTCGACCACTTTCCAGAACTACTTCCGCCTTTACGACAAACTCTCCGGCATGACCGGTACCGCCGACACCGAGGCAGTGGAGTTTCGCCAGATCTACGGCATGGACGTGGTGGTGATCCCCACCAACCGTCCGATGGCGCGCATCGACGCCAACGATCTGGTCTACCTGACACTGAAGGAAAAATTCGAAGCGATCGTCGACGAGGTGAAACAGTGTGTCGAGAAAGGCGCGCCGGTGCTGGTGGGTACCGCCACCATCGAGGCCTCCGAATACCTGTCCCATCGCCTCAATCAGGACAAGATCAAACACCAGGTGCTGAACGCCAAGCAGCACGAACGTGAAGCCCAGATCATTGCTCAGGCCGGCCGGCCGGGCACCGTGACCATCGCCACCAACATGGCCGGCCGCGGTACCGATATCGTGCTCGGCGGCAATCCCGAGGAGCAGATCAAGCATCTCGAGGATCCGGATGGGGCGGAGGCGCAGAAGATCCGGGACGAATGGCGGGACAATCACGCCAGGGTGCTGGAGGCCGGCGGCCTGCATATCATCGGCTCCGAGCGGCACGAATCCCGCCGTATCGACAACCAGCTGCGTGGCCGCGCCGGCCGTCAGGGCGATCCGGGTTACACCCGCTTTTTCCTGTCCATGGAAGATGACCTGATGCGCATCTTCGCCTCCGACCGGGTACGTAACATGATGCGTTCACTGGGTCTGAAGGACGGAGAAGCCATCGAGCACCGCTGGGTGACCCGTGCCATCGAGAACGCCCAGCGCAAGGTGGAAGCGCGCAACTTCGATATCCGGAAGAACCTGCTTGAATACGATAACGTGGCCAATGACCAGCGCCGCGTGGTGTACAGCCAGCGCGAGCAGATTCTGGAATCCGAGAGCCTGGCGTCTTCCATTGAGAGCATCCGCCGTGACGTGATGCCGGATGAAATTCATGCCTACATGCCGCCCGGTTCGGTGGAAGATCAGTGGGATGTGGATGGACTGGAGCGTACCCTGGCGAGCGAGTACAGCTGCCGGGCACCGGTAAGCCAGTGGTTGAAGGAAGATACCGGGCTGCACATCGACGGGGTGGTGGAAAAGGTCATCGAGACCATGGAAGAGGAATACCGCCGCAAGGAGCAGGAAGTTGGCGAGGAAACCCTGCGCCAGATCGAAAAACACCTGATGCTGCAGATCCTTGACCGTCATTGGAAAGATCATCTGGCCAGCATGGATCATCTGCGCCAGGGCATCCACTTGCGCGGCTATGCGCAGAAGAACCCGAAACAGGAATACAAGAAGGAAGCCTTCGAGCTGTTCCAGGCCATGCTGAATCAGATCCAGCACGAGCTGATTCGCGTGCTGCATAATTTCGAGGTGCGGCGCGACGACGAAGTGGAACGGCTGGAAGCCCAGCGCCAGGAAGAAGCCCGGATACAGGCGGAGCGGATGAAGGCGCAACAAGAGCAGATGGCCGCGCCCACCGCGTCCGGCGACGGTATCCAGACCCAGGGGCCGCCGCGGGTGGCCCAGCCGGTGGTACGCGAAGGCCGCAAAGTGGGCCGCAATGAACCCTGTATTTGCGGTTCCGGCAAGAAGTACAAGCACTGCTGCGGCCGTCTGGAAACGTGATCATGGCGGTTCCCCGCGAGGGGAGAGCGCTTTCCCATCCAACCCCGCCATCGGCGGGGTTGGTGCGTTCGGGGGCCTTGCCCCTTTCGGCCCGGAAAGGCCATGCTATTAATCAGGGTCGCGAACAGGTGGCCCGAATCATTCCATGACCCTTGGTGAAGGATCGAACATGACGCAGTCGCAGTGGTTTCCGGTGGCCGGCGTGCGCCTGGCCGCGGTGGAAGCGGGCATTAAAAAGGCCCAACGTAAGGATCTGGTGGTGATCGAGCTGGCGCCGGGCAGCCGCGCCGCCGGCGTGTTCACCCGCAACCGCTTCCAGGCCGCGCCGGTACAGGTGGCACGCCGTAACCTGACGGAAAAAGCGCCTCGCTACCTGATGATCAATACCGGCTATGCCAACGCCGGTACCGGTGACAAGGGGCTGGCTCTGTGTGAGGAAACCTGCGTGTTGCTGTCGGAACTGGCTCTGTGCCACCCGGCGGAAGTGCTGCCGTTTTCCACCGGCGTGATTGGTGAACCGTTCGCCATGGAACCGTTCGAAAACGGCTTGCCGGCGGCGCTGGAGACTCTTGATGAGCATGGCTGGGGGCGTGCCGCCGAAGGCATCATGACCACCGACACGGTGCCGAAAGTGGCCAGCCGCCGCCTGGAGCTTGGCGGTGTGCCGGTGAACATCACCGGCATCGCCAAGGGGGCCGGCATGATCAGGCCGAACATGGCCACCATGCTGGGTTACATCGCCACCGACGCGGATATCGCCAAGCCGTTGCTGGATCGCTGGGTGCGCCAACTGGCGGATGCCTCGTTTAATCGCATCACCGTGGATGGTGACACCTCGACCAATGACGCCTGCATTCTGATCGCCACCGGCCAGTCCGGAGCGGCGCCGATCGAGCAGGAGGACAGCGAAGCCGCCCGCTTGGTGTTCCAGGCGCTGGAGCAGGTGTTCGTGGAACTGGCCCAGGCCCTGATCCGCGATGCTGAGGGGGCCTCCAAGTTCGTTGAGATTCAAGTGGAAGGCGCCGCCAGCGACGGTGATGCCCTGGTGGTGGCGGAAACCATTGCTCATTCCCCGCTGGTCAAAACCGCCCTGTTTGCCTCCGACCCCAACTGGGGCCGTATTCTGGCCGCCGTGGGGCGCGCGCCGATCGATACTCTTGACGTGAGCCGGGTGGCGATCTGGCTGGATGAGGTTCGTATCGTCAATGAAGGTGGCGTCGACGACGATTACACCGAGGAACGCGGCGCCGCCGTCATGGCGCGTCCGGAAATCACCATCCGTGTGGACCTGGCGGCGGGAGCGGGCCGGGGGCAAATGTGGACCTGTGATTTCAGTTATGACTACGTGAAAATCAACGCCGAGTATCGTACCTGACCATGCCTGATTCCCATGAGAGCCTTCCGGAAATCACCGTGGTGGCGGGCATTATTCGCGACGGAGACGGACGCTTGTGTCTGAGCCGCCGCCCGGAGCACAAGCATCAGGGCGGGCTGTGGGAGTTCCCGGGAGGCAAGGTGGAGCCGGGAGAGGCTCTCGACGTTGCCTTGGCCCGTGAACTGCACGAGGAGCTTGGGCTGGATGTGACCGGATGCGAGCCGTTCATGACCGTGCGCCACCGCTACCCGGACCTCAAGGTCACCCTGCATTTCCGAGAGGTGCGGCGCTACAGCGGCGAGCCCCACGGCCGCGAGGGCCAGCCAGTGGAGTGGGTGCCGCTGGCCGATATCACCGAGCGCGCGTTTCCCGCCGCCAATCGCCCGGTGGCGCTGGCGCTGAGACTGCCGCCGGAGTGGGTGGTGGTGCCGGAGGGGCTCGAGGAGCCAGCCGTGGTCCAGGGGTTGGAGCGGCTGGACCCGCGACGGCAGGGTGTGTATCTGCGTGGCTGGAGTCAGGATCCGGCACTGCCGAGGCTGGCGGCGTGCTGCCGTGAACGGGGCCTGCCCTTCTGGGTCCGGGATGATGCGGCGCTGGCGGCGCGGGAAGGGGCCGCCGGATTGCATCTGAGCCGCCGGGCTCTGATGGCCGCGTCGACGGTGGAACTGAACGGGTTTACCGGCGTGCTCTCCGCCGCATGCCACGATGCCGCGGCCCTGGAGCAGGCTCTGGCGCTGGATATCCCCATGGCGGTGGTATCGCCGGTGGTGGCCACCGCCACGCATCCCGATGTGGCGCCCATGGGATGGGACGGTTTCGCCGCGCTCACCGAAGGGCGGCCGCTGGTGTTTTATGCCCTGGGCGGGTTGTCCCCGGATGATCTGAGCACGGCCCGGGAGCACGGCGCCTATGGCGTCGCCGGTATCCGTGCCTTCTGGCCCGGGGTGGATTGATTACCGCTCCGGGTCGTCGAGATCGTCCACCGGCGCGTTCGGATCCCCCGGAATCACATGTTGCTCCGAGGCCCAGGCGCCCAGATCGATCATCTTGCAGCGTTCGCTGCAAAACGGCCGCCAGGGATTGTCGTCCCAGCGGGTGGGTTTCTTGCAATGGGGACAGGGGTAGATGCGAGTGGTGTTATCCGCCATGGCGTCGGGCTAACTCCAGATAACGTTGATGCAGTTGTTCCAGTTGCTGATGAAGCCGCTCCAGGGGACCGTCGTTGGTCACCACGTCGTGGGCCCGGGCCAGGCGTTCTTCCCGTGACAGCTGGGCACGCATGATCGCCTCCACCTGCTCCATGGGGACCTGATCCCGATTCACGGTGCGGGCCACCTGAATTTCACCGGGCACGTCGACCACCAGAACGCGATGGGTCATGTCCTTTTGCCGCCCTTCCAGCAGCAAAGGCGAGACCAGCACGGTGTAATCGCTATCGCTGTCCTGGATCTGCCGGCGCAGCTCGTCGCCGATGGCCGGATGGGTAATCGCTTCCAACTCCCGCCGAGCCTGATCGTTGCTGAAAACGATATCGCGCAGAGCCCGGCGATTGAGTGTGCCGTCTTCCTGCAATATCCGCTCGCCGAACCGATCGACGATGGCATGGAGTGCCGGTTGCCCCGGCTCCACCACGATCCGGGATGCCTGATCCGCATCGACGATGGTAATGCCCAGACGGGCCAGGAAATCGGTGGCGGCGGTTTTACCACTGCCGATACCACCGGTGACACCTACCACATACATGCTTTGTCTCCACCCGGAACTGGTCTGCAAACTACACGGCGGAGCCGGAAAAATCCAGAACGCCGCCTCCCCGGGCTGCCGTCGGCCTCTTGGCCATAAAGGGGTTGCCACGAAGCCGCTGTGGGAGCTTGCTTGCAAGCGAATCTTTCCCTGAAACACAATTCGCTTGCAGGCAAGCTCCCACAGCGGCTTCGCAGGCAGAGAAGGCGATATCCTAGAACTGAAACAGGCCCAGATAGGCACCGACGATGGTGTCGCCCCACAACAGCGCGATCCAGCCGGCAATGGCCAGATAGGGACCGAAGGGAATGCCCTGACCCTTTTTGAGGCCACCACGAGCCATCATGCCAATGGCGAACACCAGACCCACCACCGAGGACAACAGAATCACCAGCGGCAGATATTGCCAGCCCAGCCAGGCGCCCAGCGCGGCGAGCAGTTTGAAGTCACCGTAGCCCATGCCTTCCTTGCCGGTGACCAGCTTGAATACCCAGTACAGGCTCCACAACGACAGATAACCGGCCATGGCGCCGACGACGGCGTCCGGCAGGGCAACCGGCGAGATGCCCAGCAGCGCCGCCAGCAAACCTGCCCACAGCAGCGGGAAGGTCATGGCATCAGGGAGCAGCGTGGTATCCAGATCGATGGCCGCCAATGCCAGCAGGGTAAAGCTGGCGAACAGCACGAATATCAGCCAGCCCCCATAGCCAAACTGCCAGGCGCAAACAGCGGCGATCAGGGCGCTGAGCAACTCGACCAAGGGATAGCGGGCACTGATGCCCTGGCCGCAGGCGCTGCAGCGTCCCTTCAACAGCAGCCAACTGACCACCGGGATGTTCTCATGCCAGCGAATGGCGTGGTCGCAATGCGGGCAGCGGGAACGGGGCACCACCAGGTTGTAAGGGCTGGTTTCCTCGATGGGCAGTTCCAGCACTTCCTGGGCTTCGCGCCGCCAGGTGCGCTCCATCATTCGCGGAACGCGGTGAATCACCACATTGAGAAAGCTGCCCACCAGCAGCCCGAACACGGTACAGAAGAGAATGAGCAGTGCGGGCTGGTCGGCGAGAAAGCTAAACACGAATGTCGTTATCCTGTTTGTTGTCGGTCAGACCACCTGACCCAGTTGGAAGATCGGCAGATACATGGCGATGATCAGGCCGCCGATCAGCACACCCAGCACCGACATGATCAGCGGCTCCAGCATGCTGGTCAGACCGTCCACGAGATTATCCACCTCATCTTCGTAGTAGGTGGCGACTTTACCAAGCATACCGTCCAGGGCCCCGGATTCCTCGCCAATGGCGGTCATCTGCAAGGCCATTGGCGGGAAAACACCGGTGGAACGCATGGCGAATTGTAGCTGCTGGCCGGTGGCCACGTCTTCTTTGACCTGCACTACCGCCTTGCGATAAACCACATTGCCAGTGGCGCCGGCGCAGGCGTCCAGGGCGTCGATCAGAGGGACACCGGCGGCGAAGGTGGTGGACAGGGTTCGGGCAAACCGGGCCACGGTGGCTTTGTGAGTGATGTCGCCAATGATCGGCAGGCGCAGCAACAGGCGATCCACGGCGTCCTTGAAGGTTTGGGACCGTTTCCTTCCCTGGATGAAACCGGCAATAATCGCGCCTGCTCCAAGCAGTATGGGGAGAAAATGAGCCTGCAGTCCTTCGGACAATCCGATGACGAACTGGGTAAAGGCCGGCAACTCGGCCCCGAATCCTTCAAATAATTCCTGAAAGGTGGGCACCACTTTTACCAGCAGGATGCCGGTGACGATAACGGCGACACAGATGACGGCAATGGGGTATTTCACCGCCTTGCGGATCTTGGATTTCAAGGCCTCGCTTTTTTCTTTATAGAGCGCGACACGATCCAGCATGGTCTCCAGCGAGCCGGAAGCCTCGCCGGATTCGATCAGGCTGCAGTACAGATCGTCGAACAGTGTCGGGTGCTGTCGCAGGGCTCCGGCGAAGTTGTTGCCGCCTTCCACCTCGGTCTTGATCTTCAGCACCACGTCCTTCATCGATGGATTGTCCAGACCATCGGCGACAATATCGAAGGATTGCACCAGCGGTACGCCGGCTTTCATCATGGTGGCCATCTGGCGGGTGAACAGGGCGATGTCGGCGGGTTTGATCTTCTTCTTGCCGCCCAGGGACAGCTCCCGTTTCTTGATCACCTTGCGTGCCTGAATGCCCTGGCGGCGCAATTCAGCGCGCACCAGCGCCGGGCCCTTGCCGCTGATTTCCCCTTTGACTTTACTGCCCTTGCGATCAAGGCCTTCGTAGAGAAAAGTGGCGGTTTTCTGCTGCGCCGCTGTCTTAGCCATAGGCGTCCTGTATCCCCCTTAATCGTGTCTCGCGCCACGGAAATTCCGTGCACACGTCCCCATGAACGTTCTAGTGGCCGCTGGTGACCCGGTCCATTTCCTCCAGACTGGTGACCCCCTGCATCACCTTGAGCAGCCCGGAGCGGCGCAAATCGTTGAAGCCTTCCTTGCGGCACTGGTCGGCGATCTCGATGGAATTGCCATCCTGCATGATGATGCGGGCAATACCGTCCGTGACCCGGACCACCTCATAGATCCCCACCCGGCCCTTGTAGCCGTTATTGCATTTTTGGCAGCCTTTCGGGCCGAACACAGTAAAGCCACTCTCGATGTCCTGTTCCGTGAAACCCATCGCAAGCAGCGAGGGTTTGGGCACATCCACCGCTTCCTTGCAGTGGCTGCAAAGGCGGCGGGCCAGGCGCTGGGCGATGATCAGACTCACCGAAGTGGCGATATTGAAGGACGGCACCCCCATGTTACGCAGACGGGTCAGGGTTTCCGGAGCGCTGTTGGTGTGCAGGGTCGATAACACCAGGTGGCCGGTCTGGGCCGCTTTCACGGCGATTTCCGCGGTTTCCAGATCGCGGATCTCCCCCACCAGAATGACGTCGGGATCCTGACGCAGAAACGCCCGCAGCGCGGACGAGAAATCCAGCCCCTGCTTGGGATTCACGTTGACCTGATTGATGCCTTCCAGGTTGATTTCCACCGGATCCTCGGCGGTGGAGATGTTGCGCTCCGGCGTGTTGAGAATGTTCACGCCGGTATAAAGGGACACGGTCTTACCGGAACCGGTGGGGCCGGTGACCAGAATCATGCCCTGGGGCTGGTTCAGGGCCTTCATGTACATGTCTTTCTGCTCGGGTTCATAGCCCAGCGCATCAATACCCATCTTGGCGCTGTCCGGATCCAGAATCCGCAGCACGATCTTTTCGCCAAACAGAGTGGGGCAGGTGTTGACCCGGAAATCGATGGCGCGATTCTTGGAAATCTTCAGCTTGATGCGACCGTCCTGGGGAACCCGCCGTTCGGAAATATCCAGGCGCGCCATCACCTTGAGCCGGGCGGCGATCTTGCTGGCGCTGTTGATCGGCGGCTTGGACATGGTCTGCAACACACCGTCCTGACGGAACCGTACCCGGTAGGTCTTTTCGTAGGGTTCAAAGTGCAGGTCCGAGGCGCCGCCCTTGATGGCGTCCAGCAGCAGCTTGTTGACGAAGCGAACGATGGGGGCATCGTCGGCGCCGTTGGCCTCGTCCTTGGCGTCCGCGGCCGGTTCACCGTTGGCCACGTCCAGATTGTCCAGTCCCTCGTCGAGATCGGCGAACGCCTTGCCCTCCGCCTCCGACTCCAGCCGGTCGATCCAACGGGTCAGCTTGTCGTCCTCGACAATCACTGTTTCCACGTTGAGGCCGGTATTGAAGCGGATTTCCTCCAGCGCCGGCAGATTGGTGGGGTCGGAGACGGCGACGAACAAACGGCTGCCCCTTTTGTACAGGGGCAGGACGGTGTGGCGGGCGATCAGCTTGGTATCCACCAGGTCCTTGACCAGGACATCCGGGGAAAACGCGTCCAGATCTATCACCGGATCCCCGAACTCCTCGGCGGAAGCCCGTGCCACGGTGGCCGCGGTCAGCAGACCCGAGCCCACCAGACGCCGGACCAGCGGCATCTGCTCCCGGCGGGCGGCGCCGGCCGCTTCCATCACCTGCTCGGTGGACAGATGGCCTTCGTTGACCAGGCGGCGGGCGAGGCCGCTCAGGGATGATTGAGGACTGCTCATGGGTCGGAAAGAATGGGTTCGTAAATAGGAAATAATTCTTATGTATCAGAAGATTGGCAGCCTTTGTCCAGGCTGTAAAGAGCCGGTGCCCGGCGGCTGAGAACCGGGTCCCACTTCCTTGACGGAGAGCAACTGCTGGAACGGAGCGGCCATTCGAGCAGGTGCCCAAACCCGTCCATTCAGGGTGACAAAATCGGTCAGTGGCTGACGCAAAGCGGCAGAGTGCACCGTTCACACTTTCTCTCCAGCCCCCGTGAATCCTGGCTCAGGAAAATTGGCCCGGTAGCTGCATTGGGGAAAGCGCGACGCTCGCCTTGGGGGTGAGCACGGAAAACACAGTTCCCGCTATGGAGACGCAACAATGAAAAACGTGCAAAAGGGTTTTACGCTGATCGAATTGATGATCGTGGTGGCGATCATTGGGATTCTGGCGGCGGTCGCTATTCCGGCTTATCAGGATTACACCATTCGCTCTCAAGTATCCGAGGGCTTGAACTTGGCAGCGGCTGCTAAAACGGCTATTACCGAAACTTATCTGAATTCAGGTACTGTTCCGGCTTCCCGTACTGAAGCAGGAATGAGCGCGAATGCTACTGACACCCAGGGTCAATATGTCGCATCTGTTGACGTGAACGCCAATGGCGAAATTGTCATTACATACGGCAACAATGTAAATGCTGCTATTGACGGGAATACACTAGTTTTAGAGCCGTTTGCGCAAAATGATGGATCAATTGCGTGGCAGTGCAATAGCGCGAGCGCAGGTAAAGGTGCACCTGGAACAACTCTTGGCGCTGGTACTACTGGTAATCTTCCCGAGCAATACGCTCCGTCTCAATGTCGCCCATGATGCTTAGTATATAAACGGTGTATCGGGGTCGGGTCTTGCTTCTTGCCGTTGCAACCTCCGGCAAAGAGCGAGGCCCGGCCCCGTAGACCATAATCCCCGAAACCCGCTTTCACACCACCCCAATCGCAACCCAAACGGCTTCAACAACTTCTCCGCCGTGCTCAATGTCGGGTTGCTTGTCTCAGGCTCCATGCCATAAATCACCTTTGTTTTTCCCTCCAGTGCTGAAACTCAGCCGGGCGCAGGCCGTATCGTGCCAAAACGCCTTCGTGAAGACGGCGTAGCTCCTCAATGATCAGGTCCGCCACTTCTTTCCGCTCCTCTTCGGAAGCCAGATCCGTCAGGCTGTTCCTGATTACGTCCAAGGGGTTGCTGTCAGCCTGGAGCACCACCTGACGGACCGTCTCCCTGATCCTTTGGCGCCAAGCCAGGCGCATCGGGTCAGGTTCCGCGAGTTCCTGTTTAATGGCCAGGTATTCCTGGGTGGAGCGTTCATAGGCCCAGAGATAGAGATCACGCAGGAGTTCGACGCGCGTCAGTTCGTACACCCCCAGGATGGCACGGCTGTAGGCCTGCTCCGGCACGCCGAGGAAAGTGAGCGGACAGAGGTTGGCGCGGATAAGCGGCAGGTTGGCGGCCAGGCGGGAGGTGCGCTTGTTGACGTCGGCAAAGGGCTGAAGGTAAGGGAGGTGGACCATGGCGAAAAAGGATTGTTCGAAGGGATCGCTGATGCGCGCCAGCTTATCCAGTAGCAAGTCCAGTTCTTCCGCGATGCGAGCCGGAGTTTCGGGGGGGCGATAGACGCTTTTGCCAATTTCCACCCGGTGCTGCCGAGGACGGCCTTCGTCGGCGGGGTTGGACAGTAAGTTCTCCGATAAGGCGGCGTGCAGGTTGAGCAGGGTATGCCGATTGAAGTCGACCAGATCGGCATTGTCCACGAGCAGTTCGATAGCCGCTTTATGATTGAGGATCATCTGAGTTTCGGCGGCGGCTTTTCCGGTCGCGGCCTGGCCATGCTCGATGAGTTCGCGGGTATCCAGGCGGGAGTAGGTGTTGCCTTCGAGATGGCTGGAGGCCCAGGACAAATCGATAAGAAGGCGGTCCAGAATAGCGCGGCCGTAAGTCCCCGCCGGGCGCTCGATTTGACCGGTGTCCCCCATGGCGTGCAGTTGCCGTCTTACCGGTTCGGAAAGGTAGCGGGTCTTGTTGGGTTGATACGCATCCAGGAAATCCCGTTGATAACCCACGGGGTTTCTCGCTGTAAGCGGCTGGTCCACGTAAGCGAGGATGTCCCGGCTGTCGGCGGACAAGGGGATATGGGCTGGGAAACGGTCCCCGCCGTGCTCATGCGGGTCGGTGAAAATGGCAATGTAGCGGCGGGCCCGGGCGGCGCCTGCCGTTCGCACTTTGCGTTGGGTGACCAGAACCGCCAGCCATCGCTGAAGCGTGCGTCGGGGAATGTCCGGGTGCAGCCCGAGAAGCTCGCTGATATTCAGGCCGTCGGGGTGGGCTTGAAGACTTTGAAGCACAGCGTCCGGAGAACTCATGGTGGCGCGATTTTTGACCTCTGTGGCGCGATTTTGGCATAAGAGCGAGAATCGCGCCACTTAGATGGCGCGATTCGTGGGGGAGCACCGGCCCTAGACTCGGGTCTCTACCGGCGCCGCGGAACCCTCTTTCTTCGCCAACAAAAACAACGTCACCGTAATCACCGCCCCCAGCACGTCACTCCACAGGCCGGGATAGATCAGCGACAGCGCGCCGGCCAGGGCCAGCAGACGCCACACCGCGCCCAGCGGACGCCGCAGATAGCCTTCCACCGCCACCGCCAACAGCAGTACCCCTACCGTCCCGGTGATGATCACCCAGATGATGTTGCCGACGGTGGCGTCGATCATCAGCATGTTGTGGGCGAACACGAACATGTAAGGCACGACGAAGCCGGCCACCGCCAGTTTCATCGCCTGGAAGCCGGTGGCGTTGGGCGAGCCGCCGCTGATGCCGGCGCCGGCGTAGGCGGCCAGGGCCACCGGTGGTGTCAGGTTGGCGAAGATGCCGAAGTAGAAGACGAACATGTGGGCGATGAAGATGGCGGTATCATTGTCGCCGGCCAGTTCGCGGAACAAGGGCAGGTTGAGCAGGATCGGCGCCGCCATGGTGCTGGTGATGATGTAGGTGGGGATGCTCGGCAGCCCCATGCCCAGCACGATGGACGCGATCATGGTCAGCATCAGGGTCGCCAGCAGTTGCAGGGTCGGGTAGGGAATGGCCCTCCCCAGTTGCACCACCGCGTCGGCGGCTTCCAGCGCGATACCGGTGAGGGTGGCGATACCAACGATGATGCCCACGGCGCCGCAGGCCAGGGCCACGGGAATGGAGTTGCGCACGCCGTCGGTCATGGCGTCACGGCAATCGGCCACATCCATCTTCTCCGCCACCAGGCCAAGCCGGGCGCGAACCGCGTTGATCAGCACCGGAATGGCGATGACCGCGAACAGAGTCAGGCGGCTGGTTGGCATGGAAGGAATGGCATTGCCGAGAATCAGGGCGCGCAGCTGCGGCTCGAAGATCAGCAGAGTCAGCAGGATCGTGGCGCCGATCGTCACCCGCCGGGTGCCACAGATCAGCACCGTGGCGGCGATGGACCAGAACGCGGCGAAGAACGGCGCGCGCCCTTCGAACAGCAACCACATCAATACCGCCATCGGCACCAGCAGGTGGCCGCGCTTGATCATCACTTCCTTGATCGGCGTCAGTTGGGATCTGGGAATCCCTTCCAGGCCGTTGCGCATGGCGCGCAGATGCACCTGGAACAGCACACCGAGATAGAACAGCAGGGCGGGAATGATGCCGGCCATGATCACCTGGGTGTAGGGCACCGACAGCACTTCCGCCATGATGAAGGCGGCGGCGCCCATGATCGGTGGCAGGATCTGTCCGCCGACACTGGCGGAGGCTTCGACCGCGCCGGCGAAATTGGGTTTGTAGCCGGTTCGCTTCATCAACGGAATGGTGAAGGCGCCGGTGGTTACCACGTTGGCGATGGCCGAGCCATTGATGGAACCGAGAAAACCGCTGGCCAGCACCGCCACCTTGGCGGGACCGCCCCGGGTGTGGCCCGCCACGGCCAGGGCGAGATCATTGAACAGCTGCCCCAGCCCGGATTTCACCAGGAAAGCGCCGAACAGAATGAACAGGATGATGTAGCTGGCGGATACGGCGATGGCGGTGCCGAGCAGGCCTTCGGTGATGAACACCAGATGCGACATGATCTGCCGGCCTGTGGCCAGGACGATAGCCTCGTTGATCCGTGGATAGAAAGACAGCTTGGCGTAGAAGCCGTAGACCAGAAAAAGAGCGGCCAGAATCGGTAAGCCCCAGCCGGTTACCCTGCGGGTGGCATCCAGCACCAGCAGGATGGCCACCGCGCCCACCACCATATCGACCTGATTGATACGTCCGCCCGATGTGATCACCCGGTCCGTCACCACCAGCATATAAATGCCAATGGCAAAAGCGACGATAACCAGAATGGCATCAAACCAGGGGACCCGGTTCCGCGCTCCTTTTTTGGTGATCGGATAGAGGATGAATGCCAGAGCCAGCAGCACATAGAGATGGATGCTGCGCTGGGCGATATCCACCAGCGGCCCGGAAAAGGAAGTGTACAAATGGAAGGACGCCAGCAGGACGCACACAACGGTAATAAAGGCGAGGATCCAGCGGGGCAAGGCGTCGCGGACCAGACTCTCGCGATCGTATTTTTCCAGCGCTTCCTTGATGGCGGGATCCGTTTCCACCCTCTCCGGTTCCGGTGGAAGTGGGGAAGGGGATGAAGCAGATGGGTTCATGGCGATCTCCACTGCCGCCACCAGGTTCCGAACCGGGCGGGCAGCATCGTCAACAAGGGGGCTTCCCGAGTCGTGAATGTCAGAATCGGCGGGGCACCGGGATGCGTCAGATCCAGTGTCCGCCCTTGGAAGTATAGTCGGTAATGTTCTGCCTCGGCGGCCTGGACATGCAGCGGATCCACCGGGCGGTGGATGCCGCTCATGACCACCCAGCCCTGTTCGAGACGGGTTTCGCGGCCCACGGCGGCGGGGACACCGGCACCGAAGGTCTTGAACCGGGTTTCCACCAGCATCAGGCTGCCATTCGTCTGAATCTGGAACCGTTCTTCCCAGTCTTCTTTTTCCACCGAGTGCGTCCAGCGCAATGCGAAGTCGGAACCGGAGGTCGCGGGGAAGGCGTAACGCAGTGCTTCGCCTTCCTCAATCACCAACCAGAATCTCGGCCAAAGCAGTGCCGCGAGAATCGCCGCCATGATCGGAACCAACGCCAACCGCCAGCGGCGCCGGATTCCGATCCTCGCTACCACCGTGCGGGCTTATTCGCCGCCGTCGCGGCTGTCGTAATAGCTCTTGGCGCCGGGGTGCAGAGGAACCACCAAGTGCTGGTCCATGGTTTCCGGGTCAATGTCCTTGAGGGCGCCAACCGACACTTTGCCGGAGTGCAGATAGTCGTCGAAACGCCCGGTCAATTCCTCCGCCACCTTACTGTCCATGGAGGCGGGAACGATCAGGATGTTGCGAATCGCCACCGTGGTGACCTCGGCATCCAGGTTGTAGCGCTCGGGTTTGCCGGCGGGAATGGTGTACGTCTCATAATAGGGATAGGCTTCGAGCAGTTTGTCGGCCACCTCGCCGGTGACCGGCACGAACGTCACGTCGTTGGTCTGCATCAGTCCGGTAATGCTGGAGTTGGGAACGCCGGAAGTGAAGAAGGCCGCGTCCAGGTTGCCGTTGCTCATTTCCGTCACGCTGTCGGCATAGCCGGTGTGGCTGACCCGGGCCAGATCATCGTAACTGAGGCCGGTGGCTTCCAGCACGATTTTGGCGCTCTGTTCCACGCCGGAACCGACCTTGCCCACGCCGACCCGTTTGCCGGCCAGATCATCGACGCTGTCGATACCACTATCCGCGGTGGCGACGATCTGCACCACGTTGGGGTAGAGCCCCGCCAGGGTGGTGATGTCGGCCTTGTTGCCCGCGAACTGATTGTTGCCGTTGACCGCGTCGTAGGCCACGTCGCTCATGACGATGGCGATCTGATTAAGGCCATCCTGAATGTTCTGGATGTTTTGCACCGAGGCTCCGGTGGAAACCACCTGTACCCCGCCGATCAGGTCGCTGGCCTCGAAGATGGGTTTCAGCGCGCCGCCGATGGGATAGTAGGAACCGGACGTGCCGCCGGTACCGAAGATCAGATTCACGGGCGTGCTGTCGCTGGTCTGGGTCTGTTCGGAAGCCGAGCCATCGGTGCTGCTTCCACCTTGTGGCGCGTCCTGGGGCTCGTCGCCGCAGCCCGCGAGCAGGGCGCCGGACAACCCCAGCGTGGCGGCAAGAATCAAAGTACGAGGTGCCATGGATCTTCTCCTGTTTTTATCGCCATGATGAATACGTGGACCCGCACTAGCTTACGAGCCGTACCACTTTGATACCACGTGAAGAGGCTAAGACTAAAGTAGAACGGGGAAGAAGGGAGAGGGAGAGGAACAGCCGGACTACGAAGCCACTGTGGGAGCTTGCCTGCAAGCGAATCTTTGGGAAACCGGCCCAATTCGCTTGCAGGCAAGCTCCCACAGCGGCCTCGTAGAGACCCCTGAGGCTGGATCAGTTCAGAACCCGGTAACCGCGTCCGCGCATGCAGTTTTTCATGACCTGGGACTTTTCCTGTTGGGCGTCCCCGGCCTTGCCGGCGCCGCCCAGTACCGCGCCGCCGCCGGCCATGCGGCCAGCGGTGCCGGAATCACCGAAGATGGCACCGAGAATGCCGCCAAGCACCGCGCCGCCGATGGCACCCTCCGCGGCATCCCGGCCGGTGGAAACCTGATCGGCGACCTGCTCGCATTCGGCCAGATCCCGTTGGTACTGAGCCTGATCCACGCCTTGCGGGTCCACCACGATCCGTTTGGTCGAGGTGCAGCCGGTCATCAGCAACAATCCGGCGGTACCGAGGATGATCATTGCACGCATGGTTGCTCTCCTTCGTTTGCCTGCCTTGGTCTGCCTTCCTATGCATTTTTTCTGGTAAGCAACGCCGCGCCCATAAGGCGGCGTTGCTTCCGATTAACTCGATGATACGCGATTTGGCTGTATGGAAGCTGAACCGCGGGGAATTTTACGAAACGACGAGTCGCCGTGGGAGTTTGCTTGCAAGCGAATATTGCAAGCGCCTGAGCGAACCCCATTCGCTTGCAGGCAAGCTTGTATGGTTTCCCGGCAAGTCTTAGAAGGAGAAGACTTGTCGGGGTGGAGGGACCAGGCAAGCTTCTGACCCTAGGGTACAGACTGTGGGAGATATGGCCCCACCCCGCACCTTCAAACGCCGATAAGGAATCCATCGGCTGAGCGCACACTCAGACCGACGATACTCTGCAAGCCAGCGTGACGGTGCGCCCCGACAAGCCCATTTAACCTAGCTGACAGGGGTGCCCCATGGCAATGCCGGCAAGCCGCCCGGAGATCGGGATCGACGTTGCGAAAGATGACCTGGTGATTCACCTCCAGGGCCTGAACCAAACCTTCACCATCGACAACACGCCCCAAGCCATTCGCCAATGGCTGGCCACCCTCCCCGAGGGCTGCGATATCGCCATTGAGGCGACCAGCACCTATCACATGGACATTACCGAGCGCGCACACGCCAAGGGGCATCGGGTCTATGTGGTGGACGGTTACCGCCTCAGCAACTACCGCAAAGGCGTTGGAGGGCGGGCCAAGACGGATCTGGCCGATGCCCAGTTGCTGGCCCGCCATCTGCACAAGGAGAAAGACGAGTTACGCCCGTGGAGCCCGCCCCCAAAGGCGTACCGGATGCTGCAGAGCCTGCTGCGTCGCCGGGCCGCCTTGGTTAAGGCCCGCACGGCATTACGTCAGAGCCTGAGCGGAGAACCGGAGCTCAAGGCCCCTCTGCGTGCCCTGATCGCCAAAATGGACCGGATTGACTCTCTGATCCAGAAACGGCTCAAGAGCGCGGTGAGCGCCGCCGGCTTACAGACTCAGGTCCAACGCTGCGACGCGATCGACGGGGTCGGCGAGATCACCGCCACCGCCTTGGTCATGGCCTTCCTGAGAGGGGACTTCAAGAACAGCGATGCTTTCGTTGCCTTCCTGGGGCTGGATGTCCGAGTCCGCGACTCCGGCAAACTCACAGGCAAGCGTAAGCTGACCAAGCAAGGGGATACGGAGGTCAGGCGACTGCTGCACTGTGCCGCCATGAGTGCGTCTCGACACCCGGTCTGGCGCGCCTTCTATCAGCGCTATCGGGACCGGGGACTGCACACCACGCAAGCCTTGGTGATCCTGGCCCGGAAGATCGCTCGCACCGCCTTCGCCCTGATGAAGCAGCAACAAGAATATTGCCCCGCAAAGCTCTTCTAAGCATTGCAGGGCACCATAGAATCTCCCACAGTGGCTGAAGAACAGACTGTTTTTGACGGTCCACTTTTCAAGCCGTCCCTTGCAGGCGCAGCGACAGGTCCACCGCTTGACAATGCTTGGTCAGAGCGCCGGAGGAGAGGTACAGCGGGCGGCTGTCCGGCAGGGTGGCGACATCATCCAGAGTGCGGTTGCCGGAGATTTCCAGAGCGCTGTGCGGTGCCAGCGACATGGCCTCGGCCAGCATCTCCGGGGTGAAATTATCGAGCATGATCTGGTCCGGAGTCAGCGCCGCCGCTTCTCGCAGTTCATCCAGATTTTCCACCTCGATGATGATTTTCTTGTTGGCGGCGACACGGCGGGCCTGCTCGATGGCGGCGGTGATCGACCCACAGGCGGTAATGTGGTTTTCCTTGATCAGAAAAGCGTCGTACAAGCCCAGGCGATGGTTTTCGCAGCCCCCGCACAGGACCGCGTATTTCTGCGCCGCGCGCAGGCCTGGCAGGGTCTTGCGGGTGTCCAGCACGGTGACCGTGGTGCCGGCCACGGCGTCGGCGTAGCGCCGCGCGCTGGTGGCGGTGGCCATCAGCGTCTGCAGGAAATTCAGTGCGGTCCGTTCGCCGGTGAGGATGCGGCGGGTATTGCCACTGAGCGTGCAGAACACGGTGTCGGCGGCCAACCGCTCGCCTTCTCCGGCGTGCCATTGCACGTCCACGCCACCCAGTTGACGGAATACTTCCTCGGCCCAGGGCGCGCCGCACATCACCGCGTCCTCGCGGGTCACAATGGTGGCTTGCGCCTGTGCGGACTCGGGGATCAGCTGCGCGGTGATATCACCGTCGCCGATGTCTTCTTGCAAAGCGAAGGCCACGACCCGCGCGATATCGGCGCGGGCGTAGTCGGGCAGGGATCGGGTCGTCATTGTTGATCGAAAAACTCTTTGCTGAGGCGCACCACCACGGGGGCCAGGAATAACAGAGCGATCAGATTCGGGACCGCCATCAGAATGTTCATGATATCGGCTATCGGCCAGACCAGGCCCAGGTCCATCATCGCGCCTACCGGTACCACCAGCACCCAGACCCAGCGAAACGGCACCAAGGCGCGCTCGCCGAACAAATACTGGGTACAGCGTTCGCTGTACAGGCTCCAGCCGAGCAGGGTGGTGAACGCGAAGATAGCCAGACCACAGGTCACCACGATTTCGCCATAGGTGCCGAAAGTGCTGGAAAAAGCCAGGGCGGACAGGGGAGCGCCCTTTTCACCGCTGGTCCAGGCACCGCTGGCGACGATGGCCAGACCGGTGACGGAGCATACCACGATGGTGTCGATAAAGGTGCCGAGCATGGCGACACTGCCCTGGCGGGCGGGGTGGTCGGTGTTGGCGGACGCATGGGCGATGGGCGCGCTGCCCAGGCCGGCCTCGTTGGAGAAAATACCCCGGGCAATACCATATTGGATCGCCTCCTTGATCACGGCGCCGGCGAAGCCCCCGGCGGCGGCGGTGCCGCTGAACGCGCCGTCGAAGCACAGAGCAATGGCGGCGGGCAGGGCGGCGGCGTGATCCACCAATACCGCCAGGCCAGTGAGCAGATAGGCCAGGGCCATGAACGGCACCACGAAGGTGGCGACCCGGGCGATACGCTTGATGCCGCCCAGTACCACCAGGCCGACCATGGCCATCAGCACCAGCCCGGTGGTCCAGGTGGGTACGCCAAAACTATCGTGGAGGCCGTCGGCCACCGAGTGGGTTTGTGTGGTGTTGCCGATGCCGAAACCGGCGCACATGCCGAAGAAGGCGAACAGCACCGCCAGCCAGGCCCAGCGCGACCCCATGCCCTTGCGGATGTAGTACATCGGGCCGCCCACGTACTGCCCGCGATGGTCTTGTTCCCGGTAATGCACCGCCAACACCGCCTCGGCGTATTTGGTGGCCATGCCCACCAGGGCGATCAGCCACATCCATACCAGTGCGCCGGGGCCGCCGGAAGCGATGGCGGTGGCGACGCCGACGATGTTACCGGTGCCGATGGTGGCGGACAGCGCCGTGGCCAGCGCGGCGTTGGAGCCGATGGTGCCTTGCCCTGGGGAGGGGCGGAACATCTGCTTAAAGCCGAACCCCAGGCGCCGGATAGGCAGAAACCCCAGGCGCAAACTCAGATAAATACCGGTGCCGGCGATCAATATCAGGGCCGGCCAGCCCCACATGAGGTCGCGGACAGCCTCGGTGCGATCAATGATGGTTTCCATCGTTTCCCTTCCAGTCTTTTCACAGGAAGAGTAGGGAATTCGGCCTGCCGGGAAAAGCGGGATCGGGGTTGCGCGGGTTTTCACCAATCATGCGGGGAATTGAAATAAGACTAATGTCTTATTTGAGAGTTGGTTCAAAATAGTGATTTTGGGGTCGTGCTAGCTTAGTTTCTCTGTATCCGTATGGACTTTTCTTGCTGGGACTCCTTTCGGGGTGCCGGGGTAATCAGCCATGACCAACGTCACGCACATCGGTACCGCCTCGGGTCGCCGCACCGGCACCGCCCCCGCCGAGCCCTTGCCACGCCCGCTGGAACAGGTTCGTGAGTGCACCCGGGAGCGGGCTCTGGCGCTGCTGGCGGGCATGCTCGACGGCGCCGACGACATGCTGTTCAACATGGCGGAAACCGAAACCGACCGTGAGCGGGATCGTTACTTCGACGCCATGCGCGAGCTTCGTCTGCAAAGACGGGTGCTGGAAACCGGCTTTCATGACGGCATCGTCGCCTTGTTCAATGAGATCGGCCGGGAACGCAAGCCGTCTCCGGAGGCGTCCTCCCCTGGCATCGAATCGCTGACGCTGGTGCAGAATGACGAGCTGGAAATCTCAGTGGCGCTGGATAACCTGGCGCGCCGGGCCCGCAACGGCTGTGAGGAGGCTCTGGCCCTGCTGTGTCACCGCCTGGAATATCTGTTCGAGGGCAAGGTGGCGATTAGCGAGAAAAACAATCCGCTGGAACCCCGCCAACTGGCCGCCTGCTTTGCCGACTGCGTATTGCGCTTGTCGCTGGATATCCGCGCCCGCTTGATCGTTTTGAAGCTGTTCGAGCGGGTGGTCATGGACGAGGCTCCGGCCCTGGTGGAGCAGGCCAACCGCACTCTGGCGGAGGCCGGTGTGCTGTCGGAACTGGCCAGCGCACCGGTGGCCCGGCGGCCGGTCCGGCGCTCCGGCGGGACCGAATCGCGGCAGGCCGATGGCCCCACCTCCAGCGCCGACCACGGCCAGTTGGGCGAGTTGCTGGCCTTGCTGAGGGGGCCGGCCAGGGCGGTGCCGGAGACGTCACCGGAACCGTTTGATCTGTCCGGCCTGGCCACCCTGTTTGATGGCGTGGCGCATCGGGGCGGCGCGCCGGTCACCGTGGATCAGCCGGTGCGGGCAGTCAGCCGGGATGACCTGATACAGGTGCTTTCGCGCCTGCAGCGTGATGCTCATGGGCAATCCGGGAAGGGCGAGCGCCGGGGGCTGCGCGAGTCCCTGGCCCGGGAACTGGATCAACAGCAGGATGCCCCGGTGGTACACGCTCTGGAGCAGGCCGATGATGACCTCATCAATCTGGTGGCCATGCTGTTCGACTTTATCCTGGATGACGAGTCGCTGCCCGCTGACGTCAAGGCGTTGATCGGGCGTCTGCAGATTCCGCTGCTGAAAGTGGCGATCAACGACAACGGTTTTTTCGGTGACGACGGCCATCCGGCCCGGGCGTTGCTCAACACCCTGGCCCGGGCCGGCGCTCAGTGGGACCCGCAGCAAGGCACGGGTGACGAGTTGTATCAGCGTATCCGCCGGGCGGTCTACACGGTGATCGACCATTACGACGAAGACGACGGCCTGTTCGCCCAGTTGCAGGCGGAATTCGACGAGTATTTCAGTGAGCAGGACACCCGCGCCCGTCGCCTGGCGCAACGTTTGCGCGAAAGCGAGGAGGGACGTGCCCGGGCCGAGCAGGCGATGACGCGGGCGCGGCGGCACCTGGACCAGCGGTTGGCGGGCCGGGCTTTGCCGGAGGCACTGATCCGCCTGTTGCGTCAGGGTTGGCAACAGGTGCTGTACCTGACGCTGCTGCGTGAAGGAGAAGACAGTGAAGCCTGGCGTCGGCAAAGCAAGATCGCCGATGCGCTGATCTGGTGTCTGCTGCCACATGGGACGGAGGCCGACCAGCATAAAGCCCGCCAGATGGCGCCCAAACTGAGGGTGGCGGTGGCCCGGGGGCTGGCGGCGATACAGCACGACGAGGTGGAAAGCCAGGCGTTGGTGCGCGGCCTGGCTCTGGCCCAGGAGGCCATGTTCCGGGGGCAGGAGCCGCGGCGGGTGAAAGTGAAAGCGGCGCCGGAGGACGTGGTCGCCTCACCCTTGCCGGAGGACGATGCCTTGCTGGTGCGGGCGCGGGCGCTGCGACCCGGCCAGTGGGTGGAAATCGGCGCTGGCGACGAGGCCCGCCGCGCGCGGCTGGCGGCCAACATCCGCGAGGGCGCCAAACTGGTGTTCATTAACCGCCGGGGCATCAAGGTGGAGGAATTCGACGCCACCGCGCTGGCCGTTGCCATGCGGGAAGGCACTGTTAAACTCATCGATGAGGGAGCGCTGTTCGACCGGGCCCTGGAGGCGGTGATCGGCGATCTGCGCCGGCGGCAAGGCCACTGAGCGGCGCTCCCCATCATCATTGGGGAGTTTCCGTGTCCGTATCACCGTCGTTGACGCCGACCTATACCTTGCAAGAGCACTGGGTGGAGCAAGCCCGCAAGGTGCCCTCACCGAACTTCAATGCCCGCCCCGATCCGGACGACATCGGGCTGATCGTTCTGCACAACATCAGTCTGCCGCCGGGCCAGTTTGGCGGCCCGCACATCGAAGCGCTGTTCCAGAACCGCCTTGACCATGACGCTCACCCCTATTTCAAAGGTTTGAGAGATCTGCGGGTGTCCGCCCATTTCCTGATTCGCCGTGACGGTGAGCTGGTGCAGTTCGTCGCCTGTGACCAGCGTGCCTGGCATGCCGGCGCCTCGTCCTGGCGCGGGCGGGACAACTGCAACGATTATGCACTCGGCATCGAGCTGGAAGGATGCGATGATCAAGCCTTTGATGAACGTCAATACGCGGCGTTAAAGCCGTTGCTGGCGGCTCTGATCCGTCATTATCCTCGATTGAGCCGCGATACCATCACCGGCCACGAGCATATCGCTCCGGGCCGTAAAACCGATCCCGGGCCCTGTTTTGACTGGGCGCGGATCGGCGCTTGGTAATGACAGCTGGAAATAACCACTGAGGAAAACCGCTGGAAGCGCTATGAAACTGCTCGTCTTACTTTTGGTTCTGGCTTTGCGTCGCCGCGATGGCGGCTGGCCCGGAGTGCTGGCCCGCCCGGACCGGCACCAGCGCTGCCTCGCCACCTTGTCGCCGGTGCGTCACGGTATTCCGGGCTGGTGGCTGAGCGTGGCCCTGCCGGCGATCCTGGTGGCGTTGCTGTTCGGTTGGCTGGCCGGCGGCTGGGGCAATCTGCTGGTGCTGGTATTGGGGACCGCCCTGATGCTGTGGTTGGTCGGCGTGGAAAGCGAATTCCGGCTGGTGGATGAGCTGCTGGTATGCGGGCGCCTGAACGATGGCGAAGCGCTGCGGGAACTGGCCGAGCAGGCGTTGCCAATCACCGGCGAAGCCGGTTCCCGGGACTGGTTCCGGCAATTGGAAAGCGGCTTCCTGGAACGGGTCTTTGTTTTGTTCACCGCTTTATTCTGGCTGATGACACTGGGGTTCGGCGCGGTGGTGCTGTTCGTACTTAACCGGGCCTGGTTGCAGCGTCACCGCGAACACAGCGACTGGGCACAGAGCCTGGACGCGGCGCTGCGCTGGATCCCGGCGCGCCTGACGGTGCTGGCGCTGGCACTGGCGGGCCAGTTCGGCGCGGTGACGCGGGCGGCGGCGGGTAAACTCTGGCGCCTGGACGACAGCCGTGAACTGCTCAACGACACCGCCCAGGCGGCGGAACCGGTGGAGGAAAGCGCCGAGAAGAGCACCGAGGAGCCGCTGGCGGCGGGAATGGATCGTCTGGAGGCACTGCACGGAGTGCTGCTGCGTGCCCTGGCGGTATGGCTGATCTTCGCCGCGCTCTGGAGCTTGCTGGCTTGATTGGCGTGAATTCGCCATTTGCTGGCAAGCCAGCTTCCCACAGCGGTTCCGTAGCATCCTGTGGGGGCTGCCTTGCCGCTCCCCCTCCCAGGTAATCGCCGTCACTTCCCCCATAAAAATGAAACGCTATTTCGGTTACGGTTTGCCCGTCATGGGGCGGTGGGGGAATCGTTCGAGGCCTGTTACTATGGCCGGTGACCTCCTGGTCAGGGGCCCTGAATAACACTTTGGCTCCTTAGTTCCTTCGGCTTTGATTGCCCTCGAATCTCCGGAGGAGCGAGCTTCCTCGACCTGTCGCGACGACCACACCCGGAACCGTCGACACAGGCACGACATTCGCTGTCGCGGCGATCCCGCGACGGCGTGGCTAACGCGATTAAAAAGGACGCAAGCCCATGCAGAAAAGAAACTTCTTCGATGATATCGATCCGGCGGAAACACGCGAATGGCTGGACGCGCTGGAATCGGTAATCGAACGGGAGGGGCCGCAACGGGCCGCCTGGCTGTTGGATGTATTGACCAACGGGGCCCAGGAACAAGGCGTATTGCGCACCCACCTGAACACCCCGTACATCAACACCATTCCGCCTCGCAAGGAGGCGCCGTTACCCGGCGATTTGTTCATGGAGCGGCGTATTCGCTCCCTGATCCGCTGGAATGCGTTGGTCACGGTGCTACGGGCCAACAAGAGTGATGACGATCTGGGTGGTCACATCGCCAGCTTCGCCTCCTCCGCGACCCTCTACGACGTCGGCTTCAATCACTTCTTCCACGCGCCTCACGATGACAACCCCGGTGACCTGGTGTTCTTTCAGGGGCACTCCGCTCCCGGTGTCTACGCCCGTGCCTACCTGGAAGGCCGTATCGACGAGGAACAACTGGATAACTTCCGCCGGGAAGTGGCGGGCAAGGGACTATCTTCCTATCCGCACCCCTGGCTGATGCCGGATTTCTGGCAGTTCCCCACCGTGTCCATGGGGCTGGGGCCGATGCAGGCCATCTACCAGGCCTATGTGATGAAGTACCTGCAGAATCGCGAGCTGGTTGCCGACCATAACCGCAAGGTCTGGGCCTTCCTCGGCGACGGCGAGATGGACGAGCCCGAATCCCTGGGCGCGCTGTCCATGGCCGGCCGGGAACAGTTGGATAATCTGGTGTTCGTGGTCAACTGTAACCTGCAGCGCCTGGATGGTCCGGTGCGCGGCAACGGCAAGATCATCCAGGAACTGGAAAGCCTGTTCCGGGGCGCCGGGTGGAACGTGATCAAGGTGATCTGGGGGCGCCTGTGGGATCCGTTGTTGGAAAAAGACGACGAGGGGCTGTTGCGCCGCCGCATGGAGGAGTGCGTGGACGGTGAATATCAGGCCTACAAAAAGAACGGCGGTGCCTATACCCGCGAGCACTTCTTCGGCGCCTATCCGGAGCTGAAGAAAATGGTCGAGCACATGAGCGATGAGGACATCTATCGTCTCAACCGTGGCGGCCACGATCCGTTCAAGGTGTATGCCGCCTATAACGAAGCGGTGAACCACACCGGTCAGCCCACCGTGATTCTGGCGAAAACCGTGAAGGGTTACGCCACCGGTGCCGGGGAAGCGGTCAACAAGACGCACCAGATGAAGAAGATGGATCTGGAGAGCCTGAAGGAATTCCGCGATCGCTTCGACATGCCGTTCACCGACGAAGAACTGGAAGCGATTCCCTACTACAAACCGGAAGAGGATTCTCCGGAACTGCGCTACATGCGTCAGCAGCGGGAGAAACTGGGCGGCTACATGCCGGTGCGCCGGCGTGAAGCCAGCCAGTCCCTGAAAATGCCGGGCCTGGATTTCTTCGCCAACTTTCTGGAAGGCACCGGCGACCGGGAAATTTCCACCACCATGGCGTTCGTGCGCATGCTCAACGCTCTGGTCAAGGACAAGACCCTGGGCGAGCGGGTGGTGCCGATCGTACCCGACGAAGCACGAACCTTCGGTATGGAAGGCATGTTCCGGCAGTTGGGTATCTACTCTTCCAAGGGCCAGAAGTACGAGCCGGAAGATGCCGGCCAGGTGATGTACTACCGCGAGGACAAGAAAGGACAAATCCTCGAGGAAGGCATCAACGAAGCCGGCGCCATGGCTGCCTGGATCGCCGCGGCCACCAGCTACAGCGTCCACGATTTCACCCTGATTCCGTTCTTTATCTACTACTCCATGTTCGGCTTCCAGCGCACCGGGGATTTCTGGTGGGCCGCCGGTGACAGCCAGGCCCGCGGTTTCCTGCTGGGCGGCACCGCCGGGCGCACCACACTCAATGGTGAAGGTCTGCAACACCAGGACGGTCACAGCCATGTTCTCACCAGCACGGTGCCGAACTGCGTCAGCTACGATCCCACCTACGCGTACGAAGTGGCGGTGATCCTGCAGGATGGCCTGAAGCGCATGTATGAAGACCACGAGAACATCTTCTACTACCTGACGCTGATGAACGAGAACTACGTGCACGGCGCCATGCCGGAAGGCGCCGAGGAAGGTATTCGTCGCGGCATGTATCTGTTGCACGAAGGCAAGGGCGGCAAGAAGGCCGCGAAGGTGCAGCTGTTGGGCTCCGGCACTATTTTGCGCGAGGTGGAAGCCGCGGCGGAGCTGTTGTACCAGGACTTTGGTGTCAGCGCCGACGTCTGGAGTGTCACCAGTTTCAATGAGCTGCGCCGGGAAGGCATCCGTGCCGACCGTGATCGCATGCTGGCACCGGAGCGCGACAAGCATGAGCCGACCTGGGTGGAGTGCTGTCTGGCGGACCGCGCCGGCCCGGTGATCGCATCCACCGACTACATCCGGGCTTACGCGGATCAGATCCGGCCCTGGATCAAGGCGCCTTATCGGGTGCTGGGCACCGACGGCTTCGGCCGCAGTGATTCCCGTGCGCAACTGCGCCACTTCTTCGAGGTGGACCGCTACTTCGTGGTGTTGGCGGCGTTGACCGCGCTGCGCGATGAAGGCGAGGTCGAGGCCGACGTGGTGAAAAAAGCCATGGAAAAATACCGAATCGATCCGGCCAAACCCTATCCGGTGACCCACTAATGATTTTCCACTCTTCTTCCACAAGAAGGAGCAAAGCGTGAGCAAGGAAACTATTCGAGTCCCCGATGTCGGCAGCAGCGATCCTGTTGATGTCATCGAGGTGACGGTGAAAGAGGGCGATACCATTGCCCCGGAAGACACCATCGTGGTGTTGGAATCGGACAAGGCGACGGTGGAAGTGCCGGCGCCCAAAGGCGGCAAAGTGCTTGGTCTGTTGGTCAAGCAGGGCGACAAGGTCAAGGAAGGCGACCCGCTGCTGGAGCTGGAGGCGGAAGCCGGTGGTGATGACGCCGGACAAGCGGCCGGGCAGGAACAATCTGGCCGGAATGGTGCCGAGGAAGTCGAGCCAGAACAGGAGAGCAAAAGCACGGACGAAAGCGCCGACAGCGAAGATGATGAACAGGAAGCACCCCAGGGCGGCGGCAGCCAGACCGTGACGGTGCCCGATCTTGGCGATATCGAAGGCGCTGAAATCATCGAGATCCCGGTCCAGGACGGGGATCAGGTGGAGGCCGAGCAAACTCTGGTGGTGCTGGAGTCCGACAAGGCGTCCCTGGACATTCCTTCGCCGGCGGCGGGTACCGTGGTCCGGTTGCGGGTCAAGGTGGGCGACAAGGTCGGCACCGGTGATCAACTGATGGATCTGGAAGGGACCGCCGGCGGCGCCGTGGCGAAGAAATCGTCCGGTGATGACGGTAAAACGGCGGCGAAAGACGGCGGTGACAAGGCCGTGGCCAAAGCCGAATCCAGCCCGGCGAAAAGTGCCGGTCAGACACAAAAACCGGCCGATCAGGCGCCTGCCAGACAGGAGAGCAGCGCGGCTTCCGCGTCCTCCGGTCAGCCGTCCGCCCAGGTGCATGCCGGCCCAGCCGTGCGCAAGCTGGCCCGTGATACCGGTGTGGACCTGGCGCTTGTCAAAGGATCCGGCCCCAAGGACCGGATTCTCAAGGAAGACGTCCACGCCTATCTGAAAAGCCGTATGGAAGCGCCGGCCGGGGCGGGCACGGCGGCACCGGTGGACGATTTGCCGGACATCGATTTCAGCGAATTCGGCCCGGTGGAGCGAGTGGAACTGAACAAACTGCGCAAGGTGGCGGCCCGCAACCTGCACCGCAGCTGGATCACCATTCCGCACGTTACCCAGTTCGACGAAGCCGATATCACGGACCTGGAAGCGTTCCGCAAGAGCCAGAACAAGCTGCTGGAGAAGGAAGGCGTCAAGCTCACCATGCTGGCTTTCCTGGTGAAGGCCTGTGCCAATGCGCTGCGTGCCTTCCCGCGTTTCAACAGCTCTCTGGAGAAAGGCGGCGAAGCCCTGATTCAAAAGGACTATGTGCACATTGGCATCGCCGTGGACACTCCCAACGGTCTGGTGGTGCCGGTATTGCGTGACGCTGACAAGAAAGGACTCAAGGAAATCGCTCTGGAAATGTCGGAACTGGCTGCCAAGGCGCGGGATCGCAAGCTGACGCCGGCGGACATGAAGGGCGCCTGCTTCAGCATCTCGTCCCTGGGCGGCATTGGCGGGACCGCGTTCACGCCGATCGTCAATTGGCCGGAGGTGGCGATTCTCGGTGTCAGCCGCTCCGACACCAAGCCGGTGTGGGATGGCCAGGCGTTCCAGCCCAGGCTGACGCTGCCGTTGTCACTGTCCTACGATCATCGGGTGATCGATGGCGCCGACGCGGCGCGCTTTACCACCTACCTGAGCAGTCTGCTGGGGGATTTGCGTAGAGTGTTGCTGTAAAGGTCGTGACTGTTTCACCCTCTCCCCTTAAGGGAGAGGGTGAAACTTTCTATTCCGCGTTTTTCCGCTCCAGACGCTGCTGCATCCGTTCCATGCGCTCCTTCATTTTTTCCTTGCGTTCTTCCTGTAGCGCCTGCGCTTTGTCCCGCTGTTCCGCCGTCAACACCGCGTCCACGCGCTGGCGGGTTTCATCGTGCAGCGTTTTCATTTTCTCGTGCTGTTCCTCGAAGATCGACTCAATCTCGGTGCGTTGAGCATCGGTCAACTCCAGGGTTTCCGCCATGCGGTCCATGCGCTGCTCCGGATCGAACTTCATCTTCGGGCCGTGACCCATGCCGGGGCCGGCGAAGGCGGTGGTGGTGACCAGGGTAAGGGCGATCAGTAGTGCTTTGTTCATGGTGCTTTCTCCGTTGAACTTCGATGCACCCAGTGTCGGAGATGAATGTGCAGAGAGCGTGCAGGAACCATGGAACAACCCGCGCTTATTCGTCTGCATCGGGATCGTCTTCCGGCCGGGCCTGAAGACGGTAACCCACACCGTAGACACTGCCGATCCAGTCATGGTCACCGGGCAACCCTTCGCCCAGTTTGCGCCGCAGCTTGCGAATATGGCTGTCGATGGTGCGATCGGAAACCACCCGGTGGTCCGGATAGATCACGTCCATCAGTTGATCGCGGCTCCAGATCCGGCCCGGTTGTTTGGCCAGGGTGGCCAACAGTTCGAACTCGATGGCGGTGAGCGCCACCCGGGCACTTTGGTAGACCGCCTCGAAGCGATGACGGTCCAGTTCCAGCCCGCTGCCAGGTTCCAGCTCCGTGGCCAGGGCGCGGCGCAACACCGCCTTGACCCGCGCCACTACTTCCCGGGGGCTGAACGGTTTGCAAATGTAGTCGTCGGCGCCGATTTCCAGCCCCAATAACCGATCCACCTCTTCCACCCGGGCGGTGATCATCAGAATCGGTACCTGAGAGAAGCGGCGGATGGTTTTGCACAGTTCCATGCCGTCGCCGTCGGGCAGCATCAGATCCAGCAGTACCGCCTGATAACCTCCTTCACGGACGAGCCGTTCCGCTTCCCGCACGCTGGCGGTCTGATCCGCCTGGAAGCGGCTGTGGGTCAGATAGTCCGCCAGTAGCTGCGCCAGGCGGGGCTCGTCTTCAACGATCAGTACGCGGGCCATGATGATCCTTGGGCAATCGAATGGTGATACGCAGGCCGCCCAGGGGGCTGTGCCCGGCCGTGATGGTGCCGCCATGGGCTTCGACGATGCGCTGGCAGATCGCCAGTCCCAGACCGGCGCCGCCGGTGCGGCGGTTGCGCGAGCTTTCCACCCGGAACAGGTGATCGAACAGTTTCGGCAACGCTTCCTCTGGCACACCCGGGGCGGTGTCGTTGATGGTAAGGCGCCAATGGTCCTGCTCGTCGTCCAGAACCAATTGCACTTCGCCGCCCTGATCGGTGTATTTCAGGCTGTTGTGCAGCAGATTGTCGAGCAACTGCCGCAGGCGTACCGGGTCGCCGCTAAGGGTGGCCGGCGGCAGCGTGGTGAGCAGGGTCAGGCCGTGGCGCTGCATTGCCGGGCGCACCGCGTCCACGGCGTCCTCGCAGAGGGCGTCCAGGTCCACCCGGGTAAAGTGATAGCGCAGGTTGCCGGCGTCGGCCAGAGCCAGATCGTGCAGATCGCTGACCAGATGGGTCAGGTGCCGGACCTCGGATTCCAGGGTGCTGATGGTCTCCTTGCTCATGGGCCGTACGCCATCCTGGATCGCTTCCAGCTCACCGCGCAGTACCGCCAACGGCGTGCGCAACTCGTGGGCGATATCAGAGAACCAGCGCTGACGGGCCTGCTGGCCCTGATTCAGGCGCTGCGCCAGGCTGTCCACATGGCGAATCAGATCGCCCAGCTCATCGCGGCGCTGACTGGTCAGCCGGGCCCCGTAATTCCCTTCGCGCAATTGCCGGGTATGGCGGCTCAGGGCGGTGATCGGCGCCACGAAGTGGCGTGCCAGCAGCCACGACACCAGTAACGACAGGGCCAGGCCAATCAGGGTCATCCACAACATGAAACGCAGTTGCCGTTCCTGGAACCGGCGATCCATGGAGTCGCGGATCGCTTCCTGGTCCGGATAGACCAGCCAGCCCACGACCTGGTCGCCAATACGGATCGCCACCTTGCGACGGAATTTGGGCGCCACTGGTGGGCCCAGCAGAGGGTGCTTGTCGGCCGTCAGCAACTGCAGGTGACGATGGGCATCGCGGTCGATTTTACGCGGGTCGGGCTGATTGCGGTCACCGGCGAGCCAGTACAGCCGCCCCAATTGACGCGGGTCACGTAACAGAAAGTCCCAACTGCCCCGCTGCGCATAGAGCACCGCCAGGTGATCGGCCAGCCGCTCCACCTGGGCTTGCTGGCGCTCATCCAGATACTTGGACAGGCTCTGCTCGAACGACAGGTAATAGAAGGCGCTGGCCGCCAGGATCAGCAGCAGGAAAGTACCCAGAAAGGTGAGGAACAGCTTGTTGCGTATGCCCATGATGCTCGCGGGAGCCGTGGAGAATCGCTCCAGTGTAAGGCCGCCGGAGGTGTCTCCCTAGCGACTTGCACATTCTTTCAAAATGGAATGCCTGCAAGCCGCGCGGCGTCCGGTCAGCGATCCTCGCGCCGTATCCACTGTGATTCCGGCGTTTCAGCGCGCAGGTTGATCAGGCGGGCCATGATGAACAGCAGGTCGCCGAGACGGTTGAGGATCGCCAGGCTGACCGGGTTGACCTCTTCCTCGGCGGCCAGGGTCACCAGCCGGCGTTCGGCGCGCCGGGCCACGGTACGGCAATGGTGACACCAGGCGGCGTCGGCGTTGCCGCCGGGTAATACGAACTCTTTCAACGGCGGCAGTTCGGCATTGATCAGATCGGCCTGGGATTCGATTTCCACCAGTTCGGCATCGGTGAGGGTGGCGGTGGCGGGAATGGCCAGCTCGCCGCCGATATCGAACAGCCATTGCTGCAAATTCTCGATCAGCCGGTCCAGATCCTCATCAAGCGGGTGAGCGCGTAGTACGCCGAGTGCGCTGTTGAGTTCATCCAGGCTGCCCAGGGCTTCGATGCGGGGATGGTCCTTGGCGACCCGGCTGCCATCGGCGAGGCCGGTATGGCCATCGTCGCCAGTGCGGGTGATGACCCGGTTGATGCGGGTCTTTTCATCCTTGCGGGAAGACATGGCGATTCCTTGTTGATGATGTGGCGTGGAATCCATGAATGTACTCCGGATTCCGCCACGGGTGCAGCCCCGACCCCGGAGACATGAGGGGAGGAGAGCTGACCGCCGGCTCTCCACCAGCTCTGAAACCGCCCGCTTCGGATCACCCTGCTACGAAGCCGCTGTGGAAGCTACTGCTGGCGAATCTTTTGGGCGCAGTGTCTTATTCGCCAGCAGGGCTAGCTCCTACAGCGGTCTTGTAGCGACCTCTGATTTCATGTCCGCGAGGTCATGGCGGCGACGATGCGCTCATGAGCCGGCAGTGACAGCCCCTGGGCAGCGGCCCGGCGCAGTAAATAGCCATTGATGGCGTCGATCTCGGTGCGGGCGCCGTTACGGACGTCGGCGCGCATGGACGAAGTATTGCCCGCGGTGGCGCTCGCCACCGCCATCACCCGGGGCAGGGAGTCGCCGGGCCAGGTCGGGTCCAGAGCGGTGAGCAACTGGTCGGCCTCCCGGCACAGTTCGGCGGCCTGGCGTTGCAGTTCCCGGTCTTCCAGCAGCCGGCCGTTGGGCACGTCGTGGAGCGCGGTGAGCGGGTTGATCACCGCGTTGGCCACCAGCTTGTGCCACTGGCGGTGTTGAAAGTCCGTTGGCCAGCTCAGATTCGGCCAGTGTGTGCTCAGCTGCTCGAACCAGTCCGGCACGACATCACCGCCGCCCATCCAGGTCTCGTTCTCCGCCACCACCTGATGTTGTGCCGGCCCGTCCTGTTTCACCGCCGAGGTGGTGACCACCTCGATCGGTCGCAGGCCCCCTGGCAGCAGACCATCAAGGCTGCCGAGGCCATTTTGCAGGCGCAGCACCTGGCTATTGGCGGTCAGCGGTACTGGCTCCAGGGCGGCGGCGCTGTACGGCGCCTTGCAGGCCACCACCAGGTGGCGCGGCGGTTCGGTCAGCGCGGCGGGCGAGAGCACCGGCAGGATCAGGTCGCACGGCGGCCTGCCGTCGGCGAAGGTGAGTCTCCTGCGAAGCGGACTTGCCGTGTCGTGGCGCAGCACGGTCACCGCAAAGCCGGCCTGGCGCAAGTAATACGCCGCCAGCAGGCCCATGTTGCCGGCGCCGAGCAGGTACCAGGTGCTCATAGCCGCTGTGTCTCCGGCCGGGCGCCGTGCCGGATCAGCCACAGCAGAATCAGCAGTCCTGGTATCGCCATCAGCGCGGTGAGTATAAAGAACACCTCCCAGCGGCCACCGAGAAGATCCACCATCCAGCCGCTGCCGGCGGCCAGGGTGGTGCGGCCCAGGTTGCCCAGCGACGCCAGCAGCGCGTACTGGGTGGCGGTGAACTGCCGGTTACACAGGTCGGAGATATAAGTGACGAAGGCAATGGTGGAAACCCCGCCGGTGAAGTTGTCGAGAATCACGCAGGTCAGCAGCACGGTGTCGTTACGGCCGGTCACCGCCAGCCAGGCGTAGAGCAGATTGGTCAGGGCCATGGCGATACCGGCCACCAGCAGGCCCCGGGAGGCGCCCAATTTGATACTGATGGCGCCGCCAAGAAAGCTGCCCACCCCCAGCGCCACCATGCCGGCGGTTTTGACGTAAGCGAACACCTCCGCCCATTCGTAGCCGATTTCGTTGTAGAAGCGGATCGACATGGTGCCGAGAAACGCCTCGCCGATCTTGAACAGAAAGATGAATCCCAGCAGTACCGCGGCCATTTGTGGGCCGTTGCGGCGAAAGAATTCGATAAAGGGCGCGAAGACCGCGCTTTGCAGCCAGCGCGCCATGCGCTCGCCCGGTGGGGCGTCCGGGCGTCCGCTCACTCTGACCCTGTCCTCGGGTTCCCGTGCCAGCAGGCAGCCGGCCACGCCAAACAGCATGGCGCTGCTCATCACCAGGTAGATCTGGTTCCAGCTGTCGAGCCAGGCGGTCAGCCACAAAGCGATACCGGCGATCAGCAGATTGCCCAGCAACCACCCCACCACGCCGGCGGAGGCGGCGGCGCCCTGCTGGTCCACCGGCACGGACTCGATCCGCAGGGCGTCGATGGCGATGTCCTGGGTGGCGGAAACAAAAGCGATGATCAGGCAGATAATGCCCACGGCCAGCAATTGCTGGCTGGGGGTGAACACGGAGAGCAGGATCAGCAGTCCCACCAGCGCCACCTGGCTGAGCAGAATCCAGGCCCGGCGTTTGCCCAGCGCCCGCCCCAGCGGGCCCAGGCGGAAACTGTCCACCAGTGGCGCCCACAGAAAATTGAGCGCGTAGGGCAGGGAGACCAGACCGAACAGGCCCAGGCTGGTACGGCTCAGCCCCTCGTCGGTGAGCCAGGCGGACAAGGTGGAAACGATCATGCCCTTGGGGAAGCCGCTGGCAATACCCAGCAGAAAGATCACCAGGATGCGGCGATCAAAAAAGGCGTTTTCCAGTTTCATTTACTCTCCGGGGGCGGATTCGGCGGCCTCGGGGCGCCATTGGAAGCGGCGCAATGGCACGCGGTGGCCCAGCACCGCCACGCCTTCCTTGTGTAACCGGCGCAGTTGGGTCTCTCCGCTGGGAGTGCCGATCAGCGGCAGCCCACCGTCACCCCGGATCACCCGATGCCACGGCAGTTTGCTGCCCTTGGGCAACTGGCTCATCAGCCGGCCGACAAAACGGGCGTGGCGCGGGTAACCCGCCATGCGGGCCACCTGACCATAGCTGCAGACGGTGCCGGCGGGGATGGCCGCCACAATCTGATAGACCGCGTCGCGGAACTCCTGATTCATGCGGCGAGTATGAAAGTGCCGGGAGCACCGCGCAAGACGTGAGCACGCCAACAGGCTGGCACGCGACGTCCAACGCCGGATAGTCGCCATGGAGGCCTGTATTCGCGTGTTAGCGTGCAAGCGTGTTGCGTGCCAGCGATTTTTTCATCCGCGATGCCTTGAAAGGCGGACCGGGAACCCCATTAGGAGGTCACCGGCGTGACGGCCTATTGACTGTCATAACGGTCCAATTATGATTAGCACTCTCTGGCATAGAGTGCTAAGCCGGGCCTGGCCATGCCGGTCCGGCCATGATGCTGACTACATTCGTTGATTGCTGAAACCTCAACAGGAGAAGAGAGGCAATGAAAATCCGTCCGTTGCATGATCGCGTACTGGTGCGTCGCGAAGAGGAAGAAACCAAGACCGCCGGCGGTATCGTGCTGCCCGGCTCAGCCGCTGAGAAGCCTTCCCGGGGTGAAGTGATCGCCGTGGGTAATGGCAAGATCCAGGAAAACGGCGACGTGCGTCCTCTGGACGTGAAAGCAGGCGACAAGGTGATCTTCGGCCAGTACGCCGGCAACACCGTGAAGGTGGAAGGCGAAGAGCTGCTGATCATGAGCGAGGCCGAAATCCTGGCCGTGATCGAAGGCTGATCCTGATTCTCCACTGCTTTCCTGGATAACCGAATTTCAGAGGAACACGACAATGGCTAAAGAAGTACTGTTTAGTGACGACGCCCGCCAGCGCATGGTGAAAGGCGTGAACATCCTGGCCGACGCGGTGAAAGTCACCCTGGGTCCGAAAGGCCGTAACGTGGTGCTGGAGAAGTCCTTCGGCGCTCCGGCCATCACCAAGGACGGCGTGTCCGTGGCCAAGGAAATCGAACTGGAAGACAAGTTCGAGAACATGGGCGCGCAAATGGTCAAGGAAGTCGCTTCCAAGGCCAACGACGAAGCCGGTGACGGCACCACCACCGCCACCGTACTGGCCCAGGCCATCGTCAACGAAGGCCTGAAAGCCGTGGCCGCCGGCATGAACCCGATGGACCTGAAGCGTGGCATCGACAAAGCCGTCATCGCCGTGGTGGAAGAGATCAAGAAGCTGTCCACACCCTGTGACAACACCAAGAGCATCGAGCAGGTGGGCACCATCTCCGCCAACTCCGACAGCTCCGTGGGCGAGATCATCGCTCAGGCCATGGAGAAAGTGGGCAAGGAAGGCGTGATCACCGTTGAAGAAGGCCAGTCCCTGGTCAACGAACTGGAAGTCGTGGAAGGCATGCAGTTCGACCGCGGTTACCTGAGCCCGTACTTCATCAACAACCAGGAAAAAATGCAGGTTGAGCTGGAAGAGCCCTACATCCTGCTGGTGGACAAGAAAATCTCCAATATCCGCGAACTGCTGCCGGTACTGGAGAACGTGGCCAAAGCCGGTCGTCCGCTGATGATCATCGCCGAGGACATCGAAGGCGAAGCCCTGGCCACCCTGGTGGTGAACAACATGCGCGGCATCATCAAGTGCGCCGCCGTGAAGGCTCCGGGCTTCGGCGATCGCCGCAAAGCCATGCTGCAGGACATCGCCATCCTCACCGGCGGTACCGTGATCTCCGAGGAAGTGGGCCTGAGCCTGGAAAACGTTTCCCTGGAAGACCTGGGTAACGCCAAGAAAGTGAACATCGACAAGGAAAACACCACCATTGTCGATGGCGCTGGCGAGCAGGGCGACATCGATGCCCGCGTCGAGCAGATCCGCCGCGAGATCGAGAACTCCTCCTCCGACTACGATCGCGAGAAGCTGCAAGAGCGCGTGGCCAAGCTGGCTGGCGGTGTGGCCGTGATCAAGATCGGTGCCGCCACCGAAGTGGAAATGAAAGAGAAGAAAGCCCGCGTTGACGACGCCCTGCACGCGACCCGTGCTGCTGTTGAAGAAGGCGTGGTACCGGGTGGTGGCGTGGCACTGGTGCGCGCTCTGGCCAACATGGGTGACCTGACGGGTGACAACGAAGAGCAGAATGCCGGTATCACCATCGCCATCCGTGCGCTGCAAGCGCCGCTGCGTCAGATCGCCACCAATGCTGGCGCCGAAGCGTCCGTGATCGTGCAGGAAGTTCGCAACGGCAGCGGTAACTACGGTTACAACGCCGCCACCGGCGAATACGGTGACATGCTGGAAATGGGTATCCTGGATCCCGCCAAGGTCACCCGCTCCGCGCTGCAGGCCGCCGCTTCCGTGGCCGGCCTGATGATCACCACCGAAGCCATGGTGGCGGACAAGCCGGAAGAGAAAGGTGCTGCTCCGGACATGGGCGGCATGGGCGGAATGGGGGGTATGGGCGGCATGATGTAAACGCCGCTCCGGCTCCCACCGAAGCCTGAAAAAGCCCCGCCCGAAAAGGCGGGGCTTTTTTGTAGTTCATCGCGGATTACCGGGAATGTGGGTCTCCATCGGCGGCGCGGGTCTGCACGGAGGCCTTCCGGGATCGCCGTAAATACATCCCTGTAGGCTCCCGGTTTGACGTCCCTGTCAAACAGGGTCCCGGAAGGCCTCCGTGCAGACCCGCTTAGAAGTGAACCGCCGCGTTCCGGACGCCAACGACGACGGACCTTTCTGGAAAGGGAAAGGATGGCCTCCGGTTGCTCGCGGTGGATAGGGCATCCGTATTCGCCGGTCACCCTGAAGCGGAGCCGCGTTACGCCTTTGCGGGACTCTGCTTCACGGTGTTGCCGCAAAGGCGTAACGCGGATCCGCTGTCCCTGATGGAAGGCAATACGGTTTCCCTCCATACCGCGATGAATCTTTTTTTGTGCCTGTCTCCAAGGCCAGTGAACCCGCCTCCTACAGCGGTTTCGTAGACTTGCGGATTCAGGGGATTCCAGTGGAGCAGGCATTTTTGCGCTGGCGAACGGTTGAGTCCCGCCCATGATCATTCACGGATTCTGATTTTTCAGTATCGCCCCGATGCTGCCGTCATCGGAGAACAGCGTCCTGATGTAATCGAGAAAGGTCCGGATAAGCTGAGAGGGATAGAGGTTTGGCGCGGTGATCAGATACAGTTTGTCGCCCCACATTTTCGGGTCAGGATCGAAATCGATCAGCGTTCTGACCAACTGCCCCGATTGCAGTTCATCACTGATCAGGTAATACGGCAGTACCCCGATGCCATTGCCAAGCACCACCGACTGCTTGAGGAAATTCATGTCCGAGCATTGCAGTTTCGGTTGAAGATCGACGACATGGTGTGTGTCCCCGGAGATGAATCTCATGATCAGTCGATTGTTTCTGACTGGGGGTGTAACCAGGGCATGGGTGGGTAATTCCTCCGGCGACCGCGGAGTCCCGTGGTTTTCCAGATAATCCGGGGAAACGCAGGTGACCCACTCCATGGCCGACAATTCCCGGGCCACATAATGATCGGGCGGTGAATTGGCGACCCGGATGGACACGTCGATTTCATCCTCCAGCAGATCGTATATCCGGTTGTTGAACGTGATTTGCATGGTGACCTCGGGGTTCTCCTTGCAAAAATCCAGCAGGGCCGGCGCCAGCACCAGTTGGCCCAGGCCGATAGGCACGCTGACTCGCAGGTGGCCCCGCAGCGCCCGCCCCATATCCCTGACAACGGCCTCCATGGCGGTGAATTCCTGCATCACTTTCACCGCGTGTTCATAAAGCCTGATGCCTATCTGTGTCAGCTCCACCCGGCGGGTGGTGCGTCTCATCAACTGAACCCGGAGTTCCGTTTCCAGCTTCTTGAGGCGCCGGCTGATGTTGGAACGGCTGGTCTGTAAGCGGTCCGCCGCGCTGGTCATGCTGCCGCTTTCCACCACCGCGACCAGGGCCTCGAAGTCCTTGATGTCCATGACGGGTGCTATTGTTGCGAATTTGGAAACAGTCTGGCCAAAATATGGATCATTGTCTAGGTTGTGAATCCTTTCTACAGTGTCCGCTACCACTGGCGACATCGTGTCACGCGCTCATCGCGGGGCACCAACTAATGTAGAAAGGTAAGAATAATGACAGCAGACCTGGTCTTTGAGGACCGGCTCATTGGCGGAGAAGAACTTGATCTCAGGGCTCGGAGACTGGCGGGTGGACTGACCGGTCTTGGTGTGGGCGAAGGCGATGTGGTTGCGGTGATGGTGAAAAACCATCCGGCGTTCATTGACCTGATGCTGGCCTGCCAGGTGCTGGGAGCCCATTACTGCCCGATCAACTGGCATTTTCGCTCCGCTGAAGCCGAGCATATCCTGCTCGATTCCGGTGCCAGGGCGCTGATTATCGAGGAGGGTTTTCTGCGGGAGATTGCTGAGATCATTCCCGCAGCGCTCTCCGTGATTGCCATCGACGGCGACAACGGCGAACCCCCTGACTACGAGAGCTGGCTGAGTCGGCAGCCGGAATACTCCGGCGAGGTTCGTGCCCCTCGCGGCATGATGCCGTACACCTCCGGCACCACCGGCAAACCCAAAGGGGTATGCCGGCTGCCCTTGGGGCCGGAGCATCCGCCCGCCATGCAAGCGCTTTCGGAACAGGCCTGGGGCGTCAAAGCCGGCGTCCGGACCCTGATGCCCGCGCCGCTGTATCACAGCGCGCCGAATTCCATGACGCTGCAGACGCTGCTGCACGGCGATCTGTTGGTGCTGACGCGGAAATTCGACGCGGAAGACATCCTGAGGCTGATTCAGCGGCACGGGATCACCACTGTCTATCTGGTACCGATCATGTACGTCCGGCTTCTGCGGTTGCCGGAGAGCGTCAAAAACCAGTACGACATTTCATCGGTGAGATTTGTCGCGTCCACCGGCGCATCCTGCGCCCCGGAACTGAAAGCCGCCATGTTGGCCTGGTGGGGGGAGGTTATCTACGAGACCTATGCCTCCAGCGAAACCGGGATGCTGACCGTGCAGACGCCCGAGGGGGCGCGGATCAAACCGGGCAGTGTCGGCAAGCCGGTGTTGAACGCCGAAATAAAAATCGTGGGCGACGACGGCAAAGAATGTCCCATCGGTGAAACCGGCGTCATTTATGGCCGGCAGCCCGCCTATCCGGACTTCACCTATCAAAACAACCCGGCCGCCCGCGCTAAAGCCGGCTTGGGGGCCCTGATCACGGTCGGCGATGTTGGCTATGTGGACGAAGACGGTTACCTGTATGTCTGCGACCGGGTTTCCGACATGGTGATCTCCGGTGGCGTCAATATTTACCCGGCTGAAATTGAACATGCCCTGCTGGAATTGCCGGAAGTGCTCGATTGCGCGGTCTTTGGCATTCCCGATCAGGAGTATGGGGAATCTCTGGTGGGGCTGGTGAAGTGTACCGGCGGTGCCGATCAGGTGATGGAGAACATTCGCAACTATCTGGTCGGGCGCCTGGCCAATTACAAGATCCCCAGGGACATCCGGATAGTGGACGATCTGCCCCGTGACGATAACGGCAAGGTATCGAAACGAAAACTGAAACAAGAATTCGCCGAATCCTAGAATAAAAAGAGGAGTTTTTTATGAATAATCTGAAGAAAATTCTGGCGGGGTTCGCGCTCGCGGGCGTCATTGCTCTGAATCCGGTATCCGCCGATACCGCGAGCCCGCTTCCCTCGACCATGGCCTGGACTTCCTATCCGACCTCCTCGGCGAACTATGCTCAGCTTTTGGCGCTGGGGAATGTGCTCAAGAAAAAGTTCAACGTATCGGTTCGGGTATTGCCCGGTGATAACGATGTCTCCCGAATGACGCCGTTGAGAACCGGCCGTGTCGATCTGTGCGGTTGTGGTATCGCCAGTTACTACGCGTCGGAAGGGGTGCTCCTGTTTGCCGATGCCGCCTGGGGGCCGCAACCGGTGCGTGTGATCCGAACGTCCATCGCTGATTTTGGCATGGGGTTGGTGGTGGCCGGTGATCTGGAGGTCAAAACCCCCGCCGATTTGAAGGGCAAAAAAATCGCCTGGGTCCGAGGCGCGCCATCGTTGAACCTCGGTACCGAGGCCTATCTGGCGTTTGGCGGACTCAGCTGGGATGACGTGGAACGGGTGGAATTCCCCGGCTATAACCGTTCCTTCGACGGTATCATTCAGGGACTGGCGGACGCGGCCTTCACCATGACATCCGCGCCAGCGCCGGAACAGGTTGCCGCCAGCCCGAGAGGCATTACCTGGCCAGAGCTGAGCCCGGATGATGAGGAAGGATGGGCGCGCATGAAGAACGTGGCGCCTTACTTCCAGTCTCATGAGGTGACATCGGCGGCGGGGGGCGTTGTTAACAAAGACCACCCCCACGCGTTCGCAAGCTATCCGTATCCGGTCATGGTGGCGACCCGTAACTACGATTCGGACATTGTCTATAACCTGATCAAGGTCATACACGAAGACTACGACGAATATAAGAACGATGCGCCGGGCGCCACCGGGTACGGGATCGACAGCCAGAATATGTTTTGGGTGATTCCGTTCCATGACGCGGTGGTGCGGTACTACAAGGACATTGGTATCTGGACCGATGAGATGCAGGCACACCAGGATCAGTTGGTCCGGCGCCAGGCACTCCTGATCAAGACCTGGAATGCCTTTGTCGATGACAATCCGCCCTCGGATCAGGATCAGTTCCGGGAGGCTTGGATGCAGGCACGGGCCACTGCTCTTGAAGCCGAAGACATGAACCCGGTCTTCTATTGAACCGGTCATCCTGTGCTCGCAAGTTCCTGTCCGGAGTTTCATGACCATGAGTTCGACTCAGGCAACGTCCCCCAGGGATACTGTCAGCCAGCCGGAAAATATTTCCGGCATCCGCTCCCTTTCCGGTGTCTGGCTATGGGTGCCGAGACTGGCCACCCTGGCCCTGACTCTGATCACCATTGACTACCTGTTCAACCTGCAGATCATCAACATCATCACCCGGGTGGAAAGCCAGTTTTTCTACACCGTGGTGGCCCTGATGCTGCCGTTGGTGTTTCTGCTCTGGCCGATCAATCGCCATGGTGCCCGGGACCGGGTGCCCTGGTATGACGTACTGCTGTTCATCGCCGCCGTGGTGGTGTGCGCCTTCTTTGTTTACAACGCGGAACATATCCTCAACCGGGGCTGGGAATACGCCGCGCCGGGCCACGCGGTGACCCTGAGCTTTTTGTTCTGGGCGATTGTAGTGGAAGCGGTACGCCGGGCGGGCGGCTGGCCGATCGCCGTGATCGTTGGCGGTGCCAGCCTCTATCCGATCTTCGCCGATGTGATGCCCGGGCCGATCCAGGGTTTTCCTTCCAGCCCGGACGCCACCGCTATTTATCTGGCCATGAGCCGGGAAGGCATCATGGGGATCCCACTGCAGGCGTTCGCCAATCTGGTGATCGGCTTCCTGCTGTTCGGGGTGGCTCTGCAGCAGACCGGTGGCGGCAGGTTTTTCATTAACCTGGCGTTTTCCCTGCTCGGCCACGTCCGTGGCGGGCCCGCCAAGGTGGCGGTGTTTTCCAGCGGGTTGATGGGCTCGATGAGCGGCAGCGTGATCACCAATGTCATGACCACCGGCGTCATGTCGATCCCCGCCATGCGCCGGATGGGGTTCGGCAAATCCTATGCCGCCGGCGTGGAGGCCTGTGCTTCCACCGGGGGGGTGCTGATGCCGCCGGTGATGGGCGCCACCGCCTTCATCATGGCGTCGTTCCTGAACATTCCCTACGGTACCATCGCCCTGGCCGCGGTGGTGCCTTCGGTGCTCTATTTTCTCGGGCTGTTCATCCAGATCGATGCCTACGCGGCCAGATACGGGATCAAGGGACTGCCGGAGGACGAGCTGCCATCGTTGCGGCAGACGCTGAAAGAAGGCTGGTATTTCATTTTTGTCTTCGCTTTGCTGATCTGGTTGCTGTTCTTCCTGCGGCGGGAGGCCACCGCGCCGTTCTTCGCCACGGCGCTGCTGCTGATCATCAATCAGCTCCTGCCTTATCAGCGCTGGGGCTGGCGGGAGGTCAAGAACTTCTTCTCGACCTCGGGCAAGCTGTTTGCCGAACTGATCGCCATCCTGGCCGGGGTCGGCCTGCTGGTGGGCGCGCTGTCGGTGACCGGACTTTCCGGCACCATCGCCAACGACCTGATTTTCCTGGCTGGCGGCAACACCCTGGTGCTGTTGCTGATGGGGGCGCTGACCAGCTTTATTCTCGGTATCGGCATGACAGTGACGGCGGCATACATTTTCCTGGCGGTGGCACTGGCGCCGGCGCTGATCAACGGTGGTGGCATGGACCCGTTGGCGGTCCACCTGTTCATTCTTTACTGGGGCATGCTCAGTTTCATTACGCCACCGGTGGCCCTCGGCGCCTTCGCCGCCGCCACGGTGGCCGGAGCCCGGGCAATGGAAACCGGAGTCCAGGCGATGCGGCTGGGCAGTGTGATCTATTTCATTCCGTTCCTGTTCGTACTGAATCCGGCGCTGATTTTTCAGGGGGCCTGGTATGAGGTCGTGATGGTGATCACTCAGGCGTTCTTTGGCGTGCTGCTGATCGCCTGCGCCATGCAGGGCTACCTGCTGGGTGTCGGCGATCTGTCGGTAAACCGGGTTCTGGAGTGGCCGATCCGGCTGGCGCTGATCGGCGGCGGCATGCTGCTGGCTATCCCGGGAGGAGGCCCGGTGCCACTGACCAACCTGACCCTGTCCCTGATCAGCGCCGCGCTGCTGGTGCCCGCCATCGGCGCCGCCTGGCTATCGGTGCGGACTATGCCGGCAGGGCAAACAGCGGGGACCTGAGGTCCCCGCGTGCCAGCGTATCGCGTGTAAGCAATACCTCAATGCCGGAGCTTCAGGGCCGGCAGTCCTGCCCCATATTGGCCTCGATCAGATCGCGGTCGGCGGTGTCGGTGAGGCCATCCAGGTTGACGTCGTACCAGCTCGACAGGCCGCCGCCCTGGTCGGGGTCGGCCCAGTAGGCCCATTGCTCCAGGTCGGTGGCGTCCACCACGCCATCGTCGTTGCCGTCGCCGGGGCATGCGCTGTCCCCGGCCAGCAAGTCGGTCAGGCCGGTGCTCAAGGCCGCGTAATGGGTTTGCTCCGTGGCGGTCAGTTGGTCCGGCGTTTTGTCCGCCAGCAGGTCCTGGTCTTCGCGGTCGAGTTTCAAGGTCAGCGGGTCCGGGCTTTCATTGATCTGGTAGAATTCCTCGCTATCGACGAAGGTGTCCGTGGCGCAGTCCAGGCGGCTGATGCGCACCAGCTTATAGTGTTCGTCACGCAGGGTGCTCTGATGGTGAGGGAACAGTTTTACCGGGTCCTCGCCCTGGGACACCCGGTAATCGTTGACCGCGCAGCAGGAATCGAAGCCGTCCGCTCCGGCGGCGCCGCCGGGACCGTACCAGATGCCGCTCTGGTCTTCGCAGACGCCCTGTTGCGGGAAGATTTCCACGCACACATTGGCGCCGGGAATGACGCAGGGCGGCGCCGGATCAGCGCTGAAATTGGTGCCCAGCTCGCTGAAGTTGGTGTCGCGAATGGCCTGGTGGTCCGGTTCGGTCAGGTAGGGCATCACCGGCCGGGCGTCCAGCTGTACCGAGGCGGGCAGACGCTCCTCGCCGATGCCGGCGATTTCCCGGAACAGGCTGAACAGATCGGTGTTGTTGACCATATGCGGCACGTCGCGGTCCGGGCTGTTGACGATGGATTCAGGGCCGGCCACCACCAGCGGCACCCAGACGCCGGATTGATAGAGCGAGCCCTTGGCCCGTACCGGGTCGAACGGCAGTTTGACGCTCGGCATGTAAGTGCCGTTGTCGCTGGTGAACACCACCACGGTGTTGCTGTCCGGGTTGTAGCGCAGGGTGCCGTCATCAAGCCGCTCGGCAATGCCGGTGGTCACCAGCAGGCGCCCGATCTCATGGTCCACCGCCTCCAGCATGTGTTGGGCCACCGCCCGTTGCTGGGCGAAATCCGCCGCTTCGGTGGGATCGACGATGCCCAGTTCCGCCAGGCGATTGGCGGCGGGGGTGCCGCAGCCGAGCAGGCTGAGGTCCGCGTCCGGGTGCGGCAGCAGAGCCGCCGGCGGCGGTTGCAGCGGCGCATGCAGGGCGGAATAGCCGAGGCTGAGCATCCAGGGGGTGCCGGGTTGCCGGGCGCGGGTTTGCGTGATCCAGTCGATGGCGCGGTCGGTCTCCTGCACGGTGCGGTAACCGCGGGCGCGGGGATCGGCGGCGAGCAGGGTTTCGTCGCGGCCATCGGCGTGATTGATTTTCCATTCGCCAGTGTAATAGCCGTTCTGGACCGTGAAATCGAGTTCGGATCGGCGCATCTCGCTGTACACCGTGGCCTCGGGATCGAACAGGCCGCCGCGTTCCACGCAGGTACGTCCCGGCGTCGGGTAGCTGTCCAGATCGTTCATGATCAGATGCTCACCATCGGCCAGATAGCAGACACCGAAGTCGGCGCCGTTCTCACCGTCGGCCACGGTGTTGGGCACGAAGCCGCACTGGTAGGTGCCCTCCGGCGCCACGCCGCCGCCGGTGGTATCGATCGGGTAGGGAGCGCCGTCCAGATAGCCGGCGAAGTAGTCCCAGCCCAGTTCACGCATGGCGCCGTCGCCCAGCGGATGATTCTCGGGGCCCAGGTCGGAACCGGTCAGGTGCATCTTGCCGATCAGCGCGCTGACGTAGCCGGCTTCTTCGCGAAGCAATCGCGGCACGGTCAGGGTGTAGGGGGACACCTGGGAATTGGCCAAGTCATTGGAAACGATGGCGTTGCGCACGTTGTTGCGGAACGGATAGCGTCCCTCGAAAAAGGTGGCGCGGGTCGGCGAGCAGGTGGGCATCGACCAGGTGTTGCGGAAGCGCACCCCGGCGTTGGCGATGGCGTCGATGCTACTGGTTTCCGCCGGGATCGCGCCGCCATAACCGAACGCCCGGAACTGATCGATACCGGCATCGTCGACCACGATGAACAGAATATTGGGTGGCGTGGACGCGTCCGCGCCGCCATCCCGCGACGATCCGGAATCCGAATCGAAGCAGCCACCGAGCGTGAACAAGGTACAACCCGCCAGCATGAAGCCGGGCAGTGATGATTTCATGGTATCCCCCTTTTTGTTGGTTGGCGTGCCGCCCACGCGGCACGCTGTCGCCGGAATGCTTTTCCGCCCCGGTTATCTTTTCCTTGCGCGGGACCACAAGCCCATACCATAAATAGGGTATCCAGCGGTGCCGGGGGGTAGGGCATTATGTCGTTGGTGATTTCGGCGGTTCGGGGGAAAACAACAATGACGGGGACCAGCGGCGCGGTGCGTGTTGTGTTGCTTGAGGACGACGCGCCGTTGCGTGAACGCTTCGTCGGTATTCTCAGTGCCTGGGGCGGTGGCGAGCTGGTGGCGGCCTGCGCCACGCTGGAACAAGCGCTGGTGGCGCTGGACCAGCATCCGGTGGACCTGCTGATGGCCGACCTGAATCTGCCGGATGGCCATGGCATAGAAGCCATCCGCCGACTGCGCCAGCGCCACCCGGACGCCGATGCCATGGTCATCTCGGTGCTGGCCGACGACGAGACCGTGCTCGCCGCCATCGAGGCCGGCGCGGTGGGTTATCTGCTCAAGGACGCCGACTCCATCGAGCTGGTGGAAGCCATCGAGGAACTGCGCGCCGGGCGTTCGCCGATTTCCTCGTCGATCGCACGAATTCTGGTGCGCCGCATGAACAAGCCGGCGGAAGACCCCGCCGGCCCGGCGCTGACGCCACGGGAAATGGAAATCCTGCGTGGCATCGCCAAGGGCTTCACCTATACCGAACTGGCGGAATGGCTGAATATGTCACGACAGACGGTACCGGTGCATATCAAGAACATTTACCGGAAACTGGCGGCCAATAATCGATCCGAGGCCGTTTATGAAGCGTCCAAACGGGGGTTGTTGCGGTTGTGAGACGGGCGGTGGGGTTCGGGGTGTTGTGGGCATTGATGGCGCTGCTCGCCAGCGTGCCGCTGTGGGGCAGCCTGCCCGAGCCCGCCAGCGGCCGCATCGACACCGCGGAGCGCTATCAGGACGGCGCCTGGACCCCGGTATCCCTGCCCCAGGCCGGCCGCCCCGCCGGCGGCTGGGAACACTATCGCGCCCGCTTCGACTGGAATGGCCAGGATCACGCCTATCTCTACCTGCCCACGATCAGTCAGCGGGCGGTGATCGAACTGGCCGGCGAACGGATCGCGGACACCGAAAACCGCACCACCCTGGTGTCGCTGGCCTCGGGCATTCCGGCGCTGGTGGCGCTGCCGGGGAAACTGCTCGAGCGTGGCGAGAACGTCATCGATATCCGGGTGCAAACCCTGGGGCTGGTGCCCGGTTACCTCTCAACCCTGTATGTGGACGATGGCGAACGGCTGGCACCGTATTACCGAGCCCGGGTGTTCGTGCTCGAGTACCTGCGCTTGATGGTGCCCGCCGGGCAACTGCTGATCGCCCTGGTGGTGCTGGTGGTGTGGCTTTACCGGCCCCAGGAATCGCTGTTCGGCTGGCTGTTCCTGTTGCTGACCACCTCCATGTTCGTCTATCTGGGCATGATGCGGGAGCTGTTGCCGGCGCCGATCGAAGCCATGTATTACGCCATCATGGCCGGCTCGGCGGCCTGCGAGATTCTGGTGATCACCGCCTTGCTGATCGCCGGCGTGGCGCCGCCGCGCTGGTTGAAGGTCACGGTGCCGGGGGTGCCCGCCGCCTGCATCCTGGTCAGCGCGCTGGGGCTGGTGCCGGCGGCGCAGGTGGTGCTGTTCGTCAATGCGCCACTGAACATGCTCGGCCAGTTGGCGGCGCTGGCGATCATGGTGTGGGCGGCGCTGGCGCGACGGGTCGAGGAGGCCTGGCTGCTGGTGCTGCCGCTGCTGCTGTCGACGGTGGCGGCCCTGCATGACTTCGCCATCATCATGACCTGGCTGGACGGGCCGATCTTCCTGTCGCTGTATTACCGCCCGGCGATGATGATCGGCATCGCCATGATCCTGATGCGCCGTCTGGGTCTGAGCCTGGGGCGTCTGGATAACGTCAACGGCTATCTCAAGCAACGGCTGCAGGAGCAGGAGCGTGAACTGGAACGGCTGCACCAGGACGAACGCCGTGAGGCCGCCGCGCGGGCGCTCAGCGAGGAACGCCGGCGTCTCACCGCCGACCTGCACGATGGTCTGTCCGGCCATCTGGCCTCGATCATCGCGCTCTCGGAGCGGGAGAAATCGGAACGGGTGGAAGGCGCCGCCCGCGAGGCTCTGGATGATCTGCGGCTGGTGATCCATTCGCTGGACATCGACGACCACGAACTGCCGGTGGCGCTGGCCGGATTGCGGGAACGGCTGGAGCGGCAGCTCAAACGGCTGGGCGTGGGACTGGACTGGTCGCTGGCGCCGCTGCCGGAGATCGCCGGGGTCACCCCGTCCCACGCGCTCAATGTATTGCGCATCCTGCAGGAGGCGATCACCAATGCTCTGCAGCATGGCGGCGCCACCCGGATCACGGTACGGGGCGCCCGGTCCGAGTGCGGCCAAGCGTGCATCACGGTGGAAAACGATGGCCGTCCCTTTCCGCGCCGGCCCGAGCGGGGCGGTGAGGGATTGATCAACATGCGCCGCCGGGTCCGGCAACTGAACGGTGTGATCGACATCGAACCCCTGGCCAGCGGCACCCGTCTGACCCTGCTGCTGCCCCTGCGTCTGCCCGGCGCGGTGGCGGACCCGGGGCAGCCGGATCCGGTGGCGTAGCCATGCGTATCGGTATCGCGGTGGCCCTGGTGGTGGCGCTGGCCGGTGTGCTGGTGGCGGTGTTCCAGGCGCCCTGGCGTGGCGACGGCGCCGACCCGGTCGCGGCGCACTGGGTCGATGAGGCGCAATGCGGGCAGTGCCATCAGGCCCAGGTGCGCGATTGGCACGGTTCGCATCATCATCGGGCGATGACGGAGCCCACCGATCAAACCGTGCGCGGCGCTTTCGACGGCACCGGTTTCGTTGGCGAGACCCAGAGCAGCGTTTTTTTCCGCAAAGACGGCGAGTTCTGGATTCGCACCCGGGAGCGGGACGGCGAGCCGGAAGAACACAAGGTGGCCTATACCTTCGGCTGGGAACCGCTGCAGCAATACCTGCTGGAAACGGAGGGCGGGCGGCTGCAGGCGTATGGCGTGGCCTGGGATACGCAAACGCGGTCCTGGTTCCATCTCTATGACCGGCCGGAGGTGGACGAACGGCACCCGCTGCATTGGCGCCAGCCCGCCCAGAACGCCAACTTCATCTGCATCGAGTGCCACACCAGCGGTTTTCAACGGGGCTACGATGCCGCCGGGGATCGCTTCGACAGCCATTGGCGGGCCCTGGGCGTGGGCTGCCAGAGCTGTCACGGGCCCGCCTCGCGACATCTGCAGTGGACCCGGGCGCCGGCGGAAGCGGTGCCCGGCCACGGTTTCGAGGTGCCCCTCACCGACGCCGCCCGCGCCTCCGAGGTGGACACCTGCGCGCGCTGCCACAGCCGGCGCGCGCCGCTGGGCGACGGTGCCCGGCCCGGCGCCGCCCTGCGCGACGATTACCGGGTGACCGGGCTGAGCGCGGATCTGTACGAGGTGGACGGCACCATTCGGGACGAAGTGTTCGAGTACGGCGCCTTCGTGCAAAGCCGTATGCACGCCGCCGGGGTGGTCTGCTCGGATTGCCACAACGCCCACAGCGGCGCCCTGCGCGCCCCCGGCAACGCGGTCTGCACACAGTGCCACAACGGCACCGGCGAGCCGGTGCGCCCGGCGATTCGTGGCGATGGCCTGCGCGCCGGCGACTACGACAGCCCGGCGCACCATCACCACGCCGCCGGCTCGCCGGGGGCGCAATGCCAGGCCTGCCACATGCCCGGCAAGGTCTATATGGGCAATGACCTTCGCCATGATCACGGCTTCACCTCGCCGGACCCGGCCCAGGCGCGGGCGCTGGGCCACGACGATGCCTGCCTGCAATGCCACGCCGGCGAGCCCGAGCCGCCGCTGATCGACGCCTTCCGCCGCTGGTACCCGGAACATCAACCGCGAGACGGCGGCTACGCGCGGGCGCTGTTCAAGGCCCGTGGCGGCGAAGCGGGCGCCGCCCGCGCCCTGTTCGAACAACTGGCGCGGCGGGATCTGCCGGCGGTGCGGCGTGCCGCCTTGCTGTCTGAATTGCCGGCCTATCCCTCCGCGCGGGCCCGGCAGGCGGTGCTTGACGGCCTGGCCGACGACGCCGCGGCGGTGCGCGAAGCGGCGGTGCCGCTGGTGCCGGCCCTGTTGCCCCCCGGCGAGGTGGTGGCGGCCTTGCAGCCGCTGCTGACCGACCCGGTGCGCGCGGTCCGGCTGGCGGCGGCCTGGCAATGGCTGCAGGCCAGCGGCGGCTCGCGGCACGCGCCGCCGCCGGCCTGGCAAGAGGAATACGAAGCGGTGCAGCAAGGCCTGCTGGAGCGCGCCGACGCCCACTTCAATCTCGCCAACCTGTACCTGCTCACCGGTCGCCAGGACCGGGTCGAAGCGGCGCTGCGCGAGGCGCTGCGCCGTGACCCGGCGTTCTTCCCGGCCACCGTGCTGCTGGCGCAATGGCTTGAGCAATACAAGGGCGAGGCCGACCGGGCGCGCGCCCTGCTGCGCGAGCAGATCGCCCGCTATCCGGACGAGGCCAGCCTGCGTCATGCGCTGGGTCTGTCGCGGGTGCGCCACCGCGAGCACGGCGCGGCGTTGGCAGCGTTCCAGGCGGCCCACCGTCTGGCGCCGGACAACGGCGATTACGCCTATGTGCTGGCCATCGCCCTGCACGACGGCGGTCAGCCGAGGCGGGCCCGGCAGGTGCTGCGCCAGCAGTTGCGCGCTCACCCGGCCGACCGGTCGCTGCGCCTGGCCCTGTTGAACCTGCTGGGCGACCGGCCCGATGAGAGGCGCGTCTTGCTGGCCGAACTCAGAGAACAGAATCCCTGGGATCCGGTATTTAGCCGCCAGAGCGGCACCGGAGCCCACCATGACAAAAACGGAGAACAAGGAGGGGGTTATGAATAGGTTAAGTCACCTGTTGATACTGGGCGGTATCGCCTTGACGATGCCAGGCTGCTGGCTGGATTCCGACTCGGACACGGCGGCCGGCGATGACACGCCACAGCGGCCGAACATCCTGTTCGTGATCATGGACGACGTGGGCATCGATCAGATGCCATCGATGGGTTATGGCGGCGTCCATCCGCCGAGCATGCCCAGCATCGACGCCATCGCCGCCGAAGGGGTGCGCTTCCGCAACACCTGGTCGATGCCGGAATGCTCGCCGGGCCGCGCCGCCCTGCTGGCCGGCAGCTATCCGACGCGCACCCACATCAATCAGGCGATCGGCCCCAACGATCTGGCCAACTCGCAACTCAGCCCCTACGCCACCACCATCCCGAAACTGCTGAAACAGGCCGGCTACCAAAGCGCCATGTTCGGGAAATTCCATCTGGCCGGACCGGAACACAACGTGGCCGGCAACGGCACGCCCGGGGAACTGGGCTGGGATTATTTCCATGGCTGGACCGGCGGGCTGCCCGGTTCCATCGACACCACCGCCGGTGGCGTGGCCCCGGAGGGCACCTATTCCTGCGGCTTCGTGCCCAGCCGTATCGAGGACCCGCTGCACGGCGCCGCCTTCGGTGCCTGTTACGTCCAGAGCAGCGAGGGCACCTCCTGTTCGCACTTGACCAGTGTGGAGCACGGCGACTCCGCCGGTCTGCAATGCCTGACCCGCGGCGGCATCCTGGTGCCGGCCCAGGAGTGTCAGGCGAGCGCGCCGGCGGCGCTGGATTTCGAGCGTGAGAACGCCCACTACGTGTCCCCCCTGGTGATCAACAGCGAGGCGGGGGTGGAAGAGGCGGCGCTCACCGACCCCCGTGGCCGGGGTTATCGCTCCACCCTCGAGGTGGATGCCGCCCGTGACTGGATCAACACCCGCGAGGCGGGCACCCCCTGGATGGCGACGGTGAGTTTCAGCGCCGCGCACACCCCCTTGCAGGTGCCACCGGGGAACCTGTTGCCCTCGGACGCCACCGCCGCCCTGCGCACCGACTGCGGCATGGGTATGGATAATCTGGCCAATCAACGGCTGCTCACCGACGCTCTGATCGAAGCGATGGACGTGGAACTGGGCCGGCTGCTGGTGGAAACCGGCATCGCCGAACGCGGCGAGGACGGCACCCTGGTGTATCGGCCGGACAGCGACACGGTGGTGGTGATCGTCGGCGACAACGGTTCCCTGGGCACCACGGTGAAACCGCCCTTCGACGTCACCCGGGCCAAGGGCACCGCCTATCAGACCGGCGTCTGGGTGCCGTTGATCATCGCCGGCCCGATGGTGGCGATGCCGGACCGCGACGTCGGCAGCATGGTCAATGCCGCCGACGTGTTCCATCTGTTCGGTGAGATCGCCGGGCTGGATGTGGCCGGGCTGATTCCCAACGGGCACGACGGGGTGTCGATGCTGCCTTACCTGCTGGATCCGGCCCAGCCCGGTCTGCGCCAATACAACTTCACCGAAGGGGGCTTGAACCTGCAGGCTGGCGGCGGCCGGAACGGCCCCTGCGTGATCGCCAGCACCTGCTCGCACACGCCGGTCAACAAGGCGGTGTGCGAGGACAACGGCGGCGTCTGGTGGGGCGTCGGCGCCGATGCGGCGGAGGTGGTGCGGGGCGATCTGACGCAATGCTGGCAGGTCAATCAGGCGATCTACCAGGACGACCCGGCGCACTACGACAGCAACCGGCGGGATATGGGCTGGACCGTCTACCAGGCGGTGCGTGACGAAGAGTACAAACTGGTGCGCAACCATGCGCTGGATTACGACATCGACAGCGATGGCCCCATCGACGTGTTTTCCGAGGAGTTCTACCGCGTCGACCAGCAGGCGCCGACGCCCAGTCTGGACAGCGAGGGCAATGATCTGCTGGCTGGCGGCGATCCGGCATCGCTCGGTAGCGAAGAGCGTGCCCGCTACACCGCCCTGAGTGAGCAACTCGACGCGATCCTGGCGTCACGCAGCGAGTGCCCCGGTGACGGCAACCAGGACGGCCGGGTCGACGAAACCGACCTGGCCAATCTCGATGCCCTGGTGGACGGCGGCTGGAGCGGTTCCAGCGTTTACGATTTCAACCTGGATGGGGTCACCGACGCCGTCGACCGGGCTATTATCTCCGACCATTTCGGGCCGTGCCCTTGAGCCTGCCCGGAGGCGTTCCGATGCTGAACGCCGTTGCGGCTCCCCTTCGGCTGACCGGCAAGTACGGAAGGCCGGCAAGGGGAGGAGAGCGGTTGGATTGTCATTGGGGCCGGAATGCATTCAGCGTCCGGCATCCAGCCGCTCCAGCTCCGATTGGTGATCAAGTAATTCCTGCCGTGCCTCGCTGAGCTTTTTCCTTCGCTTTTTGATATCGTCCTTGTCCCCTTCCCGGATGGCGGCGTCCAGGTCGGCCTGACGTTCGGCTACTTCCCGTTGCTTTTCGCTGACTTCGGCCCGGGCATCGTCGATCAGGCCCTGATCGGTGCAGTCGTCCCGCAGCGCGTCCAGAGCCCGCTGCAGTCCCCGGGCCTTGTGATCGTGGCCGTGAGCGCGCGCCTCCGCCTGCTGACGTTCCACTTCGGCGATCTTCTTCCCGCACAGAGGCTGGTCGGCGAAAACGGGGGCCGCCAGAGCGGTGTGCAGGACAACCAGGGTAGCGGGCAAGGTGAGAAGAGATGATTTTGGCATGGGGCAAATCCGTTTGAGTGAGCCTGTAGGGTAAAGGCAACGACACGAGAGGGCCAGATGGTCGTTCGGGACCGGAAACTGTGGCGCCATGTGGCGGTCTTCGCGCTCATGGTGTTGGCGCTGGGCGTGGCCCACCAATGGGTCAATCCCTGGTTGCGATACGATCGCGCGGCGCTGGCGGCGGGCCAGGGGTGGCGGTTGTGGAGCGCCCACGTCAGTCATCTGAATCTGTGGCATACGGTGATGAATCTCGCCGGTCTCGCTCTGATCGTCCATTTCTTCCGTGATGTGCTGGACCGCTACCGGTTCTGGGGATGGCTGCTGTTTTGCGGACTGTTTTCCAGCGTCGCGCTGTACCTTCTCGACCCGGGGCTGGACTGGTACGTGGGGCTGTCCGGGTTACTGCATGCTTTGCTGGTGTTCTGCCTGTTACTCGGCTGGCGCGGCCACCCGTGGTTGCATTCGCTGGTGCTGGCGGTGGTGGCCGGCCGTTTGCTGGTGGAACAATGGCCCGGCTATGACGTGGACTATCTGCGCGGCTGGATTGGCGGCAGTGTTTACGTGAACGCCCATCTGTATGGGGCGATCAGTGGTGTTTTCTTGATGATGGGAGTGACAGGGTTTGAACGAAGCCGTATCGGACACAAGGAAAGGTAGCAAAGGGCCGGGTTGCCTGCTGAACGGTTTTGCCGCCGCCTTTCTTCTGGCGGGCCTGGCCGCCATGTACTTCATCGCATTGAAGCCATTGTTTCATTACTGGCAGACCGACAGCTGGGAGCGGGTGCCGGCCCAGGTGTTGGACAGCCGTCTGAATCGCAGCACTTCGGACGGTTCCACCACTTACAGCGTCAGTGCGCGCTACCAATACCAGTATCAGGGACGCACCTACACCAGCGAATCGGTGTCTCTGTACGGCGGCAGTGATAACTTCGATGATTTCTGGCAGCGCCTGGCGCGCCGCCTGGAGCAGGCCCGGCTGGCGCAACAGCCGGTGCTGGCCTGGGTGAATCCGGATCAGCCGGAAAAGGCTTATCTGGAACGCGGCCTGCGCAGCGGGTCGCTGGTATTTGGCTTCGCCTTTGGCGGTGTGTTCGCCCTGGTGGGCGGTGGCTTGCTGTTCTTCTTCAATCGCAGAGCCAAAGCCTCGGGGAACCCCGAGGGCGGCGGCGAACCGATCTACAGCAGCAACCAGAAATCCGGACATGGATTTCTTATCGTGTTCGGCCTGATTTTCGTTCTGCTGCCGGCGCCGGGTTACCAGAGCGCTATTGAGGGCGCGGCGCGGGGCGATTACGCCATGTTGTTTATCTTCCTGTTCCCCCTGGTCGGGCTCCTGGTGATGGCCGGAGGCTTGGTCGGCCGCCGCCGTTACAAGTTCTTCGGGCCGACGCCGCTGACCCTGGATCCGGATCCGGGCCAGGCCGGCGGGCAGGTGGGCGGTGAGGTCCTGATCAGCCGGGCGGTGCCGCATTCGGCCAGATTCACCGTTTCCCTCTCCTGCGTGCACCAGGAGACTCGCGGCAGCGGCGATGACCGCCGCACGGATACCACGGTGCTGTGGCAGAGCGATCAGGGTGGCTATGTGGAGTCCGGCATGCGCGACAGCCGCGTTCAGTTCTGCTTCGATGTGCCGGGGGATTTGCCGCCCACCTATCAGCGTGGCCGGCAATCGGTGTACTGGCAGGTTTCCATGAAAGGCGAACTGGACGGCCGTGAGTTGCATCGTGATTGGTCCATTCCCGTGATACAGGGCGACGTTGGCAGCCGCTTTACTCTGCCGGAGTCTCATGTGGAGGAGGATCGCCGCCAGCGCGAGGAAGCGGCGCTAGCGTCGGCCAGGGAGCAGATTGTGGTCAAGCGCACCGGCCAGGGGCTGACGGTGACCAGCCGGGCCGGCCGCAATCTGGGCCTGAAACTGGGCCTGCTGCTGTTTGGTGGTATCTTCGCCGCGGTGGGCACTTTCCTGCTGGTGCTGGCCCTCGATGAAGGCGGCATGCTGTACCTGATGGCCGGCGCTTTTGGCGGCTACGGTCTGGTCGCTTTGGCTCTGTATATGCTTGGGCGCAGCCTCCAGGTGGTGATTCGTGGCGATGAAGTGCGCAGCCGCCGGCGCTGGCTGGGGATTCCGCTGCGGCAGCGCCGCATGAGACTACGCAACGCCGATCAGCTGGTGCTCGACAGCGCGGTCAGATCCACCACCAATGGCCGGGTACAGGAATACATGAATCTCTACGCCCAGGACGAGAGCGGGCGGGTGCGGGTGGCCGAGGGCATCGCCGGGCAGCAGGCCGGGGAGCAGCTTCGCGAGGAACTGTTGCGGGAACTGCACTTGGTTTGATACCCCCGGTCCGGGCTGATTTGCTAGAATCGACGAACCCCATACTTGGCGAGATACGATGATGAACAAAGAACGCCTGATCATATTCGATACCACCTTGCGTGACGGCGAGCAAAGCCCCGGCGCCACCATGGACCAGGACGAAAAACTGCGTATCGCCAAGGCGCTGGAACGGATGCGGGTGGATGTCATCGAAGCCGGTTTCGCCATTGCCAGCCAGGGGGATTTCGAGGCGGTGAAGGCGATTGCCGATACCGTGCGCGAATCCACCATCTGTTCCCTGGCGCGGGCCAAGGCCGAGGACATCGACCGCGCCGCGGAAGCGCTGGCCGGGGCCGAGTCGGGCCGTATCCATACCTTTCTCGCCACCAGCCCCATCCATATGGAGCATAAGCTGCGGATGACTCCGGACCAGGTGGTGGAGAACGCGGTGGCGGCGGTCAAGCACGCCCGTAACCGCATCGACGATGTGGAGTTTTCCTGCGAGGATGCCGGCCGCTCCGAACTGGACTTCCTGTGCCGCATCGTCGAGGCGGCCATCGATGCCGGTGCCCGCACCATCAATATCCCCGACACCGTGGGCTACAACATTCCCGAACAGTTCGCCCACACCATCCGCTCCCTGCTGGAGCGGGTGCCGAACGCCGACAAGGCGGTGTTCTCGGTGCATTGTCATAACGACCTGGGTCTGGCGGTGGCCAACTCCCTGGCGGCGGTGCAGGCCGGCGCCCGTCAGGTGGAGTGCACCATCAACGGATTGGGCGAGCGGGCCGGTAACGCCTCCCTCGAGGAGATCGTGATGGCGGTGCGCACCCGTCAGGATCTGTTTCCGGTGGACACCGGCATCAACACCCGCGAGATCGTGCCGGCGTCGAAGCTGGTCTCCACCATCACCGGCTTCCCGGTGCAGCCGAACAAGGCCATCGTCGGCGCCAACGCCTTTGCCCATGAGTCCGGCATTCACCAGGATGGTGTGCTGAAGCATCGCGAGACTTACGAAATCATGTCCGCCGAGGACGTGGGCTGGCACACCAACCGCATGGTGCTTGGCAAGCACTCGGGCCGTGCCGCCTTCCGCGCCCGTCTGGAGGAACTGGGGATCCCGTTGGGCTCCGATGCATCACTGAACATAGCCTTCCAGCGCTTCAAGGATCTGGCCGACAAGAAACACGAGGTATTCGATGAGGACCTGCAGGCGCTGGTCAGTGATACCCGGCAGGCGGCGGAACAGGAACGCTATCAACTGGTGGTGCTGGAGGTGACCTCCTGCACCGGAGAGACGCCGAAGGCGCGTATCGTCATCAACGTGGACGGTGAGGAGCGGGAGGCCACCGCTGCCGGCGCCGGACCGGTGGACGCCACCTTCAAGGCCATCGAATCCCTGGTTCAGAGCAACTGTTCCATGTCGTTGTATTCAGTGAACGCCATCACCTCCGGCACCGACAGTCAGGGCGAGGTGACCGTGCGATTGGAGAAAGGCGGGCGCATCGTCAACGGCCACGGCGCCGACACCGATATCATCAGTGCTTCGGCGAAGGCGTATCTGAATGCCTTGAATCACTTCGCCTCCGGACTGCAGCGGGCGCATCCGCAAGCGGCGGACGTATGACCGGGGCCGACATCGGACTGGCGCGGGGCACCCTATGAATGAACCGCAGCGGCAAAGTTACCTGAAGGCCCTGGGGCTGACGCCCTGGGTGGCGCGGGTAGCATTGCCCGGCGCGGCGCCTTCTCCGGAGCTGGCGCCGCCCGAGCCGCCACCGGCCCCGGAGGCCGCGCCGGCGAGCACCGAAGCACCGCGGGTGGTGGAAACGAAGACGCCGGAGCCGCCGCCTTCGTTGTCCGATGAATTGGAACGGACGCCACCGCCGGCGCCGCGACCTCCTTCAACGGAACCCGCCGCGCCGGCCCGGGCTGCTCCACGGCCTGTTGCCGCCGATCAGACGGTGGTCTTTACGCTCGAGGCGCACCTGGCCGGGGAAACCTGGCTGTTGTTTCAACAAAGCGATGCCAAGGCGCCCGGGTTGGGCCGCCACGACGGTGCCCTGGCGGCATCACTGCTGGCGGTGTTCGCCGCCGCCCCGTCCCGCCCACGCCGGTTCTATTGTCCGCTGACCGACGATCAACCGATGGACCGGGATGCCGCTTCCCAGGCGTTGACGGCGTTCGTTGCCGGTCTGGCGCGGCTGGATGGCGGACAGCGCGCCCTGTTTTGCCTGGACGAGACACTGGCGAAGCAGGTGCTCGGCACGGAACGCTATCAAGGGTTCAAGCTCGGTGAAATGGGTGCCCTGGTGGTGAGCAGTCTGGATGAGATGCTCTCGGAACCGGCGCGGCACAAAAAACGCAGCTGGCAGGCAATGGTGGAATCGGGTTTCCATGGCTGAGATTACCGATCACGTGCGTCTGCGCACCATGACCAGCGCGGATCTGGAGCGGGTGTTGGCGGTGGAGCAGGCCTGTCAGTTGACGCCTTGGTCGATGGCCAATTTCCGCAGCTGTCTTTCCAGTGGCTATCGCTGCAAGGTGGCGACCCACGAAGGGGAAATCACCGGTTTCATGGTGTTATCCGCGGTACTGGATGAAGCCCATCTGCTCAATATCGCGGTGGCGCCGGCCTGGCAACGGCGCGGTATTGCTCGCTGGATGCTGGAGCAGGCCATCGCCCGGGCTGTCGATGAGGACATGTCGGTGATGTATCTGGAGGTGCGCGCCGGCAATCGAGGGGCCCGCAAGCTCTACAAACAGCTCGGCTTCGAAATATGCGGCCGCCGGCCCGGCTACTACCGCGCCGAGGAGGGCCACGAGGACGCGGTGCTGATGACCTTGATGTTGTGATGCGTGCAACACGCTGGTCGCTGCCAACAGCTTCCCGCAGAGAGAACTACGAAGCCGCTGTAGGAGCTTGCCCTGCAAGCGAATGGACTCTTCTGCCAAAATCTTCGCTTGCGGGGCAAGCTCCTACAGCGGCCTTGTAGCGACCTCGGACAGGCTTGGGGGCGCGCTGGCGGGCTACGATGGTGCCAGCGGCGGAATCATCGCTGATCCGGCTTCGCTCCCAAAGCGCTTTTCATTTGCCAGCCCTGATCGCCTTTACTGAATACCAGCCGCCGTTCCCGGTTGAAGGTGTCGCCTTCCTCGAATGGGCCGAACTCCACCCGCACCGCGGCCAGCGCCATGGTCATGGCGAAGCGGTCCATCGGCTCGCGTTCGTCATCGCCGCGGACTTCACCAGCGTAGTCGGCCAGACCCTTGCGGGCGCGTAACCGGTAATTCACTTCCACGCTGTAATCCCCCTGGCTGTCCTCCACCGCGCTGAGCTGTTCCACGTCTTCCACTTCCAGCAATTCATCGAGATGCGCTTGTGCCAGTTCCGCGTTCAGCGCATCGCGGATCACGTTGTCGCCCGGGCCGCTGTCGCAGGCGGTGAGCAGGGCGGCCAGGATCAGCAGGCACAATAGGGGCAGGGAACGTGGCAGAGTCATGACATTATCCTTATTGGCGAAAGGCCCATGCTAGCAAGGCGGCGGCGCGGAGCCCATTGACCGCGCCGCCGTGATCGGCTGTCACAAGCTGCCGAGGGCCTGTTGAACCTGCCGGGCCCAGGCCACGCTGTGGCGGTAGGCCACTTCATAGAACGAGGTGTCGTTGAGCCAGGTGAGCCGGTCGAAGCGGCCGTTTTCGTAGTGTTCCACTTCGTTGAGCAGATCCCCGAGTTTCCCTTCGCGGGCTACCAGAGCGCGTTTCACCTCCTGGCTCAGGGGGACCTGATCCATCAATTCCGGCATGGCGATGTCGGTGATGACATCCAGTTGTGACAGCAGGCCGACAATAAAATGGTTCACCGGGACCTCTTCTCCGGAGAGCTCCGCCAACACTTCGCACATGCGTCCGCGCACCAGCATATTGCGGACCAGATGCGCGGGCTTGTTCTGGCTGCCGTGCACCAGCAGCAGGTTGGCCCAGCGCCGCATCTCGTCCATGCCCAGCAAGGCGATGGCCTGGGACAACGAGCTCACCTCGCGGCGCAAACCCAGGGCGGCGGAGTTGACCACGCGCAGAATACGCCAGGTCAGATGGGCGTCCTGGATGGCAATGGCCTCCAGCGATGATGGCGTTGACTCCGGGTTGTGCAGTTCGGCGAGCAGACGCAGTAGCAACAACTGATTGCCGGCGATCTTGCGGCCTTTTACCGGTACCGCCGTGGACAGGAAATCGCCCTGGTAATAGCTGAAGCCCAATTCCAGGCAAACACGGAAACGGCGGCGGTCATCGAGATGATCGGCGAGCAGATCGGCGCCATGGGGCCGGAGCTTTTCCACCGTGGCGCGCAGCGTGTCGTCGTCGAAGCGGCGAACGTCCAGTTTGATGATATGGACCAGATCCAGCAGCGCCGGATCCACGCTGTCGGCCGGACCAAAGCCGTCCAATGCCAGCCGATAACCCTGGCCGGCCCAGCGCCGGGCTTGTTCCAGCAACACGTCCGGCGTGGCCAAACCGTGGTCGAGGTCGAGGATATACTGCTTCTTGGGCAGATGGGGTAACGACCGGGCCAGCAGCACTTCCGGGGTCACGCGCAGGAACGTCGGCACGGTTCGGGTGCGGCCGTCCTGATAAACCTGGGAATAGGTGCCCAGAATCACGGGATGGCTGGATTCGATGTCGGACAGCGTGACGCTGTCGCCGCCGCCTTGCAGCAGCAGTTGAAAAGCGGCCAGATCCTGATTTTTGCTGTACACCGGCCGACAGGCCAGCATGACGTCCAGTGCGTCGTCATCGACGACCGCCTGTTTGAGAGTCATTGCCACGTTGTCATTCCTGCTCACGGATACGGAAGAAGTGGAAACGAGACCTTTATCAAGCGGATGAGGACAGCCGTCCGCCGCGTGGGCCGGGTTGGCCATCGGGACCGTATAACGGAGTGCCGGCCTTTTCCCGCAGGGCGTTGAGCAACCGCAGATTGTTGGCCGCGCGCAGTTCGACCAACTCGCCGTTGACCCGATTGTCCGTGGCCACGGCCCGGGCACGGGTCTGGATTGACCGCCACAACGGCAGGCAGCCCGCTTCGCGGGCCGCCTGCTCGTCGCCTTGGGGGGTGTCGTCGTAGCCGAGCCGCTGCAGGGCTTCCCGGCGCCGGCCTTCGAAAGTGTCCAGCGTTTCCAGCAGAGCGGCTTTGCGTTGCGCCACGGCGCCCAGCTCCGGACCGTCAATGCTGCCTTGAACCAGCAAGCCTCGCTCCTCGGACAGCAAGTGCCCCAGTGAGACCAGGTGATCGTGTTGACGCCGCAGGTGGGTGTTCAGGCTCATGAAGGATCGGACCGTGTTTCCAGCTCTTCCCGAACCCGCTCGATCAAGCCGTCGGCGATGCGGTCGGCCCGGATTTCCAGGCGGCCTTCACTGATGGCCTGGCGGATTTCCGCCACCCGGGCGGTGTCGATGTCGCCGTCGCTGCGGTCCCGATGCAAATGGGTTACCGCCGCCGGGCTGGTCTGCGCGGACTCGCTGGCGGAACGCTCGACGCTGCGCTCGGCGGCTTTCTCCGGCACCGGGCGGTTGGCGCTGACTGGGTGCGGATGATCAATTTTCACAGCTGTCTCTCCATTGCATTCGCGGAGGCGTAAAGGCTAGGAACAGGCTCTCGGACCCCGTTCAAGGTCTCCTCTCACGCTTCATCGGCCAAAAAGCCGGGCGCTTGAGTCCGGGAACGTCAAAATGTGACCCGGGTCCGGTTTGGTCCGCTGACCACCACGGTCAGCACCTTCTGGTCCGGCAACCGCACCCGGATCCGTTCACCCAGTGCGCCGTCCTCCAGGGCATGGGCCGCGCGTTCGATACGAAAGCCGGTCCCTGTTGCCTCCACCTTCACTGGCTGGCGCCGCCGTACCAGCGGCCGGGCGCGTAAAACGCTGTCCCGCAGCACGGTGCCGGCGTTCAGCGGACGGGTCAGCTCCTTGCCGACAAGTTCATCCAGGCGGGTAGCCGCCCGGCGTGGCAGGGCGCTCAGGTCCCCTTCCCGCATCCGCAGATCGTCCTTTTCCAGAAGGGTGCCGGCTTCCAGATTGTCCGCCGCCACCCAGTAGCGTCCCCGGGCACTGACCCGCGCCTGCAGGTAACGGACCTGGCCATCACAGCGCACGCCCACGGTCACCGGCCCGAGCAGGGGGCGCTGATGGCCAGGCAGAAATGGCGTGGCGTCGTCACAGGATGGCAGCGGCGCGCTCGGCGATTGCAGCGTCACCTTGATGCGATCCCCCAGCCCGGCGGCTTCCTGTAACAGAAAGGTCCTGACCCGTTGCTCCATCCCGGTGGCCGCCGCCAGCGCGGGCATCACCAGCAACAAGGCGCTGATTGTCCGTGGCCATGCCTTCATGTTTTGTCATCTCTGATTCGGCCCTTGCCCATAGTGTACGAAACCCCGCCGATGGCGAATAAACGAAATGGCCATCAAATGCATGGTTGTTTGTCCGTTTGCAGACTTGGGGCCCGTTTTAGTCTGGCTATATCCAAAAGGAGTTTAGCCATGATCGATAAACTGGCCGGTGCCCTGAACTTCTACCAGCAGGCACTGCAACTTCGTCACGAACGTCAGGGGGTATTGGCGGGCAACATCGCCAACGCCGATACGCCGCATTTCAAAGCGCGTGACTTCAACTTCTCCGACGAGCTGGCGCGGGCCGTGGCGGGAGAGGAGCAGGGGCGGGCTTTGCATTTGACCACCACGTCCGAGCGGCACTTTCCATCACGGATTGCCACCGAGGAGGTGGACCTGCTGTACCGGGTGCCGGATCAACCGAGCCTGGACGGCAACACCGTGAACATGGATGTGGAACGGGTGCAGTTCGCCGATAACTCGGTCCGTTACCAGGCCGCGCTCACCATGATCAACAGTCGCATTCAGGGCCTCAAGGGCGCCATGCAATCGGAATAAAAAGGAAACCGTCATGTTTTCCATCTTTGAAATTTCCGGCTCGGCGATGGTGGCCCAGGCCCAGCGCATGAATGTCACCGCCAGCAATCTGGCCAATGCCGATAGCGTCGCCGGCCCGGGCGGCGAAGCCTATCGGGCACGCCAGGTGATCTTCGAAAGCCGCCAAAACGGGGAAGGCACTGCCGGCGTGGCGGTGCGGGAAGTGGTGGAGGACCCGGCGCCCCTGCGTCGCGAGTACCGCCCCCATCATCCGCTGGCGGATGAGCAGGGTTACGTGACCATGCCCAACGTGGAACCGGTTCACGAGATGGTCAATATGATCGCCGCCTCCCGTTCCTATGAAGCCAATGTGGAAGTCCTCAACACCAGCAAGCAGATGATGCTGAAAACCCTGACCGTGGGAGAAAGCTGATGGCGGCCGCCACCCAGAACATTAGTAGCTCCGTGCTGAATAGTATGAACGGCACTTCCGGCACCAACGGCCGGGGCGCCGCCGGTGAATTGCAGGACAGCTTCATGACCCTGCTGGTGACGCAGTTGAAGAATCAGGATCCGATGAATCCGATGGAAAACGCGGAGATGACCTCGCAGCTGGCGCAGATCAATACCGTCAGTGGCATCCAGGAACTCAATGCCCGGCTCGGAGAAATCAACGATCAGATCGACGCCGGCAAGGCGCTGCAGGCCACCGCCCTGATCGGCCGGGGGGTGCTGGTTGCCGGCGACCGGGTGCTGGTGGGTGAAGAAGGCGCCACCACGCCGTTTGGCGTGGAGCTGGATAAAGCGGCCGACAATGTGGTGGTCACCATCACCGATGGTTCCGGCCAAGTGGTGCGCCGCTTTGAGCTGGGCGCCCTGGACGCCGGTGTCGAATCCTTTGTCTGGGATGGCAAGCTGGAAGACGAAACCCTGGCGCCGGAAGGCGCTTATAAGGTGGCCGTGACCGCCACCAGCGGTGATGCGTCGATGGATGTCACTACCTTGAATTATGCCCTGGTCAACGGGGTGAAGATGGGAACCGATGGTCAGCCGCGTCTGGATCTTGGCGGCATTTCCGATCCGGTGACGCTGGACGAAGTCCGGCAGATTCTCTGAACAGGAGCTGAAAGATGGGTTTTTCTCAGGCATTGAGTGGCCTTAACGCGGCCGCCAGTCAATTGGACGTGGTTGGCAACAATATCGCCAACTCGCAGACCGTGGGGTTCAAGGGCTCCTCGGTGCAGTTCGCTGATGTCTACACTGGTGCCAAGGTGGGGCAGGGCGTGCGTGTCTCGGGCGTGTTGCAGGATTTCTCCAACGGCACTCTGGAAAGCACCGGCCGCAATCTGGATCTGGGTATCAACGGCGCCGGCTTTTTCCGCTTCCTGCAGGGCGAGCAGATCGTCTATTCCCGTAATGGCCAGTTGACTCTGACCAAGGAAGGCTACCTGGAAAATGCCCAGGGAGCCCGGCTTACCGGCTTCCCCGCCGGGGTGGGCACCGGCGGCCAGCCCCAGGTGTTGCAGGTGCCGGCCGGCGGCATGAGCGCCAGTGCCACCACCGGGGTGGACGCCACCTTCAATCTGGACGCGGAGAGCGACATCATCACCGACGCCTTTGATCCGGCGGATGACGATACCTACTCCTACGCCAACACCGCCACGGTGTATGACTCCCTCGGCGTACAGCACACCATGACGTTGTATTTTGTCAAAACCGGTGAGAATGAATGGGCGGTTCACAGTGCCGTGGACGGCACCGTGGATGCGGCCAACACCGGTGAGTTGCGCTTTAACAGCAATGGCACCCTGGACGAAGCCAACAGTACTTTTCCGGATTATTCCTTTGCCATGAACAACGGTGCCGATGACGTGACGTTCGGCATCAACTTCGATGGCACCACGCAGTTCGGTCAGGAATTCGACCTGGGTTCGCTGGACCAGAACGGTTACACCGCTGGCAGTCTGGTGGGGGTCACCGTGGATGATGACGGTAACATCATCGGTAATTACGCCAATGAGCAGTCCCAGGTGCTTGGCACTCTGGCGCTGGCCAACTTCCGCAACCCTGAAGGTTTGCAACCGGCCGGTGATAACGCCTGGGTGGAGACCGGCACTTCCGGGCAGCCTCTACTTGGCCTGGCCGGCACCGGTATGTTCGGCAACGTGGAGTCCCAGGCACTGGAAGTGTCCAACGTGGACCTGACTTCCGAACTGGTGGATCTGATCATCGCCCAGCGTAACTATCAGGCCAACACCCAAACCATCAAGGTGCAGGACGAGGTTTTGCAGAACGCGGTAAACCTGCGTTAATCGCCGAGGCTTGAGACATGGATCGCATCCTCTATACCGCCATGGTGGCGGCCAAGCAAAGTCAGGATCAGCAGGCGGTGGTCAGTAACAACCTGGCCAACGCCACCACCTCCGGCTTCCGCGAGCAGATTCACGCTTTGCGGGCGGTGCCGGTGCGGGGTGACGGTGCGTTGCCGACACGGGTGTCGATGATGGCGACCACGCCGGGCACCGATTTCAGTATCGGCCCGATCAACGCCACCGGTCGTGATCTGGATGTTGCCCTGCGGGAGGGCAACTGGCTGGCGGTGCAGGGCGCCGACGGCGCCGAGGCTTATACCCGGCGCGGCGATCTGCAGGTCAACGGCGAAGGCTTGCTGACCAGCGGCGGGCGGCCGGTGATCGGTGATGGCGGCCCGATCGTGGTGCCGCTCGGCGCCAGCCTGTCGATTGGCGCCGATGGTACCGTCAGCGCCATCGGCGCCGGGGAACAGCCGGACGCCATCGCCGAGGTTGGGCGTCTGAAACTGGTTAACGATACCGCCGGGAACCTGGAGCGGGGCGATGATGGCTTGTTCCGCGCCGGGGACGGGGACGGCGTGCTGCCGCGCGATGAGCTGGGACGCCTGCAATCCGGTGCTCTGGAAGGCAGTAACGTCAGCACCATGGAAGCCATGGTGTCGATGATCAACACCGCCCGCCGCTACGAAATGCAGCTCCAGGTGATTGAGCATACCGATCAGAACGCGCAGCGCGCCAACGCTCTGCTGTCGATGAACTGAGGCCGGCCCGCGAGCGCCGCCCGATAACGAGATAACCGAAAGAGGACATCATCATGATTCGCTCTTTGTGGACCGCCAAGACCGGTCTCGAATCGCAGCAGGTGAAGATGGACGTGATCGCCAACAATCTGGCCAACGTCAGCACCAACGGTTTCAAGAAAACCCGCGCTGTGTTCGAGGATCTGTTGTATCAGAACCTGCGCCAGCCCGGAGGGCAGAACGATGTGCAGAACCGCCTGCCCTCTGGCCTGCAGATCGGTACCGGGGTACGGCCGGTGGCCACCGAGCGTCTGCATGCCCAGGGGGGGTTGGAACAGACCGGCAACTCGCGGGATCTGGCGATCAACGGCAAGGGGTTTTTCCAGGTGCTGATGCCGGATGGCACCATCGCCTATACCCGTGATGGCAGTTTCCAGCTGGATGAGAATGGCCAGATGGTGACCTCCAGTGGCTATCCGCTGGAGCCGGCGATTCTGATTCCCGACAACGCGCTCAGCGTCACCATCGGTCAGGACGGTATTGTCTCCATCACCGAGCCCGGTTCCACCGATGCCCGGGAAGTGGGGCAGTTGACCCTTTCCACCTTCGTCAATGCCGCGGGCCTGGAAAGTATCGGCGAGAATCTCTATCTGGAGACCGCCGCTTCCGGTATGCGCACCGAAAGCATGCCGGGCATGAATGGCGCCGGCCGGATTTACCAGTCCTATGTGGAAACCTCCAACGTCAATGTGGTGGAGGAAATGGTCAACATGATCCAGACCCAGCGGGCCTATGAGATCAACAGCAAGGCAGTGCAAACCTCCGATGAAATGCTTGCCCGGCTCACTCAGCTCTGATCCGCGCCTGTGGGGGCTGGCCCTGGGCCTGATTCTGTTGGCGGGCTGCGCGCAGCTGCCACGCCCTTCCGTGGTGGGTGAACAGGAGCGGGTGGAGATTGCCCAGCCGCCGGCGCCGCGGGCCAACGGATCCATTTTTCAGGCCAGGCGTGGCTATCACCCCTTGTTCGAGGACAATCGGCCGCGCATGGCCGGTGACGTGCTGACTATCGTGTTCGACGAAGAAGTCAGCGCCAGCAAGGTTTCCAGCAGTAACGCCAATCGTACCGGCAACAGCACGTTCACGCCGCAGGTGCTGCCCAAGGGGCTGGAGGACCTGGCCGACTATGGCTTCGACCTGACCGGTGAAAACACCTTCGAAGCGGGCGGCGGTTCCCGCGCCAACAACAGTTTCACCGGCACCCTCACCGTTACCGTTTTGGAGGTACTGAGCAACGGTAATCTGCGCGTGCGGGGGGAAAAACAGATCGCCATCAACCAGGGAACGGAATTCATCCGTTTCGCCGGCGTGGTGGATCCCCAGGTGATTCGCGGCGACAACTCGGTACTGTCCACCCGGGTCGCCGACGCGCGCATCGAATATGTCGGCGACGGCTACATCAATGAAGCTCAGCACATGGGGTGGCTGCAGCGGTTCTTCCTGAATATCTCCCCGTTCTGATGACGGCGCCAACCATGAAACTGTTTGCCTTACCTAGTTCCCGATCGCACCGCCCCAAATGGTTGGCGGCATGGTTATTCCTGCTGTTGTCATGGCCACTGTCCGCCGGCGCGGAAACTCTGCGGGAACTGGCCAGCTTTGCCGGCGTGCGTGACAACACCCTGGTGGGATACGGCCTGGTGGTGGGTCTGGATGGCAGCGGCGACCAGACCATGCAGACACCGTTCACCACCCAGGGGCTGACCAACATGTTTTCGCAACTGGGTATCACCGTGCCCGCGGGGACCAACATGCAGTTGCGTAATGTGGCGGCGGTGATGGTGACCGCCGATCTGCCGCCCTTTGCCCGCCCCGGGCAACGCATCGACGTGGTGGTGTCCTCGGTGGGTAATGCGCGCAGTCTGCGGGGAGGCACTTTGTTGATGACGCCCTTGAAAGGCGTGGATGGGCAAACCTATGCCCTCGCCCAGGGCAATCTGCTGGTCGGCGGCGTCGGTGCCGAGGCCGGTGGCAGCAGCGCCCAGATCAATCAGCAGGCCGGTGGTCGTATCAGCGGCGGTGCCATGGTGGAACGGGAGGTGCCGTTGCAACTCGGCGGCGACAACGGCGTGCTGGAATTGCAGTTCCATGACGCCGATTTCGATACCACCTGGCGGGCGGTGCAGGCGATCAATGAGGAATTCGGCTCGCCGGTGGCCAGTGCCGTCAACGGTGGGGTGATTCGTCTGGTCGGACCCCGCGACGATAATCGCCGTGTGGCGTTCATGGCACGGGTGGAGCGCATTCAACTGAATCCCTCGGACGCTCCCGCCAAGGTGGTGATCAACGCCCGTACCGGCTCGGTGGTATTGAACGGACGCGTTACTCTGCGTCCGGCGGCGGTGGCCCACGGCAATCTCTCGGTCACCATCGATACCCGTTTTGGTGTCAGCCAGCCCGCTCCCTTCGGTGAAGGCGAAACCGTGGTGGTGCCGGACAGTGATATCCGTATCGAACAGGAAAGCGGCGCGCTGCAAGTGGTGGAAGGCGCCGATCTGATGGAAGTGGTGGACGCGCTGAATGCGCTGGGCGCCACGCCCCAGGATCTGATGTCGATTCTGCAAGCGCTGAAATCAGCCGGTGCGCTGCGCGCGGAGCTGGAGATTCTGTAATGGCGATTGGCGCAAGCGACAACCAGTTCGCCCTTGATTTGCAAGGGTTGCAACGGCTCAAGCAAAAAGCCGCGCTGGACCCGGAGAAACAACTGGCGCATGCGGCGCAACAGTTCGAGGCATTGTTTCTCCAACAGATGGTCAAGAGCATGCGTGACGCCATCCCGCGTTCGGATTTGCTCGACAGTAATCAGTCGCGCTTCTATCAGTCGCTGGCGGATCAACAACTGGCACAGCATGTGGCGGGTCGCGGCGTCGGTCTGGCCGAGCAACTGATCAGTCAGCTGTCGCCGCAAACCGGTGGTGGTACCGACCTGGCCGCCGCTTTTGGCGCCCCGCCACGTACCTTGGGGGCGGGGCAGGCACTGCCGGTGACCACGCCGGACACCGTTGCCGGAGCGGTGGCGCGGCAGGAAGGCTGGAGCAAGGAGGTGTTCCTGCAGCGGCTCTCCGGGCCCGCCCAAGAGGCCAGTGAACGTAGCGGTCTGCCTCGGGAACTGCTGCTGGCACAGGCGGCGCTGGAAACCGGTTGGGGGCGCTATCGCATCAATACCGCCGATGGCGCCGACAGCCATAACCTGTTTGGTATCAAGGCTGGATCGGGGTGGCGCGGCAACACTACCGACATTGTTACGCACGAGTACGTGGACGGTGAGCGAGTGCGTCAGGTGGGCCGGTTCCGGGTCTACGATTCGTACGCCGATGCCTTCGCCGATCATGGCCGTTTGTTGAGTGAGAATCCGCGTTACGCCTCGGTAATGTCGGCGCCGGACGCACACAGCGCCGCCCGCGCCCTGCAAGCGTCCGGTTATGCCACCGACCCGGCCTACGCGGAGAAGTTGATTGCGGTCATGGAAGGGCTGAACAGCATGACGGTGGCCAGCACGACGATGAAATAACATCGCGGTTCTTGAACCACTGGCATTCCAAATACTCAGGTACGCTGGGGATATGGATTCATGGGTTGCTACAACGACGCTGTGGGAGCTTAAGCACAAATAAAGCCGCCGCCGGGACTCAAGTACCGCCGGCTGCCGCCGATAACCTGACTAGATAACGCAGGGATACCGTCGATGAGCTTGTTTTCCATTGGCCTGAGTGGTCTGAACGCGGCCCAGAATGCGCTGTACGCCACCAGCAACAACATCAGTAATGTCTACACGCCCGGCTATAACCGGGAGTTGGTTTTGCTGGGCGAGCGTGGTGTTGGTAATGGCGTCCAGGTGAATGACATTCAGCGCCAGTTCGACCAGTACGTGGCCGGGCAACTGAACCAGTCCACCAGCAACGCCAGCGCCTTGCAGGCCTACGAGACCCAGGTCAGCCAGATCGACAACTTGCTGGCGGACCAGGAAGCCGGTCTGGCCCCGCTGATCCAGAACTTTTTCTCCTCCCTGGAAGATCTGGCCGGAGCGCCTTCCGATCCTTCTTCCCGGCAGGGCGTGATCGGCAGTGCCGATACGCTGTCCGCCCAGTTCCGCTCGTTCCAACAGTATCTGGACGATATGCAGAACGGCATCAACGGACAGATCAGTGACGAAATCACCCAAATCAACAACACCGCCGAACAGATCGCCAATCTGAACCGGGAGATCGCCCTGGCCAAAGCCAAGCAGGGTGAAGCGCCGAACGCCTTGCTGAATCAACGGGACCAGCTGGTGGCGGAACTGAGTGAACGTATCGACGTAAAACTGTCGGTACAGGAAAGCGGCACCTACAACCTTAGCATCGGCAACGGCCAGCCGTTGGTGGCCGGAACCCGCAGTTTTGAACTGGAAGCGGTGGAATCGAAAACCGATCCCTCCCGCTTGGTGGTGGGCTACCACGATTCCGCCGGCAATCTGGTGGAGTTGAAGAGCAAGAATATCCAGGGCGGTTCACTGGGTGGCTTGCTGAACTTCCGCGAAGAGACGCTGGATAAAACCCAGAACGAGCTGGGCCGGCTGGCGGTGTCCCTGGCCCAGGCCTTCAATGAACAGCATCGTGACGGCGTGGATCTGAACGGCGACGCCGGCGGTGATCTTTTCGCCATCGGCTCCCCAAGGCTGTACAGCCATGCCGATAATACCGGCACGGCCACGCTGTCGGTTGCCTTTGGCGATGCCGAGGGGCTTACCACCAGTGACTACACGGTGACGGTGGTCGATCCGGCCACCGGCGAGTTCGCCATTACCCGCAACGACAATGGCGAAACCGTCAATGCCACCCTGGATGCCAATAATCAGCTCAGCTTTGGCGGTGTCGTCGTCACCATCGACGATCCGGCACAACTGGCCGCCAATGATCGCTTCGAAGTTCAGCCCACCCGGTACGCCGCCGGCGGTATGGAAATGTTGATTCGCGATACCGCCGAGATCGCCGCCGGTAGTGCCGCGGGCAGCGGCAACAACGAAAACGCGCTGGCGCTGCAGGAATTGCAGAACCAGTCTCTGGTCAGCGGCAACGCCACGTTCAGTCAGGCTTATGCCTCGCTGGTGGGGGACGTGGGTAATCGCACCAACATCGTCAAGGTGAATCTGGCGGCACAGCAGGGGCTGCAAGAGCAGCTCAGCGCCGTGCAGCAATCGGTATCCGGTGTGGACCTCAACGAGGAGGCCGCCAACCTGATTCGTTTCCAGCAGTATTTCCAGGCCAACGCCAAGGTGATCGAAGTGGGCAGTACCGTGCTCGATTCAATCCTGGGCCTGCGCTAACCGGTTGAGGAGCCATCGTTATGCGTATCAGTACGGTGACCATGTTCGAACAAAGCATGACTTCCATGAATCGTCAGCAGGCCGACTTCATGAAAGTCAGTCAGCAAATCGCTTCCGGACGCCGCGTGGTCAATCCCTCCGATGATCCCCAGGCCGCTTCCCAGGCTGTGCGCGTGGCGCAATCTCTGGCGCTTACCGAGCAGTATGGCGACGCGCGGGTCAGTGCCCGCAATGCGCTGTCCCAGGAAGAGAGTGTGCTGAACAGCGTTAGCGATTCAATCACTCAGGCCAAGACGCTGATCCTGCAGGCGGTGAACGGCACGCTCAGCGATGCCGATCGCGACTCCGCCGCCAGTGAGCTGCGCGGGATCTATGAAACGCTGCTGGGCCAGGCCAACGCCACCGATGGTAACGGCCGTTATCTGTTCGGCGGCTACCAGGACGACAGTCCGCCGTTCGTCAAAAACGGGGGCGGCGTGGATTATGTGGGGGATACCCAGGTACGACAGCAGCGCATTGATGCCTCCCGTTTGATGCCGGTATCCGATAACGGTGAGGACATCTTCCAGAGTGTGCATACCAGTGCCGGTTATCTGGCTCGCGCCGACGGCGGCAACAGCGGGTCCCTGACGTTCACCGGGCCGGACGTGGTCGACGTCGACGATCCGGACTTCGGCGGCGCCTTTACCATCGAGTTCGCCGACGACGGAACCGACATCACCTACACCGTCAACGGCGGCGCGCCACAACCCTACCAGGAAGGCGAACCGATCCGCTTTGGTGGTCTTTCCATGACGCTGGAAGGCACGCCGGCGGACGGTGACAGTATCGCGGTGGATAAAGCCGCCGACATGGATCCGGATTTGTTCGCTACCTTTGAGCGAGCTCTGGCGGTGCTGGAGAATCCGGCCTCCACCGACGCGGAGAAAGCCGCGCGTACCAATACCCTGAATAACGCGTTGCGAGAACTGGATAACGGCCTGGACAATGTCCTCACCGTGCGAGCCTCGGTCGGCGCCCGCCTCAACGAACTGGACGTGGTGGATACGGTGGCGGAGAACCGCGCCCTCAACTACGAGCAGACCATGTCCGATCTGGTTGATCTGGATTATGTGGAGGCGATTTCCGAGTACGTGCTTCGCCAGGTCGGTCTGCAGGCCGCTCAACAGAGTTTCATGGGCATCAAGGGGATGTCCCTGTTCGACCGGATGTAGCAGGCGGGCCAGTTTCCCATGGCGCGATCCGCGGCGCCGCTGTGGGAGCCTGCCTGCAGGCGAAAGGGCTGTCTTCCGGGACTGTCCTGATATTCGCCTGCAGGCAGGCTCCCACCGAGGCTTCGTAGTTACCTCTGAATTGATCTCTCCAAAGATCTCTCAAACGGGAGAGACCATGCGCTCCAGCAGATGCTGCAAAACGCCCAATCCTTCCCCGAACAAGCCCTGAAGAAAACGTCCCAGATCCCCCATCAGCACCGTAAGCAGGAACAGACCCAGGGTCAGTGACAGCGGGAAGCCCACCGAAAATACCGTCAGCTGAGGCGCGGAACGATTAAGGATGCCGAGCGCCAGATTGGTGATCAGCAGGGCGCAGACCAGAGGCAGTGCCAGCATCAGGCCGGATGCGAAGACAGTGCCGCCATAGCGCACCAGCAGTTCGAAGGCATCGCTATTGAGCCCGGCCAGTCCTACCGGCAGGGTCTGAAAACTGCCCGCCAGGGTGTCGATGACCATCAGATGGCCGTTCACCGCCAGAAACATCAGCAGCGTTATCATGTACAGAAAACGCGACACAATCATGGTGTTGGCGCCGGTATCCGGAGCCACGAAGGTGGCGAAGGCGAGACCCATTTGCAGCCCGATAAAATCGCCGGCGGCCATTACCACCGCGAACATGACCCGCAACACCAGTCCCATGGCCACGCCGATCAGCACCTGCTCCACCGACACGCCGAGGCCGGCCCAGGACAGCACCGGAATCGCCGGTGGCGCTGGCAGATGGGGCACGATCACGATGGTGATCAGCAGGCCCAGGCCAATCTTCATCTGCCGGGGCACGCTGGAGTGGCCGAGCAGCGGCGCGGCACTGAAAAACGCCAGAATGCGCAGAAATGGCCACCAGAAGGCGGTCAGCCAGGCGTGCAGCTGATCGAAGGTGACCTGGATCATGGATCAGGACAACAGCAAGGGCAGGTTCTGAAACAGCTCGCGGGTAAAGTCGATGATCAAATGCAGCAGCCATGGACCGGCCAGCACCACCACCGCGAACACGCCGAGAATCTTTGGAATGAACGACAAGGTCATTTCGTTGATCTGGGTGGTGGCCTGAAACAGACTCACCAACAGGCCGATCACCAGCGCGGTGATCAGCAGCGGCGCCGCCAGCATCAGCGTTACCATCATGCCCTGATAGGCCAGGCTCATTACCGCTTCCGGGGTCATGGCGTTTCTCCGTTCAGACGAAAAAGCTTTGCGCCAGCGAGCCGATCAGCAATTGCCAACCGTCCACCAGCACGAACAGCATCAGTTTGAAGGGTAATGAGATGGTGGCCGGCGGCACCATCATCATACCCAGCGCCATCAGTACACTGGCCACCACCAGATCGATGATCAGAAACGGAATAAAAATGGTGAAGCCGATCTGAAACGCGGTCTTCAATTCACTGGTCACGAACGCGGGCAGCAATACGCGAAGCGGCACGTCCTCCGGCCCATTCAGGTCCTCCGCCTTGGCCAGCCGCGCGAACAACGCCAGATCCGGCTCCCGGGTCTGTGCCATCATGAATTCCCGGAACGGCTCGCTACCCACACTGAGCGCCTGTTCGAAGCCCATTTCATCGTTGGATAAGGGGACCCAGGCTTCCTGGTAAACCCGGTTCAACACCGGCGACATAATGAAAAAGGTGAGAAACAGAGTCAGTCCGAGCAGCACCTGGTTGGGTGGCGCCGACTGGGTGCCCATGGCCGTGCGCAGCAGACTGAACACGATGATGATGCGGGTGAAGCAGGTCATCATCAGCAACAGAGCAGGCAGGAACGCCAGACTGCTGAGCAGTAACAGCGTCTGCAGCTGGATTGACCATTGCTGGCCGCCGTCGGCGGTGGGCTGGCTGGTGAGACCGGGGATGCTGGCCTGAGCCCAGGACAGATTGGACAGGACCAAACCTGACACTAACAGGACCGCCAACAATAGCCGGCTCGGGCCGCGTTTCATGATCCGATCCCGCCGCTTTTGCCGTTGCCGCCAAGGGTTTTTTTTCCGTTAGCGCTGAGTGCTTTGGCGAAGCGGGCGGCGAAGCTGGTGCCTTCTTCGCCGGCATCGATTGACTCGTCCGCGGAGGCGGCCCGCGTCGGCGCGGGCATTTCATGAACCTTATTGATGCCGCCGCCGCCAACGCCGAGTACCAGCCAGGTGCCTTCCACTTCCACCACCACCAGCCGTTCCTTTGGACCCAGGGCGCGACTGCCGACCACCTTCAATGTCTGACCCTGTCCGGGCAGGCCGTTGAGGCGGCGCAGTAGCCAGGCGCACAACAGAATAATGGCGACGATCAGCAGTAGCGCGAACGCCGTCTTGCCGATCATGGCCAGTCCGATCCAGCCTTCACCATGTTGTGCCAGGGTCTCGGTGCTCATGGTTCAGCGATTCAGCTTCTGTACCCGCTCGGACGGGGTGACGATTTCGGTGATGCGGATGCCGTAGCGATCATCCACCACCACCACCTCGCCCTGGGCGATCAGGTAACCGTTGATGAGAATGTCCATCGGCTCGCCGGCCAGACCATCGAGCTCAATCACCGACCCCTGAGCCAGCTCAAGCAGCTGTTTGATGGTGATGCGGGTACGTCCCAGCTCCACCGTCAGCTTGACCGGAATGTCCATGATCATTTCCAGATCACGGGGGCCGGAGCCGATGCCGGTCTCGCCTTCCAACGGTTTGAATACCTGGCCGCCGGCATTGCGGGTGGCGTCGCCGCCGTTGTTACCGTTGCCCTGGTCGTTGCCGGGTGCCGAGGACTGCTGTTCGGCCAGGGCTTCGGCCCAGGGATCATCCTCGCCGCCGCTGTTCTGTTCGTTCAGCGCTTCGGACCAGAGGTCATCGTGGTCCGGCTTCTCCGGTTGATCCGGCTGATCGGGTTTGTTGGGATCACTCATCTTCGGATTCCTTGGGTTGCGGCGTGGACGCTTTGACGAACGGGGAGGTCGAAGGCGGGCCGGTGTGATCGATCATGCGCACCACGCGCAACGCCCGCTGGTCTTCACGGCTGCCGTATTCACACTCCATGACCGGAACACCGTCCACATGGGCGCGCACGCTGTCCGGTAATTCGATGGGCAATACATCACCTTGCTTCAATGCCATCACGTCCGCGATGCGGCTGGCCACGGAAACGAACTCCGCCACCAGCTCCACTTCGGTCTGGCGTAACTCGCCGGCCATCCGCCGGGTCCAGCTTTGATCGCCTTCACGGCCGTTGGGCCCCAGGTTGGTCAGCACATCGCGCAGCGGCTCGATCATCGAGTAGGGGATGCACATCTGAAAATCGCTGGCCAGATTGCCCACTTCCAGATGGAAGGTGGTATTGACCACGATCTCGTTGGGGGAGTTGGTGATGTTGGCGAACTTGGCCTGTATCTCCGAACGCAGGTATTGGACATCCAGGGCGAAGACCGTGCTCCAGGCTTCCTGGTAAGCGTCGATGGCGAGGCGCAGCACCCGGCGAATGATCCGCTGTTCGGTGTTGGTGAATTCCCGGCCCTCGGATCGGGTCAGAAAGCGGCCGTCGCCGCCGAACAGATTGTCCACCACCATGAATACCAGTCCCGGAGGGAACACCACCAGGGCGGTGCCACGCAGCGGCTTCATGGCAATCAGGTTCAGGTTGGTGGGGACTGGCAGATTACGGGCGAAGTCCTTGAAACTCTGATAGCGCACTGAATCCACGGTAATGTCGGCGCTGCGCCGGATCAGGTTGAACAGCGCCACGCGAAAATGACGCGCGAAGCGCTCGTTGATGATGTCCAGGCTGTGCAAACGCTCCCGGATCACCCGATGCTGCGAGGCCGGGTCGTACGGCTTGACGCGCGATTCGTCGGCTTTGGCGCTGTCGTCATCGCCGCCGGGGCCATTCAGCAGGGCGTCGATTTCTTCCTGGGACAGCAGATCGTCTTGGGACATGGCGTTATCGTCAAGCGGTGTCGGTGAATATCGGAAGGCGGCTCATTGGACAATGAACTCGGTGAACAGGACGTCGTCCACCCGCAGGGTCGGCTGGCCGTCCACCAGCTCTTCTTCGAACAGGGCGAGGATCTTTTCGATCAACGCTTCCTTCCCTTCCGGCGTCATCATCTCCTCCGCCTTCTGGCCCGAGGTCAACAGCAGCAGCCGGCTGCGCACCTGGGGCATGAAGTCATTGAGGAAGTCCTCTGTGGTGCTGTCGCCTACCTGCAAGGATATTCCCGCATACAGCAGATGGCGCCCACAGAGATCGTCGCGCAAGTTCACCGTGAAGGGGGCGACTTTGACATAGATCGGCGAACGGGCGGTCTGCACCACTTTCGCCGCGAGCTTGTTGTCGCTGCTCTTGTCCATCAGCAAATAGACGTTGGCCGCCGCCAGAGAGGTGGTCATCACCAACAACGCGGCGATCAGCCACACCAGTTTCCGTGAACCTGTTTTTTCGGCCATGCTCATCCGCCTGATCAACTACTCCTCACGCCGCCGAGTATGCCGCCGAAGACGCCATGACCATGGCCGGAATAGAACGCGCTAATGGGGTTATCTCGGGGTTTTAGCGGTGGGGAGAAGGCTGGCGGTGCACCAATCTTTGCTGAAGCAGCTTCCCACCGATCGGTCTATGAAGCCGCTGTGGGAGCCAGCCTGCTGGCGAATGCGGGCTTCTGGTGCCGGGATATTCGCTTGCAGGCAAGTTTCCACAGCGGCTTCGTCAGTGTGCTGATGCGTCCGGTATTTCAAGCGTACAAATCCACTCCCTGACTGACCGATACGGTGCGAACCGGAGAGCCGGCGGTTTCGAGGTCTTCGGCATCGGCCAGCATGACGCTGGAGGTGGCACCGGATTCCGTTTGCGCGAAATGGGACGGTTGCTGTTGTCCCGGTTGCTGATCGCTAACGCTTGCCTCCCCCAGGTTGATGCCTTGTTGCGCCAACGCTTCGCGCAATTGCGGCAGCGCCTGCTCCAGGGCCTGGCGGACCTGGCCATGGGCGGAGAAGAACTGGGCCTGGGCGCCCTGGTCATCCACCTTGAGTGAGACCGACAGCGGCCCCAGCTCCGCCGGATGCAGATGCAGTTCGACCCGATGTTCACCACGCTGTTGCCATTGCGCCAATTGCAACCCCAGCTCTTGTCCCCAACCCGGCTGGCCAACGGTGGTGGAAATGGTGGCGCTGGTCGTAACCGGCGAGGCCGGCACCGGTGCCGTGGCGGAATGGGAGCGCTCGGTACCCGGCGTGTTGAGTATTGGGGGCTCAGCGCCGGAGAGTGTCACCGCCGGCCGGGACAGGTCCGCTGATTCCGTCGCGGCCATGGTTTGTGGCAAGGCCGGCGCGGGGCCTTGATTGTCCGGCTTGATGGGCTGGCCCTCCGCCGTGACCGGAGACGGGGAGGTAATCACCGGTGGCATCCTGGCTTCACGTGATTCGGAACCCGACGGCGTGTTGTTGTCGGCGGGCGCCGTCGGGATGGCGGTTTGCACCACCGGCGCCAGCAGCGCCGTCATCGCTTCCGGATCGTCTCCGGAATCACTGTCGGTGGCGTGCTCCGGCAAGCGTGGCTGTTGACTCTTGGCTTCACCGAGCAGGGGCGCGCGCAGTGCCTGACTGAGTGCGTCGTCGGTCAGGGGGGCCAGCGCCGTGGTGGTGGGAGCGTTTGTCTGGATACCGGCCTGGGTCGGCGGGGCGGCGTTCTGGCTCAGCAACCGCAAGGCCGTGGCGAAGTCCGCGCCTTCGGCGGGAACGGCGTTCGTGGCGGGTTTCAGGCCACTGCCGGGCAAGGTCAACAGAGATTGAATGTCCATGGGGTTCCTCCGACTCTTCAGGTCGCCGTGCCGGGTAACCGGCGTTGGTGCAGGTTGCTGGCGATGTCATCGGTTTGCCGCCGTTCCTGGCGGTGCTCCCGATGTTGTTGCTGTTGTTGCCGCCGTGTCGCCAGAGTGTCAAACGAGGACAGCCGCTGTTGCCGTTGACGCCAATGGTCCTGACCGGCATCGATGGCGCGTTGTTGTTCGCACAGTACCTGCCGCGCCTGTTCGATGGCCTGATCCAGGGAGGCCAGGAAGCGGCGATAGGTATTCAGCGTCAGTGTATCCATACCCCGGGCGAGAGCGTCCTGTAACCGGCCGGCGTACTCATTGCGGTAATTCTCCAGTGTGGACAATTGCGCGGCGGTGTTTTGCTGGCCGCGCCGGGCTTCGGCCAGGCTGTGTCCGGCCTGGTCACGGGCCTGGCGGGCCTGCTCGATCAAAGTGTCCAGCGGCGACGATGATGTCATGGCGGATCTCCGATCAGGTGGGACAAGGCGCCGTGGGCGTCCTGCAGCCCGGCGCATTCGTTGATGTCCTGGCGCAGCAGCGCTTCCAGGCGCGGATACAGCTGCACTGCTTGATCCAGCTGCGGATCGTGGCCGGGGCTGTAGGCGCCGACGCCGATCAAATCGCGGTTGCGCTGATACAGGGAAAAAAGCTGTTTGAAGCGCTGGGCCCGGCGTAGCTGGGCGGCGGGCACCAGTTGCGTCATGGCCCGGCTGATCGAGGCTTCAATGTCGATGGCCGGGTAATGGCCGGCTTCGGCCAGGGAGCGCGACAGCACCACGTGACCGTCGAGAATGGCACGGGCGGCGTCGGCGATCGGATCCTGTTGGTCGTCGCCCTCGGTGAGCACGGTGTAAAAGGCGGTGATCGAACCGCTGCCGGGGGCGCCATTACCGGCCCGTTCCACCAGCCCCGGTAACTTGGCGAACACCGACGGCGGATACCCCTTGGTGGCGGGCGGCTCGCCGATGGCCAGGGCGATTTCGCGCTGCGCCATGGCGTAACGGGTCAACGAATCCATGATCAGCAAGACGTTATGTCCGGCGTCCCGAAAGCCCTCCGCCAGCCGGGTGGCATAGGCGGCGCCCTGCAGGCGCTGCAACGGTGAGGTATCCGCCGGCGCCGCCACCACTACCGCCCGGCGGCGGCCTTCGGGGCCGAGAATATGCTCGATGAATTCCTTGACCTCGCGGCCCCGTTCGCCGATCAACCCCACCACGATGACATCGGCGCTGGTGTAGCGGGCCATCATTCCGAGCAGTACCGATTTGCCCACGCCGGAACCGGCGAACAGGCCCATGCGTTGTCCCCGGCCGATGGTGAGCAAGGCGTTGATGGCACGGATGCCGACGTCAATGGGCGTGTCGATGGGAGCGCGGTCCATGGGGTTGAGCGGGGCGCTGTCGAGACCGCCATGGGGACAGTCACCGAGCGTCGCGCCGCCGTCCAGAGGCACGCCGTTGCCGTCCACCACCCGTCCCAACAGGGTTTCACCGAGCGGGAAACGGCGTGTGCCGCCTTCGTCGGCGAGCGGCAGTACCCGGGCTCCTGGTGTCAGCCCGTGCAGTTCCGCCAGGGGCATCAGATACAACCGCTCGCCGGCGAACCCCACCACCTGGGCCTCGGCGAAACCACGCCCGGCCAGCTCGATACGGCAGCCGCTGCCGAGGGGAATACGCAGGCCCACCGCTTCCAGCACCAAACCGGTGGCCCGTACGATGCGGCCGCTTTCCCGGTAGGGGGGCGTGCTGGTCAGGCGCTGACCGACCCGTTGCAGGGCTTCGCGCCAATGGTCGTGGTGGGCGGCGGCGTTCATGTTTCGTTCTCGCGCGGCTGGCGCCGCAGTTTGGCCAGCAGCATGTCCCAGCGGCAGGCGCGGCTGGCATCCCGTTCGCCGGCATCGCCGGTGACCCGGCAGCCGCCCCGTTGCAGGTCCGGGTCGACCCGGGCTTGCCAGCCGGCGGCGGTCAGTTCCACGGCCAGGTGCTCTTCCACCAGGGCCAGATCATCCGGGTGCAGCCACAGGCGTGGATGGGCTCCCAGTTGCGGTTCCTGATGGAGCAACTCGCGGACCAGGGCCAGCACCTGCTCCGGTTTGGCCGCGAGCGCCTCGCCGGCCAGTTGCCTGCCCACCGCCAGGGCCAGATCGACAAGGTCGTCGGCGATCTGCCGATCCAGGGTCTGGACCGCGTTTTGAAACTGGGCGGCGAGTTCGGCCAAGGGGGCGAGACTGGCCGCCGCTTGCTCCCGTGCCTGTTGCTCGCCGTCGCGACGGCCCTGCTCCAGGCCCTGGCTGTACCCCTGTTCCTGGCCGGCCTCGAAACCGGCCTGGTGTCCCTCCTGATAGGCCTGGTCGCGAACCTGTCGGCGCAAGGCGTTCAGTTCGGCGCGGGCGTCGAAGTTTTTATCCGCCGGGCGTTGCGGCTGGGCGGCTCTATCTCCCGGACGTTCGGCCCGCGGGCGTTCCAGATCGCCCATTCGCCAGCGTTGCCAGGAAGTCTTTGGCGCGGTCGAATCAGACATAAAGGTCGTCCCCGCCGGACAGCACGATATCGCCGTTGTCGGCGAGGCGGCGCACTACCTGCAGAATGGCTTTCTGTTCGTTCTCCACCTGCGATACCCGGATCGGCCCGCTGGCTTCCATGTCCTCGCGCAACAGCGAGGCGGCACGCTGGGACATGTTGCGCAGGAATTTCTCGGTGAGCGCTTCCTCGGCGCCTTTGAGGGCCACCATCAGCGACTTGGTATCGATTTCCTTGAGCAGCAGCTGGATGCTGCGGTCGTCCAGTTCCAGCAGATTCTCGAACAGGAACATCTCGTCGATGATGCGCTGGGCCAGATCCTCGTTGTGGGCGCGCACGGTTTTGATCACCGCCTCTTCCTGGCTGGAATTCATCAGGTTGAGAATCTCGGCGGCGGTGCGCACCCCGCCCATCTTACTGCGCTTGAGGTTCTGACCATCGAGCATGCCGCCCAGTACCTCGGTGAGCTCCTGCAACGCCGCCGGTTGCACGCCGCTGAAAGTGGCGATGCGCAGCACCACGTCGTTGCGCAATTTCTCGTCGAACTGCTCCAGCACATCGGCGGCCTGGCGCCGCTCCAGATGAACCAGAATGGTGGCGATGATCTGCGGATGTTCATCGCGAATCATCTCCGCCACCACGTTGGCGTCCATCAGATTGAGCGCGTCGATACCGGAATTGCCGGCGTGCTGTTCGAAAATATCCTCGAGCAGACTGGAGGCCCGCTCCTGCCCCAGCGCCTTGACCAGCACCGAACGGATGTGATCGGTGGAGCGCAGGTTGAGGGCGGCGAACTGTTCCTGCTCGTCGTAGAAATCCTCCAGCACCTGATGCATTTCCTCGTGGGAAATATGCTTCAAGCCAGCCATTTCCTGACTGATGTCCTGCACCTCACGGGCGGACAAGTGACGGAACACTTCCGCGGCGCTGTCTTCATCCAGGGCCAGCAAAAGGATGGCGGCGCGACGGGCTCCGCTGGCGGTACGCGCGCTGCTGTCAGGTCGGCTCATTACGGTTCATCCAACTACGCAGAATCATGGCCACCATGGCCGGATCGTCCCGGGCCAGATCCTGCAAATCCTTCAGATTGCTTTCGTACATCAGGGTCTTGCGCCGCTGGCGCCGGCGCCGGGCCACGACTTCTTCCGGATCCAGGTCATCGTCCTCGTCGTCGCCGACCACGGCGGAGACGTTGCCCCGCGCCGCCGGCTGTGGGGGAGCGGCCGGGGTGGCGGTATAGCGCTGTATCAACGGACGCAGGATCAACCGGTAGAGCAGCAGGGCGGCCAGTGCCACCAGAAGATAGCGGCCCAAACCCAACGCCAGATCCACCCACTGCGGTGATTGCCACCAGGGCCTTTCCTCGAATGGCTCGGACAAGTCGGCGAACGGGCTGTTGACCACTTCCAGGCCGTCGCCACGTTCCGCCGAGAACCCCATGGCGTGCCGGGCCAGGTCGGTGATGCGGTTGAGTTCCTCGTCACTCAGCGGTGCCAGTTGAACGGTGCCGTCCTCGCCGGTCTTTTCCCGGTAGTTGAGTACCACCGCCACGGAGAGGCGCTGAATGCTGCCCTGGTGATGCTGGGTGTGGGTGACGTTGCGATCCAGCTCGTAATTGATCAGATCGTCCTGGCGGACGCGCTGGGGCGGGGCATCTTCTTCATCGTCATTGCCGTCGGCATCGTTGTTGATCGGCGAGGCCGCTTCCCCCGGCGGCGTGTTGCTGAGCGCCCCGGGGATGCCACTGGCGCCGCCGTCCGGATCTTCATAAACGGCGTTGATACGCTTGCTGCGAATCGCCGCCGGATTGCCGTTCTGGTTCGGGCCGTAGCGTTCCTCGGTTTCCTCGCGGCGGCTGAAATCGATCTGCGCGGTGACCTGGGCCCGCACATTGCCACGGCCGAGAATCGGCTCCAGGATTTTTTCGATGCGCTGTTGATAGGCGCGCTCCACTTCCTCGGTATAGCGCAGGCGGGTGCCGTCGAGGTCATGGCCGGGACCGGTTTCGCGGGAGAGCAGGCGGCCGCTTTGGTCCACCACGGTGACGTCTTCCGGCGCCAGTTCGGGTACGCTGCTGGCCACCAGATGGACCATGGCATTGACCTGGGCGTCGCCGAGCGCGCGGCCGGGTTGCAATGTCAGTACCACCGAGCCCTTGGCGGGCTGGCGGTCGCGAATGAATACGGAAGGCTTGGCCAGCGCCAGATGAACCCGGGCCCGTTCCACCGGGCCCAGTGCTTCGATGGATCGGGCCAGTTCGCCTTCCAGGCCACGTTGGAAGTTCACCTGTTCGGCGAACTGGCTGACACCGAACGCCTGCTTTTCCATGATGTCCAGGCCCACGTTGCCGCCTTCCGGCAGCCCTTGTTCCGCCAGTTGCAAACGCAGCTTGTGCACCTGGTCGCCCGGCACCAGCAGGGCCTGGCCGCCTTCACTGAAACGATATTGCACGCCCTGCTGCTCAAGGGCGGCGATGATCCGGCCACCGTCCGCTTCGGTGAGGTTGCTGAACAGCACTCGATAAGTCGGCGCGCTCGCCCACATCAACAGCGCGGCGACGATCGCCACCACAGCCGCTCCCGCCACCAGCAATGGAATCAGGGGATTGGCGCGCAGTCTGGCCAGCCAGGGCGCCAGTGGACTGGCCTGGCTGGCCGCCGCGTTGGCATTGCCGGTGGACGCCCCGCTCATGACGGCAGGGTTCCCGCTGCAAAGCGGTGCGCGGGGCCGCGCCGGGGACGCTGTCGATGCAGAAAAACGCGATACATGATCACCCTTGCCTAACGTATGGTCTCTTGCCGGAACGGGCTCATGGAGCCGTGGGCTTTGCCATTATGCGTAGAGCGCCGCCACGCAAAGGCGAGAAAAGCCTGTCTTTTTGTCGTCAATTACCGGCATGGCCATCCGTCGCCTCTTGCTAGTCTGGGTGCCATCAGGAAAACCGGAGAAAGTGACAATGAGTACGCCGGAGATTCAATCCGTACTGAGCCAGATGCGGCAGCTGGCCGCCGACGCCGGCGGTGTGTCCCGTTCCGGATCCACCGACGGACGTGGTGGTTTTGCTGGAGAGTTGCGCGCATCGCTGGAGCGGATCAATGGTCTGCAACAGGCCGCCGGTGAACAGGCGAGAGCCTTCCAGGCCGGAGATCCGAACGTATCGTTGCCACAGGTGATGGTGGATTCGCAAAAGGCCAGCGTGGCGTTTGAAATGGGTGTGCAGATGCGTAACCGGCTGGTGTCCGCCTATAAAGAAATCATGAACATGCAGGTGTGAGGAAGTGCATCGAGGCCAAAGCCGTCCGTTGGCAAGCCCGCTCCCACGCTACACCTCCAGCCGCAACAGCCGTCCTTTCATTTCTTCCATGCGTTGATAGGCATTGAGCGCTTCCTCCGGGGGGATCTGCCGGATCACCTGACCGCTTTCCCGGTCCACCACCAGAATGATGGTCCGCCCGGAATCATCGCTGAGATCGAACTGCACGCCGTAGGGGCGCAGTACTTCGTTGATCCGTTGCACCGGTTCCACCAGGCTGTCGTGGTCCGGTTCGGGCTGTCGGGTTTGCGAGTCGGTCAGGGGTAACTGGGCCAGCACTCGCTCCACCCTTTGCCGGGCGGATTGAAAAGAAAACTGCGATGGCAAAGACGAAGCCAACGGGTCCACCGGAGCGCTCATGGCGATGATCCTTCTTGGTTTTCACGAGTAGCGTTTGACGAAATTATCGGCGTGCTATGAAAAAACTTTAGAGGGAAAGGGGCGCCGCTGGCATCTCTGTTTCCCGCAAATCAGACTACGAAGCCGCTGTGGGAAGCTGCCTTGGCAGCGAATGGGTTTCAGGCCCCAAGATTCGCTTGCAGCGGCCCGCCGCAGCTCCCACAGGGGCTTCGTGGCATGATCTTTGGGAGCCAGCCTGCTGGCGAATGGCGCGCGGGATCATCTCGCCAACGCTGCGGGGCCGTACCCGCGCAAAGACTGTTCCAGCCAGGCGCGAAGCTGTCCCATGGCCGGCGTTTCCTCCCGTGATTTCAGTTTGGTCAGCCAATAGCGGCCGGTATCCACGGCCAATTCGAAGGGTTGTTTCACCCTGCCTTGCCCGAGTGCCTCCTGGAACATCGCCACCGGTAACAGGGCCACGCCTTCGCCGCCGGCGGCGGCTTCCAGCAGCAGGGTGGAGGAATCAAACATACCGCCCCGGGGTGTCGGTGGCGCCACGCCGGCGGCGCGGAACCAGCGCTCCCACTCATCGCGGCGAAAGGAGCGCAGCAGTGGCATGCCATGCAAGTCCGCTGGTTGCTTCAATCGGTCCGCCAGGGCCGGGGCACAAACCGGTGACAGCGGTGCCTCCAGTAGTGGCAAAGCATCGGTGCCATGCCAGGCGCCATCGCCGAAACGAATGAAATAATCCAGCCCCTCGGCAACGATATCCGCCACGTTGTTATTGGTCTTCAAACGCAAATCTATGGACGGGTGGCGATCGCGGAAATCGGACAGGCGCGGCAGCAGCCAGCCGATGGCGAAGGTGCCCACCACGCCGAGGGTGACCACTTCCTGAAAGCGCCCTTCCTGCAAACGGGTGACGGCGCCGCTGATGCGATCAAAGGCGTCGGTCAGCACCGGCAGCAGGGCGTGACCTTCGTCGGTGAGTGCCAGCCCCCGGGGGAGACGGGTAAAGAGGGTAACGCCAAGTTGGTCTTCCAATGCCTTGACCTGATGGCTGATGGCGGTTTGGGTGACGTTCAGCTCCTGTCCGGCGCGAGTGAAGTTACACAGCCTGGCGGAGGCTTCGAAGGCGCGCAGGGCGTTCAGGGGCAGTTGCGGGACATCCATGGGAGTGACAAGGCCAAGGTTTTCTCATATCTGAGTGGAGAATTGATCGTTTGTCAACGCGCCGGCGGCTTCCCATAGTAGCCGTCGCGACCGGAAGGAAAGGGCCGAAGGCGCGCTAACGACAAGGAGAACGGGACATGAGTGCGGGACTGTCACGCAGAGGTTTCTTGGTGGGCTCCATGCTGGCGCTGCCGGCCGTGGGGTTGGCGGCGAAGGCCTCCGATCACGGTAAGGTGAGCGATGCGCTGGGTCATCGCTGCCAGGAGTGGGAGCGGCGGCATGGTGGCCGTATCGGGGTGGCGGTATGGAATCTTGCTACTGGCTATCGTGCCGGCCACCGCGTGGATGAACGCTTTCTGATGTGCAGTACCTTCAAGGCGCTGGCGGCGGCGCTGGTGCTGGCGCGAGTGGATCGTGACAAGGAGAGCCTGGACCGGCGGGTGTTGGTGTCCCGCAAGGATCTGGTGGGCTGGTCACCGGTTACCGGGAAGCGAACCGGAGAAGGGGGCATGACCGTGGCGGAGCTGTGTGAAGCGGCGGTGGCCTGGAGCGATAACGGCGCCGCCAATCTGCTGGTCAAGGGCTTTGGCGGACCAGGGGCGCTGACGGAATTTCTGCGTGAAAACGGCGATTCGGTAACGCGGTTGGACCGGCTGGAGCCGGAACTGAACGGCTACGGCGGCGCCGATAAGGAAAGCGACACCACTTCTCCGGGGGCGATGCTGGATACACTGTACCGGCTGCTGTTCGGCGAGGTGCTTTCCGCCCAGGGACGCGCGCAACTGGCGGCGTGGATGATCGCCAATAAAACCGGTGACCGGCGGCTGCGTGCCGGCTTTCCGGCCAACTGGCTGGTGGCCGACAAGACCGGTACCAGTGGCGATGAGCTGGGCTACAGCAATGATATCGGTGTGGCCTGGTCGCCGGCGCGGGGAGCGGTATTGGTGACGGTGTATTGCGAGATGCCGAAGGCGGAAGCCGAGGCGCGGGACCGGATCATCGCCGAGGTGGCGGAGATGGTGAGCGGGGGGTAGCAGAGGCCGCTCGAAGCCGCTGTGGGAGCTTGCCTGCAAGCGAACCGGGTAGGGCGGCGGCCACAAAAAAAAGCCCCCGAAAAACGGGGGCCTGATGCGAAGGTGAGCGCAAAAGCAGTGCCCGGCGAAGCGCCGGGCGCCGATAAGCATTAACCCAGCAGGGACAGCACGGACTGCGGTACCTGGTTGGCCTGCGCCAGCACGGAAGTACCGGCTTGCTGCAGAATCTGCGCACGGGTCATGTTGGACACTTCCACCGCGTAGTCGGCGTCCTCGATACGGGAACGGGCAGCGGACAGGTTGGTGGTGGTGGTGGAAAGGTTATCGATGGCCGCTTCGAAACGGTTTTGCAGAGCACCCAGCTCGGAGCGCAGAGAATCCACGCTGTTTAGTGCGGAATCAAGGGAGCTAAGTGGATCGGAGGTGCGGCCAGTGGTCAGAGAGCCCAGGTCCAGATTGGCAGTATCCAGCGTAAAAGCCGCCGTGCCTGGAGTGGTGGTGACATCCGCGGAATCCGGGTCGAGAGCGATGTAATAAGTGCCAGTCTCGGTATCTTCCAGATCGAAGCCGAGTGCTTTAAGGGCATTGGATTCACCAACGCCGTTGGCGGTGATGTCTACTTGAACATACCAGTTGCCGGATTCGTCCACTTGAGCTGCGCCGCCGACAGTGACGCTACCAGCGGCGACGCCCAGACGCGCTGCCAGATCACCAGCGTTTGATTCGGCTGCGGTTGTGGTGGTGACGTTGGTCGTTTCGCCATATGCGGCTTGGTAATCAGCAGCAGCGGGAGCGCCCAGGGTTCCCTGTGGCCCGGTGACATTAAAGGTGCTCAAGTTGAGCGTGCTGGCCGTGATTTCCTTGAGATTGAGAGTGATCTTCTCTCCATCGTTTGCACCCACCTGAATATCCAGGTTCTGATCTTTGGCGAGCACGTTTACGCCGTTAAAGCTGGTTTCCTTGGAGATGCGATTAACTTCATCCAGACGTTGGTTGATCTCGTCCTGAATGGATTGCAGATCGTCTGCGGAATTGGTGCCGTTTTGAGATTGAACGGTCAGCTCACGGATGCGCTGCAGGTTGTCGTTGATCTGGTTCAGGGCACCTTCCGCGGTCTGGGCCACGGAGATACCGTCGTTGGCGTTACGCTGAGCCTGGGACAGGCCGGTGATCTGGGCGCTCATGCGGTTGGCGATGGCCTGGCCGGCGGCATCGTCCTTGGCGCTGTTGATACGCAGGCCGGACGACAGCCGCTCCATGGAGGTTTGCAGAGCGCTCTGGGAACGGCCCAGGTTCTGCTGGCCGATCATGGCGGTAATGTTGGTGTTGATGACTGACATATCAGTGTCCTTTTGCTGGTGACCAAATCGGTTTAGCTACACCGGCGGCTCCCGGTGGGAGCGCCGCAACGGCGCGGGCCGTTATTCAGTCTTTCGGCGGTTCGGCGGGGAGCTTTAGGGGGGGGGAGAAAAAAAGCCGGACGCCGGACGCTTGATGCCGGACGCTTTAGAACACCAGGTCGAAGAGCATTGCGGAAATAAATAAGCGTTTTAGTACTTGCCAGGGCGTTGGGTCTGGTTTTGCATTATCGGCGTCCGGCGTCCGGCGTCCGGCGTCCGGCGTCCGGCGTCCGGCGTCCGGCGTCCGGCGTCCGGCGTCCGGCGTCCGGCGTCCGGCGTCCGGCGTCCGGCGTCCGGCGTCCGGCGTCCGGCGTCCGGCGTCCGGCGTCCGGCGTCCGGAGATACCGTGCATTCCTCCTTCTAATCGGCGCTTCACTTTTTACCAGAGACGCTAAAGTCCGCTGCGGTGGGGCCGATAGCTTAGGTAAGCGGCGAGGATCCGGGAGGCCTCACGCCGGGGAGAACCCGTCCCCTTTTGCCCCTTCCGTTCCACTTTCCTGCCAGGAGAAGGAAGCACTATGGCCAGCATCGCATCTTTAGGCGTCGGGTCCGGCCTGGATCTGAATGGATTGTTGGATCAGCTCGAGGCCGCCGAGCGGCAGAAGCTGACCCCGATCACCAATCAGGCGGCCAGCTACCAGGCCAAGATCTCCGCCTTCGGCACCCTGGAGAGCGCGCTGGCAAAGTTCCAGGACGCCGCCGAGACCTTGGGTGAAGAAGACAGCTTCCGCAGCGTGGCCACCAGCCAGACCGGTGAATCGGTCACCTTCACCACCGGTACGGATGTGGCGTTGGGCAGCTTCGATATCAATGTGACTCAGCGTGCCCGCGCTTACAGTATCGCCACCCAGGGGGTGGCCGATAAGGACGCGGATCTGGGGGCGGGATCGGTCTCCATCGATCTGGCCAACGGTGAATCCCTCGAGGTCACCTTGAGTGAGGACAAGAGTTCTCTCAAGGATCTGCGCGATGCCATTAACGACCAGAACAAGGGCGTGCAGGCCTCCATCGTCAATGACGGCAGCGGCACGCCCTACCGGCTGGTGATGACGTCGGCGAAGACCGGAACGGAAGAGGCGATCAGCGGCGTCAGCTTCTCCGGCGGGCTGGGTTCCGCGCTGTCCCTGGATGGCGCCTCCGAGGTGACCGCCCGCAATGCCGAATTCACCATCAACGGCATCGCCATGCAGAGCCAGAGCAACAAGGTGGAAGACGCCATCCAGGGCGTCACCTTGAATCTGGTGGAAGAAGGCGAATCCAGCCTGGATATCACCCGGGACACGGATGCGATCAAAAAGGCGGTCAACGATTTCGTCTCCGCCTTCAATAACCTGAAGGAGAGTATCGGAAGCCTGACCAGTTTCAACAGTGAAACCGGAGAAAGTGGCGAGCTGATAGGGAACTCCACGGTGCGCCGTATTGAGTCCGAATTGCGCGGAGTGTTGAGCGCCGGCGTGGACGAGGGCGAATACCGGGTGCTGGCGGACCTGGGGGTCTCCTTGCAACGGGATGGAACCCTGAAGGTCAATGACGAGGATCTCGACGAAGCCATCAGCAACAATCTGGAAGGGGTGTCCCGTTTCTTTGTTGGCCGTGATGAGAATGACGGCATGATCGGCAAGCTGGATTCCGCGCTGGAAGACATGCTGGAGGATGACGGCATGATCGATCGCGTTACCGAGGGCTTTCAGACCAGCATCGACAGTCTGTCGAAACGCTACGACCGCATGGAGCAGAGCATCGCCGCCACCGTGGAGCGTTATCGTACGCAGTTCCAGAAACTGGACAGTATGGTGGCGCAGATGAACGCCACCAGCAGCTATTTGACCCAGCAGTTCGACATGCTCAATGCGCAATTGAAGCAGTAAACAGTGCCAGTAAACAGGACCAGAGAGGCGGACGAAGCGGTGACATGGGACGAGACCATAACAGGTCGTTCGTGCCGGTTTCGGCTTTCCATGCCAGGTTGGGAGCGCAGATCATGAACAATACCGGTGGTCATTCCGCCTTTGCCCGCGGAGCCGGCGCCTACGCCAGAGTGGGAGTGGAGAGCGGTGTGATGTCCGCCAGTCCACATCAATTGATTACCTTGCTTTTCGATGGAGCACAAAGCGCCATCCGCACCGCCCGCCTGCATTTGCAGGACGGCCGTGCGGCGGAAAAAGGAGCCGCGATCTCCAAGGCGCTGGACATCGTCAACAATGGTCTGAAGGCCGCGCTTGACCAGGAGCGTGGCGGCGAGCTGGCCGAGCGCCTGGCGGCGTTGTATGACTATGTGGCGCGGCTGCTGCTGGCGGCCAATCTGCACAATGACGATGAGCGTCTGCGGCAGGCGGCGGAACTGCTGGAGAATATCGGATCCGCCTGGCGTGAAATTGATCCACGACATTCCGCGGAGGGGGTATGAGTAACCAGAACACGGACACCGTGCCGACCCCCGAAGGGGTGTTGGTGAGCTATGAGACCTTGCTTGCCCGGTCCACCCGGATGCTGGCCTGTGTGCGGCAGAAGGATTGGGACGGGCTGGTGGATGAGCAATCCCGCTATGTCCTGGAGGTGGACCGCCTGTCCCGTATCGAGCGGGATTTGTCCTTCAATGTGGAGGAACAGGAGCGTAAAGCGGCGTTGCTGGAGCGGATTCTCGAACAGGATCTGGAAGTGCGCCGTTGTCTGATGGCGCGCCGCGACGAGCTTGACCAGCTGCTCGGCACCAGCCGCCGCCGCCAGGACCTGCATCGCACCTATCAGTCCCATTCCGCCCAGGTGGTGGACGGCCGCGCGCGCTTTCATCGCGACCCGTTGCTTAAAGGGACACCGTGAGCACCATCACGCCGTTGCTCGATACCTTGCTGCACCAGGTGCTCGGGCGACGGATGGATGGGCCGGCGCCAACGCCGCTCAATCAGCCGGTCACTCCCCTGGTGCCGGGGCAGGCGGTGGAGGCGCTGGGACGCGACGAGCGTCCGCCATTAACGCCGAGATCAGCAACGTCGAAGTCACCGGGGGTGGCGGAGACTGGCGCCCGGGATGCGGCCAAAGCCGGGGAGCGGGCACCGTTGCCCGCGCCGGCATCGACAACGGACACCGCGCCGGTATCCGCCAGAACCCATTTTAGCGGCGCCGCCCGCGCCATCGCCGATCTGTTGATCCGCTATCCCGCGCCGCCTTCCGCTGTGCGGCCGGCAGAGCCGCTGTTGCCTGGGCCGCCGCTGTCCACCGCTCCGTTGGCGGCGGCGTTGCGAGGCAGCGTGGAGCACAGTGGCCTGTTCTACGAATCCCACCTTGGCGAATGGTTTCGCGGTGAGCGTCCACTGGCGGCATTGCGGCCGGAGCCGCAGATGCGCGTTGCCACCATGGCCGCCTCTGTCGCCGCCGGACCTGCCACGGCGACGGCTCCAGCCACGACGCCGGCTCCTGTATCGGTCAGGGGGCAAGAGGGCATGGTGAATGCCGGCGGCCGGGAGGCTGAGGGGGAGCCACGGGCGGCCGTGGCGGGCGGACACCGCGGCCCCACTGGCGTGGAGGAGAGTGTGCAGCCCGTGGTGCGCCATCAACTGGAATTGCTGGCAACACCGGTATTGCGGTGGGAGGGCGACCTCTGGTCGGGATTGTTCGCCGCGTTGCTGATCCAGGCCCCGCCACGGGAATCCCGGCCCGACGGCGACCCTGAAAACCAGGGCCGTTCCGGTGAGGAGGAGGGGGCCTGGCTGTCGCAATTGGAAGTGCGCACCGAAGCGCTGGGTGAAATTCGGGTACAGCTACGGTTGCACGGCGGCCATTTGAATCTCGAGCTGGCGGCGCCGCGGGAGGAAACCCTGGCGCGCCTGCGTGAAGGGCAGCCGGTGCTGCGGGATCGCCTCGAGGTTCTGGGGTTGCAGGCAACGATCAAGGTGGTGAATCGTGATCCGGAGTAAAGACGCCGATGAGTGAGGAGGGCGATACTTCGCGCCGCCGGGCGGTGGCTCTGGCCTATCGGGAAGGTGACGGTGCTCCGAGGGTAATGGCCAAGGGCTACGGTGACGTGGCCGAGCGGCTGGTGGAAGAAGCCCGCCGCCATGGTGTCTTCGTCCATGCCGCGCCGGAACTGGTGGCCTTGCTGATGACCGTCAATCTGGACCAGCGGATTCCCGAGGCCCTGTACCAGGTGGTGGCGGAGTTGCTGGTCTGGGTGCATCAACTGGAGCAGGACCCGCCAGGGGGGCAGACATAAAACCAGCCGGTTCGCCGCCGTTTCCCGCATTCTCCCTTCTCTATCCCGCAAGAAGTCGAAAGTTTGAAATAATTCAAAAGTGGTATGTGAAATGTATCACTATTTTGGTACTTTAGTGTGATGCTCGTCACGCTAAAAGCTTAGTCGTGGCCGAATGTCACGACCCAGAAGCCCCGCCGGGACAACGCTATCACCGGTGCTGACGAGCAGGCTCCCGCCGCCACCGAAAGGATGCCGGCGGGGAAGACTGATGGATCGGGGGATCGGGAGTCCTCGGCCAAAGCGGGTCAGGGACTCTCTCGGTATGGGTACCGAAGGAGCAAGCGCAACAATGAACGTCGACAACGTACTGAATGAAATTCAGGATCTGAATCTGACTTATCTGCTGCTGGCGCAACGCCTGTTGCAAGAAGATTACGCCACCGCTTTGTTTCGTTTGAAAATCGACGAGCCCATGGCGGAGGTGTTGTTGTCTCTCTCCGCGCGTCAACTCAGCCGTCTGGCACGTACCAACCAGTTTCTGTTTCGTCTCGGGTTGGACGATGCCGGCCAGTTGCAAGCGCTGACCAACCATAAGCGGGAGCAGGGATTGGGGCAGACTCACGCCGCCCTGTTGATGACCGCCACCGGCGATGCCGTGGCCGCGCGGCAAGGGTGAGACATGAGTGAGAAGAGTCTGGTTGGCGAGATGCAGCAGGTGCAGCTCGCCATCGAATTGATTGAACTGGGCGCCCGGCTGCAGGTGCTGGAATCGGAGACCGAGCTCAGCCGAGGCCGACTGATCCGTCTGTACAAGGAAGTGCGGGGTATGTCACCGCCCAAGGGTATGTTGCCGTTTTCCACGGACTGGTTCATTACCTGGCTGCCGAATATTCACTCGTCGTTGTTCTATGGCTTTTTTCGCCACCTCACCGTGCATCAGCGATGCGGGCGCATGGAGGGATTCGTCAAGGCCTACCGGCTGTATCTGGAACAAATGGCGTTGGATGGTGCCGAGCCGGTGCTGGGGCTGACCCGGGCCTGGACCCTGGTGCGGTTCTTCGAAAGCGAGATGTTCGAGTTGTCCGCCTGTACCTGTTGCGGGGGGCACTTCGTCACTCATGCTCATACCCCGACACAGAATTTCGTCTGCGGTATTTGTCAGCCGCCATCACGGGCGGGCAAGACCCGCAAGCGGTCCCGACGGACAGGGCCGCTGCTGGACGATGATGCCATATCGGCCTCCTACGCCTAGGAGGCCGCCCGCTGTGGAGCCGCTATGGTACCCCGCAACGGGAATGTGTGGGGATATTCGCTTGCAGGCAAGCTCCCACAGCGGCTTCGCGGCACACACTGTGGGAGACCAGCTTGCTGGCGAATACGGCTTCCGGCGTTGCTCCATTCGCTCGCAGGCAAGCTGCCACATCATCGGCTTCGTGGCTCAAACTGTGGGAGCCAGCCTGCTGGCGAATACGGCTTCCGGTGTTGCTTCATTCGCTTGCAGGCAAGCTCCCACAGCGGCTTCGTGGCACAGACTGTGGTAGACCAGCCTGCTGGCGAATACGGCTTCCGGCGTTGCTCCATTCGCTTGCAGGCAAGCTTCCCGCAGCGGCTTCGTGGCACAGACTGTGGGAGACCAGCTTGCTGGCGAATACGGCTTCTGGTGTTGCTCCATTCGCTTGCAAGCAAGCTTCCCACAGTGACCTCGTGGCCCCATCCATGGGAAGCGGTCGGTCGGCTGCGATAGGTTCAACGGAAACCGCCACACCCACGCACATTCCCCTAAAGCCCCACCCATTCCTGCCGATACAGAAATGAGAGTGTTCGTAAACCGCGCCCCCAGGGAAGCGGTGAACTGATCCAGCGGCGTAAGGAATCCGGTTGTGCTGATCCCCATTGGTTTCATCATCGTGGCGTTCTCCGTGTTCGGCGGCTTTTTTCTGGCCGGCGGTCATCTCGGTCCGCTCTATCAACCCAGTGAAATCATGATGATCTGCGGTGCCGCCGTGGGGTCCTTCATCGCCGCCAACAATGGCAAAGCGATCAAGGCCACGCTGCGCTCCTCGTCTCAGCTCAAGCGCACCACCCGTTACGGCAAGGAAACCTATATGTCGTTGATGTCGCTGCTGTACAAGCTGCTGTCGAAGATGCGCCGTGAAGGGGTGTTGGGCATTGAGCGGGACATCGAAAACCCGCAGGACAGCGATCTGTTCGCCGACTATCCGGAGCTGCGGGAAGATCCGATGATAATGGGGTTCATCACCGATTACCTGCGGCTGATGATCAGCGGCAGCATGGACCCGCACGAGCTCGATGAGCTGATGGCGCATGAAATCGAGGCCTTCGAGGACGAAGCGCATATTCCCGCCGATGCACTGTCCAAGGTCGGGGACGCCTTGCCGGCTTTCGGTATCGTCGCCGCCGTGCTCGGGGTGGTGAAGGCGCTGGGGGCCGCCGACGCCGGCGTGGACGCCATGGGTTATATGATCGCCCAGGCTCTGGTGGGTACGTTTCTGGGTATTCTGCTGGCCTATGGTTTCGTCAATCCGCTGGCCAGCCGTATCGACCGGCAGGTTCGCGAGGGCGTGAAGATGCTGCAATGCATTCGCGTCACTCTGCTCGCCAATCTGAATGGTTACGCGCCGCAACTGGCGGTGGAATTCGGTCGCAAAGCTCTGCACACCAGCGAGCGGCCCAGCTTCAGTGAGCTGGAGGATCATGTGCGCGGCGCCCCGCGTGATGACAAGGGCGTGGGTGTGGGTGAAGCATGAGCGAAGCCGTTCGTCGCATCGTCGTTCGCCGCCGCTCGCGTCGTACCGAGGCGCACCACGGTGGCAGCTGGAAGATCGCGCTGGCCGACTTCATGACGGCTTTGATGGCGCTGTTTCTTGTGTTGTGGATGATCTCCACCGCCACGCCGCAGCAATTGCAGGGTCTGGCCGAATATTTTCGCACGCCGCTGAATGTGGCGATGACCGGTGGCGATCGCAGCACCGCCAGTACCAGTGCCATCCCCGGTGGCGGCGATGATCCCGCTCACGCCAAGGGAGAACAGGCGCGCATTGATCTGCGTGACCAGACCCGGCCGGCGGAAATGCAGCGTCAGTTCCTGGAATTGCAGCGCCGTATCGAGAGCACTATCAATGCCGACGACAGTCTGCGCGAGCTGCGTCAGCAGATGCGTTTCGACGTCACCCCGGAAGGGCTGCGCATTCAACTTCTGGATACCGATCCCCGCCCCATGTTCCATCTTGGCAGTGACCAGGTGGCGCCTTATATGCGTGAGCTGTTACGCACGCTGGCGCCGCTGCTCAATGACCTGCCCAATCCACTCAGCATTACCGGCCACACCGACAGCGTGCCTTACGCCAACGGTGAACGCGGCTACAGCAACTGGGAGTTGTCCGCCGACCGTGCCAATGCCAGTCGCCGTGAACTGATTAGCGGTGGTCTGGCGCCGGACAAACTGTTGCGTGTGGCCGGTCTCGGCGATCGCGTGCCGATGGCCGGCAGCCACCCCGGTGATCCGGTGAACCGCCGTATTACGCTGCTGGTGCTGAATGAGCAGGCGGCACGCCGTATCCGTGCCGAAAGCGAGCCCGCCAGCCGCGCCCCGCTACAGGAGTAACCATGGATATCAGCGATTTTTACAGCACCTTCTTTGAGGAAGCGGAGGAATTGTTGGGGGACATGGAAGCCCATTTGCTGGCGCTGGACGTCGACAATCCGGATATGGAGCAACTCAACGCCATCTTCCGGGCGGCCCACTCCATCAAGGGGGGGGCTGGTACTTTCGGATTCGAGGCGCTGCAGAGGACCACCCATTTACTGGAGAACCTGCTCGATTACACCCGTCGCGGCGAACTCACGCTGCGTCGTGACATCGTCGATACCTTTCTGGAAGCGAAAGACATGCTACACGACCAACTGGACGCCTATCGTCAAGGCGTGGAGCCGGACGCGGAGGCGATGGCCCGTATCTGTGAGGTGCTGCAGAAGCTGGCGCTGGAGGAAATTGGTGAGCCGGCGGGCGATGTGGCTCCCGCTAACACGGTGGCTCCGTCCACGCCGCCGCCGGCCAGTGGCGGGGCTGGACAACCCCTTAGCGTGGCTCTGCTGGGTGTGTCGGAAAGCGATCGGAAACTGCTCATCGAGGAGTTGGGTCAGCTTGGCGATGTGCTGGAAACGCGAGGTGAAGACGACCGCTACGAGGTGTTGATGCAGTCCACCGCCAGCGCCGATGACATTGAGGCGGTGATGTGTTTCATCGTCGAACCTGAGCAATTGGACATCCGCAGTATCCCCCCGGAACAGCTGCCGGTGCCGGTGAAAGCGCCGGAGCCGCCTCCCAAAGCCGAAACCAAACGCGCCGCGCGACCGGCCGTCGACAGCCGGGACAGCGGCGCCAATTCCTCGATCCGGGTTCCGGTGGCCAAGGTCGATCACATCATCAACCTGGTGGGTGAACTGATCATTACCCAGTCGATGCTCAATCAGGTGGTGGAGGATTCCGAATTCACCGGCGATGGCGGCTTCGCCTCCGGCCTCAGTCTGTTGCAGCGTACCGCCCGGGATCTTCAGGAAGCGGTGATGTCCGTGCGGATGGTGCCGATGGACTATGTGTTCAGTCGTTTTCCGCGTCTGGTACGCGATCTGGCCGGCAAGCTGGGCAAGGATGTGGAGCTGATTACCGAGGGCAAATCCACCGAGCTGGACAAGAGTCTCACCGAACGCATCATCGACCCTCTCACGCACCTGGTGCGCAACAGCCTGGATCATGGCCTGGAAACGCCGGAGCTTCGTGCCGCCGCCGGCAAGCCGGGCACCGGCCGCCTTACGCTCTCCGCGCAGCACCAGGGCGGCAATATTCTGATCGAAGTGAGCGATGACGGCGCCGGCCTGGATCGCGAACGGATTCTTGCCAAGGCGCGCAGTAATGGACTGCCGGTGTCCGACAACATGAGTGACGAGGAAGTCTGGCAGCTGATCTTCGCGCCGGGTTTCTCCACCGCCGAGGCCGTCAGTGACGTTTCTGGCCGCGGGGTCGGCATGGATGTGGTCAAGCGCAACATCCAGGCCATGGGCGGCCATGTGGACGTACTCTCCGAAGCCGGCCAGGGCACCCGCACCCGCATCGTATTGCCATTGACCCTGGCCATTCTTGACGGCATGTCGGTGCGGGTCGGTGAGGAGACCTTCATTCTCCCGGTCAGCGCGGTGATCGAATCGCTGCAGCCGCGTGCCGATGACCTCTACACCATGGCCGGCGGTGATGTGCTGCTGAAAGTGCGTGAGGATTATCTGCCGTTGGTGGCCTTGCACCACGCCATGGAAGTGTCCGGCGCGGTGACCGAACCGACCTCGGCCATTGTTGTCATCGTACAAGGCGAAGGGCGCCGCTATGCCTTGCTGGTGGACGAACTGGTGGGCCAGCAGCAAGTAGTGGTCAAGAATCTGGAAACCAATTACCGCAAGGTTCCCGGAGTGTCCGCCGCCACCATTCTCGGTGATGGCAGCGTCGCGCTGATTCTGGATATCCCCGATCTGCACCGTCTCAGCCAAAGCAAGAAAGCGAGTGACGCGGTCGCTCGAAACTCCACTGTCCTTTCCTCCAAGGAGGTTTCCGCATCATGAGCAACCTGGTTTCCGTCAATCCCGTCAAGAAAGCCGCCGAGATCAGCAGCCGTGAATTCCTGGTGTTCTCCCTGGGTGACGAGGAATACGCCATCGACATTCTCAAGGTCCAGGAGATACGGGGTTACGAGAACGTCACCCGCATCGCCAATGCGCCGGATTTCATCAAGGGGGTGGCCAACCTGCGTGGCGTGATCGTGCCGATTGTCGATCTGCGTCTGAAATTCCGCCTGGCCAGTGCCGACTATACCCAGCAGACCGTGGTGATCGTCATCAATATCGGTACCCGTGTGGTGGGTATCGTGGTGGATCAGGTGTCGGACGTGATGACCCTGACCGCGGAGCAGATCAAACCGCCGCCGGAGTTCGGTATCAGCCTGCCTTTGGACTACATCCATGGGCTCGGCAATCTGGAGGAACGCATGCTGGTACTGGTGGACATCGAGAGACTGCTCACCAGCGAGGAACTGGCCATCGTCGAGCGCGTTGGTGAATAACAGCCTGCTTATGGTCTCTATGAGACGAGTGAGATAACCATCGTGAAAGTAATGGATAACATGACGGTCAAAGTAAGTTGGGGGCTGGTTCTGGCGGCGTTCTCTTTGTTGATCCTGATCCTGAGCGCGCAGAGTGTGTACATTCTAAATCAGAGCCATGACGCAATGATTCGGCTGGCGGCGCAATCCGGTGACGCCGGCAGTCAGGCGCTGGCCGCTTTTGATACCTACGCCGCCACCATGCGTTGGGGGATTGGCGTGGTGATCGCGGCATCCGTGGTGCTGGTGGTGATCGTGCTGTGGGGCGTGACCGTGAATGTTATCCGGCCACTGCGTAAGGTAGTGGGGCATTTCGAGCGGATGGCAAAAGGCGATTTGTCGGAGCGGATCGAGGCGCGTGGCAATAACGAAATTGGTCAGCTGTACGCGGCTTTATCGGACATGCAGCAAAGCCTGTCCCGGACCGTAGCCACCGTGCGTGACAGCAGCCAGGGGATCTATCAGGGCGCCGGTGAAATCGCCCAGGGCAACAACGATTTGTCCTCGCGCACGGAACATCAGGCGGCGTCGCTGGAACAGACCGCCGCCAGTATGGAGCAGCTCACCTCGACGGTGGAGCAGAACGCCGACAATGCCCGTCAGGCCAGCCAATTGGCCGCCAGCGCTTCACAAACCGCGCAGCGGGGCGGCGAGGTGGTGGGCGAGGTGGTGGGCACCATGGCTGAGATCAGCGGCAGTGCGCGCCAGGTGACCGAGATCATCGAGGTGATCGATTCCATCGCCTTCCAGACCAACATTCTGGCGTTGAACGCTTCGGTGGAAGCGGCTCGGGCCGGCGAGCAGGGCCGTGGTTTCGCGGTGGTGGCGGGAGAAGTCCGTGCTCTGGCCGGGCGCAGTGGCGAGGCTTCGAAAAAGATCCGTGCATTGATCGAAACGTCGGTGGAGCGCATCGAAGCCGGTACCCGGCTGGTGGATCAGGCGGGCAGCACTATGACCGACATCGTCGAAGCGGTGCGGCGGGTAACCGACATCATGGATGAGATTGCTTCCGCCTCGCAGGAGCAGAGCAAGGGCATCGGCCAGGTGAATCAGGCCATCACCCAAATGGATCAGGTTACCCAACGCAACGCGGCTTTGGTGGAGGAGGCGGCCTCGGCGGCCAGTGAGCTGGAAGGAGAAGCCGCGCGGCTGCGGCAAGCGGTGGCGCTGTTTAAGCTGGCCCAGGCGAGAGACGACTCCGCCGATGATGGCGTTGCCGTCGCTGTCGAGGCCGAGGTGGTGCATGCGTGATAACCAGCCCGTCACTCAACGGGAATACCCTCTGCGCGATGATCACTTTCTGATTTCCCGCACGGATCTGCGTGGCAAGATCACCTATGCCAATCCCGCCTTTATCGAGGTCAGTGGTTTCAGCCGGGAAGAGTTGCTGGGCGCGCCTCACAATCTGGTTCGCCACCCGGATATGCCGCCACTGGCGTTTGAAAACCTCTGGCATACGCTCAAGCAGGGTGGCACCTGGGTCGGGGTGATCAAGAATCGCCGCAAGAACGGCGACCACTATTGGGTCAAGGCGCATGTCACGCCGATCATGGAAGACGGTGAAATCAAGGGGTATGTGTCGGTGCGCCTGAAGCCGGACGCCGACAGCGTGTCCCGGGCGGAACAGGATTATGCCGCCATACGTCAGGGCAAGGGGCAGCATCTCTCGCTGGAACGAGGTGAGGTGCAGCGACGGGGACCGCTCGGCTGGTGGCGGCGGCTGGGCCGGCGCGGCGGCGCCTTGCGGCTGGGAGGATTGGCGCTACTGGCCGTGGTGTTGTTGGCGATCAGCAGCGCGGTGGGGCTCCACGGCGTGAGCCATTTGCAGTCGGACGATCCGGTTCGCGGCAGATTGATTCTCGCGCATGGTTTACTGTTGGCCGCCGGTGTGCCGATGCTGGTGTTGCTTGGCGTGATGACCGCCGGCGCCTTGTTGAAGCCGCTGCATGAGGCGGTGATGTTCACCTTTCAAATCGCCGCCGGCAATCTGGCGGCGCAGCCGCCGAATCGCACCGTGGGCGAAGCGGGGCGGCTGGTGCTGGCTCTGACGGTGATGCAGCGCTGCCTTGGCAGTATCGTCGGCCATGTCAATGAAGGCATCGCGGCGGTGACACCGGCTGCCCGCGGTATCGCCGAAGCCAATCGGGATTTGTCCTCCCATACCGAGCAGCAGGCCGCTTCTCTGCAGCAAACCGCGTCCAGTATGGAACAGGTCACCAGCGCGGTACGGCAAAACGCGGACAACGCCCGGCAAGCCAGCGGTCTGGCATCGCAGGCGGCTGGCCAGGTGGCGCGCAGCGGTGAGGTGATGGGCGAGGTAGTCAGTACCATGGAGCGCATCACGGCCAGTTCCAACAAGATGACGGTGATCATCGACAGTATCGACGCCATTGCCTTTCAGACCAATATCCTGGCGCTCAATGCCTCGGTGGAGGCGGCACGCGCCGGCGAACAAGGGCGTGGCTTCGCGGTGGTGGCCAGTGAAGTGCGCAACCTGGCGGGACGATCCGCCGCCGCGGCGAAAGAGATTCGCGATCTGATCGCCAACTCGGGCCGTGAGATCCAGGGCGGCGCCGATCTGGTACACCGGGCGGAGAGCACTATCCGGGAAGTGGTGGCGTCGGTGACCCGGGTCAACGACATCATGGGAGAGATCACCTGTGCGTCCGAGGAACAGAGCTCCGGCATCGCCCAGATCAACCAGGCGGTGACACGGATGGACGAGACCATGCGGCACAACACGCGCCGTATTCAGGGTTCCGCCGATGCCGCCGGCGCGCTGCGGGCCGAGGTCGAGACACTCGAGCATTCCGTGGCGGTGTTTCGTTTGCGCGGCGCCGACCGGGAAGAAGCGGGCCGTGCCCTTCGCGCCGGGCCCCCGCTGGTGATGGATGCGGGGAGCTGATTTGAATCCGACCCAAGAGATGGCCGCTTCGTCCCTGTTTTCAGAGCGCGATCTGCATTTTTCCGCCAGTGACTTTCAGGCCATTCGTACGCTGATTTACCAGCGCGCCGGCATTGTGTTGGCGGAACACAAGAAGGACATGGTTTACAGCCGTGTCGGTCGCTTGGTGCGTGCCCGGGGCCTGACCCGTTTCGCCGATTATCTGGCCGGCCTGAAAGCCAGTGGGGAGGGGGGTGAATGGCAGGCGTTCGTCAACGCGCTCACCACCAACCTGACCTCTTTTTTTCGTGAATCGCACCACTTTCCGATTCTGGCCGACCATGTCCGAGGCCGTCGTGATCCGGTCCGGGTATGGAGTGCCGCGGCGTCCACCGGCGAAGAGCCTTATTCCATCGTCATGACGTTGCTGGAAACCCTGGGGGAGCACGCCAACGTGGAGGTGCTGGCCACCGATATCGACACCGAGGCCCTGGATCGGGCCAGGCGCGCCGTCTATCCCCTGGAACAGGTGGCGCGCCTGGATGACCAGCGCCGGCGGCGTTTTTTTCAGAAGGGCAGTGGTGCACGGACCGGCTATGCCCGGGTAAAACCCGCCCTGGTGGCGAAAGTGCGTTTTCAGGTGATGAACCTGGTCGCCCGGGACTGGCCCTCCGAGCACCGGTTCGATGCCATCTTCTGCCGCAACGTGATGATCTATTTCGATCGTGATACCCAGACCCGGGTATTGGGACGGCTGGCCGACCGGCTCAAGCCCGACGGGCTGTTGTTCGCCGGCCACTCGGAAAATGTCTCCTATCTGAGCGATCGCTTTCGCTCCCGCGGTCAGACGGTGTACTCGCTGGCATGACCGTGACGGTGGCGCTGCTTCGCCAATCCGGCCTCAAGCTTGGCGCGTCACGGCCGATAAGCTAACCAGTAGGACTGTTGAACCAACGCCATTGCATTGTTTTCACCGTAACAGGGGCGGGTTTGGGTTATGGAAAAAATTCGGGTGCTGTGCGTCGACGATTCCGCGCTGATTCGTGACTTGATGCGCGAAATCATCAACCACCATCCCGATATGGAAGTGGTGGCGGTAGCGCCGGATCCCATTGTGGCAAGAGACCTGATCAAACGGCATAACCCGGATGTATTGACGCTGGATGTGGAAATGCCGCGCATGGACGGACTCGACTTTCTGGAGCGTCTGATGCGTCTGCGGCCGATGCCGGTGCTGATGGTGTCTTCACTGACCCAGGCTGGATCGGAAGTGACTTTGCGGGCGCTGGAACTGGGCGCGGTGGATTTTATCGAGAAGCCATCGTTGGGGATTCGCTCCGGCATGCTCGATTACGGCGAACTGATCGCGGAAAAAATTCGCGCCACGGCCCGCTCCCGGCCGCGCCGGGCCAATGAGGCCGGGGTATCGCCGCCGAAGTTGAAGGCACCGATTATCTCCAGCGAGAAACTGGTGATTCTGGGCGCTTCCACCGGCGGAACCGAAGCGATTCGGGAAGTGTTGTCACCGCTGCCGCCGAACAGTCCGGCGATTCTGATCGCGCAACATATGCCTGGTGGGTTCACCCGGTCGTTCGCCGAACGGCTCAACCGGCTCTGCGCGGTGACGGTGAAGGAGGGTGAACACGGAGAGCGGGTGCTGCCCGGTCACGTGTACATCGCGCCGGGGGACGCGCACATGCTGTTGGCCCGTAGCGGGGCGAACTATGTGATTCACCTTGATCAGGGGCCGCCGGTGAACCGTCACCGGCCCTCCGTGGATGTGCTGTTCCGTTCCGCGGCGCAGCACGCCGGCCGCAACGCCATTGGCGTCTTGCTCACCGGTATGGGCAAGGACGGTGCCGGGGGACTGCTTGCCATGCGTGAAGCCGGTGCCCACACCCTGGCCCAGGATCAGGACACCTCCCTGGTGTTCGGGATGCCCCGTGAGGCCATCGCTCTGGGCGCGGCGACCGAGGTGTTGCCATTGGACCAGGTGGCGCCGCGTCTGATGGCACTGGCGGCCGCTTCCGGGCGGGCTCAGCGGGTATAGACAGAACAACCTTGAAAAAAGGAAAGGCCGGCTATGATGAAATTCGTGCGAAATATCAACATCAATACGGCAGTGGCCGGGGCTCTGATTTGCTGTGCGCTTTTGATCAGCGGTCTCGCCGCCATTCGCATCCTGACCAACCAGATGGTGGATTCCTCGATTTCCACCCTCAATCAGGTCAACGTGCAGCAACTGAACCAGGTGGCCCGGGCCACGACCTTGTTGAACCAGGCCCGTATTGAAATGGATCTGGCCGCGGACTATCTGGATAACGGCATGCGGCTGGTGGCGGACAACCAGATTCAGCGAGCCAGTGGTTTCCTGGAGCGCGCCGAGCAACGGTTTCAGAATTTTCTCGATAGCCCGAAAACGGAGATGGGGGCGGCTCGCGCCGACGAACTGGGCAGTGCTTTCCAGGAGGTGCTGCGGTTGGTGAAACTGCAATACGACTATCTGCAAAAGGCCGATTTGCGCACCTACCGTAATTTGCGCCAGGAGTTGCTGACTCCCAACGACAGTCTCAATGACAGTCTCACCGATTTCACCCGCTATGCGGACGAACGCGGCCAGGAGGTCATGGGCCATTACCACCAGCAGACCACCTTATTCTCTTACATCGGCATCGGCATGCTGGTGCTCACCGGTATCATCATGGTGCTGGTGTATCTGATGTTGCGTGGTGTGGTGGTGAAGCCGCTGAGCTGGGCGGTGGAGAATCTGCAGCGCATCGCCCGCGCTGATCTGTCCGAGGACATCAAAGTGCCGGGCAACAACGAAATCGGCAAGCTGTTCACCGCCATGGCGGAGATGCAGCACAGTCTCGGCAAGATCGTCACCGAGGTGCGTGAAAGTGGCAACGCCATCTATGTCGGCGCTTCCGAAATCGCCAGCGGCAACGCGGATCTGTCTTCCCGCACCGAACAGCAGGCCGCTTCCCTGGAGGAGACCGCCACCAGCATGGAACAGCTCACCGCCACGGTGAAGCAGAACGCCGATAACGCCCGGCAGGCCAGCGGCCTGGCCAACGACGCCTCCGGCACCGCCGGTCGTGGTGGCGCCGTGATGGAGCGGGTGATCGGTACCATGCGCGGTATCTCCGACAGCTCCCGTAAGGTGGCCGAAATCACCAGCATGATCGACTCCATTGCCTTCCAGACCAACATTCTCGCGTTGAACGCCTCGGTGGAGGCGGCTCGCGCCGGCGAACAAGGGCGTGGTTTCGCGGTGGTGGCCGGCGAAGTACGTAACCTGGCGGGCAACAGCGCCGATGCCGCCCGGCAGATCAAGGAGTTGATCGAGAGCTCCGTGTCCCAAGTGGACGAAGGCTCGCGTCTGGTGGAGGAAGCCGGTGAGACCATGCGGGAAGTGGTGGCCGCGGTGAAACGGGTCACCGACATCATGGATGAGATCTCTTCCGCCTCCCAGGAACAAAGCGGGGGCATCGAGCAGGTCAGCCAGGCGGTAACGCAAATGGACGAAGTGACCCAGCAAAACGCGTCGCTGGTGCAGGAAGCCACCGCCGCCGCCGCATCGCTGGAAGAGCAGGCCCGGCGTTTGGAAAAAGCAGTGGCCATCTTCCGCCTGCGACCGGAACAGCTTGACTCGTTGTCTCTCTGGCGCAAGCCGGAGCCGGAAGATGACCCGGAAATCTCCGGGGAGATCGAAGGGGATGATGACGACAATGCCGCCAAGCCGGAAAATCCGGCAACGGCGGAAGAGAAAATGAAAAAGGTGGTGCCGCGCCGCGAAGCGGTGACCACCGAGGATGACTGGGAAGAGTTCTGACCGGAATCAAGTAGCGGAGAGCACAATCGTGGACAAGAACATGAGTATTCTGGTGGTGGATGATTTTCCCACCATGCGCCGCATCATCCGCAGCCTGCTCAAGGAGTTGGGATTCGGCAATGTGGATGAAGCGGAGGACGGTCAGGAAGCCCTGACCAAGTTGCGCGGGGGCGGCTTTCAATTCGTGGTATCGGATTGGAACATGCCCAACCTGGACGGTCTGGAAATGCTCAAGCAGATTCGCGCCGATAGTGATCTGAACCACTTGCCGGTGTTGATGGTGACCGCGGAGGCGAAGAAGGAAAACATCATCGCCGCGGCCCAGGCCGGAGCCAACGGTTACATCGTCAAACCCTTTACCGCCGTCACCCTGGAAGAAAAGCTCAACAAGATCTTCGAGAAACTTGGCGCATAACCCGTTACAGGCAGCATCCGGGAAGGGTGATGGCGCGCCGCCGGCCAGGGCCGGCGGGACGCCAGGCTTCCCGAGGCAGGAGAAAGCAACATGAGCAACGAGGCCGGGCATATCAGCGAAGGGGCGGCCGGATCCGACGATCTGGTCCAGCGTATTGGCCAGCTTACCCGCATGTTGCGCGACAGCATGCGCGAGCTGGGTCTGGATAAGGAGGTGGTCAAGGCGGCGGAGGCGATTCCCGATGCCCGGGCCCGCTTGAACTACGTGGCCACCATGACCGAGCAGGCGGCCGACCGGGCGCTGAACGCCATTGATCGCGCGCAGCCACTGCAGAATCAAATGGCCGCCCGCGCCGGTGATCTGGATCAGCGCTGGCAAGCCTGGTTCCAGGAACCGAAGGAACTGGACCAGGCCCGTGATCTGGTCAATGACACGCGGGCGTTTTTCGGCGAAGTGCCGGATCTGGCTCAGGCCACCAACAAGGAGCTGTTGGAAATCATGATGGCTCAGGACTTCCAGGATCTCACCGGCCAGGTGATCAAGAAGATGATGGAAGTGATCCAGGAGGTGGAGCGGCAGTTGCTGCAAGTGCTGCTGGATAACGTTCCGGAAGGCCGGGAGCGTGATGAAATGCAACGCCGCCGTGACGATTCGCTGATCAACGGGCCGCAGATCGACGCCGCCAAGGAAGACGTGGTCAGCAGCCAGGATCAGGTGGATTCCCTGTTGGATGAGCTGGGGTTCTGAGGAATCTGCTTTCTGGCCTTGCTCTCTGCGGGAGCTTGCAGACAAGCTCCCGCAGCGGCTCCGTAGCGCTCTCCGTGGGAAGCGCGCTTGCTTGCGATTCTTTCGAATAACACCCATTCCCTGCCTCTAATCCACCGTTAGCCGTGTCGCCGCTTTGCCGACAATGATGGGCCGAATACCCAGCCCTCCTTGACGGTGCCATGGCGGACGATACCCAGGACCAGGAAAAGACCGAACCGGCCACTCCCCGACGATTGGAACAGGCGCGGGAAGAAGGCCAGGTGCCGCGTTCGCGGGAGCTGGCCACCTTTTTGTTACTGTTCGCCGGGGTCGGTGGTCTGTGGGTCATGTCCGGCCCGTTGTTCGGCCAGCTCGGTCTGGTGATGGAGCAGTCGTTCCTGTTCGAGCGGCGCCAGGCGCTGGACACCGGCCCGATGCTCGGCCACGCGGCGGATCTCGGGGTGCGAACCCTGGTGGCGCTGGTGCCGTTGTTCCTGACACTGCTGGTGGTGGCATTGGTGGCGCCGATGCTCACCGGCGGCTGGTCCATGAGCGCCAAGGCGCTGCAACCGAAGTTCTCCAAACTCAATCCGATAGCGGGCCTGAAACGCATGTTTTCCAGCCAGGCGCTGGCGGAGCTGGCCAAGGCGTTGGCCAAATCGATATTGGTGGGGGGCGTGGCGGTGTTTTTCCTGTTGCGCCACAAAGGAGAATTCATGGCGTTGATGGAGCAGCCGTTACGTCTGGCGATGACCAATGCGCTGACGCTGGCCGCTTCCGCCAGTGGTTTGATGGTGCTGACGCTGCTGGTGGCCGTGCTGATCGATGTGCCTTACCAGCTCTGGAGTCACGCCAAGAAGCTGCGTATGAGCAAGGAAGAGATCAAACGCGAACACAAGGAAAGCGAGGGGGATCCGCAACTCAAGGCGCGTATCCGTTCGCAGCAGCAGAGCGTGGCGCGCCAGCGCATGATGAGCAAGGTGCCCGAGGCGGATGTGATCGTCACCAACCCCAGCCATTTCGCCGTGGCCCTGCGTTACCAGGAAGGCCTCATGTCCGCGCCGCGGGTGGTGGCCAAGGGGGCGGATCAGGTAGCGGCGCGCATTCGCGCTTTGGGCGAGGAACACCGGGTGCCGTTGCTGGAAGCGCCGCCGTTGGCGCGTGCCCTGTATCGTCACGTGGATCTGGACCAGGAAATCCCCGCCGCTTTGTACACCGCCGTGGCGGAGGTGTTGGTCTGGGCGTTCCGTCTCAAGAGTGCCCGCGGCAGTGGTGAAGCGTCTCCGGAGCCACCACGGGATTTGCCGGTGCCGGATGAGCTGGCGGTGCCCGCCGCCGATCAAGGGAGCGTGTCATGATCGGATCGCTGCTGGGAACGGGAGGCCGTTTATCGGTGAAGAACGTGCCGATGAAGATCATGGCCGGTCCGGTATTGATCCTGCTGGTCATGTCCATGCTGATCCTGCCGCTGCCGCCGTTCGCGCTGGATCTGTTCTTTACCTTCAATATCGCCCTGGCGGTGATGGTGCTGCTGGTCAGCATGTTCACCCTCAACTCCCTGGACTTCTCCGCCTTTCCATCGGTGCTGCTGTTCACCACCCTGATGCGGTTGTCGCTGAATGTGGCTTCCACCCGGGTGGTGTTGATGGATGGACACGAGGGTGGCGACGCCGCCGGTAAGGTGATCGAGGCGTTCGGTCAGTTTCTGGTGGGCGGCAACTTCGCCGTTGGCCTGGTGGTGTTTCTGATCCTGGTGGTGATCAACTTCGTGGTGATCACCAAAGGCGCCGGGCGCATCGCCGAGGTGGGCGCGCGCTTCACCCTCGACGCCATGCCTGGCAAACAAATGGCCATCGATGCCGACCTCAACGCCGGTCTGATCGGTGAGGAGGAAGCCCGCCGCCGCCGTGCCGATGTGGCCAAGGAAGCGGATTTTTACGGTTCCATGGACGGTGCCAGCAAGTTCGTTCGCGGCGACGCCGTGGCCGGGCTGGTGATCATGGCGGTGAACGTGCTCGGCGGTTTGTTGATCGGCATGCTGCAGCACGACATGAGCTTCGCCGAAGCGGGCCGCACCTATGCGCTGCTGACCATCGGTGACGGCCTGGTGGCACAGATTCCGGCGCTGGTGATCTCCACCGCCGCCGGTGTCACCGTGTCGCGGGTTAACACCGATCAGGATATCGGCGAGCAGATCATCGACCAGTTGCTGGTCAATCCCAAGGTAATGTTCCTGGCCGCCGGCGTGATGGGGCTGCTGGGGCTGGTGCCGGGGATGCCGAATCTGGTGTTCCTGTTATTCACCCTCGCGCTGGGGGGGCTTGCCTGGTATCTGATCCGGCGGCGCGACCGCAACCTGGCGGAACAACACATCGAGGCCGCGGCGGCGCCGGAGCCGGAAGCGCCGGAGGCTACCTGGGACGATGTGCGGCTGATCGATACCCTTGGTCTGGAAGTGGGGCACCGTCTGATCCCGCTGGTGGATCATCGGCAACACGGTGAGTTGCTCGGCCGCATCAAGAGCGTGCGCAAGAAGTTCGCTCAGGAGGTGGGCTTTTTGCCGCCGGTGGTGCACATCCGCGACAACCTGGAGTTGGATGCCAACAGTTATGTGATCACCCTCAAGGGGGCGGAAGTGGGACGCGGCCAGGCTTTCCCGGGCCAGTGGCTGGCCATCGATCCCGGTCAGGTATCCGGCACTCTGGAAGGACGTGCCACCCACGACCCCGCCTTCGGCCTGCCGGCGGTATGGATCGACGAATCCCAGCGGGAACGGGCCCAGGTGTACGGTTACACGGTGGTGGATGCCGGCACCGTGGTGGCCACTCACTTCAATCATCTGTTGCACCGTTACGGCGCGGAAATGCTGGGGCGCAAGGAAGTTCAGCAGTTGCTGGACAAACTGGGCGAAGAACAGAAGACGTTGGTGGAAGAGGTGGTGCCCAAGGCCGTGTCGCTCACCACGCTGCAACGCATTCTGCAAAACCTGCTGGACGAGGATGTGCCGATCCGTGATCTGAGCACCATCCTCGATGCCCTGGCCGAGCCGGGCAATGCCCAGACCGACGCGGAAGAACTGACCGCCCGGGTACGCGTGGCCCTGGGCCGGGCCATCACCGACCGCTGGTTCTCCGCCACCGGTGAGCTGGCGGTGATCGGTCTCGACGCCGGCCTCGAACAGGTGCTCGAACAAGCGCTCAACGGCGGTGGCGCGCTGGAGCCGGGACTGGCGGATACGCTGATGAATCAGGCTGGCGCCGCTCTGGAGCGACAGGAGAATGCCGGCTTGCCGCCGGTGCTGGTGGTGGTGCCGGCCCTGCGTGGCTTGCTGGCCCGTTTCCTGCGCCGCCGCCTGCGTCACCTGGTGGTGCTGTCCCAGGCGGAAATCCCCGATGACCGTACCTTGCGCGTCACTGAACTGATCGGAATGCAGCCATGAATGCCGATGAAGGAAGAGGGTCATGAGTGTCCATCGTTTTGTCGCGCCCACGCAGCGCGAGGCCATGCGCCGGGTCCGTGAGGCCCTGGGTGACGATGCCCTGATCGTGGCCAACCGCCAGGTGCCCGGTGGCGTGGAGCTGGTCGCGCTGCGCGAGGGGGAAGACACCCCCGCGTCTCCGCCTTCCGGCGAGGCCCTGCCGATGGCGGAAGGCGACGCTGATGTCAGCCGGTTGTTGCTGAAGGAAGTGGAAACACTGCGGGCGCTGTTGCGGCGCCGGGAGCGTGGCGAGGGCGCCGCCGATTCGCCGTTGGCGGCGACGCTTCGCGGCGCTGGTTTCAGTGCCGCCCTGATCACCGATGTGCTGGCGGGGCTGCCGGAAGAAGCGGGTGAGGGCGATGCCGCCCGCGCCTGGGTGGAACAACAACTGGCGCGCCGCCTCAATGCCCAGGCGCGGCCCTGGGACAAATTGGCCGAAGGCGGCGTCCTGGCGTTGGTGGGCCCCACCGGCGTGGGCAAAACCACCACCGCCGGCAAGCTGGCGTCGCACTACGCCATGCGCTGGGGGGCGGATCAGGTGGCTCTGGTCAGCGCCGATGGCTACCGGGTGGCGGCCCGGGACCAATTGCGTGTCTACGCGGAACTGCTCGGCGTGGATCTGCATCTGCTGTCACCGGGGCGCACGCTGGCCTCGTTGGCGGGAGTCTTGAACGACAAGCGTCTGGTGATCATCGACACGGTGGGGCTGGGACAGCGCGATGAACGTCTGGCGGAAGGGTTCGCGCCTCTGGTGGGCGGCGCGCGCAGCACCCACGCGGTGCTGTTGCTGAACGCGGCCAGTCAGGCGGAGACCCTGGACGAGGTCAGCACTCACTATCGCCGTGCCGCGCGGCAAGCCGGGATGACGCTGGACGATGTGATCATCACCAAGAGTGATGAAGCAGCCCGTCTGGCGCCGTTGCTGGACGTGGTGATCGGTCAGGGACTGCGGCCCTGGTTCCAATGTGATGGCCAACGGGTGCCGGAAGATCTGGCTCCTCTGGACGGTGTCGAACTGGTCCGGCAAGCCTTGAATCAGGGCGATTGCCGGACCGGCGGCGCGCTGCCGTTCAATCCACTGGCCCAGACCGGCACCCTGGTGAATACCCTCGCCGACCTGCGTCGCGACGTGCCCGGCTTCTCCTGGCTGGAACAGGCACTGGCGGGGCAATGGCAGAGGCAGCCGCCGCTGCCGCGGGGCGACGAGACCGGCTGGCTGTTCTGGCCGGCGGCGCGGGATGAGGCTGCCCTGGTGCTGGGCAAGGAGGGCGAGGCCTGGCCGCTGTGGCCGCCGGAGGAGGCTTCCCGCATTCGCTGTTTGCAATGGTGCCGCCGCCATTACCCGTCACTGATGCCGGTGCTCTCCGGTGTGCCGCAAGCCACCGTCTGGCGGTGGCTGGATCGTCAGGCGATAGACTGGATGGCGAGGGTACAGGCACAGGCGCGGGTGCGTTATCGGGGAGACATCCAGCCATTGTGGGCGCTGCGCGAACAGGCACCGGAACTGGGGGAGGCATTGTTGCGGCAGAAGGGGCGCACGCTGCGGGTCAGTCTGCGCGCCTTGCCGGTGGCGGCGGCTTCCGGCCGTCGTTACAGCGGCCTGGTGCGTGCCTGGTTCCTGCAAGCGCGGGATCCTGACACGGATCGGGTGCGTGGCTGGCGTTATGCCTTTCTGCCCATTGATTGGGACCTGTCGCGGGCGCGACCGCATTTGCTGGCGTTGTGGCGGGGGCAGGCGGTGGCCGGGCTCAGCCAGCGGGCCATGCGGGAGCTGCCGGCGGGCGCCGCCTTGTCACCGGGCGATTCTTCACCTTCCTCTTCCCGCTACGCGTCTTATCGTTCCGCCGCCGCCGGACTGGCGGCCCTGGCCTGCCGTCTCGACGAGGAGCAGAGCGACTGGGCGGTGGCCACTCGCGGCCGGGTCCTGGGCCTGCTCGGGCCACGCCGCCGGCGCACCCCGGAACGGTTGCTGACGGCGCTGCTGCATGTGATCCGTACCCACGACGCTCTGCGTCTGATGAGGGCGTCATGACCGCCGTGCCCGGTGTGGATCAAGCCGCCGGACTGCGGGCCTGGGCCGCCACGCGCGGCCAAAGTGTCGCGCCGACCCTGGTGGTGGTGGGCGATCCGCTACCGGCCCAGGCCGGACGGCGGGCCCGGGCGGTGCTGGAACACTGGGCCGACTGCGGCTGGCGTTGGGTTGGCGTGGCGCGGGACTGGCGCATCGTGCCGCTGTCTCCGGCTCTGCCGGTACCGGTCAGTGCCCGGCGCGAACCCCGTTGGGCGCTGTGGGTGGAGCCGGACGGCGCCGGTTTGCGCCGGGCCCTGAGCTGTCTGGAATCGGTGCGGCGTCAGCAAGGACCGCGACGCCTGCTGGCGCTGCACCCGCCCCGGCTGCAACGGCGTGGTCTGCTGGACAATCTGCAGCAGGCGGCCCGGCGTTTTCTCGACACCGATCTGGTGGTGCTGGCGCCATGACAGTGCTGCGCGGGCTGTTGTGGATGAGCCTGCTGTGGCCCTGGCTGGCGCCGGCGGCGCCGGGCAGTTGGAGTGCCGAAGCGCCTTCGGTGCGGGTGGCGGTACCGGGACGGATCTACCATAGCGAGGCGTTGCTGCCGCCCGGTGACGCCGCTGCGCGGGGCAACTACATCCAGAAAGTACGCTGGCGCTACAGCACGCCGCCGGGGCGTTCGTTGCGCGCCTGGTTATGTCGGGGCGAACGCTGTCTGCCGCTGTCCGGCAACCGGGGCATCAGCGAAGCGTTGCAGGGACCGGCGTGGGCGCCGCTGTCGTTCCGTTTCCAACTGCCCGACGGCGAACGCCGCGCGGTGACGGTCACCGACATTCAGGTTCTGGTCAATTACTGAATTACTGATAGTGACGATTGGTTGCGGACCTGGTGCCCAGTGCCGTGTCTCCGCCAGTCGCCGGAATAACCCCCAACAATGCCGTCTTTTCCGGGCATGGCCATCGCCATGGAAGCGAATAATGGATGGACTCCCGCGATTCGGGGTGATCAGTGCGGACGCCGATGGGGCGCTGTTGAGGACAGGGCATGTACACCGCTCAAGGGAAAATCGACCAACAGGCGCTGCTGGAGGAACACTTGCCAGCGGTGCGGCGCCAGGCGCTGGCGTTGCAGGTCAAGCTGCCTGCCAGCATTGAACTGGACGATCTGATCCAGGCCGGTACCGTCGGCCTGCTGGATGCTCTGCGCCGCTATGATCCCAACGCCGGCGCCAGTTTCTCCACCTTTGCCAGCCAGCGCATTCGCGGTGCCATGATCGATGAATTGCGTTCACGTGACTGGTTGCCGCGCAGCGTGCGCCGCCATGCGCGCGAACTGGACCGGTGCGTGCACCGGCTCGAGCAACGACTCGGCCGTGCCCCCCAGGAACGGGAAGTGGCCGCCGAGATGGGCATGAGCCTGGAGGAGTACCGGCAGTTGCTCAGCGACACCAATAGCGGCCTGCTGCTGCCGTTCGAGGACATCGTCGCCGAACAGGGCGAACCGGATGCCGGCGGCAATGGCCCGCCGGACCCGTTCAGCGCCCTGGTGGACGGGCAGCAGCGCGACCGCCTGATCGCCGCCATCGAGGCATTGCCGGACCGGGAAAAACTGCTCATCGGGCTGTATTACCAGGAAGACCTCAACCTCAAGGAAATCGGCGCCGTGCTGGGCGTCACCGAATCCCGGGTTTGTCAATTGCACAGCCAGGCGGTGAGCCGTTTGCGCGGCCGCCTGGCTTGATTCTCGCCCGCGGTAACGCGGCTTCCTACACGAAGCGGTCCGTCAGCGCTACAATGCGCGCCGACGCAGACCGAGATCGCTATGAAGCCCATCGACGAAATCCACAAACGGCGCACTTTCGCCATCATCTCGCACCCGGATGCCGGTAAGACCACCATTACCGAGAAGCTGCTGCTGTACGGAAATCAGATCCAGCTGGCGGGCACGGTGAAGGGGAAGAAATCCGGCCGCCATGCCACCTCCGACTGGATGGAGATGGAGAAGGAGCGGGGCATTTCCGTGACCACCTCGGTGATGCAGTTCCCTTATCAAGACGCCATGGTCAATCTGCTCGACACGCCGGGGCACGCCGATTTCTCCGAGGATACCTATCGTACCCTGACCGCGGTGGATTCCGCCTTGATGGTGATCGACGCCGCCAAGGGCGTGGAGGAGCGGACCGTCAAGCTGATGGAGGTGTGCCGGCTGCGCGACACGCCGATCCTCACTTTCATCAACAAGCTGGACCGCGACGTGCGTGATCCCATCGAGGTGCTGGATGAGATCGAGGACGTTCTCAATATCGAGTGCGCCCCGGTGACCTGGCCGATCGGCATGGGCAAGAGCTTCAAGGGCGTCTACAACCTGCTGCGCGATGCCACCGTTCTGTATAAGACCGGCCAGGGCCATACCATCCAGGACGTGCGCGAGATCGAGGGCCTGAATAATCCGGAACTGGATCAGGCGGTGGGGGCGGACTACGCCCAGGAACTGCGTGACATGCTGGAACTGGTGCGCGGCGCCAGCCACGATTTCGATCTGCAGCGGTTCCTGGATGGCCGGCTGACCCCGGTGTTCTTCGGTACCGCCCTGGGTAATTTCGGCGTCGACCATATGCTCGACGGCCTGGTGAAATGGGCGCCGGCACCGCAACCCCGGGAAGCGGTGGAGCGCAAGGTGGAAGCGGAAGAACCGAAGATGACCGGCTTCGTTTTCAAGATCCAGGCCAATATGGATCCGCGCCACCGTGATCGGATCGCCTTCATGCGCATCTGTTCCGGCAAGTATCAGAAGGGTATCAAGCTCAAGCAGTGCCGTACCGGCAAGGAAGTGCGCATCTCCGATGCGCTGACATTCCTGGCCGGGGAGCGGGACAATGTGGAAGAAGCCTTTGCTGGCGACATCATCGGCCTGCACAACCACGGTACCATCCAGATCGGTGATACCTTCACCGAGGGCGAGGACCTGCGCTTCACCGGTATTCCGCACTTCGCGCCGGAGCTGTTCCGGCGGGTGGTGCTGAATGATCCGCTGAAGAGCAAGCAGCTCCATAAGGGCCTCACCCAACTGGCGGAGGAGGGCGCCACCCAGGTGTTCTTCCCGCTGCGGAACAATGACGTGGTGCTGGGCGCGGTGGGAACGCTGCAGTTCGACGTGGTGGCGGCTCGCCTGAAGGCCGAATACGGGGTGGAATGCCGTTACGAGCCGGTCAACGTCACCACCGCCCGCTGGATGGAAGCGGACAGCGAACGCGAACTGGCGTCTTTTGAACGCAAAGCCTACGACAACCTGGCCCGCGACGGCGCCGGTCATCTGACCTACCTGGCGCCCACACGCGTCAACCTGCAACTCACCGAGGAACGGCACCCGGAAATCCGTTTCCTGGAGACCCGGGAGATTTGATCTCCCGGATTTTCCCGGACACCGTTGCCGTACAAATTTTAAACGGACTGAAACCTGCCGGTCCCCGCTTTGCAACAACGGGGACCTAGGCTCCTCCCCCAGCGCCTTTGTCTCCATCTCCGCCGTTCTGGCGGCTATCCCATGAATCGTCGCGAAAACCACACCCGTGAGGGTGCCGGGACCTTTGGGGGGCGCTTCCATAGCATCAATAACATCGGGGAGCACAGTCATGTTTTTTTCTTCTCGCCCCGGCCGTCTGGCCCGGGTGTTTCTGATTCTGCTGTTGTCGATACCGTCGCTGGTGTTGGCGCAGTCCGCTCCGAACCCCACGGTTCGGGATACCGTGTTCGATATCCAACAACGCTTTCTTGAGCAGTTCAGTATCGAGGAGTTGCAGTCGATGACACCGGATCAGGTGCTCGCCAACCTCTCCGCCGAGGAGCGTCATATTCTCGGCACCGACTTTGTTCGCTTCACCGTGAACGTACCGGCGGTGGTTTCGGTGATACGGGATCCATGGCCGGTGGCGCAGTTCTGGTTGGCGGACCTGGGGTTCGAGAAAACCGATCTGAAGGCCCGCATTCGCCATGAGACCGAATGGGAAGTGTGGCAGGCGACGTTTCCCGCCGGCGAGGTGGGGCTTGGGGTCAACGGCATCATCGACGGTGATTCCAACGGCAGTATCGAGTCCTACGCCATCGCGGTGGCCCCGGTGAACGCGGATGACGAACTGGTGATCAGCGATCTCTACCATCCGTCCTTCGGCCTGGATACCGTGGCTCTGGAGCGTCCGGCCTGGGCCGATGAAGAGAGCCGTTACTTTATCGAGCTGCCGGACCAACTGGTGGGACAGCAGTCCGTGCAGTTACTGCGGACTCGCCGCAACGATGGCCAGTTGATCCATTTCGCCAATGTCACGCCGTATCCATCCACCGCGAAGCCGGACCAGGTGGTCCTGACACTGGGCGATGATCCCGCCACGTCGGCGGTGGTGCAATGGCGCACGGGCCGCACGGAAAACGCCGGCAAAGTCGTGTTCCAGGAAAAAAGCCGTTTTACCGGCTTCGAGGCCGGCGATGACTATCTGTCCGCCTCATCCGAGGGGCCGGCGGTGATTGACTCGCCGCGGGAGGACATCCTGGCCGAGTACGACACGCTGGACGATTACCCCGGTGGCTTGCTTGAGCTGCGCCCGGAGCCGGGCAATGATCCGGTGGTGAACCGGCATATCGTTCCCCTGCGTGACCTGAAACCGGCCACCACCTACGTCTATGCCGTGGGTAACGGCGAGGATGGCGGCTGGAGCGCGCCGCGGGAGTTCACCACCGATCCGGCCGATCCGGAGGCCTTTTCCTTTATCTATATGGGCGACGTGCAGCACGGCTTCGAGGAATGGGAGCCGCTGGTACGCCGGGCCTATGAATACACGCCCAACGCCCGTTTTATCGTGATGACCGGCGACATGGTCAACCGCGGGCCGGAGCGGGATGACTGGGACGCTTTCTTCCACGCCAGCGAAGGGGTGTACTCGGAACAGCCGCTGGTGCCGGTGCTGGGCAACCACGAATACAACGGCCAGGAACCGACACTCTATCTGGACCAGTTCATGCTGCCGGAGAACGGCCCGCGGGGCATGGAGGAACGTCTCTACAGTTTCCGTTATGGCGACGCCTTCTTCGCCATCATAGACGGCAGCCTCAAAGGCGAGGAGGAACTGGCCAAGCAGGCGGCCTGGCTGGATCAGCAACTGGCTCAGGCGGACGCCACCTGGAAGTTCGTGGCCATTCACCAGCCCATTTATGGCTCCCGCCCCACCCAGGACGAACCGGAGTTGCGCCAGGCCTTCTTACCGATCTTGGATCGTCACGGTGTGGATCTGATGCTGCAAGGTCATACTCATGCTTATCTGCGCACTCAGCCGATGAAGGGCGGAGAGGTGGTCCCCGAAGGGGAGGGCACGGTGTATCTGGTGGCCAATTCCGGCACCAAGTTCTATGAAGTGGGGGGCTTCCAGGAGAAGTATGGGGTGGAGCCGGCGGTCATGATCGCGGATCTGGCCACTTATCAGGTCATCGATATCGACGGCGGGGAGCTGCGTTACCGGGCCTACGATGTGGACGGGGCCGTGGTCGACGCCTTTACCCTGGAGAAAACACCGGTGGATGAGGAAGAGCCAGTCGACCCCGAGCCCGAGCCGGAACCGCCGGCTTCCGGGGGCGGATCCGGTGGTGGGGGCTGGGGGCCGGGTCTGCTGCTGGCGGGCGCCCTGCTGCTTTGGCGCCGCCGTCCGCGCCGGCGCGGCGTTTCCGGGGCTTGCCACTACCATTCACCAGAGAAATATTGGGTATAACCCATATTGATTGTTTTTATGGGCAAGGGCCCCCTAGAATGCGCGCCATCGGTAGCCGGCGTCGGGTAGGGGCCCTTTTCCCTGCATGACCGGCGGCTTCGGTGTTCATTCTTCTATCGACAAGGATTGACCATGTCACAGTACCTCAAAGAGATCGAAGCACTGAGCTCCGTGGTTGGTGCCAATAACACCTGGCACGACATCAACCCGGAATCCGCTGTTCGCATGCGCCTGCAAAACCGCTTCAAAACGCATCTGGACATCGCCAAGTACAACGCCAAGATCATGCGCGAAGACATGGCGGCCTACGATGCGGACTCCTCCAAGTACACCCAGTCCCTGGGTTGCTGGCACGGTTTCATCGGTCAGCAGAAGATGATTTCCATCAAGAAGCACTTCGGCAGCACCAAAGGCCGGTACCTGTACCTGTCCGGCTGGATGGTCGCCGCTCTGCGTTCCGAATTCGGTCCGCTGCCCGATCAGTCCATGCATGAGAAGACCGCGGTCGCCGATCTGATCCGCGAACTGTACACCTTCCTCAAGCAAGCCGACGCCTGGGAACTGAACCACCTGTTCCGTGCCCTGGACGACGCCAAAGCCGCTGGTGACGAAGCCAAAAAAGCCGAAATCATCAGCCAGATCGACAACTTCGAAACCCACGTTGTGCCGATCATCGCCGATATCGATGCTGGCTTCGGTAACCCGGAAGCCACCTATCTGATGGCCAAGCAACTGATCGAAGCCGGTGCTTGCTGCATCCAGATCGAGAACCAGGTTTCCGACGAGAAGCAGTGTGGCCACCAGGACGGTAAAGTGACCGTTCCCCACGCCGACTTCCTGGCCAAAATCAACGCTGTGCGTTACGCCTTCCTCGAGCTGGGTGTTGACGACGGTGTCATCGTTGCCCGTACCGACTCCCTGGGCGCCGGCCTGACCAAGCAGATCGCCGTGACCAACGAGCCGGGCGACCTGGGCGACCAGTACAACGCGTTCCTGGATGGCGAGTACATCGACGACGCGTCCCAGATCAACAACGGTGACGTTGTGATCAAGTCCAACGGCAAGCTGCTCAAGCCGAAGCGTCTGGCTTCCGGCCTGTTCCAGTTCAAGGCCGGCACCGGTGTCGACCGTGTGGTTCTGGACTGTATCACCAGCCTGCAGAACGGCGCCGATCTGCTGTGGATCGAAACCGAGAAGCCGCACGTGGGCCAGATCGCGGAAATGGTTAACCGTATCCGTGAAGTAGTGCCGGACGCCAAGCTGGTTTACAACAACAGCCCGTCCTTCAACTGGACCCTGAACTTCCGTCAGCAAGTGTTCGACGCTTGGGAGAAGGAAGGCAAGGACGTGTCCGCTTACGACCGCGACAAGCTGATGAGCGCCGACTACGACGGCACCGAGCTGGCTCAGCTGGCCGACGAGTGGACCCGGAACTTCCAGCGCGATGCTTCTCGCGAAGCGGGTATCTTCCACCACCTGATCACGCTGCCGACCTACCACACCGCTGCTCTGTCCACCGATCAGCTGGCCAAGGGTTACTTCGGCGACGAAGGCATGCTGGCCTATGTGGCCGGCGTACAGCGCCGCGAGATCCGCGAAGGCGTTGCCACCGTGAAGCACCAGGACATGGCCGGTTCCAACATCGGTGATGACCACAAAGAGTACTTCTCCGGTGAAGCCGCGCTGAAAGCCGGTGGTAAAGACAACACCATGGGTCAGTTCGAGAACATCTAAGTCTCGATCTTACTCAGGTAAGTCTGGAAAAGGCGGGCCCTCGGGCCCGCCTTTTTTGTTTGGCAGAATTTTCCACAGACCGTGCCACAGCGGCCTTGTAGCCAACTGTGGGTTCATGACCCTTTTCGTCAATGGATCTGGCGTGATCGGCGATTGTCCCGGCCCGCTCCCCGGGCGGATGATGCTGAAACCCTCATAAAAGCGTGGGCCGCGCCCGCGATATCAGAACAACAATACCCGACCCCGACCGCGGGGCATGAAGAACGGAGAGGCGAGATGCAAGACGCTCACGATGTTGGTCTGACGCTGGGCACGCTCGTCCTGCGTGCTCTGGCACGTCATCCGGACCGCACCGCCTTCACCTGGGAAGGCGGGGAACTCAGCTATCGCGGTGCCGCCGATCTGATCGGCCGACTGCAGAAAGTCTTTCTGAACCACGGCCTGCAACGGGGCGACCGGGTCGCCGTGCTCAGCGCCAACCGGGCCGATGGCTGGTGCGCCGGGGTCGCGGCGCAGCTGTGTGGTGCGGCCACCACCGCTTTGCATCCCAAGGGGGCGTTATCCGATCACCAGTTCCAACTGGAGGACTGTGATGCCGCTTTCCTGGTGGCGGACGCTGAAGCGTTCGGTGACGTCGGCGCGGCGTTGTCGGCCCGGCCGGGGATGATCACGTTTACCCTGACGGCGGCGGAGTATGGCGTCGACCTGAGCCGGGCGGTGGCGCGGATCGGAGCGGCGACGGCCCGTGATCTGGCTCAGGCCAGTGATATCGCCACCCTGAACTACACCGGCGGTACCACCGGGCGCTCCAAGGGCGCGTTCCGCCGCCATCAGGCGCTGGTGGCTTCCGCCGTGGCGATCCTGGCGGATTTCGAACTGCCGCGCCGGCCTTATTATCTGGCGGTGGCACCGATCAGCCATGTGTCCGGCACCAAGGTGCTGCCGACGCTGATCCGGGGCGGCTGTGTACACCTGATGAGCGGCTTCGATACCGGCGAAGTGCTGACGGCGATCGAACGGCGGCGGATCAATTTCACCTTGATGGTGCCAACCATGCTCTACAGCCTGCTGGACGACGCCCGCCTGGCGAAGGCTGATCTGTCTTCCCTGGAGCTGCTGTTGTACGGCGCCTCGCCCATGTCGCCGACCCGGCTGGCCGAAGGCATGGATCGGATCGGTCCGGTGTTCGCGCAACTGTTTGGCCAGACCGAATGCTATCCGATCACCTATCTGCCAAAGGAAGACCATGACCCCGCCCATCCACAATGGCTGGCGTCCTGCGGCTTCCCCGTTTCCTCCAACCGTATCGCTCTGCTGGACGACGAGGGCCATGCCGTGCCGCTTGGCGAGGCGGGGGAAATCTGCGTGCGCGGTCCGTCGATGATGGAAGGGTACTGGAACCAGCCGGAGCAGACCGAGGAAGCGATGCAATTCGGCTGGCTGCATACCGGTGACGTGGCGAGGGCGGATGAGCAGGGCCGACTGTATATCGTGGACCGCAAGAAGGACATGATCGTCACCGGTGGTTTCAACGTCTACACCCGCGCGGTGGAGGATGTGCTCAGTGCTCATCCGGCGGTGGCCATGGCGGCGGTGATCGGCGTGCCGGACCCGCGCTGGGGCGAAGCGGTCACCGCCATCGTGGTTTGCCACCCGGGCGAGCAGGTATCGGCGCGGACCCTGATCCAGCAGGTCAAGGATTTGAAAGGTGCCGCTCACGCGCCGAAAAAGCTCGAATTCGTCGATGCCCTGCCACTGACCAGCCTGGGCAAAATCGACAAGAAAGCGCTGCGGGCCCGTTATTGGGCCGGCCAGAGCCGGCAGATAGGATGAACGGTGTGATGCGGAACCAAGCCATGGGATTGCCACCTTCTCTGGCGCGCCGGCTGCGTTTGCCGCTGATCGCCGCGCCCATGTTCCGGGTCTCCGGGCCGGAACTGGTGATCGCCGCCTGCCGTCAGGGCGTGATCGGTTCGTTCCCCACCGCCAACTGCCGCACGGTGGAAGAGTACGACCGCTGGTTGAGTGAAATCAGCGCCGCGCTGACGGCTGAAGACGCGCCGTTCTGTCCCAACCTGATCATGCGGCGGCGGAGCCTGAAGGAAGAGCTGGCCTGCCTGCTGAAACACAAGGTGGAAATGGTGATCACCAGTGTTGGCGCGCCGGAGCCGGTGATCGCGCCGTTGCACGACATCGGCTGTCTGGTGTTCGCCGATGTGGCCAATGTCCGCCACGCGGAGAAGGCCATCGCCGCTGGCGCCGACGGCCTGATTCTGCTCACCGCCGGTGCCGGCGGTCAGACTGGCTGGGCCAATGGCTTCGCTTTCGCGCGCGCGGTGCGGGCGCTGTTCGATGGTCCCATGGTGCTGGCCGGAGGCATCAGCGATGGCCAGGCGCTGTGGGCGGCCCAGGCCCTGGGCTGTGATCTGGGCTATATGGGCACCAAGTTCATCGCCACCCGGGAAAGCCTGGCGGCGGACGGCTACAAACAAATGCTGGTGGATTCCCGGTTGGATGACATCATGCTCAGCCGTGCCTTCACTGGTCTGGAAACCAATACGTTGAGGCCGTCGGTGATCGCCGCCGGTCTTGATCCGGATGATCTGCCCACGAATATGACCGAGCAGCGCGCGGCGGCCTTATACGGTGGTGGTTCCGGCCATTCCGGGCCGAAACGCTGGGTGGACGTATGGAGTGCCGGGCATTCGGTGTCCGGGGTCGGCACGATTCCGTCGGTGGCGGAGCTGGTGGCGGAAACCATGCAAGAATACCGGCGGGCGCGGGCGGAAACCCTGGCGTTGCTGCATACCAACGGTGGCGGATAAGACGCCGATCGCGTTCACACCTCCCGGGACTGGGCGCAAGTCAGGCACAGGCGCGCCGTCGGGTCGATACGCAGCCGGCGCGGATCGATGCCCTTGCCACAGTCGTCGCAATAACCGTACTCATCATTGTCCAGGTCCCTGAGGGCCCGCTCGATCCGTAGCAACTGATGCTGCTGGCGTCGCCTTGTTTCCTGTGCCATGGCCTGTCCCTGCATGGCATCCATTCGCGACAGCCGGCCGATGCTGGGTTGGTCCAGGGCAACCGGCCTGCTGGCGTCTTCACTGTGCGCCAGAGTGTCCTCAAGCTCGTGCCGCAGCGCGGTTAGCCGATCCTTCATTTCTTTGCGATCATCGTCGTTCATTCTGGTACCTTGCTCTGATCATGCTTACTGTTGTGGCCGGTTTGTCCCGGTTGGTCAATAGTCAGGGCCTGACAGGATTGTTCGATAGTCAAACGGAGTAGTAATGAACATTGCGGTGTTTTGCGGTTCCAGTTCCGGTGTCGATCCCATCTATGAACAACAGGCGCGGGCGCTGGCCCGGGCGCTGGTGGAGCAGGGTCATGGCCTGGTCTATGGTGGTGGCCGGGTAGGACTGATGGGCGTGATCGCCGATGCGGTCCTGGAGGCCGGCGGCGAGGTTATCGGGGTGATTCCCCAGGCGCTCAAGGATCGGGAGATTCAGCACACCGGGATTACCGAATTGCACGTGGTGGAAGACATGCACCAGCGCAAGGCGATGATGGCGGAACTGGCGGATGGTTTCATCGCCATGCCCGGTGGCGCCGGTACCCTGGAAGAGATCTTCGAGGTATGGACCTGGGCGCAGCTGGGCTACCATCACAAGCCCTGTGGTTTTTTCAACGTGATCGGCTATTACGACGGCTTGATCGGTTTTCTGGAACACATGGTGGACCAGGGTTTCATGAAGCCCGCTTACCGGGAAATGCTTACCGTGGACGCGGATCCCGGGGCGCTGGTGGCGGCGTTCGCCGATTACCAGGCGCCGGTGGCGAAATGGGAGAAGGGGTAAGCAATGTTGAAACCACAACCTGATCAGGAGACGCGCCCATGATGGCGGTGCTTACCGGCGGTTTGATCATCATATGGCTGGCGCTTTCCGCCGGCCGGACGTTGCTGCGCTATCTGCAGGTGGAACTGCATCGCTCCGCGGCCATCGCCGCGCCGTTGCTGCTGGCGGTATTGGAATCGGCGCTGTTCCTGTGTCAGGTGCGGGGCACTCCATTGTTGCTGGAATCCGAAGTGCCCCTGGCCTTGTCGCTGCTGCTGGCGCTGACCTGGGGGATTAATGGTTTGGTGGCGGTGAAGGTGGTAAAAGCCGGAAGTCAGGCGTCGGGCGTTCAATAAAGAAATACGGATTACCGATGTGGCCTTCAAGACAAGAATTCAGAGCTGACGAAGTCGCTGTGGGAGCTTGCCTGCAAGCGAATGGACTCGGGCCCTGAATTCGAGAATTCGCTTGCAGGCAAGCTCCCGCAGCGGCGGGCGGCTCCACCGGTTTTTTCAGAACGTCGACCAGCCGGTGAACTCCATGATCCGGTACAGCGCCATACGCCAATACGACGTGTCCTCGTAGGCCTCATAGGGCAGGCTGAACAACCTGTCGCCCGGGTTACCCCAACGTCTCTCGAATGTGGCCCGGGCACGGCTGATGACCTCATCTTCGGCTCCGGCCACCCATTCCACGCTGGTTTCCAGATTCAAATTATCCAGGTTGCGCCGGGTGTAGTTGGCGGACCCGAGGATCAGCCGCGCCGGGCGGTCGCTGTCCGCCGCCGGAAAGCGCAGCAGCATCTTGGTATGGCATTGTTCTCCGGTGGTGGCACACCAGCGCACCGCGACACCGGCGTCATGCAGCTCCCAGGCCACCTGCCGGTTGGGCACGCCATTTTTCTCTCGGCCGAAGGCATCCTTGTTCGGGTCCAGCAGCAGGCGCACCCAGACACCTCGTCGTTGCGCCTCGGCCAGGGCTTTCACCAGCGGGCGGTGGGAAAGATAAAACACACCGACATCCAACTGCTCGCCCTGGCGCGCTTCGTTCACGGTGGCCAGCAGGGCATCGCGGATGGCGCCCTCGGTGAGCAGGCGCAAATGGGGCAGGGCGTCGCCGCCGGTTTCGGAGGGCGGGGCCGTCGGCCAGTCCTCGCCCACCGCGGCGCCGGACCAGCGTGCCACCGCCAGTTCCGAGTGCAGGACATCAAGCGCCGCCGGACCGCTGAAGCGCAGGGCAATGTTGGAGTGGGCGCTGCTGGCGTCGTGAGCGTTGGCCGAGGTGACCAGCGCGGTCCAGTCATCGCCTTCGTCCACCACCAGGGTCTTGCGGTGATTGGCCTTGAAGTTGAGCAGGCTCAGATAGGTTCTCAACGTGACCTCGTCGCCGCCGGTGGGATTGGGCAGCCAACCGGCGCCCGCGCTATTGCCGAACCATTGACAACACACCCGCCACAGCGCCGACCAACTCGGGTTGGAATCGCGCAGACGGGGCAAGGCGGTGAAGACCACCGGAATGCCGGCCTGACGCAAACGCTCCAGCTGCGGCGCCCTGACACCGCCATAGAGAGTGTTGAAGGGATCGGTGATGACCAGCATGCGCAGCCCGGGCACCGCAGCGTGACGAGCCAGCAGCGCTGCGGTGAGCTGTTCGCTGAGCGGCCGATGGGCGCTGCCGCTGTCGCCGGCGAAGGTGTTGAACAGGAACATATCCACCACCACAAGCTTCCTGGCCTGGCCGATCAAGCGAAAATACTCGTCGAAAATGGCCTGATCGAAATGGCGATCTCCTTGTTTATTGCTCCAGGTGTCGTCCACCAGCAGCGCCACCTGATGGGCGGAACGCGGCGGCCCGGCTTCGCCAACGCCCTCCGGTAGCGGCTTGTAGCGTTGCCAGATGGCTATCGCGATGAGTAGTACCAGCACCGTGAGCAGTGCTTTTTTCCATGGCTTCATAGTGTGTCCTGTCGCAAGTAGGGAGCAGCCGGAGCGGGGCCGACCGCTGATATTCGCGGGGAGGGTGGCGGCGGGTCAAGGCGGACGGCGCCATTCGACAGTGCAAGGGATAATGGCACCTTCGTACATGTTGTGAAAAAAATGACGGTTTGGTTAACGCTCCGGTAACCGCCAGCCAACAGTGTTTTCGCCTCCGTTGGGATAACAATCGGGAAAGGCCCGGCACCGGCCGGGACTGAAAACGGAGAATAATAATGAAACGGCTGTCTTCGATCGGACTTTATGGTCTGTGTTTGCTCCTGGCCGCGTGTGGCGGTTCGGGGTCCTCGTCTTCCGGTGATCCCGCCCCTTCCCCCAATCCCGATGGGCCGGATGAGCCGGGGGAAACAGTGTGGGCGGACGGTGAGATCCAGGTGCTGTCCAACCGCGCCGATCTGATCAGCGGCGGTGACGCTCTGATCAACATCGTGGTGGATGATCCCGCCTTGCTGGAGGGCGCCCGCGTCACCGTGGGCAAGCGGGATGCCGGCGCCGGCCTTCATCGCACCGGCGATACCCTGGGCGGTTTGATTGGCGGCCTGACGGAAGGCGAGAACACCGTCACCGTGACACTGGCGGACGGCTCGCTGTTGCAGCGCACTCTGATCAACCACCCGATCGGCGGGCCGGTGTTCTCCGGTCCGCAAATCCAGCCCTGGACCTGTACCAATGCCGCCGCCGAGGACGCCTTTTGCAACCAGCCGGTGGAATACCGCTTCAAATATGTGCCGGCGGACCGCCTGCAAGCGCTGATCACCGGCTTCGATCCGATGAACCCGGGACTGCCCGGTGCTTTCCAGGATTATGACCCGGACAACCCGCCGCCGGCGGACCAGATCGCCAGTGTCACCACTGATCAGGGCGTGGAGGTACCGTTCATCGTTCGCGTGGAAACCGGCGTGATCAACCGTGACCGCTACCAGATCATGGCGCTGTACCAGCCGGATCAATCCTGGAGCGCGCTGGCACCGCAGCCGCAATGGAACGGCAAATTGTTGATTCATCACGGCGGCAACGTGGGCGTCAGTTATGGCCCCGGCGAACCGCCCAACGGCGACATTGCCGGTACCGCGCCGGAAGGGGCGGAGATGCTGTTGGGCGACAGCATTTCCGTGGCGCTGGGGCGCGGCTTCATCACTCTGTCCACGGCTCAGGCCAACCTCGGGCACAACGTCAATCTGGTCACCGCCGCCGAATCGCTGATGATGGCCAAGGAGCGCATCGTCGAGCAGTATGGACCGCTGCGTTACACCATCGGCACCGGGTGTTCCGGCGGTGCCATCGCCCAGCAACACATCGCCAATGCCTATCCGGGTATTTATCAGGGGCTGATCGTGCAGTGCTCCTACCCGGACGTGTGGACCACCGCCACCCAGTTCGCCGATTACCATTTGCTCAGCCGCTATTTTGGCAACCAGTTGCCGGAAAACCCCACCGACCTGCTGTCGGTGATCACCTCGCTGTTGACCTCGGGGACGATTCCGGCGCTGCAGTGGTCGGCGTTCTACGGGCATTTGCCGGTCAATCCGGTGGTCTCCGATCTGGCGTTCTTCCCCTCGGCGTACCCCACCCAGGACCAGTGCCCGGGGCTGGCGGACGGCGTGCCGGTGTACCACCCGGAAGATCGGCCGGACGGGCTGCGCTGCGGCCTGATCGACTATATGGTGAATCAGTTCGGCACCCGGCCGCCGTCGGTGTGGAGCGCCAACGAACAGGCGCTCGGCCGGGGATTCGCCGGTATTCCGCTGGATAACGTGGGCGTGCAATACGGTCTGGAAGCACTGCGCGATGGCACCATCACGCCACAGCAATTTCTCACCGTGAATCGGGAGATCGGCGGCTTCGACGTGGACATTCGTCATCGACCGGAGCGTACCGTCGCCGACCCGGAAGCGCTGCGTAATGCCTACCGTACCGGCGCCATCAACACCGCCGAGCATCTCGCCAATGTGCCGATCATCGATCTGCGCGGCCCGGATCCGGGGCTGGCCCACGACGCCTACCATTCCTGGCAGATGCGCGAACGACTGATACGAACCCAGGGCCATGCCGACAATCATGTGATCTGGTTCGGCGCCTTTCCGTTGGCCGGCGACACTGTTTACACCACCGAGGCGTTGCTGGTGATGGACCGCTGGTTGTCCGATATCGAGGCCGATTCGGAGCCCGGAGCCATCGAGGAAAAAGTGGTGGCGCGCAAGCCGATTCAGGCACGTGACCGCTGCCTGTCGGTGTCATCGCTGTTGGGCGCCGATGGCCCCATCGTGCCGTTCACCGGTAATTTGTTGTATCCGGATCCATTGATTCCAGGGCTGGATTTGTCCCTGTTGCCACCGCCGCCGCCGGAACTGGGGGTGGTGGTGGATGCGGTCACCGCCCAGGTGTGCGGTCTGGATCTGAGCGCGCTGGGGCTGCCGGGCATCGTCGGTGATCTGCTGTCGCCGATCACCGATATTATCGCCGGGTTGCAGCAAACCGTGGTGCAGACCCGCTTCGGCACGCCGCGCACCGTGGCTGGTGATGACATCACCACCCTGGTCAATAAATGCCAGTTGAAACCGGTGGACCCGGCGGATTATCCGTCCGGGCTGTTGTCCGGGATTCCCGATCCGGACGCCTTCGCCGCGCAGGTAGCGGAAATTTTCCCGGACGGAGTTTGTGATTACAGTCTGCCGGGAGTAGGGCGGGTGCCCACCGAAACCTGGTTGCAATACGGCACCGCGGAGCAGGTGATCACCGGCGGGGCGCCGCTCACCGGCGATGCCGGCGGCTCCCGTCAGGGATGGGCGTCACCGGCATTCGGGGTGGGATTATAGATTCGCACGGGAGAGCCCCCGGCCCGGGGGCTCCCGATCCCCGGGGTCAGTCGGATTTTGGCAGGGCGTAGGTGATGACGTAGTCGCCGCTCGGTGTTTCCATGAAATGATGGCCGGTGGCGACGATCATCAGATATTGCCGCCCGTCCGCTTCGTACACCAAGGGCGTGGCCTGGCCGCCGGCGGGCAGGGCATCCTGCCAGATGGTTTCACCAGTGGTGATGTCGATGGCTCGGATCAGATCGTCGGTGGCGGCGGCGATGAAGATCAGACCCCCGGCGGTGACCACCGGTCCCCCGTTGTTGGGCGTACCGATGGTGAACGGCAAACCGCTGCGAATGCCCCAGGGGCCGTTGGCGCGGGCGGTACCGAACGGGCGGTCCCACAAGGTTTCGCCGGTGGTCACGTCGATGGCGCGGATACCGCCGTAGGGCGGCTGTTTGCACAACAGTCCGGTCCACGGCACACGCCAGCCCGCGTTCACGTCAATCGCATAGGGCGTGCCCGCTTGCGGGTCGCCGGCGCCCTCGGCGTCGCCATGGTCCTTGGCGTCGCCCTCGCCGCGTGGCAGCCAGCCGTATTGATTGGCCAGCTCCCGTGGCACCAGCCGATTGTAATTGGGGGTGATGTTGTAGTTGGCGATCATCACGCCGCGGGACGGGTCCAGCGCCACGCTGCCCCAGTCGGAGCCGCCGTTGTAGCCGGTGAACTCGATCCATGGCCGGTCCGCGTTGGGCGGCGTGTACATGCCCCTGTAGTCGGCTTTGTGGAACTGCACCCGGCAATACATCTGGTCGAACGGCGTCATCCCCCACATGTCATGCACGGTGAGGTCGGGCTGTTTCAGGCTGTGCCAGGTGGAGAAAGGCTGAGTCGCGCTGCGTTGCTCCGGTTCGGCGCCGCCCTGGGGCACCGGCCTTTCCTCGATACCGGTGAGCGCTTCGCCGGTGCGCCGGTCGAACACATAGAATTCGCCTTGCTTGGTCGGTAGCAGAATCGCTGGCACCGGTCCCTTGCTGGTGGGGAAATCCAGCAACGAGGGTTGCGAACCCAGGTCATAATCCCAGACGTCCTTGTGCGCGACCTGAAAGTGCCAGGCTGGTTTACCGGTGCTGGCGTCCAGCGCCACCAGCGACGCCGCCCATTTGTTTTCCGCTTCGCTGCGCGGTGTGCTCCAGTAATCGGCGGCGGAGTTGGCCATCGGCAGGTACACCATACCCAGAGCATTGTCGCCCACCGCCGTGGTCCACATATTCGGCGAGCCACGGGTGTAGATCCGGTCGCCGCTGAGGGGCTCGCTTTGCTCCGGCCGGCCGGCGTCCCAGGCCCATTTCAGTTCGCCGGTGAGAGCATCGAATCCCTTGATCACGCCGGACGGCGCATCCCGTTTCTGGCCATCCAGTACCTGGTGCCCGGTGATCACCACATCCCGTACGATCACTGGCGCTGAATTGATCGAGACATAGCCGGGCGGGGTATCGCCCATGTTTTCCTTGATATCCACCTGGCCGCCGTTACCGAAATCCTGGCAGGGTTCGCCGGTGGCGGCGTCCACGGCGACGATGCGACCGTCCAGGGTGCCGGAAAAAATACGGCGGGCGCAGGCCGGGCCACTGCCGTCTCCGGCGCCGCCGGGCAGTGTCGCCAGACGTTCTTCCGGTACCTGATAGTAGGTCACTCCGCGGCAGGCGGCGGTATAGGGAATGGCGTCCTCGGATACTTCGGGGTCGTAGCGCCAGTTTTCCCGGCCATCGGCGGCGTTCAGGGAAATAATGATGTTGCGGGAGGTACACAAAAAGACGTCGTCGCCGACTTTGAGCGGTGTGGTCTCCGCGCCCCAGCGCCGGTCCAGCAGATCGCCGGTACGATAGACCCAGGCCCGTTCCAGGCCGGCGACGTTGTCGGTGGTGATTTGATCCAGCGATGAGTAGCGTTGCGCGCTATTGCCGCCGCCGTAGGCGGGCCAGTCGCCGGGGTGCGGATTGTCCGCCGGTTGCGCGTCGCCCACCGCGGTGGCCAGTCGGGCACTGTCCGGTCCGGGGACCGGCTTGGGGTTGACCGCGCCGAACGGCACGAACGCCAGCCCGAGGCCGACCACCATCAGCACCACCAGCGCCCCCGCGACAGAATAAGAAGCACCGGGGGCAAAGCCGTTACGCAACCTGGGAGCAGCCAGGGCCACCGCCACACCGAGCCCGATCACCACGTCCATGCGCGGAATCCAGCCCCAGTAGTTGCCGCCGGCTTCCCACAGCGTCCACAGCAGGGTGCCAATGAACACCAGAACGTAAATGCCGACGCCGGCCCGGCGCCCGGTGATCAGCAACAAACCGGAGACGATCATGGCGAGGCCGGCCAGCAGGTAATACCAGGTGCCACCCACCGACACCAGCCAACCGCCCTCGATGGTGAAGGCAACACCGAACAGGGCGACGACGGCGCCGATCAGGAAGAGCAGAATATCGCGGGAACGTGAGGCGGCCATGGAGAACTCCTTCTCTGCTTATTGTGAGGGAACATCCGTGCACCCCACGGTAACGCAGCGAAGCAGGCCCTCGCCCATTTTGCGGACCGGGTTCCGCAGATTTTACCAAACTTTAGAATTGAGCCCGCCGGAGGGTCCGGCGGGCGGGAGCGATCTGCTGTCCTTAGCGGTAGTCGTCGAAGCCCGGGTCGTCGCGGAAGGTCAGCGCCTGATCCCAGCCGGGCAGACGGATGGACTGGTCGGTGATGCTCAGGTCGTCGCCACTGAGGACGCCGTCGTTGAAGTAGTAATCCGGCGCGGTTTCGCCAGCCAGGGCTCGTCGTTCGTAGTCGGCGGCGGCTTCGCGGGTGTCGGCCACCCGGTCCCGCCAACTGTCCAGCGTGCTTTGGCCATGGCGGCGGCGCAGCAGGTCCAGGGTGGCGTCCGGGGACAACATCACGGCGGTGGCGTTGTTACCGCCGAACCCTTTCGAGTTGAGCAGCGCCGCCGAGGGCCGCATCTCCCGGTGCTCGCGGGAGAACGACAGATTGCTGTCATGCAGATCGGCGGCGAAATGGTCCACCGTGGCGATCCCCGGCAGTAAGCCATCCTGGAAAGTCCCCGCCGCGGAAGCCAGTTGATCACCACCGGCGCTGCCCAGGGAATGGCCCACGTAGGCTTTGATCGCGGCCACCGGCCAGTCGCTGATGTGGAAGGCCTTGGCGACTTCGTTGAGGACGTGGGATTCGGTGACCCGGTTCTGCGGCGTGCCGGTGCCATGGGCGTGCACCACACTGTTGTTGCGCAGGGCATCCTCGCCCAGCAGTTGACGGACCAGGGAAGCGGCGCGGCCGAGGGTCAGGTAATTGCCGATGCCCGGCGAGGAAATGGATTTCTTGGCGCCATCGGCGTGGACGAAGACGTCCGGTACCGACGCCAGAATGTCCGCGCCCAACTCCAGCGCCAGGCTGTCGTCCATCACCACCGCGAACTGGGCGGACTCCGCCATGGTGAAACCGCAGTTGTCCGAGAACGGCCGGCAGGCGCGGCGCAGGTCGGCCTGTTTGGTGCCGTCCAGGGCCGCCAGGGCTTCATCCTCGGCGAGCGCGCCCATGGCACGGTAGCCTTCCAGCACTTCCGGTACCAGCGGCGCTTCACTGGTGCCCACCACCACCAGCCGGGCACGGCCGTTGCGGATCGCGTGCACGGCTCTTTCCAGGTTGTAGAGGAAAGTGGCACAGGCGCCGAGCATGCCACCGGTACCACCAGGGCTGCGCAGCACATAGGCGTTGATGAAATCGGCGGTCATCTCGCCGAGGCCCAGCGGGCATTGTTTGGAGGTGGTGCGTTGGCCCAGCGACGGGGCGCGCATCATGCCGCCGAGACCATGGTCGTCCAGTTGCGCCATGGCATTGGAGGCGAACACCGCGACCTCGTCCGGTGCCAGCCGGCCACGCAACTGATCCCAGGGAATACCGAGCATGCCAAAGGCGTCACTGACACCGTAAATGGCCATCTGCAAGGCACGGGGGTGGTTGCGTGAAGCGTACAGAGTGGCGGGATCGAAACCGCTGGGCAGTTGGCCGGCGGCGCTGACTCGCCGGGTGATGGCCGCCGGCGCGCGCAGTTCGGCCCCGGCGGGCACGGTGACCCGGCTGCGATGCCGGTTCAGCTCGGTGACTTGCCAGCCCTCCGGCAAGGGGTGGGGCAGATCAAGGTTGCGCATCTCCAGAGTCACCGGCGCGTCGCTATGGCCGTTGCTCGCCATGGTGATGCGCACCGCTTCCGGCAGTTCACGGATCAAGGTGGCGTTCAGCAGTTGCTGGCGGTCGCTCAGGCCGGTGAGCGCGGACAGGCTGTCCAGAGTCTGTTGTTGTCGGTGGGCATCCAGCGCTTCGAACACCATGCGGCGGAAGCCGTGGTGCATGGAGGTACGGCCGGCGGCGTTGATGCCGCCCACGGCGGTAATGACGGGCAGGGCGGACATGGTACTCCCTAGAATGATGACTAATCGGTCAATTCTAGGCCCCAGGATAGCGTTTGCGTATCAATGCCGACGCCGGAGTTGCAACGGGATATTACCGCTGGCACATCCGCACGCTGATCACCTTCTCATCAAGGGTGCCACGGAGCCGCTGTAGGAGCTCCGTGGCCCGGTGTGTGGGGCGCTGCCTGACGACGCGGCGTTTTTTACAGCAGCTCGATGGCCACCGCGGTGGCTTCGCCGCCGCCGATACACAGGCTGGCCACGCCGCGTTTGCCGCCGGTGCGTTTGAGTGCATGAATCAGCGTCAGGATGATGCGCGAGCCGGTGGAACCGATCGGGTGGCCCAGGGCACAGGCGCCGCCGTGGATGTTCAGCTTGTCGTGGGGGATGCCCAGATCGATCATCGGCAGCATCGCCACCATGGCGAAGGCTTCGTTGATCTCGAACAGATCCACGTCGTCCACGCTCCAGCCCACCTTCTTCAGCAGTTTCTCGGTGGCGCCGATGGGGGCCACGGTGAATTCGCTGGGGTGGCGGCTGTTGGTGGCATGGCCGAGAATGCGTGCCATGGGCTGCAGACCCCGTTCGGTGGCCACCGATTCCCGTGCCAGCACCAGCGCGGAAGCGCCGTCGGAAATGGAACTGGCGTTGGCGGCGGTGACGGTGCCGTCCTTCTTGAACGCCGGTTTCAGATTCGGAATCTTGTCGATGTTGGCGTTGCCCGGCTGCTCATCGGTATCCACCACCACTTCGCCCTTACGGGTGGTCACGGTGACCGGCACGATCTCATCCTTGAACCAGCCCTGCTCGATGGCGGTCTGGGCGCGTTTCAGTGATTCGATGGCGAAAGCGTCCATTTGCTCGCGGGTGATGCCACGCTGGTCCGCCACTTCCTGCGCGAAAGAGCCCATCAGACGGCCGGTCTCGGCGTCTTCCAGACCGTCCAGGAACATGTGGTCATGGATCTGGCCATGGCCCATGCGCAGGCCGGAACGGGCCTTGTCCAGCACATAGGGGGCGTTGGTCATGGACTCCATGCCGCCGGTGACGACGATGTCATGGCTGCCCGCCTTGATCATGTCGTGACCGAACATGGTGGCGCGCATGCCGGAACCGCACAGCTTGTTGACGGTGGTGGCGCCGGTGCTGTCCGGCAGACCGGCCTGGCGCATGGCCTGGCGCGCCGGGCCCTGCTTGAGACCGGCCGGCAGCACGCAACCCATCACCACGTCCTCGATATCGGTGGCCTTGAGGCCGGCGCGGGCCACCGCTTCACGGATGGCGGCGGCGCCCAGAGTGGGCGCGGTCACCGGCGCCAGGCTGCCTTGGAAGCCGCCCATGGGAGTACGGGCGCCGTTAACGATGACAACGGAGTCTTGGGACATGATTTTTCCTCGATCATGGTGGCCGTCCACCGCTCCATGGCGGTCAGCCAAGATGTAAAAACCGCCATCATTGTACTTGAGATGGGCCGGATCGTCCCCAAGTGTCAGAGACACCGACGCGGATGACACAGCCGCACCCAATCGACACGATAGTGCCGGTCTATGTGGTTCCCCGAAAAGCCGCTTGCTATGATGCTCCGGGCCACGGGTGGGAGCGCAACTTCCGCCTGCGGGTGGCTGCGATCATCCGCTTCAATGGCAACACGTCAGATAACAGTCAGGGGAAATGACTATGGCTTTTGAACTTCCGCCGCTTCCGTACGAGAAGAACGCCCTGGAACCGCACATCTCCCAGGAAACCCTCGAATATCATCACGGCAAGCACCACAACGCCTACGTCACCAAGCTCAACGAGTTGACCAAAGGCACGGACGACGAGAACAAGTCCCTGGAGGAGATCATCCAGTCCGCCAAAGGGGGGTTGTTCAACCAGGCGGCGCAGGTATGGAACCATACCTTCTATTGGAACAGCCTGAGCCCCAACGGCGGTGGCGCGCCCACCGGTGATCTGGCCGATGCGATCAACAAAGCCTTTGGTTCCTTCGACAAGTTCAAGGAAGAGTTCAACGCCAAGGCGGCTGGTAACTTCGGCTCCGGCTGGACCTGGCTGGTGAAAAACAGCGACGGCAGCCTGGAAATCGTCAACACCGATGACGCCGACACCCCGATCGCTCACGGCAAGGGCCAGACCCCGCTGCTGACCGTGGACGTGTGGGAGCACGCTTACTACATCGATTACCGCAATGCCCGTCCCAAGTATCTGGAAACCATCTGGAACCTGATCAACTGGGACTTCGCCGCGAAAAACTTCGCCGGTTGATCCAGCCCTGCTGGCGGCGCCATAACGCGCCGCTCCAGGCCACCGCGCCGCCAGACGAGCCTCCGGCCCGTCGTGGCGGCGGCGGTATCCCCTCTCCCCGCCGGCCGTGACGCGATGCCGGACAAGCCTCCCCCGACACGGTAATATGGGCGCCTTGAACGGCGGCCGTTTCCGCCTGTCTGACAGATTCCCGTTCACTTTACTGGTACCACTTCAGGATGCCCTATGACCCAAGAGCGTGACGTCAAGCTGGGTGATATCGACGATCTTTCCCTGGATGATCCGCCCCATTCCAGTCACAACCGGCCGCCGGCCAGGGAGCCGGCCCGCCGTGGCGGGGGAGGGGGCGGTGGCCGACGCGAGCCACCAGCGCGCGCCAAGGGCGGCGGCAGTGGCGGCTGGATCGCCGCCACCTTGGTGCTGGCTGTGCTTCTGGCGGTGGTCGCGGGCTACTTCTACAGCGAAATCTCCCGGCTGCAAGCGCGGATGGAAACGCGGATCAGCGAGTCGTCCGAGCAACTCGGCAATCTGCAGTCCAAGCTGTCCGAGACCGGTGAATCCGCCACCGAGTCCTACAGCAAACTGCAGGCCAACGTCGGCGATCTGAACAAGACGGTGAAGGAGCACGGTTCCGAAATCCGCAAACTGTGGGATCTGAGTAATAAGGGCAATAAGGATGCCATCGCCGCCAACGACGCGGCGATCAAGAAACAGGCCCAAAGCGTCCAATCCACCCAGGCCAGCCTGGCGGAACTGAAAAAAACCGTGGCCGGTTACGATGAGGCCATCCGCAAGGCCGGCGGCCAGGCGGAGGCGGTGCGCAAGCAATTGGACAGCGCGGTGAAATCGGTCAACGACAGCAATGCCCAACTGCGTACCCAGGTCGGTCAGTTGCAAACCCAGGTGGATGTGCTGGTGGACTCGCTGAAACAACTGGAACAGCAGAGCAAGAACCAGCAAACCGCCATCAGCCGCTTGCAGACCCGCACCAGCGGCCAAAGCGACGAGCGCCTCAAGGAAATCGAAGCCGCCATCCAGGCCTTCGATGCCTACCGCATCCAGGTCAACAACCGCCTGGATCAATTGGAGCGCTGATCCCTTATCGGCCCATACAGCCGGCTGGCTTTTGCCCGGCTGGCTGCTACAATGTGCCCGCCCGCGCCAGTGGTGGAATTGGTAGACACGCCAGATTTAGGTTCTGGTGCCGAGAGGTGTGGGGGTTCAAGTCCCTCCTGGCGCACCACTATCCCCTTGATTTATCCCCTTGAGTTTCGAGTGATATCCGCCGGATTTTCGGCAGGTTTATCATTCGTCGCTGTTACGACTCTTCTTGTGGTTTCACCAACGGCAAAAAAATCCTGTCCACCCACGCCGTTCGTAATGCCTCCGGCGGTGGTGAGAAGGTCATCAGGACGTGGTGACGAAACAGCACGCCCAGCAGAGTATCCACCGGAGGAGCAAGGTTTTGCTCCAGGATCTCACCACGCTCCACCGCTCTGTCCAGTAGTGCCCTGAGCGTTTCCTTGCCGCCTGCCAACAGGGCAGTGCGCAGGTCCTGCGGCGTGGAGGAGGTGTCTTGAAAATACTCGCTGGAGAATAAGGTGAAGACGGCGGCGATCCCCTTGGCACGGGTGGATGCCAGCTCCAGGTATTCCAGCAACTCCGTGCGCAGATCGCCACGATCCGCCACGGCCATGGGGTGCTTTGTCATCTGATGCCGGATCGCCGCGATGGCCAGTTCCGCTTTGTCGTTCCAGCGCCGGGCCAGTACCGGTCGGCTGGTGCCGGCCCGATTGGCCACGCCCTCCATGGTTAAACCGCCATATCCGCGTTCGGTCAGTTCCGTCCAGGCTGCTTCCAGCAGCGCGGCCTCGAGATCCGCGCCGCGCCGGCGTCCTTTCATCATATGAATCCTTTATTAAGATGCATGAATGTATCTTGACTTGCCGGGAAGTCAATCAATAGGATGCGTCAACGCATCTTAATTGGCGAGGCATGAAAATGACAAATGGTCATGGGTTGAGACGCATGGGTGAGGCGGGTTTTAGATGCTCGCTGGGTATGGTGATGCTGGGTATCTCGGCGTCGGCGATGGCGGATTCGGATCTGGAAGCGGGGCTGCCGGGTGAATTGGAGCTTGGCACGGCGGATTCGGAACAAGCCCGCTCCCGTCATTTGGCCCTGGGCCTGGGGGTCGCGGGACTGCCCCGATACCAGGGCTCCGATGAATATGAGGCCGAGCCCGTTCCGCTTATTGACGCACGCTATGGCCGCTTCTTCGCCAGAAGCGGCGAGGGCATTGGTATCACCGCCATCGATACCGACGGATTCACGGCGGGCGTCAGCGCTAACTGGATGAGAGGTTACCAGGATGATGATGTGCCCAGGGGAATCGACGAGGTAGACAGTGCTCTGGGGGCACGGCTGTTTGTCTCGACGAGACTTTGGGGTGCGGTGGCTACCCTGGCCGCCACTCGGGCCATTACCGAAGTGGAGCGAGGGTTGCTGGTCAATGCCGTTCTGGCTTATCCCATTCACGCCACGGAACGGTTGATGGTGACCCCGAGCCTGGGCGCGACCTGGGCCAATGAGAAATACATGATCAGTTATTTCGGCATTGATGCCACCGAGTCGGCGGCATCGGGATTGGCCCCGTATCAACCGGAGGACGGTTTCAAGGATGCCTCGCTCCGCATCAGCGCCAGCTATCGGATGACGGAGACAGTCAGCGCCTGGGGAGCCGTTGGGGTAACGCGTCTGCTTGGTGAAGCAGCGGACAGTCCTCTGGTCGAGGACGACACGCATGCCATCGGGCTGCTCGGGTTCGTCTACAGATTCTGAATCACGCCAAGGCGCGCCAGGGCCAGTGCATCTCGTGCATGTCGTGGGTCAGGTTGCAGGGCAAACACCAGGGGCCTTTGTCGTCGTTAATGTGACGTTCCCGTTTGGGGATACATAAAAGAACAATTCCGCGGTTCCCTTGATACGAGTCAAGGCTTCGACGTGTCCCCTGGGCAAGGATCGACGCTCCTTACATATAAAAAGAATCCTGGCATGCCGACGTATTCCTCTGAGGTAGCGGTTATCGGGGCGGGGCTGGCCGGCCTTAGCGCTTGTCTGGAGCTGCTGGATCACGATATCCCGGTGATCCTGCTGGACGGATCACGGGAGCCGCGGTTGGGTGGTCAGGCCCACGATGCTTTTGGTGGCATGTTGCTGGTCGACACTCCCGAGCAGGCCCGGCAGCGCATTCCGGATTCGCCGGAACGGTTGTTCGATGACTGGCTGCGGGCAGCCCGGTTTGGCCCCGGGGATCATTGGGGACGGGCCTGGGCGGAAACCTATGCGCACCAGTGCCGGGGTGAAGTGTACGACTGGCTCAGGCGTCTCGGGGTACGCTTCGTGCCTTCCGTGCAGTGGGTGGAGCGGGGGCTTTATGGCGATGGTAACAGTCTGCCTCGATATCACATTGCCTGGGGTTGTGGGCGCGGCATGGTGGAGACGCTGTTACACCATCTGAATAAACATCCAAACCGTCACAGATTGACCACGGTCACAGGGTGCCGCATCAAAACACTGGATATGGCCGCAGGGCGGGTAGTGGGATGCCTTGGCGACGCTGGCGCCACGGAGATCCGGGTTGCCGCCGAACATGTCCTGGTTTGCACCGGCGGTATCGCCGGAAACCCGGATAAGGTCCGCCAATATTGGGATCCGGCTCTGGGGCCGGTGCCGGACAATATGCTCTCGGGGACTCATCCGGATATTGATGGCGCGCTGCATGAGCAGGTGGCTGCCCTGGGAGGGCAGGTGGTGAACCTGCAGCGCATGTGGAACTACGCTGCCGGGGTCGGCCACCCGGAGCCAGCCTGGCCCGGCCATGGTCTGAGTTTGATCCCGCCCCGTTCCGCTCTGTGGATGGACGGTCACGGGCGTCGCATTGGCCCAATGCCATTGGTGTCCGGTTTCGATACTCGTGAGTTGTGCCGGTGGACCGGGCACTTACCTTATCAATATTCCTGGCAGGTTCTCAATTACCGTATCGCGGTGAAGGAACTGGCAATATCGGGCACCGACACCAATCCCGATTTTCGTGACCGCCGAATAATGAAGGTGTTGTGGAACACCTTGAAAGGCGGTGACCCCTCCCTGGTGGATTGGCTGATCGATCATTGTCCGGATGTGGTGACGGCGGAAACGCCGGAAGCTCTGGCGGTACGCATGGACGAGCGGGTCGGTGAAGCCAGGGTGGATGTCAGTGGCATGGTCAACGACCTCCTTGCCTGGGATGCCGCTCTGGGGCGCCATGCCCGTTGGCACAACGACGATCAGCTCCGGCGCATACGGCAACTGCGCGACTGGACTCCGGATCGCCTGCGGACATGCCGGCGACAGCCGATTCTGGATCGGACGGCGGGTCCGTTGGTGGCGATACGGGAGCGTTTGATCAGCCGCAAAAGCATGGGCGGCATGCTGACCGATCTGCATTCCCGTGTGTTGGACCGGAGTGGAAAGGTGATTCCCGGTCTCTACGCGGCTGGGGAGGCGGCGGGCTTCGGTGGTGGCGGCATCTGTGGTGTGCGTTCACTGGAAGGCACTTTTCTTTCCAGCTGCATTTTGACCGGCCGGCGGGCGGTGCGAGGCATCGCCGGCGGGCTATAAAAAAGGTGAAACCGGAACCAATAATCTCTTGGGGGGATCATGAAAAAAACCGGCGCGGCCTTGGTGCGATTCGCATTGGAACAGTTGGGGATTCGTCATACTTTCGGCATTCCCGGAGTGCACACCACCGAGTTGTATGACCAGTTGCATTCATCGGAACACATCACTCCGATCCTGGTGACCCATGAAGGCGGTGCCGCCTTCATGGCGGACGCGGTGAGCCGCACCGGGGCGGGGATCGGTACTTTGCTGATCGTGCCGGCGGCTGGTGTCACTCATGCCGCCAGTGGCATTGGCGAGGCTGGTATCGATGGTATTCCGATGCTGATTCTGTGCGGCGGTATCCACAGTGAAAGTGATCACCGGTATCAACTCCATGAGATGGATCAGCACGCGCTGTTGACACCTATCACCAAAGCCACCTGGCGCATCCGTTGCCATGAGGATGTTATTCCGACCCTTTATCGGGCTTATGAAACCGCGGTCAGCGGCGAGCCTGGACCGGTGTTCGTGGAAATACCCTATAACATTGGCAATTTCCTCGGTGAGGTGGAGCGGATGCCGGAATGGCGGGGGATGCCGTTGGCGCGATCACCGGAGCGGAAACTGATAGAAACCGCCGCCAGGGAATTGGTGGCGGCGCGTCAGCCGGGGTTTTTCGTGGGATGGGGGGCCATGCAGGCGCGGCAGGCCTTGATCACTCTGGCAGAACATCTGGAGGCGCCGGTGGCGACGACGCTACAGGGGCTGAGCGCCTTCCCTGCTGACCATCCGTTGCATACCGGCATGGGCATGGGGGAATACGCTGTGCCGGCGGCCACCGAGGTGTTCGCGGAAGTGGATTGTCTGCTGGCGGTGGGTACCCGGTTTTCGGAGATTCCTACTGGCAGTTACGGTGTTCGACCGCCACCGGCGTTGATACATGTGGACATCAATCCCGCGGTGTTCAACGCCAACTATCCTGCCCGCCACGTTATTGAAGGGGATGCCGCGACAGTGATGCCAGCATTGCTGGAGGAGGTCATGGCACTCAAGCAGGCACCCGCCAATACCGGGATACATCGGAGAATCGCCGGGCACAAAGCCGCCTATCGGCAGGAATGGCGGAGCCATGACAGTAAGGACAGAGTGAATCCGGTGGTCTTTTTCGATCAACTACGCCGGGCTTTGAAGGACGACGCCATCATCGTCGCCGACGACGGCAACCACACCTTCCTCGCGGCGGAGCTGATGCCGATCATCGGCGCCAGAACCTTTCTGTCACCCAGCGATTTCAATGCCATGGGGTATTGCGTTCCGGCGGTGATCGGTGCCCGCCTCGCCAATCCGGATCGCCAGGTGGTGGGGATCGCCGGTGATGGTGCTTTTGCCATGACGGCAATGGAATTGTTGACGGCGGCACGTGAAGAACTGGGTGTGGTGGTGTTTGTATTCAATGATGGCGAACTGTCCCAGATTGCACAGGCCCAGTATCTGCCTTATCGACGCAAGACCTGTACCGTTCTGGGCAAGGTGGATTACGGTGCCTTGGCGCGGGCCCTGGGAACCGCCTATGTGGAATTGACCGGCAATGGCGAGGTGGCGGATGCCATTGACAGGGCGCTGGAACTGGCCGCGGATGGAAAGGCGGTCGTGGTCAATGTCCATATTGATTACAGCAAGCCCACACGGTTCACCAAAGGGGTGATCAAAACCAATTTGGGGCGGATGGCGCCCAGGGATAAAGTGCATATCGTGGGCCGGGCACTGTGGCGCCGAATTGTGTCATGAAGGGAGCTGCCGGAAGAACGCCTTGATCGCGTCCAGCACTTCCTCCGGTTTTTCCTTGTGTGGTACATGGCCACAGTCCTGCACGATCTTCTTCGTCGCCGGCCCGGCGCACAGGGAGGTGATGCGTTCAGGGTGAATCAGCGAGCCGTACTCATCCTGGTCACCATGGATGGCGAGCACCGGACAACGCACCTGGGGCAGGGCGTCATTGAGCGTCCAGTCCTGGAAAGGCTGGGAAAGCCAGGTGTCGACCCAGGCGCTGAGTACCCATTCCGCTTTGTCGCCGTGATATTTGCGCAGACGATCCATTTGTTCTTTTTCGGCGAAGCCGCGGTCGGCGTCACGAATGCCGGCCAGGGTGACATCCTCGACGAAGGTCTGGGCGGATTCCGTGATCAACGCCTGGCAGCGGTCGGCGAAAGCAGTGGCGCAGAAGGTGGCCATGCCGCCGCCGACGCTGTGTCCGAAGACCACCGTATTCTGCAATTGCAGCGCCTGGCAAAGTTCGGGGAAAGTATCCTGCGCTTCCCGCCGTACGAAGTCGGGCTCCAATGTGCCGGGGTGAGGATCCGATTGGCCGAAGCCAAGCCGGTCATAGGCGATCACCTCCCGCCCGGTGACACCGGCAAGCTGTTGCGGGAAGTCGCGCCATAGTGCGACACAGCCCAGTGAATCATGGAACAGAACTATCGGCGTCGGAGTGGCGATGTTTTTCGGTGTCCAGCGTTTCACGAAAAGGCGCCCCTGGGAGGCGTTGATCCAGGTTTCTTCCACGAAAAGCGAGTGCATGCGGCTTCCTTGATTCAATCGGTGGTGCTCTCTCCGGATGGTCGGGAGCGGCTGGTCAGGGAATGGAGCGGTTGCGGCCATCAGTCGCGGTCATAACAAGGGCCTGTTTTTCATGCCTGCTCCATTCCGGGAATGTCCTTTATCTTCTCAACCAGAAAATCGATCAACAAGCGCACCCGGGCGATGCCGGCGCGTTCCGGCACGATCAGCAGATTGATCGGTACCGGCGGCAACGTATAGTCCGGCAGAATCCGCACAAGCCGCCCCGAGGCCAGCAGGTCATCCACCAGCCAGTGATGGACGGGGCCGAGTCCGCGGCCGGCGGCGAAGGCTTCACGGGCAGCCAGGCCATGATCGACACGCAGGCGTCCGCCGAACGGCACGGCATGTTGGCGGCCATCCGGTCCTTGCAGGGTCAGGGTATCACTGCCCGCCACATTGGTCATGCGCACGCCCTGATGCCGGGACAGGGCCTCGATGGAGGTGGGTGTACCGTGGAGGGCCAGATACTCCGGCGAGGCCACCAGCAGGCGTTGGGAGCGGCCCAGCGGGCGTAGCTTGAGATTACTGTCGTTGAGCGGGCCCAGACGCAGGGCCAGGTCCACGCCTTCGCGGACCAGGTCAATGCGTTCATCGGTGAGATTGAAATCGACATCGATGTCCGGGTAACGATCCTGGAAAGCGAATACCAGCCGGCTGGCTTGCCGCACGCCAAACGCGGCGGAGCAGGACAAGCGGATGGTGCCGGCTTCAGCGCGACGGGCACTGCGAGCTTCCGCCGCCGCCTGATCCAGCAGACGCAGAATCTGCACGCATCGGGTGTAGTAGCGGCGGCCCTCCTCGGTGACGGTGACACGGCGAGTGGTGCGGCTGAGCAGCGGTACTCCCAGTGCTTCCTCCAGTTCCCGCAGGTGACGGGTCACGGTGGATTGCCCTATGCCCAGTTCCCGTGCCACCGCCGACAGACCACCCCTTTCGACGACGCGGACGAAGCTGCGCAAGCGCTCCAGACTGATGTTTGATTTATCCATTTTTCAGCTAAATGTTATGTATTGCCATGGTATACCGGATAAACGCCTTCCTGGCTATGGTTCTTTCTCCAAGCAATCAATGGAGAGGATCCATGAAGGTATTACTGGTGTTCGCCCATCCGGAACCCCGCTCGTTGAATGGCGCCCTGCGTGATGTGGCGGTAAGTGAGTTGCAAGCGTTGGGGCATGAGGTGCGGGTCTCGGATCTGTATGCCCAGGGCTGGAAGTCCCAGGTGGATCGCGCCGATTTCCCGGCGTTGCCGGCGCGGTCGCGGCTGAAAGTGCCCGGCGCCTCCAAGGACGCGTTGGTTGCCGACGGTTTGACCGCGGATGTGGCGATGGAAATTGAGAAACTGCGGTGGGCGGATACCTTGATTCTGCAGTTCCCACTGTGGTGGTTTTCCATGCCGGCGATTTTGAAGGGTTGGGTGGATCGCGTGTTCGCCTATGGTTTCGCCTATGGCGTGGGGGAGCATAGCGATCATCGCTGGGGAGACCGCTATGGCGAGGGCAGCCTGGCGGGGAAAAAAGCGATGCTGATGGTGACTGTTGGTGGTTGGCGGGAGCATTACTCCGCTCGCGGCATCAACGGCCCAATGGAGGATCTGTTGTTCCCGATCCACCACGGCATCCTGTTCTATCCCGGTTATCAGGTTCTGCCGCCGTTCGTGGTGTATCAGGCGGACCGTTTCGGTGAACGGGACTTTGAGAGCGCGGCGCGGCGATTGCGGGAGCGGCTGGGCAATCTGGAAACCATTGCGCCGCTGGCATACCGCCAGCAGAATGCCGGCGATTACACCATCCCCGAGTGCGAATTGCGGCCCGGATTGGAGGGCGCCGGCGACAGCGGATTCGCTCTGCACCTGCGCGATGACGGAAAACGGTAACCTGATCAGGGTGTAATTAGCGTAACCGAACGTGCCGAACGTTATCCTGGACGGGTATCATGCTTCCTTCTGGAGTGACGCCCGACATGGGAGGCGCGCATGAAAAACGGACTGTTCCTGTTGATTGCCATTGTCTCCGAGGTGGCGGCGACGTCGGCGTTGAAAGCCAGTGAAGGCTTTACCCGGCTGTGGCCGTCGCTGGTGGTGGTGTTGGGGTACGGGCTGGCGTTCTACTTCCTGTCGCTGACATTGCGAGTGATTCCGGTGGGCGTGGCCTACGCCATCTGGTCCGGCCTTGGCGTGGTGCTGGTGGCGTTGCTGTCCTGGCTGATTTATGGGCAGAAGCTGGATGCACCGGCGATGTTGGGGATGGCGCTGATCATATCCGGCGTGGTGGTCATGAATCTGTTCTCCAGCTCCTCTGTTCATTGAGCCGGGCGATCAGACGGGTCAAGGTTGAAATCGGCGTTGCGCGTCTCTATTATTTGACTATATCAACTATTTATTGTCCCCCGTTCACACCCCAGCATCAGGTCTCCTATGTCCCGTCCTTACCCGGTTACCTTGCCTGTCGTATTGGCACTGGCCATGGCCTTGGGGCCTTTGTCGGTGGATGCCTATCTGCCGGCGTTTCCCCGCATGGCCGAAGCCTTGGGGGTGGAGATCAGTGAGATCGCCCGCAGCCTGTCGATTTATGTGTTCGGCCTGGCGATGGGGCAATTGGTGGGCGGGCCGCTGTCCGATGCCATCGGCCGGGCGCGGGTGATGTATCTGGGGCTGCTGATTTTCATGGTCGCGTGCCTCGGTGTCAGCAGCTCGGAATCGATCTCCGCGTTGTTGGGCTGGCGGGCGCTGCAGGCCTTCGGCGGCGGCTGCGTCGCGGTGCTGGTGCCGGCACTGGTACGGGACCGGGTGCATGGCGCGGATGCCGCCAAGCTGTTCAGTATGATCGGTTTGATCATGGTGGTGGCGCCTGGGGTGGCGCCAAGCATCGGCAGCGCCATTCTGGCGGTGGGAAGCTGGCATACCATCTTTCAGTTACTGGCGGTGTACGCGGTATGTCTGGCGCCGCTGACTTACTTTTTCGTGCTGCGGCAGAGCCCGCGCAATGGCGGCGGTGCGGCGCCAGCCGAGTCTCTCTGGCAGCGTTACAAGGCGGTGTTCGCCATCACCCCGGCGCTGCCTTTCCTGTTCCTGCAGGCGTTCGCGTTTTCGGTAATGATGCTGTTCATTACCCACGCGTCCTTTATTTATCAGGAACACTTTGGTCACTCGGAGAGCGTATTCGCACTGATGTTTGGCGCCAACATCGTGATGATGCTGATTGCCAACCTCACCAACCGGGTGTTGTTGAACCGGTTTTCCTCCCGCCAGATTTTGTGCGGTTTTCTGGTGCTGCAATTCGCCGGCTGTCTGTTGCTGGCGATCATGACCGCCACCGGCGCGCCGGTGTGGCTGTTCCTGCCGGCAATGATGCTTACCGTGGGGGCTCAGGGTGGGGTGGTGCCGAACAATCAGGCTTGCTTCATGGAGTACTTCGACCGTCACGGCGGCACCGCCGCGTCGCTGCTGGGGGCGGCTCAGTTCGGCATCGCCGGAGCGTTGAGCGCCTTGTCCACGCTACTGCCGGAAACCCTGCCGTCGGTGATCGCCGCCATGTTCGCCTGCTCGCTGGTGTGCATGGTGATTGTCATGGCGGTGGTGAGGCCATTCCGCGATCCGGCCTGAGTCGCAACGCACCATTGGCCATTCGCGAGCAAGCTTGCTCCCACAGAGGGCTACGAAGTCGCTGTGGGAGCGAGCTTGGTCGCGAATAGCCAGGATCAGCGCCCCACTGGCGGCGCTGTCGCTTCCACGCATTGCGTGATCACCTCGATGACCAGATCCCGGCTCGGATTGGGCTGATCCCGCGGCCAGATGCACAGCGACTGGTGGTGGGCCGGGGCGTCCTCGATCGGCAGGAACACCTCCTGACGGAAGCGCGCTCCGGTCAGCGCCTTGGGCACCAGAGAGACGCCCATGCCGTGGGCCACCAGCGCCATTATGGTGAGCCAGTGCGTCACCTGGTGGCGGATCTGCGGCTCCAGCCCGGCCAGGTGAAACTGGGAAATGATGCGATCGTAATAATGGGGTGCCAGATTGCGGCTGAACATGATCAGCGGCTCGCCGGCCAGATCCCGCAGCGTCAGCGAGCGCCGCGAAGCCAGCGGATGGTGCGGAGGCAGGCAGGCCAGGAACGGATCCTCGGCAATGGGTAGCGAGGCAATACCGTCCGGCAGCGGCATGGCATGGATGAAGGCCAGATCCAGTTGCCTGGCCTGCAGCGCCGCAAGCTGTTCCGCCGAATTACGTTCGATCAACTGCACCTCGATACCCGGGTGGGCGTCTTCCAGTTGCCTCAACATCGCCGGCAGGTGGCGAAAAATCATCGCCGGGGTGAATCCCATCCGCACCACGCCGGAGGCGCTGGAAGCGATCCGCTGCACCAGGTTCTGTGAGGCTTCCAGATTCTCCAGCAGCCGCCGGGCTTCGCGCTGAAACACCTCGCCGGCCGGCGTCAGGGCTACGTGCTTGCTGCTGCGTTCCAGCAGCTTTACCCCCAGTTCCTCTTCCAACTGGCGCAGACTGGCGCTCAGCGGCGGCTGGGAGATGTGCAGACGTTTGGCGGCGCGTCCGAAATGCAGGTCCTCGGCGAGTACCAGAAAGTAGCGTAATTGGCGGAAGGTCAGGGCCATGCTCCGGCTCCCATTAAGAATACTGAAAATGCTATTGATAAATAGAAAAATCGGATTGGAGGTCAGGAAAATCCCTTTATATCATGCGATAAATACTATGAATAAGAGAGGTTTGCCATGGCCAAGGTGATTTATCGCAATATTCCGGACAGCCAGGGGAACAATGCTTACCAACAGGACCCGGATTTCGCCCGTTTGTTGTCGGTGTATCTGCCCGCGGAACTGCGTGATCATCTGGAGCCGGTGTTTCAGGAACTGGGTGCCCTGACCGGGGATGAGTTGGAAAGACTGGCGCGGGAGGCGGACCGCAATCCTCCGACGCTGCGATTCCGTAATCGGGATGGCAGCGACGCTCAGGTGGTGGAGAAGCATCCTTCCTATCAGCGGCTGGAGTACTACGCTTTTTCCCGCTTCGGCCTGGCCGCCATGTCCCATCGCGGCAATGTTCTGGGCTGGCCGGAAGTGATGCCGCCGTTGGTCAAATATGGGCTCACTTATCTGTTCGTGCAGGCGGAGTTCGGCCTGTGCTGTCCGTTGAGCATGACCGATGCGCTGACCCGCACCCTGCGCAAGTTCGGTGACGAAGCACTGATCAACCGGTTCATCGACGATCTCACCTCCCAGGACGAAGATTCTCTGTTCCAGGGCGCCATGTTCATGACCGAGCAGGACGCCGGTTCCGACGTCGGCGCGATCACCACCGAGGCCCGCTTCGAGGACGGTGTCTGGCGTCTGTACGGCGATAAGTGGTTCTGCTCCAACGCCGACGCGGATCTGGCCATGGTGCTGGCCCGTCCCTCCGGTGGTGATGGCGGCACCAAGGGGTTGACGTTGTTCCTGCTGCCCCGCCGGTTGCCCGACGGCACTCTCAACCGTTATCGCCTCATCCGGCTCAAGGACAAACTGGGCACCCGCTCCATGGCCAGCGGCGAAATCGTGCTGGAAGGGGCGGAAGCCTATGTGGTGGGGGAGCCGGGTAACGGCTTCAAGCAGATGACGGACATGATCAACATGTCACGGCTGTCCAATGGCGTGCGTTCCGCTGGCATGATGCGCCGCTCCGTCAATGAAGCCCTGTTCATTGCCCGTAACCGGGTGGCGTTCGGCCGCAAACTGATTGACCTGCCGCTGCTGAAGCGGCAACTGGTGAAGATGATGGTCACCGCCGAGCAGGGCCGCAGCATGGTGTTCCATACCGCCGAGTGTCTGCGCCGCGCGGACCAGGGGGATGCGGTGGCGGCCAAACTGCTGCGTATCCTCACGCCGTTGATCAAGTTCCGCACCACTCGGGATGCCCGCAAGGTCGCCGCGGATGGCATGGAAGTGCGTGGCGGTTGCGGCTATATCGAAGAGTGGTCCGATGCCCGGGTATTACGCGATGCGCACCTGGGATCGATCTGGGAAGGCACCAGCAACATCGTCGCGCTGGATGTGTTCCGGGCGATCCGTCGGGAACAGACTTTGCCGGTGCTGAGCGAACATCTGCAGCAATTGCTGTCGGAAAGCGCTCTGTCCGACAGCGAGCGCCAGCGGTTCGAGGCGGTGCTCAAACAAGTGACCGCCGCCGCCGAGCAGGTGGCTGGCGACAACACCCTGGAAGCGGACGCGCGCCGCATCGCCAGCGCTCTGTACAACTTCACCTCGGCGGTAGTCCTGGCCTGGGAAGCGGCGCGAATCGGCGATGACCTGCGCCGCCTGGCGCTGGCCAAGTTGGTGTTGAGCCATAAACTGCTGCCACGGGATCCGCTCAAGCCGGAGGCCGGCGACGGTGCCTGGCTGGCGGCCTTGCTGGCGGAAACGCCGCTGTCCCGGGATCAGGTGGACGCGGTCTGGGAAGAGTAGATATCGCGGTTGATGGAGTGCTCCCACCGGGTGAAAGGGTTGCCTTTGTGGGAGCGGCCCATGGACTTCCGCGGCCCCGGCGCCATTTTTCGCTCCTCTATGATCTCTTTATTGTTACGTTATAACATGTAAAAATGCACTCCATTGTTCTGCTTTCAGCTCAAGGAGCCCGCCATGGAGCCAGCCCAACGTTTGCCCGTCACCGTGCTGTCCGGTTTTCTCGGTGCCGGCAAGACCACGGTACTCAACCATATCCTCAATAACCGGCAGAACCGCCGGGTAGCGGTGATCGTCAATGATATGAGCGAGATCAATATCGACGCCGCCCTGGTGAATCAGCAGGTCAGCCTCAACCGCGCCGAGGAAAAGCTGGTGGAGATGAGCAACGGCTGTATTTGCTGCACCCTCCGCGAGGACCTGCTGGTGGAGGTGCAGCGGCTGGCCGGGGAAGGGCGTTTTGATTACCTGGTCATCGAGTCCACGGGTATTTCCGAGCCGTTGCCGGTGGCGGAGACCTTCACCTTCGAGGACGAAAGCGGCGCCAGCCTTTCCACGGTGGCGCGGCTGGACACCCTGGTAACGGTGGTGGACGGCGCCAATTTCCTGCGTGACTACCGCGAAGCCCGCTCGCTGCAACAGGTGGGGGAAAGCCTGGGCGAGGAGGATCAACGCAATGTGGCGGATTTGCTGGCGGATCAGATCGAATTCTGTGATGTGCTGCTGGTCAGCAAGACCGATCTGATCGACGAGGACGAACTCAAGCAGGTGGTCGCTTCCCTGCGGGCGCTGAATCCGGAGGCGGAGATCGTGCCGATCCGCCAGGGACAGATCGATCTGGACCGGGTGCTGGATACCGGCCGCTTCGATTTCGAGCGCGCCAGCCAGGCGCCGGGCTGGCTCAAGGAGATGCGCGGCGAGCACACGCCGGAAACCGAGGAGTATGGCATTGCCAGCTTCACCTACAAGGCGCGCCGGCCGTTTCATCCCAAGCGCTTTTTCGAGTTCCTCCATCGTGACTGGGAACAGGGCAAGCTGTTGCGTTCCAAGGGTTTTTTCTGGCTCGCCTCGCGCCCGCAGTGGGCCGGCAGCTGGAGCCAGGCCGGCGGTATTGCCCATCACGGTCCCGCCGGTTTGTTCTGGAAGGCGGTGCCGCAAAGCCACTGGCCGGAGGATCCGGAGTACCGTGATAATATCCTCGCCAACTGGGAGGAGCCGTTCGGCGATATGCGTCAGGAACTGGTGTTCATCGGCCAGGATCTGAGCCCCGAGCAGGCCCGCGGCGCACTTGATGCCTGCCTGCTCGATGATGATGAGCTGCTGGCCGGGCAAGACCATTGGCGCACCCTGGAGGACCCGTTCCCGGACTGGGGTGAGCCGCCGGTGGGGTAAAAGCGGCGGGGGTTGATGTAGAATGAGCGGTTCGCATTCCGCTCTCTGGAGCCCGCATGACGGAAACCGTGGAAAAGCAATTACGCATCGCCGAGCAGCGCTGCGCTGAACAAGGCCTGCGACTGACGCCGCAGCGGCGTCAGGTGATGGCGCTGTTGCTGGAACAGGACGGGCCGCGCAGCGCCTATGATCTGCTGGATGCGCTGCAAAACCGGCATCATCCCGGCGCCAAGCCCCCCACCATTTATCGGGCGCTGGACTTTCTGGTGGCCGCCGGACTGGCCCACCGCCTGGCCTCCACCAACCGCTACCTCGCCTGCGGTCACCTGGCCTGTGAGCACGGCCATGACGGCACCCTGTTTCTGGTCTGTGACCGCTGCGGCGCGGTGCGCGAGGCGCCGATGGAAGGCCGCTTCAAGCAGGCACTGAACAGCAGTCTGGCCCATCAGGATTTTGTCGTCGGTATGCAGCCGGTGGAAATCCACGGCCATTGCCGCCAGTGCCAGGACTGATTCCCCTCCCGACTCTCTCCCGCTGAGATCTCCGCACGGCGCTTGAAATGCGCGTGGATGCAGTGGTGCCAACGGTTGTGTTTAGATAAATCGAAATAACACAGCAAATCGGGAGAGACGTATGAAAACAACAATGTCAGGTCTTGGTTCGGGATGGCGCTGTTTGCTGGCCGGCTGTCTGCTGGCCTCGGCGGCGCCGCTGTTGGCGGAAACCGCCATGGAGAGATTGCAAAAGGATGCCCCCAGCAACTGGAGTAAATGGGGCGATGACGACCAGGTCGGCGCGCTGAACTACCTTGCCGACGAATCGGTGCTCACCGGACTCAAAGCCGTCAGCGAAGGGCGTGTCTTCACCCTGCAGATTCCGATGACATCCGGCAGTGGTCCGGTGTTCCCCGGACGCATCGCCACCCAACACTTCATGGCCAACGACGCGGCGGCCTACAGCGCCGGCAAGGCGGAGCCGTTGCCCGGCGGCATCAAGTACTCCGATGACGCCGCCTTCATCTACCTGCAGGGCACCACTCACGTGGACAGTCTCGCCCACGCTTGGTATGGCGAGCAGGTTTACGGTGGCAAGAGCGATCAGACCACGGTACATGGCCATGCTCACGCGGACGTGGCGCAACTGGGCAACAAAGGCATCGTCGGCCGCGCCGTCTTGCTGGATGTGGGCCGACACAAGAACAAGGACGCCCCGTATCGGCTGGCGCCGAGCAGCTGCATCGGCTTGGAAGACCTCAAGGACACCGCCGAAGCCCAGAAGGTGAAAGTCAACAAGCGTGACATCCTGGTCATTCGCACCGGCTCTATCGCCCGGTTCTGGGAGGAGGAACCGGATGCCAAGTGGGAGGCCTACACCGAGCCGGGTCTGTGCTACAGCAAGGAACTGGTGAACTGGGTGGATGAGATGGAAATTCCGATGATCGCCTCGGATAACCTGGCCATCGAGAAAGTATCCCAGCAGATTGATGGGGAAACCGTGATCATTCCGTTGCACGGCGCTTTCATCCGCGATCTGGGCGTGGTGCTTTCGGAAATCTGGTGGCTCGATGATCTGGCGGCGGACAGTGCCGAGGATGGCAAGTACGACTTCCTGCTGGTGGCGGCGCCGCTGAAGATGGAAGGCGGCACCGGCGCGCCGGTGAACCCGGTGGCGATCAAATAGCTTGACATCCTCTCCGCCCTAAAGGGCGGAGATTTCCACTTCTGGACGGCGATGTCCCGCCGCGAGACTGAGGATATTCCGGGCGGCATTCACGTCCCGGTCGTGGAGCGCACCACACTCCACGCACTCCCAGTCTCTTACTCGCAGCCCGCTTACGCCTTGTGGCCCGCTGAGCGAGCCACAGGACGAGCAGGTGCGGCTGGTGTACGCCTCGCGAACCTCCTGGAAGACGATGCCTGCGTGATCGCACTTGTATTCCAGCATCGTCTTTAGTTGGCCCCAGCCAGCGTCCAGTACTGACTTGGCCATACGGGTCTTCGCGAGTTTCAGTGGGCTTACGTCGCCCACATAGATTTCGCCATGCTGATCAACCAGCCGACGGGAGAACTTGTGCAGTACATCCTTGCGCCGATTCTTGATTTTGGCGTGGATGGCCTTCACCCGACGCTTGTTGCGGGCGCGCTGAGCTGTGGCCAGCCTGGCTTCCAAGTCGCGGTAGAACTGACCGTTCTCCAGCTTCTCACCGTCGCTACAAGTGGCCACGTCCTTCAGTCCCAAGTCGATGCCGACGGCACCCTGTCCAGTCGAAGGCTGAACCTCTACTTCGACCACTACATTGAAGTACCAGCGGCCTCGGGTATCCTCGTTGAAGCTGCCGGAGCGGAACCTGTGCTGGCTCAACCCATAGCTGTCCCAAACCTTGAAGTAGCTGCCATTGTAGAAGACTTGCCCGTTTTTCCATTTGGCTGCCCCGGTCTTGAAAGGAACCCAGCCGAGAGAACGGCGGGTACCTCGGGACTTTCGCCAGGCAAGCCGTTGTTTCTTGAACTGTTGGCGGCGTGTCGCATACTCTCGGGAGACCTCTTGGAGCGTCTGCGAATGCAGGTTGAGGTCCTTGCTGGCCCCCTTGGTGTAGCGATCCATATCGTAGGCAGACAGAAAGACCCCGCGCTCACGGATCGACCGAGAACTCAGCTCGTTAAGGTAGTTCCAGACGAAATTCACGCTACGCGCCATACGATTGAGCTGGGTGGCGTGCTTGTCCTTCACTCGAACCTTTAGGGTCTTGGTTTGCTTCATGGTCCCGATTATACAATGTGTCGGTATCTTATTTGGTGAACAGCATGAAGGGTGTCTCCAGCTGGAGGCTTAAGCTGATGCCCTCCTGATCTGATGAAACCAGCCTACATGAAGAGTGCCCTATGGAGCCCGAGCTATTTTGCCGGAAGCGTCGGCGGCGCACCGACCAAGGTATTGAGCGGCAAGCAAAACCGTACTAGGGGCCTGCTATCCATCCCCGCGCCCAAGTACGGGCCATTCCGCGAAATATTGGTAAACTGGGGTTCCGAGCCGACAACGGAGCCCCTATGTCCCCCGCTCAATTCTGGCATGACCCGGCGCTGCCGTTCGTGGAGAGCCGCCGGGCCTGTCGCAGTCGCGCCTGCTACCGCGCCCACAGCCATCGCACCTGGTCCATCGGGGTGGTGGACGGCGGGCGCAGCCGCTTCACCAGTCTCGGCGTCGGCCGCGCTCTGTTGCCTGGCACCTTGATCAGTATTCCCGATGAACAGGTGCACGCCTGCAATCCGGCCGCCGGAGGAGACTGGAGTTACCAGATGCTCTATCTGGATCCGCGCTGGCTCGGGCGGGTTCTGGGGGAGATGCCGCCGCGACGGGTGGAGGTGGGCCGGGACCCGGTGGCCTATGCCGCTTTCTGCAAGCTGAATCGATGTCTGTTCTCCGCTGCTTCGCCGGCGGTCAAGGAGCGTCACCTGACCGGTTTCCTGCGCGCTCAATGGTGGCGCGGCGAACCTCTGGAAGGGAAACAAACCGGTGAACCCGGAGAGCTGGAGGCCGCGCGCCGGGCATTGCGTGACGCCGACCAGATGATTCCGCTGGACGATCTGGCCGCCGCCAACGGCCTCAGCCGCTATCAGCTGATCCGCCGCTTTCGCCGCCATTTGGGCCTGACGCCCCACGCCTATGGGCTGGACCAGCGCATAGACCGTGCCCGTGCCTTGTTGCGGGCCGGGCTGGCGCCAGCGGATGTGGCACAGACATTGGGGTTTACCGACCAGAGCCATTTCCAGCGGGCGTTCAAGGAACGGGTGGCGGCGACACCGGGGCAATACCGGCGGGTGGCCGTGGACGGCTGACCGCCGGCTCTCCTCGCAATTTTCTACAATCCCATCCGTTCCCGCGCCGCTAGCATACCCCTCCCTGTCTGTCGGGAGGCGATGTATTGGAACAGTTCCTGATGGTGGCCGGCGCTCATTTTCTGGCGTTGCTCAGCCCCGGTCCGGATTTCTTTTTGATTCTGCGTAGTGCCCTGGTGGAGGGCTGGCGCAGTGCCGCCGGTGTGTGCCTGGGGGTGGCCCTGGCCAACGGTGTCTTCATTGCCCTGGCGCTGGCGGGCTTCTCGGTGCTAAGGCCGGGAAGCCCTCTGTTCATGGCGGTGTTGTGGGCCGGATCCGGTTACCTGTTTTACCTTGGCGTTCGTCTTATCCGCTCGGCCGCGCCCCTGAGCCTGCCGGTAGCGCCGCGGTCCGTGGCCGGTACCGGCGGCCATTTGCGCGGCCTGGGCATGGGCTTCGCCTCGGCCATTCTCAACCCAAAGAACGCCTTGTTCTACGCCAGCCTGTTTTCACTTCTGGCGGTCAATGGCAGTACTTTGACGATCCAATTGGGCTATGCGGCGTGGATGGTGACCGTGGTGCTGGGTTGGGACCTGCTGGTGGCGTGGCTGGCGGCTCAGCCACGCTGGATGAGCGTGTTCGGGCGCCGGCTGGCCTGGGTGGAACGGGGCGCCGGCGCGGCCTTGATTCTGCTGGCCGCGGCGGTGGCGTGGGAAGGTCTGGGCGGCGCGCCGTGACGGGCGCCGGGGCTCATTCGCCGCTGCTCACCAGCCCTTTTTCCTGGGCGGCGCGCAGGATCAGATCGCCGGTGCTTCGCACCGGGCGGGCGAAGGAGCGGTCATAATGGGCCTGGTTGAGGGCGTGACATTCACGGCTGATCACGTCGTAAAGCTCCCGTGGCGTGAGGCCATCTGCGCTGGGCAACGGGTACAGCCCGTAATCCTCATATCGGAGAGGCTGCCGGCCGGCGGCCTTGAGCAACTCCGGAACCCAGCCTTCCGGTGACATCTGCCGCTGATAGCGCAGATTCTGATAGTCCAGTTGCGCCGCCAGCCGCTCGCCATCCAATACCTGGAAGTAGTTGCGCACCACCAGCGTGAGCAACTGGTCCAGACGGCGCCAGACGATACGTTTTTCGTCCTCGCTATAGGCGTTCCAGTCCACCACCTCATGACTGAAGCGGCGGCAGCCGCGGCATACGGTGTCACCGAAGACAGTGGAACAAACGCCAATACAGGGGGTGCGGATGCGGGAAGTGCTCATGGCCCCAGTGTACTCAATCCGCCGCGGTCGGGGCAGGGGCAAAGGGCGCCTTTTACGAATTCCGGACGGTGTCTTTAACGGGAGCCGAGCGCCAGCGGGCCGTCGTCCTGTTCGGTCAGGCGGCGCTTGCTTTGCAGCAGGTTTTTCCAGTCCTGAACATAATCCGGCAGCACCGGTGAGCGCCGGTTCAGGCCGGTCATTTCCTGGAATGCCTGGGGGCTGATGGGCTTGCCGCCGTACAGGTGCGCGAGGCGCAGCAGGGCGTGGGTGTGCAACTTGCGCTGCGATTCGAAACGCTGATCGTAGTAGGTGTACTTGTCGTCCCAACCGAGAATGCGGGTGTGCACCTGGAAGCGCTGGTAAGGCCGCAGTTCGCGAATATAGGCGATCTCGGTGTTGGCGACGATGGTGTGAGTGCGTGCCTTGATCATGCGATCGAGCAGACCGGTGACCACGCCGTGTTCCAGGCGGCAGCGATCCATGATCTTGACGTATTTGCCGTTGTTCAGATGCAGGTTGATGTCGATGTCCAGCAAGCCGACACGGAAATCCTGGCTGACCACGTCGAACATTTCATGGGTCGGTGGCCGGCGGCGGCGCCGGGCGGCGCTGATCAACTCAAGCATGGGTGCGTTCCAGAAAAGTCATGAGCCCAGTATAGCCAGCTTGGCGCGTCACTGTGGAGCCCGTTCATAATCTTTAAAGCGCCGCCCGGCCGGCGCGCCGGAAAAGCCGTTGAACTCATGCGGCGCGGGCCAGATGCACACTGAACAGGGCCTCGTCGTCGAGCCAGCAGGACAGCGGCTGGAAACCGGCGGTGACCAGCTCGCGGCTGAAGTCCTCCACGGAAAACTTGTAGGAGTTCTCGGTGTGGACCCGGGTGCCGGCGCTCAGGGTGAGGGATTCGCCGGCGATTCGCACATGCTGATCCCGGTGGCATTGCAAATGCATTTCCACGCGTTGCTGATCTTCGTTGTAAAAGGCCTGATGTTCGAAAGCGTCGAGATCGAAGCCGCAGTCCAGACGGCGGTTGAGATGGGCGAGGATGTTGAGATTGAAGGCGGCGGTATGGCCGGCGCTGTCGTTGTAGGCTTGATGCAGCCGCTCCGGGCTTTTATGCAGGTCGGCGCCGATCAAAAGGAAGCCATCATCGCCGGCCAACTGGCGCAGGTCGGCGAGGAAGGTCCGCCGGGCCACCGGCTCGAAATTACCGATGGTGGAACCCGGGAAGAACACCAGCCGGGGCAGTTCCTGATGGCCGGTGGGCACGGTTAGGGCCTGGGAATAGTCGGCGCAAACCGCCTGGAACTGGACTTGCGGGTACTGGGGCGCCAACTGCCGGGTGGCATCGAGCAGGCACTCACGGGAGATCTCCAGCGGCATGTAACCGCGCGGCTGCCACTGATCCAGCAGGATGCGCGCCTTCTCGCAGCCGCCGGCGCCCGGCTCCACGATCGTCAGTTCGGTATCCAGGGTACGCGCCATGGTCCGGGCGTGCTCGCGCAGCAGCCGGGTCTCGGTGCGGGTGGGGTAATACTCCGGCGTCCGGGTGATGGCGTCGAACAGGGCGGAGCCCTGCTCGTCATAGAAATATTTCGGGTCCAGATGCGGGGTCGCCGCGCTGAGCGAGGACAGCACTTCCCGGGCGGCGTCCGCGGTCGGTGGATATAAATCCAGAAAGGTCAGATTAGGGAGCAGTTGCCGGGGTTGCATCGCACGCCTCCATGCTTTGGGCCAGCCGCACGCCGCTGAACTGCCAGCGTAAATGAGGATAGAAAAAGTTACGGTAACTGGCACGCAAATGATCGCGGCTGCTGGCACAGGAACCGCCACGCAGGACCATCTGGTTGCACATGAATTTGCCGTTGTACTCGCCCACCGCGCCGGGCGCCGGTTGAAAGCCGGGGTAGGGCAGATAGGCGCTGGCGGTCCACTCCCAGACGTCGCCAAACAGCTGCCGTGGCCCCTCTCCGGGGGTGGCGATGGCGGGGTGATAGCGGCGGTTTTCCACGAAACCGCCAGTCACCGGCCGGGCCGCCGCCGCGTGTTCCCATTCCACTTCCGTGGGGAGCCGCTTGCCGCACCAGCGGGCGAAAGCGTCCGCCTCGTAGTAATTCAGATGGGTAACCGGTTCCGCCAGATTCAAAGGGCGCCGGCCGGCCAGGGTGTAGTGTTCGGCCAGCCCGTCGTTCAGAAACCAATACAGCGGCATCGCTACCTGCTGCTGGCTGCGCCAGGCCCAGCCGTCGGAGAGCCACAGCTCCGGCCGTTGGTAGCCGCCGTCCTCGATGAACGCCAGATATTCGCCGCAGGTGGCCGGACGGCTGGCGAGGGCGAACGGCTCCAGCCATTGCCGGTGGCGCGGGGTTTCGTTGTCGAAATAAAACGACTCCGGAGACGAAGAGTCGTCGCCAGCGCCGATCGTCACCAGCCCGCCGGCATACTCCAGCCAGCTTAGCGCGGGCGCGCTGCCTGCCTGATCCTCGCGGGGCTGATATTGAGGGTACAGCGGATTATGAGAGAAATTGAACTTGAGATCGGTGAGCAGCAATTCCTGATGCTGTTGCTCGTGCTCGATACCCAGCCTCACCAGGGCAGCCAGTTCCGGGGTGACGGAGCGGCTCAGCAAGTCCGCCAGGGCCTCGTCCACATGCTGGCGCCAGGCCAGCACGGTGGCGGTGTCCGGACGCGACAGCAAGTGCCGCCGTGGCCGCGGATATTGTTCGCCGACGCCGTTGTAATAGCTGTTGAAAAGGTATTCGAACCGGGGATCAAGAGGGCGGTAACCGGGAACATGGGGCTTGAGAATGAATGTCTCGAAAAACCAGGTGGTATGCGCCAGGTGCCAACGCGGCGGGCTGACTTCCGGACAGGCCTGCAGACCCATATCCTCCGGCGTCAAAGGCGCGCACAGCGTTTCGCTGAAAGCGCGATTGGCCAACAACGTGGCGGCCAGGTCGTCCTCACGGAGCCTGGCTTGGGGATAGCTCATAAGCGCTGCCCTCGTATGGCGAGCGGGTGAAATGAACCGACCCGTACAAGAATGCGTATGTTGACCCGCGGACGCAAGACTGCGGCCCTGTCCCGAGCTGGGTATACTCCCTGTTTCTGAAATCGAGGAGGATGTATGGATATCAAAAACAAAGTGGCGGTGGTGACCGGTGGCGCGTCCGGCCTGGGCCGGGCCACGGTGGAAGCGCTGGCCGCGCGTGGTGCCAAGGTGATGATTCTGGACCGTGACGCCCAGCGGGGAGAGGAAGCCGCCGCCGCCATCGGTGCGTCCGTGGCCTTCACGCAGACCGATGTCACCGATGAAGCCTCGGTGCAGGCGGCCATCGATGCCACCCGGGATGCCTTCGGCGCGATTCATCTCTGCGTCAACTGCGCCGGCGTCGGCTCCGCCATGAAAACAGTGGGGCGGGATAACAAACCTCACGACCTGGGTGTGTTCAACACCGTGGTGCAGATCAACCTGATTGGCACCTTCAATGTGACCCGTCTGGCCGCCGCGGTGATGGCGGAGAACGAGCCGGGTGAGGACAACGAACGGGGACTGATCGTCAATACCGCATCCGTGGCCGCCTTTGATGGCCAGGTGGGGCAGGTGGCTTACTCCGCCACCAAGGGCGCGGTGGTCGGCATGACCCTGCCCATCGCCCGTGATCTGGCATCCCTGGGCATCCGCTGCAACACCATCGCGCCGGGTATTTTCAATACGCCGCTGATGAACGCCGCGCCGGACAAGGTGAAAATGCCGCTGATCGAAATGACCCAGTTCCCGAAACGCCTGGGCCACCCGGAAGAATACGCCGCCATGGTTTGCCATATGGCGGAGAACCGCTTTCTCAACGGCGAAACCATCCGTCTGGATGGCGGCATCCGCATGCAGCCGCGGTAACAAGAATGCGGTCCATGAGTTACTGCTGTTCCCTGGGGCCGCACATGAATTGAGAGATGGCCACGAAGCCGCTGTGGGAGCTTGCCGGCAAGCTCCCACAATGGTTCCGTGGAAGCCGCTTTAGTAGCGAAGGCGTGCCAGCTTGGTTTGCTCCGGCGTTATTCCCTTTCCTTCTCCTGCGCCTTGTGCCAGGCGGTCCAGGCGGCGATAAGATGGCACACCCAGCCGAACAGGCCGCCGCTGCCGATCCATAGTCCCGGTGTCACTATCAGCCAGAACAGTGCTCGCCAGATATGGCCGTTGTAGAGCTGGCCGGCGCCCGGGATGACAAAGCTCAGCAGCGCGGCGAGGGTGCTCGGTTTCATGAGCCCAGCCGGTAGCAGGGTTGATAATGGCTGCCGGGCAGTTTCATGCGCTGTTGCTCGACGAACGCCTTCAGCAAAGTATCCAGATGGGTCATCAGGCCCGCCTCCGCGTGCAGCTCATAGGGGCCGCGTTCCTCGATGGCGCGAATGCCCGCTTCCTTCACATTTCCCGCCACGATGCCGGAGAACGCCCGGCGCAGGTTGGCGGCCAGCTCGTGCACCGGCAGAGAGGTGCTCAAGCGCAACTCCGCCATGGCTTCGTGGCTGGGCTCGAACGGTTGTTGGAACTCCAGCGGCACGGTGAGTCGCCAATTGAAGTAAAAGGCATCGTCGTTTTCGCGGCGAAACTGGGTCAGTTCCCGCACGCCCTCGCGCACCGCCAGCGCCACCGCTTCCGGGTCGTCGATGATGATGCGATAGCGGCTGGCCGCTTGTTCGCCCAGGGCGTAGCGGATGAACTGATCCACCTTGTGAAAGTAATCGGCGCTGTCCGCCGGTCCGGTGAAGACCACCGGAACCGGAAGGTGCTGGTTGGCCGGATGCAGCAGGACACCGAGCAGATAAAGGATCTCCTCGGTGGTGCCGACACCGCCGGGGAAAACGATGATGGCGTGGGCGACCCGCACGAACGCCTCCAGACGTTTCTCGATGTCCGGCATGATCACCAGTTCATTGACGATGGGGTTGGGCGCTTCGGCGGCGATGATGCCGGGCTCGGAAATCCCCAGATAGCGGCCATTACGGCGGCGCTGCTTGGCGTGGGCCACATGGGCGCCCTTCATCGGGCCTTTCATGGCGCCAGGGCCGCAACCGGTGCAGATGTCCAGATGGCGCAGCCCCAATTGATACCCCACGCTCTTGCTGTAGTCGTACTCTTCCCGGGAGATCGAATGGCCGCCCCAGCACACCACCAGATTGGGGGTTTCGCCAGCGTGCAGTATTCCGGCGTTGCGCAGAATATGAAATACCGCGTTGCTGATGCCGTCGGTGCTGTTCAGATCGAAACGGCCACCGGTGTGTATCTCGTTGGCCACATAAACGATGTCACGCAGTACCGCCGAGAGATGTTCCCGGATACCGCGGATCATGCGGCCGTCGACGAAGGCGCCGGCCGGCGCGTTGTCCAGCTTGAGCATCAGACCGCGGTCTTCCTGCATCACCTGGATATCGAAATCCGCGTAGGTTTCCAGCACCTGGCGGCTGTCGTCGGTGGGGGTGCCGGCGTTGAGCACCGCCAGCGCGCAGCGGCGCAACAGATCATGCAGCCCCCGTGACGAGGTGTCGCGCAGGCGTTCCACTTCCTGCTGGCTGAGCACTTCCAGGCTGCCTTCCGGGGCGACGATAGTGGACACTGTGGCCGGCCGCGTGGCGGTGGCCGCGTTAATGACGGTCATTCAGGGCGGTTCCTTGCTCCAGGGGTTCAGACCTCTAATCTGGGGGCTGGTGATGGGGGAATCAAGCTCCCACGGCGGTTCTGCCGTGGTGTTTCATTGCCGCTTTTCCCGCAGCGCCCGTTCCCTCTCCTCCGGGAACAGGTCCGGTTGTTGCGGAGACTTCAAATCACGCAGGCGGGCGCCGATGCCGAGCAGCCGCACCGGGGCCGAGTGCCGCTCCCACAGTTGCCGAAGCAAGTGCTCGAACACGGCTTTGTCCAAGGCGGTTTCGGTCTGGTCAGCGCTGACGATGCGGAAGTCGTTGTAACGCACTTTCACCGTCAGGCCCTGGACCAGATAGTGGCTGTCAAGACGGTCCAGTCGCTGCTCCAGACGGGGCATCAGTGCCTCCAGTTCCCGCAGCCAGTCGCTGAAGTGAGTCAGGTCCTGGTGATAGGTCTCCTCCACGCTGACCGATTTGCGCCGCCGGCTGGTCTGCACCGGTCGGTCATCCTCGCCCCGGCACAGGTGGTACAGACGCTCGCCGAAGCTGCCAAACTGTTGAGCCAGTTCCAACCGGCTCAGTGGCTGCAGATCGGCGCAGGTACGGATGCCCCGCAGCGCCATTTTCTCCGCGGTGACCCGGCCGACGCCAAAGATGCGGGTGACCGGCAACGCGGCTACGAAGTCGGAGACCTGGTCCGGCGCGATCACGAACAGACCGTCCGGTTTGCGCCAGTCGCTGGCCACCTTGGCGAGAAACTTGTTCGGCGCCACGCCGGCGGACACGGTGATGCCGACGTTGTCGCGTACCCGCTGGCGAATGGCCTCGGCGATACGCGTGGCACTGTTGCTGTGCAGCGGGCTCTCGCTCACATCCAGAAAGGCCTCGTCCAGGGACAGCGGCTCGATAATCGGAGTAAAGGTTCGAAAAATGTCCTGAATCTGCGCGGAGACCCGGCGGTATTTGTCGAAGTCCGGGCGCAGTATGACCAGCTCCGGACACAGACGCAGCGCGTGGGCGGAGGACATCGCCGAGCGCACGCCGAAATCCCGGGCCGGATAATTGCATGTGGCGATGACACCACGGCGCTGGGGATCGCCGCCCACCGCCACCGGCCGGCCGCGCAGGCGCGGCTCGTCGCGGACTTCCACCGCGGCATAGAAGCAGTCGCAATCCACATGGATGATTTTGCGGCTCATGGCGCTTCCGGGGGCAGGAATGGGCGGACCGCGACGCGCGGGCGGCCCTGGATGTGATACATTTCGTCGCGGTGCCGGTGGCGGGTTGCACGGGCATCCTCGACGGCGGGGCCGCCGTCGCACCTGTTCCGGGGAGCCGGCCGCGCATGACGGCTTTTCATACACCGATTGTAGCATCGCATTCATGATCACGGGATCACGTCAAGCCAAAGTACTGATCGTCGGCGCCGGCCCCACCGGCCTGACCCTGGGCGTCAATTTGCTGCGCGGCGGCATTCCCTGCCGCATCATTGACCGCCTGCCGCAACGCCGGCCCTGGTCCAGGGCGCTGGGGCTGCACGCCCGCACCCTGGAATTCCTCGATGCCATGGGGGTGCTGCAAACCCTGCGTGAACGCGGCCGTCCGATTCGGGCGGTGAATCTCCATGGCGAGAAAGGGCCCCTGCTGCATCTGGATTTCGCCGCCCTGGGCACGCCGGAGCCGGCCCTGCTCAGCTGCCCGCAGTCACAGGTGGAAGCCGTGCTGGAGGAGCGCTTCCGCAGCCTCGGTGGTGAACTGTGGCGCGATGCCGAACTGCTCGACTGCTCACAGGATGGCGCCGGAGTGCGGGCCCGGCTCCGTGTTGGCGAGCAGGTAACCGAAGTGGAAGCGGAGATCCTGGTGGGCGCGGACGGTGCCCATTCCCGGGTGCGGGAATTGCTCGGCTTGCCCTTCGAAGGCATGGATTACGAGGAAACCTTCCTGTTGGCGGATCTGGATGTGGAACTGGATCTGCCGGAGGATCAGAGCCACGGCTTCCTGCTCCCCGGCGGTGCCCTGATGGCGATTCCGCTGCCTTCTGGCTGGCGTTTGATCACCGTGCTGGAAGAGGATGCGGAACCGGGGCCGGCGGACGCGGAGCGGGATCTGGCGTTGTTGAGCGAGCGTCTCGCCCAGGTGCTGGAACCAGTGCCGGAACTGCCGGAGCCAATCTGGTTGACGCGCTTTTCGGTGCACCGCCGGCTGGTCAGCCATTATCGACGCAATCGTATTTTCCTCGCCGGCGACGCCTGCCATATCCAGAGTCCGATGGGGGCCCAGGGTATGAACACCGGTATCGCCGACGCCGTGAATCTGGCCTGGAAACTGGTGCTGTTCCTGCGTGGCTACGGCGGTGGCGCCTTGTTGGACAGCTACCAGCAGGAGCGCCGGCCGGTGGCGGTGGAGATGCTGCGTGAAGTGAATCTGTTGTCCCGGACCTCGACGTTGCGGCGGCCATTTCTGCGTGGCGCCCGGGATTCGTTATTGAAGCTGACCGGCCAGCGCGCGCCCGCGGAAAACAAGGTAATGCGTCGGGCCAGCCAGTTGGACATCCACTATCGCGCTTCGCCGCTGGTGGATGCCGGTCCGGACGCGGACCTGGGGTGGCGGCACCAGGGTCCGCTGCCCGGCGATCGGGTGCCGGATGTTGCCCTGGTGTCGCTGCACGATGGCGGGCCCCGGCATTTGCACGGCCTGCTGCGTCAGCCGGTGCATCACCTGTTGCTGCAACTGGGCGAGGCCCCGGACCATCCCACCCGGGTTATCCTGCATGCGCTGTTGTCCAGGGTGCCGGACGAATACCTCAATGAGCTGCGCATCACCTTGATCCTCAATGAGCCGCCGGAAGGGGCGGCGCCGGACATGGCGCCGGGGCGGGCCCATCTGTGGCATGACAAGGACGGTGATTTCGCCGAGCACTTCGGTAATGGCAGCCGTTTGTGGCTGATGCGCCCGGATGGCCATCTGGCTTACCGGGCGCCGCTGTCCGACGCGGATTTCCTGCTGGCTTATCTGGAGCGGTTGTTCCGGCGCACCGGCTGAATTCGTAGCGCCAGTCCCGCCAGAGCGAGCAGCCAGCCGACGCCGAACGAGCCGCCACCGCCGGAGCCGCCACTGGAACCGGTGTCGCTGGTGTCGCCACTGCCAGTATCGCTGACGGCCTTGACACCGGAGTAGGCCACGGCCAGTTCGTGCCGGTTATTATCCTGGGGAAAGTCTCCGCCATTCTGGTCGGTGGTGGTCAGGGTCAGCGTGCTGCTCTCCGGCGTTCCGCTGGTCAGCGTCAGAGTGAATTCGACACTGGCACCGCTGTCCATGGGGCCTACCCAACACAGGGTGTCGCACTGGACGGTATCGTCACCGCGGGCGGTGGTGCCGGCGGGCAGCGTCAGTTCCACGGTGGCATTGCTGGCGGCATTCACGGTGGAAAGATTGCTGACCCGCACCACCACGGTGGCGATGCCCTGTCCATCGCTGTCCAGATTGCCGGCGGTCTGCTCGGCGCTCACGGTGAGGTCCGGCCGGTTGGAGAAGACCACCGTGACCGGAGCCTGATTGTTCTTGATCCGGTATTCATCCTCGTCGCTGCTCACCGACAGGGCCAGGGTGGCGTCGGTTTCGGTGACGCCGTTGTGGCTCACTTCCACCTGGCCGCTGCTGTGGCCGCCGGCGCTCAGTGACGACAGGGTGCACTGGTCATCGTCCGCCAAGGGGCCGCCGCCGCTGTCACAGCCGCTCCACTGTAAAGAGGCATCGACGCCGGCGTCGTCAGTGTTCGCCTGGATCATGACGTTGTGGGCGGTGTTTCGCTGACTGCCGTTAGTGACCGTGGCGGGGACCGTGACCTGTCCTCCCAGAGAACCGTAGTAGCGTTGCGAGTCGCTGCCGACGCTTACGTCCACCAGGGGGCTGTTGGCTTCCACGAAATCCACCATGTTCAGCACCTGGGTGAACACCGTGGGCCGACCGGCCTGGCAATTGTCGAAGGAGCCAAAACTGGTCAGCCCCATGATATAAGGGGACGGATCGTCCCCCAGAATCAGCGGGCCGCCGGAGTCGCCGAAGCAGGTGTTCTCGGTTTCGTTGTCTTGTGGGTTCAGTTCAGCGGCGCAAATGACGCTGCTTTGAACCGGAGTCAGGAAACCGTTCCAACTTTGATTGCAGGTGGAAAACGGCACGTAATCCAAAGCCACCTGCTGCAGGGTGTCGGAGACCGTTGGATTATCCGGATCGGTGACGCCCCAGCCGATGGCGGTGACGGCCTCGTCGCGGCCCATGGCGTCGCGGGCAAGCAATTCGTCGAAGTGGGCGTCATCCACAAGACTGGGCAGGACTGCATCAGAGACATCAACAGGGCTGCTTAGCTGGATTAGTGCGATATCGTGGCTGATGGGGTTGGCATTGTTATCGTACTCGGCAGGCAAAGAAGGGGTGTGACTGGCCGTCCGGGTTTGATTGGCCGGGCTGCCTTTCGGCGCACTACCCACATGTACGGTGATAGCAGTAGCGTCCACCTTCTCGCCGTTTTCATCGAAAAAACAATGCGCGGCGGTCAGCACCTGATCAGGGCTGAGCAAGGAGCCGGAACAAGCCCCTCGTCCTTGCGCGCCGAAATCGATTTCCACCAGCGCCGCCCAGGGCCAGTCGCCGGTGGCGTCCTCGCCGCCGACGATATAGGTCTGGAAATCATCCGCCAGGGCGGGACCGGATAAGGCAAGCGCAAGAAGGGTAAGACGGTGGACCATGACGTTTCCCCTGTTGTCGGCATGGGGTTGGCCGGGTCTCCCTTCCCGGGCTTCCTGTGTCTTTTTAATCCAGCGGTGGCGCGTAGACCAGCCAGTGAGTGTCATCATCCCGGCTGCGGGGCAGGGCCTGCTGCAAATGATGCAGCACCTGTTCCAAAGCCAGGTTGGAACTGTTCAGGGTCAGCACGGCGGCGCGCAGATCCGGTACCCGCTGGCGCAGATGTTCGATCACCTGGCTGGCTTCCGCGCCGCCGGTACAGGGCAACAGCAGAGCCAGCTGATGTTCATCGTTGCGGGCCACCACGTCGCTGCGGCGCAGCCTTTGGATGATGACGTCCGCCAAACCATTAAGGTCGTCGTGTTGCAGTAACACTACCGTCAGCGGCGAGGACAGGCGATCGTGCAGGGGAATCATCCAACCGGCGGTGCTGACCAGCGCGGCGCGGCTGATGAAACCGGTTTGCGGATCGTTCCAGGCCGCTTCCAGGGCGGACCGGCCCAGCACCTGATTACGCCAGATCATCAGCCCGAAATAGATCATGCACACGGTCAGCGCGGCGAGCAGGAACAGGCTGGCGGAGGCCGGTTGCGTGGCGCCTTCCGGCAAATACGCCATGCGGATCGGCAGCACGATGGCCAGCACCACTTCGGCGGCCAGCAACATCACCAGAAAACGCTTCAGGCCGTACAGCAGGCCGTTACTGAGCACCGCCAGGAACAACAGCGCCATGGTCGGCGGTGGCTCGCCGCCATCCAGCAGCATCACCACGCCGAGCACCACCATGTCCAGGGTCGAGGCGAGAATGACCGCGTAATCGGCCCGGCTGATCAGCAGCAGTAACTGCAGCCCCAGATAAGCCCCGGCGATCAACCAGGGGGTGCTTTCCGGCACCGTGACGAAGAACTGGGGGGTGTGATGGAAGTAAATCACCGCCAGCACGGCGAACAGGGCCCGGGCCAGGTACTGCAGAATGATGGCGCCCTGTTCGGAGGACACGCGGTTGGTCGAGTTCATTGAGGTTCCGTGGATAACCAGATGCGCCTATGTTGCGGTAGCTGGCCCGGGGAATAAAGACTTGCAATGGGCGTAATGTTGTAAAAAGGCATTTTGCGGGGCCTTTCTTGCCACGGACCATTGTTGCCACGGACCATAGTTCTATTGCCTGTTCCCCCGTTCCCGGTAGCATGAAGGATCTCTATTAACGGAGAGACGTATTGATGGAACAGGATCAGCACGCGCCGTTGCGCGAAGATGTTCGTTGGCTCGGGGAATTGCTTGGCCACACGTTGCGTGAGCAGGTGGGAGAGAACCTGTATGAAACGGTGGAGAGGATCCGTTTGGCGGCGGTGGAAACCCGCTCCAACGACGAAATGTCGGTGGCGCGTCTGCGGGCCCTGCTCGATCCCCTGGAGGACGATGCCCTGTTGGAAGTGGCACGGGCGTTCAGCCAGTTCCTGAACCTGGCCAACATCGCCGAACAACATCACCGTGAACGTCTGCACCGTCAGCATCAGCGCTATCCCGGCGACCCCGACAGCGACCAGGGTTTGCGCAATGTCCTGGAACGGCTGTCCGCCAAGCAGGTTTCGGCGCAAACCGTGCGCGACACCCTGACGGACCTGTCCGTGGAACTGGTGCTCACCGCTCATCCCACCGAGGTGACCCGGCGTACTTTGATTCGCAAGTACGACCAGATGGCGGATCTGCTCACCGAATCGGATCGCCCGGATCTCACCGGGGAGGAGCGGCAGCGGCTGGAACAGCGTTTGCGCGAGCTGATTATCTCCGCCTGGAGCACCGACGAAATCCGTCGCGAGAGACCGACGCCGGTGGACGAAGCCAAATGGGGTTTCGCCACCATCGAACAAAGCCTGTGGCGGGCGGTACCGGACTTCATGCGACAACTCGATGAGGAACTGCAACGGGCCGGGCTGCCATCACCGCCGGCGGACTGGGTGCCGGTGCGCCTGGCGTCTTGGATGGGCGGCGATCGTGATGGCAATCCCAACGTCACCGCCGCGGTGACTCGCGAGGTACTGTTGCTGGCGCGCTGGATGGCGGCGGACCTGTATTTGCGTGATGTTGAGAATTTGCTGGCGGACCTGTCCATGCATCGGGCCAGCGACGAACTGCTGGCTCGCACCGGGCCCAGCCATGAACCCTACCGCGTGGTGCTGCGTGATGTGCGTGACCGTCTCAAGGTCACACGGCGCCGCATGGAAGCGCTGGTGGAAGAACGGCCGGTGCCGGATGGCGAGGGCTTTCTCAACGGGGCCCAGTTGCGTGACGAATTACGCTTGCTGGACCGCTCCCTGCGCGCCGTCGGTCTTGAGTCCATCGCCAACGGCCAGCTCAAGGACACCCTGCGCCGCCTGAGTTGCTTTGGCATCACGTTATTGTGTCTGGACGTGCGCCAGGAGTCCGGCCGGCACGCCGACACCATCGATGCCATCACCCGCTACCTGGAACTGGGGTCCTATCTGGAATGGGATGAAGCCGAGCGGCAACGTTTTCTGCTGGCCGAACTGGAGAACCGTCGCCCGCTGGTGGATGAGTTGTTTTACCGGAGCGACGTCTGTGACCCGCAGGTGCGTGAGGTGCTGGACACTTGCAAGGTGATCGCCGAACAAGGACCGGAAGGGTTGGGCGCCTACGTCATCTCCATGGCGCGGGCCCCCTCGGATGTGCTGGCGGTGATGCTGCTGCAGAAGATCGCCGGAGTGACCCGGCCGATGCGCGTGGTGCCGTTATTCGAGACCCTGGACGATCTGGACAACGCCGGGGATACCATGTCCGCGCTGTTGTCGATCCCGTTTTATCGGGAGCGGGTCAAGGGGGGCCAGGAAGTGATGATCGGCTATTCCGATTCCGCCAAGGACGCCGGTTTCCTCGGTGCCGCCTGGGCCCAGTTCCGCGCCCAGGAAAAACTCACCGGTCTGTTCCGCGAGCACGGCATACCGCTGACATTGTTCCATGGCCGTGGCGGTTCCATTTCCCGTGGTGGCTCGCCCACGCGCATGGCGTTGCTGTCCCAGCCGTCCGGTTCGGTGGCCGGGCGCATCCGTGTCACCGAGCAGGGTGAAGTGATTCGCTTCAAATACGGCCGCCCGTCGGTGGCCGCGTTCAATCTGGAGCAGTATGTCGCCGCCACCCTGGAAGCGACGCTGCTGCCGCCTCGTGAACCGCGGCCGCAATGGCGCGAGCAAATGGAAAAGCTCACCCGGATATCGGTGGAAGGCTACCGTCAGGTGGTGCGCGATGATCCGGCGCTGGTGCGTTATCTGCGCACGGTGACGCCGGAAACCGAGCTCAGCCGTCTGGCCCTGGGCAGTCGCCCTGCGCGGCGTAAAAGCGACGGTGGTATCGAATCCCTGCGCGCCATTCCCTGGGTGTTCGCGTGGACGCAGATCCGCCTGATGCTGCCGGCCTGGCTGGGTACCGGCGCCGCTCTGGAAGCCGCCCTGGAAGATCAATCCGACACCGACCGGATCCGGGAAATGGCCAGCCACTGGCCGTTTTTCCAGGGCGTGGTGGACATGTTGGAAATGGTGTTGGCGAAAGCGGATTCGCGGGTGGCCGCCTGGTACGAGGAGCGGCTCACCGATGACGCCGACCTGATGCGGCTGGGCGATTCCCTGCGCCAGCGTCTGGCCGGTACCGTGGAGGCCCTGGGCCGTCTGACCGGCCGTGGTGATCTGCTCGATAACAACCCGGTCATGCGTTGGTCGATCCGCGTGCGAGATCCCTACACCGATCCGCTGCACTTGTTGCAGGCGGAACTGATGGCCCGTCTGCGTGACCGCGATTCCGACAAAGTGCTGGAAAGCGCCTTGATGGTGACCATCGCCGGCATCGCCGCCGGCCTGCGCAACACTGGCTGAGTGGTTATGTCCCAGACCGGGCGATGTTCCGCTTTAGCCATGAATGGCGGGTTTCGACTCCCGCAATGTCTTCTCGAAAAACGACAATACCCGGCGCCAGCTGTCCTCGGCGGCGTCGGGATCATGGCGGGAGCGCAGCGGTGAGTACCAGCCCAGTCGCTTGAAGGTGAACGTCTGGTGGTCGTTCATATAAGAATGGCCGGCGTGGTCGTAGGTGCGTATGTCGTGGGGAACGTCGAGCCGGGTCAGATGGCCGGCCAGACGGTCACCATGATTCCCGTAAATCAGATCCTTGCGCCCCCAGCCGCCCACCACCGGACAGATGCCGCGGAGTGATTCAGCCTGTTTCGGCACACCGCCGTAGAACGGCGCCACTACCTGTATCGGCGCTTGTGCCGCGAACAGCAGGGCAAAACGGCCGCCCATGCAAAAACCCATTACACCTACCTTGGTGACCTCGGCGTCGCCTTGCCGCAACAACCATTGGCGGCAGGTTTCCAATTGTTCGAAGGCGAACCCGCGTCCCCGTTCATGATCCCGCAGCGTTCTCACCACGCAGGAGGCTTTGCCACCGGCCTGGTCATACAGGTCCGGCGCCAGCACCGGGTAGCCGGCCCGCGACAGCCGCTCGGCGATACGCTGCACATCCGGGGTATAACCGAAAATATCGTGGATCACGATAACGCCCGCCCCCAGACCGTTGTTCTCGGCGGGAACGATCCAGCGTGCCCGCATCGGATGGCCGTCGGGCAGTGAGAGGCTCACTTGTTCGGTGGTCATGGCAACGCCCCGTTGGTGTCGGTGGTAAGAGACGGTTTCCACTGCAAAAGATAGCGAAGTCGCCGTCATTATGGCTTACCGGATTCTTTGCTTCGCCCGCCAAGTGGGCCAATTGGCTCGGCGTTTATCCCAAGTATGACGTGACCCGACAGGAGCGGGGCGGGGTACGCCTGTGTCGCGGAACTGTCACAAGGTTGTCACCGCGCCGACATGGCCGGCTTCCAGACTGCCGGAAAAAGAGCCATGGAGCCCATTATGCTTGCGCAAGCCGCTGGAAAATTGAAAGCCCTCAAGCCGCAATGGCGGGTGGTTTTCCGCCAGCCTGCCCGTGAGCGGGAAGAGGCGAATACCAACAACAGCCGTTTCAGCGCCTACTTTACCCGGTCTCGACGCGAGATCCTGAAAGTACAGCGCATGCGCTACCGGATTTTCTCCGAGGAATACGGTGCCAGCTTCCACGCGCCGTTCGGCCTGGACCGGGATCGCTTCGACCGCCATTGTCTGCATTTGGTGGTGCGCGATAACCAGACCGGGGAACTGGTGGGTTATACCCGGGTGCTGCCTGGTGATCGGGTGGCGCGCACCGGCGGCTTTTACTCCACGGGTGAGTTTCACATGCCCCTGGTGCGGCATCTGGATGGCCAGGTGGCGGAGATTGGCCGCACCTGCATCGACCCGCGCCATCGCGGCGGTGCCGTGATCACCGTGCTGTGGGCACGGCTGGCCCGTTACATGATCGAGCAGAACACCCGCTACCTGATCGGCTGTGCCAGTATCGCTCTGGGCGAGGGTTATAACGTGGCCGCCATAGACCAGCATATTCGCGAGAATCACAGAGCACCGGCGCAATACCGGGTGTCACCACGGTACCGTCTGGAAAGTTTGCCCGGCGATCCGCTGGAGAACGGCAAGCGTATGCCGCCGTTGCTCAAGGCCTACCTGCGCATGGGCGCCAAGGTCTGCGGCGAACCGTGCTGGGATCCGGATTTCAACTGTCTGGACTACTTCATCCTGCTGGCGGTGGATGATCTGCCCAGCCGCTACGTCCAGCATTTCCTGCAACCGGCGCAGGCGGTGTAATGGAACGAATGGAGACGTCCTCCGCCTCCGGCCGCCATGGCACCGGTTTGGCGGCGGCATGGCGCCGCGCCTGGCGGCTGCCGCTGGTGATCCTGCATATTCTGGCCGGGATGCTGGAGGCGCTGTGGCTGCGTGCCCGCTATCCGCAGGCTCATCCGGCCATGGCGATGGCCAAACAGCGCTGGTATTTGCGGTTGCTGTCCCTGCTGGGGGTGCGGCTGCGAGTGACCGGCGCTCCGGCCGGCGGCGCCATGCTGTTGATCAGCAACCACGTTTCCTGGTTGGACATTCCCGTGATCGGCGCGCTGTGGCCCTGCGATATGTTATCCAAGGCGGAAGTGGCCGAGTGGCCGGTGATCGGCTGGCTGGCCCGCAATGTGGGGACCTTGTTCATCCGTCGTGGTAGCGGAGAAGTCAGCCGCAAGGTCGAGGAAATTCGCGAGCGTCTGGCGGGTGGCCGTTCGGTGTTGGTCTTCCCCGAGGGCACCACCACCGATGGCCGTGCCGTGCGGCGGTTTTTCCCGCAGTTGCTGGCCGCCGCTGATCAGGCGCCGGTGCAGCCGGTGGCGTTGCGTTACCGGGACCATGACGGTGACTTCGATCCGGCTCTGGCGTTCATCGGCAACGACGAGTTCCATCATCATCTGTGGCGGCTGCTGGGCCGTCCACGGGTCATTGTCGATCTGACCTTCGGCGCGCCCTTGCCGGCGGATGACGACCCCAAGCGCCTGAGCGAACGCGCCCGGGAGTGGATTTCCGGGCAGTTGTAATTCTCGCGGAAACCTGGATGCCGTTGTGGGAGCTTGCCTGCAAGCGAATCTCGGCGTCCGGAAGCCCATTCGCTTGCAGGCGAGCTCCCACAGAGGCTTCGTGGTCAGGTCGGTGGAAAGCTGCCTGGGCAGCGAATACAGTGCGAACTTATCTCTCCAAGTCAGCGTGCCAGCTAACTCTGGGACCGCACTTGCCCTCTGGGCTAGAATAGCCGGCGACCATTCAGTGAGGATTGTTTTGTGACCCGCGCCAGCGACCTGAAGAAATCCGATGTGATCGAGCATAACGGCGGCCTCTACGTGATTCGCCAGATCGAAGTGCAATCCCCTTCCGCCCGCGGTGCCGCCACCCTCTACCGGGTCCGCGCCACGGCCGTTGGCGGCGGCTCCAAGTTCGAGGAGCGGTTCAAGGGGGACGACGACGTGCCCACCGTGGATCTGCAGCGCCGCCCGGTGCGTTTCTCCTATGTGGATGGCGCCGAGCATATCTTCATGGACGAGGAGGATTTCACCCAATACCCGCTGCGATCCGAGGACATCGAGGACGAGCTGACGTTCGTTACCGAGGACACCGGTGGGTTGCTGGCCTTGCGGGTCGGTGATTCGGTGATCGGCCTGGAGCTGCCGCAGGCGGTGGAGCTGACCATTCAGGAAACGGCGCCGGCGATGAAAGCCGCCTCCGCCAGTGCCCGCACCAAACCCGCCACCCTGGAAACCGGCCTGGTGATCCAGGTGCCGGAGTACATTCAGGAAGGGGAGCGGGTGAAGGTCAACACCCTGGAACGGAAGTTCATGTCCCGCGCATGAGGCGTAAACGGATCTGGCTGTTGGCCGCCGTCATTGCGGTGGCGGTGCTCTCCGGCTGCCAATTGGGCTATTACGGCCAGGCGATAAAGGGACATTGGTCTCTGATGTCGAAACGGCAACCGGTGGCCGACGCCCTGGCCGATCCGGCCACGCCGCGGCGGGTGCGGGAAAATCTGCGGCTGGCGGAGGAGGTGCTGGATTTCGCCGCAGACCGCATGGGATTGCCCGCGCGCGGTGTCTATCGCCAGTACGTGGCCCTGGAAAGCCGGGCGGTGGTCTGGAATCTCATGGCCGCGCCGGCGTTCTCCTTGACGCCGGAAACCTGGTGCTACCCGTTTGCCGGCTGTGTCAGCTATCGCGGTTATTTCGATCGGGAGGCCGCCTTGCGCGCGGCGCGTGATCTCGACGAGCAGGGTTTCGACACCTACGTGGGCGGCGCCGCCGCCTACTCCACGCTGGGCTGGTTCAACGATCCGCTCACCACGCCGATGATGAACCGTTCCCGCGCCGACATGGTGGACCTGCTGCTGCATGAGCTGGTGCACCGGCGTTTGTATGTGAAGGGCGATACCCGCTTCAACGAGTCCCTGGCCACCATGGTGGCCCGTGAAGGCACTACCCGGTTCCTTGCCGGCCATGATCTGGCCGTGGACCTGGAGCGCTGGCGTGATGTGGACCGTGCCCGTGCCGCCTTCCTGGCCATGGTGGCCGACACCCGCGCGGCCCTGACCCGGTTGTACGCCACTGATGTGCCGGCGCGGACCATGACCGAACGCAAGGACCGGCTGATTGGCCAGTTGCGTCAGCGCTATCAGTCCGAGCGCCGCCAATTGCCCGCCCTGGACGCCTATCAGGGCTTTTTCCAGGGCCCGCTCAATAATGCCCAGCTCAACGGGGTGGGGGATTATTACGGTTTGGTGCCCGCTTTCCAGGCCCTTCTGTTAGGCTGTGGCGGGCACTGGCACTGCTTCTGGGAGCAGGTGGAGCGGCTCGCCGATGACCCGCGGGCCCGGCGGCGCTGGCAGCAGGAGATTCCATGATTGAACTGGTTCGCGTGAACAACGCCGCGCTCGCCGCGCGGTTGGTGCATATGCTGGGGCAACGCGGTATCCGCGCGGAGCTGCGGCAGGAACAGGATGGCCAGGTGCTGTCCGTGGCGGCGGACCGCTTTGAGGAGGCCCGCGAGCTGTGCCAGGCATTCCTGGCCAGCCCGGATGACCGGCGCTGGCAGGAAGACGCCTGGCACAGCAACGCGCCCGCCGACGTGCCGCGGCAGGCGCTGTTCAGCGGTGGCTGGTTTCGCAGCCTGGGATTGGTGACCAAGAGCGGGCTGGTGCTCTGTGTTCTGGTGTATCTGTCACCCTTTTTACTGGGAGACCGGCTTTACGCGGCGCTGATGTTTCCGCCTTCCCTGGACGGACTGGCCGTGCAGCCATGGCGGGTGGTCACGCCGATGCTGCTGCACATGTCGCTTCTGCATATCCTGTTCAATCTGTTGTGGTGGTGCGATCTGGGCCGGGTGATTGAACGGTTCCAGTCCAGTTTTCAACTGCTGTGGATCACCCTGGTCACCGCCGCCATCAGCAACCTGGCTCAGTTTTACGACACCGGCCCCAATTTCGGTGGTCTGTCCGGTGTGGTGTATGGCCTGCTCGGGTATCTGTGGCTGTACGGCAAGGTCAATCCGGGGGCCGGCTACCAACTGCGCAAGGAAGTGGTGGTGTTGATGCTGGTGTGGCTGGTGATCTGTTATGTGGGGCTTTCCGGCATCGTCGCCAACTCAGCGCATCTGGCCGGATTGCTCAGCGGCATGGCGATTGGCACCGCGGTGGGGCTCTGGCGCCGTCAGCGGTCGGCGTGAAGCGGAGCGTCACGGTCGGTTTCCAACGGTCGTTTGAGTTTTGCCGGTGGCCGCTGCTATAAAGAGTCCCGGAATAGGAGGCAACAACAGCGTGAAACAATGGCGAGCAGTCTGTTCGGTGGCTCTGGTGCTGATTCTGCAGGGCTGCGCTGTGAATCGGATCGGCGACAATCTGGCCAAGGGCATCGAGGACAACAACGATCTGGTTCTGGTGGGTGAGGGACTGCCCAGCTATCTGCTGATGGTGGATGGCCTGATCCTGACCTGGCCGGAGCGCACCAGTCTGTTGCGTGCCGGCGCCGATTTGTATGGGGCCTACGCCGGTTTGTTCGTGGAGGATCCCGAGCGCGCCGCGACACTCAACGAGAAGGCCCTGGATTACGCCATGCGCGCCGCCTGTAGCGACCGGAGCGATTACTGCGAGTTGCGCGAGATGCCGGTGCCGGAATTCGAGGCGTTGCTGGCGGAGGCCGGCGACGATGATCTGCCCCTGCTGTTTACTCTGGGCAGCGCCTGGGCCGGCTATATCCAGACCCATTCCGACGATTGGAACGCGGTGGCCGAACTGGCCCGGGTGCGTGCGCTGATGGAGCGGGTGGTGGCATTGGATGAAGGCTACCAGAACGGTCAGGCGCACATGTACCTGGGGGTGCTCAACAGCTTGCTGCCGGCTTCCCTGGGCGGTCAGCCGGAGCAGGCCAAGGCGCATTTCGAGCAGGCGGTGGCGTTGTCCCAAGGGCGCAACCTGCTGGCGCGGGTGCTGTATGCCGAGCACTATGCCCGTCTGGTGTTTGATCGTGATCTGCATGACGCCCAGCTTCATAAAGTGCTGGAAGCGGATCCGGAGCAGCCTGGACTGACCCTGCAGAACGTCTACGCACAGCAGCAGGCACAACGCCTGCTGGACAGTGCCGACGCGTATTTCTGAGCCGTATTTCGTGAACCGTATCTGTGAGCGATGGAGCGCCCGGCCCCGTCGAAGCTGGAGAGGATGATGTTGCGATTCGTGGTGGCCGTCATGGCCCTGTTTCCGGTGCTGGCTCTGGCCACTACCTTCAAGATTTCCACCCTGTATCCGGATGGCACCAGTGTGGTCCGGGCGCTGAAAAAAGCCGGCGCCACCATCGAGGAGCGCACCGGGGGGCGAGTGGCCCTGAAGATTTATCCCGGTGGTGTAATGGGGGACGACAGGGCGGTACAGCGCAAGATTCGCATCGGTCAGTTGCACGGCCAGATGGCCCAGGGGGGCGCCTTTGCCGACGCCTATCCGGATGGCCAGATTCTCAACGTGCCGCTCACGTTCAATGATTACGGTGAAGTGGACGCGGTTCGCGAAGAGCTGGACCCGGTTATCCTCAAGGGGCTGGAGGATAACGGCTGGATCAGCTTCGGACTGGTGGACGGTGGCTTTGCCTACATCATGTCGACGCAGCCGGTGGCCAGCCTGGCGGATCTGCAGGCGCGCAAACTGTGGTTGCCGGCCAGCGACTCAGCCTCCGCCAAGGCGGCCAAGACGCTGGGCTTGTCTCCGATCGTGCTGAATATCGGTTCGGTGCTGACCTCGTTGCAGACCGGCGCCATCGACAGCTTCGCCGCGCCGCCGGTGGCGGCGCTCACTTTGCAATGGTACGCGCGGGTGAAGTACATCACCGACCTGCCTCTGCTATACACCTACGGCCTGCTGGCCATCGACAAGCGCTATTTTGATCGTCTTTCCGAGGGGGATCAGAAGATCATGCGCGAGGTCCTGGGCAACACTTTCAGGCAATTGGATCAGGAAGGCCGCGAACAGAACCGCGAAGCGTTCCAGGCGGTACAGCAGCAGGGATTGGAAACGGTTACTCCCAGCGATGAACAACGCGCCGAATGGAAATCCGCCGCGGATAAAACCACCCAGGGGCTGGTCGCGGATGGCGAGTTGAGCCGTGCCATGCTGGACCGGCTGCATCGGTTGCTCGACGACTACCGGGCCCGCTGATGCGGCGCCTGCTGTCCTGGTTGCACCGCCTGGAAGATGGTCTGATCGTGGCCATTTTGTTGGGCATGGTGCTGTTGGCGGTGGTGCAAATCGGGCTGCGCAACATGGCCGGTGTCAGTCTGATATGGGTGGAGCCACTGCTGCGTAACGCGGTGCTGTGGATCGGCTTGCTCGGCGCCATGATCGCCTCGCGCCGTGACGAGCACATCCGTATCGATCTGCTGGGACAGTGGCTGCCGAAGTCCTTCCAACCCTGGATTACTGGCACGGTGGATCTGTTCACCGCCGCCATCTGTACCCTGGTGGCCTGGTACAGCATTGGTTTCGTGATCGAGGAATATCAGTACGGCGAGATCGCCTTTGCCGGTATCCCCAGCTGGGTGCCGCAGGTGATCATTCCGTTCGGTTTCAGCGTCATGGCGCTGCGTTACCTGGTGCTGTTCGTGCTTGGCCTGGGTGGGCGTCGGCCCTGCATGCGGGAGCCGCTGGGATGATTATCGCCGCCATTGTTCTGTTGATCGTGCTGGCGTTGATGGGCGCGCCGTTGTTCGCCATCCTGCTGGCCGCGGCCGCCATCGGCTTCTTCACCGAGGAGACGCCGCTGTCGGTGCTCCACATCGATATTTACCAGCTGTCCGATTCGGTGGTGCTGATGGCGCTGCCGCTGTTCACTTTCGCCGGTTTTCTGCTCAGTGAATCGCGTACCGCCGATCGCCTGGTCCGTCTCAGCCAGGCCGCGTTCGGCTGGATGCCCGGCGGCATGGCTTTCGTGGCATTGGTGGCCTGTGCTTTCTTCACCGCGCTTACCGGCGGCTCCGGTGTCACCATCGTGGCGCTGGGCGCGCTGTTGCTGCCGGCTCTGGTCAAGGCCGGTTATCCGCAGCGTTTCAGTCTTGGGCTGGTAACTTCGTCCGGCAGTCTGGGGTTGCTGTTGGTGCCGTCGGTGCCGTTGTTGATCTATGGCATCATCGCTCAGCAGTTGTCACAGCAACTGACCATGCCGCCGGTGGAAATCGTCGATCTGTACCTGGCCGGGGTGGGGCCGGCGCTACTGATGGTGGTATTGCTGTACGGCTATTGCGTGTGGGTCAATCGCGCCGATCCGTTGCCGCGGCAGCCGTTCAACGCGCGGGAGCTGGGGCAGGCGTTGTGGGATGCGCGTTGGGAATTGCCGCTGCCGCTGGTGGTGCTCGGCGGTATCTTCTCCGGCTTCCTGGTGGTGAGCGAGGCGGCGGCAGTCACCGCGCTTTATGTGTTGCTGGCGGAAGTGGTGCTGTACCGGGAGATTCCGCTGCGCCGGCTGCCGGGTTTGACCCGTGAAGCCATGGTCATGGTGGGGGGGATCCTGCTGATTCTGGCGGTGGCCCAGGCTTTCGCCGACTATCTGGTGTATGCCGGCGTGCCAGAGCATTTGTTCGCCTTCATCCAGACTCACGTACAGAGTAAGCTCGCGTTTTTGATTTTGCTTAACATTCTGTTGCTGTTGCTCGGCGCCTTGCTGGATATCTTCGCCGCTCTGGTGATCATGGTGCCGTTGATTCTGCCGGTGGCGTTGCGCTACGGCATTGATCCGGTACACCTGGGTATCATCTTTGTCGCCAACATGCAGATCGGCTACATCACGCCGCCGGTGGGGATGAATCTGTTCATCGCCAGCTACCGGTTCCGCAAGTCGATCACCGAACTGTTCCGGGCCACGCTGCCGTTCATGCTGGTGCTGATCATCGCGCTGCTGCTGATTACCTATGTGCCGGAATTGAGTCTCTGGCTGGTTCGATAGGAGGGGATCTGGAGCCTCTTGCCAGGTGAGGAGAGTCGGCGGGCAGCGTTCCGCGCGTTCAATCGCTCGCTTCGAGTCAACACCCAGGCTACGAAGCCGCTGTGGGAGCTTGCCTGCAAGCGAATCTTTTCTCCGAGAACCCATTCGCTTGCAGGCAAGCTCCCACCGCGGCCTTGTAGTGACCTCAGTGTGATCACCCGTTCTTGTTCTTAACCCACAGTCCGCCGTTTTCCCCTTTCTTCAGCTCGAAGTGGCCGGTCTGGGCATTGAGCAGCTCGCTCAGTTTGCGAAAGCCGTAGAGCCGCGTGTCGAACTCCGGGCGGCGCTGGCTCAGGTTCTGTCCAAGCACCCCCAGGTGGGCCCAGTCGTCTTCTCCCGAGACATCGTCGATGACCCGGGCGATGAACTTCAAAGGCGGCGTGTTGCCGCTGGTTTTGTCCTTGCCGGCTTTGCCGCCCTTGCTGGCGGCGCTATCGTCGTCCGCGCGCAGAATCTCGGTGTAGATGAATTTATCGCAAGCGGCCACCAGCGGTTTGGGGGTCTTCTGTTCGCCGAAGCCATAGACGGTGAGGCCGGCTTCCCGTAATCGGGCCGCCAGCCGGGTGAAATCGCTGTCGCTGGAAACCAGGCAGAACCCATCCAGTTCCCGGGTGTAGAGCAGATCCATGGCATCGATGATTAGCGAACTGTCGGTGGCGTTCTTGCCCGTGGTATAGGCGAACTGCTGCACCGGCTGAATCGAATGGTCCAGCAGCACTTTCTTCCAGCCGCCCAGGTTGGGCTGGGTCCAGTCACCGTAGATGCGCTTGATGGTGGCGGTGCCGTATTTGGCGATCTCCTCGAACAGGCCCTCGACGATGGCCGGTGGTGTGTTGTCCGCGTCGATCAGAACGGCCAGTGTGGGTTGCCGGTTGGACTCGGAGATAGCGGTGGTGTCGGCCATGGTGATTCCTTGCTCAGTGGAGTCCTTACCATAACGTGTTTTCTGGCGTTGAAGACACAAATTCGGAGGTGGCTACGAGGCCGCTGTGGGAGCTTGCCTGCAAGCGAATTCCTGACACACGGGCCAGTTCGCTTGCAGGCAAGCTCCCACAGTAGCTTCGTAGCCCTTTCTGTGCCAGAGGGCGCCGTTTATCCGGGCAGGAAGAGGAAAAAAAGGCCGCCTGTAAGGGAGGGGGAAGGCGGCCAAAGGGGGGATCAGAGCAAGACGAGAGAAGTGTCAGGCTGAATTGGATGTCACAGTTTCGCGGTCAGGCGGGCTACCTGTTCACCCTGGTAGCGGGCCAGATTGAGTTCCTTGGCGCTGGGCTGGCGGCTGCCGTCGGGACCGGCGATGGTGCCGGCTCCGTAGGGGGAGGCGCCATGTACTTCACTGATGTCCATTTGCTCCTGACCGGGGTCGGCATAGCCCAGTGGCACGATGATGAAGCCGTGGTGGGCCAGGGTCAGCCAGGTGCTGATGATGGTGGTTTCCTTGCCGCCGGCGGTGCCGGTGGAGGTGAACACACTGGCGACTTTGCCGGCCAGGGCGCCCTGGGCCCACAGCCCGCCGGTCTGGTCCCAGAAAGTGCGCATCTGGCCACTCATGTTGCCGAAGCGGGTGGGGGTGCCGATGATGATGGCGTCGTAGTCCTTGAGTTCCGCCGGGCTGGCCACGGGGGCGGTCTGGTCGGTTTTGCCACCGGCGTTCTTGAACGCCTCCGGATCCATGGTCTCGGCCACTCGTTTGACGTCCACTTCCACGCCGTCGACCTTGGCGGCGCCTTCGGCCACGGCTCGGGCCAGACTTTCGATATGACCGTACATGGAGTAGTAAAGAACCAGAACGCGCTTCATCGGACTCTCCTGTTGAGGATGGGAGAGCCCAAGATAGCGTTGACGCCCGGGAAGAGGGAGAGGACTGACTGAAACGAATTGATCAGTTTTTCTGATCTGACTTCGGGGCGGCTTTCAATGACTGGATTTCCTTTTCCAGGGCGTCCAGGTAGGCCTGTTGCTGTTCCAAAAGCCGTTGTGTGGTGGCCTGCTGGTCGGCCAGGGCCGCCGCCCGCTCACTCAGTTCCTGCCGCTCTCGCAGCAGGGCGTCGCGGGTTTCGTCCCGGGCCGCGTCCGCCGCCGTGGCCGATGAAGCCCACAGCGGCAGGGCAAGTGAAAAAAAAGCTACAAAACGCATGACGGGAATGGCGGTGACCGTGGTGGGGGCAGTGTAGCAGATCCCGCCGATCCCGTGAGCCGGACTACTTGATCATGCCGTTGAAGGCCTGACTCATCTGTTGCTGCAGTTCCTCACAGGCGGATTCTTGCTCGGCCTTGGACATGGTGTCCCAACGCTCATCGGTTTTTTTCTTGCCAGCGTCAAAGGCGGTGTCGAACTCCTCGGCGGTGAGACCCATTTGCGACATCTGCTGTTTCTGCTTAGCTTTCATGTCGGCCAGTTGGTCCTTGGTATAATCGCCGCATACTTCGGCCGCGGAGTGCATGCTGCCGCTGAAAGTGGCCAATTGATGCCCCATCTGGGCCATGTTGGGGGCGGCTTCGGGAGACTGCGCATGCAGTGAACCGAAAGCGGTGATGGTGATGGAGGCCGCCAACAGACGGGGCAGAATGGATTTCAGCATGGTTTCCTCTCCTTGAAGTGAAACGGGTCGATGAGTCCTGATCGGGCTTATCGCAGTGAACGATGCAGCGTGACCGCGGCCTCGATGACGCGATCATTGGTGACGTTCCTCAGTTCTTCCACCTTTTGCAAGTACAGTCCGCCGGCGGCGAAGGAAATGTTGACGTGGCCAACCACGACTTGTGGACCGACCATGCCCAACTGGGCGGCGGGGTCGAGTTTGCCGCCCATGTCGACGACATAACCGCCAAGCGCTTCGACGCGGGCATCGTCATACACCATGCCAAGGTCACGCAGGGTTTTCTCGTCGGAGCTGTCCCGCGGATCCACCGTGATGCTGACCGTCAGGCTGCCGCCCTTGACCATTTCGAAAGCGTTGTCGTTCCGCACCCGGGGTGTCAGCCAGGTGCAGTTGACGCCATAGCGGCCATCTTCCTGATAACGACCAGGTTCGCCATCATCGTCGGCGGGCGTCAGGCCGCTGACCAGGTCCCCGAGAAGAGCGGCCAGGCCGTCGCAATCAGGGATGCGTTCATAGGCGGGTAGCGTTGCCGCGGCGGTGTTGGCATCGCCGCTGGATTCGTCATCGCCACATCCACTCAAAACGAGTGCGGCAAACAAGAAAAGAAAAGCGGAGTGGAAAGACAGATCCTTGTACCTGCTCATATCCCTGATTCTTTTAAGTTGAGGGTGGTCGGTCACGAACAGGGTCATTATCGATGGCCCCGGAGGGGGCCGATACCCCCCAAAGGGGGGGTATTGGACGGGGAGGGTCAGGGTGCCATCGGCTCGATGGTCTCGCTAAGGGAGGTAAGGTCCTCGGCGGGGACCTTGCTCAGATCGAGCACCATGCGGGTGAAGGCCACCATCAGCGAATGCACGCGCTGGAAATCGGTTTTCCCGACTGTGTCCACGCCCCAGTTGAGCAGGTAGTTGGGGCCGGTGATGTAATTGGCGTCCGACATTTTGTTGTGACTGTAGAAATACTGCCCTTCGCCAGGCCAGACCGCTTCATGTTTGCTGGCGTCGGCGTCCGGGTTCAGTGGCGCGGAGATGATCACCGGGCCGGCGTCGGCGGCTTCGGCGGCATGGTAGGCGGCGTCGGCCAGGCTCTGGATTCGCGGGGCGAAAAAGCAGGCCAGTTCATCCAGACCGGTGGGTTGCAGAATACCGTTGCCGTCGGGCTCCCAACGCTGGGCTCCCAGGTGTTCGACGGTGATGATGGACTTGATCCGGTCCAGCAGGCCGTCGTCCGCATGTTGCCGCAGGAAACCTTCAATGCCGACGCCACCGGCGAAATGACCGCTGGAGAACATCACCATCACGGTACGCGGTAGCGCCGATTGCGGCAGGCGCGCCAGATACTGGGCGATGCCGATGATGGCGTCCGGCCCGTTGTCCTCCAGGCCATTGGTGCCGTCGGTATGACTGTGGATCACGGTGATCTCATCGCTGGCGCCGGGGATCATGGCCACCACATTGTGAGTGGCGGTGTCGGCCACGCTGGCCGGCAGATGAAGCGTCAGCTCGGTACCATTGGAGAGCCCCTTCAATTGCTCTCCGAGGTCCCGGTCCACGTACAGCGCCGGTACCCGCCGGATGATGCCGTCATAAGGGAAATAGGAACCATGGGCGGTTTCATAGGGCATTTGCAGGATGCCGATGGCGCCCACCGCTTCGGTGTCGCCGAGCGCGCCCAGAGTACGGGTTACCGCATCGATGGCCAGATACGGGCGCGAGTAAGGCTCGTCGGGGGAGAACGAGGACAACGGATCCCACACGTGCATGGCGTTATCGAGAAAGAACCGCGTCGGCACGGTGATATTGGGGACGTCGAACAGCACGATTCTGCCGGCCACGGTGGACGGGTCCACCGGTTGGGTAATATCCACATGGACGGTGGGTGCCGTCACGCCATGCTCCGGAGTGCTGCCTGAGTAGGGGATATAGGAGGCAACCCGCAACGGCTCGCCATTCAGCGTCAGACGCCAGTCGGTGGTGGACCAGCGCGGGAAGGTTACCGGTTCCAGCACCACGTCGCGGACTCCGGCGCAGTCAAGGCGCCCGGCCAGTGTGCGGATATAGGCGTCCTCCGCCGGCCCGCCGGTGTCGCGCAGTCCCAGGGCATCCAGTTCGCGGTGCCATTGCTTGAGCTGGTCAACGGAGATGAACTGATTGGCATCGACGTGGCGTGCGTTGTCCACGCTCAGTCCGTCGCTGGGCCAATCATGCCGGGCGGCACAACTGAACTCGCTGCCGTGATCGGAAGAGTTGCCGCCGCAGGCCGCCAGCATCAGAGTGAGAGCGGCGAGCACGCCGGTACCGGTGACGGTTTTCAGAAAGGGGAAGTGGCCGAGCCAACGGAAAAGCAATGTCATTGTTGTTCTCCACGACGACGATGCGCCGCCATTGTTATCGGGATGGATTATCGGGATAGGAGGCTATCGAAGCGGAGTGCTCAATAGCCGGAATATTGTCGATGGCACCGGGTGGGCCCGATATCCCCCCAAAGGGGGAGAATCCCGTCAAAACGGGGGAAATGGCGGGGTGTGTCAGGCGCGGGTGATCAGACCCAGTTTCAACGCCCTGGCCACCGCATCGGTGCGGCGCTTGGCGCCCAGGCGCTGCATGATGCGGCGCACATGGTCCTTCACTGTGTGGGGGCTGCGGCAGATATATTCCGCGATTTCGCTATTGGAATGGCCGGCGGCCAGCAGGTTGAGGATCTTCAGATCCTGCTCGCCGAGCCCGTGGCGGGCCGCGCTGAGCCGGCTGAGCGTGTCTTCCATTTCGCCAAACACGGTGCCGGAAGGTTCGCCCTGATCCTCGTCCCCGTACAGCAATTCCGTGAGCCGGGAATACAGCGCGGCGGCGATGCGGGTGCGTTCGTCCAATAACGCCATACGGCGGGATTTTTCCTGTACCTGCGCCTGTAACGCCTTCAGCTCGCTGATGTCCCGGGCTATGCCTTGCCGGCCAACCACGCGACCTTCGCGCACCAGACTGGCGGCGCGTACTTCCAAATGTACTTTGCCACCGTCACGGTGGAGAGCCTCGACCTCGAAGAACGGAGCGATGCGGCGGCCGGCCACGCCGTTGAGAAAATGCTGGCTGGCCACTGGCGCGGTGGCAGGCGTGAGCAGAGTGTCGAAGTGCTGGCCCAGCAGCTCGTTTCGGTGATAACCGAGTACTTCTTCCATGGCACGATTGCAGAAGGTGAAGCGGCCATCCAGATCCAGGGTGTAGATGATGTCGCCGGCGGCCTGCACCAGACTTTCAAAATCCGGTTGTGCCAAGGGCGTGGAGGTCGGGGCTGAAACCATAGTGCTCTCCTGAGCCGGGGCGGGTGCCTGGCTTTGTTATTTTGCCCGGAGTATAAGCCAGCCCGGTCGGAACCGGCAGGCGGTGGCGGGAGGCCTCCGCACAGACCCGCTGTCCCTGATGGAGGGGCTACACGGCTTTCCTTAAAAAGACATTCAAACAGCCCCGCTCAACAGGGCGGCGAAGACCACCGCCAGGGTGGCGAGCCAGAGAATCGCGCCCAGGGCCAGAGGCCGCCATCCGGCCCGGCGGAGCAAATCAAAGTGGGTGCTCAAGCCCAGTGCCGCCATCGCCAGCGCCAGCAGAATGTCGTCCAGGCCGGCCAGAGGAGAAGCCAGGGAATCGGGCACCCAGCCCAGGCCGTTGACCACCAGGGCACCGACGAACCAGAAGGCGAAAGCGGGCAGCACCGGCCGTGCCCTGATGGCACTGTTTGCGATGCTGGTACCGGCGCCAGCGGCGGCGGCGCGGTGCGCACCCATGCCCAGTATCAGCAGTACCGGCGCCAGCATCATGACCCGAACCATTTTAACCAGCAGGGCACTGTCCACCAGCGCCGGCGACATGGCCTGGGCGGCGACGATCACCTGGGCCACCTCCTGGACGCTGGCTCCCACCAGCACGGCGAAGTGATTCTGGTCCGGAAACAGCGTTGGCAGATGGTGATACAGCAGTGGTAACAGCAGCATGTTGAGCGTGCCGAACACCACCACCGCCGCCACCGCCATGGCGGTATCCCGGTCGCGGGTTCCCAGCACGGGCTCGGCGGCGAGCACCGCGGCGGCACCGCAGATACCATTGCCGGCACCGATGGAGAGCGCGGCGGCGCGGCTCATGCCCAGCCAGCGCTGTCCCAGCCAGCCGCCGAGTACAAGGCTCAAGGCGATTTGTCCCGCGTTCAGGGCAATCACGCCGAGGCCCAGTTCGCTCACCGCGTCCAGGGGGATGCGCAGTCCATACAGGACGATGGCGATTTTCAGAATCGGCCCCTTGAACAGCGCCAGGGCGGATCCGCCGGCCTCGCGCAGTGGCGCTGGCAGCGGTTGCGCCACCACTAGGCCGAGCAGCATGGCCAGGGCCAGCGCGCCCAGTCCCCAGTGTTGAGCCAGCCGGCTGTGGGCCAGCCCTATTCCGGCCAGGGCGCAGGCCAGGACCAGCAGCGCCATGGGCCAGTGCGGGCGGGGCAGAGCGAGAGAGAGCGTGCGCATCGGTGGTTCCTTTGATCCTTTGGCAAGGTCAAGCCACTATGCCGAAGCGCCATAAATAATAATATTTGATAATTATAAACTTATAACTAAAATAAATTTATGAATGAAACGACACTAAAACAATGGCGGCTGTTCCTAGCGGTGGCGGAAACCGGTTCAGTGGCGGCGGCGGCGGAACGGGTGGCGCTGACCCAGCCGGCGGTGAGTCAGGGCCTGGCGCAGTTGGAGCAGCGGCTGGACGCACGGCTGTTCGACCGTGTTGGTCGCGGGCTGGTTCTGAATGACCGGGGGCGGGCGCTGATTCCGGAAGCCCGCGCCTTGCTGACACAGCTCGCCCGTTGCGAGAGGCTGTTCCAGTCGCCCCCGTTGGAGGTGATGCTGGCCGCCACCCACACTTTGGGTAATTACTATCTGCCGCCATTGTTATCCACATTCAGGCAGCGCCATCCGCGGGCGCGGGTCCGGATGGATGTGGTCAATACCCGCCAGGCGGTGGCATTGCTGCTGGAACTGAAAGTGGATCTGGCGCTGGTGGAGGGGCCGGTGTCCCACGCCCTGCTGCGGGTGCGGCATTGGCGTGACGATGTGCTATTGCGGGTGGCGGCCCCATCGGTGGTGGAGACATTGAAGCCGGATCCCGCCCATTGGCCCTGGGTGATGCGCGAGCCTGGTTCGGGCACACGGGCGGTGATTGAACGCAGTCTGGGGGCGGACTTTCCGGAACCGGAACGGATACTGGAACTGGGGGCCGGCGAGGCGGTGCGCCAGGCGCTGATGGCCGGGGCTGGTGTCGGCTATGTCAGCGAGACCAGTGTGAGCGCGGCACTGGCCGACGGTCGGCTGGGTACGGTACCGGGGCCGCACCAGCGTTTGGTGCGGCCGCTGTACTGGGTACGACACGCCCGGCATGAGCCGGGCGCGGGGGAAACGGCCCTGGGGGCCGTGTTGCGGGAAGCGGTGCCGTCATCAGCGTGCTTTGCCCATGCTTTCCTTCATCTTCTGATCAATCCAGATGCGTGAGTAGATGGCGTTGGGTTTGACCGCGCCGATACGTTGCTCACCGTAGTAGTTCTTCACCCACGGCCACCAGGCGGAGTAGCCCATTTCCGTGGGCAGCCACACGTGCGGCACGGCTTCCTCGATGATGAAATTATTCAATTCTTTCAGCATCGCGTTGCGTTTCTCCGTGTCCGGTTCCTTGATGGCGGCGTCGATCTTCCGGTCAAACTCCTCGTTGCTGTACCAGGAAGCGTTCCAGGTCTGATCGGTGCGGAAGCTCTTGCGCAGGACCTGGATCGGGTTACCGGAGCCGTTGTTCATCAGATAGCCGCCGGCCTGGGTCTTGCCGCGCATGTTGGAGCGGAAGGCACCATACTCCATGGTCTTGATGTTCACTTTCACACCGACCTGCTGGTAGTAAGCCTGCAGCATGGGCGCCACATCCATGTGGTAGGGGCTGCAGGAGCAGACCTGCAGATCGAAGCTGAAGCCTTTTGGATAACCGGCTTCGGCCAGCAGTTTTTTCGCTTTCTCCGGATCGTACTCGAACAATTCACGGGCTTCGGGGGAGAGCTGATCCAGCGGGGTGTAGAATTCGGTCCAGCGCTGCGCGAAGGGGTAGTTGAGCAATTCGCCCTCACCGTTGAGCAGCGAGGAGAGAATGGCTTTCTGGTCCACCGCGATGTTCAGGGCGCGGCGCACGCGTACATCATTGAAGGGTTTTTGATCGGTGCGCAGGGCGATGTAAGTGCCATTGGTGGAAAGGTTTTTGCGGAACTGGAGCTCCGGCGCGGTTTTCTTCAACTGATCCACCAACTGCCAGCGGATCGCCTCCATGATATCGATGCGGCCGGAACTGAGCGCCGCCACCGCGCTCGCCTCATCCTTGATGATGTGATAGACCACTTTATCGTTCAGCGGCAGCGGGTATTCCTTGCCGTTGAGGGTCACCGAATCCCAATAGTCGTCGTTCTTCGCGTACACCTGCTGACGACCGGTCTCGATTTTTTCGATGCGATAAGGCCCGGTGCCGGCGGCATTACGCCAGTCCGCGCGTTTCTCTTCGCTGAGATTCTGCCACTCCGGCGGAGAGATGCCGTCGTAGTATCCCCAGGCAATCCGGTACGGCCAGTTGCCGTGGAACTGGTTGAAATAAGCGATCACGGTGTGGTCATCCGGCGCTTCCCAGCGCTCGATGAAATCCCAGAAGGTGGGGATGGCGCGGGGACTCTCGCCACGGCTTTGGAACGAAGTGATGACGTCGTTGGCCACCAGCTCCCGCTTTTTCATCACGCCGGGCACTTCCTGCCACTGGACGCCCTTGCGCAGGTGGAAGATCACCCGCATGGGGTCTTCCTTCACCTCCCAGCTTTCCGCCAGGCTGCCTTCCAACTGGTTGTAGGGAATATAGGCCTGCTCGACGAAAGAATTTTCGTTCTTGCCACGCGGGCCGTATTGCAGATCGCCGCGCAGCAGGGATTCCAGTTGCAGATTGTCGTGGTTGCCTTTCCAGGTCCAGTTCTGCAAATCCCAGGTAGTGGCATCCAGAGTGCGGTACATGGTGGAGATATTCACGGTGCCGCCGAGCTGGGGAGTTGCTTCCTCGGCGGCCTGGATAGCACCGGCGGCGCCGAGCGTGGCCAGAACCAGAGTGGTTCGAAGAGTGCGCAGAGTCATGCGATGTTCCTCGCTTGTTCTTGGTATGAAGGTTCGGAGTGATTCATCTCCGCCGCCCGGGACGGGTCGTGAAGATGACAGGCGACGCTGTGGCCGTCTTCCACGTCGATCGGCCTTGGTGCCTCGCGGCGGCACAGATCGGTGGCGTGGGGACAGCGGGGATGGAACGGGCAGCCCGGAGGCGGATCGATGGGGCTGGGGACTTCGCCGTCGACCGAAGGGTTGAAGCGGGCCTGGACCTCCGGGTCCGGATCGGCGATGGGAATGGCGCCCAGCAGCGCCTGGGTATAAGGATGGCGCGGTGCCTGATACAGCCGCTCCCGATCCGCCACTTCCACTACCCGCCCCAGATACATCACCACGATGCGGTGACAAAGGTGGCGCACCACCGCCAGGTCGTGGGCAACGAATAAATAGGTCAGGCCGAGATCCCGTTGCAGATCTTCCAGCAGATTGATGACCTGGGCCTGGATCGACACGTCCAGGGCGGACACCGGCTCGTCGCAGATGATCAGTGACGGATCCGCCGCCAGAGCCCGGGCGATACCGATGCGCTGTCGTTGCCCGCCGGAGAATTCGTGGGGGTAGCGGTCGGCCATTTCCGCTTTGAGACCGACCCGGTCGAGCAGATCCATGACCCGTTCCCGGTATTCCGCCCGGGTGCGGGTAAGCCGGTGCACGCGCAGCGGTTCGCCGATGATATCCAGTACGCGCATACGGGGGTTGAGCGCCCCGAACGGGTCCTGATAGACCATTTGCATTTTGCGCCGCAGCCGCTTCGTGGTGGCCGCGTCAGGATGGCTGATATCCTCGCCGTCAAAGACGATGCGTCCTTCCGTGAGCGGGGTCATACGCAGTACCGCCAGACCGGTGGTGGACTTGCCGCAACCGGATTCGCCCACCAGGCCCAGGGTTTCGCCGCGATGCACGGTGAAATCGACGCCGTCCACCGCCTTGACCATGGCGGCGGGTTTGCCGAACAAACCCGGGCGCAAAGGAAAGTGTACTTTCAGGCCGCTGACCTGGAGCAAGGGGGCGGTGACGTCGGTATGAGAGTCAGTGTGTGTCATCGAGATTCACCCAGCAGGCTTTCCAATGTTCTTCATCGAGCCGCTCCAGCGGAGGCCGTTCCTGCTTGCAACGGGGCTGGGCGAAGCGACAACGGGGGTGGAACGGGCACCCGGACGGAGGATCGGACAGATCCGGCGGCGAGCCGGGGATGGGTGTCAGACGATTGCCAAGGGCGTCGTTGAGCCGTGGCATGGATTCCATCAGGCCCACTGTGTAGGGGTGTCGCGGCCGATGAAAAATATCGTGGGCGGTGCCACGCTCGACGATGCGGCCGGCGTACATGACGTTGATGCGGTCGGCGTAGCGGGCCACCACGCCGAGGTCGTGAGTGATCAGCATCATCGACGACTGACTGGAGCGGGTGATATCGCGCAGCAGTTCCAGAATTTGCGCCTGCACCGTGACGTCCAGGGCGGTGGTGGGTTCGTCGGCGATGATCAGCCGGGGCAGGCAGGCCAGTCCCATGGCGATCATGACACGCTGGCGCATGCCACCGGATAGCTCATGGGGGTAGGCGTCGAGGCGTTTTTCCGGATCACCGATACGCACCTGGCGCAGCAGTTCGATGCATCGCTCACGAACCTTGTCCTTGGGCACACTGCCGTGAACGCGCAGTGGTTCCGCCAGTTGCCGGCCGATGCGCAGACTCGGATTCAACGAGGTCATCGGCTCCTGGAAGATCATGGAAATGTCGCGGCCCCGGAGCTGACGAATGGCGTCGTCGGGCAGATCCAGCAGATCCTGTCCGTCAAACAGCACCCGGCCGCCGATGATCTGCCCCGGCGGGCTGGGGATCAAACGCAGCAGCGACATGGCGGTGATGCTTTTACCGGAGCCGCTTTCGCCAACAATAGCGAGCACCTCTCCGCGGCGCACGTCGAAGCTGACATCGTTGACCGCGTGAACCACGCCGTCGTCCTTCTCGAACACGGTGTGCAGATTTTCCACTCGCAACAGTGTGGCGGCGGGCTCGGTGCGCGGCGCGGCCGTGGCCGTCGCCGTCGAAGTTTCTGTGGACATGGTCTCTCCCTTCCTCGAACCAGGGGCCGGTCAGCTGCCGATGGTGCGTTTGACGCGGGCCAGATAGCGGCCGCCACCGCCGCGCATTCTCGGGTCGAGCAGGTCACGCAGGGCATCGCCGAACATGTTGATGCCGAACACCGCCACGGTCAGCGCGATGCCGGGCGCGATCGCCAGCCACGGCGCCTGGAACATATAACTGCGGCCGTCCAGGCTGAGCATGCCACCCCAGCTCGGCTCCGGCGGCGGAATTCCGAGACCGAGAAAACTGAGTCCGGATTCGGCCAGAATCACCGCCGCCAGACGCGTGGTGTAAAGCACGATCAGCGGTGCCATGACGTTGGGCAGAATATGTTTGAGCAAAATACGGGGGCTGGAGGCGCCCATGGATTGCGCCGCGTGAACATAGACGTTCTGTTTGGCACTGAGCACCGCGCCGCGAATGATGCGCGAGCCGGAAATACCAAACAGCAAGCCCAGAATAAGGATCACCTGCCAGGTGCCCGGGCCGAGGACCGCCACCGCCACGATCAGCAGAATCAGATCGGGAAAACACATCCAGCCATCCACCAGGCGTTGAATGATCATGTCCAGACGGCCGCCGAAATAGCCGCTGAGAATCCCCAGCAGCGCGGAGATGACAATCGACAAGGTGGTGGCGGCGAAGGCCACGATCACCGACAGTTGGGCGCCGTGCACGATGCGCGCGAAGACGTCACGCCCCAACTGGTCGGTGCCCAGCCAGTGTTCCGCTGAAGGCGCCTTCAGCCGTTCAATGGGATTAATGGCGTTGAACCCTTCGGGGGCAATGACGTCGGCGAACAGGCCGGTCAGTAGCAGCACCAGGCAAATCATCGCGCCCAGGGCGCCGAGGGGACGCTCCTTGCACAGCCGGCGCAGGAAACGCAGCGTTTTGGGATGGGCCCGGCGGCGCGGCGGCGTGGCCGGAGCGGCGGCCGCGGGGGTCTGTATGGACAGGCTCATGGCGGTCTCCGTCAGCGGTCGTAACGAACTTTGGGGTCAAGGTAGCCGTAGCACAGATCAACCAGCAGGTTGACCAGCATCACCACCACGCCGGTGACCAGAAAGACGCCGGTGATGACCGGGTAATCGCGGGTGCTCACCGCTTCCAGCAGCAGCTGTCCCAGCCCCGGCAGGCGAAAGATCTGTTCGATAATGACCGTGCCGCCGAACAGGATGGGGACCAGGATGCCGACCAGGGTGATTACCGGAATCATGGCGTTCTTCACCGCGTGCATCAGTACCACCCGGCGCTCGCGCAGCCCCTTGGCCCAGGCGGTGCGGATGTAATCCTGACGCAGCACTTCCAGCATCATGGTGCGGGTCATGCGCATGATCACCGCCGATAGCGAGGTGCCCAGAATCAAGGAGGGCAACAGGAAGGTCTTGAGATTTTCCAGCGGGTTTTCAAAGAACGGCACCAGCTCATTGGGCGGGGACCAGCCCCACCACAAGGCCGGCAGGATCACCACCAGGGTGCCGAGCCAGAAATTGGGCATGGCCAGGGCAAGGATGGAAAAGGTGCGGCCAATATGATCGCCCAGGGTTTCCTGCCGGACCGCGGCGAAGATGCCAATGGGCAGCCCGATCGCCAGCGCGATCAGGAGCGCCAGAATGCCCAACTCCAAAGTGACGTCCAGGCGTGCCGCGATTTCCCCGGTGACCGGGGTATTGCGCCACAGCGATTCTCCCAGATCCCCTTGCAGGGCATCGCCGGCCCAATGCAGGTATTGCTGATAGAGAGGCTTGTCCAGGCCCAGCGCTTGTTCCAACTGGGCCCGGTCTTCCGGCGCGCCGGAAGAGTAGACGTTCTCGCTGAGCATCAGGTCGAGAACATCACCGGGAACGAGACGGACCACGGTGAACGCAATGACACTGGCGATGAACAGGGTGGGAATCAGCGCCAGCAGGCGCCGTAATACATAGAAACCCATGTTGACTACCTGTTTCCCGAGCCTGGCCCCGGCGATGTTCCGCTCTTGTCGGGCCGTATTGTTGTGGATGGTTGTTATGGAACCTTGTTGTCGTAATGACCCGGCCAGGGGCGAGGTCCGTTGGTTCGGCGCAAATAAACGTCAGAGCATTAAAATAATGCCTGATCTCTCAAATAATGAACTTCAATTTCACTTTAGCCCGCCACTTTTTCGGGTGTCAAGGCGCACTAGGAGTAGGGGAAAAAGGGGGGAACAGTGGTGAGGTTTTGCTTCTATGATTGATGTGTAACTTGTTGATTTGAAAGGTTGTTTTATTTTAATAACGAAAAAGGTGATCGAAAGGACAGTGGCAAAAAAAGCGTGGTCAATGGTTCGAAGGCTCGAATTCCGGCTTCTCTCGTTCAGGAAGAACTGAGTATTTATAATGATAAAGTTAATATGGTGACATTATTTTCGGGCGTTGTTACCAAAGGGATCAGTCGATAGGGAAGAAGGGTAACAGAGCCGCCGGATGGACGGCTCTGTATCGCGGGTATCAGGTTTCCACCCGATGGCTGATCAGGGTGTCGCGGTTGCGACGAGCCCAGTGTTGATAACGCCGTCTGAGGTCTTCTTCGTCGGGCATCGGTTCGCCGACCCAGCGACAGCGCTGCTCCACCGCTCGGCGGAAAGCGCCATAGCCGCCGTAACGGCGCATGGAAAACCACTTCTTGCGCCCCCGGTTGGCGGTGACCGAAAAGTTACCCCCCAGGGGTTTGTCGCGAAAGGTGGCGGTGATACCCACCAGACCGAAGGGGTTGCGGGTTTCGGACATGTGATCCAGTTCGTCGGTGCTGCAAAGGATCAGCGGTCGATGCTTACCCATGGCGGCACGTACCTCCGGCCGTTGGATCTGCCGGTCGCGCCACAGCCTCGCCTGATAGAGCGCCGCTTCGGTACTGCCATACTTGCTGTCGCGGAAAGTACAGCGTCTCTGTCGTCGTCTTGCCCGCTTATCGATATAGGGAATCGCACACCACCAGAAATCATCTTCGCGGCTGCGATAGACATATAGAAAAGGATGAATTTTCGGGTTGGTAACCGTGGAAATATTCATTCCCTGCCTCCTGCCTCCTTGTGTGCTTTTTTGATCCGTGATGATGAACCTAGGCGGCGTTGCCCGGGGCAGGAGCAACACCTTGCCAGCTCGCCCCGAACGCTGCCGGCGGACTTATCTTTGCTCTGTTATGCGTCGAACGCAAACTTGTTCCTATAAAAAATGCGTAATCTATAAAAAAGGGGACAGATAAAATGTTTCCCGCTTGGAAAAATCGGGAACCGGCCGGCTCTTTATGTCCCGCGTTTGAGGGCTGTAAAGGCGGAAAAAAGCCGTTATCGACGTTTGCCGGCGGACTAAAAAAAGGGGAACGAAAAAGGCGTGTATGCGAGAGGTAAAGAAGATAAAAAAGAAAGAAGAGCGCCGACCCTGTTTATACAGAGCCGGCGCGGCGGGGGGAGAGTTACATCATTTGTCGCAGCACATAGTGGAGAATGCCGCCATTCTTGTAGTAGGTCACCTCAGCGCCGGTGTCCAGACGGCTGATCGCCTTGATGCTTTGTTCCTTGCCGTTGCTCTTGCGGAATACCACCTCGATTTCCTGACCCGGTTTCAGGTCGTTGTTCAGTCCGGGGATATCCACTTCCTCGCTGCCATCCAGGTTGAGCGTCTTGCGGTCCACGCCTTCCGGGAATTGCAGTGGCAACACACCCATGCCGATCAGGTTTGAGCGGTGGATCCGCTCGAAGCTTTCGGCGATCACCGCGCGCACCCCCAGCAGACGGGTGCCTTTCGCCGCCCAGTCGCGGCTGGATCCGGTGCCATACTCCTTGCCAGCCACCACCACGCTGGGCACACCCTCCTTGCGGTAACGCATGGCGGCGCCGTAGATCGGCATTTCCTCACCGCCGGGCATGTGCTTGGTGTAGCCGCCCTCGATGTTGGGTGTCATCTCGTTACGGATACGAATGTTGGCGAAAGTGCCGCGCATCATCACCTCATGGTTACCGCGGCGGGAACCGTAGGAATTGAAATTGATCGGCTCCACGCCATGGCCTTGCAGGTAATGCCCCGCCGGGCTGTCCGCCTTGATCGCCCCGGCCGGGGATATGTGGTCGGTGGTGATGGAATCCCCGAGCAAGGCCAGCACACGGGCGTTCCTGACTGGCTGCACATCTTCCACTTCGGGGGTGAGGCCTTCGAAGAAGGGCGGATTCTGGATGTAAGTGGACTTGCTGTTCCACTCATAGGTCTTGGAATCCGGTATCGGCAGGCTTCTCCAGGTCTCGTCGCCGTCGAACACGCTGGCGTACTCGCGGGTGAACATGTCGTTGTTGACCATCACCACCGCATCCTGGATTTCCTTGCTGCTGGGCCAGATGTCCTTCAGATAGACCGGCTTGCCATCGTTGTCGCGGCCCAGCGGGTCCTTGTCCAGATCGATCCGCACGGTACCGGCCAGGGCGTAGGCCACCACCAGCGGCGGCGATGCCAGCCAGTTGGTGCGCACGCTCTGGTGTACCCGGCCTTCGAAGTTGCGGTTACCGGAGAGCACCGACGCCACCACCAGATCGCCTTCGGCGATACCGCGGTCGATCTCTTCCGGCAGTGGGCCGGAGTTACCGATACAGGTGGTACAGCCGTAACCCACCAGGTCGAATCCCAGTTCGTTCAACGGGTCCTGGAGGCCGGTTTTGCTCAGGTAGTCGGTGACCACCTTGGAGCCCGGCGCCAGCGAGGTTTTCACCCAAGGCTTGCGGATCAGCCCCCTTTCCACCGCCTTCTTCGCCACCAGGCCGGCGGCCAGCATGACACTGGGGTTGGAGGTATTGGTGCACGAAGTGATCGCGGCGATCACCACGGCGCCGTGGTCCAGGTGAAAGCGCTCGCCATTGAGTTCCACTTCCACGCCGCTGGTGGGCTCGTGGTTGCCGACGGCAGTCTGCCCGCCTTCGCCCTCCAGCTTGCTGATCTCGGCGTCATCGAGCTTCAGCTCCTTGGTGAGCAGATCGGCGAAGGTGCGTTTTACTTCCGTCATCGCTACCCGGTCCTGGGGCCGTTTCGGACCGGCCAGGCTGGGGACCACGTCGTCCAGGTCCAGCTCCAGGGTGTCGGTGAAGACCGGATCGGGATCGGCGCTGGAGCGCCACAGGCCCTGGGCCTTGCAGTAGGCTTCCACCAGGTCCACCACTTCCTGGGGGCGGCCGGTGAGCTGTAGATACTCGGTGGTCCGTTCGTCGATGGGGAAGAAGCCGCAAGTCGCGCCGTATTCCGGGGCCATGTTGCCGATGGTGGCGCGGTCCGCCAGGCTCAGGTCAGCCAGGCCATCGCCGAAGAATTCGACGAACTTGCCCACCACGCCACGGCGGCGCAGCATTTCGGTGACGGTGAGCACCAGATCGGTGGCGGTAACGCCCTCACGCAGCTTGCCAGTGATCTTGAAACCGATGACCTCCGGGATCAGCATGGCCACCGGCTGGCCGAGCATGGCCGCTTCCGCCTCGATGCCGCCGACACCCCAGCCCAGCACGCCCAGGCCGTTGATCATGGTGGTGTGAGAGTCGGTACCCACCAGTGTGTCCGGATAGGCATAGGTATTGCCGTCGTCGCTGTCGCCGGACCAGACGCCGCGGGCAAGGTACTCCAGGTTGACCTGGTGACAGATCCCGGTGCCCGGCGGCACCACGCGGAAATTGTCGAAGGCCTTCTGGCCCCAACGAAGGAACTGATACCGCTCGCGATTGCGTTCGTACTCAATCTCCACGTTTTCCGAGAACGCCTGGGGATTGCCGAACTTGTCCACCATTACCGAATGGTCGATGACCAGATCCACCGGCGCCAGCGGGTTGATGCGATTCGGATCGCCGCCGGCCTTGCTGATGGCGTCGCGCATGGCGGCCAGATCCACCACTCCGGGCACACCGGTGAAGTCCTGCATCAGTACCCGGGCGGGGCGGTAGTTGATTTCGCGATCGGAAGTGCGTTTCTCCGGCCACCGCACCAGAGCTTCGATATCGTCGACGGTGACGGTGTCGCCATCTTCATGGCGCAGCAGGTTTTCCAGTAGAACTTTCAGGGAAAAGGGCAGTTTGCTGAGGTCACCCCATCCTTTGTCGGCCACGGTATTGAGATCGAAGTAATGATAGGTCCGATCGCCGACGTTCAGCGGCTTGGCGCTGTTCAGGGTGTCCTGGCCAATCCTCGTCACTGCGCACCTCCTTTTCATGCAAGTTGTGGGGTTGGGGTCCCTTGATACTACGCCCATATGGCCGGTACATGAACCTGTGGGCGAGAGGGGGTGACTATAGGTAGGATGGGGGGCGGCAATGGCGCTTCATTGGCCGAAAATGGATCCCTGGGGAGCGGGTGAGGCGCTTGGCTCGGCCCCCCACGCCAGGACTTAATGTGGGTGGCTGGACGAAGGACGATACATGCTTGAGTGGATAACCTCTCCAGAGGCGTGGGTGGCCCTTGCCACCCTGACCGCCCTGGAAATCGTGCTGGGTATCGACAATATCATTTTTCTTTCCATTCTGGTTGACCGACTACCGGAGCGGCAGCGTCCCAAGGCGCGTTTGATTGGCTTGTCCCTGGCCATGATCATGCGGCTGCTGCTACTGGCGTCACTGGCCTGGCTGACCAGGCTCACCGCGGATTGGTTCACGGTGCTGGGGCAGGGCATTTCCGGTCGCGATCTGGTGCTGATTCTCGGCGGTTTGTTTCTGCTGGCAAAATCGGTGATGGAAATCCATCACTCGATTGATGACGCCGGCGAACAACATCAGTTCACCAAGTCCAGGGGCAGCGCTTCCTTTTTCAGTATTCTGGTGCAGATCGCGTTGCTGGATGTGGTGTTCTCGCTGGACTCCGTGATTACCGCCGTCGGCATGGCCAATCATCTGGAGGTGATGGTGATCGCGGTGGTCATCGCGGTGGGCTTCATGATGGTCTTCGCCAATGCCATCGGTAATTTCGTTACCGAACATCCAACCTTGAAGATGCTGGCGCTGTCGTTTCTGGTGCTGGTGGGGACGGCGTTGGTGGCGGACGGTCTCGATTTCCATATACCCAAGGGCTACATCTATTTCGCCATGGCGTTCAGCTTTGGTGTGGAAATGCTCAACCTGCGCATGAGCGCCCGCCGTCGCAGGGCGAGCAGTGGAGACTAGGTGACGCAAGGCAAAATAGACAAGGCCTCGTTGTTGTGCACATACTCTTTGGTATATATACAGAGTAAATATTACAAAGCCTTGCTTCGGGAGGCATGAATAACGCTTATCACAATAACAACGGAGGCTTTATGCGGAGTGCTATTTCTATTCTATTCGCTGCATTGATGATGATGGCGGGGCCGTTGCTGGCGGCGCCGGTGAAAATCGCGCTGATTGATCCGCTGACCGGCCCCATGGCCAGCACCGGCCTGCCGGTATTGGAGCATCTGCGCTTCGACGCGCGACGGCTTAACGCCAATGGCGGATTCAATGGTGATCCCATCGAAATCATCGGGCTGGACAACAAGATCAACCCTCAGGAGAGTCTGGTGCAGTTACAGAAGGCCATCGATGAGGGAGCCCGATACATTGTTCAGGGTAACGGCTCAGCGGTGGGGTCGGCTCTGATCGCGGCGGTGGATAAGTATAACCGGCGTAACCCCGGAAAAGAGGTGCTTTATCTGAACCATGGCGCGGTGGAGCCAAGTTTTACCAATGAACGCTGCTCGTTCTGGCACTTTCGTTTCGAAGCCCATTCCGACATGAAGATGAAGGCGCTTACCGACTGGATCGCCAAACGGGATGACATCAAGAAGATCTACCTGATCAACCAGGACTACAGTTTTGGCCATGCGCTGGCGGAAGCGGCGCGCACCATGCTCAAGGAGAAACGTCCGGACATCGAAATTGTCGGTACGGATTTCCACCCGCTGAGCAAGGTAAAGGATTTCACGCCTTATGTCTCCAAGATCAAGGCATCCGGGGCCGACGCCATCATCACCGGCAACTGGGGGCAGGACATCACCTTGCTGGTCAAGGCGGCGGCGGAGTTTGGTTTGAATGTGCCGTTCCTTACTTACTATGGCGGCAGCCCGGGGGTGGTCAGCCAGTTGGGCGAGCAGGGTGTGGATCGTATTTATGAGATTTATGGCTATTACGGTGATACCGACGATGACGCTATCGGTGAGCGTCAGAAGCAGATGTATGAAGACAAGAAATGGGATTACTTCCTGTTTTATCCGCGTATCACGGTAATGCTGGAAATGCTGCAAAAAGCGGCGGACAAGGCTGGCAGCAATGATCCGGTGGACGTGGCCCGGGCGCTGGAAGGTCTGTCACTGGAGACGTCCTACGGCACCGTCACCATGCGTGGCGAGGACCATCAGCTGCAAACGCCGTTGTTCGTTTCTGTGCTGAAGGACGACATGCCCTATGGCGCCGAAGGCACGGACTTCAATTTCGCCAAACTGGATCGCATCGAACCGGAGGCGGTAACCATGCCGGCCACGGGTTGCCGCATGCGCCGGCCTAAATAACGGACCTGGCGGCCCCTGGTGGCCGCCCGCTTATTTACGGGTTCAGGACTGCTCCCGGGCTCAGGGCTGCAGGTCCCGCAGCCGGCTCAGCAGATCCATCAACGTCTGATAGTCGTCTTCGCCGAGCCGCTGCTGGATCTTCTGATATTGCCGGTTCATGCCTTTGCTCATTTGCGCGAATACCTCATGTCCCTGATCGGTGAGGGTGACGCACAGGCGCCGTTGATCCGTTTCCGGTTTCCAGCGGCGAACGTGGCCGGCTTTTTCCAGACGTACCAGCACGCCGGTAAGGCTGGGCCGGAGAATACAGGCCAGGGCGGCCAGATCACGACTTTCCAGGGTAAAGTCAGGAGCTTGTTTAAGAATACGAATGACTCGCCATTGCTGCTCGGTCAAGTTGTGTTTGTTGAGCAAAGGGCGGAAGTACGCCATCACGGCTTCGCGACCCTGCAACAGGGCCAGGGTGAGGGAGGGTGCGGCTTTGGGCATGCGGGATCGGCGTCCTTACAGTTGGAATGGGCATCAACCGATGCCCAGACACATGTATTTTACTTCCAGATAATCCTCTATTCCGTAACGGGAGCCTTCGCGGCCCTGACCTGATTCCTTGATGCCGCCAAAGGGTGCCCGCTCGTTGGAAATAATACCTTCATTAACGCCGACCATGCCATATTCCAGCGCTTCACCGACACGCCAGGCGCGTCCCAGATCCCGGGTGTAGACGTAGGCGGCCAGTCCAAACGGGGTATCATTGGCCAGGGCCAGCGCTTCGTCTTCGTCATGAAACCGGAACACCGGTGCCAGCGGTCCGAAAGTCTCTTCCTGAAACAGCAACATGTCCGGTGTCGCGTCGGCCAGCACCGTGGGCTGGAAAAAGGCGCCGCCCAGCGCATGGCGTTGTCCGCCGCTGAGGACCCGGGCCCCTTTGCCAATGGCGTCGGCCAGGTGCGTCTCTACTTTACGCAAGGCGTCTTCATTGATGAGAGGGCCCTGTTGCACGCCTTCCTCGAAGGCCGGGCCGACTCGCAGCGCCGCCACCGATGTGCTGAAGCGCTGGCAGAACGCGTCGTAGATGCGATGGTGGACCAGAAAGCGGTTGGTGCATACACAAGTCTGGCCACTGTTGCGAAACTTGGAGGCCAGGGCGCCTTCCACGGCGGCGTCCAGATCGGCGTCGTCAAAAATGATGAACGGTGCGTTGCCGCCCAGTTCCAGGCTGACTTTCTGCATGTGCTGGGCGCTTTGCGCCATCAGTAGCTTGCCCACGGGAGTGGAGCCTGTGAACGACAACTTGCGGACCCGCGCATCACCGGTGAGCACCGTGCCTATGGCGGCGGCATCACGTCCGGTCACCACATTGAATACACCGGCGGGTATGCCGGCCTGTTCCGCCAGTGCCGCCAACGCCAGCGCCGACAGCGGTGTTTGCGGATCCGGTTTGAGCACCAGAGTGCAACCGGCGGCCAGCGCCGGCGCCGCCTTGCGAGTGACCATGGCGTGGGGAAAATTCCACGGGGTGATCGCCGCCGCCACGCCCACGGGTTGCTTAAGCACCACCAAGCGCCGTCCGGTGCGATCGTGGGGAATGATGTCGCCATACACCCGCTTGGCTTCCTCGGCGAACCATTCGAGGAAGCGGGCACCATAGTCGATTTCGCCGAGGCTTTCCGTCAGTGGCTTGCCTTGCTCCAGACTCAGCAGGCGGGCGAGATCCTGACGGTTCGCCATGACAAGGTGGAACCATTCCTTCAGCAATTCGGCGCGTTCGCCACTGCTGCGATCACGCCAGGCCGGCAATGCCCGATGGGCGGCGTCCACGGCCATGCTGGTGGCCTCCGCGGCAAGATCCGCCACTTGTGTCACCTCGGCGCCAGTGGCCGGGTCGGTGACTGAAAAGCGTTGCATGGCGCTGATCCATTTGCCGTCGATATAGGCGTCCTGCCGTAACAGCGCGCTATTTCCGAGAGCGATTGAGGAGGCAGTGGTGTCAGTCATTCAGGTTGATTTCCATTCCATCTCGGCCCACCACGATGGGGCCTTTATATTGATCTCCCACCGCCTTACGCCAGACGTCGTCGGTGACCAGAGGATCATCGGCGGGAACGAAATGGCTCAGCACCAGTTTTTTCACGCCAGCCTCGTTGGCGATACGGCCCACGTTTTCGGCGGTAACATGGTGGGAGATGATGGCCTTGGCCAAGGTGGAGCCGTTGCCGATACGTTTAGCCAGGCGCTCCACTGCTTCCACGTGAACCACCTCGTTGATCAGCACGTCGGCGTCTTTGGCGAACCGCGCCAACGGCGGAAAGTAGTTCAGGTCTCCGGAGAGAACGATGGTCTTGCCGCCAGTCTCGAACTTGTAGGCGAAGGCCTGACCGTCCTTGAACGGCGGGTGCGGCACGCGCAAGGCAGAAACCTTGAGGTGTTCATCCCGATAAACCATGCCCTCATCGATTTCCTTCACGGTGACCAGTTCGCGTGGATCGGGCTTCCCTTCGTCGTCAATGCGAAGGCCGATATCCACCTGGAAAGTCTTCCAGGTGTTATCGGTCATCGATTGGGTGCCGGGAGGGCCGAACACCCGCACCGGCTGCTTCAGACCGCTGGCCCAGCCGTTCATCAATACCGATGGATAATCCAGTACGTGATCGCTGTGCAGATGAGTGATGAACACACCTTTGAGGCGGGCCAGAGGAATGCCGGCCTGAACCAGACGCAGGCTGGCGCCGTAACCTGCATCGAGTAAGTACAGATCATCTCCGACCATCAGCGCGGTGGACTGAGGCAGTCGTTGATCGGAAAGCAGGGAGGGGCCGCCCTTGGTTCCCAGCAGTATCAAACGAACCTGCTGCTGCTCCGCCGGTGCGGCGGTGGCGGTGAACGGAAGCAGAGCGGCTGTGAGTAGCAGCGTCGCGATCAGCGTTGAGCGCAAACGAAACATGATTTTTCCTCTTGTTTTAATGATGATGGGGAGAGCGTCAATACACTGAAGATGGGGTAGGGTTGTCGTCATCCGGTTTAAACTGACCGGCCAGGTTTTTCAGAGCCCCCATCAACAGGCTGGTGTCCACGCCGACGGCCACGAACAGACAACCCAGGTCAAGAAAATGGCGGGCTTTATCGATATCGGCATAAAGTATGCCGGGGGCCTTGCCCGCGGCCAGGATGCGGCGAATGGCATCCTCGATGGCGTTTTGCACTTGCGGATGGCCAGGGTTGCCGCGATGGCCCAGAGCCGCACTCAGGTCCGCCGGGCCAATGAAGACACCATCGACGCCATCCACCGCGGCGATGGCGTCCAGATTATCCAGGCCGGCCTGGGACTCTATCTGCACCAGCAGACACATTTCGTCATTGGCCTTGTCCAGGTAGCCGGGCACGCTGTTCCAGCGTGATGCCCGGGCCAGAGCGCTGCCGACACCGCGTACGCCCTCAGGGGGATAGCGCATGTCGCGAACCAACTGACGCGCCTGGTCCGCCGTCTCCACCATTGGCACCAGCAGCGTCTGTGCGCCCAGATCCAGATACTGCTTGATCAGAGCAGTGTCGCCCACGGGGGGGCGCACCACCGGTTGCGAGCGGTACGGGGCAATAGCCTGCAATTGGGACAGCAGGCTGCGCAGATCATTGGGCGCGTGCTCACCGTCAAGTAACAGCCAGTCAAAACCGGCGTTGGCCGCCAGCTCGGCGCTATAGGGATGGGCCAGCCCCAACCACAGCCCGATTTGCGGTACGCCTCGCAGCAGGGCCCGTTTGAATGTGTTCACCGGCATGTCCATGAGATTTCTCCGTTAAACAAAACGGCAGGCGATGGCGCCGAGATCACCGTAGTCCACATGAAAGGTGTCGCCGGGGCGCACCGCCACCGGGCGAGTGAAGGAGCCACCGAGGATCAACTGGCCCGGTTCCAGGCCGATACCGTAGGGGGCCAGCCGGTTGGCGAGCCAGGCCACGCCCTTGGCCGGATGATTGAGCACCGCCGCCGCGACGCCGGACTCCTCGATCACGCCGTTGCGGTAAAGCACCGCCGAGACACGTCTGAGATCCACGTCCATGGGCCGGATGGCGCGGCCGCCCATGACCACGCCGGCGTTGGCGGCATTGTCGGAAATAGTGTCGAAAACCTTGCGGGTCACGCCGCTTTCCGCATCCACCTGCTGAATGCGGGCGTCGATGATTTCCAACGCCGGAATTACATACTCGGTGGCATCGTAGACATCGAAGAGGGTGCAATCCGGTCCTTGCAGCGGCTTGCCGAGCATGAAGGCCAGTTCCACTTCCAGGCGCGGCACGATGAAACGGTCGCAGGGAATGTCACTGCCCTCGTTGAACAGCATGTCATCCAGCAAGGCGCCGTAGTCCGGTTCGTCAATGTTGGATGAAACCTGCATGGCGCGGGAGGTGAGGCCGATTTTATGACCGATCAGCTTGCGGCCGTCGGCGATTTTTTTTTCCACCCAGGCGCGTTGGATGGCATAAGCGTCCTCGATGGTGATGTCCGGTTGTTCCAGTGACAGCTGCCGGATCTGGGTACGCCGCTGTTCGGCGTCGTCGAGCCGCCGCGCGGCCTGGCGAATGAAAGCCTCGTCGAGCATCAACTCTCCCCTTTGAGAAAGGCGTGGATGTTGTTGTGTTTGAAGTTCAGATCCGGGTTCAACTCGGTCATCTCGAAGGACACCGCCAGCAGTCGCTTTTCCTGTAACGGGGCGAAGTGGGCCTTGATGACCTCGAACAGTGTTTCCGCCACCCGCCGACGTGTCGCCAGATCGCGGCCGCTGCCGACCTTGAGCGTCATGTGTACGAAAGCATAATCGTGTTGGCCGTCGGCGATGCGCCAGGTGTCGTGACGAATGGCGCGGCTGCGGATGCCGCCGAGTGGAAACACGCCACTGTTACCGAGAGCCTCGTGGACGTTGGCGAACAGACCGTCGAAATCCACTTCGGGTTCGAGGTTGCCGCTGTATTCAGCAATGAAATGGGGCATGGCTCTTACTCCGTTTGAGTACGTCCGTGTCAGTGCGTGCGGTTACCAGGGCAGGGGGAACACCGCGTTGATCTGGCCGGTGCCGGAACTGCCGAACGGTTCGGTAAGAATCTCCACCGGCTTGTCGTATTCGGCGCCGCCGAGCAGGCCCAGCAACATGGCGGTGTCATGCATGCCGCCTTCGCCATAGCAGTGCTCGGCATAGTCCGGCAGCATGGCGCAGAACTCCCCGAAGCGGCCCTGGCGCCACAGGTCCACCACCCTCATGTCCACCTGGCGATCGAACTCGCGGGTCCATTTGTGCAGGTTGTTCTCCGCTTCACGATCGTCGGAAAAACGGTGGGAAAGCGATCCCGAAGCCAGTACCAGAACTTTGTGATCGCTGGCCTCGATGGCGCGGCGTACGGCGGCGCCGAAGGTGAAACTGTCCTCCAGCCGGTGCCAGGCGTTCCAGGCGGCGATGGAAATGACACTCAGATGCTGTTCCTCGGGCACGTCCATGTGCATGTAGCGCATGGGCACCAGGGTGCCGTACTCCAGTTCCAGACTGGGGATGTTGTGAGCCAGGGTGCGCACGCCGGCGGCGTTGGCCTCGGCGGCTATGTTTTCTCCCAGCGCGGGGTTACCGCCATAACGGTAGCGCATGTCCTTGATGAAGTGCGGCAGCTCGTTGCTGGTGTAGATGCCTTCAAACCGTTCACCGCAGTTGATGTGAAAGCCGCTGTTGACCAGCCAGTGCACGTCGAACACCACGGCGGTATCGGCGCCGAGCTCACGGGCACGGCGGCCGATTTCCTTGTGGCCGTCGATGGCCGCCTGCCGGCAGCCTTGATGTTTGCCCGGCAACTCCGACAGGTACATGGAGGGCACGTGGGTGATTTTAGCGGCGAGAACGACTTCGCCCATGATTTTTCTCCTTATCCGAGATTGGCGCTCCGCCCTTGAATCTTAAGCTGGCGTTCACACGCCCCAGCGGGGAATGTGGTGACTGCCCATGGAAAGGCAGACGTTTTTGACTTCGGTGAAGGCCTCGAAACTGTATTCACCACCTTCGCGGCCGGTACCGGACTGTTTGACGCCGCCAAACGGCTGACGCAGATCGCGCACGTTCTGGCTGTTGATGAACACCATGCCGGCCTCGATGCCACGGGCCACCCGGTGAGCCTTGCCGACGTCCCGGGTCCAGACATAGGAGGCCAGGCCGTATTCCACGTCGTTGGCCAGTTCCAGCGCTTCGCGTTCGTCCTTGAATTTACCCAGACACACCACCGGGCCAAAGATCTCTTCCTGGCAAATGCGCATGCGATTGTCCACGTCGGCGAACACGGTGGGTTGAATGAACTGACCGTTGGCGACCCGCTCCGGCAGCCCGGCCGGACGCTCCAGGCCGCCGGCCACTAATTTGGCGCCTTCCTCGATACCCAGACGAATATAGCCGGTGACCTTCTCGTAATGCTGACGAGTGATCATCGAGCCCACCTGGGTTTCCGGATCGGTGGGGTCGCCCACTTTCAGGCGTTTGGCGCGCTCGGCGAAGGTCTTCACGAACTCGTCGTAAACACTTTCCTGAATGAAAATACGGCTGCCGGCGGTGCAGCGCTCGCCGTTCAAGGAGAAAATGGTGAACAACGCCGCGTCCAGGGCCCGATCCAGGTCCGCGTCCTCGAATACCAGCACTGGCGACTTGCCGCCCAGCTCCATGGAGTATTTCTTCATGCCGCCGTTCTGCATGATCTTGCGGCCGGTGGTGGTGCCGCCGGTGAACGACACCGCGCGGACGTCCGGGTGGCGTACCAGGGCGTCACCGGCGGTGGCGCCGTAACCCTGGATCACGTTGAACACGCCGTCGGGCAGGCCCGCTTCCTTGGCCAGCCGGCCCAGTTCGTTGGCGGTGAGCGGCGAGAGTTCCGACATCTTGAGCACGGCGGTGTTGCCCAGTGCCAGGCAGGGAGCGGTCTTCCAGGTGGCGGTCATGAACGGCACATTCCAGGGCGATACCAGTGCGCAGACCCCGACCGGCTGGTACAGGGTATAATTGAGCATCTGGTCGTCCACCGGATAACTGTGCCCGTTCATGCGGGTGCACACCTCGGCGAAAAAGTTGAAGTTATGCGACGCGCGTGGAATCAGCACGTTTTTGGTCTGATGGATCGGCAGACCGGTATCCAGCGTTTCCAGCTCCGCCAGTTTCGGTACGTTCTCATCGATCAGTTCCCCGAGCCGGCGCATCAACCGCGCCCGTTCCTTCGCGGGTGTGGCGGCCCAGCCTGGAAAAGCGGCCTTGGCGGCGGCCACCGCCTGATGGACTTCCTTTTCGGTACCGCTGGCCACCTGGCCGATCACTTCGCCGGTGGCGGGGTTGATGTTGTCGAAGGTCTCGTCGCTGGCCACCTGCTGGCCGTTAATCCAATGCTTGATCACGGGTTACTCCTCGGTATTCCTGAAAAAGTCGCTCTCGCTGACCATGTGGTTGCGCAGCCTGCCGATCCCTTCTATCTCCACGTCCACCACATCACCGGGCTGGACGTCGGCCATGCCCTTGGGGGTGCCGGTAGCGATCATGTCGCCGGGAGACAGGGTCATGAAGCCGGACAGATACTCGATCAGGAAAGCGACATCGAAAATCATGTCGGCGGTGGTACCTTCCTGGCGCAGCTCACCATTGATGTAGGTGCGCAGGCGCAGGTCATTGGGGTCGGGCACATCGTCACGGTCGACGATCCACGGGCCCACCGGGGTGGTGCTGTCGCGATTTTTCACCCGCAAATTGGGGCGGTAGTAGTTTTCCAGGTAATCGCGAATGGCGTAGTCGTTACACAGGGTGTAGCCGGCCACAAAGTCGAGGGCGTCGGCGCGCGGCACATTACGCGCGGTCTTGCCGATGACCGCCACCAGCTCGCACTCGTAATGCATGTACTCGACGTTGTCCGGGCGCCAGCTGCGGCCGTTGTGACCGGTGTAGGCATTGGCGGCCTTGACGAACACCAGCGGTTCCTTGGGTGCTGCCTTGAAGGACAGTTCAGCGGCGTGGTCGGCGTAGTTGAGTCCCAGGGCGAACATGGTGCCGGTGGCGGGCGGCAGCCAGGTGACCTGTTCCGGGTCCAGTATCGTACCGTCCGCGAGCAGCGGATGGCCGTCGTCATTCACGGCCACCGCCAGCGTGTCGCCGTGGTATTGAATGCGTGCACTTTTCATTGTTTCGCCTCCCCGCCGTGGTCGGTGACGATAAGGTTGCGGAGGGTGCCGATGCTCTCGATGGTGGTGTCCACCTGATCCCCTTCGCTGACATCCACCCGGCCTGGCGGTGTTCCAGTGATCAGCACGTCGCCTTCGTTCAAGGTCATGAATTCGCTCAACTCGGCGATCAGGCGGGGAATGGGCCGAATCAGATCGGCGGTACTGCCGCGCTGTTTTTCGACCCCGTTAACCGTCAGGGTCAGCGTGAGGTCATGGGGGTTGGCGATATCGTCGCGGTCTACCCACCAGGGGCCCAATGCGCAGAAACCGTCCCGGCACTTGGCTTTGATCGCCGGCCGGTAGTAGCTGTCTTCCGGCAGGCTGAACTCGTTGACCACGGTGTAGCCGCGAACATAATCGAGGGCGTCCTGCTCACTGACACGACTGGCGCGGCGGCCGATCACCACGCCCAGGGCGGGACCCGGTTGCAATCGCTCCCCCTGAGGCCGTGCCACGGTGCCCTGGTGCGCATTGCGCGTGTTCGGGGTCTTGATGAACAACACCGGCTTCTCCGGTGGCTTCTGGTAGGGCGGCTGGTGAAACTCCGGTAGCCGGGCCTCCAGCAGACTCCGATAGTTCAAGGCCACACCGAACATAGTGCCACCACTGGCCGGGAGCCAGCGCAGCGCGGTGACGTCAAGAACCGCGCCGTCGTCGCTTATGGGGAGGTCGTCCGGACCGATCGTGACCGTCCGGACGCGCCCTTGATATTCCACTTTAGCGTGCCGCATGAAGGCTCCTTGTTTTGTTAATAGGTTAATGTTTACATTAATATATTAATGAAATCAAGAAGACGTTGCCGGATCCGCTAAAGCGGTGAATGATGCCGGTATCAGGCGGCGGGCAGGACCATGACAACAACCGACCCCATACCCAACATCAACATCGGTCAGGTGTACGACAAGCGCTACGCCGACGCCGAAGTGCACTACGACGCGCTCGGCCGCATGGCGGACTTCTTCGGACGCAACATGCCGGCGCACCGCCATGTGCGCTTCTTCCAGGTACATTACGTCAAGTCCGGCATGGTGCGGGTGTACCTGGATGAGCATCAGTACCATCAGCGGGCTCCCCTGTTCTTCCTCACGCCTCCCACGGTGACCCACGCCTTCGTCACCGATGCGCACGCTGATGGCCATGTGCTCACGGTGCAGCAGCAATTGGTGTGGTCGCTGCTGGAGGAAAGCGGTGACCTGGGCGACGTCAGTGATATCGCCGCGCTGTGTGTGGCGGCTTCCCAACTGCCGGCGGCACAGGCACCGGCGATGGCGGGACTCGACCGTCTGTTTGATCAGCTGCGCGCGGAAATTCAAAGGCCGCGGCCAGGGCAGTCTCAGGCGGTGCGGGCCCTGGCGCAGTTGATCTTCATTGATCTGTTCCGGCTGGCACGCAACCGCGTGACGCCGCAGCCGGTACGTCATGAGGACCTCTCCCTGTTTCAGCGTTTTCAGATGCTGATCGAGGATCATTACCCGCATCACTGGACCCTGACCCGCTATGCCGACGAACTGGGTGTTACCGAGAACCGGCTCAACGAGATTTGCCGGCGCACCGCCGGCAAATCCAGCAAGCGGTTGGTGTTCGACCGACTGATGCAGGAGGCCCGCCGGTTGCTGATCTTCACCACCGCGTCGATCAACGAGATCGGCTACCAGCTGGGCTTTAATGACCCCGCTTATTTCTCACGCTTTTTCACCCGCGAAGCGGGCATGACACCGGGGCGCTACCGCGCCGACAAGCGGGCGCCCTGAGTCCGGGGTGTCATCGGCGCTGCCCCAGCATGGCTCCATCGAAGAAGGCGGCCAGTTCATCGGTGGCGTCCAGAGCGGTCACCAGTGAAACGTACTGATCCGGCCGCACCACCACCACCGCGCCTTTTGGATCGATACCCCGGGCCTCGAAGATGTCGTGCTCCGGGTCGACGGCGTAAACCTTTTCGTAGTCCGTCAATTGGAACGGGCCGACCTTTGGCATGAACAACGCCGGAATCATTGGGCCGAACTCCACCTCGCCATGGGGCCGTCGATAGATCACCTTTATATCGAAGAGACTGTCGAGATCGGTTTCTTCCGGAGTGTATTTCACCACCGGGGAGCGGGGGCTGTTGAGCATCCAGTCGGCCCAGTTGGTCAACGGGGAGTGCCCGGTGGGAGCCGATTGATCGGCGAAGACATAGATCCGCCAGCGGCCATCGGCGGTGGCATGGTGCCCCAGGTGAACGTCATTGCCATCACACACCCGCATGGCGGGGGCGGATTTGAACCGCTTGCCGACCGGGAAGCCGGTGGCCAGATGTTGGTGTGCCTTGCCGCCGGTGATCATCGACGGTTGATATTCGGTCATGAAGCCCGCCGGGAATTCGGCGGTTTTTACATAGAACTCCTTCAGCTCTTGCGGGTTGCTGAATTCCTCGGCCGGTTTGGCCATCAGGCTCGACCATTCGCGATCAAAATCAATCAGGTTCTGAGCCACCACCTGACGCTCACTGGAATAGGTTTCCAGCAGCGATTCCGGAGCGATGCCGGAGAGCACGTGGCCCAGTTTCCAGGCGATGTTCCAACCATCCTGCATGGACACATTCATACCCTGGCCGGCCTTGGCGCTGTGGGTATGGCAGGCATCGCCGGTGATGAAAACGCGTGGCGCGCGGGTGCCGGTAGCCTCGGGGGGCACGTCATCGAACTTGTCGGTTACCCGGTGGCCCACTTCGTAGACGGTGTACCAGGCGCAATCCTTAACTTCCAGGGTGTAGGGGTGGAGGATTTGGTTGGCCTTGGCGATGGTGGTTTCCAGCGTGGTTTGGCGTATGCGGCGGTTGTCATCCCCGGCCACTTCGCCAAGATCGACGTACATGCGAAACAGGTGACCGCCCTCGCGGGGAATGTGCAGAATACTGCCACCGGAGGCGGACTGGATCGCGCACTTGGTGCGGATGTCCGGAAAATCGGTGGTGGCGAGAACATCCATGACGCCCCAGGCGTGATTGGCGACCTTGCCGATGTGCTTGCGGCCGATCGCTTCGCGCACGCGGCTATGAGCCCCATCGCAACCGATCACGTACCTGGCTTTCACGGTACGTTCCAGACCTTCCTGATCGCCGCAGACATGGCGCAACGTCACCGTCACCGGATAGTCCTCGCCATGATCGATGCGTAAATCCTGGAATTCCAGCCCATAGTCCGGAGTCAGGCGGGCGGGGGCGTTACGGGCGAACTCGGCGAAATAATCCAGCACCCGAGCCTGGTTGACGATGAGATGAGGGAACTCGCTGATTTCGCCGCTGGCGTCATCGGGAGCCACCGAGGAGCGGACAATGTGGGAGGGGTTGTCCGGGTCCGGTGTCCAGAACGCCATCTCGGTGATCCGGTAGGCCTCGGCGGTGATCCGTTCGGCGAAGCCGAACGCCTGGAAGGTTTCCACACTGCGCGCCTGGATACCATCGGCCTGGCCCAGCCGCAGGCGCCCGGGGCGGCGTTCGACGATACGGGTGGTGATATTCGGAAACTTCGCCAGCTGGGCGGCGGCGATCATTCCCGCCGGTCCGCTGCCGACAATCAGCACGTCGACCTGGTCCGGCAAAGTGTCGGGGCGGTTGACCCCGGTGCCGGACGCTTCTTCGATTCTCGGGTCTTCGGATACATAGCCGTGATGGTGGAACTGCACTGTTACTTCTCCTGTTTTCCGGGCCGGCCGGAGGTCTGTGAACATCAGACCGGCCCGCCGCGATTGTTGTTATCGGCGTATGACGTTCCGCATCTTGGCCGAGCCACGAAAGCGAACCCAGGTGATTTCCGCAGGAAAAATTGCACTTTTCGTGGGGGAAAGACAGATACGGAAGATGACGGAAGATAGGTAGGAGCGGTTTTTCCCAATCCTTCGTTGACCTGACCAGGGCAAGGTGTTAGAAATTCATTAATACATTAATGGAATCCGGGCCGGCCAGTGAAAGGAATCGATGGCAAGGATGGATTTCGATGAATAACAATCAGGGTATCAACCCGAGAGGTGTGTATGAATTCCAAAAAAATCATGGCCCTTCTGGCGATCGTATGGCTGTCCTTGAGCGCCCAGACCCAGTCGGCGGAGCAGGAAAAGGAAAAAGTCACTTTACGTATCATGCATTTCCTGCCGGCGGTGGCGAATGCACAGAAAAACGTACTGGAGCCCTGGTGCGCCGATCTGGCGGAGCAGTCCGGTGACCGCATCGAATGTCAGATTTATCCGTCCATGCAATTGGGCGGTACTCCCGCGCAGCTGGCCGACATGGCGCGCAATGGCGTGGTGGATATTGTCTGGACCGGTCTCGGTTACGCCGCTGGCCGTTTTCCGCGTAGCGAGGCGCTGGAGCTGCCGTTCGTGATGCCCTCCGGTGGGGTTGATGGCAGTGAAGTGGCGTGGGAATTTTATCAACGCTATGCCAAGGATGATTTCCGTGATTACCACGTGCTGGCCATTCAGAGTGACGGCGGTGGTACTTTGCACACCGCGCGCCGCAAAGTGGCCTCCCTGGACGACATGAAAGGGCTGCGGGTACGGGCGTCCACCCGGCTGGCTTCGGAGATGCTCACTTCTCTGGGCGCGACCCCGGTGAGCATGCCGCCGGCACAAATCGCCGACACGCTGGCCAAGGGCGTCATCGACGGAGCCCTGGCGGTGTGGGAAGTGGTGCCGCCGACCAAACTGGATGAAACCACCCATTACCACATGAGGACCGCGCCGGATCAGGCCACGCCGACGGTGACCACATTGGCGGTGCTGATGAACAAAAAGCGCTATCAGGATCTGCCCGACGATCTGCGCGTGATCGTCGACCGGCTTAGCGGAGAGGCCCTGTCCCGCCGTTTCGGGGAAGCCTGGGATGTGACCATCGATCAGGTGGTGGAGCAGCTGTCCGCCGATCCGGACCACGAGATCGTGACGCTGGATGACGCTACCTATCAGTCCATGCGTGAGGCCTCGCAGAGGGTCACCGATGAGTGGGTGGCCTCCGATAAGGGCGGTATCGACCGCCAGGCGCTGTATCAGGGGCTGCGGGATATCGTGCGTGAACACGCCGCCCGCTAACGCCGCTCATTAATGCCGCCTTTCAACTCCGCCCTTCAACTCTGATAAAGGCCGAGGTTTCCCATGGTTGAAACGGTATTGCGCCGTCTCAGCATCGTGGTCGCCGTGCTTGGCGGTGCCGTGGTGTTGTCGGTGATCGCCATGTCGCTGGTTTCTCTGCTGGGGCGCAAGTTGTGGTCCGCGCCGATTCCCGGTGACATCGAAATTCTGGAAATGGCGATCGCCGTGGCGTTGGCCTCGTTCATGCCGTTGTGCGAGCTGCGCGATAACCACATCCGCGTGGATCTGATCGCCGGGCTGCTACCGGCGGGAGTGAACCGGGTGCTGCTGTCACTCAGTCATCTGCTGCTGGCGCTGGTGGCGGCGTTGCTGATCTGGCGCACCGGCCTGCTCACCCTGGACAGTCATGAATACGGGTCCACATCCACCATGCTGGCGGTGCCGCTGTGGATTCCGCAGATGCTGATGCTGCCCGGTCTGGCGCTGTTGTGCGCCTGCGCTCTGTATCAGGCGGCACGATCGCTGACCAGCAAGCCGCTGCAGGTGCCGTCATGAGTGGTATGGAAATCGGACTCTGGGTACTCGGCGGCGTTCTGCTGATTCTGGCGCTGCGCGTGCACGTGGGCGTGGGCATGTTGCTGGGTGGTGTGGCGTGCTATCTGATCGTCAATCACGGTGACACCACGGCGCTGCTGTTCACCATCAATAATCTGGTTTACGCCCGCTTTTCCAATTACGACCTGGCGGTGATTCCACTGTTCGTGTTGATGGGGCAGTTCGCCATTCACGGCGGTCTGTCGCGCGCCCTGTTCAAAGCGGCGGCGGCTTTCATTGGTCATTGGCGCGGTGGTCTGGCGATGTCCGCCGCCGGTGCCTGTGCCGGTTTCGGTGCTATTTGCGGCTCGTCCCTGGCCACCGCCGCCACCATGAGCCAGGTGGCGTTACCGGAGCTGGAGAAACATCAGTACCCGCCCAAACTGGCCGCCGGGACGGTGGCGGCCGCTGGTACTCTGGGCATTCTCATTCCGCCGTCGGTGCCGTTGATCATCTATGCTGTGCTCACCGAGGAGTCCATCGCCAAGCTGTTCATGGCGGCGGTGATTCCTGGTCTGGTGGCGATGTTCGGTTATCTGGTGGTGATCCGCCTGGTGGCGGTACGTACCATGGCGTCGGTGCCGAGGGTGGACAAGGCCGGCTGGCCTCAACGGTGGCGGGCGTTGCTGGAGGTGTCTCCGGTGCTGTTGATCTTCATCGTGGTGATCTTCGGTATCTATGGAGGCTGGGCCAATCTCACCGAAGCGGCGTCCATTGGCGCCGCCGCCTGTGGCGTGTTCGCGGTAGTACGCGGTGGCTTGCGCTGGAAAGGGTTGTACCAAAGCCTGATCGGCACCGCCGAGGCCACCGCCATGATCTACCTGGTGGTGGTCGGCGCCGATCTGCTCAACAGCGGCCTGGCGCTCAGTCAGATGCCGGCGGAACTGGCGTCCTGGGTTGCCGACAGTGGGTTGGCGCCTTTCGTGGTACTGCTCTCGATTCTGGCCATCTACCTGCTGTTGGGTTGCGTGATGGACTCCCTGTCCATGATTCTGCTCACCGTGCCGATCTTTTATCCGATCGTGGTCAACCTGGAATTCTTCGATCTCACCTATACCGAAAAGTCGATCTGGTTCGGTATCCTCGCTCTGATGGTGGTGGAGATCGGTCTGATCACGCCACCCATGGGAATGAACCTGTTTATCGTGCAGAAGTACAGTGCCAATACGTCTTTGGGCACGGTGAGCCGGGGTATTGTCCCGTTCCTGTACGCGGATGTGATTCGTATCGGCATCCTGGTGATGATCCCTGCTTTGTCGCTGCTTTTGCTTAATCTGCCGGGGAGCGGCTGAACCCGTCCTCCGTTTCCTGCTCCGGGCGCTGCCATTCCGGCGGCGCCCAGAAGTGCTTCAGGCGATGCCTTAGTGGACCGGGCCGCAGAGCGTCACGGAACATGTCGCGGGCCTCGTGCACCGTCAATGTGATCGGATTGAAGCTGTCCACCGGGCGGGTGATGCCATACTCCACCGGCACGGTTTCCTGCTCTTCCACGAAAGTGCCGAACAACCGGTCATATAGGATCAGGATGCCGCCGTAGTTGCGGTCGATGTATTCGGGATTGCGGCCATGGTGCGCGCGGTGGTGGCTGGGCGTGTTGAACACGAACTCGATCGGACGTGGCAGCTTGCCAACCCATTGGGTGTGGATGAAATACTGATAGGCCAGATTCACCGTGAGCATGAAGAACACCCACACCGGTTCGAAGCCGAGGAACGCCAGCGGAATATAAAAAATCCAGTTGCCGGCCAGGCTGTACAGGGCGCTTTGCCGCATGGCGGTGGAGAAATTCATGTAGCGGCTGGAATGGTGCGCCACATGGGCCGACCAGAACCAGCGGATGCGGTGGCTGGCACGGTGAAACCAGTAATAAAAGAATTCCAGAAGCACGAACAGCAGCGCTCCGGTGAGCGGGGTCATGGTGACGGTGAACAGCCGGTGCTGGTAGGCCCAGTTGAACAGCAGCGCCACCAGGGTCACGGTGACCAGCGTATCGAACACCATATACAGGGCCCCCAACCCCATACTGGCAGCGGTGTCGCGCAGCAGGAAGCGGCCGCGACCGCGAAAGCGGATCCACTCCGCCAATAACACAGCGATGAAGATCGGCACCATGGCGGGTAGTACCAGGGTGCGCCAGTCCAGATGTTGTAAAGCCTCGAGCATGGGGACCTCGCGAAAAAACGGTCGCCACCACCGCCATGGTGGGCGGCGGGACGGTCCGGGAAGATTGACGGACCTCAAGATTGTTCCCCGATGGTGCAGAAAACGCTTGACGCAGCCGGACTCTTTTTTGACAAATGACGACAAGGGCGCGAAACACGGTCAGAGAGAAGGCACATGGGGTACATAAGCGCCAGCCTGGGCGGTCTGGGACTGTTCTTGCTGGGCATGTGGTTGATCACCGAAGGCTTGCGGGTCGCCGCCGGACCCTCCCTGGAGCGGCTGCTGTCCTCCTGGACCTCGAGCCGGTGGCGCGGCCTGGTATCGGGCACTTTGTTGACCGTCATGGTGCAATCCTCAAGCGCTGTCACCGTGGCGGCCCTGGGGTTCGTCAATACCGGATTGTTGCGCTTCGAGCGGGCGGTTTGGGTGATTTTCGGCAGTAATCTGGGAACCACTCTGACGGCGTGGCTGGTGGCGATGATCGGCTTCAGCTTCAAGATCGACCTGTTCGCCTTGCCCATCATCGGGGTGGGTGCGCTGCTGCGCGTGTTCGCCCCTTTTGACCGTTACCGCAGCCTTGGCATGGCCTTGGCGGGATTCGGCTTGCTGTTCATGGGTATCCAGGTGCTGTCCTCCGGCTTTGGCCAGATGGGAGAGCGGCTGTCGCTGGGCATGGCGGGCCAGCCGTTGGTGCTGATGGTGGGAATAGGCGTGCTGCTGACCACCTTGATGCAGTCTTCCAGTGCCGCCCTGGCGGTGGTGCTCACCGCCCTGGCCGGTGGCGTGATCGATTTCGGCGGCGCCGCGGCGCTGGTGATCGGCGCCAACGTGGGCACCACGTCCACGGCGCTGCTGTCCACCCTCGGTGCCACCGTTCAGGCCCGGCGTTTGGCGGTGGCCCATGTGTTGTTCAATCTGCTGACCGCGCTGGTCGCGTTGGCGTTACTGGGGCCCGGCGTCGATCTGGTCGTGGCTGTCGCCAGTGGTTGGGGGCTGGCGCCGCCGGGGCAGCTGGCTCTGTTTCATACCGCGTTCAATGCCTTGGGCATAGTGCTGATGTGGCCATTGGAGCCGGTGCTGACGCGTTTTTTGCTGACGCGCTTCAAGGAACGTCAACGGGCCACGGCGCAGTTGCAGTTCCTGGATCGTAACGTGGCGGATTTGCCGGACGCGGCAAGGACGGCGCTGGCCAGGGAGATCGAACGGATCCTTGCGCGCTATCCAGATGCGCTCGGTGGCTTGCCGCGGCCTCATGACGAGCGTCTCAAGGGCATCGCCGAGCGGCGCCAGCTGCTGGCGGGATTGGGTGATTTTCTGGCCATGGCCGGTCGGCAACAGCTCACCGAGGAACAGGTGAATGGCTTTCGTATCGGCTGGCGGATCCAGTTGAACCTTTCCAACATGGAAGATGCTCTGGCCGGGATGAACGAGCATGGCCGCCAAATGATCCGGCAGCCGGATCATGAGGTCGCCATGGCGGTACTGGCGGCCTGGTTCGAGCAAATGCACCAGCAACTGCGGCGCGGGGGGGATCCCACGGAGCCGTTGCGTTTCGCCTACGAGCAGGTCAAGGACGCTTTGATGCAACGCGCCATGGACGGCGCGCTGACACGCTATACGTTGGATCTGGCCTTGCAGGACTTGAGTTTGTCCCGCCGCTTTCTGGAACAATGGTGGCGGGCCACGGTACATCTCCGTGCTCTGCTCGATGATCCCGAGCAACAGGCACCGCTACCATGATCAACGATACTACAATGACGACTTCCGCCGATAATTATGTGGCCGCCGCCTATGTGCGGTTGCTTTACGATTACCTGGAAAGCCAGGGGGTGGAGGCCGAGACCCTGCTGGGCGCGCCGACGGTGCTGGCCGAGGATGGGTTGGAGAAAGTGCCGCTGGCGTTCTGGCGGCACAGTCTTGAGATTGCCAGCCAGCACCTGGATGAGCCGGCCCTGGGGTTGGCGGTGGCGCGTACCATCACCGCCCGGCATTTCGATGTGCTTGGCTATGTGGTGTCCCACTGCGGCACACTGGGCGAAGCGCTGGCACGGCTGGAGCGATATCACCGGCTGGTTTATGACGTGAATCCGGCCCGGGTGGCCACCGTGGGCGACAGTCTGGAAGTGCGTTGGGGAGTGGAACGCGGCCGCCCGGGCGCGCTGGTGGATGAAACCGGCGTGGCGGCGGTGGTGCAGTTCATTCGCAACCTGGTGGGCCGGGATTTGCCGGTGGAAGCGGTGCATTTCGTCAATCCAGAACCAGCGGATCCGGCGCCTTATCAGGCGTTTTTCGGTGCCGAGGTGCGCTTCGATTGCGCGTGGACGGTATTGCGGATACCGCTGACCTATCTGGCGCTGCCGCTGGGCGCGCCGGACCCGGGCCTGGTGGATATCCTCGACCGGCAGGCGCAGTCGTTACTGGAACGTCAGCCGCGCGCGGGGTCGCCCTACGACGCCGATCTGGTGCGTTTGATGCGCGAAGGGCGGCCGACGCTGGAAGCACTGGCGGAGCGCTATCATGTCAGTGCGCGTACCATGCAACGCCGTTTGGCGGAACAGGGGGAGACGTTCCAGGCGGTGTTACAGCGAGTCCGCTACCAGCTGGCCCGGGAATACCTGGCGGATGGCCGCCTGGAATTGACGGAAGTGGCGGCACTGCTCGGTTACTCCGAGCACAGCGCCTTTACCCGGGCGTTTCGTCAATGGGCCGGGGTCGGCCCCAAGCGCTGGCGCCGCGAATGGGTGGCGACCTCGAACCCTATTTCCTGGGAATGATGACCATGGAACATCAATACTACGAATTCGCCGCCTTGCTGTTCATCTCCACTTTGGTGGGAGTACTGGCGGTGCGCTTGAAACAGCCCTTGCTGGTCGGTTTCATCCTCGTGGGAATTCTGGTGGGGCCGGCCGGGCTCGATCTGATCGGGATGGAGCAGCAGGTTTCGTTGCTGGCGGAAATAGGTGTCACTATTTTGCTGTTCGTGGTCGGGCTGAAGCTGGACATGCACCTGGTGCGCAACCTGGGGCCGGTGGCGCTGGCCACCGGTCTTGGCCAGCTAACCTTCACTATTGTTCTTGGCTATGTGATCGGGTTGATGCTGGGCTTTGACAGCATCAAAGCACTTTACGTAGCGGTGGCGCTGACGTTCTCCAGCACCATTATTATCGTCAAGTTGTTGTCGGATAAAAAAGAGATCGACTCTCTGCACGGTCGTATCGCCATGGGCTTTTTGATTGTCCAGGATATCGCCGTGGTACTGGCGATGATGGTGGTGGGTAGTCTCAGTATCTCCAAGGGGCTGGATGTGGAGAGCACCGGGCTGCTGTTACTGTCGATTATTGGCAAGTTGCTGACGGCGGCTCTGTTGGTGGTGCTGGCCATGCGCTATTTGCTGCCGTCCTTGATGCATTTGCTGGCGAAGTCGCCGGAGTTGATGCTGCTGTTTTGTATCGCTTGGGGTACCTCGGCGGCGGCATTGGGGGATTATGTGGGCTTCAGCAAGGAAGTGGGAGCGTTTCTGGCAGGATTTTCCCTGGCCTCCACACCCTACCGTGAAGCGGTAAGCGCACGACTAACCAGCGTCCGGGATTTTCTGTTGCTGTTTTTTTTCGTGCACCTTGGATCGCAGTTGCAATTCGCGGCCCTGGGAGAAGAGTTATCCGCGGCCCTGGTGTTCTCGTTGTTCGTATTAATCGGTAACCCACTGGTAGTAATCGTGATCATGGGGGCCATGGGGTATCGCCGGCGTACCGGCTTCCTGGCTGGTTTGACCGTGGCGCAGATCAGTGAATTTTCCATCATCTTCATGGCCATGGGCATTACTCTTGGCCATATCAATGATAACGCCCTCGGCCTGATCACCCTGGTGGGGATTGTCACTATCACTATCTCCACCTATATGATTCTGTACTCCCACAAACTCTATGAGTGGTTATCGCCCTGGTTGACCCACTTTGAGCGCCGCAATCCCTACCGTGAAGCGGAGGAGGCCGGAGCTTCCATCGGGAACACCCAAGTACTGGTGTTTGGTTTGGGGCGCTATGGGGGGCGTCTGGTGCACCGGCTTCGCGATGCGGGTGTCGCCGTGTTGGGTCTCGACTTTGATCCGGAGGTGGTGAGGGAGTACCAGCGGCAAGGACTGAATGTTGCTTACGGCGATATTGAGAGCCACGAATTCATCGAACATCTGCCGCTAGACTCGATACAGTGGGTGATCAGCACCGTACCGGACTTGGGTTTGAATCGTGGCTTGGGGCTGGCGTTGACGGAGCGGGGCTACGGTGGACGTCTGGCGGTGACCGTACATCACGAACGGGACGGCCAGGTTCTGGAGGAAGCTGGCGTTGGGCAGGTGCTGCGCCCATACCAGGATGCGGCGGATTACGCCGCGGAGTTGGTTTGCGCACAGTTGAGCAGCCTTCAAACCGAGGAGTTGGAACGGGACTGAAAGCCCGGTTATGGAGACCTGGGCATGAAGATCAGATCGGTGATACCCACATCATGGCCCAGTTGGCCGTAGGCGGTGGTGAGCTGGCCGCGATGGTGGGTCTGGTGATTGAAAAAATGCGTCAGACACAGCCGCAATGGATAGCTTCGGGATTGGCCGGTGGAAGCGGAGACGTAGCTGAGCTCACCGTCCAGACGGCTTTCCTCAAGTCCGGCGATGTAGTCAAGGATGGCCTGATCGGTACTTTCCCGCTCCCGCCATAATTGATCGAAATCCTCATACAGCTCCTGATCCAGGCTCCGGACCTGAAAAGGGCGGTCGAGGAACCGGCCCAGCCACAGCCGGTCGGTGAGCAGCAGATGGTTGAGCGTGCCGTGGATGGAGTGGAAGAACAGGCCCCGGTCCGCCTTGCGCTGGGTGTCGTCCAGTTTGGCACAGAGTTGGTAGTGTTGCCGGTTTTGCCACTGGTTGTAGCGTGCCAGTGTCGAGTAGTGCGTTAACCACATGACAACCTCCGGGGATTGAGCCGTTCAAGGCAGGGATGTTGGCAGGTAATCCGGGGCTTGCCAATCGTGGTTTGATACCGGGGATGCTCGCTGTTCGCGAGTGAACTCGCTTCCCACAGCGACTTCGCGGCCCCTGTGTGGGAAGCTGGCTTGCCAGCGAATTGGGCCGCAAGGTGGCTGCCATGGGCGGCGGCCCACAAAAAATCGTCGGGAACGATTTTTGACGTCGCTCGAGCGACGGCCCGCAGGGTGACCGCCATGGACGGCGGTCACAAAAAAAGAGACGCCCCGGGAGGCGTCTTCAAGGAGTGCGCGATTGTTATTCAGGGTGCCACTACGGAATCACTCCGCTGCGCCGGATTATGAATCCGTTGGTGCCGGCCGGCGTTGCTGGCGGCCCGATGGTGGCCCACCATGGACGGGGCCGTAGTCGTAAAGCGACGCGGGCGGGAAAACCGCGTTCCCAAGCTAAGCAAGGCTGTATGAAATCGGGATGACGAAGAGGAGTCGGTTTTGTGGCGAAGATCGCGGTCGGCATGGCGCTGTGGGCGCTGAGCATGCCGGCGCTGGCCGAGGAGTGGGCGCCCCGGGACTGGGTGGCGAAGGGGACTTTCCCGCGCGGGATCGAAGGGCCGGTGGTGGCACCGGATGGACGGCTGCTGGTGGTCAACTACCAGCGGCCGGGGACCCTTGGGGTGATAAGCGGACGGTTCCAGTCGGCCCTGTTCCTGACGTTGCCGCGAGGCAGCGTGGCCAGCGGTTTGCGCTTCGGCCCGGATGGCTTCCTCTATGCCGCCGACCATCGCGGCCATAATCTGCTGCGCATTGACCTTCGGGACAAGAGTGTCCGTATCTGGGTCCATGAGCCAAGCATGCATCAGCCCAATGACCTGACCATTGCCGCCGATGGTGGTATCTACGCCAGTGATCCGGATTGGAAAAGCGGCACGGGCCGGGTCTGGTATGTGAGCCCCGCCGGGCGGGCGCGTATCGTCGCCGGTGATCTGGGCACCACCAACGGCATCACCCTGAGCCCGAATGGCGGACAGCTTTACGTGAACGAAACCGTGCAGCGGCGCATCCGCGTCTTTGACGTGAGCGCTGATGGCAGCCTGGGTAACGGCAGGGTGCTGATTGAATTTCCGGATCACAAACTGGATGGCATGCGCGCGGACGTTGATGGCAATCTGTATGTGGCGCGCTACGGTGCTGGCGAAGTGGCGGTGGTGTCGCCGTTGGGAGAAGTGCGGCGTGTCGTGGCATTGAGTGGCAAGCACCCCACCAATCTGGCCTTCGGTGGTGAGGACGGGCGGCAGGTGTTCGTCACCGTGGACAAGACGGGATTGGTGGAGTCGTTTCGGGTTCCGCGTCCCGGGGCGGATTGGGCGAGGCTGCAATACTGGCGTTAGACGGCACCGTTCCCGCATGGCGCGGGAACGGTGCCGTTGGCTCAGACCCTGCTGCTCAACTCGCGGATTTCCTGGTTGAGAATGCGGTCGTTCTGGGAGTAGTCCACCGGCAGGTCGATGACGTGAACGCCACCGGCCTCGAAGCAGCTCTCCACCAGAGGAACCAGTTGATCGCTGCTTTCCACCCGGTGCCCTTCGGCGCCATAGGCCTTGGCATAGGCGACGAAATCCGGATTGCGGAAATCCAGACCGAAATCGTGGAAGTCCATCTGGCTCTGTTTCCACTTGATCATGCCGTAGCCGTCATCACGCAGAATCAGCACCACCAGATCCAGCCCCATGCGCACAGCCGTTTCCAGCTCCTGGGAATTCATCATGAAGCCGCCGTCGCCGCAGACTGACAGAACCCGGCGATTGGGATGGACCATCTTCGCCGCCATCGCCGAGGGCAGGCCAGCGCCCATGCTGGCTAGAGCGTTATCCAGCAACACCGTGTTGGGGTGAGTGGCCGGGTAGTTGCGGGCGAACCAGATTTTGTACATGCCGTTGTCCAGGGCGATGACGCCGTCGTCCGGCATCACCTTGCGCACCTCGTGCACCAGCCGCTGGGGCAGCATCGGGAAACGGTCGTCACGGGCACCTTCGTTGATGTGCTTCTGCAGCGCATCGCGTACCCGGTGGAAGTCGGCGAAGCTCCAATGCTCCTGCGGGTCCAGGCGCTCCTTGAGCTGCCACAGGCTGTTGGCGATATCGCCGACCACTTCGATTTGCGGGAAGTAGACCGGGTCCACCTGGGCGGAGTTGAAGTTGATGTGTACCACTTCCGGCCCGCCGGGGCGCATGAAGAACGGTGGCTTCTCCACCACGTCATGGCCGATGTTGATGATCAGGTCGGCGGCGCTGATGGCGCGGTGCACGAAATCGCCATCGGACAGCGCGGTATTGCCAAGGAAGTGGGGGCCGGTTTCGTCCACCACGCCTTTGCCCATCTGCGTGGTGACCACCGGAATGCCCAGCTTGTCGATAAACTGGCGCAGCATCTTGCTGGTCAGCTTGCGGTTGCCGCCGGCGCCCACCAGGATCAGCGGTTTGCGCGCGTTCTGAATCGCCTCCACGGCGCGGCAGATGGCCTTGTCCTCGGCGATGGGCCGGCGCGTCAGGCTCGGCTCCAATACCGGCATGGTGGAATGTTCGCGGGCGATGTCTTCCGGCAGCTCCAGATGAGTGGCGCCGGGGCGCTCCTCCTGGGACAGACGGAACGCCTCGCGGATGCGGGCGGGAATGGTGTCGCCGCTGACCACCTGCTTGGTGAACTTGGTCAGCGGGCGCATCATGTCGACCACGTCGATAATCTGGAACTGGCCCTGTTTACTGGATTTGATCGGCTTCTGGCCGGTGATCATCACCATCGGCATGGCGCCGAGCTGGGCGTAGGCGGCGGCGGTGACCAGATTGGTGGCACCGGGCCCCAGGGTGGACAGACAGACGCCGGCCTTACCGGTGAGGCGGCCGTAGGTGGCGGCCATGAAACCGGCGGCTTGCTCGTGGCGGGTAATGACCAGGTTGATTTTCTTGGATCCCCGCAGGGATTCCAACAGATCCAGATTCTCTTCCCCGGGGATGGCGAACAGGTATTCGACGCCTTCGGCTTCCAGGGCACGGACAAAGAGATCCGACGCTTTCATGAACAGGGACTCCCTAACGCAGCAACTCTATGTGCAGCAACTCTTACATGGAAAGCAGTGCGGCAACATGTAAAAAGACGGCGCGACCTTCCGGTCAACGCCGTCCCACACTATAACGCCTTGGGCGCCCGGTTGCGCGTGGATTGGCTGATGGATGTCATCGGATTATCCAATCAGCGCCGGCTTAACCAAATTTGAGCACTCACTCAGTGCCAGGTGCCGGCCAGATTTTCGCAGCGCTCCAGGAATTCCTCGGCGGTTATTTCCTCGGTATCGTCTTCCAGATGGGTCGCCACCTGTTCCTTGAGCTGGGCCACCACGGTGGTCATCACCGTCAGGGCTTCTTCCACCTGCTCTATGGTGTCGAGCAGTTCCCGCGCTTCCTCTAGGGTATCGTGGTCCTGATCGTGTTGGCTCATGAAGGCCTCCCTGTATGGATAGGGGAATGGTGCCAAGGAAATGGCACGAGAACAATTGCCGTCATGCCGACAGGCCGTTGGAACAGGCCATGAAAGGCAGCGAGCGCCATTGGTCCCCGCTGCCTTCCGGCGGACTCAGTCCCAGCTCAGCGCTCCACCGACCTGATACTCGGTGACCCGGGTCTCGAAGAAGTTCTTCTCCTTGCGCAGATCCATGATCTCGCTCATCCAGGGGAAGGGGTTGCTCACGCCCTTGAACTGCTCGGGCAGGCCCAACTGGGTGAGACGGCGGTTGGCGATGAACTGCAGGTACTCTTCCATCATCGCGGAGTTCATACCCAGCACGCCACGGGGCATGGTATCGCGGGCGTACTGAATCTCCAGTTCGGTGCCTTCCAGGATCATCTGAGTGGCCTTGTCACGCATGGCCTGGTCCCACAGGTGCGGGTTCTCCAGCTTGATCTGGTTGATCACGTCGACGCCGAAGTTCACGTGCATGGACTCGTCGCGCAGGATGTACTGGAACTGTTCGGCCACGCCGGTCATCTTGTTACGGCGGCCCATGGACAGAATCTGGGTGAAGCCGCAATAGAAGAAAATACCTTCCAGTACGCAGTAGAAGGCGATCAGGTTCTGCAGCAGCGCCTTGTCGGTTTCCGGGGTGCCGGTCTTGAATTCCGGGTCGGACAGCTCACGGGTGTACTGGATGCCCCATTGAGCTTTCTTGGCCACGGAGGGGATTTCCCGGTACATGTTGAAGATCTCGCCTTCGTCCATGCCCAGGGATTCGATGCAGTACTGGTAGGCGTGGGTGTGAATCGCCTCCTCAAAGGACTGACGCAGAATGTACTGGCGGCACTCCGGATTGGTGATCAGCCGGTAAATGGCCAGCACCAGATTGTTCGCCACCAGGGAGTCGGCGGTGGAGAAGAAGCCCAGGTTGCGCTTGACGATGCGGCGCTCGTCCTCGGTCAGACCGTCGCCGCGCTTCCACAGCGCCAGGTCGGCGTTCATGTTGATTTCCTGGGGCATCCAGTGGTTGGCGCAGCCGTCCAGGTATTTCTGCCAGGCCCAGTCGTACTTGAAGGGGACCAACTGGTTGAGGTCGGCCCGGCAGTTGATCATGCGTTTGTCGTCCACCTGCACGCGGCCGGCGGTGCCTTCCAGCTCCGCCACGCCCTCGGCCACGTCCATCTGCGCCACGGCCTGTTGCGCGCGGGCCACGGCGTCGCTCAGGGCGCGTTCCCGGGGGCTTTCGTTGGCGGCGTCAGCGGCTCTTCCTCGCTCTTGTTGAGGTTCAGCATTCGCTGCACTTCCCGCTGCCGGTGCTTGAGGTGCAGATGCCGCTTTCTCAGAGACCGGCTCAGATTGCGGCGGCGTCGGCTGTGTGACGCGGGGCTGCTTGTTGGCGGGCGTCTCTTGCGCATCAAAATCGTCCCAGCTCAGCATGATTCTCTCCATTCTTTCAGAGTGACGTCTTGGCGTCACCGGTGGTGCATTCTGTAAGTGGCCTGATGCCCGGCGCCGTACGCATGGAACGGCGTTTGGCGTCGGGCATCAGGCGCCCGGCGTCCTTACTGGCACGCCTCGCAGTCCGGGTCGTCGATGGAGCAGGCCTGCGGTACATCCGCCGCCTTGTCGAACTGGGCCGGCTCCTCCGCCACGGCGGATACCCGGTTGAGCTTGTTGTCGTTGACCGTGGACTTCTCGGTCTGGGTGGCGCCGATGGCACGCAGGTAATAGGTGGTTTTCAGACCCAGCAGCCACGCCATTTTGTAAGTCACATCCAGCTTTTTGCCGTTGGCTTCGGCGATGTACAGGTTCAGGGACTGGGCCTGATCGATCCATTTCTGGCGGCGGCTGGCGGATTCCACCAGCCAGCGCGGCTCCACCTCGAAGGCGGTGCGGAAACGCTCCTTCAAGTCCGCCGGCACCCGCTCGATCGGCTGCACGGAACCGTCGTAGTACTTGAGGTCGTTGACCATCACGTTGTCCCACAGACCGCGTTCCTTGAGCGCGTTCACCAGATAGGGGTTGACCACGGTGAATTCGCCGGACAGGTTCGATTTCACGTACAGGTTTTGATACGTGGGCTCGATGGATTGGGATACGCCGGTGATGTTGGCGATGGTGGCGGTGGGCGCGATCGCCATCACGTTGGAGTTGCGCATGCCCTTGCGCGCTCTTTCTCGCACGCTGTCCCAATCCAGGGTCTGGCTGCGATCCACCTTGCAGTAGTCCTCGCCACGCTGTTTCACCAGGATGTCGATGGAGTCGATCGGCAGCACGCCCTGGCTCCACAGGGACCCGTCAAAGGTCTGGTAGGCGCCGCGCTCCTCGGCCAGATCGGCGGAAGCCTGGATCGCGTAGTAGCTCACCGCTTCCATGGACTGGTCGGCGAACGCCACCGCGTCGGCGGAAGCGTAGCTGATGCCCTGCTTATACAGCGCGTCCTGGAAGCCCATGATGCCCAGGCCCACCGGGCGGTGCTTCAGGTTGGAGTTCTCCGCCTGCGGCACGCTGTAGTAGTTGATGTCGATCACGTTATCCAGCATGCGCACGGCGGTTTTCACGGTGCGCGCCAGCTTTTCCCGGTCCAGGCCGTTGTCGCCGATGTGCTGGGCCAGGTTCACGGAACCCAGGTTACACACCGCGATTTCCTCGCGGTTGGTGTTCAGGGTGATCTCGGTGCACAGGTTGGAGGAGTGCACCACGCCCACGTGCTGCTGCGGGCTGCGCAGGTTGCACGGATCCTTGAAGGTGAACCAGGGGTGGCCGGTCTCGAACAGCATGGAGAGCATCTTGCGCCACAGATTGATGGCCGGCAGCCGCTTGTAGTGCTTGATGCGGCCGTCACGGGTCATTTCCTCGTATTCGTTGTAGCGTTGCTCGAACGCTTCACCGTAGAGATCGTGCAGGTCCGGCGTGTCGTTGGGGCTGAACAGGGTCCACTCCTGCTCGTTCACCACCCGCTTCATGAACAGATCCGGGATCCAGTTGGCGGAGTTCATGTCGTGGGTACGGCGGCGGTCGTCACCGGTGTTCTTGCGCAGCTCGAGGAATTCCTCGATGTCCATGTGCCAGGTTTCCAGGTAGGCGCAGACCGCGCCTTTGCGCTTGCCGCCCTGGTTCACCGCCACCGCGGTGTCGTTGACCACTTTCAGGAACGGCACCACGCCCTGGGATTTGCCGTTGGTGCCCTTGATGTAGGAGCCCAGCGCCCGCACCGGGGTCCAGTCGTTGCCCAGGCCGCCAGCGAATTTGCTCAGCATGGCGTTGTCGTGGATGGCGCTGTAAATGCCGGACAGATCATCGGGCACCGTGGTCAGGTAGCAGCTGGAGAGCTGCGGACGCAGGGTGCCGGCGTTGAACAGGGTCGGCGTGGAGCTCATGTAATCGAAGCTGGACAGCAGATTGTAGAACTCGATGGCACGCTCTTCGCGGTTGTCCTCGCGCAGCGCCAGACCCATGGCGACACGCATGAAGAAGCACTGCGGCAGCTCGATGCGGGTGTCGTTATGGTGGATGAAATAACGGTCGTACAGGGTTTGCAGACCCAGGTAGGAGAACTGCAGGTCGCGCTCGCCCTTGAGCGCGGCACCCAGTTTTTCCAGATCGAAATCCGCCAGTTCCCGGTTCAGCAGCTCACACTCGATCCCTTTGTGCACGTAAGCGGCGAAAGTCTGGCTGTACAGCGCTTCCATCTCTTCCTGGTTGGCGCGCTCGGCCACGTCCAGGTACTGCAGCGCTTCGGCGCGGATCTTGTCCAGCAGCAGGCGGGCGGTGACCAGGGAATAGTTCGGCTCCACCTCGATCAGGGTGCGGGCGGTGATCACCATGGAGGTGTTCACGTCCTTGATGGAGACGCCGTCGTACAGGTTCTTGACGGTCTCGGCGATGATCTTGTCGGCGTCCACGTAATCCAGGCCGCGGCAGGCCTCGCGGATCAGGTGTTCCAGGCGGCCCATGTCCAGCGGCGCGCGGCTGCCGTCTTCCATGGTCACGGTCAGATCCACCTGATGGGTGGGCTCGGGGAACTGGCTGTCGCGCTCGGCGCGTTTGCGGGCCTGCTGCTCACGGTAGAGGACGTAATCGCGCGCCACCTTGTGTTCGCCGCCGCGCATCAGCGCCAATTCCACCTGGTCCTGGATTTCCTCGATGTGGATGGTGCCACCGGAGGGCATGCGGCGCTTGAAGGTGGCACTGACCTGCTCGGTGAGCCGGGCGACGGTGTCGTGGATGCGCGAGGAAGCCGCGGCGGTGCCGCCCTCCACGGCCAGGAAAGCCTTGGTGATGGCGACGGTGATTTTGTCGTCATCGTAGGGAACCACCTTGCCGTTGCGTTTGATCACGCGCAGCTGGCCCGGGGCGGTGGTGGATACGCCTGCGTCCTCGATGTCGATCGCATCGCGGTCGTCGGGTTGCGAGTCGCGATTCATCTCCGTTTGCATGATGCCCTCTCCGTAAAAGTGTGGTGCGATGCTGTTTAGTGTCCGGCCCGGCTGGCCGGGGCAGCGTCGTTGTGGTGCTGCCGTGGTGTCGGATCCGTGTTCTGTCCGGTGTCGCGACCTGCTTCCGCGAGGCCCGTCGCGGCCCTGGCGCCGCTTTCACCGTCTTCTTCCGCCTTTTCCGTGCGCCCGTGATGCCTGGATACCACTATATCTTGTGTGCCCGGATGGGCCGGGTACCCAGCGGGAGAAGCTGCCGCCGGCCCCGTGGCGCCGGCCCGCCACCGTTTCCAACTGCCTTCGGCCATGACCGAACAACGGGGCGGTGACATTTTACAAAACCCAATATATTGGGTTGCTGGTTCTGATTGGGTACAAGTTATAGTCGAGCGGGCGGATTTGCAAGATGCCGGCCTGGGGAAATCCTGTGGATAATGTGTGAACTTCTGTGAGTCTTTTCCGGCGCCGGAAATGACACTGGTAGTGCGGCGCCGCTATCCCATATATTGTGTCATCTTGCCGCCACCGCCATGGTTGCCGCCGCCGGGGTGTATGCGCTAAAAGAAGAATATCGCCACGCCACTGGGGGTGGGGCAGTTTGTACCGGGGCAACCCGGTCCCTTGTGAACAGAAACGGATAAGGATAACGACGGGATGACAACCGTGCAGGATAACCCGCCGACCATCATGATCGTCGAGGACGATGACCGCCTCGCCGACCTGACTCGAGAATACCTGGAATCCAACGGCCTCGCCGTTACCGTGGTGCGCGATGGGGAAGACGCGATCCGCCGGATCCGCGCCGAGCAACCGGATCTGGTGGTACTGGATCTGATGCTGCCGGGGGCGGACGGTCTGACGGTGTGCCGGGAAGTCAGGGGGGCGTACAAAAAGCCGATCCTGATGCTGACCGCCCGCACCGACGACATGGATCAGGTGCTGGGGTTGGAGATGGGCGCCGACGATTACGTCGCCAAACCGGTCAAGCCGCGGGTATTGCTGGCGCGGATCCGCGCCCTGCTGCGGCGGGTGGAAACCGACAACGAGCGTGACAACTCACCGGCCCGTCTTGAATTCGGTGCCCTGGTGATCGACAACGCCGCCCGTGAAGTGACGCTGAGAGGCGAATCCGTGGATCTCACCAGCGCCGAATACGATCTGCTCTGGTTATTGGCCTCCAATGCCGGCACCGTGCTGTCCCGGGAGACCATCTTCGAGAAACTCCGCGGCATCCAGTACGATGGCCAGGACCGTTCCATCGACGTGCGCATTTCCCGGATCCGCCCGAAAGTCGGTGACGACCCGGAAAATCCCAAGCGTATCAAGACCGTACGTTCCAAGGGCTACCTGTTCGTCAAGGAAATGAGTTCCGGTTGAAGACACCGTGCCCGCTTCCCCGCCGCGCCGTGACCGGCGTCGGCGGCGCGGGCGCGGCTGTTGGCGCCACTTGCCCGGGTTGACCGGAGAGGCCTCTTGAACAGCATTTTTGTGCGCATCTACGGTGGCATCCTGGTGGCCCTGCTGATCATCGGTGCCGCCACCTATGTCGGCGTTGATCTGATCAATCAGTACCGTGCCGGTCAGTACCGCGAGCGCATGGCGGAGGGGACTTTCTTTCTGCTCGGGGAGGGGCTGCGGGAGCAGTCCGGAGCCGACCGTGCCGAATGGTTGCGGGAAATGAGCCGCCGGCTTGGCGCGTCCCTGCGGATACACCCGGGGGCGGACCTCAGCCTGACCTACCGGGAGCGGTTGCACCTGGACGAAGGCCGGGTGGTGATCCGCGAACACCGGGAGTCCGAACGGATCACCGTGCTGTATCACGTTCCCGGCGGCGACGATTATCTGGTTACCAGTCTTGAACGTCTCTCCGAGCAGCAGGCGCGCGCCACCGCCGGTCTGATCCTGGACCGCCTCAAGGCGGTGGCGCCGGAGCAGCGGGCCCAGTCCCTGGCGCGGCTGGTGCCGTACTTCGGGTTTCCGCTGTCCTTGGCGGAGTGGGGGGAAGTCGGTCTGGACGAGGAACAGTACCAGCGCCTGGACCGCAACGAGATGGTGCTGCTGCTCACCGACAGCACGCGCCGGGACGCCACCCTCTACCTTTACGTGCCCATCCCACGGGACCACCGGGTGCTGGTGCTCGGGCCGATGACCCTGTTCGATCCGTTCCCCTGGGAATTACTGGTGATCGCCAGCTTGCTGGCCTTATGTCTGGTGGCGTTGTCCACCTATCTCCAGGTCCGGCCGTTGCAAACCCGGCTGCGTCATCTCGAGCGGGCGGTGAAACGGCTCGGCGGCGGCGATCTTACCGCCCACGCCGACGTTCGCGGCGGCGACTCCATCGGCCAGCTGGCCGCCACCTTCAACGGCATGACCGCCCACATCCGCCGGTTGATCCATGCTCAGCGGGAGATGACCCGGGCGGTCTCCCACGAGTTGCGCACGCCGGTGGCACGGCTGCGTTTCGGCCTGGAAATGCTGGCCGACAGTGAATCCGCCGAGGCCCGCCGGGAGCGGCTGGATGCTCTGGACCGGGACATTGACCAACTGGATCAATTGATCGATGAGATTCTTACCTACGCGCGGCTGGAGCAGGGCACGCCGACCATCGATTTCCAGCCGGTGTATCTGGTGGAAGTGTGCGAGCAGTTGCGAGGGGAACTGGACACGATTCGCGGGGACATCGTGATCGACGTGGAAGGGGACCGGACCCTGGCCGTGGATGGCGACCCCCGCTACCTGCACCGTATCCTGCAGAATCTGGTCACCAACGCTTTGCGCTACGCGCAGGCGCGCATTCGCATGACCATACGCCTGGAAGGAGACGGTGAACGGGTGGTGCTGGACGTGGACGACGACGGTTCGGGGATCCCGGAACATCAACGTGAGCGGGTGTTCAAACCCTTCGCCCGCCTGGACCAATCCCGCCATCGTGCCAGCGGCGGCTACGGCCTGGGGCTGTCCATCGTCAAGCGTATTGTCGACTGGCACGGCGGCGAAGTGAGGGTGCTGGAAAGCGACTGGGGCGGCGCCCGTTTCCAGGTTATCCTGCCCCGCGAACAGCAGCGCCAGCATGTGCTGGGAAGATAAGAAGAGCAATTAACAGGGAATAGTGAATAGTTGACAGCGCGCGAAGCGATATCGAAGGGTGCTGAGCTCCTTGCCTCGTTTTTTGCGCTTTGGTTTTGTCTTTCGCTGTTAACTGTTCACTATTAATTATTAACTGATTCCCGGGGTTTTCATGTACATCCTCGCCATCGACCAGGGCACCACCAGTTCCCGCGCCATTGTGTTTGATCGCGATGGGACCGCGGTGGGGCAGGCGCAAAAGGAGTTCAAGCAGCATTTCCCCCAGGACGGCTGGGTCGAGCACGACGCTCAGGAAATCTGGAATGATGTGCTGGCGTTGTGCCGGCAGGCGTTGCGTAACGCAGCGGTGGAGGCGGCGCAACTGGCGGCCATCGGAATCACCAACCAGCGCGAGACCACGGTGCTGTGGGACCGTGCCACCGGTGAACCGGTGGCGCCCGCCATCGTCTGGCAGGACCGTCGTACCGCCGCCTTGTGCCAGCAATTGAAGGATCAGGGGCACGAGGACACCGTGCGCGAGCGCACCGGCTTGTTGCTTGACCCGTATTTCTCCGCCACCAAGCTGGCCTGGCTACTGGATACCGTGGAAGGGGCCCGGGCGCGGGCCGAGGCCGGTGATCTGGCTTTCGGCACCATTGATTGCTGGCTGTTATGGAAGCTCACCCGTGGCAAGGTGCATGCCACCGACGCCACCAATGCCTCGCGCACGCTGTTGTTCAATATTCACGAGCAGCGCTGGGACGATACCCTGCTGAGCCTGTTCAACATCCCCGCCGCCCTGCTGCCGGAGGTGCGTGACAGCGCCGGTGATTTCGGGGTCACCGCGCCGGAGCTGCTGGGAGCGCCGGTGATGGTGGCGGGGATCGCCGGCGACCAGCAGGCGGCGTTGGTGGGACAGGCCTGTTTCCAGCCGGGCATGGTCAAGAGCACCTACGGCACCGGCTGCTTCATGATCATGAACACCGGCGCCGCGGTGACCTCGGAGAACCGTCTGCTGACCACCGTGGGTTATCGCCTTGGCGGCGAAACCACCTACGCGTTGGAAGGCTCCATCTTCGTCGCCGGCGCCGCCATCCAGTGGTTGCGCGACGGCCTTAATCTGATTTCCCACGCCAGTGAAACCGAGGCGCTGGCGCGTCGTGCCGGTTCCTCGCGCGGCGTCTATCTGGTGCCGGCGTTCACCGGGCTGGGAGCGCCCTGGTGGGATCCTCATGCCCGCGGTGCCTTGCTGGGGCTGACCCGGGATACCGGTATCGCCGAGGTGGTCACCGCCGGTCTGGAGGCGGTTTGCTACCAGTCCCGGGACCTCCTGGAGGCGATGGCGGCGGACTGCCGGCGGCGGCCCACCACCTTGCGGGTGGATGGCGGCATGGTGGTGAACAACTGGCTCAGCCAGACCCTGGCGGATGTGCTGGGGATCCAGGTGGACCGCCCGGACGTGACCGAAACCACGGCTTTGGGCGCCGCCTATCTGGCCGGGCTCGGGTGCGGCTGGTACAGCGATCTGGCCCATGTGGGTGATCACTGGCGTTGCGAGCGCTCCTTCCTGCCGTCGCTGGAGGAGAAGGAACGTGAACGGCGCTACCAGGACTGGCAGGCGGCGGTGCGCCGGGTGATGTGAGATGCGCCGGGTGATGTGAGGCGCCTCAGGGGGTGTGAGGCGCCCCAGGGGATGTGACTTTCTTTTACACAGGCGGCATGGGCCGCCTCACCGGGTTTCAGTATCATTTTCGGGCTGCTCTAGGAAAATAGCCTGATGCCTGTTGCCGATACCGCCCTTGCGCGCCGCCGGCAAACCCGGATCCGGCTCCGGAACAGCGTTCGGCGTGTGGTGCATAGGCCCCCGCCTGCCATCATTCGGGGACCCGGCGCATGCAGCAAAGAATCTCGCGGGGATATGACAAACAGGAATTTCAGCGGCTGTCCCTGGCGGCGCTGCTGGGCGCCGGCGCTCACACTCTGGTGTGCTGGCTGGCGTTGCAATGGGGCTTTTTCGCATTGTCCCCAGAGGCTTTTTTCCTCACCTTCCTGGCGCTCTGGTTCGGCCATCTGGTGGTCTGGAGCCTGGCCTGCCTGACCCTTCGCAACGGGGGCGATGTCGGCCGTTTTACCGAGCCGGTGCTGGTATGGAGCACGGTGGCGTTGCTGGTCAGCGCCTTGTTCCTCAGTGACCATCGCCTGCTGGTCATGGTGTTTTTTCTCGCCGTGCTGCAAATCGGGGTGTTCCGCGTCGGCCGCTGGCAATTGCTGCGCCTGGCATTGCTCGGTGTGGGTGGTTACGCGCTGGTGTTGCTGGAACTGCAAAGCAGTGCGCGGTATGCCTTCAACGCCATGGTGGAGTGGCAGCACTGGCTGCTGTTCACCCTGGCGGTGGTGCTGATGATGATGCTGGCGCTGGAGATCGTCGGCATTCGCCGCCGCATCGACGGCCGTAACGAGGCCTTGCAGCAAATGGCACGGCAGGTCCGTGATCTGGCGATCCGCGATGAGCTGACCGGCCTGTACGGTCGCCGCCACGCCATGGAGTTGCTGACCAAGGCCTGTGGTCAGGCCCGCCGGGGAGCCTATCTGCTGGCGGTGGTGTTCGTCGATCTGGATCATTTCAAAACCATCAATGACCGATATGGGCACCTGACTGGCGACCGTGTTCTGATCCGTTTCGCCGATTTGCTGCGTCGCCATCTGCAACCGCCGGCCCTGGCGGCGCGGATGGGGGGCGAGGAGTTCCTTCTGATTCTGCCGGTCAGCCACCGGCAGCAGGCACGGGAGCTGGTGGAGCGGATACTGGCGGAACTGCGTGAAGAGGGCTTCGAGGGTCAGCCGGACTTGAGCGTGACCGCCTCCGCTGGCCTTGCCCTGGCCGGTGCCGGGGAAGAGGCGGAGCAGGTGCTGGCTCGCGCCGACCGGCTGCTGTATCAGGCCAAGCAGGCCGGCCGTGACCGCTTGCTGGAGGATGCGTGATGAAGCCGGACTGGCAGCCGCTGGGGCGCCTGACAGTGAACGAGCGCCGCCTGCTGCGGGTGCACGGCCGCTCGGTGGTGGCGGTGGCATTGTTTTATTCGGCGATGGCGGCGGTGCTGTGGAAACTGGGGCACAACCGTGTCGACGGGGAAGTACTGGCGTGGGCGCTGGTTTTGCTATGGAGTCTGATGCTGCCCTACCTGGCCATGATCGAGCGCGGTCTGACCCGGGCCTGGCAGGAACCGACGCTGTCGTTTCCGGCCGGGATCGTACTGGCCGCCATGCTGCTGCTGACGGCGGTACACACCACGGACGGCCGCCTCGCCGTGATGTTGCTGTATTTCCCGCTGCTGTTGCTGCTGTCGTTCCGGTTGGAGCCAAGAGCTCTGGGTTTGTTGTCGGTGGTGGTCAGCGCGGCTTACGGGTTGGCGTTGCTCGGCCTGTATCAGCACCGGGATGCGCAACTGGAGCTGGCGTCGGCGCTGCTGCAGTGGCTGGCTTTCGTGGCGGTGAGCGCTTGCTTCACCATTACCGGGGGCGGCGTCAACGCGTTGCGCCGGACCCTTGGCCGGCACAACCGGGAGCTGGCGCGGATGGTGCGGCAAAGCCGGGAACTGGCGATTCGCGACGATCTGACCGGGCTGTTCAACCGCCGTCATATCGTGGAAGTGCTGGATTATCAGAAGAGTCTGGCGGACCGCCATCATTATCCGTTCGCCGTGTGTTACCTGGACATGGACCACTTCAAGGCGATCAACGACCGTTACGGCCATCAATGGGGCGACCAGGTGCTGCGCGCCTTTGCCGACCACGCCGCCGCTCTATTACGCGAAGGCGATTACCTGGCGCGGCTCGGCGGCGAGGAGTTCCTGATGGTGCTGCCGCAAAGTAACGAGGCCGGTGCCTTGCGCGTGGTGGAACGCCTGCGCCAGCAGTGGGCCAACGCCGGTTTCGACCATATGGGCGGGCCGGCCACGGTGACACTGTCCGCCGGGGTCGCCGGTTATCAGCCGGGGGAAACCGTGGAAGCCTTGCTGGCCCGCGCCGATCACGGGCTTTACCTGGCCAAGAGCCATGGCCGCAATCAGGTGCGGACGGGGTAGGCGCGGCGTGCAACATGCTTACGCCAACACGCTAATCGTGGCCATGGCCTTGCTATGAGGCCGCAGTCGAGTTGACAGTTAATAGTGGAAAGTTAACAGCGAAACAAAGCAGTCGTGGTTCTTTAGCCGCTGTGGGAGCCAGCCTGCTGGCGAATACGGCCTCCGGTATTGGGCATTCGCTTGCGGGCAAGCTCCCACAGCGGCTTCGGCGCCCTCTCTGAATTCGTGTTCCCGGCACCTGCCGATAGGGCATTGCGGGAATTCACAAGCCAGAGCGTCGGACTCTCCTGCAATTATGGGACAGCCGTGGTTCACGGACCGCGATCTTCCTGGGCGTCCAGTGCTAGTCTTCGTCCTGAAGCGGGAAGGCCACCAGGGTGGTGGGCGCCATGGTCACCGACAGGGTTTCGCCGGGGCGTGCTGGTGGTTCCCGGCCGCTGGTCTGACACAACAAGGTGCCGCCGTCCGGCAGACGTAACCGGTGCAGAACCGTGGGACCGGTGAACAGGCTCTTTTCCACGGTCAGCGGGGTGCCCTGGGGATCCGGCAACAGGTCATCCGGCCGCAATAATACATCCACCTCGGTGCCGGCCGGCCAGGGCAGGGGGCCGTCACGCAGTTCCCCCAGCACGGTGCCAACCGCGCCCGCGGCGGTGACGGTGCCGCGCAGGAAGGTGCCGTAGCCGGCGAACTCCGCCACGAAACGGCTGCTCGGCGCGTGATAGATGCGATGGGGACTGTCCCACTGGGCCAGGGTCCCGGCCCGCATGACGCCGACCTGGTCGGCGAGCAGAAACGCCTCTTCCTGATCGTGAGTGACCATCAGTGCCGCCACCTGCTCCTGACGCAGAATATCACCCATCTCCTCGGCCAGGGCCCGGCGCAAATCCAGGTCGAGGCTGGCGAAGGGTTCATCCAGTAACAGTAAGCGCGGGCGCGGCGCCAGGGAGCGGGCAAGGGCCACCCGTTGTTGCTGGCCGCCGGACAATTCGTGGGGATAGCGCTGATCCAGCCCTTCCAGACGTACCCGGCGCAGGCACTGGGCGACCCGGTCGCGGCGTTGCTCCGCTGTCTCCCGGCGCAGTGCGAAAGCCACGTTCTCGGCCACGGTCAAATGGGGGAACAGGGCGTGTTCCTGAAACACCATACCGAGCCGCCGGCGTTCCGGCGCCAGTTGATAGCCGGGGCGGGCCACTTCCTCGCCGCCGATATGGATGTGGCCGGCCTGGATCGGTTCCAGCCCGGCCACCGCTCTCAGGGTGGTGGTCTTGCCGCAGCCGCTGGGCCCCAGCAGACAGGCGATCCGCCCTTCCTCCAGGGTGAAACTGACGCCGTTCACGGCGCGGTAGTCACCGTACTGGCAGGCCAGATCGGTAACGGTCAGCAGAGGCTGGGACATGGGCCGCGATATTGTCAGTGCTGGCCGTGGAGCAGGAATTCCAACAGCGCCTTCTGCGCGTGCAGGCGATTTTCCGCTTCGTCCCAGACCACGGAGCGCGGGTCGTCGAGCATGTCGTGGCTGATTTCCTCGCCACGGTGGGCGGGCAGGCAATGCATGAACAGCGCCTGCTCGTCGGCCAGGTCCATCAGCGCCGGGGTTACCTGATAAGGGGCGAAATGCCGGGCCCGCTCCTGCTGTTCCTGCTCCTGACCCATGGAGGCCCAGACATCGGTGGTGACCAGATGAGCGCCGGCCACCGCTTCGCGCGGGTCGCGCACCACCGACACCCGCCCGGCGTTGTCCGCCATCAGGGCGGCGTCGGGTTCAAAGCCTTCCGGGCAGGCCACCACCAGTTGGAAATCGAACTGGCGGGCGGCATTGATGTAGCTGTTACACATGTTGTTGCCGTCGCCGACCCAGACCACCTTGCGGCCCTTGATCTCGCCCCGATGCTCCACGTAGGTCTGCATGTCGGCCAGCAACTGGCAGGGGTGGAAATCGTCGGTGAGGGCATTGATCACCGGTACCCGGGAATGTTGCGCGAAGGTTTCCACGGTGCGGTGATCAAAAGTACGGATCATCACCGCGTCCACCATGCGCGAGAGCACCCGGGCGGAATCCTCCACCGGCTCGCCACGGCCCAACTGGGTGTCGCGGGAAGACAGGAAAATACTGGCGCCGCCGAACTGGGTCATGGCCACTTCGAAGGACACCCGGGTACGGGTGGACGACTTTTCAAAGATCATGCCCAGGGTTTTGCCGCGCATCGGCTCATGGAACTGGCCGGTGCGCTGCATGGTTTTCAACTCCACCGCCCGTTGGATCAGGTAGCCCAGTTCTTCCGGGGTCAGGTCCAGCAAAGTCAGAAAGTGGCGGGTCATGAGGCCTCCTGCTCATCGGCATAGCGGTGGATCACAGTGCTCAGGGTGTGGACCAGTTGATCGCGCTCCGCGTCGCTGATAATCAACGGCGGCAGCAGCCGGATCACCGAGCCGGCGGTGACATTGATCAACAGCCCGGCTTCGCGGGCCCGATCCACCAGTTCGCCGCAGGGACGATCCAGTTGAATGCCCACCATCATGCCCCGGCCGCGGACCTCCTGGACCAGGGACACACCGGACAGCGCCTCGCGCAGTTGCGCGCGCAGGGCCTCGCCCTTGTCGGCGACCTGCTCCAGCACGCCGTCCCGCAGCGTATCGATGACCGCCAGCGCCACCGCGCAGCCCAGTGGGTTGCCGCCGAAAGTGCTGCCGTGATTGCCGGGTCCGAACAGATCGCTGGCCGCGCCACTGACCAGGCAGGCGCCAATCGGGAAGCCGTTGCCCAGTCCCTTGGCGGTGGTCAGCACGTCGGGGCGGACCTGCTCCGCCTGGCAGGCGAAGTAGGTGCCGGTGCGGCCGTTGCCGGTCTGAATCTCGTCCAGCATCAACAGCCAGCCGCGCTGATCGCAGAGTTCGCGCAGCTTTTGCAGATAGCCGGGGCTGGCCGCGTTGACGCCGCCTTCGCCCTGGACCGGTTCCACCAGCACCGCCACGACATTGTCATCGGCGGCTTGGTGGACCGCATCGAGGTTGTCGTAAGGCAAACGGCGGAAGCCTTCCAGCAGCGGTCCAAAGCCTTCCTGGACTTTCTGGTTGGCGGTGGCGGACAGCGTCGCCATGGTGCGGCCATGGAAACTGCCTTCCATCACCAGTACCACCGGCTTTTCCACGCCGCGGCGGCGGCCATGCAGCCGCGCCAGCTTGATCGCGGCCTCGTTGGCCTCGGCGCCGGAATTGCCGAAGAACACCTTGTCCATGCCGGACAGCTGGCACAGTCGCTCGGCCAGTCGTTCCTGAACGGGAATACGATACAGGTTGGAGGTGTGCATCAGGCGTTCGCTCTGCTCACGAAGCGCCTGGACCACCGCCGGATGGCAGTGACCGAGATTACACACGGCGACACCGGACACCGCGTCCAGATACGCCTTGCCTTGTTCATCGTACAACCATACCCCCTGGCCGCGAACGAAAGCGATGGGCTGCCGCGCGTAGGTGGGGATCAGGAACTGCTCGCTCATGATATTAGGGTCCGTGAAAATAAAAACGGCAGCCGAGGCTGCCAGTGGACCAACGATAATACTCACGCTTGAAGGGCGGCGCAACGCGCGGGCCCTGGGGCGCTCGGCCTGTGGCATACTGCCTGTTCACTCTCCGCCGACCCGATAATGTCCATGAACCCCGTACAATTGAGTATCTTCGCCAACCGCCTGGCCGGCATCTGTGACGAGATGGGGGCGCTGCTGCGGGCCAGCGCGCTGTCACCGAACATCAAGGATCGCCTGGATCTGTCCTGCGCGCTGTTCGACGCCGCCGGCCAGCTCTGCGCCCAGGCCGCCCATATACCAGTGCATCTGGGTTCCATGGCCTACGCCATGGCCGATCTGGTGGGACAGCGGGACTGGGCCGCCGGCGACCTGCTGGTGGTCAACGACCCTTACCTGGGCGGCACCCATTTGCCGGACGTCACCGTGGTGGCGCCGGTGCTGGTGGCCGGTGAACTCATCGGTTTCGCCGTTACCCGTGCTCATCACGCCAACATCGGCGCCCACTCGCCGGGATCCATGCCGGTGTCCCGGACGCTGGAAGAAGAAGGCCTGGTGATCGCGCCGCAGTGGCTGAAGCGGCGCGGTGAATGGCAGGTGCCGCTATGCCGGCGACTGGCCGGGCTGGACGGTCCGGGGCCGCTGCCAGTGGATGTGCCCCGGTTCGCCGACTTCGCCGCCCAGGCCAGCAGCTGTCTGGCCGGCGCCCATCGTTTGGCGGAACTGGCCGGGGAGCGGGGCGCGGAGTGGGTGGCGGCGGCGATGGGCGCGCTGAACCGCTATGGCGAGCGGCGTATGCGTCAGCGCCTGGCGGCGCTGCGTGACGGCGTTTATCGCTTCCGCGACTGGATGGATGACGATGGCCAGGGCCATCGCGATATCGCCATTGCCGTGACGTTGACGGTGGACGGCGAGCGGGCCCATCTGGACTTCAGTGACAGCGCCGGCCAGGTCGACGGTAACATCAATTGCCCGCTGTCGGTGGCGGCGGCCGCGGCTTATTACTGTTTCCGCTGCCTGTTGCCTGACGACGCGCCGTCCTGCGCCGGGCTGTTCCGTCCGATCACCCTGGAAGCGCCCGAGGGCAGTCTGGTCAACGCCCGCCGCCCCGGCGCGGTGGCCGCCGGCAATGTGGAAACCAGCTCCCGTATCGTTGACGTGGTGCTGGGGGCGCTGGCCCAGGCGGAGCCTGAAGCAATCCCCGCAGCCAGCCAGGGCACCATGAACAACCTGGCCATGGGCGAGGGCGGCGAACGGCCCTGGGATTATTACGAGACCATGGCCGGCGGCACCGGCGGTCATGCCTTGGGGCCGGGGCTGTCGGCGGTGCACAGCCATATGACCAATACCCTGAATACGCCCATCGAAAGCCTGGAAGAGCACTATCCGCTGCGCGTCTGGCGGTACCGGCTGCGCCGCGGCAGCGGTGGCGAAGGCCATCACCGTGGCGGCGATGGCATCGAGCGGGAACTGGAATTCCTGGCACCGGCCCGTTTCACCCTGCTCACTGAACGCCGCCACCATCGGCCCTGGGGGCTGGCCAGCGGCGGCGCCGGGGCGGCAGGGGAGAATCGGCTCAACGGCGAGTTGCTGCCGGCCAAGGTCAGCGCTCACGCCAAATCCGGAGACCGGCTGTTGCTGGCCTCTCCCGGCGGCGGTGGCTATGGCCCGGAGAAAGGTCACCAGGGACGGCGGTAACAAGAGAGTCACAAAAGGTAAAGTGACTTCGCTGTAAATACGAATTGTTTTCATTAATCTTCCTGCTTCTTTACAAAGCTGACAAAGTTGCGGGAACGATAATATGCAAATTCGTACTCTTTTCTGGGGCGCGGCGCTAACGCCGGCCCTGGTGCTTGCCGAAACCGAGTCCCACCGGCTGCCGGCGGTGGACATCATCGGCTCCTCCGCCGACGCTTTCAGTCTGTCGGGCTCCGCCTACGTATTGAGCAATGAGGATCTGGAAAAGAAAGAGTACACGGACGTACATCGCATGCTGCAGGATGCGCCCGGCGTTTACCTGCAGGAGGAGGACGGCTACGGCTTGCGCCCGAATATCGGTATTCGCGGGGCCGCCAGCGGCCGTTCCGAACGGGTGTCGCTGATGGAGGATGGTGTGCTGATGGCACCGGCACCCTACGCGGCCCCGGCGGCGTATTATTTTCCCAGTGCCGGCCGCTTTCACGGCATCGAGGTGCTGAAAGGGCCGGACACCCTGCGCTACGGCCCCTTTACCGTCGGCGGGGCGATCAACTTCCTGTCCACGCCGATTCCCGACTCGCCGGCCGGCATGATGCAACTGGAAACCGGTGAAAACGGTCACCAGCGTGGCCATGCCTGGTATGGCGCCACGCATGGGCAATGGGGCTTCCTGCTGGAAACCCATCAGCAAAGCAGTGACGGGTTCAAGGATGTGGACCGCTCTGATCGCGATACCGGTTTCGACAAGCGCGACTATATCGCCAAGCTGCGCTGGACCAGCCCGGCGGAGGCGTCGCTGCGGCAGGCGCTGGAACTCAAGCTGTCCCATTCCAGTGAAGTCTCCAACGAAACCTACCTGGGCCTCAGCGATGGCGATTTTCACGACGACCCCAACCGGCGCTACGGACTCAGCGCCCTGGATCAGATGGACAACGATCATGATGGCATCGCCCTGCGCCACCATCTGGTGCTTGGCGACCGCACCCAGCTGGAGTCGGTGATTTACCGCAATGAGTTTCAGCGTGACTGGTTCAAGGTCAGTGGTGCCGGTGGCCGCGGCCTGGGCGGTCTGATCGATGACGCCAACGGCGGTGACGCCGATGCCCGGGCCATCCTGGACGGCAGCCAGGACGTGTCCGACGTGACGGTGAAGCACAATAACCGGGAATACACCGCCAAGGGGGTCCAGAGCGAGCTGGCCCACGCCTTCACCACCGCCGCTCTGGAGCATGAGATGGTGGTGGGCGCGCGTTTCCATCAGGACGAGGTGGATCGTTATCAGCCGGTGGAGGTGTTCTCGCAGACCAATGGCGTGCTGGTGCCCAGCGGCTACGTGGCGCCCACCGGTGGTGATAACCGGGTGGAGGAGGCCGATGCCTGGTCGGCCTGGCTGGTGGACAAGATTTATATCGGCAAGTTGATTCTGACCGGCTCGCTGCGTTATGAGGATATCCAGTCCAAAGCCCGCCGCTACGGTGATCCGGGGCGCGATACCGTGAGCCGGCGCGACAGCAATGACGTCAGCGAGGTGCTGGCCGGATTGGGCGCCACCTATCTGCTGAGCGATCAATGGTCCTTGCTGGCCGGCGTGCATCAGGGGTTCGCCCCGGCTGGCGCTTCCGCCACCGATGGCACCGACCCGGAAAAAAGCGTGAACTACGAGGCTGGCGCCCGCTACTGGGGCGAGCGTGTGAACGTGGACGTCATCGGTTTCTATAGCGATTACGAGAACACGCTGCAGAACTGCTCGCTGGCCTATCCTTGCGATCTGGCTGGCGGCGGCAGCCAGGACTCCGGCTCGGTGAGCTTCGGTGAGTCCCGCGTATACGGGCTGGAACTGGCGGCCGGCAGCACGCTCTGGCGGGCGGCCAATGGCCTGACCGTGCCGCTGCGGCTGGCTTACACCTACACCCGCGGCAAGGTCACCCGATCCTCCGAGTCCAGTGATGCCGCGGTGGAAAGCGGAGATCGCTTGCCTTACTTGCCGGAGCACCAGGCCAGTCTGACGGTGGGGTTGGAGCAGCCGGCCCAGTGGGGCGGCTATCTGACCACCCGGTACGTGGAGGGGATGTGCGTCACCGGCGCCTGCGACAACGGACTGGAGCGTACCGACGATCTGTTGGTGGTGGATCTGACGGCGTCCTACTACCTGACCAGCGCTGTGGAGGTCTACGGCAAGGTGGACAACCTGTTCGATGAGCAGAAAATCGTCGCCCGCAGCCCGGATGGCGCCCGCCCGAACCTGCCGCGTACCGCCGCGCTCGGCATTCGTGCCCACTTCTGAGCGGCCTCGGGGCCGGGCTTGAAAGGGCCCGGTTCCGTCCCCACCCTCTGCCCACGGCGCCGGAAGTGCTACACTGACCGGTAACTTCAATCAGCCATCCAGCCAGGTAGTCTTTTATGGACGACGTGCTTCAGGTCATCAAAGACCAGATAGCCCAAAACCCGGTGCTGCTCTACATGAAAGGCACCCCGCAGTTTCCCCAGTGCGGCTTCTCCGCCCAGGTAGTGGAAGCGATGACCAAGGTGAACAAGCCGTTCGCCTACGTGAACATTCTGGAAGCCCCGGAAATCCGTGAGTCACTCAAGGAATACGCCAACTGGCCGACCTATCCGCAATTGTGGGTTAATGGCGAGCTGGTCGGCGGCTGCGACATCATCATGGAAATGTTCCGCTCCGGGCAGCTGCAAACGCTGATCGAGAGCGCCGCGGCGGAAAGCGACGCGGAATAAACTTCCGATGCGACGAGAACGCACCGGCATACCCGCCGTTCACGGCGGGTTTTCCCTTGTGATTTAACTGGAGAGAAAACGAGATGGGCGTATTGGTAGGTAAACCCGCACCCGACTTCACCGTTCCCGCGGTATTGGGCGATGGCAGCATCGTCGACGAGTTCACCCTGTCCGAGGCGATCAAGGGCAAATATGGTCTGGTGTTCTTCTACCCGCTGGACTTCACCTTCGTCTGCCCGTCCGAGCTGATCGCTCTGGATCACCGCATGGACGCGTTCAAGGAGCGCGGCGTGGAAGTGATCGGTGTCTCCATCGACAGCCATTTCACCCACAATGCCTGGCGTAACACCCCGGTGAACGACGGCGGTATTGGCGCGGTGAAATACACCCTGGCCGCCGACATGAATCACCAGATCGCCCAGGCCTACGATGTCGAGTCCGAGGGCGGCATGGCGTTCCGTGGTGCCTTCCTGATCGACAAGAACGGCGTGGTGCGCAGCCAGATCGTCAACGATCTGCCGCTGGGCCGTAACATCGACGAACTGGTGCGTCTGGTGGACGCCATCCAGTTCCACGAAGAGCACGGCGAAGTGTGTCCCGCCGGCTGGCAGAAAGGCGACGCGGGCATGAAGGACAGCCCGGAAGGCGTGGCCTCCTACCTGTCGGAGAACGCGGACAAGCTGTAAAAAACACGGCTTTGACCAGGAAAGGGCGCCCAATGGCGCCCTTTCTTCGTTCTGGTGCTCCAACGCGCTTTCGTTCCCTCCCGCGATCCCGTCGGTTTATAGTTAGAAACCATTTTATGGCGGGGGAGCGCCATGGCGGTTCAGAGGTTGCTATTGAGTGGCCAGCCGGTTCCGGTTTTCAAGCAAACCGTGGAAACCTTCTACCAAGCCACCGGTTGCAAAGTTGACTTTACTCATCTGGGCAGGGGGTTGCCCTGGGTGGATATGCGCCGGCGACCACTGCATGGTTTGTGGGTCGTCGAAGCGGAATCGTCGCCTTACTGCAACAAGGTATTAAGAACCGCCGAACAGGACTGTGATCTTCTCAAGCTGGGGGTCGCCATCCGCGGTAGACTGCGTTCCGAGCAGGCCGGGGCTGATATTCGCATGTGCCCTGGTAAAAGCGCCCTGATCGCGGCGGACCGAGTTGGCTCGATCAGTGCCCAGGGACTATGCCGCACTCTGGCGTTGGCCATTCCCAGGGAAAGACTGGCGGGGAGGCTCGATCAACTCGACAAGGTCATGCGTGAAGGGTTGTCGCATGGCCCTGAAATGCGACTGCTGGAATTCTATTTGCTTTCGCTTATGCAGGAACAGGAGGATTACCATCCTGGCGCGGAGCAGCGCATAGCGGAACACCTTTGCGATCTGGTCAATCTGCTGCTTGGTGCCCGGCACAGTGATGCCGAAGCCGGACGGCAGCGCGGTGTACGGGCAGTGCAGATCGCCAGACTCAAGGCGGACATCGATGCTCACTTGGGTAACACCGAGTTGTCTCTGGATTGGCTTGCCCAGCGCCATGGCCTTGGCCGGCGGGCGATTCGTAATCTTTTCTATGCGGAAGGGACGAACTTTACCGATTATGTTTTGAGCAAGCGCCTTGACCTTGCCTATTCGTTGTTAATCTCCCCCGCGTGCTGCAAACGTTCGATTATCTCGATTGCCGTTGACGCCGGTTTCGGTGATATTTCCTGGTTCAATCGTACCTTCCGGCGCCGCTTCGGAATGACTCCCCGGGAAGCCCGCGACAGGGCCCTTCACCCATCCCATTGAGGGCGTCTCCGCCCCAGCCGGTCCCATCCTCCCACCTCATTCTCCAAGTATTGCAGGCCGCGCCTTTATAGGCTTCCGGTAGCGCGTCGTCTGTTCGGAAGAAGAGGCGACGCCGGGCAATAACAATCACCCGATGGCCCGGCAAGAAGGCCGTCGGAAAATGAATTGAGGGAAAGCACAATGAAACGTTTCTTGGTGCTATTGCAGGGGCTGTTGGTGTCAGCCTCGACGCTGGTTTTGTCGGCCTGCAACAGCGGAGGAGGAGGTGACGGTCCGGGGATTGCCGATGCCCCGGCTCCGGGAGAGGACGGCGCCCCGGTGGAGCGCTACGCCCTGGTAACCTCCTATAGCGACGGCACTCTGTCCAGTTACGCGGTACGGGCCGGAAGTGGTCTCATGCGCCTGGTGGACAAGGTACCGTCCATGACCCAGGCCGTCACGGTGGCGCTCAGACCCGGTCACGATGAGGTTCTGGCTCTGAGCCTCAACGGGCTGGTGAGCCGCTTCCAACTGGCCGCCGATGGCCGCTTTTCACCGATGGACCAAACCATACCGGGAAGCAATAACCTGACTGACATGGTGGTGCATCCGTCGGGGCGGTGGGTTTATATCACCAGCCTGGAAGATGGCGCCAACGGAATCTATCAGTTGCGGTTTGATGAGGACAATAACGGCGAATTGGTGGCGATGGAGCCGGATGACTTCGTCGAGCCCGATTACATTGCCTCCGGCTTCGTCGAGCTGGTTGTCAGCCGTGATGGCCGCCATCTGTACGCCGGGGATCTGGCCCACAACCGCATCGTTCAGTTTGACGTGGGCGAAGATGGTGCGATCGCCTACACGGGGCATATCGAGACCGGTAACGCGCCCTATAATCTGGCCGTGCATCCGGAGCAACCCTGGCTGTACGCGGCCAATCGGTTTGATGGCACGCTGGAACAATATCGCATTCTGCCCGATGGTGGACTGGAGCCTCTGGCCGAGCCGTTATCCGTGGCTCAGGACATTAACGTCAACGTGCAGTTGGAAGGTCTGGTGATCGACCAGAGCGGCCGGTTTCTTTATGTCTCGGATCTTGTCGGTGACAAGATCTGGCAATTCCAGGTGACGGAGGGGGGAGCGCTAGCCGCGCTGGCCGTGCCTTCAGTTGATGTCGGCGAGGAAGTGACACCCCGGAAGCTGGTATCCAGTCCGGTCAGCGGCCGCATTTACCTATCGGACGGTGGCGCTGGCGCGATGCTGGCCTTCGCCATCAAAGAGGGGGGAGAGCTGGAACCGATGACGCCGGACCGGCTGGCGCTGGATACGTATCCCTCGGATATGACGTTTTCCACGGGCGCGGCCCTGACCCATCATGTCCGTGCCGCCTATGTCATCAATGGTAATGACGGTGACATCAGCCAGTTCGCCATGGCCGATGATGGGACCCTCTCCTCCCTGGGTGACAGCAACCCCGCCACGGGTGCATACCCCATTGCGATTGCCGCCCATCCTTCGGCCCGGACCTTCTATGTAGCGAATTTCAATGACGGTACCGTGTCCCAGTTTCGCCAGGTCACCTCTCAACAGATCGACCATGACGTGGACGAACTCGCGCCGATACAGGCGGCGGTGACGGTGGACGCCAAACCGGCGGCGCTGGCCGTGCACCCTTCCGGCAACTTTCTCTATGTGGTGAGTAAGCAGAACCAGAGCGTGTCCGTTTATAACCTGGAGGTGAATGGCGAGATTGAGGACAACAACGGCATTGGCGCTTATATGCCCGATGATCCCAAGCTGGTGGACAAGGAGCAGGTGGATTTCCTCAATCCGGCCGCGCTTGCCATTGACCCCGCCGGCCGCTTCCTATGGGTGGTCAACGATCATGATCCTGGGTTTATCGTCCTGTTCCGAATCGATACCAGTGATGGTTCCTTGACCAAGGTTGACGGTGCCACCGAGTCCGCCGGTAAGAACCCCAAGGCCGTCGCCATCAACGCTTCCGGCGAGGTGGTATATGTGGCCGCCTCCGGTGACAACGAAATTCGCAGTTATTCGGTGGCCGGCGATGGCACCTTGACCGCCGGGCAGTCAGGGTTCAGTGGCCAGGGGGCGGTCAGTCTGCTGGCTTCCCCCTCTGGAAAGGTGCTCTATGTGGTCAATCAGGTGGATTCCAGCGTGCTCTGGTACGGGGTGTCGGATGTGGGGCTGGTGTCTTCCACCGGCACGGCGCCTCTGGGGATTACCATCGATCCCGGTGAGAGCCATGTGTTGGTGAGCAACCTGGCGAGCGCCAATCTGACCCGTTTCAGCGTGGCGGAGGACGGTACTTTGAGTGTGGAGGAGACCGTGGCCACGGGGCTGGCGCCCCAAGGCGTGGCAATCTCGGGCTATACGGAGTAAACAGGGGCCCCTGCCTGCGAGCGAGGGGGCTGCTGCGGGGGCGGCCCGAGGGCCGCGACCTTTTCCGGACGCGGTCCCCCTCAGTCCAGTTCCCGCGCCAGGGTCGGCGGCATCTTGGCGGGCGGTGGCGGCGGCCAGCCGCCCAGATCGCGGAAGCGATTGACCATGGAACAGAACAGCTCGGCGGTGCGGGTGGCGTCGTACAGGGCCGAATGTGCCTCGCGCTGGCTGAAGCGGATGCCGGCGGCTTCGCAGGCCTTGGCCAGCACCGTCTGGCCATAGACCAGACCGGCCAGGGCGGCGGTATCGAAGCTGGAAAACGGGTGGAACGGGTTGCGTTTGACGTCGTTACGCTCGGAAGCGGCGTTGAGGAACCCCTGGTCGAAGAAACTGTTGTGCCCCACCAGCACCGCCCGATTACAGCCGTTCTGCTTCACCGCCTTGCGTACCGGGTCGAAGATTCCGGTCAGCGCGATGTCCTCGGCCACCGCGCCGCGCAACGGATTGCTCGGGTCGATGCCGGTGAAATCCAGCGCCGCCTGCTCGATATTGGCGCCAGGAAACGGGTCCACGTGGAAGTGGATGCGGGTGGCCGGACGCAGGTAGCCACTGGCGTCCATTTCCAGCAGCACCGCCGCGATTTCCAGCAGGGCGTCGTGGCGCGCGTCGAAGCCGCCGGTCTCCACGTCCACCACGACGGGCAAAAAGCCCCGGAAGCGCAAGGCAAGGGAAGGGTGTTTCTCGCTCATGGGGTCTCCGTACAAAGCGTGCCCATGCTACGGGGCCAGATATCCCCGCACAAGGCCGCCGGCCCAGGGCTGAAGGGGCATTCTACACAAAACGGCGCGGCGGGACGTGGCTTCCGGGGACAGGTGACGGCGACGGACGGTGGCGGGTACAATATGCGGTCTTTCGTTCACTGCCATCGTCCGGCCAGGCCGGCGGTGCGCGTCCATCGTGTGGAGCTTTGCATGTCCGGCATCAAGAAAGTGGTATTGGCCTATTCCGGTGGCCTGGATACTTCGGTGATCGTCAAATGGTTGCAGGAAACCTACCAGTGTGAGGTGGTGACCTTTACCGCCGATATCGGCCAGGGTGAGGAAGTGGAGCCGGCCCGCGCCAAGGCCCAGGCCATGGGCGTGAAGGAGATCTACATCGAGGATCTGCGCGAGGAGTTCGTGCGTGACTACGTGTTCCCGATGTTCCGCGCCAACACCATCTATGAGGGCGAATACCTGCTGGGCACTTCCATCGCGCGCCCGCTGATCGCCAAACGTCTGGTGGAAATCGCCGAGGAAACCGGCGCCGACGCCATATCCCATGGTGCCACCGGCAAGGGCAATGATCAGGTTCGCTTCGAACTGGGCGCCTACGCGCTCAAGCCCGGCATCCAGGTGATCGCGCCATGGCGGGAATGGGAACTGAATTCCCGCGAGAAACTGATGGCCTTCTGCGAGGACCACGAGATTCCGGTGGATTTCACCAGCAAGAAGAAGAAATCCCCGTACTCCATGGACGCCAACCTGCTGCACATCTCCTATGAAGGCGGCAATCTGGAAGATCCGTGGTGGGAAGCCGAGGAAGACATGTGGCGCTGGAGCGTGAGCCCGGAAAACGCCCCGGATCAGCCCACCTACGTTACCCTGACCTACGAGAAGGGCGATATCGTCGCCATTGACGGCGAGCGTCTGAGCCCCGCCGAGGTGCTCACCAAACTGAACAAGCTGGGCGGCGACAACGGCATTGGCCGTCTCGACATCGTTGAAAACCGCTATGTTGGCATGAAGTCCCGGGGCTGCTACGAAACCCCCGGCGGCACCATCATGCTGCCGGCCCATCGCGCCATCGAATCCCTGACCCTGGACCGTGAGTCCGCGCATCTGAAGGATTCGGTGATGCCCAAGTACGCCGAGCTGCTCTACAACGGCTACTGGTGGAGCCCGGAACGTCTGGCGCTGCAGAAGCTGATCGACGCCACCCAGGAACACGTCAATGGGGAAGTGCGGGTCAAACTGTATAAGGGCCACGTGGCCGTGGTGGGCCGCCGTTCCGACAACGACAGCCTGTTTGACGCCTCCATCGCCACCTTCGAGGACGATGCCGGCGCTTACAATCAGAAGGACGCCGAGGGCTTCATCAAGCTCAATGCCCTGCGTTTGCGCATCGCCGCCAAGAACGGTCGCAAACTGTCGTAACCGGGCCGTCATCAACGGCTTGTAAAAAGCGGATCGCGGCCCGTGGGCCGCTCCTACACTGGCATCGACCAGCAACTGTAGGAGCGGCCCACGGGCCGCGATCGTTTGAGAAGACGTCGCGCGCGCTTCTGTGTAGTCTGCGCAGAGAAGTGGTGAGGGTTCAGGATGAAGAAATCCATCGTTGGCTGGCGGGAGTGGGCCAGTCTGCCGCAGCTGGGTATTCAGGCGATCAAGGTCAAGGTGGACACCGGCGCGCGCACTTCGGCGCTGCACGCCTTCAGTGTCGAGCACTTTCAGCGCGATGGCGCTGATTGGGTGCGTTTTCTCATTCATCCGTTCCAGCATTCCGACGATGTTCGCGAGTGCGAAGCGCCGGTGTTGGAGTACAGGGTGGTATCGGATTCCGGCGGCCACCGTGAACGGCGCCCGGTGATCGTCACCGAGGTGGTGATGGGTGGGCAACGGTGGCCGATCGAGGTGACCCTCACGGATCGTGACACGATGAAATTTCGCATGTTGCTGGGACGCACCGCCATGAAGCGCATCATGGTGGATCCCCGGTCTTCTTTCTTACTCGGTGGTAATGAGCGTCAGCCATGAAAATCGCCATTCTTTCCCGTAACAAGCATTTGTATTCCACGCACCGTCTGTTGGAGGCGGGCAGGCAAGCCGGTCATGAGATGCACGTCATCGATACGCTGCGCTGTTATATGAGCATGGTCTCGCACAAGCCGGAGATTCATTTCAAAGGTGAAGTGCTGGAAGGCTTTGACGCCGTGATCCCCCGGATCGGTGCCTCCATCACCCAGTACGGTACCGCGGTGCTGCGCCAGTTCGAGATGATGGGCGTGTTCCCGGTGAACGAATCGGTGGCCATTTCCCGCTCCCGGGACAAGCTGCGCTCCCTGCAGTTGTTGTCACGCAAGGGCGTGGGGCTGCCGGTGACCGGGTTTGCCCACTCTCCGGATGATATTCCCGACCTGATCAGCATGGTCGGCGGCGCGCCGTTGGTGATAAAAATGCTGGAAGGCACCCAAGGGATCGGCGTGGTGCTGGCGGAGACGGTGAAGGCGGCGGAATCGGTGATCGAGGCCTTCATGGGGCTGAACGTTTCGGTGATGGTGCAGGAGTACATCAAGGAAGCCGGCGGTGCCGATATTCGCTGTTTCGTGGTTGGTGGCAAGGTGATCGCGGCGATGAAACGGCAGGCTAAGGCCGGCGAGTTCCGTTCCAATCTCCACCGTGGCGGCACCGCCAGCCTGATCCGCATTACCCCGGAAGAACGGGCCACCGCGGTTCGTGCCGCCCGCATCATGGGATTGAACGTGGCCGGCGTGGACATCCTGCGTTCCAATCATGGCCCGCTGGTGATGGAAGTGAACTCCTCGCCGGGCCTGGAAGGGATTGAATCGGCCACCGGCAAGGATGTGGCGGGCATGGTGATCCGCTTCCTGGAAAAGGATGCGCGGCCTTTCCGCACCCAGACCAAGGGGGCGAAGGGATGAAAGAGAGTTAACAGTTAATAGTGAATAGTGAACAGCGAAAGGCAAAAACCAAGGGCGAAGACCACTGGCTGATCCGGTGCGGGTAATTGATGAAAAACAGCAACCCCAAAAACCCTAAAGAACCAAAAGCGGCGCCGTTTCAGTTGAACGGTATCACCGTGGCGCCGGGGACTCGCGCCAAGGTGGAGTTGCCGCTGGCGCAGCTTTACACACAGACGCCGTTGAACGTGCCGATCCATGTCATTCACGGCCGTCACCCCGGGCCGGTGCTGATGGTGAGCGCGGCCATTCACGGTGATGAACTCAACGGCGTGGAAATCATCCGCCGTCTGCTGCGCCATTCCTCCTTGCGCCGTCTTAATGGCACCTTGCTGGCGGTGCCGGTGGTCAATGTGTTCGGGTTCATTCACAAAACCCGTTATTTGCCCGACCGCCGGGACCTCAATCGCTGTTTTCCCGGTTCGGAGACCGGCAGCCTGGGAGCCCGCATGGCCTGGCAGTTCAAGACCCAGGTGCTGGATCGCGCCACCCACGCGGTGGATCTGCATACCGGCGCCATCCATCGCGCCAATTTGCCGCAGATCCGCGCCGACCTGTCCAATCACGCCACCGCCGAGATGGCCAGCGCGTTCGGTGTGCCAGTAGTGATCAACTCGGTGCTGGGTGAGGGCACTCTGCGGGAAGTGGCGGAGGCTCAGGGCATCCCGGTGATCACCTACGAAGCCGGCGAGGCGTTGCGTTTCGAGGAAGGCTGTATCCGCGCCGGGGTGCGGGGCGTGCTCAATGTCATGCACCATCTGGGCATGACCGGCCCGCGCAAGACCCGGGCGCCGCTGGAACCTCATATCGCCCGCTCCTCCAGTTGGGTTCGCGCGGATCGGGACGGTGTGTTCCTGCCGCTGGTGGCGCTCGGCGCCTGGCTGAAGAAAGGCCAACTGATCGGCCGCATTTCCAGCCCGTTCGGCGGCGAGGATGTGTCGATTCATTCTCCCTGTGCCGGCATTCTGGTGGGCCGCAACAATCTGCCATTGGTGAACGAGGGCGAGGCGCTTTATCACATCGCCCGCTTCGATGAGGTGCAGGAAGTGGCGCAGAATCTGGAGGTGTTTACCTCCGATATCGAACACGGCCCGACCCTGGCGGGGGAGCCGCCCATCGTTTAGCGTTGCCGCTTTCGCTATTCTTTGTCCCACTGATCGTGATTGGGAGACACCATGCCTGTGCCTTCACCCCGGACTTTGTACCGGGGGCTGCGGAACCTGCTGCGTTTTCTTGCCCGCCCGGTGCGCCGCGCCGAGGGGCGGGGTGAGCGGGTAATTCAATGCTACCGGGGTTATGGGTCGCGCCAGGAGCTGTTTCTCATCGGTCGTGTATTTCGCCAGCCAGGCCTGGGGCTGGACCTGGCGGAGGGGCCGCTCAACGATCTGGTCAACGTGGGGCGGCGCACGGTGCGCTGGGGTATCCGTGGAGCCCGGGTGCGAGTGCGTGCTCTGGGCTCCCGGGAGGAAGTGAAAACCGACGGCGACGGCTACTTCACCGTGCGTCTGCCGATTCAGGACACGCTGCCCGCCGAATCGTCCTGGCAGACCGTGCGGCTGACGCTGTTGCCGGAGCGGGACAATGACGAGCCGGCCAACGCGGACGCGAAAGTGTACATTCCGCCCGCGGATGTGGATCTGGCGGTGGTCAGCGATATCGACGATACCGTGATGTTCACCGGCGTCGCCAACAAGCTGTGGATGTTGTACCGGTTGTTCGTGGAAAAGGCCCGTCATCGCACCGCCTTCCCCGGCGTCTCCGCTTTGTACCGCGCTTTGTTTCAGGGCCTCGATGGTGAGCGGCGCCGGCCCATGCTGTATGTGTCCCGGGCGCCCTGGACCATCTATGAAATGCTGTCGGAATTCTTTCACCTCAATCGCATTCCCCATGGCCCGATTTTGTTCCTGCGTGAATGGGGGCTGACGCTGCAGCGGCCCTGGCCGCGCCGCGCCAAGGATCACAAGGCGCTGCTGATCCGGCGCATGATGGCGTTGTATCAGCAACTGCCGTTCGTGCTGATCGGTGACAGCGGCCAGCGCGATCCGGAAGTGTACGCACAGATCGTCGCCGAGCATCCGGGGCGGGTGAAAGCGATCTACATTCGCCATGTCCATCAGAGTCCGTCCCGGGACCGTGAGATTCACCGGCTGGCGCGTCAGGTATCGGCCCAGGGCTGTGAAATGATTCTGGCTCGCAACAGCCTGGAGATGGCCAGCCACGCCCATCGTCTGGGGCTGATCAGCGACGCCGGCCTGCAAGAAGTCCGTGCCGACAGTCAGCGCCGGCAACAGGACTAGGCCGACGGAACCGCGACTGTCCCACAGATTGGACTACGAAGCCGCTGTGGGAGCTTGTCCGGGCGGCGGGCCGCTGCAAGCGAATACCCTGACTCCGAAGCCAATTCGCCAGCAGGCTAGCTCCCACAGCGGCCTTGTAGTCATCCCTTCAGCACTTGCCGATATAGCGCTGCCAGGACGCAGTGGCTGATCGCTCCCACCGTGGTCTTGACTCCTTCGCGCAAATATTCAACGCTTGATGAGTTTTTATTCATCGGATGATGAATAAAGCGGCCGGGCATTGTGTTGCGCGCCGGTCCGCAAACACCACCGAAAAACAACAACGACAATCAGGAGAACAACAATGACGAGTAGACCCATGCGGTCCCTGATGATCGCGTTCCTGAGCTTGACGGCCGCCGCCGCCCCGGCGCTGGCCAGCGCCGGCGCCTGGCAGAACAATCTGCCGCTGGGCGGCTTCAACAAGGTGCATCTTTATACCCCGGACAGCGACTCGCCAGTGGGCAACGGCAAGGCGCTGCTGATCGTGCTGCACGGCTGTACCCAGTCCATCGATGCCTATAAAACCGCCAATCTGGAAGCGGCCGCGGAAGAGTACGGCATGGTGGTGGCGGTACCGGATGCCATGAACAAGGCGGGTTTCAGTTGCTGGTCCTACTGGCAGGGCAGCAAATCCCGTTCCGCCGGTGACTACAAGAACCTGATCAACCTGGCCAATACCCTGTCCGGCGATGCCGCTCGCGGCATTGATCCGAACCAGGTTTACATTGCCGGTTTGTCGTCCGGCGCCAGCTTCGCCAATACCACCGCCTGTCTGGCGCCGGATGTGTTCGCCGGGGTCGGGGTCAGCGCCGGCCCCAGTGTCGGCACCAGTTCCAGCGGCGCCATTGGTGTGTGTGAGCAGGCGGACGTGGAAAGCCGCTGCCGCAATCTCGGTGGCGGTTATCAAAGCGCCTTCGACACTCAGATCGCTTCGATCGCCCATGGTGACGCCGATACCACCGTGGACACCTGCTACAACCGGCAAAACGCGGAAGGCATGGCGGGGCTGTACGGTGTCAGCGAAATTGCTGGCAGCACCGTGGTCAGCGCCGACGGCGGCAGCGCGGAGGAATTCCTGTGGCAGGATGGCCGCGTCTCCATGCTCTGGTTTCACGGCCTGGACCACTCCTGGTCCGGCGGTCAAGGCGCCTCCGGCAGCTATGTCAGCGGCGCCAGCATCAATTACGCCCGTTATCTCGGTGGTTTCTTCGCCGGGCACAATGCGCGGATCGACCGTAACCGGGTGCCAACCCTGGCCCAACTGGAAGTCACCGTCAGCACGGACCGGATCCAGGTCAGCGGGCAGGCCAGTGACGAGGATGGCACGGTCAGTGACGTACTCATCGTCATTGAGGGGGTGAATGGCGGCGGCGGCACCCTTTCCGCCACCACCGACAATGACGGCTATTTCCAGGCCACCAGCGATCCGCTGGCGGACGGCCTGTATACCGTGGCGGTGACCGCCGCCGATGACGACGGTGGTGAAAGCGAACCGGCTATCCGGACCGTGCGGGTAGGGCCGGAACCACCGCCCAGCGCGCCGGTGCTCAGTGACATCGCGGTGAGCGTGGACGGGCAATGCGCCACGATCAGTGGCCAGGTGGTGGACGATAATCAGGATCTGGCCAGCGTGACGGTGGCCTTCGCCAGCGGTGCCCGGGCAGCGGAGGTCGATGGCGTACGCTACAGCGCCCGGGCCTGTGACTTGCCGGGCGGCGCCCAGAGCGCCACGGTGACCGCCGAGGACGAAGGCGGGCTGAGCAGCAGCGATCAGATCGACTTCGTTATCGACGCCGGCCAGGTGGCGACCCTGGATCAGCACATCAGCGCCGGACGGCTGGACTACACCAATTACGCCGATTGCTATCTGGAATACGGCGCGGAGGCGTTCAAGCTGAGCGAAGCAACGGTCAGTGGCCAATGCCAGTGGCAGGATGACGATGCCAGCTGCGCGGGACCGGTACAGGCTTGTTCCGGATCCGGCGGTGGCGGTGACCCGGAGCCGCAGCCGGGCGACGAGTGCCAGTCCCAGTCCACTTACAACTACTACCACAAGGTGGCGGGGCGGGCTTACAGCACCGGCAATTACTATGCGCCGGACTACTTCGCCCAGGGTAGTGATGAACCGATGGCCGGCTCCACCTGGGGCATGACCGCGTTGTACAGTGAGGATGGCGGTAATGCCTGGCGGCTGGGGGCGTGTCCCTGAAGTGAGGTCGAAGCCGGGAAACACCGGCGGTTGTTGAACCCGGGGGGCTTGCGTACTATCCGTCCATGACGACCAAGCCCCCCAAGTCCGCGAAATCCCCGGCCAGGAAGAAAGCCGTGGGCCGCCCCCGTTCCCGCGATGGCGGGGGCAATCGCGACACCTTGATTCTGGACGCCGCCGAGCGTCTGTTCGCCTACCACGGCTATGATGCCGTCACGTTACGGGCGGTGGCCCGCGAAGCCGATGTGGATCTGGCCCTTATCGGCTATTACTTTGGCGCCAAGCAGAAGCTGTTCGATACCGTCTTTCAGCGCCGGGCGCGTATTCTCAACGAGGACCGCCTGGCGGCGCTGGCTTCGGCCCGCGCCGAATGCGATCCGATACCGCTGGAAAGGATTATCGAGGCCTATCTGCGCCCGTTGGAAATGGCTCAGGAAAGCGAGGACCAGGGGTGGCGGAACTATTGCGCGCTGCTGGCCTACGTGAACACCTCGCCGGTATGGGGGCCGGTACTGATGAGCCGCCATTTCGACGGCCCCATGGAGGCGTTCGTGGAGGCGCTGGCGGCGGCCCTGCCAAGGGCGGAGCGCGCCGATCTGTACTGGTGCTACCACTTCATGTCCGGCGCCATGTCACTGACGTTCGCCAACACCGGCCGTATCAACGTCATGTCCGGCGGCCTGTGCCGCTCCGACGACTTCCAGACCGCCTATGACCGCATGATCCCGTTCGTGGTGGCGGGATTCGAGCGGGTGTGCGGCCCGCTGAAATGAGCGCCGGATTCAGTCCTTCTTATCCACCGCGCCGCCGGCTTCGCGCCAGGCTTTGAAACCTCCTTCGATGTCACACACCGGGCCAAAGCCCATCTCCACCAACTGCTGGGTGGCCAGGGCGGAACGGTGACCCAGGGCGCAGAACAGGACGAAACGCTGGCCGGTGGCGAACGCGTCCTTGTGATAGGGGGAATCCGGGTCGACCCAGAACTCCAGCATGCCGCGCGGGCAGTGCAGGGCGCCGGGCACGGTGCCTTCGCGTTGCAGCTCGCGCACGTCGCGCAGATCGACGAAGCGGGTGCCGGGATCGTCAAGCAGGGCGACCGCGTCCTCCGCCGTCAGGGATTCGATGCGGGCCTTGGCCCGCCGTACCAGTTCGTCACTGCTCAGGGTCAGTGTTGTCATCATTCTCTCCCGATCATGGCTTGGTGCGGATCATAGAACCTGCCCGGGTCGCGCGACTTCGCCCTCGCGGATCAGCACATCGCTGATCTCGTCGAGAATGGCCGGGTCGTCGATGGTGGGCGGCAGGGGAAAATCCTTGCCATTGACCATCTTACGCAAAGCGGCGCGCAAGGTCTTGCCGGAACGGGTTTTCGGCAGCCGTGGCACGATCAGCGCACGGCGGAAGCAGGCCACGGCGCCCACCTGGTCGCGGATCAGGGCGATCAGCTCCTGTTCCACCTGTTGCGGCGATTGCGCGACGCCGTCCTTGAGCACCACCAGACCCAGCGGCACCTCCCCGCGCAATTCATCGTGGCGGCCCACCACCGCCGATTCCGCCACCGCCGAATGGGTGGCGATGTGTTCCTCCATGATGCCAGTGGAAAGCCGGTGACCGGCCACGTTGATGACGTCGTCGGTGCGGCCCATGATGTGCACGAAACCGTCTTCGTCCAGGTAACCGCCATCGCCAGTGTGGTAGTAGCCGGGATAGGCGCGCAAGTAGCTTTCCAGATAGCGCGGATGATCGTTCCAAAGCGTTTGCGCGCAACCCGGCGGCAACGGCAGGCGCAACACGATGTCTCCTTCCTGGTTGGGCGGCAGCGACTGGCCGTCCTCGCCGAGCACTTCCACCAGATAGCCGGGTACCGCCCGATTGGTGGAGCCATTGCGCACTTCCCGTTCGCCGAGGCCGGCGCAGGGGGCGGTCACCGGCCAGCCGGTCTCGGTCTGCCACCAGTGGTCGTACACCGGCCGCCCGGTGAGATCACTGAGCCATTGGTAAGTGGGGGTATCCAGCTTCTCACCGGCGACGAACAGATGTTTGAGCGTGTCGATCCGATAGCGCTGGAACAATCGGCCTTCGGGATCTTCCTTGCGCATGGCGCGGAACGCGGTGGGCGCGGCGAACAGACCATTGATGCCGTACTCTTCCACCAGACGCCAGTAGGCGCCGGCGTCCGGTGTTTTCACCGGTTTTCCTTCGAACATTACCGTGGTGCAGCCGCCCAGCAGCGGCGCGTAGACGATGAACGAGTGGCCCACCACCCAGCCCACGTCGGAGCAGCCCCACCAGATTTCCCCGGCTTCCATGCCGTAGATGCTGCGCAAGGCGTACAGCAGAGCGACAGCATGGCCACCGTGGTCGCGGACGATACCCTTGGGCTTACCGGTGGTGCCGGAGGTGTACATGATATAGAGCGGGTGGTTGGCGTTGAGCGGTGTGGGCGGTACCGGATCGCTGCCATCGACGGTGGCCCGCCAGTCGAGAAACCCGTATTGCCGCAGTTCCGCCCTTGCCGTTTCGCGTTGCAGCACCAGGACTTGATCGACGCGATGCTGGCACTGCCGCAGAGCGCCATGAACCAGCGGTGTGTAGGGAATCACACGATCGATCTCGATGCCGCAGGAGGCGGTCAGGATCACCTTGGGCCTGGCGTCGTCGATACGCACCGCCAGCTCGTTGGCGGCGAAACCGCCGAACACCACCGAATGCACCGCGCCAATGCGGGCGCAGGCGAGCATGGCCATGGCCGCTTCCGGCACCATTGGCATATAGATCACCACGCCATCGCCGGCGCCGACTCCGAGACGGGTGAGCGCACCGGCCAGCTCCGCCACCCGCGCCAACAGTTGGTTGTAGGTGAAACGCTGGCGCACGCCGGTGACCGGGGAATCAAAGATCAGCGCATCCTGCTCGCCCCGGCCCTGTTCCACTTGGTGGTCCAGAGCCAGGTAACAGGTGTTCAGGCGGCCATCGCCGAACCAGCGGTGAGTGCCGTCGTCCAGGGTTTCAAGGATGCGCGTGGGCGGCTGGTACCAGGCCACGTTGCGGGCCTGTTCGGCCCAGAAGGCTTCCGGTTGTTGGCGGGCCTGCTGAAAGGCATTCCGATAGCTCATTTCCGATTCCTTGCCGTTTGTTGTTTTGTGGCGCGCGGAGGCGACGTCGGCACGCCGTGCTGTTATCCAAGCACCGGAGCTGTCGGGATGCCAGTAGACGATGGTCGGTTTCGAGCCAGCCCTGGAAAGATGAAATCAGAATGGTGGCGGAGCAGGGGGCTCTTGCCGGGGAGAATCGGCGGTCAGAATTCCAGGACACGCTACAAGCACGTCCATGTGGGCTCGGGTTTGGCCTTCCCTGGCCAAACACGGTCCTGGAATTCTGACCACCGATTCTCTACACGCTCTGAAACCGCCCGCTTCGAATCAACCGTCGGACCATTATGGCCTAGTGTGTCGGATCTAGATCACGCCACCATTGGCGCGCAGGACCTGGCCGTTGACCCAGCCGCCATCGGCGCCCACCAGGAACGCCACGGTGCCGGCGATGTCCTCCGGTGTGCCGAGCCGTTCCATGGGGCTCAGTTTCGCCAGCCGTTCCACCAGTTCCTCCGATTTGCCTTCCAGGAACAGATCGGTGGCGGTGGGGCCCGGGGCCACCGCATTGACGGTGATGTCACGGCCGCGCAGTTCCTTGGCGAGAATGCCGGTCAGGGTTTCCACGGCCGCTTTGGTGGCGGCGTAAACGCCGTAGTTTTCCAGCTTCAGGCCGACCACGCTGGTGGAGAAATTGACGATGCGGCCACCCTCGCGCAGGCGCCGCGCCGCCTGACGCAACGTATTCAGAGTGCCCTTGAGATTGATGGCGATCTGGCTGTCCACCAGCTCGTCATCACCCTCGGCCAGTGACGCCAGCTTGAGGATGCCGGCGTTGTTGATCAGCACGTCGACACCACCGAACGCCGTTTCGGTGGCATCAAACAGGCGCGCCACCGCCTCCGGGTCACTGACATCGGCCTTGACCGGCAGCGCGGTGCCGCCGGCCTGCTCGATTTTCGCCGCCAGGGCTTCCGCCGCCGCGGCACTGGCGGCGTAGTTGATCACCACGGCATGGCCATCGGCGGCCAGACGTTCGGCAATGGCGGCACCGATGCCGCGGGAGGCGCCGGTGACGATGGCGACGTTCTGGTGAGAAGCGGGCATGCAGGTTCTCCTTGATCGGTTTATGCGGGAAACCGGCACACCATACACCCCTGTACAGGGCGAATAATCAGGAGAAATCCGATATCTCTGTTCATGATTTTCGAACAGAAAGGGGATTGAGGCGGGACAGGGGATAGTGAGAAACGCTCGCGGCGGGGCAAGGTGCCGCGAGCGTGGGTTTGATCAGCCGCGGCTGGCGCGATTGCCGCCGTTGCCGCTGCGCTGGCCACCGCCGCCCCCACCGCCACCGCGGCGGCGCCGGCGTGGCGCCGGCTTGCCGTCGGCACCGCGGGGCGCGGAGCGGCGCTGGCCGCTCTTGTTGGGGGAGGCACCGTCGGAACGGGGACCAGAGCGAGAGCCGGAGCGGGAGCCATTGGGACGGGAACGCGGTTCCCTCTCATCAGGGATATCGGCCACCGCCGGCGGCTCGAAGTTGGTCACCTGGCGGCGTTCGATGGGCTGTTTGATCAGCCGCTCGATGCCTTTGAGCAGTTTCTGGTCCTCGCCGCTGACCAGGGACACTGCTTCGCCGTCGGCGCCGGCGCGGCCGGTGCGGCCGATCCGGTGTACATAGTCCTCGGCCACGTTGGGCAGGTCGAAGTTCACCACCTGCGGCAATTGGTCGATGTCCAGACCTCGGGCGGCGATGTCGGTGGCCACCAGGGCGCGCACGTCACCGCTTTTGAAGCCGGCCAGCGCGCGGGTGCGGGCGTTCTGGCTCTTGTTGCCATGGATCGCGACGGCCTCGATGCCGGCGCTTTCCAATTGCTTGGCCAGGCGGTTGGCACCGTGTTTGGTACGGGTGAACACCAGCACCTGGAACCATTGCTGCTCGCCGATAAGATGGGTGAGCAGTGCCGCCTTGTGCCGTTTGTCCACGGTCACCACCCATTGACGGACCCGTTCGGCGGTGCTGTTGCGCGGGCTGATGTCGATTTCCTTGGGACTGCGCACCAGGGTTTTCGCCAGCGTCCGGATCTCATTGGAGAAGGTGGCGGAGAACATCAGCGTTTGCCGCTGCTTCGGCAACAGCCGCAGCACCTTGCGGATGTCGTGGATGAAGCCCATGTCGAGCATCCGGTCCGCTTCATCCAGTACCAGAATCTCCAGTTGATCGAAGGACATCGCCTTTTGCTGATACAGGTCCAGCAACCGTCCGGGGGTGGCCACCAGCACATCCACACCACCGCGCAGACGGTTGATCTGCGGGTTGATGTTGACGCCGCCGAACACCACGGCGGAGCGCAGAGCCGGCAGATATTTGCCATATTCGGCCACGCTTTCGCCGACCTGGGCGGCCAGCTCACGGGTGGGGGTCAGCACCAGCGCGCGCACCTGGCGGCTGGCGGCCGGCTTGCCCGGCTCCAGCCGTTGTAACAACGGCAGGGTGAAACCGGCGGTCTTGCCGGTGCCGGTCTGGGCGGCGGCCATTACATCACTGCCACCCAGCACCGCGGGAATGGCTTGCGCCTGAATCGGCGAGGGACGGTCGTAACCCTGTTCGGCCACGGCACGCAAAAGGGGATCGATCAATCCGAGGGACTGGAAATCCATAGGGGGTATCTTCGGAGTTAAGGAAGGGAAGCAATAAAGGCGCGAAGGTTACCTGATTGGCGCCCGGGGCACGAGGACTTTATCTGCCGTGATGGCCGCAAACGGCCCGTGGGGAGGGGGATTAGGGGGCAAATGGCGCCATTCAGCGGGGGTATGGCGTGGCGGTGCCTTCCAATACCTGACTGGCGAAGGCGGGGAGACGGGCATGGCGGTAACGGCGGGTATTGGCGAGATCGAAACCGGCATGGTGGAGGATGTCCGGGGTGGGACGGTTGAGATGGCAGCCGCAGGCCAGCTGTTTCCACAACGGCGTCAGCCGGTTCTGCCAGCGTTGCGTGCGGGGGTTGGGACTGGCGATGTGTTCCAGAATCAGTAATTGCCCGTTGTCGGCCAGCACTCGCCGCATTTCCCGGGCGGCCCGTTCCGGTTCGGGAATGGTGCACAGCACCAGACACGCCACCACGGTGTCGAAGTAGCGGTCCGGGTAGGGTAATCGCCGTGCATCACCGGCCAACAGGCGGATGCGTTGAGGGTGGGGGCTGTTGGTGGCTTGCCGGCGGGCCCGGTTGAGTAACGGGATACTGGGTTCCAGGCCGTGAATTTCCGTGGCTTGCTCGCCGTAAAGCGGCAGGTTGGCGCCATTGCCGACGCCGATTTCCAGGACCCGCCCGCGAGCGGCGGCGATCAAACGCTGGCGGTTGCGATAGAACGGACGGGTGGCCAGATCCAACAGCGGAGGAAAGAGGTAATCGCTGTATAACCCCATGAGATGGGCCTGCTTGTTGCTATCGGCCCATCCTTGGCTTGGCGGGACGGGAAGTCAAGCCGGATTCGCGAGCAAGCTCGCTTCCCACGGAGAGGCTACGGAACTGCTGTGGGAGGCTGGCTTGCCAGCGAATCAGTGTGCCACGGTTGCGTGTAAGCGGGATGTCCCACCACTGTAGGACATCAGTGGCTCACAAGCCGCGATTTGTCTCAAAGCATCAGCGGCTGATCAGCGCCAGTTCCGCGTCCTGTTGCAGCACGGTCCACCAGCGCCGGCCGTGGTCGGCATCGAAGCCCACCAGGGGCTGGTCGGCGCAGGCGTCCGGACGGTTTGGCGGCGTGCTCAGGAAAGCGCTGTCGAACGGCTGCTCCACCACGCAATCGGTGCCGGCGATGGCTTGCCAGCCGTCGGCGGTGCGCCAGGCCAGAGTGTGGCTGTCGGTATCCACCCCTTCGTTGGCGTCGAAGGTCACGGCATAGGCATCGGACACCGCGGTGGCCAGATCCCAGTTCTTACTGGCGCTGGCCGGCAGGGCATGGGCCTGCTTGGCGGTGCCATCGGGCTGACTGCCGGGCAGACCGGTATCCGTCTCCAGGTCCTTGGCGGCGCCGTAGGCGTTGGAGTAGGTGCCGGTCTGATTCTGGGTGCCGCTGATGATGAGGATGTCGGAAGCGGTGTCGCCGTTGGCGGCCTGCCAGCTCATGGTCACGTCTTCCTTCAGATCGATGGTGGTCTCGGGAATGTCGAGCACGGCCGCGTCGTCGGCGTTTGGTACCACGCGGTTCTCCGCGTTCAGGTTCGGCGTCCACGGCTGGTTGTACTGGAACAGGAACTGATAAGCCAGACGCGCCAGCTCGGTAACGGTACTGGCGCGGCTGAACCCTGGAGTGACTTCCATGTCGCGGGTGCGGCTTTCCACCCGGTTGAAGGTGTCGTTGGTGCCGCCCACCATGCGTGCCACGCTGCCGTCGGGAGCATAACAGTCGTTGCTGATGTAGCTGCTGTCCAGGTACATCACCGGGCGGGTGCCTTCGGGAATGGAGTTGGGATAAACAATGCGCTCGCAGCGGTTCTTGGTGCGCGAGAAGCGGTCCAGCAGTTTCCATTGCGGAGCGGCCAGTTCTTTCCCGCCGTCTTCATTGGCGCCGATGGTGTGTTCGGTGAACCAGGACTGATAGTCCACGCGGTCGCCCTGGAACGTCAGCACCGAGGCGTTGACGTCGTAGGCGGTGGAGCCGTTCTTCATCGTGTTCATTTTCTGTTGCACGATGCGTTGCACCAGTTCCCGTTCACCGTAGCGGAATTCGTAGCCTTTATAGGAGGCGTTGCCGGACATGATTTGAGTGTACTGGGGCAGCCGGTAGTTGCCGTCGTCTTCGGTCCAGGAGGTCGGGTCCACCCAGATCGGCGCCTTGATTACCGAGCGCTGATACATGTGCTCGTGGCCTTGCACCCAGATTACATCGTGTTTGGAAAAGAAGGCACGGATGTCATCCCACTTGTTCATCAGGTGGTCGTCGCCGGCGGTGCCTTCCACGATCATTTCCCTGGTTTCGCCGTATTTGGCGCCGATCAGGCCGTCGTGGCTGGCGATCACCAGATGGTCGAATTCACCCTCGTGGGCGGCCACTTCCTGTTTGATCCAGTCAAAAGCGATCGGCAGGTTGTAATACTTGAGCAGGAAGATCATCACGTTGTCGCGGATGACGTAGTAATTGAGATACTGGGCGCCGCTCATGTGCACCGCATCGTCGGGGATGTAGTGCTTCATGTTCTCGATCCATTCCACTGAATAGGCGTAGCTGTCTTCGTGGTTGCCCATCAACGGCAGGAACTCGATGCCGGCGTCGCGGTAGCTTTCCGCCACCGAGGTCCATTGCTCGAACTCTCGGGTGGTGCCGTGGTCGGTGAGGTCGCCCACCGGGATCACGATATCCACGCCCAGTTCCTGTTCCTTGTCGAGCACCGCCTTCATTGGATGCATGGAAACGTTATCGCCGCCGCCCTGAGTATCCGGCAGCAGACCGATGCGCAGTGTGGAAACCGGAGTCGGCGTGGGCGTTTCGCCGCCGCTGCCGGGATCGGTGGGTGGCGTGCCGGAATCGGATGAGGACGAAGAACCGCCGCAGGCGGACAACAGGCCGCCGAGCAGCACCGCGTACAACGGTAGTGCCGTGAATCGCATGATGTGAACCCCCAGATTGGTATTGGTATACCCGGTTGCACCCCATCACGCGCCTTCCTTTGCGCTTCTCCGCGACGGCGGAGGCTGGGTATGGAACCCGGGTCGGGAGCGGGCGGGCTCCCTGAGCGCTGCTTATGCTGGATAAGGGATGTGATGATTCGGCGTCATTGAAATGACGGTTTGATGATCTGTGTTGTCCCACGGTTGTGGAACGGCGCTGGATATCGGACGCCAACATAAGGTTCATCGCGGTTTGGAGGGAAACGGTATTACCTTCCATCATGGACAGCGAAGCCGCGTTACGCCTTTGCTTCGAGGTAACCGGCAAGCGCAGGTGTTCTTCTGGCCTTGCAGACATCAATTCGGAGGTTGCTACAACGTCGCTGTGGGAGCTTCACCAGCAGACGAAGCGGATCGTCACGAGGCGTAACGGTGGAACACTTCCAGGAAAGCGTCGCCGTAGGCTTCCAGTTTGCGGTCGCCGACACCGCTGACGCTGGCCATGTCACGCAGTGAGGTTGGATGAATCGCCATCATGTCGAGCAGGGTGGCGTCGTGGAAGATCACGTAGGGCGGCACGCCGGCTTCCTCGGCCAGTTGCTTGCGGCAGGCGCGCAGGGCTTCCCAAAGCGGGCGCTCGGCGTCCGTCACCGGAACCCGCTCGGTGCGGCGGGAGCGGGTCTGGGCACGGGCCACGTCCTTGCGCAGTTGTAGCGACCGCTCACCGCGTAAATAGGGACGGCAGGCCTCGGTGAGTTGCAGGGCGCCATAGCCGGCGGCATCCACGGCGAGCAGGCCCAGCGCCACCAGTTGCCGATAAATGGCCCGCCACTGATTGGCGGAAAGCTCGCCGCCGATGTTCCAGGTGGAGACATGGTCGTGACCGGCGGAAGCCACCTTGTCGCTGCGATTGCCCGTGAGCACATCAACCAAATGGTTGACGCCGAATCGCTGGCCGGTGCGGTAAACACAGCTGAGCGCCTTGCGCGCCACCTCGGTGGCGTCGAATGTCTGTGGCGGGTTCAGGCAGGTATCGCAGTTGCCGCAGGGTTTTTCCAGGGTTTCGCCAAAATAGTTCAGCAGCGCCTGGCGCCGGCACTGGGTCACTTCACAGAGGCCAAGCATGGCCTCCAGACGCTGATGCTCGTGGCGTTTGAACTGTTCGTTGCCCTCCGATTGCGCCAGCATTTGTTTGTGGCGGATGGCGTCTTCCAGCCCATAGGCCATCCAGGCGGTGGCGGGGGCGCCATCACGGCCGGCCCGGCCGGTTTCCTGGTAATAGGCTTCGATACTTTTGGGCAGATCCAGATGGGCGACAAAGCGCACATCCGGTTTATCGATGCCCATGCCGAACGCCACCGTGGCCACCATCACCAGACCATCCTCGCGCAGGAATCGCTGCTGGTGACGGGCGCGCACCTCGCCGCCGAGACCGGCGTGGTAGGGCAGGGCGGGAATGCCTTGCTGGTTGAGCCAGTCGGCGGTCTGGTCCACCTTGTTACGGGACAGGCAATAAACAATGCCGGCGTCGCCGGCGTGTTCGTTGCGGATCAGCCTTAGCAGTTGCTGGCGGGCGCTGTCCTTGCGTTCGATCCGGTACTGGATGTTGGGCCGGTCGAAGCTGGAGATAAAGTGCCGGGCGCTACCCAGATCCAGCCGTTCGGCGATCTCCTGACGAGTGCGCGGATCGGCGGTGGCGGTGAGCGCGATGCGTGGCACCTGGGGGAACTCCCGGTGCAGCAGGGACAGTTGCAGATAGTCGCTGCGAAAATCATGGCCCCACTGCGATACGCAATGCGCCTCGTCGATGGCGAATAACGCCAGCGGAGACTGGTGCAACAATTCCAGAGTGCGTGCCTGGGTCAGCCGTTCCGGCGCCACATAGAGCAGGTCGAGAGTACCGTCGCGGACCTGTTGTTCCAATTCCCTGGCGCGGCCGGCGTCCAGAGTGGAGTTGAGGAAACCGGCGCTGACGCCGAGGGCGTTGAGCGCGTCCACCTGATCCTGCATCAGCGCGATCAACGGGCTGACCACCACACCGACGCCTTCCCGCGCCAGGGCCGGGATCTGGTAACAGAGGGATTTGCCGCCGCCGGTGGGCATCAACACCAGGGCATCGCCACCGCTGACCAGGGTGTCGATAATGGCGGCCTGCTGGTTACGGAACTCGTGGTAGCCGAATACGTGCTGGAGAATCGAAAGGGGATCGCGTTGCATGGCGGGAGTATACCTGCCCGTGGGCGCGGTGACATCCGCGTGACATGTGCGCCACGCAGAATCCGGCGCGACTGTGACGAAACCGTGACGGGGAACAAAACGACAATGCAGGCATGGCGGGTTTTTCGTGAATTTTTTCTGTTGGGCTGGATCAGCTTCGGTGGTCCGGCGGCGCATGTGGGGTATTTCCACCGCCGTTTCGTCACCTCCCTGGGCTGGCTGGACGAGGACGAGTTCGCCCGTCTGTTGGCGTTGACCCAGTTTCTGCCCGGCCCGGCGTCGAGTCAGTTGGGGTTCGCCATCGGCCGCCATCGCGCCGGGCTGGCCGGGGCGGTGGCGGCGTTTCTCGGTTTTACCCTGCCGTCGTTCGGGATCATGGTACTGGTGGCCCTGTTCGCTGCCCGGTGGGCCGGAGACGGGTTGGATGGCGTGGTACGGGGACTGAAATGGCTGGCGGTGGTGGTGGTGGCCGACGCGGTCTGGAACATGGGCCGCCGTTTTTGTCCCGATACCCTGACCCGGGGGCTGGCGCTGGCCACGGCGGTGCTGTTGTGGTGGTGGCCGGGCGTCGTCACGCAACTGCTGGCCTTGCTGCTGGCGGCGGCGATTGGCTGCGGATGGCTCAAGCGTACCGTGGAGACCATGCCGGAGGGCGGTGCGATCAGAGTGCGACCGCTGGTGCTGTTCGCCGGACTCTGGCTGTTGTTCGCCCTGGTTGGCGGCTTCTGGCTACTGCGGGACTTTTATAGCGCCGGTGCTTTGGTGTTCGGTGGCGGCCATGTGGTATTGCCGTTGCTGCAGGGCTTCGTTGGTGACCGCATCGGCACCGACGCCTTTTTGACCGGCTACGCCGCCGCCCAGGCGGTACCCGGCCCGATGTTTTCCCTGGCCGCTTATCTGGGCGCGCTGCTGATGCCGACGGCGCCCTGGTCCGGCGCGGCCCTGGCCACGGTGGCGATCTTCCTGCCCGGCTTCCTGTTGGTATGGGCATTGGCGGACGCCTGGCGCGGCCTGGCCAGCCGCCCGGCCATGGCCGGCGCCGTGGCCGGCATCAACGCGGCGGTGGTGGGCTTGCTGCTGGCGGCCCTCTACGACCCGGTTTTTCGCTCGGCGGTGGCCGGTGTGGGGGATTTCGCGGTGGTGGTGGCGGGATTCGTGTTATTGCGGTCGGGGAAGGTGCCCTTGCTCTGGCTGGTGGTGGGGATGGCGTTGTTGGGCTGGGCCGTCAGGGTCTTTTGAGAGGGGCCTTCCGGGAGAGGCGTTTTGAAAGAAGGGGCGCCAGGCGGTTTCATTGCTGATCGCGGGGATCGCTTTTTTCAGGGCCGCCAGATCAAGTTGTTTGAACCAGGCCGCCGCCTCCTGGCACTCAGGCAGGCTGTTGGAGCTGACATCGAACAGCAGGCTCAATTCCTGATGTGCGTTTATCCTGGCGATGGGTAAATGGTAACGGCTGTTGCAAGTACGCCGCCGCTGATTGATGCGCAGTTTCAAGGCCGGGCCGGCCGTTGCCACCACCTCGCCATATTCTTCTTCGGCGGAGGCATGAAGCCAGATGTCCCGTAGAGCCGGTGGATTGGTGCTTTCCCAACGTACAAGAAAGATCCGTATGGACGCCGCGCCCTGTTGATCGAAGGAGGAAACGTCAAGCCTCCAGGGATGATCCGGTGACGTCATACGGCTCGATCTTACGTGGAATAAATCGTCGTCGGGATTAAAGAAAGAGTCCAGCCGCTGCTCGAGAAAGGTCACGAATTCCGCATAGTCTTTTGGCATCATAGTGGAATCCATGGAGGGGATATACTCGCCTGAAAGCAGCTGCATGGGGAGATCTTCCGCACCCAGCTGTTTGATGATCCCGATGAAATCACCGGCCACCTGAATATCGGATGTTTCCGCCCTGGCGTGGAGATAAGTGTCGCCGATATCGCGTTCGGCCTGAATGTAATAGTAGCCGTTCGCCTCTAGTGCGATGTGGATGTCGTGTCCGAGGTTGTGATGATCGGGGTGGATGGAGAAAAAGTTTTTCGCCACTTTCCGTCGCTGATATTTATCGTCGTTGGTGGTGGCAAAGAGGGTCATTTCGTGGGCTTTGATATCGCTTCCGTGCCGCTGCCAAACCTTGAAGGCCACGGCATCGGATCTGGCTTCGGGATACCTGAGAACATAATTTCCGGGCAGCTTCAGCGACAGCATACCCTTGAAGGAGGTCTGCCATGTTGGGGTGGCTTTGGCCTGGGCAAGCTGCTGGAATACTTCTTGCGTCCGGTTTCGTGCGTCCCGCCACTCGGCCTGGATGCGCAGGAGTTCGGGGTTGTCTGGCTCGACCGGGACGAGTTTCAGTGCCTGGATACCGTTTATGTCGGTAGCGAGATTGTCCTTGCTTCGCTCTTTCAGTGCGTCGAGGTCACTCTCGTCCTCGATGTCCGGATAGCTATTGCCGAATAAGCCTTCTTCCTGAGTAAAGCGAACCGAACCGTCCGTTTCGGCAACATAATCCTTGCCATGACCACGCAGCGGGAGGGCCTCTTTTTTGAACGGCACCATCAAATAGCCGCGCAGTTTGGTCCCGTCCGGCCCATAGAGCCTCATTACCGGCAACAGGCTGTCAACCTCGGCCCAGGTGACCTCGGCATAGGAGTCAAACCTGGAGTTGATGGGCTGAGGGAAGTAGGTTCCCCCGGGCACATCACGGGTGATGGTAAGGGCAAGAACCACAGTGATCGGGATCAGCAACAGGATCGAGGCAAGGACCAAAAGGATGCGTTTCATGGTTATGATGATGTCTGCCCTGCCTACTTTTGTTGGCTCTACACTATAACAATCCGAGTGCTATCGAGAGAGGGCGCATTGTTTGAATTGCCAACCGGCGTCGCTTGCCTCAAACCCGGAATCATGATTCAATTCTTAGAAAGTGGGAATCAGGATTCCGATCATGGCATACCGGGAAACCGCTCAGGTTCGGGCGCGTAAGGCGGCGCAGCGGGAGAATTTGCTGGGGACCGCTGAGATGTTGGTGCGGGAAGGGGGCTTCGCCGCCATGACCATGCAGGCGGTGGCGGAGCGCGCCGGCGTCGGTGTCGGCACGCTGTATCGCTATTTTGACAACAAGGCGACGCTGGCGGCGGAGGTGTTCCGTGTCGCCACCGAGCGGGAAGTGGAGGCCGTGGCGCGGGCGCTGTCCGGGCCGGGCGGCGCTGGTGCCCGCCTGGAGCAAGCGTTGCGGGTGTTCGCCGGTCGAGCCATGGCGGCGCCCAAGCTGGCCTGGGCGCTGATCGCCGAACCGGTGGAGCCGGAGGTGGATGCCGAACGGCTGCATTACCGGGCCATGTACGCGGCACTCTACCGGGATGTGCTGGATCACGGCGTGGCCAGTGGCGAACTGCCGCCCCAGGCCACCGCTCCCAGCGCCGCGGCGCTGGTAGGGGCGGTGGCCGAAGCTTTGGTGGGGCCACTGGCGGCGCCGCTGGCGGACGCCGCCCTGCCGGATCAGATGGTGGCCTTCTGCCTGCGGGCGGTGGGCGCCACGCCATCGCAATCGAGACAACCACAACAAAACACCACCACAGGCGCCGTTGGCGCTGGAGGTCAATCATGAATGCTCAACACGATGCTTTGAATGTGGAAGCCCTGGCCGACACCCATGAGGTGCTCAACCAGTCCGGCGATCTGCAGGATTACAACGCCTATGACACCGACAATGCCCTGCGTGAAGCGGTGCGCCGCCACGGTGCGGGCTGGGCGGAACCGGCATTGTCCGCGCACGGTGCCAGGACCGGCAGTGCCGAGGTGATCGAGTGGGGCTTCCTGGCCAACGAAAACAAACCGCAGTTCTTCTCTCACGACCGTCACGGTTACCGGGTGGATGAGGTGAAATATCACCCGGCCTATCACAACCTGATGGCGCTGGGGCTGGAGAGCGGCATCCATTCCGCGCCCTGGACCGACCCCAAGCCCGGCGCCCATGTGGCCCGGGCCGCGCGCAGCTACCTGCAGGCCCAGGCGGAAGCGGGCCATGGCTGCCCGCTGACCATGACCTTCGCGGCGGTGCCCTCGATCCGGCTGACCCCATCCCTGGCCGAGGAATGGCTGCCGAAAATCCTCAACAACGGCTATGACCCGCGCAATGTGCCGCACTATGAAAAGCAATCCCTGACCATCGGCATGGGCATGACCGAGAAGCAAGGCGGCTCCGATGTGCGGGCCAATACCACGCGCGCTTATGCAATCGGCGCTGGCGGCCCCGGCGAGGCCTACGAACTGATTGGCCACAAGTGGTTCACCTCCGCGCCCATGTGCGATGCCTTCCTGGTATTGGCGCAGACCGAAAAGGGGCTGAGCTGTTTTCTGGTGCCGCGCTGGCGGCCCGACGGCAGCAAGAATCCGATTCAAGTGCAGCGCCTGAAAAACAAGGTGGGTAACGTCTCCAACGCCTCCTCCGAGATCGAGCTGCGCGGAGCCCTGGGGTGGATGGTCGGCGAGGAAGGGCGTGGTGTGCCGGCGATCATCGAAATGGTGGCGATGACCCGCTTCGATTGCATGATCGGCTCTTCGGCGGGGCAGCGTCAGGCGGTGGCACAGGCGGTCAATCACGCCAGTGGCCGGGCCGCGTTCGGCAAGACACTGATTGACCAGCCGCTGATGCGGAATGTGCTCGCCGACCTGCAATTGGAGGTGGAAGGCTCCCTGGCCATCGCCATGCGCATGGGCGAGGCGTTGGACAACACCGCGTTGGACAGCGGCAACGAATATGAACAACTGCTGTTGCGGTTGGGGCTGCCGGCGGGTAAGTACTGGATCTGCAAGCGCACCCCGTTCCATGCCTACGAGGCCATGGAATGTCTGGGCGGCAACGGCGCCATCGAGGAGTTCATGATGGCGCGTTTGTACCGGGAAGCGCCGATCAACGCGATCTGGGAAGGGTCCGGTAATGTACAGGCGCTGGATATGCTGCGCGCTTTGGCGAAGACGCCGAAAGTGCTGGACGTGTGGTTCACGGAACTGGGTAAGGCAGCCGGCGCCGACAGCCGTCTGGACCAGGCCGTGACCGCGTTGAAAGGTGAGTTCTCCGATATGGCGGATGCGGAATACCGTGCCCGCGACATCGTCGACCGCCTGTCACTGACCATGCAGGCCAGTCAGTTGGTGGCCGCCGGCAACAGCGCCGTGGCGGAGGCTTTCATCGCCTCCCGTCTGGGGGAGCACGGTGATCGCAACTACGGCACCCTGCCTCGCGGTCTGGATCTGGATACGATCCTGCAACGGGCCGATCCCTGGAGCGAATAGGCCGGTTCCACGAACTCCGCAACCCTGTGCTACGAAGCCGCTGTGGGAGACTGCCTAGGCAGCGAATGGTTTTCTCTGCCGTTGGCAATATTCGCTTGCAAGCAAGCTTCCCACAGCGGCTCCGTGACTCTTCTCTGTGGGAAGCTGCGGAACGTGGTGGTGGCCCGCAATGCATTCCGTGTTTCGTGCTCAGAGCTTGATGCGATCCAGCAATTCGAACCACAGCGCCCGGTAGGCGTGGGCCGCCGGCGTGTGTGGGGCGAATTCCGCCACCGGTGCGCGGTGATCGCCCATCTGTTCCACATGGGTGGAGTAGGGGATCCAGGTCTGCAGGCCGTTACGCATGATTGGCGGCCGTTTTACCAGCAAATCCAGATGCAGGGCCCGGCGCCGGTCCACCATGTTGTAGAACGGGATCAGCTCCAGATTCTTGAGCTTCTTGCTGTCCAGCCAATCCCGCACCTGTTCCAGCGCGCGCAGGGAAAGGTGCGTCGGGATCACCGGCACCACCAAATAATCAGCGGCGGAGAAAATACTCTCGGCCACCGGGCTCAGGGTGGGCGGGCAATCCAGCAGCATTAACTCGTAGCTTTCGCCGAACGGTGCCACCAGCTGTCGCAGCTGGCCGCGACCGGTCTCCGCCAGTTTCAGGTCGGCATTGCGCAGGCTGAGGTCAGAGGGAATGGCTTCCAGCAGCGGCCAGCGGGTTTCCCGCTTCAGGTTGCCCATGGGCTGCTTGCCTTTGAGAACCGCGCCCGCCTTGTAGCCGGTGCCATCGCCGACACCGAGATAGAAACTGGCGGCGCCCTGCGGGTCCAGGTCCCAGAGCAGGGTACGGTGCTTCCAGCGGGCCGCGTGCCAGGCCACATTGATGGCCGTGGTGGTCTTGCCCACCCCTCCTTTCAGATTATAAAAGGCGATGGTTCGCATGATCGGCACAGTTAGTGATGGACGGTGTCCGGCAGGCTAGCACGAACCGGCCGGTGTGTCCCGCCATGACGGGTGTGGGCCTGCTGTTGTGGAGAGGTTCCTTGTCGGGTATTCGCGCAGGGGCTTTAATCGGTGCTGGGGGCGCCGGTACCAGGAGGTACGGTGGGGGGTAAGAGTCGGTGGTCAACGTTCCAGGACACGGAGAAGCACGGTCCTGGAACGTTGACCACCGACTCTCCAAGAACTCCGAAACCGTTGTGGGGTAGTAGAGGTTGAGGGGCGATATTGTCAGGGGGCACAGGGAAAGCGATGGGGTCGCAAGGAAACACGCTGATGGAAAAACGCCATCCGGTTTTTCTCAGCACCGGGTATCCGGATCCACTGGGGGTGCGTCAGAAGGTGCTGGCGCCGCTGTTGAATCAGGCGCTGATGCCTTTGGGGATGGCGGCGTTGGATGACGGCGCCGATCACATGCCGCTGGCGCAGCGTCTGATCGACGACAGCGACTATGTGGTGTTGGTTCTCGGCGGGCTTTACGGCGCTCTGTCGCCGTTAGGGCTGAGCCAGATGCACCGCGAGTTCGTCTATGCCGCCACCAAGCGCAAACCGGTGCTGGCGTTCATTCACGAAGCGCCGTCGTTGTTGCCGGAAGCGGCCCGGGAGGGATCCCGTGAGGGGGCGGTGCGGCGCGACGATTTTGCCCGTCTGCTGCAGGGCAAGACCCGTTGCCATACCTGGCGTGAGCCGGAGGATCTGGTGGAACGGCTGGCGCGGGTGTTGCCGGATTGGTTGCGAACCCATCCGGCCGCCGGCTGGGTCCGGCCCGGCACCTCCGGCGGCACCGAGGACGCGGTTTTGCGCCGGCGGCTGGCGGCCCTGGAAGCGGAGCGCGAACGCTGGCTGACGGATCAACGGCCCGCGGCGGCGGCTCTGGCCCGTGGCGGCGATCCGGTGGAACTGGAATACAGTTGCGCGGTGTATCAGGGCGGTGCCTGCAAACTGGCGCGGGGGCGCAGCCGTTGGCAATGGGAGGCGGTGTTCGGTTCGCTGGCACCGAAGATGCTGGAGGGCGCCAGCGAGGCGGTGTTGCGCAAGACGCTGGAGCAGGCGCTGGCGCGGCGCGCATTGGAGGAATTGAAACCCCGTTTTCCGGAGGCTCACGCGGTGCGCAATGTGACGCTGGCGGAACCGGTGCTGCAGCAGATCAAGGTGCAGTTACGGGCGCTGGGTTTGATCCGTCACGATGAGAGAGGGGCAGGGCCGGGTTGCTGGCGGCTCACCGCCACCGGTGATGCCGCCATGACCCAACTGCTGGCGCGGCGCCGCGAAGGGGGCTAGCGGGAAAGGCGCACCCCAAACCTTGCGGATATGAATTCAGAGGTCGCTACGAAGCCGCTGTGGGAGCTTGTCCGGGCGGCTTCGTAGTCCAGGCAGTGAGTGAACCCCGGGCTCAATGCCCGGCCAGCTTCTCCTTGAGCACTTCCACCACCCGATCCAGCGGCAGCTCCTCATTGTCTTCCGCGCCCCGGCGCTTGTATTCCAGTACTCCGCGGTCCAGTCCTTTTTCCGCCACCAGAATACGGTGGGGAATGCCGAGCAGTTCGGAGTCGCTGAACTTCACGCCCACCCGCTCTTTCTCACGGTCGTCGTAGAGCACCTCGATGCCGGCCTCGGTGAGGGTCTGGTAGAGCTGTTCGGCGGTGTCCTTTTCGCGCGGGCTCTTTTTCGGGTTGAGCGGCATCAATACCACCTGGAACGGGGCAATGGCTTCGGGCCAGATGATGCCGCGCTCGTCGTGATTCTGCTCGATGGCGGCGGCCACGATGCGGCTGACGCCGATGCCGTAGCAGCCCATCGGCATGGTCACCGCCTTGCCGTTTTCGTCCAGCACGGTGGCATTGAGGGCTTCGGAGTATTTGGTGCCGAGCTGGAAGATGTGGCCCACTTCGATGCCGCGTTTGATCACCAGGGTTCCCTGGCCATCCGGGCTTGGATCGCCGTTCACCACATTACGCAGGTCGGCCACTTCCGGCAGCGCCACATCGCGCTCCCAGTTGATATTGAAATGGTGCTTGCCGTCCTGGTTGGCGCCAGCGGCGAAGTCGCTCATCTTCGCCACGGTGCGGTCGACGATGCAGGGGATGGGCAGGTTCACCGGACCCAGGGAGCCGGGGCCGGCGCCGATGGCGGCGCGGATCTCCGCTTCCTCGGCGAAGGCCAGCGGCGCCGCCACCGCCTCCAGTTTTTCCGCTTTGACATCGTTCAGTTCATGGTCGCCACGGACCAGCAGGGCCACCAGACCACCTTCCGCTCCTTTCACCACCAGGGTCTTCACGGTCTTTTCGATGGGCAGGTCGAATTGCGCCACCAGTTGCTCGATGGTTTTGGCGTCGGGGGTGTCCACCAGCGTCATTTCGGCGCCGGGAGCCGGCCGCTCGCCGGCGGGGGCCAGCGCTTCGGCCAGCTCCACGTTGGCGGCGTAGTCGGAGGTGTCGGAGAACGCGATGTCGTCCTCGCCGGAGGCCGCCAGCACATGGAACTCATGGCTGGCGGCGCCGCCGATGGAGCCGGTGTCCGCTTCCACCGGCCGATAGTCCAGCCCCAGGCGGTCGAAGATCGCGCAGTAGGCGCGATGCATGTCCTGGTAGGTCTCGGCCAGCGATTCCGCGTTCAGGTGGAAGGAATAGGCGTCCTTCATGGTGAACTCCCGCGAGCGCATGACGCCGAAGCGCGGGCGGATCTCGTCGCGGAATTTGGTCTGGATCTGATAGAAGTTGAGCGGCAGTTGCTTGTAGCTGTGGATCTCGTTGCGCGCCAGATCGGTGATCACTTCCTCATGGGTGGGACCCAGACAGAAGCCGTTGTCGTGGCGGTCGGTGATGCGCAGCAATTCGGGGCCGTAGGCGCTGTCACGGCCGGATTCCTGCCACAGCTCGATCGGCTGCACCACCGGCATCAGTACTTCCTGGGCGCCGGCCCGTTCCATTTCCTCGCGCACGATCCGCTCCACCTTGCGCAGCACGCGCAGGCCGCTGGGCAGCCAGGTATAGAGGCCGGATGCCAGCTTGCGGATCATGCCCGCGCGCAGCATCAACTGGTGACTGATGACCACCGCGTCGGCGGGGGTTTCCTTGACGGTGGCAAGCAAATAGCGGGAAGTACGCATAGTTTGTACGAATCCGGATCCAATGAAAGGCGATTGACGGTGCCGAAGCGTTAAGTGGGCTATTCTACATAGTCGGCCCGGCGCTGACACCGGTACGCTTCCCGTCAAAGCGGGCCTCTGGCACCATTTGCCAATCGTCGACTGAAGAAAGAAGGAAAACAACAGTGCTGAGCGCGCAGGAAGTACAGACCATTATGTACAACGGCTTGCCTTCGGCGGCCGATACCGCTTTGCAGGTGGAGTGGGTGGAAGGGAACCGGGCCCGGGTGCGTTATCCGTTTAAGCCGTCCATGATCCGCCCCGGCGGCACCATTTCCGGCCCGACCATGATGGGGTTGGCGGATTCCGCCATGTACGCGGTGATTCTGGGCCGGCTCGGGGCGCTGGAAATGGCGGTGACGCAAAACCTGAATATCAACTTTCTCAGCAAGCCGGCGCCGGTGGACATGATCGCCGACGCCGAGATCATCCGGCTGGGACGGCGCTCGGCGGTACTGGAAGTGCGTCTCTACAGCGTCGACAGCGATGACATGGTGGCCCATGTCACCGGCATCTACGCACTGCCGGCGACTACCTGAACTCCTTTTCCCAGATCAGATCGAGGGCCTGGCTCTTGCTGCTGGACTGGGCTTCCAGGTGCAGTTGCCGGGTCAGGGTGTAACGCAGCATCACCGTGGAGATGGCGTCGAAGATACCCACGGCGTAGGTCAGGTACAGGCGCTCGGAGATTTGTTTGCCGAGCATCAGCGCGGCGTCCTCGGCGCCACCCCAGTCGCTGCCGATGGTGACTTCATCCAGCCCCAGGGTTTCACTGAGTTTTCTTGTCACGCCGCTACCCTGCAGGCCGTAAATCGCCAGTGCCTGGGCCACCATGGCGGCATCGCTTTGATTGGCGTTGCTGAGCCCGCGGCCGGTGAGCAGGTAGGACATCGCCTCGCTCTCCTCCAGGGTTGGATCGGAGAAGATCAGTGCCTTCGGCTGCTGCAGGGTGCCGCTGATACGCACCCCCACCACCAGGCTTTCACTGGGAATCTTGCGGATGGCGAGGATATCCAGGCCCGGGTTCTCCGGCGGCCCCTGGAACATCAGGCGGCCGTTGTCGATGGCCAGGTTCTGGCCGTAGGCGCGGTAACGGCCTTCCTTGATGGTCAGGTTGCCGTTGAGCTGGGCCGGTTGATCCACCTTCTGACTCACTCGCAGATCGCCGCCCAGGGTGGCGGTGAGACCGAAGCCCTCGAAGCTGACCTTGTCGCCCAGTACCACGTCCACCGACATGGCGAAGGGCAGCGGCGCACGGTCCTCGGTCTCGGCGTCGATAATCACCTGGTCCGCACTCACCGACACAGCGCTTTCCGGTAGTTCGCGGGGCTCAAGGTGAGCCTCGGGCACGGTCAGGGTGCCGTCCAGGGTGAGATCCTGACCGTTGCCCTGAAGCCGCAGGGCCGGGCTGACCCAGACCTTGGCGTCCGGGCGGTTGGCCACCTGCAGGCGCTCGCCATCGATGTTGAGCGTGACCGCCAGCGGCGACACCTCCGGTCGCCACTCGCCGTCCAGGGTCAGGGTGCCTTCGCCGAACCGGGCGCGCCCGTCCAGGCGCAACCCGGCGGCATCGCCGGCGGCGGTAAAGGTGATCTCCTCCATGGCGATCCCCAGTTCCGGCACACTGGCGCGGCCGCCGGTGAGATCGATCTGGCCGCTTAATCGTGGCGCGTCCTGTGTGCCACTGAGGTTCAATTCGCCACGGACGGCGCCGTTCAGCTCGCCGATTTGCGGGATCAGGGCGGCGAAGTCATCAAGTTTGGGAATATCCAGACGCAGCCGGCCGTCAACCGGAGCCGCCGCGCTCAGGCGAGTGTTCAGCTCCGCGTTCAGGGAGCCGTGTCCGGCCACCACCAGGGCCAGTTGGCTGGCCAGACTGCCTTGTTGGAGGGTGCCGTCGAGACGGGCGGTATCCAGGTCGAAGACATGGTCCTGTCCGACATCGCGCACGGTCAGCCGGGTGTGGTCGGCGCTCAGGGTCCATTCTCCGTTGGCGGCGGCCAGGGTGCCGGAGAAGCGGCTGTCCAGGTTGATCTCGCCGGCCAGACTGAGCTGGTCGCCGAGCCAGGGATTCAACAGCGTCAGCGGCAAGCGCGCCAGCCGGGCTTCGGCGTTGAAGCGGCCGCCGTCGCCATGTTCACCGCCGAGGCAGAGACGGCCCTCGCCACTTTGGCGCTGCAGGCACAGTGTTTCCAGCTGCTGCCGGGCGGCGCTGACGCTGAACGGCGCCGGCGTATCCAGCGCCCAGTTGCCAGCACGCGGTTCACCGAGCCGCCACTGCTCGACCCGGCCGTGCCAGCGCCAGTCCTGGCTCAGCGCCGCCTGCAGGGCAAGTTCCAGCTCGGCGGCATCCTGGTGGGCGGCGATCGTCACCCTGTGATTCGAGCGGGTGCCCTGAACCGCCAGCGTCACTTGCTCCAGGCGTTGCTCGGCGCCCTGACTCACCGGGCCCAGGGTCACGTTCAGGCTTTGCTGGCCGTTGCCGGGCGTCAGGTTGTTGAAACGGGCATCAAGGCGGGGCAACTGCCAATCTTCCCAGGCCAGTTGCTGGCCACTCAGTTCACCGCTGAGCAGCGGGTTTTCCAAGGTGCCGGCCAGCCGCCAGCGCAAATCAAGGGCGCCGCGGGCCGGACCTTGCCACGCTGACAAATCCGCCACCGCGGCGGTTCCCGCCAGCGCCAGCTGTTCCCCCACCTTGCCTTCGGCGGTGATCCGGTCCTGGCCCCAGCGGCCATTCAGCGTCAGGCTCAGATCGCCGCCGGCGGGCTGGCTGGCCTTGCCGGTCAGAGAAACCGGTTTCTTTTGCAGGGTGCCGGTGAGGGACAAAGGGTCCACGCTGACGCGCCAATCGTCATCACGCCAGTGTCCTTTGCTCTGGGCGCGCAGGGTCAGATTGCCGGGCCAGTCCGGCGCCACCAGCGCCGGGTCGAGGGCGTCGCCATTGACGTTGAGGTCCCAGGCCAGACCCTTCTCATAGGACAGACTGCCGGTGACATTGAGACGTTGGCCGGCGCCTTCCAGATGCAATTGCTTCAAGGCCATGGACCGGGTGCTGGCGGTGGCGTCCAGATTCAGCTTGAGCGGGTGGCCGTCCGCTTCCAGGTCGGCTTGGCCCTGGATTTGGAGGGCATCGAGGGAGCCCACGGTGGTCAGTTTGCCGGCGCCCAGCTGCACCGGCACGGGAGTGTCCACCGGCAGTGCCTGGGCCGGCCATTCATGGATCAGATCCAGATTCAGGGTGTGATCCCGCCAGGCGAGACTGCCGTTAGTGCTCAGCGTCAGAGGCGCGCTGAGGTCGTGGCTGAGGTTCAGTTTGTCCAGGTCGCCACGGAAAATCAGCCGGCCACCCAGCCCAGGCGCGCCATCGTCTTCCGCGGCGGGGCGGCGCCAGAGCAGATCGCCCTGGGCCGGAAAGGGCGCGTGCAGGTTACCGGAGAGGCTGGCGTCCAGACGGGTATCGGCCACGGTGAGCGCGATCCGGGGCAGGTTCAGGCGTTGCCAGGCGGCCCATTGCTGCCCTTCCAGATCCTGCAATTGCAGGTCGATGGCGCCTTCCAGAATCAGCTCGTTCAACGAGAAGGTATCGATGCGCACGCCCAGGGGCAGGGCGATGCTCTCGGGCGGGGTGAACGGCGTGTCATCCGGTGTCTGGTCTGGCGGCGATGGCGGCACATGCACCCTTACCCGGTCGGCGTGCAGTTCGCCCAGATACAGCCAGCCACGCAAGGCTTCCAGCGGCGCCAGCGACAGGCGCAGCTGGTGAAGGTCCACCACCAGCTCATCCTGGCGGTATTGCAAATGCGCCACTTGCGCGCCGCTGAGCAAATTGCCTTGCCAGTCCTCAATGGTGAGTTCGCCGGGCAATACCGGTTTGACCCGCTCCAGTACCCAAAGATTGCCGGCCCGGGAGGCGAGCAGTCCGTAGACGCCGGCTATCAACAGCAGCGGCAGCAGGATTACAACCAGAAGAGCGATTTTCAAGCCGCGCCAGCGCTTCACAGGTCCGGCCCCATACTCAGGTGCAGCCGCCAGGTGTCGCCGCCGCTGAGGCCGCGGGCCAGATCCAGACGGATTGGTCCCAGCGGCGAGCGCCAGCGCACGCCGAAGCCGGCGCTGCGTTCCACGTCATAGTCGTTGAAGTCATTGAAGGCGTTGCCGGCGTCGGAGAACACCGCCAGGCTCCACTGCCGGCTGATCGGGCGATCGTATTCGACACTGGTCACCAGCAGGTGGCGACCGCCGATGACCTCGTCATCATCATTGGTGGGCCCCAGGGATTCGTAGGCGAAGCCGCGCACGCTGGAGTCACCGCCGGCGAAAAAACGTAACGAGGCAGGCAGGTTGCGGACGTTATCGATCTCGGTGTAACCGACCTCGGCGCGGGTCAGCAGGCGGCCCTTGCCCAGCGGCACGACCAGCTTGGCCCAGCTGTCCGCCTGCACGAAGCTGGATGACGACGCCAGCGACTCATGGGCGCCGCGCACCTTGACTCCCAGCCGCCAACCCCAGCGCGGGTAGATCGGATCATCGGAGTGAACGCGGCTGATCTGGATACCGGGCATGATCAGTTCGATGTGATCGGCCTGGTCGGCCACGTCGAAGTTCTCTTGCAGATATTCCAGCGAAGTGGTGACCACCCACTTCGACGGCAACTCGCGAATGTAGTCGACCCCGGTACTGATCGTCTCACTTTCGCGGGTGTCGGTGATTTCGTTCAGGTAGCGGGTGTGCAGATCCAGCCGTTCGGTATTGGGATCGCGCAGGGGAATCTGGTAGTTGGCGCCGACCCCCTGACGCAAGTCGGACAGCTCGGTTTCCGCCCGGGCACGATGACCGGCGCTGTTGATGCGCCGATTCTCGATCCCCAGCCGCAGCCGCGGCCCGGTATCGGTGCTGACCCCGACCCCGGTGAGCAGCGCCCAGCGGTTGCGCATGGTCAGATTGATACCGACATCGATGGTTTTGCTGTCGGCGTTGACCTTGCTGCGTTCCAACCGCGCGGCGCTGAAATAGCTGGTGCCCATATAAGCCTGTTGGGTCGCCAGCAAGCGTTCGTTATTGAACGGCTCGCCACTGGCGAAACGCAGATAGGCGTTGACCAGGCGCGGGTCCAGAGGAACCTCGTTGATGATGATCTCGCCCACGCTGTAGCGCGGGCCGCTGTCCACCACCATTACCACCCTGGCCCGATGCCGGGCGCGGTCCACTTCCAGGCGATGGGTGGACAGACTGCCCTCGGCGTAGCCGCGATCGATCAGTAACTGTTGCAGCCGTCGTTTCAATGCTTCGTAGCGGTCGTGGCGCAACGGATCGCCGGGAGACAGGCCGGCCTTGTCGATGGCGTTCTGAAAGGCGGGATCCTGTTGCGCCTCGCCATTGAAAGTGATCGACAGGGTTTCCACCTTGGTGCGGGGCCCGGGGGTGATGGTGAGCGTAACGCCGAAACAGGCGTCGCCGGTGGCGTCCCGCCATTGCGGCACAATGTCCGGCTGGTAGTACCCCAGTGCCTGCATCGCCTCCTCTGACCGGTTGCGAACCTGGCGCAGAATCAGCGCCTTCTGGCCGGGACCCGGCTGACAGGCGGCATCGTCCAGACCCACCAGTACGCGCACGTTGTCGCGCACCTCATCACGCAGGTCGCCCTTGATGGTCAGCACTGGCTCTTTGTCCGCCGCCCGGGCCGGGGCGTTGACGGTAAAAGCCAGCACCAGGGGCAGTCCGGAGAGCAGGGCGCGGAGCGCAAGGGGCCGGCGGCGGCGTTCGGTCCTCATAGCACAATGACAACTCGGCGGTCAGACAACGGGCAACCGGTTTGGTCGTGGTTGGGGCAAGGCGTGCGCGTGATGGCATCCCGGCGGCGGCAAACTCTATCCCTGATCATGATGATGCTACTTCGGTTTCGCCCCTTGCTTGGCCTGGACGGTAGCGCCAGACCCTGACTCTGGAAAGACTACTGGAGGAGTTTAGCGGAAAGCCAGTGGAAGCAGGATTGTTTCACATTTGAGCCGGACGCCAGACGCCGGACGCCGGACGCCGGACGCCGGACGCTAAAGTCAAAATCCGAAGCTGCGGAGTTTGCGAAAATAAATAAGCGTTTTTAGTGCTTGCAGGGGCGTTGGGGTTGGTTTTGCATTACCGGCGTCCGGCGTCCGGCGTCCGGCGTCCGGCGTCCGGCGTCCGGCGTCTTAGTTCCTGTCTGGCCGTTCCCGTTCGAATTGCACCGGGCTGGGACGTTTCTTCAGACGCCGCTGCAAGGTACGCCGATGAATGCCGAGCGCGGCGGCGGCGTGGGAGATGTTGCCGCCGTGGGCGTCCAGTACCCGCTGGATATGCTCCCATTCCAGCCGCTGCAATGATGGCGGCGAGTCCGGCAGGGACTCCATTTGCGCCGGGTCGCGTCGCAGCGCGTCGAGAATATCGCCGGCACCGGCGGGCTTGGTCAGATAATTATGGGCGCCGCGGCGGGTGGCGGCCACGGCGGCGGCAATGCTGCCGTAGCCGGTCAGCACCAGAATCCGGCATTGGGGGAAATGCGTCAGTAACGGGGCAATCAGATCGAGCCCGTTGTCGACGCCCAGATTCTGATCCAGCACCGCCGCGTCCAGGGTGGGCAGGGAGGCCATGCACTGACGCGCCTGCTCGGCATCGGCGGCCAGGGTCACGCTCAGGCCGTGGCGTTCCAGCGCCCGGCGGGTCTGTGTCGCCAGTAACTCGTCATCTTCCACCAGCAGCAGGGTTTCAAGCGCCATAACCACTCCAGCGAATGCGGGCCTGGGTCCATTGCCGGCTGAATTCCATCTCCAGCCGCGCGTCCAGGTTTTCCAGGGTACTCTCCACCAGTGCCAGGCCGATGCCCATCCCCTCGCGGCCGGGACGCTCCGGATGATCCGGTCCGTCGTCGCTGATCTGCAGGAGCCACCCCTCCGGCGCCGTGTCCAACTGAATCGCCAGCGTACCGGCTCCGGCGTCGATGGCGTTGTAGCCGAGATTGGCAAGCACCCGGAACCAGTCGCTGGCTTGTCTGAGCACGGCGTGGTCGGGGCCCTGATGCCGGATCTCCAGGGTGGGTTGCAGATGTCTCAGGTGCAGGCGCAAGCGGTCGATCAGGGCGGGGAACGCGATGTCCTCGGGAACGTCATGGTGGTCGGCCCGGCGCAGCTTGCCGGCTACCTGCCGGGCCAATGCGTGGATTTGCTCCAGGTCGGCGCGGGTGGTGTCGGACAACCCGGGCTCCTGCAAGGCGTTATCGCTGATCATCACCAGGCTGCTCAACGGCGTGTTGAGTTCGTGGGCCTGGTGGGCCAGTGTCGCCGCCACCTGGTACATGCGCTCGCGGCGTCCGGCCAGTTCCATGGCCTTGTCCTGCTGACGCTGCTGTTGCCGGGTCAATGCCTGGATCACCTGACCAAGGATGGAAAGCGTCACCGCCAGCGCGGCGAAGGCCACCGCCATGCCGATATTGTGCAGGGCGCTCAGTTCCCGGGTGAGAGCGTGCAGAGCGGTATGGGGGGCGGGCATGTGGTGCCACTGGCTCACCGTCATATAACCGGTCAGGGCGAGAATCAGCACCAGACCGTTGGCCATGGGGGGCAGAGTCATGCCAGCCATCAAGACCGGTACCAGTAGGTAAAAGGTCATCGGGTTGCTGGCACCGCCGAACAGTTGCACCACGGCGAGAAACAGCATCACGTCCATGGCCAGCTCCACCGCCAGCAGATGTTGCTGAGGGCGGGGATCCAGGTTCAATGTCAACAGGGTCAGCAGATTGGGCAGCAGCAACGCGCCCAGCCACAGCAGTGGCGTGAGTGACAACGGCACCAGCGCTGAAAACTGGCGCAATACCAGCAGCGCCAGGGCAAGGGCGATTACCAGCACCGCCCGCAGCCAGAGCATGCGGCGGCGCCAGACTACGTAGGGAGGCAATCCGGTCATGGTCGCGATTGTACCTGGGCCGGCGTCGAGGAGGTGCGGCTTTTTGCCACCGCCCTCCCTGGCGGTGGCCCTCCGGGCCGTCGTTGGCACGACGTCGTGAATCGTTCCGGACGATTCTTTTTGCCACCGCCCTCCCTGGCGGTGGCCCTCCGGGCCGTCGTTGGCACGACGTCGTGAACCGTTCCGGACGATTCTTTTTGCCACCGCGATCCCTGGCGGTGGCCTTCCGGGCCGGCTTGATCAAACCCGGCTACGAAGCCGCTGTGGGAGCTTGCCCTGCAAGCGAATGTCCCGCGCCGGGAGGCCAATGCGCCGGCAGGGCAAGCTCCTGCGGCGGCCTTGTGGCGACCTCTCAGCCGCCGGCCTGTTCCAGCACGGCGATGTAGTCGTCGTTCTTGCCGTGGCCGCGCATCACCTCGATCAGGGTGCGGCCCTTGTCATCCCGGGCGCGCAGGTCTCGGCCCTGTTCGATAAAGAAGGCCAGGAAACGCTCGAAGTCCTCCACGCGCAGGGCGCGATAGGCGCGAATCAGCACATGAAAATCGGCGTTTTCGCCTTCCTCGGGAGGCAGGTCCAGAAACAGTCTGATTTGTTCATCGGTCATCGGTTCGCCGATGACTTTGCGTTTGTCCTTGCGTTCAGCCATGTCGTGTCACCTTGGGAATGCCGGGTACGGAGTTAAAATAGGCTCCGGGGGGCGGGGGATTATAGGGGGTTGTACGGCGACTCGCATCTGCTGTGCGGAACGGGCGGGAAGGGGGGAGGGAGAAAGCCTGGCCGCGAGGTGTTCCCGGCCAGGCCAGCGGATCAGCCCGCCATATCCTTGAGCTTTTTCAACGGACGGATTTTTACCACGGTGCGGGCCGGTTTGGCCGCGAAGGTGGTTTCCTGACCGGTGAAAGGGTTGATGCCCTTGCGGGCCTTGGTCGCCGGTTTCTTCTGGGTGACGACTTTGATCAGACCCGGCAGAGTGAACTGGCCAGCGCCGCGCTTCTTCAGATGACCTTCCATGACCACGGCCAGCTCATCAAAGACGGCATTGACGTCTTTTTTGGTGAGACCGGTGGTTTCACTGATCTGAGTAACGATTTGGGTTTTGGTCATCGGCTCGGCGATGGCTTTCACGGCTCGGGCCTTGGGAGTGGAGCTGGCGGTTTTCTTCACCGCTTTTTTCTTTGCAGCCATAGGATCGTTTACCCCTGTGTTTGATGACTTCCTGGAGAAGGTTGTTTAGTTGCTTCCCTGTCAGGGTACCCCTGGACTGCCTGACTCAGAGGCACGACTGAGCTGGTGCGCAGTCAGTTATATGCCAACGTTTCCCGACGTACAAGGCGTCCGGTACCTATTTTTTGCGGTGTTTGGCGTGCTTTGGCGGCTTTTTACAGATTCACGGCAACACCGGCACCGAAATTGGGCGACGGTGAAGCGGGTACCCGGCTTTCCGGCAAACCCGCCGGATGGTCCCTCGCGCGCCGGATGGCATGGCCCGGCCGCCGCTGAATCGCTATACTAGGCCGCCTTTTTCGGGCCCTGCCGGTGATGGGCCGGGACCGGCCAAAACGAACTCAAGACTGGACTGTGGACATGCGAAGCCATTATTGCGGTGATTTGCGGGCCTCCCATGATGGGGAGACGGTGGAACTGTGCGGCTGGGTACATCGCCGTCGCGATCACGGCGGGGTTATTTTCCTGGACGTGCGTGACCGCACTGGTCTGGTGCAGGTGGTGTTCGATCCCGACACGGTGGACGCTTTTGCCCTGGCCGACAAAGTTCGTGGCGAATACGTGCTGAAAATCACCGGCCGGGTGCGGCTGCGTGACGAAGCGGTGCGTAATCCGCGCATGGCCACCGGCGATATCGAAGTGCTGGGCAAGGCGCTGACCATTCTCAACGAAGCGCAGACGCCGCCGTTCGAACTGGACGAGTATTCCGCCGCTGGTGAGGAAGTGCGGTTGAAATACCGCTATCTGGATCTGCGCCGACCGGAAGCCCTGCAGCGTTTCCAGTTCCGTTCCCGGCTGACGCACGCGGTGCGCGCTTTCCTGGAAAAGGAAGGTTTCATGGACGTGGAAACCCCGGTGCTGACCCGGGCCACGCCGGAGGGGGCGCGGGATTATCTGGTGCCCAGCCGTACCCATGCCGGCAGCTTCTTCGCGCTGCCGCAGTCCCCGCAGCTGTTCAAGCAGTTGCTGATGGTGGCCGGTTTCGACCGCTACTATCAGATCGCCAAGTGCTTCCGCGACGAGGACCTGCGCGCCGACCGTCAACCGGAATTCACCCAGATCGACCTGGAAGCCTCCTTCGTCGAGGAAGAAGACATCATGGGCGTGGCCGAGCGCATGGCCCGTACCCTGTTCCGTGAGTTGCTGGATGTGGAGTTGCCCGAGTTTCCGCGCATGACGTTCGCCGAGGCGATGAGCCGCTATGGTTCCGACAAGCCGGATCTGCGCGTGCCGATGGAATTGGTGGATATCGCCGATCTGATGGACGGCGTGGAGTTCAAGGTGTTCGCCGGCCCGGCCAAGGATCCCAAAGGCCGGGTAGTGGCGCTGAAAGTGCCTGGTGGCGCCGATCTGTCCCGCAAGGAAATCGACGAATACACCAAGTTCGTCGGTATCTACGGCGCCAAGGGGCTGGCCTATGTGAAGGTCAACGACCTGGCCGCCGGCGCCGAAGGGCTGCAATCCCCGATTCTCAAATTCCTCACCGAGGACGCCATCAAGGGCATCCTGGAACGGACCGGGGCGGCCACTGGCGACCTGATCTTCTTCGGTGCCGACAAGGCCAAAGTCGTCAATGAAGCGATGGGGGCGTTGCGGGTCAAGGTCGGTCATGAGCGTGGTCTGGCCGAGGGCGACTGGAAACCGCTGTGGGTGGTGGACTTCCCCATGTTCGAGGAAGAAGACGGCCGCTATTATGCGCTGCACCATCCGTTCACCATGCCCAAGTGCGACCCCGGAGAACTGAAGAGCAACCCGGAAGGCGCGCTGTCGCGGGCCTACGATATGGTGCTCAATGGCACCGAACTGGGCGGCGGTTCCATCCGTATTCATCGCCCGGATATGCAGCAGACCGTGTTCGAGGCGCTGGGTATCGACGAACAGGAAGCACGGGAGAAATTCGGTTTCCTGCTCGACGCGCTGAAATACGGTGCACCGCCTCACGGCGGTCTGGCCTTCGGCCTGGACCGCATGGTGATGCTGATGACCGGCAGCGACTCGATTCGTGAAGTGATTGCGTTCCCGAAAACCCAGACCGCGGCCTGCCTGATGACCAACGCGCCTTCTCCGGTGGACAATCAGCAGCTGCGTGAAGTGGGCATCAGCGTTCGCAAGGCGGACAGCTGAAAGAACAACACAGGAATATCAAGGAAAGGGGGCCTCAATGGCAGGTCATAGTAAATGGGCCAATATCAAACACCGCAAGGCGGCTCAGGACGCCAAGCGCGGTAAGATCTTCACCAAGCTGATTCGAGAGATCACCGTGGCCGCCCGCATGGGCGGCGGCGAGATCAACGATAACCCGCGTCTGCGGGCGGCGGTGGACAAGGCGCTGACCAACAATATGACCCGGGATACCATCGACCGGGCGATCAAACGTGGCGCCGGCGGTGACGACAGCGCCAACATGGAAGAGATCACCTACGAAGGTTACGGCAAGGGTGGCGTGGCGGTGCTGGTGGAAACCATGACCGACAACGTCAATCGCACCGTGGCCGAAGTGCGTCATGCCTTCTCCAAGTTTGGTGGCAATCTTGGTACCAGCGGTTCGGTTGCGTTTCTGTTCACCAAGCGCGGCGAAATCTTCTTCGAGCCCGGCGTGGACGAAGAAAAGCTGATGGAACTGGCTCTGGAAGCCGGCGCCGAGGACGTGGAAGAAAACGACGACGGCAGTTTCCTGGTGGTGACCGCTCCGGATCGCAGCTTCGGTGACGTGGTCGACGCGCTTAAGGCGGGTGGCCTGGAGCCGGTGGATGCCGAGGTCACCATGCATCCATCCACCAGTGCGGAGATGGACGCCGACACCGCCGAGACCGTGGGCAAGATGGTCGACCACCTGGAAGATCTGGACGACGTACAGAACGTCTATACCAACGCTGAGTGGCCGCAACAGGAATAAACGATATCGCGGTCCTATCCATGGGAAGGGCCATGCGGGAAAGGATCGCGATACTGGACATAAGAACAGCGGAAAGGTTATATGAGGCAGGTAAACGGCTACCTGCCTTTTTATTATGAGAATCGGCTGGACTCTATGACCATTTTGCTCGGTATCGACCCAGGCTCCCGGCACACCGGCTACGGTGTCATCGAGCAACAGGGTAATCGCAGCCGCGCTTTGACCTTCGGTACCATCAGTACCAGCGGTGAGGATATCGCGCCGCGCCTGGGACAGATTTTCACCGGGCTGACCGAACTGCTGACACGCTTTCAGCCGGCGGAAATCAGCATTGAGAAGGTGTTCATGGCACGCAACGCGGATTCCGCGCTGAAGCTGGGTCAGGCCCGGGGCGCCGCGCTGGCGGCTCTGGTGCAAAGTGGCGCGCCAATATTCGAGTACTCCGCCCGCCAGGTGAAACAGGCGGTGGTGGGGCGTGGCGGCGCCGAGAAGGTTCAGGTGGCGGAAATGGTCCGGCATTTGCTGGGTTTGGACAAACGCCCGCAGGCGGATGCCGCCGATGCTCTGGCCATCGCCCTGTGTCATGCGCACATGCGCGTATCGCTGGCACGCATCGCCGGTGCCAGCGCGGTACGACGAAGACGGATACGATGATCGGACAACTCAAAGGACAACTGCTGGACAAACGCCCGCCCTGGCTGCTGCTGGATGTGGGCGGTGTCGGCTACGAAGTGGAAGCGCCGATGACGGTGTTCTATGACTTGCCGGAAATCGGGGCCTCGTTGACGCTGCATACTCATTTCGTGGTGCGTGAGGACGCCCAGCTGCTGTACGGCTTCAACAGCCGTTATGAGCGCGAACTGTTCCGCAGCCTGATCAAGGTAAATGGTGTCGGTCCGAAAATGGCGCTGGCGATTCTTTCCGGCATTGAAGCGGATCGGCTGGCCGCCTGTATCCGTGATCAGGACACCAGCTCCCTGGTGAAGGTGCCGGGTATCGGCAAGAAAACCGCCGAGCGTCTGGTTATCGAGATGTCCGATCGCCTGGACAAGCTGGAAGGCGCGCCGGCGATGCCGCCGGGACTGGTGTCCCAGAGCGGCGCCAATGGCGTTCGTGACGACGCGGTGGCGGCGCTGGAAGCCCTGGGCTATCGCAACAAGGACGCGGTGGCGGCGGTGGCCCGCGCGGCGGAGGCCGGGGAGGAGACCAGCGAAGGTCTTATTCGCCGGGCTCTGCGGGGGCTGGCAAAGTGATGTCCTGTAAAGAGTGATGCCCCCGCACCATCAAGGCCGATGCTCTGGCTCTATTGCTCTATTAAAGAAGGTGTAATGTCACCATGGACAACGATCGCCTGATTTCCTCCAGCGCTTCGGACCCCCGGGAAGAGCAGCATGACCGGGCGATCCGGCCCGCCAATCTGGCCGATTACAACGGGCAGCCCAAGGTGCGGGAGCGGCTGGAAATTTTCATCGACGCCGCCCGCGGGCGCGGCGAGACGCTTGATCACACCTTGATTTTCGGACCGCCCGGGCTGGGGAAGACCACGCTGGCCCATATCATCGCCCGGGAAATGGGCTCGGAATTGAAATCCACCTCCGGCCCGGTGCTGGAAAAAGCCGGGGATCTGGCCGCCATCCTCACCAATCTGGAAGAGGGCGATGTGCTGTTCGTGGATGAGATTCACCGCCTGTCGCCGGTGGTGGAAGAGATCCTCTATCCCGCCATGGAAGACTTCCAGTTGGACATCATGATCGGCGAAGGGCCGGCGGCCCGTTCCATCAAACTGGATCTGCCGCCATTCACCCTGGTTGGCGCCACCACTCGCGCCGGCCTGCTTACCGCGCCGTTACGTGACCGCTTCGGTATCGTGCAGCGGCTGGAATTCTATAACGTCGACGACCTGTCCCGTATCGTCGCCCGCTCCTGCGACATCCTTGCCATTCCCGTGGATGAAAGTGGTGCCCGGGAAGTGGCGCGCCGCGCCCGGGGCACGCCGCGGATCGCCAACCGGCTGCTGCGCCGGGTGCGGGACTATGCCGAGGTAAAAGGCGATGGCCGCATCGTCGGGCCGGTAGCGGAGGCGGCGCTGGATATGCTGGAGGTGGACAGCCACGGTCTGGATGGCACCGACCGGCGGTTGCTGAACATGATGATGCATAAGTTTGACGGTGGGCCAGTGGGGCTGGACTCGTTGGCGGCGGCCCTCAACGAGGACGCCGGAACCCTTGAGGAAGTGGTGGAACCCTATCTGATTCAACAGGGTTTCATACAGCGCACCTCGCGGGGCCGGCAGGTGACCAATCACGCCTGGCGCCACTTCGGGCTGCGCCGTCCTGGGAGTGATGGAGATTTGTTTAATGACTGAAAAATCTTCGACGGATCAGGACTTTGTCCTACCGGTTCGGGTCTATATCGAAGACACTGACGCCGGCGGTATCGTCTATTACGTGAACTATCTGAAATTCATGGAACGGGCCCGTACCGAATATTTGCGCTCCCTGGGCTACCAGCATTACGGGTTGTCCGAGGAGAATTATCAGTTCGTGGTGCATTCCTGCCAGGTACGCTACCACAGTCCGGCGCGTATCGATGACGCCCTTGGTGTCAGCGCCGGACTGCGCCACCTGGGGAAGGCGACGCTGCTGTTCGCCCAGCAGGTGCGCCGCGGAGATCAGCTTCTGTGTGAAGCGGAAATCAAAATAGCCTGCGTCAGTGCCGACGGTATTCGCCCGAAAGCGTTGCCGGCGCCCCTGTACCAAAGATTCAAGGCCGAATATCGAGGAGAACGGGCCAATGATTGAAGCCTCCGACATGTCCATTGCCTCCCTGGTGCTGCATGCCGGGCCGGTGGTGAAGGCGGTAATGCTGGTGCTGCTGTTCGCCTCCCTGTTCTCCTGGTATGTGATCGTTACCCGCTATCGGGTATTGAGCCGGGCGCGCAAAGCGGGGCAGGCGTTCGAGGAAAAATTCTGGTCCGGCGGTGATCTGGCCAGCCTGTATAACCAGGTGCGCAAGAAATCCAATCCGGACTCTGGCACCGAGGCGATTTTCCGCGCCGGGTTCCAGGAATTCGTGCGGTTGTCGAAGACTTCCCGGGACAGTGACGCGGTGATGGACGGTGCCCAGAGGGCCATGCGCGTGGCGCTGCAGCGGGAAGAGGCGAGGCTGTCCCGTTATCTGCCATTCCTGGCGTCGGTGGGTTCCACCAGTCCTTACATCGGCCTGTTCGGCACGGTGTGGGGCATCATGCATTCTTTCCGCGCCCTGGCCAATGTGACCCAGGCCACGCTCAGCGTGGTGGCGCCGGGTATCGCCGAGGCGCTGGTGGCTACCGCGATTGGCCTGTTCGCGGCGATTCCGGCGGTGATGGCTTACAACCGCTACGCTTCTCTGTCTGACTCCCTGGTGGGCAACTGCGAAATGTTCGCCGAGGAGTTTTCCGCCGTTCTCCACCGTCAGGCCCATAGCCGGGAGGAGTAGATCGTGGCCCGATACCGACCTTCTTCAGGTATGCGCAGGCATACTCCGCGGAAGCTGGCCGCGGAGATGAACGTGGTGCCTTACATCGACGTGATGCTGGTGCTGCTGGTGATCTTCATGGCCACCGCGCCGATGATGACTCAGGGGGTCTCCGTGGACCTGCCCCAGGCCAACAGCGCGCCGCTGCCGACGGAAAATGACGAGCCGGTGATGATCGCGGTGGCCGCCGATGGCGGTTACTACATTAATGTCGGCGACGACAGTGAAGCCGCCACTGACCTGGAAGCCTTGACCCAGCGGGTCACCGCCATTCACAACGAGAAACCGGAAACCTTGTTCCTGGTGCGCGGTGATCAGAACGTGCCCTATGGCAAGGTAGTGGTACTGATGTCGGAGCTGCAAAGCGCCGGTGTCACCAAGCTGGGCCTGGTGACCGACCCAGCGGAGTTGCCATGAGTGACCGTGGGGTAGGCGCGGGGCTGTCCCTGTTCCTGCACCTGTTGGTGCTGGGAATGGTGCTGTTTACCTGGACCTCCGAGCCGGAGCTGCGCCGTCCCCCGAAGATTCCTCCCCATGTGATGGCGGTGGTCACCGATCAGACCGAGCGGGCGGCGGCGCCCACTCGTCCCGAGCCCAAGCAAGAGAAGCCGGCGCCCAAGCCGCAGCCCAAACCAGAGCCGCAGCCTGAACCGAAACCGAAACCGAAACCTGAACCGGAACCCAAGCCGAAACCGGAACCGAAGCCGGAGCCTAAGCCGAAGCCTGAGCCGAAGCCTGAGCCGAAGCCTGAGCCGAAGCCGGAACCCAAACCGAAATCCGAGCAGAAACCGAAGCCCGAACCCAAGCCGGAGCCAAAGAAACCGGAACCGAAACCCAAAGCGGATGCGAAGCCGAAATCGGAGCCGCCGCCCAAATTCGAGCAGCCGGACATGGAGGAACTGCTGGCTCAGGAACGGCTGGAGATGGCTCGTCAGGCTAAGAAGCAGGACCAGGAGAACCCCGGCAGCGGTGACCCGGACAGCAAAGTGGAACAGGAAACCGCCAGCTATATTGACGCCATCTCCTCGGCGGTGGCCCAACGCTGGCGCATTCCCGGCAACTACCGTAACCGGAACGACATCCGTACCCGGGTGCGTATCCGTATGGTTCCCGGTGGGGATGTGGTCAATGTGGATGTGGTGAAGTCCAGCGGTTACCCGGACTTCGATGATTCCGTGGTCAAGGGCGTGCAATTGGCCAGCCCCCTGCCGGTGCCGAAAGGTGACGGTTTTGAAGCGTTCCGAACGCTTGTGCTCGAATTCGAACCTGGAGATGCCAAATGAAGCGACTGATATTGGCCCTGGTCCTGGCGACACTGACGGTGGCCGCGCGGGCCGAGCTGTTGATCAAGGTGACCGAAGGACGGGTGGATGCGGTGCCGATCGCCATCGTGCCTTTTGACGGCGACAACGAGGCACCGGAGCAGGTGTCCGCCATTGTCGAGGCGGACCTGCACCGCAGTGGTCAGTTCAAGCCGCTGCCGGCAAAGAACATGCTCAGCCGGCCGCACACCAAGGACGCGATCATCTACCGGGATTTCCGCGTGCTCGGCCAGGAGTACCTGGTGATCGGCCATACCAAGCCGCGGGACGACGGCCGCTACGAAGTGACCTATGGCCTGTACGACGTGGGCCGCCAGCGTGAACTGTTCAGTGAAAGCTACAGTCCCACCAAAGCGCAATTGCGTGACGTGGCCCACGCCATCTCCGATCGCATCTATGAAGAGCTCACCGGCATTCCTGGTGCCTTCTCCACCAAGATCCTTTATGTCACCCATAACCGTGGCGCCAAGCTGCCTTATCAACTGCAGTACGCCGATGCCGACGGTCATCGGGTGAAGACCATTCTGTCCAGTGCCGAGCCGATCATGAGCCCGTCCTGGTCACCGGATGGCAGCAAAATCGCCTATGTCTCCTTCGAGAACAACGGCAAACCGAACATTTACGTTCACGATCTGGCCAGCGGGCAGCGTTCCGTGGTCAGCCGGGAGCGGGGCATCAACGGCGCTCCGTCCTGGTCACCGGACGGTCAGCGGCTGGTGATCACCCTGTCCAAGGATGGTAATCCGGAACTGTATATGGTGAATGTGAATGGCGGCGGGTTGACCCGGTTGACGGACAACTACGGTATCGATACCGAGGCGCGCTGGATGCCCGACGGCGAGCACGTGGTGTTCACTTCCAGCCGTTCCGGCGGTCCGCAGATCTACATGCTTAACATCAACGACCGGTCCGCCCGGCGGGTCTCCTTCGAGGGCAATTACAACGCCCGTCCGGATGTCACCCCGGACGGCCGGTATCTGGTTTACGTACACCGTCGCAACGGCAGTTTCAACGTCGGTGTGCAGGACCTGCAGCGGGGTACGTTCGATATTGTGACTCAGACCAATATGGATGAGTCGCCCAGTGTTGCGCCTAATGGAAGTATGGTAATTTACGGTACGCAACGTCGCGGCACGGGGGTCCTGGAGGCCGTATCCATCGATGGCAGAGTCAAGGTAGAGCTGCCGTCGAAGGAAGGGGAAGTCAGGGAACCGGCCTGGTCGCCGTTTCTGTAGATGCTGCCTCGCATCTCAGGTGTCCGGCCCAGGGTGAGCCACGCGTCAGCGTTGTCACTGACGGGCCGGGGACGGATGCGGAGGTTTCTCCATAAACGGGTCTCAGTGTTCGAAATTACAGGAAATTAATCAGGAGTTTTGTCATGCGTTCATTCGTCAATCCTTTGTTTGCCGTCATTCTGGCCGGCGTTCTTGCCGCCTGTTCCAGCACGCCCACCGAGCAGGACACGTCCGCCACGGACACCTCCGGCATGGATTCCCAGACCGGTACCACTCAGCCGGTTCAGCGTCCCGAGTCCACCCGCCCTGACACCAGCAGCGTTCCGTTGACCGCGGATAACTTCCATAACCATCCGTCCAACTACGACGGCACCACCGATACTCGTGTGATCTACTTCGCATTCGACAGCAACACCGTTCCGGCGGCTGCTTTCGAAACCCTGCGCGCTCACGCGACTTACCTGAAGAACAACGCCAACGCCAAGCTGCGTCTGGAAGGCCATGCCGACGAGCGCGGTACCCGTGAGTACAACGTGGCTCTGTCCGAGCGTCGTGCCCAGGCGGTACAGAAGTTCCTGCGCGTTCAGGGCGTATCCTCTTCCCAGCTGGAAGTGGTGTCCTACGGTGAAGAGAAGCCCGCCGCTTTCGGTCACAGCGAAATGGACTGGGCGAAAAACCGTCGCGTTGAGCTGAACTACGTGGCAGGCCGTCCGTAAGCCATGATGTTGAAGCAGGCCATCCATAGACTCGGAACACATGGGTTCATCGGTGCCCTGCTTGCGGGGGCCGTGATTACTGCGCAGGCGCAGACCGGCCCTCTGTCCGTGGAGGACCGCGGCGGTTCACGGGGCGGTGCCCGCACCGTCGCCGCGGAATCCACTGGCGGTAACGACGGCGTGATCATGCTGATGCAGCAAATGCAGCAGTATGAGGAACAGCTTCAGGATTTACAGGGTCAGATAGAGCGTCTGCGTCACGAACTGGATCGGCTCAAAGCCGCCGAGCGCGAACGCTATCTGGACCTGGATACCCGAATCAATGCCCTGGCGGAGAGTACCGCGCCGGCTTCGGCCGATGACGAGAACGCCACTGGGGATGGAGAGGAAGGCGGTGAGCCGGCGGTGGACCCACAAGCCGATCGCCAGGCCTACAATGACGCCCAGCGCAAATTGCTGGACCGTGACTTCGAAGGGGCCGTACCAGCCCTGGAAGCCTATCTGAAAGAATATCCGAATGGCCGCTATCGTCCGCAGGCCCATTTCTGGCTGGGTGAAGCCTATTCCAATCTGAAATCGCCAAGACTGACCCAGGCACGGGAACAGTTCTCCAAGGTGGTGGACGATTATCCGGATCACAGCCGGGCGCCCACCAGCCTGTACAAACTGGCCAGCCTGCAGGCGCGGGGTGGCAGTACCGTCCAGGCTCGCGACACTCTGAATCGCCTGGTCAAACAGTATCCGGATTCCTCCGAGGCCGAGCTGGCCAAAGCCATGCTCAAGCAACTGGGCAACTGAACCGCCCGCCCGGCGCCGGGGAGCCCCCGGCGCCTTCTCTGTGTTAGAATGCGCGCCGTTCCGGGGCCTGATCCCGACCCCGAGTGATTCCGCCCTGTTCCGGGCGGCCATCCGTATCCGCCAACAATGAATATGAAGAGCCGCGGCGCAACCCGTATTCGCCGCCGCTCAGGAGCCACAGTGGAACTGCGTATCACCGAGATTTTTCACTCTCTGCAGGGAGAAGCCCGCAGTGTGGGACGGCCCACCGTCTTCGTGCGGCTGACCGGCTGTCCCCAGCGTTGTGTATGGTGTGATACGGAATACGCTTTTCAGGGCGGGCAGAAATGGTCGCTGGACGATATTCTGGAGACCGTGGATGGCTACGGAGCAGGTTATGTCACGGTGACCGGCGGCGAACCGCTGGCGCAACCCAACTGTCTGCCGCTGCTGACGCTTTTGTGCGACCGGGGCTATGAGGTGAGCCTGGAAACCGGCGGCGCCATGGATATCGCCGGAGTGGACGAGCGGGTCTCGGTGGTGATGGATCTGAAGGCGCCGGGCTCTGGTGAGCAGCACAATAATCGGCTGGAAAACATTCCGCTGCTGCGGCCGAACCATCAGGTGAAGTTCGTGCTGGCGGACCGTCGCGACTACGACTGGGCCCGCTTCATGCTTGATCAGCATCAATTGGCGCGGCGGGTGTCCGATGTGCTGTTCTCGCCGGTACAGGGGCAGCTGTCACCGACCGACCTGGCGGACTGGATCGTGCGGGACCGCTTACCGGTACGCTTCCAGATTCAACTGCATAAATTACTGTGGAATGATGCTCAGGGGCGCTGAGCCCCAGGAGCCGCGATGATGGAGAACACAACATGAGCACCGCCGTGGTACTGCTGTCCGGGGGGCTGGATTCCGCCACCTGTCTGGCCATGGCGCGGGCCGACGGGCACCGCTGTCACACCATCGCCTTCGACTATGGCCAGCGCACCCGCTCGGAGTTGGACGCCGCCGAACGGGTTTCCCGCGCTCTGGGCGCGGAGTCTCACCGGGTGATCGAACTGGGGCTGGGAAACATCGGCGGTTCCGCGCTCACCGACCATGACATCGCGGTGCCGGAAGACGTACTGGAAGAAGAGGGCGACGGCATTCCGGTGACCTATGTGCCGGCGCGCAACACGGTGTTTCTGTCGCTGGCGCTGGGACTGGCGGAAGTCCTGGAAGCCGATGTTATTTATATCGGTGTCAACGCGGTGGATTATTCCGGCTACCCGGATTGCCGGCCGGCGTTCATTGAAGCGTTTCAGAACATGGCCAACCTGGCTACCAAGGCCGGGGTGGAAGGGCATCCGATCCGTATCGCTACGCCGCTGATGAATTTGTCCAAGGCGGATATCATTCGGGAAGGGACCCGGCTGGGGCTGGATTATGGTCTCACGGTGTCCTGTTATCAGGCCGACGAAGAGGGGCGGGCCTGTGGACGCTGCGACAGTTGCCGGCTGCGCCGCCAGGGCTTTGAGGAAGCATTGGTCAAAGATCCGACAAAGTATCAGGGAGCATGAAAAAAATCCCGGCTCCCCCCTTGTCATGTCGAAATAAATCCGTATTATTTGCGCCTCGTTCGACGGGTCGTTAGCTCAGTTGGTAGAGCAGTTGGCTTTTAACCAATTGGTCGTAGGTTCGAATCCTACACGACCCACCAATTTCCAAGAGGGCTGCCGCCAGGCAGCCCTTTTTTTTTGGGGCCGCCGTCGTGGCTGTCACTCTATGGGCCGTTGCCGAGCAACGTTAAACATTGCGCCTGGCAATGTTAAGACCACCATGAGCCCGGGATGGCGGCATTTCAGTCTCATTTTATATGCATAAAATGCTTTATTCTGAGCCCGGAAGGCAGTGAATCCGGGGCTCGCGGCGTTTTACACCATACTCTTGACGGCACCCGCCGTGATCCCATCCTTGGCTGTGGTATGATTCGCCCCCCTGGTGGCATCAACATCCTTGATGGCCACCGGGACAGCGACGAGGGTCCGATCCGGACCGATTGTCGGCTTTCCGATCCTCACACGGGGCGGCGATGCGATATGAGTGCTCAGGCTAAAGAACTGGTCCGCGCCCATCTGGCCCATGCCGGTGGCGAGCAGGAGATGACCCTGGAACAGCGGGAATTCTACCGCGAGCGGATTAAAGAGAAGTTACAGGCCCGCGACGCGGTGATGGTGGCGCACTATTACACTGATCCGGAGATCCAGGCTCTGGCCGAGGAAACCGGCGGTTGCGTGGCGGATTCCCTGGAAATGGCCCGCTTCGGCAAGGAGCATCCGGCCAGTACCCTGATCGTGGCCGGTGTGCGTTTCATGGGCGAGACGGCGAAGATTCTCAGCCCGGAAAAGCGGGTGTTCATGCCCACTCTGGAAGCCACCTGTTCCCTGGATATCGGCTGTCCGGAGGATGAGTTCGCCGCCTTCTGCGAACAGCATCCGGACCGTACCGTGGTGGTTTACGCCAACACCTCGGCGGCGGTGAAAGCCCGGGCGGACTGGGTGGTGACGTCTTCCATCGCGGTGGAACTGATCGAGTACCTGGACCAGCGCGGCGAGAAGATTCTATGGGCGCCGGACCAGCACCTGGGGGCCTATGTGCGCGACAAGACCGGTGCCGATGTGCTCTGTTGGGACGGCGCCTGTATCGTCCACGAGGAGTTCAAGGCGCGCGGTGTGGAAGACCTGAAAGCCGCGCATCCCGGTGCCGCCGTGCTGGTGCACCCGGAATCGCCGGCATCGGTGGTGGCCATCGCCGATGTGGTGGGTTCCACCTCGCAGCTGATCAAAGCCGCCACCGAGATGCCCAACGACACCTTCATCGTCGCCACCGACAAGGGCATCTTCTACAAGATGCAGCAGTTGGCGCCGGAGAAGACCTTCATCGAAGCGCCCACCGCCGGCAGCGGCGCCACATGCCGCAGTTGCGCCCATTGTCCGTGGATGGCCATGAACGGTCTGGAAAATACCCTGGCGGTGCTGCAGGATGAAAACGGATGCGGGCAGGAAATCTTCGTCGATCCGGACCTGGCCCGTCGGGCCATGGTGCCTTTGGACCGGATGCTGGATTTCGGCAAGAGCCTGAAACGCTGATCGAATGGGCGGCGGTTCCGGGACTGTGTTCCGGACCGCTGTCAAAATTCCTCTTCGGAAAGCCGCTCCATTTCCTTGAGACGCGCATTCAGAGCGCTGCGCAGGGCAAACTGTCCGCTGGCTTCCTTCAGGGCAAACTGCATTTGTTGCTTGGCCTCGCGGTCCCGGCTGCGGAGGAAAGCGTATTCGGCCCGGCCCCGATGAGCGCGCGCCAGTTCCCCGCTGTTGCCCCAGGCATCCGCCGCCATGGACCACAGCATGGGATCATCCGGGCGCTGCCGTAGTAGAGGTTCCAGCACCGGCACCGCTTTTTCCGGCTGTTTGGAATAAAGATACGCCCGTGCCAGAAGTACCGAGCTGGGGTAGCCCTCCGGGTTGATCTTCTGCACCCACTGGGCCATCTCGATGGCACGGGGATAGTCGCCTTCCGCCAGCGCCACTTCCGCCAGGCCCAGCGGGTACCACAGTTCGGTGCGGTCCTGCTGGCGCAGTTGTTCCAGCTGGCGTCGGGCCAGGTCGTATTTTTTGTCGTACAGGGCCGACATGGCGAGGCCATAGCGGGCCGCCTCCCGCTGCTTGGCGTCGCCGTTGTTCAGCCGTTTCTGGAAGTAGGCTTCGGCACGCTGATAATCGTCGAAGAAGGAGGCCTGGATACGGGCGCGTACCAGCTCGAAGGGCAGGGAGGTCTCCTGTTTCGGGTGAGGCAGGTTACGGGCCCGGGCGCGGCTGTCCGCCACCCGGCTTTCGGTAACCGGGTGAGTGAGCAGAAACTCTGGCGGATCGCCGGCGAATTGTTGCTGCTCCACCAGCCGTTCAAAGAAACGGGGCATGGCGTTCGGGTCCAGGCCGGCCGAGACCAGAGTCTGCATGCCAACCCGGTCGGCTTCGCGTTCGTGGTGGCGGGAGTAGGCCAGTTGAGACTGGATCACCCCGGCCTGGGTGGCGGCCATGCCGGCCATGCCGGCTTGAGCATCGCCGGCCACCGCCACCGCGATGCTGGCCAGCATGGCCGCCAGCATGGCGATGTTGGTGCGCTGGGAATCCACGTAGCGACGGGTAAAATGGCGTTGACTGACGTGGGCGATTTCGTGGGCCACTACACTGGCCACCTCATCCATGGATCCGGCGTTGAGAAACAGGCCGGCGTTGAGGCCGATGACGCCACCGGGCACCGCGAAAGCATTGATGGCCCGGCTGTTGATCACCACGATGGAAAGATTGGGTTCGTGCAGGTCACTGAACGAAGCCAGCCGGTAAACCAGGTTTTCCACGTAGTCTTGTACCAGTGGATCGGTCATGATCGGTGTCTTGCCGCGCAGGCTGCGCAGCCAGCTGCGGCCCAGCCGGTACTCCTGGTCCGTGGACAGCAGCGCCGCCGCCGGGTCACCGAGATCGGGCAGATCCTGGGCGCGGCCGGGTGGCGCGGCGAGCACCACCACCAGGCAAAGTATCAGAGCGTGCATGGCACGGATCACAAAATAACTCCTGATATAAGGATGGCACCCTTTGATGGATGGCACCCGACACAATTCCGAGGATCCGATGACCGTTCATCAGACCCTGGACGCCAGGGGGCTGCAATGCCCCCTGCCGTTACTGAAAACCCGCCAGGCCCTGCGTCATCTGGCGCCGGGGCAGATGTTGCGGGTACTCGCCTCCGATGCCGGTTCGGCAAGGGATATTCCCGCCTATCTTCGACAATCACCTCATGATCTGGTTCGCGATGGCGAGGCGGAGGGCGAATTCGAGTTTTTGATACGCTGTGGGGCCGCCGGTGACGGCGCATAGAGACTGTGTAAATTACACGGAACTATCAACCCCTCCGAGAGCTCTTTACGCCGTGGCGGCGTAAAGGTTATGAACAGGCTCTGATAATCCGATACCCGGTTTTAATAAGGAAGGCACTCGATGTTCAAAGTGTTCAAGGGCTGGATGGAACGCTGGTTTGCCGATGAAGAAGCGGTCTATCTGCTGGTGGCCCTGGTGGGTGGGCTGGCCGTTATCCTGCTGTTCGGCAACATCCTGGCGCCGGTGCTGGCGGCGTTGGTGCTGGCCTATCTGATGCAGGGGCTGGTCAGTGCCCTGGAACGGCGCGGGTTGCCTTCTCTGCTGTCGGTGACGCTGGTGTTCCTGCTGTTCCTTGGCGGCCTGGTGGCCACCCTGGTGGTGCTGTTGCCGATGGTGTGGCAACAGACGGTGATGTTGGTGCGGGATCAGCTTCCTCACGTGCTCAAGAACAGTGAGCAGTGGTTGCGGGCATTGCCAGAGCAATACCCGGAAGTGATTTCCATGGAGCAGGTGAACATCCTGGTCAACTCCGCCCAGCGCGAACTGGCCCAATTCGGACAGGCGGTGCTGTCGTTGTCGCTGTCATCGATTCCCAACTTGTTGGAGATTCTGGTGTTTCTGGTGCTGGTGCCGCTGCTGGTGTTCTTTTTCCTCAAGGACCGGCAGGCACTGGTGTCCTGGCTGCTCGGGCTGCTGCCTTCCCGTCGCAACGTGCTGGGCCGGGTTTGGCAGGAGATGGACGGCCAGATCGCCAACTATGTGCGTGGCAAGGCCATCGAAATCCTGGTGGTGGGAACGGCGAGTTTCGTGGCGTTCCTGTTACTGGATCTCAATTACGCGCTATTGCTGGCGGTGATGGTGGGTTTGTCGGTCATTGTCCCCTATGTGGGGGCCACCCTGGTGACCTTGCCGGTGGCGGCGGTGGGCTATGCCCAGTTCGGCTGGAGCGGAGACTTCGCCCTGGTGATGGTGATATACGGGGTGATTCAGTTCCTGGACGGCAACATCCTGGTGCCGCTGCTGTTTTCCGAAGCGGTCAATCTGCACCCGGTGGCGATCATCGTCGCCATTCTGTTCTTCGGCGGGATCTGGGGGCTGTGGGGGGTGTTCTTCGCCATTCCGTTGGCCACGCTGCTGAAAGCGGTGCTCAACGCCTGGCCGCGGGAGGAGAAGGAAAAGCCCCAGGAACTACCCGCAGCCGAATAATGGGGGGGTCAAGGTGCCTCTTGCCAGGAGAGGAGAGCCGACGGTCAGCGTTCCAGGACACGCTACAAGCACATCCATGTGGGCTCGTGTTTGGCCTTCCCTGGCCAAACACGGTCCTGGAACGCTGACCGCCGACTCTCCCCGGGCTCAGAGCGTTTTTGCCGCTTCCAGCACCTCGTCCACGTGGTCCTTGACCTTGACCTTGCGCCATTCCTTGCGCAGTACGCCCTTGGCGTCGATCAGGAAGGTGCTGCGTTCGATGCCTTCGAATTCCTTGCCGTACATCTTCTTCAGTTTGATCACGTCGAACAGACGGCAGACGGTCTCGTCCTCGTCACTGATCAACTCGAAGGGAAAGGCCTGCTTGGCCTTGAAGTTTTCGTGGCGGCGTAGGGAATCCTTGGAGATGCCGAACACCTCGCAGCCGGCTTTCTGGAAGGCGGCATACTGATCGCGGAAGTTCTGGCCCTCGGTGGTGCAGCCGGGGGTGCTGTCTTTCGGGTAGAAGTACAGCACCAGATTCCGGCCCTGCCAGTCACTGAGAGTGAAGGTGGTGTCGCTGGTGGCTGGAGCGGAAAAGTCGGGGACCGGCTTGTCCAGTTCTACGGTCATGGGGCGTCTGTCCTCTATCGTTTCGGGGTCATGGTGGCGTCCAGGTTGCGGCCTTCGCAGAAGTCCAGGAAGGCCTCGCGCAGGCGTGCCACCGAGTGTTCGGTGGGAATACTCAGTGCCAGGTGCAGTCGGAACATGGCGGTGCCGGTATGGGGCGCGGCGTAGGTGCCGGTGGTGAGGTCGGCGATATTGATGCCGCGTCCGGAGAAGAACTCGGCGATTTCATGGACGATGCCCGGGTGGTCCATGGCCACGACCTCGACCTCGTAGGGCAGCGCCTGCTGCCCGGTATCGCCGCTGCGGGTGCGTTTCAGCGTCAACGCCAGATCCAGCTTGCCTTCCAGGGTGGCGCGGTCCTGTTCCAGACGCGCCAGGGCATCTTCCTCCGCCGCCACCAGCATCAGCACCGCGAACTCGCCGCCCAGCAGGGTCATGCGCGAGTCCAGAATGTTGCCGCCGTACTCCAGCACGGTCCTGGACAGGGCATGGACGATGCCCGGCCGGTCGGAGCCAAGGGCGGAAATGACGATCAGTGACTCAGTGGCCATGATGGGATCCTCGCAAGCGTAAAAACTTGCTAACGTCGGTGGAACGTCGGCAAGCGGGAAGGCAGTAGCTTAACGCTACTGGTCGGGGACCGAAACCTCGCTCCGATGCTCCGGGAATGTTCCGGGAATGCCCCGTGCCGGTGCCTTTTCCGGCGAATTGATATTGTTCAGGCCAAGCGCGGAGGGGTACCATACGCGGTTTGGGGAACCACGGTTCTCAAGCGTCTGTGCGCTAAAACGAACAGGCTCTCAACGGGCCAGGCAGGAGATGACGGCATGATTCGCGGCAGTATTGTGGCGCTGGTCACCCCGATGCGGGAAGACGGCTCGGTGGACTGGGAGCGGTTGCGTAACCTGGTCGACTGGCACGTCGAGCAGGGCACCCACGCCATCGTGGCGGTGGGCACCACCGGTGAATCCGCTACCCTCGGCTTCGAGGAACACGACAGCGTGATCCGTGAGGTGGTGGCCGTGGCCAATAAACGGATTCCGGTCATCGCCGGTACCGGGGCCAATAATACCGAGGAAGCCATTCGCCTGACCCGTGACGCCAAACGCGACGGCGCCGATGCCTGCCTGCTGGTGACCCCGTACTACAACAAGCCGCCCCAGGAAGGCCTGTATCAGCACTTTCTGGCCGTGGCGCGGGCGGTGGATATTCCCCAGATCCTGTACAACGTGCCCGGGCGCACCTCCTGTGATCTGTTGCCGGAGACAGTGGAGCGCCTGTGCCGGGTGCCGAACATCGTCGGCATCAAGGAAGCCACCGGTAATCTGGAACGGGCGCGGGAGATCCGTGAACGCTGCGGCCCGGATTTCATGGTCTATTCCGGTGACGACGCCACCGCTTGCGAGCTGATGCTGGCTGGCGGCGATGGCAACATTTCCGTCACCGCCAACGTGGCGCCGGCGAAAATGGCGCGGCTCTGTGACGCGGCGCTGAGTGGCGATGCTGATGGTGCCCGTGCATTGAATGCGGAACTTGAGCCCCTGAATCGTGATCTGTTTATCGAAGCGAACCCGATCCCCGTGAAATGGGCGCTTTATGAGATGGGGATGATCGACCGGGGAATCCGGTTGCCCCTGGTTACATTGTCGGAGGCCGCACAACCGCGCTTGCGTGAAACGCTGCGTCGTAGCGGGCTCCTGGAGGCATGATGCAGCGCTGGCTTACTGTTGTCGCGCTGGCCACCACGGGTATGGTGGCCGGCTGTGGTTTGATTCCGAATCAAAGTCTGAAGTATCGCGAAGCCGAGGTGGTGGAACCGATGACCGTGCCGGACGGCTGGGTCTTCATCGGCCAATCCCCTCTGTATGAAGTGCCGGACGCCGATCAGCGGCTCACCGCCGAGGATGGCGAACGCAGCTTCCAGGCACCGAAACCGCCGGATCTGGTCGGCGCGGTGCCGGAAGGCGGCGACCAGACGCCGGTGCCGGCGTCGCCGGCCGGCGCCAGGGCGGTGCTGGCGAAGGACGGTACCGGTTACCCGATCATCATGATGCCGGACCGCTATGCGCAAGCCTGGGAAAGCGTGGGGCAGGCTCTGACGCAGACTGATCTGCGCGTCACCGACCGTAACCGCGACCAGGGCGTGTTCTTCCTCACCACGCCGGAACGTTATCAGCTCCAGCCGGCGGAGGCTCAGCTCAAGCTCAGCCATACCACCAATGGTATTCAGGTGGCCCTGATGAACGCCGAAGGCACCGCGCTGGCGGATAAAGCCGGGAGCCTGGCGGTATTGGAAAGTCTGTACGGCGAGCTGCAACGTATCGGCTCGGGTATCCGGCGCTAGGCGCCGGCGGAAGGCCGCGGTGCGCCTGGCTTCCCTGGGCAGTGGCAGTAAAGGCAACGGCACCCTGGTGTCCGCCGGCGACTGCCTGGTGCTGGTGGATTGCGGCTTTACCGTCAAGGAAACCGAGCGCCGCCTGGCCAAGCGCGGTCTTGGCGGCGCCGATCTCGGTGCCATTCTGGTCACCCACGAGCATGGCGATCACATTCGCGGCGTGGGCGCCTTGGCCCGCCGGTACCGGCTTCCGGTTTACAGCACCTTTGGCACCGCTCGGGCGGTAACCGGAAAAGCGGCGGATCTCCATCGCTGTGACTGGCATGAAGTGCGCCCCGGACGGCCCTTCCAGATAGGTGCCCTGGCGGTGACGCCGGTGACCGTGCCGCACGATGCCCGTGAGCCGTGCCAATACCGGTTCTCATGGCGGCAACGGGAGGTGGGCGTGCTCACCGACCTGGGCTCGGTAACCCCGCACGTGCTGCAGGCCTATGCGGAATGCGACGCGCTGGTGCTGGAATGTAACCACGAGCCGGAATTGCTCGCCAACGGCCCTTACCCGCCGTCGCTGAAGCGCCGGGTCGGGGGGCATCTGGGGCACTTGAGCAATCAGCAGGCGGCGGCGATGCTGGCACAGTGCAATGTGGATCGCTTGCAACATCTCGTGCTGTCGCACTTGAGCGAGCAAAATAACACTCCCGATCATGCTCTGTGGGAGATCCATCAGGTCATGGAGCAGGGCCGGGAGCGAATTCAGGTGGCCAGCCAGACCGGCGGGTTTGACTGGCTGGATGTTTCCTAGCGCAGGATCACGAGGTCAAAGCAGGTACCCCATGGAAAAACGTGACGAACTCTACGCCGGCAAGGCCAAGTCCGTATACACCACCGACGACGCCGACAAGCTGGTGATCGTGTTTCGCAACGACACCTCTGCTTTTGACGGCAAGAAGAAAGAGGCGCTGGACCGTAAGGGCGCGGTGAACAATCAGTTCAACGCCGCCATCATGGAAAAGCTCCAGGCCGCCGGTATTCCCACGCACTTCGAGAAGCTGCTGTCCAACAACGAATGCGTGGTGAAGAAGCTGGAGATGATCCCGCTGGAATGCGTGGTGCGTAACATCGCCGCCGGGTCCATCGTGCGCCGCCTGGGCGTGGAGGAGGGCAAGGAACTGAATCCGCCCACTTTCGAGCTGTTCCTCAAGGACGACGCCCTCGGTGATCCGATGGTCAACGAATATCACGCGCGCAGCTTCGGCTGGGCCGAACCCGAGCACCTGGAAAAAATGAAGGAATTGACCTTCAAGGTGAACGACGTGCTCAAGCAGCTGTTCCTGGACGCCAACATGCTGCTGGTGGACTACAAACTGGAGTTCGGTCTGTTTCACGGCGAGGTGGTGCTGGGCGACGAGTTCTCCCCGGACGGCTGCCGCCTGTGGGACAAGGACACCCGTGAGAAAATGGACAAGGACCGTTTCCGTCAGGGGCTGGGCAATGTGGTGGAGGCCTATGAAGAGGTGGGCCACCGCCTCGGTATCACCTTCCAGTACGACTGACCCGGCCTGAATTCCATCGCGGTCCTTTTCCGCTACGGGAGAGGACCGTGATTGTTGCCCGTTCCCGCCTGCCCGTTTCCTCTCCCGCCCACCCCTGGGGCCTGCTTCCAGCGCCATATCAGTGCGTTCGGCGTTACGGTTTTGCACAAGGTAACGAAAATTTCACAATGTGCTGAAGCTGCCTGGCGCAAGTTGTTGTTTTTTCTTGGGTCGATATTTAACTCCTTGATTTAAAAGGAGTTTAATTTTATGGATACTTTTTCGTCATTCTGTCGAAATGTCAGGGTAAATGGGGCCTGGCGACAGTTGATGACAGTCTGTGCACAGAGTTATCCACAGATTCTGTGAGTAACTTGCCGGTGCATAAACCCTGATCAATTTCAGCCGCCGTGCAGTCCCAGGGCGTTCATGAACAGGCGCATCAAACCGGCGGCGAAACCGAGCGCCAGCACACTGGCACTCCAGATCAGCGCCATCCATCCCAGCCGTTTCGGCCAGGAGGGCGAGGCGGCTTTGGTGGTTTGAGCGTGTTCCATTTGCTGGCTTGCCATCAGTGGTAACCGTCCTCCGGCCGGACTTTGCCACGGAACACGTAGTAAGCCAGGGCCGTGTACATCAGGATGAAGGGGATAATGAACAAGGCCCCCACCAGGGTGAAGCCGAGGCTTTGTGGTGGCGCGGCGGCCTCCCACAGCGTCACGTCCGGTGGCAGGATGTGCGGCCAGCCGCTTACCGCCAGGCCACTGTAGCCGAGGAAGATCAATATCAGGGTGTAAATGAATGGCGAAACCTGGGCGCCCTGTTGCAATCCCTTGAGCATGAGCGTGGCGCATAACACCACCAGCAATGGAATCGGCGAGAACCAGAAAACATTGGGAAAGCTGAACCAGCGCTCGGCGATTTGCGGGTGCGCGATTGGCGTCCACACGCTGATAACGGTAATCAGGGCCAGCATCACCCAGGTCAGCGGATAGGTCAGGCGGCGCATGCGGTCTTGCAGGGGACCTTCGGTTTTCATCAGCAGCCAGGTGCTGCCCAGCAAGGCGTAGGCGAACACCAGGCCAACCCCGGTGAACAGCGGGAAAGGCGCGAACCAATCGAAAGCGCCACCGGTGTAGGTACCGTTCTCCATCGGCAGGCCGTTGATGAAGGCACCCAACACCACACCCTGAAAGAAGGTGGCTGCCAGCGAACCGCCGATGAACGCCTTGTCCCATATCGGCCGCTCGTGCTCGCGGGCCTTGAAGCGGAACTCAAAAGCGATGCCGCGGAAGATCAGCCCCAGCAGCATGAAAATCAACGGCAGGTAGAGCGCGGTGAGGACCACCGAGTAGACCATCGGGAAGGCGGCGAACAGGCCGGCACCGCCGAGCACCAGCCAGGTCTCGTTGCCATCCCAGACCGGCGCCACCGTGTTCATGGCCACGTCCCGATCATGCTTGTCCGGCAAAAACGGATAGAGGATACCGATGCCGAGATCGAAGCCGTCCATGATCACATACATCATCACCCCGAAGCCGATGATGAGGGCCCACAGTAAAGGAAGATCGATACCCATGGTTCAGCTCCTGGTGTGCGGTTGTGGATGCCCGGCATCGCCGTCGTCGTCCTCCACGGCGGACAAGGGCCGCATGGGCTGGCGATACTGGCCGGGGCCGCCATGGGCTTCCCGTTCTCCTTCGCTGATCACCGGCCCCTTGCGCACCAATCGCAGCATGTAGGCGATGCCGGCGCCGAACACGAAAAGATAGACCAGTACGAACAGCGACAAGGACAGCGCCAGTTGGCCTGGAGGATGGGGAGATACGGCATCGGCGGTGCGGAGCAGCCCGTACACCACCCAGGGCTGACGGCCCACTTCGGTGGTGTACCACCCGGCCAGAATGGCGACCAGGCCGGCGGGGCCCATTACCAGCGCGAAGCGCAGCAGCCAGGGATGGTCATAGAGGCGTCCGCGCCAGCGCTGCCACAGGGCGTAGCCTCCAAGCGCGATCATCAACAATCCAAGACCGACCATCACCCGGAACGACCAGAACACCACCGGCACATTGGGGCGATCTTCCGCTGGAAAATCCTTCAAGCCGGCGATGGCGCCGTCCCAGCTGTGTGTCAGGATCAGACTGGCGAGTCGCGGAATCTCCACGGCGAAACGGGTGGTTTCCGCTTCCATGTCCGGCCAGCCGAACAGGATCATCGGTACCCCCTCGCCAGCCGCGTGTTCGTCGCCGCCCCAATGGCCCTCCATGGCGGCTACCTTGGCTGGCTGATGTTCCAGGGTGTTCAAACCGTGAGCATCGCCGATCAGCGCCTGGATCGGCGCCACCACGATCAGCATCCACATGGCCATGGAGAACATCTTTTTCACCGCCGGATTATCGCGTCGCCGCAGCAGGTGCCAGGCGGCGGAAGCGCCGACGAACAGGGCGGTGGCAAGGAAGGCGGCCACACTCATGTGCAGCAGGCGGTAGGGGAAGGAGGGGTTGAAGATGACCTCGAACCAGTTCACTGGCACCACCACGCCGTCGATGATCTCGTGCCCCTGGGGGGTTTGCATCCAACTGTTGGAAGCCAGGATCCAGAACGTGGAAATCAGAGTGCCGATCGCCACCACCACGGTGGAGAAGAAATGCAGGCCGGGGCCCACCCGGTTCCAGCCGAACAGCATGATGCCGAGAAAACCCGCCTCCAGGAAAAAGGCCGTCAACACTTCATAGGTCAACAGCGGGCCGGTGATGCTGCCCGCGAACTCGGAAAAGAAGCTCCAGTTGGTGCCGAACTGGTAGGCCATGACCAGGCCCGAGACCACGCCCATGCCGAAGTTGACAGCGAACACCTTGCTCCAGAAATGGTAGAGATCGCGGTAGACGGTGTCCTTTCGATACAGCCAGAGCCCTTCGAGTACCGCCAGATAACTGGCCAGACCAATGGTGATGGCGGGAAAAATGATATGGAACGAGATGGTGAAGGCGAACTGCAGACGGGCAAGGTCCAGCGCCAGGGCGTCAGACATGGGCGTACTCCTTCCGGCGGCAATGGGGCTCACGCCCCGGCCCAACGGGCAAAGAATCGGGTGGCGTCGCCGCCCCCGTTCAAGAATCCTCTAAAGGCTAGCAAGAAGGGCGGATGCCGGAACCTGGGCAGAGTGTCCTTGGGCATTGTGTCCTTGGACCGAATGTCCAAGGGGGCCTTTGTGCAGGTAAGGAGAGTCGCCGGTCATGAATTCCATGACCGTGCTTGGCCAGGGAAGGCCAAACCCGAGCCCACATGGATGTGCTTGTAGCGTGTCCTGGAATTCTGACCGGCGACTCTCCACGGGCTCTGACGCCCCTGTGGGAGCCGCCCTGGCGGCGAATTGGCGTGCAGACGCTCCCTTAAAAGAAAGGACCGGGATGAGGAAGAGGGGCAGCGAAAGCTAACGCCGCAGCATCGGCAAAGGACGCCAGGGCTCGGTGGCCATCTGACGCAGGAACAGCGTCAGCAGCCGGCGGTGGAAGCCGGCGTTGGGGAAGCGGCGCAGCACCGCGCGCAGAGCCGGACGCGGCACGGTAAAGCGCAGCAGCCCCCGGGACAGATCGATCCAGTCGGCGCGGCGGAATGCCTCCACCAGCGCTGTCTTGCCGGGCTCGCAGGCGCTGAGCTTATGATGATCCAGGATCATGTCCTGAACCTCCGCGCTCCAGGCTCCACGGCCGGTCTCATGGAGATAGTGGCAGGCCAGACGGGCGGAAGGGCTCAGGTAATTGAAGGTGCCGGCCAGCCAGATGCCGGCGTCATGGAAGAAGGCCGCGACCTGTAGTTTTTCCAGGGTGTCTTCCGTCAGCGGCTGCTGCAGCGCCACCAGATTGACCAGGCGATAGACATGGTTGCGATAGGCGGTCTGGTCACGGCCAAAGCGCTCCGCGTACTGGTCGAACAGGGCGTCCACCAGCGGTAATTCAGTAATCAGAGCCTGATGCATCGACACGGTGTCCACTGACCCGTCCTCCTCTGTGCCCCAGTCCGGTCGGGGACTTCCCCTTGAGCTAACCAGACCGGGATGAACTTGTCACCGGGCTGAATGCCGATAATTGCAAACCGTTACGTAAACAGGGCGCTGTGTTGCTTGATCTCCTGTTGTATAGTCCGACAATGCTTCCAAATTGTTAAACAATGCGACGATCGTGACCTTCAAAGCCAACCAAAGCCTTGCCGAGCAGATCGCCGGTCACCTGGCCGGCCAGATCATCCGTGGTGAAATGCTGGCCGGCGACCGGATTCAGGAACTGCGGGTGGCCGGTGAGCTGGAGGTGAGCCGGGGGTCGGTGCGCGAGGCGTTGCTGATTCTGGAGCGCCGTCATCTGATCGAGATCCTGCCGCGGCGGGGCGCGGTGGTGCGTGAACTGACGGAAGCCGGAGTGCAGGGGCTGTATGAACTGGTCCAGGTGCTGCTTGGGCTGGTGATCCGCAAGGCCATCAAGTCCCTGCGCGAGGAGGACCTGGACCCGTTCATCGAGCTGATTCATGAACTGCAACTGGCCGCCGGCGAGCGCAACGTGGAGCGCTTTTTTACCCTGTGCTTCCGTTTTCTGGAACTGGCCTATCCCTTCGCCCGCAACAGCTACGTGGAATCAGTGCTGGGTAACCTGCAACCGGCGCTGCAGCGCACCTGGTTCATGGCATTGCATCTGGATCACGATGAAATGAAGGAATGCCTGTCGTTCTTCAAAGCGCTGGTGGAGACCATCTTTCGTCGTGATGTGCGCTCCGCGCTGGAAATCATCCGCGAGTTCGCCGAGCACCAGAGTGCTCTGGTGCAGGACTCCATCACCCGTGCCCGCCAGATTGAGGCCGCCTGGAGCGCCCGCCGCCGCTGAGCGTGCTGGTCCGCCCTTATAGCAACCAGGCGGTGAGCAGACCGGCGCCCAGGGACACCGCCATCGGGACCAGCACCGAGCGGCCCAGGGCACGGTCGCCGATGGTCAGGGCCATGCCGGTTTTCACCAGATTATTCACCGCCGTTGCCAGCACGATGGCCAGCACGGCGGTGTCGAGGGCCAGCCCCTGGCGGGACAGCCGGGTCAGTGACAGAGTGATGGCGTCGACATCGGTGATGCCGGACGTGGCGGCGAGCAGGTAGATGCCGGTATCACCCAACCATTCCTGGAGCAGAGCGCCCAGGGCCATGATGATCAGCAACAGTAAGCCGAAAAACAGGGCCGATTTCAGATCCAGCGGGTTTTGTTTCAAGGCGGGCTGCTCGACGCTGGCTTCGGTGCGATGACGTAACCAGATGACCAGGGCGGGAAGATAAAGCAGCAGGGCCATCACCAGTACCGGTGGCGCCAGCGCTGGCAGCAACTGCCGGTTGATCAGCAGGCAGTAGATCAGGATGCGCGGAAACATGGTGCCGCAGGCCAGCAGGATACCCGCCGCCAGCAGCGGCGAAAGCGGTGGCGACTTCCGTGACAGGCGGGCGAAGTGCAGGGTCAGTGCGGTGGAGGAACTGAGGCCGGCAAAAACGCTGGTGAACAGCAGACCCCGCTCGGTTCCTCCCACCCGTACCGCGAAGTAGCCAACGAAGGAAATGGAGGCGATCAACACCACCATCCACCAGATCTCGTAGGGATTGATCATTTCGCCCGGGCCGTAGCCCTGGTTGGGCAGAAGAGGCAGGACCACCACCGAGATCAGCAGCAGCTTGAGGCCGGCGTCCAGTTCCTGCTGGTGCAGTTTGCGCAGTAAGTCATGCGCCTCCTTCTTGTTGTCCAGCACGATGGTGGTGATCACGGCCACGGCGGCGGCGATCTCCGGGGCCTGTAGTATGGCCAGAGCGCCCACGGTGAAGGTCAGCAGCAGCCCGATCAGTCCGGTGATGCTGTAATCGCTCACGCGATAGGCGCGTATCCCGAAAGCGAAAGTCCCGACCAGCGCCACGGTGGCGAACCCCGCGGCCAGAATCAGACCGCCGGCATGGTCCGCGAGCGCCGCGCAGACCCCGCCCAGCAGTCCCACCAGAGCATGAGTGCGCACCCCGGCCACCCGCTGGCCCGGTGGCTGATCGCGGTCCCGCCAGCCCCGCTGAATGCCCACCAGCAGGCCGAGAAGCAGTGCCAGCCCCAGCTTGATCAACAAAGTGTCTTCCCAGGCGAGGTCGCTCATGATGTCGAATTCCGGTTCGGGCGAGCGGCGGATTGTCCCGGCGGTGCCCTCATGGCGGGGGGCTGTTTCGCCGGGAATGGCCTTCAAGGGTGCCCCGGCAGTATAGCGGCAAGGCGTCCCCGGCCGGGATGGCGAATGCCCTTATTGCCATGGTCCGGTCAATAAAGCCGCCGCCAGGGCTTGCCAGGGGGCTCGCGTATCCCTAAAATTGCGCCCCTCTGCAGGCACGTAGCTCAGTTGGTTAGAGCACCACCTTGACATGGTGGGGGTCGTTGGTTCGAATCCAATCGTGCCTACCAAACATTCCCGTTTTGAGATTCGATGCCCGGCGTCGGGGTTGTCCGGGTGTCGCCGCGTGGCATACAATGTCGCGCTACCCGTCAAAACGGGCGAGGTTCGCCTCATTTCGATTCACTAAGTGGAGGTTCACGACATTAAGCGTGGAGGCAAGGGACGCGAGCAGCGTGCCAACATCAATCAGCAAATCCAGGCCCGCGAAGTGCGGCTGATCGACGAAAACGGTGAGCAGCTTGGTATCGTTTCCCTGGAGGAAGCGTTACAAACGGCCACCGAGAAGCAGCTGGATCTGGTGGAAATCTCCCCTGGTGCGGAACCGCCCGTTTGCCGGATCATGGATTACGGCAAGCATCTGTTTGAGCAAAAACAGAAGGCCAAGGAGTCTCGCAAGAAACAACGCCAGACTCAGGTCAAGGAAATCAAATTCCGGCCTGGCACGGATTCCGGCGACTACGAGGTGAAGCTGCGTAACCTGAAGCGTTTCCTCGAAACCGGCGATAAAGCCAAGGTCACCGTGCGTTTCCGGGGTCGGGAAATGGCGCACCAGGAGCTCGGTCGCGAGCTGCTGGCACGGATTGAAGAGGATTTGGCGGAATACGGTTCCGTCGAGCAACGCCCGAACATGGAAGGGCGCCAGATGATCATGGTGCTCGGCCCGGGCAAAAAGAAGAAGTGATCCGGATTCGGGTTGCTTAAGGTAATCAAGTACTCAGCAACGAGAAGGTAACCATGCCTAAAATCAAGACAAACCGCGGGGCTGCAAAGCGTTTCAAGAAAACCGCCTCCGGTTTCAAGCGCAAGCAGGCATTCAAAAACCACATTCTGACGAAGAAGTCCTCCAAGCGGATTCGTCAGCTGCGTCCGAAGCAGGAAGTCCACGAGAATGATGTGGCCCTGGTTAAACGCATGATGCCCTATAGCTGAGCCAACAGCTCAGTATCGCAACTGGTTTTTGGAGATCTGAATAATGGCTCGAGTTAAACGTGGTGTGCAGGCCCGTCGCCGGCACAAGAAAATCCTTAAGCAAGCCAAAGGTTACTATGGCGCGCGCAGCCGGGTGTTCCGCGTAGCGGTACAGGCGGTAACCAAAGCGGGTCAGTACGCTTATCGCGACCGTAAAGTTCGCAAGCGTCAGTTCCGTCGTCTGTGGATCGTGCGTATCAACGCCGCGGCCCGTGTTAACGGCCTGTCCTACAGCCGTTTGATCGATGGTCTGAAAAAGGCATCCATCGACATCGACCGTAAAGTGCTGGCCGATCTGGCCGTGCGTGATCTGGGCGCGTTTGGTGCTTTGGCTGAGAAAGCCAAAGCGAGCCTCGCCGCCTGAGCACCTGTGACGTTACTCTTGTAATCAGAAGCGTAACGACAAGGCACTCTCGACGGGGGAAGAGCTCGCGCTCTTCCCCCGTTTTCGTTTGCGTGGCCGTCAGGCCGCGATGGGATCGACCCGCGGGCCAGGGGCGTGGCGGGGGAAATCAGCAACCACTGGTGGATAAGGCTTTATGATGGAGAACCTGGAAACCCTGGTCAGCGAAGCGTTGGCGCAGGTGGCCGAGGCCGGCGACGCCCGCGTTCTGGACGAGGTGCGGGTCCGCTATCTGGGCAAGAAAGGGGAAATCAGTGCTCTGCTCAAGAGTCTGGGTGGTTTGGGGCCGGAAGAGCGTCCCAAGGCCGGGGCTTTGATCAACGAGGGCAAGCAACGGGTCCAGGACGCCATCGAAGCGCGCAAGTCCCTGCTGCAGGAGCAGGTACTCAATGCCCGTCTCGCCGAGGAAGCGCTGGATGTGACCCTGCCGGGCCGTGGCGAAATGCCTGGCGCCCTGCATCCGGTGACGCGCATGCGCCGGCGCATGGAGGATTTCTTCCTGCGGCTCGGTTTCGACATCGCCGAAGGCCCGGAAGTGGAGGACGACTACCACAATTTCGAGGCGCTCAATATCCCCGATCATCACCCGGCCCGGGCCATGCATGACACCTTCTACTTCGGAGACGGGCGTCTGCTGCGCACCCATACCTCGCCGGTACAGGTACGGGTGATGAAAGCCGGTAAACCGCCGTTCCGGATCATCGCTCCGGGCCGCGTTTACCGCTGCGACTCCGACCTCACCCACACTCCCATGTTCCACCAGGTGGAAGGGTTGTTGGTGGACGAGGGCATCACTTTCGCCGATCTCAAGGGCACGGTGGCGGAGTTCCTCAAATTCGTGTTTGAAGTGGATGATCTGCCGGTGCGCTTCCGCCCCAGCTACTTCCCCTTCACCGAGCCCAGTGCCGAAGTGGATGTGGGCTGCGTGAGCTGTGGCGGTAAAGGCTGCCGGGTGTGTTCTCACAGCGGCTGGCTGGAAATCATGGGCTGCGGCATGGTGCACCCGAAAGTGCTGGAGCACGGTGGCGTGGATCCTGAGCGCTACACCGGCTTCGCTTTCGGCATGGGGATCGAACGCCTGACCATGTTGCGCTATGGCGTCAACGATCTGCGTCTGTTCTTCGAAAACGATGTGCGCGTGCTCTCGCAATTCGCCTGAGCGCGTCACCACCGGATACCGCAGCGTAGGCCGAGCGGCCGCGAACCGAATTTAAGGAACACCGAGAATGCGTTTCAACGAAGCCTGGTTACGGGAATGGGCTAATCCCGACATCGATACCGACACGCTGGTGCACCAACTGACCATGGCGGGTCTGGAAGTGGACGCCGTGGAGCCGGTGGTGCCGGCCTTCAGCGGAGTGGTGGTGGGTCGCATCACAAGCTGCCAGCCGCACCCGGATGCCGACAAACTGCGTCTGTGCGAAGTGGACGATGGCACGGAGGTGTTCCCGGTGGTGTGCGGTGCCCCCAATGCCCGCGAAGGGCTGAAGGCGCCGTTTGCCCGTATCGGCGCGGTGTTGCCCGGCGACTTCAAGATCAAGAAGGCCAAGCTGCGCGGTCAGCCTTCCGAGGGCATGCTCTGCGGCGCCTCCGAACTGGGCATGGAAGACCTCATCGACGGTCTGCTTGAACTACCGGAAGACGCGCCGGTGGGCACCGATATCCGTGACTATCTCGGGCTCAACGACACTATCATCGAAGTGGACCTGACCCCCAACCGGGCGGATTGCCTGAGTCTGCGCGGCGTGGCCCGGGAAGTGGGCGTGCTCAACCGGGTGCCGCTGAATGAACCGGCCATCGAGCCGGTGGCGCCCCGGATCGATGATGTTTTCCCGGTGACCGTGGACGACGCCGAAGCCTGCCCCCGTTATCTGGGCCGGGTGATCCGGGACGTCGACGTTTCCGCGCCGACGCCGCTGTGGATGGTGGAACGGCTGCGCCGGGCCGGTTTGCGCTCCATCGATCCGGTGGTGGACGTCACCAACTATGTCCTGCTGGAACTGGGTCAGCCGTTGCACGCGTTTGATCTGAACCGTCTCAGCGACGGCATCCGTGTACGCCGGGCGCAAGCCGGTGAACGGCTGGAAACCCTGGACGAACAGACTCTGGAACTGCGCGACGATACCCTGGTGATCGCCGATGGGCAGGGGCCACTGGCCTTGGCCGGCATCATGGGCGGCCGCCCCAGCGCGGTATCCGCTGATACCCGTGATCTGTTCCTGGAATGCGCTTTCTTCAGTCCGCTGGCCGTTGTTGGCAAAGCTCGTTCCTACGGCCTGCACACCGATTCTTCCCATCGCTTCGAGCGTGGCGTGGATCCTGCGCTGCAAGCCCGGGCCATCGAGCGCGCCACTGCCCTGATCCTGGAGATCGCCGGTGGCCGTCCCGGCCCGGTGAGCGGCAGCGAGGACGCGGCGTCCTTGCCGGCCCCGGCGGCCATCGAACTGTATGCCGATCACGCCACCCGATTGCTGGGCAGCCCCCTGCGGAACGAAGAAATCGTCGACATTCTGCAACGGCTTGGCATGGACGTGAGTGAACAGGGCGAGGGGCATTGGCGGGTAACCGCGCCGAGCTGGCGTTTCGACATGGCCATCGAGCAGGACCTGATCGAGGAACTGGCGCGGATTCACGGTTACGACCGTCTGCCCAACCGGGTACCGGCGGGCACCCCCGCGGGCAACACGCAATACGAACACAAGGTGCCGCTGCGCCGGCTGTCCGATGCGCTGCGCGATCGCGGCTATATGGAAGCGATCACCTACAGCTTCGTGGCGCCGGAAATCCTGGCCCAGGTGGATCCGGATCACCCGCCTCTGGCATTGCTGAACCCGATTTCCGCCGATCTCGGTGTGATGCGCACCACCCTGATGGCGGGCCTGCTGACCACCGCCCAGCGCAACCTGAACCGGCAAATTGACCGTCTGCGCCTGTTCGAAACCGGGCTGCGCTTCGTGCCCGGTGAGCAGGAACTCACTCAGCAGCCGATGGTGGCGGGGCTGCTCTATGGCAGCGCGGCACCGGCGCATTGGCAGAGCAAACCGCGTGCGGTGGATTTCTATGACCTGAAAGGGGACGTGGAATCCCTGCTGGCGCTGTCCGCCAGCGAGGACTTCCGCTTTGTCGCCGCCACCCACCCGGCCTTGCATCCGGGGCAGTGCGCGCGGCTGGAGCGGGATGGCGAGACCGTGGGTTATCTGGGGCGTATTCATCCGCGTCTGGCCGCCCAACTGGATTTGCCCGCCGACCTTTATCTGTTCGAGTTGATCCTGGAACCGCTGGTGACCGGGCGTTTGCCACGGTTCCAGCCGGTGTCCGAATTCCCACGCGTGCAGCGGGACCTGGCCTTCGTGGTGGCCACCGAAGTGGCGGCCGGGGACCTGCTGGAACTGGTGCGGGAAACCTGCGACGAACGTCTGCGCGATGTGCAGGTATTCGATGTCTACCAGGGCGAGCACATCGACCAGGGTTACAAAAGCCTGGCCATGACCTTGACCTTCCAGGACGCTTCCAGCACTCTTAGGGACGATCAGGTCAATGCCCTGGTCGAAGCGGTAGTATCCCAGTTAAAACAACGATTTAACGCCAATCTCAGGGTCTAAACCGAGGCAGATATGAGCGCGCTGACCAAGGCCGGCATGGCGGAGCGACTGCACGAAGAGTTGGGACTGAACAAACGGGAAGCCAAGGAATTGGTGGAGATGTTTTTCCAGGAATTGCGTGAAGCGCTGGAAAACAATCGCCCGGTGAAACTGTCCGGCTTCGGCAACTTCGAACTGCGTGATAAAAGTGAGCGGCCCGGTCGCAATCCCAAGACCGGTGAGGAAATTCCCATAACCGCTCGGCGGGTGGTGACCTTCCGGCCTGGTCAGAAACTCAAGCAGCGGGTGGAAGATTACCATGCTGGAACCCAGTAATAACGACGAGCTTCCCGCCATCCCCGGCAAACGCTACTTCACCATTGGCGAGGTCAGCGAGCTGTGCGATGTGAAGCCGCATGTGCTGCGTTACTGGGAGCAGGAGTTTCCACAACTGAAACCGGTGAAGCGGCGCGGCAACCGCCGCTATTACCAGCGTCAGGACGTGCTCACCATCCGCCAGATCCGCAGCTTGCTTTATGAGCAAGGCTTCACCATCGGCGGTGCCCGTCAGCAGCTCTCCGGCGACGCCAACTCCGAAAGCGCCACTCGCTACCATCAGCTGATCCGGCAAATGAGGGTGGAGCTGGAGGAAGTGCTGGACGCGCTGAAGGCCTGAGCGGGGGGCTGGCCAATTCCCACCCAACCAACGCCGGGCGGCGGTTTTTCGGGTTCCATCCGCGTCATGAATCCGTTATGATTCCCGCCGCTTCGACGCAGAGCCCTCTCTGCCGAGCAAGCAACCACTCTCGGGGCGTAGCGCAGTCTGGTAGCGCACTTGCATGGGGTGCAAGGGGTCGGAGGTTCGAATCCTCCCGTCCCGACCAAACGAGAGAAACGTAAAGCCTTGTTCTGGAAAGAGATTTTCCGGGCAAGGCTTTTTCGTTTGTGCTTACTGTCGATGAAGTGTCGAAAACGGATTAAGCGAGATGGCCTCTCGCAGATGATCCGGCGCCAGGTGGGCATAGCGCAGCGTCATGTTGATGGACGCGTGGCCAAGTATCTTCTGTAGCGTAAGAATGTTTCCCCCGTTCATCACGAAGTGCGCCGCGAAGGTGTGCCGCAGCACGTGGCTTGCCTGTCCCCTCGGCAGTTCAATGCCGGACTTGCGGAGCGCTACCCGAAACCCCTTCAACGTGGCCGCCAGATTCCCGTGAGCCTGGAAATGGGCCCGCAACTCTTTTTCGAAATCATCGGATATGGGAATGGATCGGACCTTGCCGGATTTGGTCAGGCTCAGGGTAATCATCCCGGAACGCAACTGAGACGCCCTTAAATACTGCACTTCTCCCCAACGGGCACCAATGGACAGGCAAACCTTGGTCACCATGGATAGGTGCGGATTGGGGCTCTCATCGGTTTTGGAAAGCAACAGCGCTATTTGCGGCAGCGTGAGCCAGGACAGTTCCCGTTGTTCGACCTTAAGCGGTTCCACGGTGGACAGGGGATTGGGGTAACTGATATCCCCCAGCCGGTGGAGCTTGTTGTACACCGCATTGATGAAGCCAAGTTCATTATTCAGTGTCTTGGGGTGAGTCCCGTTTTCCAAGCGGCTATTACGGTACTCCAGATACCTTAGCGGCTTCACGCGATCGGCAGGGCAGGCCAACGCATCCGACGCCATTTTCAGAAGCGGAAGGCGTTTTTTTCCGGCCTTTAGTGTTTTGCCGTGGAGGTCGTACCACCGCTGCGCCAGATCCCACAAGCTACGGTTGTCCTTGCGCGGTAACTCCCATGGCGCCGTGTCCCGAAGCGTGGTCCTGATATGCGCCTCGAATCGTTTGGCTTCCCCCTTGGTGTTAAAGCGCTTTCGGCGCCGATGCCCTTTGACCGGCTCAACATCGACCAGCCACTGGCCGTCCGGCAGTTGTTTTATCATATGGCTTGCCCCCAGCGGACTATGCGTTCTTCCAGTAGTTGTCTTATGTGTCGCCGCAGGTCGTAGGTGTTTTTGCCCTTGGCGCGGTAGTGGTCCTCGATGACGTCGAAGAAGGGCAGGGACTCAAGGGCTTTCCAGGCCTGGCAGGCGGACAAGCGGTGGCGGGCGGCGCAGCTGATGTAGTTGCCGAGCAGCAGTTCCACGTTCTTCCCTGAGAAGCCCGAGGCCGTTTTGTGGTAGCGCTTGTACTTCACCGGTTGCGGGTCCAGGGGGAGGGCCTGACGGCTTACCACGGTCCAGAACGGGTCATACAGGCCAGGACGGCGGAGGTAGCGGTAGGCATCGCAGCCATAGCGCCACAGGGCGTCCAGATGATCATGGAGGCTGGCATAGTCGTGGAAATCGACCACGGCGCCGGTCTGGTAGTCCACGGACCCTTGCGAGAACTGCTCGACGATGGAGTGGTGGAACCGGAACTCGATCCGGAACACCTGGCGTTCTTCCTGATAGCCGTCGGCCTGGCTCCACACGCTGCGCCAGTAGTCGAGTTTATCCTTGGCGATGGCTTCCTTGGTCTTGTCGTACACAGCCAACTGAATACCGGAGGGGGAGCCGAACAGCCAGGACTCCCCACGGCCATAGGTCGCGCTTGATGAGGCCCATTCGATGCTGTCCACGCCGTCATACTGCCGGACTCGCCGGGATCGGCAGTGTAGGTGCGGTTGGAAGTCCTGGGGCGGTGCCCAGCCTTGCACGTCCATGGCGATATGAACGGCAGCTTGATGGGCCGTGGCGTGCGTCAGCACCTGGTCGGCCAGGTCATCCATGAGGGTTTGCAGCTCTCGCGGGCTGTGGGCCTGGATACAGTGGGGGGACATCTCGATTTTGAGGTGGGTACCGATGGCGTCATCCTTGGCGTGGAAGGACTTAATTAGCAGGATCACGCCCAAATCGGCGTTCTGCAGGCGGTACTGATACCCGGAGTCCCGCCCGATCCGTCCGGCGGACCAGCGTTTGCCGGCGAAATCGACGATGCCCGGTTCCTCGAACAGGGCCAGGATATGCGGTTGCAGCCGTCCCCGGTAAAGCTGGCGCACGGTATCCGTGCCGAAGTGGATGACATTCACCCCGCGCAGGTCGAAGGTGTCCCCGGTGCTGTCATCGACAAAGAGTCTGCCCCAAGGGCTTTCCTGTAAATCGTCGTCCAGGGCTATGCAGTGTTTCGGGGCCTTCGCCATGATTCACCTCTTAATGTGGTCTAGTGTGCTCGATGAAATCGAGTTGTAAGACGTGTTACAGGGACGTCTTTTCGCTGGGGGCGCGGCGCGCCCCGCCGGATGGCACGCCCGAGGCGCCCTCATCCCGCCGTGGCGCGCCGCGCCCGGTGGCATCGCTGTCGTTGCTGGCCAGGTGATTGAACACGCCGTCCTTAAGCGCCTTGAGGCACATGGCGTGCGGCATGTCGGCAATGCGGGTGCCTTGCTGGGTGTAACACCGGCAATCGCTCTGGTCGTTCTCGAAGGCCATGCAGCCGTGAATGACCGGGGCGGCCGTTGGCTGACGCGCAATATCGTTGTACAAGGGGGCGGTGTACGGCAGGCCGGGGACGTCCGGTGCCATGAGCTCGGACCAGGATGCCGGTGCCTGATACCGCCCAACCCTGGTTCCCGTGCTGGGCCCGACCTGCTCCATGGCAGCGTTTTCTCCGTTAATCACGCTGGTGTCGTCGCTGAGTCCCACGCCGGTCACGAACCGATACACAAAGACCACCACCAACAGCACCAACACCCCAGCGATGTAGACCAGTTTCGGCAACCGGAATTTATGGGTGTGGATCTCGGCGGATTTGTAGAGGTGCCATACCCGTTTGGGAAGTTTCTTTTTCTTCTGGATGCAGGACGCTAGGTCGGTACGGCTGGCCGGGTTCACATAGCCGGATCCCGAGTGGTACTCGATGACGAAGGGGGCGCCGAAGGGCCGCGAATAGTGGAATTGTTCGTTGCAGATTTTCCGGGCGTGGGTGTCCAGTAAGGACGGGTCCTGGCTGATGAAGATAATGTCCCAGCCGTGGTGCCGGTGGGTTTCCAGTGCCGTGAGTCCTGCGGGAACGGGTTTGCTGGAGGGCCGTACCGGCCAGATTTGTTGCGCTTCGTCCACCACCAGCACCGCGCCGTCCGGCAGATGCTCGGGCCAGCTTTCGGTTTCGCTGTCGGTGAGTTCGTGCCATTCCACCGCCAAATCCCGAATGCCCCGGTAATAGACGGGGCGGCGGGTCTCACTGCCCTCCACGGCGAAGCGTTCATCATGCAGCAGAAAATCAATGGCGTGGCTGGTTTTGCCACAGCCCGGCTTGCCGGTAATCAACCAGAACATTTAGCCGTCACCCCCCATGCCAAAACCAAACCGCTTATAGGCCCCGTATAGCGTTTTCATGCTGATGACGCCCACATAGGCGGAAATCACCAGACTGAAGAACACGTCAAAACCGGCCAGGGTGATCAACGACGCCGCGTCTCCGGCCACGCCGCCGAAATGTGTGGTGACCTTGTTCAGCAGGGCGTTAATGCCGGACTGAACGCCAGTCAGGGAGATAACGCCGATCCCCAGGGCCAATAGCACTCGGCTGGTGAGCGGCCCGATGATTTGGGCCAGGAAAACGGCGATGGGGGCGAGAAACGCGGGCATAACAACCCTCCCTCCAGTGTCGGTGATCAGTTATCGGACATTCGTTCCAGGAGGATCAGCGCGGCCACTAACCAGCCGAGAGCTTGCACCACGGGGTTAATGGTGATGGCCAGTTCGCACAGATAGGTCATAGGCAGCGTGATAGTGCCCCACCGCCCCAGGTCCACCGTCAAATCCGCCGGGCAGGAGGCCGAGCCGCCCAAGCCCGCACCGCTGTCGTCCAGGTCGGATAGCGTGTCGCTCAGGTTGATTTCCCGCTCGCGGATGGTGTTTTTATCGCTGTCGGTCAGCAAGCTATCGCCGGCGAGGTATTCCTCAGTGCCTTCCACGTCCGCCTTCCACAGCTTGTCACGGCAGTTGAGGTACCAGGTGTTTAACGCTATAGCGCATTGCACGCTGTCCTGGTCCTCGGTGCATTCGGGGGCGTCCTGGCCGTCCACGTCACAGTTACCGGGGCCGATGCCGCCCCCTTCGCCGTCCCCCTCGCCGTCGTCGCCGTCGTCCTGGTCTCCGTCGCCGTCTCCCTCTCCATCACCATTGCCGTCACCGCCACCATCGTCACCGTTACCGCCGCCGCCATCGTTGCCACCACCACCATCATCATTGCCGTCGTCGTCGCCATCGTTACCTCCACCTCCATCACCACCGCCGCAGTCCCAGCCGCAGCCGGGCCCCCAGTGACCGTCATCCCCCGCATTGCAATAAGAACTGCCGTTCCAGCCGCCGTTTTCGTCGCAATACACCTCTGGCTCTTCCGGTTCATCGGGATTGTCGGGATCACCGGGATCACCGGGATCATCAGGGTCGCCCGGATTGTCGGGATCGTCCGGGTCTTCGTCGTCGTCATCCGGCATGAGACAATATCGCTTGCCGTCGGGGGCAGTGACGGAATTGGGGCAGCCCCCGCTTTCCGTTTGGCAAAATCGGTCCTGGTTGATGCCGATATAGCAGCCTTCAGAATCCAAGAACTGCCCGAACGGCACATCCTCTGCGGACCAGCGGTCCGGAATGGCCATGCCGTTGTCCACCCAGGCATCCGGGATCTCGTCCGCTTGGCAGGTCTGCCCGGAACTGATGCCATTCACCCAATAGGTTTTGGTGCCGTTGGCGTAGATCCACGGCACACTGGAGGACGTAGGGCCATCGTAGGTAAAGCGGCAGCTCTCATAACAAAACAGTTCACCGGGCGGGCCGCCTTCAAAAAGCAACTCTTCCTCAAGGTGACCATTGGGGTATTTGCTGGTATCGCAGGCGGCGGGCGGCTCAGGGAGACAGGCTGGTGTGACCCCATCCGGGGCAAGGGCAAAGATTGGATAGCTGCCTGAACAGTATTTTTGTTCGTAGTACTGGGGCTGATGGTTCACTTCCACCAACCGGCACCGGTTTGCTGAATCGCGGCTCCGTTCCGGCAAGCTGTCATAGAAGGCACGGCAGGCGGCGCTTGATCCGGCTTGATCCCAGGGCCATGTCTTCGTCTGGTACGCAACGTAATCGTCGCCGTAGGCCGCCATGGCGGGATTAAGCAGCGCCATGACTACAGTAAAAATAACCACCTCAATCAGGTATAGGCGGATCAGATCCCACCACGTCAGCCCCCAATATCGGATGACCTCGCGGTTCAACGCTTTTTTTAATGCGGCTAGCATGCGCCGTCTCCGGTATGACCGCTCATGATTGAAAAAGCATGTACAGGGCGGACAGCATGACAATGAGATAAATCCATGGCCCTATATCTCCCCCGGTTTCCATGGTGGTGCCCTCGTTATCGGGTTTTCAGAATGACCGGGTGTCCGGCTCACTCTGAAAACCCAAACCTCGATGGTGAAAAGATGGAAAAGGAAAAAGGGGGCCGAAGCCCCCGGTAGTGGAATGGGTTACCGCATGGCCCGGCGGAGCAACATGAACACCAGGACCAGCCCGATGAACGAGAGGACCGCGAGGCCAATATCATTGGCACTCTGTTTGCCCTCCTCGATCTCCGTCACCGTGCCACTCACATCGATGGCCGCTTGCGCGGTGGTGGCTCCGAGTGCGGCGGCGCCAGCCACACCGCCCCCAATGGCCCCATTGCGGCCCAAACGGACCACGGGAGAACCGCCCAGGAGACGGCGTTCTTGCAGTGCGCGTTGCGTTGCGCGTTTCATAGCGATTTCCTTCTTTCAAGTGGTTTAAGGTTTGCGTGCTCAGCGGTCACGGGCATGGCTTTTGATGAACCACGCCAATGTCCGGAACACCCACACCACGGCGTACAAACCCACCGCGGCGCCGAGGATGGCGTTTGCCTCCCCGTAGGTGAGCGCCGGTAACCCGAAGGGGCCGACGCTCGCCATTTCCAGTGTGCCCAGGCAATACACCGCGCCGTCCTGCGCCTGTTGCCATTGCCCGCTGCACACAATCATTTCCATTTTTTAAGCGGCCCGTTACTTGCTGTCTGCCTTGGCCGTGCCGGTGGTCTTAGTGGCTTGAGAGGCCGGGGGCGCGGTTTTGGGCACCACACCGATCAGGTAAGGCTGGCTTTTGCCGCCACCGGCTTTTTTAAGTTGGGCGATGAAGTGCACGTCCTCGCCGGGTTGGAAGTCGGCGGCGATCTGGTCGAAGACGGCGGGCTCGGCGCCCATCTTGGTAACTTCGTAGCCCCGGCAATCGTTGGCGGCATCGCCCACGGGCATTTGCCCGGTGTGGACGGAACAGAAGGTGCGGCCTTCAATGTTCATGCGGCTAATGCCGAGGACGGTGAGGGTCATTTCAAATTGCATGGTCGGTTCCCCTTTCTCGTTTCAGTTTTGGTTTCGTACTGTGGTGGATTGGCGGTGTGTGTCGCCGTGGTGTGTTCGGTATGGCAAAACGCCAGGTGTTTTCCAGGCTGTTGCCAGATCGAACACACCCGCTTTAATGCAGGAGTGCGGCCCATCCCATCAGCACAATCACCAGTAAATCGCCCGCCACGACAGCCCAAAACGCGGGCGTTTTTAGCCACTCCAACCAACTCGTACCGTCCAAGAAAAACTGACATTGCGCTTCCAGAATCGCCGCAAAAAGCACCAGCATCGAGGCGACGAAAATCCCCACGTTCAGCCATGCCAGCCAATTCCAATCGCTCATGACGCCCTCCCATTGGCCAGGGCCACCAAGCCCAGGTCCCGCAGGATGGCGCGGGCGTCGGTGATGGGGCCTCGGGCCCGGCGGCACAGGTGGCGCGCCTGGCGTTCGTCCTTGGCGAAGCCGATAACGCGCCAGGGGGCGTACAGGTGCCGGGGTTTCTCGCCGGGGTGCCAGCGGCGTTCCGCGACGAACAAGCCAGGCCGCAGGCGGCGGGTTCGGTACAGTCCGCACTCACTCCGGCTTTCCGGCGTGGAGGCGTTGGCGTTATGGTGAAACCGCATGAGGCTTCCCCTGCCGGGCCAGGGCTAGGATGTCCTGGCAAAAGCGTTCGTGTTCCGGGCCGGTAATCAGGTCGCGCCAAAACAAGGCGCTGACGTAACCCAGGCAGCGCGCCTTGGCGGCGAAGACCATTTCCATAACCCACTGCTTACTGACCGCGTTTTCCAGGTCGTGTAAGGCGCCAAGCAGGGGCTTTTCGTCGTGTTGTTGTGCCCATTCCTTTACGTGCATGGTTAACCCCCATCAAAAAAGCCGTGTGCGTCCCCAGGGGGACCGGGCTCTATTCACTAAGTCAGCCGTGCGGGGCATCGGGGATGGCCCACAGGGCGGACTAAGTTCACCCGTACGCGGTACCGGCCTGCCGGTAACGATCCCTCGCACCTCCGGGCCAAGGCCCTCCGCGCTCCGCTTGGCAACACCCTTCAATCCGCGAAGGGATCTTCGAAATCGTCGTCATCGTCATAGTGACGTTCGTTGCTGTCGCCGGTGTCGTCATGCTCCGGCGCATCGAAGCAGCCGTAACAAACGTTCTCTTCCTCGGACATCATGGAATCCGGGAAAAAATCACCGCATTCCTCACACAAAAAACGGCCCCAGCGGCTCATAAGCGGACCTCAAGCAGAAAAGAAGAAAGGCGCCGACAAGTCGGCAAAGGCGCTTTTCTTGAAGGGCAAAACCGCTCTCTCGGAATCAGGATCAAGAGCGGGGGGCTGACCCGCTCCATCACCGTCCCCCTCGATCCAGTGCGAACGGTGCGGCATGTATTAGCAGGCGCAAGGCCAAGCGCGAGCGTCGCCAGGGCGAGCCTTGCCCCTGCTAATACATACCGCCCCAAGAGTTCGCGATCGAGGAGGACGGTGACGGAGCGGGACAGCGGGGCGGCCCGTGGGGCGGTGCCCAGGACGGCAAAAGCGGCGGCCTGGCGGTCAGAACCGATAGGTGCGGGCGTAGGGCGGGGCGGCGCCATCGCAGACGTACTCATAGCACCCCCTGAAACAAGGACAGTTGCGGGGAGCGGTTGCGGGCGGCGCCGTAAACAAAGGCTTTGGCGGCGTCGGCGCGGTCAGCGGGGAACTCGGCGTAATCCACAACGCCCACAGCATTACGAGCGTGGACACGGAGCGTTTCTCCGGTTGAAACGATGAGGCCGAGCAGGCGGACACCGGCCCGGCGCAGCAGAGAGATTTGAGCGATGCTCAGGGAAACGGCCTTGTCGGCTATGCGTTGATAGCGGTACCGGCGGCCCCGGCGTTTGTAGGTGGCGCAAATCACAGGAACACCCTCACCCAGTAGTCCACAGCGCAGGAGCAGGCTTTAACAGGATCGTCGAAGGTCTTTTCCACCTGGAAAGTGCGTTCACCGTCGAACAGACCTTCCACCTTGATTACGGTTTGGCCGCTGTCCCGGTCATGGGTGGTGGTGCAGATCAATTGCCGCTGGCGGTGTTTACTGGCGCGCTTGCTCATACCTCGCTCTCCCGCAACTGCTCGACCAGCAGAACGACATTGATCATGCGGCGGCGACCGACCTTTACCGTCGGCAGATAGCCTTTATCCACCCAGCCCCGGACCACATCCGGTTCCTGCCGGATCCACTCCGCAAACTCGCTCCAGGCCATCATCGGCGGCCACTCCGGCCGGTTGCTGATGGCGTCCCCCAATTCCGGTATCATCACTGTGGTTCCTTGTGGTGCCAGTTGAAATATAACAGTGAAATAATTGAACTGACATCAATATTGCCAGTGGAACTATTTCAGTTCAATTATTTATTTTGGTCTTAATAGACGAATATGGAATCAATACAGCAGCGGGCTAGAACACTTATTGATAAGGCTGGAATGGATGAGCTCATCAAAAGGAGCGACATCAAATTCAGCCGTTGGCATAGTGTTCGATATAAAGACATCCGAATGAGCACCGAAGAACTTGAAGTTCTTCAGGCTATATTTCCGATGTATCAGCTCTGGCTGATCAGTGGGAATATCGCGCCGGAAGTTGGCCAAACTAGCCCGGAGTACGACGCAGCAAACGCGACGCTTAAGCAACACGGCGAGGGATTGAGCTGACGCAGCGAGCCGCTAAGGCTTGGTTTAAAGACGGGGGGAAGGATAATAAATAAGCTAAGTCACGTTTGCAGGAGCGCAAACCTAAACATTAAATAAGGGGGGAAGATGGTTACCACAACCACGACACAGGAATCGGATATGCAAACCGCCAAGCAAGATGTCGAACGGATGCTCGGCCAGTTGCCGGACGATGCCACCCTGGAAGACATTGAATACCACTTCTACGTTCTGAAAAAGATTCGGAATGGTATCAAGAGCATTGAGGAGCAGGGGAGCATTCCCCAAGAAGAAGCAGAAAAGCGGTTCGCCAAATGGCTGTCCGAGTAAGCTGGTCCGCCGAAGCTCTTGATGACGTTGACGAGATCGCCGAATACATCGCTAAGGACTCGCTGTTCTACGCTAAAGCGGTTGTTGAAAAGATCCGAGCCATATCAAGATCCCTGGCTGACTTTCCCGAGCGGGGCCGCATCGTGCCTGAATGGAGTGTGTCGGATGTGCGGGAGCGGTTTGTCTATAGTTACCGCTTGATATACCGGCTATCCCATAACGAAGTGGAGATCCTGGCGGTGATCCACGGTCGGCGTCAGCTTGATGATGTGGAAGATCGAGTCAATGAATAGGCTTACTATCCTTTTTCAGACGCTCCCGATCTGAAAAGAAGGTATCCCGCCACAAAATGGCCTGGAAGCGGCCGCATTTGGCTAACAGCTTTGCCTGTTCGACAAACGGTCGCTTCTGCTTTCCTGGGTCCAGTAAGACTTGGACGGCGAAGAATACGGCTTGCATCTGGTTTAGATGATCAACAACCAGATCCAAAGTATCCCCGAAATCCTTGGCCAGAAGCTCTTTTTCCTGCATGTCATGTCCTCGTTCGAGGCCTCCTATGGAGGCGGACTGTGCGCAGGTTGACAGACCGACCAGAGGCGGCACGCCCGAAGGCGTCCCACGCACAGCCGCCATGACATCTTTGATGCACGGGGCTCTCTGGTTCAGGCTGTCAAACCCGGCCAGCGATTTTGCGCCGGCGGAAGGAAGGTGCCCTTAACAAGGCGAAATGTCAACAAGGCGATCAAAAGCGAATTCTAGGCTCGTAAAAAGGAAAGAGATGATGGAAGAAAAAATTTCAGCTCCCGGTATTTTCTGGAAAGTATCTGATCCGGAGCACGAATTTCACGGGCAACTCAAAATAAGTTTGGATAATCAAGTTTCCATTGAGGTTACTGAATCAGGGGTAGGTCTAAATGATGTTAAAAAAGCTCTCTCCGGAGATCTGGATATCGGGCGGATGGAGGGAATGGTTGAGAAAATTGGTGCTGTAACTTTGGAAGGCTGTCGTTATCGGAGCCGCCCACTATCATTTGGGGGGATCGCCCGATCAAAAATTATTGCCAAACAGGCATATATTAATGCGAGCTTTGACGCTAATGTACCAGTTTCATTTAAAAAAATAAGAATATCTGTCGAAGGATTAGAGCATTGGGTCGGAGATGCTAACAAAAGATTGGAATTTTCAGATGATGAGATATGGACGGTCGACAATAGGTCGAAAACCAATATGGAAATTGGTGTCGATGATAATTTTAGTATGCGGCTAGTAACGATACCAAATGTTTATCTTGATTATGAAAGCTGTGAAGCAAGATTTATAGGGAAAACGTATTTGGATCTGAATTTCGAGAAAGAGGTTTGCTACGAAGATGCCGCAGTTTTAATAGATAGGGTTCTGAATTTCTTTTCTTTTGCAATGGACAGGGTGGCTTGCATAAGAGAAATAAAGGCAATTTCTGACGCTAACAGAATAAATGGCGATTTTGATCACTCCGTTTTCTTTGATGTTCATTATAACGGAAGATTCTTTTCTCCTTCTTTTTTGGGAGGGAAGAGCAGGGACTTTATTTTTGACATGAGTGTGGGGGGGATGCAGCTACAAAAATCAATTACCCTTTGGTTTGAGGCGTATCAGAGGTTTGGATCGGCCCTTAATCTATATTTAGCAGCAAGAATGGAGGCATATAGATACTTGGATGGAAAATTTCTGGCAATGGCTCAATGCATAGAGAGCTTCCATAGATGCACAGATGATAGGAAAAAAATGAGTAAGTCTGATTATAGTGAATTAAAGGATAAAGTGTTGAATGCGTGCCCCGATGAGCATAAAGGGCTCATAAAAGATCTCCTTAATTTTGGAAACGAAATAAGCCTTAGAGAGAGAATCGCTTCTCTTGTTGAGCCTTTTAAGAATTATTTTGGAGAGGAGGAGGAGAGAATGAAAATGATAAGGGGGATTGTTCGGACAAGAAACTACTACACCCACTATGACAAGAAGCTGGAAGAAAAAAGTCTAAAAGGTGCTCGTTTAATGAAGGCATATATGATAATGGAAGTTTTATTTCAGATGCATGTATTGCGGTTTGTCGGTTTCAGTAATGAAAATATTGATCGGATAGCTAAAGCCAACCCCAATTTCTCGATGTTTCTGAAGTTATAGGTTGGCATTTGAAGTTTTTAATGTATTTGGGGTTGAGTATTAAATTTGTGATTGCTGGTTTTTCTTATGGTCAGGTTTGTGTTCCTAAAGGTTGGATGTCGGAATTTTTATTTGGGAGCTAATTAGTGACGCGATCTCTTCATCTGTTTTTGCTTCTTTCTCATTGATGTAGAACATGGCCACCCAAAATACCGTAAATGCCAATCCAAGTAATGATTCTATCTTTTCCCCAGAGACGAATGCTGCTGCTCCAAGAGAGAAAAAGAAAAGAATAATGATGTTTCCTAAAGTTTTCTGAACAAAGATTGCTCGTCTAGCACGCTTTTCACCATCTGGCTTAATGTATTCGAGAGAGCAATTTCTAAAGCGAACAATTCCTCCCCTTCGCCTCAAAAAACGAATTACTTCATAGGCATCATCCCTGCGAATTAACGACATAATATCGCTGTATCGCATCTGAATGCGATGCAAGCTCCAAAATAGCATTGTTACAGCATGCCGGTCTTCTCTACTGGTTGCATCCCAGAAATCTTTAAGAATCCCAGAAAGAACTTTCTTTCTTTGCCAAAGACGAAAGTGCCCGGCAATAAATGAGGTTATTGCCGTAGATAACAGGGTGATTAATTGTCCCCACTGACTCCAGAATTCATTCATTTCTATTTCCTCTGAAAGGCGCTGTCCATAGTAAAGGTGAGGTGCCGCCTCCTGGCTTGGAGGCTAGCTAAGGCAACTGTGCTTTTTTAACCAAATCGGTTACTAGGTTATGGATGGCATCCCAATCCCTTCCCGAAGAATCGTATTTGGTTTCAAGAGAATAGCGAATGTCATTATCTGTATAGCCGGTTACGCTGCACGCTCCGTGCTCTGTTTCTAGGCATCTTACATAGAAAGACTTTTCGGTTGAAAGATAAATTCTTGTGTCTTTGTTATTTGAGGATTGATATATATTAATGTTTTTGCCTTCTTTTTGTAGTTTTTCTACTTTGGGAATGCTTTTCATTGCTATGCTGACCACGTTGTGTAGTGGCCTTGCAAGAATTAATTTTACGCTGTCGTTCCTGCTCTTGTCGCATGGAGACAGGCTGGGGAGGCAAGCGTTTATATGAATTTCATTTTCTCTGATCTTATTTTCCAGTATGCAATCCGAAGAAATAAGGAATTTTTTTTGATTGCCGTCTAATAGTAAAATATTTTCCGTTTTGCTTCCCTTTAGACAGCCTATGTTTGAATTGGTCTCGGGTGAGTCCGATGCCGAACATGCCAATGCTGAAAACAAAAGCGCTAAAATAAGGGTTATTCTGTACATTGTTAAACTCTATGCAGTTATCGTCTAAATGGAGAGTTGTTGTCATCATCAAAAAGTCGCCCCGTGAATGCCTCTTTTTTTAGCTGATCAACAACTCTAATTTGCTCCTCGATGGGGGTCGATCCGAAATCAATCTTTCCGCTAAGCCCTTTGTACTGGGACACATATGCTTCAGCAGAACGAGAGGCTCTTTCATAATCTTTGACTCTTTGTTCTGCAGAAAAAAGATTTCTTTTCTTGTCGAGGGCATTTTCCGATAGAACTTGCTCTTTGTTGTAGTCATATAATGAGGGGGCGGATTCTGTAGCCCTGAGATAGTCATAGTAGACTTTGTCAGCTTCTTTTGCTTCCTGATTGGCGGAATTAACTGCTCTTTTAGCCCATTCAACATTTTCTCTGATTTCAGAAAGAGAGCTGTTGGCAGCATCTTTTAAGTATTTCTCCAATGCTTCTCGTTCCTGAGCAGCTTGAAATTCGGTGAACTTCTCCTCACCGGAGTTGCGCCTTTCCAGTATTCGGCGAGCCTCTTCGATCTGGTCCTCTAAGCGTTTTATTGATTTACGTAAATGCATTTTAGCTATGTCGAGGTCTGTGCCCACAGCATTTACACTCGCGTCACGTAACGCACTCGTCCCTTTTCCTAAGGCACTTTCGATAGCCTCCGCGCCGGCAGCCTTAACAATCCGAATGATTGCGCGGGGCCGGGCCATTTCCACTACACTTAACAATATGTCCGCTTGTTCCGCCAAATCCGCTGCGCCCAACACGGCTCGCTGTTTCTCCAATTCCATTTCCATGACGCGGATGATTTCTTCATACACGTGGTCTAACGGCCCACTTGGACCCATTTCCGACTCGCCAATTTCCTCCTCTTCCTCCGCCTCTTCGACACGAGGGTATGATTGAGCTGTCGAGGAGCCAGATTGTGTCTGGCCGGAGAGTATAGAGCTGACGGCGGAGGCTGCATTAGTGGAAGCTGTGATTAAGGCGTTGGACTGACCGACCAGAGTTGCCAGTCCGGCTACCACACTGCCCAAGTCGCTGCCCCGAGCGGAGGCTCCTGAGTCCACCACTGACGTAGCTTGGCTGGAAATCAGCGTGGCGCCGCAGGCAGTTTTGTCGCCATGACGGGCAACGGGCTGGCCATCAACGATATTGGTGGGATCGCCGGTGGCGATGGTGGTGATGATGGGGGACGGACCATGCTTCGGGCAGATGACTTTGTCACCCACCCGGGCTACTCCTTTGCCATCGATGTCCATTGTGGTGGAGGCGCTGATAACGGTGCCTCCATGGTCGGTCTTGTCACCCAAAACGATAATCGGGCGCGACATGCTTACCTCCGTGTTGATCAATCCTTAACCGTCCTGGCTGGAAAGAGGAGCATAGCAAAGTGTCGACGAAGTGACGACACCACATAGCGACAGTGTGGCGCCATGAGCTTTGCAGTTAGATGATTTCTTTTTAAAACAAAAGGTTATGTGGAGCTGTGGGTTGGTGAGCAGTAATGAAAGAGGTTCGAATCCTCCCGTCCCGACCAAACGAGAGAAAAAGCCCTGGTGATTTTCACCGGGGCTTTTTTGTGGCCGCTGCCCTGGGCACTTTTGCCTCGGTTTGACCTCTATATTTCCTGATCGAGACACGCCATGCTTGGCGTGGGATACATTCGTTTCCGACAAGGATTTCCATGGCAGCTTGGTCGCGGCGTCGAATCGGGGTGGTGGCAACACTGGTGATTCTGGTGTTGTTGCTGCTGTTGCCGTTCGTGATCGCCTGGAGTCTGGGTTGGCGTTGGCAGGGCATCGGCTGGCGTCAGGGACTGGTGATCACCGGTCTGTGGCAGCAGCAGGGTGAATGCCGCCCTTTGTCGCTGCGGGGATTGCGTCTTTCCTCGCTGCGCCCCATCACGGTCACTGTCGACAGCGTGTCGATTCGCCAGTGTGATTCCGATACCGCTACCGAGCCACTTTCCGAATTGCCTGATCTGCCCGCGTTACACGTCAAAGTGTGGGCGTTGCAGTGGCAGGACTATCCGCCATTATCTCTTGAACTGACGCAGGAAAACGGTCACTGGCGGGGGCGGGCCGGATTTCGTAATGGCGAGGTGCTGGGTGATTACCAGCAGGACAGCGGTGCCTGGCAGGTGCATGGGCAAATCCCGGTGTCGGATCTGGATAGCCGCGCCATCGGCGTGGTGGAACTCGGAGGCTCGGGGCAATGGCTTCCCGATCAGCCGGTCCGGGCCGATTTGGCGCTGGCCGGCAGCGAGCTGGGTATGGCCGGTGAGGATTACCGGGCCAATCTGAGTGGTACGGTCACCGTGGAGCAACCTCGCTGGCAGGCGTCACTGACGCTGTCCGACCCGCTGGCGCTGCCGGCGGGATGGCGGTTATTGCCGGGGGAAGGGCTGACCGCCAGCGGGACTTTCGACGGCTTGATCGAACAGGCCAAGGGGCGGCTGCAGGCTCGGGGACCGCAAGGGCAAGCGCTGCTCACTCTGGCCAGTGACGATCAGAGGCTGGGAGCAGGACAGGGGCGTTTGACGCTGTCCGAAGGGATGGATGGCACCGTCGCCTTTCAGTGGCAGGGAGTGCAACTGCTGGTGGCGCCGTTCGAGCTGACTCTGCCGGAACAGATGCGGTTGAGTTTGCGGGAATCGGTGACGATGCCATTGGCCGCCGATGGAGACGTGACGCTGCCGCTGTCCGCGCATTATCAGGGCGCCACCGTGACCGCCGAGAACAGCCAGTTGCTGTGGAGCCCGGACGGCGTGCATTGGCAAGGGGCGTTGTCCCTGTCGGGGCAATGGCAAGGGTATCGTCTGAGCGGCGGTTGGCGCGGCCGGGCTGGCGCGGACGGCGTTAGTGGGGAGCCGCTCAAAGTGCGTCTCGAAAACGCGGATCTGAGCGTGGAGGCCACGGCACCGGTGGCGGAATTGAAGCCGCCACACTGGCCGGTACAGGCGTCACTCAAGGGACATTATCAGCGTCTGCCGTTCCAGGCCCGGATGAGCGGGCGCAGGGATGACCATGGAGGTTGGGCCGGCAGCCTGGATGCCGATGTGGACGCGGCGGATTACCTGGACCAGGGTGGCACCGCGCGCCTTGATGGGCGTTGGCAGTGGCGCGATGGCGTGTTCACCCTGGCTAGTGGCGCGGCGATTTCCGTGGCGCAGGCGGTGCATGGAAAGATGCTGTTGAAGCCGTTGTCGCTGACCGCGCGGACGCCGCTGCGTTATCAGGATGGCGGTATTCATGGGCAACTGGCTCTGCGGGGAGAAGGGCTGCTGGCGGAGCGTTGGGAATTGCCGGTGCTCACCGGCACGGTGAATCTGAACGGGCAGCGTGCCCGGGCGGAGCTGGCGGTGAAGGACTGGGAAGCGTCACTGGCGGTCAGTGCCCGTCCCTTTGGCACGGGTTATGCCGGTGATCTGTCGTTGGCCTCCGCGTTGCGTCCGGAACTGAGCCGGGGGCTTGGTTTTACCTTGCAGTCCGGGCAGTTGGTCGCTGACGGTGACTGGTTGTGGGACGAGGTGGTTTCTTTCGGAGTGAAAGCCAATGTTTCCGGGGCGGACCTGGACTGGGGCAGTGTGCTGGCGCGTGGACTGAACGCACGATTGGCGCTGGACTGGCAGGATGGTGAGGCCGACCTGAGAACACGGGAGCCGATTTCCCTGGCGTCGGTGGATGTGGGTACGCCGATCACCAATATTCGCTTGAGCGGTCACTCGGATCTGGAGGTCTGGCGTTTCAGCGATATCCGAGCCGAGGTGCTCGGCGGTGAAGTGCTGGCGCCGAAGTTGCAGTGGCCGTCGGATCAGTGGCAGACGGTGGTGGTGACCGGTATTGACCTGAACCAGGTGGCGGCGTTGCAGAATGAGCCGGCGGTATCGTTGTCCGGTACGGTGGGCGGCTATCTACCGCTGCGTTTGTCGCGCAACAGCATGGCGGTGCGGGGCGGGCGCTTGTCCAATGAAGGCCCTTTGTCCCTGGAAGTGCCAATGACCTCGGCGGTCCAGGCCATGGCGCAATCCAATCAGGCGGTGGGGCTGGCACTGGATTCATTGAACCCGTTGTTGATCAGTCGCTTTTTTGCACAGCTGGATATGGAGGACAGCGGCTGGCTGGACGCGGCGGTCACCATCGAGGGCATTAACCCGCAACAAAATCGCTTGCCCGTGGTCTTTAATTACACACACAAGGAAAATGTCAGGGACCTGTTGCGCAGCCTGCGCATCGGTGATCAGATCACCGATGAGATCATGAATCGGACGCCGATGGAGAGCACACAATGAAAATCAATCGGGGAGGGCGAGGCCTGTTGTTGACGGCTCTGATGTTGCCGCTGATGGCCTGTACGCCCCGGGTGGCACTGGAAGCGCCCAAGGAACCGATCACCATCAACCTGAATGTGAAAATTGATCACGAAATCCGGTTGAAGGTGGAAAAAGACATCGATGCGTTGTTCGAACAGAACGACGATCTGTTTTAACGCTTGCCAGGAAAAGAGTGCCGTTTAAGGAGGCAAGGCATGATGAAGATAATCAAAATCGCGCTGATGGTGGCGGCGCTGACGATGGCGGGGAGCGCCTTTGCATTGGAACTGGACCAGGCCAAAACCCAGGGGTTGGTGGGCGAGCAGCCCAATGGCTATCTGGGGGTGGTGAAGGCAACGCCGGAAGCGGTGCAACTGGTATCGGAAGTCAATGAAAAACGGCGCCAAGCTTACGAACGCATTGCCCGTCAGAACGGTATCACGCTGGAGCAGGTGGCTAATCTGGCCGGTCAGAAGGCCATCGGGAAAACCGCCGGCGGGGAATACGTCAAAACTCCGGACGGGCAGTGGGTTAAAAAATAATTCATAGGTCATTGTGATTAGTTTTGTATTTTTTCTAGTGATAAATGACCTTATTCACGGAAGGTCATTTGAAACGGAACGCTTAGGGAATGTTAGATGAGGTAAAAAAAGTTCCTCTTTTTCTCAATATTTACCTTTGCCTATCCTCATAAGGCGATGGCGGCTTTACATTGATCCCATTGTGGATCGATTTGTACCGATAGGAGCTTGCCATGAAAGAAAGATTGCTCGCAGCGGCGTTCATCTCCCCGATGATGGTTGCCGCCCCTGCCTTCGCCGAAAACGTACCGGACACTTATGGGTACATCGGCGCCAACGCCAGCCATTATTTCTTTTACGACAACGAAGCCTTCGGTGAAGATGTCGATGGCGGTGAAGACAACTGGTTCTATGGCGGCCAGCTTGGCTGGCGCTTCAACCCCAACTGGTCCATCCAGGCCTGGTACGAAGAAGCCGATGGTGACGTGGAAAGCGATTACGATTCCGGCGCCCGCTGGGATGTGCAGAGCTATTTCGCCAGCCTGCGTTACCACATGAACGGCACCAGCTTCCTGGGTTTTGAACCCTATGCCGGTTTCAACATGGGCGACCTGGTACTGGAAAGCCTCAACGACAACGCTACCGGCGATAAAGGCGATAAGCAGCACGCCTTCATGACCGGGGTGGAAGTTGGTATTCAGCGCGCCTTCGCTGATCGCATCCTGCTGGATCTGGGCACCCGTCAGGCCTATGCGGCGGATCGGGATTTCTGGACCGGCCAGGTTTACGCCGCGGTTAACGTTCTGTTCGGTGTAAGCACCGCTCATGCTGCACCGGAACCGGAGCCGGAACCGGTGATTGGCGATCAGGACGGCGATGGCGTGCCGGATGATCGCGATGCCTGCCCGGATACCCCGGCCGGTGCCGTGGTGGATGAGCGCGGTTGTCAGAAATACGACACGGTCAGCGATCAGAGCATGAACGTGATTTACTTCGGCTTCGACAAAGCGGATATCGGCGCCCAGTTCAATGACGAAGTCCGTCAGGCCGCGGACAACCTGAACAAAGGCGAAAGCGGTTCCATCCGCGTGGAAGGCCATGCTGACAGCACCGGCCCGGCGGAATACAACCAGGGTCTGTCCGAGCGTCGTGCCCAGGCGGTGAAGGATCGTCTGATCCAGGATTACAAAGTGGATGGTTCCAAGATCACCACCAAGGGCTTCGGTGAAACCCGCCCGGCGGAATCCAACGACACTCGCGAAGGTCGGGCGCGGAATCGTCGCGCGGAGATCTTCGTCGATACCGAGCAGTCCGAACCGCAGTTCAAGGAGTAAGCGTCTGAACGGACAGGGATGTCCGGTGTGACCAGAGAGGGCGGCGTAAGCCGCCCTTTTTTTGTTCAGAGGATAATGGGCCGCGATACGTTAGTGTCCGTACTCCCTGTTCAATCGCTGCCACAGTCCGGAGGCGCGCCAGGTGCGACGGGCGACCGCGTGATTCAGCACCGTGCCCGGGCCGCATTCGAGCAGGGTGAAGGTTTCCCGCGCCCGGGTCACGGCGGTATAGATCAACTCCCGGGTCAGCAGTGGATGCGGCCGGTCCGGCAGAATCAGCAGAGTATGTCGGAACTCCGAGCCCTGGGATTTGTGCACGGTCATGGCGTAGACCGTTTCCACGCCGCCCAGTCGGCTCGGCAATACCCACTTGATGCGGCCATCCGGTAACGGAAATGCCACTCTCAGGCCATCCGGGTGGGCCAGGGTCAGGCCAACGTCGCCGTTCATCAGACCAAGCTGGTAATCGTTGTGGGTAAGCATTACCGGACGACCCGGATACCATTCGTGCTCGTCCGCCAGACCCTGCCGGTGCAGTTGCCGGGTCAGTTGCTGATTCAGCTCGATGACGCCGAAAGGGCCGCCACGCAAGCCGCTCAACAACTGCCGCTCGGTTAACCGGAGCAGCAGCCGGGCGGCCCAGCTATCCAGTTCGTCCCTGTCCGGTGTGTTGGCCGCTTCGAGGAGCAGCGTTTTCAACCCCGGATGCGAGGCCGTGCCGTCGATCAGGAAACGGTGCGGATAATGGGGATCGCGGCGCAGATCCACACGTTGCAGTTGATCCGTATGTTGCCGGAAAGCGCTGGCGACACTCCGGCTATCACCTTGATTCACCGCCTGGGCCAATGCACCGATGCCGGGGCTGTCGCGGAAGCGCCAGTTGCGCCGCAGCATGGCGGTCTGTTGCGCCAATGGGCCGCCTTCACCGCGCCAGGCGGTCAGGTCGGCGCCGCAGCTCTGTTGAATGAAGTCCACCGTGGCCTCGTCGTAGCCGCCCTGGTCGGCGTCGCGGCAAAGGTCACCGAGCACCGCGCCGGCTTCCACGCTGGCCAGTTGGTCCTTGTCGCCCAGCAGCACCAGCCGGGTGTTGGCATCCAGGGCATCGAGCAGACTGGCCATCATTTCCATGTCGATCATGCTGGCTTCGTCCACCACCACCAGATCCGCGTGCAGTGGGTTATGGCGATGATGACGGAAGCGGCGGCTGTCAGGACGGGTACCGAGCAGACGGTGCAGGGTGCTGACCTCGGTGGGAATGGCTGAGCGAACGGTTTCCGGCAGCGGCAGCCGCGCCACCTGATCGCCGATGGACTGTGTCAGCCGGGTGGCGGCCTTGCCGGTGGGAGCGGCCAGACGAATACGCAGGGCGTGCCCCTGTTCCAGCGCCAGGCTTTGCAGCAAACCCAGCAGACGCACCACGGTAGTGGTCTTGCCGGTACCGGGGCCGCCGGTGATCACTGTCAGGCGGGCACGGGTGGCCAGGGCGCAGGCCACCTGTTGCCAGTCCACCTCGTCATCGCCGTCGACGAACAGCTTCGCCAGAGTGTCGCCCGGGGGAGTGGAGGGTTCGTGCCGTAGCCGTGCCAGCAGCAAGTCGGCGACCTTGACCTCCTGGGTCCAGTTGCGGTGCAGGTAGAGACGGGAACCGTCCAGCACCAGGGGCTGACCGGGGCCCTCGCCAACCAGTTCACTGGCTTGCAGCAGCGCGTGCCACCGTGGCGGGTCCGGCGGCAATATTGGCACCAGACTGTCCGGCATGCCGGCAGGCCATAGTCGTTGGGCCAACTCCGGTTCGTCCAGGTCTAGGCACAGATGTCCCGCCGCCAGCTGCGCGCTGGTGAGCGCGGCGATCACCAGGACCGCCGGATCAGCGTCCGGAGCCTGCTGGTGCAGAAACCGCGCCACCGCCACATCCAGATCCCGTAACTGCCCTTGATCGCGCATTTGCTCCAGGGCATCTTGCCAGTCGACGGCGGCGAACAGATCGCCCTGTCCATCACTTCGCATGAGCGTCTCCCAGGAACAGCCGGTCCAGAGCTTCCACCAGCGCGGTCGGCGCGGCGCTGAAAACGGTGCCGGCGGAGGGCGCGCCGAGACCGCGTAGAAAGACGTAGACGGCGCCCCCCAGATGGGCATCCGGATGATAGTCGTTACCGAGGCGGCTGCGCAGTAAACGGTGCAGTGCCAGCAGATACAGCGCGTACTGCACTTCGTAACGATGCTCCAGCAACGCCTCGATCAAAGCGTCGTCGCCATAGGCGTCATCGTCCGGACCAAGCCAATTGGATTTATAGTCCAGCACGTAATAGCGGCCCCTGTGCTCGAACACCAGATCCATGAAGCCCTTGAGCATGCCGTTCAGGGTATCGGCTTCCAGGCGCGGCCGTGGCTGTCCGGGATAGAGATGCTCGCGGATCAGCGCATCCAGCCGTGTCACCGGCACCTGTTCGGCGGGCAGCAGAAATTCCATTTCCGCCACCGGCCGATCCAGGTCCGCCAGACGTATCCGTTCCTGTTGTAGCGGCAGGGGCGTCGTCAAAGTCCGGCGCCACCATTGCATTACTGTGGTGTTGTGGTCTTGCCAGTGGCGGGCTTCCAGTTGCTGGCGGACTCTTTTGTCCATCTCTTCCGGGGCGTCCAGACAGGTCCGGAATCCCTGGTTGGCGGCATGCTCCAGCAAATCGTGCAGCAAGGTGCCGGGCAGGGCGCCGCGGGGAAACGCGTGCACCCCCGCGGTGGCGGTTTCCATCATCGGTTTCTGCACGGGCTCCGGTTCGGTTTCCGCCAGTTGATCGGCGCGGGCGTCGGCGGGAGCGAGCGGTTCTTCCATTTGTCGCAGGGCGCTGTAGCTGGCGATCCACCAGGGCGTGCGCGGATGTCTGGGAAAAATTTCCGGTTCGCGCAGCCGGACCACCGTATTGACCGGCTGATAGACCTCGTCATTGCCGGGCGGCGCGGGTATTACCGTGATGGCGTCGTCGCTCAAAGGGCCCAGCGCGGCCAGCAATTGATCATTGGCCACGCCCTGGGGGCCGAACAACAGCCGGCCGATGGCGCTGCGTGGCAGCTGGTTTTGTTGGGCGCGGCCCTTGGCATAGGGCGCCAGGCCCAGGGTGCAGCTGTGACAGGCCCGGGTCAGCGCCACGTAGAGCAATCGCATGTCCTCGGCCAGACGCTCGTGATCGGCGAGACGTTCGATGTCGTCGTCCGGTTCCAGTGAGACGACGAGATGGGCGTTGTCCTGCCCCTTACGGTGATAACGCAGGGGCGGCTTGCTCTTTTCCGCCGCGCGGAAACTGCAAATGAAGGGCAGATAGACCACCGGGTATTCCAGGCCCTTGGACTTATGAATGGTGATCACCTTGACCCGGTCATCGTCGCTTTCCAGGCGCAGAATGCTGTCGTTGTTGCTGCCGCGCTGATCGTTGACGGTGTCCTCCAGATAGCGGATCAAGGCCTGCTCGCCGTCCAACTGGGTGGCGGCCTGTTGCAGCAGCTCGGCAAGGTGCAACAGATTGGTAAAGGCGCGCTCCCCGTCGAGACTGCGCTGCAACCGTGCCGGCACCGAGAAGTCCATAAGCAGTCCCCGGAACATTGGCAACACACCCTGTTGCCGCCATTGTTCGCGATAGCCGTGGAAGCGATTGACCATGGCTTCCCAGCGCACCTCATCCCGATTGATACGGTCCAGTTCCTGGTAGGGCAATGACAGGGTGCCGGAGGCCAGAGCGCTGCGCACGCGCACATCGGATTCCGGGCTGGCGCAGGCGCGCAGAATCAACAAAAGATCCTGGGCTTCCGGTTGCGCGAACACGGAGTCCTGGTCGGACAGGTAAACGCTGCGCACGCCCCGGGCGAGCAGGGTGTCGCGAATGGCCCTGGCCTCGGTGCGATCACGCACCAGCACGGCGATATCACGGGGGCGCAAAGGTGTGAAGCGCTGGCCCTCGCGGAAGCCGGTGACACCTTGTCCGGCACCGTTGAGCAGGTGGGTGATCTCGGTGGCGCAACGGGCTGCCTGGTGTTGCCGATACACGCCTGAGGAAATGGCTTTGTCGCTGTCTTCCACCCAGAGCGTGACGCCGGATTTTATTTCGCCGTCCACCAGCAGCGTATCCTTGCGCCCCTGGGCTTCCACCGCTTCGAAAGGAATGGCGTTGTCCATCATGAAGACATCGCCGTGGGTGTCCTGGCTGTACTCGAACAAGCGGTTCACCGCCGCCACCATCTGCGTCGCCGAACGGAAATTCCGGCCCAGGGTGTAGTGATGCCCTTCGGTGGCGCGCCGGGCTTGCAGGTAGGTGAACACGTCGGCGCCGCGGAAGGCGTAGATGGCCTGCTTGGGGTCGCCGATCATGAACCAGCCGGTGTCGTCGCGGTGCTGATACAACGCTGAAAAAATGCCGTACTGGGTGGGATCGGTGTCCTGGAATTCGTCGATCAGCGCCACCGGGAACTGATCCCGGATCACCTGCGCCAGCCGCGCTCCGTTGTCGCCATGCAGGGCGCCGTGGAGACGGCTCAGCATATCGTCAAACCCCATGGTGGCGGTTTGCCGGCGCATCCGGTCCACCCGTTTACCGATCCAGGCGGCGGCGTGGGCGAGCAGGTCGGTGCGCGGCAGCGCTGTTTGTTCCCGTTGCTCCAGGACCTGATCCAGCTGATCACAAAAGGCGAAGCCGGGGCGATGCTCCTCGCCTTTCTTGGTCAGCTTCATGCCCGTTGTGGAGAAGCGTGAGAGAGTGTCGTAGTCCTTGTCGCTCAGTACCTCGCCGGCGGCATAGCGTTCCAGAGTCAGCAGCATGCCGGGCAGGCTGCTGGCGCGGTAACTGTTGCCGTTGAGCCATTTGTTGTCGCGGGCGCTGCGCACCCAGTCGAACAGCGCCGGCAACTCGGCGTTGAGGGTGGCGCGAGCGCTTTGCTCCAGCGCCGCTTGCGGGCCACTAGCATCGAGCCAGCGTTGTACGCTTTCCGGCAGCGTGTCGGGATCGGTGCCACCGAGGCCCAGCAGCGGACGGCATTGCGCCAGCAGGGCTTCCGGGTGGCCCAGCTTGCTGGCTTGCAGTGCATTGGCGGCGCTCACCGGGAACCCTGCTATGACGTTACGCCAGTAGTCGCAAGCGGCGAGCTGCTGTTCGTCACTGGCGTCTTCCTGCAGTTCCAGGCTGAACAAACTGCCGGAATCGAACGCATGTTGTTTGAGCATGCGGTTGCAGAAACCATGAATGGTGTAAATGGCGGCTTCATCCATCCACTGGGCGGCGGCGTTCAACCGTTGCGCGCAATGGCGGCGTTGCTCGTCGTCGGCGTAGTCGTCCAGCAAACCTTGGAGAATGACATCGGGTTTGTGCGCTTGGGGGGCGGCGAACACCCGCGCCGCTTCCGCAAGCCGGTCGCGGATTCGCTCCCGCAGTTCCTCGGTGGCGGCTTCGGTGAAGGTCACCACCAGGATTTCCGGCGGCAGCAAGGGTTGGCGGAACGCGGCCTGGCCGCCGTGCCCCAGCACCAGCCGCAGATACAGGGCCGCCAGGGTAAAGGTCTTGCCGGTGCCGGCACTGGCTTCGATCAGGCGCGTGCCGTGCAATGGGAAAGTGAGCGGCAGCGGGCGTGGCTGGCTCATGCGACCGGCCCTCCCTGTTCAGTCCATTGCGCCTGTTGGTAGAGCGGCGCGTAGAGCTGTTCGGTCCAGTGACAGAAGGCAGGCTTGTCGTCATGCCGCACCGCCAACATGGCGTCGAAGCCGGACCAGGCACGGGCGACGGCCGGCTCCCGGAATTGTTCACCGTCGCTGTTGAAACCAGGCTCGAAGACCTTGCGGGCCTCGGCCTCGCCTTTGTCTTTTTCCTCTCCGGCCAGCCAGGCGAAGGCGGTGGCACAGGCAATGGGTAACGGTTCGCACAGGGCCTGCTGCCAGGCCCGGCCGATGGCGTCGAGCCGTTCCCGCGCGGTGGCCGGGTCCATTGGCGCGAGGCTGTACAGGCCGTCCTGTCCCTGAATTTGCGTGGTCAGGGCGTGGCCGCTGGCGCAGGCGGCAAGGTGTATGACCCAGTCGGTGGTCAGCTTCTCCAGAGAGCCTTGCAGACGGCTGGTTTTCAGTACCAGCCGTCGCGGCTGGGAGGCCTCGCCGCGCAGGTCCACCAGCCAGTCTTCCAGCGGCAGGCCGCCGGCGTCGAGCTGGATTTCCTGTTGCGGTTGCAGCGCGCCACTTTGTGCCAGCAACAGGAAGTACTGCTGCAGGGGGCGGCGCAACGGCATCAGCAAGGCGGCGCGGCTGCCCTCGGTGAAAGGCGCCAACGGCAAGGCGCCACTGCCGGCCAGGCGTTCCAGCGTGGCGCGCATGGCCTCGCTGGCCTGGTCCGGCCCGGCGCGCAGTGCCTCGCCGAGCAACTGGTCCTGCAACTGCCAGCGCTCCAGCCCCTGCACACTGAACGGCTCGGTGTCGTCGAGATTATGGCTGTCCTGTCGGAGCTGGGCTTTCAGTCTTTGCTCGAAGAAGTGGGCCACCGGCTGCTTGAGAAAACGCCCGAGCGCGGCGCAACTGACCGGCTCATTGTTTTCCAGCGGTGGCAGCGGCAAGGGATTGTCTTCCCCCGTCGTTTCGTCGTGGGCGTGCAGGGGGCGCCATTCATCGGCGTAGGTGGTCAGATTATCGTCGGCATCAAAGTAGCGGCGGCTGAAAGGTTGCAGCGGATGCTGCACGGTCAACTGGTCCGCCACATCACGACCGTTATCGGCGCTCCGCCAGCGCTGATTGAGATAGTCGCGCAACTGCGCCACCAGCACCGACGGCGGCCGTTCACTGTTGTCACGGACATTACGGCCGGTCCAGCTTATGTACAGGCCGTCGCGGGCGCTGAGCAGGGCCTCCAGAAACAAATAGCGATCGTCGTCGCGGCGCGAGCGGTCGCCGGGACGGTAGCGCCCCCATTGCCGCATCAGATCGAAGTCCATGGGTTGCTGTTGGCGGGGGTAGTCGCCGTCCTTCATACCGAGCAAGCAGACATGCTGGAAGGGGATGGCACGCATCGGCATCAGCGTACAGAAATTGATGCGCCCGGCCATGAAACGCTGTGACAGGCTCTCGGCATTAAGGGCATCCAGCAGCGGCCGGCGCGCCACGGTCAGCGGCAGGGGGCCGGCGAAGTCTGCTTCCTCGCAGGCCGCCAGCCAATCACTGAGGGCGTCCCTCAGACCGGCATCCAGGGCTTGGTCCTCGGCACTGTCCGGTGCGAACAGATCGTCCAGCAGGGCGGTGAAACGGGCCTGCCATTGTTGAACGTCGGCGGGTTCGCGCATCGCCCGCCAATGCCGTTGCAGGGTGTCCAGCAGACGCGCCAGCCGGCCGGCCAGTTCCGCGCCCAGGCCCGCCACCTCGTCAAGCGGCTCGATGCCGCGCCAGGCCGGGGCGTCGCCGAGCAGATAGCCGGCCAGCATCCGTTTCAAACCAAACGCCCAGCTGTTTTGTTCGAAGCCGGGAACGTCGAGACTGTGCCGTTGTTCCGCGTCCAGCCCCCAGCGAATGCGGGCCTGTTCGATCCATTGCGTCAGTTGCGGCAAGGCACTCTCTTCGATGCCGAAGCGGCGTCGCACTGCCGGCACGTCGAGCAGATCGAGAATATCCGAAGCAGTGAAGCGCCATTGCGGCAGATGCAATACCGCCTCCACCGCCTGGGCCAGGGGCGAGGCGGCGCCGGCGCTGCGGTCGCTGAGCGTATAGGGCAGGTAGCGGGGATCGCCGGGATCCAGGCGGCCGAACACGGCATCGATGTGCGGCGCGTAGGCCTCGATGTCCGGCACCATGACGATGACGTCGCGCGGCTTGAGGTCCGGGTCGTGTGCGAACCTTTCCAGCAGTGCGTCCTGAAGAATCTCCACTTCCCGCTGGGCGCTGTGGGCGATACGGAATTGCAGTGAGTCGTCCGCCCGCAGAGCAGGGCGCTGGTCGCGTTCGGGCAGTGGTTCCAGTTCGAGAATGTCATGCTGCAATTGTTGCAGCAGCGTCTCCGGCTCGCTGTCTTCGAACAGATCGATTTGATTGTGGAAGGCGGCGCGGTAGCTGTCTGGATCGTCGTGGTCGTAAAGCAAACCGATAAAGTCCCGGCCCTGTTTGCCCCAGGCGGCGAGCAGCGGGTTGACGCGATTTTCCGGCAGGGCGGTCAGATGCCGTTTGCGATGCTCCAACTGCCGGCGCAGCAGATGCCGGTCCTCGATGATATCCGCCCAGTAATGGCGGCAGGGATTCTGTACCAACATCAGGATCTGACAATGGCTGCTGAGGGCCGCCAGTGCCTCCAATCCTTGTTGCGGCAGGGCGCTGATACCGAAAATCACCAACCGGCGCGGCAACCCCGGAGGACACTCGCCGTTGCGCAGAGCGGAAACGAAGGCATTGTGAATGGCGCTGCGGCTGAGAGCGGTTTGCGTTTCGTTCATGTCCGCCAGTACCGCTCGCCACAGATGTGCCTGCCAGCGCTGGCTTTCCGGAAAGTCATCGAACAGCGCCCGTTCATCGGAACGCCGCAATCGATCCTCTCCCTGTTCCCAGTCCGCCAGCCAGTCCGCCCGGTAGACCTGATAAGCGTCGTACAGGTCGGCCAATCGTTCCGCCAGTTGGTGGCGTTTGCGGCCGTCGGTGTCGTCGGCCAGAAAATGACGCAACGGGCCGAAGCGATCATCGTCCAGTAATATCGGCAGCAGCCGGTAGAGCCGCCACAGCAGTCTCGACTTATCGAACGGTGAGGTGCGCGGCACCCGATCTTCGCCGAGCACGGTGCGGTAGGCGCTCCAAAGAAAGCGGGCGGGCATTTGAAAGCGGGTGCCGGCGGCGATGCCGAGAGCGTCGGGCGCGGCCAGTTTGAGCTTGAGCCATTGCGCCATGCCGTTGGATTGCACCAGCACCGTTTCCGTTTCCAGCGGCGCCAGCGGATAGCGTCCCAGCCACTCGATAAGCAGATCGGTCAGCGTTTCCAGACGGTTGCTGTGCAGCACCATCAGGCCGTTTTGCATGCCAGGTTCCCAGGACTGATTCGACGATCAGGCCAGTGTACGTCAGGCGGCGGGCCTTGGCATCACGACATGAAAGTGGGGTAGAGCGACAGCAACAGCAAGGCCGCCATGGCCAGATTGAAGCGGCCCAGTCTCCGCCCGTGTTGCAACCAGCCCTGTAGGGCCACGCCACCAAGATTCCACAGTGAAATCAGCGGCAGTCCGAGAAAGAAGAAACACAATGCCACCAGTGTCAGGCTGGCGGAGAAATGCACCGGATCGGTATAGGTGGCCACGGCGGTGACCATCATCATCCAGGCTTTGGGATTGACCCATTGGAACAGGGCGGCCTGCCAGAACGTCAGTGGCGCGCCGCGGTGATCGCCACGCAGAGGCGTATGACGGTGCCGTACCAACTGCCAGGCCAGATAGAGCAAAAACAGCAGGCCGAGAACGCGCAGTGTCAGCGACAGCTGCGGAAAGCGGGTCAGCAGTTGCCCCAGCCCCAGTGCCACGCACAACAGCAGAATCTGACAGCCAACCAGAATGCCCATGATATGCGGCAGCGAGCGGCGGAATCCGGCGTTGGCGCCGGAGGCCATCAGCATCAGATTGTTGGGGCCGGGGGTGCCGGTCATCACCGTCACGAATCCGGCCAGGGGCAGTAATGTTTCCCAATATCCCATGTGACCTTCTTAAACAGGCTCTAAGGACGGCCAGATTAAGCTTGCGCGGGGTTGGGGGTACAGATATAAAAACATCAATTTGAACCGGTACAGTTTTGATCTGGGCCATCTGTGCCAGTGATGTGGACTGCCCGAGCACGTCGCCTGAAATGGAGAACGCTGGCATGACCCTTTATCACCAACTGGCCGACCAGTTGCAGGCGCTGATTGAAAAGCGTGTCTACGACGTTGGCCAGCGCCTCCCGGGGGTGCGCAGATTGAGTCATCAGCATAATGTCAGCGTGGCCACGGCGGTGAGCGCCTGCCGTGAACTGGAACAGCGTGGTGTGCTGGAGGCGCGCCCCCGATCCGGTTATTACGTGTCGCGGCCGCCGGCCCGTTTCGATGCGCCGCGAATGCGTCGCGCCACTACCCGGCCCAGGGCGGTGAGTGGCCAGGACCGGGTGCTGGAGCTGATTCAGGCGGTCAATGATCCGTCGCTGGTGAATTTCGGGGCGGCGGTGCCGGATCCGGATTTCATGCCGGTAACGGCGATCGAGCGGGCCTTCCATTCGGTACTGCGGGAGCAGCGGCGCCGTTGTGTCGGGTATGAATTTCCTCCGGGCGCCCTGGAACTGCGTCAGGCCATTGCCCGTCGTCTGGTGGCGCTGCAATGTCCGGTGTCGCCGGACCAGGTGCTGATCACCAACAGTTGCCAGGAGGCGGTGACCATCGCACTGAAGCTGCTGACCAAACCCGGTGATACGGTGGTGGTGGAATCGCCCACCTATTACGGGCTGCTGCAGGTGCTGGAATCGCTGGGACTGAAAGCACTCGAGATTCCTTCCGACCCGCGGCAGGGGATTTCCCTGGAGGCGTTGGCCGTGGCGCTGGAGCGCTGGCCGGTGAAAGCCTGCGTGTTGGTCACCAACTTCGCCAATCCTTTGGGATCGTGTCTTTCCGATCAGGACAAGCAAGCGTTGCTGTCATTGTTGAGCCAACATCGCGTGCCTCTGGTGGAAGACGATATTTACGGTGATCTGCCGCTGTTCGGGCCGCGCCCGCGGCCGGTGAAAAGCTGGGACCGGGACGGGCTGGTTTACTATTGTGCGTCGTCTTCGAAGACACTGTCCGCGGGGCTGCGGGTGGGCTGGCTGGTGCCTGGCGGTCAGCAGCGGCGCGCCGAGTATCTGCAGTTCATCAATACGGTATCGGTGGCGACGGCCTCGCAACTGGCGATGGCGCGCTATCTGGAGCGGGGCCATTACGACCGCTTCCTGCGGCAGCTGCGCGGCGAACACGCCAAGGCGGTGGCGCGAATGACATCGCGGGTGGAGCAGTTGTTTCCGGATGGGACCCGGATCAGCCGTCCGGCGGGTGGGTTCGTACTGTGGGTGGAACTGCCCGGGCAGATCGATACCACGGTGCTGGCGGAACAGGCCTTGCAGGAGGGGGTGAGTTTCGCGCCGGGATCATTGTTCTCCACCGGCAACAAGTTTTCGTCCTGCTTGCGGTTGAACTGCGCGGTGCGTTGGGACAATCGGGTGGAAAAAGGTCTGGCGCGGCTGGCGGCGTTGTTGTGACAGACTGATCTCGTTGGTTGTCGACGAAACAATATCGCGACAGGTCTGTACAAAAGCCCTTCTGCCTCCCATAACATCGATCGTTGGTATGGAAGGGGCCACGAAGCCGCTGTGGGAGCTTGCCTGCAAGCGAATCTTTGGGGGCCGGAAGCCCAATTCGCTTGCAGGCAAGCTCCCACAGTGGCGTTGTAGCGGCCTCTGGAAGGCAACTCTGCGCGATGTTTGGGCGGCTCAGCTCTCCATCGCGGCCAGTTCATCCTCGAAGAAGAATTTCTCTTCGCCGAAGGCCGGTTCCAGATGGTTCAGCCAGGTGGCCTCGCCGTTGTATTTGGCGAAGAAAGGCCGTTGCACCCAGTCCGGGTTGCGGCCCTGGATGAAACGCAGCACGAACACCTTTTCGCCGTGGATCTCCGTTACCCCCTGGATCTCCACCTTGCCCGGATGGCTGGACATGCTCGGTCCGCGCGCGGTGCGGGCCAGGCCGGATACCTGTTTCATGGCGTCCCGGTAAATCCGCCAGGCTTTGGCCAGCGGCACTTCGAAATAGTGACGGGCTCCGGTGTCCCGTTCCACGAACATGTAGTAGGGCACCACGCCCAGCTCCACCTGGGTTTGCCACAGGCGTGCCCAGTCATCGGCGTTGTCGTTGATGTGCGCCAGCAGGGGCCCCTGGGCCCGGATCTGGGCACCGGTGGCACGAACCCGGCGGATCGCTTCCCGGGCGATGGACGGTTCCAGTTCCTTCCAGTGGTTATAGTGCGCCATCAGCGCCAGGTGCTTGCCGGCCGCCGTCACTTCCCGGAACAGGTCCAGCAGGTCGTTGGCGTCATTGTCGGAAACAAAACGGTATGGCCAGAACGTCAACGCCTTGGAGCCGATGCGGATGGTGCGCAGTTGTTCCAGTTCCAGCAGCGGTTCGATGTGGGCGCGCAGGTTCTTGGTCTTCATCACCAGCGGATCGCCGCCGGTAATCAGCACGTCGGTGATCTCCGGATGCGCCTGAATGTACTTCTTCAGTTGTCCCGCTTCCTTGGCCGCGATCTTGAGATCGTTGTCGCCGATGAACTGGGCCCAGCGGAAGCAGAAAGTACAGTAGCTGTGGCACACCTGACCCTGGCTGGGGAAGAACAGCACGGTTTCATCATACTTATGCTGCAGGCCATTGATGCGCTCGCCGTCCACTTCCGGAATATTGTGTTCCATCTGTCCGGCGGGGTGTGGATTGAGCGCCTCGCGGACTTCGGCGATGGCCTGGTTCAGGGTGTCCTTGTCGCCACTTCGCATGGCGTTGGCCACCCGCTCGAAGTGTTCCGGCGCGAGCATATCCTTCTGCGGGAAAGTGAGCTGATAGATCGGGTCGTCGGGGACTTTGTCCCAATCAATCAGTTCCTCGATGACATACTCGTTCACCCGGAAGGGCAGGACGCTGGCGACCACGTCCATGGCGAAACGGGCTTCCTCGTCCAGCCGCTGGAGCGGCTCGATCTTGTCCAACTGGCGGGCGGTATACACCTTGAAGCGACGAGGTTCGCCGAAGTCGGTGTCGTGATGCTCGCGCAGCGGTATCACGGTGTTGGTTTCTTGCATGCTTGTGTTCCTCATGCCGTGCCGACGCCGCAAACGCGTCGGTACACTGGTCAAGGGACCAGCAGGTTTCTGCTTTCAGAGTGACCGGCGAGGCCGATCCTGGAGTTTGCCGATGATCGCGGGTACGGATGACCGGGCGATGATGGCACTTCAAATGGGTGGAAGATTCCGACCCGGTGCGCCTGTTGGACGCGGAGGGTGAAAAACGGACGACGATTGTAAGTTATTGAAAATAAAAGAGCAAAATCACGGGCGCAAGCCCCGGGCCGGTCAATATGCTATGTTTCCCCGGGATTGCGGCCCCGGCCCGGGGTAATTACGAGCGAGGCGATGACGTGAGCGACTTTTTACACACGGCTTTGCTGTGGCTGGAGCAGGCCTCCGCCTGGCTGGAGGCGTTCTGGCTGGCGATCGTCGCGCCGGTGGGCGTGGGGCTGGCGGTCTGGGTGACCGTGCATGTGGCCCAGCACAAGCGGGATGCCCGGGCCGCCGCGGCCTGGACCGGCCTGGTCTGGCTGGTGCCGTTTCTGGGCGCTCTGCTGTATTTGTTGCTTGGGGTCAATCGTATCCAGCGCCGTGCCCGGCAGCTTACCGGCGGCGGCATCGATACGCTGGAGAGCACGGAATCGGTTGCCGAGGACACGGTGCAGGCACCGCAATTGCGTGTGCTGTCGCGGTTGGTGGGGCGCCTGACGCGATTGCCTCTGACCGCCGGCAATCGCGTCACCATGCATGAGGCCCGCGAGGCCCTGCATTTGATGGCACAGGCGGTGGATGAAGCACAGCACAGCGTCTTCATGGCCACCTATATCTTCGGCAACGATGCGGCCGGCAAGCCCTTGGTGGAGGCACTGACACGGGCCGCCGCCCGTGGCGTGCAGGTGAGAGTCTTGCTGGATGGCGTCGGCGCTTTGTACTCCTTGCCCTCGGTGACCCGCCGTTTACGCAAGGGCGGAGTACGGGTGGAGCGGTTCCTGCACTCGGTGGCGCCGTGGCGCATGCCTTACATGAACCTGCGCAATCACCGTAAATTGATGATCGTCGATCATACCCTGGGCTTTACCGGCGGCATGAATGTGCGTGCCGGCTATGTGCGGGAGCCGGCCCGGACCCACGACCTGCATGCCCGTCTGGAAGGGCCGGTGGTGGCGCATCTGCTGCGTACCTTCGCGGCGGATTGGATGTTCACCTGTGGCGAGAATCTGACGGCGGAATACCAGGGACAGCAGGCGCCGGGAACGGTGCGCGCCCGTGGCATCAGCGCCGGGCCGGATGCCGATTTCGACAAGCGTCGCCTGACTCTGTTCGCCGCCATCGGCTCGGCGGAACGGGAGATACGTATCGTCACGCCTTATTTCGTCCCTGACCAGACCTTGATGGCGGCTCTGCAACTGGCGCTGCTGAAGGGGGTCAAGGTGGAGCTGGTGGTGCCGCGCAAGAACAATCTGCGTCTGGTGCAGTGGGCCAGTATTCACGCGCTGAAATGGCTGGTGCGCGGTGGCGCGCATCTGTATCTTTCCGCTCCGCCGTTCGATCACAGCAAGGTGATGACCGTCGACGGCCATTGGGTACAGCTTGGCTCGGGGAACTGGGATGCGCGCAGTTTGCGGCTGAACTTCGAGTTCGATCTGGAATGCTACGATGGTCCCCTGGCGGAACAGGTCAACACTCTGATCGACGGCCGGATCGCCGGCGCCAGGCGCATGGACGATGCCGACTTCCAGGCCATGGCAGGCTGGCGCAATGTGCGCAATGCCCTGGCCCATATGCTGGAACCCTATCTCTGAGAGCACTGAGAGGAGCCCTCATGCGTCTGCCCCGGGATGCGGAACTGCCCGCCCATCTGGTTACCCTGATTCGTTTGCAATTCCTGCATGGTCTGCTGGTGGTGGCGGTGGCCACCGGGATCTGGCTGCCGGCGCCGGCGGTGGCGCACGGCTGGTTACCACTGGTGCCCTTGCTGGTGGCGATTTTCCTGTTGCTGCCCTCGGGATTGTATCTGGGGGCGGAGGTTCAAAGGGGGGAAGCGACGCTGACGCCGGCGGTATTGCTGTTGTGGTTGCTGGCCAGCGCCACGCCGTTCGTGCCGGCATTGATCGCCGCACTACTGATGATCGTCGCCGTGATGTTGTTGTTTCTGATGGAGAAGGTGGCCGCCATCCGCGAACACTGGCCAGAAGCCTGGTTACGGGGACGGCGGCAGCACATGCAGTTCCAGATGGTGTCTCTGGCCAGCGTGGTGTTCTGGCTTTTCAGCCGTGACAACCAGCTGTTGCTGAATCTGGGGTTGGGGAGCTGATCCCGGCCTGGTTATTTTTTCACCGGAGAGCCCGGTCCCAGCAGGGCCCAGAGAATCAGACCAAGCAGCGGCAGGATGACCACCAGTGCGATCCACAGGGCCTTTTGTGGTACCTCGGCGCCGGATTGCAGGATTTTCACGATGGCGAAAATATCCAGGATCAGAATGATGATGCTGAGTGCTTTCATGAATGGATCCTTTCCTTGATCAGTTCTCGTTGACCCTAGAATCGCCTACCGTGATGCGTAAAGGCAACAAAGGTAAAACGTCATCCACGGAGGCGGGCTGTGGTCATGGCGAGGACAGAATCAAAGCCCCCAGCCAGGCGGCGAGAAACAGGCCGATACCGAATACGGTGTGATTGATCAGGCTGCGAAGACGGGCCTGATTCGGGTTCGGTGTTTTCGACGCCGCCACGCCAGCGCCCATGCCCGGCTGCAGAATCAACAGAGGTGCCGCCACGGTAAGCACGCCGAACAGCAGCGCCGGCCATAAGGATGGCTCCCTGGCCCAGGATAACCCCGCCAGTGCCAGCAGCAGCCCAGCGAAACCAATGCCTATGAGATAGTGGGTAAACCACCCCAGTGCGGTTTCACCGGTGACAGCCGGGGCTTTGGCGATGCTGTCATGAATCCATCGACCACGAGGCAGATGCCCCACCCAGCGTCCCACCAGTCCCCAGTTGGGCGCCGGAATACCCAGCAAACGCCGGGCGGCCAGGGCATAGCCATCCGCTATCGCCGTGGCCCCGATGCCGATCAACAGCGTGCGGATGACGAATTCGAAAATCTCGGTCATGGCAGTGGTTCCTGCTTAATGAAACAATATTCAATTGATTTATTGAATGTTTAATGAGGAAGCATGAGATGTCAATGGTTGCCTTCCTGGATTCGCTGCTTTGCGGCGAATGGGCATATGGGCTGGCACGAGCCGTTCAGGCCGGTACAATGCCGTTCTTCTGCCCCGGTAGCTCAGTTGGGTGAGGGCGGGGCCTTCCGGCGCCCTGCGCCGGCCGCCGTCACGCCACGCGGATACCGCCGCGTGGCCGGTGCCCGGAGGGTGAGTAAGCGCCTCCACAGAGAGTCTTGCTCCTTGCTACTGGCACTGCGGTTTCAGGCCGGTACAATGCCTCCTTTCAATGCCCCGGTAGCTCAGTTGGGTGAGGGCGGGGCTTTCCGGCGCCCTGCGCCGGCCGTCCTCACGCCGCGCGGATACCGCCGCGTGGCCGGTGCCCGGAGGGTGAGTAAGCGCCTCCACAGAGAGTCTTGCTCCTTGCTACTGGCACTGCGGTTTCAGGCCGGTACAATGCCTCCTTTCAATGCCCCGGTAGCTCAGTTGGGTGAGGGCGGGGCTTTCCGGCGCCCTGCGCCGGCCGTCCTCACGCCGCGCGGATACCGCCGCGTGGCCGGTGCCCGGAGGGTGAGTAAGCGCCTCCACAGAGAGTCTTGCTCCCCGCTACTGGCACTACCGCTTCAGGCCGGTACAATGCCGTTCTTCTGCCCCGGTAGCTCAGTTGGATAGAGCAAGCGCCTCCTAAGCGCTAGGTCGGACGTTCAAATCGTCTCCGGGGCGCCATTTCCCCTCTTCTGTATCGAATTCGCCTTTGTCGTGTCTTTTGACGTAACGTTTTCCTTATCCGTGCGTCCATTACAGTAGAACAACGGACAGGAGCTGATCATGAGAGACAGTCGCGCGTTACTGGTACGCAGCGGCACCGATTTCCCCGCGCTACATCGGCGGCGGACCACCATCTTGCAGGTGAATCTGGGCTATCGGTGCAATCTGAGCTGCGTGCATTGCCACGTGAACGCGGGTCCCACGCGCACGGAGATGATGTCCGCGGAGACCGCCGACCTGGTTATCGAGGTGCTGCGGCGGGGACACATCGAGACCCTGGATCTGACCGGCGGTGCGCCGGAAATGAGTCCTCACTTTCGGCGATTGGTCCAGGAAGCACGGACGCTGGGTGTCACCGTGATCGACCGCTGCAATCTGACCATCCTGCTGGAACCGGACTATGAGGATCTGCCGGCTTTCCTGGCGGAACAGGGCGTGCAGGTGGTGGCGTCCTTGCCCTGCTATCTGGAAGAGAACGTCAACAAGCAGCGGGGCAAGGGAGTCTATGCGGCCAGCATCGAGGCGATCCGTCGGCTCAACCGGATGGGTTATGGTGGCGAGTCCCTGATTCTGGACCTGGTGTACAACCCGGTGGGGGCTCACCTGCCACCACCGCAGGCCGGTTTGCAGGAGGACTACAAGCGTGAGCTGGCGGTCCGTTTCGATATTCACTTCAATCGCCTGCTGACCATCACCAACATGCCGATCAGCCGGTTCGGCGCGGTGCTGCTGGCCCACCATCAGTTCGATGATTACATGCGGTTGCTGCGCGGCAGCCACAATCCGGCCAATCTGGACGACGTGATGTGCCGGAATACCCTGAGCGTGGATTATCAGGGCTACCTGTACGATTGCGATTTCAACCAGATGCTGGGCCTGGCTCAGGGTGGCGCCGGGCGTCATCCACATCTGCGGGAAATGCTACAGGACGACAAGGACGGAGAACCGGTGTACGTGGCGGATCATTGTTATGGTTGCACCGCCGGCGCCGGTAGCAGCTGCGGTGGAGCGCTGGCGTGACGCGGCGTTTGAGCGTGGTGATTCCGGTGCTCAATGAAGCCCCCCGTTTACGGTGGCTGCTGCCGAAGCTGCGCCGACATCTGTGGGATCAGGATGAGATCATCGTGGTGGACGGTGCCAGCACCGACGAGACCGTGTCGGTGGCGGAGGAGGTCGCGGACAAGGTCCTGCACTGCGATCGTGGCCGGGCCCGTCAGATGAACTTCGGCGCTGAACGGGCCTGCGGTGATCTGCTCTGGTTCCTCCACGCTGACAGCGGCATGCGGCGGGGGCAACCGGCGGCATTGCGTTATTTGCCGGAGGGGCCGTTGTGGGGGCGGTTCGATGTCCGTCTCAAAGGCCGCCATCCACTCTTTCCGATCATCGGCGGCGCCATGAATCTGCGCTCGCGCTGGACCGGTATTGCCACTGGCGATCAGGGGATCTTCGTGGATCGCCTTTTGTTTCTCGATGTGGGTGGCTTTCCGTTACAGCCGTTAATGGAGGACGTGGCATTGAGTGCCTGCCTGCGTCGCCACGGCAAGCCGTTATGTTTACGTCCCAGAATGGTGGTGGACAGTCGCCGCTGGCAGCAACACGGTGTGCTGCGGACGGTATGGCTGATGTGGCGCTTGCGCTGGCGCTATTGGCGTGGCGCCGACCCGGCCGAACTGCACCGAATCTATTATCGCGACCATGACGATGGTGAAGCCGCTCCAGAGCGGGAGGGCGGGCGTGACCCGGGATAAAGGCGAGAGCACGTTGCTGTTGGTCTTCGCCAAGGCGCCAGAGCCGGGGCAGGTGAAAACCCGGTTGGCGGCTTCCTTGGGAGAGAACGCCGCGCTGGCGGCTCACCAGGCGCTGCTGGACCGGACGCTGTGTTTGGCGGCGGCGTTTCCCGGCCCGGCGGTGCTGATGCTAAACCGTGCGGAGGCCGCGACCGAGCGCCGGGCGCGGGAGCTCGGGCTGGACATCGACTACCAGCAAGGGGCGGATCTGGGCGAGCGCATGGAGCGGGCCATGGCCTGGGGGCTGGCGCGGGCGGATAGAGTGTTGCTGGTGGGCAGCGACTGTCCCGCGATGAGCCCCGACTATCTGCGGGAAGCCGCGGATACCCTGGGACAGGCGCCGGTGGTACTGGGCCCCAGCGAGGATGGCGGGTTCGTCTTGCTGGGCGGCAGTGATGCCGCGCTCTGGCGCCAGCCACTGTTCCGCCATGTGGCGATGAGTACCGATCACACCCTGGCCGATACCCTGGCGGCGCTGTCCGCCCATTGTCAGCCACGACTCTTGCCGATGCTCTGGGACGTGGATTACCCGAAGGATCTGGAGCGGGCCCGGCGTCTGGGCCTGTTGTCCTGAGCCTGTCCATGGCCGCGCTGCTTTCCACGGTCGCGGCGCCTCTTTGCCTGACACGGCAGCCCGTTTTCTCATCCATTCCGCTAAAGTCTGTGCGATATTATGGCGCTACCATTGGCGTCACGATTGCGTTGACGCAGGGCTCAGCTGGAGTGATTGATGAGCAGGCAGGAAGCAGTGGACCTGGCGGTTATCCAGGAACTGAAAGAAGTGATGGGGGCGGATTTTCCCCGCTTGGTGGTGTCGTTCGTCAAGGATGGCGAACAGCGTTTGCGCGCGATTCAGGATGGTCTGGCCGCCGCCGATGTGGAAGTGGTGCGCCAGCAGGCTCATAGCTTCAAGGGCAGTAGTGGCAACCTCGGCGCGGTACGGGTGTCGGCGTTATGTCTGGAGATGGAAAGCGCGGCCCGCGACGGGGATCTGTCAGTGGCCGCATCCCTGTTCGACCCGTTGAAGGAGGCTTTTGAATCGGTGTGTGTGCGGTTGAAGTCACTCTGAGGGGCGCAAAAATCGCAGGGAGAGATTTTTGACGTCGCTTGCGACGGCCCAAGGAGTGGCCGCCATGGACGGCGGACAAAAAAAACCCCTCTTCCAAAGGGGGGGGGTGGAAGAGGGGGGGTTGTGAGCGCTATTTCTAGCGCCTTGGGGGGATACCTTTTCCGTTGGCTCGGCCTAATGCCCTAGCCAATCGAGATACTGTATATCCTACAGGGAGAGCCTTCCCCCTGCTGTAAAATGCGGTGAGAGAATGTAAAAACTTCCTAGCTTGTTCGGGTGCACCGTATCCGGGGTGCAAATGGCAGGCTGGTGAAGTGAGGGTCAACCGCGATCTTGTAAGCCATAGCTTACAATGGTGTAAGCATTTTTACCAATGTTGTGTCCGCCATCTGCTCTTTCTTTCGATCTGAAAATTCTTATCTGGCTGATTTATAAGGATTTTTTGTTTTTGTGGGGACGAGATCCATTTACTTTTTAAAGATCTTTAACCCTTGAGCGTCAGGGCGCTTGCTATAGTACTTCCCGTGTTCAGGGACATGAGCACAGGGAACTGCTAAGGATGGCGGACAAGGATGTCCAGGTGAGCGCAAATCGGGTAAGGACGACTCGACGCAAAAAGGGCGGCAGGATGCCGCCCTTCTCATTTTGTGGCCACCTTCCATGGCGATGCCAGTCCGCCGCTCAGGCGGTTGGCGGTAAGACGAATCTTCGATCCGTCATGCCCGCCGTTCTCACTACCACTCTCGAATCAGCTGCTCGCGCTTGTTGGCCACGCCATCCCAGTCCGCGGCGTCGTCGGGAGCGTCCTTCATCTCCGTGATATTTGGCCACTTCTCCGCCAATTCGGCATTGATTTCCAGGAATTCCTGCTGATCGTCGGGCAACTCGTCTTCCGAGAAGATCGCGTTCACGGGACACTCCGGCTCGCACAGCGCACAGTCGATGCACTCATCCGGGTGAATCACCAGAAAATTCGGACCTTCATAAAAGCAGTCCACCGGACATACTTCCACACAGTCCGTGTGTTTACACTTGATGCAGTTTTCACCTACTACGAACGTCATTAGCCTGTCCTCGCCAGGTGTGTTCTCTTCCACGACCGGTCCGCCCGCTATGGAAAGTCTAGCAGAGCGCCGGTTTGGGGGTCTCGGGGCCGCGCTAGTCTAGCTTCAAGGTCCCGGGCAGGCAAACCGGCTTACCCGGTTAAGCTAAGCTCTTCAGCCGATAAAGCAGATCCAGCGCCTGACGGGGTGTCACCTGATCGGGATCGATTTCGGCGATGGCCTCCTTGAGCGGGTCCGGTGCCGCGAACAGCTCGCTTTGCATCGGCGCCGCCGGGCGCGTGGGCGCCGGCGCCGGCGCGGGGGTGCCGGTTTCCAGTTCCAGCAGTTTTTCCGTGGCCCGCTGGATCACTGGTGCCGGCACCCCGGCCAGTTGTGCCACCTGCAGACCGTAACTGCGGCTGGCGGGCCCCTCCTGCACCCGGTGCAGGAACACGATGCGATTGTCGTGCTCGCTGGCGGTGAGATGAGCATTGTAGACAGTGTCCAGAGTCTCCGGCAGCTGCGTCAACTCGAAATAATGGGTGGCGAACAGAGTGAAGGCGCGCAGCCGCGTGGCCAGATGTTCCGCCGCCGCCCAGGCCAGACTGAGCCCGTCGAAGGTACTGGTGCCGCGACCAATCTCATCCATCAATACCAGACTTTCCGGCGTGGCGTTATTGAGGATGTTGGCGGTTTCCGACATTTCCACCATAAAGGTGGAGCGGCCGCCGGCCAGATCGTCGGAGGAGCCGATGCGGGTGAAGATCCGGTCCAGCGGCCCGATGCGGGCGCTGGCGGCGGGCACCGCGCTGCCGATGTGAGCGAGCAGCGCGATCAACGCGGTCTGACGCATATAGGTGGATTTACCGCCCATGTTCGGACCGGTGATGACGACCATGCGGCGGCGATCATCCAGGTGCAGGCTGTTCGGCACGAACGCCTCTTCCAGCACCTGTTCCACCACCGGGTGACGGCCGTCGACGATCTCCAACAGTGGTGTCTCCAGTAATTGCGGCCGTACCCAGCCGAGCGCCTCGGCGCGTTCGGCCAGGGTCGCCAGCACGTCCAGTTCGGCCACCGCCGAGGCGCAAACCTGCAACGGACCCAGATGCGCCGCCACCGTTTCGATCAACTCCTCGTAGAGCCGTTTTTCCAGCGTCAGCGCCTTGCTGGACGCGGACAGCGCCTTGTCCTCGAAGGTCTTCAGCTCCGGCGTAATAAAGCGTTCGGCGTTCTTCAGGGTCTGCCGGCGTTGATAGTCCACCGGCGCCTGCTCCGCCTCGCGGCGGGACAGCTCAATATAGTAGCCGTGGACCTTGTTGTACTTGACCCGCAGAGTGGCAAAGCCGGTGCGCTCGCGCTCGCGCTTTTCAATATCCACAAGCACCGCGCCGGCGTTCTCACTGATGGCGCGCAACTCATCCAGATCCTCGCTGTAACCGGGAGCGATGACACCGCCGTCGCGGATCAGCATGGGCGGATTCTCGATCACGGCCCGGGCCAGCAATTCGCACTGTTCCGGGAACTCGCCCAAGCGCTCATGGGCTTCGGCGAAGGCGTTGGATTCCGGCAAGGCCGCGTGCAAGGCCGGCAGCGCTTCCAGGCTGGCGCGCAGGCGGGTCAGATCGCGGGGGCGGGCGGAGCGCAGCGCCACCCGGCCGAGGATCCGTTCCATATCGCCAATCCGGTCCAGCACCTGGCGCAGCGCCTCGAAACGCCAGCCGTCACGCAAGGCATCGATACGATCCTGGCGGCCATTGAGCACGGCGCGGTCACGTAATGGCTGGTGCACCCAGCGCTTCAGCAGGCGCGCGCCCATGGCGGTGGTGGTGTTGTCCAATACCCAGGCCAGGGAATGCTGCTCCCGGCCATCCAGCGTTTCGGTCAGTTCCAGATTGCGGCGGGTGGCGGCGTCCATGGCCACGCTGTCGTCGAACGACTCCACCGCCAGACCGGTGACATGGGGCAGGGCGCTACGCTGCGTATCGCGGGCGTACTGCAACAGCGCGCCGGCGGCGGCCACCGCGGCGCCCGCCGGCTGCCCGAAGCCGGACAGGTCCTGCACCTGGAACTGCTTGCACAGCTGCCGCCGCGCTGCTTCCTCATCGAATTCCCACACCGGCCGGACCCGGCTGCCGGGGCGCTCCGTCAAGGCCGTCGGAAAACCGTGTGCTTCGCTCAGCAACAACTCCGCCGGCTGCCAGCGCTCGAGTAACGCCTGCAACTGCTCCTGGCCTTCCACCTGGGTCACCACGAAACGGCCGGCGGCCACATCCAGCGCCGCCGCGCCCACACGGGGGCCGTCCTCGCACAAAGCGCAAAGCAGATTGTCGCGGCGCTCTTCCATCAAGGCTTCGTCACTCACGGTCCCCGGCGTGACGATGCGTACCACCTTGCGTTCCACTGGCCCCTTGCTGGTGGCCGGATCACCGATCTGCTCGCAGATCACCACCGACTCACCGAGCTTCACCAACCGTGCCAGATACCCTTCCGCCGCGTGATACGGAATCCCCGCCATCGGAATCGGCTTGCCGGCGCTTTGCCCGCGCTGGGTCAGCGTGATGTCCAGCAACCGGGCCGCCTTCTGCGCATCGCCGAAGAACAGCTCATAAAAATCCCCCATGCGGTAGAACACCAACTGGTCCGGGTGCTCGGCCTTGATGCCAAGGTACTGCTGCATCATGGGGGTGTGGCCGGATAGATCTTCCTTTGCCATATCTGCGTTTGATCCTCGATTTCTGGCGTTTTGGGCCATGCCATACCGTTCAAGACTTGCGTGAGCTTGCTTGAAACAGGGGCGCTCGTGTCGGAGCGAAGCGAACGATGAAGCATAACAAACGGAACACCGGGCCTCTATTGGCGATGTGGCGACGAGGGCGCGCTGGCCGGCAATCGATACTATCAGGCGGAGGCCGGATAAAGCATGGGCGGGAGGGAAGATGCGAAATCGCCATCTTCCCTAGCGGTGACCAGCAACGGGGCGTGTTTACACCTGCTCAAGCCCCAGATCGGCCAGTGCCGCGGCCGCGAATTCCCGTTGCTCGCTTGTCGGTTTCTGCTTCCAGTACAAACCCACCTGTCTGGCACCATTGTCCTGACAGGTCACTTTCTCCAAGGTATCGATGGAAGAGAGGGCGCGACCAACCTGATGCTCGGTGGCCATTTGCTTGAGTTTATAGCGGGCGATTTTCCCGACGGGAGTGAGTGGCATTTCCTCAAGGATAAAGGCGTGCTTTGGCCGGGCCGGTGGTTCGGCGATGCGTTCACCCGTATGCGCGATGAGCTCCTCGGGACTGACTTGCGCTCCTGGTGTCAGAGCGACATACAGAACCGGGAGTTCCCCCGCATAGGCATCGGGCATGGCGACCGCGGCAGCTTGTGCCACGGCCGGGTGAGCCATGGCTACTTCTTCGATCAGCAGCGGGTCGATATTGTGCCCGCTACGGATGATGATTTCCTTGCTGCGGCCAACCAATCGCAGGTCGCCTTCCTCGGTGACTTCACCAAGATCCCCGGTGCTGATCCAGCCATCGGCCGGGCCGCCCTGAATACCGTCGTTGGTGCGGTAGCCGAGAAAGACATTCGGACCGGACACGAACACTTCACCGGTGTCGCCGGGTTGGAAGCTGCCGTTCGGGCCGCCAATCGCCACCTTCATCATGGGGATGGGCCTGCCGCCGAGGATCGGGTGATAACTTCCATCAGCGCTTTGCGCGGTGGTGATGCCGGCGGTTTCAGTCTGGCCATAAAGCTGGCACACCGGTTTGCCGCTGAATTCTTCCACCTTCCGCTTCAATTCGGCGGGCAGTGGCGAGCCGCCGGTTACGAACCCTCGTAATGTACTCAGTGTCGAGCCGGCACGTGGGCTGGATACCATCGCCGAGAGCATGGTCGGTACTCCGCCGACAAGGGTCGCCCGGGTCTCGTCCACCAAAGGCCAGAAGCGGCTGATGACTTCTGGATTGCGTAGGCCCAGGGCGGTAGGAAACATCAGCGTGGCGCCGGCCGCGATGCCGGAAAGCAGCATGTCGACGGAGCCGCCGACGTGAAACAGAGGCAGCCCGGTAAGAATGCGATCGTTCTCCCGCCATCCGAGCGCCGAGGCGGCCATGATAGCGCCGGCCGCCAGATTGCGCTGCGTCAGTTCGGCAAGTTTGGGGGCGCCGGTGGTGCCGCCAGTATGAACCAGCGCCGCCGGTGCCGCGGGAAAATCCTCAACAGGCGAATCAGTATTGCCGTCTGCAAGCAGCTGTGCCCAGGAAAACGAAGCTGAGGTCGGCTCGCCCAGAGCCACCTCGATCAGGTTGATCTCGCTATCCAGTAACTCGATGGCGGCGCCGACCCGCTCGTGGACGTCCAGGGCGGGGTGAGGGCCCATGACAATGATCTCTCTGGCCCGGGCCAGTTTGAACTGGGCGGCCAACGCTTCCGGAGACAACAACAGATTCACCGGGAAAGCGACGCCCACGGTGAGGGCGGCAATCAGGCTGGAGACCGCTTGAGGAACCAGTGGCAGAAGTATGGGGATACCGTCTCCCTGACTGACGCCTCGTGCTTTCAGTGCCCGGCAAAGGGTTTCCACTTCCTCGAGTAGCTGACCATAAGTGAGTGTCACGGGTTGTGGGTCGCTGGCATCGCGCAGATAGATCAGCGCGGGATGATCCGGACGCCGGGCTGCGGTCCGGCGCAGCAAAGCCAGCGGGCTGGGAGCCTGTTCAAGCAGTTTGGCGGCCTCAGTGTCGTCATGAGGAATAGCCTGGCTCATCGATTCGTCTCCTGTTTCTTTGTTTTCAAATGAGGATGGATTGCCAACCCGCCCGAACTGAGACGAAAAGAGCTTTCGGTGACGGTGCTCAGGTTTCCAGTGATTTTTTGATCACTTCAACCCACAACGAAATCATTCGCCATCGATATTCGGGCCGTTTTCTCAGGATGTCGGAGAAGGCCACGCCTCTGAGGAATTCCACACTGAGATCCGCCAGAAGCTGATAATTTTCGTGCTTCTTCCAGCATTCAAGGAGCTTCCCGACCACCCGGTCCAGGTCAAAGCGGGCTGCTTTTTCCGCCTGATACAGAGCGTCGCGTAATTCCTGATCGTTTCGTGAGATCGCCCACAGCTCCATTTCGGCCAGATACGAGGGGCGGGCCATGTTGTCGCTCAAGGCGATCAGTGCTTTCTCCACGTCCTCGGCCGGGTCCGAGCAACTCAGAAAGGATTCATTGATCTGTTGCTCGTTCATTCGCACCAGTCTTTCGATGGTGGAGGCGAGCAGATCCGCCCTGCTCGGGAAGTGATAGAGCAGGGCGCCGCGACTCACGTTCGCTCTTTTCTGAACCGCCACCGTGGTGGTTTTTGCCACGCCTTCATCAATCAGCAATGCCACCGCCGCGTCGGTAATCCGGTCCTTCAAGGAAGGGACGGGCCGTGCTTCGGACGTTGAGGTCTTCATTGAGTTTGCACTCCGAAATCCAGGGTGATACTTTGCAGTCAGTCATGACTGACTGTCAAGAAGTCGAAAACCCCCTTATTGGAGAGAATCATGCTGGAATTGACAACCGTCCGGATTTCCCAGGATGAGAAAAACCCAAGAATCGCCCGGCTGCTCCTCAATCGTCCGGAAAAACTCAATGCCATCATCGATGAAACCGGTGACGATATCCGGCGCGCGGTAAGGTGGGCGGAAGAGAACGACCAGGTCCACGTGATTGTCGTTGAAGGCGCCGGCAAAGGGTTTTGTGGCGGTTACGATCTGACCTACTACGCTGAATCACAAAGAGAGAATCCCTGTCAGCAGGAAGCCATGCCCTGGGATCCCATGGTCGACTACGCCCATATGAAGCGGAACACCGAGGATTTCATGAGCCTGTGGCGGTCCCGTAAACCCACCATCGCCAAGATTCATGGCGCCGCCGCCGCCGGCGGAAGTGATATCGCGCTGTGCTGTGACCTGATGATCATGGCCGAGAATGCCCGTATCGGTTACATGCCCACCCGGGTCTGGGGATGCCCGACGACCGCCATGTGGACCTATCGGCTTGGGCCTGTCCGGGCCAAGCAGATGATGTTCACCGGGGATCTGATTTCCGGCAAGCAGGCTGGTGAATGGGGCCTGGCCAACTATGTGGTGCCGGAGGAGGAACTGGACGCCAAGACCATGGAAGTGGCGGGGCGCATTGCCGGGGTGCCAAGCAGCCATCTGAGCATGCACAAACTGGTGGTGAATCAGGTCATGCTGACCATGGGCCTGGAGCAGACCCAGATGCTGGCCACGGTGTTCGATGGCATCACCCGACACAATCCGGAAGGTCTCTGGTTCCGTCGTTATGCTCAGACCGAAGGGTTCAAGGCGGCCATCGAATGGCGTGACAGCGGCCGCGACATTCCCGAAGGCGATGAAGCGCGCCGCAAGATCGCCGAGCTGGAACAAAAGTTGAAGGAACTCAAGGGAGAGTGAGTCTCTCTGTCTGGCCGCTTCCCGGGTCCGACGAAGGGTGCGGCCAGGTCTGCATGGCATGGAGCCGGCTCACTGTTCTCTGAAAGGGCAAGATCAGATGCCCTTCCGTGTAGAGCCTGTCCAGCGATACATCGGCGTGCACGTAGAGCGGGCAAAGGCGGTCATAGCATTCGTCCACCAGGGCGATCAGCCGGCGTACGGCGTCGTCATGTCTGGACAGAGCCGGCAGCGCCCGGTCACCAGCGGCGACCTGGCTGGCGGCGTCCTCGGTGCCACGGGCGATGCCGGATGCCTTCGGTTTGCCACCCAGGGCCGGCACATCGCTGAGAAAAAGCGCCTGGAAATGGCTGCAAAGCGCCATGTAGTCAGAGCTGGACCTGGGTGTTTCACAGAGTTGAGCGAAGGTGGACCAGAGAGCGTGTTTCCCACGCCGGACCACCGGCAAGAGGCGCCGCTCCAACGTCCAGGGGGTGTCGGTAGCCGATTCTCCCGTTTCGAGATAGTCCAGGAAGGCGCCCTCCAGCGGCTCGCGATCCGCGATCCAGTATCGGGAAAAGGCGTTGCCGGCACGGAGCCGGTGGTCCTGCCCGCCGTCCACCCGGATCACCTTGAGATGTTGCTGTAGTGCGCTGACAGCGGGGGCGAAGCGGTCATAGTTAAAACCATCCTGATACAGATGTTCCGGTGCGCAGTTGGACGTGATGATCAGCGTCAGCCCGGCGTCGATGAGCGTTTCAAATAGCGGCCCCAGCAGCATGGCGTCACCGATATCGCTGACGAACAGCTCGTCGAAGCAGAGCACGCGCAGTTCACCGGCCAGCTCCCTCGCCAAGTGGCGAAGCGGATCGCCGTGGCCGGTTAATTGGAACAAGCGTCGATGCACCCATTGCATGAAATGGTGGAAATGCTGGCGGCGGACCGGGACCGAAAGACTGTGATGAAACTGGTCCATGAGCCAGGTTTTACCACGGCCCACCGGTCCCCAAAGATAGAGCCCGGCGGGGCGTTCGCCCCGTTTCAAAGCGTCAAAACACTGTTGCAGCGCGATCACGGCCTGTTCCTGGCCGGAGTCCATGGTGAAGCCATCCTTCAAGGCCTGGCGGTAGAGTGTCAGAGGGCCGGACTGGGGCATGGCGGTCACTGCCGAGGGTGGAAAGAGTTTGCTTGAGGTGAGCGGGAAATACGGTGTCGGCGGAACCACGGAAAGTCAAGCGCCTGGCTGCGGCGGGGCGAACTTGATTTATGTTAAAGATGTACATAATATACCTCTTTATAAGATGTATTTTTAATGTACCTTAAGGAGGTACCATGCTGTCAGCGGCCCAGATGGAGATCATCAAACAAACCGTTCCCGTGTTGGAGGACCATGGTGAGGTGCTGACGCGCCACTTTTATCAACGGATGTTCCGGGAAAACCCGGAGGTGCTGGCGTTCTTCAATCCGGCCCATCAGCATGCGGGAACCCAACAGCGCGCGCTGGCGGCCGCCATATGCGCCTACGCACGGAACATCGAAAACCCGGCCATGCTGGCGGGAGCGGTGGAACTGATCGCCCAGAAGCATGTCTCTCTGGGCATCCAGGCCGAGCATTATCCGATCGTGGGAGAGAACCTGCTGGCGTCGATCCGGGAAGTGTTGGGCGAAGCGGCCACGGATGAGATCATTGATGCGTGGGCGGCGGCTTACGGGGCATTGGCGGATCTCTTTATTCAACGCGAAGGTGAGATTTACCGCCACCAGACCGAGGTCCATGGCTGGCAAGGCTTCAAGCGGTTCGTCGTCCGGCAACGGGAAGCTGCCAGCGACAATATCGTTTCCTTGTATCTGGTCCCTGAAGACGGCCAACCTTTACAACCCCATCAGCCCGGTCAGTACGTGACGTTGCGTGTTACGCCTGAAAACGGTGTGCCGGTGATGCGCAACTATAGTTTGTCCAACCGGCCGGGCTCGGAGCACTACCGGATCAGCGTGAAGCGGGAGCTGGCCTGTGACGCCGGGGCGCCGGACGGTGTTTGCTCCAACTATTTGCATGACCGAATCGCGCAAGGCGATGTGGTGGAACTGGCGCCGCCCTGTGGTGAGTTTGTGTTGACCCCCATCGCGGAGGCCGGCAAGCCGCTGGTCCTGATTGCCGGCGGTGTCGGTATCACGCCGATCCTGTCCATGCTCTATGCGGCTCTGGAGCAGCAGCCTGACCGGGAAGTGATCTTTATTCAGTGCGCCCTTAACGGAGCGGTGCGTCCGTTCGAGCGGGAACTGGCCACGCTGCGCGGGGAGTATCCCAATCTGACCGTCCATGTACGCTTCAGCGAGGCTACTGATGAGGACCGTATCCGGGCGCTTCATGACAGTGAGGGCCTGCTGGATTCCGCTCTGCTGGATCAACTGATCGGAGACCAGGACGCGGAATTCTACCTATGCGGCCCGGCGCCAATGCTGAAGCATGGTTGGCGGCTGCTGAAGCAGCGCGCCGTGGAGGACGCCGACATCCATTTCGAGTTCTTCGGACCCGCCGGGGACCTTGCGGCTTAGCGAGCCCGAAGGCCGCCGGTTGAGATCGGGGGCGGAAAGCGCGGAAAATAAACCTGTCCGTTGCAAGCGCCCCGCCGGATACTTAGGCTTGGCGGTCTGTTTCACCGGGAGATCCGAAAATGGCATTCAAGGTTTATGTGGACGGTCAGGAAGGCACCACCGGTCTGCGTCTGTTCGAGTACCTGGAAGGGCGCGCGGACATCGAGTTGCTGCGCATCGACAGCGCTCTGCGCAAGGATCCGGACGAGCGCGCCCGGCTGCTGAACGCCGCTGACGTGGCCTTTCTGTGTCTGCCGGACGCCGCCTCGCGGGAAGCGGCGGCCATGGTCGATAACCCGGATACCTGTCTGATCGACGCCAGTACCGCGTTCCGGGTGGCCGACGACTGGGCCTATGGCCTGCCGGAACTGGAAGCCGGGCAGCGTGACCGCATCCGTGCCAGCAAGCGGATCGCCAATGTGGGCTGCCACGCCAGTGCCTTTATTCTGGCGGTGCGGCCGCTGGTGGATGCCGGACTGCTGCCGGCGGATTACCCGCTCAGCGCCACCTCCCTGACCGGCTACAGCGGCGGCGGCAAGAGCATGATCGCCGACTACGAAGCCGATAGCGAGGGCCGCCTGCGGGCGCCGCGCGCCTACGCCCTCGGCCTGGAGCACAAGCATCTGCCGGAAATGCAGCGCTACACCGGCCTGGCCCGGGCTCCGATCTTCGTCCCCACCGTGGGCCCTTTCCTCAAAGGGCTGGCGGTGACCGTGCCGCTGCAAATGTCCCACCTGAAACCGGGCACCGACGTTGGCCAGCTCTATGAGGCCTTGCGGCACCGGTACGCCGACGAGCCGTTCATCCGCGTCCACGCCCCGGACGATCCCGCCGGCCTCAACGGCGGTTTCTTCGACGTTCAGGGCAGTAACGACACCAACCGGGTGGATCTGTTCCTGTTCGGTAACGGCGAGCGCCAGTGCGTGATCGCGCGGCTGGATAACCTGGGCAAGGGCGCCGCCGGCGCCGCGGTGCAGAACATGAACGTGCATCTGGGGATCGACGAGACCACCGGTCTCCTGATCGACTGATCCGGCGCCCCCGGCGCCAGGTCAATGATGGCGCAGCGCGTCGATGAGCTGCGCCTTCTTCATGCCGCTGCGGCCCTCGATGCCGACCTTCCTGGCCTGCTGATATAACGCTTCGCGGGTCCAGTCCTCATAGGGGGGCTGTTTGCCGCCCTTGCGTCCGGCATTCGGAGTGTTGGCGATGCGGGCGGCCTTGGACTTACTCATGCCCCGGTCACGCAGTGCTTCATACTGATCGGGGTTCTTGATCTGCTTGCCCCTTGCTTGAGTAGAACGAGCTTTGCGAACAGCCATGATCGTCTCTCCTCACATGATGGATAAGCGGACTCCCATGGTGCATTCCTCAGGTTGGACACGTTGTATAACTTTGCAAAGTTGCGATGGCCGTGGAAATCAACCACCGCAACCCGGCTCCATATTGAAAACGGAGCCTCCGCGTTTCGCTCAGAAGTCGTAACGCGCCTGCAAAGCAATGGAGCGGCCCGGTTCCAGCAGTGGACTTACATCGGGGAACTCCTGCCCATAGCTGGCCCGGTCCACGTAATCCTCGTCATTGAGGTTGTCCACCGACAGGCGCAGGGTCAGCGGCGGCACCGGCCGGTACTCCGCGTAGATGTCCACCACCGTGTAGCCCTCCTGTTTGGCGCCGTTGCTCTCCACGTCGTCGTTGTCGAGGGCGATTTCCGCGCTGGCGCCCAGTTCCAGCGGCCAGCGTGGCACTGCGAACACGCCGCTGACGGTGATCAACTCACCCAGCGGCGCGGTGAAATAGTTGCCGTCGTAGGAGGTGGCCGGGTCGCCGTCTTTCTCCGAATCGATGTTGGCGTATTTCACTGACACTTCGCCCAGGCGCCCCATGTAGCCCACCGCCAGGTCGTAGCCATCGATGTCGAAATCCGCCACCGCGGCCGGGTCGCCGCCGTAGGACGGCACCCGGGCGTTGGCGATGGCGGTGCGGAAGCGATTGGCCTCGGCGAAGAAGCCGCCACGATGCAGGTGCAATCCGGCGGTACGGTTGTGGGCGCGCACCGGCTCCAGATTGGCGTAGTCCCAGGCGCCGTTGAGGATGTAGTTCTCGGCCAGGGCGGTGCCCGCCCAGACATCGGTGTAGCCAGCGTTCAGTGACAGATGATCGTTGACGTGGAACTCGCCGAACACGTTGCTGCTGACGCCCTCGTCGTCGTGGTGGGAATCGTCGGTACCGGTGAAGGTCTGGTCGTCGTAGCGGGCGCCATAGGAGAGTTCCAGCCGTTCCCACAGATCCTGGCGAAACTGCACGAAGACCCCGGTATTGCGGGCGGCTTCCTCCAGGTCCGCGCTGCCGGCCTCACGAAATATCGCGCTGTCATCGTAATGGTCGAGGCCGAAGGTGATATTGGCGAAGCGGGTGTGCGCCACGTTCTTGAGGGTGGCGGAGACGCTTTCGGTGATGCCGGTGTAGACCACCCGGGTATCCGGCGCGGACAGCGGCACTTCGCGGGTGTCCAGTTCGGTTTCGTTATGAGCCAGCGTTACCGCCGGGTTCCAGTAGCCCTGGCCGGTGTCGCGCTGGTAATTGAAGACGGTATTGCGGCGGGTCAGATCGTAGACCCGGGAATCGGGCACCGGCCGGCCGCCGTCCAGACCGGCGAAGTTGGCCCGGTAGGGGCGGGCGGCATCGTCGTTGACCACTTCGTGACTGAGCTCGAAGCGGCCCGCTCCGGCATCCTCGTAGGCCACCTTGACCAGGCCGCTGATCAGTCCGGGGGCGGTGAAACGGGCGGTGTCGCCGTTGCCGTCTTCGTAGTCATTGCCGTCGGTATGCTTGATGTAACCCAGCCCCTCGAAGCCGCCGGCCCGGCCAAAGGCGGCGCCGGCAACGGACCGGGTATCGCCGTTGGAGGCATAGCGTCCGTCCAGGAAAGCGCCCGCATTGTCGTCCGGCGCCAGCAGATCGGCCGCGTCCACGGTCTCGTAGGCGAGACTGCCGCCCAGTGCGCCGGGGCCGGCGTCGGCCGCCGCTACACCGGCGGAGGCGCGCGCGGCTTTGAGCAGGGACGGGTCGATCAGATTGGTGGCGTTGTGGTGGAACACCTTGTTGTTCTGCCGGGCGCCATCCACGGTGACCACCATGGCGGTTTCCTCGACACCGCGCACATAGACTTTCTGGTTCATGGCGATGGGGCCGCCCACCGTCACCGACGCCTCCTTCTTGAACAGATCCTTGATGTCCTGCGGACGCTGCGCCTCGATGGTCGCGCGGTCGTAGTCGAGGGTGCGCGGCCGCCCGCCCTGGTGAGTCGGCGCTGTGACCGTCACAGGGGCGAGCCGGGTGCTGGTGCTGGCGGCCTTGAGCGTATAGCTGCCGTCATCTTGACGTTCGGCCATCAGTCCGCTGCCGGCCAGGATGCGGTCGAGGGCCTCCTCGCGGCTGAAGCGGCCGCGCAGGCCGTCGCTGTGCTTGTCCGCCGTCAGCCGGAGGTCGCCGGCAATAAAGGTGCCGGAGCGTTCGGCGAAGCGTGTCAGCACCGTGTTCAGCGGCCCGGGGGGAATGTCGTACTGCTGTTGCTCGCTGCCGGGCGGGGTGGTTTGGGCGGTGGCGCCGGTGAACGGTACGCCGCCCAGACCCAGGGCCACGCCAAGGGCCAGGGCGCGCAGCCGGCGGCGCGTCGGTGCTGAATGTGACACGGTATCTCCTGTTGTCGTCGGTGCCCGACAGTGCGGGCTTACCAATACATCGAACAGGTAGGTTGAAAGCGGAAAATTATTTTTCTTCTGCCCGGAAGCCGGGGCCAGGGCCGATCTCCGTCCACCAGGGCAGAGGGCGTTGGATACGGATCGGCAGGGCCGCCTCCAGCATGGTCAGTGCCCGTTCCGGTTGCGCCAGCGGATAACCGCCGAAGACCCGCAGACCGGCCACCTCCGGCGCCACGTTGATGAAGCCGTGTTGGTAGTGCCCCAGCTCCTTCACCAATTCGTCGAGGCGGATGTCGTCGGCCAGCAGGATGCCCCGATGCCAGGCCTCGCGCGCCGGGTCCGCCCGGGCCGGTGTCTCAATGTCCGTTGCGGAAAAGCGGGTCTGAAAACCGGCCGGTAGCCGCGCCTGCTGGTGGCCGCGGGTGGTGATTGCCACCTCGCCTGCGTAGACCGCCAGGAAAGTGCGCTCCTGTTCCAGACGGACGGTGAAGCGGATACCCAACGGGCGGGCGACGCCTGCTGGTGTGGCCACTTCCAATGGCCGTGGGTCGGGGCCGGTTTCCAGCAGGATCTCGCCGCGCAGTAATTGAAAGTGGCGCTGGGGTCCGGTCAGGTCGGTGTTCAGCGCGGTGTCCGTGTTCAACCACACCCGGGTGCCGTCCGCCAGTTCCAGGGCGCGGATCTCGCCGACGCCGGTGCGGTGGCTGGCCCGCCAGGCGGCGATCCGCTCGCCGGCGCCGGTGACCTGCCAGCCGGACCAACCGAGGCCGCCGCTGGCAAGCAGCAGCGCCAATCCCTTGATCACGCCCCGGCGCCGCAGCCGATCATGGCGTGCGCGCTCCAGAGTGGCTTCGGTGTGATGTGGATGGTCTCCAGTGGCGGCTTCGAAGCGCTGCTCCACCTGTTCCACCAGGCGCCAGCCCTGTTGATGGTCCGGGTGCCGGGCCAGCCATTGCCGCCAGCGCTCGGTGTCCGCCTCCGAGGCCTGGCCGGAACGCAGTAGCGCGAACCAGTCGGCGGCGTCACTGAGGATCCGGGGATCGAGCGGCGCGGATCGTGTCACGAGTGGGGCTCCGGGGCGCCATCCAAACGTGCCTGCAAACGCAGACAGGCGAGCATCGCCCGCGACAGATGGTTGCGCACGGTGCGGTCGGTTATCCCCAGACGCTGGGCGATTTGCTTGCCGTTCAGGCCGTGCACCATGGACAGCACGAAAGTGCGCGCCACCATCGGCGGCAGCCGTTTCAACATGCCGTCCACCGCCACCAGCGCTTCCAGGGCGGCGGCGCTTTGCTCGGCGGATGGCGCCTCGGCCTGCGGATGGTGGGCCAGGGTTTCCAGCCAGGCCCGTTCGATTTCCCGGCGGCGCCACAGATCCGCGCACAGCCCCCGGGCCATGCGGCTCAGATAAGGGCGGGCGCTGCCATGATCCAGCGGTCGCGGCCGCGTCAGCAGACGCAGGAAGGCATCGTGGGCCAGGTCGGCGGCATCGTCGGCATCGCCCAAGCGGCGCTGCAGCACGCGGTGCAACCAGCCGTGATATTCACTGTACAAGGCGTGGACCGTAAGGGGGTCCCGTGTGGCGCCGGACATTTGCCGCCCCCGACATTTTTATAAGGTTAGGGATGACGGCGAGTCTATGTGAGAATGGATATCATTACAATGATGTCCGGGGGGAGGACAGAACCGGGAGGAAGCCTTCCTGATCCAGAAAACGCTGGTGGTCGCGGAGGGCGGGCAGCAATTGTTGGTCCGCGTAGGGGCAGCCGGTGTTGCCGGGATCGTTCTGACGTCCCTTGCCCGCCTGTTCGGCGCCATGGCCCTGGCCATCCTCCAGCGCCAGGAGCATGGGCTCATAGCCCAGGCGCCAGGCCGTCAGTTGCGGCAGGCTGTGTCGCAGCGCGGCGAGGATGCCCAGGCCGGCGAAATCCAGATCGCCCCAGAAGAACGCGGGCAAGGTGTTACTGAGCCAGCGCGCCTGGAAATCAGCGCCGTCGCTGCCGGGCAGAAAGGCGAAACGGGTGTGGGGGCTGGTGAGGCGCTGAGCGCTGGCGCGGAAACCGCCGCTGTAGAGCAAGGCGTGGCCGACGGGCGCCTGTTCCACCAGACGCAGGAAGCTGTCCTGGTTTTCCACGATCAGTAAGCGGTCGAAACCGGCCGGCGCCCAGGCGGTGAGCAGCAAAGGACGTGGCCGGAGGTGTTGGGCGCGCTCGCCGAACAGGCGGGCGAGCAGGTCCTGGCGGCCATCGAGAAACTTGGAGTCGCCGCGAAAGCAGCGGGCGGAGAGTTCACGCAAGGTGAGGTCGCTGTCCAGCAAATTAGCGGCAAGGACGAAGTGGCCGACCATGTCTTCCGGTGATTCACCGGCCAGTGCCGGTTGGGCATCGAGCAGAGCCGCGCCGCCATCCTGGAAATGCGCTTCATGGCCGCTCAGAGCGTTCTGCCAGGCTCGTCTCCGTGGATCCACGCGGGGACGATCGAGCCAGTCGCGCAGTAGTGCCTCGCAGCTTGGATCAAGACGCAGTTGGGCGTTCTCGTAGCGTTCCTGAAAAGGATCCAACCGGGAGTCGTAATGGATGCTGAAGACCCGGTATTCCCGTGCCAGCCGTTCCACCAACTGCCAGCGATAGCGGGTGTCCTCACTGAAGCGGAACAATTCCGGCACCGTGGTTTTTTTGACCCGCCGGGTGATGGCCTGGGTGCGTGGGCGCTCCAGCCGGTCCAGGAACCAGCTCAGTAACCGCCGCAGCCAGGGCTCCTCCTCCAGCCAGGGCGGCGCGCTCATGGCATCCCTTCCATCACGAGAGCCCTTCTATCATGAGAGTCCTTCTCATCACGAAATCCCTTCCATGAAGTCCAGCGCGCCTTGCTGGCGGATCACGCGCCGGTGTTGATCCCACAGCTCGGCGATGCGTTCCTGGTTGAGTTGCTGGCGGTCCACCAGCACGCGGGTATTGAGTTCGCCCACCGGCACCGGGCTTGGCACCTTGCTGAACACGAACTGGTTGCTGACCAGGTCCAGGAAGGGGCCGGCCTTGCTGGTGGGCATGATGAAGATCAGTTGCAGGCCCAGGGTTTCGGTGAGGTAACGGATCACCTGGCGCGAGCGGGTTTCGTCCATGTGCATGAACGCCTCGTCGACGATCACCATGCGCAGGTGGCTGTCGCCTTCGTTGAAGCGGAACGCGCTGGTGATGGCGGCGGCGCGGATAATGTAGGCGGGCGTTTCCAACTGGCCGCCGGAGCCGGTGCCGTACTGGCTGAGACGGATCGGCGCCTTGCCTTCCGGGTGTTTGAGAATGTCGTAGCGGCGATAGCGCCGGTAGTCGCTGATTCGCTCCAGTTCGCGCAGTGCCTGCTGTTCGTCGCCGTCCAACAGCAACGCAAGCAGCCGGTCGCGCACATCCGTGGCCTTGTCGGAGAGGGTGCTCTCGAACAGGCTGGCGCCGTCGCCCAGGTTGGGAATCTCGGTGACTTCGCGGAAGAAGTCCCAGTATTCCTTGTATTCCTGCACCCACTCCCAGTCGAAGGAGAACCGTTCCCGGTCGGCGCCGAAGTAATGGTGTTCCAACTCCTTGTTCAGATTCTTGAGAGTACGCTCGCCGTCCTTGATGGCTTGCTGGATCTGGTTGCACAGATCGCTGACGAAGGTGGTGTTGAAGGTGTCACGCAGGCCGCCCAGTTGTTCCAGTTTGCTCAGCAGGACATTGTTGCGCAGCCGGTTGTGCAGGTTGTCCAGCTGCTGATGCAGGTGGTGCACGTGGCCAAAGAACGGGGCGCTGTGCAGCTCCTCGGCGGTTTCGATAAGGATCTGATCCGCCGGCTGGGCCTGCTGATTGTAGTCAGCGACAAGCCGTTCCAGAGTGACTGCGTTGCTGTTCAGGGTGTTGAGCAGGGCCCGCTCCTCGCTGTCGAAATCGATGTCGTCCTGGGCGGCCTGCAAGCGCCGGTCCATGGCTTCGATACGGGGCAGCACATCCAGATCCGGCCAGTAGCGGGTGCAGGCGTGCAGGTGTTCCTCGGCGTCTTCCTGATCCTGTTGCAGTTGCTCACTCTGGTCGGCGAGGGCATTGATGGCACGTTCGCAGGCGTGTTGCTGCTCGCCGATCTTGCCGTTTTCCTCCTTCAATTCGCCCTGCCGTTGGCTCAGCTGCTTGTGCCGCTGACGGGCGTCCTGCTGTTGCCGTTCCAGCTCTTCATGGTCACTGAGGTCGAGATTGGCCAGGGCCTGTTCGGTGTCGGACAACTGGCGCTGGCATTGCAGCAGATGAGTGACGGTGGCCACCCAGTCCAGCGGCTTGAACTCGAGCACTTGCTGTTGCAATTGCCGCACCGCCTGATAATCGTCGCTGGCGTGGCGGTAGCTTTCCTGTGCGTCCATCAGGGCGTTGCGCTGCGCATACAGGTTGCGCTCGCGGGCGGTCTCGCCGAACACCAACTGGCTGTCGTCCAGATCGCAGCGGAACAGCGCGTAGTTGCCGGAACCCAGGCCATCGCTGGTAATACCACGCCGGGTGCGGCGCAGGGTTTCGGCGTCGCCGACTCGTACCACATTGCCATAGGAGGCCTTCAGATAATGCTCCGCCGTGCGATGAGAAAAACGCAGCACATGGAAGATGGACTCCGCCGGCAGCGCGGCTTTCTCCGCGTCCCGCCGCGCTTGCTCGCCCTGGATCACCCGGGCCTTGTTGCGCTGGCGGCCGGCCAGCCGGCGTACCACGCGGATCGCCTCGGCTTCGTAATCCGGCTCCACCAGAATGCCGAAGCGGGCGCCGCCCAGGTAACCCTCGATGGCCATTTGCCATTCCGGGTCCTGCACTTCCACGTGATCGCAGAGCACGCGCGGGTCGGCCTGGGGGCACTGCTCGCGGATCGCTTGCAGCGCTTCTTCCACATCACGGGGATAGTTCACCCGTTTTGATTCCAGTGTGCTGATGCGGTGCTGAATCTGCTTTTGCTGTTCGTCCAGTTTTTCCAGAGCCTGCGCTCTTTGCGTCACCAGGCGGTCCAGCCGCTGCGCCAGGGAGAGGCTTTCCCGGTCGGAGGCGGTTTCCGCCTGTCCGTGCAATTGCTCCGCCAAATAGTTGTGCAACTGTTGCTCGGCGCGGGCCTGTTCCAGACCGATTTCCAGCGGCGACAAATCGATCCAGTCCCGCGCCAGCATCTGATTCAGGTCCGGTATCGGGCGCTGCTCCAGGGCCAGCAGTTCCTTGCTGGTGGCGCGCCAGCCCTTGCTGGCGAACAACGGCAGTTCCAGCTCGATGCTGTGACGGTTGAGCAGATCACGCAGATTGCGTAATGCGGTGAAGTTACGGCTGCGCTGCTGATCCTGCTCCAGCAGGGGGCGGGCGCCTTGCTGCAACTGTTGGGTCAGGCTTTCCAGCTGTGCCTGCAGTTGCTGTTTATCACGCAGCGCGGGGATGCCCTGTATGCGTGCTTCCAGCCCCACCAGTTCGTCGTGGGCCTGCTCCAGGCGCTGTTCCACCTGTTCCGCTTCTTCGCGCAACGCCTGTTGTTGCTGGCGGAGCTGGGATTGTTCCTCTTTTTTCTCCAGATACTGGCGCTGGTTGCGGCGGTAACGTTGCGCGGCGGCGCCGTAGGCGAGGGCGGTGCGCTCCAGCCAGGTCTCTTGATACTGCCCGGCCAGGCCGCGGGCCTGCTCCAGATAGTCCACGCTGGCGCGCAGTTGCCGGGCCTCCTGCTCCATGCCATGGATAGTGCGCAGCATGTCGCGGATACGACGTAGCGTGTCGCCCATGTCCTGGGCTTCCAGCACTTCGCCGGCGACGAACTGATCGATGGAGTCCACCGGTTTGTACGCCATGAAACGGGCGAAGGTGCGGGCGGCGTTCTTGGCTTCCTGCTGGGACACTGCGTCGCGGCGGCCGCGCAGGGCGCCGTACAACCGGGCGAGATAAGCGCCTTTCTTCTCGTAGGTCTCCACGTTCTTCTTGCCGAACGTCCGGCGCAGCGCATTGGGCAGCTCGGTGATTTCCACCACCTGACGCTCGGCGCCTTCGCCGTGCACGAAGTGCGACAGGCTCAGCATCTCGCCGGGCACGATCATCAACAGCAGTTCATTTTGCCGCGCCTGGGCGGTGATGCCGGCGCGGTCCAGATGCGCGCGCACGCCAATCACCGCCGTGAACGGCTCGGCGGTCTCGCCCTTGGTGGGATGAAACACGCCGGCCAGGTAACCGTCGCTGTCATAGGGGCGGGCGAAGGCGCCGTCGTCGCAGCCGAGAATATAGGACGCCAGGGTACGCACCTGCTTGCCGCCCCGGCCGCGCTGGGTGGTTTCGTCCTGGCCCGGGTTGTAATTGAACAGATTGTCGTGGGCGGCGGTCATCAGCGTCTGCAGGGCGTCGGCGGCGGTGGTCTTGCCGGAGCCGTTACCGCCGGAGAACAGATTGATGGGACCGTATTCCAGCTCTTCGGCGGGCAGGTTGCCCCAATTGACGGTGATGGAACGTTTCAAAAACATGGGCGGCTCGGATCAACAAAGGCGAACGTGAAATAACCGGTCATGATGGCAGCTCTTCCGATGAAGGGGCTTCGGCGTCCGGCCCGTCGCCGGTGAGCTGGCTGAGTACCGCGTCGGTGACCAGGCTGGTGATGTCCGGACGGATGGTCAACCAGGTCTCGGCGTCTTCCAGACCGTCGTCGCTGGCGGTGCGGATCAGCCGTAACTGACGCAGCCGGCGGAACAGGGCGCGCCGTTCGGTGAGCGCCTCCGGCAGGGGCCGGCCAAGCAGATTCTTGCTGGCCAGATTAAAGGCTTCCAGCGGCAGCATCACCTGGCCGTGTTCGTCGATCTGACCTTCGCGCAACGCTTTGTCGTACTCCGCGCGCAACACCAGAATGGCGGCCACTTCCTGTTGGCTCAGGCGCTCACGCAGACCCTGGTTGAAGCCGTCCTCGCTGTCGGCCAGGCCGGGCACCTCGGCGCCGGGCGGAAACAGCCGCAGCGAATGAAAACGCCGTTCGTGCAGCAGGCGAATGCGCAGCACGCTCAAATAATCCTCCACCAGATCGGCCACCTGCAGGTAGCGATCGTAGAGCTCCGTTTCTTTTTTGCTTTCGTCGCGGCACAACACACCCCGGTCCAGCAGCCGGATCATCAGTTCGGAGAACTGATCCGGGCCGACGCCGCGGGCCTCCAGAGCCTCGGCCAAAGCGTCACGTATCGTCATCGTGTTCCAGTTCCAGCAAGAAACCATCACGGCGGGCGAAGTAGCGTTCGCCGATGATGGGGTCGGTGGGTTCGATGCGCAGCCGGAAACCGTTGGCCCGATGGTCGGCGCTGCCCAGCTCGATCACATGGCTGAGCGCCAGCAGATCGGTGGCGCTGTTCACCGGCAGGTCGCGGTTGTCGATGCGGCGGCTGGCGCCCAGAGCCTGTCGCAAATAGTCACGCAGACCTTCGCCGTGGATGCTGAACGCCTTCTCCAGCAACTGTTGAATCGCCAGGTCGCGCAGTGTGGCCGGGTCCGGCGCGTCCAACTGCGTCATGCGGCTTTGCACCTGCCGTTTCTCCCGCTGCTCGCGCAGCCGGTTCTGGGCCGGATCCACCAGCCCCAGACGCAAATGGGCCATGGCTTGCCCGGCGGCCTCCAGGCGCTTGGCGGCGGTGGCATCATCCAGCTCGGACAGCTCCCGACACAGGCCGACAATATCGCTGTGCTGCTGGCTGTGCAGATAGCTGAGCTGGCGGATAATAATGTCCGCCCGCCGGGTAAAGCCCTGCAGGGTCCGGCGTAGCGCCGGCAGCATGATCTCGGCGGCGCTGCGCATGCGGGTCTCGATGCTGTCCAGCAACTGCCACAACACCGAGCCCTCCGGGTTGATCACCAGATCCGGCGCCAGCCGCCGCAGTTCCAGCTCCGCGTTACGCTTCCACGCCTTGGGCTTGCGGCGGATGCGCTCGATCGTGTTCTGGATGCGGTCGCGGTGTTTCTCCACGCTGTCGGCGGACATGCGGATCGCCACGTCCGGCTGGAAGCGCTTCTCCATGAACTCGAAGAACTGGTCGCTGGCCTGCTGCACCAGTTGCTGGGCCTCCACTTCCTTCACCAACTCCCGCTTGCGCTCTTCCAGCTCGGCGATGATGTCGGTGAAGTCGGCGATGATGCGTTCGGAATGCTCGTGGGCGTCGAGCAGATCATAGACCTCGCCGCGATCCAGAAACGCGGCCAGCGCATTGAGCGTATTGCGGGTATTGCGATGGCGGGTGCGGATGCCGCGGCCGTCCACCTCCGCCAGAGTCTGGGTGAACAGGCGCCCGGTGCGGCTGAACGGATAGGTGGACTGAAACGACGCCTCGTCCTTGTCCCGCTTCAGCCAGCCGTGCTCCACCAGCGTATTGAGAATCCAGGCGGCCTGCTCCCGATTGTTGCGGAAGCGGCCGCCGTCCTCATCGCCGCCCTCCAGCAAGGGCGCCCGTTCCAGCGCCTCGCTGAACACATCCAGCACCTGCTCGCGCTTGAGCGACTCGCCGTAATCGGCCTGGGCGCTGTACAGACGCTCGTGCAACAGCCGCAGACACTCCGTCACCTGCTCGCGGTACTTGCCGGTCAGCGGCTTGAAGAATTGGTGGCGGTCTTCCGTGAAAAACATGGCGTCAGCTAAAGAGTTGAAATAAAGCGTTGGAATAAGGGCCGATGATACCGGCAATCGGCGGCGGCTGCCTGCTGGCCTGCCCGCATATTCAGAGCTATGTTGGCATCTTCGGTTGGATGCGCAAACCGGGGCTGACGGGGCAGGATAGGGGCTATGGACAAGCAGATCGAGATTTATCAATCGTCCGATGGGCAGACGCAAGTGGAGGTGCGTTTCGAGCGCGATACCCTGTGGCTGACACAAGCGCAAATGGCGGAGCTGTTCGACAAGGATAGGGACACCATTGGTCTTCATCTGAAAAATATCTATGAATCCAATGAGTTACAGATAGAGGCAACTACCGAGGATTCCTCGGTGGTTCGTCGGGAAGGGAACAGGCAGGTGCGGCGGAAGCTGCGCTTCTACAATCTGGACGCGATTATTTCGGTGGGCTACCGGGTCAATTCAAAGAAGGGCACCCAGTTCCGCATCTGGGCCACCCAGCGCCTGAAAGAGTACCTGGTACAGGGCTACGCCATTAACCGTGCCCGCTTCGACAAAAACGCCTCCGAACTGGAGCAGGCCCTGACCCTGATAAAGAAAGCCGCGCGAAGCCCGGAATTGAGCGGGGAGGCCGGCCGTGGCCTGGTGGATATTGTCTCCCGCTACACCCAGACCTTCCTTTGGCTGCAACGCTACGACGAGGGATTGCTGGAAGAACCGTCCGGGGAACGGGGCGGCCAGCTACCGGACGAAGCCGAAGCGATGCGCTCATTGGGCAGCCTCAAAGCCCAGTTGATGGAACGGGGAGAAGCCACGGAACTGTTCGCCAGACCCCGGGGCGATGGCCTGGGCGCCATCCTGGGAAACCTGGACCAATCCGTCTTCGGCGACCCGGCCTATCCAACGGTGGAAAGCAAAGCGGCGCACCTGCTGTACTTCATCGTCAAAAACCACCCGTTCGCCGACGGCAACAAACGCAGCGGCGCCTTCCTGTTCGTGGACTTCCTGCATCGTAACCGGCGCCTGTTCAACTCCCAGGGCGACCCTGTCATCAATGACACCGGCCTGGCGGCTTTGGCGCTGTTGGTGGCGGAGTCCGACCCGAAACAGAAAGAGACTCTGATCCGCCTCATCATGAACATGCTCAGTCAGGGGTAGGTCGCTCGGCCTCTCGCAATTCGGCAATAACTTCAACTCGAAGCCGCTGTGGGAGCCCAGCTTGCTGGCGAATGAAATTACTCTCTATCTCCACCTCAGCCACCATCCCCCCACAACCAAGCCGCCACCGCCTCCCGATTCCCCAACGCAATCTGCTGCGCCTCCGGCGCCCGATTATCGGCCACATCCAAATGCAGCAGCTGCACCACGTAATTCACCAGCGCGGCACGGCAGGGAATCAGCAAACGGCCGTCTTCCATGGCGTAATCCCGGGCGATCATCGCCTGCTGGCGGGCGTCCAGACGCGGGTCTGGCACCACTTCCAGGGTCAGCGGGGTCTGCCAGGCCTCGTCCTCGTCGGCTCCCTGCCACGCCTCGGTAACCGGTTCCGGATCATCCTCGATCCGGCTCAACACGAAATCCCGGTACGCCGAGTTCTTCTCGCACCAGGCGCGCACATGCCAGCGCAGCCCGCTGTGCACCACCGTATGCGGCTGAATCACTCGCTCCTCCGGCACCGGATTACGCAGGGACGCATAACGAATCTCCACCCGCAGCCCCTCCCGGCAGGCCTGCAGAATAGGGCGCAACACCGCCGGGCGAAGATCCCGCCGGGGCGGCAACAACACCTCCGTGTTCAGCTCCCGCACGTCCAACGCCTCGAAGGCGCAGCTCAAATCCTCCCGGGCGTGCATCATCTGCAAATACTCGTCCGCCACCCCGCGCGTAAACCGGGGCGTGAAGTCAGGGGAGGGCTTGTAACCCTTCAAGGAACGGTCATAGACCAGATTCTCCGGCGCGTGCTCGGACAAATACTGGTTGATGTCCTTGCTGGCCTGCTGCCGCCCGATCCCGAACGCCCGCTGCAGGTGATTGGTGGTCAACCGCCCCTCCCAAAGAGCGATCACCTCGATCAACCGATACCGCAGCAACAAATCCCAACGCAGAGGCCACTTCCCCGCGTTTTGCCCAGTAGTGCGCGCCATCTTCCCACCTCCCCAAAGTGCGCCAAAAAGCGATATAACCCGAAAGACGACATGTTCATGTAGTCAGTATTGTCATGACGATAATAAAGTCATAGCTTGGTTGTCCAGAGAGCGATGTCGCTTTGGTATCAGGGGGCTTGCCGTGGGAGCACGAGGAAGTAATAAGAAAGTGGGAGCTGCCGGACTGGCTCAGACCAATGTATGTGATAAAGTTCACACTCGTACAACGAAAAGCCCCGCGCCAGAAAGGCGCCGCCAGGCCGCGATTGGGGACGGCATGGCAAGAAGGGACAGCAACATGGAAAGCCCACACCACAACCTGAAAACCCGACAACGCCGGGAGCGTCACGGCTACCCGGACAATCTGTCCTTGCGTGTCCACCGCGCCCTGAGCTGGCTCGACCGCGCCGAGCAGGAAGCCGATCCGGACAGCCGTTTCATTTTTCTGTGGATTGCTTTCAACGCCGCCTACGCCACCGAAATTGACGACCGGCATGGGCTCAACGAGCAAACCACCTTCAACGGCTTCCTGCAGAAACTCTGGGACCTGGACAGCCAAAAGCGCCTGGACGAACTGGTATGGAGCGCCTACTCCGGTGCTATCCGAGTCCTCCTGGACAACCCCTACGTCTTCCGCTGCTTCTGGGAACACCAAAAAGGCAACCTGACGGAAGACCACTGGAAGCAGAGCTTCGAGCGCGCCAAGAAAGCCGCCAACACCGCCCTGGCCAAACAGAATACCCCCACCGTCCTCGCCATCGTCTTCAGCCGCATCTACACCCTGCGCAATCAGATCATCCACGGCGGCGCCACCTGGGGTGGCAGCGTCAACCGCCAACAGATCCGCGACTGCGTCGCCATCCTCAATGACCTGGTGCCGACGGTGATCGAGATCATGATGGATAATCCGGGGGCGCTGTGGGGGGAGGCGAGTTATCCGGTGGTGAGGAGCTAAATGTGGAAGTGCTCCTGCACGCGCAATCATTGCTCCAGCGGGGCGGTCCGCAGACTGCGGCAGAATTCTTGGAAGAGCACATGGCCAGACAGCCCGGGGACTTCCGTGTGGCTGCAGCACTAGGGCGGGTGTATCGGCGCCTTCAGCAACCCGAAAAAGCCGCTCATTGGCTGCGCTACTCACTTCAAAACCGCTATGTCACTCCTGACCTGGACGAGGAAGACATTACCTACTTTGGCGAGGCAGCAGAGGAAGAGCCGGCCCTTGATCTGGACCATGAATACGGTGTGGATACTTGTGGACTGAGGCCGGCTAACGACGATGCTCCTCTTGAGGGTGATCGAGAGGAAGAGCCTGGGAGTGAGGCTGAAGCGGGCAGGTCTTCTGCCCCTTTGACAGACATCCCCGATTTCGATCAGCAGAGCGAGCTCGTAGAGCCAAAGCAGGATGATGAGGATATTCCGTCCATAGAAGAGCTAGAGAACCTTCAGGAGGATCTTTCTGAGCTATTTGCAGAAGACGATGATGAGGAGGATGACGGGGCCGATGATGTCGTGTACGTCGAACCGATTCCGGATGACGCAGATTACTATGATGACGAGAATGAACTAGCCGACCATTTGACCCATTGGGAGAAGGCGGAAGGCATTGCAGCCGAGATTGCTGTCGAAGCGGGTTGGTTAAAAAAGGATATTGAAATCCTTATTGAAGTTCTCAGTTACCACTGTAGCCATGGGAAAACTCGGTCTGCTATCCGGGAACTGTTGGTCGAGAAAGAGGCAACTCCCGTAGAGCTAGAGATTCTGCATGATCTTAGGCAGTTGTGGGGTGGAGGGGGGTATAACCGATCATATAGAAGGAACAAGGCTGAAGACGGCTGGCCAAATGTTTCATGGCAGCTAGGGTTACGTCTGCTTAGAGGCCTGAGAGTGGATTCAGTTGACGAAGTCTTATTGTTCGTGGAGGACTGTTTCGAGGAATGGGGCGCATCCCCCAAGCAACTGAATGCCTTCCCGATATTTACTTATTATCTTGATTATATTCTGGCGCACATGGAAAGAATGTCAGAGCGTTGCGGCCAACCTATACCCTCGTATATCGAATATCAATTCTTTGATGATCAGGGCGAAGGCTATGAAGAATGGTATGAGCCAGGATTTCGCGATGGCTACAGGATCATAACGTGATGCCGGTGGAAGAGGGGTAGTTATGGTGATGCCGATTGTAGAGGGTGCTTTTGTCCGACTGAAAGACAGCCAAGACGCCAAAGATGTTGGTCTGGTGCAAAAAGTATCTGATGAGATTCCCGCAAGGGTCAAAGTTTATTGGGTAAAGCGTAAGGCCTCAGTCTCTCACCCGGAAACTGACCTGACATCGGGTCTGATGCGCGATATGGAGGTCGAGCATTGTCCAGTAAGAGCGACCCAAAACCCTTTGGGCTGGGGGATTGTCCGCGCAACACGGAACATTGCTGGTCATGCTCAAGCTCTCGTCGAATTTCAGGAGAACAATCAGCGCCTTTGGTTGCCCTGGCAGCGTCTGCGCCAAGTCCGTGGAGCTCTCCATAGCTTTAATCTTGGACGTTTCGAGGGAGAAGGAGGGGAGGAAAGGCAGCGGCTCCGCCTGCTTTCCTGGGCGATCCAGCTATGGAATGAAAATACCGGGGCATTGGCGACATTCGACGTTGATCCTCTTCCCCATCAGATCCATTTGGTCCATCACATCATCGGCTCGGGTCATTATAACTGGCTGATTGCGGATGATGTGGGGCTGGGTAAAACCATTGAAGTTGGGCTGTTACTTCACGCTGCCATGGCAAAAGGTGAGGCAGACAGGGTCCTCATCATCACCCCTGCCGGCCTGACCAGGCAGTGGAAAGAAGAGCTGTACGGCAAGTTCGGGTTCGAAGGATTCAGAATCTACGGGGATGACTTCCAGATCCACGATCCCAGGGACTGGAAAAAAGAAAACCATGTAATCGGTTCAATGGACCGCCTCAAACAGGATGATCACCTGAATATCCTGCTTCAGGCTGACGATTGGGACTTGGTGATTGTTGACGAAGCGCACCGGCTGTCACGCAGACAGTATGGCAACAAACTGGATGCCAGCCAGCGCTACGCCATGCTACATAAGTTGCGCAAACGTGCTCAAAACGTACTGCTGCTTACCGCGACGCCCCACCAGGGTAAGCAGGACAGCTTTGGCGCGCTATTGGAGCTGCTGGACCAGGATCGTAAAAGTGAGATCCGTACCCTTGCCCTAAACCCCGAAATCATCAGCGACATGGTTATCCGTAACTACAAGGCAGATGTCACTGATATGGAAGGCAACTTCCTGTTTCACGGGAAAACTGTGCGGCAAATCGATGTGCCCCTTTCGGAAGAAGCTGTTGAGTTCGATAAACAGCTCCGTGAATACCTGCGCAAAGGCTATGCAGCCCAAGATTGGGATGGGAAAGCCAAAGGGCGTGCCATCGGCTTTGTGATGACAGTGTATCGCAAGTTGGCAGCTTCTAGCGTGGCGGCAATAAATACGGCTCTTCAGCGGCGGCTGGAACGCTTGAGAGGTGAAGAAAAGCAGGCAACGCAGTTTTATGATGACGAGCGCTACCAAGGGGAACAGGAAGAGATAGAGGCCCAGAAAACCCAGGCATCTCCATTCTTCCCCGGCGAAGAGGGCATTCTAGAAGGGCTAATTGCAAAGGCGGCTAGTCTCGAAGCCAACGATGCCAAACGTCGTGCCTTCATGGATGGTCTGGTTGAGACGGTCATCAAGGAGAATGCTCAGGAAAAAATCCTGGTATTTACTGAGTACCGCAGCACTCAAAAGTGGGTCAAGGATGCCCTGGATGCTCGGTTCGGCAATGACAGCTGCGTGTTGATTCATGGTGGTATGGACATGCAGGAGCGTCGTGAAGCCATTGCCGCCTTCGAAGAGGATGGCGGTGCCCAGTTTCTGGTGTCCACAGAAGCGGGCGGTGAAGGTATCAACCTGCAGCATCGCTGCCACATCATGGTGAACTACGACCTGCCATGGAATCCTATGCGCTTGGTGCAACGTGTAGGCCGTCTCTACCGCTATGGCCAAAAGAAGCGGGTTGTTGTCTTTAATGTTCACCAATCAGACAGCGCAGATGAGCAGGTTCTCAGCATCCTTTACGACCGACTGGAATCTGTCGCTCAGGATATGGCCAATGTACAGCGGCATGAGTTCAACGATGCCATCAAGGAAGATGTTCTTGGTGAGCTGGCTGATTTAGTCGATATTGAGGAGGTTTTGGCTGAGGCGGCTAACGATAAGCTGGAACGTACCAGTGAGCGTATCAATGAAGCGCTTGAGCGGGCCAAGAAAGCAGCTTCTGAACAGCAGGAACTGTTTAAGCATGCTGTCAATCTGGACAACAAGGAAGTGGCTGGTGAGCTGGTTGTTACTGTCGAGCACCTTCAAGCCTTTATCGAGGGAATGGCCAGAATTGTTGGTTTTGAGGTCATGGAGAAGACCCACAAGGGGCTTGTTTGGCAAATAAAGCTCACCGAAGGGGCGATGGAGTCCCTGGGTGTTGTCCGTAGCCGCTTTGGCCTGGCTTTTGATCGAATGCTTGCAGCCAAAAAGCCAGAGCTACTACCAATGAATATGGATAACTGGCTATTCAAAGGGTTGATCGCGTTGGCTCGAAAGTATGACTTCGGAGGCACAGCAGTGGCCGGCAGTGGCTACCAATCCGAATCCGTTATTGTCGCGGTAGCTCGTTGGCAGAATGACCGTGGCAGGCGAGCACGCCAAGAACTGGCCATGGTGGCAGTGGAAAATGGCAATGCAAGCTTGAATCCACCCTGGTTCAGCGAGTGGCTGATGCAGCCATGCCCGCCCTCAGAATGCGAAGACACAGACAAAGCCCAGCGAAAAGCCTCGCTACAGCTTGCTAGTGAGCGTATGGAGAAGTTCCTTGCGGCGCAGAGCTCCGAAACGTTGCTGCCAGACCAGATGCAGTGGATTTCAGCAGGCTGGAAAGGTAGAGGGAGGAGGGCAGAATGAAATTGTTATCGATTCATAGGTTTGGATAATGATAATTATTTGAATTTATAGTCTCTGTTTATGAAAAACAGACCGAATAGCTTCGGTTGGGTAACTAGAGGAAAAAGTTTTGCCAATACCCGATTTCCAGTCCGTCATGCGCCCCATGCTGGTTTCCATCAATGATGGCAGCCCGAAACTCATGGCGGAGGTACAGGAGGATGTATGCACACACTTCCGCCTCACCGAGGAAGAGCGTGCCCAGCGTCTGCCCTCGGGCAAGCAGACCTACATCAAGAACCGGGTAGGCTGGGCGCGGACCTACATGAAAAAAGCCGGGCTGCTCACCAGTCCGGGCAAGGGGCTGATCCAGATTACCGACCGTGGCCGAAAAGCCATGGAGGATTGTCCGGAACGGATCACCGTGCGCTATCTGAAGAATTACCAGGAGTTTGTGGATTTCCACACCCGCTCCCCTAGAGAAGAAAACACGGAGCGGCAAGATGTAGAGACTAGTAGCGATACGCCGGACGAGCAGCTGCAGCAGGCCCATACCTCATTGATGGAATCTCTGGCCGATGAGCTACTGGATACCATCACGGCGGCGACGCCGTCCTTCTTTGAGAAACTGGTGGTGGATCTGATGCTGGCCATGGGCTACGGGGGATCCCGGGAGGATGCCGGGCAAGCCACCCGCTACACTAGCGATGGCGGTATCGACGGCATCATCAAGGAAGACCCGCTGGGCCTGGATGTGATCTATCTGCAAGCCAAGCGCTATACCGAGAAGGTAGTAGGCCGCCCGGAGGTGCAGGGTTTCGCCGGGGCGCTGGACATGCAGCGGGCCCGTAAGGGGGTGTTTATCACCACCTCCAAGTTCAGCGGCGACGCCCGTGACTACGTGGGGCGGATCGAGAAGAAGATCGTGCTCATCGACGGCCAGGAACTGGCCAAGCTGATGATACAGTACAACCTAGGTGTGGGAATCAAGGAAACCTACGAGGTGAAGCAGGTCGACAGCGACTACTTCAACGAGGAATAATCAGCCGCGCCGTCATCACTGCCGTCCATGGGACATACCAGACAACACCGAGATGTATCAATGACCCAAAAGCTCACCCTGCAACAACTGGAATCCTTCCTCTGGGAAGCCGCCGATATCCTGCGCGGCAATATGGATGCCTCCGAGTACAAGGATTACATCTTCGGCATGCTGTTCCTCAAGCGCCTGTCCGATGCCTTCGAGGAAGCGCGGGAAACCGTGGTGCAGTACTACCTGGGCAAGGGCAAGACCCAACAGCAGGCCGAGGCGCTGGCTGATGACGAGGATGAGTACGACAAGACCTTCTACGTGCCCGCCACCGCGCGCTGGGATGCCCTGAAAGACCTGAAGCACGATATCGGCTCCGAACTGAACAAGGCCACCGAGGCCATTGAAGAGCACAACGGCTCCCTGGAAGGGGTGCTGGTGACCATCGACTTCAACATCAAGAACAAGCTCACTGACAAGAAGCTGCGCGACCTGCTTAGCCACTTCAGCCGCCACCGGCTGCGTAACGAAGATTTCGAGCGCGCCGACCTGCTCGGCACCGCCTACGAATACCTGATCAAAATGTTCGCCGACAGCGCCGGCAAGAAGGGCGGGGAGTTCTATACCCCCTCGGAAGTGGTGCAGTTGCTGGTGTCCCTGCTCAAGCCCCACGCCGGCATGCGCATCTACGATCCCACCGCCGGTTCCGGCGGTATGCTGGTGCAAACCCGCAACTACCTGGCCACCCACGGCGAGAACCCGTCCAACCTGTCCCTCTACGGGCAGGAGATGAACCTGAACACCTGGGCCATCTGCAAGATGAACATGTTCCTGCACGGGGTCTACAGCGCCGACATCAAGAAAGGCGACACCCTGCGCGAGCCGCAGCACACCGAAGCCGGCGCGCTGATGACCTTCGACCGGGTCATCGCCAATCCCCCCTTCAGCCTGAAGAAGTGGGGCAAGGAAGACGCCGACAGCGACGCCTATGGCCGCTTCCCCTACGGCACCCCGCCCAAGGACGCCGGCGACCTGGCCTTCGTCCAGCACATGATCGCCAGCCTCAATGCCGAGGGCATGATGGGCGTGGTCATGCCCCACGGCGTGCTGTTCCGGGGCTCCAGTGAAAAGGCCATCCGCCAGGGCATCCTCAATGACGACCTGCTGGAAGCCGTCATCGGCCTGCCCGCTGCCCTGTTCTACGGCACCGGCATTCCCGCCTGCCTGCTGATCATCAACAAGGCCAAGCCCGCCGAGCGTAAAGGCAAGGTGCTGTTTATCAACAGTGAGCTGGAATACGAGGAAGGCAAGAACCAGAACAAGCTGCGCGAGCAGGATATCGAAAAGATCGTTCAGACCTTCGAGAACTTCGAGGAGATCAAGCGCTACTCCAAAGTGGTGCCGCTGGCCGAGATCGAGGAAAACGACTTCAACCTCAACATCCGCCGCTACGCCGACACCAGCCCGCCCCCGGAAATCTTCGATGTGCGCGCCATCCTTCACGGCGGCATCCCGGTGCGGGAAGTGGAAAACGAGTATATCCGCGAAGAGATACTGGAAGGCTTTGATGTGACTGCGGTGTTTGTGCGCCGGGATGATGACTACTATGACTTCAAGCCGAAGATCGGCAGCAAAGAAAAGATACGCGAAGTAGTAGAAGCCAATTACCCGACCGCCAGGGATGGCGGAAGTGCCGATAATGCAGGAGCAATTATCGGCCAGCTGGAGCGCTGGTGGGACAAGTATCGGGTCTCACTGAGTGAGATGGATGCCCAAGTGGCGGAAGCGGAAAACGTGATGAAGGGCTATCTACAGGAACTGGGCTATGAGTGAGACACGTTCCAGCCTTGAGGATGTCATTAAATCGAAGCCTGAAGATTGGGAGGAGAGGCGGCTTGGCGATCTTTTCAAGCAACGCAAAGAAAAAAATCGCCCGGACCTTCCTTTGTTGGCCGTAACAGGTGCCGGAGGGGTTGTGCCTAGAGACTCCTTAGAAAGGCGCGATACATCCAATGCGGATAAGTCGAAGTATCTTCGAGTTTGTGAAGGTGATATTGCTTACAACACGATGCGAATGTGGCAGGGCGTTTCAGGCCTTTCTGCACATGAAGGCATCGTTAGTCCTGCATATACTATTTGTCAGCCAGTTAATGGTGTTTCAAGTGGTTATATGTCTCAGCTTTTCAAGCTTCCGGAGTTAATTCAGGTTTTTCACCGAAATTCCCAAGGTTTGGTTGATGATACGCTCAACCTTAAGTTTGAGAATTTCTCTCCTATCCGTATTCCAGTTCCCCCTCTCCCCGAACAACAAAAAATCGCAGCCATCCTGTCCTCCGTCGATGACGTGATCGAAAAAACACGCGCACAGATCGACAAACTGAAAGGCCTGAAAACCGGCATGATGCAGGAGTTGTTGACCAAAGGCATTGGGCATACCGCGTTCAAGGATTCGCCGGTGGGGCGGATTCCGGAAGGGTGGGATGTAGTCTATATTTCTGATGTGTGTACCCACATAGTCGATTGCGTTAACAAAACCGCGCCTGTCGTGGATTATGTGACTCCATTCAAAATGATACGAACTACAAATGTTCGTGATGGCCGGATATTAACGGAGGGTATGCGTTATGTGACGCAAGAGACTTTCCAATCGTGGAGTCGCCGCCTCTCATTACGGAAAGGTGATCTTATCTTCACCAGGGAGGCTCCGGTTGGCGAATGTGGACTGGTAGATAATGCGGAGGGCTTGTTTCTGGGTCAGAGAACAATGGTTTATAGGGCTGATCCGCAAAAGTTAGACAATCGATTCCTGCTCTTCTCATTGCTCAGCGAATATTGTCAGAGTCAAATTGAAGACCTTAGTGGTGGCAGCACTACGCCCCACTTGCGGGTGCCAGATTGCAGCAAGATCATTATTAAAGTCCCCCCGATGGAAGAACAGAAAGAGATTAGCAGTGCTATCCACTCAGTTTTCGATAGCATTGACACTAAAGAAAGAAAAGTTACGCAACTGATAGCGGTTAAAAAAGCCCTAATGCAAGACCTGCTCACCGGCAAGGTCAGAGTCAACGTCGATAACAAGGAGAACGCAGTCGCCTGATCGGCGTGACTGCCCGTTATGTTTCAGGATGAAGCCGAAAAAGTCGAAATCCCTGCCATTGCGCAGCTAAAGCAGCAAGGCTGGGCCTTTGTTTCCGGTGCCGAGCTGGCGCCGGGGCAGCCGGGGGATGAGCGCAGTTACTACCGCGATGTAGTGCTGCTGAAACGGCTGGAGGCTGCCCTGCGCCGCCTGAACCCGTGGATTAGTGACGAAAACCTGCGCAAGGTGCTGCGCGAGTTTACCCACCCCCATTTCGCCGGCCTGATTGAATATAACCAGGCCCTGTGGGAAATGCTCTGCTGCACCGGTGATCACGCCATTTCGGTGGAGCAGGATCTGGGCTCCGGTCGCAAGGGCCAGACCGTCACCGTGGTGGATTTCGACAACCCGACAAACAACGACTTCCTCTGCACCAGCCAGTTCAAGGTGGAAGGCGCGACCCAGAACATCATTCCCGACATCGTCTGTTTCGTGAATGGCCTGCCGTTGGCGGTGATCGAGTGCAAATCTCCCTATGTGGCCGATGCCATTGGCGAGGGCATCAACCAGTTGCGCCGCTACGCTAACCTGCGCCGCCCGGAGGATGACGAAGGAGCGCAGAAGCTGTTCTGGTATAACCAGTTGATGGTGTCCACCTGTCGGGATCAGGCCCGGGTCGGTACCATCAGTTCCATGGCGCAGCATTACGGTGACTGGAAGGATGCTTATCCCTATAGCGATGCGGATATCCGTGAGTTGCGGGCGAAGCCGGAGGCGGGGAACGTAGCGACTGCCGGGAATGCGGCCAACAAGATTGAAGATGTGCCGTCCACGGCCTATCTGGAGCAGGCCAAGGCCATGGCTGCTGCCAATGGTGCAGGCGAAGTGGGGCAGAGCGATATTACCGCCCAGCAACGCCTGCTGATGGGCATGTTCAGCCACGACACCTTCCTCGATCTGATCCGTAACTTCATCCTGTTCGAGCCGGTGGAAGGTCGCCTGATCAAGAAGGTGGCCCGTTACCAGCAGTACCGGGCGGTGAACAAGGTCATCGAGCGGCTGAAGCATGGTACTACCCGGAAGGACAAATCCGGGGTGGTGTGGCACACCCAGGGCTCGGGCAAGTCGCTGACCATGGTCATGCTGGCGGTGAAGATGCGTCGTGATCCGGAACTGCAAAAGTACAAGCTGGTGTTCGTCACCGACCGTACCCAGCTGGAGAGCCAGCTCTCTGCCACCTTCCGCGATGCCCAGAACGAAACCATCTACAACGCCAGCTCGGTGGCCAAGCTGAAGGAACTGCTGACCAAGGATGCCTCTGACATTGTCACGGCCATGGTGCAAAAGTTTCAGGACGCGGAAGCCGAGGGCGACTTCACCGACTTGAACCCCAGCGACAAGATCATCGTGCTGGCCGATGAGGCCCACCGCACCCAGTTCGGCGGCCTGGCGGCCACCATCAATGCGGCCCTGCCCAATGCCCCCAAGATTGGGTTTACCGGCACGCCGCTGCTGAAGACCCAGAAGATGGATCAGGCCTTTGGTGGCTACATTGACCAGTACAAGATCAATGAGGCGGTGGAAGACGGCGCCACGGTGCGCATCATCTACGAAGGCCGCCAGGCCCAGACCGAGGTGGTGGGCGAATCCCTGGACAAGCTGTTCGATGAGTACTTCAAGGACAAGAGCGACGACGAGAAGCGCGAGATCAAGAAGAAGTACGGGGTCGAGCGGGCGGTGCGCGAAGCTCCGGCGCGGATTCGCTGGGTGTGCCTGGATCTGCTCAAGCACTACCGGGAGCATATCCAGCCTAACGGCTTCAAGGCTATGGTGGTGGTGGGCAGCCGCCATGCGGCCACGGTGTACAAGAAGACCCTGGATGAGCTGAGCGCGCCGCCGTCCGAGGTGATTATCAGTGGTAGCCACAATGATGAGGGCTACATTGCCAAGTACACCGACAAGACCCAGCAGAAGCAGGCCATCGAGGGCTTCAAGAAGCCCCTGAACGAGAACCCGCTGGCCTTCCTGATTGTGAAGGACATGCTGCTCACCGGCTTCGATGCTCCCATTGCTCAGGTGATGTACATCGACCGCAGCCTGAAGGATCACACCCTGATGCAGGCCATTGCGCGGGTGAATCGTACCTACAAGGGGAAGCAGGCGGGCTTTGTGGTGGATTACTACGGCCTGTCGGATTACCTCACCGAAGCGCTGGAGCAATTCAGCAGCGATGACGTGGAGGGCACCTATGTCACACTCAAAGACGAGATCCCCAGGCTGAAGGCGACGCATACGCGGGTGGCGCAGGTGTTCAGTGGCCTTAAGGGCTCGGATGTCGATGACTACGTGCTGTTCCTCAAGGACGAAGACATCCGCCAACAGTTCGAGCTGGCCTACAAGCGCTTTGCCCGGCAGATGGACGTGGTGCTGCCCGACCCGGCGGCCAAGCCGTTTATTGCCGACCTGAAGCTGTGGGGCAAGGTGCAAAACGCCGCCCGCAACCGCTACCGCGACCCGGGCCTGAATATCGCCGATGCCGGCGAGAAGGTGCGGCAATTGGTGGATGAGCACATCATCAGCACCGGCGTCGATCCGAAGATCCCGCCGGTGGATTTGATGGCGGCCAACTTCCGCGAATCCGTGGAGCAGATCAAATCCCCGGAATCCCGCGCCTCCGAAATCGAGAGCGCCATCAAGCACCACATCACCGTAAATCTGGAAGAAGACCCGGAATACTACAAGTCCCTGAGCTTGCGCCTGCGCGACATCATCGATAAGACCAACGGCAAGTGGGAGCAGCAACTGGAACTGTTGCTGGACATGGTCGGCACCCTGGAAAGCGACCACAAACAGGCCGCCGAAGATCTGGGCCTCACCGAAACCGAGCTGGCGTTCTACAACATCCTCATGGCGGAGGTGATCGAGCACGGTGGCGAGGAGGTGGTGAGTGATGCTGTCCACGACGAGATCAAGGCCACCACCCAGGCGCTGGTGGAGATGTTCGACGAAGCCACCCAGATCGTGGATTTCTTCAAGAAGCCGGACGAGATCAAGCGCATGAAGAAGGCCATCAAACGGGCGATCCTGGATTGTTCCTTTGGCGACAAGGCCATCGTGAATACGGTACAGGAGCGGTTTATGGATCTGGCGAAGACGAAGTTTCAGTGATGCGTTTGACCAAGCCTGAATACAGAGAGGCCAAAGGCTTTATTGCTGAGGTGATCCGCACCAACCGAAAGAAGTCCGCGGACATTCGGGTGGAAGAGGGGGCGGTAACGGTAGTAGTGCCCATCGAGACTTCTTTGGAGCGCATTGATGACCTGTTGGCATCCAAGCGTCGCTGGATTAAGGAAAAGATCGCCCTCCATCAGGAAATGGCCCCGCCCAGCAGCAAACGATATGTCTCTGGCGAGTCCTTCTCCTACCTGGGCCGCAACTACCGCCTTAAAGTGGAAAAAGGGCCTTTTGCCCCGGTCAAGCTTGTGCAAGGTCGCCTGGTCGTGTCCGTGCCTCAAGGGGCGGAACAACCCCACATGATCCGCAATGCCCTGGTCCGGTGGTACAAGCGCCAAGCCGAGTTGAAACTAAGGGAAAAAGTCGCCCGTTGGGCACCCCAGGTTGGTGTCGCACCTACCGGCGTGATCATCAAGACCTTCAAATCCCGCTGGGGTAGTTGTACCTCCAAAGGTGAGCTGCAATTCAATTGGCGGATCATGATGGCCCCGAACCGGATGGTGGATTACGTGGTGGTTCATGAGCTTTGTCACCTGATCCGTCATGACCACTCGCCGGAGTTCTGGGCGCAAGTGGGGAAGGTTCTGTCGGACTATGAGGAAAACCGGGAATGGTTGAAGCGGAATGGGTATGTGGTAACGGCTCTATAGGCGCCAATCTCAGGGCGTGGAAGTTGGATCCGCCGAACGCTTATCGCCCAAGTCCCAAGGGTGGACAATACCATTTGGTAGAGCTATAAAACTGTCCATATGGACAGTTTTATTGTTTGGGGGGTAAGGAAACATGAAACACCAATTTGGGGGTATATGGACTAGGAAGAAATTGACGGTTCTGGAAGCGTACTTGCGTTTCTACGTTACCGCACTCAAGAACCAGCCCTTTAAACTGCATTATGCGGACGCCTTTGCTGGTACCGGCTCACATTCACCTGCCAGGTTGGAGAATCAGGATATGCTGATTCCCTATGAAGACTTCAAAGGCTCGGTGGAAGTGGCGCTTTCGGTTGATCCCGCTTTCCACCAGTATCATTTCAATGATCTGAACCCGGCTCACATCGCGGAACTTGAGGTTATCAGGGATCGGCATCCCTACAAAGAGATCGAGATATATCAACAGGATGCCAATGCCTTTGTACCTACTTTTTGCTCAAGTCTGAGTGGGCACGATCGCGCGATCCTGTTCGTCGACCCATACAGTACCCAGCTTGACTGGTCCACGTTGGAGCATGTGGCGATAACAGAAAAGGTCGACCTTTGGCTGCTGTTTCCCATTTCTGTCATTCTGCGGATGATGCCCCGAGATGGGGACCGGATCAGGCCAGAGTGGCGTGAGACGCTGAATCGGCTTCTCGGTACGGACAAGTGGGAGGAAGCGCTTTACAAGCCGGTTGACCTGCCGATGATCGGTGATCTTTTCGGCGATGGTGATCCGACGCCCGTGGCGGAAAGGACCAATGTGGATGAGTTACAGAAATGGGTGAGTGCGAGGTTGGGCGAGCTATTCCCTTATGTGGCAAAACCGGTTTTGCTAAAAAACAAAGGGAGGCCGCTCTTCCTGTTCTTCTTTGCTGTTTCCAATCCGGAGCCGAAAGCGTGGGGACTGGCCGAGAAGGCGGTCTCCCATATTATCGAAAAGGATGTAGGTGGTGATGTGCCATGAGCAAAATCGAATGGACGGAGAGAACCTGGAATCCGGTGACTGGTTGCACCAAGGTGTCTCCCGGCTGCAAGCATTGCTATGCGGAAACCATGGCGAAACGCCTGCAGGCGATGGGCGCTCCCGGTTATGAGAATGGATTCAAGCTTAGTCTGGTTCCCGAGCGCTTGAATCAGCCCCTTCAGCGTCGCAAACCCACCATGTACTTCGTCAATTCCATGAGCGACCTGTTTCAGGATGGCGTTCCAGAGGCCTTTATTGATCAGGTGATGGACGTTATTCGTACGACCCCGCAGCACACCTATCAGATATTGACGAAGCGCAGTGGGAATATGCGTGATTATTTTCTGACCAGGCCGGTCCCGGAGAATGCCTGGCTTGGTGTGTCCGTCGAAGACAAAAAGTATGGCAAGCCTCGCATTTCGGATCTTCTGGCCATAAAGGCAAAAACACGGTTCTTATCAATCGAGCCGCTTCTTGAAGGGTTGGGCCGGTTAAAGCTGAAAGGCATCCACTGGGTTATCGTGGGTGGAGAGTCGGGTCATGGGGCCCGCCCCATGAAGGAAGAATGGGCATTATCCATACGTGACCAATGCGAACGGGCCGGTGTGGACTTTTTCTTCAAGCAGTGGGGGGCGTGGGGCGAAGACGGCAAGCTCCGTAACAAAAAGGCAAACGGGCGAACGCTGGATGGCAAGGTTTGGGACATGATTCCGACGGTGGCGATGGCTTGAGGGGCGAGGGCCTGATTAGCTCTGGGGGCGGCTTGCCGGCGAACGAAGACGGTAAAGAATTCGCTTGCAAGCGGAGCGCCGCCCGGCAAGCTTCCTACCGTTGTATCACCCTCTCCCCCGGCCCCTCTCCCCTCAAGGGAGAGGGGGGTTAAAAGAGCGTTAGACCTTCAGAACCGCCAATCCACTTTCCCCCAGAACATCCGTCCCGGTTCGTTGATGCGGGTGTCCGCGGGGAAGCCGAAGCCGGCGTTGCCGGCCAGGTTGAGGTGTTCGGCGTAGGCTTTGTCGAACAGGTTGTCGACGCCGGCGCTGACGGTGAACTGGTGGTTGATGCGGTAGGCGGTGTTGAGGGAGAAGACGCCGAAGCCGTTGCTGTCGCCGAGGTCGCGGCCGACCACGTTGCCTTTGTTGTTGGCGGTGCGGTGTTGGGCGGCGACCAGCCGCCAGAGGGCGCCGGCGCTCCAGTTGCCTTGTTCGTAGGTGGCGGTGAAGCGGGCTTCCAGCGGCGGCATTTGCGGCAGCGGTTCGCTGTCGTCGCGGTTGCGGCCCCAGGCGTAGGCGAGGGTGGCGTCGCCGCTGAGGTTGTCGGTGAAGCGGTAGCGGGCGCCGAGTTCGGCGCCGACGATGTGGGCGTCGATGTTATCGGCGTCGGTGCTGTAGCCCATCATGCCGCTTTGGTAGGTGAACAGGATGTAGTCGTTGATCTGGCCAACGTAGGCAGAGGTCCAGGCTTCCAGGTTGCCGTTGCGGTACTGGCTGCCGATGTCGAGCTGGGTGGTTTTTTCCGGTTCGATGGCGTCGAAGGCGTTGAGTGATCCGGCCGGGCCGCTACCGGGGGAGAACAGTTCCCAGTAGTCGGGGAAGCGCTGCACGTGGCCGATGCCGATGTAGTAGTTAGTGTTCTGGTTTAGATCCGCTTCATAGCGCAGGAAGCCGCTGGGCAGGGTGTCGCCGCGAGTATCGCCGGCGGTGGCGCTGTCGGCGGCGTCGCGGAAGTCGCGCACTTCGTTGCGGTCCAGGCGGGCGCCGGCGACGATGCGGCCGTTGTCGGTGACGGCATGGGTGACTTCGGTGAAGGCACCGTACTGGTGGAAGTCCGCGTCTTTGTCCCAGGCTTCGCCGCGATAGGCGTCCACGCCCATGGCGCTGCGTTTGCGGTGTTCGCTGGATTGGGCGTCGACGCCGGCCAGCGCTTCCCAGCCGTGACCGCGCCAGGTGAGTTTGAAGCGGCCGCCGAGGGTGCGACGGTCCACGTTGGAGGCCATGGGGCCCGCCATCATGCCGGTGCCGGACGGGGTGCGCAGGCTGTAGTTGTCCATCACGTGGTCGGCGTAGTTGTAGTAGACGCGGCCGTCGATCTGATCGAGCACGGCACCCAGGTTCCGGAATTCAAAGCGCATCCCCAGGCTTTCCCGTTTGAACTGGCTGCCGTCCATGCCACGCCCGGCGTAGCGGGCTTCGCCGTCGCCCTTGCCGGCACTCAGTTCGATGACGCTGTCGGCGTTGGGCGTCCAGCCGAGCACCACGTCGCTGTTCCATTTCTTCCAGCGTGAGGGCACGCGGTCGCCGTTGCCGTCCTTATAGTCGTCGGCGCGGGCGTTGTTGCCGGAGAGGCGCAGGTAGCCCAGCGGGTTGCCGAGGGTGGCGTCGATGCGCTGGTCGTTGCGGCCGTGGGAGCCCAGCAGCCATTGGGCGTCCACCAGGGCGTCCGCTTCGCTGAAGTATTGCGGGTCACGCTCGAACAGCACGGTGCCGGCGGAGGCGCCGGGGCCCCACTGCACGCTCTGCGGGCCTTTGATCACGGTGAGTTTGTCGTAGTTTTCCGGGGAGATGTAGGAGCTGGGGGCGTCCATGCGGTTGGGGCAGGCGCCGATCATCTGGCCGCCGTCCACCAGCAGATTCAGGCGCGAACCAAACTGGCCGCGCAGTACCGGGTCGCCGTTGCTGCCGCCGGAGCGGATGGCGGAGAAACCCGGGATGGTCTTGAGATAGTCGGTGGCGTCGCTGGCCGGCACCGGCTGGCGCGGCTGTTTGGGGTTGGCCTCGATCACCGGTCCGGAACTGGGCGCCACGCCGGTGACCACCACCGGGGCCAGCAGGGCCGGGGTTTGTTCGTCCTCGGCCAGCGCCGGAGCGGAGAAAGGAAGGAGTCCGCCTAGCAGAGCCGGGCCCCAAAGGCTCCGTCGTTGAATCAGGCGTAATGCAGAGACAGAAGAAGAGAAAGAAGAGAGAAAAGGCGTCGTCATGATCCCATCCAAGAAGTCAGTACCCAGCGCTCCATCGACCACCAAGCACGGCGGTAAAGTCGGCGCAGAGGCTAGCATCGAGGGGGATGGGACTCACTGCGGTGTTTTGCCGCGCTGGCTTCATCGTCACCATTTAAGCTGGCCAAGCTGGCGCTGTATTTGCATCGCCCCTTAGCGTGGTCTGTATTTGCCGCCAGGGCGGCTCCCACAGCGGCCTCGCAGCAAGCTGGCTTGCCAGCGAATGGTGAGATGGTCATAGAACATCAGGAGGGTAGGGTATGAGGAAAAACCCCGTGGTCGGCGTGCGCCGGCAGCGCGCTTTGCCGTTCCGGCCGTTCTGGCAACGCACCGCTTTTGCTCACCAGTTGTTCTGATCCGCTCCGAAATCGCGCTTTTGCTTTTTCCTTTTCCGCGTTTTCGGAGTGACCAATGACAACCTTATTGATCGACCGTATCGACTACCTGGCAACCTTCGATGATCAGCACCACGAGTGGCGTGACGCCGCCATGCTGATCCGTGACAACCAGATTCTGTGGGCCGGGCCGCGCACGGAGAAACCAGACCTTCCGGTGGACGAGACCCTGGACCTGAGTGGCCATGTGGTGATGCCCGGCATGGTGAACACCCACCACCACATGTATCAGAATTTCACCCGGGTGATGGCCCAGGACGACCCGCTGTTCCCCTGGCTCAATACGCTTTACCCGATCTGGGCGCGGCTGGACGACGAGGCGATCTACCTCAGCAGCAAGGTGGCCATGGCGGAACTGTTGCTCTCAGGCTGCACCACCGCCGCCGACCATCTTTATATGTTGCCCAACGGCGCCCGCCTGGACAGTCAGATCCAGGCCGCCGGGGAGATGGGCATCCGCTTCCACGCCGCCCGGGGCGCCATGTCGCGGGGGCAAAGCCAGGGTGGTTTGCCGCCGGACAATTGTGTGGAGAAGGAAGACCACATTCTGTGTGACGCGGAACGTCTGATCCGCCGTTACCACGATGCCGGCCGCCATTCGATGCTGCGCCTGGTACTGGCGCCGTGCTCGCCGTTCTCGGTGACACCGGAACTGATGCGGGACGCCGCGCAGTTGGCCCGGCGCCACCAGGGCGTGCGTCTGCATTGCCACCTGGCCGAGGAACTGGATGAGGAGGATTACTGCCTGGCCCAGTACGGCATGCGTTCGGTGGCGTTCGCGGAGTCAGTGGAATGGCTCGGTGAGGATGTGTGGTTCGCCCACGGTATCTTCCTCGACGACGAGGAGATCGCGCTGCTGGCCCGCACCGGCACCGGTATCGCCCACTGCCCCAGCGCCAACATGCGCTGCGGGCAGGGCATCGCCAAGGTGCGCCAGTTGCTGGACGCCGGGGTGCCGGTGGGGCTGGGGGTGGACGGTTCCGCCTCCAACGATTCCAGTAATCTGTTCCTGGAGGCGCGCATGGCGATGATGCTGCAGCGGGTGGCGCCGGCCCGTTACCGTTCGGAAGCGCCGGGCGGGCGGGGCGGATTCGGCGGCGATCCCGGGGCACTGTCGGCCCGGGAGGTGTTAACCCTGGCCACCCGCGGCGGCGCCCGCTTGCTGGGCCGGGATGACATCGGTCATCTGGCACCGGGGATGAGCGCGGACTGGGTGGCGGTGGATATGAATCACCTGTCCTTCGCCGGCGCGCAGCGGGATCCGCTGGCGGCGCTGGTAATGTGCGGGCCCTTTCTGGCCAGTCAGGTCATGGTCAATGGCCGAATGCGGGTTCGGGATGGCCAACTGCTTGGCACGGAACCCGCGGTGCTGATACGGGAACACGCCCGGGCCATGACGCGTCTGTATCAGTAGAGGGGGCAGCGCAGGCTACGGTTGTTTCGACGCCCAGATCGCCAGCTTATGCTGGATCGACTGCTGGGAAACCTGATCCTCCGGCAGTGGCTGGATGACCTTGTCATGAACCAGCAGGCGGTAAATGTACTCCAGCTTCAGTGCCGCCGAATCGGTGGGCTCGAACTCGACCACGCCCCGCTTCTCGCCGTACTCCATGCCGAGTGCGATGGCTTTCTTGACCCATTCCTTCTCATTCTTGAGCTTTTTCATGATGACTCCGAAGGCCAGGGGCTACTTACGGCCCAGAGTAACAAAGCCGATGGAAGGATGCCCTGTGTTTCCCTTCGGTTTCGGGGCGCCAGTCCGTGAACCGGTGGCCGGTTTGCTGGATCACCGGTGGGCAGCGTCGGTAAAGTCCGCCATCATGGATGGCGATTTTTTTGATCTTCTCTGAACATCAGGAGTCACCATGACCATACCCGAGCAGGTCACTGCATTGGCCGACACCCTGCGTGAACGGGGCCTGCGCGTGGCCACCGCCGAGTCCTGCACCGGCGGCGGCATCGCCCGCGAAATGACGGAGCTGGCCGGATCCTCGGACTGGTTCGAATGCGGCTTCGTCACTTACTCCAACGAGGCCAAGCAGAGCATGCTGGGTGTCTCGGAAGCGATTCTGGCCAGCGCCGGCGCGGTCAGTGAACAGACCGTCCTGGCCATGGCCCGGGGCGCGTTGGGGCGTTCCCGGGCGGATCTGGCGGTGGCGGTGAGCGGCGTGGCGGGGCCCGGCGGCGGCAGCGCCGATAAGCCGGTGGGCACGGTGTGGATCGCCTGGGCGCAGCAGCCGGACTGGGCCCGCGCCGAGCGATTCCACTTCGACGGTGATCGTGGGCAGGTCCGGCATGCTACCATCGCCGCCGCCCTGGAAGGGCTGCTGGCCCGCCTCGAATAAGGGGGGGTTGCAGTGGCGCGGGACAGTGTCCATAATGCTGTCCTTATAGACAGTGCTGATCAAAGGGTCAGGCCGAAGGACGCTCGCCGGCCAACGATCAGCAGGCTCTTGCCAGGGCACATGCCGGTCAGCGGCGAGCCACGGCGTCATTAAGGAATAAGCGGAATCCAGGAATAAACGGACAGGGGTCATTCAATGAGCGATAAAGGTAAAGCACTTTCCGCGGCACTGTCGCAGATCGAGCGGCAGTTCGGCAAAGGTTCAGTGATGCGCATGGGCGACCGCAAACGCGAGCGCATGCCCTCCATCTCCACCGGATCCCTGGGCCTGGATATCGCCCTGGGCATTGGTGGTCTGCCCAAGGGCCGGATCGTGGAAATCTACGGTCCTGAATCTTCCGGTAAAACCACGCTGACTCTGAGCGTTATCGCCCAGGCCCAGCGCAAAGGCGCCACCTGCGCTTTCGTCGACGCCGAGCACGCGCTCGACCCGGATTACGCCGAGAAACTGGGCGTCAATGTGGACGACCTGATCGTGTCCCAGCCGGACACCGGTGAGCAGGCACTGGAAATCACCGACATGCTGGTGCGCTCCGGCGCGGTGGATGTGGTGATCGTCGATTCCGTGGCGGCGCTGGTGCCGAAAGCGGAAATCGAAGGCGAAATGGGCGACGCCCACGTGGGCCTGCAGGCCCGCCTGATGAGCCAGGCGCTGCGCAAGATCACCGGTAACGTGAAAAACGCCAACACCCTGGTGGTATTCATCAACCAGATCCGCATGAAGATCGGTGTGATGTTCGGCAATCCGGAAACCACCACCGGCGGTAACGCGCTGAAGTTCTACTCCTCCGTGCGTCTGGACATCCGCCGTATCGGCGCGGTGAAGCAGGGTGACGAGGTGACCGGTAACGAAACCCGGGTCAAGGTGGTGAAGAACAAGGTCTCGCCGCCGTTCAGACAGGCTGAGTTCCAGATCCTTTACGGCCAGGGCATCAACCAGCTCGGCGAGGTGCTGGACCTGGGCGTGCAGCAGGGCCTGGTGGACAAATCCGGCGCCTGGTACGCCTACCAGGGCAACAAGATCGGCCAGGGCAAGCAGAACGCCTGTGATTATCTGGCCGAGCATCCAGAGGTGGCGGACGCCATCGAGAAGGAAATCCGGGCACGCCTGTTGGGTACACCGGCGGAAGAGAGCGCCGAAAATGCGGCCCAGCCAGAGTCCACGGAAGAGTAAAGACGGCGCCCCGGCCCCCGCCGATGCCGCCCAGGGGCGCCAGTATGCGGTCAGCTTGCTGGCGCGCCGGGATCACTCCCGCCACGAACTGCGCGCCAAGCTGACGCACAAGTTCGGCGCGGCGCTCTGGCTGGACGAAGTGCTGGCCTGGTGCGAGGAGCAGGGCTTCCTGGATGACCGGCGTTTCGCCGGTTTTTTTGTCCGTTCAAGAATCGAACGGGGACAGGGGCCGCTGCGCATTCGCGCCGAACTGCAACAGAAAGGGGTGGGGGAGGCGCTGGTTACCGAGGCGCTGAGTGAAGCCGAGTGCGATTGGTTCGCCCTTGCCACCGAGGTCCTGGGCCGGCGCTTCCGGCATCCGCCGGCGGACCAGAAGGAAAAAGCCAAACAGCTGCGTTTTCTGCAGGGCCGCGGCTTCGATGCCGAGCAAAGCTTCCATGCCCTGGATCAGCAACGTGAGCAGGACTGAGCCAAAGCCCCATCTTGAAGACCTGAACTTAGCGGTCGCTACAACGCCGCTGTGCCGCTGTGGGAGCTTGCCTGCAAGCGAATTTTTTTTAGCTCTTGTGCCCTCCTCAATTCGCTTGCAGGCAAGCTCCCACAGTGGCATTGCGTGCAAGCGCCCCGCCTCGTCAACAGGCATAATACCCGCTCCTGTTTTCTGCCCTGGACGTCCGCCCCATGGAATATCTTGGCGACCCCTGGCTGGTGGCGGCCCTGCTTGGCTCGGGGGTGATCGCCGGCTTTATCAATACCCTGGCCGGCGGTGGCGGCCTGTTGATTCTGCCGCTGCTGATGCTCAGTGGCATGGGCCCGGCCTTGGCCAACGGAACCATGCGGGTGGCGGTACTGATTCAGTGCGTGGAAGGTGTGCGCCAGTTCCACCGGCACGGTTCGGTGCCGTTCAAGGTCCTGCCCGGCATCCTCATTCCCACCCTGAGCGGTGCCTTGATCGGCGCGGTGGCCGCCTCTTTCCTGCCCACGACCATTCTCAAACCGGTGTTGCTGACCACCCTGGTGGTAATGGCGGTGATCATGGTGGTGCGTCCCTCCACGTTGATGCCGGAGGAGGGCGAAACGCCCAAGGCGTTGGCCAGTACCCCCGCCGCCTGGCTGGGCCTGTTCCTGACCGGCGCTTACGGCGGGTTTGCCCAGGCCGGCGTCGGATTCCTGGCCATCGCCGTGCTGGCCGGCCAGTTACGCTATGACCTGCGCCGCACCAACGCGCTGAAACTGGCCATGACCGCCAGCTTTACCATCCTCGCTCTGGTGGTGTTCGTCTGGCGCGGCCAGGTGGCCTGGCTGCCGGGTCTGGTGGTGGGGCTGGGCACTTTGTTGGGAGTGCGTCTGGCGGTGGGCTTCGCCCACCGGGTCTCCGGCGGCTGGCTCAAAGGGCTGCTGCTGATCATGGTGCTGGTGACCTGTTCCGCCGCTTTCCTCAAGGGTTGATCGGCCATGCCTATCGGTGTTCGTGACCCATCGCAACCGGTCGATGACGACGCTATACTTGCCGGTCACCCCCAATCCAGCAATGACGTGTTCCTTATATGAAGAGCGCTGAGATTCGCCAGGCCTTTCTTGATTACTTCGCCAGCCAGGGCCATACGGTCGTGCCGTCCTCCTCCCTGGTGCCGGAGAACGATCCCACCCTGCTGTTCACCAACGCCGGGATGAACCAGTTCAAGGACGTGTTCCTGGGCCGTGAAAAGCGGGATTACACCCGTGCCACCAGCTCGCAACGCTGCGTGCGTGCCGGCGGCAAGCACAACGACCTGGAAAACGTGGGCTACACCGCCCGTCACCACACCTTCTTCGAGATGCTGGGGAATTTCAGCTTCGGCGACTACTTCAAGCGCGAGGCGATCCGCTTTGCCTGGGAATTCCTCACCGGCACCCTGGGGCTGCCGGAAGAGCGCCTGTGGGTGACGGTGCATGTCTCCGATGACGAAGCCGCCGACATCTGGCTCAAGGAAATGGGTGTCAGCGCCGAGCGCTTCTCCCGCCTGGACGAGGACAATTTCTGGCAAATGGGCGATACCGGTCCTTGCGGTCCCTGCTCGGAAATCTTCTACGATCACGGCGAGGACGTTCCCGGTGGCCCGCCGGGCTCCGAGAACGATGACCTGGATCGCTACATCGAGATCTGGAATCTGGTGTTCATGCAATACGATCGCCAGCCGGACGGTGAGCTCCAGCCGCTGCCCAAGCCCAGCGTGGATACCGGCATGGGGCTGGAGCGTATCGCCGCGGTGATGCAGGGCGTCCACTCCAACTATGAAATCGATCTGTTCCAGGCCCTGCTGAAAGCCGCCGCCGAAGCCACCGGTTGCCAGAATCTGGAAGAGAAGTCTCTGCGGGTGATCGCCGACCACATCCGTTCCGCCAGCTTCCTGATCTGCGATGGTGTGATTCCCTCCAACGAGGGGCGCGGTTATGTGCTGCGCCGCATCATCCGCCGGGCACTGCGCCACGGCCATAAACTGGGGCAGGACAAGCCATTCTTCTCCACCCTGGTGAAAGCGCTGGTGGCACAGATGGGCCAGGCCTACCCGGAGCTGGTGCGCGAGCAGGCACGCATCGAAAAAGCACTGCTCACCGAGGAAGAACAGTTCGCCCGCACGCTCAACGCGGGCATGAAGGTGCTGGAAAATGCCATTGCCGGCCTGCAAGGCAGCGAACTGCCCGGCGATGTGGTGTTCGCGCTGTACGACACCCATGGTTTCCCGCCGGATCTGACCGCCGACGTGGCCCGCGAGCGCGGCCTGACCGTGGATATGGCCGGCTTCGAAAAGGAAATGGAGGCGCAGCGGGCCCTGGCCCGGGGCACCGGCGCCTTTGCCAATGATTACAGCGACCGTCTCACCATCGAGTCGGTGACCGATTTCTCCGGTTACGAGAAGCTGGCGGATCAGGACGAGATCGTCGGTCTCTACAAGGACGGCAACGCCGTGAACAGCCTCAATGCCGGTGATGAAGGCATGGTGGTGCTGGCGCGCACGCCGTTTTACGCCGAATCCGGTGGTCAGGTGGGCGACACCGGCCTGCTGGTCAAGGGCGACAGCCGCTTCGCCGTGGCGGATACCAAAAAGCGCCAGTCCGCCCATGTGCATCTGGGCACGCTGGAAGCCGGCACTCTGAAGGTAGGGGACAAGGTCGATGCCTACGTGGACGTCGAGCGCCGCAACGACATCATGCGCAACCACTCCGCCACTCACCTGATGCATGCCGCGCTGCGTCAGGTGCTGGGCGGGCATGTGCAGCAGAAAGGCTCGCTGGTGGCGCCGGATTACCTGCGCTTCGATTTCTCCCACGGCGAGGCGCTGAGCGCTGAACAGCGCGAGCAGATCGAGACCATCGTCAACCGTCAGATCCTGGCGAACACGGCGGTATCCACGGAGTTGATGGACATCGACGCCGCCCGTGAGGCCGGTGCCATGGCCCTGTTCGGCGAGAAATACGACGACCAGGTGCGGGTGCTGACCATGGGGCGCGATGGCTTCTCCAAGGAGCTTTGCGGCGGCACCCACGTGAGCCGTACCGGCGACATTGGCCTGTTCAAAATCACCCTGGAAACCTCCGCCGCCGCCGGCGTGCGCCGTATCGAGGCGGTCACCGGGGAAGGGGCCTTGGCGCTGGTGCGTCAACACGAAGCGGCGCTGGCGGAGATTGCCGGCACTCTCAAGAGCAGCCCGGAACTGGCCGCCGAGCGGGTGGGTGCCCAGGCTCGCCGTGTGCGCGAGCTGGAGAAGGAAGTGGAACGCCTGAAGCAGAAACTGGCTTCCGGTGCCGGCGGTGATCTGACCGCCGACGCCCGCGAGGTGGCCGGGGTGAAAGTGCTGGCCACCCAGGTGGACGGCGCCGACGCCAAGACCCTGCGGGTGACCATGGATAAGGTGAAGGACAAGCTCGGCTCGGCGGTGATCCTGCTGGCGGCGGTGGAAGGTGACAAAGTGGCGCTGGTGGCCGGCGTCACCAAGGACCTCACCGACCGCTTCAAGGCCGGTGATCTGATGCGCCAGGTGGCCGGTCAACTGGACGGCCGCGGTGGCGGCCGGCCGGACATGGCCCAGGGCGGTGGCAACGACGTGGCGGCGCTGCCGAAAGCGCTGGCCGGCGTTTACGACTGGGTGGCGGAACAGGCCTGAGCCCGCGGCGTTTCGGCGGGGAAAACCGGCCTCACATGATAACCGGGCGCGGAAATGTTACCCTTACGCGCCCTTTTTTGCGGAACAACGTCATTTATGGCCCTAATTGTTCAGAAATACGGCGGCACCTCCGTGGGGTCCGTCGAACGCATCCAGGCCGTCGCCGAACGGGTGGCGCGCTTTCACCAGCAGGGTGATCAGGTGGTGGTGGTGGTCTCCGCCATGAGCGGCGAAACCAACCGTTTGATCGAGCTGGCCAACGGCATCAGCGGCACCCCGTCTCCGCGGGAAATGGACGTGCTGGTGTCCACTGGTGAGCAGGTCACCATCGCGCTGCTGTCCATGGCCCTGCATGGCCGTGGCATCGACGCCCGTTCCTACACCGGTTGGCAGGTGCCGATCCGCACCGACCGCAGCCACTCCAAGGCGCGTATCGAGGACATCGACGACCAGAAAATGAGCGCCGACCTGAAGGCCGGGCGCGTGGTCGTGGTGGCCGGGTTCCAGGGGATCAACGACGACGGCCACATCACCACCCTTGGCCGGGGTGGTTCCGACACCACGGCGGTGGCCCTGGCGGCTGCCCTGAAGGCCGACGAGTGTCAGATCTATACCGACGTGGACGGGGTTTACACCACGGACCCCCGGGTGGTGGACAGCGCCCGCCGCCTGGACAAGATCACCTTCGAGGAAATGCTGGAAATGGCCAGCCTCGGCTCCAAGGTGCTGCAGATCCGTTCGGTGGAGTTCGCCGGCAAATACAATGTGCCGCTGCGTGTACTGTCCAGTTTTCAGGAGGGTCCGGGCACCCTCATTACCGTCGACGACGAGGTGGATATGGAAAAGCCGGTAATTTCTGGCATTGCTTTTACCCGTGATGAAGCCAAGATCACCGTGCGTGGTGCCCCCGATACCCCGGGTATCGCCGCCAAGATTCTCGGCCCGGTAAGCGATGCCAATATCGAAGTGGACATGATCGTGCAGAACGTGGGGGCCGACGGCGCCACCGACTTCACGTTCACGGTGCACCGCAACGACTTCAACAAGGCCAAGGACGCGCTGCAGAAATCGGCCTCGGAGCTGGGCAGCCCGGAGATCATCGGTGATGACAAAATCGCCAAGATCTCTCTGGTGGGTGTGGGCATGCGCTCCCACGCTGGCGTGGCCAGCAAGATGTTTGAAACCCTGGCCCAGGAAGGGGTTAATATCACTATGATCTCCACCTCGGAAATCAAGATTTCCGTGGTGGTGGCCGAAAAGTACCTGGAGCTGGCGGTTCGCGCACTGCACCAGGCCTTCGAGCTGGATCAGCCCGCCGCCTGACGAGACATTCTTATTGGCATGCGGCATACTACCCGCCTCGCACACGGGGCGGGTACCGGCTTCCCGATAGTGGAACGCTCAAGGATGACGGGTGGCTCGTATCCAGTGTGCAAAACCGCGCTCACTGAACAACATATGGATTCGAGGAGGGAACTCCCATGCTTATTCTGACCCGCCGCGTCGGCGAGACGCTCATGGTCGGCGACGATGTCACCGTCACCGTTCTGGGTGTAAAAGGTAACCAGGTACGTATTGGTGTTAACGCGCCCAAAGAGGTGGCGGTGCACCGTGAGGAAATTTATCAGCGTATCCAGCACGAAAAAGGCTCTGATGGCGAGTCTGCCTGATTTTTGAGCTGTATTTTCTGTCCAAACTGGTATGATGCGCGGCGATGTCACGAGTCGCCGTGAGAACAAAGCGATCGACCGTGTTCCGGAGAGGTGGGTGAGTGGCTGAAACCAGTTCCCTGCTAAGGAACCATACGGGTTACCGTATCGCGGGTTCGAATCCCGCCCTCTCCGCCATACAAACAAAAGCGCCCCGCTCCGCGGGGCGTTTTTGTTTGTATCGGTGACGGGTAGGGCTGAGAACCCGCCGGTTCGACAAGCCGCGCTTGCGCGGCGCAGGACGTCGCAAAGCGACGCCCCGAAGGGGTGAGCCGGCACGCCGGCGAATCCATCCCGCCCTCGGCACCTGACTCTCGTGCCACCATTCTCCTAAGCGCCCCGCTCCGCGGGGCGTTTTTGTCTGTATCGGTGACGGGTAGGGCTGAGAACCCGCCGGTTCGACAAGCCGCGCTTGCGCGGCGCAGGACGTCGCAAAGCGACGCCCCGAAGGGGTGAGCCGGCACGCCGGCGAATCCATCCCGCCCTCGGCACCTGACTCTCGTGCCACCATTCTCCTAAGCGCCCCGCTCCGCGGGGCGTTTTTGTTTGTATCGGTGACGGGCAGGGCTGAGAACCCGCCGGTTCGACAAGCCGCGCTTGCGCGGCGCAGGACGTCGCAAAGCGACGCCCCGAGGGGGTGAGCCGGCACGCCGGCGAATCCATCCCGCCCTCTCGAAGCTGACTCTCGCGCCCCCCTGATTTCTCAAGCTCCCACAGCGGCTTCGTAGACAGGTCTACGGGAAATTCTATTTAGCAGCGAATGGCGTGCTAGCGTGCTAGCGGATAGTCGAGCAGGCATCCGACCCGGTGGCCCTCCAGAACAGAAGGGTCGAAGCAGACGATATTGTTGTCCCGGCGCCAGCCGCAGGGGTAAAACCCGGCATGGTAGACCTGGAACAGCGCTTCAAGCACCGGTTCGCCGTCCGGGCCCAGGCAATGCCGTGCCGCCGACACCTGCTTGAGTTGTTCCACGGCGTCGTAGAGCAGGGTGGTGACGAAGTTTTCGAACTCGGTCTGGGTTTTCCTGAGACGGCGTTTGACCAGCGTCATCCGGATCGGCTCCCAGTGTTCCCAGAATGGGGCGACGGCTTCCTCAATATCCGGGCTGATGGCGGCGTAGGCGTCGGTGCAATAGAAAGGGGAAACCGCATTGGCCTGCACGTCCTGCCAGATACGGTACTCCGGCGGTAACTCCTGCGAGTTCTCCAGCAGCATGGCCCGGTCCAGATCGGTGAGGACCTCCGTGCCGCCGGGCAGGGCTTCCCGGTGGGCGGCGGAGAACAGCCGCTCCGAAAAGGGGAGCCGGACCGGCTCCAGTACCAAGGACAAGTCATAATCAGACAAGAGGCTTCTCCCAAATCACGCTAATGGTTTAAGCCTGGCGTTCACCCAACGTCCGGCCCTGGAACCGGATCAGCAACTGCGCCAGTGAGTCCGCGCTGACTCTCAGCTCCGAGGCCATCATCACGCCCATGTCCACTTCAAACACGGCAGACTCCTGGTCGCGCAGCAGCAGCGCCATGCCGCCGCTGTCGTCTCCGATCATCAGGTAGCCCGGCAGATACTCCGCCACCTCATAATCGCGATTGCGTTCCGCGATGCTGTCCGCGTCCAGCAGCACCAGGTTGCCTCCGGTGTACAGGCCATCGCTGAGCCGGAGAAAGGCTGCATAGTCCGGATGCAGCGGCCGGCCCAGTCCGGCTTCGGCCCCGGCAAGGGCTTCCGGGGAGGCCGGCGGCTCCAGCCGGTAATGTTGCTCCAGGTTTGCTCTGTTCAGCATGGTCGCTACCGTTCAGTTGTCGCCGATCAGCCAGGGCCGGCATTCGTCCCGATTCATAAGTACGATTTGTTGTGCCTCCGGCGGGCGGTTGGGCGTTTGCTCCAACCGCAGCCACTGTAGCAGGTAGCCGACCAGCGCCGCCCGGGTGGGCAGGGCCAGTTCACCATCCTCCATGCCGTAATCGGCGGCGATCAGCGCTTGCTGCCTGGCGTCCAGGCGAGGGTCCGGTGCCAGCCGCAGGGTGATGACCGTCTGCCAGGCGCGGTCCTGCCGTGCGTCCCGGCTGGCCGGGGTGAGCAGACGGGCGCCGTCGCCGATGCGGCTCAATACGAAATCGCGATACTCCCGGTTTTTCTCACACCAGCCACGAACGTGCCAGCGATAGCCCGAGAACACCACGGTATGAGGGTGGATTACCCGGGGCTCCGGCTCGGGGTGAGCCAGCGAGACGTATTCGATTTCCAGCCGCCGCCGCTCCCGGCAGGCCTGGATCAGCGGCCGCAGCACTTCCGGGCGGAGCCCCCGGTTCGGCACCGGCAGCATCTCGATATTCAGTTCCCTGACCGCCAATTGCTCGAAGGAGCCGGCCAGATCCTCGCGGGTCCGGACCATTTGCAGGTACTCGTCGGCGGCTCCCAGGGTAAAGCGCGGGGTGAATCCGGGGCCGGGCCGGTAGCCCTTGAGGGAGCGGTCGTAGACCAGATTGCCCGGTGCATACTGCTTCAGGTACACGTTGATGTCCTTGCTGGCCTGCTGGCGGCCAATGCCGAAGGCGCGCATCAGGTGATTGGTGGTGAGGCGGCCCTCCCAGAGGGCGATGATCTCGATCAAACGGTAACGCAGCAGCAAATCCCAGCGTAACGGCCAGTCGCCGGCACTCTTGCGGGGGGAACGGGACATTTCCCATGGGCTCCAAAAAACGACGTGTTCATGTAGTCAGTGTTGGTATGACCACACTGAATACATATTATGGTCTCCTTGCCCGGCAGGGCGCTGGAACAGGTCACGAATCCAGACCATCGTGAATCGGTTCACCGCGCTTCCGGGCCAGGAAGAAGAATCGAGACCCTGAGTAGGCTCTGAGATCGAATAAAGAAAGGAATGTCCGCGCCGCCTTTGGGACGCGTCGCCGGGGTAACTATCCGTTGGGGAAGGATAGAGGGTGAGCGAGATGGGGATCTTCGCTTTGGGGGCATCGATACCATCGATGACCGGTCATCGGGGGGAATCTTCGTGCCATCCACCTGCGGTGGAGGGTCCTTCAGTGCAAAGGTGCATTCGGGTGGGCATGACCTTTCGTGGTTGTGACATGGCGCCGGCCATGTCCATCGTCGCCCAGAGGTAATGCCATGGCCCAGCGTTTGCGCCACACCCTAGTCCTGGAACCCGGTTTCGGGCCGCCGTCCCCCTATGCCTGGAGCGGACTGCCGGAATCACCGGAGACCACGGAACGGGTTGCCCACCGTCTTGGCCTGCATGGCGAAGGCGGCTTGCTGGTGCCCGACCGGGGCTATGGCCATCGTCTCAAGTCCGTGCTGAGCCGGCGTTCCCTGGTGCGGCGGGGTCTCCGCCATGGCGAACTGGAGGTCTTGTCGCGGGTGGCGGCGCTGCTGGTCAACGAGCATACCGGCAACATCCAGGTGCTGGACCGGGAGCAACGTCCGCTGGACCCCCAGGCGTTAATGCTGTTGTTACGGGTGGATCCGGACGGGGTTCGTCAGTCGGTGGATGAGCAGATCCAGCAGCACCAGCAACGACTGGAAGGGTTGGTGACCTTGCACCATTGCACTCCCGCCCCCGGGGAGCAGCCGCTGCTTTCTCCAATGGCGGCGGAGGAACCGGAGCCGGCCATGTTACCGTTCCGGGCCGGGCTCTGGGAGCGGTTCCTGGCGCTTTGGTCGGCGCGCCGGCGGGCTTGTCTGGCAAGTCGGCGGCGGCGGTGGCAGGAACAGCAACAGCAGGTGCGGCTGGCCTGGTTGCAGCGCCTGCATCGACACGCTGGCCAGTTCGAGCGGCTCAGGCGGCTGTATCAGGCGGCCCGGCAGGGGCAGCGCCAGGCCCTGGAAGGCGTGCTGGCCCATCGGTTGTCCATGGTGCCCTGGCCGCGGGTGACTCAGGTGGCGTTCCAACTCAGCGATGATCTGCGCGGCCTGACCCTGGAAGTGGATGTGCCGGATCCGGCGCTGTTCCCCTATACCAAACTGCGTCCGCACCCGCGTGGCGCCGGGGTATTGGTGACCTGGCTGTCCGACGGTGCCCGGCGGCGCCTGCACCGCGAGCACGCTCATGCCACCGGGGTGCGCTTGATCGGTGAAGCGCTGGCGGCGATTCCGCAGGTGCATTGGCTGGTGCTCTCCGCCCATGGCCGGGGCCGTGCCGGTGATCCGGTGCGCGGCCACTATCTCTACAGCGTTCGAGTGGAGCGTGGCGGCTGGCACGGGCTGGTGTTCGAAGAGTTTTCCAGTCACCCGCCGGAGCGCATTTTGTCCGGCTTCGAGTATCGGCAAACCCTGGATGGCCAGGGCAACTGGCGGCCGGTACAGCCCTTTTCCACCCAGCCCCCCGAAGCACTTTAACCCCCGTTGACAATATCGCTACATTCCTGCGCCGGCTGACGTAGTACAACCGTACCAGATACCCACATGAAAATGAGGGGTAAGGACCCAGAACAACAATATTCAGGGGATCGGCTTATGTGCGAGCGAGGAATCGGTTGGCTGTCATTGTGTTTGCTGTTGGGCGTGCTGGCGGGCTGCGGTGGTTCGGGCGGCTCGGACTCTGGTGGCGATAATCCTGGTGGCGAGAACCCGGGAGGTGAAGTGCCGGATCCGGAAGGCCAGGGCCGGGTGTTCACGGTAGCGCCGGGCGAGGACGCCACCCAGAGTATGGTGGACGCCATGATTCAGCTGAAACCGAAGGACGTGCTGCAATTCGAATGTGGTTTCTTCGAGCTGGATCAGGGGCTGCTGATTCAGGCCACGGAAGACGTCACCATCCAGGGCTGCGGCAAGGATAAAACCGTGCTGTCATTCCGCGACAGCGTCAACGTCACCGGCCTGGAAGCACTCAATGTGCGCGGCATCACGGTGAAGGATCTGACTATTCTCGACTCCCCCGGTGACGCTTTTAAACTCAAGGGCGTGAAATGGGGCACCCTGAGCAAAGTGCGCGCGATCTGGTCCGGCGGCGGCGAACCCATCACCGCGGCCAATTACAGTGGGCGCCTGCAGGTGGCCTGCACCGCGCCGCCACTCAACGAGGGCGACCCGGCGCCGGATTATGTGCCCAGTTCCAGCAGCGGCCGTTATGGCATTTACCCGGTGGAGTCGGAATACATCCTGGTGGAGGACTCGGAATCCATTGGCGCCTCCGATGCCGGCATCTACGTGGGACAGACCGATACCACCATTATTCGTAACAGTCGCGCCGCCTATAACGTCATGGGGTTCGAGATCGAGAACGTGCGCGGCGGTGAATACGACAACAATATCGCCGAATGCAACACCGGTGGCTTCCTCATCTACGATCTGGAGAACATCACCCGCTACGGCGACACCTCGGTGATGGTCAACAACGTGGCCCGCAACAACAACACCTACAACTTCGCCCACAGCGGCCTGGTATCCATGGTGCCGCGTGGGGTGGGGTTCATCACCCTGGGCTACGACAATATCGAGGTTTACGACAACCTCTTCGAGGATCACAGCACCGCCGCCATCCTCTACATCAGCTATGAACTGATCGACGGTCCAGGGCAAACCGCCGACAAGAAGCTGGATCCTTATACCGAAGGGCTGCACATCCACGACAATGTTATCCGTAACTCCGGTTACAGCCTGCCACCGCCGGATCTGGAGGCGGCCGCGAACGGTGACATCCAGACTTTGCTGCCGATGATGATCGGCCTGAAAAATCTGCCCACCATCAATGATCCTTCCGAGTTGCTCGGCAGTCTGGACAATCTGTTTAATCTCGGCCGCGGCGCGCACATCATCTGGGATGGTTTACTCGATGACCTGGACGCGGACTGCCCCTATCCGGTGGACGCCAACGGTGATCCGGTGCCCGCCGATGCAAACGGTAAACCGATCCACACCAACCAGCATCCCAATCCGTCCTGCCACTACAACGCCTATAAGTTCGACGATCAGGGGCAGCGAAAACTGCCGCAGTGGGGCTCGTGCATTCATGACAACCAATTCGATGAAGACAGCGTGCCGTATCTGAATTTCCACGGCACCGATGGGCTCGAAGTGGTGATGGCTCTGGCCGAGCAGGATCTGTCTCTCCTTGATCCCGCTGAGCTGCTGGAGGTCATCCAGGGCCTGTTGAATCTGCCCAGCGATCGCAAGCTGGAAGATCACGACTGCCAGGCCCGTTTCGGCAAGCTGCTGGCGCCGCTGCCGAGGGTGACGATTCCGCCGTTCGAACCCAGCGGCGAGCACGATCCGGCGGTGTCCGAGGAATACGTGAAATTCCTGTGCGAAGCGGAAACCGCCCAGAACGCCATCAATCGTCCGGCCCTGGCGGTGGACTGTCCGCGTCTGGATCAATACAACCTGTTCGCCGATCCGGCGGATCCGCGCAGCCTGCCCCATGAAGGGGGCGTGCCCTTTGTCCTTAACACCAAGCTGTTTTCCGACTACGCCACCAAGTACCGGGTGGCCTTTATTCCGCCCGGAGAACAGGCGGTGTATCAGGACGGTCGGGACGGCGCCAACCCGAACGGCGCCATTGAGTTCCCGTTGGGGACGGTATTGGCGAAAACCTTCGCCTTCACCGACGAGGAGCAGGGCACCGAGCAACTGGTGGAGACCCGCCTGCTGATCAAACGGGAAAACAGCAGTGGCAATGCTTACTGGGCCGGCTTGCCGTACATCTGGGATGAGGATGGCGTGGCCCGGCTGGCCATGGGTGGCGGCGCCCGGGCGGTGAGCTGGCATTACCGTGACGTGGACAGTGGCGCGGTGATCAGTGGCGACACCGAGCGCTACAATATTCCCAATGCCAACCAGTGCATCACCTGCCATGGCAATGACGATCAGGCCACCGGCAGTCCGCCCATCGGTCCCAAGCCGCGTAACCTGAATCTGGCCTACCGGCCGGAAAGCACCTTCATGGGGGAGCAGGGACAAGGCGGCTTCCCGCGCGTGAATCAATTGCAGTACTGGGTGGAGCAGGGCCTGCTGGCCGGCGCGCCGCAATTGCAGATCGATAGCCGTGGCGTGGCCACCAACGTGCCTCGTTTGCCGCATTGGAACGTGGCCGGCGACGGCGGCGAAGCAGCCCATTCCCCGGCGGATATCGAGCAGCGGCTGCGGGCCTATATGGAAGTCAATTGCCAGCATTGCCACAACGACAAGGGTGCCGCTTCCAACACCGGCTATTACCTGGATCACTTCCGCGACGTGGATGCCGGCTACGGTATTTGCAAGAAACCCACCGCCACCGGCGGCGGCTCCTGCGGCCGGCAGCATGTCGTGGTGCCTGGTAACAGCGAGGCCTCCATTGTCACCTGCCGAATGGAAGCGGAACACGATCCGCAACGGATGATGCCGCCGATAGCGCGCAGTGTGGCGGATGACGAGGCGGTGGCCCTGCTGCGGCAGTGGATCAATACGGTGGTGGACGAAAGCTACACTAACGCGGGGGCTTGCCAGTAGAGCAGCACTGTTTGCCAGGGGAGGAGAGCCGGCGGGCAGCGTTCCAGGACACGGGAGAAGCACGGTCCTGGAACGCTGCCCGCCGGCTCTCCACGAGTTCTGGAAGCGCCGGTTTCCAATCAAGCCAGGGCTTCGCAGCCCCTTCTGTACCAGCGGTTCTCTCCATGATCCTCTCCATGATCCTCTCCATGGTCCTCTCCATACAGAAAAGGGCTGAGATCGGGTTCAACGGTTACCGTTCCGTCACATTGAGTCTCTATCCTTCCTTCTTCCTGGATTTTGAGTAAGGGGAAAGAATGAAATGGCTCGATGACATGACGGTGAAGCGCAGCTGGGACTGGGTGCTGCTTGGCTTCAGCGTGATGATTCTGGTGCTTGGTGGGGTGAGCCTGTACGCCTCCCATTTCAGCCGCCAGGCATTCGGTACCCTGGAGCAGATTCACGTCCGCCAGACCAGCGCCCTGAACCGCACCTACATTGATCTGCTACAGGCCCAGGTGGCCATGGATCGGGCGGCGGAGTTGATCCGCGTGCCGTCCTTCGATGAACCGGAGCCGGTGATCGACGAGGCCGAGTCCTTGATGAAGGACGCTCGTCAGGCGTTCCAGCGCTTTTTGGAAATCCCCCCGCAACCGCAACAGCAGGAGGCCATCGATGCGTTGTCCGAGCAGTTGTACGCGTTGCTCAATGTTGGCCTGAGTCTGCAATTGACGGTGCTCAAGGAAGGGGATTTCGCCAGTTATCGCTCCGGTCGCGGTCGGGTCAGCGACATGAATTACGCTTTCGCCACTGGCGCGGACGCTTTTCTGGAAGCTTCGGAGGAGAGCGCCCGGCGTCTCACCGAAGGTTTCGAAGGACTGGTGCGACAGGGCGTGGCGGTGTTGGCGGTGACCGTGGCGGCGGCGCTGCTGCTGGTTTTGCTGGTGCGCTGGGGCGTGACAGTGAACGTGATCCGGCCGCTGCAGCGTTTATTGACGCATTTCGAGCGCATTGCCGAAGGGGATTTGTCCGCCCGTCTGGAACGTCGTGGCGGTAACGAAATCGGCCAGTTGTACTCCGGCCTGAGCGCGTTGCAATCGGGATTGGCCAATATCGTGGAGCGGGTGCGCAAAAGTTGCGAGACGCTGCACCGGGGCAGCGCCGGTATTGCCAACGGCACCGGCAATCTGTCCTCCCGCTTCGAGCAACTGGCCACGTCATTGGAAGAGACCGCCTCCAGCATGGAACAGCTTACCGCCACGGTGCGGCGCAATGAGGACCACGCCCGCCAGGGGCATGGCCTGGTCCGCGATGCGCACCGGGTGGCTTCGGAGGGTAGTGAGGTGATGGGCGCGGCGGTGAATCGCATGGAGCGTTTGCGCGCCGCCGCCGGGCAGATCGCCGAAACCACCAGCGCGATCCAGGGGATTGCCTTGCAGACCAGTATTCTGGCGCTCAACGCTTCGGTGGAGGCGGCCCGGGCCGGGGAAGAGGGCAGCGGTTTCGCGGTGGTGGCCAAGGAGGTGCGGGATCTGGCGCGGCGCAGCGCCACTCTGGCGAAGGACATCGAAACCCGTATGGAGCAAGCCCTGGTGGAAGTGGACGATGGTGTGGCTCTGGTGGGCAAAGCGGGAGGCACCATGGAGCACATTGTCGAGGCGGTGACGCGGGTCACCACCATCATGGATGACGTGGCCGTGGCTTCCACTGAACAGGCTCGGGGGATCGAGCAGATCGGCGAAGCGGTGGCGCAGATGGATCAGGTCACCCAGCAGAACGTTTCGGTGGTGGCCCGCGCCGCTGACCACGCGGACCATCTGCGCCGCCAGGCGGATGAGCTGATGGCGGCGGTGGCGTCCTTCACCCTGACGTCCGACGGCCCGGCGTCACCCCCGGGCGAGCTGGAGCAGCCGCGCCTCGGTGTCCGCCCAGCTCAGGCACGCATCGGTAACGGAAACGCCGTAGCGTAGCGATTCGGAAAGGGGTTGGTTGCCGCCGTTGAGGTGGCTTTCCAGCATCACCCCGACCACCGTGCTGTCACCCTGGCGCCGCTGGCGCAGCACCTCTTCCAGCACCAGCGGCTGGCGGGCCGGGTCCTTGCCGCTGTTGGCATGGCTGCAATCGACCACCAGGCGTGGATTGAGGCCGGCGCTTTCAAGGGCGTTACGGGCGGCCAGTACCTGTTCTTCCTGGTAGTTGGGGCCCTGATGGCCGCCGCGCAGCACCAGGTGCGTATCGGCATTGCCCGGTGTTTGCACCAGGGCCGGATGGCCGTGATCGTCCAGCCCCAGGTGGGTGTGGCCGTGGGCGGCGGCGCCCATGGCGTCGCGGGCCACGGTGACGCTGCCGTCGGTACCGTTCTTGAAGCCCACCGGCAGCGGCAGGCCGCTGACCATTTCCCGATGGATCTGTGATTCGGTGGTGCGCGCGCCGATCGCCGCCCAGGCCAGCAGATCGCTCAGGTAGGAGGCGGCCAGCGGGTTCAACAACTCCGTGGCCAGTGGCAGACCGAGCCGCGCCAGGTCGCGCAGCAGCTCCCGGGACAGACGCAGCCCCGTGGCCAGGTCGTGGCGGCCATCCAGATGCGGATCATAGAGCAACCCTTTCCATCCCACCGTGGTGCGTGGCTTCTCCACGTAAGCGCGCATGACCAGCAGCAATGAATCGCTCACCTGCTCGGCGAGGCCGGCCAGCCGCTGGCCGTATTCGAGAGCGGATTCGGGATCGTGCAGGGAGCAGGGGCCGGTGATCACCAGCAGGCGATCATCCTCGCCGTTGAGGATGGCGCGGACTGCCTGGCGTTGCTGGCGGATGCGAGTCTGCAACCCGGTTTCCAGGGGCAGCGCCTCACGCAGGGCGACAGGGCTGGGCAGACGTTGGTGGCGGGTTTCCTGGTCCTGGGCTTCGCCGGTTTCGGCCAGGGTGGCGACGGAGGCGTTCATAATCCTTTCCTTGAGCAATCAGGCGCCGATCACCGGCGCAAGGGTGTCGATGGTGGTGTCGAGTCGTGGCGGCGGCCGGCGGTAAGGCCGGCGCCGCTAAATCGCCAGTAGCAAAACAGCGCGAAGTTACGGTAGTAGCGGTTCATGGCGTCTCTCCATCCTGTTTTCAGTAAAAAAATCCGTGAAAAATGTTATGCCCGAAAATGAAAAACCCCCGGTTGGGAAGCCAACCGGGGGTTCAGGGGTTTGGCAGGCGTCCCGGATCCGGGCGCCTGGGCGGGTGGGCTCAGGCGCTCGAGCGGCTAAACCAATACCCGTAAAAATAACCGCCACACGCCATCGCCACCGGAGTACCGGCGGTGAATAAAGCGTTGTCAGGGCGTGCGATGGTCATCGGAATCTCCAGAACAATGGACGAAGACTAACCCAGCCCTGGCGCCACCGCAATCCCCGGAGGTGGCTCCCGGGGACCGGCGGCGACTCAGGCATTGATTCAGGCGTTGGACTCCGCCGGCTCCAGGGCAGGGGCTCGGGAGCCGAACAGCACCCCGGAGACCACCTGCCAGGCCACCGCCAGGGCGCCGATGATGAACACCACATCGCCGAAGGTGCGCACCCAACGCAGCGTTTGCAGCAGGTCTTGTTGCATGAACGCCTCGCCGCGGGCGTACCACATGCCTTCGCTGACACTGGCGTGGAACTGGATCAGGCCCACCGGCAGCAGACTGGTGGAGATCATCAGCACCAGACCGATATTGAGCAGCCAGAAGCCGTTGCGCATCAGACGGTCACTGAACCGCAGTTGCGGGCGGATATAACGCAACACCAGCAGCGTGAAGCCCAGTGCCAGGAAGCCGTAAACACCGAACAGGGCGGCATGAGCATGCACCGGCGTGGTGTTCAGACCCTGGATGTAGTACAGGGAAATCGGCGGGTTGATCATGAAGCCGAACACCCCGGCGCCGAGCATGTTCCAGAACGCCACCGCCACGAAGCAGGCTACCGGCCACTTCATCTGCTCCATCCAGGGGGCCCGCTCGCGCAGCTTGCTGTGTTCCCAGGCTTCGTAGCCGAGTACCACCAGCGGTACCACTTCCAGAGCACTGAAGGTCGCCCCCACCGCCATCACCGGTGTGGTGGTGCCGGCGAAGTACAGGTGATGGAAGGTGCCGGGCACGCCGCCGAGCAGGAACAGGGACGCGGAGGCCAGGCTGGCGCCGGTGGCGACGGTGCGGGATACCAGCCCCAGGTTATAGAAAATGAAGGCCAGGGCGGTGGTGGCGAATACTTCGAAGAAGCCTTCCACCCACAGATGCACGATCCACCAGCGCCAGTACTCCATGATGGAAAGGTGAGTGCGCTCGCCGTAGAAGAAGCCGGCGCCGTAGAACAGACCGATGGCGGTCACCGAGGCGGTGAGCAGCACCAGCAGATGTTTGTCGCCGGGTTGGCGCAAGGCCGGGCCGATACCGCGCAGCATCAATACCAGCCAGAAGGCGACGCCGGTGAACTTGCCGATCTGCCACAGACGGCCCAGATCCACGTACTCATAGCCCTGATGACCGAGCCAGAAGTTCAGGTTCTCCGGCATGATCTGGGCGATGGCGAGGTAGTTGCCGACGAAGGAACCGACCACCACAACCACCAGCGCCCAGAACAGAACATCGACGCCGAGCTTCTGGAACTTCGGATCCTTGCCGCCGTTGATGATCGGCGCCAGGAACAGACCGGCGGCGAGGAAGCCGGTGGCGATCCAGAACAGCGCACTCTGGATATGCCAGGTGCGAAGCAGCGAGTAGGGGAAGTATTGAGACAGCTCGAAGCCGTAGAAATGCTGCCCTTCCACGGTGTAGTGCGCCACCGCTCCCCCGAGGAACACCTGGAAGGTGAAGAGAGCCACCACCAGGAACAGGTATTTCCCCAGTGCCTTTTGCGATGGCGTCAGAGAGACCAGACTGAGCGGGTCGCGGGCGGGGGCCGGCGGCTCATCATCATGGCGACGCAGGAAGGCCCAGCCCAGGATCAGGAAACCAACACCGGCGATCAGCAGGATGACGCTGACGATGGACCAGATGATGTTCTCGGCGGTGGGCACGTTGTCGATCAACGGCTCGTGGGGCCAGTTGTTGGTGTAGGTGGCTTCCCCGTCGGGGCGCTCGGTGGCCGCCGCCCAGGCGGTCCAGAAGAAAAATTGAGTGAGCGCCCGCCGGCGGCTTTCACTGGGCAGAGTGCCTTCCTTCATGGCGTAGCTTTGCCGTGTGCCACGCAGTTCCGGCGCGTCGCCGAACAGCCGTGAATAATAGTCCGCGGTCAGTGCCATGGCTTCGGCGCGCCGATTGCTGACCGTCAGGGTACCGTCACTTTGCTGGAAGGTGTTGGTGCGGTAGGCATCGCGCAACGCTCGTTGCAGCATCGCCTGATGTTCGCTGTCCAGGGCGTCATAGGACTGGCCGTAACGTTCCCGGGCGGCCAGCTCCAGCCAGTGGATCAGCTCCCGGTGCAGCCAGTCGGCGGTCCAGTCCGGTGCTTGATAGGCGCCGTGTCCCCAGATTGATCCCAGTTGCATGCCGCCCACGGATTGCCAGGCGGTTTGGCCGTCGAGAATGTCGTCCCGGGTCATCAGTACGGTGCCGTCCTCGGTCACCACCCGATCCGGGATCGGCGGCGCCTTGCGGTAGACCTCGGTACCGAAGTAGCCGAGCAGCGCGAACGTGACCGCCAGAACGGCGATCAGCGTCCACCAGAGTTTGCGGTAGTGGGCCATGGTCGGGTCCTCCTGTTGATCCATGGGCATGGGGTTGGCGAACAAGCCTTAAAGGTGCATATAAAATATATCTTTAAAGATGTATTAACAATACATGTTAAGGAGAATTTTCTGTCTTCAGTGGTCTTGGTCTTCCATGGAGCAGAAGCAGCAGGGTCAGATAGGCGAGGCTCCAACAGAGAGAGGCCGCCGGCAGCAGCCACGACGGCGCTATCTCCGCGCCCCAGCGGGCCGCCGCGGCGGCGTTCAGCAATACCATCACCGCCACCATCGGGCGGTGCGGCGGAACCCAGCCGCGATGGCGCGGCCCGGCCTGACGGGCCATGACGCCGCAGGAGAGCGAGCCAAGGGCGCCCACGGTGATGCCGTGCAGCGGCGTGGTGATGGCATGGCCGCTGATCAAGGCGAGCCCTATGCCACTGAGCCCGAGCGCCAGCCAGCCGTATCCCTGGCCGAGTAGCCATAGATCCGGCCGGGGCACCGACCACAAGCGCCAGCGCCACAGGCGCGCCAGCACCAGAGCGCCGAGGGCGTTCAGCAATAATCCAGTGAGTACGGGGTAGCGCCAGGCGCTACCCCAGGCCAGTCCGAAGATGATCAGCAACAGGCCTTCCAGGCGTGGCTGCACCCGCGCCCGCAACACTTCTCCCCGTTGCTGCCAGGCTGCCGCGGCCAAAGGCGCGATGATGCGCCCGCCCATGAAGGTGAGCAGAGCGGCGAGGATGATTACGGTAGCCAAACGCGGCCAAGGGGGCGGCAACCACCACACCAGCAAGGGGGTCAGGCACAACCAGGGAACCAGACCCAGGCCAACCCGGTTACGCCATTTCCTGGCATGACGCAGGCGGGGCAGCAGCAGCGCGGCCAGCAGCATACCAGCAAGCAAGTCCCAGCCGGATAGCGCAAATGGCGCGCTGGCAAACAGCCTTTGCCAGCGGCCCAGGGCCCATGGCAGCGTAAGCCCCCATAGCCGTGCCGGCGTCTGCGGGCCGAGCAGATAGCCGGCGATCAACATCGGCGCCAGCCCGAACAACATTTCCATGCCATGACCGGCACCCAGCAGGCCCGGGGGGCCGCCATCGAGTTGGGCCCAGGTGGAAAGCGGCACCATCACCACGGCCTCGGCGCAGGCGAGAGAAAAGAACAGCCGGGAGCAAGGCCACCGGCGCGACGGGGAAGAGGTTGCAGTGGACATGGACTGGTATTTCCTTTAAAGATGCATATAAAATACATCTAAAGTCTCATGATCACCCACTGTCATGCCGGTGGTATCGAGGAATCTTGTCATGGATCAAATATCGCGATCACCAAGACGACCATGGGCGGTGTTGTTCGCTTTCCCGTTTCGTATTTTCTTCGTTTCCACGGGCGTTGCCGCCGTACTGCTATTGCCGCTGTGGCTGTGGTGGTTGCTCGGCGGCGGCGGACCGGCGATGTCGGCGTTGCTATGGCATCAACATGAGATGACGGTGGGGCTGCTTAACGCGGCCATCGCTGGCTTTCTGCTCACCGCGGTATGCAACTGGACCGGCACCGCGCCGGTGTCGGGGCGCGCGTTGCTGGCGCTATGGGGGTTGTGGTTGTCGGCCCGTCTCGGATTGTTGTTGGGTGACGCTTGGCAGCTGCTGGCGGTGTCGCTGGATCTGGCTTTCCTGCCCGTGGTGGCGATGCTGGTCGCAAGGCGCGTCTGGACCGCGCGCCAGGCGCGCCAAGCGCCCCTGATCGGAGTATTGCTTGCCCTGTGGGGATTGGACGTGGCGTTTCATTGGAGCGGGGATCCCCGTTTCCTGCATGGGTTGGTGCTGCTGGGCGCGTTGCTGATCCTGATGGTGGGCGGCCGCATTACCCCGGCTTTCACCGCCAACTGGCTGCGTTTGCACGGCGATGATCCGGAACGGGTCCGGCGTTGGCCGGCGCTGGATATCGCGGGCCTGGTATGCGGATTGGCCGTGGTGGTGTTGGAATTGACCGCGTGGCGGGGGCTTGCGGTGGCTCTGGCGGGGTTGCTGGCGGCACTGATCGCCGCCGTCCGGCTGGCCGGTTGGGCCGGTTGGCGGGTTCGGCGCGAGCCGTTGTTATGGATTCTGCATCTGGGGCATCTATGGGTGGTGCTGGGATTCGGGCTCTGGGCGGCGGCCAAGGCCGGCTTGCCGGTGGCCCCCACGGCCTGGGTGCACGCCTTGGGTGCCGGCGCCATCGGCACCATGATTCTGGGCGTGATCACCCGTGTCGCCATGGGGCATACCGGACGTCCCATGCGCCTGTTGCCGGGCATGCGTTGGGGGTTCCTGGCGATCCTGGCCGCCGGTCTGGTCCGGGTGCTCGCCGGGCTCGGTGTGGTGCCCTGGCTGCCGGGGCTATGGCTGGCGGCGGCCTTGTGGCTGCTGGCCTGGTTGTTGTTCCTGTGGCTTTATACCCCGGTGCTGGCGGCGCCGAGGGCGGATGGACGGCCGGGCTGATGCGGATTACCCGCTACACCGACTATGCTCTGCGCGTGTTGATTCAACTGGCGCTGCAACCGCGGCGTCTGACCATCGCCGACATGGCCAGGGCTTACGGCATCTCCCGCCACCACCTGACCAAGGTGGTGCATCAGCTGCAACGTCTGGGTTATGTGGAGACCCAGCGTGGACAAACCGGTGGCGTCCGTCTGGCCCGCTCGGCGGCGGATATCCGGGTGGGTAAGGTGGTGCGGGATATGGAGCCGGACCTGGCTCTGGTGGAATGCTTCCATGGCGAGGACCGCTGCGCGATCACGCCATACTGTCAGCTGCGGGTGGTGTTCGAGCAGGGGCTGAGGCTGTTTCTGGAAACGCTGGACGACTATACCCTGGAAGACCTGGTCCGTGGTGAGCGTCGGCAACTGATTCGGATTCTGGAACCGCCATCCTTTGGTTGACGGGCCGGCTCAGGCGCTCCGCTCGGTGACGGTCGGCAAAAGCCGCTTGTGCAGCGCCCGCCGCGGTTCGATGAGATCGGCCAGGGTGTAGCCATCAAGGACGTGCAGGAACGCGTTCAAGGCTTCGTTGAGGGCGCCGCGTAGCACGCAATTGGGAGTAAGGACACAGGCATTCTGGTCGCCGAAGCACTCCACCAGGCTCATATTGGCCTCGGTGTAGCGAACCACCTCGCCCACATTGATGTCTTCGGGGCTATGAGCCAGGCGCAGGCCGCCGTTCTTGCCACGCAGGGTTTCCACGTAGCCCAGTTGTCCGAGCTGATGCACTACCTTGACGATATGGTTGCGGGAAATGCCGTAGCTTTCCGAAATGGCACTGATGGTGCTCAGTGTCTCTCCCCGCAGGCCAAGATAGATCAGTACGCGTAAGGAGTAGTCACTGTATTGGGTCAGCTTCATGGTCCCGCTTCCAAACGATGAACAATGGATTAGCCGGCAGTATAACGGAGTCTCGCAATGATGTTGGATTACCTGTTGATCAAGCACCTGCACATGACCTTGGCGGCGTTGAGTCTGGGGTTGTTCGTGCTGCGTGCCGGCTGGTCGGTGGCCGGCTCGCCGATGCTGCGGCGGCGCTGGGTGCGCGTCACTCCCCATATAGTGGACACGCTGTTGCTGACCTTCGGGGTCACGCTGATGATTCTGCTGCGCGCCTGGCCTCACCAAACGCCCTGGCTGGCGGCCAAGCTGCTGGCTCTTCTGGTTTATATAGGCCTGGGCACCATGGCGATAAAGCGGGGAACCACGCCCGCGCGAAGGGCTGGGTATGCGTTGGCGGCGATAATGGTATTTCTCTATATGGTGGGGGTGGCGGTTCGGCACCACCCCGGATCCTGGCTGACGTGAGAGCGAAAACAACAGCGATATTGCTGTGAAAAGCACGGGAGCGGCAGTGTTGGACGGGCACGTAATTGGCTGGCACGCTCCATTCGCGGCCAAGGCCGCTCCCACAGCAACTCTGCAGAACCTGTGTAGTGCGTGTCAGCGGGCCGGCGAATAATGGCGTAGCGGTGACGCCCGGGGGTGTTCAGGGCTTGCCTTATTACACCAATGGGCTATGGTCATGGCTTCCATTGGTACTGAATCCTGATTAGCTCAACGCGATGACTCTCTTCTTTCGTTTTACCTCTCTGACCTTTCCGGTCTAAGCCGGACGGCCTCTGGCTGTTCCGGCATCCCTCGTTTTATTCGATAACTGTCTGTCGTTAAGCGACATTTCCATGATGACGTGGAGGCACGCTAATGAAGCCTGTTCGTGGTTCATGGCTGGAAAGGCGATTCGTACCCATGGTTCGCAAATATGCGGTGAGAAATCCTTGCTGCTTCCCTCCCGGGCCCGGCGAGATCAGTGCCGTGCTCGGCAAGCTGGAAGCACTGAATCATGCCGGTGGAGAGCCTCGGGCTTCCGTTGGCACAATCGTGCGGATGGAGGATCTGCTCAGCGGTGAGCAGGGGTGTTTTCAATTGGTATGGCCGGACGAGGCGGCGCCGGAGCAGGATCGGCTTTCGATTCTCTCGCCGCTGGGCGCGGCTTTACTGGGCGCTCGCCGTGGTGATGAGGTGATGGTGACCTTGTTCGGCTGCCGCTGTGATTTTCGAGTTCTGGCCCTGTGGGAGGCGGAGCCTCGGGAGGGTAGCGCCGTGCCGTTATGAGTGCGCCGGGCGGGATACCGCGAATCGCCGAACCCCTGCCGGGGCCCCGTGACCCACCTCCCGTCATTGGCGGCGCGGCGGGGGGCGTCTCGTTCACCATGAGTGATGATCATGAGTAAAGAGAAACCCAGAAAGAAGGCACAAAAATCCCTCAAGGAAAAACGCCGCGACAAGCGGGAAAAACGTTGAGGGAAGGGTGACGGGGCCATGGCGGCCCCGTTCTTCCAGTTGGTGTGAAACCGGGGCTGAAAGCCACTGAGCCCGAGGTGCCGGGAAATTGAGTTGCATCATAATCCGTACAGACACTTCTTGGTTCAATGGAGACTGGGCCGGACCATTATGCCGGCGGATCGTCAACCATAATCAAAGAAGAGAGGACGATGTCAGCGATCATTGACGTGTTGGCGAAGGCGGCGCTGTTCTCGACCCTGGACGAGGACGCTCTGGGGACGTTGTGCGAGGAAGGCCGAACGATAAACCTGGACTGTCGCGGACATCTGTTTCAAGTGGGCGAGAGGGCCAATGCGTACTATCTGATGACGAGCGGTGTCATGCGCTTGTACCGGCCCGGTCTGGACGGCGAAGACAAGGTGTTTCAGGTGGTGGGTGAGGGGGACCTGGTGGCGGAAACCGCCATGTTCGCCGAGCCCTGCATCTATCCTCTGTCGGCCGAGGCGGAAAGCGCTTGTACGTTGATCCGCTTGCCACGCCATGGATTGCTGAGTCTGGTCCGGGCGCAACCGGATTTTGCCCTGCGATTGTTGGGGGAAATGTCCCTCCGGCTTTATCAGGCGGTAAATCGCTTGGATCAACTCACGGTGACCAATGCCGGCCAAAGAGTGGTGATGTATTTGTTGGAGCTGACCGAGTGGCGCAGGGAGCACTGGGTGGTGCTGCCGGTAAGTGCCAAGGTTCTGGCGCGACAGCTGAATGTCACACCGGAAACGCTATCGCGCCTGCTCACCCGTTTTCGCCAGAGCGGTTTGATCAGCGGGCGCGGACGCAAGTGGGCCGTTGTTGATCCTACGGAGTTGTGCCGGGCCGCCAATCTGCCGTTACCGGACGCCCAGTGCCACTGTGCCGGCTCGCAATTCTTTCGCTGTTGTAATTTCAGTCATCGATCCTGTTCATAAGGCGGGTCCCTTAGTGGTCCAGGGTATGGATCAGGGTGACGACCTGATCAACCACCTGATCGATATCCTCTTCACCGTAACGCCGCCCGCGTCTTTTTCTCAGTCCGTTCTGATAAAGACGAACGTGGTGGTCTGGCCGTACATCCGCGCGTTTGAGGCAATGTTCGGCGCAGTGCATCTGGCAGCCGTCGATGGCGATGATCACCCGCCCGGAACGGGCCTTGCGCACCAGGCCGGGCACGCCGCCGCCGACGCCGGCGATACAGGACATTTCGGCGTGCCCGGCGTGGTCCAGACGCACCGCCACTTCGTTGGCGAGCTGAGCCACGTCGGAGCAGCCGGAACAGGAATACAACAAGGGCGGTTTGCGTGAACGCTGGCCGGTCATGAATCCTCCTCGAGGTGGAATCCGCGCACGCCGATATCGTTCTCCAGCGCCAGAAGATACTGGTGCAGGGCGCGTCGGCTGGCTTGCTCGAGCAGTTCGTGACGCACGCGTTCATTGACGTGTTCATAGGGCAGGGGGCGCGCTGGCCGCAGCTCTCTGATGTGTACCAGATGCCAACCGTAACGGCTGGCCAGCGGTCTCCCGTGCAGCCCTGTCGGCAGCCGCGCCAGCACCCGGTCCAATTCGGCGACGGTCTGTCCCGGCCCCAGCCAGCCCAGTTCACCGCCCTGGTCCCGGGAGGGGCAGTCGGAATAGCGCTGGGCCAGTTCCGTGAACCGATGCTCTGACGCGTCCAACTGGCGCAGCAGTTTCTGTCCCAGACGATACTGCCGGTCCCGGGCCCGGGCGTCGTCCGGCGCGGCGGCCAGAAGGATGTGCCGGAGATGCCAGCCGGGAGGGGTTTGGAAGCGCTCCGGGTGGCTGTGATAGTAACGCCGGCAATCAGCCGGGTGTGGCTCCGGGACCTGCAGGTCCTGCTCCAGCAGGGCGCTGATGCAGGCTTCTTCATCGGTCGGATCCAACCCGCATTGCGCTGCCCGTTGCAACAGCAATTGGCGAATCACCAGGGCCCTGGCTGCCTGTCGCCGGGCCCGATCAAGGTCGCCAGCGGGATGGTGCTGGGTTTCCCGGGCGATCTCGCTCTCCTCGATGAGGGCCTCGCCAACCTGAATCACGCCGCCGCCGGGGCGTTCCACCATATCGATGCGTTGCATGGCTCAGGCCCGCCTGCGGACGATTTGATAGCGACGGAAAAGATAGCCCAGGGGCAGGCTCCAGACGTGCACCAAACGGCTGAACGGAAACACCAGGAAAATGGTCAACCCGATGAAAATGTGCACCTTGTAGATCCAGCCCACGCCTTCCAGATAAGCGGCGGCGCCACCCTGGAAGAAAGCGATGGCCTGAGCCCAGTGCGCCAGCTGCAGCATCAGGCCACCGTCCAGATGCCCAAGGGCCGGGCCGATGGTGGCCAGCCCGAGGGTAACCTGTACCACCAACAGAGCAATGATGAAGGTATCCATGGCACTGGAACTGGCCCGCACGCGGGGGTTGAACAGGCGCCGCCACAGCAGCATGACGCCGCCGATAAAACAGAGCACGCCGGCGATGCCGCCCACCAGGATCGCCATGATCTGTTTGGCCCCAGCGCTGATAATCCAGGCGTAGGCCCAGTGTGGCGTCAGTAACCCCACCAGATGGCCGAAGAAAATCACCAGGATACCGATGTGAAAGCTGTTGCTGGCCAGCCGCATGTGCCGCGACGACAGCATCTGGCTGGAGCCGGTTTTCCAGGTGTACTGGCCATGATCGAAGCGGATCAGGCTGCCCACCAGAAAGACGCTGACGGCGATATAGGGATAGATGCCGAACAGCAATATGTGCAGATGATGCGACAAGGATTCCATCAGCTCACTCCTTGGCGCGACCGCTGACGGCCGCCGCTGTGGGTGGGACGAAACGGACCGGTTGTTCCTCGGCCTGTTGCCGTTGTCGGGTCCGGTGACGGCCTTGGGCGGATTGCAACTGACAGTCCTGATCGGATTCGGCGGAGAAGCGCACGGCTTCCTCTTCCCACACCGCGTCCAGGGCCTGGGGAGTGTGGTCCGGTGCTTCCCGGGATACCTCGGGCCGATGCGCCTGGATTTCCGATTCCGCGCCGATCAGAGCCAGCAAGGCGGTGACGGCCAGAGCCTGGGGCGCCTCCCGGCTTTCCAACCGTGCCGCCAGCCGGGCGAGAATGGCGCGGATTTCACCGAGCCAGCGGCCGATTTCCGCTTCCCGGCGGGTGGACAGAAACTCCAGAAACAGGGGCAGATAATCGGGCAATTCCCGCGCTTGCAAACGGAAGCCGGCCTGTTGGTAGTGATCGAGCAGATCCACCATGGCCTGACCCCGGTCCCGGGATTCACCGTGGACATGCTCGAACAGCAGCAGTGAAGTGGCGCGGCCACGGTCGAACAAGGCCACGTATTCGGCTTGCAGATCCAGCAAATCGGCGGCGGCGATCCGTTCGCACCATTGGCCAAGCCGGTCCCGCATCGACAGGGTCCAGCGTCGTTCCGCGCTCAGGGCGGCGGCCAGTTCCGGCGCCGCCTGTTGCAAGGCGATTTCGGGATACTCCAGCAGGCGGGCGAGGGCACGCAGGCTCCGTTGGGTGATCTCAGTCATGACGCGCCTCCTGCTGCTCCGGTTCGAAACGTCGCGGTTTTACCAGGGTGGCGGTCTGCTTGCGCCCGCCGAACAGACTGGTATCGTCGTCGCCGCCCTGACAACCATTGCCGAAGGTGAAGCCGCAGCCGCCGCGTTCCGGAAACGCCTCACGGGCCTGTTCGCGATGGCTGGTGGGGATGACGAAACGGTCCTCGTAGTTGGCGATGGCCAGATAGCGGTACATTTCCATGACCTGGGCTTCGCTGAGACCCACCTGGTCGAGTACGGTGGTATCGGTTTCGCCATCCACCTGTTTGCCGCGCATATACAGGCGCATGGCGAGCAGCCGTTTCAATGCCAGCACCACCGGCTCTTCCTCGCCGGCGGTGAGCATATTGGCCAGATACTTCACCGGGATGCGCAGGGATTCGATTTTCGGCAGCACACCGTCGAATTCCAGATGGCCCGCCTCGGCGGCGGACTGGATCGGCGACAGTGGTGGCACATACCAGACCATGGGCAGGGTGCGATACTCCGGGTGCAACGGTAGCGCCAGCTGCCAGTCCACCGCCAGCTTGTACACCGGCGAGGCCTGGGCGGCGGTGATCACACTGTCGGGAATGCCATCGGCCCGGGCCCGTTCGATAACATCCGGGTCATGGGGATCGAGAAAGATGTCTCGCTGGCGGTGGTACAGATCCCGCTCATCCGGGCTTTCCGCCACTTCCTTGATACGGTCCGCGTCGTACAGCAGCACGCCCAGATAGCGGATCCGTCCGACGCAGGTTTCCGAACACACGGTGGGCTCTCCGGCCTCGATACGCGGGAAACAGAAAATGCATTTTTCTGATTTTCCGCTTTTCCAGTTGTAATAGATTTTCTTGTACGGACAGCCGGACACACACATGCGCCAGCCCCGGCATTTGTCCTGGTCGATCAGGACGATGCCGTCCTCCTCCCGCTTATAGATGGCGCCGCTGGGACAGGAGGCCACGCAGGTCGGGTTGAGGCAGTGCTCGCACAGGCGCGGTAAATACATCATGAAGGTGTGCTCGAACTGCCCGTAGATGTCCGCTTGTATCTGATCGAAGTTGCTGTCCTTGCGGCGCCGGGCGAACTCGGTGCCGAGAATCTCCTCCCAGTTGGGGCCCCATTCGATCTTCTTCATACGCTCGCCGGAAATCAGCGAGCGCGGCCGCGCCACCGGTTGATGCTTGCCAGGCTTGGCCTGGTGGAGATGCTCATAGTCGAAGTCGAAAGGCTCGTAGTAGTCGTCGATTTCCGGCAGATCCGGATTGGCGAACAGATTGGCCAGCACCCGCCACTTGCCACCGATGCGTGGTTCGATGCGGCCGTCCTTGCGACGCAGCCAGCCGCCTTTCCATTTGTTCTGGTTCTCCCATTCCTTGGGGTAGCCAATGCCGGGCTTGGTTTCCACGTTGTTGAACCAGGCGTATTCCACGCCCTCGCGGCTGGTCCAGACGTTCTTGCAGGTCACCGAGCAGGTGTGGCAGCCGATGCACTTGTCCAGATTGAGGACCATGCCGACCTGGGATCGAATAGTCATTTCGCGGCCTCCTGAACGAAGTCCTGGCCTTCACCGTCCAGCCAGTCGATGTGTTTCATGCGCCGTACCATGACGAACTCGTCGCGATTGGAGCCGACGGTGCCGTAATAGTTGAACCCGTAGGCAAGCTGCGCGTAGCCGCCAATCATGTGGGTGGGTTTGGGACAGACCCGGGTCACCGAGTTATGGATGCCTCCCCGGGTACCGGTTATTTCCGAGCCTGGCACATGCACATTGCGCTCCTGAGCGTGGTACATCATCACCATGCCCTCTTTCACCCGCTGGCTGACCACCGCCCGGGCGGCGATGGCGCCATTGGCGTTGTACAGCTCGACCCAATCGTTGTCGGCCACGCCCAGATCAGCGGCATCGGATTCCGACAGCCACACCACCGGTCCGCCCCGGTTCAGGGTCAGCATCAGCAGGTTGTCACTGTAGGTGGAATGAATGCCCCATTTCTGGTGTGGCGTCAGGAAGTTCAACGCCTTGCTGGGATAGCCGTTGTCCGCCGGTGGCGTGACGCTGCTGGCGGCGCGGGTGTCGATGGGCGGCCGGTACACCAGCAGGCTTTCGCCGAAGGCGCGCATCCAGGGGTGGTCCTGATAAAGCTGCTGACGACCGCTCACCGTGCGCCAGGGAATCAGTTCGTGCACGTTGGTGTAGCCGGCGTTGTAGGACACATGTTCGTCTTCCAGGCCGGACCAGGTCGGGCTGGAAATGATCTTGCGCGGTTGGGCGACGATATCGCGAAAACGGATTTTTTCCTCTTCCTTGGGATGGGCAAGGTGGCTGTGATCGCGGCCGGTGAATCGGGACAGCGCCTCCCAGGCCTTGACCGCCACCTGACCGTTGGTTTCCGGTGCCAGGCTGAGGATCACCTCGGCGGCGTCAATGGCGGTTTCGATGCAGGGTCTATCCTTGGCCGGGCCCGCTGTCTTGCGACGGTTAAGCTGGCCGAGAAAAGCCACTTCCTTATCCGTGTTCCAGCTGATGCCCTTACCGCCATTGCCCAGTTTCTCCAGTGCCGGGCCCAGAGCGGTAAAGCGTTCGTAGGTGGCCGGGTAATCGCGTTGCACCTCGATCAGCGAGGGCATGGTTTTCCCCGGCACCGGCTCGCATTCGTCTTTTTTCCAATCCTTCACCTGCGGCTGCGCCAGCTCCGCCGGAGAGTCGTGCTGCAGCGGCAGGGTGACCAGATCGGTTTCCTCGCCCAGATGGCCCTCGCACACTTGGGAAAAGGCTTTGGCGATGCCTTTATAGATATCCCAGTCGCTGCGTGACTCCCAGGCCGGATCGGTGGCGGCGGTGAGCGGATGAATGAACGGATGCATGTCCGAGGTGTTGAGATCGTCTTTCTCATACCAGGTGGCGGTGGGCAGCACCACGTCGGAGTACAGGCAGGTGGTGGACATGCGGAAATCCAGCGTCACCAAAAGATCGAGTTTGCCTTCCGGTGCCTCGTCGCGCCAGGTCACTTCCCGGGGCCGTTCACCGCCGTCGCCAAGGTCCTTGCCCTGAATACCATGGCGGGTACCGAGCAGGTACTTGAGCATGTACTCGTGGCCCTTGCCGGAGCTGCCGAGAAGATTGGAGCGCCACACGAACAGATTGCGCGGGAAGTTTTGCGCATCGTCCGGATCCTCGGCGGCGAATTTCAGCGCGCCGGATTTCAATTGCGATACCACGTAGTCCGCGGTGCTTTGTCCGGCTTGCTTCGCGGCTTGGGCCAGGCGCAGCGGATTGGTGTTCAATTGTGGCGCGGAAGGCAGCCAGCCCATGCGCTCGGCGCGCACATTGAAATCGATCAGGCTGCCGCCGTAGTCCTCCACTTTGGCCAGGGGCGAGAGCAGGCTCTTCACGTCCAGTTTTTCGTAACGCCATTGGGAAGAGTGGGCGTAGAAAAAAGAGGTGCCGTTCATATGGCGCGGCGGCCGGGACCAGTCCAGGCCGAAGGCCAGAGGCAGCCAGCCGGTTTGCGGTCGCAGCTTTTCCTGACCCACGTAATGAGCCCAGCCGCCGCCGCTTTGTCCCACGCAGCCGCACATCACCAGCAGATTGATCAGGCCCCGGTAGTTCATGTCCATGTGATACCAGTGGTTCATGCCGGCGCCGACGATGATCATGGATCGGCCACGGGTCCTGTCGGCATTGCTGGCGAACTCCCGGGCGATGCGGATGCACTGGTCCGCCGGCACACCGGTGATGTTCTCTTGCCAGGCGGGGGTATAGGGTTTGATTTGCCGGTAATCGGTGGCGCCTTGATCCTCGCCGAGTCCCCGATCGATACCGTAGTTGGCGCAGAGCAAATCAAACACGGTTACCGCCAGAATCTCGCCGCCATCGGCGCCGGTGAGCACTTTCACCGGCAGGCTGTGGGTGAGGGTGTCGTCGCCGCCATTTTCCACATGAGGAAAGTGTTCGTGGGGAATGCCGCCGAAATAGGGGAAGGCGACCTTTTCCACCCGGTCGTGATCGCCGGCCAGGCTGAGGCGGGGTTGGATGTCCTGGCCATCAGCGTCAACCGGCTCCAGGTTCCATTTGCCCTGTTCGCCCCAGCGGAAGCCAATGGAGCCGCGCGGTACCGCCAGCCGTTCCCCGTTCTCATCCCAGACCAGTGTTTTCCAGCCCGGATTATTGTCCTGGCCCAGATTGTTGGCGAAGTCGCTGGCGCGCAGTTGTCGGCCGGGCACATAGCGGCCATCGTCGCGGCGTTCCAGTTCCACCAGACAGGGCAGGTCGGTATAACGGCGCACGTAGTCGGTGAAGTAGGCGCTGGGGGAATCCAGGTGAAACTCCTTGAGGATCACATGGCCCATGGCCAAGGCGAGGGCGGCGTCGGTGCCCTGCCTGGCGCTCACCCACTCATCGGAGAGCTTGGCCACCTCCGCGTAGTCCGGCGTGATCGCCACGGTCTTGGTGCCCTTGTAACGCACTTCGGTGAAGAAGTGGGCATCGGGGGTGCGTGTCTGCGGTACGTTGGAACCCCAGGCGATGATGTAGCCGCTGTTGTACCAGTCCGCGGATTCCGGCACGTCGGTCTGCTCGCCCCAGGTCTGCGGCGACGCCGGCGGCAGGTCGCAGTACCAGTCGTAGAAGCTCAGGCAGACACCGCCGATCAGCGACAGGTAACGGGCGCCGGCGGCATAGGACACCATGGACATGGCCGGGATGGGCGAAAAGCCGATGATACGATCCGGCCCGTATTGCTTGGCGGTGTAGACGTTGGCGGCGGCGATCAGCGTATTGAGCTCATCCCAGCCGGCGCGAACGAATCCCCCCATGCCTCTGTTTTTCTTGTATTGGGCGGTCTTGTCCGGATCCTCGACCAGGCTGGCCCAGGCATCCACCGGATCACCGTGCCGCTCCAGCGCCTCGCGCCACAGCCGCCACAGGGATTGCCGCACCAGCGGATATTTGAGCCGGTTGGCGCTGTACAGATACCAGGAATAACTGGCGCCGCGGGGGCAGCCCCGGGGCTCGTGGTTGGGCAGGTCCGGGCGGGTACGGGGGTAATCGGTTTGTTGGGTTTCCCAGGTCACCAGGCCGTTCTTTACGTAGATCTTCCAACTGCAGGAGCCGGTGCAGTTCACCCCATGGGTGGATCGCACGATCCTGTCGTGTTGCCAGCGGGCCCGGTACCCGTCTTCCCAGTCCCGGTTTTCGTCGCGGGTCTCACCATGGTGATCGGAAAATTCGGTTGGCTTCTTTCCGAGATACCTCAGGCGGTCCAGAAAGTGGCTCATGGTGTTGCTCCTAACAGGGAATCACCGCTTTTTTGCGGGTGTAATAGAACCAGGTCAGTCCCAGACACAGGACGTAGAACAGCAGAAATCCGTACAGCGCCGGTTCGGCGCCGCCGGTGAGATCCAGGGCCGTGCCGAAGGCCTTGGGAATAAAAAAGGCGCCGTAGGCGGCGATGGCGGAGGTAAAGCCGACCACGGCGGCGGCTTCGCGGTCGCTTTCCAGTTGCTGTTGCCGGACATCCTGGTCCGGCATCAGCCGGGCCACTTCATGACGGAAGATGGCCGGCACCATTTGAAAGGTGCTGGAGTTGCCCACCCCGGAGACCAGGAACAGCCAGAGGAAGCAGACGAAGAAGCCGACAAAGGCACCGGGTTGATCGCGATGGTCGAGGAACCAGAGTAATCCGATCACCCCGGCGATCATGCCGACGAACACCCAGAAGGTAACGCGGCCTCCGCCAAGCCGGTCCGCCACGCCACCGGAGAAGGCACGGCTCAGCGCTCCGAGAAGCGGACCGAGGAACGCCAACTTGAGAGCGTCCACTTCGGGGAACAAATGGGAGCTGAGCAGCGGAAAGGCGGCGGCGAAACCGATAAAGCTGCCAAAGGTGCCGGTGTACAGCACGCACATCAGCCAGTTGTGCTTGCGCCGGAAAATCACCGCCTGATCCTGGAATGAGGACTTGGCGCTGGCGATATCGTTCATGCCGAACCAGGCGGCCACGGTGGCGGCAATAATGAACGGCACCCAGACGAAGCCCGCGTTCTGCAGCCATAAGCGCTCGCCGTCGGCGGTCGTTTGCGGATCGCCGACCGCGAAGGCAAACACGCCGGTGGTAATCACCAGCGGTACCAGGAACTGCATCAGGCTCACGCCCAGGTTACCGAGGCCCGCGTTGAGTCCCATGGCGGCGCCTTTTTCCTTTTTCGGAAAGAAAAAAGAAATGTTCGCCATGCTGGAAGCAAAGTTGCCGCCCCCAAAGCCGCACAACAAGGCCAGTACCAGCATTACCAGATAAGGGGTGTCCGGGTTGCGTACCGCGAAACCGATCCACAGCGCCGGCAGTAACAGCGATGCGGTGGAGAATGCGGTCCAGCGGCGGCCGCCGAAGATCGGTACCATGAAACTGTAGAACACTCGCAGGGTGGCGCCGGAGAGGCCCGGTAACGCCGCCAGCCAGAACAGCTGATTGGCGTTGTAGTTGAAGCCCACTTGCGGTAACCGCGCCACCACCACCGACCACACCATCCAGACGGAAAAGGCCAGCACCAGATTGGGAATGGAAATCCACAGGTTGCGGCGGGCGATGGCGCGACCCTGCTGCTCCCAGAAATCGGTGTCCTCCGGCCGCCAGTCCTGCAGTACCAGTTTGCTCGGGGTGGACAGTTCCGGCAGGTCGCCGGTTTCGCGTTGCTCCGTCCATTCCACCCGGTTGGCCTTGATGATGGCGTAATGCATCCACGCCAGCGCTCCCGCCACCAGCACGAACAGCAGCATGAAACAGCTTTGCCAGATGCCCACCACATCATTGAGCATGCCGAAGGTCAGCGGCAGGAAGAAGCCGCCAAGGCCGCCGACCATGCCCACCACACCACCCACGGCACCCACGTGTTCGGGGTAGTAGGTAGGGATGTGTTTGAAGACCGCCGCCTTGCCCAGAGACATAAAGAAGCCCAGCACCATGATCAGCAGCACGAAGGGCGGCAGGCCCATGATCAAGGAAAAACGCAGTTCACCATCAATGCCCTGAATGCGGTATTCGGTGGGGGGATAGCTGAGCAGGAAAGTGCAAACCAGGCAGGCGATGAAGGTCCAGTACATCACGCGCCGCGCGCCGTACCGGTCGGAGAGCCAGCCACCGAGAATGCGGAACAGGGAGCCGGGCAGGGTGAACAAAAGGGTGATCATGCCGGCGGTGGTGAGACTTACCCCGTAGACCCTCATCAGGTAGTGGGGCAGCCACAGCGCCAGGGCAACGAAGGCGCCGAACACAAAAAAGTAATAGAGCGAGAAGCGCCACACTCGAAGGTCGGCCATGGGCGCCAGCCGCTGGCTCAAGGTGAGGGACGGAGTCGGGTGTCGCGGATCCCGCGCGAACACCAGGAAGCCAAGGCCCATCAGCGCCAGCACCAGCGCATACACCTGGGCGGTGCCCTGCCAGCCCAGCGCCACCAGCAGTAAAGGCGCGGCGAAGTTGGTCAGCGACGAGCCCAGGTTGCCGGCGCCGAAAACGCCCAGGGCGGTGCCCTGGCGGTCGCCGCCAAACCAGCGGGAAACGTAAGCGGTGCCCACGGCGAAGGCGCCACCAGCCAGACCCAGGCCCAGCGCCGCCAACAGCAGCATGGGGTAACTGTGGGCCAGGGTCAGAAGATAGACGCAGCTGGCGCTGACCAGCAGCAGGATGCCCATAACCGGACGCCCGCCGAAGCGGTCGGTGAGAATGCCGAGAACCGGCCGGCTGATCGAGCCGGTGAGCACCGGTGTCGCGATCAGCAAAGCCAGTTCGGTGTCCGACAGATTCAGTTCTTTACTGAGAGGGATGCCAATAATGGACAACAAAGTCCATACGGCGAAGCACAGCGTGAACGCCAGGGTGGAAAGGAACAACGCCTGCCCCGAGCCGGGGGGTGAGACCGGTTCCGTTGATGCCACGGTGCCTCCTTGAGGTATGAGCCGTCCGTGTGTGGCAATCTGTCAGAAATAACTATCAAACGTATTGATTAGGGTCAACCTCTCTCCGACGAATGGCATGGAGTATGGGGTTTCCGTCATGACAGTCCGGGGACTGCTCAATGCGATATCCTTTCACGCCGCCGAAGCCGCCGTCGCCACTGGCGGTATTTCGCCATATCGATGCTCATGCGCCGTTGCCGCTGAAGCGCCCTTTTCTGGAGCCGCTGATGAACCGTCTACTGGCGGAACCGTTGGCGGCGGGGGAATTCGAACCCTTGCAGGGGCGTCACCTGACCCTTGATCTGGCCGACGGCGCGCCGCGTTTTACCGTGACGCTGCAGGCCAACCGTCTGCGATTAAGCGAATGCCCCGGCGAGGCGTGTATTCGTGGCGGCTGGCGTGAATTTTTGCAGCTCCTTGGCAGGGAGCAGGATCCGGACACCTTGTTTTTCCAGCGCCGTCTGTTGGTGGAGGGGGACACCGAATTGGGGTTGTGGGTGAAGAATCTGCTCGATGGTCTGGATCAGAGCGGCTGGCCGGGACCGGTGCGGGAGGGATTGCGGTTGCTGGCGTACGCAACACGTTGATCGCTGCCATGGCTGATTCCCACGATAGGATTACAAAGCTCTTGCAGTGCTCTTGAAGCGACCTTTGAATTCATATCCCCATTGTCAACGCACTCTGAGCGTTTCAAATAACGGCCGCAGCCGTTCCGCCAGTTCGGGCAGAGGATTGGCTATCGGCGACGGCTGTTGATAGGACGGTGACAGGCATTGTTGTGGTCGCGCCCATTGCAGGGCGTAGTGGCGCACTCCCTTGGCGGCCAGCCAGCGTGCCAGCCGTTCCACGGCGGCTTCATCGAAGTCCAGCCAGTGCACGGTGGTGCGGCACTCCAAAGCGAGATCGGCGGCCAGCAACTGATCCAGACTGTCGCACAATTGTCGCCACTGCCGGCCGCGCCCGGTGATGCGATCGATTTGAGCCGCATCCCCTTTCACGTCCAGACCCACCCAATCCAAATCCGGTATCAGTGTGCTCAGCCGGCGGGGGTAACTGCCGGCGGTGTGCAGACCGATGCCGAATCCTCGCTCACGGGCCCGCTGTATCGCCGGTAACAGGTGTGGATGCCGGGTGGGCTCGCCGCCACTGAACACCACCGCTTCCAACAGGCCTCGTCGTGTTTCAAGAAAGGATTCGACTTCAAGCCATTCCCGCACCTGGCCCCGCCGGGGCGGGATCATGTGCGGGTTATGGCAATAGCCGCAGCGCAGCGGGCAACCCTGCAGGAAGACCACGCACGCCAGCCGGCCTGGATAGTCCAGTGTGGTCAGCGGCGTCAGGCCCGCCACCGGCAGGGCCGGAACGGCATCCGCGTCAGCCATTCAGGCGTGCCTGTTGCTCACAAAAATGACGGCGCTGGCGATGCTCGGATTTTTTACCCGGATTGAACTGGCTCACCGGCCGGTGGTATCCCATCACCCGGGTCCAGACTTCGCAGCGCTGGCGTTGCTCTTCGGGCAGGGTGTCACGGGGATTCAGAGAAGCGGTGGAGAGAGAAGCGTTCATGGTATGTCTCCTTTTTGCGATGGAATAAAAATCAGCGTGAAAGTGTCAGGCCACGTGGGTGTCTTTCACTGTTGTTTGCTGGGCCAGCAGCGCGTCGTCGCAGCGCGGGCAGAATTCGTGTTCTCCAGCCAGGTAGCCGTGCACCGGGCAAATGGAAAAGGTCGGCGTCACGGTTATGTAAGGCAGTCGGAACCGGGACAGGGCGGTGCGTACCAACTGGCGGCAGGCGCGGGAGCTGGAAAGCCGTTCGCGCATGTACAGATGCAGCACGGTGCCGCCGGTATAGCGGGTTTGCAGCGGGTCTTGATGAATCAGCGCCGCGAACGGATCCTCGGTATGGCCCACCGGCAACTGACTGGAGTTGGTGTAATAGGGAGCCTCGGGCGTACCGGCCTGGAGAATGTCGGGATAACGGCGGGCGTCCTCCTTGGCGAAGCGGTAGGTGGTGCCTTCCGCCGGAGTAGCTTCCAGGTTGTACAGATGGCCGGTTTCTTCCTGGAAACCACGCATGCGTTCGCGTACGTGTTCCAGAAGACGCAAGGCCAGGTCACGACCCTGCTCGGTGGCGATATCCTGGCGATCATGGGTGAAATTACGCACCATCTCGTTAAGACCGTTCACGCCCAGTGTGGAGAAATGATTGCGTAACGTGCCCAGATAGCGCCGGGTGTAGGGATAAAGCCCCGCGTCCATCCAGCGCTGAATGCAATCGCGTTTGATTTCCAGACTGTCGCGGCCCAGTTCCAGCAGCCGATCCAATTCCCGGTAGAGCCCTTTTTCGTCGCCGGCGAAGCGATGACCCAGCCGCGCGCAGTTGATGGTCACCACACCCACGGAGCCGGTTTGCTCGGCACTGCCGAACAGGCCGTTACCACGTTTGAGCAGCTCACGGACATCCAGCTGCAGGCGGCAGCACATGGAACGCACCATGTGCGGTTGCAGATCGGAATTGAGGAAATTCTGGAAGTAGGGCAGGCCGTACTTGGCGGTCAGGGCGAACAGCCGCTCCGTGTTGGGCGCGTCCCAATCGAAATCCTCGGTGATGTTGTAGGTGGGAATCGGGAAGGTGAATACCCGGCCGCGTTGATCGCCGGCTTCCATCACTTCCAGATAGGCGCGGTTGATCAGATCCATCTCCGCCTGCAGCTCGCCGTAGGTGAACGGCTGCTCCTCGCCGGCGATCACCGGCACCTGTTCGCGCAGATCCTCCGGGCAGGTCCAGTCGAAGGTCAGGTTGGTGAACGGGGTCTGGCTGCCCCACCGGGAGGGCACATTGAGGTTGTAGATAAATTCCTGGATGGCTTGCCGTATCGCCGGGTAGTCCAGGTTGTCACGGCGCACATAGGGTGCCAGATAGGTGTCGAAGGAACTGAAGGCCTGGGCACCGGCCCATTCGTTTTGCAGTGTGCCAAGGAAGTTGACCATCTGGCCAAGCGCGCTGGAGAGATGTTTGGGCGGGCCGCTTTCGGCGCGGTCGGTGACGCCGTTGAACCCTTCCATCAACAGGCTGCGCAGGGACCAGCCAGCGCAGTAGCCGCTCAGCATATCCAGATCATGCAAGTGCAGATCGCCTTCCCGATGGGCGCTGCCGATCTCCGGCGGGTAAACCTGATCGAGCCAGTAGTTGGCGATCAGCTTGCCGGAGATGTTGAGGATCAGCCCGCCCAGGGAGTAACCCTGATTGGCGTTGGCGTGTACGCGCCAGTCGGCGCGACTGAGGTATTCCTCGACGGTGGTGCTCACTGCCACCGTGCTGTCCGGGCGGGGTGTGGTCATGGCGCTGTTTCCATATTTAGTGTGTTTTATTTGGTTTGGCACAATATATGGTGGTAAGCGTAAAGGTGAGACCGAGAGAAAGGGCTGATCTGGGTCAAGGAAAGTGAGGGTGGGGGCTCCAGCGGCCCGGACCTCGGGCACATGAAATCGGAGGTCGCTACGAGGCCGCTGTAGGAGCCAGCCTTGCCGGCGAAGAGGGCACAAAAAATTCGCCAGCAAGGCTGGCTTCTACAGCGGCTTCGCAGTTCGGCCTGTGGGAAACGGTCGCGATTGGCGTGCTACCGCCGGTCCATTCCGGGGGCGCCGTGCCAGTAGCCGTCACAGCGCGCTTCGTCCACCAGGGCAAGCGGGTCCCGGTGGTCCGGCTGGCCCCGGCGCACTCGATCAAAAGCCGCCACTATCTCCGCCATGGGCTCGTCGGCCACCACCAGGCGCGCGCTGCTTATCCCCATTTCAGCCATCACCGGCAGTTCCCGGCGCAGGTCCTGGGGCCAGGCGGAGAGGGTCTGGATGCCATTGAGAGTGAACAGTCTTCGACCATCCTGACTGAACAGAGGCAGCCCCTGAGGATCGTCCCGGCAAACAAACTGGCAGCGGTCCTTGGCATGGCCCCGCCGCCGGGCGGTGAAGCAACGGGCCGACCAGGCCAGCGCCAGATGCCCATAGGCGTGTACCTCGCACGGCAGAGCCAGATCCTGTTCCCGCAGTGCTGTCAGCAAAGCGGTGAGCGCCTGCCGGGACAGTTCCAAGGGCGCGTGCCAGCGCTGCATACCGGACCCAGCCAGCAAGCGGATGGCTTCCACGTTGTAGAGGTTCAGAGGCGCGCCGCCGATAAAGGGAATGCCGGCTTCGCTGAGCAAATGGACGGCGCTCATATCATTGGCTTCCACCGGCAGTTCGCCGTTATCGCACAGCCGGCGCAGCGCGCGCAGGTCGGCGCCGGCCTCGATCAGCGTTTGCGAGGCCAGCACCACGGTCTTGCCCTGAGCACGCAGTTCCCGGGCCAACCCGAGCCAGTGATCCAGTTTCATGTCCCGTCGCCGACCGCACACGGTCTCGCCCAGATAGATCCGTTCCACCGGCCAGTCCGCCGCCTGCGCATAGAAGCTCTCGTAATCCTGTTGGTGCCAATAAAACGGTACCGGTCCCAGGGCCAGTTCCAGCATGCCGATGCCTCCTATTTCCAGCGCCGCTCGTAGGCGCCCAGGGTGGTGGTGGTGCCTTCGGACAGGGCGCTCAACGCACGTTGCCAGTCCGGGTCGGACTGGAACATGGATGATGTCCGGGAGAGACGGTCCAACGCCTGGCGCCATACCCGGGTGACCTCCCGTACATAAGCGGGACTGCGTTGCCGGCCTTCGATCTTCACCGCGGCGATGCCGAGGGCCTGCAACTCCGGCAGCAGCTCCAACGTATTCAGACTGGTGGGTTCCTCGATGGCGTGATAGAGCTCGTTGTCCACCCGGAAGCGGCCCTTGCACAGGGTTGGATAACCGGCTTGTTCGCCAGGACCATAACGGTCGATGAGCACGCCGTTGAGACGGGAACTGAGACCGCCGTCCCGCTCTTCCCAGCGCACATGGGCGGCGGGTGAGCAGGCACCGTGGGTATTGGGCGATTCACCGGTGAGATAGGAAGAAAGATAGCAGCGCCCTTCCACCATGATGCACAGGCTGCCGAAGCCGAACACTTCCAGGGCCACCGGCGAAGCCGCCGCCAGCTGTTTTACCTGATCCAGTGACAGCACCCGGGGCAGCACCGCGCGGCGAATGTCGAAATGCCGATGATAAAAATGCAGGGCCTCGGCGCTGGTGGCGGAGCCTTGCACGGACAAATGCCGGGGCAGGTCAGGGTGGCGGCGGGTGGCATACTCGAGCAGGCCCAGGTCCGCCAGAATCAAGGCATCCGCACCGAGATCCGCGGCCTGATCCACGGCCCGGGTCCAGAGCGGCCAGCCCTCGTTTTGCGGATAGGTATTGATGGCGCAGAACACCCGGCAACCTTGCCGGTGGGCGTAGTCGATACCTTCCCGGGCCCGTTCCGGAGTGAAGTTGAGACCGGCGAAGCGACGCGCGTTGGTGATGTCCTTGAAACCCATGTAAACCGCGTTGGCGCCTTCGTCCACCGCGGTTTTCAGTGCCGGCAGATTGCCGGCGGGGCAGACCAGTTCCGGGGAACCGCTCATGTCTCCTCCCATGCCAGGTAGCGTGGCCGGTCAGGGTAAAGCCGCTGGGCCGCGCCGGGCTGACCTGGATCAAGGGGAAGGCCGGACTTCAGAGGTCGAGGACGAGCCGGTTCTCCATCCGTTCGGCATGGCGCCGGTCATGGGTGACCATGATCAGAACCCGGTCGTTCAAGGTGGAATGCAGCGTGTCGAACAGAGCGTCGGCGGTGGCCGGTTCCAGACCGGTGAAGGGCTCGTCCAGCAGGACGACCGGACTGTCCCGCAGCAGCACCCGGGCCAGCGATAAACGCCGTCCCTGTCCGCCGGAGAGGTGCATGCCGTTGGTGCCGATCCAGTGATCGAGACCGCCACGTTGCCGTACCAGATCCGCCAGCCGTGCCTGTTCCAGCACCTGCCAGAGGCGCTCGTCGCTGGCGTCCGGTCTGGCCAGGCGCAAGTTATCCCTGAGAGTGCCGGTGAATAGCTGCTGTTGCTGTAACAGCAGGGCGAAACATTGGCGCCAGGCGTCGCTGTCCGCCCGTTCCTGGCTGACACCGCCGAATCGGATCTCGCCAGCACTGATCCGTTGCAGGCCCATCAGGCAATGCAACAGAGTGGATTTACCACTGCCGCTTGGACCGACGATGGCCAGCGGAGCGCCGGCTCGCGCTTGCAGATCAAGACCGCTGAACAAGGCCGGTTGTCCAGGCCAGGCGAAACTCAGTCCGGAGACCTTCAAATCGCCGTCGGACCGGGGAATCCCGCTGCCGCCGGCGGCCGGCGGCGGGATCGGCGTGCCGGTCAGGGCCTCCAGGCGTGTCACGGTGGCACGGGTGTCTGGCCAGCCCTGCCAGGCCTGAGCCAGGGGCAGGGTCACCTCGGCGGCGGCGAGTACCAGCAGCATCAGGGCCAGCGCCATCGGCGCGTCGATCATCTCTTGCCGCACCGGCGTAATCAGTATCAGCAGCATCGCCACCGCCAGCCACTGCATCAGACTCTGAATCAGGGTCTGGGTGATGGCGTGCCGCAAGGCCAGCCGATGCTCGAGCGCGGCCAGATCGGCCAGGCGGCGGCGCCACTGCTCGAGTAATGACGGCCGCAGGCCATAGGCAAGCACATCGGGCAGTCCGTTGAGGGTTTGCACCAAATCCCCACGAAGCTGTTCGCGTTGCCAGGCCCGTTGTTCCAATGGTTCGGCGGAAACTTTCGACAAGTGCCGCAGTAGCAGGAACATCGTGATAAAACCGGCCAGCATGGCCAGGGCCGCCGCCGGTCCGGCGATCCAGAACCCGGCCAGCAGCAATACCACGGCGGTGGCGATGGCCACCAGGGCGGGCTGTCCCTGTCCCAGCCAGGCGTTCTCCAAGCGCTCCACATCTCCCAGCAGGCGCTCCAGCAAATGGCCGCTGCTCAGTGACGACAAGGGGCCGGGTATGCGCGGCAGAATCGCCGCGAACAATCGCGTGCGCAGGCGCTGCATCACATGGAAGGTGGCGTCATGGCTGACCAGCCGCTCGAAATAGCGGGACACGGTGCGGCCCACCGCCAAGGCGCGAATGCCGGCGCTGGGAACCAGAAGGTTGAACGCCACCGCCGGACCGCCCGCGGCCAGCCCGGCCAGCGCCGCGGCGCTGATGAACCAGCCTGACAAGCCCAGCAGCGCCATGGCGGCGAGGGCGGTAATCAGCGCCAGTAACCCGGCATTACGTAGCCGAGTGCCTTCCCCTTTGAATTGATGACGAAGCCAGGTGATGCGATCAGCCATGGGCCCGCCCTTCCATGGGCACCGGGGAAGGGCCCAGCCACAGGCTCTGGTCGGCCAGGGTGGCGAGCGCCGGGGAATGGGTGGCGATCACCAAGGTGCGTTGTCCCTTGCGGGCGCGCAGCGCCGCGATGATGCGTTGCTCCAGGGGGGCATCCAGCTCCGCGGTGGGTTCGTCGAGCAGCAGCAGTGGTGCCGGGCTCAGCAAGGCCCGGGCCAATGCCAACCGGCGGCCTTGCCCGCCGGAAAGACCGCCGCCGTTCTCGTCCAGCGCCGTATCCAGTCCGGCGGGCAAGTGTTCCAGACCACATTCGGCCAGTACTTGATGTAAGGCCTCGTCATCGGCATCCGGGGCGGCCAGACGCAAATTATCCGCCACCGTGCCGTGAATGAACCACGGATGCTGCCCGGCCCAGGCCAGATTGCCGGTCACCTGTGCCAGCAGTGGCGCCGGCCGGCGGTTATGGCGTACTTCGCCGGTGTCCGGCGCCAGCAAACCGGCGATCAGTTTCAACAGAGTACTCTTGCCCGTGCCGCTGTCGCCCCTGAGTACCAGGCACGTCCCGGCTGCTACGGTCAGAGAGCAGTCGTGAAGCAGGGCCTCCTCGCAGCCAGGGTAACGAAACGACACCTGGTCAAGGGTCAGCGTGGTGGCGGTGGTGGAGACGTCAGCGGAAACGGTGGTGGCGCCGCTATCCTGGAGCAGTGGCGCCAGGACCTCGGCGGCGGCGCGGGCAGCGGCGCGGTCATGATAGCCGGCGGCCAACTGACGCAACGGCTGATAGAACTCCGGTGCCAGCAGCAATAGCCAAAGTCCGGTGGCGAAATCGAGCCGGGGACCGGGACCGATGGCGATTAAATTGAGCAGGTGCAAACCCACATACAAGGCCACCAGGGCCACCGATAGCGCCGCGAAAAGCTCCAGCACGGCGGACGTAAGAAAAGCGATTCGCAGTACTTTCATGGTGCGTTTGCGGTATTCGGCGTTGACCGTATCCACTGCCCGTTGCTCCGCTGCTTCACGGGCGAAGGCTCGCAGCGTCAGCACGCCACGCAGACGATCGAGAAAATAGCCGCCGAGAAAGCGCAAACTTTCCAGCTGTCGATCCGCTGCCCGCTGCGCGCCACTGCCCACCAGCATCATGAAGACCGGGATCAAAGGCGCGGTACACAGGAAGATCACACCAACGATCCAGTCCATGCTGAACGCGGCCAATAAAAACAACACCGTGGCCACGCTGGCCACTCGCCGTTGCACCGCGAAACCGGCGTGATAGCGACCCACCGCGCCGGCTTGTTCCAGCAAAGCGGTGCTGGCTTCCCCCGCGGTCAAGGTACCGCCGGCACCGCGCAACAATGCCTCCGCCACGGCGCCGCGTACTGCCTGGCTGATATCGGCGGCGGCGCCGGCACTGAATCGGGCGCGGGCGGCTCCGGCCAGGGCCCGCGACGCCAGCGTCAACAACAGCAGGGAGGCGGGCAGCCATAAAGAGGGCTCGCCGTTGAGCAGACCAGCGGCGAGCCAGGCCAGCAGTCCCGCCTGAATGATCGCCAGCGGCGTATCCGCCAGCGCGCTCAGGTATAGCCAGCGCACCATGTTCTTGGCGTGTTGCCGTTGTGCATCCAGCCAGAGGCCCGGGCTGGCCGGGGGTTCCGCGGACGCCGCGGGAGAATCTTGATGTAAATCAATAGGCATGCCGGTTTTCAACTCTTCTCTGGACCGCCGACGTGAACAGGGGCAGGGCCGGTGCTATGCTTATAACGGTTTCACAAGCGCGAACAATAATGGGGATCAATGGTAGACCCGATTGCTCAGGCTTTCACCCACGGTACAGGTTTGTGGGGGCGAAAAGCCGGCTGACGGTTTTTTATCTTGAAGCGTTTCTTCGTTGACCCGGAAACGTTCCCCCCTATCGTTTGCGCGCACCGGTAAAAGAGGGCCACGGAGGGGCCTCGGCAGAGTATTTCTGCAGGCAAGGAGTGGCGAGCCGTCAATGTCCCCGCCCGGCGGGGCGGATCGGTTGGTCCGATCCGGTTGGCGACCCGCTGGTGTGTATTCAGGGGAGAAACGCAGATGATCGACGCTACTCTGGTTGAGTTGTCGCGGGCGCAATTTGCCCTGACAGCAATGTACCATTTCCTTTTCGTACCTCTGACTCTGGGACTGTCCTTCATGATCGCCATCATGGAGAGCGTCTATGTCATGACCGGACGCACCATCTGGCGTGACATGACCAAGTTCTGGGGGTTGCTGTTCGGCATCAACTTCGCCATGGGCGTGGCCACCGGTATCGTCATGGAGTTCCAGTTCGGTACCAACTGGGCTTACTACAGCCACTATGTCGGTGACGTGTTCGGCGCGCCTTTGGCGATCGAAGGCCTGATGGCGTTTTTCCTCGAAGCCACGCTGGTCGGTCTGTTCTTTTTCGGCTGGGACAAACTGGGCAAGGTCCAGCATCTGGCGGTGACCTGGCTGGTGGCCCTGGGGTCGAATCTGTCGGCGTTGTGGATTCTGATCGCTAATGGCTGGATGCAGAATCCGGTGGGCTCCTTTTTCAATCCCGACACCATGCGCATGGAAGTCACCGATTTCGCCGCGGTGATTTTCAATCCGGTGGCGCAGGCCAAGTTCGTTCATACGGTGGCCGCCGGTTACGTTACCGGCGCTGTGTTCGTATTGGCGATCAGTGCTTACTATTTGCTGCGTGGCCGTTATAAGGCGCTGGCCAAACGCTCCTTCACGGTGGCGGCTTCGTTCGGACTGGCGGCGGCGCTGTCGGTGGTGGTGCTCGGTGACGAGTCCGGTTATGCCATCACCGAGAATCAGAAGATGAAACTGGCGATGATCGAGGGGATGTGGCACACGGAAGAGGCGCCGGCGTCGTTTTCCTTGTTCGGTATTCCGGACCGCGAGGCCCAGGAAACGCACTATGAGTTGAAGATTCCCTGGGTCATGGGGTTGATCGCCACGCGCAGCTTCAGCAAGGAGATTCCCGGCATCACGGAACTGGCGGCCCTTTCGGAGATGCACATCCGTGATGGTTTGCTGGCCTACGACGCGCTGGAAACCCTTAAGGTCGATGAGGCCAACCCGGAGGCCAGGGAGACTTTTCTTCAGAACCAGGAATATCTGGGCTATGCGTTGCTGTTGAAAAAGTACGTGGAGGATCCCCGTGATGCCAGCGATCAGCAGATCGTCATGGCGGTACAGGATTCGCTGCCCAATGTGTTCGCGTTGTTCTGGTCGTTCCGTTTCATGGTGGCCATCGGTTTCTACATGATCGCTCTGTTTGGCCTGGCGTTCTATCTGGTGTCGCTGCGTCGCCGGGTGCCACGCTGGTTCCTGAGGGTGTCCTTTTACACCTTGCCGTTGCCCTGGATCGCCGCGGAGCTGGGTTGGCTGGTGGCGGAATACGGCCGGCAGCCCTGGGTCATCGAAGGGGTGTTGCCTACTTTCCTTGGCGTCAGTTCCATCGGCATCAGTGACATTCTCATCTCCCTGGGGGGCTTCATGGTGTTGTACACGGTGCTGGCGGTGATCGAGGTCCGTCTGATGCTCAAATACATCCGCAAGGGCCCGGAACAGGAAAGCGGTGACGATCCCGCCAAACTGGATGCCGGCCTGTCACCGGCCTTTGCCAAGTCCCAGGAATGAGGGAGGAAACGCCATGATTTTCGATTACGAAGTGTTGCGTTTGATCTGGTGGGCCTTACTGGGTGTTCTGCTGGTGGCCTTTGCCGTCACCGACGGCTTCGACATGGGCGTGGCGGCGCTATTGCCAGCGGTGGCCCGAAGCGACGGCCAGCGCCGCCAGGTGATCAATACCGTGGGACCGGTGTGGGAAGGCAATCAGGTCTGGTTCATCCTTGGCGGCGGCGCCATTTTTGCCGCCTGGCCCGCGCTTTACGCGGTCAGCTTTTCCGGATTCTATCTGGCCATGTTCCTGATCCTGTCGGCGCTGATTATCCGGCCGGTGGCATTCAAATTCCGCTCCAAGCGCGACGAGCCGGCCTGGCGCGCACGCTGGGACGCGGCGTTGTGCTTCAGCGGTGTGGTACCGGCGCTGATTTTCGGTGTGGCGGTGGGCAATGTGCTGCAGGGCGTGCCGTTTCATTTCGACAGCAGTCTGCGGCCGTTCTACACCGGTTCCTTCTTTGCGTTGCTGAATCCGTTTGCTCTGTTGTGTGGGCTGGTGTCACTGGCGATGCTGATACTGCACGGCGCCACCTGGCTGCAGATCAAGGCGGATGGTGAACCGGCGGAGCGGGCCCGAAAATTCGGCATGGTCGCGGCCATTGTCGTAATCGTACTGTTTGCCGTTGGTGGCTTCTGGGTCAGTCATATGGACGGCTACCGCATCGTCACGGCAATGGATCCGCAAGGGCCTAGCAATCCATTGCGCAAGGAAGTGGTGTCGGAAGCCGGCATCTGGCTGAACAATTACCGTGCCCAGCCGGTTCTATGGCTGGTGCCCCTGGCCGGTTTCGCCGGTGCCGTGCTGGCGTTGATGGGGTTGTTCTGGCGCGTGGGCGCTTTGAGCTTTCTCGGCTCAAAGCTCTCGGTGGCCGCTATCATCACCACGGTGGGAGTGTCCATGTTCCCGATGATTCTGCCGAGCAGCTCTGATCCGGGCCACAGCCTGACCGTCTGGGACAGTTCCTCCAGTCATTACACCCTGGGCGTGATGCTGTTCGCCACGGTGGTGTTCCTGCCCATCATCCTGCTGTACACCGCCTGGGTCTATAAGGTGTTGTGGGGCAAGGTGAGCGAAAGCGACGTCAACAAGGATATGTACTGAGGAAACGATTATGTGGTACTTCAGCTGGATTCTCGGTGTGGGCCTGGCCTGCACCTTCGCCATCCTCAACGCCATGTGGTTTGAGCTGTCCGAAGTGGACGAGCAGGCCCGTGAGGTTGAAGACGAGGGATGATTTCGGGGATTGTTACAAGGCAGTTGTAGGAACTAGCCTTGCTGGCGAATGAAGGGTTGTGGGAGCTTGCCTGTAAGCGAATATCGCAGCTCCCTTTTCGCTTGCAGGCAAGCTCCCACAGTGGCTTTGTAGTTCCCTGAGAGAAGGCGGGTCTGTGTATTGGGGAAAGCGGGGAAGGAAAAGTGCCGCCGCCGTACCCCCCAGCGACCGGACGGAGCGCGAACCAGGGGAAGGGGAGTGGCGACGGCAGAGTCAGGCTACCGGTTTGCTGTTGTATCGTCTTGATCTGCATCAAATATCCGTGATTCATTCTTGCCAGAGATGCTTGTCTCATTCGTATGGCCGCCTCTCCTAGTAAGAGGTAGAGGTCAGCATGACAAGGCGCCTTAATGTAGGTCGGCAAGCTTGGTACTTGTCATGCCCAAGGAATGGGCTACATCATACATGGCCTGGTTAAGTATTTTGTGAGTGATTTTATCGGCCTCGAACCCCGCTTCTGCGTTGATGTCCGCCATGACTTGGTTATGGAGTTCGTGCGAAATGGCTTTGTCGAATAAATAGCCACTCCAGAACGTGCCATCCGCGGTGGTGCCGGCTTCCACCAGGGTTCTGGCTAGTTCTGTCCCGGATAGTTCGGCGGGCTCAGGAAGAGTAATACCGGCTTCTTGTGCGCGTTTGAGTGCGTAGATGATGGCCATGTCCATACCCTTGATGAAAGTATCTACCTGATCTTTCCCATATTGCTTGTTTAGTTTGGCGATCTCACTTTTGACGGTGTGCTTTCCAAGCATTGCCGTCAGGGCCTGTGCGAAGCTGAATTCATCGCTACCTCCACCGGCCTGGATCAGGGCCGCAGTGACATCCAAAGCGGGCTCACCCTGATAGGATGCACCGCCAAACATGTTCATAGGCGTGGAATGGGGTTGCTCAGCCAGCGTCGTCCCAATGGCGGTTGCCAGGAAAAGGGCCGTTACGGCCAGGTTCTTTGTTTTCATGAGTATTATCCTCGCTATGCTTTCGGGGGTGATGGTGTGCGCTGTTACGACTTGCCAGTCCGCTGTCTTCTTGCCAGCTCCTCCATAACCGCCGCGGTCATGACGTCGCAGCGTTTTCCGGCAAACTCGAAGATGTCCGGTTCCAGGACTTCCATTGTTCGTAATAAGCGCTGGCGGAGCATCTCACGGGCCCGGGAGAGACGTTTTTTAACCAGCACTTCGCTTATGTCGAGACAGAGGGCACTGTCGGCCGAGGAGAGCCCTTCCACCTCTCTAAGGAGGAAGACACAACGGTATATTTCCGGAAGGGCGCGAATCGCTTCTTCCAGAAGCTGCCTTAGCTGTTGTCGACTTACCTCGGTTTCTGGGTTTGATACGTTGACCATGTGGGAGCCCATTGGGTCTCTCTCGTTCGACTCGCCATGCAGGTGAGTGATTTCATGATTCAGGGACATTTCTGGCCGTTGGCGGCGTTTCGAGCTGATGGCCTGATTGATGACGATGCGGGTTAACCAGGTCTTGAGTGATGCCCGGCCCTGAAAGGAATCAAGATTTGTGAAGGCGTTAAGATAGGCCTCCTGCATTGCTTCTCGGGCTAGGTCCTCATCATTGAGAACACCGATAGCGGCCCGAAAAAGGGGCTGATTGTGGCGTCGGATAATGAGTTCGAACGCGGCACTGTCGCCATGTCGAGCACGCTCCACCAGTCCGATGTCGCTTAGCTCAAACAAGCATTCATAAGGATTTGCCGCTGAAGAGGGCATGCTGGATTTTCCTATGGAAGTAGGTGGTTTTTGGCGCTTATATGAATAGACGCATCGCATGGAAAAAGGTGACAACGTTCCATCAGGAATGTGGGATCCAGTCTTCACTATTGCTTTTATAGGCGCATCTCCGATTCCGAGAATGGTCTCCGGTTGAGAGTGTGCCGAAGTTGAATATGTAGGTGTGCTGATTAATCAATTGTCGGATGAGAAAGTTCGAACCAGCGCGTTCTATGGGGAGGTCGAGCTCTGAGAATGGCTGCTGAATGATATGCCCTGGATCAGGTGCTACCTGCGTTGAACTGGTTTATCAGCCAGGCGCGCAACGCCACGGCATTGTTGTGTTTGGTGTCCCGTGCCGAGTACAGAAGCGTCAGCGGTTGACCTGCGGCGGCATCAAGCAGGGCGTCGATCGGATCGGGGTTGGCGTCCAGCTCCTCATGATAACGACGCTGGAATTCTTCCCAGCGCTGTGGATCGTGCCCGAACCATTTACGTAACGCAGTGGAGGGGGCCAGCTGTCGAAACCAGTTATTGGCGGCCACCTGTTCTTTCTTCATGCCCCGCGGCCAGGCGCGATCCACCAGTGCACGGTAGCCGTCGCTGTCGTCCCGGGCATCGTAGACACGTTTGCATTGAATCCGGGTGGGGCGCTGCATATTGAAACCTCATGGGTTGCCGGTTAACCGGGTCAGGGTTTCGGCGGCCTCTTCGATAATGCGGTTCAGGCGTTGCTCCGCCGTTAGGATTTGATGGAGCTGTCCGCAGGACTGACCGGCGTACAACGCCATGTCGTCCAGCTCTCCACGGGCATCGGCCAGCGGCGAGTCGGTGGAGAACAGATAAACCGGCTGGCCGTCCTGTTCTCCGATGATCTCGGAAATATTGGCCTGCCGCAAATCGTCGTATTCCCCTCGGGTCACGCGATTGCGCAATACTCGCACCGGGGCCGGCTCATGCCAGTTGCGGGTGAAATCACGGCAATGGACGGTATCGCCGGCGCCGGCCTGAATCAGCCGTTGTTGGTGGTGAGGGTGGGCGTTGGCTTCCTCGGTGACAAGGAAGGCGCTGCCGATGCTGGCGCCCTGAGCCCCCAAAGCCAGAGCCGCTACCAGTGAGCGGCCATTGGCGATGCCGCCGGACGCCACCACGGGAACCGGGCAGGCAGGAACGAGTTCGGCCAGCAGGCTCAGGGTGCCGATATGACCGCGAACATGACCGCCGGCCTCCCAGCCCTGGGCGATGATGATCTCGGCGCCGGCATCGATGGCCAGTTCCGCGTCCCAGGTGCTGCCGACCTGATGGATGACACGAATGCCTTCGCTGACCAGGTGCCGCACCAGGGCGGTGTCCACGTCCCAGAAAAGCACCACGAACGGCACCTGAAGAGTCAGGCAGGTTCGCACTTGTTGATGGAGCTGGGCGTTCTCGGTGGCGGCGGGAATCAGATTGATCGCGAACGGCTTGTCGGTGAGCCGGCGTAACGCGTCAACTTCGGCGCTGATTCGTTCCACCGGCTCGCGCACCATGCCGAGCACGCCAAAGCCGCCGGCCCTGCACACCGCCGCTGCCAGCCGGTGGCGGGCAACGCCCCCCATTCCGGCCAGCAGGATGGGGAAGGCGCAGCCCAGGTGATCACAAAGCGGGGTGCGTAATGCCGGTGGCGGTGTTACCACTGCCATATCTGATCGACCCGTTCGTACAGATCCGCCAGTCCGGCCCGGCTTACCAGTTCAACTCCGGCTTGCAGAGGAAGGCCGGCGAGCCCGCGTTCTTCCAGATCCTCGCGCACCGCGTACACGGGCACGCCGCTTTCGGTGAGATTGGTGAGGTCGCGAACCAGTTCCGCCGGTTGGCTTTGTTTCCAGGTGCCCAGGACCAGGGGTGGTTGGCGCTGATTCAGCACCGCGTAATGCACGCCATGGCCACTGAGCAGCACCTGCAGATCGCCACCCGCGCCGCGCATGGATTGGGTCAGCCAGAGAATGGTGTCGTCTTGTTCCTCCACCGTGGTGCGGAAGGCTTGATCGATAACCTGCAGTACTTTCATGGCGCTTACCTCGTGCCGATGGTCAGGGTGTTGAAGGCGTCACTGGCGTAGCGCCACAGGTCCGGCGGGCCGCCCCGGCCGCAACCGTCGATGACGTCATTGACGCCGCGCTCGTCCACGCACAGGCCGCAGTTGATCCATTCGAAGCTCAGGTCCTTGGCGGCGGCTTTTTCCTGCAGGGCGCGGATCCATTCCCGGGTCAGCGGATGATCTTCTTCCGCCGCGTCACGGCCGTGTACCGCGTTGCCATGAGGGGCTTGCCGGGCGAAGGCCAGGGCCACGGCACCCTCGTAAGCGAAGACGCGCACCGAAGCGCCACGTTCCAGAGCCGCGTCGAGTAAGCGAAAGAAGGTGACGGTCCGCTCGCTTTCAAAAGGCGGATCCATGAAGGCGAAGGTCAGGGTTTTCAGGTCGCTCATGGGGACTCCTAGTTCCAGATCACTTTGCTGCCGGCCAGCAGGGCATCGACGGCGTCGCCGACGTCGCCCACGGTGACTTCGGCTTTCAAATCGGACGCTTCGATTTCCCGCTGCTTCAGTGAGAAGCCGTCGGCGCTGACAGTGACACCGCCGCCGAGCAGTGCGTCGAAGACCTCGCTGCGGGCGCCTAACCGGGCCGGCGCCACACCGTTTTGCACCAGCAGGACATGCACCCGGTGGCCAGCATCGCGGAGTTGCCTGGCCAATTGGTATTGCGCCGCGCAGCGGACCTCGGTAAACGGGTCCTGGCTTTGGATGAACAGATAGTCGGACATGGACGTCTCCAGGATCAGGAAGAAAGGGAAGTCAGCGGACGTTCTTCCAGCAGCTGCTTGCGCAGCAGGAAGTCACCGAAATGTTCGCCGTCACGGCGTTGGCCGGCATAGCGTTCGAGCATGGGCGCGAGCAACGCGAGGAAGCGTTCTTCGTCCACGTTGCCGGCGTACAGTTGCGCTAGCCGGTCGCCATGAAAGCTGCCGCCCAGATACAGGTTGTACAGTCCTGGCGCGCGGCCGGTGAGCGCGATCTCGGCCAGATAAGGCCGGGCGCAGCCGTTGGGGCAGCCGGTCAGACGCAGGGTGATGGGTTCCTCGCGCAGTCCGTATTGAGCCTTGAGCCGCTGGAAGCGCTCCAGAAACGTGGGTAAGTAACGTTCCGCCTCGGCCATGGCCAGGCCGCAGGTCGGCAGTGCCACGCAACTGAGGGTATGGGCGGCCTGCGCTTCAGGATCGAGGCGCCAATCCAGTCCCAGGTCTTCAAGGCGCCATTGCACCTGTTCCAGTTCGTGCGTCTCGATATGGGTCAACTGCAAGTTCTGGTTGGTGGTCAGCCGCAGGCGGCCGCCATACTGTTCCAGAAAGCCGCCCAGTTGCGTGCGCAGGGCATCGTCCACGCGACCGCTTTCCACATAAAGGGTGGCGTGCCAAAGACCATCGTCGCCCTGTTGCCAGCCGAGTCGGTCGCCGTTGTGTTCGAAGTGGATGCCGCGGGCCGGCTCCAGCGGGCGACCACGACGGCGTTCCAATTCTTCCAGGAACCAGGGCAGGCCGAGACGGTCGAGGGTGTACTTGAAACGGGCCCGGTGGCGATCCCGCCGATCACCGAAGTCGCGTTGGATGCCCATTACCAGTTCGGCGAAAGCGGGCGCTTCATCGGCGTCGATAAAGCCGATTTCCTCCGCCAGACGGGGATAGCTGTCCTCGCGATTGTCCAACTGGCCCATGCCGCCGCCGACACAGACGTTGAAGCCGATCAGATCGCCGTTGTCCACCACCGCGATATAGCCCAGATCCTGGCCATAGATGTCGACGTCGTTCACCGGCGGCAGCACGAACCCCACCTTGAACTTGCGCGGCAGATACAACTCGCCGTAGACCGGCTCCTCGTCGTCGCGGACCGGCGTCGGTTGCCGGTACCAGATGTCCGCATAGGCGCCGGTTTTCGGAATCAGACGATCGCTGGTGATTTGCGCCAGTTTCTGTAGCCGCTCATGAGCCTGGGACAAGTACGGATTGGCGCCGCACACCACGCCGCGACTGTCGTCGCCGCAGGCGGCGATGGTGTCCAGCCCCAATGGGAGCAGCCCCTGGATCAACGGGCGCAGATGCGGTTTGCGCACACCATGCAATTGAAGGGTGCCACGGGTGGTGATGCGCAGACCCCGTTCGGCGTAAAGACGGGAAAGACAGTCCAGGCCCAGCCATTGGTGTTTGTCCAGCACGCCGCCGGGGATGCGCAGCCGCACCATGAACTGGTAGGCCGGTTCCAGGCGGCGCTGGCGGCGATCAGCGCGGCGGTCGCGGTCGTCCTGCTGATAGATGCCGTGAAACTTCATCAGCAGAGGGTCCTCGCCCGGCACCGCGCCGGTGAGCAGGTCGTCGAGCCCCTCGGAGATAGTGCCGCGAAGGTGACGGCTGCGGGCCTTCAGTTGTTCGTTCTCGTTCAGTCGTTCCAGCGGCTGACGGAGATCGGGGTGGGGATCGCTCATCACGCTCTCCTCAATACAGGTTGCGGTGCAGGCGCTTTTCCCGGCCCAGTTGTTTCCAGGCGCCGTCTCCCTGGCGCTGGTCCAGGGCGGTTTTCAGTCCGCTCTCAAGGTCGCTCAATCGACCCTTGTCGCCGCACAGGTAGAGGTGTGCGCCCCGGTCGATCCAGGTGCCCAGGCGATCGATCTGGTCGAGCAATGGGGTGATCAGGCCGGCGCCGGGCTGGTCTTGATAAAACACGGTATCCACCCGTTCCAGCACACCGTCGGCGCGGGCCTGCTGAATATCCAGTTGATAAAGAAAGTCGTCCTCGAAGCGCTGTTCGGCGAACACCAGCCAGCAGGGCGGACGTTGGGATTGTTGCGACAAGGCTTGCAGGAAGGCGCGATAGGGGGCGATGCCGGTACCCTCGGCGATCAGGATCAGCGGCGCGTCGTCGTCCGGCAGCCGAAAGCGCGCATTGCGGTGCGGATACAGACGGACCGGGTCGCCGGGCTGTAGGTCCAACAGGTATCGGGAGGCGATGCCCTGCTCATGCCGCTCCCGGAAAGGATAGTGGAAGGCCTTGACGGTAAGATGCAGCTCGTCGTCCAGCACCGCCAGACTGTTGGCCACGTCGTACAGACGCGGCTGCAGTGGCCGCAGGGCTTCCACCAGGGCTTGTGCCGGCGGGCGCGCCGGATACTGGTGGAGCAGGTCGAGCAGTTGATGGTCTCGCAGAAACGCCCGCTGCCGACGGCTCTCCGCCTGACACAGTTCGAGCAGGGCCGGAGCCTGGCTTTGCTCCGCCCAGAAAGCAAGAAAGCCGGTGCCGGCGATGGTCAGATCCCGCGTCTGACGCAGCGCTTGCACCAGGGGCTGAGCGTCATCGTTCACGGTCACCGGTTGCTCGCCGGACAGCTCGCAGGCGTCCAGCACCGCCGCCACCAGCTCCGGCGGGTTGTCGGCCAGAATGCCGACGGCATCGCCGGGGAACAGGTCCGGAATCGCCTGATCCAGGGCCAGTTCCAGATGGTGTATTGGCTGGGCGCGATCCGCGGCGCTCAGATTCTGGTTGACCAGTACCTCCACCGTTAGTGGATGGTGTTTGTCGTAGCTGGGAGGGCTGGAGGTGGGTGCCCGGGCCGGACCCTGTGCAGTGCCCGTGGTGTTGGCTTTGGGCAGTTTTTCCAACAGGCGGGCGATCCAGTCCCGGGCCGGCTGTTCAAAATCCACGTCACAGTCCTGCCGGGCGATCAGCCGTTCACCACCGAGGGCCTCCAGACGCTGGTCGAACTCCTGGCCGGTGACACAGAAGCGTTCGTAGCTGCTGTCGCCCAGGGCCAGTACGGCGAATTTCAGGTTCGCCAGTTGCGGTGCACCGTCACCCATCAGGCCCTGATAAAAGTCCTGGATGGGTTCCGGCGGATCGCCGTCGCCATGGGTGGCGGTGATGATCACCAGATGATCGCGCCGCGCCAGTTGTCGGGGACGCAACCGGGCCAGGTCGATCACCTCCGTGGCGATGCCGGATTCACCGCAATGTTCGCTCAGAGCCTGCGCCAGGCGGCGGCAGTTGTCGGTTTCCGTGCCGTAACCGATCAGTACCGGATTGGGGGAGGCTTTGGTCGAGGCGGTGGTGGACGGCTCGGTGTCGCTGGCGGCGAGATAGCCGCTCAACCACCAGCGTTGCCGGGCATCCAGCGTCGCCAGCAACTGCCGGACCTGGTGCCATTGAGGGTCGGAAAAAGGGGGCGGTGTGGCTTGCGCCGTCATTTCCGGCTCCGTGTTTCAACGTGGGGCCGACAGTATGGGCGCGTGTTTTGAATACGAATAATGAAATAGAATGTGGTTTAACTTTAAAGAAATTGATATAAATCATGGGCAGGCTTTAATTATGGACATCGATCTGGCCCGCACCTTTCTGGAGATCGTTCGCACTGGCAGTTTCATGGCCGCCGCCGAACGGTTGCACATCACCCAGACCACGGTGACCGCCCGCATTCATAACCTGGAAGGTCAACTGGGCTGCCGCCTGTTCGTGCGCAACCGGGCCGGTGCGCGGTTGACCTCCCATGGTGAGCGGTTCACCACCCATGCTAGCCAACTGGTGCGTACCTGGGAGGCGGCGCGGCGCGAGTTGCCGTTGCCGGAAGGGGCCGAGGACATGTTGGTACTCGGTGGCGAGACCAGCCTGTGGAATCCGCTGTTGCTGAACTGGGTAACGCGGTTACGGGAACAGCATCCGACCGTCGCCACCCGCGCCGAAGTGCATGACAGTGAAGCATTGCAGGAACGTTTGGAGAGAGGGGTACTGGACGCCGCGCTGGTGCACCGGCCAGCGTACTGGCCGGGATTGCAGGTGGAACAACTGCTGGAAGAAAAATTGATCCTGGTGCGGGCGGTCCGCACCGGGGAGCCCTATGTCTATGTGGACTGGGGCGCGGATTTTCGCAAGCAACACGACGTCGCTTTGCCGGAGCGGGCGCGCTCGCCGGTGTCCGCCAATTTCGGACCGCTGGCGATTCAGTTTCTGTTGCAGCAGGGCGGCAGCGGTTATTTCCGTACCCGCGTGGCCGAGCCGCATCTGCGCGAAGGCACCTTGGAACGGGTTGCCGATGCACCGGAATTCACCTATCCGGTGTACCTGGCCTACGCCCGGGGGAAACACAGCCCGCTGCTGGACCAAGCCTTTCGGGTGTTGCGGACGGTGGCGGGGGAAAGCGCCGAGTGGTCAGCGTAACCGCAACGGATCCACCAGCCCCGCCGCCACCGCCATGCCGACCAGATCGGGCAGGCGTTCGGCGCCCATGCGCTTCATTACCCGTGAGCGATACAGATCCACGGTTTTGACGCTGACATTTAACTGCGCGGCGATCTCCCGATTGGTATAGCCCTTGACCAGTGGCAGCAGCACATCCCGTTCCCGCGGGGTGAGCGTGTCCAGCTTATCATCCACCTGCTGACGGCCGGTTTCTTGCTGATATTCTTTTCGCTCACTGTTGAGTGCCTGTTGCACGCTGTCGAGCAGTAACTGCTCGTTATAAGGCTTTTCGATGAAATCCACCGCACCGGCCTTGAACGCCCGCACCACGATGGGAACGTCGGCGTGGCCGCTGACGAAGATGATCGGATAATCCAGGCCGCGTTCCTTCATCGCTTGCTGGACGTGCAGGCCACCCAGAGTCGGCATGCGCACATCCAGTAGCACACAGGCGTTTTCCCCTGTCGCGCAAGCGTCGAGAAAGTCACCGCCGTTGGTGAACGGGCGGGCATCAAGGCCAACCGATTCCAGCAGCCAGGCGGTGGATTCCAGCATGCCGGGGTCGTCGTCCACCACATAGACGATTTGTGCGCCGGTGGTCATGGGGTCTCCTCGTTATGGGCCAGCGGCAGCCGGCAGTACATTTCCAGTCCTTGCTCGCACGAGCGGGCATTCAGCTCACCGCCGAGCCCCTCGATGACCGAGCGGCTCATCGACAATCCCAGGCCAAGGCCGTCGGGTTTACTGGTATAGAACGGTGTGAACATATGCTTGAGCGTCTCCGGGTCGGCACCGGGGCCTTGATCGAGGACTCGGATCACCAGGAAATTGTCCGGCGCGCGCTGGGTGGCGACGGTGATTTCGGAGGGGTGCTCCCGCCAGCGTTCGCGGTTGGCGTCGAGCGCGTTACGCAGCAAATTCACCAGCACCTGTTCCAGCAGGATACGGTCGGCGTACAGTGGTGGCAGGTCCTTGGCAAACTGCCTGGCGATGGTAATACGATGACTCTCCGCTTCCCAGGCGCAAAGGTGAATGGCCTGACTCGCCACCGTGTTGATATCGAGCGCCTCCAGGCGGCGCTGGCCTTTGCGCAGAAAGGCGCGCAGCCGCCGGATCACCTCCGAGGCATGGTGGGCGTGTTCGCTGATCCGGCCCAGCCCCTGGGCGACCTTGTCAATTTTGGGCGCCAGATCGGAAGCCGTATCCAGTTTCGCCGGATCACCGTGGTGGGGCGGTTCAAGTGCGCGCAGATGGCGCAGGCTGGCGGCGGCGTAATTGCTGATTGCCGCCAGCGGCTGGTTGATTTCATGGGCGATGCCGGAGGCCAGTTCGCCCATGGCGATCAGCCGGCTGCTTTGCGCCAGTTCATTCTGGTGGCGGCGCTGTTGCGCTTCGCGCAAAGCCCTTTCGGTCATGTCCCGGGCGACCAGGGAATAGTACTGGTCGTTGCCGGCGCCGCGGTGGGCCAGCAGTACCAGGGACACCGGAAAGAATTCGCCGGAGTCGCCGGCGCGCAGTTGCGCCTCGCTGGTCCACACCCCTTGTTCCCGAGCGCTGTTCCAGCCATGTTCGCGTAGCCGCCGGATATCCTCGGCGGCGAACAATTCGGCCAGATCCGGCAACGGATCCGGGCCGATGGCGAGAGCCTCGCGGGCGGCGCGGTTGGCGTAGGTGAGGCGCTCGTCGAGCCCGACGAACAGCACCAGGTCGGTATTCGCTTCCACGACTTCGGCCAGACGGCGGCGATTCTCTTCCGCCCGGACCCGGGCGGTGATGTCGCGTGTGACACTGACCACTTCCACCACCGCGCCGGTATAGGTTTCACGGATGGCGTGGCTGGCGGTCTCGAACCACAGATAGTGGCCGCGCCGATGACGGATCTGATAGGTCATGGTGTGATAACCCAGTTCCTCCAGCGCCGCCTTGGCCTGTTGTTGTAACCGTTCGCGGTCCTGCTCATGAAACAGCGCCTGCACCGCCGTGCCGCGCAATTGTTCCGGCCAATAGCCCAACAAACCCCAGGAGGCTGGTGAGGCGTCAAGGAACACGCCGTCGGGCGTGTGCCGCGAGATCAAATCGGTGGTGTTCTCGGTGATCAGACGGTACAAGCGCCGGGCACGGTTGCCGGCCTTTTCGTTTCGCAACTGATCGGTAGCGTCACGGCCACGGGCCAGGATCCGCTGGCCGGGCGGGTCGGGGATAAAGTTCCACAACAGGATGCGATCGCCGAGCCGCGCCTCCACGTCGACGATGGCGCGGCCCTGGGACAGACAAGCGGCGGCCAGGGCCTGGTGGTTGATTGGCAAGCAGCTGTCGGCGTCGATGCGGTGCTCGCCGAGCAATTGTTGCAGTGCGTGGTTGGTATCGACGGGACGGCCCCGGGTATCGAGCACCGCCGCCGGTTGAGGGTCGTTGCTGAGCAGTGCAAAAGCCCCTTCCCGGTGAGTCAATGGACAGGCCAGTTGATTGAGCATGGCGGCCAGCCAGGGCAGCCACTGGCTGCCGCACTGCGGTGACAACTCCAGCAACAACAGGCCTTGGCTGTGGTCGTCCAGCGCCAGTGGCAGGATCGCGCCATGGTGCAGGGCGGCGCGACGGACCCGGCCGGCGAGCCAGCAGGGCAGAGCGCGTAATTCACTCAGCGATAGCACCGTCTCACCTGCCAGGCGCTGGTGCAAGGTGTGATCCGAAGCCTGAAACGGGTCGCCGGGGCCCGGCGGCAGGCCGGCCTGGCCGTCGGCGTGATCGTAGACGCCGGCGTCCTCCTGCCAGAACAGGTAGAAGGCGCGCCGCACTTCCGGGGTGCTGGCCATCATCCGGCACAAACCGGCGGCCCGTTGAGAACGGGGCATACGGTCCTGCTGCAATCGCAGCCAATCGCGCATCAACAGGGGAAAGGCGTCGTCCTGGTCCATTATGGGCTCATTCAAGAGATATGGTAAATATACTATAAGACTCTAGTTTTATTTCCATATTTGTTCTTTATGGTCTATAAATGCGCCCTGGGTTGCGGGCTAATGCTGGTAACTCTACCCGAAGAATACCGCGAACAACTACGGGACGGTCATTATGTCCATTTATGAGCAGGGCCTTTCGCCCACCGAAGTCAATCATGTTCCCCTGACCCCGCTGAGCTTTATTGAGCGTACCGCGGCGGTTTACCCCGACTATCCGTCAGTGATTCACGGTGATATCCGGCGCACCTGGCGGGAAACCTACCGGCGCTGCCGGCGGCTTGCTTCAGCCCTGGCGGGTCGTGGTATCGGCAAGGGCGATACCGTGGCCGCGATGTTGCCGAACATCCCGGCAATGCTGGAAGCCCATTTCGGCGTGCCGATGATCGGCGCCGTTCTCAATACGCTCAATGTCCGTCTGGACGCCGACGCCATCGCCTACATGCTGCGTCATGGTGAGGCCAAGGTTCTGATCGTGGATCGCGAATTCCACCAGGTGATCGGTGACGCCGTGGCCAAACTGGAGACGCCGCCACTGCTGATTGATGTGGATGATCCCGAATACGGTGAAGGTGAACCGGTCAGCGAGCTGGATTACGAGGCTTTCCTTGCCGAGGGTGATCCGGAGTTCCAGTGGCAATGGCCGGACAACGAGTGGAATGCGATTTCTCTCAACTACACCTCCGGCACCACCGGCGATCCCAAGGGCGTGGTCTACCACCACCGCGGCGCCTATCTGAATTCCCTGGGCAACCAGGCCACTTGGTCCATGGGGTTGCACCCGGTGTATCTGTGGACGCTGCCCATGTTCCACTGTAACGGCTGGTGTTATCCCTGGACCATCACCGCCCAGGCCGGCGTGCATGTGTGTCTGCGCCGAGTCGACCCGCAACGTATTCTGACACTGATCCGCCAACATCAGGTCTCCCATCTTTGTGGCGCCCCGGTGGTGTTGAACGCTCTGATCAATATGCCGGACGAGGCCAAGGCCGCCATTGATCATCCGGTCAACGCCATGACCGCTGGCGCGGCGCCACCGGCCAAGGTGATCGGCGCGGTGGAGGAAATGGGTATCAACGTCACCCATGTGTATGGGCTGACCGAAGTCTATGGGCCGGTCACCGTCTGTGCCTGGCACGGCCACTGGGATGAGCTGCCATTGGAGGAGCGGGCGACAATCAAGTCCCGCCAGGGTGTGCGTTACCCGACCCTGGAAGGCGTGATGGTGGCGGATCCCAAAAGCCTGCGGCCGGTGCCCAAGGACGGCGAAACCATTGGTGAAATCTTCATGCGCGGCAATACCGTGATGAAGGGCTACCTGAAAAACGAAGCCGCTACCCGCGAAGCCTTCGAGGGTGGCTGGTTCCATACCGGTGATCTGGCGGTGTGGCATGCGGACGGTTACGTGGAGATCAAGGACCGTCTCAAGGACATCATCATTTCCGGCGGCGAGAACATTTCCACCATCGAGGTGGAGAATACGCTGTACCGTCACCCTTCCGTGCTGGAAGCGGCGGTGGTGGCGCGTCCCGATGAAAAATGGGGTGAGACGCCTTGCGCCTTCGTCACCCTCAAGGCCGGGCAGGAGCACGCCGCTGTTACCGAGACGGATGTGATCGGCTTCTGCCGTGAACACCTTGCCGGATTCAAAGTACCCAAAACCGTGGTGTTCCAGGATCTGCCGAAGACTTCCACCGGCAAGATCCAGAAGTATGTTCTGCGGGAGTGGGCGAGAAACCTGTAGCTTTTGCCTCGCTCCGGCGCACTCAGCAAGCCGCCGGGGCGGGGTTTTTTTTGAGTAAGGCCCGATAGCCGGGGCCCGCCCGGCGTTTCCGGTAGCAAGCTTTCCGACAACAACAATGACCCTGCCGGCGCTCGCCGGTCGAGGAGAACGACAATGCAAATGTATCAACGCAAAGACGGCGAGCAGCAACCGTGCTGGCCGTTGGGGCCCTTCCGAATCCGCTTACCGTTCGTTCATTACCGCTGGGAAATGGCGGAAATGATTCAGGCGCTGATCATGTTCGTGGTCAGTCTGGCGATGATCCCGCTGCTACAGAAACACCTGGGCTTGCCTTATGACGTGGCACTGGCCTATGTGGTGATTTGTGGCATCGGCTTCATGTTGCCGGCGCTGCTGGGCGTGCCGCTGGTGCCGGGTTGGATCACCCCGGCGATACCGGTGGTGGTGTTGTATCTCGGCCAGTTCGAACCGGGGCCCGAGGCGATCCAGGGCCTGTTCGCGCTGCAGTTTCTGGTGTTTCTGATTTTCCTGATTCTCGGCCTCACCCGCCTGGGCAGCGCGCTGGTGCGCATCATTCCCAACTCGATGAAGGCGGGGATCATCATCGGCGCGGGTATCGCCGCCATCACCGGGGAGATTAGCGAGGGCGGCCGGGTCGCCAATACGCCGGTCTCCCTGGTCATCGGCGGACTGATCTGTCTTTATTTCATGTTCTCGGCTTCGTTCCAGGAGTACGTGAAGCAGTTTCCGCTGGCGCGCAAGATCGTCAACTACGGCATGGTGCCGGGTATGCTGGTGGCCATCGGGGTAGGTATCGCGGTGGGTGAGTACAAGATGCCGGAGCTGCAATGGGGGATTACCCGCCCGGCCTTTGCTCAGCTCTGGCAGTATCTGCCGTTCGCTCATGGATTACCGGACGCCAAGGTGTTCCTGTACGCGGTGCCCACGGCGGTGATCGCTTACGTGATCGCTTTTGGCGATATCATCGTCGGGCAATCGCTGATGCAGCGGGCGGATGAATTACGCAGTGACGAAGTGATCGAAATTGATCTGGACCGTGTTCATCTGGTGACCGCCATCCGCAACGCGCTGCATGCTTTCTTCGCTCCCTATCCGGGGCTGGCCGGGCCGCTGTGGACGGCGGTGGGGGCCACCATGGCCGAGCGCTATAAATATGGCCGGGACGCCATGGATTCGATCTACAGCGGTGCCGGGACTTTCTGGATCGCCGGCTTCCTGGCGCTGTTCATGCTGCCGCTGGTCAGTTTTTTCCAGCCGGTACTACCGATCGCCTTGTCGCTGACGCTGATTCTGACCGGCTATATCTGCCTGATGGTAGGTTTCGAGCAGCTCAACAACAACCTGGAGCGGGGCATCGCCGGCACCATGGGCGTGGTGCTGGCGGTCTATGGCGCTGGTTGGGGGTTGGCGGCCGGGGTCATTCTCTACCTGGCGTTGGAGCGGCCGCGTTTGCTGGGCGGCTGGAAGCAGGCCGGCGCCGCCGAGTGAGCAGACCGGGACGCGCCGCCCCGATCAAGCTATCATGCGAGGCCAATTTTCATCATTCCGCCGGGCCCGGCCCGGCGTGACCGGGAGAGAGATTATGCAAGACGTGGTCATCGTCGCCGCCACCCGCACCGCCGTCGGTGCTTTCCAGGGGTCCCTGGCCAATCTGCCCGCCACCGCCCTGGGGGAAGCGGTGGTGCGCAAACTGCTGGCGGATACCGGAGTGGCAGCGGATCAGATCAGCGAGGTGATTCTCGGCCAGGTGCTCACCGCTGGTGCCGGCCAGAACCCGGCGCGTCAGACCGCGATCAACGCCGGCCTGCCGCAGCAGGTGCCGGCGCTCACCATCAACAAGGTATGCGGCTCCGGCCTCAAGGCGGTGCACCTGGGCAGCCAGGCAATCCGCTGCGGGGAAGCTGATATCATCATCGCCGGCGGCCAGGAAAACATGAGCCTGGCACCTTATGTGCTGCCCAAGGCCCGCACCGGTCTGCGCATGGGCCACGCCTCGCTGGTGGATTCGATGATCCAGGATGGCCTGTGGGATGCCTTCAACGACTACCACATGGGCATCACCGCCGAGAATCTGGCGGAGAAATACGGCGTTACCCGGGAGGAGCAGGACACCTTCGCCGCAGCCAGCCAGGCCAAGGCGCTGGCCGCCATTGAAAGCGGACGTTTCAAGGATGAGATCACGCCGGTAACGATCCCCCAGCGCAAGGGTGACCCGAAGGTGTTCGACACCGACGAGCAACCGCGCGCCGGCACCACCGCCGAGACCCTGGCCGGCCTGCGTCCGGCGTTCAAGAAGGATGGCACGGTGACCGCCGGTAATGCCTCCACGCTGAATGACGGTGGTGCCGCGGTGATGCTGATGAGCGAAGCCCGCGCCAGGGAACTGGGGCTGCCGATCCTCGCGCGTCTGGCCGGGCAGGCCAGCGCTGGTGTGGATCCGGCGATCATGGGCATCGCCCCGGTGTCCGCCACCCGCCGTTGCCTGGAACGGGCCGGCTGGACTCTGGATCAGGTGGATCTGATCGAGGCCAATGAAGCGTTCGCCGCCCAGGCGCTGTCCGTGGGCAAGGAACTGGAGTGGGACGCGGAGAAGGTCAACGTGAATGGCGGCGCCATCGCTCTGGGACACCCGATCGGCGCGTCCGGCTGCCGAATCCTGGTCACTTTGCTGCATGAAATGCAGCGCCGTGACGTCAAACGCGGTCTTGCCACGCTGTGCATCGGTGGCGGTCAGGGCGTAGCTCTGGCGGTGGAACGCTGATCGAACCGAGTGCGGTGGCGGCTAATCGGCTACCGCACTCGACGCAAGAAATAATCGTCATTTCTTCTTTTTACGCTAGCAAGCCCCTCGACTCCCTCCTCGCCCCGGTTCAATGTTTTTTATATCCACAAAGCAAACCGGGGACGAGGGCTCAATCATGGGGGATTGGCCTATACGTTCCCTTCTGACATAGACTCATCCTGGACTCCCAATACCTGTAACAGGAGATTCATGGATACCCCGGACCGGCAACTTCGCTGTTTCGTTCACATCGCGGAACTCAAGTCACTTTCCAAAGCCGCTGAAGAACTGAATCGAACGCAGTCATGGATCAGTAAGGAACTGGCGGCGCTGGAGACGGGCCTGGGAAAGTCCCTGTTCACTCGAACCGGCCGTGGAGTGGTGCTGACCGAAGCTGGCGAGAAGTTGTACGAAGTTCTCAAGCTGTCTTATCAACAAATCGATCAGGCCGTGGATGCCATTCGCCAAGAGCACGGCATCACGCGGGGCACCGTGCGCCTGGCAACGGTGCATACGCTGAGCTATTACTTCATGTCGGATGTGGTGGCGAGCTTTGTTAGCAAACATCCCAGCGTCAATTTGTCACTGCTGGGGCGGAGCTCACCCGAAGTCGTGGAGCTGGTGGAAAGCGGAAAAGCGGATTTGGGCTTCGTCTACGACTCCGCTGTGGCGTCCCGTTCCTTGAACTCCCAACCCTTATTCGATGATGACATGTGCCTGATCACCCATCAGGAATCTGCCCTCGGTGTTGATGGCAGTATCGATCTGAATGATGTGGATCTCAGGCTTGTTGGCTTCCCGTCACATTATGCACTTCGGCGTATGCTGCAAAGTGGGGGACTGAAACCGATATATGTGGCGGAGGCGGAGACTATTGACGCTATGTTGAAGCTGGTTTCGTCGGACGTCGGTGCTTGCATTCTTCCCGGGCGTATTCCGGATGCGCTGCTTGCTGATTACCAGCTTCGAAAAGTCCGGATAGTCAATCCTTTGCTACGCCGGAAGGTCGTAGCTATCAGTCCGGGAAAACGATCATCCTTGCCTTTGGCGGAGGACCTTCTGCAATGTGCGTTACGCATATGCAGGCAATTGACATAAATCATGGAATAGCTGGTATGACTCTCACTCCATGGCTCTGAAAATATAGCCCTCCGATACTGACTCCTGATTATCAATGTACAAAGGAGTCAGCATGAATTCCTCCCTTAGAGAAAAATCCTATTTCGATCAGCGAGCGACGCAGGAGATGGAGAAGCATCTTCATGGCGTTGAGCGCGATGTTCGGGAAACCATGGCCTATGCCTGCCGCATCCTGGCGATGACCGAGCAAGAAGCCGGTCTGGCAGGGCAGATAAGCGTTCGCTCGCGGCGTCCTGGTGCTTATTGGACACTCCGGTTCGGGCTTGGTTTCGATGAGGCGACTCCTGATGATTTTATTGAGGTCGATCGCGATCTACATACCTTAACGGGAGAGGGGATGGCTAATCCCGCCACCAGATTCCATCTTTGGGTCTATGACGCGCGGCCGGACGTCAACGCCATCATTCATACTCATTCACCCTGGGCGTCGGCCCTTGCCGCGGCGCGGCAGCCGTTGGTGATTTCGCAGATGGATATGACGCCTCTGCACGATGATTGTGCCTTCCTGGCGGACTGGCCTGGGGTGCCTATCGCTGATCAGGAAGGAGTGATCATTTCCGAAGCTATCCAGGACAAGAAGGCGATTATCCTGGCTCATCACGGCTACTTAACGGCCGGCGTATCCTGTGAAGAAGCGACCTACCTATCCGTTTATCTGGAGCGCGCTGCCCGAATGCAGATCCGGGCGCGTGTATTCGGACCGCTAACTCCTGTGGACGACGAGCTTGCCCGGGAAGCCCACGATTACCTTCTCAAACCGTCGATCGTTAACGCCACCTTCAACTACTGGGCTCGACAGACACACGGCATTCCTCCATTGCCGACGAAATGAGCCTGGCTCTCCTCTGAAAACAACAAAAACGCATAAAGGAAACTAAAATGACTACGCATACGCCCGCGGCGGCGCGCTCTCGCCGCCAATACATCACCGCCGGACTGGCCAGCATGATGGGAACAACCATTGAATGGTACGATTTTTTCCTCTATGGCACCGCGGCGGCTTTGATCTTCAATAAGATATTCTTTCCTGAATTTGATCCCCTCATGGGTACTTTAGCCGCGTTTGCCACCTACTCGGTGGGGTTCTTTGCCCGTCCTCTCGGTGGTTTGATATTCGGTCATTTTGGTGATCGGGTCGGGCGCAAATCCATGTTGCTCATTACACTGTTCCTGATGGGTATTCCCACTATTCTCATCGGTCTTATTCCCACCTATGAAGATATCGGCTATTGGGCCGCCGTCCTGTTGGTTCTGATGCGCTTCCTGCAAGGCATCGCCGTGGGAGGCGAGTGGGGCGGGGCCGTACTAATGGCGGTGGAATCCGCACCTCAGGGTAAGAAAGGGTTCTTCGGTAGCTTGCCCCAAGCCGGCGTTGCTCCTGGTCTGATCCTGTCATCGTTCGCCATGGGATTGGTTGCCACCCTGCCAGAAAGCGAGATGTTGAGTTGGGGATGGAGACTGCCATTCCTGGCTAGCGTCGTATTGCTTTTGATTGGGTGGTTCATCAGGGTGAAGGTAGCTGAATCGCCGGATTTCGAAAAAATGGAAGAGAAGGGCAACAAGGTGGACGTGCCGGCATTGGAAGTCCTGCGGCGCTACCCGAAGGAGGTCCTCGTTGTGGTGGGAGGGCGCTTGGCGGAGGTTACCTGGTTCTACACGGTAGTTACCTTTGCGCTTACCTATGTTACCAGTACGCTGGGGTTGGAGCGCGGGATTATGTTGGATGCCACTATTTGGGGCGCCTTCGCGGCCTTGGTGTTCATTCCATTATTCGGGATGCTGGGGGATCGGGTAGGCTATAAATGGATCTTCATGGGAGGCTCTGTTGGAATAGCGCTTTTTTCGCCAGTGTTTTTCTCCCTGTTACAAACCCTGGAAGTGACTTACATCACGCTGGCCGTAGTGATCGCAATTGGTGGCGTGTATTCATCTCTGTACGGCCCCGAAGGCGGCTTGTTCTCCGCTCAATTTCCCGCGGAAGTGCGTTATAGCGGTATTTCCATTGCCGTTCAGGTGTCGGGGGCCATTGGCGGTGGGTTGGCTCCCATTATGGCGACGTCTTTACTTGGCCTTGGTGACGGTGACCCTCGTTATATTATTTGGTATCTGAGCGCACTCGGAGCCATCGCCGTAGTCTGCTCGTTCCTGATGCACGGTCCAGGGCGGTTTGTCATACCGGATCGTATAACGGAAGGAGTGGGTGCATGAAAGTCGAGACCATCGATTACTACTTCTGGATGAACTCGGATTGGGCCTATCTTGGTGCGGATCGTCTGGAAGCTCTGGCAGAGCGGCAAAATATACGGGTGTTATACAAACCAGTTGATTTGCCCAATATTTATTATAGAACAGGAGGGCAGCTCCTGAGTGATCGTTCACCCGAGCGGCGGGCCTATCGTGTATTGGAATTAAAGCGGTGGTGTCGCAAGCTGAAAATATCGATTAACGCGCAACCTGCTTTCATGTGCCCGAATGCTGATCTGGCGTCTTGCATCGTTATTGCCGCCGACCGTCAGGGACTCCCGGTGGGACCACTGTATAAGTCGATTCTCCATGCACAGTGGTGCCAAGACCGGGATATCTCTTCGGAGCGGACATTGCTTGATATCTTGAATGAGAGGGGATTGGACGGTGGTCGTCTGATCTCTCTGGCCAGACAAAGCGATATTGCCGATGTGTATCGTTACTATACCGATGAAGCGGTGAGTGCCGGGGTATTTGGTTCTCCGTCTTACGTTTTTCAGGGAGAACTCTTTTGGGGACAAGATCGCCTGGAGATGCTGGAGGAGGCTGTGGAGGCGGCAATGGGAAGAAGTGAGTAGGAGTACAGTGCGCTAGCGGCGATGCCGCTAGCGCACCCGGTATCCTCTCCAGACAGGGAAAACAGCCGCGTTGCTTAGCGGGTCATGCCCTTGTAGGCTTGATAACGCGACCCCTCTTCGTACTCTTTCACCCGCTCCTGCGCCAGAGCCTTGAAGCCGTCCGGCTCCCAGGTGTATTCCTTGCGGCCGTCGTCGCGGGGGATGCTCAGCGTTACCGGCTTGCCGGCGATCAGCGACGCGCTGATGTCGTGGGTGGCGTCCACGCCCTTGAACGAATAATGGGTGTGGCCCTCCAGGCAATTTTCCGAGGAGGGGAATTCCTGACCATTCACCTGCATCAGACGGGACGGATCCGGGGCGCTCAGGGTCATGGTCTTGCCGTCGCTCTGACCACAGCTCGCCGCCGGCGCATCGAATACGCCGAGGAACTGTTCGGTGCTGCCGATGATGGTTTCGAAGGTGAACACCATTTGCATCTCGCCGTCGGTGGACAACGCCGCCACGGACAGGCGGTTGTCTTCCTCGGCCTGGGCCACGGTTTTCCAGGTGGTGCCTTCGGCCTTGCCCAGGGGATACAGATCCCCGGCCAGGGCGGAGGGGCTGAACAGGGGGAGGGCGATCAGGGGGACGAGTACGCGTTTTTGCACGGGGGCTCTCCTTTGCGCGTCAAAAACGCGCAAGTTTAGGCATCGCGTGCGGCGTCTTCAAAGGCACCCTCTGGAACGGTGACCTGAGTCTCAAATGAGCGGATGGCACCCGGTGTCAGCTTACCCGCCGTTGCCGGCCTTCCCAGAAGGGTTTGCGCAGCTCGTACTTGAGGATCTTGCCGGCGCCGGACATGGGCAGGGCATCACGGAACTCGATGCTCTTGGGGCATTTGTAGCCGGCGATCAGGTCACGGCAGTGAGCGTCGATGCGCTGCTCGTCCAGTTGCTGACCGGGGGCCGTTACCACCACCGCATGCACGCGCTCACCCCAGCGTTCATCGGGTACGCCGATCACCGCGCATTGGGCGACCTCCGGCATTTTCAGTAAAGCGTTTTCCACTTCCGCGGAATAGACGTTTTCGCCGCCGGTGACGATCATGTCCTTGATCCGGTCGACCACGTAGATAAAACCGTCCTCGTCCATGTAGCCGCCATCGCCGGTGTGCATCCAGCCGTTGCGCAGGGCCTCGGCGGTCTGTTCCGGCTTGTTCCAGTAGCCTTCCATGACCATGGGGCCGCGCGCGATGATTTCGCCCACCTGGCCCGGCGGCACGTCGTTATCGTTTTCGTCGACGATGCGGACTTCCGCGTTGGGCAGCGGATAGCCGGCGGACTTGAGTTTGCCGGCGCGGCGTCCCTCGGCGGTGTGGTGCCAGCCGCTGAGGATCGAAATCACCGGCGACAGTTCGGTCATGCCGTAGCTTTGCGAGAATTCCGCGCCGGGCAGGACTTCCATGGCCCGCAGCAGCAGCGCCTCGTCCATGGGGGAAGCACCGTAACGAAGGTACTTCAGCGCTGAAAGATCGTGCCGGGAGAAGTCCGGATGATCCAGCAACATGCGCAGCATGGTCGGCACCAGAAAGGTTTCTTCCACGCCTTCCCGCTCGATGGTGTCCAGCACCACCGCCGGATCGAATCCCGGCAGAATCACATGGGTGCCCTGGCGCACCGCGATCTGTACCACGGAGGCCATGCCGGCCACATGAAACAGCGGCGAGGAGTACAGCGCCACCGGGTGATGACTGCGTTGCACCGCCGCCATCTGACCCAGGGTGCCGGAGTACAGATTGCGATGGCTGAGCATCACCCCCTTGGGCGCGCCGGTGGTGCCGCCGGTATATAGAATGGCGGCCAACTGTTGGTGGCTGGCGATCTGGTCGTCCAGTTCGGGCGCGTCGGCGATCCAGCTTTCATAGCCGGTGAGATCCGCCGGTGCGTCGTCGTCCAGATAGATCACTTCTTCCAGAGCCTCGGACAGCTCCCCCAATCGCGGCACCATGTGGACGAAGTTGCGGTCCACCAGCAGCACCCGGGTGCCGCAGTCGTCCAGGGAGTAGGCGATTTCCCTCGGGCTCCAGCGGATGTTCACCGGGTTGATCACCGCGCCGCGCCACCAGCAGCCGTAAATGGTTTCCAGATAACGGTCCGAGCCCAGGGCGAGAATACCGACGCGATCGCCGGGTGCCACGCCAAGTCCCTGCAGGGCTCCGGCCACCCGGGCCACCCGCGGGACCCACTCGGCGTAGCTGTGACGCCGCCCGTCGCAAACGGTGGCGGTGCGCTCGGGGCATTGTTGCAGGGCCTTGTGCAGGGATTGCGTGAGGTACATGAGGGATTTTCTCCAGGAACCATTACATGAGGTTGGGCAGGAAGGTGACCAGATCCGGGAACAGGATCAGGATGGCGACGGTGATGACATCCAGGACGATGAACCAGGTCACCCCGTGGAAGATCTGGCCGAGGCTGACGGAGCGGCCCACCACACCTTTTATGATGAAGCAGTTGATCCCCACCGGCGGTGTGATCATGCCGATTTCCAGATACTTGATCATGATGATGCCGAACCAGATCAGATCGTACTCCAGCCCCTTGATGATCGGGATCACCACCGGCAGCGTCAGCAGCATGATCTCGATGGAACCCATGAAGGTGCCCAGGAACACGTAGAGCACGGTCAGCGACAGCAGGATCACCACCGGTGGCACATCCAGATTGCCGGCCCAGGAGGTCAGCTCCGAGGCGATGCCGGTGAGGGCGGTGAAAGAGGTCACCATGTAGGCGCCGATCACCGCGGCGAACAGCATGGACGTGGTCTTCAGGGTTTCGTTCAGGGCATTGCGGGTTTTTTCCCCGTCCAGACGACGGGTGACGATACACATCAGGAACGCCACCGCGGCACCCACCGCGCCCGCTTCCGAAGGCGTGAAAATACCGCTGTAGAGACCGATCACGATCAACGCGATCAGCGCCAGCATGTTCCAGCTTTTCTTCAGCGCCGCCATCTTCTCGGCCATGTCGACCTTCGGCACTGGCGGCGCCAGGGCAGGATTCATTTTGCTGCGAAGCATGACGAAACCGACATAAATACCGAGGGACAGAATGCCGGGAACGATGCCGGCGATGAACAGCTTGGCGATGGACTGGTCGGTGAACACCGCGTACAGGATCATCAAAATGCTGGGTGGAATCAGCGAGCCGAGGGTGCCGGAAGCGGCCACCACGCCGGTGGCGAGGCGCTTATCGTAACCGTGCTTGAGCATTTCCGGAATCGCCATGCGGCCCATGGCGGCGGCGGTGGCCAGGCTCGAACCACTGATCGCGGCGAACAGCGCGCAACCCACCGAGGAGGCCACGGCCAGGCCGCCGGGGACCCGCGCCAGCCACAGCCGGGCGGTCTGATAGATATCACGGGTGAAACCGGCTTCGGTGGCCAGGTAGCCCATCAACAGAAACATGGGAATGGTGGTGAAGGTGTATTCCGCGGTGGAGGAATAGGGCAGATCCGACAGGAACTGATTGGCGGTGCTCAAACCGCGCGCCAGATCGAATTCGCCGGTGCGTACCGCCATGACCAGCACCAGGCCGACATAGCCGGTACTGACCAGTACCACGGCAATGGGAATACGCAGCAATAACAGGGCCACCATTACCACGGTGACCACAATGCCGATCGTAACCGGATCCATTGGATCTCCTGTTGTTATCGTTCTTGAAGGGGCGATGCGCCCGAAATATTCAGAGGACCCGTGCTATTCCGATAATGAACGGTCAAGCGTCCTCGGATTCGCGCAAAGTGCGTTCCACCTCGGACTCCGGCGGCTCGCGGGTCCAGGGCATCAGCAGTTGAATCAACATGCGCACGCACCACCAGGTCAGGCCCAAGGGAATCAAGGCGCGCACCGGCCATTCTGGTAACCCCAGCGTGCTGGCATAGGCGATTTCTCCCCACTCATAGGATTCCCAGGCCTTGCCGGCGCTGAGCCAGGCCATCCAGGCGAACATGACGATGCCGATGATCAGACCGATCGAGACCAGGGTTTCCTGCAGCCAGCGGGGCAGGTGATCGGTGAGCACGGTGACTTCGATGTGGGCGCGAATGGATTGGACGTAGCTCAGTGGCACGAACACGATCGCCACCATCAGCATTTCCGAAAGCAGCAGATCATCGGGGACCGGGCTGCGGAAAAAACTCCGCCCCACCACCGACACAAAGGTGATGCCGACCATGGCGGCGAGCAGGGCCTGGGACAGCCATACCAGGACCTGATCCACCCGGTCCATCACACGAACGGGCCACGGCATTCGAGACATGGATCAGTTCCCGGCGACTTTTTCGGATTGCCAGGGGTAGCCGTTATCCGCCACTTCTTTCTGCACCGCGCGCAACTCGTTCTGGAAGCTTTCGAAGATTTCCAGAGCGCGGGGGTCACGCTTCGCCAGTTTTTCCGCGTAGGCGCGTTCGACTGGTTCCAGGGCGGCTTGCCAGGCTTTTTGCTGCTCAGCGGTGAGGATATGGAATTCGGTGGGGAACTCCTTGTTGGTGCGCATCATCTCACGCGCATCCTCGGCCTCCTGGAGACCGGCGCGGGCCATGCGGGTGCGATACTCATCGTTCAACTCGGCAAAAACCTGCTGTTGTTCCGGCGTCAGGCTGTTCCAGGTATCCAGGTTCATGTTGACCACCACCATGGACTGGCCGATACCGGTTTCCACCGCGTACTTCGCTACTTCGTGGTGTTTGTAGGGGGGCATCAGATAGGTGTAGGTCTGGGCGCCGTTGATGGTGCCGCGATCCATGGCGGAATAGATATCGGCGAACGCCACCTGCACTGGTGTCACGTTCCAATTGGCTTGCTTGGCCGCCTGTACCGCTCTCGGTGTCATGCGGACCTTGTCGCCGTCGAAGTCATCCGGTGTCAGATAGGGGCGGCTGGTGCTGGCGTTGACGCGCGGGCCGCTGGAGTAAGCGATCAGATGCACCATGTTGTTCTTCTTCAGTTCCTCCGCCATGGCCGGGTTTTTTTCCAGTACACGGTGCCAGGCTTCGTTGGCGATGTAGTTGTCACCGGAGCCGATTTCGGTTTGCGACAGCGTCCACAGCGGGAAGCGGGATTCCACATATTCCGGGTTCATCGGCGAAATGTCGGCGAGTCCGGAGCTGAGCGCCTGGGCGGAGTCATGGTACTTGACCAGGCTTTGCAGCCAGTGGACTTCAATTTCGACTTCGCCGTTGGTGCGTTCCTTGACCTCATTGGTCCACCAGCGCAGCACCTCGTTGCTGGGGCGGTCGGTGGGCGGCGCGGGAGTGGCGTAATGAAGCGTACGGGTGTCCGCGCCGGCCAGAGCACTGGTGAGGGAGAAAGTGATGGCCGCGCCCGCGACCATCAGATGTTTTTTCAGCGACATTGGTAGGGCCTCCGCTATTACTATTCTTATTTAATGGGTCGATCCATTACATTCGAGGCAGGGGCGGCCAGCGGGCCACCCTATTCGAATTTCAGTCTGTCGGTCCCCCGGTTGGGCAACAATGACCTATCGCGACAAAAGATTTGGCGTAAAGCGCCAGCGCGATCATTGCTGATTGGTTTGTTTCGGCAAGACCTGTTCCGGCAAAAGCGGAGCGACCGCCGGTTCAGCGTTCCGCCACCTTATCCCGTTCCCAGGGGTAGCCGCTTTCCTTTACTTCCGCCGCCACTTCCCCGAGACGCTCCTGAAAACGCTCGAACACCGATACCGCCTGGGGCGCGCGCTTGCCGGTTTTCTCCGCGAAGGCACGCTCAACCGGCAGATAACCGGTTTCCCATTGGGCCTGTTGCCGGGCATTGAGAATGTGGTATTCGGTGGGGAATTCGCGATTGCTTCGGATCATCTCCCGCGCCTGTTCCAACTCTTCCAGGCCGGCTTCCGCCATTCGCACTTCCAGTTCCCGGTTTACTTCCTTGAATACCTGTTGCTGCTCCGGGGTCAGGCTGTTCCAGGTATCCAGATTCATCGCTTCCAGGATCATGGACTGGCCGTTCCCGGTTTCGACGATGTGCTTGGCGACTTCGTGGTGCTTGAACAGCGGCACCAGATAGGCGGCGGACTGGGCGCCGTTGATGGTGCCGCGATCCATGGCGGAGTAAATGTCGGTGAAGGTCAGATTGATCGGTGTCACCTCCCAGTCCGCCTGCTGCGCCGCCTGCACGCTGCGCGGCGTGAGCCGCACACGGTCACCGTCGAAGTCTTCCGGTGTCAGGTAGGGCCGGGTATTGCTGATCAGCACCCGTGGTCCGGTGGAGTACACAGCCATGAACGCCATGTTGTTGCGTTGCAGTTCTTCCCGCAGAGCGGGTGTGTCCGCCATCATCCGCCGCCACGCCTCGGCGGCAATATAATGATCCCCCGGACCCACCTCGGTTTGTGACAGTGCCCAGAGCGGAAAACGGGCGGCGGTGTAATCCGGTGTCATCCCGGCTATATCCGCCAGGCCGGAGCTGACCGCCTGGGCGGTATCCGCGTATTTCACCAGACTCTGCATCCAGTGGATTTCGATTTCGATCTCGCCGTTGGTGCGGGCCTTGATTTGCTCGGCCCACCAATGCCGCGCCCGATTGTTGGGGCGATCGGTGGGCGCCACGGCGGTGGCGTAATGCAGGGTCCTCGGCTCGGCCTGGATAGGCGAGGAAAGACACCACAGCGATAACGTGAAAAGAACGCACAAAACACGAACAAAAGGCGTCATGGCATGGCCTCCGGTATTGTTATTGTTCCAATCATCCCGGCGCTGTTCCGGCGATGAACAGAGTGTGTCGAGCGGCGGACGGCGAGGTTCCCCACTGCAGGCCTGATTCCAGTCTGAAGGGGCGGGGCGTCGCCACAATGGCCGGCTCCGACAAAGCCATTGGCGAAAACGATCAAGGCCGGTACGGTATGGTTTTGGCCAACCAGGAGCGTAGGCCGTGGATACCTCCAGGGAACCTGGGATTTATACCCCTTTGAATCAATTGAAACCGGTGGCCGACTCGGTCTGGGTGGTGGATGGCCCGATGATCCGCTTCGGGCCGCCGGGTATGAAGATGCCGTTTCCCACCCGCATGACGCTGGTGCGTTCGGCCGACGGCGGATTGTTCGTGCATTCCCCCACCGCCTTGACCGAGCCGCTACGGCGGCAGGTATTGGCGCTGGGCGAGCCGCGCTGGTTGATCGGTCCCAATCGCATTCACTACTGGTGGCTGCCGCAGTGGCAGGCCGCTTTCCCCGCGGCTCGCACGTTCGTGGCGCCGGGGGTGCGGGAGAGGGCCGGGGAGCGCATCGACTTTCCCGTGGAAATACTGGATCGTGGCGGGCCCTGGCCCTGGGATGATCTGCTGCGGACCTTACCGGTGACCAGCCGCTACATGACCGAAGTGGTGTTCTTCCATCCGCACAGCCGCACTTTGATTCTCACCGACCTGGTGGAGAATTTCGAAGCCTCCCGCCTGGCGCCAGCCCACCGCTGGTTGGCCCGTCTGGGCGGTGTACTGGACCCGGACGGCCAAATGCCCCGGGACATGCGCCTCACCTTTCTCGGGCGTCGATCCGCGTTGCGTGACGCGGTGCGGACGTTGCTTGGCTGGGAGCCGGAACGGGTGATCCTGGCGCATGGCCGGTGGTACCGGGAAAAAGGCGAGGAAGAATTGCGCCGGGCATTTCGCTGGCTGTTGTAAGAGAGCACGGGGTTGTGATTTATGTTGATTTTGTTATGTTATAACAGGTTGGCGTGACACCATGGAAAACCGGTTCTTCAGGGCAAGCGCCGGCGGTTTTTCGTATCATGGCACTTTTCCCGGACCCGACTGTTTTCCTATGACCGATACCCTGACACTTTGCCGGCCCGATGATTGGCATCTGCATTTTCGTGATGGCGCCATCCTGGCCGAAACCGTGCCGGTGACCGCGCGGGTGTTCCGCCGTGCCATCGTCATGCCCAACCTGACCCCACCGGTCACCACCGTGGCCCAGGCCGAGGCCTATCGTCGGCGCATCGTGCCCCACATTCCCGCCGGCGTGGAGTTCGAACCGCTGATGGTGCTTTACCTCACCGACGAAACGCCGGTGGAAGAGGTGGAAAAGGCCGCCGCCAGCGGCTTTGTTCACGCCTTTAAACTGTATCCCGCCGGCGCCACCACCAACTCCGATAGCGGCGTTACCGATCCGTCGCGGATCGTTCACCTCTATGAGGCAATGGAGAAGCACGATGTGCCGTTGCTGGTGCATGGCGAGGTGACCGAGGCGGAGATCGACGTGTTCGATCGCGAAAAGGTCTTCATCGACCGTTATCTCACCGGCATTCGCCGTCGCTTCCCGGCCTTGCGTATCGTCTTCGAACACGTCACCACCGGTGAAGCGGTGGATTTCGTCAAGGAATCCGGCGACGCCACCGCCGCCACCGTGACGCCGCAGCATTTGCTGATGAACCGCAACGATCTGCTGGTGGGCGGCGTTCGCCCGCACAACTATTGTCTGCCGGTGCTCAAGCGCCGTACCCACCAGGAACGCATTCAACAGGCGGTGCTGGAAGGGCATCCGCGCTTTTTCCTCGGTACCGATTCCGCGCCGCACGCCCGTGACAAGAAAGAAGCCGCTTGCGGTTGCGCCGGCTGTTATTCGGCGCGGGCGGCCTTGCCGTTGTACGCCACTTTCCTGGAGCGCCACGGCGCGCTGGACAAGCTGGAAGGTTTCGCCAGCCATTTCGGCGCCGATTTTTATCGTCTTCCGCGCAATCCGGACACCGTCACGTTGCGGCGGGATCCCTGGGCGGTACCGCAACAAGTGCGGGCCGCGGGAGAGGAACTGGTGCCGTTCCTGGCCGGTGAAACGCTGCCCTGGTCGGTTGTGCCGTGACCATGGTGCCGGTGGTGGTGCTGACCGGATTTCTCGGCAGCGGCAAAACCACGGTGCTGAATCACTGGCTGTCCAGACGCGATGATCTGGCGGTGGTCATCAACGAGCTGGGACAGGTGGGCATCGACCAGGCCCTGGTGGGTGAGGCATCGGTGCCGGTGAGTCTGCTGGCCGGTGGCTGCGTCTGCTGCACGGTACAGGGGTCGTTGCGCACTACCTTGCGCAACCTGTTCATGGCCCGGGCCGCCGGCGAGGTGCCGCGCTTTTCCACCGTACTGGTGGAAACCACGGGCGCCGCCGATCCCTTTGGCGTCACCTCGGTGTTGGAACAGGACCGCTGGCTGCGGCGCCATTTCCAGCTGCGATCGGTGATCACCACGGTGGACGCGCGATCCGGCATGGCGGGGTTGAGCCGGCATCCCGAAGTGATTGAGCAGGTGCGTGCCGCGGACGTGCTGTTGCTGACCAAGGCGGATCAGGTGGAACCGGAACAACGCGGGCCACTGGAAGCCGCCCTGGCGGAATTGAACCCCGCCGCCGAACGGCAGTGGAGCGAGCAGGGGCGGGTGGAACCGGCGTTGCTGGATCGCGCCTTTCCACGCCGTTGCCGGGTCACCGGGCAGCTGAGCGCGGTGGCCGGCGCCGCCAGCCCGCCATTGCTCGTGGCGTCCCAGGCAAGCCGGCATCGGCTGCATGCCGCCGACCTGCGTTGGCGCGGCGCGGTGGACTATTTCGCGCTGCAGTCCTTGTGGGCGGACCTGTTGGAACGGTGTGGGCCGCGTCTGGTGCGGCTCAAGGCGCTGGTGGCGGTGGATAAACTGGATGGGCCTTTGCTGGTCCAAGGTGTGGGTGGCCAGCCATTGGAGATGTCGCCGCTGCCGTCGTGGCCCGGTGATGATGATGACAGCCGGCTGGTGTTGATTACCGATGGCGACGACCCGGCCTTTCCCGGCCAGTGTCTGGCGGCGTTCCGCGCGGCTCTGGACCGCATACGGCACTGATATTCCGCATTTGAAGAGGAGCACCACCATGCGACGGTTGGCGATAGCGATGGCGTTGAGCACTTCGGTGGGGCTGGCCCAGGCGGCGGGCCCCCATGTGCACGGACAAGGCAATCTGGACCTGGCCATGGCCGGCGGCACGCTACTGGTGGAACTGTCGCTGCCGGCGGCGGACGTGGTGGGTTTTGAACATGCTCCCCGGGACGACGATCAGAAGGCGCTGGTGAAAGACGCCCTGGCCCGTCTGGGCAAGGGCACCAATGTGCTGGAGCCGGCGCCCGCCGCCGCCTGCAAGGTAACTCGCGAGAGCGTGCACAGTGGCCTCTCCGATTCCGAAACCGAAGAGCATGATCATGGAGAAGAAAGCCCTGATCATGACGCCGACCACGACCACGACCACGACCACGACCACGGTGGCCATGCCGACTTCGAGGCGCGCTATCGCTGGCACTGCGATCACCCGGAAAAACTGGAGTGGATCGATGTGCCATTACTGGAATTCCTTAACGGTGTCACGCTCAAGGTGCAACTGGTCACCGATCAGGGCGCCCGTGCTGACAGCCTGAAGGCGCCCCGTACCCGGTTGTCCATGGACTTGCGATAGTGGGACGTGCGATGAGGGAGGCGCAATGAGCACCGAAGTGTTGCGCTGCCAGGACCTGAGTTTTGGCTGGCGTGATAGCCCGGTACTGATACTGGAATCACTTTGCGTGGCCGCCGGGGAGAGAGTGTTTCTGGGTGGCCCCAGCGGTTCCGGAAAATCCTCGTTACTGGCCCTGATTGCCGGTCTGGTGCTGCCGCAAGAGGGCTGCATAACGGTGGCCGGCCAGGATCTGGCGAGCTTGTCCGCCGCCGGCCGCGATCGCTGGCGCGCGCGTCATCTGGGCATCATCTTCCAGCAGTTCAACCTGGTGCCGTACCTGAGCGGCCTGGACAACGTGCTGTTGGCCGCCGCGCTCTCCGGCATCGGCCGCGCGTCCGGCAGGGAACGCGCCCTGGCCCTGGCGGAACGCCTGGAACTGTCCGAAGCGCTGCTGGCCCGGAAAGCCATCGAGCTGTCGGTGGGCCAGCAGCAACGGGTGGCGGCGGTGCGGGCGATGGTCGCCGAGCCGGCGCTGCTGATCGCCGACGAGCCCACCTCGGCGCTGGACGACCGCCGCCGTGACCACTTCATGACGCTGTTATTGCGTGAGAGCGAGCGGCAGAACAGCGCGGTGTTGTTCGTCAGTCACGATCAACGGCTGGCGGCGCATTTCGACCGGCATCTCGATTTACCCACTCTCAATGGAGCGGCGCCATGCTCTGGCGATTAACCCTGCGCAGCCTCTGGCATCGCCGTGCCACCCTGGTGCTGGTGGTGCTGGCCATCGCCTTGAGTACCGCTTTGCTGACCGGAGTGGAGCGGGTCCGTCAGGAAACCCGTGACCGTTTCACCAGTACTGTTTCCGGGGTGGATCTGATCGTCGGCAAACCCAGTGGCGCTCTGAATCTGTTGCTCTACAGCGTGTTCCGCCTGGGCGAGCCGGTGGCGAACATGGACTGGGAAAGCGTCGAGGCGATCACCAAGCGGCCGGAAGTGGCCTGGGTGGTGCCGATCTCCCTCGGTGACAATCTGCGTGGTTTTCCGGTGGTGGGGACCACCACCGATTATTTCCGCTACTACCGTTATGGTCGCGATGAACCACTGCGTTTCAGTGATGGAGAACCGTTCGATGACGTGTTCGACACGGTGCTGGGCGCCGGGGTGGCGGCGCGGCTGGGGCTGAAGGTGGGGGACGAGGTGGTGCTGGGGCACGGTACCGGCACGGTATCGGTGCGCCGTCATGACACCATGCCGTTCAAGGTCCGTGGTGTGCTCGCCGCCACCAGTACGCCGGTGGACCAGTCGGTGCATATTTCTCTGGCGGCAATGACCGCGATCCACCTGGATTGGGTGGCGGGCACGCCGCTGCCGGGCCGCCACACCAGTCCGGATCAAGCGCGCTCCCGCGATCTGCAGCCGGATTCGGTGACGTCGTTGCTGGTGGGGCTGAATTCCAGGGTTGCCGTGTTCCAGATGCAACGCTGGATCAATACGCGGGCGCCGGAGCCGCTGCAGGCGGTGATTCCCGGCGTCGCCCTGGGCCAGATGTGGCGCATGCTGGGAATGGTGGAGCAGGCTCTGAGGGTGATCTCGGTGGCGGTGCTCGGCGTCGCCCTGCTGGTGATGCTCAGCGCCTTGCTCACCGCCCTCAACGAGCGGCGCCGGGAGATGGCGATTCTGCGGGCCCTGGGCGCGCGGCCCTGGCAGATCGGACTATTGATGGTGGGAGAAAGTGCTTTGTTGTCCCTGGTTGGCGTGGCGGCGGGCGTTCTGTTTTTGCAAGGTGTCGCTGCGTTGGCGATGCCGGTACTGAGTGAGCGTCTGGGCATGGCGCTGAGTCTGTGGCGGCCGGCACCGCTGGAGGCGCTGTGGTTGCTGGTGGTGCTGGTCAGCGGCACGCTGGTGGGATTGATTCCGGCCTGGCGGGCCTACCGTCACACCCTCAGTGACGGGCTCACGCCACGTTATTAGGGAGCCTCTGAATCAGTATTACTATGCCTCTGGCCTTCAGGCCTTGCAGAGGCGCCGTAATACTGATTCAGAGGCTCCTTAGAGGAGAGAGTATGAGATTCGCTTTGGTGGTGGTGTTGGCGATGCTGACGCTGATGGCGCGGGCGGCGCCGGTGACACTGGAATGGGACCATCTGATACCGGAAGACTGGAACCCGGAAAAGGAAGTCAACGAACTGGCCGAGCGTATCAACCGCACCGAGGACGAAGACCCCGAGGCGATGTCGATCATGGACGACATCCAGGCGCTGTGGAACAGCGCGCCGTTGCAGCAAAGTCTGGACGACAAGGACATCCGGCTGACCGGCTTCGGCGTGCCGCTGGAGGGCGACGCTGACTATGTGCGCGAATTTCTGCTGGTGCCGTATTTCGGCGCCTGCATTCATGCGCCGCCGCCGCCGCGCAATCAGATCATCCTGGTCCGCGCCAGCGGCAAGGGCGTGCCGCTGGATGCCATCATGGGCGCCTTGCAGGTTACCGGCACACTCAAGGTGACGCCGGAAGAAACCGAGTACGGCCAGGCCGGCTACAGCATGAAAGCCAGCGATGTGAAGATTATCTCCGAGCCGTTGTATTAGGCGGCAGTGCCACACGTCGATTCGCTGCCCAGGCAGCTTCCCACAGCGGCTCCGTAGGACCCCTTTTGGGAAGCTGCCTGGGCAGCGAATAACGGTTGCGCGAAACGCTCCCTCTCCGCAAAACAATGTCTAACGTGTAGGAGCGGCCAGACGGTCGCGATATGCTGTCGGCTGATCTGAAATGATGGAGTCAGCCATGCCGCAACACATGGACAACGCCGAGCAGGCGGTGGACCGGGTTCTTGAGCTCACCGGCGGCGAGGTGCGCCTGGGACTGCCGCTGGGTCTGGGTAAACCCAATCGCTTCGTGAATGCCTTGTACCAGCGGGTGAAGGCCGATCCGTCCCTGTCCCTGGAAATTTATACTGCTCTGTCCCTGGGGCGGCCCGGTGCCGGCAGTGATTTGGAGCGGCGTTTTCTCGAACCGTTCGCCGACCGCGTGTTTGCTGATTACGAGGAACTGGATTATCTGCACGCGGTGCGCAAGGACGCCTTGCCGGAGAACATCCGTGTGTTCGAGTTCTTTTTCCAGCCCGGCAGCCTGCTGAACAGCACGGATGCCCAACGGCATTACATCAGTGTCAACTACACCCACGCCGCCCGTGACATCAATGCCCGGGGCGTCAATGTGGTGGCGCAACTGCTGGCCACGCGAGAACGTGATGGGCGGCGCCAATACAGCTTTTCCTGCAACCCGGAGGTGACTCTGGAATTGCTGCCCATGCTCAAGGCGCGCCGCGACGCCGGCGAAACCATCGTCGCGGTGGGGCAGGTGCACCATGATTTGCCGTTCATGGAGAACGATGCGTCCCTGGGTCGCTGGTTGCCGGAGATGGACATTCTGTTGGATGACGAGCAGGCGCAGACCCGTTTGTTTTCCACCCCGAACATGCCGGTCAGCCACCAGGACCATTTCATCGGTTTGCATGCCAGCACCCTGGTTCGTGATGGCGGTACTCTGCAGATCGGTATCGGCGCCCTCGGCGATGCCCTGGTGCATCACACCCTGCGCCGGCAACACCACAACGATGAATACCGTGCCCTGCTGGGGCAACTGCCGATGTCCGACAGCCAGCGGCAACTGATCGAATGTGAGGGTGGGGTGGGGCCGTTTCAGCAGGGACTTTACGGCTGCAGCGAAATGATGACCCATGGGCTGCTGACCCTGATCGATGACGGCATCATCCGCCGTGCGGTGTATGACTGGCCGGCGCTGCAACGGCGGGTGCTGGCGGACGCGGCGCTGACGCCGACCCTGGCGTTGCTGGATGATTTGCGTGAAAGCGGTGATCTGCCGGCGCGCCTCGGCGCCGACGATCTGAGCCGGCTGCGCCACTACGGCATCGTCCAGGCAGACCTGACGCTGCGCGATGGCGGCGATAATCTGTCGCTGCCCAATGGCGTGGTGGTCCCCAACGATCTGGAGCAACGCGCCACCCGCGAGGCGCTCAAGTCGGTGCTGGGCCGCCGGCTGCTGGGCGGCATCGTCATGCACGGCGGTTTCTTCCTGGGGCCGCGGGCGTTCTACCAGCGCCTGCGTGAACTGGACGACGAGACCCGCGCGGCCATCAACATGACGCGGGTGAATTACATCAATGATCTGTTCGGTGAGGAGGCCATTTGCCGTTTGCAGCGGCGCGATGCCCGTTTCATCAACAGCGCTTTTTCCATCACCCTGCTGGGCGCGGCGGTCGCGGATCAGTTGGACGATGGCCGCGTCCTTAGCGGTGTTGGCGGCCAATATAACTTCGTCGCCCAGGCCCATGAGCTGGCCGGCGCCCGCTCCATTCTGATGGTCCGGGCCTGGCGTGAGCGTGGTGGGGAAGCGCAATCCAATGTGGTGTTCTCCTATGCCCACAACACCATTCCCCGGCACTTGCGCGATATCGTGGTGACCGAATACGGGGTCGCCGATTTACGCGGGCGCAGTGACGAGGAAGTGGTGATGGCGACGCTCAACATCACCGACAGCCGTTTCCAGGCGCAATTGTTGGAACAGGCCCAGGAAGCGGGCAAGTTGCGGCGGGATTATCAGATCCCGGAGCCGCACCGCCACAATACGCCGGAAGCGCTGGAGCGCCTGGCGGCCCGGGCCGGTGCCGGGGCTCTGCCGCCGTTCCCGCTGGGCAGTGATTTCACCAGTACCGAGCAGCGCGTTCTGGAAGCCCTGACCTGGCTCAAGGCCAAGGTCAGCCAGAAGGAATACCTCAAGCTGGGCCGCAAGGCGCTGTTCCAGGACCATCACGCGGAACGCCACGGCGAGGCACTGGAGCGGATGGGGCTGGCTGACCCGGACGGCTTGCGCGAGCGGCTGTATCAGCGTCTGCTGCTGACGGCGTTGGAGGCGACGAAGCCTCGCTAGTGTGAACAGGCCCTAGTGGACGGTCGACAGCGAGAAAGGACAATAACCGGATCTTTAGCCGCTGTGGGAGCTTGCCTGCAAGCGAATGGGGCACGCCCAGGCGTTTAGCGATATTCGCTTGCAGGCAAGCTCCCACGGAAAACCGTCTCAGCGGCCGTCGCCGCCGTTGTTGTCTTCGCTGTCCTTCTCCTTGCCCGGCCGGCCACGTCCGGACAGCACCCGCCAGAACGGGATGCGGCGGGTCACCGCCACCATTTCATCCACGGTATCACCGATGCCGGAGAGCCGGTCCACGGTATCGCGCAGTCCCACCAACTGGTCGACGTGCTCGGAGATCTTGAACACCACCATGTAGAACTCGAGCAGGGCGCGCAGGGCCGACGCCATGAACAGGAACCCCAGCGGCGCGCCGATGAACAAAAAGAACAGGCCGCGCCAGGTGGAGGTCATGAACGCTTCCACGGTGAGATACAGCAGCCCCAGGGCAATGGCGGTGAGCGCCACGCCGTACACGCCGGGAATCACCTGGATGATCATGTAACGGTCGAAGCGAAAGCTCACCAGTTCCTTCCAGTACTGCACCATCCAGAACAGGCCGCGGCGCAGCTTTTCATTGAACGGATCCTGAGCTGGCGGAGTGGTAGCACCGGCTTCGGGTGTGCTGTCTTCGTTATGCGGATCTACCATTTGGCGTATTGCTCCTCGACAAAGCCGGGCTGGCCGGACAGAGACAGGGTAGTGCCATCGGGCAGTTTCAGCTCACCGTGGAACACCCCGAAAAGTTGATGGAAGTTGCTGGCGAACAGTCCCAGATTGAGGCGCTCGCGGTGTTCACCGCGCGGCTCGAAACGCAGTTGCAGACGGCCGCAACGGCTGCGCATCCGCCACGGGGCCATGAGGTCGTCCCGCTGATAGTCGAAGCTGACGCCATCGAGCTTGATCAGGCGGCCGTCCAGCCACAGGCAGTTTTCATTGACGCTGGTTTCGTTGACGCCGCAGGACACGTTCAGGCCCACACGGTGACCGTCGATGCGGGCGGAAAAACAGGCCCAGTTCCAGAAGGTTTCCCGCCGCATGTAACCGGCGGAGAAATCGTGGTGGCCGCCGACGTTGACCAGATCCGCCAGTGACCATTCACGGCCGCGCCATCGCAGCTGGCCGCGCAGGCCGACGCCGGCCACCTTGTTGGCATAGACCCAGCCGTTGACGCCGGTGCGGGTGCACAGGGACATGGGTTGGTAGCCCGCCGGTTCTTCCAGCACCACATCCAGTTCCAGACCGGCGCCGCGCACGGTCAGGGATTTCTCCCGGGCACCGTCGTCGGTGCGGTAACCCAGGGCGATGTCGATGCCGCCACGGCGGAAGCGGCTTTCACCGTTCACCGGCGAGTCCGACATGCACAGACCGCGCCCCAGCGGCGCCCGCCAGGTGTGTTCTTCCAGGATGCCGGTGGCGGGTTCGTAAATATAGAGAAAAGCCACCCCCAGGTAAGCGGTGTCCGCCAGGGCACAGCCGATCAGGAGATCGTTGCTGATCACGCCGAGATACTGGAACTGCTTGTAATGGAAATGACGGGCCCGGCGCGAGGCGGGCGACCCCATCGGCGTTCGGTAGTCGCAGGCACGGCCGTTGATGGTGGTGACGGAATCGGGGAACAGGCCGAGCCGGACCTGTCCCCGCGGCCCGACCAGCGGTTCAGGCAGGGGATCGAAGTTCATTAAAAGGCCAAGTGTCCGGCACCAGAAAGCCCGGTGCGTTGTTATCGGTGAGAATCATCACCACGGATTGTTTGCGCTGAACATAGTCTTGCAGCTCCGTGGGAGCAACCGGCGAGGTAAAATTGTCCGACAACAGTTCGGGAATGGCCCAAAAGGCCCGGGGCACCGGGCGGGCCGGGGTGTTCCAGTGCCCGGCCCGGCACCAGAACCCGCGTTGATGCCCATGGGCCGCCTGTGCCGGTGGCGGGCAGGGTGGTGTCGGGTAAAACAAGCGCCCGCGAGTCAGGGCCTGCCGATGATCGACGGGGGCGATGGGAGGTTCCGCCGCGCTCACGTCCAGGCTGCGGGGCAACTGGCGCTGAAACAGGTGCTCGGCTTTGCTTTGCAGGGTGTCGCGTGGATTGGGGCCCGGCCATTGGCCGTCGTGGCCGAGGAAGAATTTCAGCGCCAGCTCCCAGTGCAGACGCCGCCCGCTGCCATGGTCGAACAGCACCATGTCCAGCTCTCCCAAAGTGCGTCCCTGCCGGCGTAGCGGAACATTGCGCGCCAGCAGTTCAAGGCGCTGACTATGGGCAAGCAGGGCGGCCACCAGGGCCTCGAACCAGTGGCCGAGCCGACCTTGCAGGGGAGGGATGCCCGCCGCCGCTGCCCGATGCGGCCAGTCGGGGTCCTCGGTCAGGCACTGCGCCAGCAGAACACCGGCATCCTGGTCGGCGCCCGCTGGTGTGGCGAAGAGAGGCGGGGCTTGGATCAACCATTGAAACAGGCGGATCGCAGGTGGCCCCTCGAACGGGGTGGAAGGATCAGTGTTGATGGCTCAGGGCGTCCTCCAGGACTTCCCGAACTTCCTCGGCCCAGGACAGCCAGGCCTCCTGGTCGAGAATGCCCCGGCGCAGGGTAAGATGTTGAAAGCGGCTGTTCCCCTCGCTTTGTCGCTCCAGTTTTCTGGCTTCGGCTTCAAAGTTGGCGAGTCGCTCCTTGCGTTGCTGGACCAACTGATCCAGTTCACCAAGCAGGGTTTCCGGATCGGCCAGGGCTCCCCCGGCGACCTTCACCATGAAGGCGTCCCGGACCCGGGCCGGCGCCGCCGGGCGGCGCAACCATCGCACCAGTTCCTGTCGCCCCTCATCGGTAATGCGGTATAGCTTCTTGTCTGGCTTTCCGTCCTGGGGCACATGGCGGTAATGCACCATGTTCTGTTCGTTCAATTTCCCCAGTTCCAGATAGATCTGCTGGTGGGTGGCATTCCACACCAGGCCGATGCTGTTGGCGAACTCCCGCGCGAGGTCGTAGCCGCTGGCTTCTTCGTCTTGTAACAGGACAAGAATGGCATGGCGCAATGACACGGCTGGCTCCTCGTTTTCGTTTATCGGTCTCTCTACTGCGATAGTAGAGAGCGAAATTGTGCCTGCGCAATCCGTTGTATAAGCAGTTTTGTAAAAACTTAGTGAGGTTATATCCCAGCCTGATACCTAGGTAATACTTTGTTATGAAAGCGTTTTATTGATGAGTACAACGGATACATTCAGTGACGACATGTGCACAAAAAAGAGGAATAAACAAGGAAGCAGAGCACAAAATCAGAACGTCATCTGCATGCCACAATAATAGTGCACGGAATGGAGCAACTGTTGGCGCTCCAATTTGGGGATGACCTTGCCGATCACGCCGAAGCTGGCCCGACGAGTGGTATCAATGCCAACGGCGGCCACTTTACGCAAAATAGGGCCAAAATGAAGCAGGGCCACCGGTTTTTCGAAATACCAGTCCAGGGCGACCTCGGTCATTTCACGCAAATAGGCGACCAAAGCGTCGCGGGCCTCGGCCTCCCTGCCTTCATCCGCCAGCCGCCGTGCCTGGCGGCCTTTTTCCGCCAGCGCCTCGTCGATGGGGAAAGCGACGTACCAGGTGCCGCCGTCCTCCGATTGGAAACGGATGTCATCCATATAGCGGGCGGCGGCCTGATTTTGCTCCAGATCCATCTTTCTGGCGCTGCGGCCCACCACCAGGCCGGTGGCCTTGGCGATGATGTCACAGGCCATGCGGATCAGGCGGGTCTGCCCGCTGCCAAGACCGGCCATCGCCGCCGGTTTGAGGAAAAAAGTCCCCAGCGCCTCCTCGACGAAGGTCTTCATGATCGTTTCCACGGTTTCAGGCTCCGCTTTCCGCGCGCCCTCGTTCATGCGGCGGATGAAGCCGTCGGTGGTCCGGTGGAGGGTTTCGCTGGAGGGAAAAGCCACGTAGGTCGTTGTTGTCATCGTTTGCTTCCGGTCTTCAATGAACAAGGACAGAATTGGCATGTTAGCGGTTCCCGGCCGGGGTGGGCACGGCTGCGGCGTCGTCATGCCGGGCCCGGATCGGCAAACAGCAGGCGGATAGGCTCTTTCTTTTGCCCGGCGAATGCCGGATGATGCGCCTCCTGACAAATCGGAGAGACGGATGATAACGGTGGTCACTCCCGACGCGGAACAGGTTACGCGTTGGCTGCAGCAGGCGAATATCCAGCACTATATTTGCGATCAGTGCCATGGATTACACCTGAGTGAATTGCAGTCCCGGGAAGGGGTGGTGGACGCGCGCTTGTTCGTCGAGGAAGACGGTTTGCTGCTGACCACCGAGCTGGAGATTCGCCCCGGCGCCTTGTTCGCGGTGCAGGCGGAGCTTTCCGCTCTGAACATGCAATATCCGTCCCTGAAGCTGTTCCTGGACGTCAATGATGATTCCATGCCCAGGCTGGTGGCTTGCGATCTGTTGCTTGGCCGTCAGGGCGTCACCTTCGATCAGTTCATCTATTTCGTGCAGGCCACCGTGGACGGCACGGTACAACTGCTGGAAGAATGCCAGCAGGCGGGCTGGCTGTTCTGGCCCGACGAAGAGGGCGCGCCCGCGGAGCCCGGCGCGCTGCACTGAGCGTTTCCACCCAGATCAGTATCCTGGGACGCTTGAGGATGAGCGTCTCTAGACGCTTGAGGATGAGCGTCCCAGGACGCTTGAGGATTCACCGAGGATCCTTCGCTGGAACCCACAATCAGCCCTTTCGATGCGCAAGCCGGCGAGCGGCGCGCGCAGCTTATCGACAGCCTGGTGGCCCGTCATTACGCGGTCATGCCGGGCTATTTCCCCACGCCTTTGATCCGCGCCCTGCGCCGCGAGGCGTTGTTGCGTGATGCCCGCGGCGAATTTCAGGAAGCCGGTATCGGCCGGCGCGAGGATCACCAGCATGACCAGCGCGTGCGCCGTGACCGCACCTGTTGGCTGAACGGCTCGACCCTGGCTCAGTGCCGCCTGCAGGAAGAGCTGGAACAGCTGCGGCTGGCGGTGAACCGGGAGCTGTTTCTCGGGCTGTTCGATCTGGAAGCGCACTTCGCCATCTACGATCCCGGCGCTTTTTATCGGCGCCACCTGGATGCCTTTCGCGGCAACTCCGGCCGCGTGTTATCGGTGGTGCTGTACCTGAATCAGAACTGGAGCAGCGACCTGGGCGGCCGCCTGCGCCTGTGGCCGGAACCGCACAGCCGCGCGGTGGATACGGAAGTGGAGCCCCTCGGTGGCACGCTGGTGTGCTTCCTGAGCGAGCACATTCCCCATGAGGTGCTGGAGGCCCAGGCTCAACGGATCAGCATCGCCGGCTGGTTCCGCTGCAATAACACCACCGCCGAACGGCTCGATCCGCCGCGTTGAAGGACGCTGGATTTCCATCTTTACAGCGTCCGGCGAACTCCCCCTTGAAATCTTTTCACCACCCCCCATTTATCTCCCCGTGACCACAGCCGGCTGAAGTGTCACGTCCCAAACAGGCGTTCCGATGAGCGGGATGCCCGGTAAATTGTCCACCCCTTTGCCTGCGGGGAACGGGTGGTATGAATCTGGAGACGACGTGATGAATACTTTGGCACCTCTTTTTCGACACAGTGTGGGTTTTGACCGCTTCGACGAATGGCTGGACGGCCTGCGTTCCGACCAGTCCGGCGGTTATCCCCCGTACGACATTATCCGTGACGCCGATGGCCGTTATCAGGTGGTGATGGCGGTGGCCGGCTTCCGTGAGGCCGAGTTGACCGTGACGGTGCAGGAGAATGTTCTGCGCATCACTGGCAAACCCGGCGCTGAGGAGCAGCAGGGCCGAACCTGGCTGCATCGCGGTATTGCCCGCCGTGCCTTCGAGCGTACCTTCCGATTGGCCGACCACGTGCAGGTGGACAGCGCCGCGCTGAACGATGGCTTGCTGGTGGTGCATCTGAAACGGGTGGTTCCGGAATCCGAGAAAGCCCGTCAGGTCCCGATCAACAAGGATTGATACCAATATACTCAGGGGCCGGTAACACCGGTCCCTGACATTCCCTTTCGTTATCAGGCTCCCCTCTATATAGCCAACTTGTCTATTCAACGCCCTGACACCGTTGTCGGTGGCGGCGCAGAATCGAAGACACAAGCCCGGAATGCGCCGCGCCCCCTGACGGGAGAGCGCGTGATTCCGGCTGCGGACAAGGAGGCGGACCCATGAAACGCTTGTACTACGTTACCGGCACTCTCGACAGTGTCCAGAATATCTCCCGGGATCTGGACGTGACCGGGATCGACGAAGGCCGCATGCATGTTCTGGGCAAGGACTCCGGCCCGGTGATCCGGGCCCAACTGCACGCCACCACCATCTGGGAAGATACCGAGATCATGCATGCCGGTTTTCTCGGCGCTCTGTTCGGCGCGCTCGGCGGTTTCATCATCGGCTCGGCGCTGGTGGCGATGGAACCCTGGGGCCAGCAACTGGCGCTGAGCGTGGTGGTCTTCAGCACCCTTTTCTGCATGTGCTTCGGCGCCTGGTTGGGCGGCATCTACGGTATTTCCAGCCGCAACCACCACCTGCAGCCCTACTGGAAAGACGTGGAGGACGGCAACTACCTGGTGATGGTGGATGCCGATACCGAAGTCCAGGCGCGCCGGGTGGAGCGGATGATGGAGCAGCGTCACCGCGAGGCCAGGGAAGTGGGTCACGAGGACGGTTTCAGTCCGTTCAATTGAACTTGCAATGGCATAAACGTTTGGCCACAATGCGCGCTCGCCTTTACGGGCGCGTTATGGCCGACCTGCCGGTCCCCTCGCAACGATAAATCGCGCAACCCGCCAGGCCCGGAAGGGAGCAACGGACGCGGTGGACTTGTGTGCCGAGGTGCGGCTGGCGGGAAGGCCTCCATCTCCCCCTTTTCCTCACCGCGTCATCACGGCATTCTCCTCCCGTGCTGTTGCAACCCGGCCAGATTCGCTAGCATACGGCATTCGCCTAGGGCCTGTTCACACTACTGTCGTCCCACCTGTTGTGGCTAAAAAGCCACCAGTGAAGGCGCGAGGAGAGACGTTTGGTGGCTCCAAATGAACGACGAGCAACGCGCAATGGTGGCTTTTTAGCCACAACCCGAAGGGCTGGAGCTTTTTTGCCTCCAGCGTCGTTGTCGGTCACTTATTTGGAATAACCAAACCGCGTTCCCTCCGCCTGGCTGGAGGCAAAAAGGCACCCAGCAGGCGGGACGACAGTAGTGTGAACAGGCCCTGACTTATCGCTTTTGCGAAGCCCGCATCCTTTTGGCTGGAGTACCATGAGTTACCAGGTTCTTGCCCGCAAGTATCGCCCGCGCACCTTCGATGAACTGGTGGGCCAGGAACACGTTTCCCGGGCGTTGATGCACGCGCTCGATCAGGATCGCCTGCATCACGCCTACTTGTTCACCGGTACCCGTGGTGTTGGCAAGACCACCATCGCCCGCATCCTGTCCCGCTGCCTCAATTGCGAGGAAGGCGTCAGCAGCCGACCCTGCGGCGTTTGTCCCACCTGTCGGGAAATCGGCGAAGGCCGTTTTGTCGATCTGATCGAGGTGGATGCCGCCAGCCGCACCAAGGTGGAGGATACCCGTGAGCTGCTGGAAAACGTGCAGTACGCGCCCAGCCGTGGCCGCTACAAGGTCTATCTGATCGACGAAGTGCACATGCTCTCCGCGCACTCGTTCAACGCGCTGCTGAAGACGTTGGAGGAGCCGCCGCCCCATGTGAAGTTCCTGCTCGCCACCACCGATCCGCAGAAACTGCCGGTGACCGTCCTGTCGCGCTGCCTGCAGTTCAGCCTCAAGGCGTTGCCGGCGGAACAGATCGCCCGCCACCTCAAGGATCTGCTCGAGCGGGAGATGATCCGCTTCGAGGAGCCGGCGCTGCTGGCGCTGGGCAAGGCCGCGCGCGGATCCATGCGTGATGCTCTCAGCCTCACTGATCAGGCCATCGCTTTCGGCGGTGAGCAGCTGACCACCGGAGCCGTGTCCGGCATGCTGGGGACCGTCGACCGCGCTCATGTGCGGACCTTGTTGCGGGCGCTGGCCGAGGATACGCCGGCGGCGGTGCTGAACGCGCTGGCGGCGGTGTCCGAACACGCCCCGGACGAGCTGGCATTGTTGGACGAACTGGTATCGGCACTGCATGAACTGGCGGTGATCCAGGCGCTGGGCGAAGGCGATGACGCCGACATGCAAGCACTGGCCGGGGAGTTCACCGCCGAGCAGGTGCAACTCTATTATGATGTGGCTCTGCGCGGCCGCCGTGATGTGCAGGACGCCCCGGACAGCCGCGCCGCGCTGGAAATGACGCTGCTGCGCATGGTGCTGTTCTCGCCCAAGGGCGTGCTCGCCGCGGGGGAGGGCAACGCCCCGGCAAAAAAGCCTCAGCCAGCCCGTAACGACGCCCCCGCGGCGTCGGGCCCCGGCGCCATGAAGGCCATGCTTGATGGCGGCACCGCCGGTGCCAACGAGCAACCCGGGGCGCAAGAGGCCGCCACGGTGAGCGCGCCGCCGGCTCAACAGGCGGTGGCGGCAAAACCGGAGCCCGAGCCTGCTCCGGCCCCGCAGCCTGAAGTCCGCGACCAGCCTCGGAATGAATCAGAGTGTCCGCCGGAGCCGGCACCGCAGCCGGAAGCCGGAGCGGCAGCGCTGTCGCAGGCTTTGGAGACCGCGCCAGCGGCGCCCGAACCCGAAGCCGAGCCCGAACCGGAACCGAAACCGGAACCCAAGCCAGCCGCCGCCGAGCGTCCCGCACGCCAGCAGCCGGATCCCGAGCCGTTGGGCGAGCCCCGGGACGACAGCGAAATCGGTTCCTGGTGGGCGGCGTTGTTGATGCGGCTGCCGCTGGATGGCGCCGTGCGCCACCTGGCCCGCAACGCGGTGCTGGCGGAGCGCGACGAGCATCAGTGGACGCTGGAACTGAGCAGTGGCCACCAGGTGCTGGTCAACAATGAGCGCCTGGAGGAACTGGGCGGCGCGCTCAGCGATTACTTCCATCGCCGTATCCGGGTCCAGGTGCGTTACCATGAAGCGGTGGCCGGCACGCCGGAGCTGCTGGACCAGCAGCGCCGTCAGGAGCGGCTGGAAGAAGCGCGGGCATCACTGCTCGCCGACGACACCGTGCAAACGCTGATGAGCCGTTTCGGCGGCCGCCTCGACGAAGACAGTATTCGCCCCCGCGACTAGCCGCCGCCGGGGCCCCGTAACAGGTACCAAGACGATGGATTTTGACATGAACGACCTTCTCAAGCAGGCCCAGGCCATGCAGGAGAAGATGAAAAAAATGCAGGAAGACGCCGCCAACGCCGAAGTCACCGGCGAGGCCGGAGCCGGTCTGGTCAAGGTGGTGATGAATGGCCGCCATGACGTCAAGAAAGTGGAGCTCGACAGCAGCCTGATGAACGAGGACAAGGAATTCCTTGAGGATCTGTTGGCCGCCGCCGTCAACGATGCGGTGCGCCGGGTTGAGCGCAGCCAGCAGGACGCCATGAAGAACATGGCCGGTGGCGGTCTTGGTGGTTTCCCGTTCCCGGGCATGTAACGGATTGATGTTATGAAGCATCCGCCCCTGGTGGAAACCCTGATTGAAGCCTTCACCTGTCTGCCCGGCGTGGGGCCCCGATCCGCACAGCGCATGACCTACGCGCTGCTGGAACGTGGCCGCGAGCAGGGGCGTGAGCTGGCCGGTGCATTGCAGGCGGCAATGGATGGCGTCAGCCATTGCGAGCGTTGCCGCAACTATGCTGAGCGGACCAATGCCGAGCAGAATCTGTGCGCGATTTGTCTGGATCCGCGCCGGGATCCGTCGCTGATCTGTATCGTGTCCTCGCCGGCCAATGTGCTGGCTGTGGAGCAGTCCGGCGAATTCCGCGGTCATTACTTCGTGCTGATGGGCGAGCTGTCACCACTGGACGGTGTGGGGCCCCGGGAACTGGGCCTGGATGTGCTGGAGCAGCGCCTGCGTGACGGTGAGATCCGCGAGCTGATTCTGGCCACCGGCACCACCGTGGAAGGTGAAGCGACCGCTCACTATATCCTTGATCTGGCCCGGGAAGCCGGCGTCAGTGTCACTCGTATCGCTCAGGGGGTTCCCATGGGCGGCGACCTGGAGTTCGTCGACGGCGCCACCCTGGCCCAGGCCCTGCGTGCCCGCCGCCCGTTCGCGGACTGAGCGCCGGCGATCCTTATTGCACCCCCTCGATCACCATGTAACAGTCTCCTTGGCTCGGCTACACACAGAACAAGGAGAACAGCATGGCCTCGATCATATTGCCCCGTGTGCTGGAGGTGGGCGCCGGCGCCATGGCGCGCCTGCCGGCGGTACTGCAAGGGTTCGGTTGCCGTAATCCACTGATCGTCACCGATCGGATGATGGTGCAACTGGGTTATCTGGAGCGCCTGCGGGGGCTGCTGGCGGAGGCGGGCATGGGCGGCGATGTGTTCGCCGATACTTTGCCGGAGCCCACCGCCGCCTCCCTGGAAGGCGGGTTGGCGATGGTGCGCGATGGTGATTATGACGCCGTGGTGGCTCTGGGCGGCGGCAGCCCCATCGACAGCGCCAAGGCCATCGCCGTACTGGGCAGGCATGGCGGCGTAATCAATGATTACCGCTTTCCGCGTCAGGTGGATGAAGCCGGCTTGCCGGTAATCGCCATTCCCACTACCGCCGGCACGGGCTCGGAAGCCACCCGTTTCACCATCATTACCGATGAACGCACCGACGAAAAACTGCTCTGCGTCGGCGCCGCCTTCATGCCGGTGGCGGCGCTGGTGGACTACGAATTGACCGTGTCGGTGCCCCCGCGTACCACCGCGGACACCGGCATTGACGCCATGACCCACGCTATCGAAGCCTACGTCAGCCGCAAGGCCAACGGTTACAGCGACAGCCAGGCCCTGGCGGCGCTGCGGTTGATCGGCCCTCATTTGCGCCGTGCCTATCACGATGGCGAGGACCGCGCGGCCCGCGAGGCGATGATGCTTGGCGCCACTCTGGCCGGAGTGGCTTTCTGCAACAGCTCGGTGGCGCTGGTGCACGGCATGAGCCGTCCCATTGGCGCTTTCTTCCACGTGCCTCACGGCTTGTCCAACGCCATGTTGCTGCCGGCGGTGACGGAATATTCGCTGCCGGCGGCCTCGGCCCGTTACGCGGATTGCGCCCGCGCGCTGGGGTTCGCCGGGCTGGATGATGACGATGCCCGCGCCAACGCCAAGCTGCTGGATACCCTGGTGGCGATCAACGATGAATTACAAGTGCCGACGCCGGCGGGCTTCGGCATCGACCGCGACCGCTTTTTCGAGGTGCGCCACACCATGGCGGAACAGGCCCTGGCCTCCGGTTCGCCAGGGAATAATCCGCGGGTGCCGGAAGCCGAGGAGATCGTGCGGCTTTATGAGGCGCTTTGGTGACCCGGGCTCTGCATCCGTGCGCATCGAATCAACCCTGAACCACGAAGCCGCTGTGGGAGCTTGCCTGCTGGCGAATCCCGGCCTTCCGTCGTTGACGAATTCGACCTTCAGATTGCGCATTCCGGTCTTTGTCCGGCCAGGCGGGTTTTGCTACCTTGTGAACCAAGCAAGCGCTAGGTATGGCTGAGGCCAAGGCGACAATCACAGGAGGTTCCGTGTCCGCACTCGATTATTTCAATGACACCCACCGGATGGTTCGGGAAACCGTCAAGGCCTTCGTCGAGCGGGAGATCCGCCCGCACGTGGATGAATGGGAGGAGGCGGGGACTTTTCCCCGTGAGCTGTACGTCAAGGCCGCTCAGGCGGGGCTATTGGGGATTGGCGCGCCGGAGCGTTGGGGTGGCACCGGCGAGGATGTGTTCATGAAGGTGGCGGCCTGTGAGGAGATGGTGCGCTGCACCTCCGGGGGCGTCGGCGCCAGCCTGGGCTCCCTGGACATCGGTTTGCCGCCGGTGTGGAAGTGGGGCAGTGAAGCGCTGCAGGAACGGGTGGTGCCGGCGGTGCTGGCGGGGGAGAAAATCTCCGCGCTGGCGATTACTGAGCCTGGCGGCGGTTCCGATGTGGCGAACCTGCGCACCCGGGCGGTCAAGGACGGTGATCATTACCTGGTGAACGGCTCGAAAACCTTCATTACCAGCGGTGTGCGCGCGGACTATTACACCGTGGCGGTGCGTACCGGGGATGCGGGGTTCGGCGGTATCAGTCTGTTGCTGGTGGAGAAGGGCACCCCCGGTTTCACCGTGGGCAGACAGTTGAAGAAGATGGGCTGGTGGGCGTCGGACACCGCCGAGCTGTTCTTCGAGGATTGCCGGGTGCCGGTGGAGAATCTGATTGGCCCGGAGAACGGCGGTTTTTACTGCATCATGAGCAACTTTCAGATGGAGCGTCTGATCCTGGCTGTCACCGCCAATATGACCGCCCAGGTGGCGTTCGAGGAAGCGCTGGCCTATGCCCGCGAACGTCAGGCGTTCGGGCGACCGCTGGCCGGTTTCCAGGTGACCCGTCATAAGCTGGCGGAAATGGCCACGGCGGTGAAAGCGAGCACTGAATTTACCTATCGGGTGGCGGCGCGCATCGCCGCCGGCGAGGATTGCGTGCTGGATGTCTCCATGGCCAAGAACCAGGCCACCCAGTGCGCGGACCGGGTGACCTGGGATGCGGTGCAGATCTTCGGTGGCAGCGGTTTCATGCGCGGCACCGTGGTGGAACGGCTGTTTCGCGACAACCGTATCCTCTCCATCGGCGGTGGTACCTACGAGATCATGAACGAAATTATCGCCAAGCGGTTGGGGTTGTAGGGAGTGTCGGTTATACGCCAATCGCGGCTCACGAGCCGCGATTGGATCGTCCGCCTACGACGTTCAGGTGCATTCCGCCCGTGACGGGTTGAGCTTGCAGCGAATCCGTTTTTGCAGGTTGAGCATGTCGGCATTGTAGAATCCCTGTTGCTGCAACTGAGCGCGGGCTTCCTGCATCATGACTTCGTATTCCTGCTTGTCGGCGTCGGGAATCTGTACCCACCACTTCTTGTTGACCGCCTCGGCCTCACGGTCCAGTTGCTCGATCACCCGATCCAGAGTGTTGTAGAAGTACTCGCGGGATTTCTGCGCCATCTCTTCCGGGAAACGGGCCTTGTTGCCGATCAACTGAATCGAAAGCTGCATCAACGGATAGTCGATGATGCCGCCGTCCGGGCTCAGGCCTTTGTAAAGCTCCAGTATTTCGTAGGCGATCAGGGGGGCGGCGATCACGTCGACCACGCCGTTATTGAATTTGGTGGAGAAATTGGTGATGTCCGAGGACACTGGCGTGGCGCCCACCTGAGCCACCATGATGGCCTGGGTTTCATCGAACTCCAACACGGCCACTTTCTTGCCCGCGGCCTTGGCCAGCGAATTGATTTCCCGATCGTTGACGAAGATATAGGCAGCGCCCGCCGGTGCCACGCCGAGCACTTCATAATCACCGCTGGTCATGGGTTTGGCGCTGCGCGGATCGGACAGAACCTGCAGCAGCACTTTCATATGATCCATGGTCGGCAAGCTGCCGATGGAATCGATGGTGCCACTGTATTGATTGAACTGGCGGCCTCGCAGGCCGGTGATCAGGGAAGCGTCGCAGACGCCGGCCTTGAGATCCTCGGCGGCGATGGCTTCATTGGTGTAAGCCACCAGTTTGGCTTTCAGCCCCCATTGCAGCGCGGCGGTTTGCCAGTCCTTCATGGCGGTCATCACCGGACCGACGTTACCGGCCAGATCGAACACGCAGATACGCCTCTCGATCGGATCGGCGGCCTGGGCCAAGGAGGTGGTCAGGGTGGCGCACAACGCCAACACAACGCGAAGACTTCTTATCATGGTTATTGTCCTGCTTTTAATTAAAGTTGGATCATCCCTAAGAGACAGATCATGGCGGTGGCGGGCATCACCGCTCAATACCGGAGCGACAGCCGGCGACGGCGCCCCGGTCTTCAAAATGACGGACGCTTCGGCAGGTGCGTAGACCGTGTTATTGAGGGCGTCCTTGGGAAGACGGCCACGCCGGCGTGGTTACCTCCGGCGTGGCCGTTGCGACTCTGAACCGCTGACTCGGAACTGCCGGTTCAGAACTGCCGGTTCAGAACTGATAGTTCCTGAGCCGGTTGGCATGCTGGCGATAAAGGGTGACCGGGTCGGTACTGAACAGATCGCGCAGCCCGAGAACCTGGTTCACCTCATCCAGATGGTTCATGCGATAGTCGTCGCGGATCACCATGCCCAGGTGGCTGGAGCAACTGCTCACCAGCCCATCGTTTTTCTCGCCGAGAAAAACAATGGAAGTGGCGCCGAGCAGGGCGTCGGAAGGGTCGAGGAAATTGGTCAGCGGTTTGGCCCCGCTCCAGGAGAAGTAAGAGACACCATTGCTGCCTATCCTGGGACCTTCGCCGCAATACTCGCTGGGCATGCCTTCCGGATACCGCTGATTGAAGGCGATGGTCTCCTCGGTGGTGAGCGCCTTCAAGGCCGCCAGGATGTCCTGTTCATTGCCGCCACCGGAGAACAGATCGATCAGCCCGGCCAGGGCATTGCCGAGAAAGCCGATCAGGTCACCGCTGAAAGGCACGTCGTCCACCACGCCCTGCAGCACGTCCGCCAGCCGGGCGCCCCAGTTGACGCCGCCAACACCGGTGGCGGAGGCGACCATGTCCGGGTAGACCGAGGCCACGTAACGGATGGTGGGGCTGCCGTGGCTGTGACCGATCAGGTTGACCTTCTCGGCGCCGCTGATGGCGAGAATATCCTCCACCTGTCGTGCCAGTTGCTCGCCGCGCACCTCGGTGTCCTGGGCGGCGGCGACCTGGGCCACGTAGACTTCGGCGCCGCTTCGTCGCAGTTCCTCGGGGATGCGATACCAATAGTCCACGCCGGCGGCGGTGTCGAAGCCGAACAGGCCGTGCACCAGTACGATGGGATAACGGGTTTCAGTGTAGTCGTCGGCATGAGCGGCGCCGGCCAACCACGCGAGCAGCAGGATGCCGAGCAGAGCCCTCAGCGGTTTTACTCCAAAAAATCGCCGGGAGCGATTTTTGACGTCGCGGCAGTGACGGTCCGGAGGATGGCCGCCATGGACGGCGGCCACAAAAAAAGCCCTCAGCGGTTTTGTTCCTGAGAAAGCGCTCAGAGGAGCTGCTCTCAAAAGAGTCTTTATTGACGTTTTCATAAGCTTCCCTGTTTATCTGTTGTTTTCGGAATCTTTTGTCGAGCCCGTGGCGGATGGACCACAACATCAATCGCGCCGCGCTCTTTCTTGCCAATGACCGATTCCATCGGCCACCCTTTACCAAAGGAACCCGATGGGTTCCGGACTGTTCGCCAACAGCCTGCTATGATCCTAACCAGAGCGGAACAGGTGTTCACTAATAAAAATGTCGTAATCCGACGAGCGGCACTTGCTGTCAGAGCGGCGGTGTGCGGGTCGGTAACGGTTGTCGTCGAGGACTGAACGTGAGCAAAGGACGCGTATACACAATCCTGATCGTGCTGCTGGCGCTGGCGGGCCTGGGCATGTGGGGATGGTCTGGCGAAGGCGATGGCTCCACGCCCGTGGCGGCGGCGCGCCAGGACCCGCTGCCTGCATCGGTGACATCGGTATTGCACGATTACGCCGTGCGTGGCCGGGAACTGGCCGACTCGCCGCCGCCGTCCTGGCGCGGCACCCGGCCGGATGGGGCTCTGGCCGAGGACGAGAATGGCAACCTGATCATCAACGAAGCGTTGCGGCGCCGCTTCGACTATGTGTTGTCGGCCTTGGGCGAAGAGGACCTGGAGACACTCAAGGCGCGCCTGGCGGCGGATTTCGAGGCGCGGCTGTCGCCGTCGGCGGCGGCCCGGGCCTGGGCGCTGCTGCAACAGTATCTGGGCTATCGCGAGGCGCTGGCGGAACTGACACCGCCGGGACAGGATCCGGCCGCGCTGCGCCAGAGTCTTGAACAACGTCAGGCATTGCGGGACCGCTTTTTCGACGCCGTCACCGCCGAGGCGTTTTTCGGCTTCGAGGACCGTTACGCGGACTTCGCCTTGCAGCGGCGCCGCATTCTTGAGGACGAGGACCTGGACGAAGCCACCAGGAGTGAGCGTCTGGATGCGTTGGAAGCCACCCTGCCGCCGGATTTGCGTGAGCAGGTGCGTGCCTCGCGGGAACCGATGCGAGTGCGTGAGGAAGTGCGGGCGTTGCGGGAGCAGGGGGCATCTCAGCGGCGGATCGACCAGTTGCGTGAGCAGCGGCTGGGCCGGGAGGCGGCGGACCGGCTGGCGGAGCTGGACCAGCGCCGGGCACTTTGGCAGGCCCGTTATCAGGATTACCGCGAGCAGCGCCGCGCCATTCTGGAAAGCGGTCTGGCGCCGAGCGACCAGCAGGCGGAAATAGAACGGTTACGGGAGCGTCTGTTCGAAGCGGGGGAACGGCGCCGGGTGGAAGTGCTGGACCGGAATCCGGCGCCGGATTCCTGAATTCCCCGGCGGCGGGCGCCACCGGGGGAGGCCGTCAGGCTTTGCCTTGATTGGCCACCGCTTCGGCCGCGGCCGCGGCGGCTTCGGCGTCGCCCAGGTAGTAGTTTTTGATCGGCTTCAGATCGTCGTCGAGCTCATACACCATGGGAATACCGGTGGGGATATTGAGCTTGACGATTTCTTCATCGGAAATATTGCCCAGGTGTTTGACCAGGGCGCGCAGGCTGTTGCCGTGGGCGCAGATCAGCACTTGCTTGCCGGCACGAATATCCGGTTCGATCACGCTCTGGAAGTAGGGGACGAAGCGGGCCACGGTGTCCTTGAGGCTCTCGGACAGCGGAATCTCGGCGTCGCTGAGACCGCGATAAACACGGAAACGGCCCGCGTAGCGTTCGTCATCGCGGTCCATCGGCGGCGGCGGCGTATCGTAGCTGCGGCGCCAAACCAGTACTTGTTCGTCACCGTATTTGGCGGCGGTTTCCGCCTTGTTCAGGCCCTGCAGGGCACCGTAGTGGCGCTCGTTGAGGCGGTAGTCACGCACCACCGGGATCCACATCTGATCCATGGTGTCGAGGATTGTCCACAGGGTGCGGATGGCGCGCTTGAGCACGGAAGTGTAGGCGATATCGAACTCGAAGCCCGCTTCTTGCAGCAGATCGCCGGCGGTTTTCGCTTCCGCCCGGCCTTGCTCGGTGAGATCCACGTCCTTCCAGCCGGTGAAACGGTTTTCCTTGTTCCAGACGCTCTGTCCGTGGCGGACCAGTACCAGTTTCGTGCTCATGGTTGATTCCTGTGCGGTTTTCAAGGCGCGCCAAGGTTAGCAGAAAGCGGATTGCGGGCACACCTCCAGACGCCTCCGCATGGAGCCGGCGGGGCCTTGCCCGTATAATGCGCCCCATTCGGACGAGCCGGGAGCGGCATGAGCTATATATGGTGTGACAAAGACGAGCAGATCCAGGACTGGGCGCCGCCGGCGGGGCCGCTGTACCTGGATACCGAGTTCATGCGGGATCGGACCTACTGGCCACGGCTGGCTCTGGTGCAGGCGCACGATGGCGACGCCATCCGTCTCATCGACACCACCGGGGTGAGCGCGCCAGTGTTGGGTGCGGTGCTGACGGATCGGTGTCTGGTGATGCATTCCTGTTCCGAGGATCTGGAAGCCTTGCAGTACTTCACCGGCGAATGCCCGGAGCACATCGAGGATACCCAGATCGCCGCCGCCCTGGTCGGCGAGGATATGCAAATGAGCTACCAGCGGCTGGTGGAACAGCAACTGGGGGTCGCTCTGCCCAAGGGCGCCACCCGTACCGATTGGCTCAGGCGGCCGCTCAGCGCCGAACAATTGAGCTACGCCGAGGACGACGTGAAGTACCTGCCCGAAGTGACCGGCCGTTTGCGCGAACGTCTCCGCGCCCTGGGCCGGGAAGCCTGGTGGCGAGAAGAATGCGATCGTCTGGTGGCGGACGTGCGCCGGCGCGGGCAGGGCGGTGAGCCCTGGCATGCGGTCAAAGGCGCCGGGGTGTTGCAGGGCGAGGAACTGGCCGCCCTGGCGGCGCTGGCGCGCTGGCGTGAAGAGACCGCGCGGCAGCGCGATCTGCCGCGCAGTTTCGTGCTCAAGGACCCGGTGATGCTGGAATTGAGCCAGCGCCGCCGCCTGGACCGGAGCACGCTGCAATCGCTGGGATTGCACCCCAAGCTGATTCAGCGCGACGGCGAGCGGATCATCGCCTGCCTGGAGCAGGGCCGCCGGGAAACGCCGCCGCGGCCGCTGCCGGAACCGCTGGCCCGGTCGCAGCGGGATCAGGTCAAGCAATTGCGCGACCGGGTGACCGCTGTGGCCAATGATCTGGGATTGCAGCCGGAGGTGCTGGTGCGGCGCCGCTGGCTGGAAGCGCTGGTGCGTGATCCGGAGTCCTTGCCCGAGCCGTTGCGCGGCTGGCGCCGGGAGCCGGTCGCCGAGCCGTTGTTGGAGATGCTATGACGCTGCAAGGCAAGTTGTTCTGTTCTATCTACCGGAGCAGCCGCCGGTCCGAGATGTACCTGTTCGTGGCCCGGGCCACTGGTCTGGACGCGGTGCCGAAGGTGTTGCTTGAGCAATGCGGCAAGCTGGTGCACGTCAGCGATATGATCCTGGACCCCAAGCGGCCGCTGGCGCGGGCGGATGTGAGCAAGGTCATGGATGAAATACGCGATAAAGGGTTTTATCTGCAGATGCCGCCGCCGCCGGACGAGGATCTGTTTCTGGCCGCCGGCCACCCCGACAATCCGCGCGGAAAGCCGTCGTGACGCTGACGGACCCGCCTTTGCGCGACCGGTTCTGGACGCTGCCCCTGGGGCAGCTCAATAGCCGGGAATGGGAAGCGCTGTGCGACGGTTGCGGGCGCTGCTGTCTGGTCAAGCTGGAGGACGAGGACAGTGGCGAGGTGGTGTTCACGGACCTCAGTTGCCGCTATCTCGATACCCGCCGTTGCCGTTGTCAGGTGTACGCACAGCGACGGCGCAAAGTGCCGGGTTGCCTTCAGGTAACCGAGGAGATGGCCCGGTCCGACTGGCTGCCGGCCAGTTGCGCCTATCGGCTGCGAGCCGAAGACAAACCGCTGCCTGAGTGGCACCCGTTGCTGTCCGGAGATCCGGGCTCGGTACGTGCCGCGGGAATCAGTGTTGCCGGCCGTGTGGTTCCGGAAAACCGGGTTGCGGAGCGGGACTGGGAAGACCATGTCATCCATTGGGTGGAAAACTGATGCGGACGGACCCGATAGAGAGGCGAGCTCGGGACGTATAGAATGGCTCTAAGAGCCTGTGTAGGCTTGAGAGCGTGAATGGGCTCCAGGGAGTAACTGTGACAACGAATGCCTATATGATGGGATGGCTGGCTTACGTTTTGGGAAGTCTGGGAGTGCTGGTGGTACTGTGGTATCTGACCCGCCCCCTGATGTCCTGGTTGAAAACCCTGCTGCGGGGGCTGGCGACCGCCGTACTGCTGACCCCGTGGCCAGTGGCGGCGAATCAGGAAGAATGGGCGCCGGCCTGGGTGGTCAGTCTGTTCGACGGCCTGTTCGCCGGTAACGACAGCGGTCCCTGGCGGGCGGTGGCGCCGTTGGTGGCGGTGCTGCTGGTGGCGTTTATCGTTGCCTTGCTGGAGTCCTGGCGCCAGCGCCGCAAAGCGGTGGCCGGGGCCGATGAGGATTATGACGACGACTGACTGCATTTTCTGCCGGATTCTGAACGGGGATGCCCCCGCCAGCGTGGTGTACCGGGATGAGCGGGCCGTGGTGTTGCTGGACCTGTTCCCGGTCCGCGAAGCCCATTGCCTGGTGATTCCGGTGGCGCACCATGCGCTACTGGAAGAGCTGGAGCCGGATCTGGCGGCCCACCTTTTTGAACTGGCGCGGCGCACCATCCGTGCGCAGAAGCGGGCGGGGCTGGATGTCAAAGCTCATAACGTGGTGGTCAATGATGGCCGCGAAGCCAATCAACACGTACCCCATGTCCATCTCCACGTGATCCCCCGCCGTGGCGGCGATACCCTGGCCACGGCCCTCACCTGGGGGACCCGCATGATGAATGTGTTCGGCCTGTCGAAACGGCGCCATCGTCTGGATCGCCTTGCCGGTCTGCTGGCCGAGCATTTCCCAGGTACTGAAAGCTCCAGGTACTGAACCGGGTCGGAACATAGCGCTCCGCTTCAATACTCCCTGGGCCGGCGACAGGCGCGGACTCTCAACGGCCAGCGTACCTTGCGCGTCTTTTCCCCCCATGCTTGTTCCAGTTGCGGCAGGAAATCCCGCAACGGATCCTTGCCGAAGCTGCGCGCTTTCGCCAAAGCTGACCAGGTGTCCAGATAGGCGGCCAGATCGCGCCAGTGCCAGTGACGTTCGATGCCCAGGCTTTCCGGCGCCTTGTGTTCCGGCCATGGCAGGGTGACGTTGCGATAGCCGCTGACCACGCTCCAGCGCGCCGCCGGCCACCAGGGCGCCAGCACCCGGTCGTGGAAATCGTCGATCAGGTCCGGCAACCCCTCCACCTGACACAAGCCATAGCTGATGATGGCCAGCAGTGCATCCTCGCGCAGCACCCGTTCCGCTTCCTTGAAGAACATCGGCAATGGAAACCAGTGCAGTGCCTGGGCCACGGTGATCAGATCGAAGCTGCCATCGGCGAAGGGCAGGGCGTCGGCGCGGGCGGCCAGATAGTGGCTGGCGCTGGCTGGAGCGCCCCGCAGTTGAGCGAGGCTGAGGTCGGCGCCGATGACGTGCTGGAAATGACCTTCCAGGGAGCGGCATGCCTGCCCCGTGCCGCAGCCCAGGTCCAGCGCCCATTGGTGCTCGAAACATTGATCGCCGAGCCAGCGGAATAAATTTTCCGGGTAGTCCGGCCGGTACAGATGGTATTGCCCGCCCCGTTGAAACAGCGACGGACGGTCAGACATCGGGATCGTCGAACCGGGCCGCCCAGAGGGCACCGTCGGTTCGCTCCAGATCAAGGGCTATGCCCGCGGACCAGCGCTGAGCTCCCTCGGCGCACCAGGCGATGGTGCCGAACAGATGCAGGGCCTCACCCTGGTTGGGTAGCTGCAGCCACAGTTCCACGTCGGTATCGGGCCGGATCGAATAGGGCAGTTCCACACCCAGACCGGCGCGGGATATATCCCGGCATGTCAGCGTGAGATCGTCGTCCTCCGTTGGTGGATCCTGGCGCAGACGCATGTTCAGGCCGCTCGGAGCGCGGTGGCGCGAATGACGACGTTGTTCCTTTACGTGCTTCATCGGCTTCACCCATAGATGAGACGGTCCACCAGGGCGGCGGCACCGGCGATGCACAGGGTTACGGCGACCAGAAAGAGCAACAAGAATAAGGCGGGACGAACGCTTTTTGGCAACGGCTCCGTGGGACGGCGCCGGTACTGTTCTTCGCGGGTCTTGTCATTCATAAGCCGGACCTGCTTTTTTCGTATCAGGGGGCCCGATTATCCGCTATCGGCGCGATGAAGCAAGGCCGATAGCGGAAGCGAGTGGTCACATGGCGATCTGGATTTTCTGGAACAGCCACTGATGCAGGCCTTCCGACAATAACGGCAGATAGCTCACCAGCAGCAGTGCGGTGAACATTACCGCGATCGGCAGCAGATACTTCTCGTAGCGGCGGAAGAAGGAGCCGTGCTGAAGTTTGGCGCTCTCCACTTCATCATCGCCCACCACCTGGCGGGTGAGCAGATGGTTCACCGCCACTGGCGGAGTCAGATAGCCCAACTCGAACGCCACCAGGGTGATCATCCAGAAATGCAGCGGGTCGATGCCGTTGTTGAAAGCGACCTGGGCGACAGTGGCATTGACCAGCACCACGGCGCCGAAGGGCTCCATGATCATGCCGAGAATCACCATGGTCACCACCAGAATACTGGTGGCGATCCAGATCGAGGAAAAGGACTCCGGCAGCATTTCCACCAGCCCCGAGCGTTCGATCAGCCCGCCGGTGCCCACCGACAGGGCCATCAGCATCAGCATGGCGCCGATGTGGGTGGTGGTGTCATTGGTGGCGAAACGCAGGGACCCTTCCAGCTTTTCGGAGACCCCTTCCTCGGGGGCGTAGTGAGGATCCGTGGCCTCGCTCTTGGCCATGCGTGGCGCGATCAGATAGTGCACCAGCAGAAAACCGGCCAGGAACAGGTTGCGCGAAAGCAGGCCCCACAGGTGGTTTTGCAGCGTGATATGAGTCCAGCCGGTGGGGAGCTCGCCGCTTTGAAGAGCCTGGTAACCCTGCCAGAGATCGTTGAATGACAGCGCTATCATGGGCACCAGGAACAGCGCGAACAGATGCAGCAGGTGGTGGCTGAGTTTTTCGTAGAACAGCACGGCCAGCAACATCACCGGCAGGATGATGGGCGCGGAAAACTCATCCAGTTGACGGTCCAGCACGTCGCTGAACAGTACCAGTACAGCGCCGACAACAATGGCGTAAGGCAGCAGTGGCACCAGACGTTTGAGACTGGCGGGAACGGCTTCGGAGAACGGCGCGATGCGGGCCGGCGAGGTGCGCGCGAACTGACTGTAAATGAAGAACAGCAGCAGGCTGAGCATGAATACCTTGAGGCCGGAACTGAACAGTTCGGTGGTGGTGACGTTTTTGTTAAGCGCGGCGATAATCACCACCAGCAGGCAGGGACGCAACACCACACCCATGGAACCGGACATGGCGGTGGTGGCCAGGGCCAGCTGTTTACGGGCGCCGGCCCGGATCATCTCATTGTAGACGGTGGCCCCGGCGGCGATCACGAAGATACCGGAGGCGCCGGTGTAGGCGGTGGGCACGGCGGTGACCGCCAGTACCACGAAGGCCATCAGTTCCGGTGACATGCGCCAGGGCCGCAGCACGTCGAACACCAAATGGGTCAGCCGGGTCTGTCTCAGCATCATGCCGATCCAGATGTACAGCGCCAGATTCAGAAACATGGTGGACATTTCCATCATGATTCCCAGGTACACGGCGATGCCGTGGTAGTAGCCCTGGCTGATGAACTGGGAGGACGCCGACAGACACATGAAGGTGTAAAGCGGAATGGTCAGCAGGGCCTTACCCCAGGAGCCGCCGGATTCCAGTCCCTTGGGAAAGCGGATCAACTGATACAGCGACGCCGCGGTCAGCACGGCGAAGCCGGCGATCCAGAACTGATGCAAGTAGAAGTGACCGACCCGTACGCCGGATTCCATGGCCGCCGCTTCCTCGACGCGGTAGACGGTGGCCGAAAGCAGCAGCAGGGCATTGGCGGCCAGTTGCGCGCTGGTGGAAACAATATGGTCCTTTACCGTACGCTGCGGGCGCAGGGCGATATGATGCCGGCCCAGCGTGGTGCGGGTGGCGCAGATCATCAACAGCAGGCAAAGCAACAGACGTTTGTAATCGCCCAGTGAGGACACCACCCAGGCCACGCCGCCTTCCACATTGCGAAACATCACCACCGAAGGGGTGACCCTTTCCTGAATGATCTGGTAGCGGTCCCATTTTCCCCGGCAGTTCTCCCGTGACCGCTGCAGTGACTGACGGATGGCGTCTTCGTTGACGCTGGGTGTGCCCAGCACGCCGGCAAGTGGATCGTTGGCGGCTTCGGCCTTCCGCCTTTGCAGGGTTTCCCGGGTCAGCCGGTTGATATCCGGATCGGGATTGCAGGTCGGTTCCTCCATGAGACCGGCGCCACGCAGCAGGAAATAACTTTCCCAGGTGTTTTCCCCGATCTTGAGCAACTGTGAATGGATGATCTCTCCGGATGAGAGAAACAGTGCCAGCAACAGTACCAACAGGGTTGGTAATGAAGAAAACCATTCCGCCGGCGACCGCTGAAGCCAGTGCCCGCTGTCTCTCTTCACGGTTTCCCCCATGGCTCTTTCTTCCATCGCCCCTTCTCCTTCTTATTGGTATGGATTGTTTTTATCGGTGTTGCGTTCCGTCTTTTTGTCTTTTGGCGTTTAACACAAAAGGGGCCCGCGAGAGCCCCTTCCTGTGGTTACGGTGTTTATTTACACCGGGTGATTACATGGCCACCTGTATCTTGTGGAACAGCCATTGGTGCAGCCCCTCGGACATCAGCGGCAGATAGCTTACCGCCAGCAGCGCCGTCAGCATCACCGCGATGGGCAGCAGGAACTTCTCGTAGCGGCGGAAGAAGGAGCCGCTGTGAAGTTTGGCGCTTTCCACCTCGTCGTCACCCACCACCTGCCGGGTCAGCAGATGGTTGAGGGCCACCGGCGGGGTCAGATAACCCAATTCGAACGCCACCAGCGTAATCATCCAGAAGTGCAACGGATCAATACCGTTGTTGAACGCCACCTGAGCGATGGTCGCGTTCACCAGAATCACCGCGCCATAGGGATCCATGATCATACCGATGACTACCATGGTCACTACCAGAATGGTCATCGCGATCCAGATCGAGGAGAACGCTTCGGGTAGCATTTCCATCAGACCGGAGCGTTCGATGATACCGCCGGTGCTCACGGACAGTGCCATCAGCATCAACAGTGCGCCGATGTGGGTGGTGGTCTCATTGGTGGAGAAGCGCAGAGAGCCTTCCAGTTTTTCCGAGACGCCTTCCTCTGGAGCGTAGTGAGGGTCGGTATCGCCATTGCCTTTCATGCGGGGCGCCACCAGGTAGTGAACGACGATAAAGCCACCGAGAATCACATTGCGCCAGAACAGTCCCCAAAGATGATTTTGCAGTGTCACGGTGGTCCAGCCGGTGGGGATTTCGCCGCTCTGCAAGGCCTGATAGCCGTTCCAGGTGTCCATGAAGGACATCGCCAGCATGGGGATTAGCGCCAATGCGAACAGGTGCAGAAAATGGCGGCTGAGTTTTTCGTAGAACAGCACGGCCAGCAGCATCACCGGCAAAATGATCGGGGCGGAGAACTCATCCAGATGACGGTTAAGAACGTCGCTGAAGAACACCAGCACGGTGCCGACCACGATGCCGTAGGGCAGCAGCGGTATCAGACGTTTCAGACTGTGCGGCAGAGCCTCGGAGAACGGCGCGATGCGGGCCGGGGAGGTGCGCGCGAATTGACTGTATATAAAGAACAGCACCAGGCTGAGAATGAAGATCTTGATACCGGAATTGAACAGCTCGGCGGTGGTCACGCTCTTGTTCAGCGCGGCGATGATTACCACCAGCAGACAGGGGCGCAGTACCACCCCCATGGAGCCGGACATGGCGGTGGCGGCCAGGGCCAGTTGTTTGCGCGCGCCGGCGCGGATCAGCTCGTTATAGATAGTGGCCCCGGCGGCGATCACGAAGATACCGGAAGCGCCGGTGTAAGCGGTGGGGATGGCCGCCACGGCCAGCACCACGAAGGCCATCAGTTCCGGTGACATTTTCCATGGTCGCAGTACATCGAACACCAGATGGGCCAGCTTGGTCTGCTTGAGCATCATGCCGATCCAGATGTACAGCGCCAGGTTCAGGAACAGCGTGGACATCTCCATCATCATGCCCAGGTACACGGCGATGCCGTGGTAATAACCCTGGCTGAGGAACTGCGCCGACGCGGTCAGAGCCATGAACGTGTAAAGCGGAATGGTGAGCAGGGCCTTGCCCCAGGAGCCACCGGATTCCAGATCCCTGGGGCGGCGTATCAACTGATACAGGGAAGAGGCGGTGAGAATGGCAAAGCCGGCGATCCAGAATTGGTGCAAATAGAAATGGCCGACGCGCACGCCGGACTCCATGGCGGCGACTTCCTCCATGCGATAAACGAAAGCGGAGGAAAGCAGTAGCGCATTGGCTATCAACTGTGCCGTGGTGGAAACAAGATAGTCCTTTACCGTCCGTTGCGGCCGCAGAGCGATATGGTGCCGGCCCAGTGTGGCAGTGGCGGCGCAGATTAGTACCAGCAAACACAATAAAAGGCGTTTGTAGTCGCCAAGCGTGGAGACGATTTTCGCCACGCCGCCCTCGACGGTGCGGAAGGCGATGACACCGGGTGTAACCCTTTCCTCTATGGTCTGGAAGCGCTCCCAGCGAGTCCGGCAGTTTTCCCTGGAGCGCTCCAGAGACTGACGGATCGCGTCCTCGTTGACCTCCGAGGCGCCGAGCACGTCCGCCAGCGGATCATCAGCGCTTTCCTGTTGGCGCTTGCGTACCGTTTCCCGGGTGAGCTGATCGATGTTCGGGTCCGGGTTACAGGTTGGCTGTTGCACCATGCCGGCGCCACGCAGCAGGAAATAACTCTCCCAGGTATTTTCACCTATCTTCAATAACTGGGAGTGAATAATTTCACCGGAAGAAAGAAAAATCGTCAGCAGAAGGATGATCAGGGTCGGCAGGGAGGATACCCATTCCTTGATGGAACGGTTCGCCACGGTAAAGGTTGGTTTATCCATTTTTCACCCGGTTTTTGTTATGCCAGCAATGAGATCGCCGCGTATGAAAACGACCTTTTCGAGCGAGCATATACTTCACCCCTTCGCGCCGGTATGGCCGAAGCGCCGGAAGTGGTGGAGGGAATGGAGAACGGGGCCGGATGCCGGCCCCGCGGTTTCAGCTGTTACTCTTGAGGGTTGGCGCATTCCGCGCGGGAAGGGTCGTACTTGCAACGTACCTTCAGCAGAAGGTTGGTCAGGTCCTTGCTGTAAATACCGTCCTGGGTCATCTCGATACGAGCCTCACGCAGCATCTCGTCATAGCCACGCTTGTCTTCCTCGGGCAGCTCGATCCACCACTTCTTGTCCACCTCGTTTTCCGCGTTGTTGATGATGGTCATGGCGCGGTCAAACTGGCCGAACATGAATTTGCGGGACTGCTTGACGAAATCCTCGGAGAAGCGGTCCTTGCGCAGCACGATCTGATTGGTGAGCTGGCCCAGCGTATAGCGGATGATGCCACCGTCGGGTTGCAGCCCCTTGTACAGTTCGAGCGCGGAATAAGCCACCACCGGAGCGAAGCAGATATCCACGGAGTTGTTGTTGAAGCGGCCGGCGAAGTTGGTGATGTCCGACAGTACCGGAGACATGCCCACCTTGGCGGCCATTTGCGCCTGGGCGGGGTCGTATTCCATTACCGAGATGGACTTGCCGGACAAAGCGTTGACGTTGTTAATGGCCCTGTCCTTGACGAAAAGATAAGCCGCGCCCATCGGCATCAGGCCGCCAATGGTGTAGGGCCCGGAGGTCATTTTTTCGTTGATGGACGGGGTGTCGCTGGACAGCACCTGGATCACGGTGCGCAGATGCTCGTAATCCGGAATCGCGCCGATCGCTTCCATGCTGCCGGAGTAGTGGTTGAACTGGCGTACCCGCAGACCGGTCAGCACCGCGCCGTCGCACTGCCCGGCCTTGAGGGCCTCGGCGGTGATCTTCTCGTCGGTGTAGGGCTTGAGGTCGATGTCGGCTCCCCAACCGGCGGCGGCGGTACGGTAGTCCTTCATCACGTTGTAGACGTCGCCACTGGCACCGATGATGTCAAAGACACACAAGGTCCGTTTCTCGGCGGCATTGGCGCCGGCCGCGGCCAGGCCCAGTACGGTCGCCATCACGGCGGTTAACGCTTTCTTGTAGCGCATGAGATCGTCTCTCCTGGTTTTTTTGATTATCGGGAGGAGAGCCTTCCAGCGGGGAAAGGCCCTCCGGTCCCGTTACAGCAGATCGTCGATGTCAACTTTGGAACCCGAGGAGGGCTGGTCATCCCAGAAGGTGCCCAGGCCGTTCACCGGAGTCCGCTTGCCGGTGGCTTCGGTCCACATGCGATCGGACAGGCCCTGTATCAGGACACCGGCGATGGCGTCGATCATGGCGTAGTCCGGGTCCAGGTTTTCGTCGTTGGCGGCGAAATCGCGAATCGCTTTGCGCAGACGATCATTGTCGCCCTTGCTGTAAGCGCTCAGCGCCAGGAAAGCGCTGCCCAGACGCACGCCTTTTTCGAAGCCCATTTCGGCGGATTGTTCCAGCTTCGGCCAGGGTTGGGCGCCTTCCGGAGCCAACTGCGGCAGCAGGTTCCAGATCGTGGCACGCAGGCCTTCCGGCGCGCCCCACCAGTTCTCGTTGCTCAGGCAGGAGGCGTTACGGGCGACTTTGCCAACGATATCGCGCGGTACACCGACCACGCCGTCGGCGGCACCGTCGGCCACCAGCGCCTGGGCGCCGGCAATGTTACCCACCAGCCAGACCAGTTGATCCAGTTTGCGATTCAGTTTGGGGCACTCGCCTTCGTTCTGCTTGCCGTATTCCACTTCCAGGCGCTGGTAGGCAGTGAGCAGGCGCTCGGCGGCCAGGGCGGACCAGCGTTTTTGCTCGATGCGGGCATCCTGGGCTTCGGCGACCCGGCCTTCCTTCATGGCACGCAGGTAGCGCAGTTCGGACTCCAGGGCAAGCTGTTCGGCGCACACCGCCGAGGTGACGAAGGTCATCACGCCCAGGCGGCCGGGATGGGAACCCACGGTTTCGAAGGACATCAGGAGAGGCGTCTGGGCTTCACCCATGATGCAGCCCATGCGGACATCGTCGTAGGCCAGCATATAGGGCAGTAATTCCGCCTGGCCAAAGCTGACCAGAATATCCCCGGTGGTTTTATAGATCATGCCACAGCCCTGCAGCGCGAGTAGGGCGCCGCCGGCAATCAGTACACGCGCGGGTCGCAGCACTTTGGTTATTAGAGAACGCATTCCTTTTAGCTCCTTTTTATTGTTCTCGACGTGGAAAATTTGACGGTACACAACGCACGCCCGTTGACACAAGCGCCAATTACAAAAATGCATGTAAGCCATTACATATGGACGCCAGCAAGGGGATCATGGATTTGCACGGGACCAGGGGAAATGACCGTACGTCGGCGCTCTCCTGTCGGAACAGCCAATGAAGTTTACCTAAACGCTGGGCCTTCCGGGATCTTGGTAATAAAATCAGACGGTTACCCTTTAACCTCTGGATCTTTGAGTGGACACTCGTGAACCAGGTAAAAAAAAGGGGACAGAAAGACCGGCTGGTCATAATTAACCTCGAGGTAAAAACCGTCGTGGTTTTTATGGTTACCCTTTTCCGGTAGTTTACCGACCCAGGGCGATTCATTTTTAAACAGGGACACAGACGTGATGACACAGCCTTCTTCGGTTACCGGCGCTCGCGCCGATCTGCTGCGTGAGCGCTCCGGCCTGGCGCTGGCGAGGAACACCGCCCGAGGCGCCCTGCGCATCATTGAGACTCTCGGTGTGGTGGGCCGTCAGGGGCTGGGTTGGGCGCTTGGTGATCGTGACGCCCTGCCGGAACGGTTGCGCGCTACTTTTGAATCCCTGGGCGCGACGTACATCAAGCTGGGGCAGTTCATCGCCAGTTCACCGTCACTGTTTCCGGAAGAGTACGTGGAGGCGTTCCAGAAATGCCTGGATCGGACCCCGCCGCTGTCTTTCCACTATATTCGCGGGATGGTGGAAGAGGAACTGGGTGGCAGCCTGGAGCAGCATTTCGAATGGGTGGATCCGCGTCCGCTGGCCAGCGCTTCCATTGCCCAGGTGCACGCGGCGCGCCTGCACAACGGTGCCGAGGTGGTGATCAAGGTGCAGCGTCCCGGAGTACGCAATGTGCTGCTTACCGATTTCAACTTTCTCTATTTCTCCGCCCGGGTGATCGAATCACTGGCGCCGGGGCTGAGCCGTTCGGCGTTGTCCGGGGTCATCGAGGAGCTGCAGGCGGGGATGATGGAGGAGTGCGATTTCCTGCAGGAAGCCCGTAACCTGGAGCAATTCAATGACTTCTTGGCGCAGACCGGTAATCGTGCGGTGGTGGCGCCCCGGCCGATCCGTTCCCACACCACCACCAGGGTATTGACCATGGAACGGCTGCACGGCATGCCGATCACTGATCTCGGCGCCTTGCGTGAGTATACCGACGACCCCGCCGGGGTGCTGATCACCGCGCTGAATACCTGGTTCTCCAGTCTCATGCTGTGCGATTTCTTCCACGCCGACTTGCACGCCGGTAACCTGATGGTGCTGGAAGACGGCCGTGTCGGCTTCATCGACTTTGGCATGGTCGGGCGCATTCGCCGTGAAGCCTGGGAGGGCATGTCCAGTTTCCTTGAGGCGATTGGCAATGGCGACGTCCAGACCATGGCCCGGTCCATGGTGATGGTGGGCATGACCCGGGAAGAAGTGGACGTGGACGCGCTGGCGCGGGATATCACCGCTTTACAGGATCGTCTCACCCGGGTGGATCCATCATCGCTGGTGCAGGCCGATCGCAATGATCGTGAGGTCAATCGTTTGCTGATGGATCTGGTGCGCATCGGCGAGGATCACGGTATCCGGTTCCCGCGGGAGTTCGCTCTGCTGCTCAAGCAGTTTCTCTATTTCGACCGCTATGTGCAGGCGTTGGCGCCGGAACTCGATCTGTTCAATGATCAGCGCGTGGATATGTTTGGCGCTCTGGAGCAGATACCCACGGAAGATTCCTAGAGCCGGTTCACTCCACCGGATTGGCGCACTCGGCGCGGCGTGCGTCCAACTTGCAACGGATCCGTTGTTGCAAGTTGAGCATGTCGCCGTCGTAGTAGCCCTGCTCGCGCAACTGCACGCGGGCATCGCGCATCATCACCTCATAGTCCTGCTTGTCCCGGGCCGGAATCGGCACCCACCAATGGTCCTGCACCTGGCGGGATTCCAGATGCACGCGATCCATCATCTTCCGGTACCCCTCGAAGAACAGCTCCCGCGAGATCTGCGCCATATCCGCCGGGAAGCGGTCCTTGTGGCCCACCAGCTGCAGGCTGATCTGCGCCAGCGGATAGTCGATGATACCGCCGTCCGGCGTCATACCCTTGTACAGCTCCATGATCTGATAGGCGGCTAACGGCGCCGCCAGCACATCCACCACGCCGTTGTTGAACTTGTTGGGCGCGCTGACCAGATCCGATGGCACCGGTGACGCTCCCACCTGGGCGACCATCTCCGCCTGCGTCGGGTCGTAATCCAGAACCGCTACTTTCTTGCCGGCGGCCTTGGCCAGGGTATTGATGCGTTTGTCGTTGACGAAAATATAGGCGGCGCCGGCGGGAGCGATGCCGAGGATCACGTAGTCACCTTCCACCATGCGCGGTGCCGATTTCGGATTGGCCAATACCTCCAGCAGGATGCGCATGTGCTCTTCACTGGGCACGCCGCCGATGGAATCGATGGTGCCGGTGTACTTGTTGAAAAGCCGCGCGCGCATGCCGGTCATCAGGGCCGCGTCGCACTGGCGTGCCTTGAGCGCCTCGACCATGACCCGCTCATTGGTATAGGGCTCCAGATCAATGTTGAGGCCATACTCCAGGAAACGGGCCTTCTGATCCTGGGCCACGGAGAAAATCGGCCCGTTGCGGCCGACCAGATCCCAAATGCAGATGGTCAGATGGCGGCGCTCCTGGAACGCCTTGGTGACCGCGCCGGGAGCCGGTTCTTCGCTCTGTTGAGCCATCAGAGCGGGGGGCAGGCCAAGCAGCGCCAGCAGGGGCAGGGCGGTATACAGCCAGCGGTGGATCATGGTTCGCGTCTCCAACTGGCGCTCAGGAATTGGAACACTCACCGCGAGACGGCGTGTATTTGCAGCGGATCCGCTTCTGCAGGTCGAGCATGCGGCCGTCGTAGTAGCCTTGCTTGCGCAATACATTGCGGGCGTCCTGCATCATGCTTTCGTAAACGCGGCGCTCCTTGTCCGGGATATGGATCCACCAGCGGTCCGGTACCCGGTCCTCCTCGACCTTCACCCGTGCGCGGATGCGGTCGTAGGCCTCGAAAGACGCCTCGCGCACCAGTTGGGCGATCTCGTTGGGAAATTTGTCCAGCCGGCCCACCAACTGCATGCTGATCTGCGCCAGCGGAAAATCGACGATACCGCCGTCCGGCGTCATCCCCTTGTACAACTCCAGAAGCTCGTAGGCGATCAGCGGGGCGGCCAGAATATCCACCACGCCGTTGTTGAATTTGTTCGGGGCGCTGACGATATCCGAGGGCACCGGCGTGGCGCCGATACCGGCGACCATCTCCGCCTGGGTCTTGTCGTAGTCCAGCACCACCACTTTCTTGCCGGCGGCCTTGGCCAGGGAACTGATCTGTTTGTCGTTGACGAAGATATGGGCGGCACCGCCGGGGTACACGCCCATGATCACATAGTCGCCATGCACCATTTTGTCCGCCTGGCTGGGATGGGCGAGTACTTCCAGCAGGGTGCGCATGTGGTCGTTGTCCGGCACCCCGCCGATGGAATCGATGGTGCCGGTGTAGACATTGAAATCACGGGCACGAAAGCCGGTCATCAGCGCCGCGTCGCAGCGGCCGGCTTTCAATTCATCCACCATGATCGACTCATTGGTGAACGGGATCATTTCCAGATTGATGCCGTACTCCAGCGCCAGAGCCCGCTGCTCCATGGCGGCGTGAAAGATCGGTCCATTGCGGCCGGCGATGTCCCAGATACAGATTTTGCGCTTGAGCGCGGTGCCTGGCGGCATCTGGTCGATGCCCACCAACTTGCTGATCGCCTTGAGCCGCACCCGCACCGGCATGTCCCGTGAATAAAAGACACTGGCCAGTTCTGATACCAGCGAATCACTGATGGTGACCCCGGGCAGCAGCTTTTCCATTTTCGCTTTCTGTTCCGGTGACAGGCGCAGGTCTTCGGCACTGACGGTAGCGATACCGGTGAGCAGAACGAGAAGCGTGGCGGCCCTTATCAATAAGGCTTTCATAAAGGTCCCTTTTTGTTGTTGGCGTGGGCGCTATGACAGGAGGGCCGCTTTCTCGGGCCCGTGCAAAAAGTAATAGCACAGTTGTTCCGGTCGCCGGGCACCATGACGACGTTTGGCTTTGTCGCTATAGCCAAGGGGATGTTGCATATGGGGAGGGGCGCGGCCCGTGAGTGGGCCGCGATTCGTTATTTGGGCTGCGCGTCCAGAGAAACGCCGTTTACGTTGCTGCTGTCCGGGCCCAGCAGATAAAGATAGACCGGTAACAGCTCTTCCGGGGTTTTCAGCGTCATCGGGTCTTCGCCGGGGTAGGCGTTGGCACGCATGGCGGTACGGGTGGCGCCGGGGTTGACCGTGTTGACGCGGATCTTGGAGGTGTTTTCCAGTTCCTCGGCGAGCACCTGGGCCAGATTCTCGGTGGCTGCCTTGGACACCGAATAGGCCCCCCAGTAGGCGCGCCCGCGCCGGCCCACACTGGACGAGGTGAACAGGATGCGGGCGTCATCGCTGTTGCGAAGTAACGGCAACAGGGCCTGGGTCAGGTAGAAGGCGGCGTTGACGTTCACCTGCATGACCGAGTCCCAGGTGTCGGCGCTGTAACCGTCCATGGGGGTGATGTCGCCAAGCAGCGAGGCGTTGTGGAGCACGCCATCCAGACGCCCGAACTCTTTCTCGAACAGGCTGGCCAGCTCCAGATAATCGCTGGGGCGCGCCACCGTCATGTTGACCGGCGCCAGGGCCGGTTCCGGGCCTCCGGCGGCTTTGATTTCGTCGTACACCGCTTCCAGTTTCGATTGGGTACGGCCGAGCAGAATCACGGTGGCGCCGTGCCGCGCCAGCCCCAGGGAGACGGCCCGGCCGATGCCGTCGCCGGCGCCGGTCACCAGGATAATGCGATCCTTGAAGGCGTTATCCGGACATTGATACGTCACCGCTTGGCTATTCAGGGACTGCAGATCGTTCATGCCAGGCTCCCGCTTGTCAGGGTTTTCAGTAAGGGTAACAGGTCGTCGCCCCGTTCCAGCAGATGGTCCGCCTGCCAGCCGCGAGGGTCGTCGTCGGCGTCGATGTAACCGAACGCGGCCACCGCGGTGGCCATGCCGGCGTTTTTGCCGGCCTGAATGTCGCGCAGATGATCACCGACGTAAAGGCAGGCAACCGGGTTGACCCCATCCCGCCCGGCTGCCATCAGCAAACCTTCCGGGTCCGGTTTGCGCTGGCGCACGTGATCCGGACAGATCACCGCGCCAACCCGGGTCGCCAGACCCAGGCCCTCGAGCACCGGCAAGGTGAAGCGCTCCGGTTTGTTGGTGACGATGCCCCAGGGCAGGCCATGCTGGTCGAGCCAGTCCAGGGTGTCGGCCATGCCCTCGAACAGCCGGGTGTCCACCGCCAGATGACCGGCGTAGGCGTCGAGCAACTGATTCAGGTAATTGTCGAAGGCGTCGTCTTCCGGGCCCAGGCCAAAGCCCAGCTCGGTCAGCGCCCGGGCGCCGTTGGATACATTGGCGCGCACCGCCGCATAGCTCACCGCCGGGCGGCCGTGCTCCGCCAACAGGTTATTGAGCACGCTATAAAAGTCCGGCGCGGTGTCGATCAGGGTGCCGTCCAGATCGAAGTAGACGGCCTGCAGAGATGCCATGGAGCCTCGCTAGTGTCAGACCGCTTTAACCGCGTGCATCAGGTAATTGACCGAGACGTCCCGGTTCAGCTTGTACACCTGGGTGACCGGGTTGTAGGTCATGCCGGTGGTGTCGCGCACATCCAGACCCGCGTCGCGGGACCAGGCCGCCAGTTCCGAAGGACGGATCAGTTTGGCGTACTCATGGGTGCCCCGTGGCAGCAGGCGCAGCACGTATTCGGCGCCGACGATGGCGAACAGAAACGACTTCGGGTTGCGGTTGATGGTGCTGAAGAACACCTGGCCGCCGGGCTTGACCAGCGCGGCGCAGGCGCGGATCACGGAAGACGGATCCGGGACATGCTCCAGCATTTCCAGACAGGTGACCACGTCGTACTGGCCGGCCCGCTCGGCGGCGATGTCTTCCGCCGGGGTCTGCAGGTATTCCACCTCCACGCCGCTCTGTTCGGCATGCAGCCGTGCCACGGCCAGCGGTGCTTCGCCCATGTCGATGCCGGTGACGGTGGCGCCACGCCGGGCCATGCCCTCGGAGAGCAGGCCGCCGCCGCAGCCGATGTCGATCACGTGCTTGCCGGGCAGGTCCACCCGCTCATCGATGTAGTTCAGACGCAGCGGATTGATGTCGTGCAACGGCCGGAATTCGGAGTTGGGATCCCACCAGCGCTCCGCCAGGGCGTTGAATTTGGCGACTTCGCTGTTGTCCACGTTGCGGCGGGTTACTTCGTTCATTGGCTTTCTCCGGCAATTTTCCGTTGCCATTGTTGAGCATTGTGCACCAGTTGGGCCTCGTTGAGGGTGAGCAGGTTTCGCTCTTTCAACAGGGCGCGGCCGGCGACCCAGACGTCGGTGACCTGATCGCGGCTGGCGGCATAGACCAGTTGGGCCACCGGATCGTAAACCGGCTGGGTCTCCAGGCGGGCCAGATCCACCGCCACCAGATCGGCCTGCTTGCCCGCCTGCAAGGAACCGATCCTGCTCTCCTGTCCCAGGGCGCGGGCGCCGCCCAGAGTGGCCATTTCCAGAATCTCGGCGGCGGGCAGGGCGTCCGCGCGCAGGCTGACGCCCTTGGCCAGGAGGGCGGCGCCGCGCATCTCACCGATCATGTCCAGGTCGTTGTTGCTGGCGGCGCCGTCGGTACCCAGGGCGACGTTGACGCTGGCCTGGCGCAGTTTGTACAGCGGCGAGAAGCCGCTGGCCAGTTTCAGGTTCGACTCCGGGCAATGCACCACATGGGTGCCGGTCTCGGCCAGCCACTGGATTTCCTCGTCCAGTAACTGGGTCATGTGCACGGCCATCAGTCTCGGCGTCAGAAGGCCCAGCCGGCGCAGCCGCGCCAGGGGCCGGTCACCGTTGTGCTCCACCGCCTGCTGGATTTCGCCGGCGGTTTCGTGCACGTGCATCATGATTTGCAGGTCCAGTTCCTCGGCCAGGGTCAGAGCCTGTTCCAGCGGGCCGTCGGATACCGTGTAAGGGGCGTGCGGACCAAATCCCAGGGACAGTCGCGGCTCGTGGCGCCACTGATCGACAGCATCGGTGGCCAGCCGTAAATAGTCCTCCGGCCCGGACCCCATCGGCGTGGGGAAGTCCATCAGCGGACAGAAAATGGCCGCCCTCAGACCGCTTTCCAGGGTGGCCCTGGCTACCGCGTCGGGAAAGAAATACATGTCGGCGAAGCAGGTGGTGCCGGCGCGAATCATTTCCGCCGCCGCCAGCCGGGTACCCTCGTAAACGAACGGGTCACTGACCCAGCGTCCCTCCGCCGGCCAGATGTGTTTTTCCAGCCAGGTCATCAGCGGAAGGTCGTCGGCGAGGCCGCGAAACAGGTTCATGGCGGCGTGGGTGTGAGCATTGACCAGACCCGGGATCAGCAGATGCCGGTCCAGCCGGCGGACCTCCGTGGCCTGCCATTGCTGGTCCGCCAGCGCACTGGGCAGCAGATCAACGATGGTATCGCCGCGCACCACCACGGCGTGCTGTTCCAGTACCGTGGCGTCCGGCGCCACCGGCGCCACCCAGCGGGCGTGCAGGATCAGGTCGGCCTGATTGTCGCTCATTCAAGGCTCCTTGCTTCAACCGGGGCCGCCGCCGGACGGCGGTGGCCATTAGTGGTGGCGAGTATAGCCTGTCCGGAGGGCAAGGTTCGATGCGCAAGTGCGGTCCGTGGATCTCTATTGTCCCGCGATTCGCTGGCAAGCGGAGCCTCGCCCGGCGCGCTTCCCACGGAGCGGCGATGACGCTGCCGTGGGAGCGGCCTCGGCCGCGAATGGAGCGTGCTGGCGTGCAGGCCTGTCGCGGGACGCCAGTGGCTTATCGGCCGTCATGTCGACCATCGGCCCCCAGCCGGAATACTTATTCAGAGCTTCTCAAGCTGTGCTATCATCGTTGACTTTTCCAGGAGCGTCACCCACGCCACCGAGGATACAAAAGGAACGCCATGACGGACCTCGCAAAAGAAGTCACACCCGTCAATATCGAGGACGAACTGAGACAGTCGTACCTGGATTACGCCATGAGCGTGATCGTCGGACGCGCTTTGCCCGACGTGCGCGACGGCCTGAAACCGGTGCACCGGCGTGTGTTGTTCGCCATGCACGAGCTCAACAACCATTGGAACCGGCCGTACCTGAAGTCCGCCCGGGTGGTGGGCGACGTCATCGGTAAGTACCACCCCCATGGTGACTCCGCCGTATACGACACCATCGTGCGTATGGCCCAGCCGTTCTCGCTGCGCTACATGCTGGTGGACGGGCAGGGCAACTTCGGTTCCATCGATGGCGACTCCGCCGCGGCCATGCGATACACCGAGGTGCGCATGGCCAAGATCGCCCACGAGCTGCAGGCCGATCTGGACAAGGAAACGGTGGATTTCGTCGACAACTACGACGGCACCGAGAGGATCCCGGAAGTGATGCCCACGCGGGTGCCGAACCTGCTGGTCAATGGCTCCTCCGGTATCGCCGTGGGCATGGCCACCAACATTCCGCCGCACAATCTGGGCGAAGTGATCGACGGCTGTCTGGCGCTGATCGACGACGACAGCCTGACCCCGGACGACCTGATGCAATACATCCAGGGCCCGGACTTCCCCACCGCTGGCATCATCAATGGCCGCGCCGGCATCGTGCAGGCGTACCGTACCGGCCGGGGCCGTATCTACGTGCGCGCCCGCGCCACCGTGGAAGAGGCGGACAAGAGCGGCAAGGAAGCAATCATCGTCACCGAGCTGCCGTATCAGGTGAACAAGGCGCGGCTGATCGAGAAGATCGCCGAGCTGGTCAAAGAGAAGAAAATCGAAGGCATCACCGAGCTGCGCGACGAGTCCGACAAAGAGGGCATGCGCATCTACATCGAGCTGCGTCGTGGCGAGAACGGTGACGTGGTGCTCAACAATCTCTATCAGCAGACGCAGATGGAGTCGGTGTTCGGCATCAATATGGTGGCGTTGGAAGACGGCCAGCCGAAGACACTGAACCTGCGCCAGCTGCTGGACGCTTTCCTGCGGCATCGCCGCGAAGTGGTTACCCGCCGCACCGTCTATGAATTGCGCAAAGCACGGGAAAAGGCGCATTTGCTGGAAGGCCTGGCGGTGGCTCTGGCCAACATCGACCCGGTGATCGAACTGATCAAGGCGTCGCCGAGCGGCGCCGAGGCCCGGGAAAAGCTGCTGGCCAAGGGCTGGCAGCCCGGCGATGTGCTGACCATGCTCGAACGCGCCGGTGGCGAGGATATCGCTCGTCCGGACAATCTGGACGAGCAGTTCGGCCTGCGTGACGGGCTTTACTACCTGTCTCCGGAACAGGCTCAGGCGATCCTGGATCTGCGCCTGCAGAAACTGACCGGCCTGGAGCGGGAGAAGCTGGTCACGGACTACCAGGAGTTGCTGGAACAGATCCGTGAGTTGAGCCTGATTCTGGCCGACCCGGAGCGCCTGCTTGAGGTGATTCGCGAGGAACTGCAAGCGATTCGTGACGAGTACGCGGATGAGCGCCGTTCCGAAATTCAGACTTCCCGCTCCGACCTGAGCATGGAAGATCTGATCGCCGAGGAAACCGTGGTGGTCACACTCAGCCACGGCGGTTACGCCAAGATTCAACCCATCGACACTTATACCGCGCAGCGTCGCGGCGGTCGCGGCAAGGCGGCGACGACGGTGAAGGATGAGGACTATGTCGAGCAGCTGCTGGTGGCCGGCACCCACGATACGCTGTTGTGTTTCACCAGCATCGGCAAGGTGTACTGGCTGCGGGTGTTCGAATTGCCGCAGGGCGGGCGCAACTCCCGCGGTAAACCGATCGTCAATCTGATTCCGGCGTTGCAGAAGGAAGAGCGGATCACCGCTATCCTGCGGCTGGACGCGGAAATGGTGCGTCAGCAGGGCAATACCGACGACGAGGACGAGAACGAGGCGGAAGGCGCCGATGTCATCGAAGACGCCGAGGGTGTGGAAGAAGTGGATACCACTCCCGGCCCGTTCATCTTCATGGCCATTTCCAATGGTGTGGTGAAACGCACCGAACTGGCCAAATTCGCCCGGCCGCGCAGCAATGGTCTGATCGCGGTCAAACTGCAGGAAGGCGAGCACCTGGTGAACGTGGCCATTACCCAGGGCGCCGAGGATGTGGTGCTGGTGGCCGGCAACGGCAAAGTGGTGCGTTTCCAGGAATCCAAGGTTCGGGTCATGGGCCGCACCGCGCGGGGCGTGCGCGGCATGAAAGTCGCCGATGGCGAGGAAGTGATCGCGCTGATCGTACCGCAGGAAGGCGGCCAACTGCTGACCGCGTCCGAGCACGGCTATGGCAAGCGTACCGATCTGAGCGAGTTCCCGACCAAGGGGCGCGGCACCCAGGGTGTGATCGGCATGGTGGTCAATGAGCGCAACGGTTCTCTGGTCGGCGCCGCTCAGGTATTTGGCGAGGAGGACATCATGCTGATCTCCAACCAGGGCACGCTGGTGCGTACCCGGGTCGATGAGGTCAGCCATCTGAGCCGTAACACCCAGGGTGTGCGCCTGATCCGTCTTGGTGATGGTGAGGCGCTGTCCGGTCTGGCCACCATTCCCGAGCTGGAAGGCGCGGAGGACGTCGTCGACGACCTGGAAGAGAATCCGGAAGAAGACGGAAACGGAGAAGACTGAGGTTCCGTTTCCTGCTCCCGGCATGACCATTCCGGCCCGGTTCGACCGGGCCGTTTTATCGATACGGAGAAACTGAATGTCCCGCGCTTTCAACTTTTGCGCTGGTCCGGCGGCGTTGCCGGAAGCGGTGTTGCGTCAAGCCCAGGAAGAGTTGCTGGATTTTCGCGGCACCGGCATGTCGGTGATGGAAATGAGCCACCGTGATCAGGTGGTGGTGGAACTGGCCCAGCGTGCGGAGCAGGATCTGCGGGATTTGCTGGGTATCTCCGACGATTACGCGGTGTTGTTCCTGCACGGCGGCGCCAGCACCCAGTTCGCCATGGTGCCGCTGAACCTGATGGGGGACAACGGCAAGGCGGACTACGTCAACACCGGGCAGTGGTCCAGCAAAGCGATCAAGGAAGCGCGCCGTTACGGTGACATCAACGTGGCGGCCAGCAGCGAGGATCGCAACTTCAGCTATGTGCCGCCGCAAGCGGACTGGACCTTGTCCGCCGATGCCGATTACGTGCATTACTGTCCGAACGAAACCATCGGCGGCCTGGAGTTTGACTTCATTCCCGAGGTGGACAAGCCGCTGGTGGCGGACATGAGCTCCACCATCCTGTCCCGGCCCCTGGACGTGAACCGGTTCGGCCTGATCTACGCCGGCGCGCAAAAGAATATCGGCCCGGCCGGCATCACCCTGGTGATCGTGCGCCGCGATTTGCTGGGGCGCGCGGGGGCCAAAGTGCCGGCGATGCTGAACTATCAGATCCACGCCGACAACGATTCCATGTACAACACGCCGCCGACCTTCGCCTGGTATCTGGCCGGTCTGGTGTTCCAGTGGCTCAAGGAGCAGGGCGGCTTGACCGCCATGGCCACCATCAATGAGCGCAAGGCGACGCGGCTGTACGACTTCATTGATGCCAGCGATTTCTACAGCAACCCGGTGGAGAAGGCCAATCGCAGCTGGATGAACGTGCCGTTCGTGTTGGCCGACAGCGATCTGGACAAGGTTTTCCTGGCCGAGGCGGGCGCCGCCGGTTTGCACAATCTGAAAGGTCACCGCAGCGTGGGCGGCATGCGGGCCAGCATTTATAACGCGGTGCCGGAGGCCGCGGTGGAGGCCCTGGTGGCGTTCATGGCGGATTTCGAGAAGCGAAAGGGGTAAAGCGCTAACGCGCGAAACGCCGGCACGCGTATAACGCGCTGGCACGCCATGTTGGGTGGGGGTGTCGAAAGCGGCGGATATGGCGATTGCCGGTGGTGCCCGCAAAGACGATGGGAAACAATGGTGGCACAATCCGGCCGTGCGCCCCCCGCGGTGCGCGGGCGTTATCCGTGCCGGCGTGCAAGCGAGAGAGACAATGACCGATTCGTTGGACAGCCTGAGGGATCAAATCGACGCTCTGGATCAGCAGCTCCAGACGTTGCTCAATCGCCGGGCCGAACTGGCCCATGCGGTGGCGGATGTGAAGCGCCGCGAGGACAGCAATCCGGTGTTCTATCGCCCTGAACGCGAGGCCCAGGTGCTGCAGCGTATCAAGGAGCGCAACCAGGGCCCCATCGACGGTGAGGCCATGGCCCGGCTGTTCCGCGAGGTGATGAGTATTTGCCTGGCGCTGGAACAGCCCATGCGGGTGGCATTCCTGGGACCGGAGGGCACCTTCACCCAGCAGGCGGCGATCAAGCACTTTGGCCACGCGGTGGAAAGCGTGCCGCTTGGCGCGATCGACGAAGTGTTCCGTGAAGTGGAAGCCGGGGCCGCCCATTACGGCGTGGTGCCGGTGGAAAACTCCACCGAGGGCATGGTCAGCCATACCCTGGACACCTTCATGTCCTCCAGCCTGAAAATCTGCGGCGAGGTGGAGCTGCGCATCCACCACCATTTGCTGGCGGGACCTCACACCCGCCGTGACAAGGTCACCCGCGTTTATTCGCACCAGCAAACCCTGGCCCAGTGCCGCCAGTGGCTGGATGCGCATCTGCCCACGGTGGAGCGTATTCCGGTGAGTTCCAATGCGGAGGCCGCGCGGCGGCTGCGTGACGAATGGAACGCGCTGGCCATCGCCGGCGACATGGCGGCCGAGCTTTATGGGCTGGAGCGGGTACAGAGTAATATCGAGGACCGTCCGGACAACACCACACGGTTCCTGGTGATCGGACGCCAGGACACGCCGCCGTCCGGCCGTGACAAGACCAGCATGCTGGTCACCGGCAAGAATCGCCCCGGGCTACTTTCCGATATGCTGCTGCCGTTCCGCGAACAGGGCGTCAACCTGACCCGTCTGGAAAGCCGTCCGTCACGTACCGCCAACTGGAGCTATGTGTTCTTCATCGATTGCGAAGGGCACAAGGAAGATCCGCTGTTGAAGAGCGTGCTGGAAAAGCTGGAAGGGGATGGCAACACCATCCGTATCCTGGGCTCCTACCCCAAAGCGGTATTGTAGAAAAGGCCGTGGATTCGGCCTGAACAAACAGGAAACACCATGACCTGCGATTACATCAAACTGGCTAACGGCGGTGTGCAGCGGCTGCAACCCTATTCTCCCGGTAAACCGATCGAGGAACTGGAGCGGGAACTGGGTATTCGCGACATCATCAAACTGGCCAGTAACGAGAACCCTCTGGGGCCCAGTCACAAAGCGCTGGAAGCGGCGAAGCGGGCGCTGGAGCAGGTTCACCTCTATCCTGACGGCGCCGGCTTCGGCCTGAAGACGGCGCTGGCGGAAAAGCTCGGCGTCAACAGCAATCAGATCACCCTGGGTAACGGCTCCAACGATATTCTCGAACTGGTGGCCCGGGCTTATCTGCAGCCCGGGGAAGAGACGGTCTACGCGGAATACGCGTTCGCCATCTATCCATTGGTGACCGTGGCCTGCTCGGCCAAACCGGTGATGGTGCCGGCGCATCTCTATGGCCACGATCTGGCCGCCATGGCGGACGCCATCAACCAGAACACCCGTATCGTGTTCCTGGCCAACCCGAACAACCCCACCGGCACCTGGTTCAATGATGTGGCGCTGGACCGTTTCCTTGAGCGGGTGCCGGAAGATGTACTGGTGGTTTTGGACGAGGCCTATTTCGAGTATGTGGAAGAGGCCCATTACCCCGACGGTCTGCGCCGGCTGGCGCGCTATCCGAACCTGATCGTCACCCGCACCTTTTCCAAGATTCACGGGCTTGCCGGGCTGCGGGTGGGCTATGCGGTGTCGCATCCGGACGTGGCCGATATCCTCAACCGGGTGCGTCAGCCGTTCAACGTCAATATCCCCGCCCTGGCCGCCGCCGAGGCGGCGCTGGACGATACCGACCATCTGGAGAACTCCCGCTGCGAGAACACCGCCGGTCTCGGCCAGTTGGTGGAAGGGCTGAATCAGCTCGGGCTGGAGCATATTCCCTCGGTGGCCAACTTCATTACCGTGGATTGCGCCGGTGAGGCCTTGCCGGTGTACGAGGCGCTGCTGCGTGAAGGCGTCATCGTGCGCCCGCTTGGCGGCTATGGTCTGCCCAACCACCTGCGCGTCACGGTGGGCACGGCGCGGGAAAACGAACGTTTCCTGAAGGCCCTGGGCAAGGTCATCAAAGCGGGGGCGCGCTGATGAGCCGTGACGCCCCGCTGTTTCGACGGGTGGCGATCATCGGGCTGGGCCTGATCGGCGGCTCTTTCGCCGCCGCTTTGCGGGAGCGGGGCCTGGCGGGCACGCTGGTGGCCGGCAGCCGTTCCGCCCGGACCCTGGAACAGGGCCTGGCCATGGGGCTGATCGATGAAGGCAGCCAGGATCTGGCGTTGGCGGTGCGTGGCGCCGATCTGGTGTTGCTTTCGACGCCGGTGTCAGCAATGGAGCGCTCCCTGGCGGCGCTGGCGCCGGGGCTGTCGGAGCGCGCCATCGTCACCGACGGCGGCAGCGTCAAGGGCAGTGTCATCGCCGCTGCTCGCCGGACGCTGGGGGGGCATTTTTCCCGCTTCGTGCCCGGACATCCCATCGCCGGCAAGGAAACCAGCGGCGTGGCCGCCGCCGACGCCGGCCTCTACCAGGATCACCGGGTGATTCTCACGCCGCTGGCGCAGACCGATCCGGCGGCCACCCGCGCGGTGCGCGAACTGTGGACCGCGCTGGGCAGCGAAGTGCTGGAGATGACGCCGGAGCATCACGACCGCGTGCTGGCGGAAACCAGCCATTTGCCCCATCTTCTGGCGTTTTCCCTGGTCGATACCCTGGCACGCCAGGGCGATTCCACGGAGATCTTCCGCTACGCCGCCGGGGGATTCCGCGATTTCACCCGTATCGCCAGTTCCGACCCGGTGATGTGGCACGATATCTTTCAGGAGAACCGGCGGGCGGTGCTGGATGCTCTGGCCCTGTTCCGGGATGGCATCGACGGTTTCCGTGACGCCATCGAGGCCGGTGACTCCGACGCCCTGATGGGTATCATGACCCGCGCCAACACGGCACGGGCCCATTTTCTGGCGCTCAATGCGAGGACCTCCTATACGCAGGCGCGCCATTCGGATAACGAGAGCAGCATGAGCGATCAGCACGATCCCACCTTCGTGGTTCAGCCCGGTGGCAGCCTGCGGGGCCGCGCCCGGGTACCCGGCGACAAATCCATTTCCCACCGGTCCATCATGCTCGGCGCTCTGGCTGACGGCATCACGGAAGTGGAAGGGTTTCTCGAAGGGGAGGACGCGCTTGCCACCTTGCAGGCGTTCCGTGACATGGGCGTGGTGATCGAAGGCCCCCATAACGGCAAGGTCACCGTGCATGGGGTCGGTTTGCACGGCCTGAAGGACCCGGGCAAGCCGCTCTACATGGGCAACTCCGGCACCTCCATGCGCTTGCTCACCGGGCTGCTGGCCGGTCAGGCGTTTGACGTTACCCTCACCGGTGATGCTTCGCTGTCCAAGCGGCCGATGGAACGGGTGGCCAAACCGCTGCGGGAAATGGGCGCCAGTATTCAAACCGGCGACGGCGGCCGCCCGCCGGTGCGGATCCGTGGCGGGCAGACACTCAAGGGCTTTCATTATGACTTGCCGATGGCGTCCGCCCAGGTCAAATCCGCGCTGTTGCTGGCAGGGCTTTACGCCCAGGGCGAGACAGCGGTGACGGAACCGGCGCCGACCCGCGATCACACCGAACGCATGCTCTCCGGTTTCGGTTATCCGGTGCGCAGTGAAGGGCCGCTACGCGCGGTCACCGGGGGCGGCGCCCTGCGCGCTTGTCATCTGGAAGTTCCGGCGGATATTTCTTCTTCCGCGTTCCTGCTGGTTGGCGCTTCCATCGCGGCGGGCAGTGACGTGCTGCTGCCTCATGTCGGCATCAACCCGACCCGTACCGGCGTGATCGATATCCTGCGTTTGATGGGGGCCGATATCACCCTGGAGAATCAACGTGACAGCGGCGGCGAGCCGGTGGCGGATCTGCGGGTCAGAAGCGCGCCGCTCAAGGGTATCGAGATTCCCGCCGAGCTGGTGCCGCTGGCCATTGATGAATTTCCGGCGATCTTTGTCGCCGCCGCCTGTGCTGAAGGCGACACCGTGCTGCACGGCGCCGAGGAACTGCGGGTGAAGGAGTCCGATCGCATTCAGGTGATGGCCGACGGCCTGAGCGCCCTGGGCGTGGATCTGGAGGTGTTCGAGGATGGCATCCGCATTACCGGCGGTGTTCTCGGTGGTGCCGAGGTGGAATCCCACGATGATCACCGGATCGCCATGAGCTTCGCCATTGCCGGGCTGCGCGCCACGGCGCCGATCACCATTCGCCATTGTGCCACTGTGGCCACCAGCTTCCCCGGGTTCGCCGACCTGATGCGGTCGCTGGGGCTGGGCCTGGAGGTTCGATGATTCCTATTATCGCCATTGACGGACCGGTTTCCTCCGGCAAGGGCACCGTGGCGCGGCGGGTAGCGTCCGCGCTGGGCTGGCATCTGCTTGATTCCGGCGCCCTGTACCGGGTGCTGGGGCTGCATGCGCGACACCAGGGGGTGGCCCTGGATAACAAGCTCGAGCTGGTGGACCTGGCGGAGAATCTGCCTGTCCGGTTCGTGGAGCGGGGCGGGGACACCCGCGTGGTGCTCGAGGAAACCGACGTCAGCGAGGAGATCCGCCAGGAAAGCGTGGGCGAACTGGCCAGCCAGGTGGCGGTGTTGCAGCCGGTTCGCGATGCCTTGTTCGCACGTCAGCGGGCGTTCGCCCAGGCGCCGGGATTGGTGGCGGACGGTCGTGACATGGGCACGGTGGTGTTTCGTGACGCCCCGCTGAAGATCTATTTGACCGCCAGCGCCGAGGAGCGCGCCCGGCGGCGCTACAATCAGTTGAAAGAAAAGGGGTTTGATGCTACCCTCGCGGCCCTTGTGGAGGATATTCGTACTCGTGATGAGCGGGATATGAAGCGCTCCGTGGCACCGCTGAAACCGGCGGAAGATGCCCTGGAGCTGGACTCCACGGACCTGACTGTGGATCAGGTGGTCGCGCGTATCCTCGATGAGGCAGCGGCCCGCTCACTGATCTGACGATCAGGCACAATTGGTTTTCAGAGCCCGAACCGGCTCTTTAAACGGCTTCGGACGCGCCCTGATTGCGGTGGTGCGGCTGGAGCCGTTGCTGCATAACGAACGCCAGCCCCTTACAGTAAACCAGCTTGGGGTGGTGATCGCTTTATCCATAACCCGCGTCTGCTGGCTGGCGCGTGTATCGTGAGACGTTTTTTCATGACTGAATCTTTTGCCGAACTTTTTGAAGAAAGCCTTAAGGACCTGGACGTTGCCCGTGGTTCCATCATCCGCGGCACCGTGGTCGCCATCGACAGCGACTGGGTGGTGGTCAACGCCGGTCTGAAATCCGAAGGCATCATCTCCCGCGACGAGTTCATCAGCGAGAGCGGTGAACTGGAAATCGCCGAAGGCGATGAGGTGGAAGTTGCCGTTGACGCCATCGATGATGGCATGGGCTTCACCCGCCTGTCCCGTGAGAAAGCCAAGCGCGCCGAAGTCTGGGGCGAACTGGAAGTGGCTTTCGACAAAGACGAGATCGTCAAAGGTCAGATCTCCGGCAAGGTCAAAGGTGGTTTCACCGTGGATATCGGTCCGATCCGCGCGTTCCTGCCAGGCTCCCTGGTGGATATCCGTCCGGTTCGCGATGTCACCCACCTGGAAGGCAAGGATCTGGACTTCAAAGTCATCAAGCTGGATCCGAAGCGCAACAACGTGGTGGTTTCCCGCCGCGCGGTCATGGAAGCGGAACACTCCGCCGAGCGCGAAGCTCTGCTGGAATCCCTGCAGGAAGGCATGGTGGTCAAGGGTATCGTGAAGAACCTGACCGACTACGGTGCGTTCGTGGATCTGGGCGGCATCGATGGCCTGCTGCACATTACCGACATGGCCTGGAAGCGCATCAAGCATCCCAGCGAAATCGTCGAAGTGGGCCAGGAAATCGAAGTCAAGGTACTCAAGTTCGACCGCGAGAAAATGCGTGTCTCCCTGGGCCTCAAGCAACTGGGCGAGGATCCGTGGCACGACATCGTGCAGAAGTACCCGGAAGGTGCCCGCGTCAAGGCGCGTGTTACCAACCTTACCGATTACGGCTGCTTCGCCGAGATCGAGGAAGGTGTGGAAGGCCTGGTTCACGTTTCCGAAATGGACTGGACCAACAAGAACATCCACCCGTCCAAAGTGGTAGAGATCGGCGACGAAGTGGAAGTGATGATCCTGGATATCGACGAAGATCGCCGTCGTATTTCCCTGGGCATCAAGCAGTGTCTGTCCAATCCGTGGGAAGCTTTCGCCACCAACTACCAGAAAGGCGACCGCATCTCCGGCAAGATCAAGTCCATCACTGACTTCGGCATCTTCATCGGCCTGGAAGGCGGTATCGACGGTCTGGTGCACCTTTCCGACATCTCCTGGGAAGAAGCCGGCGAAGACGCGGTACGCAACTTCAACAAGGGTGACGAGCTGGAAACCGTGGTTCTGTCCATCGATGCCGAGCGCGAAAGAATTTCCCTTGGAATCAAGCAGTTGACAGACGATCCGTTTGCTCAGTATGTTGCTGCAAACGAGAAGGGCAGCATCGTTAAGGGTACGGTCAAGGCCGTGGACGCCAAAGGCGCCACCGTCGAGCTGGCTGAAAACGTGGAAGGTTACCTGCGTGCCAGCGAGATCAGCCGTGATCGCGTTAACGACGCTTCCCAGGTTCTCAACGTGGGTGACGAGGTGGAAGGCCGGATCACCAACATCGACCGTAAGAACCGTTCCATCAATGTGTCCGTGCGTGCCAAGGATCAGGTTCAGGATCGCGAGGCCATGGACAACCTGCAAGGCCAGGAAGCCAATGCTCCGAAGACCATTGGTGACCTGATCAAGCAGCAAATGGAAAACAGCAACGAGTCATAACGGCTCCTCCCGGGGGCCGGCCACGAGGCCGGCCCCGCTGGGCAGGGAGCCCAGGGGAGTAGGTTGTAATGGCATCTGCGTTAACCAAGTCCAAACTCATCGCTCGGATCGCCAGAACTTACACCAGCAATGATCTCTCCACCAAGGACGTGGAACTCGCCATCAAAGCCCTGATCGACTACATGGCCGACGCCATGGTAGAAGGCGAACGCATCGAGATTCGGGGTTTCGGCAGCTTCTCCCTCCATTTCCGCGCCCCGCGCGTGGGCCGTAATCCAAAGACCGGCGCCAGCGTGGAGTTGCAAGGCAAATACGTTCCCCACTTCAAATGCGGCAAGGACCTGCGTGAACGGGTCAATCGTGCCATGCAGGACGATGACGGGGGCGACCATAACGAGCACCGGAGCGAGCGGCGCCACCATGCCAGCCACAGCGCCAAGGCCATCCGGGGCTGATACCGACGACACCGGGGCCTGACCGACATGCGAACTCTCTACCGTGCTCTGTTGATTCTGGTACTGCTGGCCATTTTCCTGGCCGCATTCTTCTTTGTTACCGCCAACACTCAAATGGTGACTCTGGATATGTTGATCCAGGGATGGCGCTGGCAGGTCAGCCTGGGCGTGCTTGCCGTGGGTCTGCTTGCCGTGGGCCTGTTGGCCGGGCTGCTCACCGGGCTGGGCTTTAAAGGACTGCGTGGGTTGTTTGGAAGCCGTTCATGAGTGAACCCCTATGGCTGATACCGCTGTTCTTCTTCGCCATCGCCATGGGGTTCTTCCTGGGGCGGCGTGAAGGCAAGCGGCGGCAACGGCGGCGCATGGCGTCGCTGTCCCAGGAATACGTGGCCGGGCTCAACTTCCTCCTCAACGAGGAGCCGGACAAGGCGGTGGAAGCCCTGCTCAGCAGTCTGGAAGTCAGCCCCCAGACCCTGGAAACCCACCTCAGCATGGCGCGCCTGTTTCGCAAAAGAGGCGAGTTCGACCGTGCCACCCTGATCCACTCCCACCTGCTGGAAAGCGGCGATTTGCCGCGGCCCACCCAGGAGCAGATCCAGCTTGAGCTGGCCGAGGATTATTTCGCCGGCGGGTTGTTCGACCGCGCCGAGGAAGTGCTGCTGGAAATGCTCGACCAGGATTGTGAGCAGCGCGAGCAGGTAACGCGTCAGCTGATGAAGCTCTATGAGCAGGAGCGTGACTGGCCCAATGCCATTGCCATGGGCGAGCGGCTGATCAAGGGCGACGCCAAGATCGCGCCGATTCTGGCCCAGTATTGCTGCGAGGAGGCGGAAGGGCAGGTGGCCCGTAGCGAACTGGGGCCGGCCCGCCGCACGTTGCGCCGCGCCCTGGGCTTCGATAAGGAGTGCGTGCGCGCCAGCGTCGATCTGGGGCGCCTGGAAATGCGCGAACAGAATTGGGAAGCGGCCATCGCCGCCTTCCGCCGCATCTGGGATCAGGACCGCGACTTCTTCGATGAATACCTGGACGATCTGCGTCAGTGCTATGAACAACTGGAGCAGGAAGAGGACTTCATCCGCATGCTCGCCGACTACAGCGCCGAGCATCCCAGCACCGCCCGGGTGCTGGTGCTGTCCGGTCAGCTCAAGGAGCGCTATGGCGATCGTGAAGCGGCCAAATTCATCGCCGAGTACATGCAGGCCAACCCCTCCGTTCGGGGGTTGGATCGCCTGATCGATATGAATCTGCAGGTGGCTGATCAAAGCGAAGCCCGTGAACAGCTCGAATTGCTCAAGCAATTGACGCAAAGGCTGATGAGCGACCGCACCATCTATCAATGCCGTCGTTGCGGCTTTACCACGCCGCTGTTGCAATGGCGCTGCCCGAGTTGCCGCCGCTGGGGCACCATCAAACCGCGATCCGAAGGAGACGCCAAATCGTGACCCCCAGCAGTCCCATTATCGTTGCTCTGGACTACCCTCGCGCCGAGGACGCCCTGGCCATGGCGGCGCGGCTGGACCCCGCCCGGGTACGGGTAAAAGTGGGCAAGGAGCTGTTTACCCGGGCCGGTCCCGATGTGGTGAGAGCGTTACAGGACCAGGGCTTTGACGTGTTTCTGGACCTCAAGTATCACGACATCCCCAACACCGTGGCCGGCGCCGTGCGTGCCGCCGCCGAATTGGGCGTGTGGATGGTCAATGTGCATGCCAGTGGCGGCAAGCGCATGATGAGCGCCGCCCGGGAAGCGCTGGAAGGTGCCGCCCGCCGGCCCTTGCTTACCGCGGTGACGGTATTGACCAGCCAGACCAGCGACGATCTGCGTGAAGTGGGCATTGCCCGTGCCGCCGAGGAGCAGGTGATGGCACTGGCGCGATTGACCGAGGAGAGCGGTCTGGATGGCGTGGTCTGTTCCGCCCTGGAAGCACCGGTGCTGCGTCGCGCCCGGGGCGAGAACTTCCTGCTGGTGACACCGGGCATTCGTCCCGAGGGCAGTACCAGTGACGATCAGCGCCGCATCATGACCCCGCGCCAGGCCCGCGAGCAGGGCGTCTCCTACATGGTTATCGGCCGCCCTATCACCCAGGCGGCGGAGCCGGCCGCGGTGGTGGACGAAATCCTACAGAGTTTGTCCTGAAACACTGACGATAACTGTCTGAAATGGCGGACAGCCTGCTCCGCGCGTCCCGTTTAGAGTGTCTTCTCCAACAACAAACCTTAAGGAGAAGGGAATGAAACTCTATCGTGCATTGTGTTTGGTGGCGGCGTTGCTGGGATCGGCGGTCTGGACCCAGACCGCCCAGGCAGCGGAGGATCCGGCGCTGGACAGTGCCACGGCTTCGGCGGTGGTGGAACAGACCATCAACCTGAATCAGGCCACGTCGGCGGAACTGCAATTGCTCAAGGGCGTCGGCCCGAAGACCGCCGAGGCGATCATTGCCTGGCGGGAACAGGAAGGGCCGTTTCAGGATGTGGAGCAGTTGCTGGCGATCAAGGGCATTGGTGAGAAAACCCTGCAGGCGATCCGCGACCGGCTGACGTTGTAAGTGAAACCCGGCTCCCGGCTTGTCCGGGAGCCATGGTAGTAACAGGTCTTTCGCTGCCCTGGCAGCGAATCAGCGCTGGATGTGCCGCCGTATAGGGCGGGCTGGCACCAGGATACGGATGGGGCTTACACCGGCCGCTGACTCCGCGGAAACTCGCACAGATCGGCGATGATGCATTCTCCGCACTTTGGCTTGCGAGCCACGCAGGTGTAACGCCCGTGCAGGATCAGCCAGTGGTGACAGTCACGCTTGAATTCCTCCGGGACGACCCGGAGCAAGCGTTGCTCCACTTCGTTGACGTTTTTCCCCGGTGCGATGCGGGTGCGATTGGACACGCGGAAAATATGGGTGTCCACGGCGATGGTGGGCTCACCGAAGGCGGTGTTGAGCACCACGTTGGCGGTTTTACGGCCGACGCCGGGCAGCGCCTCCAGAGCGGCGCGATCACGCGGCACTTCGCCACCATGAAAGGCGAGCAGCTGCTCGCACAGTTTAATGACGTTATTGGCCTTGGAATTAAACAGCCCAATGGTTTTGATGTATTCCTTCAAACCGTCCACGCCCAATGCCAGAATCGCTTCCGGCGTATTGGCCACCGGAAACAAGCGATCGGTGGCCTTGTTGACGCCGACATCGGTGGCCTGGGCGGACAGCACCACCGCCACCAGTAACTCAAAAGGGGTGTTGTAGTTCAGTTCCGTGGTGGGGTGAGGACGCTGTGCCCGCAGACGGCGGAAAATTTCCGTGCGTTTCTCGCGATTCATGCCTGCTCCTGAATCAGATCGCCGCAGTATAGCGAATCAGGGCGCTATCGCCACGTCGGAACGAACCGGACTTCCCCGCGTCAAAAACAGATTGCCCATGTCCCCGGTAAGAGGGCGAAGGAAAAGGGAGTGAGTATGCAGTTTTCCGCCATGGAAACCCTGATGGTGGCCCTCATCGTATTGGTAGTGGGGCAGTTATTGGTTCATCGGTTCCGTATTCTGTCCGACCTCAATATGCCGGAACCGGTGGTGGGCGGGCTGCTTGCCACGCTGCTGGTCACCGGTCTGCAGCTGGCGGGTGTATCGCTGGCCTTCGATGATGCTCTGAAAGGCCCCGCCATGCTGTTTTTCTTCGGCGCGGTGGGCCTGGCCGCGGATTTTCGTTTGCTGCGCCAGGGTGGCTGGCCGATGCTGGTGTTCGCGATTCTGGTGATCATCCTGGTATTTCTGCAGGACGTGGCCGGTGTCCTGATGGCCAAACTGCTGGGACTGTCACCGTTCTACGGCCTGCTGGGAGGCTCGATCACCATGACCGGCGGCCACGGCACGGGTATCGCCTGGGGCGAAGTCTTTGCCAATAACTTTGGTATTGACGGCGCCAGCGAACTGGCCGCGGCGTCCGCTACTTTTGGTCTGGTATTCGGGGCGCTACTGGGTGGGCCATTGGCAATGATGCTGATTCGGCGCTATAGGCTGCAGGTCCCCGCTGGCCGCGAGGATGGCGAATACGATGGCGCGGAAAAGCCCCGTCCCATTGCCGCCGCCAGTGTGGTGCGTATTCTCATGCTGTTGTCCATCGGTGTGGTGGTGGGTTCCGTGGCGGAACACTACTCCCAGCACTGGGTGCGCCTGCCGACCTTCGTCTGGGTGCTGTTCGTCTGCATTCTGCTGGGTAACCTGGCCCGCCGGCTGTGGCCGGTGAATGACGCCACCATCGAGATGGTGGGCAACACCTCGCTGAGCGTGTTTCTTGCCATCACGCTGATGAGTCTGCAGTTATTGCAATTGGTGGATCTGGCGCTGCCGATGCTGGCCATGCTGCTGGTTCAGGTGGCGCTGGCGGTCAGTTTTATTGTTTTTGTCACGTTCAGAGTGATGGGCCGGAACTACGATTCCGCGGTGCTGTGCGCCGGCCATTGCGGTTTCGCCATGGGTGCCACGCCCACCGCGGTGGCCAATATCCAGGCGGTGACGCAGCATCACGGTCCCTCGCCGTTGGCCTTCATCATCATTCCGGTGGTGGGCGGTTTCATCGTCGATATCGTCAACGCCACCATCATTCAGGGGTTCGTCACTGTACTCGGTGGCTGAAAGGCAGTTGACAGTTGATAGTGGACAGTTGACCGCGGAAAAATAAAAACAGGAATATTGCAAACACCTGAGCGACCCCCATTCGCTTGCAAGCAAGCTGCCCACAGCGGCTAAAGATCAGGCTGTTTTGTCTTTTCTTTGTCTTTTCGCTGTCAACTGAAAAAAAGGCCGCTGGAATCCTTTCCAGCGGCCTTTTTGATGGTGAGCGCTTTTTCGGTTTTGCGTCCTTACTGGGTGATGACGTGGCCGTCCTCAATACGCAGCCGGTCACCCGGTTTGTTGTCCATTTTGATGGTGTCTTTCTTACCGTCGAACACGTAAGTGACCTCGTAGCCCTCCACGGAGCTCTTGTTGTCCATTACCGTGTTACAACGCCGCTCGGTGGTGGTGACGGTGTTGTTTTGCTGCATTTTCTTCTGCGCCTGGTTGCCGGCGATACCGCCAACGATGGCACCACCCGCGGTGGCCGCGTCCTTGCCGCTGCCGCCACCGAACTGATGGCCGATCACGCCGCCGACCACGGCGCCAATGGCGCTACCGGTAATACGATGCTGATCCTTCACCGGAGCCTGACGTTGTACCGCCACGTCCTGACAGACCTCGCGGGGTTCCTGCCATTTCTTGACGATGGGTTCCACGTTCGTCACCTCGGCATAGCCGGACTGTTTCGGGGCTATTGCCTGGTAGGCGCCATATCCGATCCCGGCCACGGCAACGGTACCCACGACGGTCAAAGCGACAAGGGCTGCACTCTTCATGGGGGGTCTCCTTTTATTAAAGTTTGCCGTTGTATGAGCTTATTATCGTGGATTTTGGCCGACCCGTTGTATAACAGTAGTAAAATCGCGACTGGCGGCACACCAAATTTTTGGTTATCAGAGCGGCTTTTCAGGCGAAAGAAAGGTGAAACCGGCGTGACCCGCCGGTTCCGATCAACTGACTTTACCGGTGGTGCGGACGCGGCGGCTGCCGGAGGAGGAAGGGGCCTCTCGGCGCTGTTTGGCGGCTTTCATCCGTTTGTCGATGACATTCTTGCCGGCGATGATCAGACCCAGCCCCAGGAAGGCCCCGGGGGGAAGGACCGCGAGCAGGAAGCCGCCGTAGTTGGGGATGATCTCGATTCGCAGCTGTTCCGCCCAGGGGCCGAGCAGCAATTGCATATTGGCGAACAGGGTGCCGGCGCCAACCACTTCGCGCAGGGCGCCAAGAATCACCAGCACGATCAGAAAACCCAGGCCCATCATGAAACCGTCGGTCACCGCCGGCAGCAACGCGTGCTTGCTGGCGAAAGCGTCGGCGCGTCCGAGCACGGTGCAGTTGGTCACGATCAGAGGAATAAAGATCCCCAGAATCTGGTACAGCTCGAAGGTGAACGCCTGCATCAGCATCTCGATCACCGTCACCATGGCGGCGATGATCATGACAAAGGCGGGCAACCGTACGGCGTCGGTGACATAGTGACGGATCAGCGACACGGCGGCGTTGGACCCCATCAGCACCACCAGCGTGGCCAGGCCCAGACCAAGAGCATTGACCACAGAACCGGTCACCGCCAACAGTGGGCACAGGCCGAGAATCTGCACGGTGGCCGGATTGTTATTCCACAACCCATCGCGGGTGATCTTGCCGTAATCCACGTCAGCCATCACAGCTCTCCGTTGTCTGCGCTTGGGCGGGCGCTTTGAACACCTCATCTCCGTGCGCCTGATAGTAACGCAGGGCGCCATGCACGGCGCTTACCACCGCCCGGGGAGTGATGGTGGCACCGGTGAAACTGTCAAACCGGCCGCCGTCCTTCTTCACTGCCCATCCCGAAGCGGACGGCTGCTCGAGGGAAGTGCCGTTGAATCCCAGAATCCAATCGGATTTGCGGATTTCGATATTATCGCCCAGCCCCGGGGTTTCATTATGCGGTGGCACCACGCGCACGCCGAGTACGGTGCCGTCACGGTCGACGCCGACGATCAAACGGATATCACCACCGTAGCCGTCCGGCGCCACCGCTTCCAGTACCGCGCCGCTGGCCTCGCCGCCAAGACGGGCACGGTAGAGATGATGCTCGCCGTGGCCCAGTAAGGGGTCGGTAACGGTAATGCTGTCATCCAATAACGGATTGTCGTGCCGGGCCGGTGGCATCACCTGGGCCAGAGCGTCCGCCAGGGCGGCTTGCCGGTTGCACTCCACCCGCTGCCGGGTGGCTTGATTGGTCAGCGCCAGAGTGGCGGCGGTGCCGATGGCGAACAGACCGAGAATCACCGCGTTGCGGGTAATCGCCTGGCCAATCATGAGCCGGCTCCCCGCTTGGCGCGCTCGTGGCCATAGGTGCGCGGCCGGGTGTAGTAATCAATGAACGGGGCCGCCAGATTCAACAGCAGCACCGAGAACGCCACCGCGTCCGGATAGCCGCCATAGGTGCGGATCACCCAAATCAGTATTCCGATCAGCGCGCCGTAGATCAGACGCCCACGTGAGCTGGTGGCGGCGCTGACCGGATCGGTGGCGATGAAAAAGGCGCCAAGCATGGTGCCGCCGGAAAACAGATGAAACAGCGGATCGGCATAACGCAACGGGTCAATCTGCCAGGCGATCAGCGCCGGCAGGGCAAGGCCAGCGAGAAAGGCCAGCGGAATATGCCAGCCGATCACGCGACGGAACAGCAGGTATAGCCCGCCAAGCAGAAACGCCAGATTGACCCATTCCCAGCCGAGCCCGGCCCAGCGACCATGCAAAACAATCATGCGATCCAGCGCATCGGCGTTGCCGGCGAAGGTGCGAAAGGTGTCCAGAGGGGTTGCCCCGGAAAGGCCGTCAAGCGCGCCATGCCCGAGGAACTGGAATACGCTTTCCAGAACATCGGGAGTGCGATAGGGAGCGCCGCCGACCCAGTTGGTCATCGCTACCGGGAAGGAGATCAGTAGCAGCACGTAGCCGACCATGGCCGGGTTGAACGGATTCATGCCCAGGCCGCCGTACAGCTGCTTGGCGACGACAATGGCGAACGCCACACCGATAAACGTCAGCCACCAGGGCGCGGTGGGGGGCAGGGCCAGAGCCAGCAGCACGGCGGTGACCACGGCGCTGCCATCGCGCAAGTACAATGCAATGGGACGGCCGCGAGCACGCAGCATGGCCGCTTCACAGAGTACCGCCACCAGTATCGCCCAGACCACATTCAACAAAGTGCCGATGCCGAACAAAAGTGTCAGTATCGCCAGGCCGGGCAGGGTGGCGTAGATTACCTGGCGCATCACCATGCCGGTGTCGACGGGACCCCGGGTATGGGGCGATGAGGCGTTGATCAGCGCCATGTGCGTTGCGCTCCTGGTGTTCCGATAGGATTCATTCTTCCGTCAGCCCGTGTTCTTCCAGGGCCTGTTTCAGGGCCCGCCGCGCCAGATGAGCGTCGTGTTCCAGGGTGCCCAGCTCCGAGGTCAGTCGTTTCAGGGTGTCTTCGTCGGCGGTATCGCGCAGGCGTTTCAACTCGTCGCTCTTGTCCCGCAGCGCTGTTTCCGCGCGGGCGGCGTCCAGCTTGAGGGTTTTCAGATCCTTGCCGGTATGGGCGAGCAGCGATGCCTTGGTTTCGTCCATCAGGGCATCCAGGGCATCGCGGGTATGGTCGGCTTTGCTCTTGAGCTTCTCCACTCGGGCTTCCATCGCGGCCAGATCCACGGCGCCGTCGCGGCGGGCCCGGTCGAGGGCGGAATGGGCTTCCTTGTATTGCTTGTGCGCCATCTTGTAGGCGGTCTTCAAGGCATTCAGGCGTTTTTGCTGCTTGGCTGCTTCTTCGTCGCTTGCGGACGCTTGGCCACCGGCGCCGGCTGGTTCGGTTGTTGTCGGCGCGGCAGCGGCGGCCGGGGACGGCGCTGCTTTTGGCGTGGCGGGCGCCGCGGCCTTGGCGTCCCGCAGCTGTTGCTTGAGTTCGTCCGCCTTGGCCTTCAGGCGGTCGGCTTCGGCGCGCAACAGGGCCGCGTCATCGGCTTCGTTTTGTTCCGCCTCCTTGGTTGCCTTCACTGCCGCCTTGTAGGCGGACGAGGCTTCGGCCACTGCTTTTTTCAGTGCTTCCACCGGATCCGGGGCGGCCATGGGGGCGCTGGCGGGCTGACCGGCACGGGCATCACGCAGGGCGGCCTTGAGCCGGTCCGCCTCTGCTTTCAGGGTTTCCGCCCGGCTTTGCAGCGTGGCGGCATCCTCCCGCTCTTCCGCCAGCGCGGCCTTGGCTTCGCGCAGAGCGTTCTTGTAAGCGGCGGAGGCGTCGGCGACCTGCTTCTTGAGGTCCGCCTCGGCCTTGGGGTGGGTGTCGGTGGACGGCGGCGCGGCCTTGCCGGCGTCACGTACCGCCGCTTTGGCCTGATCCGCGGCGGTTTTCCGCTTCTCCACTTCGGCCTGATAGCGGGTCAGATCCGGATCACCCCGGTTTTCCGCTTCCTTGGCGGCCTTGACCGCTGCTTTATAGGCCTTGGAGGCGTCCAACGAGGCTTGCTTGAGGGCAGCGGCGTTGTCACCGGCGGCTGCGGGAGCGCGGTTGGCCTGTTGGCGCGCGCGGCGGCGTGCCTCTTTCTCGGCCTGCTCCTTTTCCACCCGGGCCTGGCGGGCCTCGAACCGCTCACGGGCGCGGTCCGCCTTGGCTCGCTCCGCCGCCTGGATACGGATCTCGCCCTTGGCATAGCGGTAGTACTGCACCAACGGAATATGGCTGGGGCAGACATAGGCGCAGGCGCCGCACTCGATACAGTCCATCAGGTTCTGCTGTTGAGCCCGCTCCAGGTCGTCGTTCTTGGCGTACCAGTACAGCTGTTGGGGTAACAGGCTGGCGGGGCAGGCATCGGCGCAGGCGCCGCAGCGGATACAGGCCTGCTCCGGCTCCGGCTCCGGCAACAGATCGGTGGATGCGGCGATCAGGCAGTTGCTGGTTTTCACCAGCGGGATCGCCGGATTATGCAGAGTGAAGCCCATCATCGGGCCACCCAGCACCAGCCGTTGCAGCCGGGTCTTGTCGACTCCGGCGTGCTGCAGCAATTCCGCCACCGGGGTGCCGAGCAGAATCTCATAGTTGCCGGGCCGTGCCACCGCGTCCCCGGTCACCGTGGTGATGCGGCTGATCAGCGGCTCGCCGTCGAACAAGGCCCGCTTCAGAGCGTAGGCGGTGCCCACGTTCTGGCACACCACGCCTACCTGGATCGGCAGGCCGCCGCTGCCCACTTCCTTGCCGGTGAGCAGCTGTATCAGCTGTTTTTCGCCGCCGGAGGGGTACTTGGTGGGCACCACGCGGACGTCGATATCGGCGCCGACGGCGGCAGCGCGCAAAGCGGCGGCGGCTTCCGGTTTATTGTCCTCGATGCCGAGCAGGGTCCGTTCCGGATTCAGCAAATACTGCAGTACCTGGATACCCTGGACGATATCCGCCGCTCTTTCGCGCATCAGGCGGTCGTCGGCGGTAATGAAGGGTTCGCACTCGACCCCGTTGACGATCAGTTCACGCACGCGCTGATGATCGCCCAGTGACACCTTCACCGAGGTGGGGAAACCGGCGCCGCCAAGGCCGACGATGCCGGCTTCGGCGATGCGCTCCAGCAATTCACCGGGGCTCAGCGCGAAAGGGTCATCCAGCGGCGCCCGGTCTCCCCAGCGGTCCTCGCCGTCCGGTTCCAATACCAGACATGGGGCGTCCATGCCGGAGGGGTGCTGGATCGGACGCGGTCCGATGGCAACGACGGTGCCGGACGTCGGTGCATGGACCGGGGCGCTGACGGCACCGTTGCCTTCGGCCAGATGCTGTCCCTTGAGCACCTTGTCACCAACCTGGACCAAGGGCCGGGCGGGGGCGCCGATATGCATGTTCAACGGCAATATCAGTTGCGAAGGAAGCGGGCCGGGGAGGATCGGCGTGGTGTTGGATTCGCTTTTGTGCTCCGGCGGATGAATGCCGCCGGGGAAGTCGAAAATTTCGCGGGTGCCGCCCCGGAACAGTCTCGCCAACATCACAGATTCACCACGTCGATGCGTTGTTCGGGGCTTTGGCCGGCGCCGGCCGGCCGCTGCCAGGTCCAGGTGCCCAGGGTCGGGGCCACCGGCACCATGTCGATGCAGTCCACCGGGCAGGGTTCCACGCACAGATCGCAGCCGGTGCACTCATCGACGATCACCGTGTGCATCAGTTTGGCGGCGCCAACGATGGCGTCCACCGGGCAGGCCTGGATGCACTTGGTACAGCCGATGCACTCGTCCTCGCGGATGTAGGCCACTTTCTTCACCGTGGCATCCTCGCTGCCGTCGTCGTCCAGCGGCAGCACTTCGCGGCCAAGCAGTTCGGCCAGCGCTTCCACCGTTACCTCGCCGCCGGGCGGGCAGCGGTTGTGTTCCTCGCCGTTGGCGATGGCTTCGGCATAGGGACGGCAGCCGGGATGGCCGCATTGGCCGCATTGGGTTTGCGGCAACAGGGCGTCGATCTGATCGACGATGGGATCACCCTCGACCTTGAATTTCTCCGAGGCGAAGCCCAGCGCGGCGCCGAACACGGCGGCCAGGGCCAGCAGCGCGGCGATGGCAATCAGGATCGTGGTCATGATCGCGCCTCCGGAGACGCCGGGCGCTTGGTATCCCGTCTCTTCATATCTTCACCAGCCCGGAAAACCCCATGAACGCCAGTGACATCAGACCGGCGGTGATCAGGCCGATACTGGGTCCGCGAAACGCTTCCGGCACGTCGGCGGCGGCGATCCGCTCACGCATGGCGGCGAACAGTATCAGCACCAGGGAAAAACCGAGGGCGGCGCCGAACCCATAGGTCAGTGAGGTCATGAAGGTGGCGTCTTCCTGGCGCACGTTCAGCAGCGCCACGCCAAGCACCGCGCAGTTGGAAGTGATCAGCGGCAGGAACACCCCCAGCACCCGATACAGCAGCGGGCTGGCTTTCTTGACGAACATTTCGGTGAATTGCACCGCCACCGCGATCACCAGAATGAAACTGATGGTACGCAGGTATTCCAGCGACAGCGGCTGGAGGATATAAGCCCAGGTGAGATAGGCGAGCACCGACGACAGCGTCAACACGAAAGTGGTGGCCAGGGACATGCCGATGGCGGTCTCCACTTTGTTGGAGACACCCATGAACGGGCAGAGGCCCAGGAACTGGACCAGCACGAAGTTATTCACCAGCACCGCGCTGACAAGAATGAGCAGGTAGTCGGTCATCACAGGAGCCCGTCCGGCCGCTCGACGCCAAGGCGCCGCGGGCCTGTTTTCTCACCAGTTTATGAAGGCGGCATAGTATGGGACAGGGAAATATGCCGAACAAGACGGTTTTGTTTACCCTACCCGGCGGTTTCGTTATAAGAAAGCGCCTCTCAGGCAGGATTATGCCGCGATGACCCGCTTCCGGGTTTGTTGTGGATCAAGCGGCACTCAGTCATCCGGCTCGAATTCGGCATCGCGGCCATCGGCGCCCAGATGCCGGATTCGCGCCGGAGCGCCGTCGGCATCCAGCCAGACCCGGCCAATGCCGGCACGGTTCAGCAGGCGCCGGCCGGCTTCATGGGGATCGGGCCGGTAGGGCGTGACCGCCAGCCGTCGGCGTTTGGTAAAGGCGTTAAGTGGCGACCAGGGGGCATAAAGCCAGCGGTTGAGCCGGTCGAACCATTCCAGCAGCCGCTCCGGGAAACGGTTGCGCAGGCCGCTGTCGGTGATCTGCCAGATGCGCGGGCCGCCGTCGCGGTGACGGATGCGGATCCGGTAGACGAAGGAATAGTGCACATCCCCGGACAGGATCACGTAGTTGGCCGGGGTGCGGGAGTGCCGAAAGATATTCAACAGAACCCGCGCGGCCCCCGGGTGCGCCATCCAGTTTTCGGCGTCCACCATCAACGGCTTGCCGATCAGAGTGAACAGCCGCTGCACGGTCTCGATCAATTTCACGCCGAACATTGGGGCCGGTGAAACCACCACCACGGCTTCCTCGCCGAGCAAGGCTTGTTGCAGTTCGGAGAGCGCCTCCCAATCCAACAGCCCGGAAGGACGGGTAGGGCGGCGCTCGCTGCGCCAGCGGCGGGTGCGGGTATCCAGTACGATCAGTTTGGGCGTGCCCGGCCATTGGTAATGCCAGCCATCAAAACGCAGCAGGCGGGTGATCAGCGCGTCCTGGGACGCCATCACCAGAGCGCCGGTGCCGTCGCCGAGCAGCGCGGCGGCGTCATCGATCAGAGGCGCCACCCGGTCCGGCGCGTTGCCCCAGCCCTGACAGAGCAGGTAGGCGATCAGGGCGTTGCCGATGATGCGGCGTGAAAAGGGCTGGCCGTAGGCGGTCAACTCCCAGTCGGCGGTCAGATTCCAATCGTCGGTGACATCGTGATCGTCGAAGATCATCAGCGTCGGCAGATGGGCCAAGGCCCTGGCCACCGCTGGCATCTGTTCCCGGAACGTGGCCAAGGCCCGCGCTTCGCGCTGATACTGTTCCTGGTCGGTGGCGTCCAGGAGAGGAGGGCGCGGCTCGGCCAGATGCCAGGGGGTCGGCGACCAGGCCAGCAGATACATGGCGATCACCTCGGCGAATGTGACCAGATGGCGGTCGGCGCTGGCGGTGGTGAAGATTGGCTTGCGCACGCCGCCGAAAAAGCGTTTGCGCAGGGCGCGGCCACTTTCCACCGCAGGTAGCAGGCGTTGCCGGTGGAAGCCGTCATGGTGTTGGTAAAGCGCCTGGCTGTCGCCAACGCGGGCGCCTTCCAGGGTTTCATCGATCAGCCCGAGCCGCTCAATCAGGGCGTGGACGGTGGCCAGCATCGGCATGGCCACGTCATCGGCATAGATCTGATCGCCGGTGAGCAACAACAGGTTAGGGCGCGTTTCGGGATCACCGAGCGAGTCCGCCACCACCTGATCCGCCCGCGCCAGCCCGTCCGGCCCGGGCTGGTGGGGCTTGCGGCAGGAGCCGTGCAGCAGATTGGTAAGACGCGGCCGCCATACCAGGCTGGGACGGCGCTGGCCGGCGTGCAGCAAATGGGGCGCCCAGTCCGCTACCGCCCCGTGGCCATGGACGATCAGGTCGTAGCCGACTTCCCGTCCCTCGGGCAATGAAGAGGTCAGTGGCAGATCGATCAGGTGCAGTACCGCCGCGGCGCCGACCGGCAGCCTGCGGCAGTTGTCGGCGTTCAGAGGCCATTGCCGGTCCGGTTGTGCGCCCTGCGGATCCGTTTCGAACAGGTGCAGATGCAAATCCAGATCGTGGGAAGCAACCAGCCACAGAACCAGGCGTCGTTCTTCCAATCGTCTCAGAATTGGTCCGGCCAGGACCGGCGGCAGCTCCGGGGTACTGGACATCAACCCTCCTTCTCATGCAGGGTAGCGAAGGCGCGAGAATCACGGATAGCGCCCGCCCCAGCGGCGGGCAGTTGATGTTGAACAAGCGTAAAAAGTGTCGTGTTTTCCATACCGCACCGCGTTTTTCCCGGGGGAATGAGATAGGGTACACGGCGTATCGGACCTGAAGATGAATTTCAATGGAGATGTTATGAAACTTTTTCGATTGCTCGGCGTGGCCCTGACCGCTTTGACTCTGAGCTTGCCGCTGGCCGCTCAGGCGCAGCAGGCTGGGCAGCCGGATGAAGTGGCGCAGCTGGCCAGTCTGGTCAATCTGACCGACGATCAGCAGAAGGAAATCCGTGGTCTGATTCAGTCCACCGATGCCGAGGTCCGCAAGCTCCAGGCGGAAGCTCGCAGCCTTCAGGAAAAGCTGCAAGGCGAAGTGAAGCCCGGTTACAGCGAGCGCAATATTACTCGCACGGCGAAGAAACTGGGTGAAGTGATGGGCGAGATCACCGGTAAAACGGTATTGCTGCAAGCTCAGGTGGAATCGGTAATGACCGAAGAGCAACGCGCCGAGCTGCAGAAGAAAATGGAAGAGCAGCAGCGCCAGATGCAGCAGCGTATGCAGCAGATGCAGCAACAGCAACAACAGCAGCAACGCTAAAGCGCGGTTGCCAGCCGATAAAAAAGCGGGCCCTATGGCCCGCTTTTTTTTGGGAGGGGAGACACATCGCGGAATAACGGGGTGAGTCTTCCCGCGGTGTTCAGCCCACTTCCATACCGGGTTCGGCGCCGCTGTCCGGAGACAGCAGGAAGATATCCTCGCCACCGGGGCCGGCGGCCAGAATCATGCCTTCGGAGACACCGAATTTCATCTTGCGTGGCGCCAGGTTGGCGACCAGCACCAGTAACCTGCCATTCAATTGTTCCGGGCTGTATTTGGCTTTGATGCCGGAAAACACAGTGCGCTCGCCAAGCGCGCCGACATCCAGCCGCAGACACAGCAGTTTATCGGCGCCTTCCACATGGGACGCTTCGATCACCCTGGCGACGCGCAGCTGCACCTTGCTGAAATCGCTGATATCAATGTGACCCTCGCTTTGCGCCGCCGCCCCGGCTGTTTTGTTGTCTTCCTTGTTCTTTGCCGCCGCCGGCGTGGAATCCTTGGATGCTTCCAGCATGGCTTCGATATGGGCCATATCCACCCGCGCCATCAGCGGAGTGAACTTGTTGATCGGGTGCTCCAGCAGCAGCTTATCGGCGTCCGCCCAGGTCATCGGCTCGACCGCCAGGAATTGCTCCGCCCGCTCCGCCAGACCCGGCAATACCGGCTTCAGATACAGCGTCAGCAGGCGGAACACGTTCAGGGCGGTGGTGCACACGGCCAGCACTTCCTGTTCCCGGCCTTCTTCCTTGGCCAGGGTCCAGGGGGCCTTGTCGGCGATATAGCCATTGGCGTGATCGGCCAACGCCATGATTTCCCGCATCGCCTTGCCGAATTCCCGTTGTTCATAGAACTCAGCGATGCGGGGCGCCGCTTCCTGGGCTTCCCGCACCAGCAATGGATTATCCAGCTGAGCACTCAGAGTGCCGCCGAATTTCTTGACGAAGTTACCGGTGCGGCTGGCGATGTTCACCACCTTGCCGACCAGATCGGTGTTCACTCGCTGGGCGAAGTCGGTCAGGTTGAGATCGAAGTCGTCCACCCGGTTGTTGAGTTTGGCGGCGAAGTAATAGCGCAGGTACTCCGGATTCAGATGCTCCAGATAGGTGCGTGCCTTGATGAAGGTGCCGCGCGACTTGGACATCTTGGCGCCGTTCACGGTGACAAAGCCATGGCTGAAGATGGCGGTGGGCTTGCGCAGCCCGGCGCCATCCAGCATCGCCGGCCAGAACAGGCCGTGAAAGTTGATGATGTCCTTGCCGATGAAATGATACAGCTCGGTCTTGGAGTCCGGCTGCCAGTATTCATCGAAATCCAGCCCTTCGCGCTCGCACAGGTTCTGGAAACTGGCCATGTAACCAATCGGGGCGTCCAGCCACACATAGAAGAATTTGCCCGGATAGCCGGGAATTTCAAAGCCGAAGTAGGGCGCCTCCCGGGAGATATCCCAGGGCTGCAGATCTTCCATCCATTCCTGAAGCTTATTGGCCACGCCTTCCTGGAGGGAGCCGGAGCGGGTCCATTCGCGCAGCAACGGTTCGAACTGAGGCAGGTCGAAGAATAACTGGGTGACCTCCTTTTCCACCGGAGTGGCGCCGCTGATGGCGGAATAGGGCTCGATCAGCTCCGCCGGCGAGTAGGTGGCGCCACACACCTCGCAGTTGTCGCCGTACTGATCCGGGGATTTGCATTTCGGGCAGGTGCCGCGTACGAAGCGGTCCGCCAGGAACATGCCCTTTTCCGGGTCATAAAGCTGGGTGATGGTCTTCTCGACGATGTAGCCGGCGTCCTTGTTCCGTTGGAACACCATTTCGGAGAGCGCTTTGTTCTCCGGACTGTGGGTGCTGTAGTAATTATCGAAGCGGATCAGAAAGTCGGCGAAATCCCGTTCGTGATCGGCTTTCACCTGGGCGATCTGCTGCTCCGGCGTGATGCCGTTTTCCTGCGCCTTGAGCATGATGGCGGTACCGTGAGCGTCGTCGGCGCAGACATAAAGGCAATTGACGCCACGCAGTTTCTGGAAGCGCACCCAGATGTCGGTCTGAATGTACTCCAGCAGATGACCCAGGTGGATCGGGCCATTGGCATAGGGCAGGGCGCTGGTAACCAGGATCTTACGGGTTTGGTCGCTCATGAAAGACTACATCGTGGACGGAATCGGACCGGCTATGATACTGGCCATGGCGGTTATTTTCACGCCCGATTCGGCCGCGCCCGCGGATACAAAACAGGGTTGGGGGGGACTCGCGGAAGAATCCCCTAAGGCGCGCTCAGATTGGCGATGGCCCGGTTGCGTTGCAGCGCCTCCATCACCTGGTCGCGAGAGACCGGTTTGCTGAGGTAGTCGTCCACGCCGGCTTCCCGAGCTTTCTGCACGTAGTCATTGGTGGCGTGGGCGGACAGCGCGATGATCCAGCTCGGGTCCACCTCCCGGTCCGCCTCGAACTGGCGGATCTCGCGGGTGGCCTGATAGCCATCCATGACCGGCATTTCGCAGTCCATGAAGATCACGTCCCAGCCCCCCGGCGTCTGCATCGCGTGCTCCAGCGCCTGGCCGCCGTGGTCGAGGAGGGTGGCGTGAATGCCCAGTGAACGCAGGATGGAGTCGATCACCAACTGGTTCACGGCATTGTCTTCCACCACCATGACGTTCAGCCGTGACAACGGTGAGCCGGTGCTGGCGGGACGCGGCCCTGTCTCGGGGGCGGCCGGTTGCTGCTGCCGCAGCAACTGGCCCAGGGTGCTCTTCAGGCCCCGGGACGACACCGGTGTTTCCAGCAGCAGCATGTCTTCCGGCAATTCGCCTTCCAGTTGGGCGCCAATGGTCTGCAGGATCATCAGGGGCGGATTGCCGAAGGCGCGTCGCGCGGCCAGCAGGTCGTCGCACAGCTGCAGGTTGTCCTCCGCCGCGATCAGGAGATCCACCTCAAGGTCCGCCGGGCGGGTGTTCAAGGCTTCGCGGGCATCGCTGTTCTCATACACTTGCAGGCCCCAGCGGGTGAGCAACTGGGACAGGCTCAACGACAGGGCCGCGTCCTGATTGAGCAACATGACCTTGCGGCCGGCCAGAGGCCGGTCCTGCCGTGGACCGCGCTGAACCCGCGTGGGCAGGGTCAACCAGAAGGTGGCACCGCGCCCCAGCGAGCTGGATACGCCGATCTCGCCGCCCATCAACTGCACCAGCCGTTTGCAGATGGTCAGACCAAGCCCGGCTCCCTGGGCCTTGTGGCGGGCGCCATGGGGGCTCTGGTTAAACACCTGGAACAGATTGCGCTGCTGCGCCTCGTCCAGGCCGATGCCGGTGTCCACCACTTCCATCATCAGCACACAATAGCCCTGATCGTCGGGTGGCTGACGCACGGTCAGGTGTAGCGCCACCTGGCCGCGATCGGTGAATTTGAAGGCGTTGCTGAGCAGATTGGTGAGAATTTGCTTCAGGCGGATCGGGTCGGCCTGGATGTACTGCGGCACCCGCGAGTCGATGTAGGTGTACAGAGGCAGCCGTTTTTCGTTGGCGCGGGCGGTGAACAGCCGCACGCAATCGTCCACCAGAGCCTCCAGGTCCACTTCCTGAAGCTCCAGTTCCAGCTTGCCGGATTCGATACGGGAGTAATCGAGAATGTCGTTGATGACCGTGACCAGGGATTGGGTGGACTGGTAGATGGTGTCCACATACTGACCCTGCTGGTGCGTCAGATCAGTACGCCGCAGCAAGTCGGTCATGCCGATGATGCCGTTCATGGGGGTGCGGATTTCGTGGCTCATGGTGGCCAGGAACTCGCTCTTGGCCTGGTTGCGGGCACCGGCCTTGAACGCTTCCATCTCGGCCACCGCCTTGTCGCGCACGGAATGGGCGTGGGCCTCCTTGAGCCGGGTGATACGCCGCGCCAGCGCCAGGGACAACAGCACCACGTCCAGGAACACGCCGATTTGCGCCAGATTCTCGGTGAGCGTGGTCCGTGGCAGTACACCGTACTTGTTCAGCGCCATGGTGGCGGCGCCGACCATGAAGCAGGTCCAGGCCAGCGTGAAAATACGCGCGTCGGGATCGCCGGCCAGAGCCCGGGCCACCGCCACCGCCATGATGCTGATATCCATGACCAGGATCGCCAGCACGCAGATCGGGATGAGCGTATCGCGGCTGATGAAGGGCGCCGCCAACAGCAGCACCACTCCCACCGTCACCAGCCCCCTGAGCAACTGGGCCAGCGGTGGTGCCCGCTCCGCCAGACTGAGGAAATTGAGGCTGAACAGCGATGGCATGATAACGATCAGTGGCAGCAGATAATGCACCGAGTATTGACTGATCAAAGCGGAACCCGGCCACAGATATTGCTGGCTGAACCCGTGTAACGTTGCCATGAACAGCGTCACCACCAGGGACCAGCAAACGTACAGCAGATAAACCCGCTCGCGGATGGTGAAGAACAGCACCAGATTGTAGAGAATCATCACCAGCATGCCGCCGAAGAACAGGCCTTGCAGCAGGGTCCTGTGCTGCAACTGCTGATGAAAATGTTCGGAACTGAGCAACTGCATGGGCAGTTGGATGCTGTGGGCGGAATCCACCAGCATCAATACGGTGCGCGGTTCGCCGGCGGGCAGGGTTAACGGGAACGCCGGCAGGGCGTGATGGTCCGGGCGCGCCTGGAAGGGCAGATCGATCCCGGCCCGGTACTCCGAGAGCAGCGCATTCTGCCCGTCCAGCACGTACACTTGTAGCCGCCCCAGCAGGCCGTAGGGGATTTCCAGGCGCCAGTCGGTGCGCGCCGGATCGCGGTTCTCCACCGCCAGCCGGAACCAGCAATGGTCCCGGGTGAAGCCGAGATTGGGGGCGTGCTCACCGGCAGGTTGCCAGGGCCAGCGTTGCAGATCGCGGGTCAGGGTGTCGCGGTCGGGCACCTGGTTGGCCGGAGCGCAGAAATAGCCGAGGTGGGAATAGGGCGAGAGGTCATCGTCGCCGTGGTTGATGACCACCGCTTCCGCGGCGTGCGCGCTTACCGACAGCAGCAAGATGAGCAAGCCGGAAAGTGCGAGCCAGATTGAGCGGTTTGCTGCGTCCTTGATCAAAATCGTTGTAACCCGATGAGGCGATCCATCTGGATAGTATTAATTAAGTATGGCGGCCTTGCCAGCTCGGAATAGAGAGGAAAAAATCGCCGGGAGCGATTTTTGACGTCGCCTTGGCGACGGCCCACAGGGTGACCGCCATGGACGGTGGTCACGAAAAATCGCCGGGAGCGATTTTGACGTCGCCTTGGCGACGGTCCGCGGGATGGCCGCCATGGATGGTGACCACGCAAAACAGGGGGAAATGTGAAAGTCCACTCATTTTCGGTGGGACCCGTGGTGGGAGCGGTAGCGCCACGGCGGGTGCGTATTTTGGGGGTGATGCCAAGCGCGTCGCTGGTGGCCGGGGAGAAAAAGGCACTGGGGCGGATTCGCTGGCGCCGCGAAGGGGAACACCATTGGCGCGGACCGAAGCATTTTCGTATCAACGGCAATTTCGACAGCAGCGGCGTGGTGGTGCTTTCGGAACTGGAACCGGGATGCCGTTACCAGTTCCAGGCCGGCTGGGTCAGTGACAGTGCCGTGGTCGATACAGCATTACAGTGGGACGGAGCCGACGAGGGGACCTTCCGTACCTCGCCGCTGGATGAAACAGCGCCGGCCCGGTTCCTGTTCGGCTCCTGTTGCTATCGCTTCGTCGGACCCGACCGGGAGGTGGAGGACGCCCGGGCCGACCGGGTGTTCGCCACCATGGCCGGTGTCGCCGAGCATGAGCCCACGGATTTCGTCATGTTTGGCGGCGATCAGGTCTATGCCGATGCCACCTGGCGGCTGTCGGCGGCGTCCACCCAGCAGCATTATTTCGACCTGTACCGGCAGAGTTTTGGTCAGCCCAACATCAAGCGGCTGATGGCCCGTTACAACCAGCACATGATCCTTGATGATCACGAGATCGAGAATAACTGGCCGGCGCGGGCGGACGCCGATCTCTGGACCAGCAAGTATCCGGCGGCGATCAAGGCCTATCAGATCTATCAGGCGTCGCATTCGCCAGCGGTGCCGCTGAACGACGCCGGTACCCGCCTGGACCGTGATCCGGATGCGCTCTGGTACCGCTTCCGCTGGGGGTGCGCGGACTTCTTCATGATGGACCTGCGTACGGAGCGAGTGCTGAGCCGCTGGCCATGGCAGAAGCGGATTACCTCCAAGGCACAGGAACAAGCGGTGCTGGAGTGGCTCAATACGGAACCTGACCGAATCAAATGCCTGGTGTCCTCGGTGCCGCTGTTCCCGGAACAGCGCTGGCCGTTTCGCGGCAACGACGCCTGGGAAGGGTTCCGGGGCCAGCGTCAGCGGCTGCTGGAGGGTATCCGTGATGCCGGCTGTCGACGGGTATTGGTACTCAGCGGCGATGTGCACGCCTCGCTTTACGCGCGCCTGGACGCCCGTGGCCGCGCGCCGGTGCATGCCTGGATCTGCTCCGGGCTGTTCTGGCCCACCGCGCTGATGGCGTTTCGCTGGTACCGGCCGATGATCCGTGATCAGCACAGCCTGCGCGGTTTGAGCCGGTTATCGATGGGCAAGGTGTCAGTGCCCGGCGAAGTGCATAGCCGTGATGCGTTCTCGCGGATCGTGCTCGATGACAACGGGGCATCGCTGACCGCCTATGACCGGCATGGCGATCCGCTGCCGCGGGTGGGCCGCGAAATCCAATGGTGACGGCGGTTTTGCCCCGCTCGTTACCTGGGCCATAATGGCGCCCCTTTTTTCGACCGGAGCCGTCATGACCGAGCCTTCCCCCGGCCAGGTATTGCGAGAAAAACTGAATCAGGAAACCGCTCCGATACGCTGGTCCGAGTTGCAACCGTTTTTCGCCCGGGGCCAGGTGGTGGCGGTGGCCGCCCACCTGGACCTGATCGATGTGGCGGCGGCGTTCGCCGAGGATCAGGCGGCGCAAATCGCCGCCTGGCGACACAGCGGCGAAGTGGATCTGGTCCAGGATGAGCAGGCCAGGGACTGGTTCGCGGCCGATCAGGAGTTATGGACCCTGGTGGTCAAACCCTGGGTGCTGGTCCAGCCGATACCGCTGCACTAACTCTTCCTCCGGCGCCATCCAAAGCGCTTGCGTTGGCTCTGATCTGTCCTGATAATACTGTTCAAAAGAACAGTATTTTGAGGGCGGATCATGGCCAACCAAGCTGGTAATCGGGGTACCCTGAGCGAATGCCCGGGTCGTTTCGCGGTAACCCGGATAGAACGGGACGAGCCTCCGACGGCGCGGCCCACTCGCTACCACCGGGAAATCGCCCGTTCCGTTATTACCCATAATCGCAGCCCGGATCTGCACTTTGACAGCAGTATCAATCCCTATCGGGGCTGCGAGCATGGCTGCATTTACTGTTTCGCCCGCCCCAATCACGCCTATGTGGATCTGTCCCCGGGGCAGGATTTTGAAAGCGAGATTTTTTGTAAGGACAACGCCGCCGAGGTGTTGCGTGATGCGCTGCGCAAGCCGGGCTACCGTTGCCGCCCGCTGGTGATCGGTACCGCCACCGATCCCTATCAACCGGTGGAACGGGAGCGGCGCATTACCCGGGAAATCCTGCAAGTGTTGTCCGATTGCGCGCACCCGTTCAGCCTGATCACCAAAAGCGCTCTGGTGCTGCGGGATCTGGATCTGATCGCGCCGATGGCACGGAACGGGCGGGCCAGCGTGGCGGTGTCGGTGACCACCCTGGACAATACGGTGAAGAATCAGTTGGAGCCACGTGCCACCGCCGGCCGCGAGCGGGTGCGGGTGGTGCGGGAGCTGGCCCGGGCCGGTGTGCCGGTGACGGTGCTGGTGGCGCCGTTGATTCCGTTCATCAATGATCACGAACTGGAAGATATTGTCGAGCAGGTGGCCGCCGCCGGCGCCCGCAGCGCCGGTTATGTGGTGCTGCGTCTGCCCCATGAACTGGGCGCTCTGTGGGAACAGTGGCTGCGGGAGCATTATCCGGATCGCGCCGGGCGGGTGATGGCGACGTTGCGGGAGCTGCATGGCGGCGCCGCTTATGACAGCCGTTGGTTCCATCGTCATCAGGGCAAGGGGCCTTGGGCGTCGTTGTTGTCCCAGCGGTTCCGCAACGCCTGCCAGCGTCACGGTCTGGCGCCCCGGGAAGGTTTCAAGCTGGATGTTTCCGGTTTTCGGCCTCCGGGCCTGGAAGGCCAGATGAGTCTGTGGGGGGATTAGAATTTCTCCGGCGTTCGCGGTCTGCGCCATTTTGAACAGGCTTTTACGAATCGACACTTAAATATGCAGTGAAAAAAGCGTTAACTGAGGGCATCTGAACCATCGACGGAGCGGGGTATGGAAGCGGTACTGATCACCGGCGCCAGTGCCGGTATTGGCGATGCTTTCGCCCGGCAATTGGCGGCGGAAGGGTACAACCTGGTGCTGGCGGCGCGGCGTTTGCCGGCCCTGCGGCGGCTGGGCGAGGAACTGGCGGCCTCGTTCAATATCGAGGTGGTGGCGCTGGAATGCGATCTGGCCAGACCCGATGCGGTATCGCGCCTGATACACGACCTGGATACCCGCGCCATTCGTCTGGTGGGGTTGATCAATAACGCCGGTTTCGGGGAGCGGGGGCCATTCAAGGATCTGCCGTTGTCACGGCAGATGAACATGATTCAGGTGAACGTCAATTCGCTGGTGGCGCTGACCTGGCAGGTGCTGCCGCAACTGAGCAATGCCCGCGATGCGTTCATTATCAACGTGGCCTCCACCGCCGCCTTTCAGGCCGGGCCGAACATGGCGGTTTACTACGCCACCAAGGCGTTTGTCCTGTCCTTCAGCGAAGCTCTGCATGAGGAATTGCGCGGGCAGGGTATTGAGGTCAGTACGCTTTGTCCTGGTGCCACCCGTACCGAATTCGCCGAGCAGGCCAACATGAGCGGGACCCGGCTGTTCAGGGCCGGTACCATGCAGCCCCGCGATGTGGTGCGTAAGGCTCTGGAGCACCGGCGGCGGGCCATCGTGGTAACCGGCTGGCGCAACCGGTTGCTGGTGTGGCTTGGTAAATTCTCCCCGCGCCTGGTGACCCGTCGTATGGCCGCCTGGTTGCAGGCCTGATGGTGAGGAGACCGATCGTTGTCGTTGTTGTGGAATCGGCCGGAGCGGCCAAAAGCTACCCTGGTGCTGGCCCACGGCGCCGGGGCGCCGATGGACAGTCCGTTTATGACCGGCATGGCGGAACTGCTGGCGGAGCGGGGTATTCAGGTGGCCCGCTTTGAATTCGATTATATGGACCGGCGGCGGCGCGAAGGCGTCAAGGCACCGCCGGACCGGGCCGGGAAATTGCTGGCGAGGTTCGATGCCGTTGTGGGCGAGGTGCTCAAGGAAAACAGCGCCGGACTGCCGCTGTGGATTGGCGGCAAATCCATGGGAGGCCGCATGGCAACGCTGCTGGCGGCGGACACCGGAGCGGTCGAACAGCCCTGGGCCGGCGTGGTGGCCCTGGGCTATCCATTCCATCCGCCGGGGAAGCCGGAGCGTACGCGCACCGAACACTTGCCGCTGTTGTCGCGGCCGACGCTGATCTGCCAGGGTGAGCGGGACCCGTTCGGCAAGCCGCCGGAGGTGGCCGGTTATGCGCTGGGCAACCGGGTGACGGTGACCTGGCTGCCCGATGGGGATCACGACCTGAAGCCGCGCAAATCGGCGCCGGTAAGCCATCAGGACAACCTGCGTGAGGCGGCGGACCGTATCGTTGAGTTCATCGATGCGCACTAGTGAAGTCAGGCGTCCCGGGCCGGTTTTTCGGTAACCCAGAGGTGAATGGTACCGGCCACCACGACGGTACCGTCGTCGCGACGGGCGGTGACGGTAACCGGCAGGTCCGGGCCGTTTTCCCAGGCATCGGCGTCCACTTCGGCGGTGGCGACGATGTCGCTGCTGGCCTTGGCCGTGTAGCGCACGTCCATGCCCTTGGGAATCCAGCGCAGGTGTTTGGGAATGGATGCCTCGGCCATGGCGCCCATGGCGGCTTCCAGGGCATTACAAATGGCGATGACATGAACCGTGCCGATGTGATTCTCCACTGCCTTGCGTTTTTTGATGTGAACTTCGCAGTAGTTGGGACGCAATTCGGCGATCAGGGGCCGGACGGTGCCGAAATAAGGCGCCTTGCGGCTGAAAATCAGGGAAAACAATTCCCGCCCCTTGGGAATCCGGCGGGTTTTGCGGTACAGACTAAGCAGATAATTGTCGCTCATGGGGGCTCTCCAGAAAGGAAGGCCCCGATTGTGCCGGCGCTGATTCCCGGCACAATGGCCGTGGAAACCTCGGCGGCGGTCTCGTCGTCGATAATTGAGCCGGGCCGGGGTTTGGCGGGCGGTATCGACAAAGGCTATCTCGGGACAGTAATAGTGCTCTCACGGACGCAAGGAACAGGAGACTGACATGGACACCCCATTACAGTGGTGGCGCCGCCAGGGCTGGGGCCGGCGTACGGTGGTGATCTGCCTTTTCCTCTACGTGTTGTATCTGGTGGTGGTGGGACTGATTCTGCCCGGCTGGCTGCGCGGCAAAGCGGAGGAGGAATTGTCCTCGTTGCTGGGTCGGACGGTAACGGTGGAAAAGGTCAGTCTCAATCCCTTTGTCTTATCGGCCACCGTGGAAGGGTTCGATATCGCCGACGACCGCACTGACACTCTGTTGGGGTTTCAGCGTCTGTTCGTCAATGCCCAGTTCTGGTCTTCGCTGTTCCATTGGCGCCCGTGGGTCAGGGAAATCAGCCTGGATGGGCTGGACGCGGGGCTGTGGCGGGGCAAGGGCGGCGAGCTGAGTATCGACGATATTCTTGCCAGGCTCTCACAACCGGCCGCCGATGCGGACAGCGCTGATACGGATAACGCCGATAAGAAGAGCCCCGATACCGTGGCGGACAGCGAACCGGAGCAGCAAGACGTCGCGCCAGAGCAGGAGCAACAGGAACCTCAAGAGCCACAGGAGCAGCCGGTAGCGGAAGAAACACCGGCCGGCGAGGCTGACGGGGCGCAACAACAGGAATCCCCGGTGCCGGCGCTGACAGTGGATGTGCTGCAATTGACCGCCGGCCAGGTGCGCTTCATCGACGCCACCGGCGAGGAACCGGTGACGCTGACGCTGCCGGTGGAATTCAAGGTCGAGGATCTCACTACCCGGACGCCGGAGCAGGAAGACAATCGCTATGCCCTGAATATCGAGGGGCCGGATGGTGGCACGCTGGAATGGAGCGGTCGCTTTAATCTCCTGCCGTTGAGCACCGATGGGCAGTTGAGCATGACCCAGGTGGATCTGGTGTCCTTTGCTCAGTTGCTGCGCTCCCAATTCGATTTCCGTATTCCGTCCGGCCATCTGGCGTTGAGCGCGGATTACCGGTTCTCGGCGGAACAGGGGCAGGGACTGACGGTGAGCAACGGTTCTTTGGAACTGGATAACCTGGTGATCCGCCGTGCCGGTCAGGAAGAGGCCAATCTGACCCTGCCACGCATCGCCGTCAACGGTGTAAGCCTGGATACCGTGGCCCGTGAGGTAACGGTGCCGGAAGTGCGCATCAGTGACGCGGTGGTGAAAGCGGAGCTGGATCAGGAAGGGCTTGATCTGGCCACCCTGTTCCTGCCGCGTAACGCGTCCGAAGAGGACGATGAAAACACCGAAGACAGTGCCGGCGCACCCTGGCGGGTAACCTTGCAAACGGTGGCGTTGGAACAAGCGCAACTGACACTGCTGGACAAAACCGTGAATCCAGCCACGCCAGTGGCGCTCACCAACACCAATCTGACCGTCACCGATGTGACCGTGGGCGACCAGATCAGCTGGCATTGGCAGGGCGACGCGCTGCTGGCGGAGAGTGGCCAGCTCAATCACAGCGGTGAAGGCAGTCTGTCGCCGCTGAACGTCTCCGCGGCGATCAAAGCGGACGCTATCCCGCTTCCGGCGTTCGCTCCCTGGGTGAAACAGGCGGTGCCGATCACCGTTCGCAGCGGCCAGGCCAGCGCGGACGTGAAGGTGGATGTGTCCGGCGAGCAACCGGTGGTGACTGTGTCCGGCGGCGCCGGATTGAACAACCTTGACCTGCTTGAAGGCAATGGCCAGAGCTTCGCCAAATTGGCGGCGATGCAGGCCAGTGGTGTGTCCGTCAACACCGCCGAGCATCGCGCCACGGTAGCGAATATTGATATCAGCGGCTTGGATCTGGTCAATCGCGTTGACGCCCAGGGCCGGGACCTGGTGTCGCGGCTTGGCACCGGCGGTGGTGGCGGTGACGCCGGCGGGCCGGCCTGGCGGGTCGGCCTGAAACAGGTCCGCGTGAAGAATTCGAAGCTGGCGCACAACGATGCGTCGCTGTCGAAACCGTTCGCCATTTCCCTGGAACAATGGAACAGCACGGTGCGCAACTTCGACACTGGCGGAGGCCGTGCGGCGATCACCCTGAACGGCAAGGTGAACGGCAACGCGCCTTTGAAAGCGGAAGGCACGGTGTCACCGGATCCGTTGTTCCTGGACCTGAAAATGGATTTCCAAAGCTATGGCATGGAAGGGCTGACCCCCTACACCGGGCGCTTTCTCGGCTACGCGGTGCGCCGCGGCCTGTTGAGCGTGAACTCCACGGTGAAGATCGAAAACAATCAGTTGGAAAGCCGCTCCACGGTGGCCGCCGACCGCTTTTTCCTGGGGGACCGGGTGCAGAGCGATGAAGCCGTGAATGCGCCGGTGCGGCTGGGTTTGTCGGTGCTGCGTGATTCCTCGGGCATGATCAATCTTCCGCTGAACGTGTCCGGAGACATGAACGACCCCAGTTTCAGTGTTACCGGGCTGGTCTTCACGGTGATCAAGAACGTCTTGGTGAAAGCCGCCACAGCGCCATTCTCGCTGTTGTCCAGTCTGGCCGGTGGCAAGGATCTGGAGCAGATCGCGTTTCCCGCCGGCGAAGCCATGCCCGGTGCGGAAACCCGGCAGAATCTGGCGACCCTGAATGACGTGCTCAGCAAAAGGCCGGGCCTGTCGGTGGCACTCAGCGGACAAACCAATGACGAGGACCGGGCCGCCTTTGCTCGCCAGGCCCTGGGCGAGCAATTGAGTGAAGGTCTGTTCCGCGGCGACTGGCCGGGGGAGCAGGCCGCTCTGGCCGATAGCCGTTGGGGCAAGCGCATCGTCAAGGAATTCGAAAGCCGATTCGATACCGACAGCGCCGAGTTGGGCGTCGAAGGCCGGGATGACGAGGCCGATGCCCGCCGTGCCCGGCTGGCCTGGGAGCGGCTGGTGGACGCCGCCGCCAAGGATGTCAACGCACAGACGCTGCGGACACTGGCGGCCCAGAGGGCGGAGAACGCGCGTAACGAACTGGTTGAGCAGCATGGGCTGGATGCGGGCCGCGTTCGTCTCGGCGAACCGGTCGTGGACGGTAAACTGGCTGGCATTCAACTTGGGCTGGGCAACGATTAAATGAGTCTGATCTGGGAGCAGCAGCACGACGGGGTGTGTTATCAGGTACGTCGCCGGCGAACCACTTTGGAGCTGTACGCCAATGGGGTGCAGCACTCCGAATTCCACCCCCGCCGTTTGGTCACCGGCAGTGTCTGGGATCTGTTGTGGTTGCCGGCGTTATTGGGAGAACCGGAACGGCTGCGGCGGGTGCTGGTGCTGGGTTTGGGAGGCGGCACGCTGATCCCGCCGCTGCGCCGGTTATTGAAACCGGAGTGTCTGGTGGCGGTGGAAATGGACCCGTTGCATCTGACCGTGGCGCGGGACGTGTTTCAGGTGATCGACGATGATATGGAAACCGTGGAAGGCGACGCGGTGCAATGGTTGCGTGATTACCAGGGGCCGCCTTTCGATTTGATCATCGAGGACCTGTTCGCGCCCAGTGACGAATCGGTAACGCGGGCGGTGGCGGCGGATCGCGACTGGTGCCACAGCTTGAGCCGGCATGTCTCCGAGCATGGCGTATTGGTGATGAACTTCGGTGATTATCGCGAATTTCGCGACAGCCACGCGGCCGGTTCCGCCGCCATGGCCGGTTGGGCCAGCCGTTTTCGTCTGTCCTGCGGGGATTGCCATAATGCGGTGGTGGCGTTTTCCCGATTGCCGGCGCGCAGCGTTCACTTGCGGCGCCGGGTGCAAGCGCATCCGGCGCTGGCCGCGTCCGTGCGCGACGGGCGCCTTAACTATCATATCCGCCAGTTGAACTAGGCTGCTTCCCACGGACCAGACCACGAAGCCACTGTAGGAGCTTGCCCGCAAGCGAATATCCCGAGAATGCCTGAGAAATACCCATTCGCTTGCAGGCAAGCTCCTACAGTAGCTTCGTAGCCCTTTTATTATTTCCTCGCCAGTGCCTCATCGCTTTGCAAAAGCGCCTGGGAATAGTCCACGTCGCGTTCCGCCGGGGTGGTCAAATGCACTTTCTCGTTTGGGGCGTGTAGACCGGCCAGCAGTACCCGGTAGGTGAGCACCGCCTGCACATACTCGCGGGTTTCGCGGAAGGGAATGGACTCGATCCACACATCCATCGGGCGGCTGTCGCTTCGTTCCGGCAGCCACTGCGGAATACGGCCCGGACCGGCGTTGTAGGCGGCCAGGGCCAGAATCCGGTTGCCATTGAACCGGTCCAGCATATCGGAGAGGTAGCGGCTGCCCAGATTGATATTGGTCCATGGATCAAAAACCTGATCACGGGATGGTGCCGGCTGCTCCTCATCCAACGCGACCTTGCGGGCGGTACCGGGCATCAGCTGCATCAGTCCCATGGCGCCGGCATGGGACTGGGCGCGGGGATTGAAGGCACTTTCGCGGCGGGAAATCGCCATCGCCAGCCACGGGTCCAGTTTGTGGCGAGCACTGGCGCGGGCGAATTCCTGGCTGTAGGCGGCGGGAAAGCGCCAGGCCAGCGTGTCCCAGGCCTTGGCCTGGATGGATGCCTGTACGGTCAGATCGTACCAGCCCTGCTCCAGCGCGTACTGGGCCAGGCGGTCCTGATGGGGGCGATCGTTGTGCAACATCAGCCAGTGCCATTCTTTCCAGGCGGCACCGTACTCTCCCATGTCACGCAGCAAACGCACACGGATCACGCCGGGGGGCAGGCTGACATTGGCATCGGGCTGGTAGGCCCGCTGATTGAAGCTGTAGGTCTGTCCGAGCTGGTCGGCGGCCAGAAAACCGTAGAAATTCCGTTGCTCGGCGGCCTGCTGCCATAGCGGTGTCGCTTGGTTCCGCTGGCCGTTTTCCCAGGCGGCGCGGCCGGCCCAGTAGCGCCAGCGGCTGTCGGCGGCTTCCTCGGCGGGTAACTGTTGAATCCAGCGCGTCACGGCAGACCAGTCCTGCTCGATGATGGCGCGGCGAATACGCTGGTCCAGCAGGGCGGTATCGGGGTGATCCGACAACCATTGGTCCAGCCAGTCCTGATTCTCGCGAACGCCACGGATCGTGGAGTAAAAAGCAATCCGGTCGCCAGCGGCGTTACGCAGCCGCGCATCAGTGAGCCCCCATCGTCTGGCTCTTTGTTCGAAGGCCTGGCGGGCGCCGCTGGTATTGGTATAGGCCATGCGCTGCAGCGCCGCGGAAACCAGCTCCTGACGCCGGATATCGGGTAGTGTCGCCGGCAACTCTCCGACCTTATCTGGATTGTGATAAAGCTGCTCCAGCCATTCACCGGCGGTTTGATAAGGTTCGTCCAGCATGCGCTTGAGGTAGCGCATCAAACCGGTGGCCCGCGCTTCGAACGCCAGCTGCATGCGTTGCCAGATTTCCTCCTGGCCGATGACGCCGGCGGCCTGGGCGGCTTCGAACAGCGGATCACAGGCGGAAGGGCGGGATTGGCCGGCCAGCCAGATTTCACGGGCGTCTTGCAGCGCCGCGTCGCGATCGCGGCGCAATTGCGCCCTTTGATAGTAACAGCGTGCTTCGATGGCGCTGGGAGGGGTGTCCATGGCCTCGGCGGCGGCGTCCCAGCGGCCTGCTTTGGCATAGGCGATCAAGGCAATCTGGCGGATGTCCGCTGGCAACGGGGAGCGGGGATAGCGGTTTTCGTAGTCGCGCAGACGCGATGGATTCAGTTCCGGCAGGTCCCTGCGCAGGTGGTGGAATTCGAGATAATCGCGCAGCGGATAATCCTGGGCGATGCGTGGTTCCAATTGCGCCAGTGTTTCCCAATCATTGTCGCGAGCTGCCCGCAGCGCGTCCTCGAAATTTGTGTTCACGGGTTGTGCGGCGCATGCCAGGGCGCTACAAGCGAAACTGAAAACCAGTACGGCGCGACGGATCATCCTGCCTCCATTCGTAGGGTGATCTCACCATTCTAGCGAGACGCGACCGCCGGGCGTGCGCGGCGAATGTAAAACTTGAGGTGGCGCCGCCGCCGGGGTTTATACTGTCGCCCCTTTTTTCGCCTGCCCTGACCGGTGACCGTGATGGAAAACAGCACAAAACTTTTGCAACGTCAGGCGTCCGCGCTGGCGGCTCGCCGGGCCGGGGTGGTGGAGGCCGATGACGCGGCCCTGGCCGATCTGCCTGCGGCCTCCCTGTGGCTGCATGCCGATGATTTTACCGTGGCGGCGGATCAGTGGCGGCCGTTGCCGGAAGTGGCCGAGGACACCGATTTGTTGATCCTGCCGTTGCCGAAGGCGGCGGACCGCATGACGCTGCTGTTGCGGCATCTGGCCGGCGTGATCCGCAAGCCGCTGCCGCTGTGGCTGGTGGGGCCGGCCAAGGGCGGAATCCGTGGCGGTGTTACCCGGCTCAAGGGCTTCGCCGATGACATCCAACTGCTCGACAGCGCCCGCCACTGCAAACTGTATGAGGCGCAACTGAGACCTGGGCCACCGCTATCCCTGGCGGAGCAGGCCGCGGTGATCGAGGTGCGCGGTGCACGGGTGACCAGTTACCCCGGCGTGTTCAGCCACGGCCGCCTCGACGAAGGCAGCGACTTGCTGCTGGATGCCCTGGAAGCCGCCGATGTCGGTGGTGGCAAGGCTTTGGATATCGGTTGCGGCGCCGGTGTGCTGACGGTCTGGCTGGCCCGGGCCGGCTGCCGGGTGCAGGCGTTGGATCCAAGTGCCACGGCGGTGGCCGCCGCTCGGGCCACTCTGGCCGATAACGGGTTGAGCGCCGAGATACAGGGCGGCGATCTGTTTGACGGCATCACTGGTCGCTTTGATCTGCTGGTGACCAACCCTCCGTTCCACGATGGCCGTGAGCGTACCACCCAGATCACTCGCCGTTTAATCCGGCAGGCGCCAGAGCATCTGCAAGCGGATGGGGAACTTTGGCTGGTGGCAAACCGGGAATTGCCCTATGCCCAGTGGCTGGACGACGCTTTCCGGCAAGTGACCGTGGTACGGGAAACCAATCGCTTCCGGGTTTATCGGGCCCGCCGCTGATCAGGCTCTCAGCATCCCTTCCGCGCGCATCCAGTCGATGCATCGACGCAGCATGACCTCCAGTGGTACCTGATCATCAAAGCCCAGCTCCCGTACCGCCTTGGCGCCACTGACCCTGCTGCGCGTGGAGACCAGCGCCACCTTTTCCGGCGTCAGACGGGGCTCGTTACCGGTAAAACGGGCGGCGATGGGAGACAACTGTCCCAGCAGGCCCAGTGCCCAACGCGGCGTCACTTTGCGGGGCGCCGGCCGGCCCAGCAATCGCCCGATGGTTTGCGCCAGTTCCAGAAAACTGGCCTCGACGCCGGCCAGGATGTAATTGTGTCCGTCCCGGCCCGCGTCCCACGCCGCCAGATGGGCACGCGCTACTTCCTCCACCGCGCCGAAATTGCCACCGCCAGGGGGAACACCGGGCAGGCGACGCTGGTCGATCAGGCCGATCATCTGCGACCAGTTGTGCGTATCGCCGGCGCCAATGATGGCGCAGGGGTTGAGGATCACCGTACTCAGGCCCTGACGGGCGCCATCACGGACTTCTTCTTCCGCCAGATATTTGGTGCGGTTGTAACCGATCCAGTCGTTGGCGGCGTTGGACGGAGTCTCCTCATGGATAATGCCATCCTGCTGGCCCCAGGCGGAAATCGAGGAGGTATGAATCAGCCTGCCCGCCTGGTTGCGCAGGGCGGCGGTGACCACCGCCCGGGTGCCCATGACATTGTCCTGATACTGCTGATCGCGGCGGCGGCGCCAGAGACTGGTGTTGCCGGCTACGTGGAATACCGCGTCCACCGCGGGCGGCATCACCAGCGTGAGCTCGGTAGCGTTGGTCAGCGGCGCGTGAACAATCTTCAGGCCCGCCTCCCGCAGCGCCTGGCCATCGCTGCCCGGGCGTAGCAGGGCGGTGACTTCCCAGCCTTGTTCCACCAACAGGCGGGCAAGATGGCCGCCGAGAAAGCCCCGGGCTCCGGTGATAAAGGCGCTGGGCATGGTGTCGCTCCCCGTTCATGATTTGTCTCCGGTTATCGCCTAGCGCGAGGAGCGTGTAAAGCCCGGACCTTCTTCGCGCAGGCGCAGGAAACTGGCGAACCGGGGCAGGCCGTGGCGGGTGTGGCCGTGATATTTGTAGGTGACAACGCTGCCAATGGCCGGAGGCCGTGCTCGCAATGCATCGCTGAATCCGGTGCCCAGACGGAAATGACGCCCGCCGGGCGTTTTCACCAGCAGCGCCCCCATCATTCCGGTGTACTTGCCTTCGCCGGGGATCACCGCGACTACTTCCGCTTCCGCGTCCAGGTAGGGTTTCACCTTGAGCAGATCGTCGTTGCGTTCGCCCCGGTAGGGCGCGCCGCCACGATGCAGCATCAGGCCTTCTCCGCCCGCCGCCGCCACCCGCTCCAGATCGCGCATCAGCGTGGCGTGGTCGCGTCCCCGGCGCTGGTCGACCATATGCAGGTGGGGCAGGGCGGCATCGTCGATCAGTTTGCGCAGGCGCGGCAGGCGCTGATCGAACGGGCCCGGGGATGAGGGCAGGTCGAACGCCATGAAATAAATGTGCCGCCAAGGCTCCGCCGACGGCGTGCGCCGGTTGAGTATCCCCACCAGCTGGCTGAAGGTGCCGCGCCCCATCCACAGCTCGCCGTCCAGGGGCTGCGTGGGAAAACCTTCGGTAAAGCCCGGTGGGGTATCGATCACGTTGCCGTTGCGTGACAACAACTGTTGGCCGTCCCAGAAAGCGCGCACGCCATCCAGTTTCTCGCTGACCCAGTAACCGGTCAGATCAATGCCTTCTTGATAAATATTCGCTTGCATCAGCGCCGGTGCTTTCGCCGCCCGGGCCGCCGCCGCCATTATCAGAGCAGCGGCGATCAGTAACGCGCCGATGAAGTACAAAATTGGGCGGGACATCCTTGTTCCTCCTGGTCATCCATTGACGGAGCCAGTGTAGAAGAAGGGGCCGGCCGGGAATGCAGGACCAGGCTGAAATACGTGTAGGACTATTACTGCCCGCCAATGGTGATTTGCCGACAAGACCGCGAAACAGGTGGCCGGCCGCCCCATAGAATTCCGGGCGACTAAGCCTTCCTGGGTTCTTGGCCCAGGTGTCTGTGCCCGGTTTGCTCGCCGGGGGGCGGACTGAACAATCGGGGAGCGCCGTGGTGGGGCTGATGAATCAGGTTCAGCCGGCTGCTGCGTGCCCGCCGCACGCTCAGCGATGATGGCGCGGACAAACTCACCAGGGTGCCGGCGCCGGCACGCACTGCTTTGTGGATCAATTCCAGGCCGCAACGGCTGGTGATGGCCAAAAAGCCGCTGCCGGGATCCAGACCCGCGCGGACGCAGGCGCCGATCAGCTTGTCCAGGGCGTTATGACGGCCGATGTCCTCGCGGCACAGACGCGTTTTACCAGCACCATCCACGTAAACCGCCGCGTGCATGGCGCCGCTGTCGCGGGCAAGAGCTTGTGTTGCCTGAAAGCGTTCATGTAACCCCGCCAAATGGGCCAGCGGCGGCAGTGGCGCCGTGTCCCGTACGGGCAGTGGCGGCAAGGCCTGATCCAGGGCTTCCACCCCGCACAGGCCGCAGCCGCCGCTGCCCGCCTGGCCGCGGCGTCGGTGTTTGAAGGCGGTGAAGGCTCGGCTGCTTAAAGTCACTTCAACCTGGATCGCGTCTTCCTGCGGCGTCAGATCGATGCCGTGGATCGCCAGGGGGCTATCCACCAGTCCCGCGGTCAGTGTGAAGCCGGTAACAAAATCCTCCATATCGTTGGGGGTCGCCATCATTACCGCGTGATTGATGCCGTTATAGCTGATCGCCACCGCTACTTCGGCGGCAAGCGGCTGATCGCCGGACACGGCGTGAGGGCTGTATTCCAGATAATCGTAACGGGGGGACGGATCCACCAGAGCAGAATCTTCATTGGAGGAACGCCCGGCGCCGGGCCGGGAAGACGTCATGGTCGCTACCTCATGCGTTCAGGACGTATCCTGCGTTGTTCTGTCATTCAGGCTCTCAGAATAGGCCGATTCGGACCCCGGGTCCAAAACGTCAGAGGCTTTGTTCAGAGCCGGTTATTGCTGCAGTTTGTCCAGCAGTTTCGCCAGAGTGGTTACCTCGGCGGCGGTCAGCCGCTGTCCCAGACATTCCTGGATAACCCGGCCATAGACCGGCCACATGCGTTGCAGCAGCCGGCGGCCGGAGCGGGTGATCAGAACCCGGTTGCCCCGGCCATCCTCCGGACTGGTCCGCCGGGTCACCAATGCCTCCTTTTCCAGGCGGTCAAGCAAGCGGGACAGGTTGTGCTTGGGCAGCAGCATGCGCTCGCCGATCTCGTACTGCCGCAGGCCGTGCCGTTTGCGATGCAGTTCCAGCAGCACGTCATACCATGCCAGGGGAGGCAGATCCGCTGCTTTCAGTGCCGATTGCACCTGTTCCTGCCATTGCGTATGAACGCGAAGCAGCCGGGCCCAGGCGGCAATCGTTTGTTCCGTGGGAGTCGTATTCATGTTCACCAGAGTAACGGCAAGTGGTTGCAAGTGCAACCGGTTGCGAGTAGGGTTGTTTTGGTTGCATTTGCAACCAAGTGAAAAGGAGTGAAACCATGAACGACAGCATTCAACGTGATGAACTGAAACGGCGTCTGGATAACGGTGACCCCATGGTGCTGGTGGAGGCCTTGCCGGAACGGCATTTCCATAGCGGTCATCTGCCCGGGGCGATCAATATCCCCCATGAGGAGGTGAGTGCCCTCGCCGGCACGGCACTACCGGACAAGGACGCCACCATCGTGGTGTATTGCGCCAATACCGGTTGCCAGAATTCGCGCATTGCCGCCGGTTTTCTGCGCGGTGCCGGTTACCGGAATGTATTGGAGTACGTGGAAGGCAAGGCGGACTGGCAGGAAGCGGGCTATCCACTGGAGACCTGACGCCGCCGGCAGGGGGAGGCGCCGCCGTGCTTTTGGCGGTGCCCCCTCGTTTTCCATCTCAGAGAGGTCATCGCTGTCGGCGTTTGAAGCCACCTTTGATCGACAAAAAGGGGTTGATTTTTGATCGCCGCTCCCTGATGTTGGATCAAGTCTGTTTACGGATCGGGGAGGGCCGGGCGGTGCAAACCAGAGCGGCGCCCCCGTGGAGAACGACACCAAAACCGATACTATTCGATAACAAAAGGTAGAGGCTAATGATGGATATCAGCACCACCCTGCTGGGGCAGATGGCGATCGCCTGGGCTGTGCTCTGTGCAGTGAGTTCCTATTTTCTGGCACGCAAGAAAGTTCGCGCACCGGTTCTTGCCGCCGTACTGGGACTGTTCATGTCCCTGGTCCCCCCATTCGCCTTGGTGTACATGGCGGTGTTGGCGTTCTTGCGGCCGGAGCCGCGGCACAGCCAGGTTTCCGCCTGACCTCCTGGTTGTCTGGGCTTCTCCACCAAAAGTGGGTGACGCCATGGCCGAGTTACCCTTGGTGACCCGGATACCCGCTTGGGCATTCGGGCAACAGAGCGCGCGCCTGTGGAAAATGCCGTGAGACAGTGGACATGGCATAAGGCGTTAATTATATTGCCGTTTCGCCAAGGCGGGTGTAGCTCAATGGTAGAGCAGAAGCTTCCCAAGCTTACGACGAGGGTTCGATTCCCTTCACCCGCTCCAAACTGAAAGGGTCGCCTTATGGCGGCCTTTTTGGTTTGGCGTGGCTGGAGGTCATGGATTGACCCCTCCGGTTCGACGTCTCGCCGTATACGGCGAGCGGACGTCGCCCTGGCGACGGTCCCGCGCTGGCGCGGGATGCCTCTGGCACATTCCCTTCACCCGCTCCAAATCTTCCTTTCTCCCGCAAATAACACCTCCGTCACCAGCAGGGTGGAACGAGCCTTGTCAGGATGCGGTATCCTCTCTTCCTGGAAAACGATTCTGAAGACCAACGGATGAAGGACGTGACATGAGGAAGTGGTTCTGGGGAGTGGCGGTGCTCTTCTTGCTCGCTGGTTGTGGTGGCGGCAATGATCTGACGGCGGTCACGCTGGACAAGTTCACGGTGATGTTGATCGACGGCAAGGAGAGGAAGGCCGCGATCTGCCTCAGGAAGCTCAATGCCCAGGGGGACGGCATGATTGCGGGTTGTGGTGAGTGGACGCCGATCGGCGTAGTGCATAAAACGCTTTAGTTAGGCGACTGGCGGTCTGGCCGAACTTCTTCGCCTGTTCTCTCTTTTCCATGTGTGTCTTCCTTATGGTAACAATTAAAGTTACGATAAGGCGAAACGGCGGCAAGGAATCTCCTGTGTCCTCTTTTTCCGATCCCGGGTCCGTTGCCCGGTACGCTGAAGGTCCGGTCAGACAGGTGCCGGGTTTCCATGCGCTGCAGAGAATGGCGGAGTTGCTGCTGGCGGAGCGCGTCCCCGAACAGGGGCATGTTCTGGTGTTGGGCGCTGGTGGTGGCCTGGAACTGAAGGCCTTCGCGCAAGCCCGGTCCGGATGGCGTTTTTTGGGCGTTGATCCCTCGGCGCGGATGCTGACGCTGGCGGTGGATACGCTGGGCCCGTTCGCGGACCGTGTGGAGCTTCTCGAGGGCTATATCGACCAGGCGCCGGACATGGCTTTCGACGGTGCCACCTGCCTGTTGACCTTGCACTTTCTATCGATGGAGCAGCGTCGGCACACGCTTGAAGCGCTGCGGTGCCGCTTGAAACCCGGGGCGCCGCTGGTGGTGGCCCATCACAGTTTTCCCCAGGACGAGGATGAGAAACTGCGCTGGCTGAAGCGTTATGCTGCTTTCGCGGCGTCGTCCGGGGTTGCCGGAGTTGATGCCGAAAGAGCCATCGAAGCCATTGGCGCCCGGCTGCCCTTGCTTGCCCCGGAGCAGGAGGAGGCTCTGTTGCGGGAAGCGGGCTTCGAAGGGTCTGAGCTGTTTTACGCCGGATTCACCTTCAAGGGCTGGGTTGCTTACGCTCCTTGAAGCCGGTTAGAGCCGGAATGCCTCCAGCCGTTCCACCTGCAAGCGCAGTCCGTCTTCACCCAGGTAGTGCGCGAGTTTGCCCTGTCTAACCTTTTCCAAACTCGTACGCAATGACGTCAACAGTGCTTGTTTTTGTTGCGGCAGGGTGGCGCGCTGCTGTACGGACAGCTGTTCGGCGATGCAGTGGGCGCTGTCGGGGACACCATGGAGGACGCAGCGCAGTGTTGCCTGTACCGAGGCCTGATCGGGGTGGGTCAGCAGGCGGGCCACCAACGCCTTGGGGACAGGACCGTTAACGTCGTCCAGCAGCCGTTCGGGGAGCGGTGGATTACGCTCAAGCAGGGCTTGAAAGACTGACCAGGCATTGTTGATAACAGCCAGGGAAAGCGGACCCATGTCGCCGCGTAACGGAATATCCAGCGCGACACCGCGCTCGAGCAATTGCCTGAGCAGGGCGGCATCGTCCTGTTGAATAGCGTGACTCAGAGCCAGCGTGGCAAGAAGAGGATTGTCGCTCAGGGTGCCGGTTTCCAGCGCGCCCCGCCAATCCAGCACGGCTTGCCGGTAAAAGTCGATGACCTTATCGGCCAGAGCGGCGGGCAAGTCATGGTCCTGCCGGCGGGAGTCCAGATACTCCAAGAATTCCAGACCGGTATCGGCGCTGTCGTCGGAGACCGGATCTTTTTCCAGTCCAAGGCATTGAAAAGCCTCCCGCAGAGTCGGTGCTATGGTGGCCAGGCCGTCCTCGTGCATGGCGTGGCGCCAGGCTGGCGGCAAGCCCATTTTCCAAGCCAGGGTGTGGCCGTAATCCAGGGCGTTATGGTCGGTGACCACATAGATGCGGTCGCAGTATTCGAAGCCACCGATGGGCAGGGCTTCAATTTTGCCGTCCCAATTATGTCCACGCGCCTCGGCGGCTTCTTCAGCAAGCGCCTGTTCGTGCTCGATCCAGCCGGGCAGATCACGATAGCCTTCGCTGTCGTGGTAGAACAGCTCGGCCCAGGAAATCGCTTCCTGATTGCCCTGCATGGTCAAGCGCAGATCGTAGTCCAAGCGGCCGCCAGCGGTGAGCCGCCAGAGCGACAGCAGGTCTTCGGGCAGGGAGCCACGAATGCGCTGGCGAATGTCCCGCAACGCATCCTCGCTGATGGGAGGCCGTGCTTCAAAGATGACGCGGTCGGCCCAGATCACGATATCGTGCTTACGCAGTTGCTGAAGTTCATCCTGGGTGAAGGTGTTGGAGAGATCCATTCCGGTTCGGTGCGGTGTCCAATGGGAAAGTCAGCTTACCATGACGCGGGCCAGGGTTTGCTGACCATGGCGGGGGGAGTTACAAGCCCATCAAAAAGCCGAAGCCCGCGCGAACACGGACTTCGGCTGTTCAGGCCGCCGCTCTGACAGAGGGCGGAACGGTTCAGCTGGTTTTCGGTTGCTTGACCATCCGCAGATAGGGCTTTTTCTCATCCCAGCCTTCGGGGAACAGCTTTTGTGCGTCCTCGTTGCTGAGCGAGGGAACGATGATGACGTCGTCGCCGTCGTTCCAGTTCACCGGCGTCGCCACTTTGTAGCCATCGGTGAGTTGCAGGCTGTCGATGACCCGCAGAATCTCGTCGAAGTTGCGGCCGGTGCTGGCCGGGTAGGTAATGGTGAGACGGATCTTCTTGTTCGGGTCGATGACAAACACGCTGCGCACGGTCAGGGTGTCGTTGGCGTTGGGATGGATCATGCCATACAGATTGGCGACCTTGCGGTCGGCGTCGGCCAGCAGCGGGAAGTTCAGAGCCTGTCCCTGAGTTTCCTCGATGTCGCCGCACCAGGCATTGTGATCATCGAGCGGGTCCACTGACAGACCGATGACCTTGGCGTTGCGTTTCTCGAATTCCGGTTTCAGCCGGGCCACTTCTCCCAGCTCGGTGGTGCACACCGGGGTGAAATCCTTGGGATGGGAAAACAGCACCACCCAGTTGTCCCCGGCCCATTGGTGGAAGGAAATCGGACCGTCGGTGGACTCCTGGTTGAAGTCCGGCGCGGTATCACCCAATTGCAGTGCCATGCTAAGCCTCCTTTTTGTTTGGCTGATAGCCATGTTGGCTGACAGTTATGTTGGTTGACAGCTCCAGAGAACATAGAGGTTCATGATGACGCTTTAAAGGGGGCGGCAAGACGGAATTGCGCTAAGCATCTTCTCCGTGCTTATTAGTGCTCTTAGTGCGACAGATCGTTGGCGCTGACGCGCCGGTGTTCCGGATCGTCGGGGGAATACGCCAGTTGCAACCGGTTGAGCGTGCGTTCCTCCAGTTGATCCAGCCGTTGGCGGCAGGCCAGGAAGGTCCGGCTGATACGGGTGGAGTTGCCGATCATGTCGAGTTTGGGCCAGGTGGTGCGTTCGCCCAGACTGATGAAGTTGCGCACATCGTCCATGCTGGGGTTGCGCAGTATGCGCAGCAGATTCAGCGGCTGGCGTGGCGGGATCAGATTGATGTCGCCGATGTAGCGTTGCTTGACCACGTTTTGCGCCTTGCTGATCAGCAGCCCCAGATCGTTGGAGCGCACCCGCCGCTGCGCCAGTTCCAGTGCGTAGTTCAGATTCATGGACAGGTTGCGCACGCCCCAATCGGCCAGGGTGCTGAAGCTGGAATCGGTGCTCTCGCTGCGTGACAGGAACGGCACTACGTGGGGATTGGTCTGGCTGACGATGGAGTGGTTGACGCCGAACAGGCGTGCCAGACGCCGCACCGGCAGGTCATCCTGGATCGAGCCGTCGACGAATTTGCGCCCGGGAATGTAAGGGACCCGCTCGCCGTCGATGTTCTTGGCCCACAGGCTCACCGGAGGGTAGATGCCGGGAATCGCGCAACTGGCCAGGGAAGCCTTGCGGATCAAAACGTTGGGTGAGGTGCGCCAGTTCAGCAGCCGACTATGCTGGTTGCGGTCATAGGGGCTGACGGTGATGTTGATCTCGCGGCCGGTCTTGCGATAGGCCTCCTCGAAGGTGAGGTCGGGAATGTTCTCTTCCAGGCAAGCTTCCAGATGATCGCCGTCCAGTACCGGCGTGCCGCGTACCAGGCCCTTCCAGCCGGCGGCGCGGAACGCTTCCAGATAAAGGTTCTCCGGGCGCAGTTTTTCCGCCAGTTCATCATTGCTGTGCGTGCCCACCACCGACGCGACGATACTGCCGGCGCTGGAGCCGGAGATCACGCACGGTAACAGGCCCTGTTCCCACAGGCTTTTCACCACGCCCACATGGAATAGCCCGAGGGCGGCGCCGCCGGACAGCATCAGGCCGCTCTGGCCGAACGCCTGGCCGGTGGTTTCGAAGAAATCCAGTTTCTGTTTCAGGCCAAATTGTTCGAAGGACTCGTCGCACAGATAGTTCAGGGCGGCGCAGACTTCGTCCAGGTAGCGCTCGATCAGATGCTTGGTACCGACCCGGCTGTGGCGGTACAGCGCCGGATTGGAAATGTTGCCGAGATTGCCGTGCAGGCCCTCGTGGAGGTGGAACACCAGCTTGTTGACATTGTGCCGCTCGCGGGCCTGGCGAATTTGCCAGAGCCGGTTGCGGATCAACTCGTAATCGTAGTGTGGGGAGCGGTCGATGTCCTTCCATTCATCGGCGCCGGATATCCGGTCGTGTTCCAGACTGGCTTCCAGCCACGCCTGATAGGTGGTGGCGTTGGCGATGTCGCGCTCGAGTTGCTTGAGCGTCCGATTCATGCGGATCTCCCTGGCTGACGACCGGCCCGTGGGCGGGCCGCCGATCTCGCTGCCGGCCCATGGGCGGACCGGAGATGTTTATTGTTGAGTACTTCGTGTTGAGTACTTCGTGTTGAGTGTTCCGTGGTTACGCCAATGCATGACTAGCACAACCGGATTGCGATTCAGTGTAGCCGTCCCTTCCGGCGGCATCGCTTCTGAATTGTCGGACAATACCGCAAAAAGTGACATTGACCGATGGCAGAGTGGCTGGCGGCGCGGAGGTCAGGCCGACAGTGAGTGTATTGGCGGGAAACAGGGTAACCACAGGGCCTCCACCATCTGGGGGGCCCTGCGGAAAAGAGGATCAGCGCAACTGGAAGGTAACCATGACCTGAGCGCTCAGGTCCTGCTCACCAGGGCGATAGCTTTCCTGTACCGCGTCCTTGGCCATGGCGGCACGCATCATCGGTACCGGATGGCTCTGGCTCTGCACATTGATGGTAATGGCCGGGCCGAGCTTGCGGTCCGCTGCCTTGGCGACGATTTCAGCCTTGGCGCGGGCATCTTCCACCGCTGCTTCCAGCGCCTGCTGGTTCAGCTCGGCGGCGTTGCTGATATCGGTGCCGGCCGGGGAAATGTCCTTCAGGCCCAGTTTGGTCAGGCCGTCGGCCAGTTCCGCATAGACCTCGATTCCCTTGACCTGGAAGCGCACTTCCCGCGCCACTTCATGGCCGATCAGCTTGCGTTCCGGCTGGTACTGCCACTGCGGGGTAACGCGAATATCGGTAGCGGTGACGTCTTTCTCCTCGATATCCAGGGAATCGGCCAGATCCAGCATGGCCTTGACCTGATCGTCCACGCGACCCTTCATGGTGGCGATGTCATCACCGGTTTCCCGGGCCGTTGCCTGCAGATTGAAAATATCCGGCTGACCGCTGACGTTACCCTCGCCGGACACGGTAATGGTGTCGCGCTCTCCGGTGGCGGTGCCGCTGTCCGTGCCGCAGGCGCTCAGCCCCAGAACGGCCAGAGCGACGACGAAAAGAGCCGGTTTGTTGCGCATTGTGATACTCCCTTATTCATTGGTTATGAGGTAATTCCGGTTGCGACCTTGGTTGTGTTACCGGGGAACTTTATCATTCCTGGTTCATCATCAGGAGGTTCCATGGCGGAAGTCGAACAGGCGGTTAGACAGGTTCTTGGCGATTTGATCCCGGAAGATTTGCAAACCGACCTGATCAGCGCCGGCGCCCTGTCGGCGCTGCGGGTGGATCAGGATCAGGTGCGGCTGGAGATTACCCTGGGCTACCCCTGCGCATCGGTGCTGCCGGCGCTGCGCGAGCGTATTCGTGCCGCGGTGGAGGAGGTGATCGAAGGGCGTCGTCTGCTGCTGGCGGTAACAGTGGCGATCAAGCCGCACCGCGCCCAGGGTGGCATGCCGGCCATGGCTCAGGTGACCAATGTGATCGCGGTGGCGTCCGGCAAGGGCGGGGTGGGCAAATCCACCACCGCGGTGAATCTGGCTCTGGCACTGAGCCGGGAAGGCGCCCGCGTCGGTATTCTCGACGCCGACATCTTCGGCCCCAGCCAGCCGCTGATGCTGGGGCTGCCGGAGGGCACGCGGCCACAGGTGCGTGACGGCAATCGGTTCGTGCCGGTGGAGGCCCTCGGCCTGCAAAGCATGTCCATGGGCTACCTGATCACCGAGCAGACACCGGTGGTCTGGCGTGGCCCCAAGGCCAGCGGCGCGCTGACGCAAATGATGCAGCAGACGTTGTGGCACCAACTGGATTATCTGATCGTCGATCTGCCGCCGGGCACCGGTGACATTGTGCTGACGCTGGCGCAGAAGGTGCCGGTGGCCGGCGCCGTGGTGGTGACCACCCCCCAGGATATAGCCTTGCTGGACGCCACCAAGGGGGTGGAGATGTTCCGCAAGGTGGATGTGCGGGTATTGGGCATCATCGAGAACATGGCGGTGCACGTGTGCAGCCAGTGCGGCCACCAGGAGCATGTGTTCGGGGAAGGTGGCGCGCGGCGGCTGGCGGACCGTTATCACACCGAGGTGCTGGGGGCATTGCCGTTGTCGCTGAAGATCCGCGAGCAGGCCGATAGTGGCCGGCCCACCGTGGCGGCCGAGCCCGACGGCCCGGAGGCCGCGCTGTATCTGGCGGCGGCCCGGCGTCTGGCGGCGCGGCTGTCGCTCACCGAGGAAGGCAAACGAGGTTTCCCGAAAGTGGTCACCCAGCATTGAGGCCGAAGGGACTCCTTCTGTACCATTGGCCGATTCACCCCATCACTGGACAAGGCTTGTCATGAGTATTAAATCCGATCGCTGGATCTCCCGCATGGCCCGCGAGCAGGGCATGATCGAACCGTTCGAGGCCGAGCAGGTGCGCGTCGACGGCGAGGGCAACAAGCTGATTTCCTATGGCGTGTCCAGTTATGGTTATGACGTGCGCTGCGCCGACGAATTCAAGGTCTTCACCAACATCCATTCGGCCACGGTGGACCCGAAGCACTTCGACGAGAAGAGCTTCGTCGATATCAAGGGCGATTCCTGCATTATTCCGCCCAACTCCTTCGCGCTGGCGCGGACTGTGGAGTATTTCCGCATTCCCCGTAACGTGCTGACCATCTGCCTGGGCAAATCCACCTATGCCCGTTGCGGCATCATCGTCAACGTCACGCCGCTGGAACCGGAATGGGAAGGGCACGTGACCCTGGAGTTTTCCAACACCACCACGCTGCCGGCGAAAATCTACGCCAATGAAGGGGTGGCGCAGATGCTGTTCCTGGAATCCGACGAGGAGTGCGCGGTGTCCTACATGGACCGCGGCGGCAAGTACCAGGGCCAGCGCGGCGTGACGCTGCCGAAGGCCTGATGTTTGAAGTTCACCCTTTCCCCTCAAGGGAGAGGGTGAAAAAACGGTCAAATCCGGCGGAGCCTCAATTCCCGTAGTCGATCATGATCAGCTCGCCGCGCAGTAGCGTGCTTTCAATATGGCGGGCTTTCACCACCATGTAGTCCTTGGCCGGTGCCACCCAGAACAGGGTGCGGCGTTTCTCCTTGCGGTCGCCTTTGCGGCGCTTCTCCACGATCAGCGTGTCCAGTTCCCCCATGGGGGTGTCCAGGGTTTCCCGGTCAATGACGATGAAATGATGCTGGCGGATACGATCGCCGTAGACGCTGGTGGCGGTGTATTCCTTGTCGCCGGTGGCGAACACGCAACGGGCCCGCAGTAACATGGTCAGCTCGTCCAGGGCATCGGCGGGGATATCGAAACTCTCCTTGCCCTCCTTACTGTCGCTGTTGACCGCTCTGGGCGGTGACCAGGAAAAATCGGTGTGGTGATAGCGGTGCTTGCCGAATCCCTGGAACTCATGCACGTAACGTTCGGTGCGCGGTTCACAGTCGTTCCATTCGAACCAGCTCTCCTCTGTATTGGTGAGCATGAAGGAGTCCGCTTCGAACAGCATGCGGTAACGATCTTCTCCCGGCGCGGGTTCCAGCACCAGGGTCGCCTTGATGGGCGTCGGAATCTTGTTGACGTGGATGCGGTATTCGGCGGCGAACGGTGCCAGCGGCTCGGCCAGAGCAGCACCGCCAGGTAATGCCAGAGCCAGTGCCAGGAGCGCGGCACGCATCATGGTAGCGCTCCCTGCAGGGTCATCACGTGGCGGCCGTCCTCGTTTTCCTGCACCAGTTGCACCAGCGTATAGCCGTATTCCGGTGCGAACCACAGCCAGGTCTGCCGGGGGCTGTTGCCGCTGCGGTCGCGGCGTACCTTGACCGTGGTGACAGGCTTGCCGTCGAGGCTCAGGGTTTCCTCGCCCTCGACCAGATAATGCTGGCTTTCCAGTTCCCGCTCATCGGCCACATGCAAGGTCAGATCCCGTTCGCCCCGGGCCAGCCGGCACTGCAGGGCCAGGGTCAGGGAAATTTTGTCAGTGACCGCCGCCGCCGGCACCGGGTATTGGCGATCCGCCTTGCCACTGCGCTTGGCGGTGGCGGTGGCGCCGCCGGCCGGGATACGGACTTCGGCTTCCTTGAGCTGGCCGAGTCCCTTGCGCCGGTAACCGTAGAAACGGCTCACCGGCGTGCACCCGTTCCAGACGAAACGGGAGGTCTCGCGAATTTCGCCGAGCACATTGCTGGCCACCACGTCCATCTGCCATTGTCCGTCGCCGAGGGCTTTCAGCGTCCGGTTGGCGGTGACCGCGAAGGGAATGCCCTGGGCCTTGAGCCGGTATTGCAGCTGGAACGGAGTGATTGGTGGTTCGGCGGCGATGGCCGGGACCGTCGCCAGGGTCAGCAGCGCCAGCAGGGCGCTAGTGAGAAGCCTCCGGCGCCCATTGCCGGCCTTGTGGGGGTAGGATTTCGCCATCCAGTGCCACTCCCTGTGTGGTCAGACGCAGACGACCGGCGGCCCGCCATTGCAGGACCTCCGGATAAAGTCCGTGCTCGTATTCCTGTACCCGTTTGGACAGGGTTTCCGGGGTATCGTTCGCCAGTATCGGTAAGCGCGCCTGAGCAATCAACGGGCCGCCATCCAGTTCCTCGGTGACGAAGTGGATCGAACAGCCGTGTTCACGATCGCCGGCTTCCAGCGCCCGGGCATGGGTGTGGAGCCCGCGGTGCAGTGGCAGCAGCGAAGGGTGGATGTTGATCAGCCGGCCGTCATAGTGCCGCACGAAGTCACTGGAAAGGATGCGCATGAAACCGGCGAGCGCCACGGTATCGGCGCCATGGGCATCCAGCTCGCGGATCATGGCGTGATCGAACGCGGGCCGGTCCGGGTAATCGCGATGATCGATCACCGCCGTGTCCACGCCAGCCTGGCGCGCCCGCTGCAGGCCGCCGGCATCGGCCCGGTTACTCAGCACCAGAGTAACGCGGGCCTCCAGGGAACCGGCGTCGATGGCGTCCAGAATGGCTTGCAGGTTGGTGCCGGAACCGCTGATCAGCACCGCCAGACGGTGGGTCACGGAGTGAGCCCCTCCATCACCACTTCCGGAGCGCCGTCGTGGGAACGGATGTCACCGATCAGAATCGGCTGTTCGCCGGCGGCTTCCAGCTCGGCCACCGCCTGATCCACGTGGTCGGCGGGCACCACCACCACCATGCCGATGCCGCAGTTGAAGGTGCGGTACATCTCCATTTCCGGCACTTGCCCTTGTTCCCGCAGCCACTGGAATACCGGCGGCCAGGTCCAGGTATTGGTGTCCACCACCGCGCGCGTGCCGTCCGGCAGCACCCGCGGCAGGTTTTCCGGCAGCCCGCCGCCGGTGATGTGCGCCAGAGCGTGCACCGGCACGGACTTGATCAGGGCCAGCAGGCTCTTCACGTAAATGCGGGTGGGTTCCAGCAGATGCTCGATCACCGGCTTGCCGTCCAGATCGGCGTTGGTGTCACCCTGTTCGAGAATGCGGCGTACCAGGGAGTAGCCATTGGAGTGAGGGCCGGAGCTGGCCAGACCGATCAGCTTGTCGCCGGCCTGGACGCGGCTGCCGTCGATGACGCCGTCGCGCTCCACCACGCCGACGCAAAAGCCGGCCAGGTCATAATCCTCGCCCTGGTACATGCCGGGCATTTCCGCGGTTTCGCCGCCCACCAGGGCGCAACCGGCCTGCACGCAGCCTTCGCCGATGCCTTCCACCACCCGGGCGGCGGTGTCCACATCGAGCTTGCCGGTGGCGTAGTAGTCAAGAAACATCAGCGGTTCGGCGCCGCCCACCACCAGATCATTCACGCACATCGCCACCAGGTCGATGCCGACGCTGTCATGGCGGTCGTGATCCATGGCCAGACGCAATTTGGTGCCGACGCCGTCGGTGCCGGCCACCAGCACCGGGTTCCGATACCCTTCCGGCAGAGCGCAAAGAGCGCCGAAGCCTCCCAGACCGCCCATCACTTCGGGCCGGCCGGTGCGCTTGGCCACCGGTTTGATTCGTTTTACCAGCTCATTGCCGGCATCGATGTCCACGCCGGCGTCGCGGTAGGTCAGCGGCCGTTTCTGTTCGCTCATGGGGCACTCCAGATGGTGAAGGCGCGTATTCTAGCAATCGCGGACCAGGAGTGGAAACGGGCCGACGGACGGTTCGCCAGCAGCGTTCGGATAGGGGATAATGGCGCGCCCAATCGAGGCCCGCTGGACCGAACTGATGACCCGATTACTGTGCTGCGTACTGTTATTGCTGGCCCTGGCGCCGGGCGCGGGGGCCGATACCCTGGGGCAGGTGTCGCTGCCCGTGAACGATGGGCCCGGTGGTGAGGCGCCCGGCGACGAGGCGCTCCGTGACGGACTGGAAAGACTGACCCGGCGCCTGACCGGCCGGGCCGAGGTGGCCGACCTGCCCGGCGTGGCCGGGGCTCTGGCCACACCGGATCGCTGGTTGCAGGCTTACCGCTATCAGCAGGAGGGCGATGCCACCCGGCTGGAACTGGAATTCGACGGCGCCGCCCTGCGCCGTTACCTGGCCAACCAGGGCGCGCCGGTGTGGCGGGGGGAGCCGCCCACGGTGCTGGTGTGGATGGTGGCGGGCAGCGGGCGTGGCAACGTGGTCAGCGCCGGTGATGATCTGGCCGATGCGATGACGGACGTGGCGGCGCAACGCGGCGTGACGCTGCGCTTCCCGGCTTGGGACGAACAGGACCGCGAAGGGCTCTCGGTGGCGGATATTCGTGGCCGTTTCGATGAGCCGGTGCTGGCGGCGTCGCGCCGTTACGGCAGTGATTGGGTAGCCACCGCGGTGCTGTACGACGGCCGCCAGGAGACTCTCAACTGGCGTTTGATGGAAGGCCGCGAAACGGTGACGCAGGATCGTGACAGTGGTGAACGCGGGGCCTTGCTCTCCGGCATGGTGACGGCGGTGGCCGATACCCTCAATGAGCGCTATGGCGATGAGATCCGCACCGCCGACGGCCAGCAAAAGGATCCGCCGACCGCGTTGCCCACCACGTCCGTTGGCACTGGGCCGGCGGTGGCCGGTGGCCCGGCGCCGTCCGCCACCGGGCCGGACAGTTTCGACGACATGACGTTGCTGGCGGTACGCGGTGTCAGCTCCCTGCGTGACCTGACCGCTTTGCGTCAGGCGCTGTCCCAGGCACCCGGCGTGGCGTCGGTGGAGGTTCGTTCCCTCGACGGCGATCAGGTGTTGATTCAATTGAGCCCCGCGGGGCTGGCGCCGGCCCGCGATGTGGCCGGCCTCAGCGAATGCGGGGAAAGTCAGGGGCGTGCCCTGTATTGCTGGCAACCATGACCAACCAGTTACCGCTGGCCCTGCAATTGCGCGAAGGGCATGACCTGGACAATTTTCACGCCGGTGATAACGGCCTCGCCCTGGCCTCGGTGAAAGCCGCGGCTCAGGGTGAGGAACATCAGGTATTGCTGTGGGGCGGCGAGGGCCAGGGCAAGAGCCATCTGTTGGAAGGCGCGGTGCGCCACGCTCAGGCGCTGGGCCGTTCCGCCTGTCTGCTGCCGGCCAAGGAGTTGTTGCCGCTGGTGCCCGATGTCTTTGACGGCATGGAACAATTCACTCTGCTGGCGCTGGACGACGTTGACCGTTTCGCCGGCCAGCCGCGCTGGGAAGAAGCCCTGTTCCACCTGTATAACCGCGTCATGGCCGGTGGCGGCGTGCTGCTGTTTACCGCTTCCGCTTCACCGGCGGCCACGCCCTGGCAACTGCCGGATCTGGCCACGCGGCTGGCGGCGGGACCGGTGATCCGGCTGCAACCTTTGGATGAACAGGCGCTGACGGAATTGGTGGTGCGGCGCGCCGGCGAGCGTGGTCTGCGAATCAACGGTGAAGCCGCCCGTTATCTGGCCATGCGCAGCGAGCGCTCACCTGCGGCGCTGCTGGAGCGGCTGGCCACGCTGGATCACATGGCGCTGGCCCGTCAGCGTGCGCTGACCATCCCTTTCATCAAGGATGTTTTTGATTGGTGACCCCGGCGGGGATCCGCCTTTTTTCCTATACTAGCGAAACAGCACCGAACACCCTCGCGTGATCTCGTGATCACCACCAAGTCGATAAGGAGACGCTATGGATATCAGTTCCGGTTGGGATCTAGTCATCATCGGCAGTGGACCGGCGGGGGAGGCGGCGGCGATGCAAGCGGCCAAGGGCGGACTGCGTGTTGCCATGATCGAGAGCCAGAACCGGGTTGGCGGTAACTGCACGCATTGGGGCACGATCCCCTCCAAGGCGCTGCGCCACCAGGTGCGTCAGGTGATCCGCTCGCAACGCAATCCGTTGCTGCGTGGTCTGATCAATCCGCGTCAGGTGCAGTGGCAGGACCTGATCCGCCGCAGCGGGGAAGTGATCGACTCCCAGGTGCAAGTGCGCACCGACTTCTATATTCGTAACCGGGTACGTTTATTTTCCGGGCTCGGTTATATCCAGGGGCCGGGCGAAGTGCGCGTGGACGATCCGGTTGGCCGTCAGTGGCTGTTGCGTACCCGCAATATTCTCATCGCCACCGGCTCGCGGCCTTATCATCCGGCGGACGTGGACTTCGACCATCCGCGCATATACGACTCCGACACCATCCTCAACATGGCGCATACACCCCGCAACATCATCGTCTATGGCGCTGGCGTGATCGGCTGCGAGTATGGCTGCATGTTCACCGGCCTGGGCATGCGCGTGGACCTGGTCAATAACCGGCAGCATCTGCTGGATTTCCTCGACACGGAAATTTCCGATGCGCTCAGCTACCACCTGCGGGATCAGGGGGCCACGATCCGTCACAGCGAGGAATACTCGCGGATCATCGCTGACGACGACGGCGTTACTCTGGAATTGCAGTCCGGTAAACGGCTGCGCGCGGATGCGCTGCTATGGTGTAACGGCCGCTCCGGCAACACCCAGGATCTGGGTATCGAGAATCTGGGGCTGGAAGCCAACAGCCGGGGGCAGTTGAGTGTGGATGAGCGCTACTGCACGGCGGCGGAGAACGTTTACGCGGTGGGTGATGTAGTCGGCTGGCCGTCCCTGGCCAGCGCCTCCTACGACCAGGGACGGTTCTGTGCCGAGGGTATCGTCACCGGCGGCCCGGTGAAGCAGGTGGAAAATGTGCCCACCGGTATTTACACCATCCCCGGTATCAGTTCGGTGGGGCAGACCGAGCAGGAACTGACGGAATCGAAGGTGCCCTACGAAGTGGGGCAGGCGTTCTTCAAGAATCTGGCCCGGGCGCAGATCACCGGTGAGCGGGTCGGCATGCTGAAAATTCTGTTCCACCGCGAGACCCTGGCGGTGTTGGGGATTCACTGTTTCGGTTACCAGGCGATGGAAATCGTGCATGTGGGGCAGGCGGTGATGCGCCAGCCGGCGCCGAACAACACCTTGCATTATTTCGTCGACACCACCTTCAACTATCCCACCATGGCCGAAGCCTACCGGGTGGCGGCGATCAACGGTTTGAACCGGGTAAGGCGGTGAAAAAAGCCGGAGGATTTTGGGGGGCTCATGGCGGTTTAGGCGGAACTGGCATTGCCCTCCATCGTGGACAGCGGAGCCGCTAAGCGCGGGAGTCGTGCCGACCGCTGGTATCTCACAATCGTTGTCCCGTTAAACCCCAAGCCTGTTGCGGGCTTTGGAGAGGTAAATTCGGAGGCCACTACGAAGCCGCTGTGGGAGCTTGCCTGCAAGCGAGTGGGCTTCCGGGCCCCAAGATTCGCTTGCAGGCAAGCTCCCACAGCGGCTTCGTAGCTCTTTCTGTGCCAGCGGTCGACCCGCCTACCTCTGCGCGCGGCTGCGCTCGTAGAAAAACTCCCGGTTTTTCTGTCGCGCGTCGCTGCTTTTCTTCAACAGCGCCAGGGTGACGCCGGCGCCGCCCTGATTCTGCGGCGCGCTATGGAAGGCCAGCACTTCCGGATACTCGGCCAGCCAGTGCAGCACGTAGCTTTTCAGCAGGCCGGGGCGTTCGCTGTGCTGGCCCTTGCCATGGCTGATTTGCACGGTGCGTAACCCCTGCGCCTGAGCCTCCTGGAGAAAGCGGAATACCTGCTCGCGGGCATCGAGCAAACGAACCCGGTGCAGGTCCAGATGGGCCTGAGTTTCGTACTTGCCCAACCGTAGTTTCCGGAACACCCCTTCCTGCACGCCGTTTTTCTTCTGCCCGACGATGTCGTGGGGGCCGGCTTCCCGAACAAACTCCGGCAAGGTTAGCGGATTGCCGTCCCGGGCGGCCCGGGCGGTGGCGGCGGCGCGGCGTTGCTGCTGGGCCAGGCTGGGGGGCTGAGGGCGGCTGAGACGCACGCGGCCATCGTCCTTGAGCGGTGCCACACCGGTCATTTCTTTGCGAAATAAGTCGTCGCGAAACAGATCGTCGTCATGGTCGTTCATGGCACCCTCCGGACACGGAACTTTATGGGGATAGTACACAAAGTAGGGGGCCGTGGCAGTGGCTGGATGGTCGTCGGCGATGGAGGCGCGTAGGGCGGAATTCGGGGAAAAGCACCACAGGGGGTATGCGAGCATACCCCTTGAGGACCGGGAGAAAAGGTCGATCAGTGCGAGGGACGCGGTGATCGGGGGCGACCGGGGGCTTCCAGAGCCTCGTCATCGGTTTGATGGCGATGCTTCTTGGCGTCCCGCTTGCGACGTTCCTTCGCTACCCGACTATGCTCTTCTTGCCATTCTTTGGCGTCGTAGTCATCAAAGTGGCGACGACTCATGTTCTGTACTCTCAAAAAAGATCCGTAATACAAACACTCGTAGTAACAGGCGCGGCAAAGCCGCAACACCTATATATCACTGAACCCGGCGGCGGAGAAGAGGCGCAACGCAATATTCATACGACCCTGTTCATACTGCCCGGGGCGCGGTATCGGGTTCCTGGTAGGCGTAATCCAGGTATTCCAGGATCGAAGCCGATTCATAACGCTCCTCGCCGGTGTTCGGATCCACCAGATACGGGATCGCCACCATGTCGGTGATGGTGATCAGACGCCGCCGGTTGCGCTGGCTGGGCCGGTAATTCAGGTTCAGGCGGTCGCGTACCGCCGGCAGCACCCAGTCCATCCACTGGTCCCGGCCGCACTGCCGGATCAGATACGGCAGTTGCATCTCACACAGCCGTTCCCGCACCAGGCGCGCGAACGGGCTGGCCTCGAAGGAGTACAACTCCAGCGGCCGTTCCGCCAAGCCCGCCGGGCGGGCGCGCAGTCCACGGCGGCCTCGGGGCACCGATGCGGTGAACGACGACACGAGTCGCAAGCGGGAGGCCAGCCCGCGCCCGGGCGGCAGGCGGTCGCCGTATTCCCGGTGCAGGTAATCGATAATGTCCTCGGACTCATAGAGCGCCGCGCCGGTGTTTGGATCCATCAGGAACGGGAAGCGGGTTTGTCCGCCGAGATTTTCCACCAGAGGCCGGTAACGGTTGCCGCCTTTGGGACAAGGGAAAATCAGTACGTCCAGATCCAGCTCGGTGAGCGTTTCACGCACCAGCCGGCAATAGGGACAGGCTTCGATGTCGTACAATTCCAAAGGCTCTTCCGGCTGCTTGTCACGCGGGCGGGTGGCAATGCCCCGGCCATTTTGCGCGGCGCTGGAAGCCAGTGAGCGGACGATATCCAGATATGACATAAGGCTCCTCCTTGTTCCGCTCTACCTTGGCCATGACGCCACGGCGGAACAATGGCCCTGGCGCCGGTAGGATCATGAACAGGCTAAGGGGCGCCAGGAGCGATGCCGCCATCAGGCCGATTGTTGCCGCGGTGCCTGGGTCAGCGCTTCTTCGTACAGCCGGTCCACGTAGGGCCAGTTGACCACTTTCCACCAGGCGTCGATGTAGTCCGGGCGCTTGTTCATGTAGGTGAGATAGTAGGCATGCTCCCACACATCACAACCCAGAATCGGCGCACCGCGCACCTCGGCGGTGTCCATCAGCGGGTTGTCCTGATTACCGGTGGCGCTGATCGCCAGGTCCCCCTCCCTGGTAACCAAAAGCCAGGCAAAACCGGAGCCGAACTGATTGATGCCGGCGTTGGCGAAAGCCGTTTTGAACTCGTCGAAGGAACCGTACTTGACCAGCAGAGCGTCTGCCAGCGCGCCCACCGGATCGCCGCCGCCATCCGGTGACATCACATTCCAGTACAGGGTGTGGTTGTAATAGCCGCCGCCGTTGTTGCGCACCGCCGGCGGGTGTTGGGAAACGCGGGCGAAAATGGTCTCCATTGGTTGTTGTTCCAGATCGCTGCCGCGAATGGCGGCAACGAACTTGTCGTAATAGGTGCGATGGTGGCGGGTGTGGTGCACGCGCATGGTGGTCTCGTCGATCACCGGCTCCAAGGCGTCGTAGGCGTATGGTAAGTCCGGAAACTCATGAATCATGGTAACTACCTTCTAACGTTAAAAGACGTGTGGCGTCCTCCAGTGCCCGCTGCTGATGTGGATCGAGCGGTCCGGCGCCGGATTGATGCAAAGCCAGCAACCGTATTCTCAACCGGCCAAACTCGCCCAGCGCGCAGCCGCCGATACCCCGTGACAACGCTCCGTTCATCCACAGGGCCAGATGCAGACAGCCTTCCAGCAGGACATCCCGGATCAACTCCGGCCGTTCGCGCCGGGCGTGGGTGTCCGCGAGGTTCTGAATGGCGATGGAATACAGAATCAGGGCGTGGGTGTCGGCGGGGCGCCGGCATTGGAGGGCGGTTGCCAGGACGCTGATGGCCTGGCGGTAGCGGTCCTGAGCTTCGGCGTAGCGTTGCGTGGCGAAGGCTTCGTTACCTAGCCGGAGCAGGGCTTTGCTGTCCATTCCATAAATAGTAATGCGAATTACTATCATTTAAAAGCATGAAGAAAAGCAAAATGCTGTCTTTTTCGCTCAGCATCCGTGATCGCTCCCGTCATTGTGGCCGTTCCGGCCCTCGGGCACTCTGTTCGCCTCAATATCTGTTCACCTCAATAATTATCGTTACCCCGGAACGCCGAGCCTGCTCAGGCCGCGAGGGCGAGAGGAACGCTTACATGACCGAAGCCTATATTTACGATGCCATCCGCACCCCCCGTGGGCGCGGCAAGAAGGATGGCTCCCTGCATACCGTCAAACCTCTGGATCTGGTGGTGGGGCTGATCGATGAATTGCGCGATCGCTTCCCCAACATGGACGTCAACCGCATCGACGATGTGTTGCTCGGCGTGGTCTCGCCGGTGGGGGACCAGGGCGCCTGTATCGCCAAAACCGCGGCCCTGGCCGCTGGTCTGCCGGAAACGGTGGCGGGCTATCAACTGAACCGGTTCTGTGCGTCCGGCCTGGAAGCGGTTAATACGGCGGCCCAGAAAGTGGCGTCCGGTTGGGATGATCTGATTCTGGCCGGCGGTGTTGAAGCCATGAGCCGGGTGCCGATGGGCTCCGACGGCGGCGCCTGGGCCATGGATCCGATCACCAACTACGAAACCGGCTTCGTGCCTCAGGGTATCGGCGCCGATCTGATCGCCACCATCGAAGGCTTTTCCCGTCGCGATGTGGACGAATTCGCCGCCGAATCCCAGGCCCGTGCCGCCAATGCCTGGGAAAAAGGCTATTTCCAGCGCTCCGTGGTGCCGGTGAAGGACCGCAATGGTCTGGTGGTGCTGGACCGGGACGAGCATGTGCGCGCGGGCACTACCGCCGATGTGCTTGGCAACTTGAATCCGTCGTTTGCCGTCATGGGCGAAATGGGCGGCTTCGACGCCGTGGCGCTGCAGAAATACCACTGGGTGGAGAAGATCGATCACGTGCACACCGGTGGCAACTCCTCCGGCATTGTCGATGGCGCTTCGCTGGTGGCCATCGGTAACGCCCAGGTGGGCAAGGATTTCGGCATGACGCCGAGAGGGCGGGTGGTGGCCACCGCCATTAGCGGCGCTGATCCCACCATCATGCTCACTGGCCCGGCGCCGGCCTGCCGCAAGGTACTGAAGAAAGCCGGCATGACCATCGATCAGATCGACCTGGTGGAAATCAACGAGGCCTTCGCCTCCGTGGCCATGCGTTTCATGAAGGACATGGGCCTGAGTCACGACAAAGTGAACGTCAACGGCGGTGCCATCGCCATGGGCCATCCGCTGGGGGCCACCGGTGCCATGATCATGGGCACCGTGCTGGATGAGCTGGAACGCCGTGACCAGAAGTACGGACTGTGCACCCTCTGCGTGGGCGGTGGCATGGGGATCGCCACCATCATCGAGCGCCTGTGAGCCGGACGGAGAGAAAAGAATCATGAATGAGCAAACCTCTAACGACAAAGAAAGCACCATCCGCTGGGAACAGGGCGCGGACAATATCGTCACCCTGGTCCTGGATGATCCCAAGCAATCCGCCAATACCATGAACGAGCGCTATATGCGTTCCATGGCCGCCACCGTCGAGCGGCTGGAAAAAGAAAAGGACAACATCACCGGGGTGATCATTACCTCGGCGAAGAGCACCTTCTTTGCCGGCGGCGATCTGAACGATCTGATCCAGGTAACGCCGGAGCGGGCGGCGGAATTTTCCGCCGGTGTGGAAACCGCCAAGGCACAGCTGCGCACCCTGGAAACGCTGGGGATTCCGGTGGTGGCCGCGTTGAACGGCACCGCCCTGGGCGGTGGTCTGGAAATCGCCCTGGCCTGTCATCGCCGTATCGCACTGAACAATCCGAAGGCGGTATTCGGGCTGCCGGAAGTCACTCTTGGGCTGCTGCCCGGCGGCGGCGGTGTGGTACGCACCGTGCGCATGCTGGGGATTCAGAACGCCCTGATGCAGGTTCTGCTGCAAGGCCAGCGCCACAAGGTGGACAAGGCCAAGGCACTGGGGCTGATCGACGAAGTCGTGGATACCCCGGAAGCGATGCTGGAACAGGCCCGTGCCTGGATCAAAGCCAATCCCAAAGCCAAACAACCCTGGGACGAGAAGGGCTACAAGATTCCCGGCGGGGCGCCGAACAACCCCGGTTTCGCGCAGAACCTGCCGGCGTTCCCCGCTAATCTGCGCAAGCAGCTCAAAGGCGCCAATTATCCGGCACCACGCAATATTCTGGCGGCGGCGGTGGAAGGCGCCCAGGTGGACTTCGACAACGCCATCAAGATCGAGGGCCGTTACTTCGTTGAGCTGGCTTGCGGTCAGGTGGCGAAGAACATGACCACCGCCTTTTTCTTCAATCTGCAGGCCATCAACGCCGGCGCCAGCCGTCCCAAGGATGTGCCGAAATACACAGCGCGGAAAGTGGCGGTGCTGGGTGCCGGCATGATGGGCGCGGGGATCGCCTACGTTACCGCCCGTTCCGGTGCCGAGGTGGTGCTCAAGGATGTCTCATTGGAGAACGCGGAGAAAGGCAAGGCGTACTCCGAGAAGCTGTTGGACAAGGCGGTAGCCAAGGGCAAGATGAGCAAGGAAAAGAAAGAAGAAATCCTTTCCCGTATTACGCCCTCCGCTGACGTTAAAGATCTGCAAGACGTGGACTTCGTTATCGAAGCGGTGTTTGAAAACACCGAACTGAAGCACAAGGTGTTCCAGGAAATCGAGGACGTGGTCAACGCGGACGCGGTACTGGGCTCCAACACTTCGACGCTGCCGATCACAGGCCTGGCGGAAGGGGTGAAGAAACAGGACAACTTTATCGGCATCCATTTCTTCAGCCCGGTGGACAAAATGCCGCTGGTGGAAATCATCCGTGGCGAGAACACCAGCGACGAAGTGCTGGCCAAGGTGTTCGACTACACGCTGCAAATCAACAAGACCCCGATCGTGGTCAACGATTCCCGTGGCTTCTTCACCAGCCGGGTGATCGGCACCTTCATCAACGAGGCCATCGCCATGGTCGGCGAAGGGCAGAACGCCAACTCCATCGAGCAGGCCGCCACCCAGGCAGGCTATCCGGTGGGCGCGCTCAAGCTGATCGATGAGATCAACATGAAACTGTCCCTGAAGATCGCCGGTGAGTACAAGCAGGCGGCGCAGGCGCAGGGTGACAGTCCCCAGGCTCATCCCGCGCTGGCGGTGATGGAGAAAATGGTCAACCAACTGGAGCGCCCCGGCAAGCTGGACGGCAAAGGGTTTTACGACTATCCGGAAAATGGCAAGGCGCATCTCTGGGCTGGTCTGAAGGAGCAGTTCCCGGCCCTAGAAGCGATTCCGTTCAAGGATATGCAGGAGCGGATGTTGTTCGCCGAAGCCCTGGAAACGGTCAAGTGCTTCCAGGAAGGGGTGATCGAGTCTGTTGGCGACACCAACATTGGTTCCATCTTCGGCATCGGTTTCCCGGCCTGGTCCGGCGGTGTGGTGCAGTATATGAACCAGTACGAGGGTGGCCTGCGCGGCTTCGTGGCCCGTGCCGAGGAACTGGCCGACCGCTACGGGGAGCGTTTCAATCCGCCGCCGCTGCTGGTGGAAAAAGCGGAGAAAGGTGAGATCTTCAAATAGCCCGCTTTTGCGTGAGACACCAAAGCCCGGGTCGTTTGATCCGGGCTTTTTGCGTTATGGGGGCGGCGGTGCGCTCGATAACCATTCTGGTTGCGATTCGTTTCTCTGCTACCTGTAATCTAACTCTTTGAATTAAATGAAAAAATCTTCGGCGGGGCTGGCGCGCCGCAACAGGGCGCGTCATACTGTGCGCGTATTCCGGCTAGCTGTAATTCGAGGAGTTTTCCATGAAAGGCCACCCTGATGTGATCAAGTGTTTGCAGGAGCTGCTGCGCGGTGAGCTGGCCGCCCGCGATCAGTATTTTCTGCATTCACGCCAGTACGAGGATCAGGGGTATGGCCGTCTCTATGAGCGCATCAACCACGAGATGCAGGAAGAGACCGAACACGCGGATGCCATTCTGCGGCGGCTGTTGTTCCTGGAAGGCGTACCGGATATGACGCCCCACGCCATGTCTCCGGGCCGTACCGTCATGGAGATGCTGGAGGCGGATCTGCGTCTCGAATACAAAGTGCGGGAGGATCTGGCCAAAGCCATGGCATTGTGCGAGTCGGTGGGGGATTACGTGACCCGCGAAATGCTGCGCCAGCAATTGCAGGACACGGAAGAGGATCACACCCACTGGCTGGAGCAACAGCTCCGTTTGATCAAGCACATCGGCGAGGAAAACTACCGCCAATCGCAGATGTCCTGATCCGGCGTCATCGGATCGCCGGGCGGTGCCACGGCGATCACTCGCTTCCTAATATTTGCACAAAGTCGGCACGGTGTTTGCGCATTACCGGCCCATCCTGGTTCCATCAAGAGGAAACAGGAGCCGACCATGAAAAGCCGCAAAACTCTCGCTCTCGCCCTTGTTGGCAGCTTGCTGCTGTCGTCTTCTCTGGCTTGGTCGCAGCCGGGTAAAGGACCTGATCAGCGGGCCCCCGCGGGCCATCACGGGCCGGCTAAGCAGGCCCATCAAGGTCCTTCCCATGGTGGTGAGCATCGTCCTCGCCATGCCGACTGGAAGGGAAAGCTGTTGCCCAAGCGCTACCGCGAACCTCGTTACGTGGTGAAGGAGTACGGCCGTTATGGACTGCCGGCACCGAAGCCGGGCCACCACTGGGTAAAAGTGGATAATGACTTTCTGCTCACCGCCATCGCTACCGGCGTCATTGTCTCCATCATCGCCGGCTCGTAAGGGCCGGTTTGTCACCACTCCCCTGTTAATGGAATGATGTTAGTATTGTTCCATTAACTTGTGCTGAGGGTGGAAAAGGATGGCGGCAGCAAGGAAACCCACGCGTCGTAAAAAGAGCAAAGCGGAAGAGATTTCCGGAACCAAATTGGAGTTGACGCTGGCGGCGGAGAAGGTTTTCGCCATGAATGGGGTGCAGGGGGCTTCTCTGCGCCAGATTCGTGAGGAAGCCGGGCAGAAAAACGAATCGGCGATCCACTATTACTTTGGTTCCCGGGAAGCGATCATTGAGTCCATTCTGGCGATGCGCTCCAAGCCGATAGACGCGGACCGCCATGCCATGTTCGAGGAGGCCCGCCGTCAGGCGGCCGGTAAGCCTCTGTCCACGGAACAGATTATGCGCTGCGGGATGATGCCCCTGGCCCGTTATTTGTTTGGCACACAGGAACCCGGATATTACCTGCGTTTTTTGGTGCAATTGCGCATGGAGCGGAGTACCTGGCTTCACTTTAACGAAATGTATGGCGCGGGTATGGAAAAGTGTCTGGATGCGCTTAAGGAGGCCAAACCCTATTTGCCCAAGGCGATCGTCGAGCAACGTTTCCTCAGTATGTTATTCATGCACACCAATGGCATGGCGACGATTGAGCGGATTCAGTCGGAAAAAGGCGAGAGCTTTCGTCGTGAGGAGGCTTGGATTCGGATTGAGGACATCATTGCCTGCAGCGCTGCCATGTACGATGCGCCGTTATCGCCGGAAACACTGGAAGCGATTCGTGGAGCCTCCGAGTTGTATGACCTGCCTTCCTATACGGACATCGCCATGATACAGAAAGCCGGCACCGGCGACGATCAATAACGCCGCCGGTATCCCTACCCGTCAACCAATACCAACCCGGCGGCCGGGATAACCCGGGTCACCATCGTCGCCCAGCGCCTTTAGTGAGGCATTGGCGGCATCGGTAAAAATGCCTCTGGCCATCAGCGAGGTCTCCGCTTTGGCCCGTTCCTGATTCACCGCCGCGCGAACCCGGTGAGCCTCCTGATTATCCGGTTCCGCGCGCACCGCCATTTCACTGAGGTGGCCGGCCAGGCGCAGATCACCCTGGTCAAGGTGTCTGGCCGCGGCCTGCGTCAGCGCCTGTGCTCCACCACAGAGCTCCGCCAGGGCGCCGCTTAACGTGTCCGGATGCGCTGGTTTCAGATGCGCCGGATTGCCATCATACCAACCGCCGTACAACCGCCAGACGTTGCGAATCAGAAACTCGGGGTCGTCGTAGGTGGGATGCAGGTAGGGTCTGTCAAGCAGACCCTCGGGCAGAGTGACCTGTTGCACGATATCGGCCAGGGGCAAGCCCTGGTTCATGCCCTCCAGAGTCTGGTCATGGATGGTCTCCAGGAAAGTGGCGGTGTCGTCCAGTAACGTGGCGACACGGTCGGCACCGAACACCGCCGGTCCGTGGCCGGGCACCAGCACTTCCGGCTTCTTTGCCGCCATGGCGCGCAACGCCTGCGCCCATTGGTGGGCAAAGCGCTGAACCTTTTGCGGGTTGCCGGCATTGGGTGCCGCCCAGATGATGAAATCCCCGGTGATAACGGTGCGATCTTGCGCAATCCAACTCCAGGTATGGTCGTCGGTTTCGCCCATGCCGTGGTTGAGTTCCACCTGGCAGTCGCCACATTCCAGAATCATCTGCTCTTCATAGAAGCGGTCCGGGTAGCGGTATTCTTCCGGCCAGTGGAAGCCCGCCACCTTGAACTGCCGGCCGTTGATGCGTGCATTCCATCCAGCGCTGTTCTGATAGCGCTCGAAACGGCGGCGGATGTTGGCCTGGCCGATGACCTCGGGTTTGGGTTCCCCGGCCTGTTGCGCTTCCTGGTCGAACAGTGGTGTGCCAAAGGCGTGGTCCAGATGGCCGTGGGTATAGACGACATGACGGATGGGCTGGTCCGACCAGGCGCGGATCGCCTTATGAATGGCGGCGGCGGTATTGCGGCTGCCGCTGTCGAACACCACCAGGCCCTTTCCGGTATTGAGAACGGTAACGTTGCCCACCACGCCTTTGGACGCGATGTAAGCCAGGTGGTCGTTGATCGGTATGACCTGACTGCCATGCAGATGACGGTTCCAGTCGCGGCCGAAATCAAACCGCTCCCAGCAGGCATCGCCGATGGTTCTTAGTTCTTCGTTGATCACTTGAGGTCTCCTCCGAGGGTGAAAATCAGGAACAGAGTGTTACCTAAAGTAATGCCGGAACATTAGAAAAGATAGACAGAATTCATGTTCCCACATTATTTTTTTGGAGGGACGGCTTCAATCCAAAGGATAAAGACATGAGTCGAGATGCCTTCGAGGTGTGATTTTACGCGCCGACACCTGTGCGTTACAGGTGTCTTGTTATGTGGTTAAAATCAATAAAAACAGATAGTTATGGTTCGAAGGAAATGAGAATTTACATCTTGAACGGCCGTTCACCGATTCCTGAGGGAGTAGAATAGGGCAATGAATAAATTGTCATTCTTTCTGCGGTGATAACGACTATCTAATTGACAGTCATTAATTGGGCATGATCTGATGAGCACACAACAAAACCAAGGCGGACTTCGATGTCCGCGGGAGAGGGAGAGTGCTCACAGATTCAAGTCGTCGGCTTGGCCTGGCGATTGCCGTGGCTCTGGCCGCCATCAGTATTTATACGTCTCTTTTCGGAATCTTTGATCCGAGCTATCAGCGTCCGTTGACGTTCGCTGCGTGTATTCTCGTCGCCGTACTGGTCAAGCCGCTGGTGGTGGTGAATCCGCCACGTACCGCATTGATTCGAACCTTGTTCTGGCTCATCGACCTGGTCCTGGTCGGTGCGATTCTGTTGGCGGTTGCCCGTTTCCTGGCCTTCGCCGGTGATATGGAAAACATGCTGGTTGACTACAGCCGCACCGATCAGTTGATCGCACTGGTGGGCGTAGTGGCGGTAATTGAACTGACCCGCCGGGAGTTCGGCCTCGGACTGTCCTTGTTCGCCGGTGTGACCTTGCTGTACTGCCTGTGGGGCGATCTGTTGCCTGACGCCTTGCGGCACGCCGGTTTCTCCCTGGATCAGATCATGCAGGGAATGTGGTACGGCTTCAGTGGTGTATTCGGCACGCCGGTGGCGGTGATGATCGAGTTGCTGTTCATCTACATCATCTTTGGCGTCATGCTCGAGGCTACCGGTGCTGGTCCGGCGCTGGTGCGTATGTCCATTCGTGTCACCGGCCGTCTGCCCGGTGGTCCGGCCCATGCCGCGATCTTCGCCAGCATGCTGTTCGGCACCATGTCCGGCAGTGTTACCGCCAACGTGGCGGGGACCGGCGCTTTCACCATTCCCATGATCAAGAAGCGTGGTTTCAGCCCGGCCTTCGCCGGTGCCGTTGAAGCCGCCGCTTCCACGGGTGGGCAGGTGATTCCACCGGTCATGGGCGCCGCCGCTTTCATGATGGCGCAGCTTACCGGCACGCCTTATCTGTTGATTTGCGTGGCGGCGTTATTGCCGGCGGCGTTCTACGTAATCGCTCTTTTCGCGGCCGTGTACTACGAGGCTCGCCGGCTTGGCATAAAGCCCACTCCGGAACATGAATTACCGGTGCTGACCAAGGACGATTGGCTGCGGTCGTTGATGTTCGTGGCGCCGGTGCTAACGGTGATTCTGGTGTTGGCCGCGGGCCGCTCACCGGCCATGGCCGGGGTGTGGGCGACGCTGGTGGCAATGGTCTTTGGCTTCCTCAATCCGGAGATCCGCCGCCGTCCCTGGGCATTGATTGGCGCCTTGGCAAAGGGGGGCGTGGCCGGCTCGCGCATCATGATCGCGGTGGGCGCCATTGGTATCGTCATCGCCGGCATGGATCTGACGGGTCTGGGGCTGAGCTTCGCACAGGCGGTGGCCGGACTGGGCGAGAGCAGTTTGCTGTTGAGTCTGATACTGACCGCGCTGGGCTGCCTGGTTCTTGGCATGGGCATGCCGACCTTGCCGGCCTATCTGATCATCGTTCTGGTCATGGGCCCCGCGCTGACCAGCTTTGATGTACCGCTGCTTTCCGTGCATCTGTTTGTTCTTTACTTCGGTGTGTTGTCCGCCATCACTCCGCCCGTGGCCCTGGCGGCCTTTGCAGCGGCGCCATTGGCCGAGGCCAACCCGATGAAAGTGGCCATGCTCTCCGTACGTCTGACTCTGGTCGGATTTCTGGTGCCGTTCCTGTTCGTATTCAATCCGTCGCTGCTGTTGATCGTGGAGGGCTTTGATCCATTGGATCTGGCCTGGGGCGTGGTGCGCCTGACTCTGGTGGTGTGGGCGGTAACCACGGGATTCGCAGGGTTTGGCGGTGAGCGGCTGGGCATGCTGGCGCGGATTCTGAGACTGGTGGTGGCGGCATTGCTGATGGCGCGCGGCACCTCGGTGGAACTGGTTGGTCTGGCTCTGGCGCTGCTTATCCTGTTGTTTGATTTCATGCCGCACCGCAGGCCGCGTTGGCTTGGTTGCGCACCGGCGGATAAGTGAAAGACAGATAAGTAGAAGAGAGAGGGGCTCGGAGTCCCTGGAAGTAAGGGGCTCAGCAGAGCCCCCAAAAGGAGAAAAGAATGTTTGGATTGAGAACGATAAAACGGGCGGCCTGTGTACTGACCGCCACCCTGGCGCTGGGCCAAGCCGCGCAGGCGCAGGAGAGCCATCTGCGTATGCAGACCGCCACGCCCGGCTCGGGATACTACGTTTTCTCCGTTACCTTGCAGTCGGTTCTGCAGAAGAAACTGCCGGTGAAGATCAATATGACGGCCGGCGTTACCGGGCCGCGTTCGCCGCTGGATGCGGCGCGCGGGCAGACGGATCTGTTTATCAGCAGCCCGTCCATCAATCATTTCATGCGCACCGGCACGGGTATGTTCGCCAAAATGAAAACGGCGCCAGAACTGTACAAGAACGTCAGACAGATCATGACGTTCCCGGCCGGTCCCTACCATATCGTGGTCCACGAAAAATCCGGTATTCGCTCCCTCGAGGACATCAAAGGGCGTCGTATCTTTCTCGGCGCGCCGGGTGGCGCGGCTACTCTGGTGGCCATCTCCATTGTCGAAGGCGCCACCGGCTATGAGGCTGGCACGGACTATGAGCTGGCAAAACTGGATTGGAACTCTGGTCTGCAGGCTTTCCAGGATGGACATGTGGACATGTTGGTAATGCCAACGCAGCTACCGTCCGCTTCGATGGAGCAGATGGCATTGCTTGAGAAAGTCCGTTTCCTGGGGATTCCCGATGACGCGTTCGAATCCGACCAGATGAAGAAAATCATGGCCCTTCCCGGGCGGACCCGGGCCACCATCCCCGCCGGTATTTACGGTGCAAATCAAACCAACGAGACGGACGTAAGAACCATCGGTTCCTGGGCTGGCCTGGGTACCCGCAAGGAGCTGGATGAAGAGCTGGTGTACCAGATCACCAAAACCTTGTTCGAGAACCTGTCTGCTTTCCATGGCGCCGCGAAGTTCATGGAAGAGATCACCCTGGAGAATGCTCTGACGGAGATGAGAACCCCGTTGCACGCCGGCGCGGTTCGTTATTACCGGGAGGCCGGCGTTGACCTTCCGGATCACTTGATTCCACCGGAGGCACGTTAATGAGCGCAGTATCAGAACACACTATCGAAGATCTGGATCGTCTGTTCCGGCCCCGCTCGGTGGCGGTCATCGGCGCCAGCGCCACGCCGACGAAAATCGGCGGCCTGCCGATCGCGTTCCTGCTCGCCCAAGGCTTCGAAGGGCCGATTTTCCCGATCAACCCGAAGGCCTCGGAAGTGCAGGGGCTTAAGGCCTACGCCCGCATCGGTGAAGTAGCCGGGCAAGTGGATCTGGCCATCGTCGCGGTGCCGGCGGCGCTGGTCGATCAGGCTGTGGACGAAGCCATTGCCGCCGACGTCAAAGGTATTGTCCTGTTTTCATCCGGCTTCGCGGAGATCAGCGAGGAAGGGCGCCTGGCACAGGAAGCCCTGATGGCTCGTGCCCGCGCGGCCGGTGTTCGTATTCTTGGACCGAACTGTCTCGGTTTCATGAATCTTTCCGAGAAAGTGTTCGCGACGTTCTCACCCGTGGTGGGGCAAGGCGTGACGCCAAAAGGGCGTATCGGCCTGATCAGTCAGAGCGGTGCCTATGGCGCCTATGCCTTTACCTTGGCCCGTCAACGCGGTTTGGGGTTGAGCTACTGGATCACCACCGGCAACGAAGGCAACGTGGATTTCGCCGATTGCCTGAGCTGGCTGGCGCGGGATCCGGACACCGATGTGATCCTGGGCTATATGGAAGGTTGCCGCGACGGCTGGAAACTGGAAGCCGCCCTGGCCGAGGCCCGCGCCGCTGGCAAGCCGGTGGTGATGACCAAAGTGGGGCGCACCGATATCGGTGCCCAGGCCGCCGCGTCTCATACCGCCGCGCTGGCCGGCGAAGATGCGGTCTTTGATGCGGTGTTCCGCCAGTACGGCGTGTATCGGGCTTATTCCATCGAAGAGTTTTTCGATGTGGGCTACGCCTTTTCCGTGGCGGGTATCCCGGGCGGGGAAAACCTCGGTGTGTTCACGGTGTCCGGCGGTGCCGGCGTGCTGATGGCGGACGCCGCCGCCGATGAAGGGCTGGCGCTGCCAGAGCTTAACCAAAAAGCTCAGGACCGCATCCGGGAATTGGTTCCGTTCGCCGCGCCACGTAATCCGGTGGACATCACCGGGCAGATCACCAACGACATCGGTCTGTTCGAGACCAGCCTCGACATCATGCTCGAGCAGGGTGATTACCACCTGGTCGCCGCCTTCCTGGCCGCGGCCGGTCAAGGTCCCATGGGGGAGCACATCGCCGAGCAGATCGGCCGGGTTCGCGACCGGTATCCGGATCGGGTGTTCTGTGCCGTATCGGTATTCAAGGAGCCGGTGCGCGCCTTGCTGGAACGTAATCGCTGTCTTGCCTTCGAGGACCCGACCCGTGCGATTCGCGCGCTGTCCGCCCTGGCCTGGTTTGCCCGGCAACAGCAAAAACCGGCGGTGCCGGTGGATTCGCGCGGGGCCAGCGTAACGTTGCGCACCGGCAGTTATTCGGAGGCGGACAGCTTCCAACTGCTGGCCGACTTCGGAGTGCCGGTGCCGGAATCCCATCTGGTCGCCGATGGGGCCGAGGCCCAGGTCCGTGTCGCACAAGACTCCCGCGTCTGGGTGGCGAAAATCGCTTCCCCCGACATTCTGCACAAATCCGACATCGGTGGTGTGCGCCTGAACCTGCGTGGCGCCGAGGCCGTTGGCCAGGCCAGCGATGAGGTGCTCGCCGCGGCTCGCCGTGCCTGCCCTGAGGCTCGCATCGATGGCGTGCTGCTCTCGCCAATGGAAGAACAGGGCGTGGAATGCATCGTCGGCGTGCAGCGGGATCCTGCCTTTGGGCCAGTGGTGATGCTGGGGCTCGGTGGCGTATTGGTGGAGGTGCTCAAGGACGTCAGCTTCCGCAGCGCGCCGCTGAACCGGGACATGGCCATGGACATGATCAACGAGCTGCGTGGCAAAGCGATTCTCGATGGCGTTCGCGGGCAGCCGCCGGCGGACATCGGTGCCCTGGCCGATCTGCTGGTGAACGTGTCGCGCTTTGCCGTGGCCGCAGGGGACGGCCTGGAAAGTCTGGACATCAACCCGGTGCGCGTGCGTGCCGAGGGGCGGGGCGTGGTGGCATTGGATGCCCTGGTCATAGGGCGCTGATATCGGGCGCTCGAAATCAAGTAACAGCTAGATAAAACAACAAATCGGGAGATTGGAATGAAACTTAAACATCCTTTGATCCGCTGGGCGAGTGGTCTGGTGCTCCTGGCAACCGTATCGCTGGCCAGCTACGCCAATGCTGATGCCAATCTGCGGATGCATACCGCTCAGCCAGGGTCGTCCCCTTATGTGTTTTCGGTGACGCTGCAGTCGGTGCTGCAAAAGCACTTGCCGGTTCGCATCAACATGACGTCCAGTATGGCGTCCACCCGTTCCACTCTGGACGCCGCCAAGGGGCAGGTGGATCTGTACATTGGCAGTCAATCGATCAATCACTTCATGAGCACCGGCACGGGCATGTTCAGCAAAATGTCCAGCGCGCCGGAGCTGTTCAAGAACATCCGCACCATCATGAGCTTCCCGCTCGGACCGTACCACATCATGGTGCACGAGAAATCGGGTATCCGTTCGCTCAAGGACATCAAGGATCGCCGTGTCTTCATTGGACCGCCAGGTGGGGCCGCGACCCTGGTTGCCTTGTCCATCATCGAAGGGGCCACCGGCTACAAGGCGGGTGAGGATTATGAGATGGCGAAGCTGGACTGGAACTCCGGGCAGCAGGCCTTCCAGGACGGTCAGGTGGATATGTATATCGGTCCGACCCAGTTGCCGTCGGCCTCCATCGAGCAAGTAGTGCTGCTGCAAAAGGTCCGTTTCCTGGGGATTCCCGAGGAGGCCTTCGATAGCGAGCCGATGAAGCAAGTGATGTCGTTGCCCGGCCGGACCATTGCGGAAATTCCCGCCGGTATCTATGGCGAGAACCAGACCAACGAAGGTCCGGTGAAAACCGTCGGTACCTGGGTAACCCTGGGTACACAGAAGGATTTGGACCCCGAACTGGGATATCAGATCACCAAAACCATCTTCGAGAATCTTCAGACGTTCCACGACGCCGCCAAGTTCATGGATTCCATAACGCTGGAGAACGCACTTAATCAGGTGAACACGCCGCTGCAGGCCGGGGCCTTGCGTTACTACCGGGAAATCGGCCTGGACGTGCCGGATGCGATGGTGCCGCCGGAAGCCCGTTAAGACACGCGGCAAAAATAACCTGGACATCCTCCCGGAGTCTTGCTGCCGGCATTGAGCCCGGGCGGTCTGGAGGTGCCCTTTGAAAAAGAGTAAGAGGAAGCAACATGAGCAGTGAATTTACGCCGGTGTCGCCGGCCGAGCTGAAGTCCGCCGCCAAGCGCGCGTACATCTACACGGTTCCGTTGGTGATCATGGAAACCACCCGTAAATGGCGCATGGGAGCCGGGGCCAACGTCTTCAACCATGCCCGCAAGCTGCTGACGCACCGCAGCCGCTGGGTAACCACGCCGAATAACGACACCCTGTACTCCGATGCCTGGCTGGATCTTTCCAAAGGGCCGGTAAAGATTACCGTGCCGGCCACCGGCGAGCGCTACTTCTCGCTGGCGTTCATGGACATGTACACCAACAACTTCGACATTCTCGGTACCCGTACCACCGGGAATAACGGCGGGGTTTATACCGTGGTCGGTCCACATCAGGCGGTGCCGGAGGATGCCACCAATGTGGTCCGCGCACCGACGCCCAGAGTTTGGGCGCTGGCGCGTATTCTGGTGGATGGCCCCGACGATCTGACAGCGGCCTGCGCCGTGCAGGACGGTTTGTTCGTCCATGAGGGCGCGCCCTCCGAGGATGTGGCACCGGGGGATCCGGTACAGCGTTCCGCCGGCTGGCGTGAGTATCTGGCCACCGCCAATCGCCTGTTGCGCCGTGAGCCGCCTCCGGTCACCGATGGCCTGATTCTGGAGCAGATTCGTGCTCTGGGTATCGGCCCGGACCAGGTGTTCGACGCGGAGGCTTTCGATCAGGAGCAGGCGGAAGCGATTGAACAGGGTGTGGACGAGGCCAAGAACTGGCTGGTTCAGATCCAGCGCGCGCGCCGCAGCGCCATTGACGGCTGGACTTATCCCAGCATGCGCAATGGTGATTATGGCCAGAATTATACGTTGCGCGCCGTGGTATCGGTGGGTGGCCTGGGCGCCTTACCGCTGGAAGAAGCCATCTATATGCGGGCCGAAGGGGATGCCGAAGAGGGGCTGTTCGATGGCAACCAGAACTACCGTCTGCATTTCCCCGCCGGCGCCATGCCGCCGTTGAATTCGTTCTGGTCCCTGACGCTGTACGAAGCCATGGACGACGGGCAGTTCTTTTTCGCCGATACCCCGTTGCGTCGTTACGCCGTGGGGGATCGTAGTCCCGGTCTGCAATACAACGAGGATGGCTCCCTGGATCTCTGGATCGGTGCGCGCAGTCCCGGCGCGGATCGCGAAAGCAACTGGCTGCCTGCCAACGAGGGGCCCTTCGCCCTGTTTTTCCGAGGTTACATGCCCAAGGCGGATCTGATGGAAGGCCGTTACAGGCTACCGCGCGTCGAGCGTCTGTAAACGCTGAATCACCAGTTTTCCCTTTTTCCAACGGCACCACCGGTGGCCGTTACGGGCGCCCCTGTGCCCGCCACCGGTGACAACGCAGGAGATATGTCATGACGGGCAACAGTAACAAGAAGGAATCGCCGATCCTTGGCGAATTTCTGCTCGCCAACAAGGACCTCAAGACGATCGCACCCGGTGTCCATTTGCTCGGAGGGCAGGGCAATAGTGTAGTGGTGGAAACCGCCAATGGCGTGGTGATCACGGACTCCGGCCCCGGCGGCAAGATCACCCGGGCGATGATCGAACACGTTCGCCAACTGACTGATAAGCCCGTGCTGGCCATTGTCTATAGCCACGGTCATCTGGGTTACAACCACGGTGCGCACAGCTGGCTGGCGGACGCCGCCGAGCGCGGTCATCCGCGGCCGAAAATGGTGGCTCAGGCCAACCTGCCGCGCCGCTATGACCGCTACCAGGAGACCTGGGGCTTGCAGGCGCATCTCAATGGGCTGCAGTTCAATTCCCAATTTCCGGAAACCGCGCCGGAAAAATGGTTCACCTATCCGGACATCACCTTCCGCGAACGCCACGTCATCGATGGTGGTGACCGTCAGGTGGAGATCCTGGAAGCGCCTTCGGAAACCGACGACGCCATGGCGTTGTGGTTGCCGGAGGAGAAGATCCTTTATGCCGGACCGGCCTTCATCAAATCCATTCCCAATATCGGCACACCCTTGCGCACGCTGCGTGATCCGGTGCGCTGGGCGGAAACCATGGAAAGGCTGCTGGCGCTGGAGCCGGAAATGCTGATTCCCGAATTCGGCAGGCCGATTGAAGGCCGGGAAGCCGTTCGTGAAGCCATGACCCTCACCATCAAAGCTTTGCGCTATCTGCGAGAGGAAACCGTGAAGCGGATGAATCGCGGTATGACCGAAGCGGAGATCCTGCACGACATCGCCTACCCGGATGAGATCTTTGGCCATCCGTTGATGAAGCCCAGCTACGGCATGCCGGAGTACATCGTGCGCGATATCTGGCGCTCCGAGAACGGCTGGTGGGACCGCAATGCCACCCAACTGCATCCGGGGGAGCCTGATGCGGTGGCGGCCGCGCTACGCGAGGCAATCAGTGACCCCGAACAGGTGCTGACGGTGGCACGGCGCAAGCGGGAGGAAGGCCAGCCGCAACTGGCTTTGCATGTACTGGATCTTCTGTCTCCGGAGCGTAGCCAGGACGAAATCGGAGCTCGTGCCCGCGCACTGAAGGCGGAAATTCTGGAACAGCTGGCGGAGGCCTCTCCGTCTTTTGTCTCCGCGCAAATCTATCGTTCGGTGGCGACGCGACTAAACGAGAGATAACCCCGGGTTTTGACCCGTACTAATGAAACAACAAACAAATCGCCGGGAGCGATTTTTGACGCCGCGCCAGCGGCGGCCCGCAGGGTGGTCGCCATGGACGGTGGACCACAAAAAACGATTCGAGGAGAAACTAATGACAATCCGTCCTCTTTTCACTGCGGCAGGCTCCGGTCTGCTGATGGCTTTGCTGCCACTGTCAGCACAGGCTGCGGATATTCAAGTTCTGGAAGACGTTATTCATCCGGAACAGGCGATTAAAAAGAAAATGGAGTTGTATGGGGCGCTGCGCATGTCGGTGGACTACGTGGACTCCGATGTCAGTGATGCGCAAGCGGACACCTCGCCGCTGCTTTCCGAAGGCGGAATCGGTGTCTCCAGCAACACCACGATGATTGGCTTTCGCGGTGAGGTGCCTTACAACGAGGATTATACGTTCCTCTGGCAGTACGAGCAGCAGGTTGACATGGATGACACCGACGGTAATGACGTCTGGACCACCCGTGACAGCTTTCTGGGATTGGGTACACCAGTAGGTACTTTCCTGGTGGGACGCATCAACACGCCATTCAAGAACCTGGGAGTGTCGTATCTCGGTTATTTCAACACCACGGTGGCTGACTCCCACGCTATTCTCGGCGCACCCTCGGCGGGCGCCGGCGGCCGACTGGATTTGTTCGGCGCTAACAGCCTGAACTGGAAGTTCCGCCTGGCTGGTGTCAACGTGGCTTTGCAGTATGCGGCTGATCAGGCCGGCTCTGTTAATGGCGCGGATGATAATGATCGCGACAGTTCAAGCATTTGGTTGGACTGGAAGGGGGGCGGACTGCAGTTGAGCAGTGCCTATATTCATTACTCCGATTTTGCGACCACGGGGAGCCTCGATGCTTGGCGTGTGTTCGCCAAATATAAATTCTCGGCTTTGACTCTTGGTGCTATCTACGAGGATATCAGTCCGGATGATTTCGCTTCTCTTGATCGTGAAGCCTATGGATTGCAAGCCCAATATACGGTAGTGCCACGTTGGAATCTGGCTGCGCAATGGAATCATGCTGAAGAGTCGGAGGCCGGAGACGATGAAGCGGATCAATACAGCGTTGGTGTATTCCATTCCCTCAGTGATTCGGTACTGCTGCATGCCATGTACACGGTGACTAAAAACGGTGACAACGCCGCCTACCGAGGCGTGGATTATGCCCACGGCGACAAAGTGGGCACGTTGGCCGGGCGAGATCCGTGGGCTTTGTCCATCGGCGCCCAGTTGAAGTTCTGAATGCCGTTGTCCACTGGATGCGGTGTGTTCTCCGGACATCCTCCACGTTGTCCGGGCGGTGTCGAGACTCTCCGGGGCGGACGCTCTCCCCATCGCCGGAGTAGTGTCGAATGTAGTGCCGATGATGACACCGCCTGCCGTGTCCTTTTTCGCGCCGGCCCTTGGCCGGCGTTTTTTTATGACCGCCGTCCGTGGCGGTCACCCTTCGGGCCGTCGCGGAGCAACGTTAAAAATTGCTCCCGGCAATTTTTAACCCTCCAGGGCAGACGGGGCAGTTCAGTGGCCCCAAACCCCGTAAACCATCAACAGGAGTGCTTGAAGATGACGGATCTGAGCCGATCGGAGGAAATCCGATTCCGACAGGAGATTCGCGAGTTCGTGGCCAGTGAAGTGCCAGAGTCTATTCGCCTGAAAGTGGCGCAGGGCAGGGACGTCAGCCGTGACGAGACGATCGCCTGGCAACGCAAGCTGGTTGCCAGGGGCTGGGGCGCGGTGCATTGGCCGAAACGCTGGGGTGGCACGGACTGGAGTCTGCAAAAGCGATTTGTCTTCGAGGAAGAGATGGCTTTGGCCGGAGCGCCATCCATACCGCCTTTCAATACCCGCATGCTGGGGCCGATCTTGCTGGAATACGGTACCGAGGAGCAGAAGGCGCGTTTTCTGCCCGGTGCCCTGAATATGGATCAATGGTGGTGTCAGGGGTATTCGGAACCTTCCGCTGGGTCGGATCTGGCGGCACTGCGGACCCGGGCGGTTCGTGAAGGGGACTACTATCGCGTTAACGGTGGCAAGATCTGGACCAGCTATGCCCACTATGCCGACTGGATGTTCTGTCTGGTTCGCACCGATCCCGAAGCCAAGAAGCAGAAAGGTATTTCCTTCCTGCTGCTGGATATGCGTAGCGAAGGGGTCAGTGTCGAGCCCATCCATCATTTCTATGGTGCGCACTTGCTCAATCAGGTGTTGCTGGAAGATGTAAAAGTGCCGGTGGAGCAACGTATCGGCGAGGAGAACACCGGTTGGACCACGGCCAAAGCTCTGCTGGAACACGAGCGGCTGGCCACCTCCCGCCACGCCGAGGCGCGGCGCAAGCTGGGGCGTCTGCTGGCGTTGGCCAAAGCCAACCAGGACGAATCCGGAGCGCTTTATCAAAGAGCTGATCTCAAAGCGCGCATCGCCGAGGTGGCGGTACAGGTGAAGGCTCTGGAATTCGCCACTCGCCGCGGTTTGGAAATGCTGATTCGCGATGGCCGTATTGGTGTCTTCGCCTCATCACTCAACCTGAAAGGGGTGGCCATTAACCAGGCGGTGGATGAAGCGATCATGGACATCGCCGGTATCGATGCGCTCGCCGCCGATGCCGCCTATGACGGCTTGCCCCGGGACCTGTTGAACGATGGCGGTGATGCCCGCTATGTGGCGGAGTCCCGCTACTACCTGCGAGGACCGGCCATCGCCGCCGGCTCCAATGAAGTGCAGCGCAATATCATCGCCAAGCACGTGCTCGATCTGTGAGGTATCCCATGGAATTTATGTTGACCGAAGAGCAGCAACTCATCGAAGACACGGTGGCACGGTTGCTGGAAAAGCAATGGGACCCGCGCCGGGATCAGGCGCTGCTGTCCGCCGACGTGGCCCGCCTGCCCTTGTGGCATGAGCTGGCTGAGTTGGGTCTGTTGGGGATCGCGCTACCCGAGGAGCACGGCGGTGGCGGCATGGGGCCGGTGGAGCTGACGGTGTTGTGCCGTCGTTTTGGCCGGGACCAACTGCGCTCGCCTTTTCTCTCGTCGTTGATTCTGGCCGGCACCGCGTTGACGTGCTCGCCGAGGGGTGCCTTGCGGGATCAATGGTTGCGACGGTTGGCCGCCGGCGAGGCAACTCTGACACTGGCCACATTGGAAGATGGGGCCGGGTATGACCACCATCACACGGCAATAGAGGGGCAGCGATGCCAGCCGGGCTATATGTTGAATGGCCGAAAAAGAGCGGTGATGGATGCCGCTGGTGCCGACGCGTTCATCGTTTCCTGCCGGTTGGATGGTGAGCTCGCGCTGGTGCTGCTGGCGCCGGAGACAGAAGGAATGGCGGTGGCGCCTTACGCGGCCTTTGACGGCAGCAGCCTGGCGACGCTCACCTTCAATGATGCTTTGCTACCGGAAGAGGCGGTGCTGGCCCGCGGGGCGGAGGCGCGGGCGGCGCTGGAAGCGGCGCTGGCGCAGGGTGCCCTGGCCGCGGCGGCGGAAACTCTGGGCGCGTGCGAGGGCGCCCTGGAACGTACTCTGGACTATCTGCGATTACGCGAACAGTTCGGGACCAAACTGGCCCGCTTTCAGGCTTTGCAACATCGTGCCAGCGATCTGCATGCGGATCTGGAAATGCTGCGCTCGCTGGTGTCCGGTGCGGCACAAAGTCTGATCCACGAACCGACCCACGCCGACGCCTTCGCGGCAATGGCGCTGGCGGTACCGGTGGGTGATCGCGTATGCCGGGAGGCGATTCAGATGCACGGCGGCATCGGCATGACACTGGAACTGGGGATCGGCCGTTATCTGTTACGCGTGAATGCACTGAGCCGGCTGCTCGGTGACGCCACGTATAACGGTCAGCTTTATCTCGAACGTATGGAGGCCTGAGACGATGACGGAACAAGCGGTATTGATGGAAACCCGGGAAGCAGTGGCGGTGGTCACCATCAACGCCTATGCCATGCGAAACTCCATGGGCGCGCCCGGCGTGCGTGAGGGACTGTTGGAAGCCATGGAGCGGTTTGAAAACGACGATAGCCTGCGCGTCATGGTGTTGACCGGGGCGGGGGGTGTGTTCTCCGCCGGCGGTAACCTGGATGCGCTGCGCCGTATCCGCGACGTGGAAAAAATCCGCCAGCGTCTGGAAGCGGGCGGCCCTTTGCTGCAACGCATATTGACGTCGGAGAAACTGTATATAGCAGCGGTGGAAGGTCCCGCTTTCGGTGCCGGTCTGGGGCTGGCCGCCTGTTGTGATTTGATGGTGGCCGCGGAGGGCGCCCGTTTCTGCGCCGCGCAGATTCGTGTTGGCGCGGCGCCGGATGGCGCCCTTTGGTGGGCGCTGCCTTTTCGCGTTGGCGCTGGTCGGGCGCGGAGGATTCTGCTCACCGGTGAGGAAGTGTCACTGGACGAAGCGATTCATATCGGTCTCGCTGACGTGCGCGTGGAGCAGGGCGCGGCTCTGGAAGCCGCACTGAAACACGCACGCCGTCTCGCCGCCGGGCCGCCGTTGGCTCAGGCCACGATCAAGCGGTTGTTCACCGCGCTGCCGGTGGATCTGGTGGAGCGCCTGCGGGTGGAGCGGGAAACCGCGGCGAAAACGTTCGCCTCCGAGGACTTCGTCGAAGGCGCCAGCGCCTTTCTGGAAAAACGCCGGCCTCACTTTAGAGGATGTTGAGCGGCTGGACGTGAAAGCATCGCGCCCCTTTCTCAATGTGAGGGGCCTCTATTTTTCCACAAAATTCGGGTGGCTTCGGTGTTTGCGCGCTGCATTCGCTGGCAAGTCAGCTTCCCACGGCGGCTCCGTAGCTCCAGCCTGTGGGAAGCTGCCTTGGCAGCGAATCGGCGTGCAAGCGGCTTGCTGCGCTGCCCTGAAAAGAAAAACCAGGCCTCCAGCCAGGGCGTGGCCGTTACCTTGCTTTGGGGTAGTGTCCTGTCTTTGACCCAGAGGTTCGCCAAACAACCAAGAACCTTCGACTTGACCTTTATAGCAACTGAGAATTATTCTCATATTCTGAATTGGCTATAGCGTACCAACGACGGAATCCCGCAGGGGAGGGGCGAACGGATGGGGGCGACGAGCTACCTGAAACGCGATCTGGTGGCGGTGCTGTACAGCGATCACCACGGCTGGCTGCTGGGTTGGTTGAGAAAGAAACTGGGCTGTTCACAGCACGCGGCGGATATGGCCCATGATACCTTCGTAAGAGTGCTGACCTCCTCCTCGGATCTGCAGGGGGTGCGTGAGCCTCGGGCCTTTCTTACCACCATCGCCGGCCGTCTGATCATCGACGATGCCCGGCGCAAAAAGGTGGAGCAGGCGTACCTGGAAACCTGGATGGCGCTGTATGGAGATTGCGCCGCGGCACCGTCGTCCGAGGAGCTGGCGACGGTGGTGGAGCTGCTCACGGAAGTGGCGGGCTGGTTGGAGAGCCTGCCGGAGAAGCCCCGTCAGGCCTTTATAATGAGCCGGCTGGACGGGCTGTCCCATGCGGAGATCGCCGAACGGCTCGGCGTCTCGGTGAGCATGGTGAAGAAATACGTGGCGCAGGCGTTATTGCACTGCCTGGCTCTGAACGAGACCGATTGAAGCGTGACCGTGGAAGACGAAGCGCCTTTTTTGCCTGAGGCGGCGGAATGGATCGCCACTTTGCACTCCGGGGCCGTCACCGAGGAAGAACGGGAAGCCTGCCGCCGCTGGCGTCGGGCCGACGTCCGTCATGAGCGTGCCTATGTGCGCGCCGAATCCCTGTGGCATCGTCTCGAACCGGTGTCCGGGCGGCATCGCCCGGAAGCCGGCCCGGTGCTGGGTAAAGTGCTGGGACCGGTGCGTCGCAACCGCCGCACTAGTTTGCTGGCGCTGGCCGGGCTGCTTGGGCTGGGTCTGGCCTGGTGGCCGCTATGGTCCTTGAATCTGACTTCCGATTACCACGCTGCCGTTGGGGAACAGCGTCAGGTGACCTTGCCGGACGGCAGTTCACTGATACTGAACAGCGGCGCCGCCGTTGATGTGGATTACGATGGCGACGAGCGTCGAGTGATTCTGCGCGATGGCGACGTCTACGCCACGGTGGCGCCAGACCCCGACAGACCCTTCGTGGTGGCCACCGGCCTGGGGTCGGCTCGTGCCCTGGGAACCCGTTATGCCGTCAGTTTGCGTGACCGGAACATGGCGGTGGTGGTGACCGAATCCAGCGTGCAGGTGTGTGCCGCCACACCGCCCCCGCCGGCCCGCCACGCCTGCGTCGATGCTCATGCGGGTCAGCGCACCGCCACCGACGGAAAGAGCATCAAATCACCGCGCGGCGTCGATGTACGCCTGGCCACCGCCTGGCTGGACCGGCGTCTGGTGGCCGACGACCAGCCTTTGACGACGGTGTTGGAGGAATTGGCGCGTTATCGATCCGGGCTGTTGCGATTCGACGATCTGGAATTGGCGGGGCTGCGTGTGTCCGGTGTCTTCCCGCTCGACGATACCGATCAGGCCTTGGCGCTGCTGGCCGACTACCTGCCGATTCAAGTGACCAACTACACCCGCTGGCTGACCGTGATCGGCCGTCGCTGAACGGCTTCGTAGTCCAGTCTGTGGGAAGCTGCCTGGGCAGCGAACTGGCGTGCCGAGGTGCCATTCCACAATTATGGGGCAGTGCTGGTCCGTGGACTGCTCGCGCAAAAAGGTCTGGCGTCCGAGCAAAATTTTCCCCAATCACTGTCCCTTTCCCGATCTCGCCCGTCATCACAGATGAACAAGGATGAGAATGGGAATTGATATTAATGCAGCGCTGTCTCCGACCCCGCTTCGCCATGGGCATCCTGGCGGCGGTCTTTCTGCTTGGCGGCCCCGGCCAGACCCGGGCGCAAGCCGAGGCGTCATCCGTGACGCAAAGGCACTATCAGATACCCGCTGGCGCGCTGGCACCGGCGTTGAATCGCTTCGCGCTGGAAGCCGGAGTGGTGATGTACTTCGATCCCGGTCTCACCGAGGGCAAACACACTCGCGGACTGCGCGGACACTATTCAGTGCCGGATGGCTTCGCCGCGCTGCTGCTCGGGACCGGTCTCAGCGCCGAGCCGGAAGCGCGAGGGCAATATGTATTGCGCCAGGAAGGCGGGGAGGGCGGCGACCACGCCAACCCGTTGCCGCGGGTGACCGTCACCGGTGAGCTGGACCCGCGCGGGCGGGCCTATCGCACGCCGGGGTCCATGACGATTATCTCCCGGGACCAGATCGACCGGATGCCGCCGCGCAATACCTCCGATGTGTTGGCGGCGGTGCCCGGCGTGCATACCTCGCAAAGCCGCCAGGATCCAGGGGTGTCGGTGAATATTCGCGGCCTGCAGGATTTCGGCCGCGTCAATGTGATGATCGACGGCACCCGGCAGAACTACCAGCAAAGCGGCCACGGCAGCAACGGCCAGGTGTACGTGGATCCGGAATTGCTGGCCGGCGTGGATATCAGCAAAGGCCCCAGCTCCGGCGCCGGCGGCGCGGCGGTGATCGGCGGCATGGTCAACTTCCGCACCCTGGACGTGGACGATCTGCTCGAGCCGGAGCAAAAGGCCGGCGGGCGCGTCAACGCCACCACCGGTGACAACGCCTACCATTTTTCCGGCAGTGTCGCCGGCGCCGTACGCGCCAGTGACAATGTGGATCTGATGGCGGCGGTGAGCCGCAAGAACGTGGGCGCGTTCAAAAAAGGCAAACGGGGCGGCAACAGCGGCGGCTACTGGCACGGCACCAGCCAGTTCACCGGTCAGGAACAGTGGTCCGCGTTGCTGAAAAGCACCTGGCGTTTCGCCGACAACCAGTCCCTGAAATTCAGCTACATCGGCCTGCGAGCGGATTTCGATGAAGGCAGCAATACTGCGCCCGGCAGTGACGCCACCGATGAAAACCAGATCCACTCCGACACCTTCCTGATCAACTATGCCTTCTACCCCGGCAGCCGCTGGTGGGACCTGGACGCCAGCCTCTATTACACCCGCACCCGCAACGATGAATATCGCCCGGACGATCCGGACGACGACTACGGCGAGTTTGATCTGCGCTACGAAACCAACACCGTCGGCGGCACCCTGGTGAACCACATGCAGGTGCCCGTCGGCGATTGGCGCGGCTCTCTGGACTTAACCTATGGCGGTGAGTTTTACCACGACTGGACCCGACCGGATAACAGCGGTGATGAGCGCGGCGCCGATTGGTTTGCCGGCCCGACGCCGGAAGGGGAGCGTTCCGTGATCAGCGCTTTCACTACCGCGCGCCTGGCCCATTATGACGGCTGGGAATTGACCGGCGGTGTGCGTTACGACTGGTTCCGGCTCGAAGGCGACGGCGAGATGTTTGTTGGGCGGCAGGAGAACGAAGACGGCGTGCGCCCGCCCTACACCCTTTTGTACAGCCAGTTTGATGTGGCCCGCCACGATGGTTTTGTCTCGCCGACGTTAAAAGCCGCCTGGCAGGTGGCCAACCCGCTGCAGTTGTTTGCCAGCTACGGCCAGGGCGTGCGGCCGCCGGCCATCACCGAGTCGATCATGTGGGGTGCTCATATCGGCAATACCTTTCCGTTCTTTCCCAATCCCGGTCTGGAACCGGAACGCTCCCGCACTTGGGAAGTGGGGGCCAATCTCAACTGGCAATCCTTGTTCAAGAACGGTGATCGCCTGCGCATGAAGACCGCCTGGTTCGACACCCGCGTCAAGAAATACATCACCCAGGGCTTGGTGGTCGGGCCCGCCTCCGAAAACGGGGAATCCCAATCCCTGGCCTTCGTCAATCTGCAAGATGAAGTGCGTTTCTACGGTCTGGAATGGCAGGCCGAGTATGACGCCGGCGGTTATTTCCTCGAAGCCAGCTGGACGCGGACCCTGCACGATTTGGGGCGAGGTGGTTACGACCCTTACCCGCTTGGCTGCTTCACCGGTTGTCCGCCGACCAGCCATGGCGACGCCAATGGCGGTGGCATGTTCTATCTGTTGCCGCCGGTGAAGAAAGGCACCTTGAGCGCCGGTCTGCGGCTGCTCGATCGCAAACTCACGCTCGGCGCCCGGGCCCGCTACGAAGACAACGATGGCCGCGGCGGCAGCGCCTACGAAGACGTGGTGGACTGGACCGTCTACGACGCCTGGGCCAGCTACCAGCCCAATGATCGCCTCACCCTGCGGCTCGCGGTGGACAACCTGCGCGACCGCAACTACGCCGAACTCAACGGCCTCTCTTACTGGATCGCGCCGGGCCGCACCGTTACCGGCACGGTCTCACTGAAATTTTGAAGGAAGGAGTGTTTTGATGACACCGCATTCATCACGAAAATTCCGGCCGGTTCTGGCCGGTGTCGGCGCCACGCTTTTATTGATGTCGTCTTCGCTGCTGGCGGCAGTGACCCCGGAAGTATTGCATCGGTTTTCCAATTCCTCCGGTATGAAGCCGGCGTCGCCGCCGGTCAGGGTGGAATCCGAGGATAGAGCCTGGTTGTTCGGTGTCTCCCCGCCCGGCTCGAGCCCTTTAGTGAGTTATTACACGTATCCACTAAGCGGAGCGGAAGATGACTTCGCGGCCGCAGACCTGCCTCTGACCGGGATGGGATCCCAACCTTCGCCGCTGGTGACGGATGGTGAAAGAGCGCTTTTCCTCATCAACCCAACATGCATGGGGGAAACGTGTCTCGGCGACCCGGACGTGTATGCGTGGCGCTCGGGGGAGGAGCCAGCATCCTTGATCACGTCACCGGAAAATCCGGCGGAAGAGTACGGATCGGATCTTAGGCCCCGTGGTGTGCCCGCGCTGGATGCGCAAGGCAATCTCTACTTCGGCGGTGGCGGAGGGAGCTCCGGTAACGGCCTGTTCCGGCTCTCTCCGGAAGGGCAACTGGTTGAGCTGGTGGACTTTGATAACCATACGGAAGGTCGCTATTACCCGCTTGGGCAGCGCCCAATCGCCTTGCTCATCGATCAGGAAGAGAACGTTCTTTACGGCCTGGCGGGACGAGACCAGTCCGACGGCGTTGGTGATTCCGAGGCGATTCCCGCGGACGACGAAAGTATGGGGACGTTGTTCTCCATTGATCTTGCCAATGTCGAGACCGACGGTTCCACCACGGTGACGCTGCTGCGCACCTTTGCCAGGGAGGCCGATGGATGTTCGGCAGCGAGTGTCGACAGCTGTTTCCACGGCAGCCATACCGCGCAGCACGCTTTGCTGCGGGTCGGGGCGTGGTTGTACGGCACGTCCTTCAACACGATATGGCGTTTCCAGCCTGATGACAGTGACAGCTTTGCCGTTGTGCATGCTTTCGGGGAAGAGGTTGGCGACGGCCGTGTGCCCTGGGGGCCATTGGTTCTGGCGGCGGACGGCAATCTTTACGGCACCACTCGCCGTACCGTGGCCGAGGCCGGCGCCGTGGAAGGGGCTGGGGTTCTGTTCCGTGTACGCATCGGACAAGCCGATGATCGTTCCGACGACGAGTATGAAGTACTGCATGTCTTTGACGTGGAAGCCGACGGCGCCTTGCCGGCGGGACTCAGCGCCGGTGCCGTCGATGGAACGGTGCAGACCTTGTACGGCGCCACCTCTCGGGGGGGGCAGGCTGGTAATACCGTTTCCGCCAATGACGCCGATGGCTTCGGCACTTTGTTCGCCGTTGATATCGATCTGCCCGTGCTCGCGGAGATCGAAATCAGCGCCGATCCGCAAACCCTCACCCTGGGCGAAAGCACCACCCTGACCTGGTCGGTGCGCAACGCTAATAACTGCTCGGGGGAAGACGACTGGGCGGGGGTGAAAGCCACCGAAGGCAGTGAAACCTATACCCCCTCCGTGGATCGCGAATACGTTCTCACCCTGGCCTGCATGGATGCCAATGACGAGCGGGTGGAAGCGAGTGTCACCGTGACCGTGGAGCCGGCGGAAGATGGCGGAGACGGCGATGGCGATAACGGCGATGACAGTGGCGGCGGCTCTTCCAGCGGCGGTGGAGGCGGCGCTTTGTCCCTGTTATGGCTGTCCGCTCTGGTGTTATTGACGGTACGCCACCGTCGCCGCTTCTCTCTCTGATTTTTGTCGGCGGGTGCGCCCCGCCGGCCAAGGAGCAGCCGAACGCCAGCCGCGCCGCCAGCCTCGGACGCCCCGCTGCAAAAGAACGCGGCGGGTCACCACCCCGTAACGGGGCACATTAAACAGAGCTAAAGGAGTACCTGTAATGAGCGTAACCGTAACTTACTCAGCAACGTTCGGTAATTATAGCGGCACTTATGGGCCTGACGGGATTAACGGTTGGAATGGTACCGATGGCCTTTTCACCGATGACTCCACGACAACGGTCTTCAGTGAAGAGAACGGCTTTCTTCCCGCTTTCAACCGCCTTTTCCAGATCGCCGATCACAGTGAAAACCCGGGTGCTTTTGCCGGTGATGAGGATCCTGATCCGATCGTGGATCTGGGCTTCTGGGGTTCTCTGGGCACTTTCTCGGGTACCCAGTATGCCTCTTCCGGCGAGTACGCAGGGCTGGATCTGGGCTTTATCGTCGAAGCGGCGGACGGTTCTTATCTGAACTACACCTTCTTCGCCAGCCCTTCCCACACGATCTATGGAGAAATCGGATCCATCACCTTCGGACTGGGCCTGCAGCAGGATAGCAACGGCCTGTACTACTTCGACGAGGAACTGGTGACCATCGATGATCTCGACACCGTTGGCCTCAACGGCGGCGTGGATGGCAACGGTGACGTCATCGACCGCGCCACTGGTCTCAACGATACCCACAACATCGTCAATGGCCTCAAGGATGGGGATGCTTCCGCGCTTTGGGCCGCGTTGGACGCGGCTGGTGTGAGTTCCTCCACGGCGGAGGTACTGGGCGTTTCCGAAACCACCGAAGCCGAACTGGAACTGGCCGCCTGAGTATAACGGCCTGATTGACCGGTGTTCGCTCTTTGGTGAGCGGACACCGTTTTTTATAGAGCAGGAATGAATACATGCGACGGTTAGGACTCTGTTTGCTCTCGCTTTGCGCCTTGGTACTGGCGGGCTCGCCGGCCAGTGCGCTGGAACCCACTATCCTGGCCGCCAACGGAGGTCCCAAACCGGACGGTTATGAAGGGGTGGGGCCACCCCGTGTGCCGCCATTGTTGGCGCGGAACGGGCGCCTTTATGGCATTGACGGCTACGATAATATTTTTTCGCTGGAAAATTACGTTAACCATTCCCGGCAGGTGGTCGACCTGACTGAGTTGGGGTTGGAGACGTTCAGCGGCGGCCTGGTGCAAGACAACCGGGAGGGGAAAGGGGAAATGTATGTGGCGGGCTTCCGTCCGGAAAGTCTCTTTAATGAGCTCGACAGCGGCCGACTGCTGCGTCTGGACTTTGATGGCAGCCACCCGCGTACAGTGGTGGAATTGCTGGAGCCCAACGGCATTCTGGTGATCGATGGTGGCCGTATCTATGGATTGGATAAAGGGCCGGAAGGCAACGGGCGCTTGTTCGCCGTCGATCTGGACGCGGCGCAGCCGACACTGGAGACCGTGCACATCTTTTCCGCCGGTCCTCAGGGACAACGCCAGTATCCCAACGGCATGATTCTGGGCTCCGACGGCTGGCTTTACGGAGTGACCGCCTATGTGCGGGGTGTGCCCTACGCTCCGGGAACGCCGTCTTCGCCCGCCACACCCACCGGCACGGTGTATCGAATCGATCCACGGCAAGGTACGGCGTCGTTCGAGGTGCTGCATACCTTTGTTCTTGATGATGGAGAAATCCCCTGGCAGACCCGCTACGGGGAAACCTACCATCGTATGGCCGTGAACAGTTCTAACTCTACTAGTTACATCCTCAGTGGGCTGGTGGAAGGGCCGGAGGGCTATGTGTACGGTAATCTTTCCCTTGGTATCTGTACCACCATGGGCACTCAGCCGGAAGGGCTGGGACACTTTCTGGAGGCGTTGCCATTATGCGATGGGCAGGAAGCCGCGGCGGATGACCGCCTGAAGTGGTACGCATCCGATCCGCCCCATTACGACGGCCCCAATCTCCATGGGTCGATCTACCGTGTTGCCATGAGCGGGGACGATTTCGCCATTGTGCATCGTTTCAGCGGCGGTGACGGCGGCAGCCAGCCGCGGGGACCCATGGTGCTGGCCGGGGACGGCAATATCTACGGCACTACTTATGCCGGCGGCCGTCTCAGCGGCCGCGGGGCTCCGCCGGGAGAGCCGGTGGATCCGCCGGCCGATGACGAATGGTTCCATGGCGGAACGATCTATCGCATCAATCCGGACCAGATCCGCATCGGCGACTCCGGGCAGGTGGAAAACGATGGATTCGAGCTGGTATATGCCTTTGTCGACGGCATGGATAAGCAAGGTAATGTGCGCTACGACGGTGTGCAGCCGGTGGGCCTGTCGCTGGGATCGGACGGCCGCATGTACGGAGGCAACCGAAGCGGGGGAGGTTATTTCCGCACGTCCATCAGTAACAAGGTGCTACGGCGCACCGGTACCCTTTACCGGCTCAGTCTCAATCCGGACGATGAGCAATCCCGCGTCACCATCACCGTCACCCCCGGCGAGATCGAGGAAGGCGGCACCGCCTTGCTGGAATGGAGCTCGGTGGACGCCTCCAATTGTACCGCCAGCGGCGGTACTGAAGGCGATGGCTGGGCGGGGCCCAAGGACGACACGGGTTATATTGAGGTTAGCCCCGAACCGGGTACCTATTATTACACTCTGACGTGTGAAAGCACGCTGACCGGCGGCCAGGTCGGCGACGTGGCCTCTCTCGGTGTCGGCGCGCAGGACCGCACCACCGACGAACAAACCCGAGAGTACGGCAACGGCGGTGGCAGCCCGTCCTGGTGGCTGCTTGCGGGCATGGCATTGGTGCTGGCGGCCCGTTCCAAGCGGAGCGCCCGGCGATGAAAAAGACCAGGGACGATCTGCGCGCGGCGCTGGCGTTGCAGCGCGGCACTTTCGTTTCCGTCGGCGTGTTCAGCGCGGTGATCAATCTGCTGATGCTGGTGCCGGCGCTGTATATGTTGCAGGTCTATGATCGGGTGCTGGCGTCCGGTAACGGCGTGACGTTACTGATGCTGACGGTGATCGCCCTGGGGCTGTACGCGCTGATGGCCGCGTTGGACTGGTTGCGTGGTTTGCTGGTGATTCGTGTCGGCGAAGCCCTGGACCAACAACTGGGCGAGCGTGTTTATGACGCTGCCGGCCGGCATGGTTTGCAGGGCGGCAATCTGTCCTCGGCCCAGGCGTTGTCGGATCTGAATCAGCTGCGCCAGTTCTTCGCCGGCAGTGCTTTGTTCGCTTTCTTCGACGCGCCCTGGGCGCCGCTCTATTTGATCGTGCTGTTTCTGTTTCATCCGCTACTGGGGGCCTTGGCGTTGCTGGGCGCTCTGGTATTGCTGGCGCTGGCGTTCGTCAATGAACGCTGGTCCCGGGCGCCGTTGAACGAAGCCAGCGCCTTGTCCATCAACGCCGGCCGTCTGGCGCAGGAGCATTGGCGCGGCGCCGCCACGATCAAGGCTCTGGGCATGGGAGGCCGTTTGCGCCGCCGTTGGCGTGAATTGCAGGATGGCTATGTGGACCATCAACACCTGGCCAGCGAACGCAGTGTGTTGATCAGCGCGGTGACGCGGGCGCTGCGGCTGGCTCTGCAATCGCTGATGCTCGGCGCCGGCGCCTGGCTGGCGATCCACGGCCAGATCAGCGCCGGCATGATGGTGGCCGGTTCGATTCTGGTGGGCCGGATGCTGGCGCCGGTGGAGCAGGTGGTGGGCGCTTGGCGTCAGTGGAGCGGTACACGCATCGCGGTGAATCGCTTGCAGGCTTTGTTGCAGGCGCATCCGAGGCCGGAGCGGGGGTTGAGTCTGCCGCGTCCGCAAGGCGCGCTGATGGTGGAAGGGCTGACACTGATGCCGCCCGGCGCGGAACGTCCCAGTCTGGCCAATGTGCGTTTCGAGCTGATGCCGGGAGAAGTGCTTGGCGTGGTCGGGCCCTCTGGCTCCGGCAAGTCGTCCCTGGCGCGGGCGCTGGTGGGATTATGGCCGCCGCGCGCCGGCAAGGTGCGCTTGGACGGAGCGGACCTGCACGGTTGGCCCGCGGACGAATTGGGGCCGGCGATCGGCTATCTGCCGCAGGAGGTGGATCTGTTCGCCGGCACCGTGGCGGAAAACATTGCCCGCTTTGGCGAACTGACCGGCGGCGCTCAGCAAGCGGTCATCGATGCGGCGCGTCGCGCTGGCGTGCATGACATGATCCTTCGTTTGCCTCAGGGCTATGACACCGTGCTTGGCGAGGATGGCGGCGGCTTGTCTGGCGGCCAGAAACAGCGGGTGGCGTTGGCGCGGGCGCTGTACGGCGAACCGGCGCTGTTGGTATTGGATGAACCCAACGCCAATCTCGATGATGTTGGCGAGGCGGCGCTGGCGGAAACCCTGAAAGCCTGGAAGGCGCGGGGCCGCACCGTGGTGTTGATCACCCACCGGGCGGCGGTGCTGGCGGTCACCGACAAGGTGCTGGTGCTCAAGGACGGCGTGATGCGGAAGTTCGGTGTTACCGCCGAGGTGATGGGGCAGCGCCGGCCGGCGGCGAAACCGGCACCCCGTGTGTCTTACAGTTTCGGCGCCGAAGGGGGTGGGGCATGACTGCGCGCATGGAGCCGCCGATCGAGGCCTTGCCGGGCGTGGGTTTGCGCCGCCGTGGTCAGCGCAAGCTGGTGTTATGGGGAGGCGTGATATTGCTGGGCGGGTTTGCCGCCTTTCTGCTGTGGGCGGTGTTGGCACCGTTGGATGCGGGTGTGGCACTGGAAGGCACGGTAACCGTGGATGGCTACCGCAAGCGCATTCAACATCCCGCCGGTGGTGTGGTGGCAGAGGTACCGGTGACGGAAGGAGAGAGCGTCAGCCAAGGTCAGACGTTGCTGAAACTGGACGCCCGGGTGGCGCGGGCGGAGCTGGATTCCGCGCGGTTGCATCAGGCCATGGCGGTGGCCGGTATCGCGCGCCTGGAAGCGGAAAGCCAAGGGCTTGAGACCCTGGCCCTCGATCCGGCTCTGACGCAACAGGTTACTTCCGATCCGATACTGGCCTCGGCGCTGGAGGCACAACGGCAGCTTTTCCGCAGCCGCCGTCTGGCGCTGCAAACAGAACGCGCCGGCCTTGAGCAGGCGATGGCCGGTGCCGAGGCGCGCTGGCGGGGTGAACAGGCACGGCAATCCAGTTTGCGGCAACGTCTGGTCTTGCTGGATCAAAGGCTGGCGGCGTTGCGGCCGTTGGCGGAGCAGGACTATGTACCTCGCAACCGGGTATTGGAACTGGAAGAGGAGCGGGCGCGCCTGAGTGGAGAGTTGGCCGCCAGCGACGCTGCGGCACGGGCGGCACGGGCCGGTTTGGGCGAAGCGCGGGCCAGGCTGGATGCTCTGCGTGACAACCAGAACCGTGACGTGGAGCAGGCGCTGGCCGAACACCGTTTACGGGCCGCCAGTGAAAGCGAGCGGCTGGCCAACGCCCGCTTCCAACTGGAGCACAGTGAGATCACCGCGCCGGTATCCGGCCGGGTGGTGAACCTGCAGGTGCTGACCCGGGGCTCGGTGATCCGTCCCGGTGACGTGGTGATGGAACTGCTGCCGGCGGACGAGCCGTTGTGGGTGGATGCCAGGGTGCCGGTGGATCGTATTGACTCGGTGCACGCCGGCCTGCCGGTGGAGTTGATGTTCACCGCCTTTAATCGCGCCAGCACACCCCGCATTCCCGCCACGGTGGCGCGGGTGTCACCGGACCGGCTGGAGGATCCGCACGACGGCCAGCCTTATTACGCCGCCCGCCTGCGGGTGGATCAGGAGGCTCGCGCCGCGCTCGGGGACCTGGTGGTGCAGCCGGGCATGCCGGTGCAGGCGTTCGTGCGTACCGGTGAGCGTTCGCTGATGAGCTATCTGTTCAAACCCCTGGTGGACCGTATTCCGCTGGCGCTGGAGGGGCAATGATCAAAACGCCAGTCCGTTCAGGCTCGACAGCTTCCCTCGGACAGAACCACGAAGCCACTGTAGGAGCTTGCCTTGCAAACGAATTGGGCCCTCGGCCCCGGCCAGAGATTCGCTTGCAGGCAAGCTCCCACAGCAACCTTGTAGCTGAACAGGGTTGGCTTCGGCGGGCCGGATGGCTGCTGCTTTTACTATGCATGAGCCCGCTGGCGTCGGCGCTAACGCTGGAGCAGGCGTTCGATGCGGCGCTACGCCATGAGCCGGAATTCCAGGCGGCGATTCACGACCGCCGCGCCGCCGGTGAGTTCAAGGTGCTGGGCCGGGCCAATCTGCTGCCGACCTTGGCCTACAGCTATTCCTGGGGCAAGAACTGGTCCGAGGTGGAACAGGATTCCCTGTTTGGGCCGGTAACGGAAGAGCGGGACTATCGCAGCTACAGCTCCTCGTTGAGACTGGAACAGCCACTGTTCGATTACAGTGCCTGGGTGGCGCGAGATATAGGCCGCCTGCGCGCGGCGCGGGCGGAACTGGAATTCGAGGCCCGCTTGCAGGAACTGGTGGTGAAGGTATCGCGGGCCTACACCGACACCCTGGTGGCCTGGTCGCGGCGCCGCTGGGCTCGGGAACAGACGTCGGTATTGAAGGCGTTGCTGGAGCGTAATGAGGCATTGCGGAAAGCCGGCGAAGGCACTCTGACCGAGGTACTGGAAACCCGCTCCCGCCTTGCTCTGGCCCGGGCCGAGCGGCTCGCCGCCGAGGAGCAGGCGAAGGTCGCCGAACGCCGTTTGACGCAACTGACCGGTGTGGATCTCAGCGGCTGGCAACCGCGGACGCAAGACGCGGTGTCGCCGTTGCCGCTGGACGGTGATCTGGCCCGCTGGCGCGAACAGGCCCTGCGTCACAGTCCGGTGCTGGCGGTGCGGCGTGAAGACGTGGCGTTGGCAGAGCGGGAAGTGGACCGCCAGAAAGCCGGCCATTGGCCCACGGTCAGTCTTTACGCCAGCACCCGGCGCACCGATTCCGACAGCGAGAACACCTACGGTCAGCACTACGATACCGACAGCGTCGGCGTGCAGGTGCAGGTGCCGCTGTACGCCGGCGGCGGTGTGGCGGCTGCTCGCCGTCAGGCCGCCGCCCGCCATGATGCCGAGCAGCAAAGGCTGCTCTCCGCCCGGCAGCAGCTGTTGTTGGCGGTGGAGCAACGCTTTCGTGACTGCCGCGGCGGTGCTTCCCGCCTGGAAGCACTGGCCGAGGCGGTGACCAGCGCCGAGCAATTGGTGGAAGCCACCCGCCAAAGTCTGCGCGGCGGTGAGCGGAACAACCAGGACCTGTTGGAAGCGCGCCGGCAATTGCACGAGGCTCGTCTGGAATGGCTCGGCGCCGGTTACGACTATCTCAACGCCTGGCTGGAACTGCATCAGCAAAGCGGGGTTCTGGGCGTGCGCGAACTGAAAACCGTGGACGGGGCACTGTCCTTTTCGCCGTCTCACTCGTCATAGCTTATAGAAGCCTCTTTTATCGGCACCCCTCATTGGCATCGCATATAGGAATCACCATGACTCAGGCCGACACCGTGGATATTATGGAAAAACCCCTGTCCTTGTGTCTCAAGGAAGGCACCCACCGGATCCATGAAAACCTGGATAACCGTTTGTCCGGCTTCGCGCCGTTCGCCGACGAACAAAGCTATCGCCGCTTCCTGCGCATGCAGTTGCGGCTGCAATGCGCCACCGCGCCGCTATATCAGGCGGAGGAACTGCAAAAGCTGTTCCCCGGCCTGGCGGCACGGTCGCGCTTGTTGGAAGTGGAAGCGGATTGCCGTGATCTGAACGTGAGCGATTCCGATCTGTCCTTCGATCGCCTGGCGGGTACCACCGCCTTGATCACCGGCATGCCGGCGGCGGTGGGTTGGTTATACACCAATGAAGGTTCCAACCTGGGCGCGGCTTTCCTGTTCAAACTGGCGCGGGACAAGCTGGGACTGAGCGAAAGCCATGGCGCCCGGCACCTGGCCGGCCATCCGGACGGGCGCGGCCTGCACTGGAAGCGCTTCAAGGCGCAACTGGATGCGCTGGCATTCACGGAAGAGGACAAAGCGCAAGCGGTGCGTGGTGCGCGGGATGCCTTCGCCTTCGTCAATTCGGCGGTGGAAGAGCTGATGGCGGATTTGCCGCGCCCGGCGTGAACAGCATGCGCATTCTGCTATGGCGGACGCTGGCGTTACTGGCGCTGGCCACCGCCATGCTGGGGGTAATACTGCCTGGCTTGCCGACGGTGGAGTTCCTGCTGCTGTCGGCCTGGGCCGCCGGGCGCGGCTGGCCGGCCCTGGAACGGTGGCTGCTGGCCCATCCCCGTTTCGGGCCGCCGATCCGCCGCTGGCGCGAATACGGCGCCATCTCCCGTCACGCCAAATGGATGGCGACGGTGAGTATGTCCATTGGGGTGATATTGATTCTGATCTCCTCGCTGCCGCACTGGGCCAAGGGTCTGCTGCCGCTGACCATGGCGGTGGTGCTGCTGTGGCTGTGGAGGCGACCGGAGCGGGGCGGCCCCGCTGCCTAGCTGATAGTGGACAGTTGACAGCAAAAAAACAAAAAATCGCCGGGAGCGATTTTTGACGTCGCCTTGGCGACGGCCCACAGGGTGGCCGCCATGGACGGGGGCCACAAAAAAGACATTCTTTAGCCGCTGTAGGAGCCTGCCCGCAGGCGAAGGCTTTTGGGGTCACCAACGTCGAAAATTCGCCTGCGGGCTGGCTCCTGCAGGGGGGCTTCGAATACGATTGTGAGAGCGATGTTCAGGACCAGGCCGGATCCGGCGCCAGCCCGGCAACGATACGCAGCGCTTCCGGCAGAGCCGCGCTGAACATGTCTCCGTGACCGAGCCCAGGATACAAGCGGCGGTGCACTTCGACTCGCGGGATGCGATCGAGGTTGTCGGCGAAGAGACGGAAAGCGGTATTGCCTTTGTTTTTCCGTTGCTGGATTTGCTCCGCGTTCATTGCCTTGGTGATACGCACTTCCTCATCTCCACGGCATATCCAGACGGCTGTGTTCCGCTCCGGCGGTTGGGCCGCCAGATGATCCAGGGAGTGTTGCAATAGATTATCCGCCCAACCCAGGGAAGGGCTTACCGGAAAATAACTACGAAAAGCCCGGGGCCGGGTGCATAGCGTGAACAGCGTGAAAAGACCACCGAAGGAATGACCCCAAAGCGCTTTGCGATTTGGATCCATTCGGGTCCTGCTGGCCACCCAGGGCGTGATCGCGGACTCGATCCGCTCGATAAAGGCCGCGGCACCGCCGCCTTCCCGTTGCGGTCTACGGGCGTCCCGCACCGAGTTCCGTCCGTTTGGCGCCGGTGTGTAGTCGTAGTGACGAGCATCGCCATCGAACAGCAGATCGGTGTCGTAACCGATCATCACCAGTACCGGTGGCGTGTCTGTGCCAAGCGTTGTCAGCCATTCGGGCCGTAGCCGGTTTAACACCGCATTGCCATCAAGCAGATACAGCGCCGGGAAACCGGCCGACGGCGGCGTTCCCTCGGGAATCGCCAGCCACACACGATGGTGGCGCCGACCTTCGGAGCCGGGGAAAACACGGCTTTCAAAGCGGTAACCGGGGACGCCGGTGTCCGCCAGCGTGGTACCCATGGTGCGGGTCATGTCCGGGCGCGCCGCCGCCGTGCCGGGTAGTACCAGCAGTCCGGCGGCGGCCAGCAGAGCCTGGGAAAGACGGCGTCGCTGCCGGTCCATCAGAAGTCCACCACCAGGCCGGCGGTATAACGGCGGCCATCGAGCACCATTTCATAGTCGGCGTTGGTGACTTGCCGATCCCCAACGTTGTAAACGCCGGCTTTCAGCGTGAGGTGTTCGCTGGCGCGGTAGTTCAGGCCCAGATCGACCATGGAATACCCGGGAGTGCCGTCGGCCATGCTGGTGCGCGACTGGTAGTCCGAAGCACGGCTGCGATGATTGACCCGTACCCAGCTTTGCAGGCGATCGGTGGTTTGCCAGTCGATACCGGCGTTGATCATGTGGCGCGGAATTTTATTCAGCGGCTCGCCTTTGAACTCGCCGGTCTTCTGCTCGGAGTCGGTGAAGGTGTAGCTGGCGTTCAGCAGCACCGCCGGTGTCAGATGCCAGGCCAGCGTTGCCTCCACGCCTTGCATTTGCGCTTCGTCCACGTTGATGCGGTCGCTGACGAACATATAGGTCTGGCCTTCGTAATCGCAACTCCAGGTACTGGGATCGTTGCGGTCGCCGCCGTTATCGCACTCACGGTATTCGGTGATCTTGTCCTTGAAGTCGGTCTGGAACAGCATCACGCTGGTAGCGAAGCCGGACGGCAGATCCAGTGCCAGGCCCATTTCATAGTTGATGCTGGTTTCCGGATCCAGGTCTGGATTGCCCTTGATGATGGCGCGCGGATGGCCGGCCGGGTAGCCGCCGCCACCGGTGATGCTGCCCCAGTCATCCGCCGCTTCACGCAGGGAGGGTTGCCGGTAACCGGTGGAGACGCCGCCCTTCAAGGTCAAGGCCGGATTCAGGTGGTACACCGCGTACAGCCGTGGTGACACATGATCGCCGAAATTTTCGTCCTGATTGAAGCGCAGTCCGCCGGTCAGCGACAGATCATTGGTCAGACGCCATTCGTCCTCGAGAAACACCGCGTACTGCCAGCGGCTGATCTCGGTGCTGCTGCTGGTGGGCAGACGGTTGGTGGCGTAGTCGGTGAGTTCCTCGTCCTTGTACTGCGCCCCGGCGGTGATGATATGGCGCTCGCCGAACCAGGTGGCCTGGGTGTTGGCGGTCAGAGTTTCCAGAGTGATGCCGTTACGCAGCTCACCGACGCGGTCCGGGTTCTCGGTTTTTTCATTCTGAATGTAGGAGTCGGTGCTCCAGTTACCGAAGTTGCCGTTGTGAGTGAGCGCCGCCACCTCTTTGTCGAAACGGCGATTGGAGGGCTCCGAACCTTCTTCGTAGTACTTGCCCGGTGAGCCGTTGCGCTCCTGGCGGGTTTCCTGATAGGACAATCCGATTTCGTTGCTCTGATCCGGAGTGAACACCAGCTTGGCGCCGCCGCCGCGCACTTTCTGTTCCTCGAAGCCTTCCAGGATCTCATCTTCATCACGGTGGCGAACCTGGCCGTTCACCTGCAGGCCGAGTTTGTCCTTCAGTAACGGGCCGGCGAGATAAAGATCGGACTGACGGGCATTACCGGACTTGGCATTGTCCTGCAGGGTGGCCTCCGCGCCGAAGGAACCGAGCCATTGTTCTGGCACTTTTCGGGTAATGATATTGATCACCCCACCCATGGCCTCGGAACCATAGAGGGAGGACATCGGCCCGCGAATCACCTCGATGCGTTCGATGGCGCGCAACGGCGGCAGATAGTTCTGCTCCAGACCACTGTCATTGCCGTTGGCGGTGGCCTCGCGGCCGGACAGCCGGCGGCCATCCACCAGAATCATGGTGTACTTCGGCGACATGCCGCGCAGACTGATGTCCTGGCGAGAGCCGCCGCCGGTGACGGTGACACCGGGAATGTCCTTCAAGGCATCGGTGACATCGGTGTAGCTCTTGGTTTCCAGTTGCTCCCGGTCGATCACCGAAATCGAGGCGGGGGCGTCGGCGATGTGCTGTTCGAAACCGGCGGCGGACACCACCGTCACGGCTTCCAGCACATGGGGGCTCTGTTCCTCGGCGAGGGCGTGATGGGCGACAAGGGTGGCGGTGCCGGCCAAAACGGCGCGGGGAAGGGCGCCCATAGAGAATCGAAGTGATGACAACACGGGCAAACCTCTCGAAAAAAATGACAAACCTGCGAATCGGGCGTTTTTTAATGTCACCTCTGTGACGGCCCGAAGGGTGGCCGCCATGAACGGCGACCATAAAAAAATGGCTCTCCCCTGTGGAAGGAGAGCCGGCGAAAGGGCCGGATGACGGCCTGATTGAATGCACTTTATATAGTAATGGTTCTCATTTGTAAATGAGGTTTAGTATCATATGTGATTCGAGATGCGTTGAAACGTGCCACCCGCACAGGTCGTTTTTGGCAATGGTCTTGATCGCGGGAATCGGCAATGCTGCTGCTTTCCATATGGCGGGAGGCATGACAGTGAGCCTGACTGACGACTTCAAGTGGGTGATGAATGCGCCGTTTCTCAAGCTGCTCGGCCTGGAAGCCGTTGGCGTGGAAAGCGGTAAGGTGGTTTCAAGATTGACCGTGCGCGAGGATCATCATCAGCAAAACGGCTACGTCCACGCTGGCGTGGTGGGTACCATGGCGGATCATACCGCCGGCGCCGCGTCCGCCACGGTGATGGAAGAAGGCTTCATGCCGCTGACCATAGAGTTCAAGGTCAACCTGTTGCGTCCGGCGGTGGGGCGGGCCCTGGTGTGTGAGGCCAATGTACTGAAAGCCGGCAAGGCAGTGACGGTGGCGGAATCGGAGGTGTTTGCCGAGGACGACAACGGCGAACACAAACTGGTGGCCAAGGCCACGGTCACCCTGGCGGTGGTGCCACGGCGGTAACCGGGAGCGGTAGGCTATGAAGCCGCCGTGGGAGCCAGCCTGCTGGCGAATGAGCCCTTCCGAACGATGGAAAATTTCGCCAGCGGGGTTGGCTGCCACAGGATGTTGCCCTGGTGTGCCAGCCAGGGCGTGGTATTCAATCCAGCCGTTTATGCACCCGCGCCACCGCGACAACCAGCAGGGCCGCGGCGAAGACGGCCAGCGCCAATAGCTCCGGCCACAGATCGTCAAGTCCGGCACCGCGCAGCATGATGCCCCGCGCCAGACGGATGAAGTGCGTCAGCGGCAGGACCTCGGCGATCCATTGCGCGGCCTTGGGCATGCCTTCATAGGGAAACATGAAGCCGGATAGCAAAATCTGCGGCAGGAAGGTGAAGATCGCCGCCTGGATCGCCTGGAATTGACTGCGTACCAGGGTGGAAATAAAGATGCCCAGCGCCAGGCTGGCGATGATGAACAGCAAGGCCGCCAGATAGAGTTCGAGCGGCGAGCCCCGCACCGGCACCTGGAAAATCCATTTGCCCAGCAGCAACACCAGTGAAGTCTGAATCAGGCCGATGGCGACGAAGGGCAGTACCTTGCCCAAGGTCAACTCCGCCGAGGACAGCGGCGTGGTGATGAGGAATTCCAGGTTGCCCTGTTCCCGTTCCCGCACCAGGGCGATGGCGGTGAACATGACCATGGTCATGGTCAGGATCACGCCGATCAGACCGGGCACGGTGTTCAGCGGCGCGTTGCGGTGTGGATTGTAGTAGGGCAGAACTTCCACCGAGGCTGTGGTAGTGGTGCCGCGCAAAGGGAATTGGGCGATTTGTCGGGCGGCTTGTTGTACCACCTGGTCGGAACCGTCGACGATCAGTTGCAGCGGCGGCCGTTGGCCTTGCAAACGGCGCTCGAAATCCGCCGGAATGATCAGCACCGCCTTCACTTCACCGCGCCGCAGCAGGGCTTCGCCGGTGGCCGGATGATGAAGGGCGCGATTGAAATTGAACACCCGCGATTGCTGCAGTTCCTCCACGACTTGCCGGCTTGTTTGTGTCTGTGCCTGGTCCACCACGGCGGCGGGCAGGTGGCGCACGTCCATATTGATGGCGTAGCCGAACAGGATCAGCTGCAGGGTGGGGATGCCGATGATCATGCCGTAGGTAAGGCGGTCCCGGCGCAGTTGGCGCAGTTCCTTGATCACCACCGCGAGCAGGCGCGCAAAGCTGAAACGATCGCTCACGATGCTCCCTCCGTGTGACCGTGGGTGGCGGCGACGAAGACGTCCTCCAAATTGACATCGGTGATGTCCACTTTCCCTTCGATACCTTCCTTCCGCAGCGCGTCGCGCACCGCTGGTAACTGATCCGGGGACGTCACCAGCACCCGCAGGCTGGCACCGATTTGCGCGCAGGAACGTACGCCATCCAATGCTTGCAGTACCGTTTGTGCCTTTCTTGGGGCCGCTGTCACCACCAGCAGAGGGGTGGCGCCGACATCGGCTTTCAACCGCTCGGGGCTGCCCTGGGCCATCAACCGGCCCCGTTGCAGAATCGCCAGTTGATGGCAGCGTTCCGCTTCGTCCATGTAATGGGTGGAGACCAGCAAGGTGGTGCCGGCGTCGGTGAGGGCGAACAGTTCGTCCCAGAAATCCCGCCGCGATTGCGGGTCCACGGCGCTGGTGGGCTCGTCCAGGAACAACAGCTCCGGTTGGTTCAGTACCGCCGTGGCCAGGGCCAGGCGCTGCTTCTGGCCGCCGCTGAGCGTACCCGCCAACTGGCTGGCCAACGCCTCCAGTTGATAGCGGTGGCAGAGCTCCTCCACGCGCTGCCGGGTGTGCTGGCGGCTCAACCCGAACAGGCGGGCGACGAATTCCAGGTTCTCGCGCACGGTCAGATCCCGGTACAGCGAGAACGTTTGCGTCATGTACCCGGCCCGGCGTTTCAGCGCCTCGGCCTGTTTCGGAATGTCCAGATCGAGCACGCGGATATCGCCCTCACTGGGCAACAGCAGGCCGCAAAGCATACGGATGGTGGTGGACTTGCCACAGCCATTGGGGCCGAGAAAGCCGTAGACCTGACCGCGCGGCACGCTGAGATTCAGGTGATCGACGGCGGTGAAGTCGCCGAACCGGCGGGTCAGATCGTGGGTTTCGATGGCGTTATCAGTGCTCATCGTCTTGCTCTGGCCAGACCTGGCAGGGGATTCCCGCCGGCAGGTCGCGGGCGGCATCTCCGTGCAGCGTCAGCTCCGCCATATAGGACAGCCGGGCGGCATCGTCGCCGCTGAGCGCGTAGTAGGGGGTGAAGGCGGGGTCCTGACGGATGCTGCGTACCTCGGCATCGAAGGGCGTGTCGATGCCATCCACGGCCACACGAAAGCGATCGCCGGGCTGGATCGCCGCCCGGCGCGGTTCCGGTATATAGACCCGCGCGTAAGGGGCCTCACCGCCGAGCAGGCTGACCAGTACCGCGCCCTGGGCGGGTTGGTCGCCAAGCCGGTGGGGCAGGGCGTCCACCCGGCCGGCGGTGGGGGCCACCACGTCCAGGCGCTGCCTCTGACGCCGCAGTTCCGCCACGGATGCCCGCGCGGCCTGTAAGGCAGCGCGGGCTTGATCCAGCTGTTCAGGGCGGGTGCCGGCGAGCAATTCGTCCAGTTGTGCCTGCCGGGCATCCACCTGAGCGCCGAGACTGTTCACCCGGGCGCGGGCGTCATCCAAATCGGCGCGGGCCACGCTGCCGCGTTCGAACAATGTTTGTGTCCGCCGCAGGTCCTGCCGCGCCAGAGTCTGCTCGCTGCGCGCCTGGGCGAGCCCGGCGCGGGCGGCGTCGATGGTTTCCCGCCGGGGGCCGCGCTGCAGCTCGGCGAGCCGCGCCCGTTGGCCGGCCAGATCCGCTTGCGCCGCATCCAGCCGTGCCTGGATCCGGGTCGGGTCCAGGCGCAGCAACGGCTGGCCCGAAGTGACTGCCTCACCTTCCCGTACCGACAGTTCGATAACCGGCTCCGAGGCTTCGGCCAGCACCGCCACGCGATCCCATTCGATGGTGCCGAGCAGCGGCTGGGGTTGGTCGCTGCAACTGAATAGCAGAAACAACAAAGGTGCGATAGCAACAGAACGCATCATGTGGACCTCGTCAGGGTTGCGTTCACGCCTTTATCCGCCGCTCAGACCGCTGCTCAGCAGTGCCCGGACATGGCGGATCAGGGTGGCGGTATCGATGTCCTGGTTGCCCGGAAAACGGGACCACAGGGACCGGGTGGCCAGAGCAAAGATAGTCAGACCAATCACCGATATTGGCACCAGGCGCGGTTCGATATCCGGATTCAACAGGCCTCGCCGCTGGTCCCGTTCGATCGCTTCGGTGATGGCGCCCGTGACCCGTGGAGCTACCTCCCGCATCAGCATCTCGCGCAGCTGGCCGCCTTCGGTCAACACTTCCCGCACCCACAGTGGCGGTAGCCAGGGGGCCGCCGACACGGTTTCCAGCACCGTGGCGACAAAGCGGTCCAGAAGGTGGCTGGCGCCGTCACCCGGGGAGGGTTGGGTAACGCTTTGCAGGGCCGGGGCCATCAATGCCAGCACGCGTTCGCGAACCACGGCATCGACCAACTGATCCTTGTTGCCGAAGTAATAGTGCAGCAAGGCGGGAGTGACCCGGGCTTCGCGGGCAATACGGCTCAGTGGTGTACCGCTGATGCCGTGTTCGCTGAACTGTTGCACCGCCACGTCCAGCAACTGCGAGCGCTGATCGGGGCCGGTGCTGTTTTCCGGGCGCCCGGGACGGCGGCCTCGGGAAGGACTCATGGCGGATCTCCCTGGTGTCGATGTTCTCTAATTTAATTAATGATTAATTTAATTACCAGCTTTATCGAAACGGCCTGCGTTTGGCGTTGAGGATGACGCTGCCGCACGCCGGGCCGGCGGGATCACCATGCCAATCGACGGCGCTTTTATTTATGATTGGGCCTTTCCCGGGGATGGCCGGGGCAGGCGGCTTTTTCCGTCGCGGCGCGAGCCGCCGTCCCCATGTTCAGGATCGCGGATGAATCAACGAAGAACCATCAATGTGCGGCGAGTGGTCAAGGTGCTGCAGGGGGCGGCGCGCAGCGGCGTGAGTATCCCCGAGTTGCTGGACCAGTGCGGTATCGAGCGGCGGGTTCTGGAGCAGCCGGACGCCCGCATCGAGCGGGACACCTTTATCCGGCTGATGCTGCTGGTGATGGAACAGACCCAGGATGAGTTCCTCGGCTTCGGCCAGGGCCGCAAGTCCAAGCCCGGCACCTTCTCGATGATGGCCCACGCGGTGATCAATTGCCCGACCCTGGATGCGGCGGTGCGCCGGGGAATCCGCTTCTATGAGCTGTTTGACCTCAACATGCGCACCTGGCTGCGGCGCGAAGGCGACCAGGCCCGGCTGATCACCGAAGTCGATCCGCGCCTGGATTTTCGTGATGTGATCATCGATGCCATGCTGTTTCTCAGCCTGCGCTTCATGAGCTGGCTGGTGGGCAAGGTGGTGGAGCCCCAGGCGGTTTACCTGGATTACCAGCCGCTCAAGGAGGACGATGAGCACCGCTTCATGTTCAACTGTCCGACCTATTACAATAGCGGCGTCAATCAGGTGGTGTTTCCCGTCCACTACCTGGATCTGCCTCTGGTGAGAAATGAGCTGTCATTGTCCCATTTCCTGCGCGAGTCGCTGGCGCAGTTGTTCGAGGGCAACGTGCATAACGTGGGTTTGCCGGCGCGTATTCGCGGCTTGTTGTCCGAGGATTACGGTGGCCATTTCCCGGACTTCGGTGAAGTCTGCCGGCGTTTGCAAATGACACCGCAGACCCTGCGCCGCCGTCTCAAGGATGACAACACCAGCTATCAGGAAATCAAGGACTCGATCCGCAAGGACGCCTCGGTGTATTACCTGTCCAAAGCGGAACTCAGTATTGACGAAATCGCCCTGTTGATGGGCTTCAGTGAAGCCAGCTCGTTTCACCGGGCGTTTAAGAAATGGACCAACATGACCCCGTCGGCGTACCGGCGGACCCACTTTGGAGAAACGAATGAGCACCCCTGACGCCGCCACCGCGCGGCTGCTGGTGACCTGCCCGGACCAGCCCGGCATCATCAGCGCGGTTTCCACCTTCTTCTACAATCACGGCGCCAATATCACCGACCTGGATCAGCATTCCAGTGATACCCAGGACGGAACCTTCTTTCTGCGCCTGGAATTCCAGACCCCGGATCTGGACTGTTCCCGGGATGCCCTGGAGAACAATTTCCGCAAGCGGGTGGCGGAACGGTACGGCATGCAATGGCACATCAGCTACGCCGCCGAGAAGAAGCGCATGGCGATCCTGGTATCCCGTCATGACCATGTGCTCATGGACCTGCTGTGGCGGGTCTCACGCGATGATCTGTCCGCCGACATCACCATGGTGATCAGTAACCATGACGATCTGCGCGCCGAAGTGGAGCGCTTCGACATTCCCTACCATCACATTCCGGTGACCCGGGAAAACAAGGCGGAAGCCGAGGCCCAGGCGCTGGCACTGCTGGAAGGCCAGGTGGACGTGATCGTGCTGGCCCGTTACATGCAGATTCTCAGCCCGGAGTTCGTCGCCCGGCATCCCCATCGCATCATCAATATTCACCATTCTTTCCTGCCCGCCTTCGTCGGCGCCAATCCCTACCAGCAGGCCTGGGACCGTGGCGTCAAACTGATCGGCGCCACCAGTCACTATGTCACCGAGGAGCTGGACCAGGGGCCGATCATCGAACAGAACGTGCAGCGCGTCTCCCACCGCCACTCGGCCAGCGAACTGCGCGCCCTGGGGCAGGACGTGGAGCGCCAGGTGATGCAGCGCGCGGTGCGCTGGCACCTGGAAGACCGGGTCATCGTCGACGGCAACAAGACGGTGGTGTTCGTCAAGTAAAGGCAATGAATAGTGGACAGTTAACAGGGAATAGTTAACAGGGAATAGTTGCGCGACAACCGCACGGAGTGATCCGCAATTCAGGAGGCCGCGCTCAAAACCTGGGTGCGGCATCTTTGTCCTGAAAAACGCCGCGGTTCAATTTGGCATCTGCTGATACGCAAACGGCTATTGCGAAACCGCAATCTGTTTTGACTTTCGCTGTTCACTATTCACTGTTAACTATTAACTGCTTTCCCGAGGGTTTATGGCTGAGCAACCACACCGCTACCTGGCCCTGTGCCGGCCCGGGTTTGAGTCGGATCTGGCGGCGGAGCTGTCGGATCGGGCCGCTGATCTGGGCGCCGCCGGTTATCCGCAGGCGCAACCGGACAGCGGCTGCGTGTTCTGGGAGAACCTGCAAGGGGATCCGGCGCCGATTCTGGAGAGCGGGCTGATTTTCGCGCGGACCTTCTATCCGCTGGTGGCGGCGTTCGACGATCTGCCGGAGCGGGACCGCATTGGCGCCTTGTGGCCGGAGCTGAAACGCAACGGCCCTTACACGGAGCTGTATCTGGAACACGCGGACACTAATGACCGCCGTGAACTGGCCGGTTTCCTGCGTGGCTTCCGCAAGGCCCTGGAGCCGCGTCTGCGCAAGGAAGGGTTGCTGCGCTCACATGCCGGTCAGCGTTTACACCTTTATTTCGACGATTCCCGCCACGGCCATATCGGCGTCAGCCCGGCCCGGCTGCCATTGCCGGAAGGGGGAATTCAGCGGCTGCGGCTGGCGCCGGAGGCGCCGAGCCGGTCGGCGCTGAAACTGGAGGAGGCGATGCTGCGTTTCCTCGGTCGCGGCCGGCCGGAGGGGCTGCACACGGCGGTGGACCTGGGCGCCGCTCCCGGCGGTTGGAGCTGGCAGCTGGCGCGTTTGGGCATCAAGGTCACCGGCATCGATCATGGCCGTCTTGATACCCGCCTGCTGGAGGAATACCCGGTACGGCACGTTTCCGCCGACGCCTTCACCTGGCGCCCGGAGCGGCCGGTGGACCTGGTGGTCTGCGATGTGGTGGACAAGCCGGCGCGAACGCAATCGCTGATGCTGAAATGGCTCACCCAGGGCTGGGCCCGGACGGCGTTGTTCAATCTGAAATTGCCGATGGCGCGCCGTTATCGTGAGTCGCGGGTGCTGTTGGAACGGTTGGCGGAAGGCCTGGAAAAACAAGGATTGGCCGCGCGCATCAACGCCGCCCATCTGTACTACGATCGCGAGGAAATCACCGTCTGGGTGGATACCCGTGCCCCCTGAGCGCGGTCCGGCCCCGGCATACGTGCTGCTGACCCTGGCCGGGCTCTATTTTCTGCAAGGTCTGCCCTCCGGGTTGCTGGCCAAGGCGGTGCCGGCGCTGGCCCGGGAAGCGGGACTGTCCACGCAATGGATTGGTCTGCTGGCTCTGGCGGCGTTGCCCTGGGCGCTGAAGTTTCTGTGGGCGCCCTGGGTGGATCCGGGGGCCGGTGCCCGCGCCGGCCACCGCCTGCGCTGGGTGGCGCGGGCACAGCTGCTGGTGATGGCACTGTTGCTGGTGCTGTCGTTGTTGGAGCGCCCGCTTTGGTTTGGCGAGGCGTTTCCGGTTCTGCTTTTGATCCTGTTCCTGATCAATCTGGCCAGTGCCACCCAGGACGTGGCCGCCGATGGCCTGGCGGTACGCTGGCTCAGGGGCGACCTGCGTGGCCTTGGTAATGGCATCCAGGTGTCCGGCTACAAGATCGGGCTGATTCTCAGCGGTGGTCTTTTTCTGATCGCCAACGACCTGATCGGCTGGCGCGGCTCGTTGTGGTTGCTGACCGTGATGATTGGCGTGCTGTTGATTGGAATCTTGCGTTTCCCTGAACCGGCGGAGGCCGCGGCGCCGTTTCCACGGCGGCGTGGGGGGCTGTGGTGGTGGCAGCGGTCACGTGACTTCTGGTGGCGGCCGGGGCTGCTGCTCTGGGCGGTGATCCTGCTCGGTTACAAGGTCGGTGACGGTTTTGGTACCCGCATGATCAAGCCCTATCTGGTGGATCAGGGCTGGACGCTTGCCGCCGTCGGACGGCTCGACCTGGTGGCCTCGCTGGTGGGACTGCTCAGTGCCTTGCTGGCCGGCGTGCTGATGCGCCGCTGGCATTATCGGCGGGCCCTGGTGGGGCTGGGTCTGTGGCAGGGGCTGGCGTTCGTGGGCTGGTGGTGGGTGGCTCGGGGCGATGCCGGCGTGCCGGCGATATGGGCGGTTTCCCTGTTCGAGCAGGCGGCGGACGGTGCCTCCACGGTGGCCTTGTTCGTGGTGATGATGGCCTATTGCCGGTCCGGCTCGGAAGGGGGGGATTACACGCTGCAAGCGTCGTTGCAACTGATGGCGGTGGGATTGTTCACGCTGGCCAGCGGGTTCAGCGCCGGTTACTTCGGCTATGCCGGCCATTTCCTGCTGGCGGCGCTGCTGGGCTGCGCGGTGGCCTTGCTGGCGCTGGCCTGGCGACCACCGCTTGGGCCCGGCGTGACGGGGCGTTATACTGGCGCGCCCGATCACTCCTGAATCTCCGCGGAAATACCATGTCCGACGCCATTGACGCCCAGCACCACCTCGACGCCACCGGTCTGCTATGCCCGGAGCCGGTGATGTTGCTGCACAGCAAAGTGCGTGACATGGCGCCGGGCGAGGTGCTGGAAGTCCGCGCCACTGATCCCTCCACCGAACGGGATATTCCCAAGTTCTGCCAGTTCCTGGGCCACACTCTGTTGGCCCGGCGGCGGGACGGCGAGCTGTTCCTTTATTGGATCGAGAAAAAGCGCTGAGAGTGCTCGTACGCAACATGCCAATCGCGGCCACGTGAAGTGGCGGCGATTTCCCTCGGAAGGAACTACGAAGCCGCTGTAACAGCAGGGCGCCGGGCGGCTTGCCTTGCAAGCGAATATCCTGCCGCAATCCCTTCGCTTGCAAGGCAAGCTCCTACAGCGGCCTTGTGCCGATTCTGATTATCCTGCCTGGCAAGAAAAACTCCATTCTGAGTATGTGGGTATTGCCATTTCCAAACGCCATTCCTCTCCGAATTTTTCCTTCATTTCAATGAATTTTTTGTTGTCCTTTGTTGAAAATGAGATCCTCATGACAACGAATAACCTCATAAAAAATAGTGCTTTGCGCGATTCAGCGGGTCCAGTTCCGATTTCATGACATTGCACTTGTTTTCTCTTTCTTGCCCTGGCTAGATGCTGTCATCGATTGTTCAGACGAATCGGTTAGAACAATAACCGTGACACCGGGAAGACGGTGAAGCTCGGGATACAAGCAGCTTATTACGCCAAGCATAACGTCAAATAAGTAACGCCAGATAAGGGACCATGGTTCCGGTTTGATGCCGGACGGGAATCGTCGTGCCACGGCGCGGCCAAGTGCACTATCAAGGATGGAGAAGGAACATGGCGGGTGATACCGGCAATACGTTGAAAACACGCTACGTACCCATCGAGCGGATCTCCTTCATCGACATGAAGGAGATGTACGGACTCTACGAAAAGTACTACCAGAACGTGTCCCTGGAGGTCTTCGTCAAGGATATGTCGGAGAAGAGCGGCGTCTTCATGGTGCGCCGGACCCTGGATCAGCAGGTGGTGGGCTTCTCGACACTGAAAACCGTGCCGATGAACGTCAGGGGGCGGGCGGCCACCGGGGTCTTCAGTGGTGACACCATCCTCGAGAAACAATACTGGGGGGATCGCTCCCTGCAGACCGCTTTCCTGCGTTGGATGGTGCGGGAAAAAATGAAACGCCCGACCAGGATGCTGGTGTGGCTGCTGATCTCCAAGGGCTACAAGACTTACTTGCTGCTGGCCAATAACTTCAAACGGTATTATCCCCATCCCGATGGCGAGCATCAGGATCTGGCGGAATACGTCGACCACTATTGCGAGCGGCTCTATTCCGGCAGCTATTGCTCCGAGCGCAAGCTGCTGGACTTCGGCGAAAACTACTCCGCGCTCAAGGGCGCGGTGGCGCCGATTTCCCAGGACATGCGCGACGGCAACGTCAAGATCCGCTTCTTCGAGGAGCGTAACCCGACCTGGGAACGGGGTACCGAACTGCCCTGTGTGGGTGTCTTTGATCGCGGCACGGTGCAGGCCTATCTGGCCAAACTATGGCGCAAGCGGCCGCGCCGCCTGCGTCTGGCCGTCCGTCCGGCAGCGTACGAATAAGGAGAGGGTATGCTCAGCCAACGGCTATTGCACCTGGGGGTGCTGCCCGCCGGACGGCGTTTCCGCACCGGCCTCTCCCATCTGGAGCACACCCAGCGCTTTCGTCATCGCCAGTTGATGCGGCAAGTGGCGGCGTCGCCGGCGGGGCGGGAGCAAGGGATCGGTGAGAACTGGTCCTGGGAGCGTTTCGCCGAACGGTTGCCGGTTACCGGCTACGAAGACTGGCGCGCCCGGGTGGAGCAGGGCCGGCGCGACGGTGTCAACCCACTGATCGCCTCACCCACCGCCCGTTACCAGCCAACCAGTGGTTCCACCTCGGCGATCAAATGGATTCCTTACAGCCGCGCCTTTCTCGGCGAACTGGACGGCGCCATCGGCCCCTGGCTGGCGGACCTTTATCAGCGTTATCCGAAGCTGCGGCACGGCCGGCATTATTGGTCGCTGTCCTGGATGCCCACCGCGCTGCGAGAGTCCCTCGGCGAGGAACTGAATGACGACCTGGCGTTGATGTCCTGGGGCAAGCGGTTGATCGCCGGTGCCACCCAGAGCGTGCCGTCCACGGTGGCTCTGGCCCGCACCTCCGACGATTCCCTGTTCGCCACCCTGGCTTACCTGGTCGCCGACCGCCGCCTGAGTCTGCTGTCGGTGTGGAGTCCCACCTTCGGTATCGGCCTGCTGGAAGGTCTGGCGAAGTGGCGCGAGGAACTGGCGGAAGTGTTGAACCAGGGGGACTGGGGATTGCGGCGAGCGGCGATGGCGGAGTCCGGGTGTCCGCGTTGTCCCCGTGCGGCCGCCCTGCTCAGGGCTTGGGATGGTGAGCTGGCGGCGGATTTTTTCCGTGTCCTGTGGCCGGCGCTGGCGTTGGTCAGCGCCTGGGATACCGCCGCGTCCGAACCTTGGGCACGGCGCCTGCAATCGCTGTTGCCGCACGCGGAGTTCCAGGGCAAGGGATTGTGGGCCACCGAAGGGGTGGTGACCTTTCCCTGTCAGGGCCGTTACCCGCTGGCGTATCGCAGCCACGTGTATGAGTTCCAGGATCCGGATGACGGTGCCATCTATGCCCCCTGGGAGCTGGAAGCCGGGCAGCGGGTGATGCCGTTGCTGAGTACCGGCAGCGGCTTGCTGCGCTACCGGCTCAATGACCTGGTGGAAGTGACCGAACATTGGCGCACGGTGCCTTGCCTGCGTTTCCTGGGACGGCGTGGCACCGTCGATCTGGTTGGCGAGAAGATGACCGGCGAGGCAGTCAACGACGCGTTCGCGCGGGCGCCATTGCCACCCGGCGTGACGCCGGTGGGCGTGGTGGCCTGTGATGATGCCGGTGACGGGAAACCCGGTTATCTGGCGCTGCTGGAAGGCTCGCCGCAAACGCCGGTGGCACCGCTGGCCGAGCATCTGGAGCAGGCCCTCGGCGGCCATTTCCATTATCGTCTCGCGCGCAATCTGCACCAGCTGGCGCCGCTGCGGTGTGTGGTGCTGGCGGACATGCGCGAACGTTATCTGGGCCATTGCCGGGACCAGGGCATGATCGAGGGCAACATCAAGATCGAGTCCCTGCGTGCCTGGCCGGGAACCGCGCCGGCTTTCCTCGCGCCATCGGCATCGCCGGTTTCAGTCTGAGGAGGGGCCATGCGTATCCGAAGAGCCACCAGTCAGGACAACCCGGCGATTCTGGCGTTGCTGGAAAACACGCCGCAGCCGGGGGCGATGTCATTGACGTTTGAACGGCGCCCGGATTATTTCCGCGGGGCCGCCATCACCTGTGAAGAACCGGAAGTCTGGGTGGCGGAGACTGACGGGCCCTCGCCGGAGCTGGGCGCCGTGTACAACGTGGGCCGTCGCCGCGTATGGGTGAATGGCGATTGCGTGCCAATCCGCTATGCGCATGATCTGCGTATCGCGCCCCGGCATCAGGGCAGCCGCTTGCTGTTTCGCCTGTTCCGCACTTTGAAAACCACTCTGCACGAAACGGAGTGGATGCAGACGGTGATCCTGCGCGATAACGGCGTATCACGGAATACCGTGGCCAGCGGCCGCGCCGGGCTGCCTGGCTATTATCCCTTTGGCACCATCGAGACCAGCGTGATCCATACCCGCCCGGGCCGCTTTCGGGCGCCGGCGGGGCTCACCGTGCGCGCCATGACCGGGGCGGATCGCGGCGCGCTGCTGGCGTTGCTGGAACGGGAAGGGCCGCGCAAGCAGTTTTTCCCCCGGCTGGACCTGAGTGAGCTGCATTCCTCTCCTTATTTTCATGGCCTGAGCCTGGGCGACTGGGTCGGCGTCTGGCAGGGGACGACACTGAAGGGGGTCCTGGGGAGCTGGAACCAGAGCGATATCAAGCAGACGCGGGTAAATGGCTATCGCGGCGCTCTGGAATGGCTGCGGCCGTTGCTTAATGCCACCCGCCCGTTGCATGGCGGTTTGCGGTTGCCGGCGCCGGGCGAGTGTTTGTCGTTTGTCACGCTGCACACCCTGGTGACCGAGAACAACGACCCGCAATGGCTGGTGCCGCTACTGGAGCACGCCGTGCACGCCCATCATCGCGATCACGGCGCGGTGGTGTGCGGCTTCTTCACGCAGGACCCGTTGCGCGACGCGGTGCGCGGCTTTCGCCGCCGTACTCTGTTCAGCGACCATTATCTGGTCAGTTATGGTGAAGACCCGCGTCCGCGATTGCAGCCGGACCGGATCCCTTACGTGGAAGTGGCCCGGCTATGACGGCGGCGGATAAGGATTATATCGGCATGTGGTATCGGGCACGGCGCCGCTGCGGCATCGACGATGCCATCCACTTCGCGGTGATCGATCCGGAGGGCGCTGGTGAGCGGCGCTATTCGATTCCCCATCGACATCACGATGGCATCGGCGGATTGCTGGTGTTGCTGCGGCAATGGGGAGTACCGTTGCCGCCGGTGCCACACAGCCGTCAGAGTTCGCCTCCTCCCTGGTGGCAATGGCTGCGGGCACCGGGGGCGCCGCCCGGACAGCCGCTTCCCTGGCGCCGTCTGCGTGGCCCCGAACCCCACGGCCAGGTGGAAACCACGTGTTTCGACCCCGAAGCCACGGCGGCGATCATGGCGCGGGCGAAGCAGGAGCACGGTTCGTTGAACAGTTTATTGCTGCATCGTCTGCATCGGGCGGTGGGCGAAACGCTGTTGGAGACGCCGTCCACCGGCAGTTGGTTATATCCGGTGAATATGCGCGGCGCGGTGAGCCGCCCCCGGGATGACATGAACCTGTCCAGTGGTTTTTATGTGCCGGTGGCGCCGGAGCAATCGGTGGCGGTGTTGTACGCCGCTTTGCGCGAGGGGCTGCGCCAGCAGCAGCACTGGCGTTTCTGGCACCTGGCGCATGTGGGCCGCTGGGTTGGTGAGCGCGGGGTGGATTGGTTATGCCGGCGTATGCTCGAGGGGCCCGGTCATCTCGGCTCGTTCAGCAACCTGGGGGTTTGGCGGCTCGATCTCGGTGCCGCCGGCTTTTCCGATTCCGCTTGTCTGGCGGTATGCGGGCCGGGCAGCCCCAATCATCCGGTCGCCAATGGCGCCATTATCGTCAACGGCCGGTTGACTCTGTCGCTGCGGGTGGACGCCTCATTGACGGCGGGGCGCCTGGCCACGCGAAAATGCCTGAATCTGTGGCGCCACTTTCTGTTGCAAGAGGACGCTTGATACCGGCTCTTATCCTGCATTCTCATCACCGGCCGGCGCTGCATTCTTGCGCCGCCCGGCGAACCATCCCGTCACATCGTCCATCACCATATAGAGCGTCGGGATCAGTACCAGCGTGATCAAAGTGGCGAAGACGATGCCGAAGGACAGTGATACCGCCATCGGCTTCACCACCTGTGCCTGCAGGCTGTATTCCAGGAACACGATCGGCACCAGCCCCAGAAAGGTGGTCAGCGACGTCAGGATGATCGGCCGGAACCGGGCCCGCGCCGCCTTGATCGCGGCTTCCACCAGAGGCTCGCCATCGCGGCGGTAGCGATTGACGAAATCCACCAGAATCAGACTGTCGTTCACCACCACCCCGGCCAGGGCGACGATGCCGAACATGGACAGCAGACTGAAGGGCATGCCCAGCATCAGGTGGCCGACCGCCGCGCCGATGGTGCCGAACGGAATCACCGACATGATCATCAGCGGCTGCACATAGGACTTCAACGGGATCGCCATCAGCGCATAAATCAGGAACAGGGCCAGGCCGGTGCCATAGAGCAGATCGACCATCATCTTTTCCTGATCCCGGGTGGCGCCGGTGACACGATAACTGACGCCGGGATGATGGCTGAGAATGTCCGGCAACTGGTGCTCGATCAGATCCTTGGTGATGCGGCCGGGTTCGGCCACGGCTTTGTCCACCCGGGCGGTGATGCTGATCGAACGCTGACGATCGAAGCGGCGGATGGTGGCCGGGCTGCTGCCCATGTCCAGATCGGCCACGGCGGAGAAGGGCACGGCCTGACCGTCGCCGGTGCGAATGCGCATGTCTTCCAGATAACCCTCGGACCGTCGCTCCGCTCTGGGATAGCGAACCATGACTTTCACTTCGTCCTGGCCTCGCTGGATGCGTTGCACTTCCTCGCCGTAGAACGCCTGGCGCACCTGCCGTGCCAGATCCCGCTGGCTCAGCCCGAGCAGCTCCGCTTCCGGTTTGATCCTGAGCTGGATTTCACGCACGCCGCTGTCATGGGAATTACGCAGGTCGTAAACGCCGTTGTAGTCCCGCAATCGTTGTTCCAGTTCGGCGCTGGCTGCCTCCAGATGGGCCTGATTCTGGCCAACCAGTTCCAGTGAGATATCGTTGTCGTCGGGGCCGCCCTCGCCACCTATGTGGAAAGTCCGGGCCCCGGGAATGCGGCCGACTTTCTCCCGCCAGCGCCGTGACAGCTCCGGCACCGACACCAGACTGTTCTCGCTCTTTACCAATTCCACCACGATGCCGCCGGTGGTGTCGCTTTCGGTCCAGGCCAGCTGGGTGCGCACCAGTGGCTCATTCAGTCCCAATTCCTGCTGGAGTTCCTGGTCCACTTCGGTGAGCGCTTTGCCGATGGTGTCCAGGTTGGTCTGGGTCACGTAGGCCGGCGTGCCTTTGTTCATTTCCAGTTCCACCTGAACGAAGTCGCCGCTCAGGTCGGGAATAAACACCACCCGCAACAGTCCGCCGACAATCAGGCCCACGGCCAGAATCAGCACGGAAAGGGCGCCGGCCAGTGCCAGATAACGATGACGCAGGATGCGCCGCAGCAGGGGCAGGTAGGTGTTGTCGACGAAACGGAACAGGCCGTCGGAGAAGCGCCGCTGGAAGCGGATCATCCGATTCGGTTTTGAGGTTTCCGCGGGAGCGTCGCGCATGTGCGCCAAATGGGCGGGCAGAATCAGTTTTGATTCGATCAGCGAATAGAACAGACAGATCACCACCACACCGCCAATGGAGGCGAAAAACTGCCCCCAGATACCGGAGACCAGCAGAATCGGCAGGAACGCGGCCATGGTGGTGAGCACGCCGAAGGTGGCGGGGCCGGCCACATCGAGCACACCCAGCACCACGTTGTTGGTGGAGTGGCCATCCCGTTGAATCCGGGTATAGGCGGATTCGCCGATAATGATGGCGTCGTCGACGACGATACCGAGCACCACCAGAAAGGCGAACAAACTGATCAGATTGATGGTGATGCCGAACAGCGGCAGCGTGAACAGGGTGCCGAGGAAGGCGGTGAGCAGCCCGGCCATGACCCAGAACGCCAGTTTCAGACGCAGGAACAACGACAGGATCAGGAACACCAGCACCGCGCCCATCAACAGGTTTTCCGACATCATGTTAAGCCGGCCTTCCAGGTAGTAGGACACGTCGATCATCCAGTTTACCTGGACACCGTCGGGCAGACTTTCCTGCATCCGGTCCACGTAGTCGCGGACTTCCCGGGAAAGCGCCAGCGCGTCCTGTTCGCCCAGGGCCAGTACACGGATGCCCACGGCGGGGCGGCCGTTATGGGTCAGGTAGTAGTTGTCCTCGACGAAGCCGTCGCGGATATCAGCGATGTCGCGGAGCAGTAGCCGGCTGCCGTCCGGGTTGGTGCGCACCACGATATCCTCGAAATCCCGGCCCACGTAGGCCTGGCCCACGGTGCGCACCAGAATATCGCCGCCGGCGGCCTGGATGCGGCCGCCGGGCAAATCCAGGGAGGAGCGGCCCACGGCGTCCGCCACTTCGGTCAGCGTCAGGCCGTAATTGCGCAGGGTTTCCTCGCTGACCTCGATGCCGATCTCATAGGGGCGGTCGCCGATCAGTTCGGTTTTGCTCACCGAGGGCAGGGCGGTGATGTCATCGCGCACCCGCCGCGCCACTTCCTTGAGGGTGCGGTCATCCACGTCGACGCTGGACACCGCCACCCAGATCACCTCGGTGCTCCAGACGTTGCGCTGGTATACCGGCCGCTCGGTCTCCGCCGGGAAAGTGGTGATCGAATCCACCCGCATCTTGATGTTGTCCATCACCTCGCGGATGTCGTAATCCGGAGCCACCTCCACTTGCACCGAACCGTTGCCTTCACTGGCGATGGAGACGATTTCCCTGATCCCTTCGAGGTCCTGGATCGCTTCCTCGATCTTGATCAGCACACCCTGTTCCACATCCGTGGGCGTGGCCCCCAGGTAGGGCACCGTGATGGTGACGTAATTGGTCTCCACCTGCGGCTGGATTTCCTTGGTGATGGTGAACGCGGTGATGGCGCCACCAATGATCAGGATCGCCATCAACAGGTTGGCGGCCACCGGGTTGTGGGTGAACCAGGCGATCAGACCGGTGTAAGCGTTCAGTCGTGGCGCACCGGACTGCCGGTGATCCGCATCAGGGGGTGACGACATGCGAGGCTCCCTGATCGTCAGCGGACTCGGCGCCGCCGTGTTCCCCCGGTGCCGTCATCGGTGCCGGGGCGGATGGCTCGCTGTCGTCCTGGTCCGCGTCCAGATCCCGGATTTTCAAGGCCATGCCCGGTATCGGTGTCTGAATCGCGGTGATCACCGCGCGATCGCCCGGACGAAACACGTCGTTGGTGTAGACCTGCTCCGGCGTACTGCGTACCACCTGGACCTGGCGTATGGCGAGCTTGTCGTCGCTGTCCGCCACATAGACCTGGTCGCCGTTGCGCAAGGCGACTCGTGGCAACACCACCAGTCCCTCGGCTGAGCGGCCCTGGATGCGGGCGCTGACAAAGGTGCCAATGGGCAGTGGCGGCTGCTCGTCGCCGCCTTCGAGATCGTACGGATCCTGCACCCGGGCCACCGCGTAGATCAGCCGGGTGCGCTCATCGACCACCCCTTCGGTACGGACGATTTCGCCGCGCCAGGTTACCGTTTGGCCGCCGATCCGCGCTTGCAGGGTCACTTGGGGCAGCGAGGGCGGCCGATAGCCCGGGCGAGGCAGATCAACGAAGGCGCTGTCCTGCTGGGATAACGGCAGCCGTATTTCCGCCTCCTTGACGCTGAAGGCGGTACCGAGTGGATTGCCGGCGGCCACGAACTGCCCCAGATCCACACTGCGCTCCTTGACCAGGCCGTCGTAGGGGAGATGGATGCGAGTCCGCTCCAGGTCCCGTTGCGCCTGTTGAACCAGGGCCTGCTGTGACTGGATCGCGGCCTGGGTCTGTTCCGCTTCCGATTGCCGCTGCTCCAGATCCGATTTCGATATGTTCTTGCGCTGATAAAGATTCTCGAACCGGTCCAGCTGTTGGCGGGCCAGGCGATGCGCCGCCCGCTGCCGTTTTAATTCCGCCTGCGCCTGGGCGAGGGTGTTGCGATAATTGCTGGGGTCTATTTCGATCAGTACCTGATCGGCCTGAAACAAACCGCCGGCGACGAACTCATCGGCGATGCGGATGACCTTGCCGGACACCTCCGCCACCAGTTGGGTTTCGATGCGCGGTTGCACGGTCCCCTGGGAGCGCAGCTGAAACTGGCTGTGGGCGGTTTCGATCGGCAGCACATCGACGATTTCCGCCATCGCCGGCCGCTCCTCCACCTCCGGTTGCGGGCGCATGGCCGCCAGTATGGCCACCACGGCCACGGCGCCGAGCACCATGGCGGCGGCGATCAATACGAGAGTGGTTTTTTTCATAAAAGTCCGATTAGACGCGTATCAATCCGTTGATGATTCCCTTGCCACACCGGCGCCCTGGCATCGTGTTCAAGCACGGGTTCGTTCAATAAAAGTGACAGACTAGCATTCCTGTTTTGCGCGGATATGACCGCCTGGCCCGGACGTCTCGCCAGTAAGCCACATGCTGGGTGTCACCGGTCTGACAGCCGGGAGAGTAAGCGGGTGTAGGAAAACTACAGGGTGTCGCAGGGGGCGTAAAGCACGTTCAACCGGCGAGGGCCACCGGTGGTCGGCGGAGCCGGCCACGGGGGCATCGGCGGTCCACCTGTCGCGGCGGACCGGGGAGCGATGTCGGCGTCAGTAACGGGCCGCCAGCATGGCGATGGCGGCCAGGGCTTCGGGGTCGTGTTCCTTGAGCCGGTTGGCGATGCCATGCTGGAAGAAATAGCGGAACCCTTCCTGTTGTTCGGCGGCGACCAGACTGGCGTCGCCGGGCAATACCGGAGTCTGTGTCACCGCCGCCTCGTCCGCCACCATGGCCTGGGGGGTACCGTCACCCTGCACGCGCCAGCTCACCACTTCCATCAACGACAGTGTCTCGAATTCGTCCTGGGAGAACACCGCGTGGGTGCCGATGGTGTCGGGAATTTCCTGGCAGCTGTGGTCGCCTGGTTTGCCGAAAAAACGCAGCGCCGCATCCAACTCCTGCACCTTGTGTTCCGGTGCGTCACGGAACAGGTAGTCGCTGTCGGGCAGGCGGTAACCTTCCCAGCGGCCATTGAGTGGATCGGACAAAGCACTGGCGGTGACCAGATCGCGCAGCCAGGGCACCAGCGCCTGAGTGGTGCCGTCCTCGAGACGTGCCCAGGCGAGAATTTTCAGGGAAAACAGGGTGTCGGGATGTTGATCGTTGGCATAGAGCAGCTCCATGCCGTCGTACTCCGGAGAGAGTCTGAGAATGGACGGCTTGCCGGAGCGCCGTCTCGGGGTGAAGGGGATGACGTTACTGCCGCGTGGATCCTGCCGGTTAGCCCGAACCATAAGCGCCTCCGCCCAAGAGAACCATGGAATACCCCTGCGTCGGCACCGATCCCGTGGCGGATCGTCCTCGCACGGGCTATTCCAGACTCTACGATTTTCACACTAGACGGTTGCGGGCGGAGGCGCAAGTCAGGCGGCGTGGTCCAGAGACTGATCGCCGTTACCGGCACGGGCGGCCAGCGGTTGCCGCAGACGCCAGCGCAGACGGATGCCGAGCAAAATGGCGGCGCAGGTGAGCCCGGCCACCAGACCGATCCAGAAGCCGCTGGGGCCCATGGCCGGCACCAGCAGGTCGGTGAGGGCGAGCGCATAGCCCAGCGGCAGGCCGATCCCCCAGTAAGCGAACAGGGTCATTACCATCGGCCAGGCGGTGTCCTCGAAACCGCGCAGGCAGCCGTTGGCCACCACCTGAATGGCGTCGGAGATCTGGTAAAGCGCGGCGAACAGCAACAGATGCGAGGCCAGGGCGATGACTTCCGGGTTGCGGGTATAGATCCAGGGAACCCAGTGCCGGATCAGCACCAGCAGGACCGCGGCGGCAACGCCGACCAGGCTGACCATGCGTATCGCGCTGCCCACCGCCAGATTCAAGTCATCGCGGTTGTGGCGGCCGCGAGCGTGGCCCACCCGCACCGTGGCGGCCAGGGAAAAACTGAGCGGCACCATGAAAATCAGCGAGGTGAAGTTGAGCGCGATCTGATGACCGGCGACGATTTCCGGCCCCAGGCTGCTGATCAGCAGGGCGATCACGGCGAAAATACTGACCTCGAAAAAGATCGATAACCCCACGGGCAGCCCCAGCCGCAGCATGTAAGCGAGACTGGCGAATTCCAGATGGCGCCGCCGCAGATTCAGACGTGCCGGCTGATAAACCGGATGGCGGCGGATGTACAGCCCCATCATCAGCGCCATGGACCACATCACCACGCTGGTGGCCCAGCCGCAGCCGACGCCGCCCATGGCCGGGAAGCCCAGTTTGCCGTAGATCAGGACGTAGTTGGTGGGAATATTGATCAGCAGACCGATGATGCTGATCCACAACACCGGACGGGTGTGGCGCATGGCTTCCGTGTAGCTGCGCATGGCCAGCATCAAGGCGGCGCCGGGCATGCCCCAACTGAGACCTTCCAGGTAACCCTGCACCAGAGGCAGCATGGCCGGGTCCACGTCCATGGCGTGCAGCACCGGTGACATGCTGCGCAAGGCCACGGCGGCGAACAGCCCCAATCCCAGCCCCAGCCACAGCGCCTGCTGGGCCAGCGGGTTGACCCGATGGTAAGCTTCGCCCCCCAGATGGCGGGATAAAATCGGTGTGGCGCTGGTCAGTACCCCGGTCATGAAAAGGAACAGCGGCACCCAGATGCTGGCACCCACCGCCACCGCGGCCAGATGCTCGGCGCCCACGCGACCGGCCATCATGGTATCGACGAAGCCGTTGGCGGTTTGCGCCAACTGACCACCCAGAATCGGCAGGGCGAGAGCGAGTTGAGCAGCGTATTCCTTACGGCGAATGGACATGATGCGGATCGGGAGCAGAGGCACGGGGCGGCTACCATACCGCAAAGCGCCCCCGGGATGTACCGCTCCCGGACCCTGGAAGAACTGTTTCGCGATACCTTTTACCGGCGCTATCACACCGTGCTGGAGGGGGGCGCCGAGGAGCCTGTTTATTTACCGGGCGAAGATGGAACGGGCACACCCCACCGTATTGTTTATACCCGTGACTATTTCCGCAGCGCCCTGCACGAGGTGGCGCATTGGTGCGTGGCCGGCCGCCACCGCCGCACCCTGGAGGATTACGGCTACTGGTACGCGCCGGATGGCCGCGATGCCACTCAGCAAAGCCTGTTTGCCCGGGTGGAGGAATCGCCACAGGCGCTTGAAGCCTTGTTCTGTGCCGCCTGCGGCCATGATTTCCGTGTCTCCATGGACAACCTCGATGGTGACGAAGCCGCCCGGCGGCTGGAGACCGCTTTCGCGGAGCAGGTGTACCGCCGGGCCCGGCGGTATCTCGAGGAGGGCCTGCCCGCGCGTCCGCTGGCCTGGTGCCAGGCTTTGGCGGATTGTTTCAATACCGGTTGGAATGGCGGCGCGGAAAGTCTGGATCGGATCTTTATCTTTCCCACCGACGTGACGGACTAAATCCGCCACGGCTTACAACTGATCGCCACGAAAGCTTACAGCCACCGCCGTGATGCCGGGTTAGGGTTCGTTCACCGGCTTCCGGCGTTTTCTGGAGCGCAGTTTCCAACTGCGCACCACCGCCACACGCCAGAATACTTTCACCGCCCCATAGGAAAGCAGCCCCGCCACCAGGGCCACGATCAGTGAGCCGATCCACAGGGGAACCAGCTGCTGCAGGAACCAGGCGGTGGTGATGCCTTCGCCGTGATGGGGAGGAAGGCCCATCAGCCAGGCACCGATACGATAGTTGAAATAGAACACTGGAACATAGGTGAGCGGATTGGACAGCCAGACCAGCATCATCGACAGCGGCAGGTTGCAGTGGAAACGTACCGCCAGGAAGGCCGCCACGCCCATCTGCATGGGAATGGGCAACAGTCCGGTAAACACACCGATGAAGGCGGCGCCGGCCAGGGAATGCCGATTTATGTGCCACAGGTTCGGATCCGACAGGATTTCACCAAGGAACTTCAGGGAACGATGTCCGCGAAGTTTCTCGGGGGAGGGCAGATATTTTCGGAATAACCGTTTCGGCATGGAAAGTCGAGAATCCGGTTCCAGGTGCGCGCATTATGCCGATGTGGGACGGTCGCGCCTAGTGCGCGTGAGTCCCGCCGTTCCGGCAGTGTAGAACAGGTAAGCTGAATGGAAGCTGTCAACATCAGAGGGTTGGCGGCGGGAGGCAAGGATGCCCTGGGGGCGTATGGCCGCGGCGATGACCGTGGCGGTGTGGTACGGCCTGCTATGGCCGGTGGCGGCGGGATTGGTGCTGGCGCTGCTGGCCCGGCGCCGGGGTGGATCCGCCGGGGCCTGGTTGTGGCCGGCGCTGACCTATCTTTACGCCGGTGTGATGCTGCAGCTGGCATTGGACGCCCGCTTGCCGGAACACCTCAACGGCGAGGAACTGGTGTTCGTCGGGCGGGTGGTGTCGTTACCGGAGACCCGCGGCGGCGTGCATTACGGGGAGGCCGGCATCAACCAGATCGCGCGGCTGGAAGGCCGGGTCAGCACGCCGCAGGGCCGTTGGCCGGGACGGCATCGGCTGCGGGTGAGTTACTGGAATCCCGACCCGCCGCTGCGTGCCGGCGAATGGATACGGGCACGGCTGCGTCCGCATGTGCCTCGCGGCACCTATAACGAAGCCGGCTTCGATGCGGAACGTTATTTCTTGGCCGAGGGCATCGACGCCCGCGCCACGGTGAGGGCCGTGGAGGCGCGCTGGGGAGGCGGCGGCCTGCCGGGCTGGCGGCAGGCAATCAGCGATCGGATCGCCGGTCATTTGGCGACCAGCCCTTATGGCGCGGCGGTAATACCGGCTTTGGTGGTGGCGGATCGCCGTGGCTTGCCGGCGCCGGTGTGGGACTTGTTCCGGGATACCGGCACGGCGCACTTGCTGGCCATCTCCGGGCTTCATCTGACCCTGGTGAGCGGCATGGTCTGGTGGCTGGGCAGGGTTCTGCTCGGCCCCCTTTGCCAGTGGTTGTGCGGCCCGTTGCGGCGGCTCCCGCTGGCGCTGCTGGCCTGGCCTCCGGCAGTGGCGGGGGCCTGGGGGTATGCGGCGCTGGCCGGTTTCAGCCTGCCCACCCAGCGCGCGGCCTTGATGATCTCGGTGTTGGCCCTGGCGGTATGTCGCCGCCGCCCACGGCCGCCGCTGGAGATCCTCGCCCTGGCTTTGTGCGTGGTGTTGTTGCGGGATCCGCTGGCGGCGTTGTCGGCCAGTCTGTGGCTGTCGTTCGGCGCGGTATTGGCGATCCTGCTGATAGCGCGGACGGGAGGGCCCTGGTTGTGGATCGGCCTGCCATTGATGATGGCGGTGATCAGCGCGGTGTTGTTTGACAGCTGGCACTGGACGTCGCCGGTGGCCAACGCCGTGCTGGTGCCTTTGTTCAGCCTTTTGATCGTGCCGCTGGCCTTGACTGGCGCTTTATTGGATTGGCCGGCGCTGTCATTGGCGGCCGCCACCGGGGTGGAAGGCGCGGTGGCGCTGATGACGGTGCTGACGCGGTTCACGCCGGGGACGCCGCCGCTGTTGACGGGGATGGCCGCGGCGGCGTTGTTGCTGGCGGTGGCGCTGGCGACGCTGAGAGCCTGGCCCTGGCCGCGCCGCATGCTGCCGTTGCTGATGGTGCCCTGGTTGTGGCCGCAGAGTAGCGCGCCCCCGCCCGGACAATTGCGCATGACGGTATTCGATGTGGGGCAGGGGCAGGCGGTGGCCCTGCGCACCCATGAGCACCTGGTCCTGTACGACACCGGCCCGGCCTGGCCCGGCGGTTCCGCCGGTTCCAGTGTGCTGGAGCCGTGGTTGCGCCGCCAGCGGTTGCGGCCATTGATCACCATTGTCAGCCATGGCGATCTGGATCACGCCGGTGGCTTGAGGGACCTGCGTGAGCCGGGCTTGCTGCTGTCCGGTGAACCGGACCGTAGCGCCGGCGCGGCGCCTTGCCAGGCCGGGCAGAGCTGGATCCTGGACGGTGTGACCTTCCGTTTTTTGTGGCCTCGCGATCGGGCCTGGCAAGGGAATGACGCCAGTTGTGTCCTGTGGGTGGAGGCCGGCCCTCACCGCGTGCTGCTGACCGGTGATATCACCCATCAGGTGGAGTACCGGTTATTGAATCAGGTGGCGCCGGTAACCGTTCTGGTGCTGTCCCATCATGGCAGTGGCACCGGCACGTCGCGGGCCTGGGTGTCGCGATTACAACCCCGTTGGGCGGTAGCCTCGGCCGGTTACGCCAACCGCTTCGGCCACCCGGCGCCAGCGGTCCTGGAGCGCCTGGAAGCGGCAGGCGTCACGGTTCTGCGCACCGACCGGGCTGGCATGATTGAGTTTCAATTGGGGGCCACCGATAATGCCGCGCCTATAACAAGGTGGCGTGACGATCACGGCCGGCCCTGGCATGGGCCCGGCGGTTTCTGGTAAGGGGGTTACCGGATTGGCCTGATGTCACGGCGCGCCACCGCAACTGAGCAAGGGGATAATAACGTGCAGGAATTGGTGCAGTCCGGGGGCTGGATGATGCTCCCGATCCTGATCTGTTCGGTGGTGGCGCTGGCCATCGTGGCGGAACGATTCTGGACTTTGCGTCCGTCCCGGCTGGCGCCGGCGGGCACCCTGGCGGAAGTACAGGGGTGGTTGAAGAAAGGGCAATTGTCTGATGAGCGGCTGGAAACCTTGAGATCGCAGTCCGCCCTCGGTGTGATTCTGGCGGCCGGGCTGGCCAACGCCCGCCATGGCCGTGAGATCATGAAGGAGAGCATTCAGGAAGCGGCCACCGGGGTGGTCCACGACCTGGAGAAGTATCTGGCGACGCTGGGCTCGGTCGCCGCCATCACGCCCTTGCTGGGCCTGCTTGGCACGGTGGTGGGTATGATCGACGTATTCGCCGCGATCATGATTCACGGCACCGGCGACGCGGCCCAGCTCGCCGGTGGTATTTCCCAGGCCCTGCTCACCACTGCCGGCGGCCTGGTGGTGGCGATTCCGGCGATTTTCTTCCACCGCTTCTTTGTGCGCCGGGTGGAGGAGATTACCGTCGGGCTGGAACAAAACGCGGTGCATCTGGTCGATCTGGTCCACGGTGACCGCGAGCCGGAGCAGGGGCAAGGAGCGAAGTCGTGAAATTCCCACGGCCCCGGCAGGAAGAAATCAGCGTCAACCTGACGCCGTTGATCGATGTGGTGTTCCTGCTGTTGATCTTTTTCATGGTCTCCACCACGTTCACCCGCGAAACGCAGTTATCGCTGACTCTGCCGGAAGCGCAGGGCACACCGCCGGAACAGGCGCCCCAGGCAGTGGAGATTCTGGTGTCGTCGGCGGGTGAGTATGTGATCAACGGCGAAAAACTGATCGATAACAGCGACGCCGGCCTGCGCTCCGCACTGTTGCGGCTGGGCCAGGACAAAACCGAGTGGCCCATGCTGATCACCGCCGACGCCTACGCCAGCTATCAGGCGGTGGTGACGGTGATGGACGTGGCGGGCCAGCTAGGCTTTGATAAGCTGTCGCTCACTACACGTGAAGCCGCTGAAGAGGGCCAATGAGCCAACAATCGGAAAGTGCCTGGCAAACGTATAAACGGCTGCTGGGCTATGTAAAACCTCACTGGTTGCTGTTACTCGCCAGTTTTCTCGGCTATGCCATCTATGCCGGCACCCAGGCCGCCGCCGCGCAACTGGCCGGCTACCTGGGTGAAACCGTGGTCGACCCGCAACCTCACCGGGTACTGGTGGTCTCCGTGGCGCCGCTGCTCATCGCCCTGGCTCAAGGGGTCGGGCAGTTCCTTGGTAGCTACACGCTGGCCTGGGTGGCCCAGGAAATCGTCTATTTCATGCGCAATGAAGTGTTTGGTCATGTGTTGCGGCTGCCTCAGTCGGAGTACAACAACAACGCTTCCGGCCGCATCATGTCCAAGATCATCTTTGATGCCCAGCAAGTGACCAGCGCCGGCACCGACGCGGTGATGGTGATTTTCCGGGAAGGATTGACGGTGATCGGACTGATGGCGTTCCTGTTCTATCAGAACTGGAAACTGACGCTGATTCTGCTGGTGGTGGCGCCGGTGATTGGCCTGGTGGTGAATGTCACCAGCAAACGGTTCCGCCATATCAGCCGCCGTATTCAGTCGTCCATGGGCAACATCACCCAGTTTCTTGGTGAAGCCATCGAGGGCAATCAGGCGGTGAAGATCTTCGGTGGGCAGAAGCTGGAAGGGGACCGCTTCCACAGTGTCAGCCGCCGGTTCGCGCGCCAGAACACCAAGCTCAATGCCAGTAAGATCGCTTCCACGGTGATCGTGCAGCTGTTCGTGGCGGTGGGTATTGGAGCCATCACTTATTTGTATATCACGATGATGGGTGAGCAGCTTACCGTGGGCGGTTTCCTGTCCTATATCGCCGCCGCCGGCATGGTGCAGAAGCCGCTCAAGCAGCTTACCGACGTCAACGTCAAGATTCAGCGCGGCGTTACCGGCGCCGCCTCCTTGTTTGAATTGATGGACCGTCCGGTGGAGCGGGACCTGGGACAATTGACGCTGCCGCGCACCGAAGGCAACGTGGAATTCCGTGATGTCACCTTCGGCTATGACCCGAATCAGCCGGTGCTGCGTAATCTCAGTTTCTCCATTCGCAGTGGTGAAACGGTGGCGCTGATTGGTCGCTCCGGCGCCGGCAAGAGCACCATCTCCGCCATGCTGCCCCGGTTCTTCGATCCCGACCAGGGCTCGGTGCTGCTGGATGGCGTGCCGCTACCGGATTACAGGCTGGCGGACCTGCGCCACCAGATCGCCATGGTGAGCCAGAAAGTGGTGCTGTTTAACGACACCGTGCGCAACAACATCGCCTATGGCGAGATGCGCGATGCCGACGAAGCAGCGGTGGAGCAGGCCGCCCGTAACGCCTATGCCTGGGATTTCATTCAGGGCCTGGACAAGGGCCTGGACACCATGGTCGGCCAGGACGGCGCTCAGCTTTCCGGTGGCCAGCGCCAGCGCGTGGCCATCGCCCGGGCGTTGCTCAAGGACGCTCCGATTCTGATTCTGGATGAGGCCACCAGCGCGCTGGACACGGAATCGGAGCACCATATCCAGAAGGCGCTGGAACGTCTGATGGAAGGCCGCACCACGCTGGTGATCGCGCACCGTCTGTCCACTATCGAGAAAGCGGACCGTATTCTGGTGCTGGATCAGGGCCAGTTGATTGAACAGGGCACCCACGCCGAGCTGTTGGAAAAGAATGGACTCTACACTCAACTCTACAAGATGGATTTCGCCGACGACGTTAATGACTGATTTCGCCCGCCGTGTGGAGCGGGGCTGGTATCAAGGCAGCCCCTGGCTGACGCCCCTGCGCCCTTTGGGCTGGCTGGTGGGGCGGGTGGCGGGGCGCCGTTTGGCCGCTTTCCGGCGGCAGCGGACCGCGCCGCCGGTGCCGGTGCTGGTGGTCGGCAATGTCACCGTCGGCGGCACCGGAAAAACCCCGCTGGTGGTGGCTCTGGCCCAGCGCGCCAGCGAGCGTGGCCTCAGCGTGGTGGTGATCTCCCGGGGCTATGGCGGCAAGGCCGGCCGATACCCGATGACCGTGACGCCCGCCAGCGACCCGGCGGTGGTCGGTGATGAACCCCTGTTGATCGTGCGCCGGGCCGGAGTGCCGGTGGTGCTGGATCCACGCCGCGACCGTGCCTTGAACTATGTGGTGCGTGAGCTGGCACCGGACCTGGTGATCAGTGACGATGGCCTGCAGCATTATGCCTTGCCCCGTTCCGCCGAAATCGTCGTGATCGACGCCCGCAGGGGGCTCGGCAATGGCCGCTGCCTGCCCGCCGGCCCCTTGCGCGAGCCGGCCAGCCGTCTTGAACAGGTGGACTTTCTGGTGGCCAACGGCGGCGTCTGGCCAGGGGCCGTCACCATGCATCTCAAACCCGGTAAACTGACCCGTCTGAGCGATGGTCTGACCCTGGACGGGGATGCGTTCCGGGAGCGCTTTGGCGCCGTGCACGGCGTTGCCGGTATTGGCAATCCGGAGCGTTTTTTTCGTTCCCTGGCGGTACTGGGGCTGGCGGTGACGCCGCATGCGTTTGCCGATCACCATGCTTTTAAACCCGAGGATCTGGCGTTCGCCGATGGTCGCCCGGTGGTGATGACCGAGAAAGACGCGGTGAAATGCCAGGGCTTCGACAATACCCGACTATGGATGCTGCCGGTGCGGGCCGCCTTGCCGGAAACGGTACTGGACGCCATGATCGACCGCGCATTGAATCCGGATTCGGCGCCGTCCGCAGCGGCGCTGGAATCCGTCGAGAAGGAGAGAGAATGAGTTTTTCCGTGGTGGTGCCGGCCCGCTATGCGTCGGAGCGTCTGCCGGGCAAGGCGTTGGCGGATCTGGCCGGTAAGCCGATGGTGTTGCGGGTGGCGGAACGTTGCCTGCTCAGCGCCGCCGGGCAGGTTTGGGTGGCCACCGATGATCAGCGTATCGCCGATGCCGTGGGCGAACGCTGTCCGGTGGTGATGACGCGGCCGGATCATCCTTCCGGTACCGATCGTTTGCAGGAAGTGGTGACGCAACTGGGGCTCGCCGACGATGACATCCTTGTCAATGTGCAGGGAGACGAGCCCCTGATTCCGCCGGAGGTGATCAATCAGGTGGCGGAAAATCTGGCCGCCAATCCGGATTGTCAGATGGCCACCTTATGCGAGCCGATCACCGCCGCCGGGGACCTGTTCAGCGCGGACATTTGCAAAGTGGTGTTCGACAACCGCGGCCGCGCCCTGTATTTCTCGCGGGCACCGATTCCCTGGGACCGCACCGCGTTCGCCAGGGATCGAGAGCGGCTTGGTGACGGGCAATGGTGGCGGCACATTGGTATCTATGCCTACCGTGCCGGTTTTCTGCACCAGTTCGTCAACTGGCCGCCGGCGCCGCTGGAGAAACTGGAATCCCTGGAGCAATTGCGGGCACTGGCCAATGGCGCGGCGATTCATGTGGCGCCGGCCTGCAAGGACGTGCCCGGCGGCGTGGACACGCCGGAGGATTTGGAACGCATGCGGGTTCTGCTGCGGGGAGGGGCGCATGACTGATGCTGATAAGCCGGCGGTGTTGTTCGTTTGTCTGGGCAATATCTGCCGTTCGCCCACCGCCGAGGCGGTATTCCGCCAGCGGGTGGCCGCGGCGGGGTTGAACGGCCGGCTGGAGATCGACAGCGCCGGCACCGGGGACTGGCACATCGGCCGTGCCCCGGACCGCCGTGCCGCCGCGGCCGCTGCCCGGCGCGGTTACGTCATGGATGAACTGCGCGCCCGCCAGATCACGGTGGATGACTTTCACCGTTTCGACCTCATCCTGTGCATGGACCACAGCAACTTCCACGATGTTTCCGAACTGGCGCCGGCCAGCGGCCGCGCACGGGTGGCCCGTTTCCTGGAAGTGCTGGGTGAGGGCGAACCGGAAGAAGTGCCGGACCCTTATTACGGTGGTGAAGACGGCTTCGATCAGGTGCTGGATCTGGTGGAACGGGCCAGCGAGCTGTGGCTGGAACAGTTGCGGGCATCGCTGTGATCGACACCGATGTGGATCTGAGTACGGCCAATACCCTGGCCCTGCCGGCCCGCGCCGAGCGGCTGGCCCGCCCCGCCGATGTGGATGAGCTGGCCCGGGTATTGACCGGGCGCGGGGCGGACCCGCTGTTCGTACTCGGCGGTGGCAGCAACCTGGTGCTGACCGGGGACTTGCCCGGCCTGACGGTGATGCCGGTTTTCGATGAGGTAAGCTACCGGCAGGTGGATGAGGGCCTGGCCCAGGTGCGGGTTGGCGCGGGCGTGGTCTGGGACCGGTTGGTGGCGGACACCGTCGCCGCCGGCTGGCAGGGGCTGGAGAATCTCTCCCTGATTCCCGGCAACGTCGGCGCGGCGCCATTCCAGAACATCGGTGCCTACGGCGTGGAACTGGCGGACGTGGTATCGACGGTGGAAGCGGTGTCGGTGGACGACGGCAGCAACATCAGCTTCGATGCCGATCAGTGCGAATTCGCCTACCGGGACAGTCTGTTCAAGAGCCGCTGCCGGGGTGAATTCATTATTACCCACCTGACATTGAATCTGCGCCGTGGCAGCGACTGCCGATTGGACTCTTTTCGATTGGGCTATGGCGGGCTGGCGGAGCGGCTGGAAGGCGGCGGGCCAGTGACCCCGGCACGGGTGCGCGAAGCCGTCATCGCGTTGCGCCAAAGCAAGCTGCCGGACCCGGCGAAGCTGCCCAATGCGGGCAGTTTCTTCAAGAATCCGGTGGTCTCGCTGACTCACTACCAGCGGTTGCTGGAGCGCTATCCGGATCTGGTTTCTTTCCCCGTGACCGGAGGCCGGAAACTGGCGGCGGGTTGGCTGATCGAGCGCAGCGGCTGGAAGGGCCGGCGTCTCGGCCCGGTGGGTATGCACGATCAGCAGGCACTGGTACTGGTGAATCATGGCGGCGCCACCGCCGTGGACGTCCTGGCGCTGGCGACGGCGGTGCGGGAAGACGTGCGGCAATGCTTCGGCGTGGAACTGGAGCAGGAGCCGGTGTTGATGCCGGGAGCCATTGGTGTCCCGTAATTTCAGGAGAGTCTGACGCTCTGGCTTGTGAATTTCTACAATGCCATATCGGCAGGTGCTGGGAACACTAATTCAGAGAGGGCCACGAAGCCACTGTGGGAGCTTGCCTGCAAGCGAATGGGCTTCCGGGCTCCAAGATTCGCTTGCAGGCAAGCTCCCACAGTGGCTTCGTAGCCAGGGTCACCGCCGTCCATGGCGGTCATAAAAAAGCCCTCGCCGGTAACCCGGCGAGGGCTTTTTCATGCCTGAAGGATCAGGGCATCAGGCGCCGGTGTCGGCGTCCTTGGTACTGTCCGCCGCGGCGGCCGCCTGCTGTTGTTGCTGGCGGCGGCGCAGGCGCGGGTCATTGCTGGCCCGGCCTTGCGGAGCGGCGGCCGGCGCTTGGGGCGCGGCTTCGGGGCCGCTGCCTTTGGCATCGCTCGCCGGTGCCGGCTGTTCCGGGCTGACCGCCGGCTTCGCCGCTTCCACCGGTTTGCTGTCTGCCTCCGGCTTGGTGTCGCCGCTGGGGGTCGTTTCGGCCTTCGCTTCCGCCTTCGGCTCGGCTACCGGTTTTTCTTTCGGTTCTGCTTTCGGTTCAGCCGCCGGAGTCTCCGGTTTCGGCTGCTCGGCCGGGGCCGGCTTGCTGGCCTCGGCTTTTTCCGCCGCTTTCTCCGCGGTCTTCGCTGGAGCAGGGGCGCGCTCAACCGCCGGTTGCGGTGTTTCCGTCGCCGGCTTTTCCTCTACCGGTTTGGCAACCTGTTCCGGCTGCGTGGCCGGGCCGCCGTTGGTTTTTTCCGGCTCGGGCGCTTGAGGCTTGGCCTCGGCCTGAGCCGCGGCCTGGCGGTTACGCTGGCGCGGATCGTTGCCGGCACGCCGTACCGGTTGCTCTTCCGCTTCGGCGGAGGCCGCCGGTTTCTCGTCCCGGGCCGGTGCTTCGGCGGCGGGCTTCGGTGCTTCCCGCTTGCTTTCCTGTTCCGGCTGTTGTGGCTTGCTCACCGGCTTGTCATGCTGCTGCCGGGAATGGTCGTTTTGTTGCTTCGCTGATTGTTGCTCCGCCGGAGCGTCTTTGGCATCGCCATCCTGGGCAGATTTGGCCTGAGCCGGTTTGGCCTGGACCGGTGCCTGCTCGGCTTGTGCATTGCCTTCGCCGCTTTCCTGGGCCGGAACCAGCTTGGCCTTGGGCGGACGGCTGTCGCCGCGTTCCTGATCGCGTCCCGGCGTATTGTCCTCGCTGGTCATCAGCGGCGGTTGAACCGGAGCGCCGCCCTTGCCGGCGTCCTGCTTGTTGTCCGCCTGGGGCTCGCCCCGGCCGGCGTTTTGCGGGCGCTGATCATTGCGGCGCTGGTCATTGTCCCGTTGCGCGGCGGTCTTGCCGCCATCGTTGCGGGACTCGTCCTTGCGTTGCTGAGTATCGCCACCCTTTTGCTGTTCAGCGTTTTGCTGCGGAGCGTCCTGTTGCTGAGCTTTGCGATCGTCCTGGCTCTTGCGCGGCCGTTCACGCTCGCGCAGCGGACGATCATCCTTGGCGTCCTGACGGCGGTTGGCTTTAGGGCCTTCGCCGCGGCGTTCCTGACGGCCCTGGCTCTCGTTGGCCTTGGCATCGCTGGACTTGGCGTCGCTGGATTTATTGTCCGTGCTCTTGTTGTCCGAGGACCGGTCGCCACCACGGTTGCGACCACGGCGATTATTGCCGCCGGCGTTGTCACCGTCGCGGCCATCCGCCTTGTTGCGGTTGCGATTCTGGTTGCCACGGTTACCACGACGGTTATCGTCCTGCTGCTCCGTGTCATCCCGCCGGTTACGAGTATTACGGTTGTTGCCCCGTTCCTGCTGACGGCGGCCACGTTCTTTGTCGCGGTTGCCGCGCTGGTCACGGTTCTGGGGCGTGCGTTCCTGCTGGCGGCGCCCGTCTTTCTGGCCGCCCTTGGATTGCTGTTTCTGTTCCTGCCCGGCACCGCCACCGAACACGGCGGCGAACCAGCCCAGCAGCCGGGCGAACAGGCCGGGCGTGCTTTCGGTTGCCGCAGCCGTGGCCGCCGCTGGTGCCGCGGCCGCCGGTTGCGCCTTGGGCGTTGGCGGGGCGGTGTCCGGAGTGATCAGCTTGACCGCCGGCTCCTGGGGTTTCGCTGGTGCTTCCTGGGTATTGGTGACGGGCTCCTCGGCGCTGTTGTCCACCAGCTCCAGCTCGTGACTGGTCTGCGATTTGACTTGATCGTCGCGGATCCGTTCGACCAGGAAGTGAGGTGTTTCCAGGTTCGGATTGGGGATCACCAGCACTCGGGCGTTGTGCGCGGTTTCGATATCGCGCAGCACGGGGCGTTTTTCGTTGAGCAGGAAGGTGCCCACGGCCACCGGCACCTGGGCCTGGATTTCGCCGGTGCGCTCCTTCATCACCTCTTCTTCGATCAGGCGCAGAATGCTCAGCGCCAGGGATTTCACATCGCGGATATGGCCCTGACCATTACAGCGCGGGCAGACGATGCTGGAGGTCTCGCCGAGGCTGGGACGCAGCCGCTGACGGGACAGTTCCAGCAGCCCGAAGCGCGAAATGCGGCCCAACTGAATTCGGGCGCGGTCCGCTTCCAGGGCGTCGCGCATGCGGTTTTCCACTTCGCGCTGGTTGCGGGCCGGCCCCATATCGATGAAGTCCACCACGATCAGGCCGCCGATATCCCGCAGCCGCAGTTGCCGGGCGATCTCGTCGGCGGCTTCCAGGTTGGTCTGCAGGGCGGTTTCCTCGATGTCCGCGCCCTTGGTGGCACGGGAGGAGTTGATGTCGATGGACACCAGTGCTTCGGTGGGATCGATAACGATGGAGCCGCCGGAAGGCAGTTTCACTTCCCGTTCGAACGCGGTCTCGATCTGGGATTCGATCTGGAAACGGGAGAACAGCGGGATCTCCTCGTTATAGAGTTTGATCTTGTGCTTGTAGTCAGCCATCACCTGCTGGACGAAGGCCTGGGCTTCCTCGAACACCTTTTCGGAGTCGATCAGCACCTCGCCGATGTCCTTGCGCAGGTAGTCGCGGATGGCGCGGATGATGACATTGGATTCCTGATAGATCAGGAACGGGGCTTTGCGGGACTGCGATGCTTCGGAAATGGAATCCCACAATTTGAGCAGGTAATCCAGGTCCCATTGCAGTTCCTCGGCGCCACGGCCAAGACCGGCGGTGCGCACGATCACGCCCATTTCGTCGGGCAGTTTGAGGCTGGCCAGAGCTTCCTTGAGCTGCTGCCGTTCCTCACCCTCGATACGGCGGGAAATGCCGCCGGCGCGTGGATTGTTGGGCATCAGCACCAGATACCGGCCGGCCAGGCTGATGAAGGTGGTCAGGGCGGCGCCTTTGTTGCCGCGCTCTTCCTTGTCCACCTGGATGATCACTTCCTGGCCTTCCTTGATCACATCCTTGATGTTGATGCGACCCTGGATGTCCTTGGGATCCTTGGTGAAGTACTGACGGGAAATTTCCTTCAGCGGCAGAAAACCATGGCGTTCGGCGCCGAAGTCCACGAAAGCGGCTTCAAGAGAGGGTTCAATGCGAGTGATCTTGCCTTTGTAGATATTGGCTTTTTTCTGCTCGCGGGAGCGGTGTTCGATATCCAGGTCATAAAGACGCTGGCCGTCCACCAGGGCCACCCGAACCTCTTCGGGATGGGCGGCGTTGATCAACATACGTTTCATTGTGCTACCACGTTGTTTCGTGGCGGCATGCAGCGGGCCGGCTTGGTGCCGGTATCAGACCCTGACCCTGAACGAGGAAAAGCCGCGCAGGCATTGACGTCACGTGTTTACGGCGCCTTGAGGCGCGGAGACGACGGTGATGATTCTGCCTGTTCGCTACTCTTTCTCCTCCGGATATAGGAAGTCGTTCCGTTGGTGTTGCGCCGGGGATGTCATGCCCCGTGGTTGTGCTTCACGCTGTGCCCGGCGCTCGGATTTGCTTGGCGCCGGACCGGGTAAACTTTGGTTTGTCTGTATACCGGTTCTCTGTCTTCAGCCTGGCTGCAGTCCGCCTGTTTAGGTTGTCGGCAACCTGCCGGGCATTGATGCGGCCCGGGAGGTCATGCTGCAGCGTCGCGCTCCGGTGGGAGTTCTCGCGACGTCATCATGGTCGGGCGGGGCGGGCGGTCTGATCTTGACGGCGAATGGTCGCTGCGCGTCGCCGTTGGCCTGCCGCGGCCGACATGAGTCTGTCATCAGCGTTCCGATCGCGCATCGGAGGCCATCTTTTCACGGTAACCGGGCGCAACGAGCGTCTCTGATTGGGTGGGCGGGCACGGGAAGCGGCAAGGATAAATGTTTCCGGGGGCGTCCTGACTTGACCCGATAGGGGAGCAGGGCGCCGGCCCGGGCCGCCCGTCATGCTCACGGGACCACCGGCTTCACTGTTCGCGCCCCGCTATCCGTAAATATGAGTAATGGGCGGACACAACGATCGTAAAGCTGTTGCCAGACAAGGCACTATAGCAACAAAACCGCAATAAGATCAATCTGATGGCGCTGTCGGGCTGGCGCGGCAATTGACCTGCGCGGGGGCTGAGGTCAGAATCCCCCGCATGTCCGAGACCCCCTCCGCCGACCGCGTATCCTTCGTCACCATTGATGAAGGGCGTGACGGTCAACGCCTGGATAATTTCCTCATCACGCACCTCAAGGGCGTGCCCCGTTCCCGTATCTACCGGATCATCCGGTCCGGCGAGGTGCGGGTGAACAAAAAGCGCGCCAAACAGACCACCCGTCTGGCGAATGGCGACATCGTGCGCATTCCGCCGATCCGCACCGCCGAGTCCGAGGCGCCGCCCAAAGTCAGCGACGCTCTGGCGGAGCGGCTTTCCCGCACCCTTATTTACGAAGACGAGCACCTGTTCATCTTCAACAAGCCGGCGGGCCTGGCGGTGCATGGCGGCAGCGGCGTCAGTCTCGGTTTGATCGAGGCGTTGCGAGTGCTTTATCCGGAGGAACGGGAACTGGAGCTGGTGCACCGGCTCGACCGGGATACCAGTGGCTGCATCATGGTGGCGCGACGGCGCAGCTTTTTGCGCCGATTGCAGCGGTTGATGCAGCAGGGCGGCGTGGAAAAGCGCTACTGGCTGTTGTGCCAGGGCTTCAAGGGCAAGGAACGCCGTATCGAGGCGCCGTTGCTCAAATTGATGCAGGGAAACGAGCGGGTGGTGCGCGTGTCCCGGGAGGGCAAGCCCTCGGTCACTGACTTCCGGCTGCTCGAACGGCTCGGCGGTGTCAGTTTGGTGGAGGCCACTCTGGGCACCGGACGCACCCACCAGATCCGCGTGCACAGTCAGTTCGGCGGATTCGCGCTGCTGGGCGATGACAAGTACGGCAACGATCAGGGGGATCGCCTGCTTGGGGAACTCGGCATGCGTCGTTTGTGTCTGCATGCCCATAGCCTGACCTTCCGGCATCCGCTCAGCGAGCGCCGGGTACGGGTGGAGGCCCCCCTGGACGAGGATTTCGAGTCGATTCTGGCGGCACTGCGGCGCCGGTCCCGATCCTGAAGTGGATTAATGCTACCCGAGGCGCTGGCAACATGAGCTACGATCTGGTGATTTTCGATTGGGACGGCACGGTGATGGACTCCACCGCCCGCATTGTCACCTGCATGCACGATGCCGCCCGCGATCTTGACCTGCCGGCGCTGGAGGATGAGGTGGTGCGCGGCATCATCGGCCTCGGCTTGCCGGAGGCGATCCTTACTTTGTACCCCTTTCTGGACGAAGTCATGGTGACCGCCATGCGCGAACGGTATGCTCATCATTTCGTATTGGCGGAGCGCTCCCCCAGTGTGCCTTATCCGGGTGCCCGCGATACCTTGCTGGCGCTGCGTGAGCAAGGTATGCAACTGGCCGTCGCCACCGGCAAGTCGCGCAAGGGGTTGGACCGGGTCTGGACCAACACCGGCCTGGGCGCCTTGTTTCACGCCTCCCGCTGCGCCGACGAAAGCCGCTCCAAACCGCATCCGGCCATGGTGCTGGAGCTGCTGGAGGAATTGAGAGTGGCGCCGGAACGGGCGCTGATGGTGGGAGACACTACCTTTGATCTGGATATGGCCGAGGCCGCCGGGGTTGACCGGGTGGCGGTCAGCTATGGCGCTCACACGCCGGAGCGCCTGCGCCAGCGGAGTCCGCGGGCGATGATTGATGCTTTGCCACAGTTGCTGCCCCTGATTGGGGTAGGGGTAACCACGCGAGGAGCAGATGTAGATGGATTCGAATCAACCGCCGTCCCAGCCGCAAGGCAGTGATAAAGAGTGGAAGCTGATCGAGAAGCTGCTGGGACAGGCCCAGGCGGAGCAGCGTAAAAGTCGCCGCTGGGGCATTTTCTTCAAGACGCTGACCTTTGTTTACCTGTTCGTCGTGCTGTTCATGTTGATCCCCGGCCGCGACGGCGCTTTGGCCGTTTCCGAGCCCCACGTGGCGGTGGTGGACGTGGACGGCGTCATCAGCGCCGACAGCGAGGCCTCGGCGGACCTGATCAGTGCCGGTCTGCGGGAAGCGTTCGAGGCGGACAACGCCAAGGCGGTGTTGCTGCGCATCAACAGTCCCGGCGGATCACCGGTGCAATCCAATCAGGTTTACAACGAGATCCGGTGGTTGCGCGAGAAGCATCCGGAGAAGAAAGTCTATGCGGCGATCACCGACACCGGTGCCTCCGGGGCCTACTATATTGCTTCGGCCGCTGATGATATCTACGCCGATCCGGCCAGCATCGTCGGCTCCATTGGCGTGATCATGGCCGGATTCGGCCTGCAGGAAGCGGCGGAGAAGCTGGGCGTGGAGCGCCGTGTCTACACCGCCGGCGAGAACAAGGATCTGATGGATCCGTTCGCGCCGGTCAATCCGGCCCATCGCCGGCACGTGCAGGAAATGCTGGATGAAATTCACCAGCAGTTTATTGCCGCGGTGAAACAGGGGCGCGGTGACCGCCTCAAGGTGGATGGCCACCCGGAATTGTTTTCCGGTCTGTTCTGGACCGGTGAGCGGGCTCTGGATTTGGGGCTGATCGACGGCCTCAAGAGCCCAGGCCAGGTGGCCCGCGATGTCATCGGGCTTGATAAGCTGGTGAACTACACTTACAGCCCGTCCCCGGTGGAGCAGCTGCTGCAGCGCTTTGGTGTTTCCATCGGCAAGGGGCTGGGTAGTAGCCTGGGGCTGGAGCAGTACGTGCCGGATTTACGTTAGATCGCGGTCCTTCTTAATTAAAGAAAGTCATATAGAGAAAGGACCGCGATTGCCTTCAGGGCAGGCTGACGCCTTCCGCCGCCAGGAAGTCGGTCAGTAGAATCAGCGGCAGCCCCACCAGGGCGTTGGGGTCCCGGCCTTCCAGCGCCTTGAACAGAACGATGCCCAGGCCTTCGGACTTGAAGCTGCCGGCGCAATTGAACGGTTTCTCATTGTCCACGTAGCGGCGGATGCGGTCCTGGCTCAAAGTGCGGAAATGCACGGTGAAGTTTTCGCAGCCGCTCTGATGGCGGCCGGTGGCGCTGTTGTACAGGCACAGACCGGTATGAAACACCACGCTGCGGCCGCTGGCGTTACTCAACTGATTGATGGCGTTGTCCCGGTCACCGGGTTTGCCGAGAATGGCGTCATCCAGGACGCACACCTGATCGGAACCGATGATCAGTGCGCCGGGATGGTCGGCGGCCAGGGCCTGGGCTTTCAGCCGGGCCAGGCGCAGTACCAGCTCGGTGGCGCTTTCGCCGGGCAGGGCGGATTCGTCGATATCCGGGCTGGCGGCGGTGAAAGGCAGCCCCAGTTTGCCCAGCAGCTCACGGCGAAACGGAGAGGAAGAGGCCAGAATCAGAGTCGGCTGAGTGTCGTTCACCATGGTCTCCTCGGTTTTCAAAGCAGCGAGTGTAAAAGAGGTGGGCATGGCAGTGCACGAAAAATCCAAATTTCTCAGATGGTTAGGCACCGGCCGCCGGCGTGATTTTCGCTTTGACAGCGCCGCGGCGCGGGCCTAGAATTGCGCGCTTATGTTTTCAGGGCAACTGCCACCGTACCTGGAACCGCGCAAGTTCGCGGACCAGGAGCGCGTCATCGAGGGCGAAGCCCGGGTTGGGGATCTGCCCCGGCTGCGGGAATATCGCGAGAGCCTGGACCAGCCGGTCCGGGTGTCGCTGGCTTTTGGCCGCGACGAGGACGGGCACCGGTGCGTTCGGGGCCAGGTGGAAACCACGCTGGTTTTGATTTGCCAGCGCTGCCTTGAACCCGTGCACCAGCGGATCCTCGCCAATGTGGACCTGACCATGGTCTGGAGCGAGGAGCAGGCAAAGGCATTGCCCGCGCACCTGGATCCTCTGCTGGTCACCGAGGAGCGTCTGCCGTTGGCGGATGTGCTCGAGGAAGAGCTGCTATTGGCAATGCCACTGGTGGCGCTGCACGATCAATGCCCGAATCCGCTGCCGGATACCCGCGACGATGGGGAAGACGGCGAGGGCCGGGACAAAGACAATCCGGATAACCCCTTTGCCGTGCTGGCCCAGCTCAAGGGTCGCCGCAAGTAACACGCCGAGGAGCTCGACAATGGCTGTTCAACAGAATCGCAAAACCCGTTCCAAGCGCGGTATGCGTCGTTCCCACGATGCGCTGTCCGCCGCCACGCTGACCGAAGACAGCAACACCGGTGAAGTGCATCGCCGTCACCACATCTCTCCGGACGGCATGTACCGCGGCCGCCAGGTTCTGCGTACCGCGGACCTGGACGAAGAAGAATAAGCCGAACGGCGCCCGTCACCCGGTTATATCCGGCGTCTGACGGGCGCCGTTTTTCGTTCTGGGGCACTGGCCCGTGTCCGGCCTTTACCTGGGCCGGATTAGGAGTATTCTGGGTGCCGCCATGCCTTTAAGGAATTGAGTGGTCATGTCAGACGTGACTCTGGCGGTGGACGCCATGGGGGGGGATCACGGGGTACCTGTCACCGTTCCCGCCGTCGGCCGTGTGCTTTCCCGTCATTCCAGTCTCCATATCATTCTGGTCGGTAATCCCGATGTTCTGGCGCCGGCGCTGGCCAAGGCCGGTCTCGAGGGCCATGCCCGTGTTTCCATTGAGCCCGCCTCCGAAGTGGTGGCCATGGATGATCCGGTGGCGGTGGCGCTGCGCCAGAAAAAAGATTCCTCCATGCGGGTGGCGATCAATCTGGTCAAGGAAGGCCGTGCCCAGGCCGCGGTCAGCGCCGGCAATACCGGTGCCCTGATGGCGGTCAGCCGCTTTGTGCTGAAAACCCTTCCTGGTATCGATCGTCCCGCCATTTGCACCGCCATTCCCTCCGCCAAGGGCCATTGCCACATGCTGGACCTGGGCGCCAATGTGGACTCCCAGCCCGAGCACCTGTTGCAGTTCGCGCAGATGGGGCAGGCCGTGGTCCGCGCCGTCGACGGGCTTAGCCAGCCGCGGGTGGCGTTGCTCAACATCGGCGAAGAGGACATCAAGGGCAACGAGCAGATCAAGGAGGCCGCTGCTCTGATGCAGGCCGCCGAGGACCTCAATTACGTGGGGTTCGTCGAAGGCAATGGCATCTTCCTCGGTGACGTGGACGTGGTGGTCTGCGATGGCTTCGTCGGTAACGTGTCATTGAAAACCATGGAAGGCGTGGCCACCATGATCGGCGGGATGATCCGTGAGGAGATAGGCCGTTCCTGGTGGCGCAAGCTCAGTGGCCTGTTTTCCCTGCCGGTGTTGAACGGCCTCAAACGCCGTATGGATCCAGAGCGCTACAATGGCGCCAGTCTGGTGGGACTTAACGGCGTGGTGGTGAAAAGCCATGGCGGCACCGGCGAAGCCGGCTTTACCAGTGCCCTGGAAGTGGCGCTGCTGGAAGCCCGCCGCAACGTGCCGGCACTGATCCGTGACGCCGTGGCACCGTTGGTCCGGGCCTCCGAGCAGCCCGCCTCCTGACGGATGCCGCGCCGGGGCCATTCATACTTTGTTGCAGCCCGGAACGGACAAGCCGGACGGGTAAAGGCATACTGCCGCCAAATCCAATAACCCGACGTCCGGGGCGGGCTCCCGCGGAGTTCCACCGGCCGTCCTTCGCGAATCAGGGAAACGCATGTCAAAAACCGCTTTCGTTTTTCCCGGTCAGGGCTCGCAGAGCCTGGGTATGCTGGCCGATTTCGCCGATCACACCGCCGTGCGCCAGGCTTTCCAGGAAGCTTCCGGCGCCCTCGACATGGATCTCTGGGAATTGGCCCAGAATGGCCCCGAGGCCGACCTCAATCGCACCGAGAATACTCAGCCGCTGCTGCTGACCGCCGGCGTCGCCCTGTGGAAGGAGTGGGAGCAGAGCGGCGGCCCGCGCCCGGCGCTGCTGGCCGGACACAGCCTGGGTGAATACACCGCGCTGACCTGCGCCGGAGTAATCAGTCTGGGTGATGCGGTGCGGTTGGTGCGCACCCGCGGCGAATTGATGCAACAGGCGGTGGCGGAAGGCGAGGGCGCCATGGCGGCGATCCTCGGTCTGGACGACGATCAGGTGCGCCAGGCCTGTGCCGAGGCCGCCGAAGGTGAAGTGGTGGAGGCGGTCAACCTCAACGCCCCCGGTCAGGTGGTGATCGCCGGCCAGGGTAGCGCGGTGGAACGCGCCATTGCTGCCTGCAAGGCCGCCGGTGCCAAGCGCGCCATGCCGCTGCCGGTGAGCGTGCCCTCTCACTGTGCGCTGATGAAGCCGGCCGCTGAAGCGCTGGCGGAACGCCTCGCCCAGGTCCGTTTTCATGCCCCGGAACTGCCGGTGATCAATAACGCGGACGTGGCCAGGGAAACCGACCCGGAAGCGATTCGCAGTGCTCTGATCCGGCAGTTGTACTCCCCGGTACGCTGGGTGGAAACAGTGCAGGCTCTGGCCGCCGATGGCGTGACCACCCTGTACGAATGTGGCCCCGGCAAGGTGCTGTGCGGCCTGGCCAAACGTATCGACCGGGGGCTGGATGCCAAGCCCCTGGAATCCCTGGACGCCTTTCAGGCGGCTTTGAACGGTTGAGGACGCCTCATGAGCGACGAACGTAAAGTGGCCCTGGTCACCGGTGCCAGTCGCGGCATCGGCAAAGCCATCGCCGAGAATCTGGTGAACGCCGGTTTCTTCGTGGTTGGTACCGCCACCAGCGAGAATGGTGCCAAGGCCATTGCCGACACTCTCGGAGAGAACGGTGACGGCGCGATGCTGAATGTGTCCGATGACGCTTCGGTGGAGACGGCGATCAAGGCCATTGTGGAAAAGCACGGCGCGCCGCTGGTGCTGGTGAACAACGCCGGCATCACCCGTGACAACATCATGTTGCGGATGAAGAGCGACGAATGGATGGATGTGATCAACACCAACCTGAATTCGCTGTACCGGGTCACCAAGGCCTGCATCAAGGGCATGACCAAGGCCCGCTGGGGCCGGGTGATCAATATCAGTTCCGTGGTGGGGACCATGGGCAACGCCGGCCAGGCCAACTATGCCGCGGCCAAAGGCGGTGTGGAGGGCTTTACCCGTGCCCTTGCCCGCGAGCTGGGCTCGCGTAACATCACGGTGAATTCGGTGGCGCCGGGCTTTATCCAGACCGACATGACCGATGTTCTGCCCGAGGCCCAGCGCGATGCGCTGCTGCGGGAGATCCCCCTGGGCCGCCTCGGCAGTCCCGATGAAGTGGCCAGCGCGGTGGCGTGGCTGGCCGGTGACGGTGGTGGCTATGTGACGGGTACCACGGTCCACGTTAACGGTGGCATGTTCACCGGGTAGGGACAAATCCTCCGGAAACCGCTAAGCTGCCGGTTCCGGTTGGAATGCGCCGGCCTCTCGGGGCTGGTTTATGCAATGGATTCGCCCGGGCCGCTGCTTCAGGGTGGCCCCCGTCGAGATGGTATTACCGTCTCCACGGTGGGTGGGGTTCAACATATTTGGAAACGTATCCGTGAAAACGGGCACCGGCGGCGGCTTGCAAGCGCAAATCGCGTTCACCTAGAATAGCCGCTCATAGGTGCTTGCACACCATTAATAGGAGAGTAATAGGATCATGAGCAGCATCGAAGAACGGGTCCAGAAGATCATTGTCGAGCAATTGGGCGTTAAGCCGGAAGACGTGAAATCCGAATCTTCCTTCGTGGAAGACCTGGGCGCCGATTCCCTGGACACCGTTGAACTGGTAATGGCCCTCGAGGAAGAATTCGAGACCGAAATCCCCGACGAAGAAGCTGAAAAGATCAGCACCGTACAAGCAGCCGTGGACTACATCAAAGCCCACAGCTGATTTCGGTCGTAACGCTGCGCTAAGGAAAACCGCAGGCTCTGTACGGGCTTGCGGTTTTTTTGTGATCACCATCCATGGTGATCACCCTGCGGGCCGTCGCTGGAGCGACGTCAAAAATCGCTCCGGGCGATTTGTTTGTGACCGCCGTCCGTGGCGGTCACCCTGCGGGCCGTCGCCGGGGCGACGTCAAAAATCGCTCCCGGCGATTTGTTTGTGACCACCATCCGTGGTGGTTGCGCTGCGTTTGTTAGTGTTGGAGATATGAAGTCGCGCTGTATTCGCGAGCAGGCTCGCTTCCCACGGAGAGCGCTACGGAGCTGCTGTGGGAGCTGCCCTGGCAGCGAATCGGTACGCTATAATCCGAGGGCGCCGGCGCTGACAGGTCCGGCCCCGGAATCGTCATTTTGGGAGGAATACAGGTGACACGACGTCGAGTAGTGGTAACCGGCCTGGGTATGCTCACGCCCCTGGGCGCCGATGTGAACAGTACCTGGGAGGGCATCAAGGCGGGCCGTAGCGGCATTCGCCCGATTGAGCACTTCGACACCTCGGATTTCTCCACCAAATTCGCCGGCCTGGTACCGGATTTTGAGCTGGGTGATTACTTGTCCGCCAAGGAAGGCCGGAAAATGGACCTGTTCGTCCAGTACGGCATGGTGGCGGCGATCCAGGCCATTGGTGACGCCGGTCTGGATATGGACAAGGAAGACGGCGAGCGCATTGGCGCCGCCATCGGTTCCGGCATCGGCGGTCTCACCAATATCGAAGAGAACCACCGCAAGTTGCTGGATTCCGGCCCGCGCAAGCTGTCTCCATTCTTCGTGCCCAGCACCATCATCAATATGATCGCCGGTAACCTGGCCATCATGTACGGCTTCAAGGGGCCAAACTTCGCCACCGTATCCGCTTGCACCACCGGTACTCATAACATCGGCTTCGCCGCCCAGCAGATCCAGTTGGGTGTGGCCGACGTGATGATCGCCGGCGGCGCGGAAAAAGGCTCCACGCCGCTGGGCATGGGCGGTTTTGCCGCGGCGCGGGCACTGTCTTCCCGTAACGACGAGCCCCAGGCGGCCAGCCGGCCCTGGGACCGCGAGCGTGACGGCTTCGTGCTCGGCGACGGCGCCGGCGCCGTGGTGTTGGAAGAATACGAACGGGCCAAGGCCCGCGGCGCCACTATTTACGCCGAACTGGTCGGCTACGGTATGAGCGATGACGCCTACCACATGACCGCGCCGTCAGAAAACGGCGCCGGTGCCGCGTTGTCCATGCGTAACGCTCTGCGTGATGCCGGGATGGACGCCGGCGAAGTGGATTACATCAATGCCCACGCCACCTCCACCAAGCTGGGTGATCTGGCCGAGTTGAACGCGGTGAAGCAGGTGTTCGGCGAGCACGCCGACAAGCTGGCGGTGAGCTCCACCAAGTCCATGATCGGCCACCTTCTGGGGGCCGCCGGTGCCGTGGAAGCGATCATGTGTCTGCTGGCCATGCGTGACAACGTGGCGCCGCCGACCATCAACCTGAACGATCCGGATGATGGTTGTGATCTGAATCTGGTGCCCAATCAGGCCCAGGACCGGCGGATCGACGTGGCCTTGTCCAACTCCTTCGGCTTCGGCGGCACTAACGGCACCCTGCTGTTCCGCCGCGTCTGAGCGGAGCACCATGCTGTCCCGCAGTGACCGCGGCCTGGCCTATGGGGATGGTCTGTTTGAAACCCTGAGGGTCGGCGCGGACGGCCGGGTGCCATTGTGGCCCCGGCACCGGGCGAGAATGCTGGCCGGCGCCCGCCGGCTGGCGATTCCGCTGGCGGCGGGGGAACTGGAACGGGCTCTGGCGGCGCAACTGCGCGATCACGGCGCGGAGGCCGGTGTGGTCAAACTGGTGTTGACCCGTGGCAGCGGTGGCCGTGGTTATTTGCCACCGGCGCGGCCTGAACCCACCTTGTTTGGCCAATGGTTCCCGCTGACAGCGGAACCGCGCGACCATCTCCTTCACGGGGTCGAAATCGGTCTCTGCGATACCGTGCTGCCGGACGATCCTTTTGCCGGACTCAAGCATCTCAACCGCTTGCCACAAGTGGCGGCGCGCGCCGAGGCCGGCCGCCATGGCTGGCGCGAGGGTCTGTTGCTGGACCGCCACCGATGCCCGGTGGAAGCCACTTCAATGAATCTGTTCGCCGTGTTCGGCGACTTGCTCTGGACGCCCTCCCTGGAGCGCGCCGGAGTCGCCGGCGTGGCACGCGACTGGCTGCTCGACATCGCCCGTGATCAGGGCTGGCGGGTGGAGGTAAGGGCGAGGCCCCTGTCACATCTGCGCCGGGCCGATGGCATTTTTCTTACCAACAGTATTGTCGGCCTGTTGCCGGTGCGTAAACTGGCGCAGTGGGCGTGGCCGATGAACCCGCATATTCTACGTTGGCAACAGCTCTGGCGGGCGCAGTTCAACGACTGAGCGCGCGCATAACCCCGATCCCGCTCCGTTGCCAGGGATCGTCAATACAGGCATTGAAATTCAATCCATGCGTCGAAAAATACGAGTTTTTGCTCTGCTACTGGTGTTCGTCATCGTGGCGATTCCGTTGGCGGGCTTTTGGGTAAGTGGGTATTTGCATCGACCCTTGCCGGTGACCGAGGCCCGCCTGGTGCAGGTGCCGGCCGGCACCGGCTTCAGCCATCTGATGAACCGACTGCAAGGGGAAGGCTTGCTGGGCGGTGAGCCCGAGTCCACGCTGCGCCGGGTAGCGGGACGTGTGTATAGCCGGTTCACCGGCGTCGAAGGGCGCATGCATGTGGGGGAATATCAATTGTTCCCGGGGGACTCTCTGTTGACGCTGCTCGAGCGTATCGACCGGGGGGAGGTGCTGCAGCGCAGTGTCACCCTGGTGGAGGGCTGGACCTTTCGCCAGTTTCGCGCCCGTCTGTCCGAACTGGAAGGGCTCACCGTCACGCTGGACGGCGTTGACGACGAGGAAGTGATGGCGCGACTGGGGATGCCGGACACCCACCCCGAAGGCTGGTTCGCCCCGGACACCTATTTCTACACCGCCGGCACCAGCGATATGGAGTTGCTGCGCCGGGCCCTTGAGCGTCAGCGCAAGATACTGGACGAAGCCTGGCTCGGCCGCGATGATAAGCTGCCCTATGACGACCCTTACCAGGCATTGATCATGGCCTCCATCGTGGAACGGGAAACCGGTGTACCCAAGGAACGCGGCCAGATCGCCGGAGTCTTCGTCAACCGCTTGCGTCTGGGAATGCGACTGCAAACCGACCCCACGGTGATCTATGGCATGGGCGAGCGCTACGCCGGCCGCATTGGCCGGGCCGATCTGCGTGAACCCACCCCTTACAACACCTATGTGATCAGCGGATTGCCGCCGACGCCCATCGCCATGCCCGGCCGCGATGCCATCTTCGCCGCCGTGCATCCGCAACAGACCAAGGCGTTGTATTTTGTCGCCCGTGGCGACGGCAGCCACACCTTCTCCAATACGCTGGCGGAGCACCGGCGCGCGGTACGCCAATACCAGCTCAACCGGCGTGATGATTACCGCTCAAGCCCGGGAGCGGCACCATGAGCGGCCGCTTCATCACTCTTGAAGGCGGTGAGGGCGCCGGCAAGAGCGTCAACCTGGAATGGGTGGCCGAACGCCTGCGTCAGCGCGGCAAGACGGTGCGTGTTACCCGGGAGCCTGGCGGTACCGAACTGGCGGAGCGCATCCGTCAGGTGCTGCTGGCGCCCAGCGAGGAGCCCATGGCCGATACCACCGAATTGCTGTTGGTGTTCGCCGCCCGTGCCCAGCACCTGGACGCTCTGATCCGGCCCGCCCTGGCCCGTGGCGAATGGGTGCTGTGCGACCGTTTCATGGACGCCACCTGGGCCTACCAGGGCGCCGGGCGCGGCCTGGACCGTGACGCCATCGCCATTCTCGAGCGGCTGGTGCTGGCCGGGGTGACGCCGGATCACACCTTGCTGTTCGACGTGCCGGTGGAAGTGGGGCTGGCCCGCGCCGGCAAACGGGGCGAGTTGGACCGCATTGAGCAGGAGAGCCGGGATTTTTTCCAGCGGGTGCGTGACTGCTATCTGCAACGGGCCCGCAATGAACCCGGCAGATTCGTGCGGCTGGACGCCACCCGGCCGCTGGAGCAGGTGCGCGAGCACCTGGGCGCCTGGGTGGATGCGATTACGGAGGGGGCATGAGCAAAGCGCCGGTACAGGTACCCTGTCCCTGGCATCAGGAGGAGATGGCGCGGCTGCTGGATCAGCACCAGCGTCAGCGTTTGCCCCATGCCCTGTTACTGGCCGGCCCCGAAGGCATCGGCAAATACCGGCTGGCGCAGTCGCTGATGCAGACGCTGTTGTGCCGGCAGCCCAGCGCCGGCGTGGCCTGTGGCCAGTGCGAGGCCTGCCACCTGAGCACCGCCGGCACCCATCCGGATATGCACGTGCTGACACCGGAAGGGGGCAGCCGGGCGATCAAGATCGATCAGGTGCGGCGTCTGGTGGAGTTCTGCTCCCGTACCGCCCAGTTCGGCGGCGGGCGGCTGGCGCTGTTATCCCCGGCGGAAGCGCTCAATCGCAGTGCGCAGAACGCGCTGCTCAAGACCCTGGAAGAGCCGGGGCCGGGCATGACCCTGATTCTGGTCAGCCACCAGCCCAGCCTGCTGCTGCCCACCGTGCGCAGCCGTTGCCAGCAACGATTGTTGCCGGTGCCCGCCGCCGATCAGGCGCTCTCCTGGTTGACGCCGCAGGTCGGGGAGGCGGCGCCGGCGTTGCTGGACGCGGCCCAGGGCGCGCCTTTGAAAGCGCTGGTGCTGCAGGACGCGGACTGGTTCAGCGATCGCCGCCGGCTTGCCGAACAGGTATTGAGAGTGGCCCAGGGGCGTCTGTCTCCAGCCCAGGGCGCACAGGCCCTGGCGGCGTTCGAGCCGGACACCATGGCGCGGATATTGTATGGTTGGCTGGCCAGGGCGACGCGGCTGGCGGCGCTTGGGGGCGCGGCCATACCCGCCGGCGAAGGCGATGCGCAACTGGAGCCGCTGCTGCGGCAGCTCGCCGATACCGTTCCGGTGGCGCGGTTGATGCGCGCCACCCAACGGATCCAGGAAGGCCGCCGGCAAATCCTGGCCGGGGCCAACCCGAACAAGGAATTGCTCATGGAGCAATGGATGCTGGTGCTGGTGGGCGTGGACGCCGCCTTGCAGTAATCGCCCACGGAATTGGCATGCACAACAATCACACGCAGTACCGCGACAGGGGGGTGGCATGAAGATGCCGGGGGGCCGTAGTGGCATTCTTTCGCTGAGTATCAAGGACAAGGCAGCGCTGTACGCTGCTTACATGCCGTTTATCGGCAACGGCGGCCTGTTCGTGCCGACCGAGAAAGCCTATCAGTTGGGGGAGGAGATCTTTCTCCTTCTCAGCATCATGGATGAGCCGGAGAAAATACCGGTGGCCGGCCGGGTGGTCTGGATCACGCCGCGAGGCGCCCAGGGCAATCGCAGTGCCGGCATCGGCGTGCAGTTCTCCGATCAGGACGACACCGCCCGGCGCACCATAGAAAATCACCTCGCCGGCTCGCTGCAATCGGACCGGCCCACGCACACGATGTAGCGCCTGTCGTCCGGCACCCGGGATCCCGTTTCATGTAGAATGCCCGCAGTTCAATACGGAGTGTTTCATGTCTACGGAGACCCTTGATCTGGTGGACTCCCATTGCCACCTGGACCGCCTCAATCTGGACGCCTACCAAGGTGATTTTCAGGCCCTGATGGACGCCACCCGCGCCGACGGCGTGGGCACCATGCTGTGCATCGGTGTCGATCTGGAAACCTTTCCACGGGTGCGGGAGATGGCCGAAACCCAGCCGGACGTGTTCGCCACCGTCGGTGTGCATCCACTTTACAAGGACGTGCATGAACCGGACGCGGCGGAGCTGATCGGCCTGGCGGACCATCCCAGAGTGGTGGGCATCGGTGAAACCGGCCTGGATTACTTCTACGCCAAGGAGCAACGGGAGTGGCAGCAGAAGCGTTTCGTTGAGCATATCCGTGCCGCTCGCGACACCGGTCTGCCGCTGGTGGTGCACACCCGTGGCGCCAAGGACGATACCCTGGCGCTGCTGCGCGAACACGGGGAAGGACGGGTGCGGGGTGTCCTGCACTGCTTCACCGAGGACCGTGACATGGCGGAGCAGGCCATCGAACTGGGTTTTTACATCTCCATTTCCGGTATCGTCACCTTCCGCAACGCGGAAGCGCTGCGTGAAACCGTTGCCGCGTTGCCGGTGGAACGTTTGCTGATCGAGACGGATGCCCCCTGGCTGGCGCCGGTGCCTTACCGGGGCAAACCCAACGAACCCCGTTTCGTCGCCAAGGTGGCGGAGTGCGTGGCGCAACTGAAAGGGCTGCCGGTGGCGGAGCTGGCGCGCATTACCCGCCATAACTTCTTCCAGCTGTTCAATAAGGCGGTACCGTGACGATGGCGACGTTTTGGTGGTGGCTGGCGGCCGCCGCCGTGGCCGCGGCGGTGATTGCCGCGCTGCTGGTCTGGCTGCCGATGCGGCGCCGCCGTGCCCTGTTGGAGCAGGAAGCGGAGCGGTTGGCGCTGCGGATCCAGGCGCTGGAACAGGAACGTGACGAGCTACGCCGGCACCTGGAACAGCAAGGTCAACAATGGCGCCAGACGGAGGAAAAACTGTCCGTTGCCCGCGCCGAACAGGCCCGTCTGGAGGAACGTCTGGCCGGCCAACAGGACAAGCTGCGCTTCGCCGAGGAGAGCCGGGAGCAGCTACGCAAGGAATTCGAATTGCTGGCCGGGCGCATCTTCGAGCAGCGCAGCCGTCAGTTCGAGGAGAAAAACCGCGAAGGCATCCATACCCTGCTGCAGCCGTTCCGCGAGCAGTTGACCGAATTCCGCCGCCGGGTTGACCAGATCCACGGTGATGATGCCCGGGCCCAGGCGGCGCTGACCGAGCAGCTCCAGCATCTCAAGAGTCTCAACCAGCAAATGCATCAGGACGCCCGGAATCTGACTGACGCCCTGCGTGGCCAGGTGAAGACCCAGGGCAACTGGGGCGAGATGATTCTGGAGCGGGTGCTGGAAAGTTCCGGCCTCACCAAAGGACGAGAATACGACACCCAAGTGGCGTTGCGCGGTGAGGACGGAGGCCGGCGGCTGCCGGACGCCATCGTCCATTTGCCCGAGGGCAAGGACGTGGTGATCGACGCCAAGGTCTCCCTGGTGGCCTATGAGCGCTTCACCAGCGCCGAGGATGAGGAGGAACGTCGCCAGGCCCGCGAGCAGCACCTGCAATCCCTGCGCGCCCATATCAAGGGGCTGGACACCAAGGATTACAGCCGTCTGGACGGGATTCGCAGTCTCGACTTCGTGCTGCTGTTCATTCCCGTGGAAGGGGCCTTCATGACCGCCATGGAAGCGGAACCGGGGCTCTATACCGAGGCCTACGAGCGCAACATCGTATTGGTCAGTCCCACGACCTTACTGGTGACCCTGCGCACCATCCAGAACATCTGGCGGTATGAGTATCAGAACCGCAATGCCCTGGATATCGCCGATCGCGCCGGCAGGATCTGTGATCAGGTGTCTCTGATCAGCGAATCCCTGGAGGATGTGGGAGACAAGCTCGGCAAAGCGCAACAGGCCTGGGAAACGTCCTACAAGCGGCTCACGGAAGGGCGTGGCAATCTGCTGGGGCAGGCGCATAAATTGCGGGATCTGGGGGCCAAGGCCCGGCGTAATCTGCCGCCTCCGGTGGAGGATGAGGAAGGCGAGGAAGGCGACGATCAATAAGCTGTTTTTTATAGTGCTATAAATTGTAGATAAAAAACTTAAATAGGCGCCAATCGTGTGGTTAACCCGCACGAAATGGCGCCTTTTTATTATTTTTGCACATATCGTTTTGTGATGTGTGTCACAGTAATATATCCGTACTCATACTCTAGGTAGAATTTCTCATTGCTCTGGGATTAATGTCCTGTCTCTTTGCGAAATTGCCTTGGTGGGTGTGGTGTGAATTTGCGTATCTTTGTTGCTTTCTCCTGTGTACTGCTTTGTCTGGCGCCCCTGGGAGGCCGGGCACAGAGCATGTCGCCACAGATTATCGGAGGAGAACCGGTTGCCGCGGTGCCGTCCTGGATGGCGGAGCTGGAGGTGAGCCGTTCCGGTGACCCGGAACAGGGCTCGTTTTTGTGCGGTTCGGTCCTGGTGGCGCCCCGCTGGGTGCTGACGGCGGCACACTGCGTGCGTGGTCAGAGCGGCAGTCAATTGAAGCCGGAGCAACTGTTCGTTGCTCTGGGCAGTGCCGATCGTGGCGGGGAGCCGGCGGAGCGCTGGCCGGTGCGGGCAGTGCATGTGCACCCGCGATTCGTCTACGGCGTCTTCCACAATGACCTGGCGTTACTGGAAATGCAGGGGGCGTCCGCCCTGGCCGCGCTCGACCTGGCCAAGAACCGGGAAATGCAGGCGTTGATCGACGGCGCCGCCGAGCGGGCTCTGACTGCCTACGGGTGGGGCACCACCGAGAGCGGAAGCGCCCCCCGGATGCTTCATCAGGTGGCGTTGGATTACATCACTCCGGAGCGCTGCGCGCGTCACTGGTCCAACCTTACTGATCGCCAACTGTGCGCCGGTGAGTTGCAAAGGCAGGGGGATTCGGGACGCGATACCTGCCGGGGAGACAGCGGCGGACCTCTGATCTATCACTATGACGGCCGCCCCTGGCTGGCCGGCATCACCAGCTATGGCCCACCCCAGTGCGCCACACCGGATGCGCCGGGTGTCTACACCCGGGTCAGTGATTACCTGGCGTGGCTGGAGAGCACCTCCGGCGATGCACTGGTGGACCTGCACAGCCGCCCGCTGGGTGGGCGCCGCTACGGCCTTCCGGGGGAAACTCTGACCTTGTCTTTGAGGCTGGAGAATCAGAGCCGGGTCAATGCGGCGCACCAAGTGGGCGCGCGCATCGATCATGACCAAGGGGTGCGGGTCAGTGCCGATGAGCTGGCCTGCAGTGACCATGACGGTTACAGCCTGTGCCGGGGGGATGCATCGCTGGAGCGCGGCGCCAGCAGCGGCGATTATCGCTTGCGGGTACAGTCCAGCACTGGTGCGACGGTGCAGTCCCGATTGTGGATCCGGCCGGACAGCGCCGCCCACGATTATTACCGGTTGGAACGGGATGCGGTGACGGCGATCTTCAGTGATCAGCCGGATCTGCTGATGGCCGGAACCCAGCGTCTCAACGGCGACACCGTCACCCTGGAAGCCCGGTTGACCAATCGCGCCACCCATTTTCCCGCCCGGGATGCCTGGTTGTCGTTCCGCATTCCGCAAGGCTGGTCCTGGAGGAGCCTGCCCGAGGGATGCAGTGGTGGCGCTGTGGTTCGGTGTCAATTGGGGGACCTGGCGGAAGGGGCTCAGGCCAGTCGGTTACTGGTGATCGAAGGAGAGGGCGAGGGCCGGGTCTATTTGGATGGTGGCTCTTCCAGCGGCGATTTCCCGGCCGGCGATACCCAATTGTCGTTCCTGCCATCCCAGGCGCGGGCGGAGACGCCTCGTGCCGAAGCTGGCGGCAGCGGCGGTGGTGGCGCCCTGGGATTGGGGTGGTGGGGGTTGCTACTGGTTGGAGCCTGTTTACGGTCTATTAGGTCGTAAACAGGCCCCTATGGGTTATCCACCAGGCTCAAGTGAGAGGCGCGCTGTTCCGAGGCCATGGCGCCGGCGTTCCCCTTCCACGGAATCGCCTGAAATCCGGCGGGGACCTGATCCAGCAGATAAGGAGCCTTGATCACATCGAAATAGGGCGAGTGATCGAAATCGGCGGCGTGGAACAGACGCGGCTGCAGGCGCAGCAACCGCGAGCCGTCGTCTTCCGGCCGTTTCACCAGCGGATAAACCGGGAATTGAATGAAAGCGAAGGCTTCGCCCACCAGACTGCCGCTGAGGGTGCGCAGCAGCTCGGTGGCCAGACGGTTGGCGAGGCGCCGGCGCCAGCCGCTTGGCAGCGTCCGCCAGGGAAACAGCCAGAGCAGCATCAACGTGCTCCAGGAGGTGGTGCTGCCGGTGCCGACCCGGCTGATGGCGTAACGCAGTGCGTCCTGACGCTCGTCGGTGGACAGATTCTGTGCACGGCAGACGCGCAGGTGCAGGCCGCTGAGCGTGCTCAATTCCCGCACCCGTAATCCTCTCTCCAGGCTGGCATCCAGCACCAGTTGGGTGTCCGGTTCGCAAGGCACGTAATCGGCCAGCAGGGCGCGCAGGGACGGATCGGCGACGTCGTGCAAACGGCCGATATAAAGCAGGGCACGGGAGAACCGGCTGCCGGTGAGCCGCCGCAGTCGCCGGTCCAGAGCGCTTTCGCTGTCCACCAGCAACACGTCGCAGGGCTGCAGCAGGACACGCTGATGATCCAGGCTGCTTTGCGGCCAATCCTTGCCGCCGTCCTGACGTTGCAGGCGCTCGCACAGCCATTGATAGAGTCGTTGCGTTCGCATGGGGCGCTATCCTACAACAGCGCCAGGGCGCGGTCGATGACTGACTGGTCAGTATGAAAGTGGGGCGAGAAGCGCACGCCGCCACCGCGCTGGGCGCAGACCACGCCGCCCTGACGCAGACGTTCAAAGGTAGATTGCGGTTCCTCGCCGGGCAGCCGGAAGGTGACGATGCCGGCGCGGCGGCGTGCCGCTTCCGGGGTCAGCAACTCCGCGCCGCGCGCCTTGAGCTCGCCGATCAGGACGGTCACGGTATCGGTCAGGCGCTGTTCCACCGCCGCCATGCCCACCTCTTCCAGTAACGACAGAGACGCGTTGAGCGCGTGGGCGCACAACAGGTTGGGGCTGCCGCACTCGAAACGACGGGCATCATCCGCCGGCCGCCAGTCCTGGCGGTCGTAATCACCGGATGCCGCCACCATGTGCCAGCCGAACTGACGCAGGCGCAGCCGGTCGCGGGCTTCCGGACGGGCGTAAAACAGCGCCAGCCCTTCCGGCCCCAGCATCCACTTATGGCCGTCGGCGACGACGAAATCCGCATTGATGCTTTCGGCGTCGAAGACGTGAGCCCCCAGACTCTGGATCGCGTCCACGCAGAACAGCACGCCCCGTTCCCGGCACGCGGCGCCGATCGGCGCCAGGTCCAGGCGGATGCCACTGGCATATTGCACCGATGACAGTGACACCAGGCGTACACGGGGGCCAAGCGCATCGATGACGCGCTGCTCGGCGTTGTCCCCGTCCACCGGCACCTGGATCACCTCCACACCCTGTTCGGCCAGGGCCTGCCAGGGAATGCGGTTGGAGGGGAACTCCTGATCGCTGATCAGCACCTGATCGCCGTCCCGCCAGGACAGCCCCTGGGCGATGACGGACAGCCCTTCGGAGGTGTTCTTGAGCAAGGCGATGTCTTCGTGCGGCACACCGCCGATCAGCGCGGCGAGGCGGCCGCGCAGAGTTTGCTCGGTGTCGAGCCAGCGCGGATAGTCCCGCGCCCCCACGGTGATGTTCTGCTCGGCGAAACGCACCACCGCGTCCCGGGTGCGTTTAGGCCACGGCGCCACGGCGGCGTGATTGAGATAAAGCACGTCGTTTTCAAGAGGGAATTCCGCGGACAGATCCAGAGCGCTGGTCATGTGATGATCGACTCCATTGTCATTGCCGGGCGGGTGGGTATCATCCTGCCCGAAAGGGGCATCGATAATTCGCCGGAACACATGACTCACAGCATGACCGATTGCCGTGGCAGGTCAACCTGGCCCGTGATGCATGGTGCCCGGGGGTGGGATAAACTGTGGTGAATCGCGGGATTCACCGGTCTTGGGAGTAAGGATGAATGGCTGATCTGGAAAAAGCGACGCGTAAGGCACAGGAATTCCGGCAACGGGAGCAACAAATCCTGGATACCGCTCTGGAATTATTCCTGGAGCAGGGAGAGGATCGTGTCACCGTGGAAATGATCGCCGACCGGGTGGGGATTGGCAAAGGCACCATCTATAAGCACTTCGAAACCAAGAACGAGATCTATCTGCTGCTGATGCTGCGTTACGAAGAGGATCTGGCGGCGGTGTTCAACAGTATTTCCGAGGACGACGACAAGGAAAAACTGACCCGCGAGTATTTTCGTTTCCGCATCAACGACCCGGCCCGCTACCAGCTGTTCGACCGGCTGGAAAACAAGGTGATCAAGGACCACGCGGTGCCGGAACTGGTGGAGAAACTGCACAACATCCGCGAAGCCAATTTCGAGCGCCTCAAGAGCATCGTCAAGGCGCGCATCAGTGAGGGCTCCCTGGAAGACGTGCCGCCGATTTATCACATTTGCGCGGCCTGGGCGCTGGCCCACGGCGCCGTGGCGCTGGTGCAATCGCCGTTCTATATGGGGCTGATCGACGAAAAGGAGGATTTCCTCGACTTCCTGATCGAAATTGGTATTCGCATGGGCAATAAAGGACAACGCCGAAAATGACTTCCGCCGATTCCCTGTTGGCCCTGCTGGAAAAGGCCGAACGGGACGAGCAGGGGCTGCCGCCGGTGCATCAGTGGCACCCGGAACATCAGGGCGAAAGCCGTATGCGCATTGCCCGTGACGGCACCTGGTATTACCAGGAATCGCCGATTGAACGAGAGCGTATGGTGCGATTGTTTTCCACCATTCTGTTACGTGAAGGCGATGACTACTTCCTGATTACGCCGGTGGAAAAACTGCGCATCGAGGTGGACGACGCGCCTTTTGTCGCCACCGACGTACAGCGTGTGAAGGACGATGGTGTCGACAAGCTGGTGTTCACCACCAATGTGGGAACTCACGTGGTGGCTGGTGAACGGCATCCATTGCGGATAGAACACGACCCGGACAGCGGGGAGCCGTCCCCTTATCTCCACGTGCGCGACAATCTGGAAGCGCTGATTTCCCGCAACATGTTTTATCAACTGGTGGAATGGGCCGGCCATGAAGAGCGGGACGGCGTGACCCACTTGTATATCGACAGCGACGGCGCCCGTTTCCCCCTCGGTTCCTTCTGATACACAACCAGACCGGACTACGAAGCCGCTGTGGGAGCTTGCCTTGCAAGCGAATCTTTTGCGCCGGAAGCCGAATTCGCTTGCAAGGCAAGCTCCTGCGGTGGCCTGGTAGCGACCTCCGATTGGATCTCTCTCAGGTTGTAGTGTCAGCAAACCGCCCCACAACCGTGCCCGTTTTTGTTCCAACATGGCGCACCATAATCTGCCTCGAAATGGGGCGCCCTTGCCCGCCGCTAAAGCGAGCGTCTCTTCCCTTGATCGTTCTTCATGGCCTTAAACCCATTTAAATCAAAGGGTTATGCACATGGCATGGGCTTTGCTTTCACCCTGTTCAACAGTTGGCAAGCTGAAACGGTGAAAGGGGACATTCCCATGACGAAACAAAAGGTGTTGCTGGTAGGCCACGGTATGGTGGGGCAGCGCTTTCTGGAGGCGCTGGCGGACCGTGGTGGTCTTGATCACTACGATGTGACGATCCTGTGCGCGGAGAGCCGGCCGGCCTATGACCGGGTTGGCTTGACCCGTTACTTTACCGAGCGCGATGCCGATGCTCTGTCGCTGGTGCCGGAGGGTTTCATGGCACAACCGGGGCTGACCCTGAAGCTGTCCACCCGGGTGCGCGAGATCGACCGGGACGCCAGGGTAGTGATCACCGAAGCGGGAGAGCGGCTGGATTACGACAAACTGGTGCTGGCCACCGGGTCCTATCCGTTCGTGCCGCCCATTGACGGTAACGACCGCCCGAACTGCTTTGTTTACCGCACCCTTGATGACCTGGACGAGATTATCGCCGCCGCGGATCAGGCCCGAGTCGGCACCGTGGTGGGCGGCGGCCTGCTCGGCCTGGAAGCGGCCAAGGCCCTGCACGATCTGGGACTGGAAACCCATGTGGTGGAGTTCGCGCCGCGTCTGATGGCGGTTCAGGTGGACGATCTCGGTGGCGGTTTGTTGAAGGACAAAATCGAAGCGCTGGGCGTGACGGTCCACACCAATACCGGCACCCGGGCCATCGTCGACGGCGAACAGCACCGCCATCGCATGGACTTTGGCGAGGACCGCCACCTGGAAACCGACATCATCGTGTTTTCCGCCGGCATTCGTCCGGAGGACAGCCTTGCCCGCGCCTGCGGGCTGGAGGTCGGTGAGCGCGGCGGGGTGGTGATTGACGATTACTGTGTCACCTCCGACCCGGATATTTTCGCCATCGGCGAGGTGGCGTTATGGCAGGGCCGGATCTTCGGGCTGGTGGCGCCGGGTTATCAAATGGCGGAGACCGCCGCCGCGCGCCTGTGCGCGGATTCCGAGCCGAGTTTCCAGGGTGCCGATATGAGCACCAAGCTGAAACTGATGGGTGTGGACGTGGCCTCGGTGGGGGATGCCCATGGCCAGACGCCTGGTGCCCGCAGCGCGGTGTTCTTCGACCAGAGCACCGGCGTGTACAAGAAAGTGGTGGTCAGCGAATGCGGCAAGAAACTATTGGGCGCGGTACTGGTGGGCGACGCCAAAGATTATGGCAACCTGCTGCAACTGTGCCTGAACCAGATCGACCTGCCCGGAGAAGCCGCCGCTCTGATCGCTCCGGCCGCCGGCGATGCCCCCATGCTCGGCGCCGATGCCTTGCCGGATAGTGCCCAGATCTGCTCCTGCAACAATGTTTCCAAAGGCGCGCTGTGCGCCGCCATCGATGATGGCGCCACCACCGTTGGTGATCTGAAAGCCTGCACCAAGGCCTCCGCCACCTGCGGCGGCTGCGCCGCTTTGGTCAAGCAGGTGCTGGACAGCGAGCTGGCCAAGCGCGGCGTGGAGGTGAATAACCACGTGTGCGAACACTTCCCGTATTCCCGCCAGGAGATCTATCACCTGGTGCGGGTGGGGGAAATCAAGACCTTCGACGAGTTGCTGGAAAAACACGGCAGTGGCGACGGCTGCGATATCTGTAAACCGCTGGCCGCTTCGGTGCTGGCGTCCTGCTGGAACGACTATGTGCTGAGCAAGCCCCACGCCGGTCTGCAGGACACCAACGATTATTTTCTCGGCAACATGCAACGTGACGGCACTTACTCCATCGTGCCCCGTGTACCCGGCGGTGAAATCACGCCGGACAAGCTCATCGTGCTGGGCGAAGTGGCGAAGAAATACGATTTGTACACCAAGATCACCGGCGGGCAGCGGGTGGATCTGTTCGGTGCCCGCGTCGATCAGCTGCCGGAAATCTGGAAGATTCTGGTGGACGCCGGTTTCGAGACCGGACACGCCTACGGTAAATCCCTGCGCACGGTGAAATCCTGCGTCGGCTCCACCTGGTGCCGATACGGTGTCAAGGATTCGGTGGGCACCGCCATTCAGGTGGAAGAACGCTACAAGGGGCTGCGCAGCCCGCACAAGATCAAGATGGCGGTGAGTGGCTGCACCCGCGAATGCGCCGAAGCGCAAAGCAAGGATGTGGGCGTGATCGCCACCGACAAGGGTTGGAACCTTTATGTCTGCGGCAACGGCGGCATGCGTCCCCGTCACGCGGATCTGCTCGCCTCCGACTTGTCCGATGAACAACTGATCAGAACCATCGACCGCTTTTTGATGTTCTACATCCGCACCGCCGACCGCCTGCAGCGCACCAGCGTGTGGTTGGAGAACCTGGAAGGCGGGCTGGATTACCTCAAGCAGGTGGTGCTGGAGGATTCGCTGGGTATCGGTGAAGAGCTGGAGGCGCAGATGCAACAGGTGATCGACACCTATCAATGCGAGTGGAAGACCACCGTGGAAGATCCCCAGGCGGTGAAACGCTTCAAGCACTTCGTTAACGATGATGTCGCCGATGACAATCTGCATTACGTCCGTGAGCGTGGTCAGCGTCGTCCGGCCTATGAGCATGAACGTATCGAGCTGGTGCAACAGGAGGGTTAAGGCATGAACAGTTCCGTTACTCTGGAATGGAAAGCGGTGTGCAAAGTGGATGAAATTCTGCCCGGTACCGGTGTCGGAGTGCGCCTGCCCGAGGGGCAGGCGGCGCTGTTCCGTACCCGCGACGGCCAGCTCCATGCGCTGGATAACATGGATCCGTTCAGCCGCGCCAATGTGATCAGCCGCGGTCTGCTGGGCTCCCTGGGGGGGACCAGAGTGGTGGCGTCACCGCTGTATAAACAGCACTTCTGTCTGGAAACCGGGAGGTGCCTGGAGGACGAGACGGTATCCCTGACCGTGTATCCGGTCCGGTTGCGCGGCGAGCTGGTGGAAGTCGCCGTCGGCTGATCAGGCCTCGTCGTCGCCGCCGGGCTTGGGCAAACCGGTACCGCATTGTTTGCAGAAGCGGGCGTCCGGATCATGGTCATGGCGGTGGCAATTGGGGCATTCCCGTTCATAGCGGCGGGCAATGTGCGCGGCGGAGATTTCCGCGGTGACGATGCCGGTGGGCACGGCGATGATGGCGTAGCCGGTGATCATCGCCAGGGACGCCACGGCCTGACCGATGGGCGTTTGTGGTGAGATGTCGCCGTAGCCCACCGTGGTCACGGTGACGATGGCCCAGTAGATGCTGCGCGGAATACTGGTGAAGCCATTGCTTGGCCCTTCGACCACGTAGATCAGACTGCCGAAAATGATGATCACCACCAGTACCGAGAACATGAAAATGCCGATCTTGCGGCGGGTGCGGACCAGCGCCAGGCCAAGCTGATTGGCCTCGCTCATCAGCGCCGCCAGTTTCATGATGCGGAAGATTCTCAGCACCCGCAGAGCGCGAATGGTAAGCAGATAGTTGGCGCCGGGCACCAGCAGGCTGATGTAAGTGGGGACCACGGAAAGCAGATCAACCACGCCGAAGAAACTGCGCGCATAGCGCAGCGGGCGGTCGCTGACCCAGAGGCGAACCAGGTACTCACCAGTGAACAGCAGGGTGAAGAACCATTCCACGCCATACAACCAGTCGCCGTAACGCTGGTGGATGCTTTGCACGCTGTCCAGCATGACGGCGACAACGCTGCTGAGGATGGCGATGATCAGCAAGAGGTCGAAACGCTGGCCGGCCGGGGTATCCGTGCCAAAGATAATGTGGCGCCAGCGCTCACGCTGGGATGGGGACTGGGACGACATCCTGTTGATTGCTCCGTTTCTGCCCATGCCGGACCGGACGGGCCCAATGAATCCGGTCATTCTGATTTGGCTAGGGTCTGTTCACACTATTTCCGTCGCGCCTGCTGGATGCCCTTTTTGCCTCCAGCCAGGCGGAGGGCGCGCGGTTTGGTCATTCCAAATGAGCAACCGACAACGACGCGGGAGGTAAAAAGGGCTCCAGCCCTTCGGGTTGCGGCTAAAACATCACCACTCTGCGTTACTCGTCGTTCATTTGGAATGACCAAACTTCTCTCCTCGTGCCTGGATTGGTGACGTTTTAGCCGCAACAGGCGCGGTGGAAATAGTGTGAACAGGCCCTAGGCTACATTCTCTCTTGTTAAACCTTTCGTGACCACCTAACTTGTCCCTTGTAACGTATACCGAAGCGTTGGGGAAAACGTTTCAGGGAAGACAAGCAATCACCTCCGATGGCGGCGGCCTGGCCCCGCGATCCGCATAATGATAGTCAACAATAGTCAGGGGGCGACAATGATCGGTATGGCATTGGCGCGGCGAGGGCGACGCAAGGGGACAGTGTCGCGGGCCGTGGTGGTGCCCACGGACGGGGTTGGAAAAGGGGAGGGCAAGCGGCACGTGATGAAACGGATCCGGGCTTTCCTGATTGCCATGCATCCACTGGTGGCCGCGGCGATCTGTTGCCATGCTTTCTGGATGGCGGTCTCTCAGCGTCACTGGATCTGGCTTGGCCCTCTGCTGGTCAACGCGCCGACCTTGTCGCTGGCGGTATGGCTGGTGCGGCGTGGCCGTTCCGGCTGCGGCTCGCAACTGCCTGTGGTGTTGTTGAGCGCCTGGCTCGGCAGCGCCTGGACCTTGCTCGGTACCCTGTCGCTGGATGATCCCCAGCCGCTGGCGTGGATCTACACGGCAATCGGCCTGGTCGGACTGGCGGCCTGCCTGCTTTGGTATTTCCCTCAATACCGGGAACGCGGCGATGGGCCCCGGCCCGGTCAGCGGTTGCCGGTGCTGACGTTTCAGGACTTGCGCGGCAATGCGGTATCCTCCACCTCATTGCGGGGCGCCCCGGCGGTACTGTTATTTCATCGCGGCGACTGGTGCCCGAAAAGCGTGGAGCTGTTGCGTCTGCTGGCGCGGCATCGTGGTGCCCTGGGGCGTCGCGGCGCCCGTATCGTCCTGATCAGCGCCGACAGCGATGCCCGCTCCTGCCGCATGGCGGATCGGCTGGGCGTACCGCTTGAACGTTGGATCGATCCGGATCTGACCGCTGCCCGGCAGCTGCAATTGCTGGATCCCGGCGGTACCCCTCTGGGGCTGGAGCTGCTGGGGCATCAATCCGACACCGTGGATCCCACGGTGATCATCATCGATAGCCTGGGTGATATTCGCTACGTGGACAAGGCCGGGAATTCCCGCTACCGATCCGAACCGGTGACCTTTCTCAGGGTGCTGGACAGCGCGGTGCCGGCGTCACGGTAGGAGGCCCTCGGCCGATGGCTACAAAGCCGCTGTAGGAGCTTGCCCGCAAGCGAATTCTTCAGACGCGGTGCAATTCGCTTGCAGCGGCCCGCCCCCGGACAAAGCCCCTACAGTTATGGACTCAGCGGTCGCGTTGCGGCAGCACGTCGCGGACCTTGTTGGCCAGCGCGCGTACGGCGTCCTCGGTGGTCTGCCAGCCGATACAACCGTCGGTGACGGAAACGCCGTATTGCAGATCATCCAGATTCTCGGGAATTTTCTGATTCCCTTCGTTGAGATGGGACTCGACCATCAGACCGACGATGGAGGTGTTGCCCTCGAGGATCTGATTGCCGATGTTTTCCATCACCAGCGGCTGCAGGCTCGGGTCCTTGTTGGAGTTGGCGTGGGAGCAGTCCACCATGATGTTGGTGGAAACGCCGGCCTTGTGCAGGGCGCTTTCCGCCAGGGCCACGGAGACCGAATCATAATTAGGCTTGCCACCGCCACCGCGCAGTACCACGTGGGCATAGGGGTTGCCACGGGTGGTGGTCAGCGCCACGCGGCCATCCGGGTCGATGCCCAGGAAGCGATGCGGGTGCTGTACGCTGAGCATGGCGTTCACCGCCACATCCAGGCTGCCATCGGTGCCGTTCTTGAAGCCCACCGGGCTGGACAGACCAGAGGACATTTCCCGGTGGGTCTGGGATTCGGTGGTGCGGGCGCCAATGGCGGACCAGGCAATCAAATCCTGCAGATACTGTGGCGTGGTCGGGTCCAGTGCCTCGGTGGCCGCCGGCAGGCCCAGTTCGGCCACGTCCAGCAGCAGACGGCGGGCGATATGCAGCCCTTCCTCCACCTTGAAGGAGTCGTTCATATACGGGTCGTTGATCAGGCCCTTCCAGCCCACGGTGGTGCGGGGCTTCTCGAAATAGACCCGCAATACCAGAAAGAGAGCATCGTCGACTTCCTCGGCCAGGGCCTTGAGGCGACTGGCGTATTCCAGAGCCGCTTTCGGATCATGGATGGAACAGGGCCCGATGACCACGAACAGACGCGGGTCCTTGCGGTCGAGAATGTCACGAATCACCTGCCGGCCGCCGACCACCGAGTCCCGGGCGGCGTCGCTCAGAGGCAACTTTTCCTTGAGCGCCCGTGGCGTGATCAACACCTGCTGGGACTCGATATTGAGATCGTCTACCTGTCGTATCTGGCTCATGATGCTGGATTGGCCTGTGTTTTCAGTCTCTGCGGACCCGGCAGTCTAGCCGAATCCGGATGACGAAGAAATAACACAGAGCCAGGGGGGCAGTTAATAGTGAATAGTTAACAGTGAATAGCGGCGCGGCCACCAGGGCTTCCCGTTACCTGCAACGGCGGCTCGCGTCGCTGTTCCCTGTTCCTTATTCACTGTTAGCTGCCTTAATCAGTTTTTCCACATATTCCGGCACCAGCTGCGTGGCGGGGCCGTGGTGGTGTTCGTGGAAGGCGTTGAGCTGCTCGGAGGGTTCCAGGTTCAGTTCCACCGTATGGGCGCCGTTGGCGCGGGCCTCGGCGACGAAGCCGGCGGCGGGGTAGACGTTGCCGCTGGTGCCGATGCTGATGAACCGCTCACAGCGGGCCAGCGCCGCGTAGATCCGGTCCATCTCCAGGGGCATCTCACCGAACCACACCACGTGGGGCCGCAGACAACCGGGCACCCCGCACAGCGGGCAGGCCAGCCCCGTGCTCAGCTCATCGTCCACGGTCACCAGGGCATCGGTGGTGCGGCAGCGGGCTTTGCACAGCTCTCCGTGCATATGGATCAGGTTGCGGCTGCCGGCGCGTTCGTGCAGGTTGTCCACGTTCTGGGTGACCAGCAGCACCTGACCGGGCAGGGCGGCTTCCAATCGGGCCAGGGCCCGATGCGCGAGATTGGGGGTAATGGCCGGACCGTGCAATTGCCGGCGCCGCTGATTGTAGAACTGATGCACTTTCACAGGGTCGCGTTGGAAGGCTTCCGGTGTCGCCACCTCCTCGATACGGTGTTCCTCCCACAGACCACCGTTGTCGCGAAAGGTGCGGATACCGGACTCCGCGGAGATTCCGGCACCGGTAAGTATTACAATCTTTTCCTGCATGTCTCTTACCCATGGAGAATTATGGACACCATTATTGCACAGCAGGAGATTGTGTCCCTGCCGCAGCGCGGCCGGGTCAATCTGTTGCATTTTCACCAGGGCATGGTGCTGCTGGTGGGGGCGGACGCCGTCGGTCTGTACCGTGATCGGGCCTCAGTGGACGACCCGCTGGCCAACGGGTTGATCGGTTATGAAACCATTCCCGATGAGCTGCGGCCGACTTTCCGTGAGGGCGCCGGCTACGTGACCGAGCAGGTTTCCGGTTATGTGGCCCTGCACTCCGGCGCGGTGTTGTTCATTCGTCCGGACGGCGTGGCGCTTTACCCTGACGGCCAGAATGCCCTGCGTGACCAGCATCGTTGCTGGCTGATTCCTTTTCCCCCCCTCAGTTGAGCGGAGATCGTCATGGCGGAAGAAAGCACCCGTTTGCGGCTGCGGCAGTTGACCACGGAAGATTACCCGGCGTTGGCCCGGCTGATGGACCAGGTTTACCACGACATTGGTGGCGCCTGGCCGGAAGACACCATCAAGGCCCTGATCCGCGTGTTCCCGGAAGGGCAATTGGTGATCGATGACAACGGTGAACTGGTGGCGGCGGCCCTGACCATCAAGGTGGACTACGACCGCTTTTCCAATCCGCACCGCTATGAAGACCTGATCACCGACGACAAGATCCGTTCCCACAGCCGCAAGGGGGACGCGTTATACGGCCTGGATGTGTTTGTGGATCCGGAATATCGCGGCTACCGGCTTGGCCGGCGTCTTTACGAAGCGCGCAAGGAATTGTGCCGTGACGAAAACCTGCGGGCGATTCTCGCCGGCGGACGGTTGCCCGGCTATAACGATCAGGCCGACAAGATGTCGGTGACCGAGTACATCTCCCAGGTGGAAAGCCGGGCCATCTATGACCCGATCCTGACTTTCCAGCTGTCCAATGGCTTCGACGTCAAGCGGCTGTTGACCAAGTACCTGCCCGAGGACGAAAGCTCCCGTGGCTACGCCACGTTACTGGAATGGGACAACATCCTCTATCAGCCGGACGAGGACGGGGAGTGGCCGCGACGTTCCACTGTGCGCATCGGCGTGGTGCAGCGTCGCATGCGCGCCGCCCGCTCGGTGGAGGATCTGCTCGGTCAGGTGGAGTTCTTCGTCGACTCATTGTCCGATTACCGTGCCGATTTCGCCGTCCTGCCGGAGTTTTTCAGCGCGCCGCTGATGGGACTGAAACCGGAACTCAACTCGGTGGAGGCGGTGCGGTACCTGGCCAGTTTTACCGATGAGGTCCGCGATGCCATGGCGGACATGGCGGTCAGTTACAACATCAATATCATCGGCGGCTCCATGCCGGTGGAAGAGAATGGCCGCATGTATAACGTGGCTTATCTGATGCGCCGCGATGGCTCCGTGGAAGAGCAGCGCAAGATCCACATTACCCCCCACGAACGCAAGGATTGGGCGATCCAGGGCGGCAATGAACTGCGCATCTTCGACACCGACGCCGGCCGTATCGGCATTCTGATCTGCTATGACGTGGAGTTCCCGGAGCTGGGCCGGTTGCTGGCGGAGCAGGGCATGGAAATTCTGTTCGTGCCATTCTGGACCGACACCAAGAACGGCTATCTGCGGGTGCGTCACTGCGCCCAGGCGCGGGCCATCGAGAACGAATGCTATGTGGCCATTTCCGGCAGCATCGGCAATCTGCCCCGAGTGGATAACGTGGACATTCAGTACGCTCAGTCGGCGGTGTTCTCTCCCAGCGATTTCTACTTTCCCCACGACGGCATCATCAGTGAGTCCGTGCCGAATACGGAAATGCTGTTGTTCGCCGATGTGGATCTGGAAAAGCTCAAGCTACTGCACAGCGAAGGTTCGGTGACCAACCTGCGCGACCGCCGTGGAGATCTGTACAACCTGACCTGGAAGGGGCTCAGAGCGCTGGATTAGCCCGGGAACTTAACGATAATCCCGAAACGCGGCTTTCACCTGCTCCGCCAGGGCATCGTGGGCGGGCCCAGCGGTGCCGCGCACCAACGCGATCTGGTAGTGACCCAGCTCCGGCAGAGCGGCCTCCTGGTCCAGTCGCCGTAATGGAGGTCTTACCAGGCTCTGCGGAAACGGCGCCACGGCCAGATCCGCCAGCATGGCGGCCTCCTGGCCGGCGCAATGTTCGCTGCTGTAGGCGATCCGGTAATCGATACCGGCATGATCCAGCGCCGCCAGGGCCACACGGCGCCAGGCACAGCCCTGATTGGCCAGGGATAAAGGCAAAGGCCGGCGCTGTACCGCCAGACCACCATCGCGACCGGCCCACACCAGCGGTTCGCTGTGCACCACTTCCCCCAACGTCGGCTCCAGGCCATCGTTCCCCACGGTCACCAGCGTCATGTCCAGATCACCGTCATTGAGCCGTTGCACCAGATCCACGCTGCGTCCCGCCAGCACATCCACCTGTACCGCCGGGTGGGTGCGGGCGAAACGTGCCAGCACCCGCGGCAGAATGCGGGTGCCGACATCGTCCGGCGAACCCAGCCGCACCTGGCCGGTCAGCGCCGGTTTGAGAAAGTGGCCGACGGTTTCCTCGTTGAGTTTCAGCAGCCGGCGGGCGTAACCGAGCAGCGCCTCGCCCTGGGGGGTGAGCCTCACCTGTCTTGCCTCGCGGATGAACAACGGCTGATCCAGCATTTCCTCCAGCCGCTTGATTTGCATGCTCAGGGCGGAGGGGGTGCGATGCACCGTCACCGCCGCGCGGCTGAAACCGCCACTTTCAGCGATGGCGACGAAACTCCGGATCACATCGATATCGAGCAAGGGCAGGTCCATTGGGGGGAACTCCGGGATGGATTGGTCACTTTTAATCTTTCAGTTTTATTGAAAGATGGATGAAGAGTAATTCGTTTGATTGATAAGTGGCAACTCCTCAGTCTGGCGTTGGCCATTCATTGACTGAGCACTCACCACAGGAGACCGCCATGACCTTCCATGATCCCGTGGAGCACCCCGCCACCGGACGCGACGATGACGGCCCGGTTCCCGAACCCCGGCTGGCCATGCCGGCGATGCCGCCGTTGCGGCTGATTGCCCGGGTCGAGCGGCTCTGGCGCCGCTGGCGCCAAGGGGTTGAGAGGAGAGCCGGACGGGCATAGGCTGACGAAACCGCCGTCTCACAAGGGATATCTCCCGGGAGGCACACCGTGGACGCGCCGCGTCCGGCGCGCGTGATCGCCGGACTGATCACCACCGTGACGCTGGAGGCCGGGGCCATGAATTGGCACCAGCCCCAGCCGTGGCGTGCCGATGCAGTAGTGCAGGGGCGCGATCAGGATTACAACAGTGAACGCTTTCTGCATGTGTTCAGTTATCGGCATCTGTCATCAATGGGGCCGCTGGAGGATGGCATTCGTGGCACCGCCGGCAGTGTCACCGGCGATCGTCTCTACCTGGACTTCCAATACCGGCAGACCTTTCCCTTCGATAATCCCGACCGGGCTTTTCTGCTCGACATACAGCGTGGCGAGGATTTCGACGGCGATTTCCAGCGTCAGGTGGTGGGCTTTCGCCAGATACTGGGCGGGCGCTGGCAACTCTCCCTGCGTGGTGACCTGTTTTCCGACAAGTCCCGGACTGATATCTATTTCGGAGTACGCCGGCTGCTGGCCGGTGGCGGCTGGCTGGAAGCCCAGTGGGTGCTGCCTGATGCCTACTTCAATGACAAGACCGGCGGCGACAGCGAGATGCGACGGCGGCCGCATACCCTGTTCCTGCAATGGCACCGGCCCCATGGCGACGGCGCCGTCACCACGGTGTCGCTCAACCATTCACCGCGCTCGGTACTGGATGATCGTGATGAGGGCGTCGAAGTGGCCAGTCGCCAGACCCGTCTGGCGCTCTCCCACGGGCGGCGCTGGGGAGGCTGGGGCTGGCGGCTGGATTTGGAAGCCGAGCGTACCCGGCGCGATCACGATCTGGACGAAGTGCCCGGCGGGATACCGTTCGAGCGGGACATGGAGGCGGTGACGCTGTCGGCCACCCAACTGCGGCATCGCTGGCAGCCGGAGCTGGGGGTGCGCTATCTGAGACTGGACGAGAGCGGTTGGTTCGGTCGGGAGGTGTAATCCCCCCATTTGTAACCGCCGGTTTGAGTAGAGGGTTAACCGGTTTGTAACAGGTGGGCTGGTGGCACGCCGCCAATAGCCGAGTTCGGTCGCTCGTGATTGTAATGCCAGAGCCACCGGGTCGCTAATAGCTGGGCGTGAGCAACGCTGGTGAACTCATGCAGATCCAACCACTCATGCCGTGCGGTCCGGTTGAACCGCTCAATATAAGCATTCTGAGTTGGTTTTCCTGGCTGGATATAGATCAGGGTTATCCTTTTCCGGTTGGCCCACTCGACCAGCGCCTGCGAGATATACTCCGGGCCGTTATCACAGCGCAGAGCGGCAGGCTTTCCCCGCCATTCGATGATGCGCTCCAGCGCACGTATCACGCGTTGTGCAGGCAGTGACAGGTCAACTTCAATACCAAGCCCTTCGCGATTGTAGTCGTCGATCACATTGAACGTTCTCAGCGACTTGCCGCTGACGAGCTGATCGCCCATGAAATCCATCGACCAGACTTGATTCGGCGCCGTCGGCACCGCCAATTCGCCCGGATAATCCCGCTTGATCCGGCGCCGGGGCTTGATCCGCAGATTCAGCTCCAGATCCCGATAGATCCGATACACACGCTTGTGATTCCAGGCATAGCCCTTCACGTTACGGAGATACAGAAAACACAGCCCGAAGCCCCAGCGCTTGTGGGCCTGCGTCAGTTTGAGTAGCCAATCCGCAATCAGGGCGTTTTCGCCATTGAGCTTTGCCTGGTAGCGGTAGCAAGTTTCACTAATGCCGTACACGACACAGGCCAGCCGGATACTGAGCCCGTGCTTGGCCACGCCCTTCATGGCCATCTCCCGGCGTTGAGACGGCCTTACAGCTTTCCCTCCAGGGCTTCCTGGCGCAGCTCCGCTTTGAGCCGTTCTTCCGCATACATCTTCTTCAGACGGGCGTTCTCCGCCTCCAGCTCCTTCAGTCGCTTCATCAGCGACGCGTCCATGCCGCCAAACTTCGAACGCCACTGATAGATCAGCGCCGTACTCACGTTGTGTTCGCGGGACAGTTCCGCCACCGGAACCCCGGCTTCGTGCTGCTTCAAAATCGCCAGGATCTGGCTGTCGGAAAATCGAGACTTCTTCATCGGTCGCTCCTTCTGCGATCAGTGTAAAAGTCTCTACTCAAAACTTCGATTACTTTTCGGGGGGATTACAGAGGTCAATGACGCCGGGCGGGTCAAGCGGCGCGAGCCATTGCTGTTTTCCAGCCTGAACATCCCTTTGAACGAACGCCACAGACTGCTGCCGGCGCTGTATGTGAGCCGGGCAGGGGTGGAGCAAGACGCTATCGGTGACTGGAGCGAACGGGATGACGATGACTGGATCGGCAAGTTGTCCGTGCCCTGGCAGATCGTGCTATCGCGGGAACAAGACGCGGTGTTGACCATTGCGCCCTCGGTACGGTTGCATCGCGCGGCGTTTGGTGGTGGCAACATTCAACTGCACTGGCCACTTTAGGGGGGCGTCGCGGATTAGCGGGAAATCGACTCTTTGTGATGGGAAGCCTTGGTGCTTCGTAGGCGGGTCTTGCGGGTATCCCGGGTGCCCATGACCCGCCGTGAATACATCCCCGTAGGCTTGCGTTCGGCGTCCTGTCTCACACAGTCATGGACACCCGAGGGACCCGCAAGACCCTCAGTCATAGCCAACCGAAGGGTTCTGTGTTCTTTCCACCCAACCTTGATTCGAAGTTGGGCGTTTCAGAACTCGCGGAGCGTCGCCGGTCAGGGCGTTCCAGGACCGTGTTTGGCCAGGGATGGCCAAACCCGAGCGCACACGGACGTGCTTGTAGCGTGTCCTGGAACGCCCTGACCGGCGACGCTCCCCCGCTAGAAAGAAAAATCGTAAGTCCGCTCTTTTAATCCTAGGCATCCCAATAAGAAAGGCGCCGTAGAGGCGCCTTTCTTGTCGTTACCAACGGACCGTTACATATTGGGATAGTTCGGGCCGCCGGTGCCTTCCGGGGCCACCCAGTTGATATTCTGGGTCGGGTCCTTGATGTCGCAGGTCTTGCAGTGCACACAGTTCTGCGCGTTGATCTGGAAGCGCTTCTCGCCCGAGTTCTCGTCCTCCACCACTTCGTACACACCGGCCGGGCAATAGCGTTGCGCCGGTTCGTCGTACTTGGGCAGGTTGTACTCGATCGGGATGCTCGGATCCTTCAACTGCAGATGGCAGGGCTGATCCTCTTCATGGTTGGTGTTGGAGAGGAACACCGAGTCCAGCTTATTGAAGGTGATCTTGCCGTCCGGTTTCGGGTAGTCGATCTTCTTGCACTGATCCGCCGGCTTCAGGGTGTCGTGATCCGGAGTGGTATCGCGCATGGTGATCGGCAGCTTGCCGTTGAACAGGTTGATGTCCACGAAGGCGAAGGCGGAACCGATGAGGTTGCCGAACTTGTGCTGAGCCGGTCCGAAGTTACGCTGCTGGTGCAGCTCTTCGTGAATCCAGCTGTTCTCGAAGGCGTCCTTGTAAGCCACCAGTTCATCGTGGCTCTGGCCGTTCTTGATCGCTTCGGCCAGCAGTTCGGCGGCGATCATGCCGGACTTCATGGCGGTGTGGGAGCCTTTGATCTTGGCGAAGTTCAGGGTGCCGGCGTCACAGCCCACCAGCAGACCGCCGGGGAAGGTCATCTTCGGCAGGGATTGCAGGCCGCCCTTGGCGATGGCGCGGGCGCCATAGCTGAGACGTTTGCCGCCTTCCAGGAATTTCTTGATTTCCGGATGGGTCTTCCAGCGCTGCATCTCATCGAACGGAGAGACATGCGGGTTGGAGTAGGCCAGATCGGTGATCAGACCCAGGGTGACCTGATTGTCCTCGAGGTGATAGAGGAAACCACCGCCCGGAGAACCGGACTCGGTCAGCGGCCAGCCGGCGGTGTGTACCACCAGGCCCTTGCGGTGCTTGGACGGATCGATTTCCCACAGCTCCTTGATGCCGATGCCGTAGTGCTGGGGATCCGTGCCTTCGCGCAGATTGAATTTTTCCATCAGCTGCTTGCCGAGATGGCCGCGGCAGCCTTCGGAGAAAACGGTGTACTTGGCGTGCAGCTCCATGCCCGGCATGTAGCTGTCTTTTTTCTCGCCATTGTGGTCGATGCCGAAATCGCCGGTGGCGATGCCTTTTACCGAACCATCTTCGTTATAAAGGATTTCGCTGGCGGCGAACCCCGGGAAGATCTCGATGCCCAGGCCCTCGGCCTGTTCCGCCAGCCAACGGCAGACGTTGCCCAGGGATACGACATAGTTGCCCTCGTTGTGCATGGTCTTCGGCACGAACAGGTTGGGCACTTTGGAGCCTTTCTCGGCACCGGTGAGATAGAAGATCTCATCATCGGTGACGGGAGCGTTCAGGGGCGCGCCCAGTTCCTTCCAATTGGGGAACAGTTCATTCAGGGCACGAGGTTCCAGTACCGCACCAGAAAGAATGTGCGCGCCGACTTCGGAACCTTTTTCCACTACGACCACACTGAGTTCCTGACCGCTTTCCTGGGCGATCTGACCCAGACGGCAGGCGGTTGCGAGACCGGACGGACCGGCGCCGACGATGACAACGTCGACTTCCATAGATTCGCGTTCCACAGCCTGTCTCCTAACTATCGGTTGCGTTACAGCCCTTCTGCTGGGGCCGGTCGGGAACCCCCGAGCCAGGCGCCACCTTGTTTGGTGCCGGGCTCGGCGCACATTGTTCCGGGCCTTGGTATGGCCGGCCAGTCGCTGCGAGCCTTATGGGCCGGCAAGACATAGAGCGCTGTTCAGAGGTTCGGGCGCCTGCATCCGCCACCGCATAAACCGGGCGGGGGCAGGCCTTAGGGTGCGCGGAGTATATAAGCATCAGCTATATTCCACCACTTTCGGAATGGTTTTCCACGTTAATTCAAACGAGCGTTTGGATTATCGTCGGATCAGTGGAAATGGGCAAGGGCGGGGGAGACGGAGCAAGCCGGCCGTTATTGCCGGGATGACCGCAAGGTCATGAAAAATGGGCGAAAATTGGTGTCTATTTGCAACAAAATCATCTGCTTACGATTTTCCGGCCTATTGACCTCGTTCCGGGCAGAGTTCAAGATAGCCGCTCTCTCGCGGGGGTGGACCCGGTAACGGCGTCGTCTCGCCTCCTTCTACAAGTCATCAGTGGAACATTCCGAGGATCCTATGAAGGTTCTTGTACCCATCAAGCGAGTCGTTGACTACAACGTTAAGGTTCGCGTGAAGGCAGACAACTCCGGTGTTGATCTCGCCAATGTGAAAATGGCCATGAACCCCTTCTGTGAAATCGCTGTGGAAGAAGCGGTACGGCTGAAGGAAAAAGGCGTGGTTACCGAGATCGTTGCCGTGTCCATCGGTCCCAAGGCCGCCCAGGAACAACTGCGTACCGCCATGGCGCTGGGCGCGGACCGTTCGATTCTGGTGGAAACCGACGAGGAAGTTCAGCCTCTGGGTATCGCCAAGGCCCTCAAAGCCATCGTTGATGAAGAAAAGCCGGAGTTGGTCATCCTCGGCAAGCAGGCCATCGACGGTGACAACAACCAGACCGGTCAGATGCTGGCGGCTCTGGCCGGCATGCCGCAAGGCACCTTCGCTTCCGAAGTGAACGTGGCCGACGGCAAGGTGAAAGTGACCCGTGAAATCGACGGCGGCCTGCAAACCGTTGAACTGAGCCTGCCGGCGGTGGTAACCACTGATCTGCGCCTCAACGAGCCGCGCTACGCTTCCCTGCCGAACATCATGAAAGCCAAGAAGAAGCCGCTGGACGTGAAAACCCCGGCTGATCTGGGCGTTGACCTGACTCCGCGCGTCACCACCGAGAAAGTGGAAATGCCGCCGGAACGCAGTGCCGGTGTCAAGGTGGGCTCCGTTGATGAGCTGGTGGATAAACTGAAAAACGAAGCGAAGGTGATCTGATGAGTGTTTTAGTCTACGCCGAACACGATAACGCTACGCTCAACAAGGTTACCCTGAGCGTGGTTGCCGCCGCCAAAGAGATCGGTGGCGACATCACCGTCCTGGTTGCTGGTAAAGGTTGTGGCGCCGTGGCTGAAGCGGCCGCCAAGGTTGATGGCGTAAGCAAGGTGCTGTGCGCCGACAACGACGCCTACGAGCACCAGCTGGCGGAAAACATCGCCGACCTGGTGGTTGAACTGGCCGGCGACTACAGCCACATCCTGGCCGCCGCCACCACCACCGGCAAGAACTTCGCGCCGCGCGTGGCTGCTCTGCTGGACGCTCCGCAGATCTCTGAAATCTCCGACGTGGTCGACGGCGACACCTTCAAGCGTCCGATCTACGCCGGTAACGCCATCGCCACCGTGAAATGCGCCGACGCCAAGAAAGTGCTCACCGTGCGCGGCACCTCCTTCGACGGCGTTGCCGAGGAAGGCGGTTCCGCCAGCGTTGAGAGCGTTGACGTGGTCAAGGACGCCGGTATCTCCTCCTTCGTGGGCGAGGAACTGGCCAAGTCCGACCGTCCGGAGCTGACCAGCGCCGACATCGTGATCTCCGGTGGGCGCGGCATGGGCAACGGCGACAACTTCGAAATCCTCTACAAAGTGGCCGACAAGCTTGGCGCCGCCGTGGGTGCGTCCCGCGCCGCCGTTGACGCCGGTTTCGTGCCGAACGACATGCAGGTGGGTCAGACCGGTAAGATCGTTGCCCCGAACCTGTACATCGCCGTCGGTATCTCCGGTGCCATCCAGCACTTGGCGGGCATGAAGGATTCCAAAGTGATCGTGGCCATCAACAAAGACGAAGAAGCCCCCATCTTCCAGGTGGCGGACTACGGTCTGGTGGCGGATCTGTTCGAAGCGGTACCGGAGCTCGACAGCAAGCTCTGAACACCCGCATTCGAAGATGCCCTGGAAAGCCCGGCCTAGTGCCGGGCTTTCTGCTTTTGGGACGAGGGAATCCATTGCCCTGCTGGCGAAGCCTTGTCGTGCCCCGATTTGGTGCCCCAAGGTCGGCCTGCTTCAGCATGGATCGCGGCCCTGCGCCATGCCGGGGCGGATGCCACTGAATCCTTTGCCCCCGAATTGGCATATCCCTTGCTGAGCCTGTTGCTATCCCCGTCGTTGGGGAGAGGGCCACAGGGAATAAAGCGCCATGCAGTCGATTACACCGCCGGCGGTGTCCGGCTTTGATGAGATGTTCGCCAGGGAAGGGGCGGTTCGCCCCCACTATTCCAGTTATCACGGCTGGTTGTTGGGGCAGTCCAAGGAGCTCCTGCACCGCAAGCGTCAGGAAGCCGAGCTGCTGTTCCACCGGGTTGGTATCACCTTCAATGTCTACGGCGAGGAGAGCGGCGCGGAGCGGCTGATTCCTTTTGACGTGGTTCCCCGCATTATTCCCGAGCAGGAATGGCGCCACCTGGAGCAGGGTACGGCCCAGCGAGTGAGGGCGCTGAACCAATTCCTCGATGATATTTACCACGGCCAGGAGATCATCCGTGCTGGCCGCATTCCCGCCGACCAGATCTATGGCAACGCCCATTACCAGCCCTGCATGCAGGATGTGGATCTGCCCAACCAGGTGTACAGCCACGTCAGCGGCGTGGACCTGATCCGTGACGGAGAGGGAACCTGGTACGTTCTGGAGGATAATCTGCGTACCCCCTCCGGGGTCAGCTACATGATCGAAAACCGGCGGGTGATGATGCGGTTGTTCCCGGAGTTGTTCGCCGGGCAATCGGTGGCGCCGGTGGAGCACTATCCATCGCTGTTGCTGGATACCCTGCAGCACAGCAGCGCCGTGCCCTATCCCACGGTGGTGCTGCTGACCCCGGGGCGTTTCAACAGCGCCTACTTCGAGCACGCCTTTCTGGCGCAGCAGATGGGGATCGAGTTGGTGGAGGGGGCGGATCTGTTCGTCAAGGATGGCTTCGTCTACATGCGCACCACCGCCGGGCCGCAACGGGTGGACGTGATTTATCGCCGTATTGATGACGATTTTCTCGACCCGCTGGCGTTCAATCCGGACTCCATGCTGGGGGTGCCCGGCCTGCTGTCGGTGTACCGGCAGGGTAAGGTGGTGCTGGCCAACGCCATCGGCTCCGGGGTCGGCGATGACAAGTCCATCTATCCTTATGTCCCCGAGATGATCCGCTTCTATCTGGGTGAGGAGCCGATTCTGGAGAATGTTCCGACCCGGCTGTGTCGCCGCCCGGAGGATCTCCAGTACGTATTGGAGCATCTGCCGGAGCTGGTGGTTAAGGAGGTCCACGGTGCCGGCGGTTACGGCATGCTGGTCGGGCCGGCGGCCAGCCGCGAGGAGATCGAGAGTTTTCGTCAGCGTCTGCGGGCACGGCCCGATAATTACATCGCCCAGCCGACCCTGTCGCTGTCCACCTGCCCGATCTTCGTCGAACAGGGTATCGCGCCACGGCATATCGACTTGCGCCCATTCGTGCTCAGTGACGGCCGTGCCACCCGCATGGTGCCGGGCGGTCTTACGCGGGTGGCGATGAATGCCGGTTCGCTGGTGGTGAATTCGTCCCAGGGGGGCGGTACCAAGGACACCTGGGTGGTGGAGGCGCCGTCATGCTGAGTCGCACCGCCTCCGACCTGTATTGGCTGTCCCGCCTGGTTGAGCGGGCCGAGAACACCGCTCGCATGCTCGACGTGGCCTGGAATCTGTCGATGATGCCGTTCGTCGCCAATCCCCGTGATGAGATGATGGCGCCGTTGATGATCTCGGGCTCGCATGAGCTGTATATGAGCCGGCACGATGACGTCCAGGTGCGCGAGGTCCTGCATTTCTTCACCCTGGATCAGGACAACCCCGGCAGTATTTTCAATTGCCTGCGTCTGGCGCGGGAAAACGGCCACGCGGTGCGTGGCAAGATCACCGCCGAGATGTGGGAAAGCATCAACAGCACCTGGCTGGAGTTGAAGGAGATTCGCCGCGGGGGCCTGGACCAATACGGCGCCAGCGCCTTTTTTGATTGGGTGAAAAAGCGCTCCCACCTGTTCCGTGGCGCCACCTACGGCACCATCATGCGCAATGATGCCTTCCGCTTTCTGCGCATTGGCACCTTCATCGAGCGGGCCGATAACACGGCCCGTATCCTGGATGTGAAATATCAGATCGGCACTCTTTACGGCGTTCCCTCCGGCGGTGACGCCATGGACTTCTATCGCTGGCACGCCTTGCTGCATTCGGTGGGGGCGTATGAGTCCTATCGCGAGCTTTACAGCGAGGCCATTAATGCCGACCGGGTGGCGGAGCTGCTGATTCTCGGCGCCGAGGTGCCACGCTCGCTGCGCTCCTGCATGCAGATGCTGTGTGAGTTGCTGCCGGCGATCGAGGGGCGGGCCGGGCAGACCGCCAAGCGCCTGGCGGCGGTGCAGTTCGCGCGGCTGCAATACGGTGATCTGGAGCATGTGCTGGACACCGGTTTGCACGATTACCTGACGGATTTTCTGCGCCGTATCAATGAGCTGGCGGATACCATCCGCGAGGAATATCTGGAGGTCGTATGAAACTGTCGATTCGACACAGCACCGAATACCGTTATTCCGAGCAAGTGCTGCACAGTACGCAGTATCTGCGGCTGACGCCGCGTCCATCGGCACGGCAGCGTATTCTGCACTGGCATCTGGACATGCCGGAGCCGGCCAGCGAGGCCTCCGATGGCTTCGGTAATATCCTGCACGTGCTGACCCTGGACCAGCCCCACGAGGCCATACGTCTCACCGCCACTGGCGAAGTGGAAATCGAGGGCGAGGACCGTGAGGACGATGACACCCGGATTTCCCCTCTGGTTTATTGCCGTTATTCTCCGTTTACCCGTCCGGATTCGTTGCTCCATGAACTGGCCCGGAACCATCAGTGCGCCGCCGGGACCCTGGCCAATCTTGAGAGGTTGAGCGAAACCATCCTGTCGAGAATGCCGTTTACGCCCGGCGTCACCGATGTGTCCAGCACCGCCGCCGAGGCATATCGGTTGAGGAAAGGGGTGTGTCAGGATCATACCCATGTATTTCTGTCCTGCTGCCGGGCCCTGGGGATTCCCGCCCGCTACGTCAGCGGCTATCTTTACAGCGATGATTCCGAGCACGTCGCCAGCCATGCCTGGGCCGAGGTCTGGTTCGATGAACGCTGGCACACTTTTGACGTGACCAATCAGACCCGCCGTCCGAGACGCCATCTGAAGCTGGCGGTGGGCTTCGATTATCTGGACGCCTGCCCGGTACGCGGCGTCCGTTACGGTGGTGGCGTGGAATCCCTGCGAGCGGCGGCCCTGGTGCGACAGACCGGCGCCGGGGATCAGTGATCGCCGGGAGAAACCGATGACCTATTGTGTCGCCATGCGCCTGGAACAAGGGCTGGTGTTCGCCGCGGATTCGCGGACCAACGCCGGCGTGGATCAGATCGCCACGTTTTGCAAGCTGCATACCTTCCAGGTGTCCGGGGAGCGTCTGGTGGTTCTGCTTAGCGCCGGTAACCTGGCCACCACTCAGAGCGTGGTCAGCCTGTTGCGCATGCGTCTGGACAGCGACCGGCCCAATCTCAACGGCGTCGGCTCGCTGTATGATGTGGCGGCCATTGTCGGTGCCACCAGCCGCGAAGTGCGTCAGCGCGACGCCGGTCAGACGCAGGGGTCGGTGGATTTCGGCAGCAGCTTCATCGTCGGGGGACAAATTCGCGGTGAAGCGCCGCGGCTGTTTCTGGTCTACCCGGAAGGCAATTTCATCGAATGCACGGCGGACACGCCGTACTTTCAGATCGGCGAGACCAAGTACGGCAAGCCGATCATCGACCGGGTGGTGGAATACCGTACCTCCCTGGACGATGGCATCAAGTGCGCCTTGCTGAGTATCGATTCCACCCTTCGTTCCAACCTGTCGGTGGGCTTGCCTCTGGATATTCTCAAGTATCCCCGCGACAGCTTTGATGACCATCTTCACTATGATGTGGATGAGCATCACGAGGGCTTCCGGGCGTTGGGCGAGGCCTGGTCTCAGGCTTTGCGTGGTGCCTTCCAGGCGATGCCGGACATGCAATGGTAGGGGCGACTCAGTACCGCCGAATCCGTTCCGCCAGCGCCAGAGCGGCGGTGAGTCCCGGTGACTCGATGCCCAGCAAGGCGATCAGCCCTGGCAGGCCGTGATCCTGCTCGTCGAGCAGGCAGAAATCCGCATGGGGTTCGCCGCGCAGGCGTAATTTGGGGCGGATGCCGGTGTAGTCCGGCAGCAGTGAGCCGGCTGGAAGGCCCGGCCAGTAGGCCCGCACCGCATCCTCGAATGCTGGCTCGCGCTGGAGATTGACGCGGTAATCCACCTCGTCGATCCATTCCACGTCCGGCCCGAAGCGCGCCTGGCCCGCCAGATCCACGGTCAGATGCACGCCCAGGCCGTGCCGTTCCGGCAGTGGGTAGACCAGGCGTCGGGTGGGGCTGGCGCCACGCAGGCGGAAATAATTACCCCGCGCCAGTCCCTGTTGCGGAGCCAGCTCCGCCGGCAGCCCGTGCAGACGTTGCAGCAACGGTACGCTGCCCAGTCCGGCGGCGATCACCAGTTGCTCGCAGTGCAACTGAAAGCCGCCATCCGGGCCGGTCACCTGTAACTCGAAACCGTGCCGGTCTCCGCCCAGGGCGGTCACACTGTGCCGCAGGCACAACAAAGCGCCGGCTTCTTCGGCGTCGGCGGCCAGAGCGGCCATCAGGCCGTGACTGTCGACGATGCCGGTGTGTTCGCTGGCCAGCGCCAGATCCGCCGCCAGCCAGGGCTCCTCATGTTGCAGAGCAGGGCGCCCCAGCCAGTGCAATCCGCTGGCGCCAGCGGCAATGGCGTTGTCGTACAAAGCCCGCAGTTGCCGGGCCTGCTCCTCGCCTCTTGCCACCACCCATTTGCCGCAACGGCGATGGGCTACCCGGCGGCGCTGGCAATACTCGTAGAGCAGGGCATTGCCGCGCAGGCAGGACATGGCTTTGAGGGAACCCGGTGGGTAATAAAGGCCGGCATGGATCACCTCGCTGTTGCGCGAGGACAGGTGCTCGCCAAAGTGCGCCTCCGCTTCCAGCAATACCGGTGCGCGGCCGGCCAGGGCCAGTTCCCGGGCAATGGCCAGGCCCACCACGCCGCCGCCGATGATCACTGTTCCCATGGATTCCATACTGATCACCCGGTGACACGGCGGATGGTGAGAACATGGGCGATGCGCTCACCATCCCAGATGTATTCATAGTGGGTGCTGGGAATTACTGACTCCACCAGATGTGGGGAAAACAGGGCAAAACACAGCGCCCCCGGATCGCGTACCGAGCTGTAGGCGAGGCCATGCTCGTCGGCTTCAAACAGACGCTGGCCGAGGCGGCGGGCGCCGCTGTAATCCTCGGGGTGATACCACTGATCGTCGTCGCGCGGCGGGTTGTGAATGTCGCGTAACTCGGCGGAAAAGCGAACCCGCAGACCGCGCATCACCACCCGGTCGTACTTCAGCCCAACGACCTGCTGGAAGTAGTGTTGCTGGTGATAACGGGTTTCGGCAATGGCGGTGGCCATGCGCTCGGCGCAGTAGAGCACGCCGAAGCCGCCGTCGGAGAAGCGCGAGCCGGCGGGATTGACGTGGACAAAAGGGGCCAGGGCGTAGCTGCAGCCCGGAATGCCCCAGGGACGGCGTTCCGGCGGTACCCGGTTCAGCTCTCCGATCTGGGTTTGCAGGCGGGGATTGGTCAGCGCCTGTACCGCGAAAAGGGCGCCGAAATCGCTCTCGTCGGCGACATCATCGAACAGATCAATGGGCGGGTATTTGCCGTTGACGAGACGGTACGCCTCCTGATGGTCAAAGGCACGCAGCGGCAGTTCACGATAGTCCGCTTCGTTCACCACTGGCCCCCGCGCAGGCTGTCCAGATGACGGAACACCTCGTAGAGGCTGGCGACCCGCCCGGTGCTCATGGCCTCCATGGGGCTGATGCCGTTGAAGTAGGGATTGTGGTTGGGCATGCGCACGAAGCCATAGACGTTCTCCCGGTTGCCGAACAGGGTGCGCAACGCCTGATGAATGTTGAGCAGATAGCTCAGGCGCTCCAGCAAATCATTGGAAATGCGGGCGCTTTCCGGGCGACTCTGGTACTTGTGCAGGGTGGAGCGGCCGACGCCGAGCAGCGCGGTCTTCTCCTTCTCAGTGCATTGCCACAAATCGAGCAGTTTGAGCACCGCGCGCAGGGCGGCATGGCGGGCCTGATCGTCCAGAGCGGGCAGATTCTGAGTGTCGTGGGCCGGTTGCATGGGGCACCTCCTGACGTTTTGTCCATATTAGGACATAAATATGTTATTTGTCCATAAATGGATGAAAGGGTAAGACTCTGTATAATCCGCCGAACCCCTGGCAGCTTCGCCGGTCAAGGAAGGCAGGACATCATGGAGGAAAGCAAATAATGCGATTTCTGGCCGTATTGGCGTTGCTGGCGAGCTCACCGCTGTGGGCAAAGGATGCTCATTACGAGGGGCGGTATGTGGACGCGCACCTGCATTACGTGGATTTCATGCAGGAAAGCGAAGGCATGGACGCCATGTTCAATGCCATGGACAAGGCCAGGGTGGAGCAGGCCTGGGTCTTTGGCCTGCCGGTGGTGAAAAAGTGGGAGCAAAGCGCGCCGCGCCGGCCCCGTTACTTCCTTGGCGACGAAGCACCGTTGTACTACTACAGCGCCACCGACGACCTGTTGGCCCAGGCCATCGCCGCATTGCCACAAGAGCGCCGGCGGCGGCTGGTGCCCTTTATCAGCGGTATCAATCCCACCGACCTCAACGCCGCCCGGCACGTGGAGGCGCTGATCGAGCGCTATCCGGGCCTGTGGCGCGGGATCGGTGAAGTAATCACTCGCCATGATGATCTCACCGCCCTGACCGAAGGGGAAACGCCGCGGGCCAATCACCCGGCGCTGATGAAGGTATACCGGGTGGCCGCCCGCCACGGTTTGCCGGTGCTGCTGCACAGCAATCTGACTTCGCTACGGGAGAAAACGCCGATCTATCTTGAGGAGCTGGAAGACGCGCTCAAGGAAAACCCGAAGACCCGCTTTATTCTTGCCCACGCTGGCACCAGTGGTGGGGTGGAAGCGCGGCAAGCGCCGTTGGAGACGCTGCCGGCTATTGTCCGCGCGCTGCTGGAGCGCTATGACAACCTCTACGTGGATCTGTCTTGGAGTGTGCGGGAGCACTACCTGCTGGATGATGACCGGCCGCGCGAGGTGTGGTTGACGCTGATCAATGATCATCCCGACCGCTTCACTCTGGGCACCGACCTGGTCGGGCATTTCGGCAGTATGAAGAAAATCCTCAACAGCTACCGGCCACTGCTGAACGCCCTGCCGGAAGAGGTGGCGCGACGGGTGGCCAGCGACAACGCCAAGGCGCTGGTGCCGGAAAAGGGCGCCGTGGCGAAATAGCTCTACGCCGCCGTGGGAGATTCCATGTTGCCTTGCAAGCTCACTGGTGCGGCGCGTCATTCGCCAGCAGGCTGGCTCCCACGGATCATGCAACGAAGCCGCTGTGGGAGCTTGCCTGCAAGCGAATTGTGCTTTCGGCCAACGGATCCGCTTGCGGGCAAACTCCCACAGCGGGTCACGATTCCCTGGTCAATCCCGCCGCCGTAACCGGCGCAGCAGACTGGACGTATCCCAACGGCCGCCGCCCATGGCCTGAATGTCCTTATAGAATTCGTTGATCTGCGCGGTCACCGGCAGGGGCGTGCCGGTGCGATTGGCCTCGGCCAGACAGATCATCAGATCCTTGCGCATCCAGTCCACGGCGAAGCCATGGTCGTACTCATCGGCGATCATGGTCTGGTGGCGGTTCAGCAATTGCCAGGAACTGCCGGCGCCGGCGCCGATCACCTGCATGGCTTTTTCCGCGTCCAACCCGGCATCCTGGGCAAAGGCAATGGCCTCGGCCACGCCCTGGATCGCCGCGCCGACGCAAATCTGGTTGGCCATTTTGGTGAGCTGGCCGCTGCCCGCCGGTCCCATCAGCACCACGCTCTTGCCATAGTGATCCAGCACCGGGGCGACACGCTCGAACACCGCTTCCTCGCCACCGCACATCACCGAAAGCTGGCCGTTCTCGGCGCCTTGCTGGCCACCGGAAACCGGTGCGTCGATGAAATGGGCGCCCTGTTCGCGGCAGGCGTCGTCGAGGGTGCGGGCCATGGTGGCGCTGGCGGTGGTGTGGTCCACCAGCACCGCGCCGGTGGCCAGAGTGCTCACCGCGCCGTCTTCGCCAAGGGTAACCTGATGCAGGTCCTGGTCATTGCCCACGCACAGGAACACCGCATCGGCGCCTTCGGCGGCCAGTGCCGGAGTGGCGGCATGGCGGCCGCCGTATTCCTTCACCCAGGCTTCGGCCTTGGCGCCGGTGCGATTGTAGACCGTTACTTCCAGGCCGGCACGGGCCAGGTGACCGGCCATGGGATAGCCCATAACACCAAGGCCGATAAATGCGACTCGGGAAATCATTGGGACTCCTCAAGGTTGTAGATGGCGAAGCTGTCGGCGGTGAGGCTGCCCAGCAGCAAGCGCTGGCCGACCTGCTCCACACTGGTGATGGGGGAAAACGCATCGTCACCGAGATACTGCAGGTTATGGGTGACGTTGCCGTCGGTATCCAGGCCTAGCACAAAGGCGTGATGGGCCGGTTGCGGCTGCATGAACTCGGGCAGACGAAAGACCACCTTGCGCAACAGGGGTTTGTCGGCCATGGCATCCAGAGCGGCGTTGCGTGGTGCGAACAGGGCCACCCAGAAAGTATCGGTGCCATTACCGGAGATGCCGTCGGGAATACCCGGCAAATTATCGATGAACACGTCGTTTTCACCGGCCCGTTCGCCACTGAGCCAATAACGCAGCACCCGGTAGCTGCCGGTTTCCACCACCAGCAGGTAGGACTCGTCCGGGGCCAGGGCCACGCCGTTGGCGAATTGCAGGCCGTCCAGCAGGACCGTGGTGGTGTCGTTTCGCGGATCGTACTTCAGCAGCCGGCCGTGGCCGCCATGTTCGATGATATCGTCCCGGGCTTTCATCGCCGGGCCGAATTTGCTTGAGGCATCGGTAAAGTAAATGACGCCGTCGCTGGCCACGTCCACGTCATCGGTGAATTTGAAGGGTACGCCGTTCGCCTCCTTGGTGAGCGCCGTGACCGCGCCGGATTGCGCATTGATGCGCAACAGGCCCTGATAGCCATCGGCCACCACCAGAGTGCCGTCCGGGGCGAAATCCAGCCCCAGCGGCCGGCCGCCGGTGTTGGCGATCAGGTCGGCGTCGCTGCCGTCGCCGCGGAAGCGGACGATGCGCCCGTCTTCATAACCGACATAGAGACGCCCCTCTTTATCCACCGCCACATCTTCCGGGCCCCGGCCTTCGCCCGCGGCCAAACGGTGTACCTGGCCGAGCTGGTCGTTTACTGCGTATGGGCCTTCCAGAGCCGGTGCTTCGGGAGCGTCCCAGGCCACCGGTTCCACCGGCACAGGCCAGAACAACAGGTAACCGGCCAGAACCAGGAGGATCAGGATCAACAGGGCTTTTTTCATTTTGTCTTCCTTACTCTTGAAGCCTCGAATGCGGAGCGCAATCCGTCCCGCCGGGGCATGATAGGCTATCATGCCAGTGGAAGATGGCGATGACCTTCCCGCGGGGATCGCGGAAAATCGCGGAAAGGGGCAGCGGAACGGGATCATGGAGCGGGACGCCGGCGCCGGGATAATAGTGGATAAGGACAGCAATATGAGCAACGTAAATCCGGAACAGGGCGGTTTGCAGGTGGCGGCGCCCGACGCGCTGGCGGCGGAATTGAATTCGGCCGTGCCAGTGGCGGAGGATGAAAGTCAGGCGCTGGCACAACGGGCTGATCAACTGGTGGAACAGTTACTGAGCGCGTCCGCCAGCGGTGACCCGGCCCCGGCGCGCGGCGCCGTGGAAAACATGGGGCGGGACGTTCAGGCGCGCGCCGCCCGTCAAAGCCGGTTGTTGGAGGAGCCGGTGCACCGGCTCGCCAGCCGCGCCGAGGACGGCGGACCCGTGGCCAACGCCCTGGTCGATCTGAAAGTCCAGGTAGAGTCACTGGACCCGGCGCGGGTGGATCTGTCCCCGGGCTGGTTTTCCCGGCTGGCTGGCTATCTGCCCTTCGTCGGCACGCCGCTGAAACGCTATTTTTCCCGCTATGAATCCGCGTCCACGGTGATCGCCGCCATTGTCGAATCACTGGAGCAAGGGCGTGAGCAGTTACGCCGGGACAACATCACCCTGCAGGCGGATCAGCAGGACATGCGCGAGAACGGTCGGCAGTTGAGCCGGGCTGTTGCCCTCGGCGAGCAGATCGATGCGCGTTTGTCCCGTGCCCTGGAGCGTGACATCGACCCCCAGGATCCGCGGCACCGGTTCGTCCAGGAGGAGTTGCTGTTTCCCTTGCGTCAGCGGATTCAGGATATGCAGCAGCAGTTGGCGGTGAATCAGCAGGGCGTACTCACCACCGAAGTGATCGTCCGCAATAACCGCGAGCTGATCCGCGGCGTGGACCGCGCCACCCAGGTTACCGTCAATGCGCTGCGCATCGCGGTGACCCTGGCCATGGCCCTGGCCAATCAGCGCATCGTGCTGGACAAGATCGACGCGGTGAACAAAACCACCGATACACTGATCGCCGGTACCGCCCAGCGGCTGCGTCAGCAGGGCGCGGAGATCCATACCCGCGCGGCGTCCACGCAGCTGGATATGGAGGTCCTGCGACAGGCGTTCGTTGATATCAATGCTTCCCTGGAAGACATCGCCCGGTTCCGCCGTGAAGCCCTGCCGGGCATGGCCGATTCGATTCAGAAAATGGCGGTGTTGACCCGCAAAGGGGATGACGCGCTGTCACAGTTGGAGCAAGCCGAGGCGTCCCGTTCGGCGCTCGCCATCGATCTCAATCCGTGATTCGCGGGAGGCAGTTATATTGCGTGCCATGACGCGTGGGTTGATCGCTTATTTCCGGGATTGTCTCGCCGAGGATGGCGGCGACCGCCTGATTACCGACCTGTTCGCCCAATCCGAGCGCGGCCATGTTTTTTTTCGTGCCGATGGGGAACAGGCTCCGGGGACCTACCGGTGGCCGATACCCGAGCAGGAGGTGCAACGGCTGCGTCATGAGCAGAGTGCTCAGCGCCAGGAGCGGCGTCTCATGGCGGGGCTGTTCGTGGTGAGCGTGGCGGTGGACGGAGAGGGCTCGCGGCGCGGTTACGTGCGCGCGCCCTTATTGATCGCCGAAGCGACGGTGAGCGACGAGCAAAGTGATCAGGCCGCCATCGCAGTGGATGGCTTTCGTTATAACAGCGCGGTGCTGGATGCCTTGGCGGAATCGACGCCATGGGTTGCCGAGTTGGACCCGGAACAGGTGGACGAGGACACCCTGACGCGTATTCTGGCGTCGATGGACAGCCGGGAATACGCCGATAACGCCCGGGGTTTTCCGCGGCCTCGCAATGGTGGCCGTCCACGCTGCACCCCGGCGGGCGTGGCCTGGTTGTCGGCCCGCTCGCCCTTGCAACGCAGTGTGCTGTTCGAGCTGGAGCGACTGGCGGAGGGAGAAGTTCCTTTGTCGCCGCCTTTGCGGCAGGTGCTGGGAGAGCCGGTGCCGGCGCCGGAACAGGTGCGGCCGGCCGAGCCGGACACCCTGCCGGCCAGTCTTACTCACGCCCAGCAACAGACCCTGCAAAACGCCGCCTCGCAAACGCTCAGCGTGATCAACGGCCCGCCCGGTACAGGTAAGACCTATACGCTCTCCTGCCTCACCGTGGACCGGGTAATGCGCGGGGAATCGGTGCTTATCGTATGCAGTAACGAGCATGCCGCGGATGTGGTGCGCGGCAAACTGGATGGCCTGTTCGGCGATGCCGGGGATCTGATCCTGCGTGCCGGCCGCGGTGACCATCGCAAGCTCTTGCTGGAGCGGCTGGATTACTGGCTGTCCGGGGAAATGGCGCTGGCGCCGGAGCCGCAACGGCCGGCCTTGCTAAAGCGGATGGACCAGGCGACCGTGGCCTACCGGGGGCTGGAGCGGCGATTCCGCCGGGATTTGCGCCGGGCGGAACGGGCCGGCGCGCGCGCTGGTGGGTTTTGGGCTCAACTGCGGCGCTGGTGGGCGAGCCGGCGCTTACTGGCGCAACCGATGCTGGCGCAACAATGGCAGCAGTTACAGGCGTCGGTGGAGGCGCACCAGGAACTGGCCCGGCATACTCTGGAAGCGGGGGGCAACGACAATCTGGCGACGCTGTTGCGTCAGCGCCGCAATCAACTGAGCACCTTGTCGCGGGCGTTGCGTTCCCGTAGTGGAGCGTTACGCCAGGACCGCTTCGACAAACTGGACTGGTCGCTGCTGACCAGCACTTTTCCGGTGTGGGTGGTGTCCGCTCATGCTCTGAGCCGAAGCCTGCCGGTCAATGAACCGCTGTTCGATCTGGTGGTGATGGACGAGGCCACCCAATGCAACCTGCCATTGGCGCTGCCGGCGCTGCAACGGGCCCGCCGGGCGGTGGTGGTGGGGGACCCCAAGCAGTTACGTCATTTCTCCTTTCTCGCCCGTGACCGCCAGCAGGCGCTGGCGATCCAGCACGGTGTCAGCGGGGCACCGCTGGATCTGGATTACCGGGAGCGCTCGCTGCTGGATTACGCCCTGGACGCGGTGGCCAGCCAGGAGGCGGTGGCGTTCCTTGATGAGCACTTCCGCAGCCATCCGGCGCTGATCCGCTTCAGCAATGCGGAATTCTATTCGGATCGGCTCAAGGTGCTGACCCGTCTGGATAATCGTGAGTCGGATCAGCCATTGCGGCTGGAGAGCTGTCCGGTGACGCTGAAGGACACCGTGAATCTGGCGGAAGTGGACCTGGTGATGGCGCGGTTGCGGGGGTTGGTCGAGGCGTGCCGGGACTTGCCGGATGACCGTTGCCCGCAAATCGGTGTGGTGGCGATGTCACGGGCGCTGGCCACGGTGCTGGAAAACCGGCTGCTGGACAGCTTCGAGCTGGCCACGCTGGGGCGTCACAATCTTCGCGTTGGCACGCCTTACGCCTTCCAAGGGGAAGAGCGGGATTTCATGCTGGTCGCCACCGGCGTTTATCCGGGCCGTTCGGCGGCGGCCTGGCGCTACCTGGAGCGGCCCGACGTGTTCAATGTGGCGGTGACCCGGGTGCGACACCGGCAATGGCTGTTTGTCGGCGAGGGGGCTCTGGATGAGCGGCCACAGGGATTGCTGGCCCGCTATGTGGCCACGGTGGCGCGGCAAAATGACATTGCCGTCAGCGCCTCGCCAGCGGTGGAAGCATTGCGGCGGGAATTGGTCGGTGTTCTGGAAGGGTGGGGGGTGCGTTGCGAGCTGGATTACGTGTTCGCCGGCCAATCCCTGGATCTGCTGGTGCGCCATGCCGGCGGCGCTCTGGCCATCGATGTGATCGGTGTGGGGGAGGCGGGCGAGGCGTGGCAGTGGCAGCGCTATCGACTGTTGGAACGGGCCGGGTTGGCGTTGTTTCCGGTCAGTGCCCTGGACTGGAGTCATCGCCGGGAAGGGGTGTTGGAACAGTTGCAGGCGCGTTTGGCGCTCTCCGATGCCGAGCCGGTGAGTGCCCGTCCTTATCATTCCCTTCGCTGGCGGCTGCAAGTGTTGGACGCACCGCGCTTGCGGCAGCTGCTGGGAGAATTGGAGCAGGTGCACGGCCAGGTGCTGCACTGGCTGGATCAGCGCTTTCTGCCCACCGAACTGACCTATCAGCGTTACCAGGAGGGGGTCGAGCGACTGCAGCGAGCGGCGCTCGCCGAGCTGGAAGGTGCCTGCGTGCTGCTGGAAGGGATTCGCGAGTTGGACGAGGACATTGACGCCGATATTGATGCGCGCCTGACGGCCTGCCGCGCGGCGGTGGAGGCATTGAGCCGGTTGGGGAAAGAGCTGGCGCTGCTGCGACAGGAGGATTCCGGTTTGCAGGGGGCGCTGGATGACGTGCTGAAACTGGCGGACAGAGTGTCGTTGTACCAGCGTTGAGCGCGGTCCGTGGACCGCTGCTGCCCGATAACTATTGCTGGCTTCGGGGTTGAGGCTCTAACCCTGAATTGTTCTGCCTTGGGGGTATGAATTCAGAGGTGGCTACGAAGCCGCTGTGGGAGCTTGTCCAGCAACAAAAACGCCGGCCCGAAGGCCGGCGTTCTTGTCTGACACCGAGGTGTCTCGAGATGCCTACTTGCGCTCGTTGAGCGGCACGAAGGAGCGCTCGGTCTCGCCGGTGTAGAGCTGGCGGGGACGACCGATCTTGTAGGGATTGGAGATCATTTCGTTCCAGTGCGCGATCCAGCCCACGGTACGGGACAGGGCGAAGATCACGGTGAACATGCTGGTCGGAATGCCAATCGCCTTGAGGATGATCCCGGAGTAGAAGTCCACGTTCGGGAACAGCTTCTTCTCTTTGAAGTACGGGTCGTTGAGGGCGATCTCCTCGAGCTTCATGGCAAGTTCGAGTTGCGGATCGTTGATGCCCAGTTCGGCCAGTACTTCGTGGCAGGATTCGCGCATCACCGTGGCACGCGGGTCGTAGTTCTTGTACACCCGGTGGCCAAAGCCCATCAGCTTGAACGGATCGTTCTTGTCCTTCGCCTTGGCGATGAACGTTTCGATCTGGGAAACGTCGCCGATTTCCTCCAGCATCTTCAGTACCGCTTCGTTGGCACCGCCGTGAGCCGGGCCCCACAGGGCGGAAATGCCGGCGGCGATACAAGCGAACGGGTTGGCACCGGAAGAACCGGCCAGACGCACGGTGGAAGTGGACGCGTTCTGTTCGTGATCGGCGTGGAGGATGAAGATGCGATCCATGGCGCGGGCCAGGGTCGGGCTGATCTTGCTGTCCTCGCAGGGGTTGCCGAACATCATGTGCAGGAAGTTTTCCGCATAACCCAGATCGTTGCGCGGGTACATCAGCGGCTGACCGAGACCGTACTTGTAGCACATGGCCGCGATGGTCGGCATCTTGGCGATGAGACGGAACGCGGTGACGTCACGATGGGTGGGGTTATTGATATCCAGCGAGTCGTGATAGAACGCGGACAGAGCCCCGACCACGCCGCACATGATCGCCATCGGATGGGCGTCACGGCGGAAGCCGTTGAAGAAGTTGCGAATCTGCTCGTGCACCATGGTGTGGTTCTTCACGGTGCTGACGAATTCCGCTTTCTGCTCGGCGCTCGGCAGTTCGCCGTTGAGCAGCAGGTAGCACACTTCAAGGTAGTCGGACTTGGAAGCCAGTTCCTCGATGGAATAGCCGCGGTGCAGCAGCTGGCCTTTCTCGCCGTCGATGTAAGTGATCTTGGATTCGCAGGACGCGGTGGACGTAAAGCCCGGGTCGAAGGTAAAGATGCCATTGGCGGTGAGGGAGGACACATCAATAACGTCCTGGCCCAGGGTCGGCGTATGGATCGGCAGTTCCAGATCCTCCCGGCCCTCTACCTTGAGAATGGCTTTCTTCTCGGTCATGGGAATTTCTCCTCGGTGTATAGAGGGAGCAGCAGCGGAACCTGTGGACAGCGTCCGGACGGCGATGCCGAGCAGCGGCTGTTCAGAGGTCCCCCAAGGTCCTCCAGAGCGCGGGGGACGTTAAAGTTTTGGCCTGTCTTTGTCAACGAAGAAGGGACCACGGGAAAAGGTGCCTTTTGCAGGGTAAACAGCTTGTTACGGCGTGCAATGCTGGCATTTTGCCCCGGAATGGCAAGGTGGTTGATGTAAAAGTGCCTATATAAAACAAAGCCTTAGCCTGTTTTCCGCCAGTTGGCGTTTGTTTTGCCGTCGGTGCGGCGATATACTGCCGCCCGCAAGGGGACCTCTGACCGAGTCCCTTGCGGCACAGCAAGGTGGTGGCGTGATGCCGAGCAGTATAAGCGCAATGACAGGCGCCGCCCCTTGATTCGGACGTTGTCAGGGAATACGCAACCGGCCACGCCGCCATCCTCTTTCGTGGATGACAGCGGTGGTGCCGCTAGTGCATTCCGGCGACCTCCGACCGCAACGGACTTGGTCATGGATTCCCGGAATACGGGCTTCACCCCGGCCCTGGTATCACCGCATTCGCCGCCAGTCTTCACCTTGAGACGACATCGGTGATGCCAAGTTCCCGACAACCGCTCCGGCCTGCCCGGAGCCCGGCAAAAGTGTAGGCTACCGTGAACGACAAAAGACCCGTCAATCTCGATCTATCGACGATCAAGTTCCCGGTCACCGCCATTGCGTCCATCACTCACCGGATTACCGGCGTCGCCATTTTCGTGGCGTTGCCGATATTGCTGTGGATGCTGGATCGTTCCGTGGCGTCCCCGGAGAGCTTTGCGGACCTGAAACAACTCCTTGATTCCCCCCTGGCCAAACTGGTCGTGTGGGCCATCCTCACTCCGATTCTGTATCACCTGGTGGCCGGTATCCGGCATCTGTTCATGGACGCCGGGATGGGTGAGACCCTGGAAGGTGGGCGGCGTGGCGCCAAGTCGGTGTTCATCATCACCGCCGTTCTCGTTGTACTGGTAGGAGCTTGGATATGGTAACCCGGGTAACCAGCGTCACCAGTCTGGGCCGTAATGGCCTGTACGACTGGCTGATTCAGCGCGTCAGCGCCGTTGTTATCGGCGTGTACTTCATCGGCATGTTGGCTTATCTGATCGCCCAGCCGAATCTCGACTATGGCACCTGGAAAGCCTTCATCGGCTCCGTGCCAATGCAAATCGCCACCACCTTGCTGGTACTTTCCGTGGCCGCCCACACCTGGGTCGGTCTGTGGGGTGTGACCACCGACTATCTCACCAGCCTGACCTTTGGCAAATCCGCCACCGGTGTGCGCCTCGTCGTGCAGATGGTGATTGCTCTGCTGCTGCTGGTCTACGTCCTTTGGGGCCTGGTAACGATTTGGGGAGGCGCTTGATCCATGTCCATTCGCACCATTACCTTTGATGCCATTGTGGTGGGTGGCGGCGGCGCCGGCATGCGCGCGTCCCTGCAAATGGCGCAGTCCGGTTTCAAGACCGCGCTGATTTCCAAAGTCTTTCCCACCCGTTCCCATACGGTGTCCGCCCAGGGCGGCATCACTTGTGCCATTGCCTCCGCCGATCCCAATGACGACTGGCGCTGGCACATGTACGACACGGTCAAGGGTTCCGATTACATCGGTGACCAGGACGCCATCGAATATATGTGCTCGGTCGGCCCGGAAGCGGTGTTCGAACTCGACCACATGGGGCTGCCGTTCTCCCGTACCGAGGAAGGCCGGATCTACCAGCGCCCGTTCGGCGGTCAGTCGAAGAATTTCGGCGAGGGCGGTCAGGCCGCCCGGACCTGTGCCGCCGCCGACCGTACCGGTCACGCGCTGCTGCACACCCTTTATCAGCAGAACCTGAAGAACGGCACCCAGGTGTACAGTGAGTGGTACGCCGCGGAGCTGGTGAAGGATGGTCAAGGCAATGTATGTGGCGTTATCGCCATCTGCATCGAAACCGGCGAAACGGTATTCTTCAAAGCCAAGGCGACGGTCTTCGCCACCGGCGGTTCCGGCCGTATCTACGCCTCCACCACCAATGCCCTGATCAACACCGGTGACGGTGTCGGCATGGCCCTGCGTGCCGGTTTGCCGGTGCAGGACATCGAGATGTGGCAATTCCACCCCACCGGTATCGCCGGTGCCGGGGTACTGGTGACCGAAGGTTGTCGGGGTGAGGGCGGTTATCTCATCAACAAGGACGGCGAGCGCTTCATGGAGCGCTATGCGCCCAACGCCAAGGACCTGGCGTCCCGTGACGTTGTCGCCCGTTCCATGATGATGGAAATCCTGGACGGCCGCGGCGCCGGTCCGGATGGCGATCACGTCTTCCTCAAGCTCGATCATCTGGGCGAGGAAGTGCTGCACAGCCGCCTGCCGGGTATCTGTGAGCTGGCCATCACCTTCGCCCACACCGATCCGGTGAAGGAACCGATTCCGGTGGTACCCACCTGTCACTACATGATGGGCGGTATCCCCACCAATGTGCATGGTCAGGCGATCAAACTGAGCGCTGGCCACGAAGGTCAGGACCAGTTCGTCAACGGCCTGTTCGCGGTGGGCGAGGTGGCCTGTGTGTCCGTGCACGGCGCCAACCGTCTCGGCGGCAACTCGCTGCTCGACCTGGTGGTGTTCGGCCGTGCCGCCGGTCTCTTCATTGAAGACGCTCTGCGTCAGGGCATGACCCAGTACGAGCCGAGCAATGACGATATCGACCAGGCCCTGAGCCGGGTGCGTCGCTGGGATGAGTCCCAGGGTGGCGAGTCCGTGGCCAGCTTGCGCAAAGAGCTGCAGAGCACCATGCAGAATCACTTCGGTGTATTCCGCAAGGGTGATCTCATGCACGAAGGCGTTTCCAAACTGGCTGAACTGCGTGAGCGTGTCGCCAAGGCTCATCTGGAGGACAAGAGCCAGTCCTTCAACACTGCCCGGGTCGAAGCGCTGGAGCTGGACAACCTGTTGGAAGTGGCTGAAGCCACCGCCATCGCCGCCGAAGGCCGTAAGGAAAGCCGCGGGGCTCATGCCCGCTACGACTTCCCGGACCGCGACGATGAGAACTGGCTGTGCCATTCCATCTACGATCCGCTCACCAAGCAATTGGGCAAGCGTGCGGTGAACTTCGAGCCGAAGACCGTGGATACCTTCCAGCCCAAGGCGCGGACCTACTAACGGAGAGCTGCAATGAAAGTCAGTATCTATCGCTACAACCCGGATACCGACCGCGAACCGACCATGAAAGAGTACGACGTGGACACTCAGGGCAAGGACCTGATGGTGCTCGACGTGCTCAACCTGGTGAAGGAGATGGACCCGTCCCTGGGCTTCCGTCGCTCCTGTCGCGAAGGCGTGTGCGGCTCCGACGGTATGAACATCAACGGCAAGAACGGTCTGGCCTGTATCACTTCGCTGTCTTCCGTGGCGCCTGGCGTTAAAGAAGGTAAAAAAGCGCTGGTGCTGCGGCCGCTGCCGGGATTGCCGGTGGTGCGCGATCTGGTGGTGGACATGACCATGTTCTACAACCAGTACGAGAAGGTGCAACCGTACCTGCAGAACAGCACGCCGGCACCGGCCATCGAGCGGCTGCAGTCCCCTGAGGAACGCGCCAAACTCGACGGCCTGTACGAGTGCATCCTGTGTGCCTGCTGCTCCACCAGCTGCCCGAGTTTCTGGTGGAACCCGGACAAGTTCCTGGGGCCGGCGGCGTTGTTGCAGGGCTATCGCTTCCTGGCGGACAGCCGTGACACCGCCACCGAAGAGCGCCTGGCGCGGCTGGATGACCCGTTCAGCCTGTTCCGGTGCCATGGCATCATGAACTGTGTCAGCGTGTGCCCGAAAGGGCTCAACCCGACCCGGGCCATCGGCCACATTCGTTCCATGCTGTTGGAACGGGGCATCTGACCCGGACCAAAAAAGGCGGCCTCTGGCCGCCTTTTTTGTGGGTGTGGTGTCCGGCGATTTTATGGCCACCGTCCATGGCGGCCACCCTGTCGGGCCATCGCTGGCGCGATGTCAAAAATCGTTCCAGACGATTTTTTGTATCTGAATGCGACCCCCGGGGGTCAATCCGGTGCGCTTCGGATAAGCTTGAAATCGCCGCGGCAGCCCCGATAACCAGACTCGACCTTGGTGGCATTGAAGTTCTTCCCCAAAAGGTCGATAAGTCGGACAGTGTCGGGGGGCTGAACAGGCCGGTTGGCAGGGTACGGGCCGCCGGTGAGCCCCAAACCGGCTCTAACAAAAGCCTCACAAACGTACTACACTATCGGCCGGTTCCGGAAACCCCGGAATCGGTGTACGCAGCAGGGTGGAGTGGCGCTTAAAAGGCAGCCGCTCCGGACACATTGAAAGCTCGGGAACAGGGTCATCCTCCCTGTGGTCACAGCACCATCTCATGCCACAGGCGTGACAGGCTCCCGGCTAAGGAACGAGCGACGATGCAAGACAGTTCCATGCAGCGCCAATGGCAATCCTCCCATCTCGGGGGTGCCAACATGGCCTATGTCGATGAACTGTACGAATCCTATCTGACAGATCCCAACTCCGTGCCGGAAGACTGGCGCGCTTACTTCGAAAAACTCCCCAGTGTTAACGGTGCCGTTGAGTCCGATGTTCCCCACGGACCGGTGCGTGAGTACTTTTTGCTGGAAGCCAAGAACCGCTCCCGAGTCCAGAAGATGGGCGCCGGCGCGGTCAGCAGCGAGCACGAACGCCGCCAGGTGCGGGTACTGCACCTGATCGCCGCTTACCGTAACCGTGGGCACCAGGTCGCCAGGCTGGACCCGCTGGGGCTGATGGAGCGGGAGCAGGTGGCGGATCTGGAACTGGCCCATCATGGTCTGAGCCAGTCCGACCTGGAAACCGTATTCCAGACCGGTAACCTGTTCATTGGCAAACCGGAAGCCAAACTCCGTGAAATCGTTGACTGCCTGAAGGGCGCTTACTGCTCCTCGGTCGGTGCCGAATACATGCACATCGTCAACACCGCGGAGAAGCGCTGGATTCAGCAGCGTCTGGAGAGTGTGCGCAGCCATCCGCAATATAATGCGGAGATCAAGCAACATATCCTGGAACGGCTGACCGCCGCCGAAGGGCTGGAGAAATACCTGGGCAGTCGCTACCCGGGTACCAAGCGTTTCGGTCTGGAAGGCGGTGAATCCCTGATTCCCCTGATGGACGAGATGATCCAGCGGGTCGGCAGCTACGGCGCCAAGGAAATGGTGCTCGGCATGGCCCACCGGGGCCGTCTGAACGTACTGGTGAACACTCTGGGCAAGAGCCCGCGGGATCTGTTCGGCGAATTCGAAGGCAAGAGCTTCAACGAGAACGGCTCCGGCGACGTGAAGTATCACCAGGGCTTCTCCTCCAACGTGCAGACCTCCGGCGGTGAAGTGCACCTGGCCATGGCCTTCAACCCCTCTCACCTGGAAATCGTCTCTCCGGTGGTGGAAGGGTCGGTGCGTGCCCGTCAGGATCGTCGCCAGGATCACGGTGGTGATCAGGTGGTGCCGATTCTGGTTCATGGTGACGCGGCTTTCGCCGGTCAGGGTGTGGTCATGGAAACCTTCCAGATGTCCCAGACCCGTGGTTTCAAAACCGGCGGCACCCTGCACGTGATCATCAATAACCAGGTGGGCTTCACCACCAGCCGCCAGGACGACGCCCGTTCCACCGAGTACTGCACCGATGTGGCGAAGATGGTCCAGGCGCCGATCTTCCACGTCAACGCGGATGATCCGGAAGCGGTGTACTTCGTCACCCAGCTGGCGGTGGACTACCGCATGCAGTTCAAGAAGGACGTGGTGATCGATCTGATCTGTTACCGTCGTCTGGGTCACAACGAGGCGGATGAGCCGTCCTCCACCCAGCCGCTGATGTACAAGAAGATCAAATCTCACCCGACCACCCGCACCCTCTACGCCGAGGCGTTGATCAGCCAGCAGGTGATCAGCGAACAGGACGCGCAGAAGATGGTGGACGATTACCGCGACGCGCTGGACGAGGGCAACCATGTGGTCAAGGCCCTGGTCCGCGAGCCCAACAAGGCGTTGTTCGTGGACTGGTCTCCCTACATCGGCCACGAAGTGGAAGATGATTGGGACACCGGCTACCCGCTGAAAAAGCTGCAGGACCTGGCCAGCCGTCTGGAAACCCTGCCGGAAGGCCTGGTGCTGCAACGCCAGGTCAAGAAGATCGTGGAGGACCGCCGCAAGATGACCGCCGGCGCCCAGCCGCTGAACTGGGGCTATGGGGAAACCCTGGCCTATGCCACGCTGCTGGATCAGGGGTTCGCGGTGCGTCTTACCGGCCAGGACTGCGGCCGCGGCACCTTCTCCCATCGCCACGCGGTGTTGCACAACCAGAAGAATGGCGAACAGTACGTTCCTCTGCAGCACCTCTATGAAGGGCAGCCTGAGTTCGATATCTACGACTCCCTGCTGTCCGAGGAAGCGGTGCTGGGCTTCGAGTATGGCTACGCCACCACCACGCCGAAGGCTCTGGTGCTGTGGGAAGCGCAGTTCGGCGATTTCGCCAACGGCGCTCAGGTGGTGATCGACCAGTTCATCTCTTCCGGCGAGGCCAAGTGGGGGCGGCTGTGCGGTTTGACGCTGCTGCTGCCGCACGGCTACGAAGGGCAGGGGCCGGAACACTCCTCCGCTCGTCTGGAACGCTTCCTGCAGCTCAGTGCCGAGCACAACATGCAGGTCTGCGTACCGTCGACTCCGGCGCAAATCTTCCACCTGCTGCGCCGCCAGGCGGTACGACCGCTGCGCAAGCCGCTGGTGGTGATGAGTCCGAAGAGTTTGCTGCGGCACAAACGGGCGATCTCGTCTCTGGAGGATCTCTCCGAGGGTCGTTTCCACACTGTGCTTGAGGATACCGCCGAGCTCGATAGCAAAGCGGTGAAGCGCGTGGTCATGTGTTCCGGCAAGGTCTACTACGACCTGCTGGAAAAACGTGAGTCCGACGACATCAAGGACACCGCTCTGGTCCGCATCGAGCAGCTCTATCCGTTCCCGGAGCAGCGGCTGCGCGAGATTCTGGAAAGCTATCCGAATCTCGAGCATGTGGTCTGGTGTCAGGAGGAGCCGATGAACCAGGGCGCCTGGTACTGCTCCCAACACCACATGTTCCGGGTGGCCCGCGCGGTCAATCCGAAACTGTACGTGCAATACGCGGGCCGTGACATGGCGGCGGCTCCGGCGGCGGGTTCGATGTCCCTGCACGTGGAACAGCAGCAGCGTCTGGTCGAAGACGCCTTCAACATCAAGTAGACAGCCTAACGAACTGGTTTAAGGAACAGGCATGGCGACAGATATCAAAGCCCCGCAATTTCCGGAATCCGTGGCCGATGGCACGGTAGCCACCTGGCACAAGAAAGAAGGCGAGGCGGTTAAACGTGACGAGCTGCTGGTGGACATCGAGACCGACAAGGTGGTTCTCGAGGTAGTGGCTCCGATGGACGGTGTTCTGACCAAGATCCTCAAAGGCGAAGACGCCACCGTGGAAAGTCAGGAAGTGCTCGGGCAGTTGGAAGCGGGTGCCAGCGCGTCCGTCTCCGCTCCCGCCGAGGAAAAACCGCAAGCCGAGGCTCCGGCCGCCGAAGCGCAAGGCGGTGACGATGACGGCGATGCTCAGGCCGGGCCGGCCGCGCGCAAGCTGATGAGCGAGCATGGTCTCAGTGCCGCCGACATCAAAGGCACCGGCGCCAAGGGCCGCATCACCAAGGAAGACGTGGAAAAGGCGCTGGCCAACAAGCAGCAAAGCCCGTCCTCCGCCAGCGCTCCGGCTCCGGCGGCCGCTCCGGCTCCGGCCGCGGGTGAGCGCGAGGAACGCCGCGTACCGATGACCCGCCTGCGCAAGCGCATCGCCGAACGTCTGGTGGCGGCGCAGCAGGACGCGGCCATGTTGACCACCTTCAACGAGGTCAACATGAAGCCGATCATGGACATGCGCAAGCACTATCAAAGCGAGTTCGAGAAGTCCCACGGTGTGCGCCTGGGCTTCATGAGCTTCTTTACCCGCGCCTGCGTGGAAGCGCTGAAGCGCTTCCCGGCGGTGAATGCGTCCATCGACGGTGACGACATCGTGTACCACGGTTACTACGACGTGGGCATGGCGGTATCCACCGAGCGTGGCCTGGTGGTGCCGGTAATGCGTGACGCCGACCAGAAAGGGCTGGCCGAAATCGAATCCCAGATCATCGAGTTCGGTACCAAGGCCCGTGACGGCAAACTGTCCATCGAGGAGATGACCGGCGGCACCTTCACCATCTCCAACGGCGGTATCTTCGGCTCACTGTTGTCCACGCCGATCCTCAACCCGCCGCAAACCGCCATCCTGGGGATGCACAAGATCCAGGAAAGACCGATGGCGGTGGATGGCGAAGTGAAGATTCTGCCAATGATGTATCTGGCGTTGTCCTACGACCACCGGATCATCGACGGCAAGGAAGCGGTGCAATTCCTGGTCGCCGTGAAGAACTTCATCGAGGATCCGGCACGGCTGCTGCTGGACATCTGATTCCCGGCGCCGGCCCGGGGCCCCGCGCCCCGCGCCGGTGGCCCCGACGCATATAGGGACTGGTTATGTCAGAGAAATACGATGTCATCGTCATCGGTGGCGGGCCCGGTGGCTATGTCGCCGCGATTCGCGCCGCGCAATTGGGTTACAAGACCGCCTGCATCGAGAAACGCATCAACAAGCAGGGCGATCCGGCTCTCGGCGGCACCTGCCTGAACGTGGGATGTATCCCCTCCAAGGCGCTGCTGGATTCCTCCTGGAAATACCATGAAGCCGAGGAAGCCTTCTCCGATCACGGTATCGGTGTTGGCAAGCTGAACCTGGACCTGGACACCATGCTGCAGCGCAAGGACAAGATCGTGCTGCAACTGACCGGTGGTATCGCCCAGTTGTTCAAGGCCAACAAAGTGGATTGGCTGCAAGGTACCGGCCAGCTCAAAGCCAACAAGCAGGTGACGTTCAAGCCGCTGGAAGGGGATGAACAGACCCTGGAAGCGGAAAACGTGGTACTGGCCGCCGGCTCCGTGCCGATCGACATTCCGGTGGCGGAGGTGGATCAGCAGATCATCGTCGACTCCACCGGCGCCTTGGAATTCACCAGCGTGCCCAAGAAACTGGGCGTGATCGGCGCCGGCGTGATCGGCCTGGAACTGGGCAGCGTATGGGCGCGCCTGGGCAGCCAGGTAACCGTGCTGGAAGCGGTGGACACCTTCCTGCCGGCGGTGGATCAGCAAATCGCCAAGGAAGCGATGAAGCAGTTCACCAAGCAGGGCCTGGACATTCACCTCGGTGCCCGGGTCACTGGCAGCAAGAAAAACAAAAATTCCGTTCGCGTTACCTATACCGATGGTGACGGCGAGCACGAAGAAACCTTCGATCGCTTGATCGTGGCCGTAGGCCGCCGTCCCTATACCGAAGGCCTGCTCAGCCAGGACGCCGGTGTGACCCTGGATGAGCGTAACTTCATTTACGTCGACAACCAGTGCCGTACCGACGTCCCCGGTGTGTACGCCATCGGTGATCTGGTGCGAGGTCCGGCCCTGGCTCACAAGGCCATTGAAGAAGGGGTCATGGTGGCGGAGGTGATCGCGGGTGAGCACACCCAGGTCAACTACGATGCCGTCCCCGGGGTGATTTATACCCACCCGGAAGTGGCGTGGGTTGGTAAAACCGAGGAAGAAGTGAAGGAATCCGGGGAGCCCTACAAAACCGGGGTGGTCCCCTTCGCCGCCAATGGGCGTGCTCTGGCCGCCGGTGAATCCGCCGGTATGGTGAAGTTCGTGGTGGACGAGAAAAGCGACCGCGTTCTGGGCATGCACGTGCTCGGTCCCCAGGCTTCAGAACTGGTGCAACAGGGCGTTATTTCCCTGGAATTCGGCGCCAGCATCGAAGACCTGCAATTGATGGTGTTCGGTCACCCGAGCCTGTCCGAAACCGTGCACGAAGCGGCTCTGGCCACGGATTACAAGGCCATCCACGTGGCGCAACGGCGCCGCAAGAAATAAGAGTCGGGCCCCGGCGTGCCGCGCTGACCGATACCGGACGTAGTGTGTTTGCACCGCCGCGCTCCCACGGGAGCCGTCGGCGCAAACGCGGAACTTCGTCGGTTGTTGGCGTGCCACGCCGCCCCGCCTTTTGATCTTTCATCAACGACGGAATTAATGGCATGAACCTCCACGAGTATCAGTCGAAACAGCTGTTTGCTGATTACGGCCTGCCGGTTTCCAAAGGCTTCGCCTGCGACACCCCCGAAGAGGTTGCCGCCAAGACGAAGGAAATTGGTGGTGACAAATGGGTCGTCAAGGCCCAGGTACACGCGGGCGGCCGTGGTAAGGCCGGTGGTGTGAAATTGGTGGACAGCGCGGAAGAAGCGGCTGAATTCGCCAAAAAATGGCTGGGCCAGCGTCTGGTCACCTTCCAGACCGACGAGCACGGCCAGCCGGTTTCCAAAATTCTGGTGGAAACCTGCACCGACATCGCCCGGGAACTGTACCTGAGCGCGGTATTGGATCGCGCCACCCGCCGGGTGGTGTTCATGGCGTCCACCGAGGGCGGCGTGGAAATCGAGAAAGTCGCCGAGGAAACCCCCGAGAAAATCCTCAAGGCGGAAGTGGATCCGCTGGTCGGCGCGCAGCCGTATCAGGCCCGTCAAATCGCGTTCCAGCTGGGCCTGGAAGGCAAGCAGGTCAACCAGTTCGCCAAGATCTTCACCGGCCTGGCCAAACTGTTCGACGACAAGGACCTGGCGCTGATCGAAGTCAACCCGCTGGTGGTCACCGAGCAGGGCGATCTGCACTGCCTGGACGCCAAGATCAACGTGGACGGCAGCGCGCTGTTCCGCCACCCGGACATCAAGGCGCTGGAAGATCCTTCCCAGGAAGACGAGCGTGAGCGTCGCGCCGCCGAGTGGGAACTCAACTACGTGGCCCTGGAAGGCAACATCGGCTGCATGGTGAACGGCGCCGGTCTGGCCATGGGCACCATGGATCTGGTCAAACTCAAAGGCGGCCAGCCCGCCAACTTCCTGGATGTGGGCGGCGGTGCCACCAAAGAGCGTGTCACCGAAGCGTTCAAGATCATCCTCTCCGACGACCAGGTACAAGCGGTTCTGGTGAACATCTTCGGCGGTATCGTCCGTTGTGACCTGATCGCCGAAGGCATCATTGGTGCCGTGGAAGAAGTGGGCGTCGAGGTGCCGGTGGTGGTGCGTCTGGAAGGCAACAACGCCGAGCTGGGTGCGCAGAAGCTGGCCGACAGCGGCATGAACATCATCGCCGCCAAGAGTTTTGATGACGCCGCCGAGCAGGTGGTGAAAGCGGCGGGAGGTGCCAAATGAGCGTATTGATCGACAAGAACACCAAAGTGATCTGCCAGGGTTTCACCGGCAGTCAGGGCACCTTCCACTCCGAGCAGGCGATCGAGTACGGTACCCAGATGGTCGGCGGCGTGACCCCGGGCAAGGGCGGTCAGACCCATCTGGGCCTGCCGGTCTTCAACACCGTGGCCGACGCGGTCAAGGAAACCGGCGCCACCGCCTCCGTGATCTACGTACCGGCACCGTTCTGCAAGGACTCCATTCTGGAAGCGGCCGACGCGGGTATCGAGCTGATCGTCTGCATCACCGAGGGCATTCCGGCTCTCGATATGCTGTACGTGAAGGAATACATCACCCGCAAGGGCGGTGTGCGTCTGATCGGCCCGAACTGCCCCGGCGTGATCACTCCGGGCGAGTGCAAGATCGGTATCATGCCCGGTCACATTCACAAGCCGGGTAAAGTGGGCATCGTCTCCCGTTCCGGTACCCTGACCTACGAAGCGGTCAACCAGACCACCAAGCTGGGTTACGGTCAGTCCACCTGTATCGGTATTGGTGGTGATCCGATTCCGGGCACCACCTTCATCGATGCGCTGGAAATGTTCCAGAACGATCCGCAGACCGAAGCCATCGTCATGGTGGGTGAGATCGGCGGTACCGCGGAAGATGAAGCCGCTGCCTACATCAAGGAGCACGTGACCAAGCCGGTGGTCAGCTACATCGCCGGTGTCACCGCGCCTCCGGGCAAGCGCATGGGGCACGCCGGTGCGATCATCGCTGGTGGCAAGGGCACCGCGGACGAAAAATTCGCTGCCCTGGAAGCCGCCGGTGTCGTCACCGTGCGCAACCCGGCGGAAATCGGCGAAGGCGTGAAGAAAGCCACTGGCTGGTAAGGCCAGGTGGTGCCGGACCTTGAGTCCGGCCGCCAGCGCCAATGTCATCGCGGCCCGTGGGCCGCTCCCGCAGGAGGTTTCGGCCTCTCGCGGGAGCGGCCCACGGGCCGCGATGCTTTTTGGGGTTCAGTCAATCAGCGCCTGATAGACCAGTGAGCGCAGGGTTTGCCGGATCGGTACCAGCGTGGACGGCATCATCTGGGCCATCTGGATGACGATCAGATCTTCACTGGGGTCGATCCAGAACTGGGTATTGGCCATGCCGGTCCAGAAATACTCGCCCACCGAACCCATGGTTTGAGCCAAGGCCGGATTGAGTACCACGCCAAAACCCAGACCGAATCCCAACCCGGCCCCCATGTGAGTATTGTTGAAACGGGGTTCGCCCATGTCGGCCATCGAGCCGGGCAGGTGATTGCTGTGCATCAATTCCACGGTCTTGCGGCCCAGCAGGCGTGCTCCGTTGAAGTTGCCACCATTGCGTAGCATCAGAGCGAAACGCAGGTAGTCGCCGGTGGTGGAGGTCAGACCACCGCCGCCGGAGAAAATTTTGGGTGGCTGAGTGAATTGCCGGCCACCGGACGCACCACTGACTTCCAGCGTGCCCCGCGGGTCAGGGGTGACTTCGGTGGGCTCGCCCTTGATGCGTGGCGGCGTGGCGCCGGCCAGGGTGTACATCTCCGCCAGCCGGTGCAATTTATCTTCGGCGACCCAGAAGGCGGTATCGTTCATGCCCAGAGGAGCAAAGATATGTTCCTCGAAATAGCGATCCAGTGATTGTCCGGAAATCACCTCCACCACCCGCCCCAGCACATCCGTGGAGATGCTGTAGTTCCACTTCGTGCCGGGATGGAAAAGCAGCGGCATTCGTGCCGCCTGCCGGGTCATTTCCGCCAGTGAACCGTGATGTCGGCTGAAGTTGATGCCGTGCTTGCGATACAGGGCATCCACCGGTGGAATGCTGGTGAAATCGTAGGCCAGCCCGGAAGTGTGTGTCAGCAGTTGCCGCATGGTGATCAGGCTGCGCGCCGGTTCCAGCTTGGGATTCTCCTCGTCCCCGCCCACACAGACCTGCATGTCGGTGAACTCAGGCAAAAATTTTGCTATCGGATCATCGAGCTGAAACAGGCCCTGCTCGTAGAGCATCATAGCGGCGACGCTGGTGATCGGCTTGGTCATCGAGTAGATACGAAAGAGGGTATCTTCGGCGATCTTTTGCTGCTGATCCGTTTTCAGGTGGCCTGCACCGCCAAACCAGGCGCAGTGCCCGCGCCGGTAAACCAGTACGCTGATACCGGCCAGCCGCCGCGATGCCACCAGCGTCCGCATCCAGTCGGCCACGCGCTCCAATCGATTGCTTGAGATTCCCACCAGCTCCGGTGTCACCAGATCGAACATATTGTTTTTCTCCAACTCATGACGACGGCGTGGCCATCGAGGAATTGCTGGCCGCGCTGGGGAATCAGCCGCCATCGTGCAAGCATTTTGCACGATATCGGCGTCGTGAAGATAGGGCGATAAGGCTGTCTCCATGCTTTTCAACGGGCGGTGGCGCACCCGTATTGTCTGTCGCGGCGGAACATGATTAGCTCAAGCTCCGGTTTTCAGGAGGAGTGGTTTGTGATGAAAAAGCACGCACAGGCTTTGATGGAAATGAAAGGGCGGACGCCCATCGCCATGTTGACCGCCTATACCTGCCCGGTGGCCCGGGCGGTGGAACGGGCATCGATTCCGGTGATCCTGGTGGGGGATACCGTGGGCATGGTGGAGATGGGCTTCGAGAGCACCCGTGACGTGACCATCGACCACATGACCTATCACGTCGGTGCCGTACGCCGTGGCGCGCCGGAAACCCACATCATCGGTGACTTGCCCTACCTGACCGACAAGGATCCGGACACCGCGCTGTGGAACGCCCGCCGCCTGATCGCCGCCGGCGCGGACAGCGTAAAACTGGAGGGCGCCAAGACCGAGGTGATCCGGCATCTGGTGGACAACGGTATCGCGGTGGTCGGACACACCGGCCTGACTCCGCAAACCGCCAAGAGCTTCACCAAGGTGGGACGCACGGAACAGGAAGCCAGGCAGGTGCTGGAGGATGCCATCGCCATCCAGGAGGCGGGTGCCTTCATGATCGTGCTGGAACACATTCCCTACGATCTGGGCGCGACGCTCACCGACACCCTGGGGATTCCCACCATCGGTATCGGTGCCGGTCCGGACTGCGACGGCCAGGTGCTGGTGATCAATGATGCCCTGGGGCTGGGCGATTACTGGCCGCCGTTCTCCAAGCAGTACGCTCACGTCAGCCGCACCATTTTGCAGGTGGCGGAGGACTTCGCCGGTGAGGTGGCCTCCCGTGAGTTCCCCAACAACATCATTGCTTTCCCCGGTTCAGGGAAAGCCTGAATTCGTTCCGGTCCGGCCCTAATGTCCTTGACAGGTCGGCATGACATACGGAAGGCGGTGGATCTGTACCGGATCGCGGAGAATGACGAACGGCTCAGCCGCTATTTCGTGGAGCAGGTGGAGCCGTTTTATCAGCGTCGCCGGGGATCCCGGCCGCGCATTTTTTTCAAGGCTGGAAACGCCTGAGAGAGACTATTGCCTCGGAGGGAGTGATGAAACAACCGGTTGCCGAACTGAACACCGAGCGTCTGCGTTTGCGCCAGTGGCGGCCCGCGGATCGTGCTCCGTTCGCGGCTATGAACGCGGACCCGGAAGTGATGCAATTCTTCCCCGAGACCATGAACGAGGCGCAGAGCCAGGCCATGGCGGATCATTGCGAGGCATTGATCGCCGAACGCGGCTGGGGCTTCTGGGCGCTGGAGCAACAGCAACAGAAGCGGTTTCTGGGCTTTGTTGGCCTCAATATTCCCAACGTCATGCTGCCATTCCAGCCGTGTGTGGAAATCGGCTGGCGTTTGCGCCGCGATGCCTGGGGCAATGGCTATGCCACGGAAGCCGCCAGAGCGGTGCTCGAGTTTGGTTTTGACAACCTGGAACTGGAGGAAATCGTTGCCTTCACCAGTGTGCTGAATTATCGCTCCCAGGCGGTGATGGAGCGGCTGGGCATGGAGCGGCAGGAGGAAACCTTTGACCATCCCAGCGTGCCGGAAGGCATGCCAATACGGGAGCACTGTCTTTACCGGCTGTCCGCTGAATACTGGCGCCGGCGCTAGCGAATATTGGATCAAAGAGAGAAGTAAGCGCGGAAAACAGGGGCGCTCGAAGTAGAGATGGTATTATTGGGCTGCTGTCTGAAATGGTCTTAGAGCGTGATTGGTGTTTGGTTTGAGGGCATCGGCGATGACATTTCGGGAAAAGGTGGCTGGTCTGCCAGATCCTTGAGAAAGTGAGACATCAGAATAGCTATGGCCTCACGGGAACTTCTCATACCGGGGTCCAGCAAAGGTGCCTTGAAGGCCTGTTCATTCACACGGTAGTGATACTGGCGAACGGTCGTGCCGTGTACCCGTGCTTCTGCGACAAGGGTGTAGTCAAAGTCGTGTTTGATCGGGAGTAGAAAGAGGAGAGCCGCGGATACGAACACGGCCGCCAGTCCCTCATTGTTGTGCGTGTCAAAGTTGATAATAAGTTGATTTTCCGGGCCAAGGCTTGAAAGAGAGCTGAACATGCCGGATGCGACCAGGGTCTTGTAGATCTCGACATCATAAGGGTAAGCGTTTCCGCTGCCTTGTGTTCCATCATCAATGTAGGCCGTGACGGGAGCGAACACCGGAGTTGAAGATGGGGGAAGCGCTGGCTCTACCGAATAATGGGAAGCGCAGCCATAGGTGGAGAGAAAAAGAAAAGTAATGAGTAACAAGCGCATTAGTACCCCCGTGAAAGCGATTGCCTTATTGTTTTAATGATATTAAACCCGGGGGGTATGAAAATGGCAACACAGCCACGGTTGCGGTGAGTTCCAGTCAACGTCGTGTACCACGGTGGGTTGCAGCCTCCGTGGTCGAGAGTCGAGGGTAAAGGGACATTGGCATCGGGAGTATTGCTTGGCAGAGTCGAACATCGTATTGGTCTATGACAAACAATGCCCCGCCTGCGACAACTATTGCCGCTGGGTTCGCCTGCGTGATGCGGTAGGCCCCCCGCAGCTGGTCGATGCGCGTGAGGACACTGATATCCTGCGCGAGATTACGGCCCGTGGCTGGGACATTGATCAGGGCATGGTGTTGAAGGTCGGGGATCAACTCTATTACGGTGCCGACGCCATCCACGCGCTGGCATTGATGGGCAGCCGTTCCGGGGTATTCAACCGCCTGAATTACTGGGTGTTCCGTTCGCCCAGGGTCGCGTCCGTGCTGTATCCGATGTTGCGCGCCCTGCGTAACCTGTTACTCAAGGCACTGAGGAAAAGCAAAATCAATAACCTCGGCAAAGCGAACAATGAACGCTTCTAGGTGACGTTTTCCCGTTTTTTTTGAAAAAAGAATAAAAAGATACCGGCGGGCTCCGTCAGCCCCGAAGGGTGACGGAGGCCGGTGAGGTTCAGTGCAGAGTATCGTCGTCTTCAAAATCAAGGAACTCGTACTCGCTAAGTTCCCGTTTCAGACGGCGCTCCTCCAGCCGATCCTCGATACGATGACGCATATCCATGTTGAAACTGCGAGCGCGGGCGCTGCGTTCCTCCTGGAGTTCCTCATCGTTGTCGTCATCGACAAGGTCAAAATCATCATTCATCAGCAGATCTTCCGATTCATAGTCACGGTCAGCGCGGCGGTTACTCATGGGGCCTCCTTTCGGTAACGAAAGCGCCGTAAACAACCGGGTGCCAAGGGGGACTCCGCGAACGAAACTCCCAACCCGACTACCTCAGCGCCTATATAACTTCTGTTTTTCCCCGATACAAGTATTTTTTTTGTTCATCGCGGATCAACCGAGGATGGGTCTCTCCATCGGGGGGGCGGGTCTGTACGGGGCCTTCTGGTGCCGGCGCTATGTGACCGTGGTCATAAGCCCGGAATCTCCATCCCCGGATGGCGGGGGAAACGCTGGCGGGCTCCGCAGAGGCTTTGTAAGCTGCCCTTTTGGGCGGCCGCGAGCGGCATGGACCCGGGATTGGGGAGATAAGAGACAATGGCGGATTGGCTGGTGGTAGTGGGCGTCAGCATGGCGGTCATGGCCACGGTGGGGCTGATCAGGCAGGCGGCCTGGCGTGGTCACAGCCTGGTCCTGTTCATATTGCCAGTGGCGGGTCTGCAGCAGGTGCAGGAGAACTGGGAGGCCTACGGCCGGCTTGCCTTGTTGCGGGTCGCGGGGCTGGCGATCACCCTGGCGGGCCTGGGACTGATGTACGTGGACTACCGCGAGAACGCAACGATTCCCTCGATGCCCGGTCAGGTGGTGAGCGGCGCCGCCAACATCACCAGCAGCCCCTTCGTGCGCTCCTCGGAAGCGGCCCTGCTGATGGCCCGTGGCGAGGGGCATCCGCTTAGCGGCCGGCTGCACGGTACCGATCTGACAACCCCCCAGGCGACTCTCGTCAATGGTGTGCTGACAGTGCACCAGGGAAACGGTGTATTACCGGAACTGTCCGTCAGCCTGTTGTTGAACTGGTCGGCGGAGGCCATCCGCGAACGCCGCACCTTGCTGGTGTCTCCCTGGGAGGAGCAGGCACCGGAAGTGCATCTTTCCTGGACCCCCGCCGGCCAGCAATATCCGGAAACGCGCATCATAAGTAACGGCTACCGTCTTGATCTGGCACTGGCGCCACGGGATCCCGGCGGTTTTAGCGGCACCATACAACTGGTCCTGCCGGATGAGAAAAACAGCTATCTGGTGGGGGACTTCACTGCCCGCACCAATCACTTGCGCTACCGGAACGGCAAGGTGGATGCCGCTTTCGATCACCCGGACACCCTGGCCTGGGTGGCGGAGCAGTATTTGCAGACCCAGTTTCCCGCCGGGGTACTGCAAAACGTGGACGTGGAAAACGTGATCCTGCGCCGTGCCGCCGGCGAGGGCCGGGTGGAGGTGCGCCTGATCCGCTCCGATGGCGCCAGTGAACGGCGTCAGCTCGGCCTGGAGAAGACTCCGGTGGGGTGGGCGGTGACGCCGGGTTCCATGACCGGTGGCCGCCAGCCGCCGCCGGAGCCGCCGGTTCAGCCGGAGCCGGTAAAACCAAGGGGGCCGGCCACCTCGGAGCCGCTGACCGACTTGCTGGCCCTGGCGCCGCTGACCGGCACCGAGCTGACGGTACGCGAAAGCAGTGGCCGCGAGCGCACCGGTGTGCTGACCCGGGTCGCCAGTGATCGGCTCTGGCTGCGTCTGGCGCTGGGTGCGGGCAACGCCGAGATCGCCGTGGACGGCGCCCACATCGACAGCCTGGGCAGCCGCGATGGCCGCCGCTGGCAAGTGGCGACGCCCACCATTTCCGATACGCCGCCGCCAGCGCGGCCGGGTGATGACCCGGTGGCGCCGGAGACGCCTTACCAGGCATTGCTGGGACGTCAGGTGCGAGTCACCACCGGGGATGGAAAAACCCAGGAGGGGCGCTTGCAGGCGGTGGAAGGCGGGCGTATTACTTTGACTGTGCCGGTGGGTGCCGGCACAGTGGAATACTTCCATGCATTACCCGATATCGTGTCCATGGAGGCGGTTCGGTGAATATTCTGATGACCGGCGGCACCGGTTTCATCGGTGGCGCCCTGGGACATCATCTGCACAGTCTCGGTCACCGGCTGGTGGTGCTCAGTCGCCAGAGCCAGCAACGGGCGCTGGCGTCGTGCCCGCCCGGCACCCGGATAATCGCCTCATTCGATGACATTGCCGATGACGAAGCGCTGGACGCGGTGGTCAATCTGGCCGGCGAAAGCCTGTTCAGCCGCCGCTGGAGCGCGGCGCGCAAACAGCGGTTGCTGGATTCCCGGGTCGGCGTTACCCACGAGTTGGTGGCGCTGATGCGCCGTCTGCGGCAGCCGCCGGCGGTGATGGTGAGCGGCTCCGCGGTGGGCTTCTACGGCGATGCCGGTGACGCCGAGCTGACCGAACGCAGCCCGGCCCGGCGCAAGGACTTCGGTTACCGGCTCTGCGACGCCTGGGAGCAGGCCGCCCGTGAAGTCTCAAATCTGGGCGTACGGTTGACGATCATCCGTACCGGTGTGGTGCTGGGCGCCAACGGTGGCATGCTGGCCAGCTTGTTGCCCGTTTACCGGTTCGGCCTGGGCATGCGTCTCGGCAACGGTGAACAGTGGTTGAGCTGGATCCACCGGGATGATCTGGTGGCGATTCTGACCCGGGCGCTGACCGCTCCCGGCGTCGAGGGGGTGTTCAACGGTACCGCGCCGGGGCCGGTGACCCAGCGCGAATTTCATCACACCCTGGCCCGGGCGGTGCGGCGGCCGGCGCCCTGGGTAATGCCGGCGCCGCTGCTGAGACTGGCACTGGGCGAAATGTCGCAGCTGATGCTCGGTGGGCAGCGCGCTTATCCCCGCCGGCTGGAAGAGCAGGGCTTCGTGTTCCGTTATCCGCACCTGGAGCAGGCCCTGGCCGATCTGGTTTGACCCCTTGAAATTCCCGCCGCCAACCCTATTTTTCTCCCATCCGAAAGCCGCACCCGACAACAAAACGGAGACCCCTCGATGAGCAGTGACCGCGAGACCCGTGGTTTTCAGGCGGAAGTGTCCCGCCTGTTGCATCTGATGATCCATTCCCTGTACAGCAACCGGGAAATTTTCCTGCGTGAGCTGGTATCCAACGCCTCCGACGCCTGTGACAAGCTGCGCTTCGCCGCGCTGGATCACCCGGAATGGCTGGAGGAAGATCCGGAGCCGGCCATCGATCTGGCGGTGGACGCCGACGCCGGCACTTTGACCATCAGTGATAACGGCATCGGCATGAACCGCGAGGAAGTGGTGGAGAATCTGGGCACCATCGCCCGTTCCGGCACTGAAAAATTCCTCGCCAGTCTCACCGGTGATCAGAAGAAGGACGCGCAACTGATCGGCCAGTTCGGCGTCGGTTTCTATTCCGCATTCATCGTCGCCGACAAGGTCACCGTGGAAAGCCGCCGGGCCGGAGAGAGCGCGGAGCAGGGCGTGCGCTGGGAAAGCGACGGTCAGGGCGAGTTCAGTGTGGAAACGCTGACGGTGCCGCGCCGTGGCACCCGTATTACCCTGCATTTGCGTGACGACGCCAAGGACTTCGTCGACACCGGCAAGTTGCGCGGCATAGTACGGCAGTATTCCGACCACGTGGCCTTCCCGATCCGCATGGCGGTGCCGTCCGGTGACGAGAAGGAGGAGGACGCCACCAAGCTGGAAACCCTCAATTCCGCCACCGCCCTGTGGCAGCGCCCCCGCCAGGAGATCAACGACGACGAATACAAGAGCTTCTATCGTCACGTCAGCCATGACTTCCAGGATCCACTGACCTGGAGTCACAACCGGGTGGAAGGCAACCTGGAGTACACCAGCCTGTTGTACGTACCGCCGCGGGCGCCGTTCGATCTGTACCACCGGGAAGCCAGCCGGGGGCTCAAGCTCTATGTTCAGCGCGTGTTCATCATGGACGACGCCGAACAGTTCCTGCCCCTGTATCTGCGTTTCATCAAAGGCGTGGTGGATGCGCCGGGCCTGCCGTTGAATGTCAGCCGTGAATTGCTGCAGGACTATGGTCCGGTGCGCAAGATCCGCGCGGCGCTGACCAAGCGGGTACTGCAGATGCTGCGCAAGCTGAGCGGTGACCAGGAAGCCTACGCCACGTTCTGGCAACAATTCGGCCAGGTGCTCAAGGAAGGGATCGGCGAGGACGGCGATAACCGTGAAGCCATCGCCGGTTTGCTGCGCTTTGCTTCTTCCACCTCGCCAACGCCGGGGAGCGTGGGGCTGGATGACTACATCGAACGTGCCGGCGAAGAGAACAAGCGGATTTACTACCTGCTGGGCGACAGCTTGAGCGCCGCGCAGAACAGCCCGCACCTGGAAGTGTTCCGCAAGAAAGGTGTCGAGGTGCTGCTGCTGGCCGAGCGGGTGGACGAATGGATGATGGGCTTCCTCACCGAGTACAAGGGGTACACCCTGGTCAACGCCGCGCGCGGTGAGCTGGACATGCCCGGCGATGACGACGACAAGGCGGAAGACCCGCGGCAGGATGCGCCGGTGCTGGGCCGTCTGGGCGAAGTGCTCAACGAGCAGGTGGAAGCGGTGCGCGCCACCGCCCGGCTGGTGGAATCCCCGGCCTGTCTGGTGCTCGGCGCCGACGAGCTGGGCCCGCAGATGCGCATGATGCTGGAAGCCGCCGGCCAGCCGGTGCCGGAGAGCAAGCCGACCCTGGAGGTGAATCTGTCCCATCCGCTGATGCAGCGCATGGCGGAGCTGGAGGACGGCGATACCTTTGCCGAACTGGCTCAGCTGCTGCTGGATCAGGCGCTGCTGGCTGAAGGCCAGTTGCCGAAGGATCCGGCGGCCACCGCCCGGCGCTTGAATCAACTGCTGCAGGATCGCGCCGAACGGGCTTGATAGGAAGGCCGGGCAACGGACCCGGAGCAGGAAAGTGGCGTAAGGTGGAAAGATCCGGCCCAGGCTCTTATGATGCCGGAAATTCGCGGCGCGGCCCCGGGGTCGTGCCGCCGGACAAAGGATGCCCTGCATGACGCAACATACCGCGGCCATTCTCGGTGGCGGCAGCTTCGGTACCGCCATGGCCAGTATCCTGGCGGAAAACGGTCACGGCACCCGGCTCTGGGTGCGCGATCCGGAAACCGCCGCGGCCATCAATGAAGACCGTGAGAACCCGCGCTATCTACCAGGGCAGGCCCTGCCGGCCGGCGTGGTGGCATCCGAGAGCCTGGAAGAGGTGCTCAAGGGCGCCGATCTGGTGTTCGTCGCGGTCCCCAGCAGCGCCTTCGTGGAGGTCCTCGGCCAGGCCCGCGATTGGGTGCCGGACGGCACCATCGTGGTCAGTTGCACCAAGGGCATCCTGGAAGACGGCTTCCTGCTGATGAGCCAGGTGTTGCAGCGCGAATGGCCGCACACCCGGGTCGGGGTGCTCAGCGGCCCCAATCTGGCGCGGGAGATCGTGGAACGCAAGTTCACCGGCACCGTCATCGCCAGTGGTGATGAAGAACTGCGCGCCACCATTCAGAAAGCCCTGAGCTGTGATTACTTTCGTGTCTACGACAACCCGGACCTGTATGGTGTGGAGCTGGGCGGGGCGCTCAAGAACATCTACGCGGTGGCGTCCGGGATGGCGGCGGCCATCGGCGTTGGCGAGAACAGCCGCAGCTTCATGCTGACCCGGGCCCTGGCGGAGATGAGCCGCTTCGCCGTGGGGTTGGGCGCCAATCCGCTGACCTTTCTGGGGCTGGCCGGGGTGGGCGACCTGATCGCCACCTGTTCCTCGTCGCTGTCCCGCAATTACCGGGTCGGTTACGAGCTGGGGCAGGGCAAGTCACTGGAACAGGCGGTGGCGGACCTGGGACAGACCGCGGAAGGGATCAACACCATCAAGCTGGTGGCGGAGCGGGCCAGGGAGCTGCAGGTCTATATGCCGCTGGCCACCGCCCTCTACGACATCATTTACGATCATCAGCCGCTGGACACCATGGTGATGAGGCTGATGAGTGGCGAACACAAACACGATGTGGAATTCAGCTTCCACGGAGCCTCATCTTGAGAGTTTACCTGTGCCGTCATGGTGAAGCGGTGGCCAAGGCCCCCACTGACGCGGAGCGCCCGCTGACCGAACGGGGCCGCGCGGAAGTGTTGTCCCTGTGGCAAACCTTGCGTGAGGAAGGGGTAAGCGTGGGCCGCCTGGTGGCCAGCCCCTACCGGCGCGCGCAGCAGACCGCGCTGTGCATCGCTCAGGCGTTCGGCGGCATGGAACAGGAATCCTGCGGTTACCTGGTGCCCGAGGCCCAGCCGGAGCGGTTTCTGGAGTGGTTGATGCTGCAGCCGGAGCAGGAAAACCTGGTCCTGGTCAGCCACATGCCGCTGGTGTCCTTGCTCACCGCCACCTGGATTGGTGAGCCGTGCTCCCGTCCGGCGTTCCGGGTCGGTTCGGTGGCGGCGCTGGATGTGGACGTGGCCGCCGCCAACGGTGCCCGCCTGTTATGGTTGCGCGGGCCGGAGCGGCCCTGCTGACAATTCGCTACCAAGGCAGCTTCCCACAGAGAAGGACAATGAAGCCCCTGTGAGAAGCCTGCTTGCAAGCGAATGTCGATCAACCAGGATTCGCTTCCATTATTGCCCGGCTTCCCGTTCGCGCCGTTGTCGGCGCGCTTTACGGGCCTCCTGCCGGCGCTTCTCCTCGAGCATGCGCTCATCCGCTTCCTCGTGCTTCCAGTGCTGCACGGCGATTTGCGCCTTCACTTCTTCGAGAATATCGAGCAGGGTTTCGCGAATCAGCGTGTTCAGTTGTTGTTGCTGGCCGCTGGTGGCGGTGTTGATCAGATCATTGATCAGACGATCCAGCCTTTCACGGTTGGCCGGCGCGCTGATGTCCTCCACCAATTGCTCCACCAGAGCGTCGCCGGCATCGCGCACGGTCTCGCCAAGCAGGGCGACGGCACGGGGGCCGGCCACCGGAATCGCCGCCAGCCGGCGGCCCGCCGGGGTGCGGTTCACCGCCTCGTTGGTGAGGTGGCCGAGATAATCGCCGAGCTGGTCCCGGTACTGGTCGTGACTGCGCCGGGTGGCATCGGCGATGCGTCCGCCGAGGTAGTCCACCAGCTCGTCACGGCGCGGTAGCAGCACGTCCTGCTCGATGCGATGCATCAACTGGCCGCCGCTGACGATCTCCCGCTGGGCGCCTTCCAGGATGTTGATCACCACCCGGTCGGAAATCTCCTCCACCAGGATCCGGTAATACTTGAGTACGGTGCGGCCCAGATAGGTCTCGGTGAAATCCACCACGCCCCGCTTCTGCAGCCGGTACATGAGGCTGATCACGCGCAGGATCCGCAGCCAGCGGAAACTGCCCACCGGAATACAGCCGAGCAGATCGTACCAGTGCGCGAACGGGTAGAAGAACCAGCGATGGTAGGTGCGCCGGCCGATGGCGAAGCCCCAGCGAATCACGAACTCGGTAAGGAAAACCGCCACGAACCAGAGGTCGATCTCGAGGAAATTGGCGTGCACGGTGTCCCGGTAGAAGCTGAAAAACGCCGGTGACAGCATGTGCAGAAAATCCTGCACGGCGGGGATGCGGAACAGCCAGTCGAACAGGATCAGTCCCAGATTGAGCAGGATCAGGCCGATCATCGCCAGATCGACCAGATAGCCCAGGCTGTCCAGATCCAGGCGCAGCCGTTTCAGGTTCAGGCGCACGTTCATGAGATCGGGTCGAAGCGGCTCCACACCGGGCAGTGGTCGGAGGGTTTCTCCATGGCGCGGATATCGTAATCCACGCCGCTGTCCCTGAGCTTGTCGAGCAACGGCCGGGTCGCCAGCAGGGTGTCGATGCGCAGGCCGCGGCGCGGATCACGATGGAAGCCCTTGGAGCGGTAATCGAACCAGGAGAACACGTCGTTGGTTTGCGGATTCAGGTGGCGGAAGGTGTCCACCAGCCCCCAGTCCAACAGCCGCTGCCACCATTCGCGCTCTTCCGGCAGGAAGCTGGTTTTGCCCTCGCGCAGCCAGCGTTTGCGATTGTCCTCGCCGATGCCGATGTCCAGATCGGTGGAGGAAATATTGAAATCGCCCATGATCACCAATTGTTCATCCGGCTTGTGTTCGCTTTCCAGGTACTGTTGCAGGTCCTCGTAGAACTTCTGCTTGGCCGGGAATTTGGTCGGGTGGGAACGGTTCTCGCCCTGCGGAAAGTAGCCGTTGAGTACCGTCACCGGAGCGCCATCGCGATCATGCAGACGACCGATGATCATGCGCTTTTGCGCTTCCTCGCCATCGCCGGGAAAGCCATAGCGAATATCCGCCAGCGGCTCACGGGTGATCAGGGCGACGCCGTAATGTCCCTTCTGGCCGAAATAATAGGGGTGATAACCCATATCCCGCACTGCCTGTTCGGGAAACTCGCTGTCCTGCACCTTGGTTTCCTGCAGACCGATCAGCGCCGGCTGGTACTTGTTGATCACCGCCTCCAACTGATGCAGACGGGCGCGAATACCGTTGATGTTGAAAGAAATCAGAGTCATGCCTTTTCCTCGGATCGTTACTCGGCCGCTGGCGGCCGTCGGCCATCGGGGCATTGTACACGAGCGGACCTGCGTTGCGTTGAGCGCCCGGCTGACCGAATTCGCCCCCCATGATGTCGTAATCGGTCCATGTGTTTCCCCGCCGGTGTGGCTATGATGTCCGCCTTTCCACGCTGGTTCTGAGGTTCATGCATGACGGATACCGATAACACCGGTGACGCCGGGCGCGAAACCACGCTCGCGTTCGCCCATGCCAACGGTGTGCCCGGTCACAGTTACGACACCTTTCTGGCGCCGCTGGCGGAGCACTATGATGTGCGGATTATGGAGTGTCTGGCGCACGATGCGCGTTTCCCGGTGGACGCCGACTGGAAAAGCCTGAGCCTGGAACTGGAAGAGTGGATGCGGGAGCTGCCCAAGCCGCTGATCGGCCTGGGCCATTCCATGGGCTCGGTGCTGATGTTTCACGTGGCCCAGCGCCACCCGGACTGGTTCAAGGCGCTGATCATGCTGGATCCACCCATGGCCAACGGATTCCGCGGCGTGGTCATGCGCGGCATCAAGGCGCTGGGCCTGCAGGACCGGTTCACCCCCGCCGGCCTCAGCAAAACCCGGCTCGATCATTGGGACAGCTGGGACGACGTGGAAAGCTACTTCGGCTCCCGTGGCTTCTTCAAGGCGTTCGATCCGCGCTGCCTGCGGGATTATCTGCGGGCCGGTCTGGAGCGTCACGGTGACGGCTGGCGGCTGCGCTTCCGCCCGGCAATCGAAGTGGCCATCTTCCGCGAAGTCCCCACCGGTCTCACGCGCATGCCCCGCCTCAAGGTACCCGGCGCCCTGGTCACCGGCCAGGACTCGCCGCCGCCGTTTCATCACAGCGGCGCACGGCACGCGCGCCGCCATCGTCTGCGCCGCCTGTTCTCGCCGGGAGGGCACATGTACCCGTTGCAATACCCGGAGCGCACCGCTGAAATGGTGCGGGAACTGATCGTGGAACTGACCGGAGCCGAGCATGTCCTCCCCGCCGACCAAAAGAGTGCCTGAAGAACGCCGCTTTTCCGCCTACGGACAGACCCTGGCGGCGCTGTATTGGGATGGGCCGCATGCGGAGGAAGAGCGCGAACCGATTCTGGCGCTGCATGGCTGGCTCGACAATGCCGCTTCTTTTCTGCCGCTGTCCGCGCATTTGAACCGGCCCATGGTGGCGCTGGACTTCGCCGGCCATGGACATTCCGAGCACCGCCCGGCGGAGCTGGCCACCCATTACGTGGACCATGTGCGCGACGTGCTCGCCGTGGCCGACCAATTGGGCTGGGACCGCTTCGTGTTGATGGGACATTCCATGGGGGCAGGGGTGGCCTGCCTGTTCGCCGCCACTTTCCCTGAGCGGGTCAGCAAGCTGGTGCTGATTGAAGGGCTGGGCCCGCCGGCCACGCCCGCCAATGAAGTGGCCAGCACGCTGCGCACGGCCATCGATCAGATGCACTCGCTGCCGGAGAAGCGCAAGCCGGTCTATGCCCACCAGGACGACGCGGTGGCGGTGCGCCGGCCCGCGCTTGGCGGCCTCGAAACCGAATCCGCGCGGCTGCTGTGCGAGCGGGGGCTGGTGGCGGTGGAAGGCGGCTGGACCTGGCGTACCGACATGCGTTTGCGGATTGCCTCCTCGGTTCGCTTCACCGAGGAACAGGTGGAAGGCTTTGTCCGTGCCATTGAAGCACCCACCTTGCTGATCCTGGGGGAGAATGGTCTCGCCGGCGAGGTGAAATTCGAGCACCGCTTCGACTGGCTCCGGGACGCCCGTCGGGTCATCCTGCCCGGACGTCATCATTTGCATATGGATACGCCCGAACCGGTGGCGGAGGAGATCCAGGGTTTTCTGGCCTCGTAAGGACGACCGAGACCGGCACCGGCGGCATTTCGGTGGCTCGACATTGTTGACAGTGACATTGATCGATGTAAATTAGATTCTATCTAGACAACGTCCAGATGGAATCCGACATGTCCACCGCCAAACAAAAAGCACAACAGCTGCATCGCGCGGCGGGCCATTCCTTGAAGGCCCGCCGTGTCCGCTTCGATTTCTCCGGGACGCCACTGCACTGGTTGCCGGAAGACCCGTTTTCCTCCTACATGATCAACGGCATCCATTTGCTGCTGCCTGCCGGGGAACTGTGGTTCTGTCGCGTCTATAACCAGGCCCTGCCGCTGATCAGCGATGACGCTTTGCGGGCCGAGGTGGAGGGCTTCATTCGCCAGGAAGCGATTCACTCTCGTGCCCACTCCGGCGCCCAGGAGTACCTGCGCCGCCACGGCTTGAGCGTGGAGGACTATGTGGCGCGGGTGGATTGGCTATTTGGCACTTTCCTGGGTGATACGCCGTTGGCGGTACCGATGTTTCGGCAGCGTCATCTGGAAAAGCCCTGGCTGGTGCTGCGGGTGGGCCTCATCGCCGCGATCGAACACTTCACGGGGGTACTCGGCCAATGGGCGATGGACAATACGTCCTGGGAAGAGCAGGGCGACGCCGCCATGGCGGACCTGTTCAAATGGCATCTGGCGGAGGAGGTCGAGCACCGCACCGTGGCTTTCGATCTGTTCGATCATCTGTGCCGCACCCAACTGGGGTTCTATGTCAGCCGACAGGCGTTGATGGCGTTGGTGTTTCCATTGTTCATTTACTTCATCTCCGAAGGCGCGCGCAGCCTGGCGCGCCAGGATCCGGATCCGCGCGTGCGCCGGATCGGCCGGCAGTGGATTCCGCGACTGTTATGGCGGTTGCAGCGCACCGGGCGCCGCACCGGCAATGTGCCCACCTTCAGCTTTCTGGTGGCGGCGACCCTGCGCTGGATTCACCCCGGCTTCCATCCGTTCTTTGAAGGAAACACCGAACAGGCGCTGGCGTACCTGGCGCGCTCTCCGGCGGCGCGGGCGGCGGTTTGAGTCTCTCTGGCACGCTGATTCGCTGCCAAGGCAGCTTCCCACGGGCCGAACCACGAAGCCGCTGTGGGAGCGGCCTTGGCAGCGAATACGCGACCATGCAAAAGCGTCAAGCCTCCGGCGTCTGGCGCTTTTGCACTTATGGGGCACTACTGGCTCACGGGCCCGCCATCAAGCTATCCGCTGGTCCGTTGAAGCTGCTCGAAACGGAGGCCGGCTTTGATCAGGCGCTCCAGCAACGGGTCCCCTAACGCCATCACCGGGGTGATGACACCGGTATCCTGGGGCTGGCCCGGATCCAGTGCCAGCGCCATGGCGGTTTCGGCGAGCATACAGGCGGTCTCGTCGTAGCCGGGATCGCCACCGGACACCTGGCACAGCACCTCACTGTCTCCACAGCGCCCGCGCAATCTCACCTGGAACCAGGAGCGGGCACGGGTGGCCGCGTCCGGGCCTTCGCCAGCGGGGCGTCGTTGCAACAGCCAGCGCCGCAGCGGGCCCACTTGCGCCGCGCCGATCAGCGCGCCGACGGCGGCGGCGCCCAGGCCCAGCTTGAGCGGATTGCCGCTGGCCAGGTAATGGCCATAGCGGAATTGCGGGCCATAGCGCTCCAGAGCGCGGGCGGAGCGCAGCACCACCATCGGGTCGATGGTTGGCAGCGGTGCCAGCCAGCCGCCCAGATCCGCGTCGCGCCGTGCGCGGAAGGGCACAGTGGCGACCTGTCTCGGATAGTCCCGGCGCAGTTGCTCGTTGGCCCGGCGCAGGCTGTCGCGATTGGCGCCGGGGCGGGCGAAGGCCTCCAGGGCGGAATGCCAGGTGCCGCCGGAAAACTCGGCGGAAGCGGTCAGCGCCCCTTCCACCGTTACCGGCTGGTCCAGCGGGCGGCCGTGGGCCTGGGTCAGCCGGTTGATGGTGAACAGCACGCCGGCATCGTAGGGAATGGAGTCAAAGCCGCAACTGTTGACGATGGCACAGCCGGCGTCGCGGGCGGCGGCATGGTGTTCCAGCAGCAGGCGATTGACGAACTCCGGCTCACCGGTGAGATCACAGTAGTGGGTACCCTGGCTGATGCAGGCCCGCACCAGCGGTTCACCATGACGGACATAGGGCCCCACCGTGCTGGCCAGTACCCGGGTCCTGGCGGCCATGGCATCGAGGCTGGTGTCGTCGTCGCTGCAGGCAATCAGCAGATCCGGACGGTGGCCGCGCTGTTCCAGGGCGGCGGCGATTTTCTCCAGACCATCACGGTGCCGTCCGGCGATGGCCCAGCGGACATCCCGGGGCAAATGACAGCTCAGGTAGCGGGCGGTGAGCCCGCCGGTGAAACCGGTGGCGCCGTATAACACCAAGGCATAGGGACGTGCGTCGCTCATGCTGCCCCCCGATCCTGTTCAGAACTGGTATTCCAGTGTACCTTCCCCGCCGTTTCTGGCCCATCATAGAGTTCTTTGCACACAGGCTTACTGGCCAATACGAAAAAACGTTCGGGAGACAACATGGAAATGACGGTGGAGCGCCGCTATCCGGTGGATGTGGAAACGTTGTACGCGATTCTGACCAGCAAGGCGTTTTTCGAGCAGCGTTATGCCTGGGGGAAGGTGGAGGATTATCGCTTTGATGCCTTTGAACAGACCGAGGACGGCGCGCTGATCCGCATCGTCCAGCCGATTACCATCCGCGCCGATAAAATTCCCGGTTTCGCCCGCCGCTTTTTGCCCACCCGGGCCGACCTGACCACGGAATTCCGTTGGCACCCGGCGCCGGAAGGCGGGTACCGCGCGGAATACCGCTTTGCCCTCGGCAATGTGCCGGTGAAAGTCAGCGGCACCATGACACTGCTACCCGGCAGCGATGGCGGCGGCGAATCCCGCCAGATCACCCAGGTGGCGGTGCGCTCCTCGGTGCCCCTGGTGGGCGGCAAACTGGAAAAACTGATTGGCCAGCGTTTCGACCAGGCGCTGGAAGGGGACTATCGGGCCACGCTGCGGTATATAAAAGAAAAGCAGTGAAGAGTTAATAGGGAACAGGGAAGAGTTAACAGTGAATAGTTAATAGTGAAAAGAAAGCGGCGTTGCGATGACGCAAAGGCCGTTTGCCGATCCGCAATAGTCCGCTTTTTTGTTTTTCCAATCAAAGAGGCCGCTCCCTGTCCCGGACGCGGCCTCTTTGATTTCAGTTACCGCCTTTCGTAGCACGCGCAACTATTCACTGTTCCCTATTCACTGTTAACCGCGTTTTTGCCATTTATGGAAAAAACGCACCGGATTGCGTCGCTTGCGGCGCCAGGCGCGGCGGGCTTCCGCTTGCGGGAAAATGTACAGCGGCCGTTTGGCGGTGGCGCCGAGGATTTCCCTGGCGACGGTGTCGACGTCATCGGCGGCGCGGCGCATGGCCCGCTCCAGGCGCGCCCGGCTGAGCGGGTCGGCACCGGTCAGCCGCTGATGCAGCGTGCTGGCGAAGAGGTCGGGACAGGCCACGCTGACGGCGATGCCAGTGCCGGCCAGCTCCGCCGCCAGCGCCTCGCTGAGCCGCACCAGGGCGCCGCTGCAGGCGGCGTAACTGCTCAATCCAGGTGGCCCGGTGATACCCGCCAGCGCCGAGATGTTGATCAGGTGGCCGCTGTTCTGGCGTTTCATCAGCGCCAGCGCCGCCCGGCACACATACACCGTGCCCATCACATTGGTCCGCCACAGTGTTTCCCAGCCGTGGTTGCCGAGTGCCTCGAACGGGCCGGTGTCGGCCACGCCGGCGTTGTTGATCACCACGTCCAGCCGTTCCCAGCGCCGCTGTATTCGTTCCATTGCCTGGCGGACCGCGCGTTCATCACTGACATCGGCATGCAGGAAGAGCACCTCACCGGTACGGCCGCGCAGAGTGTTGGCCAGGGTCTGCCCGGCCAATTCATCACGATCCAGCAGCGCCAGCCGGTAATCATCGACGGCCGCCCGGGCCAGGGCGGCGCCCAGACCGTGGGCGGCGCCGGTGATCAGCATCACGGGGCTGTTTTGACTCATGGCCGGCGCTCGTGCCGGAGGTTGGATCTACACCGCATGGCGTTGGCCATCCAGTTGGCGCATCGGGGTTTGCAGCACGTTTTCCTCGCCTTCACTGCGGGCCAGCAGGACGGCGCCGACGCTGTCGCCCCACACATTCACCGCGGTACGGCACATGTCGAGAATACGGTCGGTGACCAGAATCAAACCAATCGCCTCCGCCGGCAGGCCGATGATGCCGAGGATCACGGTGATCGCCACCAGGCTGGCGGCGGGGATGCTGGCGACGCCGATGGAAGTGATCAGAGCGGTGAAGACAATGGCGAACTGCATGCCGAAGGACAAATCCAGACCATAGGCCTGGGCGATAAAAATGGCGGCGGCGCATTCGTACAGCGCGGTGCCGTCCATGTTCACGGTGGCGCCCAGCGGCAGCACGAAACTGGCGGTGCGCTTGGAAACACCGGACCGCTTTTGCACGCAATCCATGGTCAACGGCAAGGTGGCGGCGGAGCTGGCCGAGGAGAACGCGGTCATCAGTGCCGGTGACATGGCCTGGAAATGGCGCCAGGGGGAGCGTTGCGCCAACACCCGGATCAGCAGTGGCATCACCACGAAGGCATGCAGGAACAGGGCGGCGAGAACCGTGAAGAAGAACCACAGCAGCGGTTCCAGAGCGTCCAGGCCGGTGCGGGTGACAGTGGCGGCGATCAGACCGAACACGCCCAGCGGGGCGAAACGGATAATCAGCATGGTGATGCTGACCATCACTTCGTAGAACCCCTCGACCATGTTGCGCAGGGTGTCGCCCGGTGCTCCGGCCAGCGTCCGCAGGAAAAAGCCGAACAGCAGCGAAAACACGATCAGCCCCAGCATCTGGCCATCGGCGGCGGCCTGCACCAGATTGGGCGGCAACATTTGCAGCAGAATCTGAGTGAATTCGCCGGCGCCCCGGCCCTCGATTTTTTGCAACACGTCCTGGGTGTTGGCGGCGAAGCCCAGCAGATCCCGGGCTGGCTCGCCGTCGATGATGCCCGGCGTGGTGATATTCACCAGCAACAAACCGATCAGAATGGCGATCAGGCTGGTGCTCATATAGAACAGCACGGTCTTGGCGCCCAGCCGGCCCAGGTTCTTGCCCTGGCCGACGTTGACCAGACCACTGATGATGGCGGTGGTGATCAGCGGCACCACCAGCATTTTCAAGGCATTGATGAACAACGTGCCGATCAGGTCATAGGCTTCGATAACGGCGATGCCCAATATCCGGGTATCTTCACTGGTCACCCAGCCCGCCAGCCCGCCCAAAATCATGGCGAGAAAAATCTGGTGATGCAGTTTCATAAAGTGCCCCACTGCGTTGTTTTTCTTACTTAAGCATACCGGAGGAAACGGTGGCGAGTGAAACCGCCTCCCTCCTGGTCAGGCCGCGCCCGTGGCGGACCGCGGCTCATCGGCTCCGCACAGCGCCAGAATCTGCTGGTACTGACGATCCGTTATCTGCTGGATCGACAGCCGTGGGCGGGTCACCAGCTCCATGTCGGCGAACTCCGCGTGATCACGGATGGTGGCCAGGGAGAGCGGTTGGGGAAAGTGGCGGTGGTAGCGTACATCCACCTGATACCAGCGGGGCTGGTCGGGGCGGCTGCGACTGTCCTCGCCGGGATGGCCGGCGCTGAACTGGGTGGGATCCGGATAGGCGTCGGAGACGACTTCCGCCTCGCCGACGATGGCGGGCACTTTGCAGCTGGAGTGGTAAATCAGAACGCGGTCGCCGTTGCTCACCTCATCGCGCAAGCGGTTGCGGGCCTGGTAGTTGCGTACGCCATCCCAGCCGGAGGTGCCGTCCGGAGCATCTTGCAAGTCGTCCAGGCTGAAGGCGTCGGGTTCGGTTTTGAATAACCAGATGCGCATGGCTTCCTCATCAGTGTCGGCGAAAAAAGAGGGCGTGATTATTATGGGCAGCGGCCACTTTTTCTTTACTACCTGCCTTTGATACTGGCGGCAAGGGTACTATCCCCCGCGTCGGCGGGAAGCTCGCTGAGCAGCCGGGTTCTCGCCTGTTCCAGCGATAACGCCGTGCTGACGGTGAATGCCGGCTTATTGAGCGTCAGCATCATGTGCGCGAAGGTTCGGTTAAGCGCGCTTTCCAGCACGATGACCTTGTGCGCGGTGATCCGCGCGAAATCGGCGCCGCAGGCAAAGCGCGCGGCACGCATGTCGAGGCTGCCGATATTACCGTAGTAGATCACGCGTTGACGCAGTTCTCCATGCGTGTGAAACAGCGCCAGCCGCTGACGGTAGATACGCCACTGCACCGCCGGATCCACATCAATGCCATCGGGCAGTTCGACCAGGGTCAGGGGGCCGTCCTGACGGACGGTGAGGGAGGGCATGGGGTTATCGCATCCTGCTTATTTTGGGCAATCTTATGAGAGTGGCGCAGGTGGGCCCGGGAAATCAATCCGGTGAAAGTGCTATGTGGGTGGCCGGCGGACCGTGATCCTCCATCCCGCGCCGTTCTATGCTAATCTTCCGCGCCCATTCGTGGAGGTCCTCAGGTGATCGACGAGATTCAGCAACAACAGGCCCTGGCCACCCTGCGCACGCCCCGGGATTGTCTGCGTTGGGGCGAGAGCTGCCTGCGTCGCGGCGGGGTGTTTCTGGGCCACGGCACCGACGACCATGGCGACGAGGCGCTGGCGCTGCTGCTGCATGTGCTGGCGCTGCCCCACGACACCGACCCCCGCATGCTCGATGCCCGTTTGCTGCCCCATGAACTGGAAGCCTTCGTGGCCCTGCTGGCGCGCCGCGTCAACGAGCGGGTGCCGACGCCGTATTTGACCGGCCAGGCCTGGTTTTGCGGTCTGCCGTTCCAGGTGGACGAGCGGGTGCTGATCCCCCGTTCGCCGATCGCCGAACTGATCGAAGCCGGTTTCCAGCCCTGGCTTGATCCGGACCAGCCGTTGCGTGCACTGGATTTGTGCACCGGGGGCGGCTGTATCGCCATTGCCATGGCCATGGCGATGGAAGACGCCGAGGTGGATGCCAGTGATATTTCCGCCGACGCCCTGGCGGTGTGCCAGGCCAATATCGATCACTACGGCCTTGGTGACCGGGTGCGGGCGGTGCTTTCGGATGGCTTTGACGGCTTGCGGGGGCGTTATGATCTGATCGTCTCCAACCCGCCTTACGTGGACGCCGCCGATCTCGCCGCCATGCCAGAGGAATTCCACCACGAGCCGGAACTGGCACTGGGCTCCGGCGCCGATGGTCTGGACTTCACCCGCCGTATTCTGGCCGAGGCCGCCGATTATCTGAGCGATGACGGTGTGCTGATCGTGGAGGTGGGCAACAGCGACCAGCACGTGATGGCGGCCTGGCCGGAGGTGCCGTTCCTGTGGCTGGAGTTCGAGCGCGGCGGCCATGGCGTTTTTCTGCTGACACGGCAACAATTGGTCGACCATCGTGAGTATTTCGCCGGCTGACCGGCGACCCCTGATCGAGGAGCACGAATGTCTGGGAACAGTTTTGGTGAACGGTTTCGGGTGACCACCTTTGGTGAGAGTCACGGCCCGGCGCTCGGGGCCATCGTCGACGGCTGCCCGCCGGGGCTGGCGTTGAGCGAGGAGGACCTGCAGGGTGAGCTGGATCGGCGTAAACCCGGCACCAGCCGTTACACCACCCAGCGACGCGAACCGGATCAGGTGCGCATCCTTTCCGGCGTGTTCGAAGGCAAGACCACCGGCACGCCGATCGGCTTGCTGATCGAAAACACCGATCAGAAGTCCAAGGATTACAGCGAGATCGCCAATACCTTCCGTCCCGGTCACGCCGACTACACCTACACCCAGAAGTACGGCTTCCGTGATTACCGCGGCGGCGGACGCTCCTCCGCCCGGGAAACCGCCATGCGCGTGGCCGCCGGCGCCATCGCCCGCAAATTTCTGGCCGAGCGGATCGGGGTGCGGATTTTCGGCGGCGTCGAGCAGATCGGCGATATCCGTGCCGAGCAGTTTGACTGGAGCACGGTCAACGATAATCCGTTCTTCTTTCCGGACGCCGCCAAAGTGCCGGAGCTGGAGGCGCTGATCAACGCCCTGCGCAAGGACGGATCTTCCATTGGCGCCCGGGTCACGGTGTTCGCCGACGGTGTGCCGCCGGGCTGGGGTGAGCCAGTGTTCGACCGCCTCGACGCGGATCTGGCCAAGGCTCTGATGTCGATCAACGCGGTGAAAGCGGTGGAAGTGGGCGACGGCTTCGAGGTGGTCAACCAGCGCGGCGAACAGCATCGCGACGAGATGACTCCGGAAGGCTTCGTCAGCAACCATGCCGGCGGCGTCCTCGGCGGCATCAGCTCCGGCCAGCGCCTGCGCGCCAGCATCGCCCTCAAGCCCACTTCCAGCATCCTGATCCCGGGCCGCAGCCTGACCCTGGACGGCCAGCCCACCGAAGTGGTCACCAAGGGCCGCCACGACCCCTGCGTCGGCGTGCGCGCCACCCCCATCGCCGAAGCCATGATGGCCCTGGTGCTGATGGACCACTACCTGCGCCACCGGGCGCAGAATGGGGATGTGGTGGCGCCCTTGTCGCCGGTGCCCGGCGACAAGGGCAGTGAATAGGGAACAATGAATAGTTAACAGTGAAAATCAAAAGCGCTGGTCTTTAGCCGCTGTGGGAAGCTTGCTTGCAAGCGAATGGCCCAACGCCGGAGGTCGGGATTCGCCAGCAGGCTGGCTCCCACAGCAAAGACACGAACTGTTTTTGACTTTCGCTATTCACTGTTAACTGTTAACTATTCACTGCCGTCATCGCTGTTAACTATTCACTATCGATTGCTTCAAGGAAGGCCCGTGCCGCATTGGACCGGCTCCGCCCGGGATGCGTCACCACGCCCAGTTTGCGTTCCGGCAGGGGGGTGTCCACCGCCAGTTCGATCACGCTTTGGTCCAGCATGGTGGCCGGCAGCACGCTCCAGCCCAGGCCGATGGAGACCATCATATGGATGGTCTCCAGATAATTGGTGGACATGGAGATGTTCAGCGCCAGGCCGTGTTCCTGGAACAGCCGCTCAACGATGCGGCGGGTGAAAGTGACTGGCGAGGGCAGGATGGCGCTGAAGCGGGTCAGGGTTTCCAGGGTGAGATCCGCTTGCCGGGCCAGCGGGTGTTCCGGCGCGCACATGAACACCAGCGGGTCGTCCCAGATCACCTGGCTGTGCAGGCGGGTATCCGGCTGCGGCGGCAGGGTCACCACCCCCATCTCCAGATCCCCGTGCAGCACCGCCTCCCAGGCTTCCTCGGAATCGATGAAATGGATGTCCAGGCGCACCTGTGGGTACTCCCGGGAGAAACGCCGCAGCACCGGTGGCAGGCGATGCAGGCCGATATGGTGGCTGGTGCCGATGCGCAGGGTGCCGCTGACTTCGCCGGTGAGGTTGTTGATGGCGCGGCCCATGTCCTCCAGTTCCTGAAGCACTTTCCGCGCCCGGGGTAACAGCGCCTCGCCGGCTTCGGTGAGGCGGATACGCCGTCCAACCCGGTCGAACAGGCGAGCCCCCAATTGCTGTTCCAGCACCGCGATGCGTTTGCTCACCGCCGGCTGGGTCAGGAACAGCCGCTCCGCCGCGCCGGAAAAGGAGCCGCTCTCGGCCACGGCCATGAAGGCTTGCAAGGATTGGGTATCCATGGGGTGGGGCTGCCTCCGGTATCGAGGAATTAGGGCGGGCAGGGCGGCGGTTCGGAGTCACCACAAACTACCCAGCCCTTCGGTCTCTTATCCTCTCAGATAACTCATGGGAATCCAAACCATAAAAAAGATGAATTGGATTTATCTTATGCCCCCGCGTAGGGTGTGGGCATTAACAGCCCGGATATCTCACCAGTTGGTGCGTAGCAGGCGAGTCATAAAGCGCAGCTGATGTTTCCGGGGCGCGCCGTGCCAGGCCGGGGCCTGGTCCAGCGGCTCGGGAACATCAGCTGCGCTTTAGGGCCGTCTGATGCGTGCCAAGCATAGCGGCGATATCTCTCTCATCGGTCCGATGTTAAGTGCGGACTGGTGAGATATCCGGGCTCAGCCCCCCAAGGCTCCAGGAGAAGCATCAATGGCAGGCAAGACCCTCTACGACAAGTTGTGGGACGCCCATCTCGTCGCCCAGCGGGAAGACGGATCGGCGTTGATCTACATCGATCGTCACATCATCCACGAAGTGACCTCGCCGCAGGCCTTCGAAGGTCTGCGTCTGGCCGGGCGGCAGCCCTGGCGGACCGGCGCGGCGGTGGCGACCATCGACCACAATGTGCCGACCACGCCGTTCAAGAGCGCCGCCGATATCACCGACGAGACCTCGCGCATTCAGGTGCAAACGCTGCAGGACAACACCCGCGAGTTCGGTATCACCGAGTTCGGTATCGGTGACGTGCGTCAGGGCATCGTGCACGTGATGGCGCCGGAGCAGGGCGCGGTGGTGCCGGGCATGACCGTGGTGTGTGGCGATTCCCACACCTCCACTAATGGCGCGCTGGCCTGTCTGGCTCACGGTATTGGCACCAGTGAGGTGGAGCATGTGCTCGCCACCCAGACCCTGGTGGCCAAAAAGATGAAAAACATGCAGGTGAAGGTGGAGGGCGACCTTGGCCCAGGCGTTACCGCCAAGGATGTGGTGTTGCACATCATCGGCGTGATCGGCACCGCCGGCGGTACCGGCCATGCCATCGAATTCGCCGGCAGCGCCATCCGCTCGCTGAGCATGGAAGGCCGCATGACGGTCTGCAACATGGCCATCGAGGCCGGCGCCCGCGCCGGCATGGTAGCGGTGGACGACATCACCGTGGATTACGTCAAGGGCCGTCCGATGGCGCCGACCGGTGAACAATGGGCACAGGCGGAAGCCTACTGGCGTACCCTGGTGTCCGATGACGACGCCCGATTCGATACCGTGGTGGAGATCGACGCCGCCGACATCCGCCCGCAGGTGTCCTGGGGCACCAGCCCGGAAATGGTAGTGGCGGTGGACGCCAGCCTGCCGGATCCGCAGGCGGAAAGCGATGAAGTGAAACGCTCCGGCATGTTGCGCGCCTACGAGTACATGGGCCTCAAGCCGGGCATCAAGGTCGGTGATATTCCCGTGGACCGGGTGTTCATCGGTTCCTGCACCAATTCGCGAATCGAGGATTTGCGCGCCGCCGCCGATGTGGCCAAGGGACGCAAGAAAGCGGATTCGGTGAAGCAGGTGCTGGTGGTGCCGGGTTCCGGTCTGGTGAAGAAGCAGGCGGAACAGGAAGGCCTCGACAAGATCTTCATCGAAGCCGGTTTTGAATGGCGCGAGCCCGGTTGCTCCATGTGTCTGGCGATGAACCCGGACCGTCTGCAACCCGGTGAGCACTGTGCCTCCACCTCCAACCGGAACTTCGAGGGCCGGCAGGGCAACGGCGGCCGCACCCATCTGGTGAGCCCGGCCATGGCCGCCGCCGCCGCGGTGGCCGGTCATTTCGTCGACGTGCGGGAATTGGGGTAAGCGATCATGGAAAAATTCGTCAAGCATGAAGGGCTGGTGGCGCCGTTGGATCGCGCCAACGTGGACACCGACCAGATCATTCCGAAGCAGTTTCTCAAATCGATCAAGCGCACCGGCTTTGGGCCGAACCTGTTCGATGAGTGGCGTTATCTGGACGAGGGCTACCCGGGCCAGGACAATAACGCACGGCCGAAGAACCCGGATTTCGTGTTGAATCAGCCGGTCTATCAGGGCGCTACTATTTTACTGGCCCGCCGCAACTTCGGTTGTGGCTCCAGCCGTGAGCACGCGCCCTGGGCGTTGATGGATTTCGGTTTTCGCGCGGTGATCGCGCCGAGCTTCGCCGATATCTTCTACAACAACTGTTTCAAGAACGGCTTGCTGCCCATCGTGCTCTCCGAGGGGCAGATGGAAGAACTGTTCCAGGCCGAGGCGGCCAATCCCGGCCTGCGTCTGACCGTGGACCTGGAAGCCCAGCAGGTGCGCACGCCGGACGGCAAGGCCTACGATTTCGACATTGATGAGTTCCGCAAACACTGCCTGCTCAACGGCCTCGATGAGATCGGCCTGACCCTGCAGGAAGCGGACACCATCCGCGCCTACGAGGAACGCCGCCGGGCCCGCGAGCCCTGGGTGTTCGCCGAGCACGCGAACCACTGATCAGGACAACACCACGGAAGCGAACCATGAGCCACATTCTGATTCTGCCGGGTGACGGCATCGGCCCGGAAATCGTCCAGGAAGCGGTGCGCGTGCTGCGCGCCGCCGAGCAGCGTTTCGGCCTCGACATCAGCCTGGACGAAGCGCCGGTGGGCGGCGCCGCCTATGACCTGCACGGTGACCCGCTGCCAGAGAGCACGCTGGACAAGGCGCGCGCCGCTGACGCCATTCTGTTCGGTTCCATCGGCGGTCCCAAGTGGGACACCATCGAACGGGACAAGCGCCCCGAGCGTGGCCTGCTGCGGCTGCGCTCCTCGCTGGGCCTGTTCGCCAATCTGCGCCCGGCGATTCTGTTCCCGCAACTGGCGGACGCCTCCTCGCTGAAACCGGAAGTGGTGTCGGGCCTGGATATTCTCATCGTCCGTGAACTGACCGGCGGCATCTACTTCGGTCAGCCGCGCGGTATCCGTGAGGAGAACGGCGAGCGGGTCGGCTTCAACACCGACGTCTATTCCGAATCGGAAATGCGCCGTATCGCCAAGGTGGCGTTCGAACTGGCCGGCCAGCGCAACAACAAGGTCTGCTCGGTGGACAAGGCCAATGTGCTGGAAGTCACCGAGCTGTGGAAAGAGGTGGTCACCGACGCCGCCAAGGACTACCCGAATATCGAACTGTCCCATATGTACGTGGACAACGCCGCCATGCAACTGGTACGCGCGCCGAAACAGTTCGACGTGATCGTCACCGGCAACCTGTTCGGTGACATTCTCTCCGATGAAGCCGCCATGCTCACCGGTTCCATCGGCATGCTGCCCTCCGCGTCCCTGGACGAAAACCGCAAGGGCCTGTACGAACCCTGCCACGGCTCGGCGCCGGACATCGCCGGCCAGGGCATCGCCAACCCGCTGGCCACCATCATGTCGCTGGCCATGCTGATGCGCTACAGTCTGGAGCGTGGCGACGTGGCGGATGCGATCCAGGCCGCGGTGGAGCAGGTTCTCGATCAGGGGCTGCGTACCGCGGATATTTACACCGAGGGCACGCGCAAAGTGAGCACCGAGGAAATGGGCGCCGCCGTGGCCGAAGCACTGGCTCGCGGTTGATCGGCGCCTGAACCCATAGATTGAGAAGGGGCAACCCCTTCGGGAGACAAGTCTCAATGAAGAAAGTCGGTTTTATCGGCTGGCGTGGCATGGTCGGTTCCGTATTGATGGACCGCATGCGTGAGGAAAACGATTTCCAGGACATCGAACCGGTGTTCTTCTCCACCTCCCAGGTCGGCCAGGCCGGCCCGGATGTGGGCAAGGAAATTCCGGCGCTGGGCGACGCCAAAAGCGTCGATGAGCTGAAAAAACTGGACGTCATTGTCACCTGCCAGGGCGGCGACTACACCAATGAGGTGTATCCCAAACTGCGTGAAGCCGGCTGGCGGGGCTACTGGATCGACGCCGCCTCCGCGCTGCGCATGCAGGACAACAGCGTCATCGTGCTGGACCCGGTGAACCGCAAGGTGATCGACCAGGCGCTGGACAACGGCGTCAAGGACTACGTCGGCGGCAATTGCACCGTGAGCCTGATGCTGATGGCCCTGGGCGGTTTGTTCAACGCCGATCTGGTGGAGTGGGCCAGCGCCCAGACCTACCAGGCGGCCTCCGGTGCCGGCGCCCAGAACATGCGCGAGCTGATCGCGCAGATGGGCACCATCCACGGTGCCGTGGCGGACAAACTGACGGATCCGGCCAGCGCCATTCTCGACATCGATCGTCAGGTGGCGGATACCATGCGCTCCAGTGATCTGCCGCAACAGCACTTCGGTGCGCCACTGGCCGGCTCGCTGCTGCCGTGGATCGACAAGGAAATGGAAAACGGCCAGAGCAAGGAAGAGTGGAAAGCCCAGGCCGAGACCAACAAAATCCTCGGTCGCGGCGACCAACCGATCCCGCTGGACGGCACCTGTGTGCGCATCGGCGCCATGCGCTGTCACGCCCAGGCGCTGACGGTGAAACTGAAGAAAGATGTGCCGCTGGATGAGATCTACGACCTGATCCGCAACGCCAATGACTGGGTGAAAGTGGTGCCCAACGAGAAAGAGGCGACGCTGCGTGATCTGACGCCGACGGCGGTAACCGGCACCTTGACCGTTCCGGTGGGGCGCCTGCGCAAGCTGAACATGGGCGGCGAATATCTCAACGCCTTCACCGTCGGCGATCAGTTGCTGTGGGGCGCCGCCGAGCCGCTGCGCCGCATGCTGCGGATTCTGCTGGAGCGGTGATCAAGAAGTCGAACGTCCGGCGCGGACGTCCGGCCCCAACGAACGGCACGAGTCCAGCGGGCTTGTGCCGTTTGTCTTTGTTCTGACGGAACGTTGTCCTGGAGGATAAACAATGTCGATGGAACCCGGATTGGCGGTGGTTGGTGCCACCGGCCTGGTGGGCGATGCCCTGCTGGAGCAACTGGCGCAGCGCAAGGTGCCTTACGGAGAACTGTTCCTGTTGGCCTCGGAAGAGAGCGAAGGCACGTCTTTGCGGGTGGGCGGCCGTTCGCTGACGGTGCAGCGGCTGGATGGCTTCGATTTCTCCCGCGTGGCGCTGGTGGTGTTCGCCGCCGGCGCCGCGGTGTCCCAGGAATGGGCGCCGCGCGCGGTGGATGCCGGAGCCATGGTCCTGGACCTGTCACCGGCGTTCCGTTACGAGCCGGACGTGCCGTTGCTGGTGGCCGGGGTCAACGACGAGCAGATTCCCGCCGCCCGCGAGCGCAATCTGGCCGCCGCCGCCGATGCCGCCACCGTGCAACTGATGCTGGCCTTGAAGCCGCTGATGGCGATCTCCGAATTGCAGCGGGTCACCGTGACCCAGTTGCAGGCCGCCTCCTCCTCGGGGCGCAATGGCGTGGAACGTCTGGCCCGCCAGAGCGCGCGTTTGCTCAATGGCATGGACGCCAGCGAAGGCGCGGAACCGCAATACGCCTTCAACCTCGTGCCCACCGTCGGGCGTCTGCAGGACAACGGCTATACCAGCGAGGAATTGAAATTGATGCTGGAAGCCCGGCGGGTGCTCGGGCGTCCGGACCTGGCCGTGGATGTGAGCTGTGTGCAGGTGCCGGTGTTCCATGGCCTTTCCCAGGTGGTGGTGGTGCGTGGCGGTCTGCCCATCGGTCTGGCTCAGGCGCAGGCCTGCTGGGACGAGGCGCCGGGTCTGGCCCAGGACGAAGGCGGAGAGGGGGACGGCGCGTCCCCGGTACGGCAGGTGAAAGAGGAGCCGCTGGTGCGGCTGGCCCGTGCCCGGGAAGACGTGGACGGGCAGGGCGAACTGAGCTTCTGGACCGTGGCCGATAACATCAAGGCCGGCGCCGCCCGCAATGCCGTCCTGCTGGTGGAGCAACTGCTCGCCGGGGCGTGATCCTGCTCTCAACCGTCCGATTCCAATTCCCCCGGCCACGAAGCCGCTGTGGGAGCTTGTAGCGACGTGTATGCGGGCCAGGAGGCCAGCGCCCCGCCAGCCGCGTGCCCGCAAATCGTGGGCAAAGGAAGTGCTTACCCCCTCGACAACCCCCATCCCGCCAGAATAAAGTCGTAGCTCTCGGGCCGCCCTGGCGGCTCGGGACGGGGGCGTCTCAATCCACGGTTGCGCGCGCATTTTTTCGAAAAAACCATGAAAAATGCGCACTTACTAGCAATATGTGACGCAGTTTCTAGGTTTATACCCCGTCGTCGGGCACAATCGAATGCGGACTTTCTGACCAGAGCGTCTCAGAATAAGGTTTGTTTTCTCTGGATTGTTCCAGACCTTATTCCGAGACTCGCGGAAAGAAATCCGCAGCGTGCCTGCCGGCTCAGAGGGCGGGGAATACAGAATAAGTAACTGGGGTTCAACCACATGCTCCGAAAATTTGGCATAGGGTTTGTCGCGCTGGCGGCGATGACGCCGGGGCTTGCGGCTGCTCTGGGGGTGGGGGAATACGAGCTTAACTCCTATCTGAACCAGCCGCTGGAGATGGACGTCGTCCTGCACGAAACCGGACGGCTGTCGACAGAGGAAATCGTGGTCAATCTGGCCCCGCAAGCGGAATTCGACTCCGCCGGGGTGGAGCGCGGCTACTTCCTCAATGATTTGACGTTCGAGGTGACCTTCACCGGCGAGGGCGACGGGGTTCTGCACATCCGTTCCCGCCAGCCGGTGCGTGAGCCCTATCTCAACTTCCTGGTGGAGATTCTCTGGCCCACCGGCCGTCTGGTGCGCGAATACACCGTATTGCTGGATCCGCCCAGCTACGACGCCGGCGGTGAGGCGGTCAGTGCCGCCCAGGTTCAACCGGCGCCGGTGCCGGTCGTGCCGCAAGCGCAGCCGAAGACCGAACCGGCGCCGCCCGCGCCGGAGCCCGAACCACGGGCACCCGCCGTCAGCGACGCGGCGACGGAGGGCGAACCGCGAGAAGAACCCCAAGAGGAAACAGCAAACACCGTTGAGCCGGAGGACGATGCTGGAACGGTGGCCGAATCCGCGGAACCGAAGCCGGAACCGGAGCAAGCGGACTCGGACCAGGGTGGCACCGCCAGCAGCGCGACGCCGGGGCGTGGCACTCTGAACGAAAACAATGACCGCTACCGGGTGCGCTCGTCCGATACCCTGTGGCGCATCGCCGCCGAGCATCGCCCTGGCGGCGGGGTCTCCGTCCAACAAATGATGATGGCGATTCAGGAAATGAATCCGGAAGCCTTCATCGACGGCAACATCAATCTGGTGCGGGAAGGCGCGGTGCTGCGGCTGCCCAGCGAACGTCAGGCGGCGGCGATCGCCAGCAGCGAAGCAATGCGGCGAGTGGCCGATCAAACCAGCGAATGGCGCCAGCGGCGTGCGGCCAGCACCAATGCGGAGGAAACGCTGGCGGCGGCGCAACTGGATGCCACCGAGCAAAGCGAGGCCGCGCCAGTGGAACAGGAAGGCGATGGCGGCCGGGTTACGCTGGTGGCGCCGGATGCCTCCGACGCCGCCCGTGACGGTGATGGCACCGGTACCGGCGGTGGCGGTGAAGCGGCCACCGCCGCGCTGCAGAACGAACTGGCTATTCGCGATGAGAATCTGGACCGGCTGAGCCGGGAGAACGATGAGCTGCGCAGCCGTATCGATGAGCTCGGCGAGCAGTTGGATACCAGTGGCGAAATGCTGCGCTTGCAGAATGAGAAGATCGCGGCCCTTCAAGAGGCACTGCGGCAGCTGCGGGAGGGCGAGGGCGATGGCAAGGTGGATGAGGCCTTGCTTGCACCTGCTCGGATTACCCCAGCGGAGATGACCCCCGAGCAACAGGCCCCGGGGGAGCCGGTGCCCGCGGAGACGACGGATCCGGCGGCCAGCACCTCGCCGCCGGCCGACTCCGCCGCCATGGGGGGTTCCACCATTGACTCTTCGACCACGGATACGGAGAGGCCCGACGGCGCCGCCAAGGCCGCGCCGAAATCCCCGTCCCAACCGGCAAGCGGCGCTGACAGTGCCGCTTCCGTGCGTCCGCTGCCGCCGGCGGCCGAGCCGGCTGCCCCGGCGCCCGCTGGCTGGCTGGACTGGGTAATGCGCAACCTGCTGTATCTGGGAGCCGCCGTGGCGGCACTGTTGCTGCTTCTGCTGTTGGCGTTGCGCCGCCGTCAGAGCGGCAAGGATGACCCGGAGGAAGACGCTTTGCCGCCCTTGATGCCGCTGGCGGACGACGGTGACAACGAAGACGAAGGGCGGTCCGGGCAGGACCCGGCGGCGGCGCGGACCGGTGCCGGCGGCGCCGATGACGAGGATGGATCCCGTGCTGCCGCCGCCGCCAGTCAGGATCCGCTGGAAGAGGTGGAGGTCTATGTGGCCTATGGCCGCTACCCGCAGGCGGCGGATTTCCTCCGTAATGAAATCAACCAGGCGCCGGGCCGTAACGATTTGAAAGTGCGGCTGCTGGAAGTGCTGAACGAAATGGGCGATCAGGCGGCGTTCCGGCAACAGGCGGCGCTGTACGCCGGTACCGCGGAGGAACTGGACCGGGCCATCGAACGGCTGGGCGGAGGCGGGCAGGCCGGCACGGACGAGTCCGCTCCGCTATCCCTGGACGATCTGGAACTGGATCTGGCTGGTGATCCCGGCGGGCCGGTCCCGTCGGAGCACGATCAGCAAGGGGAAACGGGGGAGGACCCGCTCAACCTGGATGACTTCGAGTTCAGTCTGGACGATGACAAGGCGCCGCCGAGCGAGGCCGATGACGACGAACCGGTGCTGATCGACGACGATCCGGAAGAGGCCCTGGCTCTGGACGAGGAGCCGTTGACTCACGCCACGCTGACGGTCCGGGACGATACCCCGGTAAGTTCGGATGGCCTGGATCTGGATGATCTGGATTTTTCTTCCGACTTTTCTTCCGACACGGGCGACACCGATGACATTGACGGCCTGGAGCTGGACTCGACGCCGGTGGAAGCCCCGCGGGAGGAGCCTGTAACCGGGACGACGCCGCCGGGATCGGAGTCGCTGGAGTTCCAACTGGACGACCTGGAACTGGAGTGGGAGGGCGACAAGGCCGAGCCCGCTGCCGAGCCGGTCTCCGAACCGGAGAGCGACGACCACGGCGAAGAGGGGACGGAGGATCAGGGTGACGACACCTTCGAGTTTTCCCTGGACGGCCTGGATCTGGACGATGCCGGTGCCGATGAAACCCCGGAGGCGGCGATCGAACTGCCCGAGCCGGTGGCCGCCGATGCCGGTACGGAAGCTTTCGGGGACCCGGCCTTCGAGGCTCCGGCGCCCGCCGAGCCGCCGGCCAGCGAGGTTCAGGAACCGGCCGCGCCGGTACCGGTGTCCGCTGACGAGGATGATGAATTCGACTTCCTGGCGGAAACCGATGAGAACGCCACCAAACTGGACCTGGCTCGCGCCTACATCGAAATGGGGGATATGGAAGGCGCCCGGGATATCCTCAACGAGGTGATCAGCGAAGGCAGTGACAGCCAGCGGGACGATGCCCGCCAGTTGCTGGAGCGCGTCGAGTAAGGCGTATTACGTGTAAGCGAAAACGCCGTTCTGTAAAAAAAGGGGGCGATGCCGTAAGGTATCGCCCCTTCCTTTTGGCGTGAAAAAAACAGGCCCATCATGACCCGGATCGCGTTGGCGGTGGAATACGATGGCAGCCGCTTCCATGGGTGGCAGACCCAGGAGGATGGCGTTCGCACGGTGCAGTGGCACCTGGAGCAGGCCCTGTCGCGAGTGGCGGACCACCCGGTGACGCTGATCTGCGCCGGCCGCACCGATACCGGCGTGCATGCCACCGGCCAGGTGTGCCATTTCGATTCAAACGCCAATCGCGACATGAAAGCCTGGGTCATGGGCGGCAACCGTTTTTTACCCGACGACGTGGCGGTTCGCTGGGCGGTGCCGGTGAGCGACGACTTTCACGCCCGTTTCAGTGCTTTCCGGCGCTGCTATCGTTACGTGATCTACAATGCCGGCGCGCCGCCGGCGTTGTTCCGCCGCCAGGTCACCTGGAACCACCGGCCGCTGGATGTACAGCGGATGGCCGACGCCGCCCGGGCGCTGGTGGGCACCCATGACTTCACGTCCTACCGTTGTGTGCATTGCCAGGCCAAGTCGCCGGTGAAGACGCTGCACCGGCTGGACATTCGGCAGCGCGGCCGGATGATCATCCTGGAAGTGGAGGCCAATGCCTTCCTGATGCATATGGTGCGCAACATCGCCGGCGTGCTGATGGCCATTGGCGCCGGTCATCAACCGGTGGAATGGGCCGCCGAGGTGCTGGCTGCCCGTGACCGCCGCGAAGGCGGTGTCACCGCGCCGCCCTATGGACTGTATCTGGTGGATATCGGTTACCCGGATCAGTTTGAATTGCCGCGGGAGCCGTTGGGGCCGCTCTGGTTGGAGTAGGTTGAAAAGTGGCCGAAGCCACTGTGGGGGCTTGCCTGCAAGCGAATGCGCCGACGCCGGAGGGCCTGAATTCGCCAGCAGGCTGACTCCCACAGGTCGTGCTACGAAGCCGCTGTGGGAGCTTGCCTGCAAGCGAATGGGCAGACGCCGGAGGCCCGGAATTCGCCGGCAGGCCAACTCCTGCAGCGGCTTCGTGGTCTGGGAGTATTGAATGGCATGTTCGCGTGCCAGACCCTCGCCGCTTTGCTAACATGGACGGTCCCCGCGGGGCAGGTGGCGCCGCCTGTGGCGCTGTCCTTCGGCCCGCGTTTCCTGATAGGATTTCGATGAGCACACCCCGGGTTAAAATCTGCGGCATTACCCGTCCGGAAGACGCGGTACAGGCCGCCCGCGCCGGCGCCGATGCCATCGGCCTGGTGTTTTATCCATCCAGTCCCCGCTACGTGGATCCGCGACGTGCCGCGCGCATTCTCGCCGCGCTGCCGCCGTTCGTGACCACGGTGGGCTTGTTCGTCAACGCCGACGCGGGACTGGTGCGCGAGTACCTGCGTGAGCTGCCCCTGGACATGCTGCAGTTCCACGGTGACGAAACGCCGGAGTACGGCGCCGCTTTCCAGCGTCCCTGGATCAAGGCCCTGCGCATGCGTGACGGCGCCGACCCGGCCAGGGTGGCGCGCGAGTACGCCGCCGCCGGCGCCCGCGGGTTATTGGTGGACAGCTATGTGCCGGGCACCCCCGGCGGTACCGGCGAACGCTTCGACTGGGGCCTGCTGCCCCGGGAATCGGCGTTGCCGTTGATCCTGGCCGGTGGTTTGACGCCGGCCAACGTGGCCGAGGCCGTGCGCCAGGTGCGCCCCTGGGGGGTGGACGTGAGCGGCGGCGTGGAGGTGCGGGCGGTGACCGGCGCCACCCTCGGCGGTATCAAGGACCGCCACGCAGTGCGGGCCTTTTTGCGCGCGGCCAAGGCCTGACCCTAGGATCGGACCCTTCGGGCCCGGCGCGACAATCCTGACAGTACGCTATCCCAGACGAGGAGCATGAGGTGACTGAACGTCCTGATTACAAGGCATTCCCCGACCAGCGGGGCCACTTCGGGCAATTCGGCGGACGATTCGTCTCCGAAACCCTGATGGCCGCTTTGGACGAACTGGAAACCATGTACCGGCGTCTCAAGGATGACCCCCAATTCCAGGCCGATTTCGATTACGACCTGGCCCACTACGTGGGGCGTCCTTCGCCGTTGTATCTGGCGGAACGCTGGAGCGAACAGCTCGGCGGCGCCCGCGTCTGGCTCAAGCGTGAGGATCTCAACCATACCGGCGCGCACAAGGTGAACAACACCATCGGCCAGGCCTTGCTGGCCAAGCACATGGGCAAGAAGCGGGTGATCGCGGAAACCGGCGCCGGCCAGCACGGGGTTGCCTCCGCCACCGTGGCCGCCCGATTGGGGCTGGAGTGTCACGTGTTCATGGGCGAGGAAGACATTCGCCGGCAGCGGCTCAACGTCTACCGCATGAAACTGCTCGGCGCCGAGGTGATTCCGGTGACCTCCGGCTCACGCACCCTCAAGGACGCCATGAACGAAGCCATGCGTGACTGGGTCACCAACGTGGACGACACCTTCTACATCATCGGCACCGTGGCCGGGCCGCACCCGTACCCGATGCTGGTGCGGGACTTCCAGTCGGTGATCGGCCGCGAGGCCCGGGAGCAGAGTCTGAAGCAGGCCGGCAAACTGCCGGACGCGCTGGTCGCCTGTGTCGGTGGCGGTTCCAATGCCATTGGCCTGTTTCACCCGTTCCTGGAGGACGAGGGCGTGGCCATGTACGGCGTGGAAGCCGCCGGTGATGGCGTCGACACCGGCCGCCACGCGGCGCCGCTGACCGCCGGGCGTCCCGGTGTGCTGCACGGCAACCGCACCTATTTGATGGAAGACGAGAACGGCCAGATCATCGAGACCCACTCGGTGTCCGCCGGTCTGGATTATCCGGGGGTCGGTCCCGAGCACTCCTGGCTCAAGGACATCGGCCGGGTCAATTACGTGGCCGCCGATGACCAGGAAGCGCTGGCCGCGTTCCGGGAACTGACCCGGGTGGAGGGCATCATGCCGGCGCTGGAATCCGCCCACGCGCTGGCCTATGCGCGCAAGCTGGCGCCCACCATGAGCGCGGATCAGAATCTCATCGTCAATCTGTCCGGACGGGGTGACAAGGATATCCTGACCGTGGCCGATATCGACGGCATCGAGTTTTGAGGGGGAATGCCATGAGCCGTATTCAAGCCTGTTTCGAACAACTGAACACGAGCGGCCGCAAGGCGCTGATTCCCTATGTCACCGCCGGTGATCCCAACCGGGAAGTGACCGTGCCGGTGATGCACGCGATGGTGGAGGCGGGAGCCGACATCATCGAACTCGGGGTGCCGTTCTCCGATCCCATGGCCGATGGTCCGGTGATCCAGAAAGCCTGTGAGCGGGCTCTGGAATCCGGCACCAGCCTGCGCGACGTGCTCGCCATGGTCGCCGAGTTCCGGCGTCGGGATGATCGTACTCCGGTGGTACTGATGGGTTATCTGAACCCGGTGGAAGCCATGGGGTACGAAACCTTCGCCGATGCCTGCGTCAGTGCCGGCGTGGACGGGGTGCTGCTGGTGGATCTGCCGCCGGAGGAATGCGAGGACATCGTGCCGCGATTCCGCCAGCGCGGTGTCGATCTGATTTTCCTGGTGGCGCCGACCACCACCGATGAGCGTATTCGCCGCATCGGCGAGGCGGCCAGCGGTTATCTTTACTATGTCTCCCTGAAGGGCGTCACCGGCGCCGCCACCCTCAATGTGGAGGAAGTGGCGTCGCGGGTTGAAACAATTCGCAACCTTGCCCAATTGCCCATTGGGGTAGGCTTTGGTATCAAAGACGCGGCATCGGCCCGGGCCGTCAGCCGGGTCGCCGATGGCGTGGTGGTGGGCAGCGCGCTGGTCAACCAGATCGCCGCCAACGCGCAGCGCACCGAGGCCATCGCACCGGCGGTGGCCGCCGTGCTTGCCGACATGCGCTCCGCCATGGACGAATAAGCCGATGCCGTGCTCGCTTGGCGATAAGCGGGTCCCATAAAGCGGGTCAAATACAAGGGTCTAGGTAATGAGCAACAACTGGCTGGAAAAGATTTTGCCCGCGGTTCGCCGGCCGCAGGAAAACCGTCGCAACAGCGTACCGGAAGGTCTGTGGCGCAAGTGCCCACGCTGTGACAGTGCTTTGTACCGGCCGGAGCTGGAGCGCAACCTGGATGTGTGCCCCAAGTGCGAACACCATATGCGCATCGGGGCCCGCAAACGCCTGAAGCTGTTCCTGGATGAAGGCGTCACCTCCGAGATTGGTGCCGAGCTGGCGCCGGAGGATCGGCTCAAGTTCAAGGATTCCAAGAAGTACAAGGACCGCCTCACTGGCGCGCAGAAGGACACCGGCGAGAAAGACGCGCTGGTGGTGCTGAAAGGCAAACTGCATGGCCTGCCGCTGGTGGCCTGTGCCTTTGAGTTCCGTTTCATGGGCGGCTCCATGGGTTCGGTGGTTGGCGAGCGTTTCGTGCGCGCGGTGGAAGTGTGCCTGGAACAGCGACTGCCGCTGGTGTGTTTCTCCGCCAGTGGCGGCGCGCGCATGCAGGAAGGTCTGTTTTCCCTGATGCAGATGGCCAAGACCTCCGCTGCCCTGGAGCGCTTGCGCGAAGCCGGGCTGCCTTTCATCTCGGTACTCACCGATCCGGTCTATGGCGGCGTGTCCGCGTCGCTGGCCATGCTGGGCGACATTAACGTGGCTGAACCCAACGCCCTGATCGGCTTCGCCGGTCCGCGGGTGATCGAGCAGACCGTGCGGCAAAAGCTGCCGGAAGGTTTCCAGCGCAGTGAATTCCTGCTTGAGCACGGCGCCATCGACATGATCGTGCCGCGTCTGCAAATGCGTGACACTCTGCATCGTCTTCTCGCCAACATGACCCGGGCGCCGCTGTCCACTCAATGAGCGACCTCCAACACTGGCTCGAACGCATCGAGCGGCTCCACCCCAGCGAAATCGAGCTGGGGCTGGAGCGTTTGCGCCGCGTCGCCGGAGATCTGGGCGTGCGCACCCTGCCGATGCCGGTGATCACCGTGGCCGGCACCAACGGCAAGGGCTCGGTGGTGCGCCTGCTTACCGCCATGGCGGAGGCCGCCGGGCTGCGCTGCTGCGTTTATACCTCACCTCATTTGCTGCGTTTCAATGAGCGTATCCGGCTGCCCGATGGCCCCGCCTCGGACCAGGCGCTGTGCCAGGCTTTCGCGGCGGTGGAGCAGGGGCGCGGCGACACCGCGCTGACCTATTTCGAGTTCACCACTCTGGCCGGACTGTGGCTGTTCCAGCGCAGTGACGCGGACCTGTGCATCCTTGAAGTGGGCCTGGGCGGGCGGTTGGACGCGGTCAACCTGATCGACGCCGATGTGGCGGTGGTCACCTCGGTGGGGCTGGATCATCTGGACTGGCTCGGCGACAGCCGCGAAGCGATTCTGCGGGAAAAAATCGGCATCGGCAGGGCCGGCCGGCCGCTGGTCTACGGTGAGTTGGCGGCGCCGTCGAATCTGGACTCGGAACTGGCGGCGCTGGCGGCCTTGCCGCTAAGGGCAGGGCGGGAGTTCACGCTGGGCGACGGGGAAGTGACCGTGCGTGACGGCGATGAGGAACGTCGCTACCGGATACCGGAGCCGGCGCGTCTGGGCGATGACAATCTGGCCACCGCGGTCCAGGCCCTGGCCGCGGCGGGTTTGGCGCCGGCCCCTCATATTCCCGGCCAGGTGGTGGATACCGGCCTGACTGGCCGTTGCGACCGGCGCCGTTTCAAAGGCATCGATTGCATCCTTGACGTCGGTCATAACCTGGAAGCGTTGACCCGGCTGCGGCATCGCTTGCCGGCCTGTGCCGGCCGCCGCCGGCTGGTGCTGGGCATGATGGCGGACAAACCGGTGGAGCAGGTGGTGGCGCTGTTCGCCGGCGAGCCGCTGGAGTGGTATCCGTGCCGGCCGGATCTGCCCCGCGCCGCCACCGTGGAAAGGCTGGTGGCGGCGTTGCCGGAGACAGTCCGGAAGGCGGCGGTCCATCCTTGTGGCAGTGTTGCCGAAGCGTTGGAAGCGGCGGTGAACGACAGCGATACTGGCGATCAGGTGGTGATCGTGGGATCCTTCTACACTGTGGCCGAAGCCCTGACGGTGATTGAGGCGGTTCCGCCGCCGGCGCGCTAGAATCCCGCTAGCGCCAGGCCGAATCGTCTCGGAGATGATCGGCCTGGGTCCGTGCCCCTCCCGTTGTTGGACCTTTTATTCGCAAGGAGCCTTCGTTCGTGCAGTCCCGCACCCGTCACCGCTTGATTGGCCTGTTGCTGCTGCTTCTGCTGGCGGCGATTCTTGCCCCTCTGGTTTTGCGCTCTCCGGATCAGGTCCGGGTGGCGTTGGATATGACCTTGCCGGAAGCACCGGCGCTGGAAACCACCGAGGTGGAGCCGGTCATCGACGAACAGGAGCAGGAAAGCCTGGAACGGGAGATCGAAGCGGACCAGCAGGCGGTGGCCGAAGCCGGCCAGGCGGAACTGCAAGAGCCATTGCCCGAAGAGCAGGGGGGCAAGGACGAGGCGGCTCCGGCCCCGGAGGAGCAGACCGAGCCCGAGCCGGAATCCCAGGCGCAACCGGATCCCGAGCCGGAATCCGAGCCCGCCCCGGCACGGAACGGCACCCTGCCGACTTCGGGCTTCACCGTGCAAGTGGCCAGTTTCAGTGATCAGGCCAATGCCGAGGCCCTGGTGGAACGGCTGCGCGAGGCGGGCTACAACGCCTATTTCCGCGCCCAGGAACAGGACGGCAACCGATGGCAGCGGGTGTTCGTGGGGCCGGAAATCCAGCGTAAGGACGCCGAGGCGATGAAACAGCGCCTGCGCGATGACAAGCGCTTCGCTCTCGACGGCCTGGTGCGCACCTTCGTGCCTTAGTGATCTCTATGGGAGCTTGTGGGACCTTGCCTGCAAGCGAATGTGCCAACACCGCAGGCCCGATTCGCCAGCAGGCTGGCTCCCACAGTTCGTACCACAAAGCCGCTGTGGGAAGCTGGCTTGCCAGCGAATATGCCCCTATACACATAGGCTCCGACGATGACGTTCATTCAAGTTCATCCATGGGCAAGCGCGGGACGCTCTGGTAAACTTTGCCGCCTGTTCCGCCCACGCCCCATCTCATGACTCTGAATCTGGCAGACGGCATCATCCTGTTCATCATCGCTGTGTCGGCCCTGATCAGCCTCCGCCGCGGTTTCACCCGGGAAGCCTTTTCTCTGCTGACGTGGGTGGCCGCCTTCGTGGTGGCGCGGCTGTTCAGCCCAGCGCTGGATGCGCTGCTGGTGGATCAGATCGAGACCCCCAGTCTGCGTTTGGCCGTGGCGTTTGGTGTGCTGTTCGTCCTGACACTGGTGATCGGCGCGCTCATCAATCATTTGCTCGGCGAGTTGGTCCGGGTCACCGGCCTGAGCGGGACCGACCGGCTACTGGGCATGGTATTCGGCGCCATTCGCGGCGTCCTGCTGGTGGTGGTGCTGGTCGCACTGGGCCGCCAGCTTTTCATCGAGGATCCCTGGTGGCAGGCGTCGGTACTGGTACCGCATTTCGTCATGCTGGAGAACTGGACCCGCCAGGTGGCCGGGGATCTGCTCACTTATCTCATCAACATCAGCGCAAGCTCCAGCTAGCTCGAGGATAAGCAAATGTGCGGCATTGTTGGCATCGTGGGCCACTCCCATGTGAACCAGGCGATCTACGACGCCTTGACGGTCCTGCAACACCGTGGACAGGATGCCGCGGGCATCGTTACCTGTGACGGCGACCGGCTGTTTCTGCGCAAGGACAACGGCATGGTGCGGGACGTGTTCCGTAACCGCCATATGCGCCGGCTGGTCGGCAACATGGGCATCGGCCATGTGCGTTACCCCACCGCCGGCAGCTCCAGTTCCGCCGAGGCGCAGCCGTTTTATGTGAACTCGCCTTATGGCATCACGTTGGCGCATAACGGCAACCTGACCAACTCCGAGGCGCTGGCTGAACACATCTTCCGTGCTGATCTGCGCCACATTAACACCACCTCCGATTCCGAAGTGCTGCTCAACGTGTTCGCCCACGAGCTGCAACTGCGCGGCAAGCTGCAGCCGGAGCCGGACGACATCTTCGACGCGGTGGCGGCGGTGCATCGCCGGGTGGAGGGTGCCTACGCGGTGGTCGCCATGATTACCGGCTACGGCATTCTCGCGTTCCGCGACCCGCACGGTATCCGCCCGGTGTGCTTCGGCAAGAAGGACACCGAGCAAGGGCCGGAATACATGGTGGCTTCCGAGTCGGTGGCGCTGTCTTCCCTGGGCTTCCATCTGGAACGGGACCTGGAACCCGGTGAAGCGGTTTACATTACCGCCGACGGCCAGATGCACACCCGCCAGTGCGCCGACAATCCGCAGCTGAGCCCGTGTATTTTCGAACATGTTTATCTGGCCCGTCCGGATTCCATCATGGACGACATTTCCGTGTACAAGGCGCGCCTGCGCATGGGCGAAAAGCTGGCGGAGAAAGTCGAGCGGGAATGGCCGGATCATGACATCGACGTGGTCATTCCGATTCCCGACACCAGCCGCACTTCCGCCTTGCAAATGGCCAACCGGCTCAACGTGAAGTACCGGGAAGGCTTCATCAAGAACCGCTACATTGGCCGCACCTTCATCATGCCCGGCCAGCAGATGCGGCGAAAATCCGTGCGCCAGAAACTGAACGCCATCGAGCTGGAATTTTCCGGCAAGAACGTGCTGCTGGTGGACGATTCCATCGTGCGTGGCACCACCTGCCACGAGATTATCCAGATGGCGCGTGAAGCCGGTGCCCGCAAGGTCTACTTCGCCTCCGCCGCGCCGGCGGTGCAGTACCCGAATGTGTACGGCATCGACATGCCCGCCGCCGATGAACTGATCGCCCACGACCGCAGTGTCGAGGAAGTCTGCCGGATCATCGGCGCCGACCGCCTGATCTATCAGGATCTGGAGGACCTGGTGTCCGCCTGCAAGGAAGGCAATTCGCGGATCACGGAATTCGATTGTTCCGTGTTCAACGGCGTCTATTTAGCCGGTAACATCGATCAGGACTATCTCCAGAATCTGGAGCAGCGCCGCAACGACTTGGCCAAATCCGCTCGCGAGCAGGCCCGGGCCCTGGCGGAAAACGAAGTCATCGACCTGCACAACTCCAACTGAGGTGAACCGAGAACATCATGAGTGACTTTTCTGATCCGAACGAACTGCATACCGATACGCTGGCGATTCGCTGGGCGCAGTTGCGTACCGATCAGATGTCGCACTCCGAGCCGCTGTTCCTGACTTCCAGCTTTGTCTATGACAGTGCCGCCCAGGCGGCGGCGCGGTTCTCCGGCGAGGAACCGGGCAACGTCTATTCCCGTTTCACCAATCCCACGGTGGCGGCGTTCGAACAGCGTCTGGCCGCCATGGAAGGGGCGGAAAAGGGCGTGGCCCTGGCCTCCGGCATGGCCGCCATCAGCAGCACTTTCCTGGCGTTGCTGGCTCCCGGTGATCATATCGTCAGCTCCCGCAGTGTGTTCGGCACCACCAACGTGGTGTTCGATCGCTATCTGAAGAAATTCCAGGTCGAGACCACCATGGTGGACCTGGCGGACCTGGAGCAGTGGCGCGCCGCGATCCGGCCGGAAACCAAGGTGCTGTTCCTGGAAACGCCGTCCAATCCGCTCTCCGAAGTCGGCGACATTCCGGCCCTGGCGAAACTGGCCCATGACAACGGCGCCATTCTTATCGTCGACAACTGCTTCTGTACGCCCGCTTTGCAGAAGCCGCTGGCGCTCGGCGCGGATCTGGTGATCCACAGCGCCACCAAATACCTGGATGGACAGGGACGCTGCCTGGGCGGCGCCGTGGTGGGCCCGGCCATGCTGGTGGATGAAGTGCACGGTTTCGTCCGTTCCGCCGGTCCGAGCATGAGCCCGTTCAATGCCTGGGTATTTCTCAAGGGGTTGGAGACCCTCGGTATCCGCATGGAAGCCCATTCCCGCAACACACTGGCGCTGGCCGAATGGCTGGAACAGCAGCCGGGCATCGCGCGGGTGCATTACGCCGGACTCAAATCCCATCCGCAGCATGAACTGGCGGCGCGTCAGCAAAGCGGATTCGGCGCGGTACTGGCGATCGAAGTGGAAGACAGCGATGGTAACCGGGACCGCCAGGCCGCCTGGCGTTTCATCGATGGCACCCGGCTGATCTCGATCACCGCCAATCTTGGCGATACCAAATCCACCATCACCCATCCGGGCAGTACCACCCATGGCCGGGTGGCGGAAGAAGACAAACAACGGGCCGGCATCACGGAAAACCTGATCCGTATTGCGGTAGGCTTGGAAGACTTGGCGGACCTGAAAGCGGATCTGTCCCTGGGGCTGAAAACGCTGGGGTTTTGAGAGAAGAGATCCGACATCGGGTGTAGCCAGCCTCTTTTGGGCTCCTGAATTGGGGGGAGCGCCGTTTTAAAAAACGACGACAAGGCCGTACCCATGCAGGCACTGGAAAAAGCCCTGGCCCAGGTGGGCCGGGTGGTATTGGGGAAACCGGAACAAATCAAACTGGCCTTGGCCTGCATGCTCGCCGGCGGCCATTTGCTGATCGAAGACCTGCCCGGCATGGGCAAGACCACTCTGGCTCAGGCCCTGGCGCGGGTATTCCGGCTCGATTACCGGCGGGTTCAGTTCACCAGCGACATGTTGCCGGCGGACATTCTCGGGGTCTCCGTATTCGACCCGGACAGCCGTGAATTCACCCTCCGGGAAGGGCCGGTATTCACGCAATTGCTGCTGGCCGACGAGATCAACCGCGCCACGCCCAAAACCCAGGGGGCGTTACTGGAGGCCATGGAAGAGCAGCAAGTATCGCTGGATGGCCTGACCCGGCCGCTGCCCGAACCCTTCTTCGTGGTGGCCACGCAAAACCCGGTGACCCAGGCCGGCACCTTCGTCTTGCCGGAATCCCAACTGGACCGCTTTTTGATGCGCATTTCGCTCGGCTATCCGTCGCCGGAAGTGGAGCGGGATCTGCTTGCCGGCGGCGACCAGCGTGATCGGGTACGGCAACTGGAAGCGGCGATTGAGCCTTCGGGGCTGCGGAAACTTTGCCGCTTCGTCGATCAACTGCGTGCCACCCGGGAGCTGATCGACTACGTACAGCGTTTGCTGGACGCCACCCGTGCCGACAGCCGTTTCGTCGCCGGTCTTTCGCCCCGTGCCGGCCTGGGACTGCTGCGCGCCGCCCGTGCCTGGGCGTTGCTGCACGGTCGCGACTATGTGCTGCCGGAAGATGTGCAGTCGGTCTGGGCGGCGGTGGCGGAACACCGGCTGCAGCCCCGCGAAGGCGGCAACGTGGCGGCGATGACCCAATCCCTGTTGCAGACCGTGCCGGTGGTGCGCTGACCGGCGCGAGCGAAGGAGGGCGGCCATGGTAAAACGCGCCTGGCAAAACTGGTTGGCCCGACGTCTGCCGCGTGACCATCAGGTGCAGTTGAATCAGCGTCGTATCTTCATTCTGCCCAGCGGCTATGGTGTGCTGTATCTGGTGGTGGCGCTGCTGTTGTTTCTCGGTGGTGTCAATTACGAGAACAATCTGATTCTGGCACTGTGTTTCCTGATGGTGTCCTTGTTTGTGATGGGCATCCTGCACACTTTCCGCAATCTTTCCGCTCTGACCCTGCGCGCCGGCGCCGCTCGCAACGGTTTTGTCGGCGGGCACGGTGGTCTGGCGGTGGTGCTGGTGTCGCGGGGACAGCCGCACCGCAGTGTGTGGTTGAGCTGGCCGGGGCAGGATGCCCAGGAAGTCAGTTTGGAAACCGGAGAAGAAAAAACCGTGTGGCTGAATCTGGCGCTGCCTCGGCGCGGCCCGGTCCGGCCCCAGCGGTTACGGGTGGAAAGCCGCTATCCCTTGGGCCTGCTGCGGGCCTGGTCATTGGTGGCGCTGGAACATCATTGTCTGGCCTGGCCCCGGCCCCGGGAGGACGCCCCTTCGCCCTGGGAGGGCCGCGGCGGTTCCGGTGGCACCGGCCGCCACGGCAGTGAAGCTCTCCAGGGGCTGCGCGCTTACGTGCTGGGGGATTCCCTTCGCCAGGTGGACTGGAAAGGTTATGCGCGCGGTCGCGGCATGAACACCAAACTGTTCGACGCCGAGGAGGGCGAACGGCTCTGGCTTGGCTACGACCGTCTGGAAGGCCTGCCCGAGGAGCAACGCCTGGCGTTGCTATGCCATTGGGTGTTGCTGCTGAGCGAGGCCGGACAACCCTTTGGTTTGCGCTTGCCCGCCATGGAACTGGCGCCGGGCAGCGGTGATGAACATCGCCTGCGGGCTCTGGATCTGCTCGCGCTGCACGGCAACGAGGGAGGGCAGCGCTGATGGCCCGCCTTTATCAGGTACCCAGTCACGCCCGGCCCTGGCTGACCGCCGCCATTCTCGCCATTTCCCTGCCGCAACTGCTGCGTGGACCGTTCTGGCAGGTGCTGTTGTTGCTGGCGATCCTGTTGTGGCGGGCACTGATGGATCGTCAGCGGGCGCCGCTGCCGGGCCGATGGATACGGGTGTTGCTGTTACTCGGCACCGTCGGCGGCATTTATCTGAGCTTCGGCCGTCTGATCGGGCCGGAAGCGGGCACCGCTCTGATTACCAGCCTGTTCGCCCTGAAGTATCTGGAGCTGGTGGGGCGCCGCGACGCCTATGTGCTGATCATCATCGGCTATTTCGTCTGCGCCACCATCCTGCTGTTCCAGCAGGGATTCTTCGTTTTTCTTTATGTCTGCCTGTGTCTGTTGCTGCTTACCGCCAGTCTGGTGGGGATTCACTACAATGATTCCCAGGCGCGCTCGCGCCAGCATCTGGGCAAGGCGGCGGTGCTATTACTGCAGGCGGTGCCGTTGGCGGTGGTGTTGTTCGTACTGGTGCCGCGGCTGCCGCCATTGTGGAACGTGCATACTGATCAGGGCCAGGCGCGAACCGGCATGAGCGACACGATGGCGCCCGGGCAGGTCAGCAATCTGGCCGAGTCCAGCGCGATCGCCTTCCGCGTGCAGTTCGATGGCGAGGTGCCGCCTTACCGGCAGCGCTATTGGCGTGGCCTGACCTACAGCTGGTTCGATGGCCGTACCTGGAGCCAGGCGCGGCCGGACGATTGGGGTGATGAACTGACCTTCTACAGCGGCCGGGGGACGCCGCCACTGTGGTACCGGGACCTGCTGCGGCGGGCCGCGGACCGCCCTTACTGGGACTATCAGGTGATCATGGCGCCGAGCCAGAGGCGCTGGCTGTACGCGCTCAATACTCCGGTGCCGGAGTTCGATGGTCTGGTGCTGGCCCGTGACCGGCACCTGGTGGCCACCGAACCGGTCACCGGTAATTTCCGCTATCGGGTGCGCAGTTACACCGGGGTGCCAATGACCGAACCGCTGGCGCCGGATCAGCGTGCGTTGATGTTGAGTTTGCCGGAACAGGGTTTCCCGCGCGCCCGTGAGCTGGCCAGCCAATGGCGCCGGCAATATCGGGACGATAGCGCCCTGGTGAGCGCCGCCTTGCACTGGTTCCGCGACGAGCCGTTTCATTACACCCTCAGCCCGCCCGCCGTTGGCCCGGATGTGGTGGACGGTTTTTTGTTCAATACCCGCCGGGGATTTTGCGAGCATTACGCCAGCAGCTTCGTGGTGCTGATGCGCGCCGCCGGTATTCCTTCCCGGGTTGTGGGGGGCTATCAGGGCGGCGAAGCCAATCCCATGGGCCGGCACCTGTTGATCCGTCAGTACGATGCCCACGCCTGGGCCGAGGTGTGGCTGCCCGGGCGCGGCTGGGTGGAAGTGGACCCGACCGCGGCGGTGGCGCCGGAAAGGGTGGAACTGGGCTTGCGCGGCTCCCTCAGCCAGGCCGGCGAGGTCCGGCTTCCCGGCGATGGTATCGGGCGTTTGCCGGTGCTGTTTCAATTGCGGCAATGGGCGGACCTGCTCGAATTCCGCTGGCAGAGCTGGGTGCTGGGTTATGACCTGGAGCGCCAGAACCAGTGGCTGTCCCGCTGGCTTGGCGCGGCGACGCCCTGGCGGCTCGCGTTGCTGTTGCTGACCCTGGCGGCACTGTTGGTGCTGGCCACGGCGCTGATCATGTTCCGGGGGCGCGGTCCCCGCTCCGCCACGCCGCTGACCCGTGAATACCGGCGGCTGGCCCGGGGGCTGAGCAAACGCGGAGTACGGGGGGCGGAGCGCCTGTCCGCCGCCCAACTGTGCGAGCGGATCGCGCGCCGCTGGCCGGCGGCGGAACCGGCGGCGCTGAGCTGGCGGGAGACCTTCGAACGGCTGGCCTATCAACAGGACACGTCGCCGTCCATCGGCGCGTTGCGAGCTTTGCGCCGGCAACGACGGCGCTTGATGAAGGCGTGTCGTTGACTCTTATCGGGCATCCAAGGGCATTCGCTTGCAGCGGCCCGCCGCCCGGACAAAGCTCCCGCAGCGGCTTTGTAGGGTAATCTGTGGGAGCCAGCCTGCTGGCGAATGCGGTCTCTGGTGTGAGGTATTCGCCTGCAGCGGCCCGCCGCCCGGACAAAGCTCCCACAGCGACCTTGTAGCAACCTTCTGAATTCATCTCTCCGGGATCCCGGCATCCCCTGGCGCAAGCAACAAGAGCACAGTAGTCTTTATGCCTTGATGATCATGGGAAAGGATCAGACAAAAAGGGGAGACCATGTCCGTCGCGCGCTATAAGGAAGCTCTGCAACTCACCGATCACGACCCCTGGGCGCAACACTTTTGGCAGGCGCTGGTGCCGTACAAGGACCAGGTGGTTGAGCATCCGTTGTTCGTGGAAATGGGTGAGGGGACTTTGGCGCCAGAGCGGTTTCGCGACGCGTTGCTGCACTTCTATCCCTTGGTGGAAAATTTTCCCAAATACATGGGCCTGGCATTGGCCAAAACCCGGCCGGGCATTTTCCCCGGTCACGAGGAAAGCAAGAACTGGCTGATCGGTAACATCAAGGTGGAGCAGCGGCACGCCTATTGGTATCAGGACTGGGCCGCCGGCTTCGGTATCGATCAATCCATCCTGGAGAACACCGTGCCGCCCGCCGCCATGGACGCGGTGAACCATTACCTCTGGTCCATCGGCGAGCGCGGCACTCTGGAGGAAAGCATCGCCGCCACCAACCTGGCCATCGAATGGGCCACCGGCGAATGGAGCCAGCGCGTGGTGAAAGGCATGACCCATTACGCGGAGCAGGGAGTGGCGGAGATCAACCGGCATACCATGGCCTGGTTACGCGCCCATGCCAGTTACGACGACGCCCATCCCCATGAGGCCATGGAGCTGATCAAACGTGTGGCGATGGAACCGGAATCCCGCCGCCGCGCCTTTACCGCCGCCCGCCGCGGGCTGGAATACTACCTGCTGGCGCTGGACGATTGTTATCGGATGGGCGGGGAAAGAGAGGAAGAGCAGACACCGGAGTTCAATGAATAGTTAACAGCGAAAAAAGAGATGATCTTTAGCCGCTGTGGGAAGCTTGCTTGCAAGCGAATATTGCCAAACGCCTGAGCGATACCATTCGCTTGCAAGCAAGCTTCCCACAGCAATTCAAAGTCATCTGTTTTTATTTTTCCGCTGTCAGCTGTCCACTATCAACTGTCAACTATCTTTTCCATCCGCGCCATGAAAGTGCAGCACCAGTTCTTCCAGCAGGTCCGGCAGGCCGGCGGCCATTTGTCGGACCACGGCGGAGTTTTCCCACAGCTCGTCCAGGGACGGGTCCTCGTCCACGCCGGAGATCAACACCACCGGCAGCAGCCAGTTGGCCATGGTGTCTTCGTGATCCTGATACCAGTCTTCCTCGCGCAGGAACACGCCGGCGAGGAAGCCCGCGCACCAACTGGCCAGATCATTGCCGTCCTCTTCCCGATAGGGATCCAGCAGGCACGGCAGGGTGGTGCGTTCACCATTGTACAGGCCGGTCAGCAGACGGCCGCGCAGCGACACCAAGGCATCCAGCACCGGCTCGGGCAGCTCGCTTTCCAGAGCGGTGTTGAAATCCTCCGGGCCCCCGTAGGGCCCCACCGCCAGGGCGCAGGTCAGGCCATGAATTTCCACCCAGGTAGGGGCGTCCTCGCCCTCACTGGCGAAATGCCCTTCGATGGTTTGCTTGAGACTCGGGTTGCTGACATCGCTCATAGATTCCTCCACATGCGGGCAAGGATACCGGTTTGCGCGGAGGAAGGCAGTATTCCCGTCATGATGGCAGGACTGAGGTCTCGTTCTCGGTCAATATGTGAGGCAGTGCGGCTTTCCCTGGTATCGGAAGGGGGACGGGGAAACCGATGCCGATGCGCGCACTCGAAGCGGATAGGAGGCCAGGGATTCGAGTATGACGAGGAAGAGAAGAGAGCAAGCGGTGATCGCCGTCAATCGATTCGGCCTGGGTGCGCGGCCTGGAGAGCTGGAGGAGGTCGCCAGGGATCCGCGCGAGTGGGTGCTGGCGCAATTGGAGAAACCGGCGTCCGCCGGTAAGGCGCTGGATAGGCTGCCGGATAGTCAGGACTATCAGAAGAGGTTTACCGAATGGCGTCAGCGCTTTTATGCGGCACGCAGAGCCGCAGAAAAGAATAATGGGGAGGCGGACGAACCCGGCTTTGGCCAGACCTTTCGCCAGGAGCTGCTTGACGAGGTCAATCTGCGCGCCGCCTGGCAGTGCGAGACGCCGTCGCCGGTGATGGAACGGCTGGTGATGTTCTGGAGCAACCACTTCACGGTGTCGGCGGAAAAGCAGATGTTACGTTTGCTGGCCGGCTCAATGGAACGGGAAGTGATCCGTCCCGGAATGAGTGGCGATTTCGCCAGTATGCTGCTGGCGGTGGAGCAGCATCCGGCGATGCTGTTGTATCTTGACAATATACAATCCATTGGCCCGGATTCTCCGGCGGGCCGGCGGCAAAATCAGATGGCGGAGAAAAAGGGCAAGCCCAAACGCGGGCTCAATGAAAACCTGGGACGCGAGATCCTTGAGTTGCATACCCTCGGCGTCGATGGCGGGTATCAGCAGCAGGATGTGGAGGAACTGGCGCGCGGCATCACCGGCTGGCGGCCCTGGTTCGCATCACGCAAAGCGCCGAAGCTGGGCGAGCACGGCAGTGTCTTCGTGAACAGCCTGCATCAGCCGGGCGAACGGGTTTTGTTGGGGCGGAACTTCGAGCAAAAGGGAGCTGTTCAGGGGCGGTCCATGTTGCGGCATCTGGCTTCCCGGCCGGAGACCGCTGGTTTCGTTGCCCACAAACTGGCGCGGCACTTTGTCGCCGATGAGCCTCCCAAAGCATTGGTGAAAAAGCTCGCATCCATTTACCAGAGCCATCAGGGCAAGTTGCTGCCGGTGTACCGGGCGCTGTTTACCTCGGAAGAAGCCTGGCAACCCGGCGCGCCCAAGTTTCGCCGGCCGGATGAATACCTGATCGCCGTGCATCGGGCTCTGAATCATCAGCCCGACGTGAAACGAGGACGTTGGCGCGCGGAGATGAAGCTGCTGGGGCAACTGCCTTTCCAGCCTGGCGCACCCGCCGGTTGGGGTGACCGGGCCGGCGACTGGATCGGTGCCGACGGATTATGGAAACGGGTGTGGATGGCGCTGCGCTACGGGCGTTATCTGGACAAGGACATCGATCCCATGGAGCTGGCGCTGGCCAGCATCGGGCCCGCTCTCAGTGAGGAAACCTCCCTGGCCATCAGTACCGCCGCCAATCATCGTCAGGGCGCGGCCCTGGTGCTGGCCAGTCCGGAATTTCAATGGAGATGACATGGCAGTAACCCGGCGACAACTTCTTGGTGCCGCGCTGGCCGGCTCCGCCAGTCTGATGGTGTGGCCTTCCCTGACTCTGGCGGCCTCACCGGCGCCGCCGCAACGTCTGGTGGTGGTGCTGTTGCGAGGCGCGGTGGATGGGTTATCCGCAGTGCCGGCTCCCGGCGAGAAACGTTTCGCGGAATTGCGTGGCAGCCTGGACCTGGGGGCGCCGGGCGGCAAGGACGCACCTTTGCCAATGAGTGAAGGCTTTGCCTTGCATCCCAGCCTTGGTTTTGCTCACGGCCTGTTCAAGCAGCGCCAGTTCGCAGTGGTTCACGCCTGCGCTTTGCCCTATCGGGGGCGCTCCCATTTCGACGCTCAGGATTGTCTGGAAAACGGCAGTGACAAACCCCATGGCAGCCGCTCGGGTTGGCTCAATCGGGTAGTGGAGCAATGGCATCAAGGCCAGGGCCTGGCGATAGCCTCCGCGCAACCTCTGCTGGTGCGCGGCCCGGCGCCGTTCATGACCTGGTCGCCGACGCCGGGAAAACTGTCGCCCGCTAATCTGGCACAACGGCTGGCTGACAGCTATGGCCGTGACAAGCGGCTCAGCGGTGCCTTCGAGCAGGCCCTGGAAGCGCAAAACGTGGCGCCGGAGAAGCAGGGTGGCGCCGGTAATCTGGTCGCCATGATGAAGGCGGCCGGTAACTTTCTGGTGAAGCCGGACGGCCCCCGGGTGGCCATGGTGCAAGACACCGGTTGGGACACGCACGCCAATCAAAACGCCGTGCTGGCGCGTAAACTGCGGCTGCTGGATAACGGCCTGAAAGCGCTGCGGGACAGTCTTGGCAAGCAATGGAATCATACTGTGGTGCTGGTGGCCACGGAGTTTGGCCGTACCGTGGCGGTGAATGGCACAAGGGGTACCGACCACGGTACCGGTAGCACGGTAATGCTGGCCGGCGGCGGCCTTAAAAGCGCCGGCGTGGTGGGTGACTGGCCGGGACTGAACAAGCTGCGTGACGACCGTGACCTGATGCCCGCCAATGACACCCGGGCGGTGTTCAAGGGTGTACTACGTGATCACCTTGGATTGGACAAGAAAGCGCTGGATAACGATATCTTTCCGGGCAGCGCCCGGGTGGCGGCTTTGTCCGGGCTGGTTTAAGACCTTATCGCCGTCATCATCCCCATGACGATGTAGGAGCCAGCCTTGCAGGCGAATCTTTTGGTCCAGGCCCATTCGCCTGCAGGGCAGGCTCCTACAAGCGTTGGTATGCCTACCCGCTGACCCTGTTGCGGCCTTCGGACTTGGCCCGGTACAGGGCCTGGTCGGCCCGTTCCAGCAAGGTGCGGGCGGTGTCGCCGGGTTGGTAGGCGGCGAGGCCGCAGGAGAGGGTCACCCGCAGGTCCGGTGCGAAGGCGTAGCGCGCCTCGGCGAACCGTTCGCGTAATCGGGTGATGGCCGCCAGGCAGGCCTCATGGTGGCTGCGTGGAAACAGAATGGCGAATTCCTCGCCACCATAACGAGCCAGCACATCGGTGCGTCGCAGACAGTGGCTGGCGACGTTGGCGAAGCGCTGCAGCACCGCGTCGCCGGCCTGATGCCCGTAGGTATCGTTGACCGGCTTGAAATGGTCCAGATCCACCAGTGCCAGATACATCGGTGCTGGCTCCCGGCTGATCCGGCTCAGTTCTTCATCAAACCGTTCGAGAAAGTGGCGGCGGTTATACAGGCCGGTGAGCTCGTCGCGCACGGCGATGCGCGCGAGCCGGTCATGGGCTTGCAGCAGTGATTCGCGCTGGGCGCGGAAACGCTGTTGCAGGCTTTGAATGTGGCCGCCCATGGAAACGAACCAGGTCAGGGTGAGCGCCAGAATACCCCAGTGACTGAACATCAGAGTGAACTGCCGTTGAGCCGGCAGCAGCAGCCATTCGTAGATCAGCAGCAAGGTGAAGGCGCTTTGCGCCACCAACGCCATGGCGATCTGCCGGCGCCGGTGAATCGAGAACACACCGAAGGTCATCAGCATCAGGTACAGGCACAGCAGGGCGCCGCGCAGCTCCCGTGCATAGTGCAGAATCAGCGTGATCACGGCGATGCCCACCAGCATTTGCGCCACGGTCAGGCTGGGGTCCTTGAAACGCTCGCTGTAGCCGCTGCGGATCATCACGAAAAACACCGCGTTGATCGCCAGCAGTATCAGTAATAAAGGAAGATGGGGCAGATCCGGCGCCACCGCGCCCAGTCGGGTGCCGATCGCCAGCCCGCCCCACATCAGCAAATAGGAATACACCGCCATCAGCAGGCGGCGCAGGCGCAGGGCCCGATCCGGGTGATCCCGGGGCAGCAAACGAAAACCGGGTTCCAATGAATGTCGACTCAAAGACAGCGGCCAACGGTCACCCGGGGGCGGTGAGGCCGGGGTGCCTGGGCATGTTAGTAGTTATATAAGCGTCACCCTACACGGAGCGGGGCAGGCGGGGAAGCGGAAAAGGAGGGGGGAGGTATGTGCTATTCGCCGGCAAGCCGGCTTCCCACAGCGGCTTTGTTGCCCTTCTGTGGGAAGCTGGCTTGCCAGCGAATGATGTGTCGGTAAAGACTGCTTTAACCGTAGCGCTTGTCGCTCAGCGCCTGGATCCGATCATCCAGCGGCGGGTGCGAGCGGAACAGGGCGGAGAGTCCCCGGCGCACGCCGCTGTTGATACCGAACGCCACCAGGCTGTCGGGCATCTGGTTCGGCACTTCGGATTCCGCTTTCAGCCGTTGCAGCGCGGCGATCATGTCGCGGCGGTCCGCCAACTGGGCACCGGAGGCATCGGCGCGGTACTCACGGAAGCGGGAGAACCACATGACGATGACGCTGGCGGCGATACCGAAGATGATTTCCGCCACGAACACCACGATGTAGTAGCCGAAGCCCAGGCCGCCCTGGCCGTCGCGGCGCAGGAAGCTGTCGATCACGTAGCCCACCACCCGGGCGGCGAAGATGACGAAGGTGTTGACCACGCCCTGGATCAGGCTGAGGGTGATCATGTCGCCATTGGCCACGTGGCCGATTTCATGGGCCAGCACCGCGCGGGCTTCCTCGGGACGGAAGCGCTGCAGCAGCCCCTGAGACACCGCCACCAGAGCGGCGTTCTTGTTCCAGCCAGTGGCGAAGGCGTTGGATTGCTGGGCGGGAAAGATACCCACTTCCGGCATCTTGATGCCCGCTTTCCGGGACAGCTCATCGACGGTGGCCAGCAGCCAGCGCTCGGCTTCGTTGCTGGGCTGCTCAATCACTTGCACCTTGGCGGACCATTTCGCCATTGGCTTGGAAATGAGCAGGGAAATGAGTGAGCCGGCGAAGCCAAAGACAGCACTGAAAATCAGCAAATTGGTCAGATCCAACCCGGTGCCACTTTGTGCCAGGTAGGAATTCACCCCCAACAGGCTCAAAGTAATGCTGGCGACCACGATAACCGCCAGGTTAGTGAGCAGGAAAAGCGCAATGCGCATCATCGGTATGTTTCTCCACTGACTGATGTTGTTGGCCCTGATGGGTCCGATGTCCGGACACCAGCGTACCCGACGTGGAGGGCCCCCACATCGAGCAAACTTCAATGGAAAATGGGGGCAGGGCGGTTGCCTTCAAGGTCCGGCAGCGGAATACTCCCGCTTTTCCCGGCGTGACTGCGAATGCCCAGGCTATGACCCACTCCTTTTCCATTGACCAGCTCGATCCCTATTTGGTTCCCCCGAAGGACCACCGGCACCGCCTCTTTCATGGGCGGGGCAAAACCCTGCCTGGCTGGGAGGGACTGACTCTCGACCGCTTCCCGCCGGTGTTGATGGCGACCCTGTTCGACGATTACGACGCCGCCACTCTGGAGGCGCTGGAACAGCGGCTGCGGGCGGCCCTGCCGGAACTGGATTGTGACACCCTGGTGTTTCAGCATCGTCATCGCCGGCCGGCCCTGACCCGGGTGATCACCGGCGCTGTGCCGGAACCGCACTGGGCCCATGAAGGGGGCCTGCGTTACCGATTGGATTTCGAACGGGGCCAGAATCTGGGGTTCTTCGCCGATATGGCGCCCGGGCGGAGCTGGCTGTGGGAGCGGGCGGCGGGCAAGAAAGTGCTGAATCTGTTCAGTTTTACCTGCGCTTTCTCACTGGCGGCGCTGGCCGGCGGCGCCGAATCGGTGGTGAACATCGATCTGTCCGCGCCGGCGCTGGCCCTGGGGCGGGAGAATCAGGTCGCCAACGGCTTCGCCGACGCCCGGGTGCACTATCTGCCGCACAATATCTTCCGTAGTTGGAAAAAGCTGCATAGCCTGGGCCGCTATGACCTGATCGTGGTGGACCCGCCCAGCGCCCAGCGCGGCAGCTTCATGGTGGAGAAGGACTACCCCAAGGTGCTGGAGCGGCTGTCCAAGCTGCTGGCGCCGGAGGCGGAACTGCTGGTGTGTCTGAACGCGCCCTGGCTGGGGCGGGACTGGATCGAGGCGCGGGTGGCGGAGCGATTGCCGGGCGCCGTTCTGGAGGCGGTACTGCCGGGAGCGCCGGGCTTCGATGAAGCCGCGGAGCCGGCATTGAAAGTGCTGCATTATCGTTATCGGCGGCCGGCGGTGGAGTGAGCGGCTGGCGGGGCCGAATTCGCTGGCGAGCCAGCTTCCCACAGCGGGGGGCCACGAAGCCGCTGTGGGAAGCTGCCTTGGCAGCGAATGCGTTGTAAGAAAGAACCTACTTCTTGCGAATGCGATCCAGATAACGGGCGATGCGGCCGATGGAGTCTTCGAGGTCGTCCACCCGGGGCAGGAACACCACCCGGAAGTGGTCCGGGTCCGGCCAGTTGAAGGCCGTGCCTTGAACGATCAGGACGTGTTCCTCGCGCAGCAGATCCAGGGCAAAGGCCTCGTCATCCTGGAACGGGAACACTTTCGGATCCAGCCGCGGGAACAGATACAGGGCGGATTTGGGCTTGACGCAACTGACCCCGGGAATGGCACTGAGCATTTCCCAGGCAATATCCCGCTGCCGGCACAGCCGCCCGCCCGGCGCCACCAGATCATCGATGCTCTGGTATCCGCCCAGCGCCGCCTGGATCGCGTTCTGGCTGGGCACATTGGCGCACAGGCGCATGCTGGCCAGCATCTCCAGACCCTCGATGTAGCTCTCCGCCAGATGCTTGGCGCCGGAGATGATCATCCAGCCGGAGCGGAAGCCGGCGGCGCGGTAATTCTTGGACAGGCCGTTGAAGGTAATGAACAGCAGGTCGTCCGCCAGGGAAGCGATGGAAGTGTGTTTCTCTTCGTCGTAGAGGATCTTGTCGTAGATCTCGTCGGCGAACACGATCAGGTTGTGTTCGCGGGCGATCTGCAGCATGTCTTCCAGCAGGGCGCGGTCGTAGTTGGCACCGGTGGGATTGTTCGGATTGATGATCACCAGGGCACGGGTGCGGTCGGTGATTTTCGAGCGCAGATCGTCCAGGGCCGGGTGCCAGTCCTGCTTTTCGTCGCACAGGTAATGCACCGGGTTGCCGCCGGAGAGGCGCACCGCGGCGGTCCACAGCGGATAGTCCGGCGCCGGCAGCAGTACCTCGTCGCCGTTATTGAGCAGGGCCTGCATGGCCATCACGATCAGCTCGGAGACCCCATTACCGATAATGATGTCGTCCACCGAGACGTCCTGAATGCCTTTGGTCTGGCTGTACTGCATCACCGCCTTGCGGGCCGGGAACAGGCCCTTGGAGTGGCAATAGCCGGTGGCGTCGGGCAGATTATGGATCACATCCTGGAGCAGTTCTTCCGGTGCCTCGAAACTGAACGGCGCGGGGTTGCCGATATTCAGTTTGATCACCCGGTGGCCTTCATCCTCGAGCCGATGCGCCTCACGCAGCACCGGACCGCGAATGTCATAGCAAACACCTTTGAGTTTGTCCGACTTACCGATCCTGAAAGGATAACCGCTCATGGAGATCTCTCGCCCTGATCCGCGAAACAGAAGAATGGGAACCGATTCTACATGGGCGCGGAAATGCTGTATATGAAGGGGCGGCCCCAATAGAGGAGAAGCAATACCATGATCAAGTTCGAGGAACTGATGGCCCTGGCGGTCAACCGCAAGGGCGGCCTCAAAGCGGTGGAGGCGGCGCTGCCGGAAGTGAAAACGCCGGCGCAATTGCGTAAACCGGACGATGCCTTTTACTTCTCCGCCATGACCCGTCGTGTGTTCCGGGCCGGTCTTACGCACAGTCTGGTGGACGCCAAGTGGCCAGCGTTCGAACAGGCGTTCTTCGGTTTCGATCCGGAGAAACTGGTGCTGATGCCCGACACCATGCTGGAAGAGCGCATGCAGGACACCCGCCTGATCCGGCACTGGGGCAAGATGAAAGCGATTCGCCATAACGCGCAACTGGTGCTGGACCTGCGCAAGGAATACGGCGGAGTAGGGCGCTGGCTGGCCGGCTGGCCCGAGGAGGACACCGTCGGCATGTGGCAGTTGCTGAAGAAGCGCGGCAAACAGCTCGGTGGTAATTCCGGCGCCGCCTTTCTGCGCATGGTCGGCCGCGATACCTGGTACCCCACCAACGATGTCATCGCCGTGCTCAAGTCCCATCGCATCATCGACAAGCCGCCGGTCAGCCAGCGCGATCAGGCCGCCGCCCAGGCCGCGTTCAACCAATGGCAAAAGGAATCCGGCCGTCCCCAGGCGCACATCAGCAAGATTCTGGCCTTCACCGTGGGATAAGCCAAAGTAAAGATCGCAAAGCAGAGAAGAACACTTTGACTTTTGCGCATCGGAGCGCGACCATAAATGAGAATAATTCTGCTTTCTTTCGGGCTCCTTATCTCATGACCAGAACCCTTCAGCGCTGGCTGAGCGCTTTCGTTGTACTGTTTTTGCTGTCATCCCTGGCTCAGGCCGCCTCCCAGACCGCTTTGGTGCAATTGGTGGAGTACGTCGGCGCCGACTACATCAATGCGGTGCAGGACGGCACCATCGTCAGCGACGAAGAATACGCGGAGATGGAAGAGTTCTCCCGACTGCTGCATGAAGGGATCGGTCAACTGGACGACGTGGAAGGCCGGGACACCCTGCTGGAGCAGGCCGCCGCACTGCAACAGGCGGTGGCGGGCAAAGCGCCGGAAGCCGAGGTGAAAGCCCTGGCCCAGTCCATACGCGGTACCCTGGTGGACGTCTACGGCATCCCGGTGATGCCCAAGGCGGCGCCGGATATGGCGCGGGCCGCGGAGGTTTATCAAAGCACCTGTGCCCTGTGTCACGGCCCGGATGGGCGCGGTGATGGCCCCGCTGGTGCCGCGCTGGAGCCGGCGCCCACCGATTTCCATGAACTGGCCCGTTATGAAGGCCGTTCCCTGCTGGGTCTGTACACCACCATCACCGGCGGTGTGGAAGGCACCGGCATGGCCGCCTATGAAGAGACCCTGAGTGAAGCCGACCGCTGGGCGTTGGCCTTCTATGTCGGCAGCATGGCGGTGACCCCGGACATGGCCGCCAGCGGCAAGACCGCCATCAATAACGAGCAGGAGTTGAAAACCGCTCTGACCCTGGACGCGGTGATCGCCAAGGCGCCGGAAGACGTGCGCAATCAGCTGGGTGACCAGGCCTATGACGCCGCCGGTTACCTGCGCACCGAGCCCCAGGCGCTGTTCAGCCAGAACCGCTTCATCGAGATCAGTGACGGTAAATTGTCGGAAGCCGAGCAGGCCTACGCCGCCGGCGATACCGGTGCCGCCCGCGCCGCCGCGTTGTCCGCCTACCTGGACGGCTTCGAAATGATCGAGCAGCAGCTCTCCGCCGTGGATCCGGCCGTCATGCGGGGCATCGAACGCCGCTTCATGGCCGTGCGCGAAGGCATCGAGCGTGGCTTGCCGGAAGCGGAAGTCAGTGACCGGGTGGCCCAGGCCCGCGCTGGTCTGCAGGAAGCGGAGGGCATCCTCAGTGGTGATGGCCTGAGCGCCGCCGCTACTTTCTCCGCCAGCTTCTTCATCCTGTTCAGGGAAGGGCTGGAAGCGCTGCTGATCATCGCCGCTTTGCTGACCTTCACCCGCAAAGCCGACGCCAAGACCGCCACCCGTTACATTCATTACGGCTGGGTGCTGGCTCTGGCGGCCGGTATCGCCACCTGGTACGTGGCTTCCACTCTGATCAACCTGAGTGGCGCCACCCGGGAAATCACCGAGGGCGTGGCCGGTATCGCCGCCGCCGTGATTCTGTTCTACGTCGGTTTCTGGATGCACAACAACAGCCAGAGCCAGAAGTGGCTGGGTTACATCAAGAACAAAGTCGACAGTGCTCTGGATGGCGGCACGGTATGGGCCCTGGCGGTGGTGTCGTTCATCTCCGTGTACCGCGAGATGTTCGAAACCATCCTGTTCTACCAGGCGCTGTGGACCCAGGTGACCGCGGCGACCCAGTCCTACCTGTTCTATGGTTTCGGTGCCGCCGTGGTGGCCCTGGCCGTGGTCTGTGTGTTGATCTTCCGCATCGGCATGAAGCTGCCGCTGGGGCTGTTCTTCAAGGCCACCAGTGTGGTGCTGCTGGTATTGTCGGTGATTCTGCTCGGCAAGGGCGTGGCCGCGCTGCAGGAAGCCGGCATCCTGAACGCCCGCTATCTGCCGTTGCCCACCATTGAATGGCTGGGCTTCTTCCCCACTATTCAGGGGGCATTGGCTCAGGCCGCGGCGATCGTACTGGCGGTGCTGATGTGGCTGCGTAGCCGGGGGCAGGCGAAAAGCAGCTAGAAGAGCAGTTGATAGTTGACAGTGGACAGTTGACAGCGAAAAACAAAAAGACAAAAGGCCTGATCTTTAGCCGCTGTGGGAGCTTGCTTGCAAGCGAATGGGATTCTCTCAAGCGCTTGGCAATATTCGCTTGAAAGCAAGCTTCCCACAGAAGTCCGGTCCACACGGGCCGCGATTTGTTTGTGCGGCGGAACGGATCGAGCCGCTGTGGGAAGCTGGCTTGCCAGCGAATCGGCGTGCAAGCGGGTGGTTCAACAACTGAGGGGCGCGATTGTATTTTAGGCCCGGAACGGATCGGGTAACCTATGGCGGCGCTTTGGTCTGGGAATTCCCGCATGCCCCGTTTCGCCGCCAATCTGACCCTGCTATTCACTGAATACCCCTTTATGGAGCGCTACGGTGCCGCCGCCCGGGCCGGCTTCAAGGGCGTGGAGTGTCTGTTTCCCTATGAATGGGCGCCGACGGTGCTGGCGGAGTGTCTGCGCGAGCACGATCTGCGGCAGGTGCTGTTCAATTTGCCGGCGGGGGACTGGGGCGCTGGCGACCGTGGTCTGGCCGCCTTGCCCGGCCGGGAAGCGGAATTCCGCGATGGCGTGGAGCGGGCCCTGGCTTATACCGAAGCGTTGGACTGTCCACGGGTCAATTGTCTGGCCGGCATCCCTTCCCCGGACGCCGATCCGGAACACTGCTTCGAAACGCTGGTCCACAATCTGCGTTACGCCGCTGATCAACTGGCGGAGCAGGGCAGGGAAGTGACCGTGGAGCCGATCAACACCCGGGTGGACATGCCGGGTTTCTTTCTTGCCACCAGCGACCAGGCGCTGGCCGCGATCACGGCGGCGGACCGGCCCAATCTGCGTTTGCAGTACGATCTTTACCACGCCTGGGTGATGGGCGAGGCGGTGGCGGCTTCCCTTTCCCGCCTGCGGCCCCATATAGGGCATGTACAGTTCGCCGATGCCCCCGGCCGCCATCAGCCGGGCAGCGGCGAAATGCCGCTGGCGGAGTTGTTCGCGCGGTTGGACCAGATTGGTTATCAGGGTTGGGTCAGCGCCGAATACCGGCCCCTGGGGCACACCCGGGACAGCCTAGGCTGGCTGCAGGTTTAACCCGCGGGCACAACTAAGGACAGGAGCAAGCGAGTCTTTATGAGAAGTTGGGGTGGCAAGATCATTGTCGGTCTGCTCGGTATGCTGGTGGGCGGCCCCATCGGTCTGGCGGTGGGAGTGTTGATCGGACACTTCCTGGATCGCGGCGTGGAACGGGTGCAGTCGTTCAACCCATTCCGGCCGTACCGGCCCGGTGAGAAGGAAGAGGTGCAGGATGCGCTGATGTCGGCGGTGTTCTCGATCATGGGGCATCTGGCCAAGGCCGATGGCCAGGTCAGCCGCACCGAGATCCAGCACGCCGAGGCGGTGATGGCGCGCATGCAACTGAATCCGGAACAGCGCCGTCACGCCATCGACTGCTTCAACCGGGGCAAGGCGCCGGACTTTCCCCTGGACGCCACCGTGGCGGAGTTCCGGCAGCGCATTCGTCACCGCCGCCATCTGGTGCTGGTGTTCCTGGAAATCCTGCTCCAGACCTGTCTGGCGGACGGAGAACTGAAACCGGAGGAAGAACGGATTCTGATCCGGGTGGCCAACGGGCTCGGGGTGCCGCCGGACCAGTTCCGTCAGATCCTCAACATGCTGTTGGCCCAGGCCCGCTTCGCCGGAGCCGGCGGCGGCGCTGGTGGTGCCGGGAGCGGCCAGCCCGGCGCCAGCCGCCCCTCCATCAATGAGGCCTACGGCGTGCTGGGGGTGGAACCTTCCGCCTCCAATCAGGAAATCAAACGGGCCTACCGCAAGCTGATGAGCCAGCATCACCCGGATAAGCTGGCGGCTCGCGGCGTGCCGGAGGAAATGATCCGCATGGCCACGGAAAAAACCGCGGAAATCAGCAAGGCCTACGAAATGATCAAGACCGCCCGGGGGTTCTAGCGAGCCTCTGGAGAATACCGCGTCATCCCGGGCTTGACCCGGGATCTCCCTCCGGAGGGGGGCATTTAGTAACGGGGGATGCCGGATCAAGTCCGGCATGACGTTTCTCAGGGGCTTCTGGACCTCTCGACAGGCTCCGGGCCCTGGGTTAGCGTTGGAGAGACCCGCCCGTCCTTGCGACCGCCCGTTGATGAGGGACCGACATGCTTGGCGAGATACACAGCATTCACCACGAATTTCCTGAACACCACGCCCGGATCGACGACCTGGCCCGCGGCGATCCGGGGTTCCGCTCCCAAATCCAGGAACACGATAAACTCGATAAACAGATTCGTGGCCTGGAACTGCGCGAAAGCCCCATCGGCGACGACGAAATGGAAGCGCTGAAACGCCATCGGCTGCACCTCAAGGACCAGATCCTGAAACGCTTGCTTAACGGCGCCTGACGCCGGTCCGCGATCCGCCAGCGGGCTGACTTCCATGGATTGCGCTACGAAGCCGCCGTGGGAGCGGCCTTGGCCGCGAATGGCTTGCCCCGCTGTTGGCAATTCGCTGGCAAGCCAGCTTCCCACGGCCGCTCCGCCGTCTTTTCCGTGGCGAGGCGGCTTGCGGCTCCCCGCTCATTCGCTCCCGCGTTGGCTGTTCTCCCCAACGGCGCGGGTTCTGCGACCTGTTTCCGCTACTCCCGCATTCACTTTCCCGTGCCGAACTCCGTGGCTAAGTGAATGGACTTGACTTATTTTGTATTTTCTATAAAAAATAGAAAATGTTCTTTGATGTAAAAAAGACGGATAAGACAAACAACAACCGACACAACAACGAAGGAGCGGGCGATGCAGCCGGATCTTGCATTCTCACGTCTGTTGGCGGAAGGCGACATGGTGTTGGACAGGCTGGACGCCTGTGTCGAGAGGCATCCGGAGAAGACCTTTATTTATTACGGCGAGGACGATGTCTCGCTGTCGTTCAAGGCGTTCAAGGAAAAGAGCGATGCCCTGGCCGCGGGGCTGGCGGGCCTGGGTGTGACCGCCGACGACCGGGTGTCGGTATTGACGCGCAATTCCCTGATGGCGGCTCTGAGCATGTTCGCCATCTGGCGCGCCGGAGCGGTCTATGCTCCGGTGAACTTCAACTATAAAGGGCGGCTGCTCAGCTATCAGTTACGGGACACCGCCCCCAAGGTCCTCATCGTTGATGTCAATCTGGCCCCGGCGGTGGACGAGGTGCTCGCTGATATCACCATTCCCCATTATGTGGTCTATCACCCCGAAGCCGGTGATCACGATGATCAGGGCGCGAGCCTGCCGGCCGGGTTGTCGCGGGAAAGCGTGCGGGATTTTCATGCCTTGATATCGTCCCCCATGGAGCCGGTGGCCGTGTCGCGGGGTTATGACGACGTGGCCAACATCATCTATACCTCCGGCACAACCGGGCCGTCGAAAGGGGTGGTGCAAAGCTTCCGCTGGATGAATCAGTACAACTTCCTGCCGCGCGCCTTCAACAACGCCGACGACGTGCTGTACTGCGACCTGCCGCTTTATCATGTCGGCGGCGCCTTTTCCCAGTTCGTCCGGGCGGTTTGGCACGGCAACACCGTCGGGCTGTGGGATCGATTCAGTCCCTCCCAATTCTGGCAGCGGATCGAACGCTGCCAGGCCACCGCATGTGTCCTGCTGGATGTCATGGTGCCCTGGCTTATGAGCGCCCCCGAGCGGTCCGATGACCGCCACAACACGCTCAACAAAGTCCATATGCAACCGTTGCCCCCCTCCAACCGTGAGGTGGCGAGACGCTTTGGTTTCGATTTCGTCACCGCCGGCTTTGGCCAGACCGAAACCGGCGCCGGATTTCTGGTGGTGATCGATCAGTTTGGTGACCAGGCCGGTACGCCCGAGCCACTCTACAAAGGGCTATCCAAGCAAGACGTCAGAGCCGCCGCTGCTGAACTGGACGCGCTGATTGTCGATGGCACCAAGGATATCCCCAAAGGGCTAATGGGGCGCCCGTCTCCTTTGCTGGAAGCCTCCATCCTGGACGAAAACGACCAGCCTTGTGCGCCGGGCCAGGTTGGGCAGTTGTCATTTCGGCCGCGATTTCCCTCGCTGATCATCCGCGAGTACTTCAACAAACCGGAGAAAACCCTGGAGGCGTTCCGCAACCTTTGGTTTCACACCGGAGACGCCTGCTATCGGGATGAACAGGGTTGTTATTTCTTCGTGGATCGCATGGGAGGGTACCTGCGCGTGCGGGGAGAAAACGTCTCCTCCTATGAAGTGGAGGACCTGATCAACACCCACCCGGCAATTCAAGTATCCGCGGCCATTCCGGTGCCGGCCAGGGAGGGCCATGAGGAGGATATCGGTGTGTTCATAGAAGCGGTCGAAGGCCTGGCTCTGGAAGTCGATTCGATACGGGAACATTGCCACGAGGTCATGCCGAAATACATGGTCCCCCGGCATATCCGTATCGTGCCGAGCATGCCGTTGACGCCCACGGGCAAGATCGAGAAATACAAGTTGCGCCAGCAATTGTTGGAGGAACTGAACCGAAAAAATCACCCCCACTGATACGCACTTTCCGTATCGCGGGTACCCGATAAGGAGAACAGAAATGGGTATAAAAAGACGTCAGTTGTTAGCCGGCGCGACAGGCCTCGGCGCCTTGGCCGCGCTCCATCCTTCACTGGTATGGGCCAAGGACAGCAAACCAATACGTATTGGGGCCATCTTCCCGATGTCCGGCATCGGCGCGGAAGCCGGCGCCGCCTGGCTGCAGGGCTCCCGCCTGGCGGTGGAACACTGGAACCGTAATGGCGGTGTGCTTGGGCGACCGATTGAACTGGTGGTCCGGGATGACAAGTACTCCAGCAGTGGCGCTGTTACCGCGGGCAGGGAATTGGCCACCAGCGGCGTCAATCTCATCGTCGGTGCCTGTCAGTCGCCGATGGCGTTGGGGCTGGCGCCTTTGCTGGAAGAGTTGAACGCCTTGTGCGTGGCGCCCACGCCGGCGGCCATGTCGCTGACCCACGAGAACTACAGCCGCAATCTGTTTCGCCTTTGCCCCAACGCTTACATGCTCTACGCGGGACTGGGCCGCATGCTCGCGCAAAAACACCCGGACATTGATCACTGGGCCACCATTGTTTTTGACAGCGAATATGGCCATGACGCCATCCGCTACTTTGAGTATGGCGTGCGCAGTGTGTCTGGAGACAGGGAGGTAACGTTTGATCGGCCTATCTACACACCGGTTCAGAAAACGGATTTCCAGGTGGAGATCAACCAGTTGATGAACTCGCCGGCGAAAGGCCTGTTCTGTGGTTTGATCGCCGCGCCCATCATCAGTTTCCTGCAGCAGGGGCGGAGTATCGGGCTGGATAGGAAGTTCGAAGTGATGGGCGAGTCGGGTACCGACCTGTTGATCGCCAAAGCGTTGAAGACCGCCATGCCCGACAACCTCTGGTCGGTCAGCTATTGGCATCCGGAGAACTCTTTCTTTGCGAAAAACACCCTCAGCCAGCAACTATTCAAGGATTATGTCGAAGCCACTGATGATCGCTATCCGGTCGGGCTGTTAACCAGCAGTCATCGAGCCACCCAAGCTCTGCTCAGCGGCATCGAAAAGGCGGGTGACACCGACACCCAGACCGTGGTGGAGGCGATGGAAGGGCTCACCTTCGACACCATCACCGGCCCCTATCATATCCGCAAGGAAGACCACCAAGGCTATGGCACCAGTGTTTACGCCCGGGTCGGACCCAAAGAAGACGAGCCGTACTACGGACTGAATGACCTGGAAGTGGTGAACGACGAACAGACCATGGAGCCGCCGTCCCCGGGCGAGGCCTTCACATTGCCGGCATGAACGGCGCCATGCCCCGGCGGTTTGGCGCGCCGTTCCGTTCCGGGGCCGTGGACTAACGCATCTCTATGCAGGAGGTCGCAGTGGCTACGCAGATGATTTTGGCGGTATTGAATGCCCTTTCCATGGGTATGGCGATCTTTCTGGTCGCCGCGGGTATCACTCTGATTTTTGGTCTGCTCAAGATTCTCAACATGGCACAAGGCGCCTTCTTCATGATCGGCGCCTACCTGGCCTTCAGTATTATCGGACATCAACAGCTTTCGCTGCCGGCCTTCATCGGCGTGGCCCTGTTGGCGGGACTGGCGGTGGGGCTCTTGGGTCTGCTCACGGACCGGTTAATTTTGTCCAGACTGCGGCATGTGGATTACCACTACATGTTGATCGCCACTTTCGCGCTGATGATGGTCTGCCATGGTGTGGTCAAAGTAATCTGGGGCGTGAATTTCTTTTCGGTATTGCCGCCGAAAGGGTTGGATCAGCCCCTTCAGATAGGCACGATTTTTTTATCGCGCTATTCCGTTTTCGTGATTGCCGCGGGCCTGGTGACCTACGCGATTCTGGAAATCGCCATTCACCGGTTGTGGGTGGGCAAACTGATGCAGTCCCTGGCCAGCAAGCCGTGGATGTGCGCGCTATTGGGAATCAATGTGTCGCTGGGGTTAACGCTCAGCGTGATGTTCGCCTTTTTCCTGGCCGGCTTTGCCGGCGGCCTGATGCTGCCATTGCAGAGTCTCTCACCGCAGTTGGGTGATGCTTATCTGCTGTATGGTTTTTTCGCCATCATCATTGGCGGTCTGGGCAACATCCGGGGGGCCATGCTGGGAGCCATTCTGCTGGGGCTGGTCAACAGCCTGAACACCATACTGTTACCGCAGTGGCCGGGCATCGCCATTTACGTGGTGCTGGCGGTTTTCCTGTTCTTCCGCCCGGAAGGGTTGTTTCCCAGTCTCGCCGCCCAGCCGGAGGACAGCAGCGATCAGAACGAAGCCGCCATGTCCGGTCCGGTATCCCATCGCAAGAACTGGTTTCGGGTCGGCTCGCTGCTCTTCGTGGCGGCACTCAGCTTACCTTTCTGGGCCGATGGCGGGCTGCTGTACATCGCCGGCAGCGCGGTGATCTATGCGCTGTTCGCGTTGTCCTGGAACATTTTGTTCGGCTACACCGGGCTCGCGTCTTTCGGCCACGCGGCGTTCTTCGCCATCGGAGCTTATTTTACCGGCGTGATGTTGCGCGATTGGCCGCAGGTGCCATTCCTGCTGATCCTACTGGGCTGTGGTGTGGCCGGAGCGCTGGTCGCCGGCTTGCTGGGTGCTCTGGCGCTGCGTCGTTTGGCCGGCATTTTTCTGGCGGTGTTGACCATCGCTTTGGCCGAGGTAACCCGTTTGCTGATCAGCTACAGCGATTTCCTTGGCCGGGAAGATGGACTGGTGGGTATTCCGCGACCAGTACTGGACGGTCTGGGCATCGACCTGAGTCGATCCTCCTCCTACTACTGGTTCCTGCTGGTGGCCGTGGCCCTGCTTATCGGCATGTTGTGGTGGATCCTGCATGGCCGATTCGGCCGTTTGCTGCTGATTACTCGTCAGGATCCCGATCGCGCCGCTTTTCTGGGCGTGAATGTGATCCGGGTGCGCACTATGTCTTTCATGCTGTCCGGGGCGGTGGCCGCCATCGCCGGCGGCCTGTACGCGCCCTGGGCGCGCATCGTGACACTGGAGCAGGTGAGCTTCCTGGCCTCCACGCAACCGGTGCTGAACGCCATGCTCGGTGGTGTCCATTCGTTTTGGGGGCCGTTGATCGGTGCTGGCATTTTTGCCGCCCTGGAGTATGGGACCCGCACTTTTGTCGGCCTTTCCGAAATGATGATGGGCGCGCTGCTGCTGTTGATCATTCTTGCCGCGCCTAACGGCGTGATCGGACTGTGGCGTGCCTATACCACGGCCAAACGAGCCGGCACCACGGACAGGAAAGAGGGCAGTGTGACGCCGGAGGAAAAATCACCGAGGAGACTGGCGGATGGACATTCTCAAAGTTGATCAGGTTTGTAAAAGCTATGGGGCTTTGGAAGTACTCAAGCAGGTCTCCCTGGCGGTTTCTCAAGGCAGCATCTTCGCCATCATCGGTCCCAATGGTGCCGGTAAGACCACGTTGTTCAAGGTCATGACCGGCGAGAGTCCCGCTAATGGCGGTTCGGTCTGGTTTCATGGCGACGATGTGACGTCCGCGCCGGCCCACCGCCGCGCCCGCGCGGGTATTGGACGAACCTTCCAGGTGGCCAGGGTGTTCAACGACTTTTCCGTACGTGAGAACGTAATCGCGGCGGTGGAAGCCCGGCGCCGTAATCAGCGTCAATCCCTGGGTCGTTGGTGGGCGATCAAACCGGATTCGGCGGTGGTGTCGGAAGCGGAGGCGTTGATCGATGAAATTGGTCTGGACGGATCGGAGGATGTGGCCGCGCGTTTTCTATCCCATGGGGACCGAAAACGTCTCGAGTTCGTCATCGCCCTGGCTTTGCAGCCCAGGCTGTTGATGCTGGATGAACCCACCGCCGGCATGTCTCCCGCCGACCGGCTGGGAATCGCCGAGCTGATTGTACGGATTCGCGATCGCCTGGGCGTCACCGTGGTGATGACCGAGCACGACATGGACATTGTTTTCAAGTTGGCCGACCGCGTGCTGGTGCTCAATTACGGTGAAGTGGTGGTAACCGGCACGGTCGAGGAAATCCGGGGCAATCCCGCGGTTCAGGAAGTCTATCTCGGCAAGGAGGTGCTGCATGCTTGAAGTGCGAGATCTGAACGCTTTCTACGGCGATGCGCACATTCTTCACAATGTTGCTCTGCAAGTGGAAGCCGGGCAGCGCGTGGCGTTGTTGGGGCGTAACGGCGCGGGTAAGTCCACTTTCCTCAAGAGTGTCATGAACGCCGGGCCCGGCGTGAACGGTTCAGTCCGGTTTGAAGGAAAAAACCTGGGCAATCTGCCGTCGTATCAGCGCGCCCGGCTGGGTATTGCTCTGGTACCGGAGGATCGTCAGATCATTCCCCATCTCAGTGTGCTGGAAAACATCGCCATGGCCGGTCACGCCCGGTCCGGCCGCCCGGCGCTGACACCAGGCCAGATCGCCGAGCACTTTTCCATGCTGGAGCCCTTGGTGAAACGTTACGGAGGTCAGCTTAGCGGCGGCCAGCAGCAGCTGTTGGCCATCGCCCGTGCCTTTGCCGGGGCGCCGAAACTGTTGTTTCTGGACGAGCCCACGGAGGGCCTGGCGCCAATCATCGTGCAAGGCATGGTGGATGAGATCCTGGACATCTGCGCCAACAATGGCACGGCCTTGTTGTTGTGTGAGCAGAACATCTGGTTTTCCAGAGCCTGCACCGATTATGTCTACATCATTGATACCGGCAAACTGGTGTTTCACGGTGACTGGCGGGCTTTCGACGCCAATCCCGAGATTACCCAACGGTATCTTTCGGTATGACCGGCCAACGGTATCGGAGGAGAGTAGCACCATGAAAGGCGCTTTGAACGGTATACGAGTGCTTGATCTGTCCCGGTTCGTGGCCGGTCCCTATTGCGCGATGATGCTAGCGGACATGGGCGCGGAGGTGATCAAGATCGAACGGCCGGGCCCTGGCGAGGTGGCGAGGGGCATTGAGCCGGGAGTGGATGGTCAGAGTTATTACTCCTTTGTCGTCAATCGCAACAAACTCGGCCTCACTCTGGACTACCGGCAACCCGCCGGCCGTGATCTGTTGCGTGAGCTGGTGGCCGAAGCGGATGTATTGGTGGAGAACTTCCGCCCCGGTGTGATGGAAGCCATGGGGTGTGGCTGGGATGTGCTCAGTGCCATCAACCCGCGCCTGGTGATGGCGCGCATCTCCGGCTTTGGTCAAAGTGGACCGCTGGCCAACAAACAGTGTTTCGATGCCGTGGCTCAGGCAATGAGCGGGCTGATGGACATGACCGGCGATCCCGCCGGTCCACCCATGCTCACTGGAACCACGGTGATTGATTACACCACCGGCATGTACGCCGCCATGGGCGTCCTCGCCGCCATTAATGCCCGCCATCAAACCGGGCAGGGGCAGGTGGTGGACGTCGCCTTGCTCGACAGCGCCGTATCCCTGCTGCTCAGTGCCATACCCGAGCGCGCCCACGGTGATACAGCGATTACTCGTCGAGGGAATCGGGATCGCTTCTGCGCGCCTTCCAATACCTTCCAGACCCGGGACCGGCGCTGGGTGCTGATCAACTGCGCCGATGATCCCATGTTCGAGCGCCTTGCCGCCGCCATGGGGCGGCCGGAACTGATCTCGGATCCCTGCTTTGAAAGCCGCCCCCGCCGCGTGGAGAACCGCGACCGGATCGAGGCGATGACCGGAACATGGGTGGCCGGTCTGAGCGCCCGGGAAGTGGAGGCGCAATTGGAGCAGGCCAATGTGCCCTGTGCCGTGGTGGCCACCATCGATGATGTTCTGGACAACGAGCAGCTGCGGCACCGGGGACAGATCACCGAAGTCGCTCATCAGAGCGGCAAGAAAGTCATCACCCAGGGAGTGACGATGCAACTGTCGGACACGCCGTTGAGCATTCGCTCGGCATTGCCCTACGTGGGTGAACATTCCGGCCAGGTGCTGTCCTCCTGGCTGGGCTATTCGGAGCAGCGCATTGGCGCGCTGGCCGAACAAGGCATCATTTCCGTGACTCGTTCGGAGAAACATTATGCGTCTTAGATTACGACAACTGTGCCTGGTGGCGGACAAACTCGAGCCCGTGGTGGAGGATCTGAAAGCGGTATTCGGCCTTGATGTCTGTTTCAGGGATCCTGGTGTCGGCAAATTCGGGCTGCACAATGCCCTGCTGGCAGTGGGGCCGACTTTCATCGAGATCGTGGCGCCGGTTCAGGAAAACACCACCGCCGGTCGCTACCTGCAAAAGCGCGGCGGCGATGGCGGCTACATGGTGATCCATGACACCGATGATCTGGAGGGGTGGGCGGCGCATCTGTCCGAGTTAAATATCCGCATCGCCGCGGCCCTGGAACACGGCGATTACCGGGGCTTGCAACTGCACCCCGGCGACACCGGCGGCGCCTTGTTGGAGATCAACACCACCAAGGGCGGTGATCAACTCGATGACGCTTACGGTCCCGCCGGTCCGGATTGGCAGTCCCACGTCCGGCAGGAACGGGTTAAGGGCATTGCCGCCGCCGAATTACAGAGCGCGGACCCGGAACGACTGGCCCGCCGGTGGTCGGAAGTGCTGCGGCGGCCCTGTGAGGCGGTGCCGGCTGGGTTTGAGGTGACACTGGATCACGGCCGTCTCCGGTTCGTGCAAGCCCGCGACGGTCGGGGTGAAGGTCTGGGTGGTCTGGACATTCAGGTGCAGGACGCGAAGGCAGTGCAGGCACAGGCCCGCGCCCGTGATTTGCCGGTCAGCGACGACACCGTGGTGATTGGCGGCATGCGCTTTTATCTCGTTTCCCCCTGACCACGGACAGGCGCAATTGCCGGGAGGCTTTGTATGGATCTGAATTACAGTGAAGAACAAAACATGCTGCGGGAAAGCGTGGCCCGCTTCGTTCGTGACCGTTACGACTTCGCCCAGCGGCAGCAATGTCTGAGCGCGGGGGAGGGTGCCGCGTTCTGGTCACGGTTCGCTGAGCTGGGCTGGCTGGCGATACCATTCAGCGAGGATCAGGGCGGCATTGGCGGTGGCGCCGTGGAGGTGGGCATCGTCATGGAAGGCCTGGGACGGGCCCTGGCCCTGGAGCCCTATCTGGCGCATATGGTGGCCACCCAATTGCTCGCCAGGGTGGCGAAGGAGTCGGTGAACGCACGCCATTTACCGGCGGCGCTGGCCGGCGAAAGCCGTCTTGCGCTGGCCTTTTCCGAAGCGGGAGGCCGCTACCATCCCGCCTTTTGTACCACCAGCGCTTCCCCTCTGGGGGACCGCTATGTGATTCAAGGGGCCAAAAGCGTGGTCCCGGGCGGACAGCATGCGGACCTTTACCTGGTGGTGGCGCGCACCGCCGGCCAAGCCAGGGATGAACACGGCCTGACGTTCTTTTTGCTGGAGCGCGATCATCCCGCTCTGCGGGTGCGTGAGTATCAGACTAACGATGGCACCGGTGCCGCGGACCTGACTTTCGAACAGCTTGAGGTGAGCGGCGACGCTCGCATTGGTGAGCTCCATGGTGCCTATGCCGAACTGGAATGGGCGTTGGACCTGGGGGTGGCCTATCAGGGTTGGGAAGCCGTGGGTGCCATGTCGGCGCTGTCCGACGCCACTCTGGAATACCTCAACACCCGCAAGCAATTCGGTAAACCCCTGGGTGCCAATCAAGCGTTGACGCATCGCATGGTGGATCTGTTCATCGCCGTGGAGGAAAGCCGCTCCAGCGTGCTGCGCGCCGCCCTGGCGATGGACGCGGAATCGCCGACCCGGCGGCGGCGCGAGTTGTCGCTGAGCAAAATCGCCGTTGATCGTTGTGCCCGCTTCGTCGGCCAGACCGCGGTTCAGTTGCACGGTGCCATGGGGGTCACCAACGAATTGCCGGTGGGGCATTACTTCAAACGTCTCACCGCCATCACCGCCACCTTCGGTGACAGCGAATGGCACGCCCGGCGCATCCACCGGTTGGATAGTGCCTCCTCCCGTGAAGCAGGAGTGGAACATGGACATTAATCTTTCCCCGGAACAGCAGCGATTCGCTGAGCAGGTGCGGGAATTCATCAGTCGCAACCTGCCTCGGGATATTGCTGAAAAAGTCCGCCGCGACCAACATCTGGACCGGGAGGATCATATGCGTTGGCAGCGGATCCTCGGCAAACAGGGTTGGCATGCTTTTACCTGGCCGGAGCAATACGGCGGTCCGGGCTGGTCGGTGATACAGCGGTATTTGTTTGAGGTGATCAGCGCGGAAATGGACTGTCCGATTATCCAGCCCTTCGGTCCGCGCATGGCCGGTCCGGTGATCTATACCTTTGGCACGGAACAGCAAAAAGAGCGGTTTTTGCCAGGGATTCGCGATTCCAGTGTCTGGTGGTGCCAAGGGTATTCCGAACCCCAGGCCGGTTCCGACCTGGCCTCACTGTCCACCTGGGCGGAGGACAAAGGCGATCATTACCTGGTGAACGGTCAGAAAATCTGGACCTCCTATGCCCACCACGCGGACTGGATGTTCTGCCTGGTGCGCACCTCGAAAGGAGAACGACCGCAGCAGGGCATCTCCTTTGTGTTGATCGACATGCGCACCCCCGGCGTGGAGGTACAACCCATTCTGATGCTCGAAGGCACCCACTCGTTCAACACCGTGTTCCTGGAAAACGTCAGGGTGCCCAAGGAAAATCTCATCGGCGAGCAGGACAAGGGCTGGACCTACGCCAAATTCCTGCTCGAACACGAGCGGGTGGACAATGCCGCCATCGGTGTGACCAAAGCGGCGTTGCGCCGGCTCAAACGTATCGCCAGGGAAGAGGTTGCCGACGACGGCGGCCCGCTGATCCAGGATCCGTTGTTTCACCGGAAACTGGTGGAGGTGGAAGCGCAATTGCAGTCTCTCGAGGTCACCGCGTTGAGAGTTCTGTCCCAGGTAGCCAGTGGTGAGGCGCCGGGGCCGGTGGCGTCGCTGTTGAAGATTCGCGGTACGGAGATCGCCCAGCGTATCAGTGAGCTGGCTTCCGAGGCGGTGGGCGTATTCTGTCTGCCTTACCAACCGGACTATCTTCATGATGCCGGCGCGGAGCAGCCGGTGGGCCCGGAGCACGCCGCCACGGCCGCCAACAACTATCTGTGGCGTCGCTGCATGTCCATCTATGGCGGCACCAATGAGATTCAGAGAGAGATCATCGCCAAGCGGGTGCTGGAATTATAGGCAACGTGAGGGCCGGGTGACCTGGTGTGGCTCAGTCGCGCCCCTGTTCCTTGGAGAGACGTTCTTCCAGATAGCTCAGGATGAGGTTGGAACTGGCGAGAATATCTTCCTGGATACTGCTCCTGGCCTGTTCGCCGTCGCGTTTACGCAGGGCCTGGAGCACAGCAAGGTGAGGGTGAGTTTCGCGGGGTTCGCAGGGCGGATGGGCGGTGAAGGCATTGACGGTCGGACCACATTGCAACCAGAGATTGCGGACAATGCGGGAGAGAAACGGCATGTCCGCCAGGTCGCACAGGCTTTGATGAAAATGCACGTTTTCGCTCATCATCGCCAGATAATCCTTTGCTTCCTTGGCGTTGCACAACTGGTTATGAATTTGTTCCAACTGATCGATATCCGTGCCTCTGGCCAATTGGGCGGCACGCCAGGCCGCTTCGCCTTCCAGCATGACGCGCAGGTCGCGGATTTCCTTGTAGCGTTCCGGCGGCAGGATCGCCACCCGCACGGAACGTCTGTCTACTTGTGAGAGCACTCCCGAAGACACCAGCCGGGCCAGTGCTTCGCGCACCGGTGTCTGGCTGATACCCAGTTCCTCGGAAATTTCCTTCAACTTGATCTTCTCGCCGGGCTGAAAGCGCCCGCTCATCAGCGCCTGCCGAAGATATCGGTGTGCCTGGGCACTGAGACTGTCCTTGGTCAGGCCCACCGGGGCCTCGGGCGGGCGAGGCGTCTGTGAAGACATGAAGGCACTCACTTTTATATTTGACAGAAAATTAAAGGCGCGAATCTAGTATGGCGCCCCTGATCCGTCAAGGCGGAAACCGGAAAGAGCAGGGCTTGACGGTCAGAAATCGTTGGTTTTATATTTTGTATAAAATATACAAAATTATCCAGCAATACGCTTCACCCAACGCGGATACCAACAACAAACCCGGCTCCATAACCGAGCCGCTGGCAACAAGCGAGTACAACAATGAGTGATCCCCAACTTCTTGAACGGCTCGAGCAGGGCATCCTGTGGCTGACCCTGAATCGTCCGGAGAGCCGTAATGCCCTGACACCGGAGATGATCGGTCAGCTGCGCGAAACCCTGGAAAAGGCGGCGGTGGATCCGGCGGTGCGCGTGGTGGTTCTGGGCGGCGCGGGCAAGGGTTTTTGCGCCGGCGGTGACGTCAAGGCCATGGCGGACCGGGGCGACCCTGGGCCGATGGAACAGCGCGTGACCGAACTGCGCCAGTCCATGGAAAGCGCGCGGCTGCTCCACGAAATGCCCAAACCCACCATCGCCATGGCCCGCGGTGCGGTGGCTGGAGCCGGCCTGTCGCTGGCGTTGGCGTGTGACTTCCTGATCGTTTCCGACCGTCTCAAACTGACGTCCGCCTTTGTTAACGTCGGGCTTTCCGGTGACTTTGGCAGCACCTACTTCCTGACCCACCGGCTCGGGCATCGCGCTCGGGAATTGGCGCTGCTGTCTCCGCTGCTGGACGCCGCCGAAGCGGAACGCCTGGGTCTGGTGAACCGGGTCGTGGCCGATGCCGAGCTGGAAAACGTCACCGCCGATCTGGCCGCCCGCTTGGCTGCCGGACCGGGACTCACCCAGGGCCATATCAAAGCCAACCTCAACGCCGCCGAGCAGGGCGCCACTTTGGCACAGCTGCTGGACCAGGAAGCCTGGCGGCACATTCGCTGCAGCCTGACCGAGGATCATCAGGAGGCGGCCAGCGCCTTCGTGGAAAAACGCACGCCCCAATTCCGCAATCGCTGAAAACGCCGCATTGCAGCCCGCCCAAAGCGGGTACCCGCACTGAACAGGAGAGCACCATGTCTTATCAGGACATCGAATACAGCGTGAGCGGTCATATCGCCACCATTACCCTGAACCGCCCGGAGCGCTTGAACGCCTGGACCCATTTGATGGAAAACGAGATGCGTTCCGCCCTCGCGGTGGCCGAGGCGGACGATCAGGTGCGCGCGGTGGTCATCACTGGCGCCGGGCGGGGGTTTTGCGCGGGCGCTGACATGAGCCTGCTCAACAGCGCCGCCAGCGGTGAGCGTGACAGCAACGATAAAGAAGAGGGACAACAAAAGGCGGCCGACGATCCGGAGGGCAACTTCAGCCGTAAGTTCAGCTATCTGCTGCGGGTGTCGAAGCCGATCATCGCCGCCATCAATGGACCGGTGGCGGGCATCGGTCTGTGCATGACCCTGTTTTGTGATTTCCGCTTCATGGCCGACAACGCCAAGCTCACCACCGCTTTTTCCCGTCGTGGTCTGATCGCCGAGCACGGCGCCTCCTGGATGCTGCCCCGGCTGGTGGGCACCATGAACGCCCTGGACCTGCTTTATTCCGGGCGCCTGGTACAAGCGGACGAAGCACAGAGCATGGGGCTGGTGAAGACCTTTCCGGCGGAAGGCTTTCTGGCGACGGTGGAGAGCATCGTGGAGGAAATGGTGACACTGTCGTCGCCGCGTTCCATCGGGGTGATGAAACGCCAGGTCTTCGACGGTCTGTTCCAGTCCTTGTCGCAGGCCTGGGACGTGGCGGATCGGGAGATGGTGGCCTCCTTCGACAGTAACGATTTCAAGGAAGGCGTCGCTCATTTCATGGAAAAGCGCGCGCCGAACTTCACCGGCTCCTGAATCGCGCCCTTCGACCATGAGGACCCTGCATTATGGATACTCTCGATTCCACGGAGATGCGCGCTTTTCGCCGGGAAGTGCGTGATTTCGTCACTGCGAATCTGCCCAAGCCGCTGGAACAACGATGTCGGCAGGGCTTCCACCCCAGCAAGGAGGACATGCGCGAGTGGACCGCCATTCTCCATGGCAAGGGGTGGTCGGCGCCGCACTGGCCGACCCGCTACGGCGGCACTGGCTGGTCACCGCTCAAGCGGATGGTATTCGATATCGAGCTGGCGGAAGCCTGGGCGCCGGCGCCGAGCCCGTTCGGCTTGCATTTGATCGGGCCGGTGATCTACACCTTTGGCACCGATCAGCAAAAAGAGCGCTATTTGCCGCGCATCCTGGACGGCTCCGAATTCTGGTGTCAGGGCTATTCCGAACCCAACGCCGGCTCCGACCTGGCTTCGCTGCGCACCGCCGCGAAAAGAGAAGGGGATTACTATCGGGTCAACGGTCAGAAGATCTGGACCAGCCAAGCACAATTCGCCGACTGGATCTTCTGCCTGGTGCGTACCGATAACAGCGGCAAAAAGCAAAACGGCATCAGCATGCTGCTGATCGACATGCACAGCCCAGGCGTGACGGTGAAACCCATCATCACCCAGGACATGGATCATTACGTCAATGAAGTGTTCTTCGAGGATGTGCGGGTGCCGGCGGAAAACCTCATCGGCGAGGAAAACGCTGGCTGGCGTTACGCCAAATTCCTGCTGGAAAACGAACGCACCAGCAGTGCCTACCTGCCGCAGGCGAAACAGGATATGAAGCGGCTGCGCGAACTTATCGATCGCATGCGTGATGAGCACAGCGAGGGCATCGACGACGAGGCGCTGGATACGGAATGCGCGGCTCTGGAAATCGAAGTCGCCGCCCACGAGCTGGCCATTTATCGCATCCTCACCGACAACGCCAGCAGCCAGGCCGATACCGCCGCTTCCATGGTCAAGATCCAGGGGGCGCGGCTGCAACAACGTATCAGCGCCTTGTGGGTGGAGGTCCTGGGCATGCACGGACTCCCTCTTTTCCAGCCGCATCGGGAGCACGACTTCGGTGACCCGGCGGCGATGGGGGCCATGTCCCAGTTCCTGATTCGCCGGGCGGTGTCCATCTATGGCGGCACCAATGAAATCCAGCACGGCATCATCGCCAAACGGGGACTGCATCTATGAGGGACGCAACGTTACAACGGCGGCCGTTGGCCCTGGGGCTCAGCGAGGATGAACGCCAGCTCCAGGACAGTATCGAGCGTTTCATCGACCACGAATACGACCTGACGCGCCGTCGCGCGGCGCTCGCCGAAGGCGGTGACGATCCCGCCTTATGGCGGCAGATCGCCGAACTGGGGTGGCTGGGTGCCTGCCTGCCGGAAACCGACGGCGGCTACGCTCAGTCCCCCAAGGAGGCCCTGATCCTGCTGGAGCAATTTGGCCGAGGTCTGGTGCTGGCGCCCGTGTTGGATGCCATGCTGGTGCCATCGGCGATTATACGGGCGGCCGGGCAGGGCGAACGCGAGGCCGCGCTGTTGATGGCGATGATGGGCGGGGAGCGCCGCCTGGCTCTGGCCTGGGCGGAACCGGGGCGACGCTATGATTTGCGGCCGGTGACCACTCAGGCACGGCACGATGGCTACCAATGGCGGCTGCAGGGTACCAAGGCCACGGTGCTGGGGGCTCCACAGGCGGACACGCTGCTGGTATCCGCCGCCGCCGATCAGGGGCCGGTGCTGATGCGGGTGCCGGCGGACGCGCCCGGACTGGCTATGACATCCTGCCCCACAATCGGCGGGCAACCGGCGGCGGACTTGTTTTTCGCCGATGTGCGCGTCGCCGATGACGCCCTGGTGGCCAGCGAGGAAAGCGCCGCGGCGGCGTTGCAAGCAGGGTGGGATTGGGGCGCGGCGGGAGCCTGTGCGGAAGCGTTGGGCGCCATGCGCGCGGCTTTGACGTTGACCCTGGAATACGTCGACACCCGCGAGCAGTTCAGCCAGCGATTGTCGCGATTCCAGGTGATCCAGCATCGTCTGGCCGCCATGGCCCTGGAACTGGAATACAGCCAGGCGCTGTTACCTTTGCTGGCGGCGTACCTGGATCGGCCTGGCGAGCGCTCGTCAACGGTCATCGCCGGTGTCCGCTCGCGTATCAGCGCGGCGGCACGCAGGGTGACCGCCGACGCGGTCCAACTGCACGGCGGCATCGGTGTCACCGACGAGGCGGCGGTGAGTCATTATTTCCGCCGCGTGGTGGCATTGGACCAAGCCTGGGGAGGGCACCGTTTCCATCTGCAGCGCTACCGTCAGCAGCGTCACGGCCACGATTTGATTCACGCCTAGCGGTGGTGCCACAACCGCCCGGTGTGCATCAATCAGGGCCACGAAGCCGCCGTGGGAGCGGCCTTGGCCGCGAATGGCTTGCCCCGCTGTTGGCAATTCGCTGGCAAGCCAGCTTTCCACGGCCGCTCCGTCGTCTTATCCGTGGTGAGACGGCTTGCGACTTCATCGCCAATCCTTGCCCATTCCTATGCCTGGCGCCCGCCGTACCTGGCTTTCCTTTGACTTTTGCCGCCAACTGCCCCATCTCTTTGCCCATCGTTTGTTCGTTCGGGAGTTTATATGACGGCCTATTCCGTTCTGGATCTCTGTCCCATCCTGCGTGGCGGGGATCCCACCCAATCGTTTCGCCATTCCCTGGATCTGGCCCGCCACGCCGAGCAGTGGGGCTACACCCGCTATTGGGTGGCGGAGCATCACAACATGCCCGGCGTGGCCAGCTCCGCCACCGCCGTGGTGATCGCCCACATCGCCGCTGGCACCCAGCGTATCCGGGTCGGTTCCGGCGGTATCATGTTGCCCAACCACGCGCCGCTGGTGGTGGCGGAGCAGTTCGGCACCCTCGCGTCCCTGCACCCCGGCCGCATCGACCTGGGACTGGGGCGGGCACCGGGCACCGACATGGAAACCGCCCGAGCGCTGCGTCGCGACCTGCAATCCAGCGCCATGGAATTCCCCCAGGACGTGCAGGAACTGATGGCCTATCTGGATGACCCGGACCCGGAACAGCGGGTCAAGGCGATCCCCGGCGTGGGCACCAAGGTGCCGGTGTGGCTGCTGGGTTCCAGCCTGTTCAGCGCGCAACTGGCGGCTCGTCTCGGCCTGCCATTCGCGTTCGCCTCCCACTTCGCGCCGGAAGCCCTGCACGACGCCCTGGCGATCTACCGCGACCGCTTCGAGCCGTCACGCTACCTGGACAAGCCCTACGCCGCGGCGGGTATCGGCGTCTACGGCGCGGACGACAACCGTGAAGCTCAGCGGCTGTTTACCTCGGTGCAGCAGCAGTTCACCAACCTGCGCCGCGGCCGCCCGGGGCCGCTGCCGCCGCCGCTGGAAAACATGGATGAATTCTGGTCGCCGCTGGAACGGGCCGGCGTGGAGCAGGCCCTGCGTTATTCCATGGTCGGCGATAAAACCACGGTCACCGAAGGGCTGCGGGAGTTTCTCGACAAAACCCAAGTGGATGAAGTCATTATTACCTCAGGCATATTCGACCACGACGCCCGTTTGCGTTCATACAAAATGGCGTCGGAGATATTAAGCGAATTGCCATGATGGCGGATTGATATCGCCGATTTGAGCGGTGGCCGGCTTGGATGGCCTGTTACAAAAAATCGTCGGGAACGATTTTTGACGTTACTTTAGTAACGGCCCGCAGGGAATCGTCATGGACGGCGGTTACAAACAAATCGTCAGGAACGATTTTTGACGTTGCCTTGGCAACGGCCCGCAGGGTAACCGCCATGGACGGCGGTTACAAACAAATCGTCAGGAACGATTTTTGACGTTGCCTTGGCAACGGCCCGCAGGGTAACCGCCATGGACGGCGGTTACAAAAAAGGGGACAGAAACCCTGGACAAAATCAATCGGTCGTTTCAAAGTGAATGACTGCACCGGCGGATTAAAATCCGCCGGCATCGGAAAAAAATAACAGCGAAAAAAGGGGACGACCATGCCACGGAGCGGGCGGTTGATTCTTCCAGGGTATCCACATCACGTCATGCAGCAGGGATTCCGTGGGCAAACGGTATTCCACACCGATGGGGATTTCCGCAAATACCTGCGCGACATGCGCGAACTAAGAGAGGAACTGGGCGTGCGTATCTACGCCTGGTGTCTGCTCAGCAATCAGGTGCATCTGTTGCTGGACCCGGGCCCCGACCCCGAGGCCCTGCCGGAATTCATGAAGGCACTCTCCCTGCGCACCACACGCCACCGTAACCGGCGGCGCCAACAGAACGGCAGCCTGTGGGAAGGGCGTTACCGTTCCTCCCCGGTACAAACCGGCTATTGGTTTCTCGCCGCCCTGCGTGGCATTGAGCTGCAAGCCGTGGTGCACGGTGAAGCGGCCCACGTGGGCAGCTACCGCTGGTCCAGCTACCGCGAACGAATGGGCAGAGCGGAACCCTATTGCCTCGACCTCCATGCTGATTACCTGGCGCTTGGCCGCACCGATGAAGAACGGCAGGAGAGTTACCGCCTGCTGATACGGCAAGGGCAGAGTGAGCAGGAGTGGCGCCATATTGAGCTGGCGCTGCGTCGCAGCCAGCCCATTGGTGATGATATGTTCACCCAATCCGCCGCCATCAAGGCGTCCAGGACGGTTACATCACGTAACCGAACCCGCCCCCGAAGCCGGAAATCCTGAGCTTTTCAGCGCTTCCCCCGCTCGATGAGCGGGGGCTCTGCCTCTCCCTTCCCTTGTTCGTAAACTTCTGACGCCCTACGCGCCCTTTCCTTGGTCCGCGTTTCGGAACCTTGTTTCAGATTCCCATAAAAAACAGCAAGTTAAATAAATTAGAGTGTTTCGGGAATGAGTAAACCTTTACAGCATAAATGTATCTTTTTTGCCCGGACCTTGGGCCTTTTGAGCCTTTCAGGGAAGCAAAAGGGGGACAGGTAACTGATGCTAAGTGATTGATTTAAGAGCGCCTTTAAAATGTAACTGAACGATAAATGGCGAATTTCGAAAGATCAACTTAAGACACAACTGTGCACCGTTGTAACCTCATAGTCAGTCGGTACGGGGGGCAACACAGCGACCGGTACCGGCTACGGCAAGCCAAGGAAGCAGTAACGACTTGCCACCAACCCAAAATATGGACTAATGAGGAATTGATCATGAAGAATATGAAGAAAGCTTTGATCATGGCGATCGGCGGTGCGGCTCTGATGGGGGCTGCTGGTGCTCAGGCGGCCAGCGTTTCCCAAGTTGGCTCCAACCCCTTTACCTTTGTAGGTTCTACGGTTCTTAATCAAACTGGTTTGCCGTCAATTACCTGTACCCTGACCCTGACTGGTAACGTGACTGCTGGCGGGGGTGCTGTGACTGTTGACGTAACCAGTGGTTCTGTCAGCGGTGGCTTCGGCTGTAGCGCAGTGGACTTGGAATTCCCGTGGACTGCTACCACGACTACCGCGGCTGCGGCAGGTGAAGATACTCCGGTCACGTTCGACGGAGTGATTGTGAGCACTAACCTGCTCGGCTCCAAGACCTACTGTGGTAGCTCTAGCGGTAACTCCGTAGACGCAGTATTCAACAATGGTAGTGTGGCACTGAATGCTGCGGCTTCTCAGTTCTCCTTTAACACCAGCATCGGCTCTAACTGCACCGTAAACGGCACTCTGACTGGTCAGAACTTCCCGGCTCAGGACGTGGATCTGCTGCCGTAAAGCTAATGAAGAGAGTTCCTCTCTTCTTATGGTTTCGTGATGGCGCCATCGTAAATTAGGTGTTGTTGCGGATCCCATCAAAAACCCCGGCCATGCTTGGTCGGGGTTTTTTTGTTTCTAGTGTATATGTAATGACCTGTGGTCTTTTGGTGCTCATTAACCTATTTTATGAAGTCCCCTATATATGCGGACGACGAGAGGTGCATATGGCTTTGCGCCTCGGATCGATTAAATGGCACCGAGAAATTTGTATTAAAGTGGAAGCTCATCGCTGACGTATTATCGCCCGCATATTCTTTGATTCAAATCATGGTCGTTCGATTGGCGGCGACGATAAAACGGCACATGAACTTTCCTTGTATGGTCGGGTTTCCTGTATCTGATATGGAAATGGCCAGATTCTCTGGTCCTTCTGGTTTCCTGGACGATGCGGTGGCGGTAAATGATATCTTCTCTTGGCTGAAATATTTGCGGAGGGGTTGGTTAGAGTCGGGCTTCTTTCGAATGAAGAGAGGATGAAAAGTATTGTGGTTCAACGGGTTGGAAAATCTGGAAAGAAGCCCCGCAGAGATGCGGGGCCTGGGGAGAGAGTTTATTTGATAGGGGCGGATATATATTGGAGGTGACTGCCGTGTACTGGAATTCTTAGAGGAAGAATACCCGCGCTTACGCCATCATGTTGATGCATCTCGATATCAATGTTGACATCGTTTGTGTTGAACTGAGAAATCATCATTCGTCCATCATCTAGAAACTGTATCTCTCCGGAAAGATCCAGCGTAACGGGGTAGCTCATAAAACTGTGAGTTGGATCCTGGTAGGGAAGGTTCCGAGCCAGTTCGATGCCATCCATATATAGATCCACTGCGGTCGTCAATATCGGAGTACCGTCGCCTTCGTCCTTGATCCAGCCTTCAATAGGCCGAGAGCGTGCTTCGGATTGATCTTTCGCATAGCGCATCCTAAGCATTTGGGCGCCGCTCTTGCTGGAGCCAAAAAGCGGGCCACCAGAAAGATGGAAACGGACTGGAATAGAAGTGGACATGAACTGGCTGGGCCAGATCAAAGCTTTGATCCCGCGGCCTTCCACGTACTCACCTGTGACTTCGGCGGTTAGTGCTCCTGTAAGATAGGTGAACTTCTGTTTGGGGCACTCATACGGAATGCCGTACACAGCAAATGGGTTTGCGGGATCCCATGCAATGGCTTCTTTGTAACCACAGCCAACATTGGCGCCGTTTATGACTGGAGCCGGAGGTGTCTTGGTGGAATCCGGTTGAATCCCCTTTGTATCCAGGGAAAATACCTTCGCACTATTGGGCGGAGGAAAGACACCTTCGGGATCGAGTTGAGGATCTGCATTGGGGTCCAGGGGCTGATCATCTGCTCCTTCTTCTTCGGAGTAGTACTTGTACAGGTCGGTGGCAGGGCTAACAAAGAATGACCCAGATCCATCAGTAATTACCTCGTTCTTTTCGTGAACGAAGTTTGCGTTGACATCATAGGATGGCGCATTGGTCAAAATCTGAAGTACGTTGCTATTTGCCGTATCGCCCTTGAAGTACAGAACGATATCTGGACCTCCTGCGTCATATGGTTTTCTCTCGGTGAGAAAATTCCATTCTCTTTCTGAGTTATCCGGAAGAGGGCTTCCAGGGGGGCCGGCTGCATAGACCGGTTTAAATTCGATATCCGCGAAGTAATCCGTCTGTATCGGGTAGCCGTCCAGATCGCAAATTGCCTGGCTGCCATCACATGTCGCGGTGCTGGAATAGCTGTCGCCATTGGACTTAAGGGTATAGCTATATAACTTGCCCTCTACCCAGGGAGTCGTGGGCGTGAACTTCAAGACCTTGCCGCTGAGAGAATAACTCCCATCCACAGGCACGGGATTATTATTCGCATCAAGTTCGTTGACAAGGAAGGAGCCGCCGAGTTTGATGCTCATCGGGTCAATTTCTCTTGAAAACTGAACGACGATTGGTTTGTTTGCGGAGAGCTTCGGGACTGGCAGCAGGTCGTCTGCTTCTTTCTGGTCATATTGTGAGCCTTGATCCCACCCTGGGAATGCGCCTTCGCAACGGCCTTGTATGTCGTTGTCCAAGTCCCGGGTCGTTTCATCAATGGCACACGGAAAGCCGGGATACGTCGACAGGACGATTGGTGAGCGGTGCTCTACCGGGATAGGGCCGGTTGTAGGAGGGGGGGCTCCATTTTCTCCGGAGATGGCTTCTCTTTCCGTGACAACCAGAGGGAGGGTAATATCGTTTATTTGCGAGGGCTGTAGCGGATTGCCCGCAAGATCGGTGATTCCTGTGGGAATTGTAAGGCTATAGACATAGTCCTGCTCGGGTCTAGGATTCTTCAGGTTATTTTTGGGTTTAATGACGATAGAGGTCCCATCAGCGTAGTAGCTGATTTCTTGTTCTATGCCATTCTCATAGAATACAAATCTCTCCCCACCGATATTCTGAAGATCCAGTTTTTCGCTGAAGTTCAGAATGATAGGATCGCCAGGCATATAGAGCTGGGATTTATCATGAACGACGCCATTTTCATCAGTGTACTCACCCAAAGTCCAGCTCTGCAGAACCGGCGGCTCGTTATCTTCCATCTCAGCCACCGCATCCACCGGCGGATTCTGCTGGTCCTTATACGATTGCAGCTGGAAGCTGAGCAGGCCGTAGCCGTATTCCTGGCCGAGCACGTTGGGCTCCACCACGCTGACGGCGTCGATGTTGAGTACGCCTTCGGTGGTGTCCACGGCGGCGGTGCCGATCAGTTCGATGTGCAGAATGTCCTGGGTGAAGGCGCCGTTGGTGCGCGGGTCCTCGGTGGCGATGGCCACGTCCATGAACAGGTGCACGATGCGCAGGGCGTCGCTGCGGTTGCTGTTATAGGGGTTGGGCACCAGGTAGCCGGTGGCGTCGCTGAGCATGCGCATTTCCACCTGGCCGGAGGAGAAGCCCGCCGGTACGTGGCCGCCGATCAGTACGTCGATGCTGCTGCCGTCGAGCACGGTGTTGCGCGGCAGACGGATCGGGGTGACATCCGGGTACTGGGTGACGTCCGCCAGTTCCGCCATGACCGCGTTGTTGCTGGCCTGGGTGATGTTGGCGTCTTCGCCCAGCAGTACGCCGTTCACCGGCACCTCGTTGATTGGCTTGCCGGTCAGCGGTGACAGATTGGTGCGGTTGGCGGAGTCGGTGATGCGTTGCACCAGCACCGCCGGTTCACCACGCGGTGAGGAATCCTTCGGCGTAAAGGCGATTTCGTCGCCGCCGAAGGTCTCGCCATAGACGCTGGTAATGCCATCGCCCAGGCGCAGGGTGTAGGTTTCTCCCGGCGTCAGGTAGGAGAAATACTTGTCTTCGGGATCGTCGGATTGCGGGTTCGGGTCCACCGTCATGTAGCGGTCGTTGACCACCAGCACCGCGTCCACCAGGTTGCCCTGGCTGTCGTACAGGCCCACGTTGTCCGCCGGCGCGGTGCTGCTGGCCGGGGCATCGCCGTAGTGCACGGTGGCCGGGTCGATGGGCTGGCTGAACTGGAAGCGGAAGGTGGAGAAGTCCATCACCGGTTCGCTGCTACCGCCGTCGGGGATGCGCCGCTCGATGACGAAGCCGTCGCTGCTGACCACCAGGGAACGCGGGCCCTCATGCAGCGGCCGGGTGGTGAAGCCCAGCACCTGATTGGCGGCGGTGCCTTTTTCCAGTTTCAGGTTCTTGATCACCACGGTGTAGTCGGTGAGCGGTTTGAGTTTGTCGTCCGGGTTCAGTACCAGGCCGCGTGGCTCACCGTCCACGGTGGAGAAAGTGGCGGCCAGGGTTGGACCATTGGCGTCGCCTTCGTGCAGGGTAATGGCTGCCTCGGCGGCGTCCACGGTGACGGCGCTGGAGAAACGCAGTACCACCGGGGCCGGTGTCGGCACTTCGGTCTGGCCGTTGTCGGGGTAGGCGTAGAGCAGGCTCTGGCGTTTGCTTTCACCGGCGTCGGGGCCCGGCATGTCGCTGCCGCCACCACCGCCACAGGCGCTGAGAATCAATGCGGAGGAGATCAGCAGGGCCCCCCGCTTCAGGGTCAACGTAATCATGACTACTCCTTAGAACTGCATGCTGATGGAGGCGGCGAAGACGTTGACGTCGCCGTCGGTCTTGACCAGGTCGTCGTTACCGGTCTGATCGGAGTACAGGTGGAAGCTGCGCTCGCCGATATCGTGATACTGGTAGGCCAGATCGAAGCGCACCGGGTGCTTGAAGCCGTAGACACGATTGGCGGTGGCGTGGAAGCCGATGCCATAGATGGTGCGACGCGCATCCAGGTAGTTGATCTCCTTATTGACACCGGTTTCCAGCGGGGACTCCTGATAGGCGATACCGCCGGAGAAGCCGATACCGGGCTCAAACTCGTATTCGACGCCGACACGGGGGATAAAGGTGTCCCGGAACTGAAGGTCGCCGACATCCTTGATGTCATCGTGGCCCGAGGTCAGTTTCTCCTCCAGCTTGGACCACTCCTGGAATTCCAGGGCCACGCCGGTGCGCCATTTGCCTTTTTTCACCTGGGTGCCGAACACATAGGTGTTGGGCTGGTAGGAGTCGATGGTGCTCAGATTGATGAACAGGCCGGGTTCCGGAATGGTTTCCGGGATGACCATGTTGGCGTCAACGCTGACACGGGCATAGGAGTAGCCACGGAAGGCAAAGGCGGTTTCCACGCCGTTGTACCAGCACTCGGCGTCGGGGCAGAAAGTCTCCTTCCAGTCCAGGCTCATGCTGAGGATGGGCCGCAGTACCGGCTTGGCGGTGACGTCCAGTTGTTCGTACTGGGTGTCGCCGGAGAGGTTGCTCCAGGCATAGAGCTTGGCGTCGGAGTGCAGGGTGATGCGGGTGCCGAAGCCGATGGCGAGGCCGCGCCAGATGTTGGTGCCGACGCCCAGGGACAGAAACAGCGGCTCGCGGCCGTGGCTGAAGTATTGCCCATAGGGGGCGGTGCTGGAGTTGAACGCCATCAATTCCTGGGAGTACTTCTCGGAGCCGATCAGCAGACCAAGCACGATGGGTTGGCCCAGTTCGGTGATGTCGGACAGATCGGTGCGCAGGCCGAGCAGGATCTGCTGGGCGGGATCGTCCTGGACCTTGTAGGTACCGTGGTTCTGGCTGTCCGCCTTGAGATTGGGGTCGGCGTGGAGCAGGCCGGCGGTCATTTCACCGCGGGTGTCGCGGGCCAGATAAGCGGGATTGTAGAAGGCGGTGGAGACCTGGGTGTTGAACATGGAGAGGGCCTGGACGGTGGCGACATCGCTGGGCATGACGCCGTAGGTGGTGGCCAGGTTACCCATGTTCGCGGAAGCTATCGCGGGGGCAAGCAACAGTGCGCCGGCGCGAAGTCCGTTTCTCAGGCGGGAGCGTGATGACATTGGTGACAATCCTCCAATTTCTTATGTGATCTTCTTGGCGTTTTTTTTATGTAGTGCCGCCCTCGGATTCGGGAGAGTAAAGGGGTGGAGCGGCGTACAAGGGGTAGGGTAGGACAGAAGTCACTGTGTCCAGAATTTGTCATTGAAAAGAGGCTCTTCAAGACACTTGACGAAATGGAAAAAATTATAAAAAACAGATAGTTATAATTTTTATGTAAGCGTGGTGTAACGCTCTTTTGGTGCTAAGGTCCAAGGAAAAAAGAAACAAAAATGCCAAAAAAGTTTACCTTGGTGTGGCCAATATGGGGACACAAATCGTATACCCTGTTCGACGCTGTACTCCGAAAAAGGGGACATGAACGATAAGGCGAAGGGATTAGCGCCGGAATGCCCGTAAAGTAAGGGCTCGGCTCTTGTTCCTGTCCGCCATGCATCATTGATTTTTAAGTAAACATATGTTCACAACCGTGATGACGGCGATTTTTGTCCCGGCTGCCAACCGGGGCTGGAACGGACTGCTAAGCGTCTGTAGGAGCCAGCCCTGCTGGCGAATCGGCCTTGGCATGGTGATATTCGCTTGCAGGGTAAGCTCCTACAGAGATTTCGTGGGGTGGGGCTCTGAAAGGAGAGGTGGAAAAAATACGATAAAGCCCGTTTCCCGAAGCCCGGATCGGATCTCGGGCTTCAGGCATTGTTTGTCCCCGAGACGGGTCAGTGCTGACTGCCGGTGCCGCGAAGCCAGCTCAGGATCGATTCCCGTGTCAGGTAATGAGGTTTTGCGCGTGGCCGTTGGTCTTGGGCCGTTCGGGCTTTAAACGACCCAGTTTGACGTTTTTTGACGCGCGCACCTCACCGTTGGAAAAGGTATAGACGTCTCCGGTTTCGGAGAGAAACACGGTCCAGTAGAGCTCGTGTTCCGGCCCATAGTCGATCAGTACGTGGGCCAGTCCCTCGCCCCTGGGGGTATTCAGGGGAATCGCCGGATTCAACTGAATCATCATCATGGCCAGAACCTCCATGGTTAATGCCAACACCCCGATTGTGGCGTGAGGCGAAGCGGAAACACCATAAAAGGACTGTAAAAGTAGATGAACGGTTACCTGTTTTACCGTATTTGACCGCTTTTCAGCGTTTTTCGATGCAACCTTTGCGTGGATTGCCGATCACAGGGAAAACCGTCCAGGCCATCACGCAAATTCGCAAAGTTGGTTTGGAGCGGAAGTTCTAGAACGGGTAGTTTAAAGGGCGTGTCCAATGGCACGACCGCATAGTGAATGGAGGCTGAAGAATGAATTCAAGGATCAATGCCCTGCTGGGCGGAGTGCTGCTCACCGTTACCTTGCCCGCCCTGGCGGCCGAGTCGGAGCCGCGCCCGCTGGAGCCTCTCCCATTAGAGAAAGTCGCGCCTTATCCGCAAGCGGAGGAAGGCTACCAGCGCTGGGTGATCCGCCTGCCCGAAACGGAGAATCCGGCACGCATGCAAGTGGAGCTGATGCCCGGCAAAATTCAGTCGGTGGACTGCAACCACACCTGGTTCCACGGCAAGCTGGAACAACGGACTCTGGATGGCTGGGGCTATTCCTATTGGCGGCTGAGCGATGTCAGCGGGCCGGCGTCCACGCTGATGGGCTGTGGCGACGACACTCGCCGTGACGCCTTTGTCGGCGTCAACGGTGACGGCTTCGTGCTACCCTACAACAGCCGTCTGCCGGTGGTGGTGTACCTGCCGGAAGGGTTCGAGCTACGCTATCGCCTGTGGCGCGCGGATGAGGAGCAGTTGGAGGCGGAGCAGGAGTAGGCGCGTACACGGCCGTGGGATGCGCGCCCACGTCGTTCGCCGCCAGGGCGGCTCCCACAGCGGCTTGGTAGTATGATCCGGAGCCAGCCCAGACGCGTTGTGGGAGCTGCCCTGACGGCGAACTCAGTACCCTGGGAACCGATTCACAATTTCGGCGCTAAGCCACGACAACAACCGCTTGACTGGTGTTCAATGTCAGGCACGATGGAAGAAAAAAGTGCTCAGGAGGAGCCATGCCCCGGACCCAGCGTCCCGTTATAAACGGATATTTCAATTACTTCGAGCAATGCGGAGACGCCATGCGCAGCGTGTTCCGCGATAACCTCGATTGCCGCCGCTATCTCGCCAACCTGTACGAACTCAAATTGCGTTTTGAAGTGCCGATTTATGCCTGGTGCCTGTTGCCCGTGAGCGCCAGCATTCTCACCGGCCCGTTTCGCAGTAGCGACGACGCCACCGAATTCATGCAGTCACTAAGCTTGTTTCAGGTGGAGCCGCGCCGTATGCCGGCTCCGAGCACCGCCAGCCGCCGTTGGGAACAGCGTTTTCAGCTGTGCCAGGTGGCTCCGGGGTACTGGCCGCTGGCGTGCATGCGCTACATGGAGTTCCTGCCGGTACGGGCCGGTGAGTGTGACATGCCCTGGAATTACGCCTGGAGCAGCTTCCGGGCGCGCATGGGCATCGAACCCAGCGCCTTGCTGGATCCCTACCTGGGCTACCTGCGTATGGGGAACGACGAAGAAGATCGCCGGGAATGCTACCGGCTGTTCATGGGGCGCGGCGTGCCGGATGGCGAGGCCGCGACAATCCGTGAAGCTCTGCTCAGAGCATCGCCGTTAAAAGGATAACGACAAAGAGTAACGACGATTTCTGCCTTCCAAGCCAACATTGGCTCTTTCACGGCACCACAGGGTGCCGTTTTTTTTTGCTTATCAAACTTGCCTCTCAGGTTTTAACGGCATCTTCAAAGAGCGTTGTTATTATTATTTCAATAGTGTCTTCCGCTATTTTGAAATCGCGTTTTTATACGGAAAAACAAGGTTCGTCGCCTTTTTTTAGGTAGGTTGTCGCGGCACAACAAAAGGGGACAGATAAAATCCGTACTATGGTGCCGATTTCGGGTTGGTATTTTTAGTTTGAAGTGTAAAATTATCGAAACATAATTAAAGACTGTGCAGAGAGCATGGCTATGCCACGGAAGAGGCGTTTTATTCTTCCAGACTTCCCCTGTCATATCATGCAGCGAGCCCGAGCCGGTGAGCGGATATTCCGGGAGGTGGAAGAATTTCATAAATACTTGCTGGATGTTCAGGATCTGCGCACCAAACTGGGTGTGAGGATTTATGCATGGTGCCTGTTGAGCGATCAGGTCAATTTGTTGCTTGATCCCATGGGCGATCCCCAGCGCATTAGCGAATTCATGAAGTCGCTGTCGGTGAGAACGGTGCGCCGGCACAATCGCATCGCCAAGCGTAATGGCCGGCTCTGGGATGGGCGCTATCGTTCAAGTCCGGTGCAGTGGGGCCCGTGGTCGTTGTCCAGCATGCGCTATATCGAAACTCTGCCCTTGAGTATGGCGGGGGTGGAGCATATTGATCATTACGACTGGTCCAGCCATGTCATCCGTATGGGATTCATGGCCGGTTATCCATTGGATGATCATCCGGATTACCTGGCTCTGCACAGCGATGAAACAGAGCGGCAAAAGCTCTACCGCCGGCTTCTGACCCGGGAGATGGAGGACGCCGAATGGTGCCGTATCCATAACGCTATTCACCGCAGCCAGCTTACCGGCGATGACCGCTTTATCGACCAGGTGGAAAAGGCCACTGGTGTCCGCCTGGCCAGCCGCGGCCCCGGCCGCCCCAAGGGCTCGTTGTCCCGAACCCCCCGCCGCCGCAAGGCACGCCGCCGCCGCTGAACGGCCAGCTACAAGGCCAGCCCCATTCGCCAGCAGGCTGGTTCCCACAGACAGCGCTACGGAGCCGCTGTGGGAGCTTGCCTGCAAGCGAATACCCAACATCGGAAGCCCCATTCGCGTTGCAGGGCCACCATGGGAACCTCCTACAGGGAGCGACGGCAGTGATTGCGATAAAACGCGACCTTGGATAAGGTTTTATTCAATTGATTTATTGATTATTTGAGGTCCGTGCATGCCGGTATCCCGCCAGGAACTGTTTGATGTGCTCTCCCAGCTGGGCCGTGCTTTGGGCAACGGCCATCGGCTGGCGCTGCTGGAGCATCTGGCGCAGAAGGAGGCGCCGGTAGAGGAGTTGGCGGGGGCCAGCGGCCTGTCCATCGCCAATGCCTCGCAGCATCTCCAGCATCTGCGCCGCGCCGGGTTGGTCACCGCCCGCCGGGACGGGCGGCAAATGGTCTATCGGCTCACCGACGAGCGCATTCCGCGGCTGCTGACTCTGCTGCAGGAGGTGGCGGAAACCCATCTGGCTGAAATGGAACGCCTTATGGGGCGGCTGTTCGCCGACGATGATGCCGGCGAAGCCCTCGAGCCGATGACTCGCGCTGAATTACAGCGGGCCCTGGAGGAGGGGGCGGTGACCTTGCTGGACGTGCGCCCCAACGCGGAGTATCAGGCCGGACATCTGCCGGGCGCCCTGAACGCACCGATAGCGGAGTTGGAGAGCATGCTTTCGGCGCTGCCGCGGGACCGGGAAATCGTTGCCTATTGCCGTGGGGTCTACTGCGCGTTCTCCCATGACGCCGCGCGTCTGCTGCGTGAACGGGGCTTCCAGGTGCGCCGTTATCAAGCGGGCATCCTGGAGTGGCGCGCCGCGGGGCTGCCGTTGGTGGATTAGGGGCTAGCCGGGAGCCTGACATCTGTTAGACTCGAAGTCAGATCATGGAATGTCAAACGCCGTGAGGCGCGGACGAAACTGGCAAGAGGTAAACACCATGCTGGTGGAAACAATAAAAGAATCACAACAGCAATATCGACAAGCGGGCCTGTCCCAGGGCGTGGCACGGCAATGGCAACAGGGCGTCGAAAAGGGCGCCACCGATGTCGCCCGGTCCATCCTGCAACGGCAACTGCAGCGCCGTTTCGGTCACGTCCCTCCCCATATCGAAGCCCAACTGAACGCGGCGCGCCTGGACGAGCTGGATCAGTGGATCGATCGCTTGTTCGATAGTCTGACCATTGGCGAAGTATTCCGCTGATCCGGCGTGATGATGTGCCGCCAGATGGCGGTGCTCAAGGGCTCTGGCTCATTTTTCCGAGGTGCTTTGCTGCCGCCAGGCCCAAAGCGCGGCGAGGGCGGGAATGCCGAAAAGAAACAGGTGCACCAGCAATTCTTCACCGAGAGCGTATCCGGCGCGCAGCCCCTGGCTCAGGTTGACGGCACTGACCAGCAGCCACACCACGATGAACCCCAGGGCCGCGCGGCCACGCCAGTGGGGACGGCTGAATAACTGCAACATCCCCAGCAACAGCAGCCCCGCGGCGATGAAAAGAAGCGTACGCATAAGTGTTTCCCCAAATTAATACGCCCGTTCACATGCAATAGAGGGCGGGCTGTGGGAGCTTGCCTGCAAGCGAATATTGCAAACTCATTCGCTTGCAAGCAAGCTCCCACAGCGGCTTCGTGGCATTCTCTGTGGGAAGCTGGCTTGCCAGCGAATACAGCGCGAAATCATATCTCCTGGACCAATAGGCTGGCCACGGACCCTCAGCGCGTGGTGTAGCCGCCGTTGGCGAAAATGGTTTGGCCGGTGATCCACCAGCCTTCGGTGGCGAGGAAGCGGACGATGGGTTCGATGTCCTCGATTTTTGTCAGATCGCCATTCATCGCCTGGGATTTATGAAACTCCACCCGTTCCGGGGTCTCCTGGGGATAGAAGAAGGGCGTGTCCATGGGGCCCGGGGCGATGGCGGTGACGGAGATGCCACGGGAACCGAACTCCTTGGCGGCGGCCCTGGTGAAGTGGTCCACCGGCGCTTTACCGCCGGCATAGGTGGAATAGCCGTCGGTGAAGGCCCCCAGCAAGGCGGTGACGATGGTGATGATCTTGCCGTTGTCGTTGAGGGTCCGGCCCGCTTCCTTGATAAAGAAATAAGCCGCTTTGGAATTGATGTCGAACATCGAGTCGTACTCGTCTTCCGACGTTTCCAGGATCGGCTTGCGCAATACTTTGCCCACCGTGTTTACGGCGATGTCCACGCCGCCGAAGTGGGATATGGCCTGATCGAACAAGGCGGTGACCTGATCCGGTTTGCTCAGGTCGCCCTGTACCGCCAGAGCCTCACCGCCGGCATTCTTGATCGCCTGTACCGTGGCTTCGGCGTCCGCCTTGGAGCCGTCGCTGTGATAGTGCACCACCACCTTGGCTCCGCCTTCCGCCATCTTGCGGCTGATCAGGCCACCCAGGTTCTTGGCGCCGGCGCCGATCACGGCCACTTTGTTTTGCAGAGTCTGCGCGGTCATATCCGTTATCTCCTTTACTGGATTTAGCTGCGTATGCGATGCGGCGAATCCTCGAATCAAGGGAAGAGGAGGTCACCGTCCTCGTTGAGGTTAACCACCCGCCTTCCCGGGATAATGCCTCCTTTTTCGACAGCAGTGTTCGAACTCAACGAACAATAAGTCCACCCGTCTTGTTTGCCGCAACGCGGATTGCGCTTAACGCAATCGACCCGGGGAAATCGTGCCGCCTAGGATGAGCCTTCCAGAGGGAGAGCATGATTATGAACAATAGTGACCTGGCCGATTTTCTTGTGCGGCGCGACGATCCGCGTACCTTCCGCTGGCAATGGGGTAAGCAATTACCCCCTTTGCCAAAGGGCGAAATAGAGGTGGCGGCGGAGAAATTCGCGCTCACCGCCAACAACATCACCTACGCGCGTTTGGGAGACAGCGGCCGTTACTGGGACTTCTTCCCGCAGGCGGATGGTTGGGGTTCGGTGCCGGTGTGGGGCTACGGGCGTGTCATTGCCTCCCGGCATGAGGAGATCGCAGAGGGAGAGCGGATTTACGGCTACTTCCCAATGAGCAGCCACCTGCGCCTGGCACCGGAAAAAGTGACCGCCCGGCGTTTTTTGGACGGCGCCGGACATCGCCGCGAGCTGCCATCCACCTATAACGAATACACCCGCGTGACCGAGCCGGAAACGGATCGGGAAAACCCCCATTTGGTATTGCGGCCCTTGTTCAGTCTGTCGTTTTTTCTGGCTGACTGGCTACAGCAGCAGCGGGCTTTCGGTGCCGAACAGATCCTGATCTCCAGTGCCTCAAGCAAAACCGCCCTGGGATTGGGTTTCATGCTGACCGGAGCGGACCGCCCCGCCGGCGAGGTGATCGGGCTTACCGCGCCGGCCAATCGGTCCTTCGTGGAAAGCACCGGACTCTACGACACGGTGCTGTGTTATTCCGATCTGGATACGGTCCGGCGTCGGCCGTCGGTGTATGTGGACATCTCCGGCAACCAGAGCAGCAGGGCGGCGGTGCATCGCCATCTCGGTGATGCTCTTCGTCACAGTTGCCGGGTAGGCTTTACGCACTGGGACGCGGCCTCGCCGAACCTGCATGAGCAGGAGCCGGATTTGCCGGGGCCGCCGCCGACCTTGTTTTTCGCGCCGGATCACATTCTCGCCCGGCGGCGGGCCTGGGGCGCGGAACGTATGGCCGAGACGGTACGGGATCATTCCGCGCGCTTTTACCGGCACGCGGCACGATGGCTGGAAATCCAGTCGTCCCATGGGCCGGAAGCGGTGGAGCAGGTCTATCTTGAGGTACTGGAGGGCCGGGCACGCGTCGATCAGGCAAACGTGCTTTACTGGTGACCTCTGATCCGAGGAGATGCGAATGTGAACCGGCGCTCGCCACCCTGGGGGGCAATCGAAGCGTTTATCGTCGCCGCGCGCACCGGAGGGTTTCGCGACGCGGCGGAGAAGCTGGGGCTGAGCCCGTCGGCATTTTCACGCCGCATCCAGGCTCTGGAAGAACACATCGGCGTGCAATTGTTTGACCGCTCCGGGCCCTCTCCGCAACTCACCGCCGCCGGCCGCCGTTATCTTCTGCGCCTGGAGCCCGGCTATCAGGCCCTGCGCGCCGCCACCGAGTGGATGGCTCCGGATCCATCACACCGTCCATTGCGGGTGGGAATCTCCCAATCTCTTGCTATCAGCTGGCTGCTGCCCCGCCTGCATCGCTTCCAGACCCGTGAACCGGGCATCGAACTGATCCTGCAAACCCGTTCCGGTGACATTGATCTGCTGGGCGGTGCCGCGGATGTGGGGATTCTCTTCGGTGACGGGCAATGGCGCCATCTGGTCTCGGAGCCGTTGATGGCGGTCACCGCCGAGGTGGTCTGCGCCGAACGGCTGGCCTACGATCTGCCGCCGCCCGCACGGATTGAGGATTTGCCTCGTCACCGCCTGCTTGAAGCGGTGTATCCCGCCAACCAGTGGCGAGACTGGTTCCACTGGGCGGGACAACCGTCCTGGTCCGGCCAGGAACGGCTTCGTTTCGACAGCTTGCAGGTTTTGTATGAAGCCGCCGCCCGTGGCCTCGGTGTCGCCCTTGGTGTTCGTCCCCTGGTGACCCCGTTTCTGGAAAGCGGGCGACTCGCCGTGGCCTTTCCCGGCACCTGGGCGATTCCCGGCCATTATCACATCGCCACCGCGCCCGGGCGCCGGCATGACCGGGCCGTGCGAGTGTTCTGGCAGTGGCTGAAGGAGGAAGCCGGCTTGCCAGAGAATACCTGACCCGGGTGACGAAAAGTGTCAATATCATCTTGAGTTTTCCGCCGGTATCCGGTGTGCTGTGTTATTGGATGACATTCTCTTAAGAAGGTTAATAAAATGAATTCAGGTGAAGCGAACAGAGCTTCCAATATAGCTGTACAGCGCGCCGACTTCGGTCGTGTTTCCGTCCTGTTTGGTGAAAAAAGTGGCAAGTATCCTGATGGTAATCAAGTGCTCATACGGGGTACGGATACACGCGCGGCGTTCGACACGCCGATTGTCTCGAACTATATCGGCGCGGAGTTCGACGCCACCGAACTGGTGGTGATGGGGCATGTGCATGAAGACCATATGGCGGGGCTGCACCGTTTGCCCGAAGCCGAGGTTCATGTGCATGAGGCCGACTTACCATCGGCGCGCAGCTGGGAGGGCCTGGTGGCCGCCTTCGGCATGACATCGGAGGAGCGTATCGAGCAGACACTGAAGAAGTTCCAACGGGACTTTTTCTACGCGCCCCGGCCCGATGCACAGGGGTACCAGGACGGCGCGTGCTGGGAACTTGGCGGTTCCACGGTTCGGGCCTTCCACATGCCCGGGCATACCGCGGGCCACTGTGTGCTACTGGTGGAACCCGAGGGTGTGGCCTTTATCGGTGATATCGATCTGACCGGGTTCGGCCCTTACTACGGGGACGCTTGCTCGAACCTGGGTGACTTCCGCCGCACTCTGGCGCGGCTGCCGGATATTCCCGCCAAAGTTTGGGTTACCTCCCATCACCGGGGCGTCTACACCGACCGGGCGCATTTTCTCAATGACCTGGCTGCCTTCGCCGCCAAGATCGACCAGCGTGAGCAGCGGCTACTGGATCTGCTGAGCGAGTCTCCAAGGACACTGGAACAACTGGTGGAACAGCGACTTCTCTATCCTGCCGGGTTCAACGCCGCCTGGGTCACGGACGCCGAGACCCGCACCATTTCCCAGCACCTGGCCGAACTCACGGCCAATGGACGGGTGATCGTGGACGAATCGGGTATCTACCGGCTGGGGGGCTGAGGTTCTCTTATATCCATTTTAGGAAAGAGCTGACTTCGCTTTTATCCTTATGATCGGAAGGGGGCTTTGGCCCCCGAACTTATTCCATTTCCTGAGAAAAATATAAAAAGAAAGGCGGGAAATTGGCATTGCCGCAAAAACCGGCTCGAAGAGAATTGCGAAAAATCGAATCGAAGAGCGGGAGCCTTGAAAAGAAGCAGAGCGGCCCCGGAAGTGATCGACGCTAGGATAATTATTTGTTATAAATCGAATTGTATAAAAATAATACAAGAACGCAATTTCCTGTCAGCGCCATACCGGCATGAGGAAGTCAGCGCAGCCACCTGAAAACACAATGATTTCCGATAGGGCCAAAGGCGACTATGGAGCAGGGGCATGTCAAGGAAGAAACGAACTCTGGTGGTGGGGGAAGCTCATCACGTCTTTGAGGAAAGTCATAACCGGGAACCGGTATTCATCGAGGACCAGGATTACCAGGAGTACCTGCGTCTTCTGCAAGTGGCCAAGGCCCGCTTCCAGGTGCGGGTGCATGGTTGGTGCCTGTTGCCCGGTGCCGCCCATTTGCTGCTGCGCCCCATGCGCAGGGCGGATGACCTCAGCTGCTGCGTTCAGTATGTGCAGCGCCGCTACAGTCAGGACTTCAACCACCGCCATGGCCGGGATGGCGCGCTTTGGCATGGACGCTTCCGCAGCGCCTTGGTGGAGCCCGGGCAGTGGCTGTTGGCGGACCTGCGTTACATGGAGCTGTTGCCGGTGATGGAGGGACTGAGCAGGTCGGCGGGGCGTTACCGCTGGAGCAGTCATGGGGCGAGGATGCGTGGCGACCATCCTGGATTGATCGATTTCAACGAAGGTTTCCTGCATCTGGGACCGGACATCAACAGCCGCCGGGACGCCTTCAGGGAACTGTTGTCGATGGGCTGCGAGGAGCGCGAACGGGAGCGTATCGAAACCGCGGTGAAGCGCAATCAATACATCGGTAGCCGGGCCTACGCCGACAAGCTGGAAAAGCTTACCGGGGAGCGTCTTCACTTCCGTGGGCGTGGCCGGCCCAGGAAGAAATAACCGTGGCGGCGCCTTCAATTCGGGCCTTTAAAAAGAGCGTAAGTCGCTCTTTTTATTGAGGTTTTTCATCGAAAAAGGTTGTCTGGCCAGGCTGGATAAGCGATAGTGATCCGTATCGATCGGGAGCCTTGTGTTTCCAATCGTGGATGAACTTGTTGGTTTTTGCTGTTGTTTATGCACGCTCAGCCAGGGCGCCCTGCCTTCTTCAATATTGGCCCCAAACCAATAAGCCTCTGGCTTGAGCGTTTTTTTCCCCTTTGGAGTACATCTTCGAGGCTCATGGAGCCGGTGTTCGACTAGCACCCACCCGAGATTTATTTCCCCTGTAGGAGCCTGCCTGCAGGCGAATTCTAAAAACCTTCGCCAGCAAGGCTAGCTCCCACAGCAGCTTCGTAGCCCACTCCCCCCCTGTGGGAAGCTGCCTAGGCAGCGAATCGGCAGGCCAGGAAGACCTGATCCGAATCGCACGCACCTTTCCTACACTCACTGTCCTTTCCCGCTGACATACCTTTCCGTTTCGGCTGACAGACCAGTCCCTTATCCATCGTCATAGTGTCCTTCTGCTACTGGAGGGCACATGACGGATCATGACACCGGCTATAAATTATTGTTTTCCCATGCGGCCATGGTGCGGGATCTGCTGGAAGGATTTATGCCAGGGGATTGGATTCAGCGGCTGGACTGGCATTCCCTGGAAAAGATGAACGGCAGCTACGTCAGTGACGACTTGCGCACCCGTCACGACGATGCTATTTGGCGGATTCGCTGGGGGCGGGATTGGATTCATCTTTATCTGTTGTTGGAGTTCCAATCCAGTGTGGATCGGTTCATGCCGGTGCGGGTTCATACCTACACGGGCCTTTTATATCAAGACCTGATTCGCCGTAAGAGGCTTGAAGATAACCACCAGAAACTGCCCTTTATCTTGCCCGTCGTACTGTATAACGGAGAACCCCGATGGCGGGCTCCCATCCACGTCAGGAATCTGATCCTGCCTGGCCCCGCGGAGTTTGCCGGTCTTCAGTCAGAGCAGGCCTTTTTACTTCTGGACCAAGGCGCTTTTGATCTGGACCAACTGGCGTCCATGCGCAACCTGGTCGCCGCTCTGTTCCGGTTGGAACAACATCGCACCTTTGCCGAAGTACCCGAGGTTCTTAATGATTTGATAGACTGGTTACGTCCACCGGAACTGGCGGGTCTGCGGCACAGCTTCGTGGCATGGCTGCGCCGCCGGCTTCCCCAATGGATGCCGGGTGTAACGATCCCACAATTGCTCGACTTACAGGAGATCCAGGAAATGACGCGCAACAGTGCTCAGGAATGGAAGGATATGCACCATCAGGTGGGTCTGAGGGAAGGCCTGGAACAAGGTCTCGCACAAGGCATTGAACGAGGTGTGGAACAAGGCTCCACCGCCGAAGCCCGAAACATCCTGCTGCGCCAGCTACGGCGCCGCTTCGGCGAAGTGCCGGCGGAGATCGAAACCAGGCTGAACGGCGCCAGCCGAGAGCAGCTGGAAGACTGGATCGACCGCGTTTATGAAGTGGAGACGGTGGCGGCAGTTTTCGACTAGCACCACCCCGAGATTCACTCCCCCTGTAGGAGTCTGCCTGCAGGCGAATTCTTTTCTCCTCTCCAAGAGAACCCTTCGCCAGCAAGGCTAGCTCCCACAGCGGCTTCGTAGCCCCCTGTGAGAAGCTGCCTCGGCAGCGAATCAACACGCCGGGCAGGACCTGATACGAATGGTCCTTTATAGAACAGGCCTACAAATAAGAGCGGCATTCTCTTTTATAATTTTCCTTATTCGCTTCAATGGGTTGCTCTGTTTTTCCTGCTATATCATAGTCTACTTTTTCGGGGGTGGCGGCCCACTGCGGAAAACAGTTAGGAATAACGTCAATACTTACAATGCTTTGGCCAAAAGCTGACGTCTTCTTCCGCTGTGACTGACAGACCTGCCCGCCGTCCGTGGTCATACTCCTCTTTGTTTTTGGGAGAGGGATATGACGGATCACGATACCAGTTACAAGTTTCTGTTCGCGCACGCGGAAATGGTGCGGGATTTACTGCTGGGGTTCATGGATAGTGGCTGGGTGCGGAACCTGGATCTGGCCTCTCTGGAGAAGGTTAGCGATGGCTACGTCAGCGACGATCTGCGTGCCCGGCATAATGATGCTCTTTGGCGGGTACGTTGGAAGCGGGAGTGGGTATACCTCTATCTGATGCTGGAGTTTCAGTCCAAGGTGGATCACTACATGCCACTGCGCGTCCTGACGTACACCGGGTTGTTGTATCAGGATCTGCTTCGAAGCGAGGCTCTAGAGGAAACGGGGCGCTTGCCCCCGGTACTACCCATCGTGTTGTACAACGGCCGGAAGCCCTGGCGTGCTTCCACCGATCTGAGTGATTTGATCCAGCAGGTTCCTGAGGCACTGAAGCCCTATCAGGCCCGGCAAAAGTTCTTGCTATTGGATCTGGGAATACAGGCAGGCGAGGGGGCATTGCGTGAAAGGAATCTGGTCGCCGCGGTATTCGCAATGGAAACCAGCGTGACCGAGGAGGACATGTTGCGGGCTTCCTCCTGTCTCGTAAACTGGCTGGAAGGAGCAGGGCAAGCCCACCTGCAGCAAGGTGTTTTGGAATGGTTGCGTCGGCGGGGCCCGCGCCTGGACTCGCAGGTGCCCTGGCAGGAAATTCACACTTTAAGGGAGGCTCATAGCATGCTGGAAGACAGAGTGCGGGTGTGGAAAGCCCAGTTTCGGCGTGAAGGGCTGGCGGAAGGCCGGCGTGAAGGCCTCGAACAAGGCTCCACCACCGAAGCCCGAAACATCCTGCTGCGCCAGCTACGGCGCCGCTTCGGCGAAGTGCCGGCGGAGATCGAAACCAGGCTGAACGGTGCCAGCCGAGAGCAGCTGGAAGACTGGATCGACCGCGTTTACGAAGTGGAGACAGTGGAGGCGGTTTTCGACTAGCACCACCCTGTATTCACACCCCCTGTGGGAAGCTGCCTAGGCAGCGAATCGGTACGCCAGGAAAGACCTGATTCGAATGACGCGAACCTTTCTTACACTCACTGTCCTTTCCCACTGACAGGCCTTTCCGTCTCGGCTGACAGACCGCGCCTGTTTCTCACTGTCATAGTGTTGTCCTGCCAGGGGAGGGGATATGACAGATCACGATACCAGCTACAAGTTTTTATTCGCACACGCAGAGATGGTGCGGGACCTATTGCTGGGATTCATGGAGGGGAGCTGGGTGCGGGAGCTTGATTTTGTCTCTCTTGAGAAAGTCAGTGATGGCTATGTCAGCGACGACTTGCGTGCCCGGCATAACGACGCCTTATGGCGGGTGCGCTGGAAGCGGGAGTGGCTGTATATCTATCTGATGCTGGAATTTCAATCCAAGGAAGACCGTTACATGCCCGTCCGGATTCAGACATACCTTGGACTGTTGTATCAGGATCTGATTCGGCGAGGGGAACTGGAAGTGGATGGGCGCCTGCCCGCGGTTCTGCCCATTGTGTTGTACAACGGCCGGCGGCGCTGGCGTGCCGCCACGGATCTTAATGATCTGATCCAGGAGTCACCGGAAGCATTGCACCCCTATCTGCCCAGGCAGCGTTTTTTCCTGGTTGACCAGGGGCTTTATGCAGACAAGGGTAATCTGAGAGAAAGAAACCTGGTTGCCGCGGTGTTCGCGCTTGAAAACGGGGCAACATCAAGAGACATGCTGCGCGTCATTGCGCGTTTGGTGGACTGGTTGAAGGATCCAGAGCAACAATACCTGGAGCAAGGTATTCTGGAATGGTTACGTCGCCGTGGGCCAAGCCTGGACTCCCAGGTGCCCTGGCAAGCGGTCCATAATTTAAGGGAGGCACACAGTATGCTTGAGGACAGAGTACGGGAATGGAAGGCTCAGTTTTGGCGTGAAGGCCTCGAGGCCGGCATGAAGAAAGGCCGAAAGCAAGGGCTGCAAAAAGGTCGTCAGGAAGGTCGCCAGGAAGGTCGTCAGGAAGGCTCCACCGCCGAAGCCCGAAACATCCTGCTGCGCCAGCTACGGCGCCGCTTCGGTGAAGTGCCGGCGGAGATCGAAACCAGGCTGAACGGCGCCAGCCGAGAGCAGCTGGAAGACTGGATCGACCGCGTTTACGAAGTGGAGACAGTGGAGGCGGTTTTCGACTAGCACCACCCTGTATTCACACCCCCCTGTGGGAGCCTGCCTGCAGGCGAATTCTTTTCTCCTCCCCAAGAGAACCCTTCGCCAGCAAGGCTGGCTCCCACAGCGGCTTCGTAGCCCCTGTGGGAAGCTGCCTAGGCAGCGAATCGACGCACCCCATCAACCGCCCAGACAACGCGACCCCACCTCCGATTCCTTTTCCCAACACAGACAACCACCTTTCTCTCTGGTTTCGGTAAACGTTTCCTGAGAAGTGTTTCCTTTTCCCTCTTTTATTATTGTCCCCTTTTTATTTTCTGAATTTTTCTCTCAAAAAAAGCGTCATTTTTGCGTGAGCGACACCGTCTCTTATCCAAAAAAGGTTCCAGGTACATTTTCTGTAAGCCGCATGGTTGCTGGGTTTGTGTTTTTTAAAAAAGAAAAAGTGCTTAAGGGGACAGGTAATCTATTGTTTTGCGGTTGTGAATCTATTTATCTGGTCCGTGCCGAAGGGTGAACAACCCTCGGGGGCAGTCAACGGCATCCCGCCGTTGGCTGAAGGGGACAGGCCAGGGAGGCAGTCGACCTGTCCAGATAGGAAAAAACAAATGATACACGGCTAACCAAAAAATGGAGGACTTAGCCATGAGTACCAAAATCTTGAAAACGAGTATGCTGGCTTTGGCTGGCGCAGTGGCTTTGGCAGCAGCAGGTAGTGCGAGTGCTATGGTGCCGCCGTACGCGGTTTGTACGTTCAAGGGTGAAACTGAGCTGACGGTAGGTGGCGGGGCCCCCACCACCTGTTGGCTTACGTTGACCACCAAAGTTGATTGTGCCGGCAACATTGAGATAGTCGCCGCTGGTCCGGTGGCGGGCGATGCCTCCTGCCCTGGCTTGTTCCTGGGTAATTTCCCTTGGACGGGTGATGCGGCTGCTATCCTGGCTGGCGTGGGCACTATTGATACTGGGGCAACAGGTTCCGTTATTGTTCGTTCTGCCCCTCCGTCCGGCCAACCAGCAGTTATTGCCGGTGGCACCGTTACCGGAGTCTCTGGCGGTCCCGCTATCCCTGCCACATGTGATACCGGCACCACCGTTGATGTTCCAGCTGTAGTGCAGGTATCTGGCACTAACAACTTTGGAAGTACAGCCACCTTCAATACTGTGGCGCCTGATCACTTGCAGAACCTCGGTTGTGTTTTTTAAGGGCTAAATGGTTCAGTGATTCTTAGTAATTCACTCTCTTTATAGGCAGCCGTTGACGGCTGCCTTTTTTGCATGTCCGCCAGGCATGACGCGAAGCGACATGGACATGCGCTATCTTGGCCTCCGTGGTTTCCGTTCGGGACGATTTGGGGTCTCAGCTAGGCGCTTTAGGGGGAGGAATTACCAGATGAACGGCAAGGAGGGCCACCACGAGATGGAATCTAAAGGAAGCGGGAGGAAGGCACTGGCCCGATAAACTGAAATCGGATATGAGGCGGCCATACCGGATAAGGCGATGAATATTATCAAAACTCAGTACATACACGGAAGATTTGGACATATATGCGATGGGCATAGGTGTAAAGATCGCAAGTCTTCCTCTGGGAGGTTTGTCATCTTTCCAGAGTGCTACCAGCATCGCGGGGTTCCGGGAGGGGGTACATAATTCAGCGGAGGCCATAGTAGCTTCTCTAACCCGTAACTGAGAGACCGAACCCAATATGAATGGAGAGTCGGATCTTTTCTCTGATCAGAGCGTGCAGATGTCTCGAAAGAGGGCTCGCAACATCGATGGACGAGGCGGATCTCCCTACTCGAGCCGCCTAGTGTCGACCCGTATGCTAGGTGGATTGGGAGGGGTAGAGTCAAAAGAGCTCCTCTTATCCCGATTGGATGGATTTAGATGGCGGGGACAGTTCTGCTGCTGCTGTTTCTATTTAAGTAAGGAATGTGTCGAGTGATTTTCTATCAGCACCGTAGCAGATAGTGAATTTTGCCGACTAATAAAAAACACCCGACAAGAGCCGGGTGTTCAGTTGGAATAGACAAATGCCTGATGCGAAAATCAAGGAAATGAGAAATATTTTAACCCATCACTTGATTGGCTCTGAGATATACCTGAGGTAGGAGCCTTTTTCCGGGACCATCAGATCAACCTTCGTTACTGGAGTATTTCCGCGCTGCCCAATATGCAGGGCGTTATCGTTAAATTGCTCGACAAGCATACGGCCATCGGCGAGAAATTCCATGCTACCGGAGAGACTCATTTCCACCGGATAGCTGTAGAGGTTGTGGTGCATATCGGATAATAAGTTTTTGATATCCACCAAATCCGTGAAAAGGTAAGGAGCGTCCATGTATAGGTCCACTGTGGTGGATAAGGTCGGCTTGTTATCAGAGCCGGGATAGATCTCTCCCTCTATGGTTTTCTTTCCCTGGGGATACCTCATACGCATCACCTGATAGCCGCTATCCACTATTTCGCCGCCTCCAACTACACCGGCCTTCGTAAACACCCGGAAGGAAGATGTAACGATGTGCCCCGGGAAGATGTTCACTTTAAGCGCGCCGGCATCGGTCACCGTATCAGTGACTTCCGCGAAAAGCACCCCGTGGAGATAGGTGAATTTGTCATTGGGACACTCGGCGGGAACGGTGTAATAACATTGCTTAGGTACACCGAACCCACCTACACCATAGGTATCACAGCCATCTGATTGATCTTCAAATGGGATGCCCTCTACCCAACCACAGCCAATGTTAGCGCCTAAGGCGGAATCCTGGGTGGTGGCAAATACTGAAGTCGATGCCGTGGCCAGCTCGGCTTCATTCACGTCATTTCTGAGTTGTTGGAATTCCCGGTAGCCAAAAAATGTAGACAGGATCTTGGCGCTGTTGGGCGGAGGAAGCACGCCGTTCGGATCCACGGGCGTGCCGCCGTCATAAGGATCGTGAACGATATCACGAATTCCTTGCGTTGAACTGTCAGGCTGCCAATCAACATGTGCGCTTTCGTTGATGTCGTAATGGTAGAAGTCGCCAAAAAAGAATGAGAGTCCCCCACCCGTTCCATAAAAGTCAAAGAGTTGTGCAGTGCTATCGTTGACCAGATTGACGTTGCGGTCCACATGCTGAGGCAATCGCAAAAGCTGCAAGACGTTTTCGGTCTCTGGCGCACCCACGAAATACTGTACAATGTCGGGCCCACCCCCCGTCAGGCTGGGTGAGGACTCCTCCCAGATGAAGTGATCTGTGATGAGCGCAGGTAGAGTACCCCCGAATGCACGGGACACGTCGTGAGTCGAAATATCAGCCAACAGTTGGGTGTGTATTGGCAGTCCATCGATACCGCAGAGGTGAGAATCGGGCTGGCTTGCATCACACTGCGCAACCGAAGAAGTCATATCGCCGTTGGATACTAGTCTGTAAGTGTAAGTTTGACCTTCTTTCCACGGGGCGTCGGGAACAAACTTCAGTGTGTTGCCTTGCAAGGAAATTTGGCCGGCGACCGTGGGCCCCTCGACATCGGGGTTTTGCGGATCGAGCTCATGCACAGTGAAATTGACGGCGTTACCGTTCGCATCGAACAGGCTGGCCGGATCAATTGCCTCGGAAAATACCACGACAATTGGACGATTGGCGGGCATTTCGGGCACGGGAAGGATGTCGTCGGCGGGCAGTGGATCGAGACTGCCAAGGCCGTCTTCACCGGGGATACTTGCGTCCGCTGTATTGGGTTGCATACTGCCGCGACAACGCCCGGCCAGCATGGATTGCCCCGCACCTGGGTTGAGGTTCCGTGTTGCAGTATTGAGAGGGCAGGGATAGCCCGGATAAACACCCATGACAAAAGGGGATTTTTCTTTCACCGGCTCGTCCACCCCGGTATCAAAAATTCCTATGGGGGGAGGAAAAGTGCGTGCTTGCCATATTGAGACAGTCTCTACCAACGTATCTAATGTAAAGGTGCCATCAAAAGCCATGCCATCGGTGGTGGTGCCGTTCCAATTTCCCCCCCGCAAATCCATAATCCCCGGATCAAGACTGACCTGGTAAGACAAAGAAGGTCCGGTCTCGGTGGGATGCTCCAGCGGATCAACCGGTTTGATCACGATTGCCGCGCCGTCCACGGTGACTTTGCTGTCCACTTCGGTTTGTACACCGCCTTCATTCTTATACAGGTGCACTTTGCCGGTTACGGATTGGCGGTCCAGCGGGCGGGTGAAATTCAATACGATGGGGTCGGTGGGTTTGAACATGGCGGTCTTGTCCAAACCGGTCTGCCCATCCACGCCCAAGGTCCAGCTCTGAAACTCCAACGGCGTGGTGTCCGGCACCGGCGCGGGGGCGTTGAGCTGATCCTTATAGGACTCCAGTTGGAAGCTGAGCATGCCGTGGGCGAATTCCTGGCCGAGCACGTCCGGCTCCACCACGCTGACCGCGTCGATTTTCAGCACGCCTTCCTGCGGGTCCACTTCGCCGACGCCGATCAGTTCGATGTGCAGCATGTCCTGGGTAAAGCCGCCGTTGGCGCGGGCTTCATCGGTGGTGATGGCCACATCCATGAACAGCCGCACGATGCGCAGGGCGTCGGCGCGGTTGTGGGTGTCGTAGGGGTTGGGCACCAGGTAGCCGGTGGCGTCGCTGAGGAAGTGCATTTTCACTTCGCCGGATTCAAAGCCGGCGGGCACTTCGCCGCCGATCAGCACGTCCAGGCTGGTGCCGCTGAGGATGGTATCAGCGGGGATGCGCACCGGGGTGACATCCGTATAGACGGTGACGTCGCCCAGCTCCGCGCGCACGTCGCCGCTGGCCTGGGTGACGTTGTCCTGGCCGAGCAGGGTGGCGTTCACCGGCACTTCGTTCACCGGTTTGCCGGTGAGCGGGGAGGTGCGGGTGCGGTTTTCCGAGTCGGTGATGCGCTGTACCAGGATGGCCGGCTCGCCACGCGGTGATGAGTCTTGCGGGGTGACGGTGAGTTCGTGGCCACCAAATGTATTGCCGAAGGTGCTGGCCAGGCCGTCGCCCAGGGTGAGGGTGTAGGTCTCTCCCGGGGTGAGGTGCTCGGGCGCGGGGTCCAGGGTCATGTAGGGCCCTTCGGTGAGCAGGCGCGCTTCCACCAGCTCACCGCTGCCGTTCACCAGGGCCACGGTGTCCGCCGGCGTGGTGCCGTCGCCCGGGTTGAGGCCGTAGCGGGCGCTGGTGGGGTCGATGGGCTGAGTGAACTGGAAACGGAAAGTAGAAAAGTCCATCACCGGTTCTTCGACGTCACCGCTGGGGATGGCGCGGGTGAGAGTGAAGTCGTCGTCGGCCACCACCAGGGATTTCGGGCCCCGTTGCAGTGCGCGGGTGGTGAAGTGGATATCGCGGTTCGGTGCCTTGCCCACGCTAAGTTGCACACCGCGCAGGGTCACGGTGTAGTCGGTGAGCGGTTGCAGTTTTTCCGTGGGTGTCAGCAGAATGCTGCGGCCGTCGGCTTCCACTTTGCTGTAGGTGACGGGGACGATGTCCCCATCGGCGCCCCCAAGGCGCAGTTTGATATTGTTTTCGGCGGCGGCCAGCTCGATGTCGCTGGAGAACCGCAATACCACCGGAGCGGGGATTGCCACTTCACTTTGCCCGTCGTCCGGATAGGCGTAGAGCAGGCTTTGCCGCTGGGCGTCGTTGGCGTCATTGCCGGGCATGCTGGAGCCGTCACTGCCGCCACAGGCGGTGAGGACGGTGGCGCAGGCGGTTATTAATAAGGTCCCGTAGAGGGTCCGGTTAAAGGTTCCGCGAATCATAAGGTTCTCCCCCCTTAAAACTGCATGCTGATGGAGGCGGCGAAGACATTGACGTCACCGTCGGTCTTGACGCGGTCATTGTTGCCGGTCTGGTCGGAGATCAAACGGAAGTCCCGCTCGCCGATGGCGTGGTACTGGTAGGCCAGGTCGAAGCGCACCGGGTGGGCGAAGCCGTAGACGCGCTGGGCGGTGGCGTGGAAGCCCAGGCCGAAGATGGTGCGGCGGGCGTCCAGATAGTTGATCTCTTTGTTGACGCCGGTTTCCAGCGGCGACTCCTGATAGGCGATCCCCCCGGAGAAGCCGATGCCGGGCTCGAACTCGTACTCCACGCCAATGCGGGGAATAAAGGTGTCACGGAACTGCAGATCCCCCACGTCCTTGATGTCGTCGTGGCCGGCGGTGAGTTTGTCCTCGAGCTTGGACCACTCCTGGAACTCCAATGCCACACCAGTGCGCCACTTGCCTTTTTTCACCTGAGTGCCGAACACATAGGTGTTGGGCTGGTAGGAGTCGATGGTGCTCAGGTTAATAAACAGACCGGGCTCGGGGATGGTGCCGGGAATGATGGTGTTGGCGTCGACGCTGACGCGCGCGTAGGAGTAGCCGCGGAAGGCGAAGGCGGTCTCCACGCCGTTGTACCAGCAGTCGGCGTCGGGGCAGAAGGTCTCCTTCCAGTCCAGGCTCATGCTGAGGATGGGCCGCAGTACCGGTTTGGCGGTGACGTCGAGGGTCTCGTACTGGGTGTTGCCGGAGAGGTCGGTGTGGGCGACCAGCTTGGCGTCGGAGTGCAGGGTGACGCGGGTGGCGAAGCCGATGGCGAGACCGCGCCAGATGTTGGTGCCGATGCCGAGGGACAGGAACAGCGGCTCACGGCCGTGATTGAAGTACTGGCCGTAGGGGGCGGTTTGCGAGGTGAAGGCCATCAGTTCCTGGGAGTACTTCTCGGAGCCGAGCAAGAGGCCGAGGACCACGGACTGTCCGAGTTCGGTGATGCCGGAGAGATCGGTACGTAATCCGAGCAGGATTTGCTGGGTGGGATCGTCCTGGACCTTGTACTTACCGTGGTTTTGGCTGTCGGCCTTGAGGTTGGGATCGGCGTGCATGAGTCCGGCGGTCATTTCGCCACGGGTGTCGCGGGCGAGAAAGGCCGGATTGTAGTAGGTGGTGGAGACCTGGGTGTTGAACATGGAGAGGGCCTGGACGGTGGCGACGTCACTGGGCAGGACACCGTAGCTGGTGGCTATGTTACCCATGTTCGCGGAAGCGATCGCCGGGGCAAGCAACAGCGCCGCGGCCCCTAGGCGCCGCGGCCCAAAGAGGGGCTTCAGTCGGGAACGGGAGATCATTTCAGGAAATCCTCCAAAGATTATTGTGGTCGTTATTGCTCTTTTTCTTTTTTGCGCTTTTTTCGCGTTTTCCTTTTTTCTTTTAAAAAAAGAGGCCGTCTTTACGATTGGCAGCCAGAGCCTAGGAGCGGTCGGCCGGCGCCCATAACCGGCGATTGAGAATGGTCGGTCACGATTTTTCTTTTTGGTTAGAAAAGGTTTTTAAAACAAAGGGTTGGGGCTGTTTTTGGAGGGAGTGCAAAGCGCTGGACGAAGCGATGAAGAGGATAAGAACAAGGGATAAGTAAACAAAAAGATGTCGTTATTCTACCATTTTGCTGTCTTTTTCGGACAAAGGAACGACGCTCTGTCCTTTAATGAAGAGCGACGACGGGATTATTAATTAATCGGGGAAATGTATTTTAAAAAGGGGACAGGAAAAATCGCTGCCAAGCGGAGCGCCGCCCGGCCATCTTCCCTCAGCCGGGACTACGAAGCCGCTGTGGGAAGCGAGCTCGCTCGCGAATCAGCTGTGGCGTTTGGGGACTATTCGCTGGCTAGCCAGCTTCCCACAGCGGCTTTGTAGTTGGGTTTGCAGGAGCTAGCCTTGCTGGTGAACGGGCACTCAAACTTGGGGGGCCTCGCGGCGGCTTTTGGGAACGGGCTACTGAACGTCGCGCCAGCGTTGATAATCCTCGCGGGTGACACCGAGGCCGGCAAGGCGCTGTGGCGACAATTCCCGGATATCTTCCTCCAGGTCTTCGAAGTAGGCGTTGCGGTCGTTTTCGGGGACAGCCCGGGCGGCTTCCTTGAGACGGGTGGTCAGCGCAGCGCCGGAGAGACGTTCCAGAATGATCTGGCGTAGTACATCCCGGCGTTGTGCGCGGTAGCGTACCCGTATGGTGTCCACGCCCAGCGCTTCGGCGGTGGCGTCGTATTCCTGACAGCCGCGCAGATAGGAGGCGCGGTACAGTTCGATCAGGGGGCGGGGATCGTTCAGTTCATAGACGGCCAGCATGGCGGACGCGTAGTCGTCCTTTTCGATGGCATTGAACGACAGCGGTACCCGGTTGCGGGTAATCAGCGGAATGTTGGCGGCAAGACGCGAGGTGCGCTTGTTGACGTCGGTGAAGGCCTGCAGATAAGCCACGTGCAACAGCAGGAACAAACTCTGCTCATAGGGTTCCTGGATCGCCATGGCCTTTGCGGTGATGCCGCGCAGGCGGCGTTCCAGGGTGGTGGGGTTGTCCAGGGGGATATAACTGGACGCGCCGACTCGCACGCCATGATCCCTGATCTTGCCGGAATGGGGAGGGGGCACCAGCCCATCGGACAGAAGGTAATGTAACGTGCAGATCTCCTCGTAGCTGGGCTCCATATGGCCGGCTCGCTCCACCAGGTAACGGATCGCTTCTTTATGATTGAGGATCATCACGGCTTCCTCATCGAGCTTTCCGGTGGCGCCGGTACCTTCCAGAAGCAGGCGTTGTGTCTCGATCAGCGAGTAGGTGTTTCCCTCCAGCCGGGATGAATGGTAGGACAGGTCAATCAACAGCCGGTTATAGATGCGCCGCGCATAGGTGCCAGCGGGCTCGGGAGTGTCGGTACGCCGCCCCTTGTCGGTCAGAATGTCGATGTCGGCCTGGCTGAAGTAGCGGCTGTGGTTGGGTTTGTATTCTTCCAGCCAGTCGCCGTTATAGCTCACCGGACGGCGATCGAGCAGTGGCCGCCGCACCCGTTCAAGTGTCTGACGGGCACCGTCACTGAAAGAGAAGAACACAGGAGGCTCTGGCTCACGGATTTCCGCTGCCGTGCTTTCGGCCAGACGGTATCGAGTGCCGCGCTTTTGTCCGCTTTTGACAACAAGCCCTTGTTCGACCAGTTGGCTCAGCCAGCGCCGTGTTGAACGCTCGGCGAACCCTTCGGGCAAGTGTTCAAGAATCTCCGGCAGGCTGGCCGGCGCCGACAGCTTCCAAAGGACATCCAGTATCTGGTCTGCCTTGGTGTGATTGCGGATATATTGGGACATCGGATTTGGCCGTATAAGTATTTATACGGCCATTATGAGAGAGATACGGCCAAATTCAAGGCCAAAGTGGCGCTTTTTTGGCCGTATCTTGTTTGACGGCCGAACCCCATTCGCTGCCAAGGCAGCTTCCCACAGCGGCTTTGTAGCCCGGTCTGTAGAAGCGAGCCCTGCTGGCGAATCTTTTTGGCGCTGTGCCCCATTCGCCAGCAGGCTGGCTCCCACAGCGACCGTGTAGCCACCTCAAGCGTCATGGCCTCGTGCCGTGGAGACACGCCCGGCCATGGGCTATAATGCGCGCCCCTCGTTCCAGCCAGGAGTGCCCCCAATGACGGTGATTCGCCAGGACGATCTGATCCAAAGCGTGGCCGATGCCCTGCAGTACATCTCCTATTACCACCCGGTGGACTTCATCCGCGCGGTAAAGGAAGCCTACGAGAAGGAAGAGAGTAAGGCGGCCAAGGACGCCATGGCGCAGATTCTGGTGAACTCGCGCATGTCCGCCATGGGGCACCGCCCGATCTGCCAGGACACCGGTATCGTCACCGTGTTCGCCAAGGTCGGCATGAACGTCACCTTCGAAGGCGACATGTCTCTGGACGACATGATCAACGAAGGTGTGCGCCGGGCCTACAACCACCCGGACAACGTGCTGCGCGCCTCGGTGCTGGCCGATCCGGATGGCAAGCGCGCCAACACCAAGGACAACACCCCGGCGGTGATCAACTATTCCATCGTGCCCGGCGACACCCTGGAAATCGACGTGGCCGCCAAGGGCGGCGGTTCCGAGGCGAAGTCCAAGTTCGCCATGCTCAACCCGTCCGACTCCGTCGTCGACTGGGTGCTGGAACAGGTGCCGAAGATGGGCGCCGGCTGGTGCCCGCCGGGCATGCTCGGCATCGGTATCGGCGGTACCGCCGAGAAGGCCATGCTGATCGCCAAGGAATCCCTGATGGATCCCATCGACATTCACGAGCTGCAGGCCCGTGGCCCGCGAACCCGGGCCGAGGAACTGCGCCTGGAGCTGTTCGAGAAGGTCAACGCGCTGGGCATCGGTGCCCAGGGCCTGGGGGGTCTGACCACGGTGCTGGACGTGAAAGTGGCGGATTATCCGACCCACGCGGCCAACAAGCCGGTGGCGATCATTCCCAACTGCGCCGCCACCCGCCATGCCCACTTTATTCTCGACGGCAGCGGCCCGGCGGACCTCAAGGCGCCGGACCTGGAAGAGTGGCCGGATATTGCCTGGGGCAATGACGAGGGCGCCAAGCGCGTCAACCTGGACACCGTGACCCCGGAAGAGGTGCAGACCTGGCAGCCCGGCGACACGCTGCTGTTGTCCGGCAAGCTGCTGACCGGCCGTGACGCCGCCCACAAGCGCATGGTGGATATGATTTCCAAGGGCGAGAAGCTGCCGGTGGACTTCACCAACCGCTTCATCTACTACGTCGGCCCGGTGGACCCGGTGGGCGACGAAGTGGTGGGCCCGGCTGGTCCGACCACCGCTACCCGCATGGACAAGTTCACCCGTACCATGCTCGAGGAAACCGGGCTGATCGGCATGGTCGGCAAGGCCGAGCGTGGCGACACCGCGATCCAGGCGATCAAGGACAACAAGGCGGTTTACCTGATGGCCGTGGGCGGCGCCGCTTATCTGGTGTCCAAGGCGATCCGCAAGTCCCGCGTGGCGGCTTTCGAGGACCTGGGCATGGAAGCGATCTACGAATTCGAGGTGGAAGACATGCCGGTGACCGTGGCGGTGGATTCCAACGGCGAATCGGTACACAAGACCGGCCCGGTGATCTGGAAAGAGAAGATCGCCGCCAAGAAGTCGGCGTAATCCTGCCTCGCTTCCGCCCCGGGGGGAACCTCTCGGGGCGGAACGCGTCAGACAGACCACTATGAATACTCTTGCGTTGTCTCGATGGGGGGCACTGGCCTTGTGCGCCCTGCTGCTGGGTGGCTGCGCCGGTCTGCGGCAAACCGCCGGCGGCTGGCTCGGTCTGGCGCCGGCGCCGGCCACGGTGGCCGGTCTGGACTATGCCACCCAGAAACGATTGGGGGTAGCGGAGTTGGCCTGTGATGAGCTGGCCGCGGCCTGGCGGGAGGACCGCTGGCTGCCCGGCGACGAGCGGGCGCGGTTGATCGCCCGCTGCGGCGCCCGGGTGCGCCGGGTGCTGGATGCCCGTGAACAGGATCAGGAACTGGATCGTTTGGTGTCCGAGGCCTGGGATGCCACCATTCAGGCGCGGCTTGAACGCGAACGGCGGGAGCGCCGCCGCGAGCAGGTGCGCCGTGCCATTGCCCAGGCCCGGGAAGAGGCCGAGGCCCGCAACGATTCCGCCGCCGAGGATGCCCTGGCGCAGCTGCGCGAACGGATGGCGGACGCGCATATCCTGCAAGTGCTCAGAGAAGTGCCGGACCAGCCCCTGGCCTATGCCATCGGGCAGCCCTCGGAACGCTCCATGAAGGAATTCCTTTCCTGTCTCGAAGTGGCCTATCCCAATGAAGGCTATGAGATGCAATGGGAGGGCGACAGCCTGTCGGTGCGCGCGCTCAACGCCACCATGCCCCGGGGCGACGTGGATATCGATACCCAGTTCGTCAGTGTCTGGAACACCTGGATGCTGCAATCCCTGAGTGTGGCCGAACTGCGGGCCACCAACGCCCAGGACCGCTTCATGCTGGCCCAGAACCTGGTGGCGGGGCAGTGTTATGACGTGGATGGGCGGTTGTAGGTGGCCGTGCGTTCTGTGGGAGCCAGCCTTGCTGGCGAATTGGTTTTGTGGGGTTATTCGCTTGCAAGCAAGCTTCCCACAGCGGCTTCGTAGTCTTTTCTGTGGGAAGCTGCCTTGGCAGCGAATCGCCCGCGGAATTCAGGGCCGCGCCGTGGTCGCCCGGTCCACCAGATACACCAGCCCGTGATAATCAATGCCGCCATGATGGCTGAGACCGATCTCGCAGGTGCGGCTGGTGGAGATGCCCTCGTCACAATGCCGCACGGTGTCGCGCAGATCGCGCAGGGCGTGGGCGTTGAGTTCCGGGGTGGTGAAGCCTTTGTCCCCGGCGAAGCCGCAGCAGTGAATCCCTTCCGGTACCACCACTTCCCGGGCACAGCGACGCGCTATGTCGATCAGCCCCGCGCTTTCCCCAAGATGCTGCGTGCTGCAGGTGACGTGCACCGCCACCGACGTGTCCAGTGGTGAAAACGTGAGCCGGGAATACAGCTGCTCGCGGATGAACTTAACCGGGTCGTACAACTTCAATCTCGGATCCAGGCCGCCTTGGACCAGCCGCAAGGTACAGGGGCTGGTGTCGCAGTACACCGGATCCTCGCCATCGCGGCTGGCTTTCAGCAGCGCCGCCGCCAGTTGGTCCCGTTTACGGTCGCCTTGTTGCGGATAGCCTTTGGAGGCGAACGGCTGGCCGCAGCACAGGCTGTCCAGATCTTCCGGGAACACCACCTCGAAGCCTGCTTTTTCCAGCAGCGCCCGGGTTTTGTCGATCAGCGGCACCTGCTCCCGGTCGTTCAGCGACGGCCCCATGGTGCGGGAGACGCAGGCGGCCAGATAAACCACGCGTGGGCGTTGCCCGGCGGAGAGGTGTTGATGGCGGGGCAGGGAGGTGGCTTGCGGCATGGCCGGCGTCCACATCGGGATGCGGTCGCCGGACAGCCGCCGCAGGCCATTGGCAAGCGTTTGCAGCCGTTCTCCGCCGAGCAGTTTTTGCGCGGTGGTGGCGCCGCGCAAAGTGATCCGGGTGGCGCCGAGCGCGCCGCTGAAATGATCGGCCAGCCGGTCGGCGGTGCCGGTGTGCCGGGCCTGTCCGGCTCTCAATTCACGCACCAGATCGCCGGTGTTGATGCCCACCGGGCAGCGCTGGGCGCACAGGCCGGTGGCCGCGCAGGAATCGATGCCGCGATACAGATAGTCGTTCCAGAGCGCGGTGGCGCCGGCTCCGTCGCGGCGTTTGGCCTGAATGTCCCGCCATACCACGATGCGCTGGCGCGGTGTCAGGGTCAGGCCGCGGGAAGGGCACACCGGTTCGCAGAAGCCGCACTCGATGCACTTGTCGACGATCTCGTTGGCGGCGGGCAGCGGCTTGAGATGTTTCAGGTGAATGCGCGGGTCCTCGGACAACACCACATCCGGGTTGAGGATGCCGGCGGGGTCCAGCAGCCGTTTGATTTTCCACATCAGTTGATAAGCGTCGCGGCCCCATTCCAGCTCCACGAAGGGCGCCATGTTGCGGCCGGTGCCATGCTCGGCCTTGAGCGCGCCGCCGAAGTCTTCCGCCACCAGTTTGGCCACGTCGCCCATGAAGGCCTCATAGCGTTGTACCTGGGCCGGGTCGTCGAAGCCCTGGGTGAACACGAAATGCAGATTGCCTTCCAGGGCGTGGCCAAAGATGATCGCTTCGTCGTAGCGGTGTTTATCGAACAGGGTGAGCAGGCCGCGCACGCCATCGGCGAGTTGTTCCACCGGGAAGGTCACGTCCTCGATGATCACCGTGGTGCCGGTGGGCCGCACCGCGCCCACCGCCGGAAAGGTGCCTTTGCGGATGGCCCAGAGTTGTTCGTTCACCGCCGCATCGGTGCTGAAATCCACCTGCTTCTCCACCGCGAAGGCGGCGAGGGCCTGACGAATTCCTTGTAACTGTTCCAGCAGCAGGGTTTCGGCGGCGGCGCGGGATTCGATCAGCAAGGCGCAGGCGCCATCGGACAGGCCCGGCACCCAGTCGGGCATGCCCGGCTGGTCCTGTACCGAGCGCAGGCTGCGGCGGTCGAGCAATTCCACCGCCGACACCGGTTGCTGCTTCAGCACCGGCACCGCCCGGCAGCAGGTGTCCACGTCGGGGAACACGATCAGGGCGCTGGCCCGGTGCGGGTACTCCGGCACGGTGTCGTAGGTGACCGCGCTGATGAAGCCAAGGATTCCCTCCGAGCCCACCATTAGATGGGTGAGAATATCCAGCGGATCGTCGTAATCCACCAGCGCGTTCAGGGACAGGCCGGTGGTGTTCTTGAGACGGTATTTGTGACGGATGCGGCTGCTCAAGGCGTTGTCGGCGCGGGTCTCCCGGCCCAGTTCAGCCAGTTGTTCGAGCAGGGCGGCATGGCTTTGCCGGAAGCGCATGATGCTGTCCGCGTCCTCGGTGTCCAGCACCGTGCCGTCGGCCAGCACCAGGCGCATGCCGGCCAGGGTGTGATAGGTGTTCTGGGCGGTGCCGCAGCACATGCCGCTGGAATTGTTGGCGACGATGCCGCCGATCTTGGCGGCGTTGATGGAGGCCGGATCCGGGCCGATCTTGCGGCCCAGCGGCGCCAGCCAGGCGTTGGCCTGGGCGCCGATGACGCCGGGTTGCAGGCGGATCTGTTCGCCGTCGTTGCGAATTTCCCGGCCGTTCCACTGGTCGCCCAGCACGATCAGCACGGAATCACTGATCGCCTGGCCGGACAAACTGGTGCCGGCGGCGCGGAACGTCACCGGCACGGCATGCTCGCCGGCCAGCTGCAGCAGCGTCACCACTTCCGCTTCTGTTTCCACCCGGATCACCAGTTTCGGAATCAGACGGTAAAAGCTGGCGTCGGTGCCGAACGCCAGGGTGGACAACGGATCGTCGAAACGCCGTGAGGCGGGAATCAGGGTTTCCACCGCCCGTAGAAAAGGCGCGGGCAGCGGGCCATGGTCGGCAGCGGTCATGCGTCCTCCAGAATCAGTACCACCAGGTCCTTGGGGCCGTGGGCGCCGTAGGCCAGTACCTGCTCGATGTCGGCGGTCTTGGACGGGCCGGAAATCAACAGCGCGTTGGTGGGCATGCCGGCGCGCCAGTTCAAGGCGCGCTGGGCTTCATAGAGATTGTCATGGATGGTGCTGGCGCGCAGTAGCGCGAAATGCACCGGGGGCACCAGACTCATCAAGCGCGGTTCGTGGCGGTCCGGGCACAGAATCAGACTGCCGGTGGCGGCGATGGCGCCTACCGTGCCGGTGAGACTGGCCGGGGTGTCGTGGAACAGCTCGTGTTTCCACTCTTCCACGGGCCGGTCGTAGGCGTGTAACGCCGGCGCATCGGAACGGCGCTGCCAGTGTTCGCTCAATTGCCGGCCATGATCGGTCTCCGGTGCGATCAGCAGACGTGTCAGCTGCTTTTCGTCGAGCAGGGTGGCCAGCAGGTCCGGCCATTGCGTCTGGCTGGTGAGATGAATTTCCGTGCGCACCGCTTCCATCAATTCCCGCAAGCGGGCAATGCGCTGTTCCGGCGGATAGCGCCAGGGCTCGGTGACCAGCGTCTCGTCGAAATCGTCCGGCAGCGGTTCGGTGCCGGCCAGGCTGTGCCGGAGTTTGTCGAGAATGCGGGCTTTGGCGCTCATCGGGGCTGCTCCAGATGTTTGCGGGCCAGTTCATGCAAGGAACGGGCGGCGGGTTTGGGGGCGCCGCGGTGCTCGGTCCAGGGGCCGAGACGGGAGGGGGTCAGCGCGCGCAAGCGGGTGGCGAAGAAGCGGAACAGCCGGTACAGCAGCGGGCGCGTGTACAACGTGCGCCAGAGCTTCCAGACGGTGCTCTCCAGTGCCGAGTATTTGCTGCCCTGGCCGCGCATTACCGCGTGCCCGGGATCCGGACGGGACACGTTCTCTTCGCGCAAGCGCCGCAACAGCGATGGAATCGGAATCCGCACCGGGCAGACCTCGCCGCAGGCGCCGCACAGGGAAGACGCGCTGGGATGGTCCGGCACCTTGTCCAGGCCGACCAGGTGCGGGGTGATGATGGCGCCGATGGGGCCAGGGTAGACCTCGCCATAGGTGTGGCCGCCGACACGGGTGTACACCGGGCAGTGATTCATGCAGGCGCCGCAGCGGATGCAGTTCAGGGTCTGCCGCAGTTCACCGTCGGCGAAGGCCTGGCTGCGACCGTTGTCGAGGAGCACCAGATGCACTTCTTCCGGCCCGTCGCGCTCGCCGGCCTGGCGCGGACGGGAGATCATATTGATGTAAGTGGTGATCGGCTGCCCCAGGGCGGAGCGGGTCAGCAGTGACAGCAGTGGCACCACATCGCGCAGATGGGCCACCACTTTCTCGATGCCGGTGACGGCGATGTGCACCTTGGGCACGGTGGTGCTCATGCGACCGTTGCCTTCATTTTCCACCAGTACCAGGGTGCCGGTTTCGGCCACCGCGAAATTGACGCCGGAGACACCGATGTCGGCGTCGAAGAATTTTTGCCGCAGTATCCGGCGGCCAGTCTGAATCAATTCGTTGACGTCGCGGGTGTAGGGTTCGCCCAGTTCCCGTTCGAACAGCCGGGCCACCTGATCGGCGTTCTTGTGGATCGCCGGCATGATGATGTGCGAGGGCTTCTCGTGGTCGAGCTGAATGATGTACTCGCCCATGTCCGATTCCAGACACTCGATACCGTGGTCGGCGAGGACATGGTTCATATCCATCTCCTCGCTGACCATGGACTTGCCCTTGATCACCTGTCTGGCCTGACGGCGCTCGGCGATGTCGAGGACGATGCGATTGGCCTGCTCGGTGGTTTCCGCCCAGTGCACCTGGATGCCGTTGGCGGTGAGATTGCTTTCCAGTTGCTCCAACAGATCCGGCAGCCGGGACAGCGCGCGGGCGCGGATGTGATTGCCCAGGGTGCGCAACCGTTCGCGCTCGTCGGCGTCGCTGAAGGCGGCGGCGCGCTTCTCCATCAGCGAGTCCATGGCACCGCGAAAATTGCGTCTGAGTTGGGCGTCCCCCAGCGCATCACGGGCGCGGCTCTTGAATTCATCCCGTAGCGGGATGCGCGCGGGCTGGCTCATGGCTGGCCTCCGGTGCGTTGCCAAAGAAAGCTGGCCAGATGCTGACCTTGCAGGGGCGCCCGCTGTTTTTCCAGGGCGCCGTTGATGTTCATCAGGCAGCCGGCGTCCGCGCTCACCACGCGGGCGGCGCCGCTGTCGCGCAGGGAGCGGGTCTTGTCCGCCACCATGGCGCCGGAAATATCCGGCATGCGCACACAGAAAGTGCCGCCGAAACCGCAGCATTCGCTTTCATGATCATGATCCACCCGGCGTACCCCGGACAACTGATCGAGCAGGGCGCGGCCGTGATGATGAGTGTGCATTTCCCGGCGGGCGCTGCAGGAGGTGTGCAGGGCCACCTCGGTGGGCGGGCCCTGATCGTGCAACTCGACCCGGCAAACATACAGCAGGAACTCCGCCAGCTCGTAGGTGCGTTCCGCCACGGCCCTGGCCCGTGCCAGGGCATCGGGCTCGTTGGCGAACAGCTCCAGGTAATGATGGCGGAACATGCCGGCACAGGAACCGGAAGGCACCACCACCGGCCAGTCCTGGTCGAACAGCGCCAGCTGCGCGCGTGCCACTTCGCGTGCCTGATCGGTGTAGCCGCTGGTGTAGGCCGGCTGGCCGCAACAGCTCTGCGCCTGGGGGAAAACCACCTGAATCCCCTCCCGTTCCAGTAACCGTATGGCATCCATGCCGGCCTCCGGGAAAAACAGATCCACCACGCAGGTACCGAACAGATAAATCCGCTCGGGTTTGTGCTCGGGATAAGTCCGGGGCGCCGCGTCCGGCTCGGCAGTGCGGGTGGCCTGGGGAACGAAGGTGCGGGGAGCGTTCATGGCGGTGATTCCTTCATTGAACCAGCGGGTCGGTGACACCGAGGAGGTAGAGCGCCACCAGGGCGATCAGTCCTGTCATCATCACATAATAAAACGTCGGCCAGATGGTTTTGCGCAAAGTCGCCCCTTCCTGACCGAGCAGGCCGACGGTGGCGGAGGCGGCCACCACATTGTGGATCGCCACCATGTTACCGGCGGCGGCGCCGACCGCCTGGGCCGCCACCATCATGGCACCGGACAGCCCGAGGCCGTGGGCGACGCCATACTGAAACTGGCTGAACATCATGTTGCTGACCGTGTTGGAACCGGCCAAAAAAGCCCCCAGCGCGCCCACGGCGGGCGCGAACAGGGGGTAAATGCCGCCGACGCTATCCGCTACGTAGCGGGCCATGGCAATCGGCATGCTAGGCAGATCCGAGGCATTGACGCCGGAGTTGATCAGAATCCGCACCATCGGCACGGTGAACAACAACACGAACCCGGCGCTGAGCAGAACGCCGGAGGATTCCTTCACCGCCGCGCCCAGGGCGGCGGGTTTCATGCGGTGCAGGAAAAAGGTGATGGCCACCACCGTGACCAGGATGCCGCCGGGCAGATACAGCGGCTGGACGTTGGCGCTGATGCCGGTTTCCCCGAGCAGGTCGCTGCAGCCGATGGCCACGCTCTTCAACGCCGCGCCGATTTCCGGGAACACCCGGCTGATCACCAGCAATACCCCGACCAGCACGTAGGGCAGCCAGGCGCGCAGGGTGCCCATGGGGCGGCCGGTCAAATCCGCCACCTTGATTTCCAGGCTGCCCAGCCACTGCCGTGGCCAGTGCTCGCGGTCGGCGAAATCCCACTGCTGTTTGGGGACCAGGAAGTTCAAACGAATGGCGGTGGTGACGATGGCCAGGCCGATCAGGCCGCCGAGCAGGGACGGGAACTCCGGCCCGAGCAGCAGGCCTGTGGCCAGATAGGGCAGAGTGAAGGCAAGGCCGGCGAACAACGCGAACGGCAGCACTTCGAAGCCGGCTTTCCAGCTTTTGTCCTTGCCAAAAAACCGGGTCAGCATCAACACCATGATCATCGGCATGATGGTACCCACCAGGGCGTGGGTGATGGCCACGCTACTGGTGATCTGCTGCAGAAACTGCTCCCAGCTGGAACCGCGCTCGGTCAGCTCGAGGCTCAGGGCGGCGCTGTCCAGACCGCTGGTGACGCCGACCACAATGGGCGTGCCGACGGCGCCGAAGGAAACCGGGGTGCTTTGCACCAGCATGCCCATCAGTACCGCCGCCAGGGCCGGGAAACCGATCGCCACCAGCAAGGGCGCGGCGATGGCGGCGGTGGTGCCGAATCCGGAGGCGCCCTCGATGAAACTGCCGAACAACCAGGCGATGACGATGGCCTGAATGCGACGGTCCGGGCTGAGCGTGGTGAAGCCCTTATGAATCACGGCAATGGCGCCGGAATGCTTGAGCGTGTTGAGCAGCAGCAGCGCACCGAAGATGATCCACAACAACCCCAGCGTGATCACCAGCCCCTGAAGCGTGGAGGCGAGCAGGCGATTGAAACTCATGTCCCAGACCAACAGGGCCACCATGGCGGAGAACAGGTACACCACCGGCATGGCGCGACGGGCCGGCCAGCGCAAGCCGATCAAAAGTAATGCGGCAAGGACGATCGGGGAGAAAGCGAAAAGAGCAAGCAGGCCGGGTTGCATGGCGCGATAGTCTCCTGGGTATTGTTGTTTGCATCGTCGAAAAGGTTTGTGTAAATTGGTCTTACCAATTATCCAAAATGAAAAACTAGCCTAAAAGCTGATCCCTGGTGCGTCAAGACAGGGGTCGGTAAGACCTTTGTCTATTCATTGTGGATAGTGGGTGGTGTGGAGATGTGGAACGTCGTAGGATTTCTTAATTGGTAATACCAATTTGAGAGGTGGCATGAATACGGGACAAGTCCGTCATCGGCGACTTTCCGATGAAATCGTGGAGAAGTTGGAAACGATGATTCTGGAGGGCAGTTTCAAGGCCGGAGAACGCTTGCCGGCGGAACGTGCCCTGGCGGAGCAGTTTGGTGTATCGCGGCCCTCCCTGCGTGAAGCGATTCAGAAGCTGGTGGTGCGGGGGCTGCTGACCAGCCGCCAGGGCGGCGGTACTTTCGTGGCGGAGCAACTGGGCTCCACTTTCAGTGATCCGTTACTGCATCTGCTGGAAAAGCACAGCGACGCCCAGCAGGATCTGCTGGAATTCCGTCATACCCTGGAAGGGGCCTGCGCCTATTACGCCGCGCAGCGGGCCACGGAACTGGATCGCCAGCGTCTGCGCGATGCGTTCGAGGCCCTGCATCGTTGCTATAGAGACGCCAAGGTGGCTCGCGCCGAGGAAGGCGCCGCCGATGCCGCCTTTCACCTGGCCATTGCCGAGGCCAGTCACAATGCCGTGCTGCTGCACACCATTCGCGGCCTGTTCGAGCTGCTCAAACATAATGTGGTCACCAACATTGGCGGCATGTACGAACAGCGGGACGAAACCCGCGACATGTTGCTGGCCCAGCACCGTCAGCTTCTCGACGCCATCCTTGAACAGCGCGCGGAGGACGCCCGCGCGGTGGCGCAGAATCACATCAGCTACGTGCGCGAAGTGCTCGATGAAGCACGCCAGCAGGCGCAGCGGGTGGAGCGGGCGGAGCGCCGGCGGCGTTGAGGGCCCGGTAGTGGGAAGCATGCTTGCAAGCAAGCTCCCACAGCGGCTTCGTGGCGCAAGCTGTGGGAGCCAGCCTGCTGGCGAATGTGACCTCTGATGTGGGGTATTCGCTTGCAAGCAAGCTTCCCACAGCGGCTTCGTAGCGTAATCTGTGGGAGCCAGCCTGCTGGCGAATGCGGCCTCTGATTGGGGTATTCGCTTGCAGGTAAGCTTCCCACAGCGGCTTCGTAGGGCAAACTGTGGGAGCCAGCCTGCTGGCGAATGCGGCCTCTGATTGGGGTATTCGCTTGCAAGCAAGCTTCCCACAGCGGCTTCGTAGCGTAATCTGTGGGAGCCAGCCTGCTGGCGAATGTGGCCTCTGATGTGGGGTGTTCGCTTGCAGGCAAGCTCCCACAGCGGCTTCGTAGCGTAATCTGTGGGAGCCAGCCTGCTGGCGAATGCGGCCTCTGATTGGGGTATTCGCTTGCAGGTAAGCTTCCCACAGCGGCTTCGTAGGGCAAACTGTGGGAGCCAGCCTGCTGGCGAATGCGGCCTCTGATGTGGGGTATTCGCTTGCAGGCAAGCTCCCACAGCGGCTTTGTAGCGCAAACTGTGGGAGCCAGCCTGCTGGCGAATGTGGCCTCTGATGTGGGGTATTCGCTTGCAAGCAAGCTTCCCACAGCGGCTTCGTAGGGCAAACTGTGGGAGCCAGCCTGCTGGCGAATGTGGCCTCTGATGTGGGGTATTTGCTTGCAGGCAAGCTTCCCACAGCGGCTTCGTAGGGCAAACTGTGGGAGCCAGCCTGCTGGCGAATGTGGCCTCTGATTGGGGTATTCACTTGCAAGCAAGCTTCCCACAGCGGCTTCGTAGCGTAATCTGTGGGAGCCAGCCTGCTGGCGAATGTGGCCTCTGATTGGGGCATTCGCTTGCAGGCAAGCTTGTATGGTTTCCCGGCAAGTCTTAGAAGGAGAAGACTTGTCGGGGTGGAGGGACCAGGCAAGCTTCTGACCCTAGGGTACAGACTGTGGGAGATATGGCCCCACCCCGCACCTTCAAACGCCGATAAGGAATCCATCGGCTGAGCGCACACTCAGACCGACGATACTCTGCAAGCCAGCGTGACGGTGCGCCCCGACAAGCCCATTTAACCTAGCTGACAGGGGTGCCCCATGGCAATGCCGGCAAGCCGCCCGGAGATCGGGATCGACGTTGCGAAAGATGACCTGGTGATTCACCTCCAGGGCCTGAACCAAACCTTCACCATCGACAACACGCCCCAAGCCATTCGCCAATGGCTGGCCACCCTCCCCGAGGGCTGCGATATCGCCATTGAGGCGACCAGCACCTATCACATGGACATTACCGAGCGCGCACACGCCAAGGGGCATCGGGTCTATGTGGTGGACGGTTACCGCCTCAGCAACTACCGCAAAGGCGTTGGAGGGCGGGCCAAGACGGATCTGGCCGATGCCCAGTTGCTGGCCCGCCATCTGCACAAGGAGAAAGACGAGTTACGCCCGTGGAGCCCGCCCCCAAAGGCGTACCGGATGCTGCAGAGCCTGCTGCGTCGCCGGGCCGCCTTGGTTAAGGCCCGCACGGCATTACGTCAGAGCCTGAGCGGAGAACCGGAGCTCAAGGCCCCTCTGCGTGCCCTGATCGCCAAAATGGACCGGATTGACTCTCTGATCCAGAAACGGCTCAAGAGCGCGGTGAGCGCCGCCGGCTTACAGACTCAGGTCCAACGCTGCGACGCGATCGACGGGGTCGGCGAGATCACCGCCACCGCCTTGGTCATGGCCTTCCTGAGAGGGGACTTCAAGAACAGCGATGCTTTCGTTGCCTTCCTGGGGCTGGATGTCCGAGTCCGCGACTCCGGCAAACTCACAGGCAAGCGTAAGCTGACCAAGCAAGGGGATACGGAGGTCAGGCGACTGCTGCACTGTGCCGCCATGAGTGCGTCTCGACACCCGGTCTGGCGCGCCTTCTATCAGCGCTATCGGGACCGGGGACTGCACACCACGCAAGCCTTGGTGATCCTGGCCCGGAAGATCGCTCGCACCGCCTTCGCCCTGATGAAGCAGCAACAAGAATATTGCCCCGCAAAGCTCTTCTAAGCATTGCAGGGCACCATAGAATCTCCCACAGCGGCTTCGTAGGGCAAACTGTGGGAGCCCGCTTTGGTGAATGTGATGGCCATCACAAAAACAGGACGGCAAATTTCGCTTGTGCGACGAAGAATGGTCGCTTGACGTCTGTCGGGATTATGAAAATGTTTTATGCCGTACTGGCAAACTTCCTCATTCGGCGCCGAAGAACCGGCGTTAGCGCTTTGATACGATTCACTTTCCTTACTGTCATCGAGCTGTCTTCAACGGGTGGGATCATGACGCTTTATGGTCAGTTATAACCCCTTTATAAAGGCCTGTTCGTTGTGGTTATTTGGTTGACAAACCTGATGGTATAAAAGAAAAAGACGAGCTGAGATATTCCTATTACGGATATGGGAATGACACTATCAACAGGGAGCGTTCCTTCTGTGATCTTTCCGCGCACTTCTTCTGATTCCCTTCTGTCTCAACACCGTAGAGCGGCGCCATGAGCATGCTTGTGCAAGCTTTTCGTTCCTTGATCAGCGAGCAGCACAATCGCCTGCTGCGCCTGAAGTTTCCCCATAACGATGGGCCGGATGCGGTACTGCTGCCGGAGCAACTGGATGCGACGGAAGGCCTGTGCCGGGATTTCAGCTACACGGTGACATTGATATCCGATGATGCCCATCTTCATGCCAAGAGTTTCATCGGCCGCATGGTGACTCTGGAACTGGTGCGCAAGGACGGTTCGCTTCGTTATTTCAACGGTTATGTTTTCGAGTTTTCCCGGCGCGGTACCGATGGCGGCTACGCCACCTATGAAATGCAGCTGGGGCCGTGGCTCAGTTTCCTGAAGTTGCGTAAGGATAATTACCTGTTCCAGAACCAGACCGTGGCGGATCAGACCGCGGAGGTCTTCGCGGATTATCCGCTGCGGGACTACCGTACCCATTTTATCAAGCCGGAGGACGATGCCACGCTCACTTTCGCCATGCAGTGGGATGAGTCCGACTACAACTATCTGCATCGGCGCTGGGAGGAGCGAGGCTGGTATTACTGGTACGAGCATCGCGCCGACGGCCATACCCTGGTGCTCAGTGATGACTCCGCCACCTCGGAACCCGTCGATGGCTCACAGCGGGTGCGCTATCACAAGGAAGGGGGCAGCCGGGTCAGCGACGCCATCAGTGAGTGGTTCGCCCATCGCCGTCTGGCGTCCACCGCTTACAGCGCCTCTAGCTTCAACTTCAAGAATCCGCAACCGCAGATGGCCAGCGCCGCCACCGTCAATGATCAGGGCATGGTGCCGGACCTGGAGGTTTACGAGTACGCCGGCGCCTACGGTTTCAAGGCCCGGGAGAGCGGAGAAATGCAGAGCCGCCGCCGCATGGAGGAAATCGAGGCCCACGCCAAGGTGTTCCAGGGCGAGGGGGATTGCAGCCGGTTGCAGCCGGGCCGCTGGTTCGGACTGATGGATCATTTCGATCATGATGTGGAAGAGGAAAGCGACCACCAGTTCCTGGTAGTGGAGACGCACCATCAGGCGCGTAATAACTACCTTGGCAAGGAGTCGGCTTCCCATTACGAAAACCGCTTCCAGTGTCTGCGCAAGAAAGTGCCCTGGCGGCCCGGGCGCGGCTTCAACAGTCAGCAGCCCAAGCTGTACGGGCTGATGACCGCCACCGTGGTGGGCCCCAGCGGTGAGGAAATTTATTGCGACGAGTATGGGCGGGTGCGGCTGCAGTTTCATTTTGACCGAGAAGGCCAGAGTAACGAGGCCAGTTCCTGCTGGGTCAGGGTGGCATCGAACTGGGCCGGTGAGCGCTTCGGTTTCATGGCGGTGCCGCGCATTGGTCAGGAAGTTCTGGTCCAGTTTCTGGACGGTGACCCGGATAAGCCGATCATCACCGGCCGGGTCTATAACCAGGCCAATATGCCGCCCTGGGATTTGCCCGCCAACAAAACCCAGACCGGGATTCTGACCCGTTCCAGCCAGGGCGGTGGCTATGACAACGCCAACGCCATCCGCTTCGAGGACAAGAAGGGCGAGGAGCAGCTCTGGATCCACGCGGAAAAGAACCAGGATATCGAAGTCGAGAACGACGAGACCCACTGGGTCGGTCAGGATCGCAGCAAAACCATCGACCGCGATGAAACCAGCCACATCAAGCGCGACCGCACGGAAACCGTGGACCGTGATGAAACCATCACCGTGCACAACAACCGCGCTGAAAGGGTGGACCGGAACGAGACCATTTCCATTGGCGCCAATCGCACCGAGGACGTGGGCGGCAATGAGAATGTGGTGATCGGCGGCAACCAAACCGAATTGATTAAACAGGCCAAGGCGGAAACCGTGGCCCTGGCCAAGGCGCTGACCATCGGCGGCGCTTATCAGGTTTCCGTGGGCGCGGCCATGAACACCACGGTGGGGCTGTCCCAGTCGGAGCAGGTGGGCATCAATAAATCGGTTCTGGTGGGCAAGCGGTTCACCATCAATGCCCGGGATGAGTTGTCCATCACCGTTGGCAAATCCTCGCTGGTGATGAAGTCCGATGGCACCGTGCGCATCAACGGCGTGCAGTTTGAGTTCGGTGCCAGCGGGCCGGTTCACATCATCGGCAAGGACGTGGATATCAACTAGGGCATCCAGAAGACGCCATTCAAATAGTGTGTACAGGCCCTCGGACGATGGAATTCCTCAACCTCACGCCTTTCGATGCGCTTTGCTACGGTGGTCTGGATCCGGCCGGCGCCGAGCATCGCATCATCGCGATGAAAGTGGGCTACCGTCTTGTACCCGACGACAACGAGGCCGGCGTGTTTCATGCCCGGGTGATGGACGATGAACCGCTGCCGTTGTGTATGGAAGACCGTTACTACGGAGAGCCGGGGCACTCCAGCGCTTTCGAGGAAAGCGATCTGGCGCCATACAAACCCAAGTGCGATGTCCTGCTCAGAGGGCAGGCTCACGCGCCCGGGGGCAAGCCATCCCGATCATGGCGGGTGCGCTTCAAGCTGAGTCTGCCGATGGCTCCCGCGGAGATACAGACACCGCCGCCGCGGCCGCTGAACCCCCGTATGCCGTTGTCGGAAAAACAGCGGGATCAGTGGCAGCTTGAGCTTCAGCAGGCGGAGCGGACTCGATTACAGGCGCCCACCGCCCGCGTGCTGATGGACAAGGTGCTCCAAGTCACCGGGGAGCGTTATTTCAAACGCCGCTGGGGACGCTGGTGGCTGTCCCGCCCGGCCCGTGCGCGGACGGTGCCATTGCGCTGGGAATATGCCTTTGGTGGGCGTAGTGAAGTCGCCAATCCCGGCCATGCCGGCGATCCGTCCGCGCCTTCTCATTGGCTCAATGAAGTCTGTTTCAGCAACCCTTTGGGCCGTGGCTGGATCGAGCGCCGTCATCGCCGCCTGGCGAACAAGGCCGGTCAGTCGCTGACCCGGCTGCCGGCGCCGCGAATTGAAGACCCGCAACAGCCATGCCGTGAGCTGGTGAGGGGCCGTCATCCGGACGGTGAACAGGACGCCACGGCAATGGCGCGTCTGGCGGCCGGGTACGGCGCCGCGCCGGCGGGGTTTGGCATTGTCGGCCGTGCCTGGGCACCGAGGTTGGCTCATGCCGGGACTTACGATGATGACTGGCTGAAGCGGCGCTGGCCCGGCTTGCCGGAGGATTTCGATTTCGCTTATTGGAATGGCGCGCCGGCGGATCAACAGGTCGAGTATCCGTTACCGGGAACGCGTATTGAGTTGTGGCATCTGACCGACCCGTCGCAAACGCCGCGCGGCTATTTGCGAACCGAGCTGCCGCAACACAAGCCCTTTGTTTTGCTGCGGATGAGCAACGGGGCCATGGTGCCGATGCCGCTGTTGACCGACACCCTGATCGTCGATACCGAAACCATGGAACTGCATGTGACCCACCGGATTTCGATTCCCCAGGGGACGCCGGTACGCGTGATCGAAGCCCGGTTTGAGACCGATCCGGAAGCGCCGCTGGTGAAGGCCGGGATCGAAGTGGAGGAAACCACGGATGGCGGATGACTACATCGCCCGCAAGCAAGGTGGCTGGAAGGTAGTGAGCCTGGCCCCGGATGTTTGCAAGACGCCCATGGGCAGCAGCACGCCGCCGGTGCCGTACCCGGTTACCGCCGAGCTGGCGCAGAGCGGCAAGACCGCGGCCACGGTGCGTGCCAACGGCCATGAATTGGTGCTGTTCGATGCCAGTCTGGTGTCCAAAACCCTGGGGGATGCCGCCGGCAGTGCCAAGGGGGTGAAGAGTGGTACGGTGGGGGCGGCGAGCTGGCCCAAGGGGCGCAGCAGCAGTGTCTTCGTACAAGGCAAACCGGTTGTCCGCCACGACGACGAGTTTTGGATGAACGGCAGCCATGGTGGCAACTGGACCATTGCCGAGTTGTTGAAGGTGCTGTGTCCCAAGGATAAGGACGTGGTGGATGATCTGGCCGAGACCGATGTCTACATTGCCGATGATATCTACTATGACGACCTTATCTACGACGGCAGCCAATGGACTGTTGATCGCTTTCCTGGCGGCGGCTCCTGGGGTGGTGATTCGCTGTTGATGCTGGCGACCGGGTCCGCGCAAGCCGCCGCGACCACCGCTTATCACGAGCTGATACACAAACATCAGGACCCGTCCATGAGCTGGCAGGCGATGGAGGAAGATGCCTACTACAGAACCGAGGCATGGGCCATTGAACGAGGGATGCCAGCACCGGACATCGACGGGTTCGAGTTCCGGACCACCAAAGCGGATGGCGCGCTTGTGCCGAACCGTGATGACATCGAGCGGTTCGTACAAGAGACCTATCCTATTCCGGCGGATCCAAACGCGGCTTTTCCGGTGGGAGTGAACGCTTCCGGTGATGTGCAATTGAGCGATGGCACGACGCGGCCACCAGAGAGAGGAGACCGCATAGCGGGACAGGAGGAGACGGCCCGTAAAAGGAAAGTACCTCGCTCGGTATGGAAGTGCCCGGGTGAAAGCGACACCCCGCCCGAGGAGGAATGAATATGCTCAGGGCCATGGAGCGTTGCTCGTTTTTGTTGAGTCTCTTGTGCCTGACCGCCTTGACTCAGGCCTGTGTTGGAAACAACAACGGAAATAACAGCGGGCAGCCCCCGCCAATGGATACCACCATGACCAGTATCGAAGTGAACACCGCCGACGGCGTCCACCCGCTCACCATGGCGGATCTGGAAGCGCTTAAAGAAAACCTGATTGAAGTCCTGTCGGAAAAAAAGCCGGAGCAGGACTACGGTTTCCTGATTGGCGAACTGCGTGATCATTCCGCGCCCATGATCAGTGAAGACGGCGTGGCCAGAATAGGCGGCTGGCGCCTCACTGAGATTTCCGGGAGGCCGGTGTTCGAACGGCAACAGATGCCGCGGGCGCCGATGATGCGTTTTTTCCATGCGCCGATTGCCTTGGATGAAAATGGTCGCTGGCGAATCACGGATGTCATCATCGTCAAGGTGCGGGGCCGATAAGTACCGGACCGGAATGGCTATGGGAAGGGATGCCGGAGATGGATGACGTCATCGTATTACCCCCGATCACGATCTACGGGGGCAGGGAACTGCCGAATGGCGATTGGCTGCATGTGAACCCCAGAACCGAAGGGGTTCTTATGGAGGTGTTCCCGGCGGATGAAACCATTGCAACGCCGTTGTCCCGGGAGCTGCTCAGCTATGACGATTACGCCGCCTATCGAGAGGCGCATCCGGATTTGGATCTTCCCGAGTTCGAACCGCCGGACGAGGAAGAAGAGCAAGCGCCTATTGGCCGCCAGAACCGCTCCATTCAGAGCCACGGCGGTGGTAACACCATAGGGCGAGTGGTCGGCGAAACCGGCGCCACTCCGGGACCGGCCAGCGAGGCCAACCCTCCGCTGGAGCCGGAAACCGAACAGGAAGAAGGGTTCTGGTCCCGGAACGGTGAAGGCATTCTGGATGGCACCCAGTTGGTCCTTGATGGCGCGGGCCTGATTCCCGTGGTCGGAGAGGTGGCCGACGGTATAAATGCCCTGGTCAGTTTGGCGCGCGGCGATTATGCCGGTGCCGCTCTGTCCGCCGCCGCAATGATTCCCTTCGCCGGCTGGGGCGCCACCGCCGCCAAGGGCGTGCGTAAAGGAGCGGACGCCCTGGAAGGCGCGGGCAAGGGAGCCAGGGAAGCGACGGAGCAGGGGGCGAAAAGGGCGAATGAGCCTTCGACGAGCGGCGGCGGTAAAGATGGGAAAGGCGATGGCGCTAAAACCAAGGGGCGGGGGAAATGTGTTCTCAGGCCTTACCGGCCCGACACCTGTAAAGCAGAAGAAAAGATTGGGCATCATGTCGTCCCTGATCGGGCGTTCAGACTCGGAGGTCGTAAAGGTGCGGGAAGACGTCAGATTCCCGGTGGCTTATCCGAGCCGGAGGGTCTTGTGATCTGCCTGACGAGAAGCCAGCATACCCGAGTGCACCGGCTATACGACCAAAAGTATGAGCCTGGAATTGGTGCACTGGGTTCCCCTCCGGGAACGGCCAGCCTGCTTGCTTTGGAGATGGCGGGGGCTAAAGCTGCGGCTTCGGTCACCGGTTGCAAGACATCCAGCCTCGCGGCTCAATTACGCGCTTACCATCAAGCGAAAGGAATGGGGCCGGACTTCAAGGTCAGGGCTAATAAGAGCGGCAAACTGACGCGTGAGCTGTCGTTTGGCGACTTGGGTAGTGAAGGACCCGGGGAATTCTAGAAAAGGCAATACTATGTCAAACACGAAAGGTTCACCGATTACATTCGTAAATGGCTGCGCAATAAATCGGGATATGTACTACATCGCTTCTTCCCCGGACCTATGGACTGAGTCGGAGGATGCGCCTTATTCCGTGATGTTTATATACCAGGATCAGACGGAAGAGAAATGGTTCTATCATGAGCTGCCGAACTGGGAGGTGGTCTCAACGTGTTTCCCGGAACCGATGGCCAATGAAACGCGAAAAGCCTATGCGCTCAACATAGACGGCGAGGTCGAGTGCTACAGCCGGGATGGCACCATCATTGAGGTGATAGACGATGCGGGCGATAAGGAAGGCGGCCCGAATTACGGTCCGGTGAACAGAATTCGCAAGCTGGGAAAACATCTGTACGTTTGCGGCCATGGCGGCCAGGTCTACAGGAGGGTGGATACAGGTTGGGAGCATTGTGATGCTGGTTTGCTGCAGGCTCCGCTCTCCGCTCAGCCGTCTTCGGGAATCACGGAAGAAGAGCGGCAACAAATGATCCAGAGCATGATTGATACAATGGATCATGAGATCGCGCTTTATGATATCAACGGCCCGAATGAGGATGACCTGTATGTCGTCGGTAGTGATGGCTTTATTGCTCACTACGATGGCCAGGACTGGAGCCGGCTGAATCGTGTTACCGGTTCTCACCTGAATTGTATTCATGTTGTGTCGCCATCGGAGCTGTGGATCGCGGGGAGTGTGGGGACGGTGCTGCGGGGCAATGCGCGACAGGGTTTCAAAGTTGTTGCCCGAAAAACATCGGAATGGGACTTCTTGTCCATTACTTCCTATGAAGGTTCTATTTATATTGCCGCTGACGACGGCATTTATTCCATGCGAAATGAGAAGCCAGAACGTCTGGATATCAGTGACAAACTGAATTTGAGAGACGTCTCTGATATTGAAGCCAGGGATGGGGTTCTTTGGGCTCTTTCGCCGAAGAAACTGCTTCGCTTCGACGGCAACGAATGGGAGTGCTTTGAACATCCGAATAATCGATAAGTTTGGTTTTGATAAAGCACATCAACTTGGAAATGGTCATGGCTGAATTCGAGGAAGAAAGTTGAATTTGCTACTGGACCTGATTATTCATACCCCTTGGCCGGTTGACTTTTAATCCTGCGTGGTCGGATTTTTATGAGTGTGAATATCAAAAGGGCTATTGATTTTATAGGGCATGCCTCGAGCTATCCGGAACTCGATGATTTCCTGATCGGATCAGGGGTCGAACAAAGGCTGACGGCCGAGGATCTGCCCTCCGCGGAGCTGTTGGCCGACAACGGTACGGTCGTTTTGCAGTTCACCTCTTCCTATGCCGAAATTTATGGCAAGCCACGTAGTGACGGTCTGCTGTTTCTGGAGGATGTCACCGCACAGAATCCGAAGTACGAGGACGATATCGGGCCTTTTACCAGTGATTTGCCGCTGGGCTTAAGAATGGATATGACGGGGAGTGACATTGTGTCGCTGCTGGGAGAGCCTGGCTATAGCGGGGAGTTCTTCGGTGGCCACTTTTTGACCTACGATGGCCTTATCCCGAACATCACCGTTAATATCAAGCTGGATATCAAAAGCAGGGAGATCATCTTCGTCAGGTTCATGCCTGTTGAAGTCTGATAATCCCCGCCTCTGTTCCTCTCTTGAGCGCTAATCGCTATGAACTCAGAGTGGGCTGGCTCCTACAGCTGGGGTGTAGCGACACTGTTACTCAGATCGAGAGTGGCCCGGGTTCCGCCGTTCGGTATCGAATCGAAACTCAGTCTCCAACCAAAATGTTCGCAGATCCGCTGGCTCAGAAACAAGCCGAGCCCGGGGCCTGTTCCCGGGGCGGGCAGCGCGCGCAGACTTTGGGTGTAGTCGCGGGCAACCTGTTCCGGGTCGAAGCCCACGCCGGTGTCGGTGATCCGCAATAGCACGCCGTCATCGGTATTGACATCGATTCCGATGGACCCCTGATGAGTATTTTCGGCGGCATTGCGGAGCAGGTTGCTCACGGCGATACGAAGCATGGCGGCGGGCGTGTTCAAAACGGTGGCGGGCAAGGGGGTGAGCTCGAATGCCACCGGTTTGTTCGACACCAGATGTTGATGATCGTGGACCAGCGCGGGCAGAAGCTCACGCAGATCGCACCACTCCCGCGTGCCGTTATCCGCAGGTTGCTCCCGTGACAGGAACAGCAGAGCGGCCATGATTTCGTGCAGGTTATCCACCGTCTCCCGAATACGGTGAAGTGGCCGGTGAGCCGTCGCCGGTAACGCCGGCAGGGTATCGAGCACATCCACCGCGCTGGCGATCACGGCGATGGGGGTGCGGAATTCATGGCTGGCCTGATCGAGCAGTTGCCGCTCCCGGTCGATGAATTTGTCCACCCGGTCCAGATAGCCGTTGGCGGCCTGGGCGATGTGGTGAATCTCCACTTCCTTGTAGTCGACCGGCAGACGGGCGCCGGCCTCTCGTGGATCCAGGGACGCCATGCGTTTGGCGATGTCCTTGACCGGCGCGGAGAGGCGCCGGGCCAGCGAACGTACCAGCAGAATCGCCAACATCAAGCTGATGACGGCGATTACCGCGCCGAGCACGGCACCCTGATTTTGTTGTGTTTCCAGTTCCGTGATGTCCAGCGCCAGCACCACTCGCTCGGTGTCATTGGGATGGACCAGAGCCACATAGGTCCGCCCTTGCCATTCAATTTGCCGGCCCTGGAATCCCAGAGGCAAATCACGAAAGGGCGGAGGGGCGGACTCTTCCCCTTGCCTGGCGGGAACGTACCAGCCACGCAAAGGGCCGACCTGCGGCAGCTTCCTGGTTTTCAGGGGTTTGTCGGCATCCAGGTCCGCCAGGGTGGATTCCAGAATGATGCGCCAGTACTGACTTTCCAGCAGGGACTGGGACAGGTAGCTATGGAAGGCGATGACGGCGGTCAGAAGAATGATCACCAGCAGGAAGCGGCTGTTGATCCGCCGGCGAAGACTGGTATGCCGGCAGCTATTCATGGTCAAGCTGGCACAACCGGTAACCCACCCGGGGCGCGGTGTGAATCAGCTTTCTGCTGAACGGACGATCCACCACCTTGCGCAGGTGGTACATGTGCGAGCGCAGGATATCCTGATCCGGCGGGCCGTCGCCCCAGAGAGTGGACTCCAGTTTTTCCCGGGGCACGACCTTGGGGGATGCCCGCATCAAAACTTCCAGCAGCCGCCGACCGGCCGGCGGCAGGGAAAGCATGCGGCCGCCGCGTTTGATTTCCAGTGTCTGAGGGTCAAATCGCAAGTCGCCCACGCAGAGGTCGGCGGAGCCGGCGTCCCAGCCCCGGCTGACCAGGGCCCGCAGGCGGATTTCCAGTTCCGCCAGAGCGAAAGGTTTGATCAGATAGTCGTCGGCGCCGGCCTCGAAGCCGGCGATTTTGTCCGGCAGCTGGTCCTTGGCGGTAAGCATCAGCACCGGTGTGGCGAGGCCGGCTTCGTCGCGCAGGCGCTGCAGGAAATCGAGCCCGTTCAGGCGTGGCAACATCCAATCCAGGACGATGACATCGTAGTGGTTATGGGTGGCCAGATGCAGTCCCGAAAGACCGTCCGGTGCCGCATCCGGATAATGACCACGGGCTTCCAGGTAATCGAACAAGTTGCCCGCGAGGGCACTGTTGTCCTCGATGATCAAAACTTGCAGGTGGTTACAGCCCGCCAACCGGATCATGGTGCCCTCCCGTGAAGCCTTAAAAGCGGTAGCCGATGGACAGAGCCGCCCGTGGCTGGGTGGCGGAGCCGTGGTCTTCCACCAGCGGGCTGTCGGCGGCGTCGCCGAGCAAGCGCGCCACGCCCACCTGCGCGCGCACCAGCCAATGCCGGCCCGGGGAATAGTTCAGTCCCAGGCTCAGTCCTACATCTTTCATGCCAGCTTCGGCTTCATGCACAGGCAGACCGGTTGTCATCGCCTGATCCGGCGTGATTCCGAAATAGGCATCGGTGAAATCGGCGTCGGCCCAGGTGGCGCTGGCTTCCAGTTCCAGTTGTAGACGCGGATTAAGGGTGAAAGTTCGGCCCGCTTCCAGATCAATGTGCAGGCCGTCGTGGCTGCTGGAGATATCCTGATACACGGCCAGTTGCGCTTTCCAGGGGCCTCGCCCCACGTTCAGGGCAAGCCCTCCGTCGACACCGGCATCGATATCCTCCAGCCCCTCAAGGATCGAATTGTCGTCGCTGTCGCGGCCGGAATGATAACGGGCCACCGCATCCAGCCCCCACACGCCATTGCCCCATAATCGCGCGCCGGCGGTGGTACCACGCAGATACAAGCGCTCCCCATAGTCAGCGAAGATCAGCGGTACCGCGCGTGTCTCGAGGTCATCGGAGCCCGGGTAGTCGGGACGGTAAAGGGCGCCGGCGCCAAGAATAAGACGCCAGTCCGGTTTACCGTGGGGCTCTTTGCCGGAAGGCGTGGGGGAAGCGAAGGCGATGGGGGGAAAGGCCAATAACAGGATCAGCCGGAGCGCTCGCGCGTTCCGCCAGCCCGGGCGAAGCGCCAATGTGGACGATGGGAACATGTTTTCCTCCAGTCGGCCGGTGGGGCCAGGAGACTCACCCTAGCGTCGCGGGTGTGGAGAAAATGTCGTCGGCTCGCGGGGAAAGCACCGGGCGGCGATTTTTCGTACCGGCGCGAATGCGGTAGCATACGCGCCACTTTTATCAAGGAGGATAAGGCCTTGGAATTATTAGGGCTGCTCAAATTGCTGTTCATCGTGGTAGTGCTGGGGCTCACCGCCAGCAGCCTGATCGGCTATTCATCCCGTCGCCGCCGGAGCAAGAAGGCGTTGGCCGAAGTGCGTGAGCAGGGCGGAGTGATCCGCCGGTTGAGCGAGGCGGAACAGCAGGCCTTGCCGCCGGTCCACGATCCGGCCAAACCGAAGCGTCCGCTGGCGCTGGAAAGCGATGACGTTTTTCTGCTGGAAGGCGCCTATTCCCGTCATGGTATTGAATCCAACGGAACCAGCACCTGGCACGACATCATTGGTGGCGTGGAGGTGTTCCTGCCATATGACGCCGATCTGTTCCTGGCCGAGCACAACCGCGCCGAAGTGGTGTTCGCTGGCAAGATGGCCGTGGTGGTCGGGTTGAACCAGGAGTTCGATTTGCTCAGCGCGGTGGAGCGGGATCAGCGCCGTAACACCGCTGATCAGCAATGGCAGGACGGTGCTCGCGGTGCTCTGCAGGATGTGTTTGTCGACAGCGATGACGATCCGGATCGGGACAAGGAAAAGGACGAAGAGGAAGCGGCACGTAAACGCCGGGTGGACATTTACTCTCAGCGGGACGAGACCGTGGCGGAGATCGAGGCCCGTCGTGGCCGGGGCGTGGGGCTTTTGCCGGGGCTGTTGCTGACATTCGCTTTCATTGGCCTGGGAATCGCCACGGCCCGGACCAGTGTGTTGGCAATGTCCCTGTGGAGTGGTGCCGCCGTGCTGTTGACGGTCTGGGCGTTGTGGCTGTTCTGGCGCCGCTGGCGCCCCGGCCCGCCACGGAAGGTGAATACGGTTGCCGGCACTCTGAATCTGACGCCGCTGCTGTTCGATGAAGCCAACAGCCGTGTGACCGTGGCCGCCTCCCTGGGCGACAAGCTGGTCTTCAGCCTGCCGGAACACTGGCGCCCCCATGTGAGCTATGAGGACGGTCAGCGCCTGGAGATGGACCTGCGCGTGGACGACTACTCGGTGGTCAATTACAACCGCCAGCTGTCCCTGGACGAGGAAATCCGACGCTTTCCGCTGGCCTACTGGGGGCGCCACTTCACCATGGCGCTGGTGGCGGGTGTGGCGCTGGTGGTGGCGTTGTTGTTGTCTCGGGCGCCCTGGGCTGATCTGATGCTGGCCTGGAACGCGGTGTCCGGGAGCAGCTATGTGGAAGCGCGGGAGGCGTCGGATCTGCTGGCGGCGCCGCCGGGTCCCGGCAGCATGGTGGATCTGGCCGGTTCGGGGCGGTGCCAGGTGCGTGCATCGATGGGGGATTGGCAGTATCCCAGAGTGCACTGTGACTGGATCCGCTGGGGAGGCGATACTTCCGAGCTGCCCCGGGTGGAGATCGACGAGCTCACCGCCGGGCTGTTCTCCGATGAGGTGGTGAAAACGCGCCGGGATCCGTATGTGGAGATGATGGTGAAGCTGTACGGCCGGGATCCGGGTCAGGCGCCGCTGGTGGTAAGCAACCCCGAGGAGTTGATCGAACTGGTGGAGAATGCTTGCGGGTCGCGGCAACAGCACGCCTGTGCCTACCTGCGCGATACCATCGTCGAACATCTCCGTGTCGCCTTGCCGGAACGGCCCAGCGATTGGCGGACACTGCGCGAGGAGGTGGCCGGCTATGACGGTGAGAAACCGCTGCAAGCGGTAATAGGGCGCTCTCAGCTTAGCCTGGTAAAGCGCCGTCTGCGCGCGGTGGGGCGGGAACGGGCGGAACAGGTGGTGCCGGATCTTGGCCGCCAGATCCATGAAAAGGAAAAAGGCGGTGTGCTGGTGCACATGATTGGCGACCCGGGGCTGACACCGGCATCGATGACCGATATTCAATTGTGGCGGCGTTTCGTCGAACTGACCACGCCAGGTAGCGCGGAGCCGTTCTCGGCCAAGGGGATGGTGGTCCATCGCGGCGAGGACGAATCGGGTGCGCCGATATTGGTGGTGGATGTCACTCGCCAACTGGACTGGCCCTGGCGCTCGCTGCTGCTCAGCTTCTGGATACTGTTGTGCGCCGTGCTACTGCCGGTTCACATCTGGTTGGCGGTACAACAGTACCGCGCCCGGCGGCGCCGTGAAGCGGATCTGGCCCGGCTGCATGGCTGGGCGTGACCGTCCCACGGAGGTTTTTCGTAGTCGGGTCTGTAGGGGCCAGCCTTGCTAGCGAACTGGTTTTGGCGTTGGGGATATTCGCTTGCAGGCAAGCTCCCACAGGGGCTTCGTAGCATGGTCTGTGGGAGCCAGCCTGCTGGCGAATTGGCATCCGACGCGGGATATTCGCTTGCAGCGGCCCGCCGCCCGGAAAAAGCTCCTACAGCGGCTTCGTCGTGTCTGGGGTGACTGATCACGCCGTCAGCCGGGGCGTGATGCGTGGCGCCAGCCAGTCGATCACATAGCGTACCCGCCGTGGCAGCAGTTGCGAGTGCGGGTAGGTCAACAGTACCGGAATGGGATCCGGCTCGAAGGCTTCCAACACTTTTACCAGAGTACCGTCCGTCAGGGCATCGCGTACCTGATAGTGATAGAAACGTCCGAAGCCGAGGCCGGCGATGCAGGCCTGCCGGGCGCTTTCGATCTGGTTGGTGACGAGGGTGGGATTGATCCGTACCGTCTGGTCGTGAAAGCTCCATAGCGGCCCCTGCGGTGCGAACAGCACACAGGGGCGATGTCCCAGTTCTTGCGGCGTCACTGGTTCTCCCTGGCTCTCCAGATAGTCCGGACTGGCGCACACCACCATCGACATCTGTCCAAGGGGACGGACAACCAGGGAGGAATCCCGTGGATGCCCGATTCGGATCGCCAGATCCAGGCCCGCTTCGACCAGATTCACCACCTTGTCATCCAGCACCAGATTGACGCGCATGGCGGGGTGGTCACTGAGAAAGCGGTTCACCAGGGGCGCCACGTGATAGCGGCCAAAGGTCTCCGGAGCGGTGATTCCCACGATGCCGGAAGGCCCTTTCTGACGTTCCTGCAACGCGCTTTCCGCCTCGCTCACTTCGGTCAGAATGCGCCGGCAGCGCGCCAGATAATCCCGGCCTTCATCAGTGAGCGACAATTGGCGGGTGGTGCGATTGAGGAGACGGACGTTCAGGGAACGTTCCAGCGCCGCCAGGCTGCGCACCACTGAAGCCGGGGATTGTCCTTGCGCGTCCGCCGCCGCGCTGAGACTGCCGCTGTCGACGATACGCACGAAGGTGGCCATCGCTTTCAATTTATCCATGCTTCGCTCTCCAGGCTCCCGCACCGGGCTGATTTGTGCGCCGCGCGTAATACTGTTCTGCGCTCGGGGCCATTTTTCACCTATCCAAACTAGGTCAGCATCGGTGGCCAATCAATAGGCCGAAAGTGGAGGTTTTGGGCTATGCAGGTGGACGATCCGACGACATCGCATGACTGCCCGGTGACGGCGACTGGCTATGACCACGTGGGCATCCGGGTAACCGATCGGCGCCGGTCGCTGCGTTTCTATGAACGCCTGGGGTTCCGGCAAACCCACCATTTTCCCGACGCCGAAGCCAATGAAATGGTCACCACGGCCGGGGTGCGGATCAATCTGATTTTCAATGGCGCTCATCGGCCAGGCGGTCGCAATGTGTTGCTGGATGAACCGGTGAAACTGCCCGGTATGACGCACCCGGCGTTTCTGGTGGAGGACCTGGCCGCGCTGCGAGCCTGGCTGGAACGGGAGGCCATCGTCATTACCGAAGGCCCCAAACGGATCGGTCCGCGCCGGGTGGCGCTGTTTATCCGTGATCCCGACGGCAACGTTCTCGAATTCAATCAACTGATTCCCGAGCGGGACTGATTTCTCGATAGGAGAGCAATGATGAAGCTGTATGACCTGGAGCCTTCGGGCAATTGCTATAAAGTGCGTTTGTTCGCCGCGCTGGCGGGGCTGCCACTGGAGATCGAAGCGGTGGACTTTCTCGCCGGCGAACATAAAGGGGAGCGCCTTTCCGCGCTGAATCCCTGGGGGGAATTGCCCATCCTCGAGGACGGTAAACTGGTGTTGCGGGATTCCCAGGCGATATTGGTGTATCTGGCCGGGCGCTATGGTGGCGAGGCGTGGTGGCCGGGGGAGGCGCACCTTCAGGGGGAGGTGATGCAATGGCTATCGGTGGCCGCCAATGAAATTCAGCATGGTCCCAACGCCGCGCGTCTGGTCGACAAATTCGGTTATGCCCTGGACAAGGCGCTGGCGCTGGAACGCAGCGAGCGGATTTTAAGGTTGCTGGATGATCATTTGGCCACTCACCAATGGCTCGCCGCGGGCCGGCCCACCATTGCCGAATGCGCGGTGTTTCCCTATCTGGCGGTGGCTTGGGAGGGCGGCGTGGATCCGCGCCCCTATCGTCATGTGAATGCCTGGATGGAACGGATCAAGGCGTTGCCCGGCTTTCAGCCCATGCCCGGGATTTAGTCAGAGGTCGCTACAGGGCCGTTGTGGGAGCTTGCCTGCAAGCGAATCTTTCCCCGAAATACAATTCGCTTGCAAGCAAGCTTCCCACAGTGGCTTCGTAGGCCGGTATTCTTGTTGGCGCAAATCACCCGGCGATGGAATAGAGGGTAAATGGCCGGGCCAGGGCGTACCGTTCCAGAACCTCGTCGCGCCAGTTCTTTGCTGTCAGACGGTCCAGCAGAGGAAGTTCCGCGTCGGCTTCTCCGGAGCGCTGATAAAACGCCTGATTCCAGCGTTGCTCAAAGGGGTATCCGGAGGCGCTGTGTTCCCGCTCCACTTCCGCCCGCAGTGACCGTATCGTCCTTTGCCAGTCGTCGAGGGACGCCGCCGTCAAAAGCGCGCCAGCGTTTTCAAGAAAGCCAGACAGGGCCGCTTGCAGCACCCTCTGTCCGTGATCCGGTGACTGCACCAGTAGAAGCAGTCCGCAGCGGCCGTCCGCTTCCTCCTGATAGCGGCAGTCCACCCAATAGCCCAGCTGCTGCCGTAATCGCAGCTGCTGATAGAAGGGGGCGGCCAGATGGCGTTGCAGCAATCGCCAGCACAGGCGGTCCAGTGCGTGGCGATGCGGCGCCGGCAGATAAAGCAGACGGGCGTGATCGGGGTAGGCGCAGGGAACCGCCTGCTGCCCGGTGGGAATCGGCGTGGCGCGGGTGGTGTCCGTGGCGGTATCGGGGAAAAAGCGGGCGGTTATGGGAGACAGCCCCGTGGCCAGCCGTGTCTCCGGCCAGGTTCGTGGGTAAGCGCAGTACAACGACGCGGGAGAGGAAAGGAGCCCCTGGTTTTCCCGCGTCACGCCATCAAGGCGATCCCGCAAAACCTGAAGCAGGCGGTGCGCCGGCGCTGCCGCGTCCCGTTGCCGGCACCAGATCCGATGCCGGTGTTCCGTCAGACGTTCCCAAGGGGCGTCCATAGGCGCGAACAGGGTTGCCAGTGTTGTCCGGATAGCGGTGTCATCGGCGGCAAGGTCCAGTATCAGCTTGGCGCCGCTTTGATGGACACGTGCTCTGGGGCTAGTGAAAGAGGCGTGCTCCAGCAACAGGCGCCAACGCAGGCTCAGCCGTTCCACCGCTATTGTCTGATCACCGGGCCAGCGCCAACCGAGCCTGAGGGTGTCCTCGGTATCAACCGGGACGCGAGTGAGCGTCTTCAAGGACGGCGGGGCCGCGGTGGCCGTTGCCGATGGCGCCAGCAATGTCTGGAACGGATCGGTTGCCGCCGGCCGTTGCCGTGGAATGGCGCGGTAGGGCGTGCCGGTCCAGGGGGTGAAGCGAGTGAAGTCCCGGCCGTTGTCGTGGTCGATGACCATGGCGCCGGTGTCGCTCAGCCCCCGCAGAGTGTTATGCCAGGTGTGGTCATCGGGCGGGGCTGGGGGCGCAAGCAGGGTATCGGCGTCCGTCTCTGGCTCTCCGGCAACGCGGCGTGCCAGATAGCACAGGCGCGCCAGCCGGGCGTCCGGGGGCGCGGGAAAACCTTCCGGGTCCGGGGTGGCCAGCCGCGCCGTTGACGGCCATCGGGAGGGGACATAAGCCGCCATTCGTGACAGCCAATGCTCCAGCAGGGCGGCGGCCTCCTGGCCGCGCCCGGGTGCGTCCAGCTCAATCAGGCACTCTCCTTGGTTCAACCCTTGGTTCAGCCCCTGGTTCCGGCTGCGGCGCTGCCCGGTCACGGTGATCGTCGAGGCCATGCCGGTGGCGCGCAGGCCGCCCAGCGCGCCGTGCTGGCCGGGTTCCCGCAACCAGTGGCGCAACCAGGGCCAGACCCGCTCGTCCTCGGGTAGCGGAAACAGCAGTGTGCAGCTGGTATCGGACCGCGGGGCCCGCCAGAGCCAGTCCTGTTGCTGGATGTCGCTGGGGAATGCCGTGGGCAGAGGTGGCCGGGATGGGATCGGGCCGCTGGGCAGCCGTGAAAGCGTTTCCGCCAGTACGCCATCCACGTTGTCCGGTAGCGCGCCCCGCAGAACCAGTGTCATGTTGCCGGCGCGGAACCAGCAAGCGTGAAAGGCCCGGACCTCCCCGGTCAGGGAAGCCAGGGGGGCGCTCAGGCTGTGGGCGTTGCCGGCGGTGAAGCGGGCCAGCGGATGTGACGGCCGCGCCAGCCGAGCCAACAGCGCCTGACGATGCAGGCGCGGATCCGCCAGCCGGGTTCGGAACTCGGCATCCAGAATCCGTCGCTCCCGCGCCACCGATTCCTCGGTCAGCAAGGGCCGGCTCAGCATGTCGATCAGATGGGCCAGGCAGGGGGCCAGTCCTTCCGCGTCCACGGTGAAGAAGAACGCCATGGTGTCGTCCAGGGTGCTGGCGTTGTAGTTGCCATTCCAGCCCTGGATGCGGCGGGCGAAGTGATGGGCGTCGGGATAACGCTCACTGCCGGTGAACAGAATATGCTCGAGCAAATGTGCCAGCCCGGGGCGGGTTTCGGGTTCATCGTGACTGCCCACGCCGATTTGCAGCACGGCTGTCACCCGCGACCCTGGCTCCGGCAGCAGCAGGGTGCGCAGGCCGCTCTCGTGATGATAGAGGCGCGCCCGGGAGTGAGACTGTGGCAACCGTCGCGGGTCGTGGACAGTGAATGCGGTCATTGGCCGGACTCCTGGCCAATGGGGGCATGGCGTCGGTAGAAGGCCAGTTCCCGTTCCAGCACCAGTGCCCGGTTGCGCGGCAAGCGAAAGCCATGCTGCTCTTCGGCGAAGCGCACGCACTCCACCGGCACGCCGTTGGCGTGCAACGCCGCCACCATGGCTTCGGTTTGTTCGGGTAGCACGACGGCGTCGCGCAGGCCCTGGAAAAACAGGGTCGGAGTGCGCAGGCGCGCGGCGTTGGCCAACGGTGAGCGGGCCTGATAACGGTCCGCGTCCCGCTCGGGATCACCGATCAGCCAGTCGATGTAGTCCGCTTCGAATTTGTGCGTTTGCCGGCGCAACCGGAGCGGATCGCTGACGCCGTACAAGCTGGCGGCGGCGCGGAATGTGGCCGGCGCGCGGGCCAGGGTGTTGAGCACGGTGAAGCCGCCGGCGCTTTGTCCTCGCAGGAACAGCCGGCGCGGATCCGCCAGCCGTTCCCTTATCAGTGTCTGCACCGCGTACAGCACATCGTCCACGTCGCTGACGCCCCACTGTCCCGCCAGGGACTGACGATACGCACGGCCGAAGCCGACGCTGCCCCGGTAATTCAGGTCCAGCACGGCGAATCCGCGCTGAGTCCAGAACTGTATTGCCGGATTGAACAGCGGAAAACTGGCCGAAGTCGGGCCACCGTGAACCGTCACCAACAAGGGCGGTGGCGTGCAGTCGCCGGGGCAGGGCGGGTAGTAAAAGCCGTGGCGGTGAGTGTCGTCGGCGCTGGTGAACGTCAGCGGTTGCGGTTCTGATACCGTGCCCGCTTCCAGAGGCAGGGGCGCGGCATCGAGTATGGAGAGATCGCCGCCTTCTTTTGCGCTCAGATGCAATAACGTGGTGCCCCGGCGTGGCCCGGCGGCGAGACAGAACACGCCCAGGGGGCCGGCGCTGATGGCAAGAAAATGCCGATAGTCCGAAGGCATCGCCGCCGGCGGGACGGTGTCTCCCGCAACGCTCAAATGGCCCCGGCCGTCCCGCCACCAGGCCACCACCGGGCTGCCGTCCGGCAGGGTATCGTAATGGCGGGAGCCGAGTAGCCAGGGACTGGGGGTGTGATCCGCTTCCCTGCCGGGCAGACATTGCCACTGTCCATGCCCGAACCGCCATGGGCGCCAGTGTCCGCTGCCGTCGAACAGGCAGAGCAAACGCCCTTGCCGGTCGAAACGGGGTTGTTGCGCCGAATGCTCCGGTTTATCGAGGCCGGGCAGGGCCGTGCCGGGCAAGCCGTGGTCAGTCAGTTTCACGTGGCGCAGGCGGCTGGCCGTCCAGGGCTGATGAGGGCGATCCCATTCCACCCAGGCCAACTGTTGGCCGTCGTCACTGATGGCGGGTGACGCATAGAAATCGGCATCCTCGCTCAGCACCCGCAGGGTGCGGTCGCGCCCCACCGCCACCAGCCGGTGCCGTGTTTGCTGGTTCTCCGGCCGCTCTTCCACGGCGATGATCCGGTCGCGTTGATGGTCGTAGGCCAGTCCGCCGTAACGGCGATCCGGGTGATCGGTGAGCGGATGGCATCGCGGTTGCGAAAACCCCTGCCAATAAAGCTGCTGGTCGTCCTCGTTGACGAAGGCCAGACCGTCCGTGCCCAGACACAGAGCACTGCCACCATACTCGTAGACCCGAGAGCGCACGCTGAACCCGTCCGGCGTCAGGGTGCGGCGGCCCGCCGCCGTCCATTCCTGCACCCGAAAGCGCCCGTCGCGGGGATCGCTACGGGTCCAGATCACCCGTTGCGCGTTGCTGTGCAACTCGCCGAACTCCACCGTGGACGCCACCGCCTGGCGGGCGCTCAGTGGCGATAATCGGGCCGGATCAGCCCCGGTAGATGAGCCGGGCATTGCGTTCATTACGGTAGGTCAGTGGCGGCACCTGATCCAGAGGTGTGCCGGCCTGTTCCCGCGCCGCCACGATGGTGTGGTGATGCGGCGACTTGGCGCACACCGGATCGGCGTTGGCGGCATCGCCGGTGAGCATGTAGGCCTGGCAGCGGCAGCCGCCGAAGTCCTCGTGCTTCTCGTCGCAGGAGCGGCAGGGTTCGGGCATCCAGGCGTCGCCGCGGAAATGATTGAAGCCGGGAGAACGATGCCAGATGGTCTCGATGGTGTGGTCTCTGACGTTGGGGAAGTCGATCGGCAATTGCCGGGCACTGTGGCAGGGCAGCGCGGTGCCGTCCGGGGTGATGGTCAGGAACATACTGCCCCAGCCGTTCATACAGGGTTTCGGGCGCTCTTCATAGTAGTCCGGCACCACGAAGATCAACTGGCAGGGATTGGTGGCCTCTTCCAGGCGGCGCCGATAGTCCGCCACCGTTTGTTCCGCTTGTTGCAACTGCGCCCGCGAAGGCATCAGGCCTTGCCGGTTCAAGTGGGCCCAGCCGTAGTACTGGCAGGTGGCCAGCTCCACATAGTCGGCCTCCAGGTCCAGACACAGTTGGATAATATCGCCGATACGGTCGATGTTGTGCCGGTGAATGACGATATTGAGCACCATGGGAAAATCGTGCGCCTTCACCGCTCGGGCCATTTCCAACTTATGCTGGAACGCTTTGCGGGAGCCCGCCATCAACTGATTGCCGGCCGCTTCGGCGTCCTGGAAGCTGATCTGAATGTGGTCCAGGCCGGCGTCCGCCAGGGCGCGGACCTTGTCCCGGTTCAGCCCCATGCCGGAGGTGATCAGGTTACTGTAATAACCCAGTTCGTGGGCGCCGGAAACCAGCTCGATCAGATCCGGCCGGGTCAGCGGTTCGCCGCCGGACAAGCCCAACTGGGCCGCGCCCATGGCCCGTGCCTGGGCGAACACGTCCAGCCATTGCCCGGTGTCCAGCTCCTGGCCCTGGTCGGCAAAATCCACCGGGTTGGAGCAATAGGGGCATTGCAGCGGGCAACGGTAGGTCAGCTCCGCCAACAGCCATAACGGCGGTCCCGGGCGGATCTCAGCGTTCGGTGAGCCAGTGGTTGCCATGGGCGGCCTCGAGAAAATCCAGCACGTCCGCTTCCAGATCCGGTACCTCCGGGAAGCGCTGATGCAGAGTGGCGACAATGTCCGCGACGCTGCGCTCGCCGTTCACCAGCGTGAGGATCTGGGCGGCACTGTCATTCAGTTTCACCATGCCTTCCGGATACAGCAGCACATGGGCCTGCTGCGCCGGTTCCCATTGCAGACGGAAGCCCCGGCGCAACAGCGGAATGGCGTCGTGATGTGGTGCGCTCATTGCTGCAACCCCCGGTGCCAGACGCCTTTATCGGTGACGGTATGGTAGGGCGGCCGTTCCAGTTCGTAGGCCATGCTCATGGCGTCGAGCATGGTCCACAGAATATCCAGCTTGAACTGCAGAATATCCAACGCCCGCCGTTGGGCCTCGCGGGTAGTGAAATGATCCAGCGTAATGCGCAGACCATGTTCCACGTCCCGCCGTGCCTCGCCCATGCGGTTGCGGAAGTAGTGATATCCCTCCTCGCCAATCCACGGATAGTGCCGGGGCCAGCTGTCCAGCCGCGACTGGTGAATCTGCGGCGCGAACAGTTCGGTCAGGGACGAACAGGCCGCCTCCTGCCAACTGGCGGCGCGGGCGAACTGCACGTAGGCGTCCACCGCGAAGCGCACCCCGGGCAGCACATGTTCCTGGGAGCGTATTTCTCCGGCGCTCAGGCCCACCGCCTCGCCCAGGCGGATCCAGGCTTCGATGCCGCCTTCGCCGCCGGCGGCGCCATCGTGGTCATGAATACGCTGCACCCATTCGCGGCGGACATCCCGGTCCCGGCAGTTGGCGAGGATGGCGGCGTCCTTCACCGGAATATTCACTTGATAGTAATACCGGTTCGCCACCCAGCCCTGGATTTGCCGGCGGCTGGCGCGGCCCTCATACATGGCCACGTGGTAAGGATGATGGATGTGGTAGTAACGGCCCTTGTCGCGCAACGCCTGTTCGAACTCGGCGCGGCTCAGGGGCAGGGCGGGGGCCTGCTCGCTCATAATCGGATCGCCATTCCATCGTAGGCCACCTCGACCCCCTGGCTTTCCACCCGGGCGCGCTCCTCGGAGCCGTGGTCGAGGATCGGATTGGTGTTATTGATATGGATGAGTATCCGGCGTTGGGGTTCCGGCAGACTGGCCAGCAGCTCCAGCATGCCGCCCGGGCCGCTCTGCGGCAGATGGCCCATTTCGCTGGCTGGTTTGGTGGCGACGCCGGCGTGGCGCATTTCGTCCTCGCGCCAGAAAGTGCCGTCCACCAACAGGCAATCGGCACTGGCCATCAGGCCGCGCAAATCGGCGTCCACCTGGCCAAGGCCGGGCGCGTAGAACAGGCGCTTGCCGTTGGCATCCTCCACCAGCAGACCGATGTTGTCGCCGGGATGGGGATCATTACGGTGCGGAGAATAGGGTGGCGCCGCGCTGCGCAGCGGGATTGGCGTGAGGCTCAGTCCCGGACAACAGGGGATGCGGAACTCACCGGCCAACGGAATCGGGTTCCAGCGCAGCCCGCCGTTCCAGTGGTCGAGGATGCGGAACAGCGGAAAGCCGGTGCACAGATCCTGATGGACCATCTCGGTACACCACACCTCATGGGGGCAGCCCTCGCGCAACATCAGCAGGCCGGTGGTGTGATCGATCTGGCTGTCCATCAGCACGATGGCGCCAATGGCGGTACCGCGTTTGCCGTCCGTCCGGCGCAGTTCCGGCGTGCTTTCCAGCTGGGCGCGAATGTCCGGCGAGGTATTACAAAGAATCCAGTGCTCGCCATCGTCGGACAGCGCGATGGAGGACTGGGTGCGGGGCACCGCGTCGATGGTGCCCTGGCGCAGCCCGGCGCAATTGGCGCACTGGCAGTTCCACTGGGGAAAGCCGCCGCCGGCCGCCGAGCCGAGAACTCGGATATACATAGGCGTCAGAGCCTGGTCCCGCGGATCCCGCCAGCGCGGGCCCGCGGGCACCAGCGTCAGCGATTGGAAATGTACATGGTGACTTCAAAGCCGATGCGCATGTCCACATAGCTGGGTTTGGTCCACATAGCGAGCTCCTCGATTGTTATTCGTGTCAGAGATTGGCCGTGATCGGCCGATTCATTTGAGCACTGCCCGGGGAATCGGATCACTGCTACTTTAGTACTGAATGTGCCGGTCCATAGGGCCCGACTCGGCGGTGATTACATTTGCAGGAGCCAGCCCTGTCTGGCTAATCCCGGCCTCCGGTGTGGGTACGTTCGCTTGCAGGCAAGCTCCCACAGCGGCTTCGTAGCGCGAACTGTGGGAGCCAGCCTGCTGGCGAATTTGCAGGGCAAGCCACGCTTCCGCTTGGCATCAACGCCCCTCGCCATGTCGCTTTGGTCAGGCGTTCGCCAGACGGCTTGCCCATAATGCGAAGCCCAGGCATCGGATTCGCTGACCGGAGGTTTCGTGCGTATTTTACGGCTGCTTTGTGTTTCTCTGGTTTTATCCGTTTCTCTCCCTGCCGGTGCCGACAAGGCGCTGGATCTGACCCCGGCGCAGCAGGCCGAGATCAAACGCTTCGCCCCCGGAGTAACGTTGACCCCGGAGCTGGCGGACAAGCTGCGCGCCATCGCCTTTGACCAGAAGCGCTCGCTGGATGAGCGTATTCAGGCAATGCAAAAAGTGGCTGGCTATAAGCCGGGAGAGCCGGTTAAACGGCGTATCTGCATCTGGGACATCGCCGGCCGCGCCGGCCCTATCTTCAAGGCCGCCGAGGATCAGCGGAGCCGGGTTCTGAAGTACGGGGTGGATCTGGAAATGGTGCCTTACACCAGCGAAAGCGTGGTGGTGGAGGATCTGAAAGCCGGGATTTGCGACGCCGCCCTGATCAGTGGCCTGCGCGCCCGTTTGTTCAATCAATACACCGGCACCATCGACGCCATCGGCGCGCTGCCTTCCGACGATCACATGAAGCTGTTGTTGCGCGCCATGGCCAGCCCGAAAGTGGCGCCGCGCATGGTAGCCAACGGTTATGTGGTGCTCGGCATCGCCCCGGCCGGGCCGGCTTATATCTTCGTCAACGACCGTGCCATCAACACACTGGCCAATGCCGCTGGCAAACGGGTGGCAGTACTGGATTACGATCCGGTTCAAGCGGAAATGGTGGCGCAGATCGGTGCCACGCCGGTGAATTCCGACATCGTTTCCGCGCCGAACAAATTCAACAATGGTGTGGTGGATGTGCTGGCGGCGCCGATCGTGGCCTATGAAGTGCTGGAGCTGTACAAGGGTATGCGCCCCAATGGTGGCATTATCAATTACCCGTTGGCGCAGATCACCATGCAGCTGATCGGGCGCGCTGATAAATTCCCCAATGAAGTGGCGCAATTGGTGCGTGAGGAATTCTTCAACGGTTACGACCGGATCATGGCTCGCCTGGCGCAAGAGCAGGCCAAGGTGCCGGATCACTGGTGGATTGAAATTCCGGATCAGGATAAACGCGAGTACGAGATGATGATGCAGGATGCCCGTTTGACCCTGCGCGGGAAGGGGTATTACAGCGCGGATATGTTGACTCTGGAACGCAAGGTGCGCTGCAAGCTGGACCCCAACCGGGGAGAATGTGTCAATCCGGTGGAATAGAGCAGCTGCCCCGATTTCCAACTACTGTAGGAGCCAGCCCTGCTGGCGAATGCTTTTTCTTCCACCGCCAGGGTGATTCGCCTGCAAGGCAGGCTCCTACAGAAGAGAGTTAATGCTTCAGCCGACAACCTCAGGTGCACTCGGCCCGGGAGGCGTCCAGCTTGCAGCGGATCTTGCGCATGATGGTCAGCATGTCCGGATCGTAATAGCCTTGATCGCGGAGCTGATCGCGAGCTTCCTGCATCATCAATTCGTATTCCGCTTTGTCCTCATCGGGAATTTTCACCCACCATTTTGGGTCCACCGCTTTTGATTCCTGTTCCACCTGCTGCCGGAAGCGGTCGAAGTTCTCATAAAAATAGCTGCGTGATTTCTGGAACATCTCCTTGGGAAAGCGATCGGTCTTGGCGATAACCTGCAGGGTCAGTTGCACCAGCGGATAGTCGATGATGCCGCCGTCCGGGGAGAGCCCTTTATACAGTTCCAGCGCCTGATAGACCGCCAGGGGCGCGAAGATCACATCCACCGAACCGTTGTTGAATTTAGTGGAGAAGTTGGTGACATCGGAATCCACTGGCGTGGCGCCCACCTGCGACACCAGGCCGGCCTGGGTTTCATCGTATTCCAGCACCGCCACTTTCTTGCCGGCGGCCTTGTCCAGCGTATTGATCTTACGATCATTGACGAAGATATAAGCGGGGCCCGCCGGCGCGAAACCGGCGACGGAGTAGTTACCGCCTTCCAACTTGTCCGCCATCTTCGGGCTGGCCAGAACCTGGGAAATGATGCGCAAGTGATCCATGCTGGGCACCGCGCCGATGGCGTCGATGGTGCCGGCGAACTTATTGAATCCGCGGGCGCGGATCCCGGTCACCAGCGCGGCGTCACAGACACCGGCCTTCAGATCCTCGGTGGCGATCAACTCGCTGGTATAGGGCAGCAGTTCCACATCCAGGCCCCAGGACAAAGCGGTGGTCTTCCAGTCGCGGGCGCTGTTCATGATCGGCCCGGCGTTGCCGACGATGTCGAACACGCACACTTTGCGCTTGATCGGTTCCGCCAGGGTGGGCAGGGAGAGGGCGATGAGCAGGGGGGTAAGCAAGTACAACGCGGTTCTTTTCATTGGGGGCTCCGTGATCCGACAGAAAATCGGGTCTGTTTTCGCTGTCGAGAGGCTGGCTTCGCTAGGCGTGTGTGGAAACGCGTCCACGAGGGCTTTGAAAAACAGGTCATACCGGACGCTCAGGGCATCGTGACGATACGCGTTTGAATGTATCAGCGGGTATGGAGGCGATCAATTTACCGTACTGGCCGCATCGCCATGGAAAGCAGCAGAAACAGCCAATTGCTTTGCTGGCGGACCGGTGTGGCGCGGTGGTTGGGGAAGGACCTGAAGGACACGGCTTGGCAGCTGATCCGATGTCAGCGGCCAAGGAGCGTCCCCAAATCCTGTCGTCGCTGCCAAAGAGGCCAATGCCGTCCTTGTAAACCGCGCGGGTTTACCTCTCATAAAGAGCGAACAAGTGAACTCTAGGGGGCGATCGGAGGCAAAAAAAATGACTAAGCGGAAACGCGCTTATTGCGATTTATTTGGTTCCTGTGTGTGGATGCAAAAAACCGGACGTAAGAACCTGAGAAAGGCGCAAAAACGGGTATACAAAGGCGGTTTCAATATACACCGATTTGTAATCAAGTGAGCGTTTGCTAATCCCGGAAAAGGCTTTAAACGGGGTGCTTAAAAAGGGGACAGGAAATACAAAATCATTGTCTTATTAAAAGTGCACGACTGTAAATATTAAAGGGTTCCTAAAGAGCTCTAAAAGCGTTAGGGTTTTAGTTTCATAACCGTACCAGGAAGTAATGTTATGTAAGCCCGGCGCAGTCTGGGCCGGGGAAGCTCAGCGAAATCAATAACAAGGAGAAGCGCTATGAGCAGCAAGGAACGCGTTTTGCTGCAAGGTGTCCCTCACTATGTAGTGCATAAAACCCGAGACGGCAGCCCGATCTTTCGTACCACGGTGGATTTCAACTACTGCGAGCGGCAGCTGTTGGAATTGCGCAGGGAGTACGAAGTCGAGATCCACGCCTGGTGTCTGCTGCCCGGCGAAGTCCATTTGTTGATCACCCCCACCGGGCGGGCCACGGAAGTATCCCGCTTCATGAAAGGCTTGTCTTGCCGCACCGCGCTGTTCTTCAAGAAGATCCATGGGGAGGAGTCGCCCTGGGAAAGCCGCTTCCTGTCCACGCCGGTGCAACCCAGCCAGTGGGTGCTGACCATCATGAGAATGATCGAGCTGTTGCCGGTGACACGGGGGCTGGTGCAGAAGATCAACCAGTACGCCCACAGCAGTCTGCGCATGCGTTGCGAGAAGACTCAGACCAGCTGGCTGGACGATCCGGAAGAGTACCTGCGTCTGGGAACGAACCGGGACGAACGCCGTTTCGCTTACCGGGAATACCTGCGTTTGGGCAACAACCCGAAGGAAGTGGACTTCATCGTCAACGCCGTTACTCGCGGGCTGGTTACCGGCTCGGACCGCTTTATTCGGGAAGTGGCGGAAAAGTACGGCGAGCGCGTGTATGGCCGGCCCCGGGGGAGGCCCAGGAAGAGGCCAAGTCAGGACAGTGACAGCCCTCCCGGCGACGACAGTGAAGAATAGCCGCGGGCGTGCTGATCACGAGGTCCTATGACAATGAATCGTCCTACTCTGATCGCCGTGCTGGGCCGGGCCGCACGCTACCTGATATCGCTGGCGCTGCTTGGCGTGCTGGTGTACCTGGTGGTGTGGACCGCGGGGTTGCTGATCCACGGCCCTAAACCGCCGGAACGGATGTCGGCGGATGGTCTTCCCTTAACCGCGTCCGCGCAAGATCTGGCGCTGACAAAGGCGGAGATCGCGGGCTGGAATCTGTTCGGCGAGTACCTGTCCGAGAGCGGCACGGCCGAAGCGCATTCCGATGCACCAGAGACGCGGATGAAACTCACCTTGCTCGGCGTTTTCCATAACCGGGTGGACGAGCACGGCTGGGCGATCATCCAGCCGGAAGGTGGCGAAGCGGGGCTGTATCACGTGGGCGATGAGCTGGTCCGTGGCGCCACACTGAATGCATTACGGGTGGATCACGTGTTGCTCAAGCGGGGAGGGCGCCTGGAGAAACTGCCGCTACTCGACTGGGAAGCGATGCCAGGGATCGTGGCCTCGGCACAGCCGGCTCGGGATGACAAGAAAGACGATTTGGAAGTGGAAAAGCTGCTGAGTGACCGGGAAAAGGCCATGAAAACCATGGGCGTCGAGCCGGTGAGCCCGGAGACAGCCAATGGCTACCGGGTGATCGATGAAGAGGGTGACCTGGTCAAGAAGTTCGGCTTCCAAAAAGGCGACGTTATCTTTTCCGCCAATGGCTATCCGCTCGGTACCAAGGAAGACGACCTGCTGGCCCGCCGCTCCGTGGTGGATAGCGGCATTGGTGAGATCATCGTGAGGCGGGGAAGCAAGGAGTTTCTGATCGAGTATCGCACCGGCAAGAGCGATATTCGAGGCATGGCCGCCCTGACCGCGAAACCCTCCGAGGGCGGGTAGCTCCCATAGCTCACACTACGAAGCCGCTGTGGGAGCCAGCTTGCTGGCGAATCTATTTTGGTTTTGTGCTCTATTCGCCAGCAGGCTGGCTCCCACGGATCAGGAGGGGCACAGGCACGCTATCCTCAAGCTGTGGAACACCAGAAGGATGTGCTAGTGTTTTCCCGTTCGAATCATCCCTTGTGCAAGGAGAGCGGAATGACCGATGACAGCCGGGTTGGTCAGGTTGGTGAGTCCTGGAATGATACGTTTGCCTCACGGGCCATGAATATGCCGCCGGATCCCGTTCATATGGAGACCTATGACGAATATCCGAGCAAGTTCAGCCCTCTGTTTTTCGTGGTGATCGCGCTTGCCGTGTTCACCGGAGTAAGTAGTTTCGCCTCCTATAAAAGTGGCAATACCACCTGGTGGCTGGTCCTGTTGGTGGTAACGTTACTGCTCCTCTTCGCCCTGCGCCGCTTTCCCAAGCCGGACGATCTCAAGGACATCGCTTATGAAAAGGGTCTGCTGATCCCCGCCATCGTGATCGATACCCAGCCACTGACGTTACTGGCCCTGGCCGATATGCGCGGCCAGGAAGATGTGGATCTGGTGTGGGGCTGTCTGAAGCTGCCCGTCAAGCAGCTGCCCCATCACACCATCGCCATTGATGAGAAAGTGCCCTGTGTGTCGATGTTTGGAATGCCGGGGAACGGTTACTGGAGCATTTTCCAGCCTCGTCCGGTGGCTTGGGGGTACGACGATCCGGCCTTGGTGAAAAAGGTGACCGAAAGCCTCACGGCGAAGGACGTGGATGATGTGGATGAATGGGCGGTGCTGCAGGAACTCAAGGATGCCATGAAAGCGGCACCGAACAACAAGGTGATCTACTTCGACGCGGCGCTGCGGCAAACGGACAAGCCGTAAAGCAAAAAGGACTCTGGTATTTCTGGTTCCCGCGGAGCTGGGGAGCCGCTGTGGCAAACTTGCTCGCAAGCGGCTCCCGGCTCGTGAGCCGTGATACCGAATCCGGCCCCACCTGATCAGCGAAAGACGTCTTCCAGCTCTTCCACCTCGTAAGGCCGGTCGATCCAGTCTTCCAGCTGTTCCCGGCTGGCGCCGTTCAGTTTGACATCGATGTGTTCAGGGACTGTACCGAAACGGCGTGCCAACTGACGCCGCAGAATATTTCGGGCCTCGGCGGTGGAACCTTCCTCCCGGCCTTCCTTCCGGCCTTCCTCTCGGCCTTCCTCCAGACCTATTTCCCGACCTTCCTCTCGGCCTTTGGTGAGCCCCTCCCGGCGGAATTGGGCTTTCCACTCTTGTATGCGTTCTTCCAGCATGGTGTTCGCCTCCTGTAAGTTTCGAACTTCCCGCCAGCTGATTTCCGGAGCCAGACTGGGGCCCCGGCGATGTAGCCATTCCAGAATAGCTTGTCTGAGTTCACTCTGCTCAGGCCCCTTGAGCCATTCTAGCAAATGGGAGAAGGCCCGAGACAGGTCTTCCGGGGCCTGGCTTTGCTCCAGCCTGAATATAGCGGCGACCAGATTACGCTGCCCAGGCAGGGCGCCCTCGTGAAGCAGAGCGCCCTCATCCAAAAGTAGAAACTGTAGCCGGGGCAAATAGGGGAGCACGGCGTGGGGAGGGGGCTGAATCAAATTGTCCAGGGCCACCGGAGCGCGCCAGCGTCCCTTTCCATTGTACAGCACGATGGGCAGTACCGGTGGTAACCGGCGGTCCTGGCTCAATTCCTCACGCCGGATCAGGTCCTGATACAGCAGACCGATGTAAGTGAGGATACGCACCGGCATGAAGCGCTCCACCGTGGACTGAAACTCCAGCATCAGATAGAGATAAATCCATTCGCGTTTCCAACGTACCCGCCAGAGCGCGTCATTGTGGCGGCTAAGCAGATCGCCGGTAGCGTAGCCGTCACTGACCTTTTCCAGTGAATCCAGATCCAGCTCCCGGACCCAATCACCCTCCATGAACCCCAACAGCAAATCCCGCATCAGAGCGCGATGCGAAAACAGAAATTTATAAGCGGTGTCGTGCTCCCCCATGAATCCTCCCCAAATCAGCAGGGGAGTAATATGACGCGCACTCCGTGATCAGTCTGTCAGCCCTGACGGAAAGAACCGTCAGCCTAAAGTGACGGGTAGTGTAGGAAGGCTCCCTTAGAATGCCGCGAAGCCGCTGTGGGAGGCTTGCCAGCAAGCGAATCGAGGCTACACCGAAAAGGCGTCTTCGCTCAAAGAGGACGATCGGCCAGATGGTTGAGAGGGACCATGCGTTTGTGCAGCACACCGAATATCACCAAACGGCTTCTGTACACGATGTAATAAATCACATGACTGACATGGGGGAAGCTGAATACGCCGGCCCCGAGTTCGGGCCTGGGTTTGCCGAGGGACGGCGTTTCACATAACAACCGCAGGGTTTGCCGAAGATCCGAAAGATACTTACGGGATTGCTTGGGGCCCCACTGCCGCAGAGTGAAACGGCGAATCTGGATCAAGTCCTTCCGGGCCTCCAGGGTCAGGCGATACGGTGCCGCCATCAGTCGTGTTGACCTGATTCCAGCTCATCGAAGAACGCATCCCCGTCAACCAGGTTGCCGGCAGTGATATCCGCTTTTGCCTGAGCGGCCCTGGCTTGCAACAGCTGTAATTTCGCTACTTCGAGCCCTTCATATTCATCAACGGAAATGACCACCGCCACGGGCTTGCCGTTCTTGCTGATCTGAACCGGTGCGCGCTGTGCCCGTAGCAGCATATCGCCAAAGTGAGTCTTGGCCTCATTAGCGGAAAGGGTATCCATGATCGCTTCCATAAAATCGTTCGATTCGGTCAATATAGTCGAATCGCTCTATTTTGGCCAAGGTCATTTTGACAGTAAAGGAGTGCCCCCTGGGAAAGCGGGTTTTGAGCCCTCCATGCAGGCAATCCAGTTGCCGTTTTCCGAAGCTAGTATGGAGGGAAGAAAAGTCCCGGTCTGTCAGCCCTGGCGGAAAGACCTGTCAGCCGGAAGTGATGGGTAGTGTAGGAAGGCTTCCTTTCCCGGTCCCCAACCTGATCAGCGAAAGACGTCCTCCAGCTCTTCCACCTCGTAGGGCCGGTCGATCCAGTCTTCCAGTTGCTCTCGGCTGGCGCCGTTCAACTTGGCTTCGATACGTTCGGAAAGAGAGCCGAAGCGGCGTACCAGTTGGCGCCGCAGGATATTACGGGCTTCCTCTTGCAAACCAGCCTGGTGGTGCATGTCCTTCCATTCCTGTGCACTGTTGCGCGTCATTTCCTGAATCTCCTGCAAGTTCAGCATTTGAGGAATTGTTACGCCCGGCATCCATTGGGGCAGACGGAGTGGTAGCCAGGCTACGAAAAAGACTTTAGGGTCGTTCTTCTGAATGCGATATCGGAATTAGCTGTCGACCCTGGCACGTATGTCCTCGGCTGAGGCCCGGGGTAGTGCGATAAAATCGCTCTCTGGCATCGAGTCGTAGACATTCTGAAATGGCAGATAAAGAGAGATTATCCAGGTGTCCCCCTCTTTCCGGCCAGCATAAGGGTGAAGAATTTCTCCATCCGCACGTTTTCTATCAAATCGTAGCACCCCTTTATGCGGGTAATGGTGTGCACTCCGCTCATCCATCATCCGGAATACCGCCTCCGAAGGGTAGCCTGGATGTCCGCTCGTGTTGTGTTCCCGTATGGCGCTGGTAATGGCTTCCGTTTCGGTCAAAAAGCAGTGTGGAATGTCCTTTTCATCAAATACGACTTCCTTCGCAATAAACGGCGGTCCCTGGTACCAATTGGGATCATTTTTGTCGACCTGGATGGCAATAATGGTGCGAGTGCCAACATCTGTACAACGCCATCGAAAGCCTGCTCTCCCGAGAAATTCCAAGCCGATGTAAAAATCTGAATGCTTCATGGTTCTGTCTCATCGGACCGTTGAATGGCATATTTCAGGTGCCCGGCTATGATGATAGGGAATATTTAACGAAAGACGTCTTCCAGCTCTTCCACCTCGTAGGGCCGGTCGATCCAATCTTCCAGCTGTTCCCGGCTGGCGCCGTTCAACTTGGCTTCGATACGTTCGGAAAGAGAGCCGAAGCGGCGTACCAGTTGGCGTCGCAGGATATTACGGGCCTCGTTGACGAGCCCCTCTTGCAAACCAGCCTGGTGGTGCATGTCCTTCCATTCCTGTGCACTGTTGCGCGTCATCTCCTGAATCTCCTGCAAGTTCAGCATTTGAGGAATTGTTACGCCCGGCATCCATTGGGGCAGCCGGCGGTACAACCACGCTACGAAGCTGTGCCGTAGGCCCGCCAGTTCCGTTGGGCGCAGCCAGTTTATCAAATCGTCAAGAACCTGGGGCACCTCGGCAAAGGTGCGATGATGCTCCAAACGGAACAGAGCGGCGACCAAGTTGCGCATTGATGCAGTTGATCCAGATCAAAAGCGCCTTGGTCCAAAAGCAGAAAAGCCTGCTCCGGCTGAAGTCCCAAAAACTCCGCCGGACCTGGCTGAATCAGATTCCGGACATGAATGGGAGCCCGCCAACGGGATTCTCCATTATACAGCACGACTGGCAGAACGGAGGGGAGCTTCTGGTTGTCATCCAGCTCATGGCGGCGAATGAGATCCTGGTACAGCAATCCGGTGTAGGTATGAACCCGTACCGGCATAAACCGTTCCACGGTGGATTGAAATTCCAGCAGCAGATAGAGATAAATCCTGTCCCGTCCCCATCGCACCCGCCAGACCGCGTCATCGTGACGGCTGCGCAGATCATCACTGACATAGCTGCCGTTCATCTTTTCCAGGGAATCCAGGTCGAGTTTCCTGAGCCAATCTCCGGAGACGAATCCCTCAAGGAAATCCCTGACCATCCTCGGGTGAGAGAACAGCAGCTTGTAACCGGTATCGTGATCCATCATGCCCCCCTTCCACATCACCGGGGCAGTATGGCGTGGAGACGAAGACGGGTCTGTCAGCCGAAGCGGAAAGACATGTCAGCCAAGCTCCCTCTGCTGTGGGAAGCTTGCTCGCAAGCGAATAACCGCCGCTCCTTTTTTCCCAAAACATCCGGACAGCCAACCACAACCACCTTAGCCAACCGTTTTGGCCCAAATAATAATTACCCCAGAAGTCCTGGCAACTTCTGGGGTAATTAAAATGACCGAAAAGATCCAATAAATACCCCAGAAGTTCCCCGAAAATGGCGCAGAAGTAAAAGGTTAAGTGTTTGATTTTGAAGGGGTCTTTTCTGTTACATAAATAAAGTCTCGTTTGCGTCTGAATTTAATCTGGTTACGTATTGTTAATTTTTTGGGGATTGGTACGGTCGTAATGGCTTGGCTTCAAGGAAGGTCCGTAAGGGCTGAGTAGGGCGCTTCAACGAAGCGTGGGAACAAAGCAGTTAGGCAGCCGAGGGTCGCCTTGGGCTTGGCGGGAAATAACAAACATTCCTCATGTGAAATGGAAATAAAGGAGAAAGATTATGAAAGCGAAAATCATCATGTTGTCGGCACTAGGTGTCGCTTCATTTGGGCTGACTCAGGCTGCTAATGCAGGTTGGGACAATACAGATTGTGGGGGAGCTGCTACTCCATGTATTGAGTATAATGGCAGCAATCATTTCAACATTGACGATACTGACCATTCAGATTGGCACGGTACTCCCGGTACCGGTAGTCCTGCTGGTACCTGGAATAACGGTGTGAATCCTGCAGATCCTTTTGTCTTTAGTGGTGATACCCATTTGGTATGCGATGGCATTGAAGTTGACTGTACTCTATCATTATCAGGGTACACCAGAATTGCGGGTAGCAATCCATATAATATTGGGATCATGGTCACTGATGCTGATGTTACGGGCGGTTTGCTTTGTGGTTTGGTCGGCCTTGGCGAATTTCCGTGGTATATCGACGAAAACAACGAACATGGCCCCTACAGCGATGCAGCGAATGTTGGGATTCCGTACCCAATAACTAGTTTTATTGGTAGCATTGGATCTATTGACATCAATGTTCCTCCGCTAATCCAAAAAGCCAATATGCATATGCATGACGTGACTTATAATAATGTTGATACTTTTTCCTTCGGTACAGGATCTAATGATCCGAACCTTTATTATGAAGATGAGACTTTGTCTGGTTGTACGGTAAGTGGTGACTTGGTACTTCAAAGCCCGGGAAGCTCACTAATTATTTATTGATATTAGGAGGGCGATCTCTCTTTTTTATTCTGGGCCACGATAAGTGGCCCTTTTTATAAGGCGCCAAGCAGGTTCTACTCCAGTTCGCCATCGTGATCAGCTGGGCGGCTTGAGGGTAAGGAAGGGGCGTAGGATGAAATTTCAGAGAAGAAGAAGGCGAAAATTCTAATCGAGAAAAAGCATGATGACGGACTATCGTGAATTTTCGGTGCAAATCGTGGTTGTAATCCCCCCATTTGTAACCGCCGGTTTGAGTAGAGAGTTAACCGGTTTGTAACAGGTGGGCCGGCGGCACGCCGCCGATAGCCGAGTTCGGTCGCTCGTGATTGTAATGCCAGAGCCACTGGGTCGCTAATAGCTGGGCGTGAGCAACACTGCTGAACTCATGCAGATCCAACCATTCGTGCCGTGCGGTTCGGTTGAACCGCTCAATGTAGGCGTTCTGGGTCGGTTTGCCTGGCTGGATGTAGATCAGTGTAATCCGCTTCCTGTTGGCCCACTCCACCAGCGCCTGCGAGATATATTCCGGGCCGTTATCACAGCGCAGGGCGGCGGGCTTTCCTCGCCATTCGATGATCTGGTCAAGCGCACGTATCACTCGTTGTGCAGGCAGTGACAGGTCAACTTCAATGCCAAGCCCTTCGCGATTGTAGTCGTCGATCACATTGAACGTTCTCAGCGACTGGCCGCTGACGAGCTGGTCGCCCATGAAATCCATCGACCAGACTTGATTCGGCGCCGTCGGCACCGCCAATTCGCCCGGATAATCTCGCTTGATCCGGCGCCGGGGCTTGATCCGCAGATTCAGCTCCAGATCCCGGTAGATCCGATACACACGCTTGTGATTCCAGGCATAGCCCTTCACGTTACGGAGATACAGAAAACACAGCCCGAAGCCCCAGCGCTTGTGGGCCTGAGTGAGTTTGAGTAGCCAGTCCGCAATCAGGGCGTTTTCGCCATTGAGCTTTGCCTGGTAGCGGTAGCAAGTTTCACTAATGTCGTACACGACACAGGCCAGCCGGATACTGAGCCCGTGCTTGGCCACGCCCTTCATGGCCATCTCCCGGCGTTGAGACGGCCTTACAGCTTTCCCTCCAGGGCTTCCTGGCGCAGCTCCGCTTTGAGCCGTTCTTCCGCATACATCTTCTTCAGACGGGCGTTCTCCGCCTCCAGCTCCTTCAGCCGCTTCATCAGCGACGCGTCCATGCCGCCAAACTTCGACCGCCACTGATAGATCAGCGCCGTACTCACGTTGTGTTCGCGGGACAGTTCCGCCACCGGAACCCCGGCTTCGTGCTGCTTCAGAATCGCCACTATCTGACTATCGGAAAATCGAGACTTCTTCATGTGTCGCTCCTCAATGCGATCAGTGTAAAAGTCTCTACTCAAAACCTCGATTACTTTTCGGGGGGATTACAAAATCAGTTGGGCTGGGATGCTGGAATACAACGAAAAGTGTTATCACGATAGCTTCGATACGTTAGCGTTTGCTAAGTAATTATGTCAAGCCCAGGGGGCTTCGTTAGAATGACGAAGATTAGATCGTGGTAATGATGACTATAAAGAATCCTCAACATAATTGTGCCGAAAGGTTTTGCGTTAATCCGCCATAAGATGTGACGGATTAACACATGGTCTACTGCTGAATTTTAATCTTGTGAAAGCAACTTTATCGGTGTGGACACCATTTGTAAAAAGGTTCCTTGAGAAGGAATTTGCATTGGGAGTCTGCCGCCGGCAATCCCGCCTGCCCCATTAGCAAAAGTTTCTAAGTTGATACTCACAGGGTTGAGGTTTCTTTGTTGCACCAGCATCCTGCCGTCGTCTAGGAACGAAATAGGGCCAGTTAGTATCATATTAATTGGGTAGCTGCTCAAATTATGACGGACATTAATACCATCAAGAGCTCTACTCAGAAAAGGTAGATCCACATAAAGATCAACTTCAGCAGTTAGAGTTGGCGTTCCATCTGTATCCTGGTTAATCCATCCAGTTATTGGTTGAGTGCGCGGACAGAAGGCATCTTCGGAGTCGATGCAGGAAGGATTATCTTTAGCGTAGCGCATTCTCATCAATTGGTCGCCGGACTGTGTCATGATTGTAGGAAATCCCCCTATGGGATTTCGAGCGTAAGTCATGATGGACGTTGCCAGGACCTGCGAAGGCCATATCAGAACTTTAATGCCTTTGTCTCTGACATACTTATTCGTTACCGTGGCGTTCAGTCCCATTTTGATGTAGGTAAACTTTCGATCTGGACAGGAAACTGGATTACTGCCGATAACATTCAAGCTAGGGGTGGTTGGTACGTCAATTTCTTCGCCGGTTGCGGGATCGTAAACCGATTCATAGCCGCAGCCGATATTACCACCATCCACGCCGAGCACTGCCATGGGTATCATCATCAACGGGTTATCCGTGCCTTGAAGCATCCAAGGAGTCTCGTCTTCATCTATACTACCGTTGAGGTTCAAGGAGAGAATTTTTGCACTATTAGGAAGGCCCAGGATTCCACCGGGGTCGTGTCTTGGTTCAGCATTTGGGTCCAATATACTCGGGAGGGGTTCCTGATTATTGTATTGCGCGGCTAGACGAAAACCATTCTCATCATACGAACTGAGCAAAATGCCTTTATTATAATAACCGCTAACAGTTGATCCTTGGCTAAGCTTGTCCGTTACGGAGTCTACATCGTGAATGAGATTTCCGTTCAGGTCCGCATCGGGCATGCTCCTCAGAGTTTGGAGGACGATCCCAATATTGTGTTTGGCGCCCTTAAAGAATATGTCGAGGTTGGGGCCTCCTCCATCAACAACAAAGTAGTCTCTCTCTAGGTAGTGATCGGCTACAACCCGACCACCATATATATTTGGGGTTGTAATTGGCTCGCGATGAACAATACCAAGTGGTTGTGTTCGAAGCGGAAGGCCGTCTCTGCTGCAAATAGCACCAGTTCCATCACAAACCGCCTCGGAACTGCCTATATAGCCTGAAGGCTGATTGGCAGCTTGCTCCGTATCATTGTTAGAACCTAAACTGTATTTATAAATTTGCCCCACAGTCCAGGGCTCATTTGGTACAAAAGTAACGCTCTGACCTGTAACGGTTATTTCGCCTTGGATTGTAGATGGCTCGGAAAGTAGTTCCCCATTAGCATTAATGGGTTCTCCCGCCGTATTGACACGGGTGACGTTGAAACTTCCGCCGATTTTTACACTGGCAGGGTCAATTTCCTTGCTGAACTGCAGGACGATAGGCTGATTTTCTGATAATGACATTAGAGGTAGGTTGTCATCAGGCTTGTGATTGCTGAGTGGGTAATCGCTGGTCCAGCCTTCCTCTAATCCACCGGCACATCGACCTACAAGACCGTTTGCCAAATCCCGGGTGGCTGGATCGGTCGTACAAGGAAAGCCAGGATAAGCACTTAGAAGCTGGGGCGAATTTACTTGAACCGGTTCTGGTGAATAGGCGCCACTGGTATCAGGACGGTTTCGAGTCCCCACTAAACCGGATAGCTGAACAGTCAGTGTTTCTGGTGAAAGTGAGTTACCCACTATGTCTTCAATTTCACTCCCCAATTGCAACGTATATTCCGGGTTTTCCGAAATCGGCTCGTAACGCAAGCCGCCTTCCGGCTGAATGACCAGACTGGCCCCGTCCAGGTAATACTCGAAATCGACGGCAGCCCCATCCTTGGTCAAAGACAATGACCCCGGTTTATTCAGGCTCGCACCATCCAACGCCTCATCAAAGTTCAAAATAATCGGATCCCCCGGCTTGGCCAGCAGGGACTTGTCCTCGCCGGTGAGGGTATCCGTGCCCAGGGTCCAGCTCTGCAGGGTGGGGCCGGTTTTGTCTTCCGGGGCGGTGGGGGTATTCATCTGATCCTTGTAGGACTGCAGCTGGAAGCTGAGCAGGCCGTAGCCGTATTCCTGGCCGAGGATGTTGGGTTCCACCATGCCGACGGCGTCCAGGTTGAGGACGCCGGCTTCGGTGTCCACTTCGGCCACGCCCACCAGTTCGATGTGCATGATGTCCTGGGTGAAGCCGCCGTTGGCGCGCGGGTCCTCGGTGGCGATGCCCACGTCCATGAGCAGGTGGACGATGCGCAGGGCGTCGGCGCGGTTATGGACGTTGTAGGGGTTGGGCACCAGGTAGCCGGTGGCGTCGCTGGTGAGGCGCATGTCCACGGGGCCGGAGCCGAAGCCGGCGGGGACTTCGCCGCCGATCATCACCATTTCGATGGCGCTGCCGGTGAGCTTGGTGCCGCGGGGCAGGCGGATCGGGGTGACGTCGGGGTATTCGGTGACGTCCGCCAGTTCGGCCACCACGGCGTCGGCGCTGGCCTGGGTGACGTTGACGTCTTCGCCGAGCAAGGTGCCGTTGACGGGCACCTGGTTGATGTTCTTGCCGGTGAGGCGGGACAGGCCGCTCTGGGTGATCCGCTGCACCAGCATGGCCGGTTCGCCACGCGGTGAGGAGTCCGCCGGGGTGAAGTTGATCTCGGTGCCGGCGAAGGCTTCATCAAAGGTGCTGGTGAGACCGTTGGTGAGGCTCAGCGTATAGCTCTGCCCGGGTGTCAGATACTCCGGTTTCGGATCCACGGTCATGTAGTGGCCGTTGATCAGGAGCGTGGCTTCCACGGTTTCGCCGCTGCTGTCGGTGAGCACTACGGTGTCGCCGTAGCGGGCGCTGGCGCGGTCTACCGGCTGGGTGAACTGGAACCGGAAGCTGGAGAAATCCATGATCGGTTCGTTGGTGTCGCCATTGGGCATTTGCCGGTCGATGGCGAAGCCGTCGTCCTTGACCACCAGGCTTCTGGGCCCTTCGGCCAGTGGCCGGGTGGTGAAGCGCAGGGTGCGGTCGGCGGAGGTGCCGTTACGCAGACGCAGGTTCTTGATGGCGATGGTGTAGTCGGTGAGCGGGCTCAGCGATTGCGCCGGTGTGAGGATCACGCCGCGCGGGTCCGGGCCCACGGTTTCGGCGGTGTAGTCCAGGTTGCCGCCTTCGGCGTCACAGCACAGGGTGACGCTCTGTTCCACGTCGCCGAGTGACACGTCACTGGTGAAGCGCAGCACCACCGGTGCCTTGGTGGGCACTTCGGCCTGCCCGTCATCGGGATAGGCATAGAGCAGGCTTTGGCGTTTGGCGTCGTTGGCATCATTGCCGGGCATGCTGGAGCCATCACTGCCGCCACAGGCGGTGAGGACGGTGGCGCAGGCGGTTATTAATAAGGTCCCGTACAGGGTCTGGTTAAAGGTTCCGCGAAGCATAAGGTTCTCCCCCCTTAAAACTGCATGCTGATGGAGGCGGCGAAGACGTTGACGTCACCGTCGGTCTTGACGCGGTCGTTGTTGCCGGTCTGGTCGGAGATCAAACGGAAGTCCCGTTCGCCGATGGCGTGGTACTGGTAGGCCAGATCGAAGCGCACCGGATGCTTGAAGCCATAGACCCGCTGGGCGGTGGCGTGGAAGCCCAGGCCGAAGATGGTGCGGCGGGCGTCCAGATAGTTGATCTCTTTATTGACGCCGGTCTCCAGTGGCGACTCCTGATAGGCGATGCCGCCGGAGAAGCCAATGCCGGGCTCGAATTCGTATTCCACGCCGATGCGGGGAATAAAGGTGTCCCGGAACTGCAGATCGCCCACGTCCTTGATGTCGTCGTGGCCGGCGGTGAGTTTGTCTTCCAGCTTGGACCATTCCTGGAACTCCAGAGCGACGCCGGTGCGCCACTTGCCGCGCTTGACCTGGGTGCCGAACACATAGGTGTTGGGCTGATAGGAATCGATGGTGCTCAGGTTGATGAACAGGCCGGGCTCGGGGATGGTGCCGGGAATGATGGTGTTGGCGTCGACGCTGACCCGGGCGTAGGAGTAGCCCCGGAAGGCGAAGGCGGTTTCCACGCCGTTGTACCAGCAGTCGGCGTCGGGGCAGAAGGTCTCCTTCCAGTCGAGGCTCATGCTGAGGATGGGCCGCAGTACCGGCTTGGCGGTGACGTCGAGGGCCTCGTACTGGGTGTTGCCGGAGAGGTCGGTGTGGGCGACCAGCTTGGCGTCGGAGTGGAGGGTGACGCGGGTGGCGAAACCGATGGCGAGACCGCGCCAGATGTTGGTGCCGATGCCCAGGGAGAGGAACAGGGGCTCGCGGCCATGGCTGAAGTACTGGCCATAGGGGGCGGTCTGGGAAGTGAAGGCCATCAGTTCCTGGGAGTATTTTTCGGAGCCGAGCAGCAGGCCGAGGACCAGGGGCTGGCCGAGTTCGGCGATGTCGGAGAGGTCGGTGCGCAGGCCGAGGAGGATTTGCTGTGCGGGATCGTCCTGGACCTTGTATTTGCCGTGGTTCTGGCTGTCGGCCTTGAGGTTGGGATCGGCGTGCATGAGTCCGGCGGTCATTTCGCCACGGGTGTCGCGGGCGAGGAAAGCCGGATTGTAGTAGGTGGTGGAGACCTGGGTGTTGAACATGGAGAGGGCCTGGACGGTGGCGACATCGCTGGGCATGACGCCGTAGGTGGTGCCCAGGTTACCCATGTTCGCGCAAGCGATCGCCGGGGCAAGCAACAGCGCCGCGGCACCGAGGCCACGGTTCAATACGGGGCTTAGTGTCATTGCTGACAATCCTCCTGATTATCTTCTTATCGTAGTGATGTTTTATTGTTCGAGAGGCCGGCGCTTGCCCATCCCCGGGCGGCTTCTCCGGTTCAATGGAGAGTACCCCATAAGAATGGGGGCACGTAACAAGTTGGCACTAAAGTTTCAAACAGGGACTCGAAGGTGAAAAATAAGTCTTTATAAATCAAAGAGTTGACCTTTATCTTCTGCGCCATTTAAAAGCGAAGAGCTCGATTTGCAGTGATTTTTACAGAAGAAATAGAAGGTGCTTGGGACGTTTGCAAAAGCAATTTTTGATTGAGAAAAAGACAGTGCTACCAATCTGCACCGGAGGTGCAAAAAAAGGGGACAGGAAAGTTGGCCATCAATATTCTTATTGGGCCGTTTTTCTTTTAAGGAAATGCAATGAGGTATTTGTAAGGAAGAGGTTTATAACCAAAAAGTAAACAGATGTGCACGAATTGTGGGGCGATTGTGGGGGCTATTGATTCTGGAGATATGGATTCGCGCTGTATTCGCCGCCAGGGCAGCTCCCGCAGCGGCTTCGTAGCACGATCCATGGGAAGCTGGTTTGCCTGCGAGTGGATCAAGCACCTACAGGGACTTCATAGCGTAAGCAGGAGAAGGGGAAAAAAGAGATGGCCGTTCTTGGGGGGGGGGGATTAGAACGGCCATGCTTTCAATACCTGAAAGAAGGGGTCTCACTGATTGGCACCCGTTGGGGGCGGGTGTGACCGAATCCTTGGTCGCCAGCGAGGACCCCACTCTCTCATAAGTGATGGTAACTGTGTGTAAAATGCCTATAAATCAGTCTGTTAGTGTTATGCGTGTCACATTTTGGCGGCTTTCCATGGCCAGCCATCCTTTGCCTATCGCCCGGTTGAGGGCGCGGATCAGGGCCTGGAGGGAGGCGGTGAGCACATTCTGGTCCCGGGCGACGCCGAACAGCTGCCGGGTGCCCACCCGGATTTCCACGTAGGCGTACGCTTCCGAGTCGGCGCCGTCCCCGGCGGAGTGCTGGTGGTAGTCGGCGATGTCGCAGGCCAGCCCCAACCGGGCGCAGGCATCCACCAATGCTGATAATGGTCCATTGCCGCTGCCTTGCAGGGTGAATTCGCCTTCCGGCGTTTGCAGGGTGCCACGCAAACGGGCCTGGCCGTCGGCGGTGGTCACCACCGGATCCCGCAGCGCCAGAGGGGCTGCTTCGAACAGGTACTCCTTGCGGAAGCACTCGAGAATCATGTCGCCGGTGATTTCGCGGCCGGTTTGATCGGCGATGAGTTGCACCGCGGTACTGAACTCCATTTGCAGACGGCGGGGCAGAGTGATGCCGTGCTGTTCCATCAGATAAGCCACGCCGCCTTTGCCGGATTGGCTGTTGACGCGGATCACCGCTTCATAGCTGCGTCCCAGGTCCGCCGGGTCCACCGGCAGATAGGGCACTTCCCAAAATCCTTGCGGATTGTTGGCGCGGGCGGCGAAGCCTTTTTTGATGGCGTCCTGGTGAGAGCCGGAGAAGGCGGTGAAAACCAGATCACCGGAATAGGGGTGACGCGGATGCACCGGCAACTGGTTGCAATATTCCACTTCCCGCTGGGTGTGGTGGATGTCGGAGAAATCCAGGCCCGGGCTGACGCCGGCGGCGTACAGGTTCATGGCCAGGTTGAGCAGGTCCAGATTGCCGGTGCGTTCGCCGTTGCCGAACAAGGTGCCCTCGACCCGCTCGGCGCCGGCCAGCAATGCCAGTTCCGCACTGGAAACGCCGGTGCCACGGTCGTTGTGCGGGTGCACGCTGATGATGACGCTGTCCCGCCGGGAGAGGTGACGGCAGAACCACTCGATCTGATCGGCGAACACGTTGGCGGTGGCGACCTCCACGGTGGTGGGCAGGTTGAGGATCATTTTGTGCCGTGGCGTGGGTGCCATTACGTCCATCACCGCCTCGCAGATTTCCAGAGCGAAATCCTGCTCGGTGAAGCAGAAGGTCTCCGGGGAGTACTGGAAGGTCCAGTCGGTGTCCGGACAGCGCGCCATCTGTTCCCGGATCCGCCGGGTGGCGTGGGTGGCGATGTCGATGCAGCCCTGGCGGTCCACATTGAACACCACTTCACGAAACACTGGCGCGGTGGCGTTATAGACGTGGACGATGGCGCGAGGCACGCCTTGCAGCGCCTCGAAAGTGCGCTCGATGAGATCCTCCCGGGCCTGGGTCATCACCTGGATGGTGACGTCGCCGGGGATGGCGTTGGTCTCGATCAGCTCGCGCACGTAGTCGTAATCGATCTGCGAGGCCGCCGGGAAGCCCACCTCGATTTCCTTGAAACCGGTGCGTACCAGCAGATCGAAGAAGCGCCGCTTGCGCTCCAGACTCATGGGATCGATCAACGCCTGGTTGCCGTCGCGCATGTCCACGCTGCACCAGACCGGCGGGTGCCGCTGAACGCGGTCGGGCCACTGGCGGTCCGGCAGCTGGACGGTCTGGAAGGGGCGGTATTTGCTGGACGGGTCCTTCAACATCATTTCGGTTCTCCTGCTGTTCGGGGGGCATCACCCGCTGGTGACTCCGCGTTGTCCTGATCCGCCAGGTAGTGGCGGATGGCTTGTTCGGCCTGGCTCAGATGTCGGCGTAGCAGTGCCAGGGCACGGCTCTCATCGCCACTCCGCGCGGCATCGAGCAGGGCTTCGTGGTCGTCGCGGGCCTGGTGGCCGGTGCCCATGGCGGAGAGATGGAAGCGCAAGAAGCGCTCTTCCTGCTCCAATTCCTGCTCGATCAGATACAGCAGACGGGCGTTGCCGGCCCGCCGGTAGAGCGCCATATGGAACTCCCGGTTGAGGCGGGCGAGGGTGGCGCTGTCCCTGGCTTTTCGCAGGGCGGCCAGACGAGCGGAGGCGTCGGCCAGGTCGGTGTCGCTCAGATGCGGTAGCGACAGACGCAGAGCTTCTGGTTCCAACAGCAGGCGCACGCCGTAGGTATCCATGGCGTCCTGGTTGATCAGCGCGGTTACCACGGCACCTTTGTATGGCTGGATGTGCAGCAGCCCCTGGGACTCCAGCCGGCGCAGCGCTTCACGCACCGGCATGCGGCTGACGCCGAACAGGGCGGCGATCTCTTCCTGGCGCAGCGGGGTTTCCGGCGGGATGCGGCCGTCCATGATCGCTTCGCGCAGCGCGCTTTCGATCACGTCCCGTGCCAGATGGGCCGGGGTCTCGGTGGGCGTGAAGACACCGGAGAGCGTGGGAATGGGTTTGCGGGGCACGATGCACCTCTAAATTGGATCCTGGATCCAATTTAGAGTATGACGGTAAGGCGGTGCTGTAAATAGATGGGGAGTGTTTTGCGTTAGCTGGCAAGCGGAGCGCCGCCCCGGCTGGCTCCTACGGATCATGCTACGAAGCCGCTTTGGGAGCTTGCCTTGCAAGCGAATATCCCAACGCTGGAGGGCCGCCCCACCGCTTAGTCAGCGGCAGTTGCCGGCCTTGCGGTAGCCGGCGGCGCGGGCGGCGGCTTCGCTGTCGAAGTTCACCCGGTTGCTGGGTTTCATGGCGTTATAGCTGGGGCAGCCCTGGGGCAGATGGTAGACCTTGCTGTTGCGGTTGCCATGAATGGGGCCCGCGGGCCGGGCGCTTGCGGCTTTGACCGTAGGCTGCTTGGCACCGGCGACGGTGGAGACCAGGCCCTCGCGGCTGTTGCGGTGGTTCAGCGTCCAGCTTCGTTCGCTGGTAACGAACGGATTGGAGTGCCCCATGATGGCGGCGATGCGCCGGTCCCGCTGGCGCTCCCAGGCGGATACTGGATGGCCGCGGTCCCAGGCCATCAAGAGCCGTTGTTGCTGTTTGCTCAGGCGCAGGTCATAACGGTCGGCCATGTAGAAATAGACGCGGGCGATCTGGCCGCGCAGTGCCGGTGGTGGTTGCGCGGTGCGGTGTTTGAAATCGACCTTGAAATCACAGGCGCCATATTGAGCGGCCACGTTCCGAACCGGTCCGAAGTTGTAGTTGCTGCGATCGCCGTTGACCTCGCCCACCACCGGGGTGAGGTTGTGCATGTCCGCTTCCATGACGCGGAATACGGGATCTTCCGATGCGCAGTTACGGCGCCCGCCGTGTTGCCAGCACTGGCGTTGGCGGCCGAAGTTGGAGGCGGGAACGATATGCTCCCATTCAATGCGCGCGGCCCGGTTGGCCTGGGCGCGGACCTGGTAACCGCATTCCCGCAGATGTACCCGGCCACCGGTGCGGCCGGTCCAGTCCCAGGTGCATTGGCAGTAGGCGTCGCCGACCTGATTGCGATCATTGTAAACGTGATCGCGCAGTTCTTTTTTTGCTTCGGCGAAGTGTTGTGGCGCGGCCTGCGCCGATAAGGTGAAAAGACAAACAAAGAGAGCAAGGAGTCCGCGTTTCAATAATACCATTAACAAAAAAGCCTTGTTTTACAGTGTGGGAACGGCGTGAAGTGAGCGGCGCGCAGTATAGCGATTTGATCGACTGGGGAAAGGGGAACATGACAATGTAAGAGCGCGATCAGAAGGAGCCAAGAAGCCGCTGTGGGAGCTAGCCTTGCTGGCGGCCAGGCCTTCCAGCGTTGGGCTATTCGCTTGCAGGCAAGCTCCCACAGCGGCTTCGTAGCATATCCGTGGGAGCTAGCCTTGCTGGCGAACCAGGCCTTCCAGCGTTGGGCTATTCGCTTGCAGGGCAAGCTCCTACGGCGGCTTGCTTAGATCGGCAAGCGGGTCTGCGATACTTGTGCGCCCGGTATGGTTCGTGTTCACAAGGGGGTGCTATAGTCCGGCCTGCACTGATCACGGAGGTTCTATGAAAGGAATATCCAGATGCCGTGGCGCTCTGCTGGTGGCTGTCGCCACGGTGGCACTGACCGCCTGCTCCGAGCCCACCATTGATGGCGGCTCTGAACAGACGTTGCAAACGTCCATCGCCCGGGTCCGTGATGGCTTGCCGCCGGAGCAGGCCGACCGCTTCGAGCAAGCGCTGCAAGTGATCGTCTCCGATAAAACGAATTTCGCTGCCTCCGTGGAAGGCGATCCCGATGATGTGCAAGAGATTTTGCGGCTCGCCCTGAATGGCAAGACCGCCAAGGCGGTGATCGCCCAGGCGGATCGCATTCAGCAGGCCCGGGAACAGGCCCGCAGGGACAAGGCGGAGGAAGAAATCAAAGCCCTGGAGGCGGAGAAAGCCAAAGCGGATCGGGAGCGGGCGGCCTTGTCCCGATTTCAGGTGGCCTCGGCCAATTTCTTCATGAAGGACCGCAAGATGTTCGGCAAGGAACCGGTCATTGAGCTGTCGGTGGTGAACGGTACCGATAAGCCGGTGTCCCGGGCGCACTTCCAGGGGCGTTTCATCAGCCCGGATCGCAGCGTGCCCTGGTTCGAGGACGATTTCAGCTACGAGATTCCCGGTGGTCTGGAGCCGGGAGAAAAAGCCACCTGGAGCCTGTCACCGAGCCGTTTTGGCCCCTGGGGTGACCCGGATGTCCCCGAAGACGCGCAGTTCAGCGTTGCCGTGGTGGGGCTGGACGGCGCGGAGGGCGAACCGCTGTTCGATGATCATGCGTTCAGCGATACCGCGGGCCAGCGTCTGGCGGAGCTGAAGGAACAGTACCGGGCGGAGTAGCCCGCTTCAGTCCTCCGGTACGTAGATCATGCGCCCGTCATCTAGGCGGTAGGTGACACCGGCCCGTGATCCCTGGCCCTGGCCGACTTCGCCGTTGGATTCGTAGCGCGTCAGTTCCTGCCCGTCCTTGATGGTGATGCGCATGTCGGCCTCGCCCGGGTTTTCCACTACCACCACCTTGTCCCGCGAGAACGGATTCAGCGGGTTCTGTGCGATGGTCACCATCAATATGCCGATGATCACCAGAAACAGGTCGATCAGGTTGATTACCGACAGCATCGGATCATCGGCGTCTTCGTCATCAATAAAACGCATCAGAGTTCACCTTCCCGTTGCCGCTGTTTTTCCAGTTCGCGCAGGTCCTGCAGCAGCCAGCGGCGGCGCACGGTGAGCATGAAGAAACACAGACTGGCTGCGATCAAAGCCAGGATCACGGCGGAAAACGCGGCCACCATGTTTTTGCCGACGGCGCCGGCGTCGTTATTCCCCAGTGCCAACAGCGCCGGGCCCATGGGGATCATGGTGGCGATCAGGCCGAGCATGGGCGCGGTGCGGGACACGATGCGCAGCCATTCCAAGCGCCTCATGATCCACAGTTCCAGATCGTCACTGGCCGGCTGTCGTTTCGCCTCGTCCGGGCCGATACCTTGCCGGGCGAAGGCAAACAGCGCGCTTGGATGATTGGCCCGCCGGCGCTGCCAGGCTTCCACGGCGAAGGCACCAAGCATGACCAGCGCGTAGGCCAGGGCGGCGGCGATCAGCACCATGACGGGCGCCAGGAACAGGCGGGAAACGGCGTAGAGCAGGGATTCGATTTCGGAGAAAGCGGTCATGCAGGTCTCTGTTGGTCAGGGTTCTTTGGGGCGAATTTTTCTGGGTCGATAGCGGGCGCCGGGTCAGCCCGGCGCATGGCGTTGGCTTAGCACTTGCCGCAGGCCGCCAGCGCCGATCAATAGCAACATCAGCAACAGCGCCCACCATTGGCGGTTATGGTCCTGCGCGGAGTTGGCCGCCACCGGCTCCAGAACCTGACCCTCCAGGGTTTGGGAGGGCGCATTGGCGGCTTCCCGGGGTTCCGGCATATCGGTGTCGGGCGCGGCGTCGTTGTCCGGTGCGGGGCCGGTGCTCAGCCCGAAGCCCCGCGCCATGTCGGCGATGAAGCGGCGGGTCACCTCGGCGCCGGTGTCCACTTCGAACTGTTCCGACAGGGTTTGCCAGCGTTGCGCCAATTGGCGGCGGGTTTGCTCGGAAGCGTCCCAGTAGCCCTTGCGGATGGCCTCGGCCATGCGTTCCAGGAGCTGTGCCTGAGCGGTGGGGTTATGCTGCTCGAACCATTCATTGGTACCCAGGTCGCGGGTATCAGTGACATAGGTGTCGAACAGCGACTGCCACTGGTCGTCGCGCACGGTGTCGGGATCCATGGCCTGCCAGCCGAACAGATTGTTGGTGGCGTTGAGGACTTGCAGGGTGCCGGCGTAACCTTCCTGCTGCATGGCGCTGATCCATTGCGGGTTGAGGTAACGCACGCGCAATTCGTTGGCGAGGAAGCGATCCAGGCCGGTGGTGTTGACGGCGCCGCCGCGCAAGTCGGAGATCAATAACTGCGGCGCCTTGCCGTCCAGATGACGAATGGCCGACGACAAGCCGCCAAGAAATTCAAAGGGATGGTCGGTGGACAGCACGCCGTGCAGGTTTGACGAGCGTGACATGATCGCCGCCTCGGTGCCGTGCAGTTGCTCGGCCAGCAGGTTGGCCGTCCCGGGACTGTCCCCCCAGCTTTGGCCACCGTAAGCGTGGCGGCTGCTGGCGAGGAATTGCCGTGCCAGGACGTCGTCGTCTTCCCACTCGGTGGAACGCAGGGCCAGATCGGGCACACCGGTGCCGTACTCGCCGTGGGCATTACCGAACAGCCGATGGCGCGCGGCGGCTTCCGCTTCGGCGTCCGGCAGGCCCTGTTGCAGCAAAGCGGCGGCGATGCGCCGGTTGTTGATGGCGATTGGATTGCCGGGTTCGTCCAGCTTGGCCAGTCGTGTCAGCGCGTCGTCGAGCAGCCGCATGAAGCTGTCGAATTGATCGCGATAAACGCCGGTGACCTGCACCACCACGTCGGTCCTGGGGCGCCCCAGTTCCGCGGCAGGAATGATCTCCAGCTCGGTGACCCGGCCGGCGCTGTCCCAGACCGGCCGCAGGCCCAGCGCGTGCAGAATTTGTGCTTCGGTCACGCCGAGATGACGAATTGCCTCCGAAGCCCACAGGCTGAACGCCAGCTTGCGCGGCCAGGCGCCGTCATGCTCGGCGCGGAAGGCCTGCACCAGTTGTGTATAGGCGGTGCCAGCGGCGTCGTAGGCGGCCCGGGCCGGGATCTTGTCGGCTTCGAAGGCGTACAGATTACGGCCGCTGGCCACGTCCGGGTTGCGGATCGGATCACCACCGGAGCCGGGCCGCACGAAGCGGCCCTCCAGCCCGGCCAGCAGCGCTTCATTCTCTTGGGTATTGATCAGGTGCTGATTCAGTTGCCGCGCTCGACCGGCAAAGTCCGCGAGGTCATCGGGTGTATCCCGCGAGGCTTCGGGGTCGAGGAAACGACGCACCGTTTGATAGGGGAGAGTGGTGCTCAAGTCATCCTGGTCGACGGCGAACAGTTCTTCATGGTCCGTTCCCAGGGCGGTGTAGAACGGCTCGCCGAGCTGTTGCATGACAGTGCTGATGCGATGTTCGTCCTTGGCGGGTTCGCCAAAGGTATGCAGCCCCAGCGGCATGGCGTCGCGCGCCAGCTCGTGCAGATGATCGTGCAGCTGTTGCAGGAAAGTGGCGAAGTCCTGCTCGGTCTGTTGCGCCGTCCAGCCCAGATCTTCATGCAAGTGCGCGTCGATGGTGGCTTCACGGATACGCGCGCTGACTTGCTCACGCACCATGCCGGGATCCAGTTGCTGATATTCATGAATCAGATGGTGCAGGTCACGTAGCTGGTCGTACAGCCCGGCCGGCGCGAACGGCGGTGTCTGATGGCTGATGGTGACGGCGCGGCCACGGCGCTTGGCCTGGATGGCTTCGCCGACGTTGTCCTGAATGTAGGGATAAAACACCGGCAGATCGCCCACCGCCAGCCAGGGGTAATCGCTGGCGGCGAGACCTCGGTCCTTGCCGGGCAGCCATTCCTGGGTGCCGTGGGTGCCCAGATGGATCAGCGCGTTGGCCTGGTATTGTCGTTGCAAATACAGATAGGCGGCCATATAGAGAGGATCGGGGATGCTGTCGGTGTCATGGTAATGTGCCGATGGATCTCCGGTGCGCGGTATTTGCGGCATCACCAGCAGCCGTCCGAGTCGCCAGCGTGGAATGACAAAATAGAGCTTGCCGTTCACCTCCCGCACAGCGTCATGGCGTTCGGGTTCACCGCCGCGCTTCAGTTCGGCTCGACGTGATGACGGCAACCGCGCCAGCCACTGCTGGTATTCGTCCACGGGGAACAGCGCGGCCATGTCCTCGGCCAGCAACTCGTCCAGCGATACCGTGCCGTACAGAGCGCCGAGCATGCGCTGGCCGGCGGCGATCACCTGCTGCTCGGTCACTGGTTCACCCACCGAGTATCCCGCCTCGGTCAGGGCAGTCTGAATGGACACAATACTGCGTGGAAGGTTGAGGTTCGATGCGCCCAGGTTCTTCTCGCCAGCCGGGTAATTCCAGTACATCAGCGCCAGTTTCTTGTCCGCCGCCGGTGTATGGCGCAGTGCCACCAGACTGCGCAGTTTGCCGATCAGCGCATCGGTTTGTGCCGGCAACAGATCGTCCACGCCGCCGGTGGTGGCGGAAAGCACGGTGGGATCGCTGATGCCCCAGCCTTCGGGGGTAGCCAGAAACACGGCGGTGGTACGTGGAGCCACACCGCTTTTGGCGTCGGGCCAGTCGCCGGCTTCCCCGTCGCGGAACCGCAATGTCTGGATCACCGGAATGTCCAGTGCGAGGAAATCCCGGCGGCGCGCCTTACCGTCACGCAGGTGAGTGAGGTTGACCAGGACATCCACCTTCCCGTTGCCGAGGACGTCGCTCAGCCCTTCCGAACCGGCGGTGTCGAACCAGAATACGATTGGCAGCAGACCGGCGGCTTCGCTGCGGGCGATCAGGGTATCCACTTCGCGGGTGAGCAGGTCGGAGACCACGCCCCGGTGAATCAGGAACGCCACCCGGCCTTCGGGCCGGCTCTGCCGCTGTGTGCCATGCCAGCCGAGATAGTCGTCAATGTGCTCGAAAACACGGGGCGCGCGCGGGTGGTAGAAGCCGTTGCCGGGCAAGGCTTCGGGGGCCTCGAGCAGATGCGATGGGGCGGGGGCGCCGCCTTGCGACGTTTTGGCCAGAGCAAAGAAACGACGGAAGTTGTGCTCGCCTCCGGCGGCGTACAAGGCGCTCAGGACGCTGCCGTGGCGGGGCTGTAACTGTTCCCAGTCGGGCCGGCCACCACCGATGATCAAGCGGGGGCGTTCGCCGTACTCCGGAATGACGTTCAGCTTTTGCGTCACCGTCAGGCGATCATTCGGGCGCGGTACGTCCAGGACGATCAGCGCGGCGGAGCGTGCCGCTTGCCGCAGTGTGGCCGCTGTGCTGGTCTCCACGTTCAGGTGCCGCAGCGCCATGCCTTCCTGTTTGGCGAAGGTTCGCAGCTGCTGAAATTTTTCCGCCGACACGAAATCGTTGTGAAAGACCTGTATCAATGGCTCGGCGGTCGCGGCGGCCGCTCCTGACAGGCTGATCAGCAGGCAGGTCAGGAGCAACCGGAAATAGTGCAGGGGCTGTGCGCTCATCAGAATGTGGCCGTCAGGCCGACAAAGTAGCGCCGCCCTTCGTCGGCACGGTCGTGGAGATCCGGGTCATCATTGGCCAGGCGCTCGTCGGTGAGGTTTTCGACACCGGCGTGCAGGCTGATCCCGGGGCTGAAGGCGTAGTCCACATAGCTGTACAACAAGGTGTGATCCGGCCGGTCGCGCTCGGTTTCGGAACGATACTGGGAACCGACGTACTCGGCGCGGACACGGGTGCTGATCCGGTCGGTGGTCCGCCAGATGAGCGTGGTGTTGGCGCGGTGCCGGGAACGGTCGGCCAGGCGTTCGTCGTTGGTACGGTCGCGGGCGTCCAGATAGGTGTAGTTGGCTTCCAGCCGCCAGCGTTCGAGCAGATCCACCGCGGCGGTCAACTCCAGTCCGCGCAGGCGCGCCTTGGCGATGTTGTCGTATTCCAGACAGACATAACCGGGCTCGAAGCAGGTCGGCTGGCGCACGGTTTCGATCAGGTTGCGCACGTCGTTGTGGAACAGGGTGGCGCCAGCGGACCAGCGCTCCTGAATCAGCGTGGCGCCCAGTTCAAAAGAACGATTGGTTTCCGGTTCCAGGTCCGGGTTGCCACGAATGATGCCGCGTCCGCCCATGGCGGCACGGGATTCGAATTCCGGCGACAGTTGTTTCAGGGTCGGTGCCTTGAAGCCGTGGCCGGCGCCGGCCTTGAAAGTCAACTGGTCGCTGGCATGGAACATCAGATAGGCACGCGGGCTGGTTTCCCAGCCGAAGTCCTGGTGATGATCAAAGCGGCTGCCGAGCACCAGCTCCCATTTTTCACCGAGAACAATCTCGTCCTGGGCAAAGGCGGCGTAGTGAGTCAGGTCGTCCTTGCCCTTGCGGTTGATATTGGGATCTTCCAGTTCCTCACGCCGGACTTCACTGCCGACGGTGAGTTTGTGCATACCGCCGGCGATCCAGCCCACGCGGCCGTCCAGCACGGTGTCGGTGAACCGGTTGGGGCCGGTGGTATCCGCGCCGTCACTGCGGTAAGTCTCGCGATCCAGGGTGCTTCGATAGAGCCGGACCTGACTGTTGCCCCAGCCCCAATCGCCCCGGTGGGAGAGAGAATAACGGCGGCGCTGCACTTCATTGTCGGATTGGTAGGGGCTGGCGCGAACGCCTTCCAGATCCTCGTTGCCGGCGTCCACGGAGAGGTCGATGCGTTGATAGGGATCCGGGGTCCAGGTCAAACCCACATGGCCAGTGGTGGCGCGCTGTTCGTCCAGGGCGGTGAGTTCGGGGTCGGCGGCGTCGAGCAGGGCGTCGCGACGGCGGTATTCACCCCAGACGTTTACTCCCAGGGTTCCTGGCACCAACGGACCTCCGGCGTAGAAACCGCCTTTATAGTGGTTCCCGTCCAGGCTGTGATCGCTGATCAGGGCCTGGCTGCTGAACGATCCCCGCCACTGATCGGTGGCGGAACGGGAAAGGATATTGACCACGCCACCCAGAGCTTCCGAACCGTACAGCGACGACATCGGCCCGCGAACCACTTCCACCCGTTCGATGGCGTCCACCGGCATCCAGCCCAGCTCGAAATCCGAGTGAGCAATGGCGGAAGCGGAATTGTTGATGCGTTGGCCGTCGATCAGTACCAGGGTGTGTTCGGAACTCATGCCCCGGATCGAGATGCCGCGTCTGCCGAGGCCAACGCTCTCCACGTCGATACCGACCGCATCCCGGACCGCGTCGGAAAGATCGTGCACGGGCCGTTGGCGCAGATCATCGCCGTCGATCACCGACACGCTGGCGGGGGTATCCGCTTCGTTCCGCTCCGAGGCCGTGGCGGTAACCACAATGGCTGGCAGGGTGGCGGGCTGGCGGCGCTGCTGGGTTTCCTCGCCGAGGGCCAGGGCCGGGCTGGCGGTGACAACGGACGAGAGCGACACAAGGGATACCAGTGAACGTCGAAACATCTGAGCCTCACGAAGGGCGCCAGCGGCGCCGAAAATGGATAACAAGCGGCAAGGGCTCTGTTCCTCCCCCGAGGAAAGAGCGTGCTGGACCGGTTCCAAGGGTGGTTCCGGATCTCAATTTAAATTATGTTATATCATAACAATTAAGAAACCAACACTATCCTTCCTGAACAGGAGTGCCTCATGTCTGATGCCACCGCCACGTCTTCCATGGACCAGCCGCCGACGGAAGCGGCGCTGCGGCGGATGCCCAAACGGGACTACATGAACCGGCGCCAACAGATGTTCTTCCGGCAGCGTTTGCTGGCGATGAGAGAGAAGATTGAAGTGGATCTGGCCACTTACCGCCTGGCGTTGCAGTCCGATGAGCGGCAACCGGACGACTTCGACCTGGCCAGTGCGGAGGAAGATCGGCGCTATCTGTTGAGGACCATTGAGCGCAACATCGGGTTGCTGAAAAAAGTGGATGGCGCCTTACGGCGGCTGGCTACCGGCGATTATGGCTACTGTCTGGAAAGCGGTGAGCCGATCGGCATCGAGCGGCTGTTGGCCAGGCCGACGGCGGAGTATTCCATCGACGTGAAAGCACGCCAGGAAAGCCGCGAACGGCATTATGTCCACCACCGGTCGTGATCGGGGCGAATTCCTCTTGATTCGGACTCCCGCTTTGTAATCGCGAACACATGTGGGGCGCGACGATTTCCTACAGACATCCCTTGCTCGTTTGCTAGCCTGACCCCAATTACTCCAGTTAGAGAACTCTGATGTTCCAATGCTCCATGGATGGAGAGTTCAGTGGCTGAGCATCTTGCCAAATATAGCGGTTTGCTATAATGTGGTTTCGTAGCTTCAAGGAAGATCATGCACATCATCACACAGAAGCGAATCTGGGAGGCCAAGGAGAAATGGCCGCGGGCAGCCACGGCGCTGGATATATGGTACCGACTGATGAAGGCCAGCGAGCCCAAGGACTTCGCGGCGATGAAGAGCATCTTCCCAGCGACCGACAAAGTGGGGCGTCATCATGTGTTCGACATCGGCGGCAACAAGATCCGTTTGATCGCCGTCGTTCACTACCGCTTCAAACGGGTCTACATTCGCGCCATTCTCGATCACCGCGAGTATGACAAGGGTCAATGGAAGGAGTGATCCATGACTGCCATTCTTGATCAAGCCGCCATGCATTGGGCCCACATTGCTCCGTTGCTTGACGAGCCGGAGAGCGAGGCGGATTACGATGCCAAGGTCGAAGCTCTGGATGAACTGCTTGACGCCATTGGGGACGATGAACAGCACTCCCTGGCGAGCCTGGCGGCGCGCCTGGGTGATGTCATCAAGGCCTACGATGAAACACACCGCCCAATGTCTGATGTCGCGGGCATTGATGTGCTGCGTTACCTCATGCGGGAGCACGGGGTAAACCAGAGCCAGTTGCCGGAAATCGGGGCTCAGTCCGTGGTTTCTTCCATCCTGTCCGGCAGACGAACGCTCAACTGGCGCCAGATTTGTGCCCTTTCCGAACGATTTGGCGTTCCCACCGATGCTTTCAAGGACCGATAGCGCTTGCTACCCGGAAGAAAGGCAATCTGAGGGGAAACTGAACGCGAAAGTGGCATTTGATGTGAAAAAAGCGTGTAAAAACGTAAACGGGGCTTTAAAGGGAACGTAAAGACTGCCCGAGATGCACTACACTACCGTTCACGATAAAGGAGGCTTCATTCGCTGGGACGCGGTTGAATCGTCAGTCTGTCGCCTGCCCTGGTGTGATCCAGGCGGGTGATGTAACGAGGACCATCACGTCAATGATTGAGTATTTTGCCCCAGACGAACACCCGCGCGGTTTCGTCGGGTTCCTGGTGACGGCCCGTATCGACGGTCATACCAGAAAAGCGACGTTTTCCACCCGGACAGCGTCATCCCAGGATAAATCCAACCTATGGATCCAATACCAGTGGTTAAGCGCCGTGGGAATGGACCTGGAATGGAAAATCGAGAAACGGGAACGGCACTATCAGCGATTCGTGACCAGCGATCACCCCGACACACGGCCGGGGCGCGGCCTGGGGGTTCATGGGCTCACCGCCGCCTTTTATGCGTCCGGAGACGACTGGATTCCGGCCTTCTCCGTGGAGCGTAACCCGGATGTGCTGGGGCGTCCGCAAGCGGATCGGCGCTTCACTTTCGAGCACGCTCCGTACTCCATGGTCTGGCGGGACGCGGTGATGTTCTGGGCCGAGGAACACGCCATTGAGGATATCGACCGGGAGCGTTTACTGACGCGGACTCCGGAGCCGGCGCTCTTTTCGGCGTTGCGGCGGCGGATGAACGATGAAGGGAACGACGTCCCCACGGAAGCACTATCCTCGGTATACCGCGAGCAACGCGACGCGCTGGCGGCCACAAGAGCACCGGCACAGGTTTTGGAAGCGGCGCTCATGAATGATCTGAACGATTGGCAACGCCGTCACAAAAAGCACGGTGAGAGTGCCGCCTGACACGGATCATCATCGGCGTCCAGGCCGTATCACAACTATTCGAATCAAGGGAATCGGGATTGAAGCGGACGGCGAGGGGGGCGGATAGTGCCGGAAGATGGTGCCGGAAAGAGGAATCGAACCTCCGACCTACTGATTACGAATCAGTTGCTCTACCGACTGAGCTATTCCGGCATGGACCTGTAACGGCGCGGTAGTTTAGCAGGAATGGAGGTGGAGGCAAGGGGAGGCCGACAAGGCTTCCCCGGGTGGTTCATGGTTTCGGGTACAACACCATCTGCGTGCAGCGGAACAGCGCGATGACCTTACCGCTGTCCTGGTGACGCACTTCCGCGTCCCACAATTGCGTGGTGCGGCCCAGGTGGACCGCTTTGGCTTCGCAGGTCACCACACCTTCGCGGGCGGTACCGATGAAGTTGCTTTTCAATTCCACCGTGGTGAAGCTGACGGCGCCTTCCGGTAGCGAGGTCTGGCAGCCGAAACCGCAGGCGGAGTCAGCCAGGGCGATCACCGAGGCGGCATGCAGATAGCCGTTGGGGGCCAGGTGGTGGCGGGCCACGGTAAAGTGCCCGCGTATCAGACCGGGTTCGGCGGTGTCCCATTCCAGTCCCATGTAGCCGGGCAGGAAGCCGGCCTGGCGCTGGCTGATCTGGTCATTCTGGTTTTCGCTCATGTTTCTTTTTCCAAAGCAGGTGTTGAACAGGATGGTACGGATCGCACCTTCGGGATCCGGGTCATAATCGCGGCGGCAAGGATATTGGTGGCGATACTGGCAAGGATGGGCACCGTGTAACTGTGGCTCAGATCGAAGATGTAGCCGGCGGCGGTGGGGCCAATCAGAGTGCCCAGAGCGACGCTGGTGTAGAGCACGCCGATGATACTGCTGATGTGGCGGCCGCCGAAATAATCCATGGCCAGAGCCGGTATTAGAGCCACGAAGCCGCCATAGAACACACCAAACACGAAGCCGAATAACGACAGTCCCCAGAAGTCCCGGGAAAACAGCCAGATCAGGAGGGACAGTGCCATGCCCATGAACATGGCCATCAGGGTGACCTGACGGCCCCATTTGTCCGCCAGGCTGCCCAACAGGAAACGGCCGGCGGTGCTGCCGACGCCGACCGCGCCCAGCAGCAGGGCGGCGGATGCGGAATCGATGCCATGATCGCGGGCATACGGCACCAGATGCACGAACGGTACGAACAGACCGAAGGAAGCAATCAACCCCGCCGCGTACAGCAACAGGAATCGCTTCGAGCGGATCGCCTCGCCGACCTGCATGCCGTCGGAGACGGTGCCCGGCGGCGGAGCCGGGTCGCCATCGGGATAGAGTCCGTGGTCACGCGGGTCGTTCCGGATCAGCAGCGACAGGACCAGCCCGAGGACCAGAGTGACGGCGCCGATCAGCAGGTAACTCTGACGCCAACCCAGGGACTCGATCAGCAGCGCGGCGATGGGTGGCATGAACAGGGTGCCGACGCCGATACCACTCACCGCCAGTCCGGAAGCGAAGCCCCGGCGCCGGGAGAACCAGCGCTGTACCGCGCCCACCGCCGGCACATAGGAAAAGCCGACACCAAGTCCGACGCCGAGCCCATAGGCCAGATACACCTCTATCAGGTTGCGGGCCAGACCGGCCAGCATCAAGCCGACACCGGTGAACAACATGCCGATAATCGCCATGGTTCGCGAGCCCCAGCGGTCGGCAAGGGGGCCGCTGATGATGCCCAGAGCGAAATAGAGAAAACCGGCCAGGGAAAAGACCAGGGACACGGAGCCGCGCGAGGCCTCGAAATCGGTTTGCAGCGCGTCGACGAAGGCACTGAAGGTATAGGCACTGCCGAAGCCGAGGAAGGTAACGGCGAAAGCACCTCCGACCACATACCAGCCGGGAAAAAGGCGGGAAGGCGGCGTTGGAGTTGGCGTGGGCACAACGGACTCCTTTGTTATTGGGCTGCGGACCGGCTGATCAGGCCGTGTTCCATATTGGGGCAGCGTCCGTTCCGAGACAAACGGGATTTTCTAAGGCTGGGGGCATAGTAAAACTAAACATGGAAGATCGCGGTCCGTCGCTACGAAGCCGCTGTGGGAGCTTGCCTGCAAGCGAATCTGTCGAAGTTTGCAGACAAGCTCCCACAGCGGCTTCGTAGCCCGGTGTTAGCGAATTATACCTCGGTGACTTTGAACACCAACGACGCCGAGTTGAGGCAGTGCCGCTCGCCGGTGGGCGGCGGACCGTCCGGGAACACATGTCCCAGATGACCGTCGCAGCGGGCGCAGCGGATCTCGGTGCGGATCATGCCGTGGCTGTGGTCTTCCAGGCGGTGGATATGGGTGTCGTCCACCGGTTGATAAAAGCTTGGCCAGCCGGTGCCGGATTCGAATTTGGTGGCGGAGTGGAACAGCGGCAGGTCACACAGCTTGCAGTGGTAGACGCCATCTTCCTTATTGTCCAGCAGGCCGCCGCAGAACGGCGGCTCGGTGCCCTGATTGAGCAGGATGCGCTGTTCTTCCGGGGTGAGGGCGGCGGCTCGTTGCTGTTTTTCCTGGTCGGTCAGCGGTGTCAGGTCGTGGCCGCTCGGGGATAAACGCTCACTCATGATGTTCAGTCAGCCTCCGGGGTTTTGAGGGTGTCGGGAAAGGCCGTTCGCAGTTTTTCCACTTTCGGATGCGCCACGTGGGTGATGTACGGCTGGGTGGGGTGACGCCGTGCAAAATCCTGGTGGTAATCCTCCGCCGGATAGAAAGTGTCCAGTGGCTCCAGGGTGGTGACGATAGGCGCGATGAAGGCGCCGGCCTGATTGAGTTGGTGAATGTAAGCGGCGGCGGCCTGCCGTTCCGGCTCGCTTTGATAGAAGATCGCGGAGCGGTATTGCGGGCCGCGGTCGTTGCCCTGCCGGTCCTTTTGCGTGGGGTCGTGGGCCACGGCGAAGAACAGTTTGAGCAATTCGCCGTAGCGGATCACGGCCGGATCGTAGCGGATCTCGATGGCTTCGGCGTGGCCGGTGCGGCCGGTGCAAACCGCTTCGTAGTTGGCGTGTTCGGCGTCGCCGCCGGCGTAGCCGGAGGTGACCGAATGGACTCCCTCCAATTGCAAAAACACCGCCTCCGTACACCAGAAACAGCCGCCAGCGAGGATCGCGCGACCCGGGTCCTGATCCCGTGGCAGGGCCTCGGCGGGGTCGGGGAAGCGTTCCGGGTGCAGGGCCAGACTGGTTCCGGGAATGACTGCGCTCATTGCGGGACTCCTCGTTCGCATCCTCGTGATGGATCGGCTCCAACACTTATTTGGGGATCAGGCCACGCTCCGTCAATACCTGATGCAGAGCGCGGCACTGACTGCGCGCGATGGCCTTGCGGTTATTGGCTTCATGGGTCCGTGCCACGCCGGTCCACAGCGGGCGGCCGCTTTTGTCGAAAAACTCCGCTTCATAACTCTGCTGCGCGTCCGGCTCCTTGGGCTTTTCCAGTTTGCCGCCGATACCAATCTGCCAGGTCGGTTCCTGTCGCATATCGCTGTTCATCGGATTGAGGTCCCGGGACTCGGTCATGCGAGGCGGCGACAGCAGCAGGGCGGTCAGGTCGACGATCAGGGCACGATCGTAGGGCTGATCGCGCAGCCAGCGCAGCAAAGCCTGTTTGCCGCCATCTTCATACCAGACTGGCCGTACCTGATGGGCCAGATGCACGGACAGCGCATTGCTTTGGAAAATGGGCTGGCACACTTCTTCCCAGACGCGGCGGGTGGCCGGCTCCGGGCTTTGTGCCACCAGCAGCAGGGAGCGTGCCGGCGCGGTGCCTTCGTCATTGCTGTGGCGGGTGGTGATTTCAGTGGTGCTGGCGCAACCGACCAGCATCAGCGCGGCGGTGGGCGCGGCGATCCAGCGCCGGGCCTGGAAGAGAAAACGTGACAATCGGGACCGAGGGAAACTCACCGAACACTCTCCTATGGGCGCCTACTAAGATAACGTCAGTGTAGCCGCTTCAGAAGATCGGGGACACCAGACGTGGCGCCGCACCGGCGAGAATGTGAAGGGCTCTGTCCCCGGGATGACCGGGTTTTGACGGTGTGTGCCAGCGCACTTCATAGAGCGCGCCGTCCACACCCTGATCTTCCACCAGCAACAGCTGCAGGTCGCCGCTGTCATCGTCCACCAACACCTTGCCGCTGGCTTCGTCCACCACCGCCATCAGTGGCAGGTGCAGTGGTAGCGCCGCCGCCGGCTCACCGCGAAAACGCCAGCGCCAGTAAGGCTCGTGGGTGGCGTCGCCCGTCATATAACGGGCCTCGCCCTGCCATTGCCGGGACCAGGTGCGCTCAGGCGGTGGCTCGGGCCAGTAGCGGTGACTGCGCAGTACGAATGTAGCCTGGCCCGGATGCTGGTTTTGATTGCCTTGCTGGAACAGGTCGTTGCTGAGACGGGCGCTTTGGGCACTGAGAAAATCCACGGTGTGGGGGCCGTAGAGGGTGTGTCCGCCCTCGTAATATTGAGCACCGTACTCCGCTTCGGTGGTGGCGTAGCCAAAATAGCCATTAGCCAGGCTGCTGATCGCCACGGTCCAGCCCGGATCCGGAAGGGTCGCGCTGACCGCCGCCCGGATCCGGTTGCCACTTTCCAGAGTGATTTCCCAGGGCAGGGCCACCAGCACCAAATCGTTGATCCGCAGCACCTGGAACAGGGCCCGGTGAGGGTAGCGGGCCGGCGCCAGAGCCAGTTGCAGCTTGGACAACATCCATTGCTTCACGCCCTGGCACCCATCGGTGAATACGGTGCGCGGCCACCCTTCCTTCAGGTAGGGCAAATAGGAGATCGGAAACACTTCATCGCCGTTGGCGGCCCCGGCCACGGCGGCGCCGATGATAGGGCGCTGACACAGGCCGTGGCGCTGTTCCTCGTCGAGCTTGAGCAGGTCCAGTTCCCGGCTGGCCACCGCGGTATGCAGGTCGTCCCGCAGCTCATGTCCGAGCTGATGGAACAGGGTGTTGGCCTGTTCCCCCAAGGCGGTGCCGATTCGGCGGGCTTCGCGATCACCGCGCAACCCCGCCGTCCAGGCCGGATTGTTGTCGCCATGGGTGGCCTGGACGGTGCCGTGCACGAAGCGCCAGGGCAACGGCTTCCCGGCGGGTTCGATGCCTTGCGCCAGCCAGTGCCAGACATCGGCATGGTAGGGGTGGGTAAAGGCGGGGATGGCGGTGCCGTGGATGGAAAACAAGGTCAGGGCGCCGGCCGGATAATAGCGGCCATCATCGGCCATCAGGTCGATACGCAGCTGGCTCATGCGCGGGTTTATCGCCTCCAATGCCCGTTCTTCGGTCCATTGTTGTTCCGGGAGCCGGTGATTGCGGGCCCAGGCCCCCAGGGAGCGGTTGCGGGTCAGCCCCCACACCTCGCTTTGCCCGCTGGCGAAACGGGCCGGCCGGCGCGTGCGATAGGCTTCGATCACCGCCTGGCTGATGCGTTTGGCAAGAAAGTCGAACAGCACCGGATCAAAACCGGGGCTTTGACTGCCAAACACATTGTAAAAGTCACTGCCCAGGTATTGGCCGGGCCCGGAATGGGTATGGGTGACCAGCAGGCTGAGGGCGTGAGCGGGAATGTCGGTGGCGGCGGCGATACGTTCCGCCACCGCGTACTGGAGCGGCAGTGATCCGGCCCCCAAATCCAATTGCACCAGAGCCATCGGGGTCTGACCGGCGCCATGCAGATAAAAGGCCCGTGCTTTCAGGCGGGTGCGGAAGCCGTCGGCGCTACGGGCCCAGGCGGAGTAGCCGAACTTGGGCAGGCCGATGGCGGGGGTAATGTCCACTTCCGCCACGCCGGCCAGATTGCCGTCCTGGACGGTGGAAGGCCGCGGTGCCGGGATATCAAAGCTCAGGGTGGTGGCGGGGTAGAACAAAAAGGGCCAGGCGGTGTGAATCAGCAGGCCAAGGGCCATCAGCAACACCAGCAGCACGAGCCGGGGCAAGGTCAGCAAGCGGCGTGACGGACGAAAGATCATGGCGCGGGGGAGCGGGGAAACCGCCTCGGCGTGATTATCATTTTTCTTGGCACGAAAGTCCCAAAGATACCTGCGACTTACTCCTAAAGCAACACCTCAGCCAGGTAGCGTACATAACGACACAAACCGATACGACTTTGTGATGTTGTGAAATGGGGCAGAGAAATTCTCAACACTATTCCAACCGGTTTTCACCGGATCTCTGTTTTTTTTAAAGCCCACAGTTATTCCAATGATTGCACTGTAACCCGTTGACACCCGAGGGGGAAAGACGATGAAAGCAATCTGGAAGCTGTCCACGCTGGGCATGGCCGTGGCTTTGGCCAGCCATGCCGCCGTGGCTCAGGAACGTGAATACGTAGAACAGGCAAAACCCAACCAGTACATCGGTGGCATGGCGCACTACATCGATGTGGATGAGGATTGGCAGGCTGGTGATCGCGGGGCGGGCGGCACCATTTTCTACGGTCGCAAGCTGCATGATCACGTTTGGTGGGAGTCCGAGGCCGGTGCCTACGGTCTCGAGTCCGATGTCGACAACGGCCAGGACTTCTATCAATACCCGGTAACCACCGGTCTGGCCTTCACCCTGGGTGACCGCACTGGTTTCACCCCTTATCTGGTCATGGCCGTTGGTGGTATCTACAACGACGTCTACATCGACGATGACGATGGCTGGGACTTCCACGCCAACGCCGGTCTGGGCGCGGTGACCGGGCCGCTGTTCAACAACGGCCTGAAGGTCCGCGCCGAAGCCCGTTATCTGTACAACGATTTCGACGGCACCGGTGACTCCGCTGGCGACGGCGGCTTCGGTGATTACCGCTATTCCGTGGGTCTGGAAGTGCCGATGGGTTACACCAAGGTGGTGGAAAAAACCCGGGTGGAAACCAAACAGGTAGCAGTGCAACAGCCGGTGATCGATTCCGATGGCGACGGCGTGCCGGATAACCTGGATCAGTGTCCGGATACCATGCCGGGTGCCAAGGTGGATGGCAAAGGCTGTCTGCTGGTTAACCAGACCGTTACCTTCAACAACATCAACTTCGAGTTCGATTCCGCTGAACTCACCGCTTCCTCCCGTCCGCTGGTATCACGCATTGCCCGCTCGCTGACCGCGGAAAACAACAATATCCGCGTGGAAGTGGCCGGCCATACCGACAGCGTTGGTTCCGCCCAGTACAACGAAGGACTGTCCCAGCGCCGTGCCGATTCGGTACGCAACTATCTGGTTCGCGAAGGCGTGGATAGCAGCCGTGTCACGGCCCGTGGTTACGGCGAAAGCCAGCCCATTGCTGATAACGACTCCGCGTCCGGTCGCGCTATGAACCGCCGCGTTGAATTCCATGTGACTGAGTAGTAAGAGGAGGGATCTCGAGATGTCACGTTTAAAAACGATCAGCCTGCTGCTGCTGGTGGCCGTGCTCGGCCTCGGCGGCCTGTACGGCTGTAAAGCCAGTGGTGGTAGCAGTGGTGGTGGAGGTGATCCCACCCCCAACGTCCAGGACGACGATAATGACGGTATCCCCAATAATGAGGATAACTGTCCCAACATGCCGAACTACGAGCAGGGCGACATCGACCAGGACGGCATCGGCGACGTGTGCGACGATGACCGTGACGGCGATGAGCATGACAACGGCGACGACAACTGCCCTTGGGACTACAACCCAGATCAGGTGGACACCGATGGTGATGGCCTGGGTGATGCTTGTGATACCGATAACGACAGTGACGGTGACGGCTACGATGACGGCGAGGACAACTGCCCGAATACGCCCAACCCGACCCAGTCGGACATCGACGGTGACGGCATCGGCGATGCCTGCGACGACGACATCGACGGCGATGGTATCCCCAATGGGGAAGACAACTGTCCTTATGTGGCCAACCACGATCAGCTGGACACCGATGGTGATGGCGTAGGTGATGCCTGCACTGGTGACAAGGACGGTGACGACGTGCCCGACGAGCAGGATAACTGCCCGATCGTGCCCAACACTGACCAGGCGGATCTGGATCAGGATGGCATCGGTGATGTCTGTGACGACGACCGCGACGGCGACGGTGTGGAAAACGGCCACGACGATTGCCCGGATGTAGCCGGCCCCGCCAGCAATAACGGCTGCCCGGTGGACGACCCCACCGACACTGATGATGACGGCGTTCCCGATGATGAGGATAACTGCCCGAACACGCCCAACGCGGATCAAGCCGACAGCGACGGTGATGGTATCGGTGATGTGTGTGACGACGGTGGCTTCACCTGTAACGATATCAGTAACTATCAGCCGCTGCTGGCCACTGATGGCTACCAGGCCAGTGAAGCTGCCAGCCTGACTTGTCTGGGCTGCAGCGTGTCGAATCCGGAGAACATCATCGATGGTGACGACGCGACCGCTGCTGAATTGAATGTCCCTCTGAATCTGGCTGGTAACGTCGAGGCGAAGGTGACGGGGGCCGCGGCCATCACCGGAGGCAATCGCGCCGGGTTCGTAGTGTCCGTTCCTGAATCGATTCTGCGCCTGGATCTGCTACAAAACACGACCCTGCGCTTCTACCAGGGAGATACACTGGTGGCCACGGCCGACGGGGATAACAACGTGCTGGGGCTGGATCTTCTGGGGCTGCTGGGTGAAGGCAGCCAGCGCTTCCTGTCCGCGGAACTGGATGGCTCCTTCCAGTTCGACAGTATCGGGATCCGCTACGGCTCCCTGGTGGGCACGGACCTGCTCGATGGTAAGTCGCTGGTTATTCATCGCGCTTGCGTGGGTATTGATCCTGACCTTTGATCCATAACTTTCTCCTTTCAGGCGAACTGATGGGGCGCGAAAGCGCCCCTTTTTTTTGCCGTTCCTGGCTGGCGTCCGCCTTTCCGAAAAAAGACGTAAAATGCCAACTTGTATCCGGACCACGGTGTGATCCGGATCCTGGTATCGGCGATACTTGCTCACTTAACAATGACGTGATGTTTCCGGGTGACGGTAACGGTGGTGGGAGAGCGGGATGCACCGAGCGGGGCGCGTATGGTTCTGTCTATGGCTTTGTTTGCTGGGGCTCGCGGCGTGTTCTGATTCCACCGATGGTCCCTTTCGTAATTACACCGAAACCGGTGATCTGGCGGATATTCGCGAGCACGGCGTATTGCGGCTGTTGGCACCACGCTTCGATGCCGAGGAGGAATTCGTCTGGGAGGGCGTGCCCACCAGCGAATTCCGTCGTGAAGCGGAAGCCCTGGCCGAATCATTGGGATTGCAGCCACGCTGGGTGTACGCGGATGATTTCGCCGAGTTATCGGTGATGCTCAATGCCGGCCAGGCGGACCTTATCGTTACCCATTACAGCCGTACCGACCGGCGTCGCGAGCGGCTGTCATTCTGCACGCCGTTGGCCGTGGTGCGGGAAATACTGGTACTGCCGACGGATCGGGTCGGCACGGCACTAGCGGACCTGGGACCGCTCACCATCGCCGCGCCGCGCGGCACCGCCTACCTGGAAACCGCCCGGAATCTCGCTCGCCGCCATGACAATGTTGAAGTGGACCGGGTCAGCGGAGAGTTGTCCGAGGACGAGCTGCTGCGCGGCATAATGCACGGTCAGTATGACGCGGTGATCATGGATGAGCCGTTATTCAAGGCCTTGTCCATTGATTATCCGGAGCTGCGCGCCGGCCCGGTGGTGCAGCCACGGCGGGCGATTGCCTGGGCGGTCCGCAAAAGCAGCCCGGACCTGCGTGAAGCGGTGAACCGTTACATCGTCGCGCATCGTATCAAGGCGTCACAACAGGACCATGAGAGCCGTGACTGGCCCGCCATCCTCAATAGCGGCGTGCTGCGGGTGATCACCTCTAACAACCCGGCCAGCTACTTCATGTGGCGGGGCGAACTGATGGGATTCGACTACGATCTGATCCGCGACTTCGCCCAGCGTTATGACCTGCGCCTGAGCATGATCGTGCGTGACAGCCCGGCACGGATGCTGGCGGCTCTGGAAAACGGGGAGGGGGATGTGATCGCCGCGTCCATGAGTGTGACGCCGGCGCGGCGCGGAAAGGGATGGCATTACTCCGAGCCTTATCTGGAGGTGCGGGAGCAAATCGTCGGGCCGGCCTCGGCGTCGCCCTTCGAGGATCTGTCGGAGCTTGCCGGGCGAAAGGTGACAGTGGCGGCCGGAAGCGCCTTCGTGGAAACGCTGCGCGCGTTACAGAACGACGGCATCGGCGTGGAAATCGAGGTGCGCCAGAACGTATCCAGCGAAATCTTAATGGACCGGGTGGCCAAAGGGGAGCTGGATCTGACCATGGCCGACAGTCACCTGGTGGCGATGGAACAGGGTTACCGGGATGACCTGAAAGTGCTGTGGACCCTGCGACAACCCCGGCAGATCGCCTGGGGGGTGCGGGAGAATCAGCCGCAACTGCGCCATCAACTGAATGACTACATTAAACGGGTGCGCGACGGGCAGTTGTATCGTGCCACTTTTGATCGCTATTTCCTGGCTGAGCCCGCACGCGCTTCCCACTCCGCGGAAAGGGTGGAGCCGGGCAAGCCGATCTCGCCCTACGATGACCTGGTGCGCGAGCATGCGCTCAAGCACGGTTTCGACTGGCTGATGATCACCGCCCAGATGTATCAGGAAAGCCATTTTGATCCGCTAACGCGGTCGTTTTCCGGCGCCGAAGGGCTGATGCAGGTGATGCCGCTGACCGCCCGCCAACTGGGCTACCAGAACCTGACCGACCCGGCCGAGGGCATTGGCGCTGGCGTCGCTTACCTGGACTGGCTGGAGGGCCGTTTCCCGGCTCGTCTGGATCTGGCGGAAAAAACCTACTTCGGACTGGCCGCCTACAACGCCGGGTTCGGCCATGTGGAAGACGCGCGCCGTTTGGCCCAGCGGCTTGGCAAGGATCCCGATCGCTGGTTTGGCAATGTGGAGGAGGCCATGGCGCTGCTGTCCCACCCTCGCTACGCCCGTCAGGCCCGCTACGGCTATGTGCGGGGCCAGGAAACCGTGCAATACGTGCGCGATATCCGCGCCCGCTACCTGGGGTATTTGAGTGCAACAGAAAAGCAGTGAATAGTGAACAGTTAATAGCGAAAAGATAGAAATGCGTATCCGCAAATATCATTTGCGTACCAGCAATTTTGCATCGCGACCATCCCATGGTTTGAACGCGGTCTCTTTGATTTCAGATCGCATCGGCGTATGCCGCGAGCTATTAACTATTCACTGTTCACTATTACAGGTTGGCCAGCCACTGCAGCAGCGTCTGCCGCACTTCCGGGGCGCAGTAGTCGTTGAGGATTTCGTGGCGGCCGGAAGGGCAGTCGAGCCGTTCCAGGTGCTGGTGGCGGCGTTTCAGGATGTGTTCCAGGCGGTCCATGCCTTTTCCTTTATTGCTCATCGGGTCCTGACGGCCGCCCAGCAGCAGTATTGGCAGCAGGGAGGGCAGGCGCGCCAGTTGCTCGCCGGACTGGATTTGCGCCAGCGCCGAGATCAGCGCCAGCCAGGTGCTGGTGGTGCATTCGAAGCCGCAGGCGGGATCGGCGATGTAGGCGTCCACCTGATCCTGGTCGGTGCTGAGCCAATCGAACTCGGTGCGGGCATCGGCGATGCTGGCGGCCCAGGTCTGGAAGGTCATCTTGTGCACCAGGGGACTGTGGCCACGAGCGCCATGGCGGCGGCGCTGCCAGCCCATCAATAGCGTCATGGCACGGTAAAACCACGGGGAATGGCTGTCACTGCCGCACAACACCAGGCCGCCCAGTTGCTCCGCGGCCTGTTCGGCGGCGGCCAGGGCCAGGAATGAGCCCATGCTGTGCCCGCCCAGCACCAGCGGCCCCCGGTCCGGCTTCACGTGTTCCAGCACCTGCAGAATATCACCGATGACCTTGTCCCAACCGTCCTCATCGGCGAAGTGTCCCCGAGGCGCGTTGTCGTCGATGCTGGTGCCGTGACCGCGATGGTCCGGGCAATACAGGTTCCAACCGTGTTCACTCAGGGTTTCCCCCAGGGCGCCGTAGCGGCCGCCATGTTCCGCCATGCCGTGCAGCCAGACCAGTGTGCCGGCGGCATCCTGCGCCGGCCAGTGATGGACCCCGATGACATGATTGTCGATGGCGGTGATGGACAACAGCTGTTTGGACATGGTGACCCCCTGTAAGTGGCACGAACATGCGGCATCCCTTTGGTTTCGTCAAGACGGGCCTGTATCATGAGGTTTTCCCGCCGTCCTTGTTTCGCTATTCGGGAGCAACCTTGATTCGCTATCAGATTTGCCCGGTCCATCCGCAGGCCCATATTTTTGAAATCACCCTGACCGTGGACCGGCCGACGCCGGAAGGCCAGGCCCTGACCATGCCGTCGTGGATTCCCGGCAGCTATATGATCCGGGATTTCGCCCGGCATGTGGTGTCGCTGGACGCCCGGGCCGGCGAGCGGCCGTTGGCGGTGGCCAAGATCGACAAGCAGACCTGGCAATTGCCGCCGGTGGACGGTCCGGTGACCGTGACGTACCGGGTTTATGCGTGGGATTTATCGGTGCGCGGCGCCCATCTGGATACCACCCATGGCTACTTCAATGGCCCCTGTGTGTTCCTGGCGGCCATGGGCCACGAGGATCAGCCTTGCGAGGTGACCATTGTGGCGCCAGCGGGAGCGGAGTTCGCCACCTGGCGCCTGGCCACGGGCATGCCGCGGCTGTCCGGCGCGGAGCTGGATTTTGGTGTGTTCCAGGCGGACAGCTATGACGCGCTGATTGACTATCCTGTGGAGATGGGACACTTTGAGCACGCCCGCTTCGAGGCCTGTGGCGTGCCCCACGATGTAGTGCTCACCGGCCGTTTCCGTGTTGACCTGGAGCGTCTGTGCCGGGACCTGAAGCAGATCTGCGAGCATCATATCAAACTGTTCGGTGAACCGGCGCCGGTGGACCGGTATCTGTTCATGACTCTGGTGACCGACGGTTATGGCGGTCTTGAGCATCGAAACTCCACCAGCCTGATGAGTCCGCGCGGTGATTTGCCATTGCCCACCGACGGGCCCCGGCAGGTGCGTGACGGTTACCGCGGCTATCTGGGACTGTGCAGCCACGAATACTTCCACACCTGGAACATCAAGCGGATCAAACCGGAGGCGTTCACGCCTTTTGATCTGAGCCAGGAGGTGCATACCGAACTGCTGTGGGCGTTCGAGGGTATCACCAGTTACTACGATGATCTGGCTCTGGCGCGCACCGGGTTGATTTCGCCGGAGAGCTATCTGGAACTGGTCGGCCAGACCCTGACCCGGGTGCAGCGCGGCCAGGGGCGGCTCAAGCAGACCGTGACCGAGTCCAGTTTCGATGCCTGGACACGCTTCTATAAGCAGGACGAGAACGCGCCCAATGCCATCGTCAGCTATTACGCCAAGGGCTCCTTGGTGGCTCTGGCGCTGGACCTGACCCTGCGTGAACGCAGTAACGAGCAGGTGACGCTGGATCATCTGATGCGTGCGTTGTGGCAACGCTACGGCGAGGGCAGCGGCGGCGTGCCCGAGCAGGGCATTCAGGCCCTGGCCGAGGAACTGTTGGGCGAGAGCCTGGATGAGTTCTTCCAACTGGCGCTGTACAGCACCGAGGACCTGCCTCTGGCGCCGTTGTTGGCCGCGCGCGGGGTGGTGTTGCATTGGCGGCCCGCCGGTGGCCATGGTGACAACGGTGGTAAGCCGGCCAAAGGCCCGGCGCCGGTGCATCTTGGCCTGCGTGCCGCCGCCGACCCGCTCGGCGCGCGGGTGCAGGTAGTGTACGAGCAAGGCGCGGCGATGGCCGCGGGGCTTTCCGCCGGTGACGTGATCATCGCCGTGGACGGCATCAAAACCGACGCCGCCGGCCTGGACGGCCGTTTGCAGGGTTATCAGGAAGGCGAGGTGGTGGAGGTTCACGTGTTCCGCCGCGACGAGCTGCTGCGTTTTCGTGTCACCCTGGCGCCATCGGAAGCCTCCACCGCTTACCTGACCCTGGCCCAGGGCGGGCTCACCGACAAGGGGCGGGCGTGGCTGCTGGGACAGCAGTGAAGGGTTAATAGTGAACAGTGAAAAGAAATCACGCTCCGTAGGCCATTGACCTATTCAGAGCTAGCTACAAGGCCGTTGTGGGAGCTTGCCTTGCAAGCGACTGGGCCCTCGACCGTGAGACACCGGCGGTCCTTTTCATACCGAAAAGGACCGCGATCTCTCTCCGAATTCATGAATTATGACTGACCTTTCCCTGAAGGATTTACAGCGTCGTCTTGAGGAAGCGCGCGGTGCCGATCGCGGCCGTTTGCGCAAGCGCCTGGAAGGCTTGCGCCGCCGTCCCAATGACGCGGCGCGGGCCAAGGTGGCGGCGGCGATCGAGACCTCGGTGGCGGAGCGTCAACGGCGTGCCTCGTTGGTGTCCGAGTTGCGCTGGCCGGACCTGCCGGTGGTGCATCACCGTGAGGAACTGGCCGAGGCGATTCAGGATCATCAGGTGGTGGTGGTGGCCGGCGAAACCGGTTCCGGCAAGACCACCCAACTGCCGAAAATCTGTCTGCAACTGGGGCGGGGCGTGGACGGCTACATCGGCCACACTCAACCCCGTCGCCTGGCGGCCCGGTCCGTCGCCGCGCGTCTGGCCGAGGAACTCGATACCCGGGTGGGCGGGCTGGTCGGCTACAAGGTCCGGTTCGCCGAACAGGTTGGCGCGGACAGTCTGATCAAACTGATGACCGACGGCATGCTGCTCAGTGAGATTCAGCATGACCGGCAACTGCGCCAGTACGACACGCTGATCATCGATGAGGCCCATGAACGCAGCCTCAATATCGATTTCCTGCTCGGCTATCTGAAGCAACTGCTGCCGCGCCGCCCGGATCTGAAGGTGATCATCACCTCGGCCACCATCGACCATCGCCGTTTCGCCGATCATTTTAACGGCGCGCCGGTGTTCGAGGTGTCCGGGCGCACCTATCCGGTGGATATTCGATACTGCCCGCCGGAAGGGGAACGGGAACTGGGCTGGCAGGTGGAAGAAGTGTTGCGGCGGATCGACAGCGAGGAGCGTCGGGATGGCCGCCCGGTGGCTCGCGACGTGCTGGTGTTTCTCAGCGGCGAACGGGAAATCCGCGATGTACACCATCATCTCAAGCGTTGCGATTTCCGTGACACTGAGTTGCTGCCGCTATACGCCCGGTTGAGCGCCGCCGAGCAGCAACGGGTATTTTCTCCGCACCGTGGCCGCCGTATCGTGCTGAGCACCAATGTGGCGGAAACCTCGCTGACGGTGCCGGGCATCCGTTACGTGATTGACGCCGGGACCGCACGCATCAGCCGGTACAGCGTTCACTCCAAGGTTCAGCGTCTGCCGGTGGAACCGGTATCCCAGGCCAGCGCCGACCAGCGCTCCGGCCGCAGCGGCCGCATCATGCCGGGGATTGCTTACCGCTTGTACAGCGAGGACGATTTCATCAATCGCCCGGCGTTCACTGACCCGGAAATCCAGCGCACCAACCTGGCGGCGGTGATCTTGCAGATGGCGGATCTGGGGCTGGGCCGGGTGGAGGACTTCCCGTTCATGGAGCCGCCGGACGGCCGCTTCATCCGCGACGGTTATCGCCTGCTGGAAGAGCTGGGCGCGCTGGATAGCGAGCGCCGGCCCACCTCTCTGGGCAAGCAGTTGGCCCGTTTCCCGCTGGACCCGACGCTGGCGCGCATGCTGGTGGCCGCGGCGGAGAAAAAGGCGCTGCGCGAGGTGCTGCCGATCGTCGCCGCGCTGGCGGTGCAGGATCCGCGCGAGCGTCCACGCGAAAAACAACAACAGGCGGATCAGGCTCACCAGCCGTTCCAGGATAAGGAATCGGATTTCCTCTGGTTCTGGAACCTCTGGCAATGGGCGGAACAGCAGCGCGAGGAACTCAGTCGCGGCCAGTTCGAGAAACTGCTCAAGAAGACTTTTCTGGCGCCGTCACGGATGCGCGAATGGCGGGACACGCACCGTCAATTGCTGCTGCTGGCGAAACAGGAGGGCTGGGCACTCAATGACAGCCCGGCGGAATACGAAGCGATCCACCGCTCTTTACTCGCCGGCTTGCTCGGTAACGTGATGATGCGAGGCGAGGAGGGCGAGTGGCTCTCCACCCGTAACCGCAAGCCGCTGGTCTGGCCCGGTTCGGCGCTGAGCAAAGCCGCCGGCAAGAAGAACGGAGCGCGCTGGCTGATGGCGGCGGAGCAGGTGGAAACCAGCCGCCTGTTCGCCCGTTGCGTGGCCAGGGTGGAGCCGGACTGGATCGAGGCGGAAGCCGGCCATCTGGTGAAGCGGCAGTATTATGAGCCGCACTGGTCAAAACGGCGCGGCTGCGTGATGGCACGGGAGCAGGTCAATCTGTTCGGGCTGATTCTGACCTCCGGGCGCCGGGTGCACTACGGGCCGATGGAACCGGGGCTGGCGCGGGAATTGATGATTCGCGAAGGGCTGGTGGCGGGGCAGCTCAGCCGTGAGCCGGCCTTCGTCAAGACCAACCGGGAGCGGTTGGAAGCGCTGGAGGAGATGGAGCACAAACTGCGCCGCCGTGACATTCTCGCCGATGAGCAGACGCGCTTCGAGTTCTATGACCAGCGGTTGCCGGATTCGCTTTATACCCTCACTCACCTGGAAACCTGGTACCGCAAGCACGCTTCGGAAGCGGAACGTCAGGCTCTGATCATGGACGACGATGTGCTGCTCTCCCGCACGCCGCAATGGCAGCGCGACGCTTTCCCTGATGAGTTGGTGGTGGAAGCCATGCACCTGCCGCTGGAGTACAGCTTCGACCCCACCGGGCAGCGTGATGGCGTCACGCTGGTGGTGCCACTGGCGGCATTGAACCAGATCCCGGAAGAGCGGCTGGCGTGGCTGGTACCCGGGCTGCTGCGGGATAAGCTGGAGGCGCTGCTGCGCGGCCTGCCCAAGGCGCGCCGCCGGCATTTCGTGCCGGTGCCGGATTACGTCGATGCGTTGATGGAGGCGTTGACGCCGGATCAGCCCCTGCTGCCGGCGATGACGCGGGAATTGCAACGTATGACCGGTGTGAGGGTGGAGCAGGAAGAATGGCGCGAGGATCAGCTGCCGGATTATTTGCGCATGAATTTGCGTGTGATGGACGGCGATCAAGTGGTGGTGGAAGGCCGTGATCCGGCGGATCTGCGTCAGCGCTTGCGCGGGCGGATGCCGACGCACAGCGAGGTGATCGAGGAAACGCCGTCACAGGAAAGCCGTGAATGGGATTTCGGTGAGGTGCCGGAATGCCGTGAGCAGAATCGTGGCGGTATTGTACTGCGCCGCTACCCGGGACTGCGGGATCTGGAAGACCGGGTCCGGCTGGATTTTTTCGATGACGCCGAAGAAGCGGCCTGGCGCCATGGCCATGGCTGTGCCCGCCTGGCGTTGCTGCGTTTGCCGGATCAGATCAAGTCTCTGAAACGGCAGGCTGGCGCGGCGATTGGCTGGCAAAAACTGAAAAGTGAAAAAAGTGCCATGGCGCGGCAGGCGCTGGAACACGTATTGTTGCGGACCGCCGCGGACCATTTCCACTTTCATGCCGAGCCGGTCCGCGATCAGAGCGCGTTTCGTCATCGCCTGGACTCCGGTCGCGGCGACTTCGTCCCGGCGGCGGAACGCGCTGTTCGCCATTGGGGCGAGGTGTTCGCCTGCTATCGTGGCATCATGACGCGGCTGGAAAAGGGCTTTCCATTGGCCTGGGCTCATGCCCACCGGGATTTGAAGACGCAGCTTTCGGCTCTGTTCGAAACGGATTTTCTGTTGTCCGTGCCCGCTGAGTGGCTGTCGGAGTACCCTCGCTATCTGAGCGCCATCGAGCAACGTTTGGACAAGATGGGCGGGCAGTTGGGGCGTGACCGGGCGCAGGTGGCGGAACTGGAGGCATTCTGGGAAAAGTTCAGCCGCCGGGCCGGGGAAACGCCGCACTGGCGCCTGCCTGAGCCTCTGGCGCTGTTTCGCTGGATGCTGGAGGAATATCGGGTCAGCCTGTTCGCGCAGCCGCTGGGGACCCGTATGCCAGTGTCGGCCAAGCGTTTGAACCGGCAGTGGGAAGCTTGCTGAGGCGCTGCGGGGTTTCCCTCGGACCGGACTACGAAGCCGCTGTGGCCCCGGGGAGGGAGAGTGATTCGCGCGCTCATGAAACATCGGTTTTGCGCCCACGGGGCTGAATCCGGATAATGACATCATTTACTGTCGCGGCGCCCGGTGCGCCTTTGCAGAGAGGACAGGTTAGTGACCCAATCCGTAGTGATCAGCGGAACCGGGCTGTGGACCCCGCAGCAGTCCATTAGTAACGACGAGCTGGTGGCGTCGTTCAACCAATACGTGCAGCTCTATAACGAGAGCAACGCCGCCGCCATCGAGGCCGGTGAACTGGAGGCTCTGAGCCCTTCGAGTACCGGTTTCATCGAGAAAGCCTCCGGCATCAAACAGCGTTATGTGCTGGACAAGGAAGGCGTGCTGGATCCCGAAAGGCTGTGCCCGAACATTCCCGAGCGGTCCGATGACGAGTTGTCGGTGCAGGCGGAGATCGCCGTCAACGCCGCCCGGCAGGCACTGGAAAACGCCAACTTGACAGCCGACGATCTGGATGCCGTGCTGGTGGCCTGTTCCAATATGCAGCGTGCCTATCCGGCCATGGCGGTGGAAGTGCAGCAGGCATTGGGCATGGAACATGGCTGGGGCTATGACATGAACGTGGCCTGTTCCAGCGCCACCTTCGGTATCCAGGCGGCGGTGGACGCGGTGCGCAATGGCTCCGCCCGGCGCGTGCTGATGGTCAATCCGGAGATTTGTTCCGGTCACCTGGCCTGGCAGGATCGCGACTGTCATTTCATCTTTGGTGATGTGGCCACCGCGGTGATCGTGGAGCGGGCCGAGGACGCCACCAGCGACAACCGCTGGGAGATTCTCGGCACCCGCCTGCAAACCAAATTCTCCAATAACATCCGCAACAACTTTGGTTTCCTGAATCGGGCCGACCCGTCCGGCATCGGCGCCCGCGACAAACTGTTCCGCCAGGAAGGCCGCAAGGTATTCAAGGAAGTCTGCCCCATGGTGGCCGAGCAGATCAGCGGTCATTTGAACGATCTGGATCTGCCGGTGGAAGAGCTGCGCCGGATGTGGCTGCACCAGGCCAATTTGAGCATGAACCAGTTCATCGCCCGCCGGGTGCTGGGGCGTGATCCCAGCGAAGAGGAAGCGCCGGTGATCCTGGACGAGTACGCCAACACCAGTTCCGCCGGCTCCATCATTGCTTTCCACAAATATAATGCCGACCTGCCGGTGGACAGCAAAGGGGTGATTTGCTCCTTTGGCGCCGGTTATTCCATTGGCAGCGTGGTGGTCAAACGGGTGAAGTAAATGGCGAGGCGGCTTGCCCCTCTCCCTGAAGGGGGAGAGGGGCAAGCCGAGTCAGTTGCCCGCGTCCAGAATCACCCGGCCCGCCACCTGGCCTTTTTCCAGATCTTCCACGGCTTGAGCGGCGCTCTCCAGCGGGCGATGCTCGATGTGGATGGGCGGCAGGTTCTTCTCCTTGGCGAAAGCCACCAGGTCCTCCAATTCCTTCAGCGTACCCACATAAGAGCCGATGATGCTCACTGCTTTATTGGTGATGATCGGCAGCGGATAACGCAGTTCGCCGCCGTGCAAACCCACCGGTACGTATTTGCCACCCTTGCCCAGCAGGCTCAACGCTAATTGGGCGGTCTGCTCATTGCCGACGAAGTCCAGGGCCGCCTGCACCGTGCCCGGGCAGGTTTCCGCCACCACCCGATTCAGTTTCGGTGTGTTCGGGTCGAAGCTGTGGCGGGCGCCACTTTCATGCGCCAGCTTGCGTTTCTCCTCGGACAGATCGATACCGATCACATTGCCGATGCCCATGGCCTGGAGGATGCGCAGAGCCATCTGGCCAAGGCCGCCGCAGCCGATCACCACGATCCATTGGTCATCCGCCAGCGGCAGCACTTTGTTGATGGCGGAGAAGGTGGTCAGCCCGGAGCAGGCCAGGGTGGCGGCGTCGCCGGGGTTGAGGCCGCTGATGTCGAGAAGATAGCGGGAATGGGGCACGACGATGTGATCGGCGTAGCCGCCGGGTTTGTTCACGCCCAGGTGAGCCGGGGTGACACACAGGTTTTCCTCGCCTTTCTGGCAGGCACCGCATTTGCCGCAGCCGATCCATGGGTAGATCAGACGTTGGTCGCCGGGTTTGACGCCGGTGACCTGGTCGCCCACCGCCACCACGGTGCCGATCACCTCGTGGCCCAGAGTAAGCGGTAGCGGCATGGCGAAGTTGAGGCGTTTGTCGCCGCCCAATTCGAAATAGCCATCGTGAAGGTGAACGTCACTATGGCAGACGCCACAGTAGTTGACCTTGAGCAACACTTCGTCGCTGGCGGGGGCGGGGAGTTGGTAGGTTTGCGGTGCGATCGGACCGCCGAACTCCTGGAATTCGAAGCGGCGACTGTCCGATACACCGTTTTGTTGTTCTGCAGTCATGGCAGGCGTCCTTGTAGGTAACGTCATTGCGGGCCGGTCATGCGGGTTGGCCGCACCGACAGGGTGTTTGTATGCTGTATATCGTATAAAGCAAGTTGACGGGAAGGGACATCGTCCGTGAAGACGATTTTGCTTACCCCGCTTCAGGTCGGCTTGACCAACCCTTACTTACGGAGACGGCTATGTCCGCGGAACTTCAGGACTCGACTTTGCTGCGTTACCAGTCACTGATCGATGGTGTCTGGTGCGACGCGCGCTCCGGCCTTACTTTCGAGGTCAGGAATCCGGCCAGTGGCGAGGTGCTGGCTCAGGTGCCGGATATGGGGGCCGTTGATGCCCGTACCGCGGTGGAAGCGGCGGCCGTCGCCTTCAAGGACTGGCGCCGCCGTTCGGCCCGGGAACGCATGCTGATTCTGCGCCGCTGGTACCAGGAGATCGTTGATAATGCCGACGACCTGGCTTTGCTGCTTACCCTGGAGCAGGGCAAACCATTGGCGGAAGCCCGGGCGGAGGTGCTTTCCGGCGCCAATTTCGTCGATTGGTTCGCGGCGGAAGCGATGCGGGTGATGGGGGACATTCTGCCGCCGGCGGACAACAGCCGCCGTGAATGGGCAACGCGCCACCCTGTCGGTGTGGTGGCGGCGATTACCCCATGGAATTTCCCGTCCTCCATGGTTACCCGCAAAGTGGCGCCGGCTCTCGCGGCTGGCTGTACCGTGGTGCTCAAGCCCGCCGAGGACACGCCGCTGTCGGCATTGGCCTTGGCCACGCTGGCGGAGCGGGCCGGGGTGCCGGCGGGCGTTTTCAATGTGGTTACCGCTGCCCATGGCGCGGAAGTGGGCGGAGAGCTGACTTCCAATCCGCAGGTGCGCAAGCTGTCGTTTACCGGCTCCACCGCGGTGGGCAAATTGCTGATGGCCCAGTGCGCGGCCACGGTGAAGAAAGTGAGCCTGGAGCTGGGCGGCAACGCGCCGTTCCTGGTATTTGAAGACGCGGATCTGGACGAGGCGGTGCGTGGCGCCATCGCCATCAAATTCTATAACACTGGTCAGACCTGCATCTGCGCCAATCGCATCATGGTGCACGAGCGCGTCTACGATGCTTTCCTGGAACGGCTTGCCCGGGCGGTGGGAACCCTGGCGTTGGGCGAGGGGACCAGGGAGGGCGTGACCCAGGGGCCACTGATCAACCCGGCGGCGTTTGAAAAAGTTTCGGCTTTGGTGGACGACGCGGTTTCATCGGGCGCCACGGTGGTGACCGGCGGTGGTGGTGATGCCGGTCTGGGAGGAACCTTCTATCAGTTGACCGTGCTGGGTGACGTGACTCCGGCAATGAAGGTGTTCAATACCGAAATCTTCGGCCCGGTGGCGCCTGTATATCGGTTCAGTGACGAAGAGGAGGTGATCCGGCTCGCCAACGAAACCCCTTATGGCCTGGCGGCTTATGCCTACACCCGGGATCTGGGGCGGATTTTCCGGCTTAATGAGCAGCTCGAATACGGCATGGTCGGCGTGAACACGCCGCGTTTCGTGTCAGAGACGGTTCCCTTCGGTGGCGTCAAGGAATCGGGTATTGGCCGTGAAGGCTCGGTGTATGGCATCGATGAATTCCTGGAAATCCGTTACTTGTGTCTGGCCGGGTTGTAGAGGCGTGGCGGCTTGCCCGCCACTGTTTCTTCCGCCTCCCGGGGCGCTGTGCTAACCTCGAAAAACCCTCATTTCTTTTGGAGAAAACGCTTGTCAGCGGATAAAAAACGGGGCGCGAAGCAGACCTCGAACGGCGAGCAGTTGGCGGAAGCCGTGGTTGATGGCGTTCAGGATACGACACTGATTGAGACGCGCCGCAATCAGATTTGCGATGCCGCTCTGGAGCTGTTTCTGGAGAAGGGATTCGCCTCCACCACGATTCGCGATATTTGTGCCCGCTCCGGTGTCAATCAGGCCAGTATTTACGATTACATCGCCAATAAAAACGACATTCTGCGGCGGTTGCTGAACAAGCTGTGGTTCCGTCCGGATGTGCCGACCCTGGCCGAACGCCTGGATCATAGCGGCGACACGCCGTTCGCGGACACGGTGGCGGACTATCTGCACGACACCTGGACCAAGAAGCGCCGGGGGACTCTGCTGATCTACCGTTCGGTGCCGTACCTGCAGGAAGATGACCGGCGTGCCATGCGCGCTCGTGACCGGGCGGTAATTGAAGGGCTGGCGGCGCGTCTGCGGCAACGGGCGCGATTGTCCGAGGGGGATCCCCGCGCGGAAGTGCTGGCGAACCTGATTATTTTTCTCGGTGCTTTCGCGCCCATGCGGGATTGGCTCAACAAGGATGTGGATGACGAGGTCATCCTGCGTACGGTGTCCGCGGGGGTGACGGCCATGCTGGACCAGTTGGCGCGGGAGAATCCGGCGGGCAATCCGTCTGGCAAGGACAGCGCCTGACGCGGACACCAATCAACGCAGCACCGCTTGCAGCGGCCCGCCGCCCGGACAAGCTCCCACAGCGGCTTCGTAGCATGATCTGTGGGAGCCAGCCTGCTGGCGAATGGCGTGCGTGGCTCCTTCCGTGCCCGCGGCAAGAACGCCGCGGACGCTTTGGTTCTGGCTGTGGTGAATTACGCGGTCTGGGCCTGTCGACGATTATCGTTCCAGACCAGCGCGGCCAGCGCCGCCGAGGCGAGCCCACCGATAATGGTGGTCATCAGTCCTGGGAAGCTGAAAGCGAAACCCGCCGCGATCAACGGAAAGCGCAACCAGGGACGCACCCGGCCCGCACCCAGCAGATAGCCTTCCAGGCCCCCCGAGATCAGCATGATGCCGACGATAATCGAAGGTAGCACGTAGATCAGCGGCGTCAGATCGCCCTGCAGGACCAGTGCCGGTTGAAACAGGAAGAACAGGGGCACGAAGTAGATCACCACGCCCAGGCGCATGGCGGTGAAGGAGGTCTGCATCGGTTTGCCGCCGGCGATGGTGGCGGCAAGGAACGCGGCGGCACCCACCGGCGGTGTGATCACCGACAGCATGGCGTAGTAGACGATGAAGAAGTGCACCGCGATGGTGTTGAGGCCGCCAACGTCGATGATCGCCGGCGCCAGCGTCACCGCCAGGAAGATATAGGCAACGATGGCCAGGCCAGCCATGCCCATGACGAAGCAGGCCAGAACACCAAAGAAAATAATCAGAAAAATATTGCCGCCACCGAGACTGACCAGGCCCGAGGTGAGAGCGCCGGTGACGCCGGTGATGGTGAGCGCGCTGACCACGAAGGCGATCGGTAGAATGATGGCGGCGGTTTGCGTCACCAGGATGCCGATCTGCCTCAGGGTTTCATACAGCCGTCTGGGTGTCATGCGGGTCTCCTTCTGCAGGAAGGAGAGCGCCACCATGAGTACGCAGGCGTACCAGGGCGCATAGTATTCCCAGCGCATGTAGAGCAGGCCCCAGATCAGAAACACCAATACCGAAATAAACGGCCAGCCCCGTTTCAGCACGTCCCGGGCCGATGGCAATTGCTCGCGGGGTACGCCTTTCAGACCGGTCCGGGCGGCATAGGCGTCCACCTGTAACAGCAGGCCGAAATAGAACAGCAGAGAGGGAATGATCGCCGCCACCATGACGGTGGCGTAGTCCACGCCGATGGTAATTGCCATGACGAAGGCGATGGCTCCCATGACCGGAGGCATGAGCACGCCGCCAGTGGACGCGCAGGCTTCGATGGCGCCGGCATAGTGGGCGGGATAACCGACCTTTTTCATGGTCGGGATGGTGATCGATCCGGTGCCGGCGATGTTGGAGAAGATGGAGCCGGAGAGGCTGCCAAAGAAGGCGCTGGCGACCACGGACACCTTGGCCGGCCCGCCACGGTAGCGGCCAAAACCCGCGTTGGCCAGATCGATAAAGAAAGCGCCACCACCAGTGGCGATGAGCACACCGGCGAACACCAGGAAACCGAGAATGATTTCCGCCACGATCTTGGTGGTGATGCCCATCATGCCTTCGGCACGGAAGATGTGCGCCTCGATCATGCGATCAAAATCGTAGGGAATGCCCATCAACAGACCGGGAAGCCGGTCGGCGATCAATGGATACGATCCCAGCAACACCACCACCAGCAGGAATGGCAGGCCACCACTGCGTCGGGCTACTTCCAGCATCAACAGCCACATTACCGTGCCCATCGGTATGTGATTCCAGCCGGACTGCACCATGTCCCAGGCGTGGGTGGAAAAGAACACGCTGATGCCCAGTGCCACGGCGGCGGCGATCAGATCATAGAACGGGACCTTGTTTTGCCCGCGCCGGGCGGGCAGGGCAATGAAGGCGGCGGCGACGAACAGGCCTATGAACAGCCAGTAATACTGGCCTTCCAACAGGCGCTCGCCATTCCAGGTGATACCAAAGATGTACACCAGGCCGATGGCCAGGCCACCGACGACAAGCAGTACGAACAACAGACTTTGCCAGGAATACAAATCACCGAGGCGCGTGGCCTCGGAGGGCGGAGTGGCGTCTTCCGGCGGGGAAGTGGTCTGATTCATGAGGTTCGGCTCGCGTAAGGAGATGGACGGAAATGGCCGGTTCGGCGCCGGGCGAAGGATCGCCGCGACGCCGGGGCGCCATTACAGGCGGGAACGGAAGCCTTCGAGGCCCTGGGTGTGTTTGTCCAGGATGTCGAGGAAAGCCTGGTTCTGGAAGTCGGCTTTCACACCGGCCTTGGCGGCTTCTTCCATCGCCGCCTGGCGTGCCTTGACCCACTGATCCATTTTGGTTTTGGCGGCCTCGTTCCAGGCGTCGTCCTGTTCGGTCCAGGCGCCAATTTCACGCAGGTATTTCACCGTGCCTTCATGTATTGGCAAGGGGGTGCGGTCCAGATAGGCGCGGAACTGCTCCAGCGACATACGCGCGGCCATGGGATGAGAGCCCTTATAAGCGTCGTAGGATTCATGGAACCATTTGGCCATGTGGTAGGCGAAGTCCTCATCCGCGTCCGCCGGTACCGAGTAGACGAAGTTGGAGGTGGCACCGTCCACGCCACGGGCGGTGGAGACCCCCAGTTCGATCTTGGTGGGGATCAGCATGGGGCGATGTTGCAGATAACCGTCCCAGCCTTCCTGGTTGTCCTGGTTCAAGGGCAGCCAGCGGATACCACCGGGTGCACCTTCCATCTCCGACAACACGGAACTGACCGGGGCGCAGTACGCCACATCCGCTTTGCCTTCCACGACGGAGCGGCAGTTTTCCGCGTAGCTGCTGGCTGGCACGTATTTAATGGTCTTTTCCGCTTCCTCCTCGGAGAGGCCGATGAAAGCGGGCAGGGCACCGGTCACGGCGGCGATCATCGGCGGTGAAAACATCCCTTTGGCCACGCGATAGCCGCCTTTCTTGAGATCCTGCAGGGATTTCAGTTCAGAGTCACCGGCGACCACATAACCCCAGGGGGTATCGTTGTGGTGCCAGAGAACCCGTTGCGGTACCGGTTTGGTAGTCGCATAGCCGCCAATGCCTTCGATCTGAAAACGCATTTCGGCGGCGGACACGGAACTGATGGCGATATCCCGCCGGTCGGTGAGCCGTCGATAACGCATGGACTCGTTATCTTCCGGTACGGCGCGAACCACGGTGCCGGTTTGCTTTTGCAGAATCGGGGTCCAACCATTGGTGGAAGCGAAGCTGGCGGAAGACGTGCCCGCCGTGCCGATCACCAGCAGCCGGGGCCATTCGAAATCGCTGCCTTCGGCGGCGAAAGCCGCGCCGGATATCAGTAAAGCGGTGGACAGGGCAGGGGCGAGCACCCTGCTCAGGGTACGCTGTTTCATCGGTGACTCCTTATTGTTCTCTAATGGTTCACTTTTTAATGATCGAGTGCATTTTATTGAGCTATTTGTATATGGCGCCCGGCGGTTTGTGAGAGCTCTCCCGAGATGGCCGTCGCCGGTTGTTTGCCAGGGCTGTGTGCTCCTATGAATACCTTGTTTTAAAAGGGCTTTTTTACGCGGGCCCGGATTCGGGTTGTCCGCCTGACGTATGTCAGGTTAAACCGCCGATAATCGAAATTTCAAGCGATAAAAGCCCTGTTTTATTAAAAACCTACTAAAAAGAAGGTCGACTTTGTTTACCTGTTTTAAAAAATCGCCGGGAGCGATTTTTGACGTCGCGGTAGCGACGGCCCGAAGGGTGACACGCTTTTTTAAACCACCGGCCATCCCGGGGCCTGACTTGGGATCTCCCTGTGGAGGGCTATGGGCTTTCCGGAGAAAAAGGCGGCGGGAGACAGGGAGATGAAGATATAGCGGAAGATGCCGGATAAAGTCCGGCATGACGTGGTTGCTCTGACTTCATCTCCCCAAGGCCGGTAGCGGGCCTTGGGGGTGGCGTGGTGCGTGCCAGCGAGTTGGCACGCGGAGCGTGATGGTCGGTTACTGAATCAGCCGAGCGAGCGTGCTATCCGGGCGCCGACTTCCGCCACCCGGCGGGCCCGGGCGCCATCCCGGACCGGATCGGCGCTGGCGCTGCTGACATTGCCCTGGGCGGCGCGGGCCGCCACCCCTTGAATAATGGCGGCGCTACGGAAGCAGGAAAACGCCATGAAAATCGGCCATTCCGGAATGCCGTCCCGCCCGGTGCGTTCGCAATAGCGGTCCAGCAATTGTTGTTCCGGCGGCAGACCGGCTTCAAGCAGATCCCGGGCATCCGGCTCGCTGCCTGAGGTGTGGTAGGGCATGCACAGATAGGCGAGGTCCGCCAACGGGTGGCCCAGTGTGGACAATTCCCAGTCCAGCACCGCGATCACGCGAGGCTCTTCAGGGTGCAGGATCATGTTTCCAAGCCGGAAATCGCCGTGCACGATGGCGGTCTCGTTGCTCACATCGGTATGTTCCAGCAGCCAGTCCCGCAGCCAGTCCATCTGTGAATAGTCGAAGTCCGCTGGCAGCGCTTCCTTGGCGCCTTCGTACTGTCCCGCCCAGCGCGCGGTCTGACGTTTGAGATACCCTTCCGGCCGTCCGAAACGCTCAAGGCCGGCGGCCTTCCAGTCCACGCTATGCAGCTGCGCCAGAGTGTCGATCAGGGCATGAGCAATGGCCGGGCGCTCTTCCCGGGCCACCGGGTCCATGGAGGGCGGTGGAATGATACGGCCTTCCACGAACTCCATGACGAAGAACTCGGCGCCGATTACTTCCGGATCCTCGCAGTAGGCCAGCATGCGCGGCACCGGCACCCCGGTATCGGCCAGCGCATGCATGACCGCGTGCTCGCGATCCACCGCGTGGGCCTTGGGCAGCAGTTTGCCGGGGGGTTTCTTGCGCAATACGTAGCGTTTGCCGCTGGCGCTGGTGATCAGGTAAGTCGGGTTGGACATGCCGCCCTGGAATTGCTCGACAGTCAGGCCCTGGGCGGCCTCCGGCAAGGCGTCGCGCAGCCAGTTTGCCAGCGCCTCGGCGTCGATGCGGTGGGCGGGCAGGGGCGCGACCAGCTGCGGGCCCGCGGTGGTGGCGTTGTTATTCATATCCCTTTCCTTCCAATAGGGAGCCTTTGAATCGATAAGGCATCGAACGGCGATCGGGATTGAACGCCTGTGTCTCGATACCAAACGGCACCGTGCCGCCGGTCCGGCAACCACGGCTGACGTTTGTCAGGATGAGATACTAGAAACGGACGGCGCCTGGGTCAATGCATTCGGATGATTCTTCGGCCGGGTACAAGGGTCGCGCTTGACATCACCTTCGCATCCGCCGTAGCGTTTCCCTGACAAACGTCAGTCCGCGACCTTCGGGCCGCGGGATGCGGAAGGGCCCCTCCGGGAGAGCAGAGAGAGAACAACAAAATGTCAGGATGGGACAATAACCAGACCGTCGCCCAGGGGGCCCCGGGTACCGATACGCCGGCGCTGACTCTGGAGCAGGCGGTGGACCGTATCACCAGCACGGACCCACGTTTCGCCGTTACCGAAGCGGACATTCGCGGACAACGGTATCCGGTTTTCGCCAACGCGCCGGCGCACTTGCGCGAGGTGCTGCAATCGGTGGAGACGGTTTACGGCGACCGCGATGTGCTGGTCTATGGCGACGAACGCTGGGACTACCCGCGTCTGGTCAACGAGGTCAATCGGCTCGCCAGGGCCCTCAGTGAGCTTGGTGTGCGGCCCGGTGATCGAGTGGCGTTGGCCATGCGCAACTATCCGGAATTTCCATTGTTGCTATTGGCGATCACCGCCGTTGGCGCGGTGGTGGTGCCGATGAACGCCTGGTGGTCCGGTGAGGAGCTGGCGTTCGCGCTGGAGGATTGTGGCGCCCGGGTGGTGTTCGCCGACCACGACCGTTACCAGCGTATCGAGCCGTTCTCGAAACGCTTGGGGCTGTCGCTGTTCGCGGTTCGTGATGTGGAGGGTGAACACAACTATTCGGATCTGTTGGCGCGGGTACCGGAGGCGTCCTGGCCGACGGTGTCGATCGATACCGACGATGATTTCGCGGTGTTGTATTCGTCAGGTTCCACCGGCCGTCCCAAAGGAGTGGTGCTGACTCATCGGGGACTGGTGTCGGCGGTCTATTCATTGATCATGCTGCGGTTACTGCCGGCGTTGATGGATCCGGAGCAGCCGGCGCCGACGCGGCCGCCCTGTTCCCTGGTGGTGACGCCGCTGTTCCATGTCACCGCTCTGAATTCGAATCTGATTCAGGGGCTGGCCGCCGGTGCCACCCTGAACCTGATGTACAAATGGGATCCCGAGGAGGCGATTCGCATCATCAACGCCGAGCAGGTGACCCGTTTCGTCGGCGTGCCGACCCAGTCCGCGGAATTGATGGAGGCCGCCCGGCGTCTGAATCAACCGTTGCCGTCGCTGGAATTCATCGGCGGTGGTGGCGCCAAACGTCCGGCCGCCCAGGTGGGACGTTTGGCCAGTGCTTTTCCCGCGGCCAGCATTGCTTCCGGCTGGGGCATGACCGAGACCAACGCGCTCGGCATCATTATTTCCGGTGACCCCTATGTGGAGAACCCGGAAGCGGCCGGCCGCCTGACGCCGCCGTTGCAGGAGATGCGCATCGTCGATGAGCAGGATCGGCCGCTGCCGCCGGGCGAGGTGGGTGAGTTGCTGGTACGCAGCGCCGCCAACATGCGTTGTTATCTGAATCAGCCGGAAGCCACCGCCGCGGCCATGCGTGATGGCTGGCTGTACACCGGTGACATGGCCCGCGCCAATGAAGACGGGCTGGTCTATATCGTCGACCGCAAAAAAGACATCATCATTCGCGGCGGTGAGAATATCGCCTGCCTGGAAGTGGAAGACGCCTTGTATCAGCACCCCGAGGTCGCCGAAGCCTGCGTGTTCTCGGTACCGGACGAGCGCCTGGGCGAGATCGTCGGCGCCATGGTGGTATTGAAACAGGAGGGCTCAGTGGACGAGGCGGAATTGAAAGCCTGCGTCGCCGAACACCTTGCCCATTTCAAGGTGCCGGAACGGTTCTGGTGGCAGAGCGGTCCGTTGGCCCGTGGCGCCACCGACAAGATCGACCGGCGCGCGATTCGCGCCGCGTGCCTGTCCATGCAGGATAGCGGCCACTCCGATACCGATAAGTCTGATACCAACAAAAGTACGGCGGCGACCGCCGCTCAAGGAAACTGACATGGCTTATGAATTTGTCAAAACCGAACGCCGGGGCCCGATTCTGATCGTCACCATGAACCGGCCGGAAGTGTATAACGCCGTGCACGCGCCCATGCACAATGAGATGTCCCGAGTATGGGACGACTTCGCCGCCGACGATGATTTGTGGGTGGCGGTACTCACCGGGGCCGGCGACAAGGCGTTTTCCGCCGGTAACGATCTCAAGTACACCGCCCAGGGCGGCAAGGGCACGCCACCGCCCACGGGGTTCGCCGGCCTGTCGACGCGCTTCGATCTGGAAAAACCGTTGATCGCCGCGGTGAACGGGTTTGCCATGGGCGGAGGATTCGAAACCGCCTTGTGCTGTGACATTCTGCTTGCCGCCGACACCGCTCGCTTCGCTTTGCCGGAAGTCAAGGTCGGTTTGTTCGCCGCCGCCGGCGGTGTACAGCGCCTGAGTCGGCAGATCGGCCGTAAACAGGCGGTGGAGATGATGCTGTCCGGCCGTCAGGCGAGCGCCGCCGAGGGCAAGGAGCTGGGCTTCGTCAATGCGGTCTATCCGCAAAATGAACTGATGGACGCGGCCCTGGCCAAGGCCGAGGAAATCTGTGCCGTATCGCCGTCATCGGTGAAGGCGACCAAACGGGTTCTCAATCATCTGGATGAACTGGAACGTCTGCGGGAAAGTCTGGTGTACAGTCGCGAGGTGATCGAGGATTTGCGTCATACCGAGGACTTCAAGGAAGGCGTCAACGCCTTCGTGGAAAAGCGCCCGCCGCAGTGGAAGAACCGCTGAATTACATCGAGGAGTAAAACCATGGGTAACGATACCAATCTGAACAATCTCGCCATGTCCGAAGAGGCGCAGCCGCTGCTGGACGCGGTGAAAAAACATATTCGTGAGAATGTTGATCCGATCACCGAGGAATACCACCGTCTCGGCGAAGGCCGCGCCGAGCGTTTCAGCTATGCGCCGGGGCAGCTGGAGTTGCTGGAAGAAGCGAAAAGCAAAGCCAAGGCCAATGGTCTGTGGAACTTCTTCCTGCCGAACGCGGAAACCGGGGAAGGCCTGTCCAACCTGGATTACGCCTACATTGCTTTCGAACTGGGCAAAAACCCGCTGGCGTCCCAGACCCTGAACTGTTCCGCCCCGGATACCGGCAACATGGAAGTGCTCGAGCGCGTGGGCACTCCGGAGCAAAAAGAAAAATGGCTCAAGCCGTTGCTCAATGGCGAGATTCGCTCCTGTTTCGGCATGACCGAACCGAAAGTGGCGTCTTCCGATGCCCGCAACATCGAAACCAGTGCGGTTCTGGACGGTGATGAGTGGGTCATCAACGGTGAGAAATACTACATTTCCGGCGCCGGCGATCCGCGCTGCAAGATCATGATCTGTATGGTCAAAACCAGCCCCGACGCGCCGACGTTCCGTCAGCAGTCGCAGATCCTGGTGCCCATGGACACTCCCGGGGTGAACATCGTCGGACCGATGTGCGTGTTCGGCCATGACCACGCGCCGCACGGCCATATGCACATCAAACTGGAAAACGTGCGGGTGCCGAAGGAAAACATCCTGTGGGGCGAAGGCCGTGGCTTTGAGATCTCCCAGGTCCGTCTCGGCCCGGGTCGGATCCACCACTGCATGCGCTCCATCGGTTCGGCGGAGAAGGCCCTGGATCTGATGATGGAACGTGGCCTGAACCGCGAGGCGTTCGGCAAGAAGATCATTGATCTGGGCAAGAACATGGAAACCATTTCCCGCGCCCGCATCGAAATCGAGGCAATGCGCATGATGGTGCTCAAGGCGGCCAAGGCAATGGACGTGATGGGTAACAAGGAAGCGCGTATCTGGGTATCCATGGCCAAGGCGATGGTGCCGGAGAAATGCTGCCAGATCATCGATCAGGCCATGCAGATCCATGGTGCCACCGGTATCAGCCAATGGTCTCCGCTGTCCGAAATGTATATGCAGCAGCGCACTCTGCGTTTCGCCGATGGCCCGGATGAAGTGCATCACAACGTCATCGCCCGTAACGAGGTTACCCGCTACAACCAATCCGGGGGTTGATGCCATGGTCGATACCTCTCTGTTCGACCTGAGCGGCAAGGTGGCGCTGATGACCGGCGCCTCCAAGGGCATGGGCAAGGCGATGGCGCAAGCCCTCGCTGCCCACGGTGCCACCGTGGTGATCTCCGCGCGCAAGCAGGAGACTCTCGACCAGGCCGCCGCTGATATCAATCAGGCGGTGGGCGCGGAACGGGTGCACCCGGTGGCGGCCAACGCCGGCCGCAAGGAAGAACTGGAAGCGCTGGTGGAGAAAACCCACCAGCTTGCCGGGCCGGTGGACATTCTGGTCGGCAATGCCGGCGTCAATATTTTCTACGGCAAGATTTCCGAGATTCCCGACGACGCCTACGAAAAGACCATGAAAACCAACGTGCAGGCCAACCTCTGGCTGGCGCGTCTGGTGGCACCGGACATGGTCGCCAAGGGCAACGGTTCGATGATGTTCACCGCCAGCGTCGGCGCCTACAAACCTTCCGATACGCTGGGTTTGTACGGCACCTCGAAACTGGCGCTGATCGGCCTGGTGCGTAACCTGGCGCTGGAATATGGACCGCAAGGTATTCGCGCCAACGCCATTTGTCCGGGCCTGGTGCGCACCGATTTCGCCAAGGCGCTGTGGGACAACCCGGAAGCGGAAGCCCGCGCCAATTCGCAAATTCCTCTGCGCCGTTTGGGTGAGCCGGAGGATTTCAGTGGTCTGTCGGTGTTCCTCGCCTCCGATGCCAGCCGTTATATGACAGGGCAGGCGTTGACCGTCTGTGGCGGTACGCATATGTGGGCCTGAGGGTGAGTGGACCCGATTCCGGTCGGGTCCTTTCCAGATAACAAACAGCGAGCAAAGGCATGGAAATTAAAGACCGGATAGTCGTGGTCACCGGCGCCGCCGGTGGTATCGGCCGCGCGCTGGCGGAGTGTTTCGCCGAGGCCGGCGCCAAGCGTGTCATCTGCGCCGACCTGGACGGCGAAGGCGCCCAGGCCACCGCCGACGCCATCGGCGGTATCGGCCGGCGGGTCAATGTCGCCGAGGAAAGTGAGATCCAGGCATTGATCGACGAGGTGGAAGCCAACGAAGGGCCGATCGATCTGTTCTGCTCCAACGCTGGCATCTCCACCCGTGGCGGGCCGGAAGTGAGCAACGACGTATGGCAGAGAATCTGGGACATCAATGTCATGGCCCACGTCTACGCGGCGCGGCACCTGGTGCCGAGAATGACCGCCCGTGGCGGCGGCTATTTGCTTAACACCGCTTCCGCCGCCGGGCTGCTGTCCCAGGTGGGATCCGCTCCCTACGCGGTGACCAAACACGCCGCCGTGGGGCTGGCCGAATGGCTGGCGCTGACCTATGGCGATGACGGCATCAAGGTATCGGTGCTGTGCCCGCAGGCGGTGCGCACCGCCATGACCAAGGGCAAGGAAGATGGCGTCGCCAGTATCAATGGCATGATGGAGCCGGAACCGGTGGCGCGGGCTTGCCTGAAAGCGATCCAGGAGGAGACCTTCCTGGTTCTGCCGCACCCGGAAGTGCTGGAATACATGCGCAACAAAACCGCGGACTATGACCGCTGGATCGGTGGTATGCGCAAGCTGAACCGTCGCTTCAACAATCCGGCATAAACCGGACCAGGATGGGCGGCCGGGCCATGGCCTGGCCGCTTCCCGCCTCTCGTGATTCTGATTCGCCTGTCGGGGAATCATCGCGCATGGCCAGCTGCCTCTTCTGTCTTGGACAAAAAAGAGGCGCATCTTCATGTAACGTTTACTCCCGCCGTGCATCACTATAGTGTCGAAATCATGAACCGGACCATTCCGGGTCCCGGTGGTGTTTCGACTCCATCAGCGAATCAGGAGAAGATGACATGGCTAAAACCAATAAACTCAATCCTTTGGCGGCCACCGTTGGCGCTGCTTTTGTCGCATCGGCGATGTCCCTGCCGGTGACCGCGCAGGCGGTTGAAAATCCCTTCGCCGCCTCCGATCTCGGAGCCGGCTATCAACTTGCTGACAATCACGGAGAGAAAGGCGCTGAAGGGCGTTGCGGCGGTAAAAAAGCCGAGGGCAGCTGTGGCGGCAAGAAAGCGGAAGGCAGCTGTGGCGGTGACAAGAAAGCCGAAGGCAAGTGTGGCGAGGACAAGGAAAAAGGCGCCGAAGGTAAGTGTGGCGAAGGCAAGTGCGGCGGCGCCGCCTGATCTCCAACCCCTGCCTGACTGAGTGCCGTGATGAAAGCCCTTACTCCGGTCGAAGGGACCGGCCTGGGATTACGGCGGGCCCTGATGGGCCCGCTTTCCCAATGCGAGACCGTGCCGTTCCAGTTCATGGAGGTGGCGCCGGAAAACTGGATCCCCATGGGCGGTCGCCTGGGCCGGGAATTCCGTCGTTTCACCGAACGCTTCCCGTTCGTCTGCCACGGTCTGAGCCTGTCCCTGGGTGGACCCCATCCGCTGGATTTCGAGCTGCTGGCCGCGATCAAACGGTTTCTCGATGAACATCAAATCCGCTGTTATACCGAACATTTGAGCTACTGCAATGACGGTGGCCATCTTTATGATCTGATGCCGATACCGTTTACCGGTGAGGCGGTGCGTTACGTCGCCGATCGTATCCGGCGGGTGCAGGACTTTCTTGAACGCCCGATTGGTATTGAACACGTCAGTTATTACACGCCCCCCGGCGGTCCCGCGGAAATGACTGAGCTGGAGTTCATTCGCGCGGTGCTCGAGGAGGCCGATTGCGGTCTGTTGCTGGACGTCAACAACGCCTATGTGAACGGCATCAATCACGGTTACGACCCGTACAGCTTCATCGATGGCCTGCCCGGCGAGCGGATCTGCTATGTGCATATCGCCGGTCACTACGACGAGGCCGAGGATCTCAAGGTGGATACCCACGGCAGCGCCGTGATCGAGCCGGTGTGGTCATTGCTGGAACACGCTTATCGACGCTTTGGGGTGCTGCCGACGTTGCTGGAGCGGGATTTCAACTTTCCCGACAACGATACCCTGTTCGCGGAGTTGAGCCGTATCGGCGATACCCAGCGGCAGGTGGAAGATCAGGCCCGGAAGCCGGACAGGAGCTCCGCATGAGCGAGCCGGATTTTGTTGCCGTGCAGCGGCGTTTTGCCGCCCATCTGCGCGACCCGGACCGGCACGCGGCACCGGAGGGGCTGGAGGATCGCCGGCTCGCGGTATACCGCGACCTCTTTTTCAATAATGTGCAGGGCATCCTGAGCCAGGGCTTTCCGGTCCTGCACGGCGTCTTGCCGGAAGACCGCTGGCGGGCTCTGGTGCGCGCTTTTTTTCATCGCCACCGCAGCCATTCCCCCTATTTTCTGCAAATCCCCGGCGAATTCGTTGCTTTCCTGGCCGGGGAGTATCAGCCCGATCCCCAGGACCCGCCTTATCTGGCGGAACTGGCCCATTACGAGTGGATGGAGGTGGTCCTCGATACCGCCACCGAGGAGATTCCCCAGCGAGGCTATGATCCCGATGGCGATCTGCTCGCGGGGGTGCCGGTGCTCAATCCTCTGCATGTACTGCAGGGATATCGCTTCCCGGTCCACCGGATTGGTCCGGATTATCGTCCTGACCGGCCCCTGGCGGAACCGGTGTGGCTGCTTATTCACCGGGATCGGGACGATCGGGTCCGCTTCACCGAACTGAACCCGGCCACCGCCCGCATGCTGCAATTGATGGCGGCCAGCCCTGAAGAGCAGGGCGAGGCTGTGTTGACAAGACTGGCGGAAGAGTTGAACTTTGCCGACCAGAGTGCGCTGCATGGTTTCGCCGTTGAGTTGCTGGAGCAACTGCGCGGCAAGGACGTGATCCTGGGAGCACGCTGAATCGGGCTCCTGTCCGATGTGACTTCCCGGTGAAGGGGCTGTGATCAGATCCTGGGAGTGATAGCACGGACGTGCCTATAATGCGCTCACCAACGAACAGAGGATTGCTTGTGCGTAAATGGATTCTGCTGGCTTTCGCTGGCCTGGTGGTTGGGTGTGCGCAGACGCCCCGGGATGACAGTGAAGCCCGGGCGCCGTTGGCGCCGCCGGAGGCGGCGAGCGCCGCCGATGCCGAACGCGGTAATGTGGAACGCACGGTGGAAAGCGCCGTTGATGACGCTCCGGACGCCTTGCCCGCCCAGTCCGCCGCTGCGGATGGCGGAGACGACTGGGGGGAAAGCGCCCCGGCCGCGGATGATGACTGGGGCGACGGCGGCGATGACTGGGCCGGCTCCGGTTCCGGTGACCTGGATGATCCCTTTGCCGGCCCTGCCATGGACTGGGAGGAGATCGATCCCTGGGAGGGCTTCAACCGCAAAATGTTCGGCTTCAATGAGTTCGTGGACCGCTATGCGCTGAAGCCGGCGGCCAAGGGCTATCGATTCATTACTCCGCAATGGCTGGACGATACCTTCACGCGTTTTTTCGCCAACCTGCAGGATTTCCGCAGTGGCTTGAACAACGTGCTCCAGTGGCGCTGGGGACAGGCGCGGGATAATTTCGGCCGCTTCTCGGTGAATACCACGCTGGGGCTGGCCGGCCTGTTCGACGTGGCGTCGGAACTGGACATTCCGAAACACAAGACCGATCTGGGTTTGACGCTGGCGCGTTGGGGCGTGGACTCCGGTCCTTATCTGGTATTGCCGCTGTTCGGCCCGTCCACGGTCCGGGACGCCGCCACTATCTGGCCGGAAGACTATATGCGGCTGTCTCACTATTTGCTGGAAGACACCACGGACCGTCTCATCTTCAGCGCGGTTTACGCGGTGGATCTACGCGCCGATCTGCTTGACCTGGAGCGCAACATTATCGGTGACCGCTACACCTTCCTGCGTAATTTCTACATCACTCAGCGCATGAAGGGGGAAGGACTGAGCCGGGTGCCGGGACCGGCGCCGAAGGCCGAAGGGCAAGCGGCGCCGGCGGAGGAACAGGGGACGGAATCAGAACCGCAATGGTGATCCGCGCGGGTCACTATTCGCCGGTGGCGGCGAGTTTGGCTCGAATGTAATCGCCGTGAGACACGTAGAGCAGGTCCGCCACGCGGCGGATCAAATGCTCTTCGTACACGTCCACCTTGCCATCGGCGGCGGCCACGGCCCACATGTCCTCGATCAGACGGGCCCGGGGTTCCGGGCCCCAATGCTCGCGCAACGGACTGGTGAATTCATACAGATCGGTGGCGCCTTCCACCCGTTCATGCAGCTCGGCGACAATCTCTTCCAGTTCGTCGCTGTCCAATTGCCAGCGTTGGCGCACCGCCTTGAACAGGCTTTGTTTTTCGCGATCATCAATGCGGCCGTCGGTGCGCGCCACTTCCAGCAGCAGGGCGGCGGCGGCCCGGTGCAAATCCAGTTCCGTGACCGGTTCCCGGGTGGTCTGGGGTTCGAACAGGCGGGCAATCCAATTCACGCGGCACGTTCCTCCTCGCTTAACAGAGTTTCCAGGGCGACCTGATCCGCGGCGAAGCGGCGGATGCCGTCACTGAGCAGGTCGTTGGCCATGGGGTCCTGATTCAGCGCCCAGCGGAAGCCCGCTTCGCTGATCGGTGTCCAGTCTTCATCCGGTTCCACGTCGGCGGCGTCCAGAGCCTGGGTCAGCGGATTCTCATCGGCGGCCAGGGTTTCCAGCAGGGCCGGGCTGATGGTGAGACGGTCGCAGCCAGCCAGCGCGCGGATCTGATCGGCATTGCGGAAGCTGGCGCCCATGACGATGGTTTCCAGTCCACGAGCCTTGAGCGTGCGGAAAATGCCGCATACCGACTGCACGCCGGGATCGTCGTCGATGTGCTGGATGTCGAGGCCGCGTTTGACATGCCAGTCCTGGATCCGGCCGACGAACGGGGAGATCAGCGTGGTGCCGGCTTCGGCGGCGGCCAGGGCCTGGGCCAGGGAGAACACCAGGGTCAGATTGCAGCGGGTACCTTCCTCTTCGAGGGTACGGGCGGCCTCGATGCCTTCCCAAGTGGCGGCGATTTTGATCAGGATGCGATCCGGATCCACATCCAGTTCCCGGTACAGCGCCATCAGCCGCCGCGCCCGCTCCACCGTGGCGCGGGTGTCAAAGGACAGGCGGGCGTCGACCTCGGTGGAAACCAGGCCTGGAACATGCTCCAGCACCGCTTGCCCGGCGAGGCAGGCGTAGGCGTCGCTGCACCAGGTCAGGTCGTGGCCGCGGCCCATTTCCGTGGCCAGGCTCCGGGCCTGGGTCAGCAGGGACTGATAGCGGCTGTCCCGCGCCGCCGCCAACAGCAAAGAGGGATTGGTGGTGGCGTCACAGGGGGCGAGAGCGGCGATCATCTCCATATCGCCGGTGTCCGCCACCACGGTGGTCCATTGCTCCAGTTGCTGCCGCTGATTCGCCATGATCCGTCCCGTTAACCAAAAAAGTGAGTGAGCATTAGAGCCTGTTTACGATCTATTCGCCACCGCGTTGCTGCTGGAAAAGCCGCCAGAGGGCGTTGGGGACTGCAGGCTCTGGTGGTTCCAAAGTCAAAGGCCACAGCGTCCTCTGGCGGCTTTTCAAGCGCAACCCGAAGGGCCGGGTCCCTTTTTCCGCCAGGCCGCAATTACGCTTGTTTATGTAGATGACTACATTGCACAATCGGAATCACGGCCTGACGAAAAAATGAACTCCGGCGCGGCGGTGAATAGATCGTAAACAGGCTCTTAGAGCATAAGAACCCGGGAAGGTTCTTTCCAGTGCATTCCTTAGCTCACGAGGGCCAGCGCTTCCTCGAACACCTTTGGGGTGGTGTCCGCTTTGTGCATGTTCTCGCTCAGATGACGGCGGTAGGCGCGGGCTCCGGGCTGGCCCTGGAACAGGTTCAGGGCGTGGCGCAGCACGTGCTTGGGATGACAGCCTCCCGCGTAGCGCTGCTCCAGATAAGAGAGGAAGGCCCGTGCCACCTGATGACGATCCGGTTGGGGCGCGGGATCACCGAACACGGTGGCGTCCAGACCGGCCAGGCACCAGGGGTTGCCGTAGGCTTCCCGGCCTATCATCAGACCATCCACCTGATCCAGATGGTGCAGCACGGAAGGCAAATCGCGCAGGCCGCCATTGAGAATGACCTCGAGATGCGGGAACGCCTGCTTGATGGCGTAGGCCCGTTCATAGATCAGCGGGGGAATTTCCCGATTCTCCTTCGGCGACAGGCCGCTGAGGATGGCCTTGCGGGCGTGGATGGTCAGGCTGCGGCAGCCGGCGGCGTCCATGCGGGCGACGAAGCGTTGCAGGAACGGATAGTCGTCCTGATCATCGATACCAATGCGGGTCTTCACCGTGACCGGCACCGGGCTGACCCGGGCCATGGCCTCCACGCAGCGGGCCACCAGATCCGGCTCGGCCATCAGCACCGCGCCAATCTTGCCCTGCTGCACCCGGTCCGAGGGACAGCCCACGTTCAGATTGATCTCGTCGTAGCCGTAGTCGGCGCAGATCCGCGCGGCTTCCGCCAACTGGGCCGGATCGCTGCCGCCGAGCTGCACCGCCACCGGGTGCTCGGTGTCGTCAAAGCCCAGCAGCCGCTCGCGATCGCCATGGATCACCGCCTGGGCCACCACCATTTCCGTATACAGCAGCGTATGACGGCTGATCAGCCGTGCCAGATAACGGTAGTCGCGGGTGGTGTAGTCCATCATCGGCGCCACCGAAAGGCGCCGGTCGGGACCGGGGGCAAGGCGTGGGGATGTGGGCATGGGACGGTGGCAACGACTGCAGGGGGCGCATTATCGCACGGTGCCGGTGTGAGGCAAAATCGGATCCGAGGTGGGCATAGCTGGCGCGGGCTGGTAGACTGCGCCGCCTTCCATGACGGGTAATGTCTGATTTTCATGTTGCATTCGTATTCCCCCGCCATCCTTGATGGCCTGACTCCGCCCTAGCGCGCGGATCTTCCGACACCCGGCAGGTGCTTCTCGCGCCGGCCCGACGGTGTTCATCCCCGGAACTTTCTGGTTCCCGCGGGACCGTTGTCCCGTATTCGCGATTTATCGCCTGTTTTTATGCCCAAATTGCTTCAGGCAATTTTTGTTGCCGCCTTTTGTGATGTCTTTTTTTGCATAAGTACATAGGGTTTTCCGTTAATGATTGCTTCCCTTAAAGAGCATTGGTTCAGCAATGTTCGCGCGGACGTGCTCGCCGGCATTGTCGTGGCGCTGGCATTGATCCCCGAGGCCATCGCTTTTTCCATCATCGCCGAGGTAGACCCCAAAGTGGGTCTTTACGCATCGTTCTGTATTGCCGTGGTCACCGCCTTCGCCGGTGGCCGGCCCGGCATGATTTCCGCCGCTACCGGCGCCATGGCGCTGGTGATGGTGACTCTGGTCAAGGAACATGGCCTGCAGTATCTGCTGGCGGCGACGATTCTGGCCGGGGTGCTGCAAATCGTTGCTGGCTTTCTGAAGCTGGGACAATTGATGCGATTCGTGTCCCGGTCGGTGATCACCGGCTTCGTCAACGCCCTGGCGATCCTGATTTTCATGGCCCAGCTCAAGGAGCTGGTGGACGTGCCGTGGCTGGTCTATCCGTTGGTGATCGGCGGTCTGGGGATTATTTATCTGTTTCCGTTGTTGACCAAGGCGGTGCCTTCGCCTCTGATCTGCATCATCGGTCTTACCGTGTTGTGCGTGGCCATGGGCTGGAACGTCCCCACCGTGGGGGACAAGGGGGACCTGCCAGACAGCCTGCCGGTATTCCTGCTGCCGGACATCCCTTTGACCCTGGAAACCCTGAAGATCATTTTTCCGGTGTCCCTGACGCTGGCGATAGTGGGGCTGCTGGAGTCCATGATGACCGCCGCCATCATCGATGAACTGACCGACACCGAGAGCAATAAGAATCGCGAGTGTAAGGGGCAGGGCATTGCCAACATCGTCGCCGGTTTCTTCGGTGGCATGGCCGGCTGCGCGATGATCGGCCAGTCCATGATCAATGTGAAATCCGGTGGCCGTACCCGCTTGTCCACGCTGGTGGCCGGTGTGGTGTTGCTGATCCTGGTGGTGTTTCTTGGCGATCACGTGTCGCGGATTCCGATGGCCGCGCTGGTGGCGGTGATGATCATGGTGTCCATCGGTACTTTCAGTTGGGAATCGCTGGTGAACCTGCGCCGCCATCCGCCCAGCAGCACCATCGTCATGCTGGCCACCGTGGTGGTCACCGTGCTCACTCATAACCTGGCCCTGGGGGTTGCCGTTGGCGTGGTGCTGAGCGCGCTGTTCTACGCCAATAAAGTCGGGCGGGTGTTTTATGTGCGTTCGGAACAGGACGCTCCCGGCGAACGTACCTACCATGTGGTGGGGCAGGTATTTTTCACCTCATCGGAACAGTTCCTGGATGCTTTCGATTTTCGTGAGGCCCTGGAAAAAGTGGTCATCGATGTACATCGGGCCCATTTTTGGGATATCACCGCTATTGGCGCACTGGACAAGGCGATCATCAAATTCCGCCGCGAAGGCACCAATGTGGAACTGATCGGTCTTAATGAGGCTAGTGCCACTCTGGTGGACAAATACGCGGTACACGATAAGCCGGACGCCGTGGAAAAACTGATGGGTGGACATTGAGGAAAACAACATGAGCAAAGTCGTTGCCTGTATTGATGGGTCAGTGGCCGCCAGCGCGGTATGCGATGCCGGGGTTTGGGCCAGCCGGCGCCTGGATGCGCCGCTGAAGCTGCTGCATGTGCTGGACCAGCAACGTTATCCGAGCACGCCCACGGACTTGAGCGGGTCCTTGAGCCTGGGCGCCCGTGAACATCTGATGGAAGAGTTGGCCGACCTGGACGCCCGCCGTAACCGGGTGGCCATGGAACAGGGAAAGTTGATGCTGGACGCGGCCAAGGCCCGGGCGATGGACAAAGGCATCGACGATCCGGAGTTGCAACAACGCCATGGCGACCTGTTGGAAAGCCTGCTGGCGCTTCAGGACGAGACCCGGCTGCTGGTGATCGGACGGCAGGGCACCGAACATCAGGGGGCGTCCGCCAAAGTGGGGGACAACGTGGAGCGGGTGGTCCGGGCGGTCTACCGGCCGATACTGGTGGTGCCCGAGACGTTCTCCGAGCCCGGGGTGATCATGCTGGCTTTCGATGGCAGTGATACTTGCCGCAAGGGGGTGGAAATGCTGGCCGCCAGTCCGCTGTTCCGTGGTCTGGACTGTCATCTGGTGACCGTCGATGATGGCCAGCATGCCCGTCACGAAGAGCTGGCCTGGGCCGGGGAGCGCTTGTCCGATGGCGGTCACCAGGTCTTCACCGCCATCCTGGAAGGCGAAGTGGAACCGGCGTTGCATCGTTATCAGCAGGAGCATGGTATCGAGCTGCTGGTGATGGGCGCTTACGGCCATTCCCGTATCCGGGAATTCCTGCTGGGCAGTACCACCAATGAAATGCTGCGAGAGGCGAGGGTGCCGCACCTGCTGTTGCGCTGACCCCGGAGAAAGGAAAACAGCGGCGAGGTGGAGTGCCTCGCCGCGGCAGCGGTTTATTTCACCGTGATGGTGATTTTCTCGCTGGTGATGGAAGGCTCGAACGGCACGTGGCGGGCATCGCCCATGATCAGTTGCAGGGTATGTTCGCCCGGTGGCAGATCCAGCGTGGTTTCGGTCTGGCCGCCGCCGAAATGGCGCACGTTGTCATTGCTGGGCAGAGGTTGATCCTCGTTCACCGCCTCCTTCAGATCCACCAGGAGGTGGTGGTGCCCGGTGTTGTCCTGGGTGACGCCGGCGGGGGCCACGCCCATGCCTTTGAGACCGAATTTCACGGTGACCGGCCCGGAGACGGTGTCGCCGTCCTGCGGCGTGATGAAATACACTTCGGCTTCGGGCGGCGCGGGAGTACGCTCGATGGCGGTGGCGAACGGTGCCAGCACCAGCAGCGCGGCGGTCAGTAGTACTTTCATTTCAGGCCCTCCTTGATTACGGCGAAGAAAGTAACAGCGTCAAAGCCGGCCAGTATGGATTGAATATCAGACGGACCGGATACAAAAAGGTCCTCCTGTTGCCGTTTTTTGTCAAATGAGGAAGGCGCTGTTCGACCGGCCCGCGGCGGGCGAATAGCATGTCGGCGTGCCGGCAAATGCCGTATAATGCCGCCTTTTTCCGGCCGTGGAGTTGTCATGACCGTTCGTACCCGGGTAGCCCCGTCCCCCACCGGCGATCCCCATGTGGGCACCGCTTACATTGCCTTGTTCAATCGTTGTTTTGCCCGTCAGCACGGTGGTCAGTTCATTCTCAGGATCGAGGATACCGACCAGGTGCGTTCCACCGCGGAATCGGAGCAGGCGATCCTGGATTCCCTGCGCTGGCTGGGGCTGGATTGGGACGAAGGGCCGGACGTCGGTGGCCCTCACGCGCCTTACCGTCAAAGTGAGCGCGGCGATATCTACCGTCAGTACGCCGAGCAATTGGTTCAGGCCGGCCACGCCTTCAAGTGTTACCGCAGCGCCGAGGAACTGGACACATTACGTGCCCGGATCAAGGAGAGCGGTGAAAACCGGGCGTTGAAACCCCGTGACCTTGAGCTGGATGAAGCCGAGCAGGCCCGCCGCGAAGCGGAAGGGGCGCCTTACGTGATCCGCATGCGGGTGCCGGAGGATGGCCGCTGCGCCATCAAGGATATGCTGCGCGGCACCGTGGAGCTGGATTGGGCCCTGGCCGACGCGCAGGTCCTGCTGAAATCCGATGGGCTGCCTACCTATCATCTGGCCAATGTGGTGGATGACCATCTGATGGGTATCACTCATGTGCTGCGTGGTGAGGAATGGCTGAACTCCGCTCCGAAACACAAGCTGCTGTATGAGTATTTCGGCTGGGACATGCCGGTGCTGTGTCACATGCCGCTGCTGCGTAATCCGGACAAATCCAAACTCAGCAAGCGCAAGAACCCCACCAGTATCAATTTCTATCGCCGCATGGGCTTCCTGCCGGAAGCGCTGGTGAACTACCTCGGCCGCATGGGCTGGTCCATGCCCGATGAACGTGAGCGTTTCTCTCTGAGCGAGATGGAAGCGGCTTTCGACATCAACCGCGTGTCCCTGGGTGGACCGGTGTTCGATGTGGAAAAGCTGAGCTGGCTCAACGGCCAGTGGTTGCGGGACCTGTCCGATGAACAGTTTCTGCAACAACTGATGGGCTGGGCTTTCAATCGGGACTACGTGATGCAGGTGCTGCCGCACATCAAGCAGCGGGTGGAAACGCTGAGCGACGTGGTGGACAAGGCCGGCTTCTGTTTCTCCGGGATGCTCACCATCAGAGAACAGGATTTCGAGCATAAGCAGTACAGCACCGAGGATATGAAGGAATGGCTGCAGTTCTTCCTCTGGTCCTGTGAGGCTCAGCGCAGTTGGAACCGGGATAATCTGTTCGCCGATGCCAAGGCCCTGGCGGATGCCCTGGATGTGAAAATCCGTGACTTCCTGTTCCCGGTGTTCGTGGCCATCGCCGGCACCAGCGCCAGTTTTTCGGTGGTGGACAGCATGGCATTGCTGGGCGCCGATATCAGCCGGGCGCGATTGCGTCACGCGGTGGAGGTGCTGGGCGGGGTCTCCAAGAAGCAAACCAAGAAGCTGGAGAAGGCCTACGCCTCCTTGATTCGCCGGGCTGATTAAGATTGCAGCAATTTGACCAAGGGATGAACAGACGGGGCAAAAACCGTGAAAAACCGCCGCTAAGTGCTTGACAGGATAGGGCCCCTGGGTAGAATACGCCGCACCACACGGGACGCACATACCGGTGGTCACAATCTGGGGCTATAGCTCAGCTGGGAGAGCGCTACAATGGCATTGTAGAGGTCGGCGGTTCGATCCCGCCTAGCTCCACCAAATACGTCCCCTTCGTCTAGTGGCCTAGGACACCGCCCTTTCACGGCGGTAACAGGGGTTCGACTCCCCTAGGGGACGCCACTACAAAAACCCTCGCTCATTGAGCGGGGGTTTTTGCTTTGGGGCGGATACTCTTGCTGCCTCCTTAGCGAAAATCCCGCGACTTGATATTCAATTCCCGCAGCGCATCACCGGCGTCGATCAAGGCTCCCGCCATCAGGTGCACGATGCCTTCCGGACTGATTTCCAGAGTGCCTTTGACGATCACCAGAGGGCTGCGAAGCAGGGTTTTGCGGAACCGTTCCTGAATGGCATTCCAGATCACCACGTTGGTGTTGCCGGTCTCATCCTCCAGTGTCATGAACAGCGCGCCTTTGGCGGAGCCGGGTCTTTGCCGGTTGGTCACCAGCCCGGCGACCCGGATCAGTTGTCCCGGCCGGCCCCGCTTCAAGTCCCGTGCCCGGCGGCAGCCGCGAAAGCGAGGGAGATGGCGGACCAGGGCCATGGGATGCCGGCCCAGGGTCAGACCCAGGTGACGGTAATCCTGCAGCAGATCAGCGTGCTCCGAAGGGGCGTCGAGATAGACTCCGTCATGGTCCTTGCCGGCCCCGCGCTCCGTTTCAAGCAGTGGGCGCGGCGCTTCCAGTCCCTGGATTTCCCAGTGGCCCTGGTGGCGGTGGCCGCTGAGCGCGCGCAGTGCGTTACCGGCCACCAGCGCTTCCCGTTCCCGCTGATTAAGACGGGCCCGCCGACACAGATCACGCACGCTGCTGAAGGGGCGTTCGGCGCGGGCTTGTACCAGGCGCTCGGCGGCTTCCGGATTGAACCCTTTCAACTGACGAAATCCCAGCCGCAAGGCTGGCTGTACCCCGAGCTTTTGTCTTTGTGTCTCTTCCAGAGTGTGGTCCCAGTGGCTGTGCCGTACGTCCAGAGGGCGCAGTTCAATGGCGTGGCGGCGCGCATCCTGGAGAATTTGCGAGGGACTGTAAAAGCCCATCGGCAGGCTGTTGAGCAAGCCGCAGTAAAAGGCGCTGGTGTGATGGCGTTTGAGCCAGGCGGACACATACACCAGCAGGGCGAAACTGGCGGAGTGGGATTCCGGAAAACCGTAGCCGCCGAAGCCCTTCATTTGCTCGAACAGGCGCTGGGCATAATCCTCGCTGTAGCCGTTGGCGCGCATGCCCTGGATCACCTTGTCCTGGAACTGCATCAGTTCGCCGCTCTTGCCCCAGCGGGCCATGGCCCGGCGTAACTGATCCGCCTCGCCGCCGGAGAATTTCGCCGCCACCATGACCAGCTGGATCACCTGCTCCTGGAAGATGGGGATACCCAGGGTGCGTTTCAGTACCGCTTCCACTTTCGGGTCCGGGTAATCGGGTTCTTCCAGGCCATCGCGGCGGCGCAAATAGGGATGCACCATGTCGCCCTGAATCGGGCCGGGGCGGACGATGGCCACCTCGATAACCAGATCGTAGAACTTGCGTGGCCGCAGCCGCGGCAGCATGTTCATCTGCGCCCGGGACTCCACCTGGAAGACCCCCAGACTGTTGCCCTTGCAGAGCATGTCGTAGGTGGCGGGATCCTCGGTGGGGATGTCCTGCATGATCAGCGGCCGGCCGCGGTAGTGACTGACCAGATCCAGGGTTTTGCGGATCGCGGTGAGCATGCCCAGGGCCAGTACGTCCACCTTCATCAGCCCCAGGGCTTCCAGATCGTCCTTGTCCCATTGAATCACGGTGCGATCGGCCATGGCGGCGTTTTCCACCGGCACCAGCGTGGGCACCGGATCGCGGGTAATGACGAAACCGCCCACATGCTGGGACAGATGCCGGGGAAAGCCGACCAGTTCAAACACCAGCGCCCGGTACTGCCGTCCCAGGGCGGTATCGCCCAGACCCACTTCACGGAACCGCTCCTGCAGATCGGCGGGTTTGTCCCACCAGGCCAGATTGGCGCTGAGCCGCTCGATGATCGACAGATCCACGCCCAGCGCCCGGCCCACGTCGCGCACCGCCGAGCGGGTGCGGTAATGGATCACGGTAGCGGCCAGGGCGGCGCGGTCCCGGCCATATTTGCGGTACAGGTACTGCATCACCTCCTCGCGGCGCTCGTGCTCGAAGTCCACGTCGATGTCCGGTGGCTCCCGCCGTTCCTTGGAAATGAAGCGCTCGAACAGAAGCTGGCTGCGGTCGGGGTCCACTTCGGTGACGCCGAGGCAGTAACACACCGCGGAATTGGCGGCGGAACCGCGTCCTTGGCAAAGAATGCCCTGGCCACGGGCGAAGGCGACGATGTCGTGGACGGTGAGAAAGTAATGGGCGTATTCCAGTTCGCGGATCAGCGCCAGCTCCCGCTCCAGCAGGGCCTGTACGGAGGCGGGTACGCCATCGGGATAACGTCGCGCGGCGCCTTGATGGGTGAGGGCGGCCAGATAATCGTCGGCGTTCTGACCCGGCGGCACGACTTCTTCCGGATACTGGTAGCGGATGTCGTCCAGCTTGAACTCGCACTGATCGGCAATCCAGGCCGCCTCGCGAAGCAAGGGCTCTGGATAAATACCGGCCAGGGTCTCCAGCGAACGCAGGTGCCGCTGATCATTCTGGAACCGGCGACGGCCCAACTCGTACACCGAAGTGTTCAGCCGCAGCGCGGTGAGGACATCCTGCAGCCTTTGCCGCTCGGCGCGATGATAATGCACATCGTTGGCGGCGCTCATGGCCAGATCGAAACGTTGCGCCAAGGCCAGACAATATTGATAGTGCAGGGCGTCGTTACGATCCTGCAGCAGTTCGCAGGCAAGCCAGAAGCGATCGCCGAAATGGGCCTGGAGCAAGGAGGCATGATGGGGATCGCGGCCATCGCCGGCGGGGAACCACAGACACAGGGCATGGCGCTCCAGCCGTGTCAGATCCCGCCAGTGCAGTTGGTATTTTCCTTTTTCCGCCCGTCGCCGTCCCTGGGTGATCAAGGTGGCGATTTCACCGTAGGCACGCCGGTTCCTGGCCAGTAATACCAGATGCAGAGCGCCTTGATCGGTTTCCAGGTGGAAAGCGCTGCCAATGATCAGTTTCAGGGCGGTGCCGCTGCCGTCCCGCAATGCCTTGTGCGCCCGCCAGGCCCGCACTACTCCGGCCAGGGAGGCGTCATCGGTGATCGCCAGAGCCCGGTAGCCCAGTTCGTGGGCACGTTGCACCAATTCTTCCGGCTGGCTGGCGCCGGTGAGAAAGCTGAAGGCGCTGGTGCAGTGTAGTTCGGCGAAGGGCAGGGCATCCGGGGTCATGGGTGACTCCCCGGCACCTCTCGGTCCCGCCGTCGAGGGATGGACATCAACCTGACGTTAACGTTAACTGGAGTGCCCGTTTCATTCGTTTGCCTTGGGATACCACCATGACTCTGAATAACAAACGCTTTCCCATACCGGAAAGTCTGGACAACCTGCCGGAAGACATTCGCGAGGTGATTCTTGGCGTGCAGGAAAAAGCCGGCTTCGTGCCCAACGTGTTTCTCATGCTGGCCCGCCGTCCGGCGGAATTTCGAGCTTTTTTCGCCTATCACGATGCTCTCATGGAACGCGAGTCCGACACCCTGAGCAAAGCGGAAAAGGAAATGATCGTGGTCGCCACCAGTGCCCGGAATCACTGTCTGTACTGTGTGGTGGCCCATGGCGCTTTGCTGCGGATCTACAGCAAGAATCCGTTGGTGGCGGATCAAGTGGCGATCAACCACCGCACCGCGCCGATCAGCGAGCGTCATCGGGTGATGCTGGATTTCGCGTTTCATCTGGCGCTGGAACAGGGGGAGATGAACGATCAATGGGAGGCCCGCCTGGCGGAAGTGGGCTTCACCACCGAGGACATGTGGGATATTGGCGCCATCGCCGCGTTTTTCGGCATGTCCAATCGCATGGTCAATCTCACCGGAACACCGCCCAACGAGGAGTTCTACCTGATGGGACGGGTGCCACGGCAATAAAGGGAACAGGGCATCAGAAGAAACCATGCAGCCACCACTGCTGCCGGGCATCCTGGAACAGCCAGCAACATTCCCCCTGGGGATGATGCGCCAGCCGATAGTGGCGGGGCATCGTTCCCCGCCAGGGCTGGCTGAAACGCTCCTGTTGCGGAAACAGCCGCAGAGGCTGTCCCCGCCACACCGGCACCCCGTTGTCCTGGTGCAGTCTCAGCGGCGATTCCAATAACCACAAAGGGCGGTCCTGATCCGCCTGATCCTGTTCAGGCTCCCGTGGTTTCATGCCGAACGGCGGCTGACGGCATTCGCTGTATTCCGGCAGGTGGTCATCGGCCAGAGCCGGGCGATAAAGCGCCAGCCCCGGAGTGTCCACCAGCTTTTCCAGCAGGCCGCTCAGCGGAGCGCGGGCTCCGGGCTCCGGAAACAGGGCGGCAAGGCCGGGGTTCAATGGCCGTGGCCGGCTGGTATCCAAACCCAGTCCCAGCACCGCGCCGTCCAGAGGCTGGTGCTCCAGGCGCCGCAGGCTCAGATCGAGCCAGCCGGCGGCGTCATGGGCTGGCCGGGCCCGGCGCACCAGCAGGGTGTGCCGTTCGCGATTGTCCAGACGCAAATGCCAGCGTATCGCCAGCACCTGCTCCTGATAGCGCCTCAGGTGTTGCTCCATCTGCTCAAGCAGCGCCGCCATGGGGATTTTGAGCAGGGCCTGGTCGTTTATCGGATCATCGAATTGTTGTTGTTCCCGGAATGGTGCTGGGGCGGGAATCGCCCGGCGCACGTCCGCTTTCTCTCCGAGCAGGCGTTGCAGCCAGTCCAGAAAGGAAGCGCCGAATCGTTTGCCGAGCGCGGCCCGCGGCAGTGCGAACAGGTCGCCGAGGGTATGAAAGCCAGGGGCCCGCAGACGTTCTTTCACGGCGTCTTCCAGGGCCAGGGTGTCGATCGGCAAGGTCGCCAGCCAGGCCTGGAACCGGCTGCGTTCCGGCAGGTGTTCAAGAGTAGGCAGCTCGGTGAGATGCCAGGCCGCCAGCGGCGTGGGACCAAGGCCCAGATGGCTGGTTAGCGGGCAGTGCAGGCGGTATTGGTCCACTCGTGACAGCAATCCACTGAAACCGCCGAACAGGCTCAGGCAGCCGCCGACTTCCAGCAGCAGGGTATGGGGCGGCGCCAGGCACACTTGTGGCGTCATGACCAGCAAGTGACGGGCCTCCCGCAGCAAAGCCCGTTCCTCCCGCTGGGGATTGGCTTGTTGCACCTGGAGGTCGTCGCATAAAGCACGGGCCGTGCCCAGGCGTAATCCGGCGCTCACTCCGGCGCCACGGGCGGCGGCATTGGCCAGGGTGATCCGTTGCTGCCGCACCAGTACACGGGGCTCGGGGCTGGGGCCATCCACGGCTTCCAGAGCCAGCAAGGGAAAATGCAGGGCCAGCCACAAGGGGGGATTCATGGATGGACCTCCGATGTTGGCGCCGGCAGCGCCAGCGGAGAGGGCGCCGTCGCGGTCTCCGGGCGGCGGGTCCGGGTGGCCATGGTGGCGCAGGGCGGTGGGGGGTGGCGCAGGTGCTCGGGCAGCACCACCAACCGGCATTGCTGACCGTGGCGGCCACCGGGCTGCTTGCCAACGGTGACGCTCAGTTCGCCGGGCTGATCGACGTCCAGCAACAGACGCAGGGGCGCCGGGCTGGGCTGTTTCGAGGCCCGTCGCGGGCGCACCAGCAGAAACAGACAACGGCCCTGCTGCGCGGCCATGTGCAGGCGGCGCAGAGTCCCGGTGGGCAGGGCACCTCCCGGTGCCCACAACACCAGGCTGTCCAGAGTATCGCTGGAGGCGGCTTCCAGGCAGGCACGCAACAGCGTGGAGCGTTCCCGGGCCTGTAGCACCAGGATTTGCTCCAGCGGCAACCCGGCCCGCTTCAAGGCGGTGGCGGAAGGCCGGGCCGGGGGGTTGGCAATGATGCGGGCGCCGTCCTCTCGGCGACGCAACAGGGGCAACAGCAAGTGCAGCAATGACGGACAGGGCAGTGGACAGAGCAGTTCCACCAGCCCCTGGTTGGGCCAGCCACCTTGCCAGAGCAGGCGGTCCAGGGCCGGGAAACCGGTGTGCCGGCGTTCTTCGCGGGCCGCTCCCCGGCCGGGGCCTTGCCAGGTGTCCTGGCGACGAAGCAGTTGTTGCAGGGCGTCCATATTCTCGTTGAAACCGGCCATGAAGGTCTATCCGGGATACTGTTCTTATGTACAGTATCCCGGTGTGCCGATCGGGTCAATCCGTCCGCCGTTTGGTATACATGTTGTCTCCCTCTCCGGGGCTGACTATGTTGGGAGCTTGATTCCCTTCCGTGAGTGCGACCATGACACAACAATACAGCGCCCCGCCGGGGCCGGAATGGCTGCAACAGGGCTTGGCGCGCCGCCGTTTTCTCCAATGGACGCTGGCCGCCAGTGCCGTGATGGCGGGTGTCGCCGCGGGCGGATTTTTCTGGTTGCGCCGCTCCCCCCTGGACCAGCGGCGGATACCGGATTGGGCCGGCGAACTGAGTGCTCGGGAATTTCTGCTGTTCGATCGTTGCCGGCGGGTGCTATTGCCCACCGAAGGGCGGGATCTGCCGGATACCGAAACCGTGCCGGTGGTGGCCAACGTGCAGCGCACACTGTCGTTGCTGGCGCCGGCACCGCGCCAGCAACTGTCGCAGGGACTGGGATTGTTCGATAACGCCGCGGTGTTCCGCCATGGCCGCCGCTTTGTCGATCTCGACGACGAAACGGCGCGGGATTATTTCGATCGTTGGGGGCGGGGTCTGGTGTTGCAACGGACCCTGGCCACAGTGATCAAGCAACTGGTGTACAGCGCTTATTGGCGCGACGAACGTACCTGGCCGGCTCTGGAATTCGACGGTCCGGTTTCGGATCGCTGGGGATTGGCATATCTGGGGAACGCGCCGATGCCGGAGGAGCAGGGGAATGTACAGACGGGAGTGCCGGAATGACAACGGCACTTTGGCGGGACTCCGGTCTGGCGGTAACCCAGGCGAAGGACATCCATGAGCCGCGATTGAATTTGCAGGCGGATGTGGTGGTGGTCGGCTCCGGCGCCGGCGGTGCCGTGGTGGCCTATGAACTGGCACGGCGCGGCAAACGGGTACTGGTGCTGGAAGCGGGGCCCTATGTGCCGTCGCGGGATTTCAGCGAACGCTTCCCGGAGGCCATGGAGCAGCTTTATCAGGACCACGGAGGACAGACCAATCGCAGTGGCGATCTGCTGATCCTGCAGGGGGCCTGTGTCGGCGGCTCCACCGTGGTCAATGCGGGCGTCTGTTTCCGTACTCCAGACTTCATTCTGCGCGACTGGCGGCGGGATTTCGGACTCACCGGTCTCACCAGCGACAGCATGAGGCCCTATTTCGAGCGGGTGGAAAAACACCTGGGCGTGCATGAAAACGGTGAACATGAGATTGCCGCCCATGCCCGTCTGATCCAGACCGGTGCCGACAAGCTGGGCTGGTCGGTGAAGCCGTTCCAGCGCAATATCCGCGATTGCGCGCTCACCGGGCACTGCCTGTCCGGCTGCAAGACCGAGCGCAAGCAATCCATGTTGGTCAGTTATCTGCCCTGGGCGGTGGCCCACGGCGCGCGCATTTTCTCCGACACTCGCGTCACCGGAATTCTCTCCGATAATGGTCGCGCCACCGGCGTCCGTGCCCAGATCACCGGCATCGATGGTGAACCGGTGGCAGAGATGACGGTGATGGCGCCACGGGTGGTGCTGGCCGCCGGGGCGGTACAAACGCCGCTATTGTTGCTGCGCAGCGAATTGGCCAATGGCTCCGATCAGGTCGGGCGTCACTTCGCCTGCCATCCGTCGCTGTACGTCAGCGCCCGTTATCCGCAACCGGTGCACGCCTGGCGCGGTGCCATGCTCGGGGTCTACGTGGACCAATTCATGGCCCCGGAGGACGGCGGTTTCGTGCTTGAGGACGGTGGTGCCGGGATCGTGGAACTGTCGATGACGGCGGAGCCGGGCACCGGCGCGCCGTTCATGGATTTCATGGGAGAGGCCCGTTATCTGGCCGGGCTGGTGACCCTGATTCACGATCACAATGTGGGCCGGGTGCACTGGGACGGGGACAATAAGGTCATCGATTACCAACTGGACGATATTGACTTCCCGTCCATGAAGAAGGCGCTGAAAGCCGCGGCACGCCTGCATCTGGCCGCCGGGGCGGAGCAGGTCCATGTGCCCACCAGTGAACCGCTGATAATACGTCGGGAAACGGACATCGATCCGATGGTGGAGGGCCTGGAGAACCAGCCGCACCATCTGCGCATGGTCAGCTATCATCCCCAGGGCAGTTGCCGCATGGGCGCGGATCCTGCCACCAGCGTAGTGGCGGAAAGTGGAGAAACCCATGAAGTGTCCGGGCTCTACATCGCCGATGCCAGCCTGCTTCCGACCTCGATCATCGTCAATCCGCAGATCACGGTTTACGCTCTGGCGACCCGCATCGCCGAGGCTATTGCTGCATCAGCCTGACGCGGTGCACGGTGCCGGGCACCTTGTAGTCGAGAACGTCCTGTTCCCGGAGCATGCACACGCCATGTTGGGGGTTGAGGCGGCACCAGCGGGTCTGGTCGCCGCCACCGGGCACCACGCTGAAACGGGTGGCGTAACCGCTTTCCTCATTCAGGCCCACCCACAGCTGGTTGAAACGCCAGCCGCATAAAGGGTCATCGAAGCGGTCCAGATAGACCGTCATGCGATAATTCAATCCTTGCGGTTCCAACGGCACATCGGTGCCCACCTGACGCAGGGGACACTCCGGTTTGCTGGGCACATACAAGGCTTCCACCCGCACCTCGCTGGCCGGCAGCGCCGGTTCGATATCCAAGAGATAGAACCAGGTCTGGGCGGGGGCGGTGTTCAATTTCGGAGTATGGGGGGCAACGGTGACACAGGCGCCGAGCAGGGCGCTCAGTGTCAGCGGCAGGATGATGCGGAGGCCGGAACGAACGGTGGAGGAAGCGGCGCTTTCCATGGCTTTCCCTGTGCGATGATCGTGACAACGCGGTGACGTAAAGATCTTGAATGGGCTGTTAGGCTATCATTGCCATTCGCGGCTGTCGCGCCGCAAATCCACACAGGAGAAACCATGACTGACGCGAACACACGTCCGCTGCGGGACGCTTTTGGTTACCTTTGCCCCCTGGATACCCGTTGGTCCGACAACGATCTGTACGGCCATGTCAATAACGTCACCTACTACAGCTACTTCGATTCCACCATCAACCGCTACCTGATCGAGCAGGGCGGTCTGGATATTCATCAGGGTGATGTGATCGCCTATGTGGTCAGCTCCGGCTGTGAGTATTTCGAGGCGGCGGCTTATCCGGAGTCCTTGGCGGTGGGCATGCGCGTGGACAAGTTGGGTAACAGCTCGGTGCGTTATGGCCTGGCGGTGTTCGGCGCCGAGGGCGCGGCCAAGGCCCTGGGCCATGTGGTGCATGTGTTCGTCAATCGTGAAAGCGGCCGCCCCGTGCCGATTCCGGAACCGCTGCGTAAAGCGCTGGAAAAGCTGGCGTAAGAGACTGGACGGGAAGGGGCTGGGGGCCTCTTGCCAAGGAAGGAGAGCCGGGGGGCAGCGTCCCAGGACACGGGAGAAGCACGGTCCTGGGACGCTACCCCCCGGCTCTCCACGAGCTCTGAAATCGTTCGCTTCGAATCACCCCCGGCTACGAAACCGCTGTGGGAAGAGGCCCGGGCGGCGCTCCGTTTGGCAGCGAAGGGACGTGAAGGTAGGCCAGCGTGTCGCACAATGAACGGACTGATCCGCAATTATGGGGCAAGCGGAGGTTCACGGACCGGGTTTGATTATGCCCGACGGGATAAGGATGTGACGTTGATGAGAGCGAGAAAGCTGGGAAGCGCGTTGTTCAAGCTGCTGTTCGCGCTGGTGTGCGCGGCGTTGGTGGTTCATCAAACGTGGGAATGGATTGAACTGTCGCGTCACGGACGGCAGGTGACGGGCACGGTGATGGACTATCGGCTGTGGACGCACGGACGATTCGAAAGATACGAAAGTCACCGGCACACTATCGAGTACGCGGGCCACGAAAAGCAGTTCGATTTACCTGAACCACTGGCCGAGGGAACACCGGTGACAGTGCTTTATTCGGTCAGGGAACCGGACGTGGCCAGGGCAAGAACGGCGACAGCGCCGGCGCCGCTGTGGCGTTACATATTGCACAGCGATGACGATGGGGGCTGGGTGATCTTGTTGTTCGTCGGCATGGCCTTGGCGGGCGGGTACTGGGGAACGCGGGAGCTGCTGTCGCTGCGGCGGCGCTGAGCGTCCGCGAATGACCTGGTATCACGGCAAGGCGGAAGAGAACCACAGTTCGGCGATGACGTAATACTCCTGCCCGAATGGCAGATCCTTCAGTAAAAAGCCCACTTCCGGCTCCTGGCCGGGAAACCGTTCCGGCGGGTCGGGCCGCTGCATATCATCCTCGTAAATAAACCGTACCGGTGTGTCGAAACCGTCCAGAAAGCGTAATCGGGCGCGCAGGGCAAAGCCCTTTCCGGTATCAAACCATAGGGTGTTGTTCCGTGGCACTGTGCTGCCACGCATGGCCTGCTCCGCGTCATTGAGTACGCCGTCCACCACCGCTTCCCGCGCGCCGGTCCAACTGGTACGCAGGCGCGCCCCTTGCAGCCGATAGCCATCCACCGTGATCCGGGCGCTGGGTTCGCGCAACACGGTGGCGGCCACGGCCGGCAGGGTAAAGCGGCTGTGTACCACCACGCTGTCGGCGCCGACGATGAAATAGTTATGCACGGTGAGCACACGCAATCCCGCTACCCGTACCCGGGTGGTGGCGTATACCAGCGTCGCCAGCGGGCCGGTGATGACCTGCCGGATCACCGGGTCCAGGTTGTCGTTGTCCAGAGTGACCCGCGCGTTACGTAACAACAGGCCAGCGCTGAGTCTCAACTTCAGGCCATCCAGTAAGGTGCCTTCACCGTTCCAGCCTTGATAAGTGAAATCACCCCAGCGGAACAGATTGTCGTCAACAAAGGAGAGCCGGAAGCGGTCGCCCCTGATCGCCAAGGGTGCGCGTTCGAGCGTGGCCGCCGGAGCGAAAGTGGCGCGGGGCCGGGCTCGCAGAACATAGAAAACGCCGTCGCCGTGGGCAATGGGCAGCGTGGCAAGCACCTCCGCCGGCAAGGGCATGGGATGAACCTCTCCGGCGTCCCCGGAGCGCAACAGCAAACGGTCTCCGGCGGCGACCCGGTCTACCGGAATATCCCGGCGCGCGTCATGATCTTCCTGGAAATAGGGTTGATGGCCCAGGGTCCAGGGCAGCCACTGATGCCGCACTTCATGAAAAGCGCCGTCCCGGTAGTGGACCAGCATCAACTGATCCCGGGCCGCTCCAATCAGTGGACTGTGTTCATCGATGGGTAGAGTAAGCAGGGCGGCGTGGGCGGGAAGGGAGAAAAGAAATAACAGCAGGCAAGCCAGCCCGCGCCGCCCGCATTGCCCACATAAAAACAGCAACGCGGACGGCGTGGAGGCTGGCAACGGCTTATTCCGCCAGTTCCGGCCGGTTGGCGAAATGCGCCAGCGCATCCGGATTGGCCAGGGCGTTGCGGTTGCGGACTTCGCGTCCATGGACGATGTCCCTGACCGCCAGTTCCACGATCTTGCCACTGACCGTGCGGGGAATCTCCGGCACTTCCAGGATCACCGCCGGCACATGGCGCGGGCTGGCGCCGTCGCGAATGGTCTGGCGAAGAGTTTGTTTGAGATCGTCATCCAGGACCGCGTCCCCGGCCATCACCACGAACAGCACCACGCGCACATCGCCCTGCCATTGCTGGCCGATCACCACCGCCTCGCGAATCTGTGGCAGGGTTTCCACCTGGCGGTAGATCTCGGCGGTGCCGATGCGTACGCCGCCGGGGTTGAGCACGGCGTCGGAGCGGCCATGGATGATCAGGCCGTCGTGACCTTCGTGGGCAACGGTTTCGGCATAGTCGCCATGGGCCCAGATGTCCATGCCAAGGGAGGCGAAACGCTCGAAGTAAGCATCCTGGAAACGCTGGCCGTCCGGGTCGTTCCAGAACGCCACCGGACAGCATGGGAACGGTGTGCGGCACACCAGCTCGCCTTTTTCTCCGCTGACCGCCTGGCCGTCGTCGTCGAACACCGCCACATCCATGCCCAGCCCCAGACACTGCAGTTCACCGCGATAGACCGGCAGCATGGGGTTGCCGAGCGCGAAGGTGGAGATGATGTCGGTGCCGCCGGAAATCGAGCTGACCAGCAAATCCGGTTTCACTTTCTGGTAGAGGAAATCATAACTTTCGTGAAGTAACGGAGAGCCGGTGGAATACAGTACCCGCAAGGTTTCCAGACTATGGCTCTTGATCGGTTCAATGCCGGCCTTTTCCACCGCCTGCACGAATTTGGCGCTGGTGCCGAAGTGGGTGACGCCCTCGGTGTCGATCAGATCGAACAGCCGGGAAGCGTCCGGGTAGGCCGGGTTACCGTCGTACAACACCAGGGTGGCGCCGCTCTGCAGACCGCCCACCAGCCAGTTCCACATCATCCAGCCGCAGGTGGTGAAGTAGAACAATACGTCATCGGCGCCCAGGTCGCCGTGCAGCCGGTGCTCCTTGGCGTGCTGGATCAGCGTGCCGCCGGCGCCATGGACGATGCACTTGGGGGCGCCGGTGGTGCCGGAGGAATAGAGAATGTACAGCGGATGGTCAAAGGGCAGGGCGGCAAATGCCGGCGCCGGCCCGGCGGCGTCCAGCCACTCACTCCAGGGCAGGGCCGCATGCACATTGCTGGCCTTGCCGCGGCCGGGAATCACCACCAGCAATTCCGGTTTCAGTTGTTCGCGCAGGGTTTGCAGGCGCTCGCCCAGGTCGATCCACTTGCCGTTGTACTGATAGCCGTCGCAGGCGAACAGCACCTTCGGTTCGATCTGGCCGAAACGGTCGAGCACGCCCTGGACGCCGAAATCCGGAGAGCAGGACGACCAGATCGCGCCAATCCAGGCGGCACCGAGCGCGGCGATGATGGTCTCGATGCGGTTGGGCATATAGCCGGCCACCCGGTCGCCGGGACGCACGCCAGCATCGTGCAACTGAGCCGCCACCTGGCCGGCGGCCACGCGCAATTCGCTGTAGCTGATTTGGTGCCGCTGGCCGGCCTCGTCCACGCTGATCAGAGCGGTGTGATCGTCATGACGGGGCAACAGATTTTCCGCTGCATTCAGGCGGGCCTGGGGAAACCAGCGGTGGTCACGGAAGCGTTCGGCCCGCTCCAGCACCTCGGCGCCTTTTTCGCCTTGCAGTGCGGAGAAGTCCCAAACCAGATTCCAGAACGCTTCCGGTTCGTTCACCGACCATTGGTGCAGGGCCCGATAGTCCGGCAGGGGCAGGCCGGACAGGGCACGGGCTTGCTGCCAGAAACGGTTCAGCGCACTGTGTTGCAGGCGCTGTTGATCCGGTTGCCAAAGCGGTTGTTGATCAAGGGTTGTCATTCTTGCTCCACTTCAAACTCCACCAGCAGGGTGCCCTCGCTGACACTATCACCGGCGCCCACGTTGAAACCATGAACGATGCCGTTGCCGCCGGCGCGCAGGGTGTGCTCCATCTTCATGGCTTCCAGTGTAATCACCGCGTCACCGGCGGCAACGCGGTCACCGGGGTTCACATGCAGGGCGACGATGGTGCCGCTCATGGGGGCGGTGAAATCGCCGTGTCCGGCATCGTGCCCGCTTTCCCGCGCCGGATGCAGGTCTACCGCATAGTCCTGACCGGCCACGAACAACCACAACCGTTCTCCTTGGTCGACGAAGCGTCCGGAAAAGGTCATATCGCCAATGGCCACATCGTCAACGAGTGTGCCGCCATCGATGCCGAGATGGAAGCGCCCGCCATCGATGCCGAGATGGAAGCGCCCGCCATCGATGCCGAGATGGAAGCGCCCGCCATCGCTGTGGAACTGGAAGGGCAGAGGGACGCCGTTCACGCTGGCCTGATTGTCCTCAAGGATCACGATCAGATTCTCGTCCAGCACTTTGAGCGGCACCAGAGTCTGGCGCCGGCCTAACGGCCGCCAGCCGTTCAAGGCCTGCCAGGGATCGCTGCCGGTTGCCGGCCGTTGTACCACCAGCGCCGCGGCGGCCACCGCCAGAGCCGGTACCGGCACGCTCACCGGTTCCAGCAGATGCGGATGTTTTTCCAGCAGGCGGGTGTCCAGCTCCGCCTGGCTGAACGGCTCGCTGCTCAGCACCCGGTGCAGAAAGGCACCGTTATGGTGAATGCCTCCGAGCATCAGGTTTTCCAGGCCGAGCACCAGACGGCGGCGGGCCTGTTCCCGGTCGGCACCGTGGCAGATCAGCTTGGCGATCATCGGATCATAGTGATCACTGACCGTGTCGCCGGCCTCGAAGCCGGCGTCCACCCGCACGCCTTCCGGCCACACCAGGGGCTGCAGAGTGCCGGAAGAAGGCAGGAAATGCTGATAGGGGTTTTCCGCGTAGAGACGCACTTCCATGGCGGCACCGTGCCGCTGGATCTGGTCCTGGCGTTTCGGCAGCGCGCGCCCTTCGGCCACGGCGATCTGCCAGGCCACCAGATCCTCGCCGGTGATCATCTCGGTAACCGGATGCTCCACTTGCAAGCGGGTGTTCATCTCCATGAAGAAGAACTCGCCGTTGGGCGCCAACAGAAATTCCACGGTGCCGGCGCCGACATAGTCGATGGCGCGGGCGGCCTGCACCGCCGCTTCGCCGAGCCGTTCACGCAGCGCCTCGTCCAGCCCCGGGGCGGGAGCCTCCTCGATGATTTTCTGGTGACGGCGCTGTACCGAGCAGTCCCGCTCGAACAGATGCACGGCGTTGCCGTGTTGGTCGGCGAACACCTGCACTTCCACGTGACGGGCGGTGGGCAGGTAGCGTTCCAGCAGCACCCGGTCGTCGCCGAAGGCGCCGCTGGCCTCGCGGCGAGCGGAGGCCAGCGCTTCGTCGAAGCGATCCGCGCTTTCCACCACGCGCATGCCTTTGCCGCCGCCGCCGGCCACCGCTTTGATCAGCAATGGGAAACCGACCCGTTCCGCTTCGCTCGCCAGAGTGGCATCGTCGGCGCTTTCCTGATCGAATCCGGGCAGCACCGGCACTTTGTTTTCACTCATTAACTGCCGGGCGGCGGCCTTGTCACCCATCACCCGGATGGCGTTGGCGCCGGGGCCGATGAAGATCAGGCCGGCCTCGTCGCAGGCGGCGGCGAACCCGGTGTTCTCCGACAAAAAGCCGTAACCGGGGTGCACCGCCTGGGCGCCGGTGGCGCGGGCGGCGTCGATCACCTTGCCGATATCCAGATAACTGTCCCGGGCCGGCGCCGGCCCGAGACAAACGGACTGATCCGCTTCACGGACATGGGGCAGCTCGGCGTCGGCTTCGGAATAGACCGCCACGGTACGGATACCTTGTTCGCGACAGGTTCGGATAATGCGGCGGGCGATCTCTCCGCGGTTGGCGATCAGCAGTGTGGTGATGTTGGTCATTCTTATATCAGCCCTTTCATGGATCTCTTTATGACACTCCCGGGATTCGACAACCCCCGGGGTTCCGTGGTCACCAACGAATCAGGAGGCGCTCCAGGCCGGCGCGCGTTTTTCGAGGAAGGCGGCGAGCCCTTCCTGGCCCTCGTCTCCGGTGCGCAGGCGGGCGATCAGTTCGGCGGTGTAACCGATCAAGTCCTCGGCCAGTGGCTGCTCGTCGCTGCGCCGTACCAGATCGCGGGCCTCCAGCTGAGCTCCCGGAGCACCTTTCAAGAGGGCGTCAACCAATGCCTCCACGGTGGTATCGAGCTGATCCTCGGCCACCACTTCATGGACGATGCCCAGTTCCCTGGCGCGCGGCGCGGCGATTACTTCGGCGGTCATGAAGTAGCGGCGTGCCTGACGGGGGCCCAGCGCGCGTACCACATAAGGGGCGATTACCGCGGGCAGAATGCCGAGCTTGACCTCGCTCAGACAGAAGCGCGCGTTGTCCGCCGCCACCGCCATATCGGCGGCGCAAATCAATCCCAGCGCGCCACCGAAGGCCGCGCCCTGGACCCGGGCTATGACCGGCTTGCCGGCCTGATCGATGCGCGCCATCAGCGCCGCCAGCCTTAACGCATCGCGCTGATTCTCTTCATGGTCCAGTTGGCCCATGGCTCGCATCCAATTGAGATCGGCGCCGGCGGAGAAGTGTTTGCCGGCGGCATCGAGCACGATGACTCGGGCCTGGTCGTCGGCACCGGCCCGGTCGAAAGCGTCGATCAGGGACTCGATGACGGTGTTGTCGAAAGCGTTGCTTTTTTCCGGCCGGTTCAGGGTGATGCGGGCCACCGGCGCTTGCAGGGTCAGTTCTACACTCATGATTACATCCGGAATACGCCGTAGCGGGTGTCTTCAATGGGAGCGTTGAGGCTGGCGGACAGCGCCAGCCCCAACACGTCGCGGGTGTCCACCGGGTCGATGACGCCGTCGTCCCAGAGCCGGGCGCTGGCGTACCAGGGCGTGGCCATGGACTCATATTGAGCGGTCATCTCTTCCTGGAAGGCTTGCGCCTGTTCCTCGCTCCAGCTCTCGCCTTTCTTTTTCAGCGAAGCCACCTTGACCTGTGTAAGCACGCTGGCGGCCTGTTCGCCGCCCATCACCGAGATGCGGGCATTGGGCCACATGAACATGAAGCGTGGGTCGTAGGCACGGCCGCACATGCCGTAGTTGCCGGCGCCGAAACTGCCGCCGGTGATCACGGTGAATTTCGGTACCCGGGCGCAAGCCACCGCATTGACCATCTTGGCGCCGTGCTTGGCGATTCCTTCCGCTTCGTATTTCTTGCCGACCATGAAGCCGGTGATGTTCTGCAGAAACAACAACGGAATCTTGCGTTGGTTGCACAGCTCGACGAAGTGAGCGCCTTTCAGCGCTGACTCGGAATAGAGCACGCCATCGTTGGCGAGAATGCCCACCGGTATGCCATGAATACGGGCGAAGCCGGTGACCAGAGTGGTGCCGTAGCTGGCCTTGAACTCGTCCAGTTCGGAACCGTCGACGATGCGCGCGATCAACTCCCGTGCCGGCATCGGCGAGCGGGTGGTGGGCGGGATCAGTCCGTAGAGTTCCTGGGGATCATAGGCCGGCGCGCGGCTTTCGCGAATGTCGAGTTGCTCCGGTTTGCGCCAGTTGAGCCGGGCAATGCAACGCCGCGCCAGATCCAGCGCGTGGGGTTCGTCCTCGGCCAGGTGATCGGCGACGCCGGATTGCTCGGCGTGCAGCGCGGCGCCGCCCAGCTCCTCGGCGCTCACTACCTCGCCGGTGGCGGCCTTGACCAGCGGCGGGCCGGCCAGAAACACGGTGGAATGATTACGCACCATGATCACTTCGTCGGCCATGGCCGGCACATAGGCGCCGCCGGCGGTGCAGGAACCCAGCACCACGCTGATTTGCGGGATGCCGCTGGCGGACATGTTGGCCATGTTGAAGAAGATGCGGCCGAAGTGATCCCGGTCCGGGAACACCTCATCCTGGCGCGGCAGATTGGCGCCGCCGGAATCCACCAGATAGACGCAGGGCAAGCGGTTTTCCGCGGCAATGGCCTGACAGCGCAGGTGCTTCTTCACCGTCAGCGGATAATAGCTACCCCCTTTCACGGTGGGATCGTTGGCGACGATCATGCATTCCACGCCGCTGATACGGCCGATGCCGCCAACACAGCCGGCGGCGGGAACGTCCTCACCGGGGTAAACCCCGTCGGCGGCCAGCGCGGACAGCTCCAGGAAGGGGGAACCGGGGTCCAGCAAGTACTGGATGCGTTCCCGCACCGGCAGCTTGCCTCTTTCCCGTAATCGAGTCTCCGCCGCTTCACCGCCGCCGTGGGCGATGTGCGCGAGCTTTTCCCGCAACTCCCCGCGCAGCTTCAGATTGTGCTCGCGGTATTGGTCAAACTCCGGCGCGCTCTTATTAAGATGACTGATGATTTTGGGCATATGCGATCCTCGGAAGAATCGCGGCTGGTGAGCCGCTCCGGCGGTAAAAGAACAGTGTGGGAGCGGGCGGCCGCGATATCAGGCGCTCTCGTTGAACAATTCCCGGCCGATCAACATGCGGCGGATTTCGCTGGTGCCGGCGCCGATTTCATAAAGCTTGGCATCGCGCAGCAAACGACCGGTGGGGTATTCATTGATATAGCCATTGCCGCCGAGACACTGAATGGCGTCGAGAGCCATCTTGGTGGCGTTCTCCGCGCAATACAAAATGACACCGGCGGCGTCCTTGCGGGTGGTCTGGCCGGCATCGCAGCAACGGGCCACCTGATAAAGATAGGCGCGGCTGGCATTGAGGGTGACGTACATGTCGGCGAGTTTGCCCTGCATCAACTGGAATTCGCCGATGGCCTTGCCGAACTGCTTGCGTTCATGCACGTAGGGTACCACCACATCCAGACAGGCCTGCATGATGCCGGTGGAACCGCCGGAGAGCACGGTGCGCTCATAATCCAGGCCGCTCATCAAAACGCGAACGCCTTCGTTCAGTTTGCCGAGGATGTTCTCCTCCGGCACTTCGCAGTTCTCGAACACCAGCTCGCAGGTATTGGAGCCGCGCATGCCCAGCTTGTCGAGCTTCTGTGCGCGTGAGAAACCGGGGAAATCCCGTTCCACCAGGAAAGCGGTGATGCCGCGCGGTCCGGCGTTGATATCGGTTTTGGCGTAGATCACATAGGTGTTGGCGTCCGGCCCGTTGGTGATCCACATCTTGTTGCCGTTGAGGACGTAACGGTCACCTTTCTTCTCCGCGCGCAGGCTCATGCTCACCACGTCGGAGCCGGCGCCGGGCTCGCTCATGGCGAGGGCGCCAATATGCTCACCGCTCACCAGCTTGGGCAGGTATTTGGCTTTTTGCGCTTCGTTACCATTGAGAAAAATCTGGTTCACGCAGAGATTGGAATGGGCACCGTAGGACAGGCCAATGGACGCGGAGGCGCGGGAAATCTCTTCCATCACCAGGGTATGGGCCAGATAACCCAGGCCGGCACCGCCATACTCCTCGGAAACAGTGATGCCAAGCACACCGAGATCACCGAGTTTTTTCCATAGTTCATTGGGGAACAGATTGTCGCTGTCCACCTGGGCGGCAATGGGCGCGATTTCGCGCCGGGCAAAGGCGCGCACGCTGTCGCGCAGGGCATTCAGGGTTTCGTCGAAGTGAAAGTCCAATCCACCGTCAAACATTATTGTTCTCCAATTGCATCATGGCCTCACGGGCCCGTTGTTCAGCCTCATCCATTTCCTGCTGCATGGCCTGGATGTCCTTGAGTTGCTGCTCGAGCATGGCCCGCTTTTCGGCGATTTTGTCGAGCAGGGCCTGTAATTGATGGCGGTTGTCCCCGGCGGGGATGTACAGCTGGATCAGCTCGCGGGACTCGGCCAGGGACAACCCCAGACGCTTCCCGCGCAAAATCAGTTTGAGCGCGACGCGGTCGGAAGGTAGATAGATCCGGGTCTGACCGCGCCGTTGTGGGTGCAGCAGGCCCTGATCCTCATAAAAGCGGATGGTGCGCGTGGTGATCTGGAATTCGCGGGCCAACTCGCCGATGCTGTAGGTCTTTTGTGTTGTCATGGTGGCAGCATAGGGGAAGTTTACGTAAACGTAAAGATGCTGTGAGTGCCTGATGGCGAACCTTCTTTGACGCGCGCGTCATTACGGTTGAATTTAATGACGGCAAGGCCTAACTTACGCCTGATCCGTATGTCGGCAGAATGACGGTGATATACAGAAAAGATCGCAAGGTCCTCAAGCGAGTGGATTACGGGGCCGCCAAGAACTCCCTGATGGGGGTGTTGGCGGCCCTTCTGGTTTATGCCCTGGTGACGGCCTGGGGCGGGGTATACCGGGCCCACGAACTGGAAACATTGATCGCCGGCGGCGCTGTGGTGTTGGTCACGGCCTTCCGATTGTGGCTGATCGCCCGGTTCGACGCTCTGTACGGCGCCGGTCCGGCGCGCTGGCGCAAGCTGTTCGGCGCCGGGCTGATTCTGCACGCCCTGGTCTGGGGCGTGATGCCGGTGTGGCTGCTGTGGCGCACCGGCGCCGGCTTCAACTTCTTCGTGGTTATTCTCTATAACGTTGGTGTCACCACCGCCCTGGGCAGTTCCTGGATGGCGGGATTGCGCGTGCGCCAGCTCTATATCGTGCTGATGTTCGTGCCGATCCTGCTCGGACTGTTTTTCTATGGCGGCATGAAAGAGTGGCTGCTGGTGGTCCTGGTCGGTGCCTACACCTTCTATTTATTCCGTCTTTACCGGGGCCAGTATGAACTGTTCTGGCACGCGGTGACCCGTGAACGGCGCGGCGAACAGCATGACCGGCGGCGGGATCATCATGCCGGTACCGACATCCAATTGAGTCTGGTCTACCGCCTGGCCCATGAGCTGCGCACACCGATGAACTCGGTGATGGGCATGATGTCGCTGCTGGAAGAAACCAAACTTTCCGGTGAGCAGCGTGAATATCTGCAAGCGGCGGGGCAGAGCGGAAAACTGATGCTGGCGCTGATCGACGACGTGCTGGATTACTCCCGTATCCTCACCGGCCGCATCGTGCTCAGCCCGGACTATTTCGATCTGCGTGGCACCCTGGAACAGGCATTGGAAGCGTTCGGTCCCATGGCGCAGAGCAAGGGGCTGGAATTGTCCGCGGTAGTGGATCGCATGCTGCCCCGGCGGGTCCGTGGCGACCGTGACCGTTTCATGCAGGTGCTGACCAATCTGCTCAGTAACGCGGTGAAGTTCAGCGACAAAGGCGAGATCCGCCTGGACGTGGATTTCACCGAAGAAAGCGACAATGAAGGGGTGCTGCGCGTCAGAGTCAGCGACCAGGGCAGAGGCATGGATACCGATACGCTGCGCACCCTGTTCCAGGATCACTTCCTGGACGGCGCCCAGGACGCCTTCGCCGCCAAGCACATCGGTTTCGGTTTGCTGGTATGCAAGGGGCTCACCGAGGCCATGGGCGGCTCTATTGGGGCGGAAAGCGTGGAAGGCGAGGGCGCCACTTTCTGGTTCACGGTTCGCCTTGGCATGCAGACCAACATGAATGAGCCGCAGAAACTGCTGAGCGCCATGGACGGTTTGCAGGCGCTGGTGGTGGGTAGCGCGGGCGGTGCGCTGGCCGGTTTGCAGGAAGAATTCGAGGCACTCGGCTGCCAGTGTCAGGGTGCCCGGGATTATGACCATGCGTTGCAGGCGTTACGGGCCGGACAGCGCGAACAATCCGAGTTCCATTTGTTACTGGTGGACACCCGGGAACGGCAGGAACTGGCCCTGAACTTGTGCCACAACGTGCTGGTGGATCCGGCCCTGAGACCGGTCAAACTGATTCTGATGTGCACCATCGAGGAACGGGCCCAGCCAGCGATCCAGCGTCTGGTGGAGCGCCACGGCCTGGTGGTGCTGGTGAAGCCGGTGCATCGCAGCGTGCTGCGCGGGGCTCTGGAGCGTCTGCTGGGAGTGCCAAGGGCGGTGCCGGTACGGGATCTGCCGCTGGAAAACGCGGAAGCTCTGGAGCGCCGCAGACATTTCCGATTGCTGTTGGTGGAAGACAACGAGGTCAACCAACTGGTCACCAAGGGCATGCTGGCGAAGCTGGGATATCAGGTAAAGACCTTCAGCAACGCACCGGCGGCGTTGTCCTTGTTGCAACGCGAGACCTATGACCTGGTGTTGATGGATTGCATGTTGCCGGGCATGGACGGGTTCGAGGCGACCAGGGTGATGCGCGAAAGTGAACGCCAGGAAGGCCGTCCGCGCACGCCGATCATCGCGATTACCGCCAACACCGCCGAGGGCGTTCAGGCCCGCTGTCTTGCCGCTGGAATGGATGACTTTCTCGCCAAACCGGTGCATCTTGAAGAGATGGAAACGGTATTGCGCCGCTGGCTGCCGCTGGGATCGGCGAGCGACGATCATGAAGAAGGCGAAGGAGAATAATAATGACCCGACGTGCTCTGGTGCTGGGCGCCACCGGGCTGGTGGGCCGGCACTGTCTGAGGCTGCTGCTGGGCTGCAAGGCCTATGATGAAGTGCGGGTGCTGACCCGGCGTGAGGTGGAGGTGGAACACCCCCGCCTGCGGGAAAAAGTCATTGATCCGGAGCAGTTGGAGCAGGAAGGCGATTTCTTCAAGGTGGACGACGTGTTCTGCTGTTTGGGCACCACAATGAAAGAGGCCGGCTCCCGGGAAGCCTTTGAACATGTGGACCATGAATTGGTGGTGCGCTGCGGGCACATGGCCAAGCAAGCCGGTGTGCAGCGTTTCATGGTGGTATCCACGGTCAACGCCAATGCCCGCTCCTCGTTTTTCTATGCGCGGGTAAAAGGGCGCATGGAACAGGATCTGGAGGCGCTTGGCCTGCCGCTGCTGGCCTTGATTCAGCCGTCCTTGCTGCGTGGCTATCGGCGGGAGAAGCGGCTGGCGGAAGACGTGGGCAACCTGATTTCCCGGCTGCTGGAACCGGTGACCCGCTGGACCGACGCGCATTGGTTGCCGGTGCCGGCGGAACGGGTGGCGCAGGCCATGGTGGGCATGGCCCTGATGGGGCCGGACACCGGCGTCTACCGGGTGCGGTACCGGGATTTTCAGGTGTTCGCCGGTAAATTCCAGGGCCAGTTCCCGGCTTTGGCCTGACCTTACAGTGGCGGGAAATTAAGGTAAAACACGCGCGGCTTCGGCCGCGCGTCTCGTCTTGTTAATTGTTGATTCGCCCGCTGGTGGTTCCGCCGCCGCGGGCCTGACAAGGAGTGAATATGACGTTCGTAACCTGCGATCTGTGTGACGAGCATGCCGACAAAGTGTCCGTGGTCACCGGGCTCAACTGGTTCAGCTACGGTGGCCGCCAGGCGTTTGGCGGCGAGATCGTAACGGTAAAGTGTTTCGAGGATAACTCCCGTGTGAAGGAGCATCTGGCCACCGACGGTAAAGGCAAGGTGCTGGTGGTGGACGGCGGCGGCAGCCTGCGCAATGCCCTGATCGGCGACATGATCGCTGAAAACGCGGTGAGCAATGGCTGGGAAGGCGTGATCATTTACGGCGCCTGCCGTGACGTGCGGGAACTGGCCAAACTGGACCTCGGCGTGGTCACCCTGGGGTGTGTGCCGATCAAATCGGTGCGCCGCGGTGAAGGTCAGTTGAACATCGATGTTACCTTCGGCGGCGTTACTTTCCGTCCTGGTGATTTCGTCTACGCCGACGCCAATGGCGTGATCAGTTCCACCGAAGCACTGCTGTGAATTGAGACCGCCCAGGGGGGGAGGTCGTCTTTATCAAGGGAATGAAATCATGTGGAAAACAATGAAAGTAACGGACTACATGAAATGGGGTCCGCTTACGCTGGATCCGGGTGTCACCCTGTTCGATGCCATGGGGCTGCTGTTGGAAAATCGTATTTCCGGGGCGCCGGTGGTGGAGCGGGGGAGGCTGGTGGGGATGTTCTCTGAATCCGATTGTTTGCGCGGCATGCTCGAAGCCCGTTACCACGGTATCGATATCGGTGTGGTGGCGGATTATATGAGCCGTGAATTACAGGTGCTGCCGGCCCAGACCACGGTATTGGAGGCGATGGAAGTTTTCCTGCGCCATCATCGGCGCCGTCTCCCGGTGGTGGAGAACGGAAAACTCGTAGGACAAATCAGCCGGCACGATATTCTGCGTGCCATGATGGAGATGGCCGCGGAGAACGGCATCGTGTCGGAAGCGTGATGACCGGTTAACCGGACCCGCGAGCGCGGGTCCGGTTAACACCGGAAGGCGATTACGGCAGCAGGTGGCTTACCGCGTCGCGCTCTTCGGCCAGTTCCTGCTCGGTGGCCTGCATCTTGGCTTTGGAGAACTCGTTGTTTTCCAGGCCCTGGACGATGCTCCAGTCGCCATCCTTGCAGGTGCAGGGGAAGGAGTAGATCAGGCCTTCCTGGATACCATAGGAACCGTCGCTGTAGATCCCCATGGAAACCCAGTCGCCTTCATCGGTGCCCAGCGCCCAGGAGCGCATGTGGTCGATGGCGGCGTTGGCGGCGGAAGCGGCGGAGGAAGCACCCCGGGCCTTGATGATGGCGGCGCCACGCTGCTGCACGGTGGGGATGTAGTCCGCTTCGTACCAGTCCTGCTCGATCTGATCGATGGCCACTTTACCGTCCACTTCGCAGTGATGCAGATCCGGGTACTGGGTGGAGGAGTGGTTGCCCCAGATGGTCATCTTCTTCACGTCGTTGACGGTCTTGCCCAGTTTGTTGGCCAGCTGCGCCATGGCACGGTTGTGGTCCAGACGGGTCATGGCGGTGAACTGACGCGGGTCGATGTCCGGCGCGTTACGCTGGGCGATCAGAGCGTTGGTGTTGGCCGGGTTACCCACCACCAGCACTTTGATACCTTTGCTGGCGTTGTCGTTGATGGCTTTGCCTTGGGCGGAGAAGATCGCCGCGTTGGCTTCCAGCAGGTCCTTACGCTCCATGCCCGGGCCACGGGGACGGGCACCTACCAGCAGGGCGTAGTCGGCGTCCTTGAAGGCCACATTGGCGTCGTCGGTTTGCACGATACCGGCCACCAGCGGGAAGGCGCAGTCTTCCAGTTCCATCACCACCCCTTTCAGGGCTTCCAGAGCGGGGGTGATTTCCAGCAGTTGCAGGATTACCGGCTGATCCTTGCCGAGCATGTCGCCGGAAGCGATGCGGAACAGCAGGGAGTAGCTGATTTGGCCAGCGGCGCCAGTCACCGCCACGCGTACAGGTGCTTTCATGAAGGTCTCCTAGATCGTGGGGAGATGAAGTCGGCGCGCATTATAGAGGACCGCGCCGCCAAGCGCACGGACGGAAGGAAAAGAGGGAGGCAAAGAAAGGGGCGATGCGAAAAGACATCGCGGTCCTCTTCCTCGTGGAAAAGGGCCGCGATGCTTTTTCCGGTGGATCAGCCGGCGGCTTTCTGCTCGCGGGCCATTTTGTTGACCTTGCGGCTGATGCGGTCCAGCTTTTTGCCCAGCGCGTCCATTTCGTCGCGAGTGGGCAGGCCAAGCACATGGGCCAGATTGGCACGCCAGTCCTGCGGGACCACGGCCTTGGCTTTGTCGCCAGCCTTGCCGCGCAGCGCTTCACCGGTTTCCACCAGCTCATTCAGCAGGCGCTCGCCGTTTTCGGTAATCCGATTCACGATTCCCCGGGCGGCTTTGTTAAGCTTGTCCGTTGTGGCGGACAGGCGCGTGCGCAAGCCGGTGGCTTCGGTTTGGGCTTCTGCTACGTCATGTTCACTCATTGAATGGCTCCTGTGCCAAGTCGTAAGCGTCGTGATAACGGCTACAAGTGTACGTTGAGTACATGCGGGGCTCTTTTTTTCTGTCGAACAATTCGACAACCAGCCAAATGCTAAGGAGAACAAGGTGGCGAATGAACAGACCGTGACCCTGTCGCAGGGCCGCTATCAGGGCGTACCGGGGGAGGGTGTCCACGAATTCCGCGGCGTGCCTTATGCATTGCCACCGCTGGGCGAGCGCCGTTTCAAAGCGCCCCAGCCGCTGCCCGACAGTGATCAGGTACAGCGGGCCGATCGCTATCCGCTGCCTTCCTTGCAGCGCCGCAACCCGCTGATGGGCGTGGAGGAATCCGGCGAGGATTGCCTGTATCTGAATATCTGGGTTCCCGAAGGCGAGGGGCCCTTTCCGGTGATGCTGTGGTATCACGGTGGCGGCTACACCGCCGGATCGGTTTCGCAGATGCTGTATAACGGCGCCGAACTGGCCCGGAATGGCAAGGTGGTGGTGGTCAACGCCGCCTATCGGCTGGGCGCCCATGGTTTCGCCGATTTCGCCTCGGTGCTGCCGGAAGCGGACAGCAACCTGGGGTTGCGCGATCAAATCGCCGCCCTGGAATGGGTGAATCGTCACATCGAGGCGTTCGGCGGCCGGGCTGACCAGGTGACCATTTTCGGTGAATCCGCCGGTGGTTTCAGTGTCGCCTCGCTGATGGCGGCGCCACGGGCGCGGCCACTGTTCCAGCGCGCCATCATCCAGTCCGGTGGCGCCGATTTCGTGCTATCGCCGGAGGAGTCGCGGCGCGTCACCGAGGCGTTCCTGGCGGCGCTACCCGGCGAGGGTGATGTCGCCGACCGTTTGCGGCAGGCCGACGGTGAAGCCTGGCTGTCGGCCCAGGGGGAGGCCCTGCGTACGTCGGTGGCGCGGGGATTGCGGGATTCCACTCCCCAGTTCGGGATGAATTTCCTGCCGATGGTGGACGGTGACCTGCTGCCGCGGGTTCCGGTCCAGGCCATGGCCGATGGTGCCTGCGCGGATATCGAGCTGCTCGCCGGGGTGTGCCGGGACGAGTGGAACTTCTTTCAATATTCCGGGCCGTTGGCCGGCTTCCCAACGGTTGAGCAGATGCGCGCCATGGACGATGCCGAGATTCTGCGCCGCTTCGAACGTGCCGCGCCGGGCAACGGCCAGCGCCTGTTCGACTACTATCGCGCCCACGTTACCCCGCACCCGCAGCGCAGCAACATGGACTGGTTCTCCGCCATGGAGAGCGACCGTCTTTTCCGGGTGCCGACGTTGCGTTTGCTGGACGCTCAGGCTGCCCGGCAGCCGCGCACCTGGGGGTTCCAGTTCACCTGGCCGAGCACCCAGTTCGGCATCCCCATGGGGGCCTGTCACGTGGTCGACGTGCCGTTCGTGTTTGGCATTACCGATACGCCGGTGGGGCAGTACTTCACCGGTGGCGGCGAACAGCCGAAACAGCTGGCCCGCCGGGTACAACAGGTGTGGAGCGACTTTGCCCACGGCCGTGGCGCTGACTGGGCCGCCTGGGGCGAAAGCCGCCGGGTGCACCAGTTCGGGCCCGGCGACAGTGAAACCGAGCTGCTGGACCAGGAAGGCGAAGCCCTGTGGGAGAGGGTTATTCCGCGCCCGGAGACTGCAAAATGATCACTAAAACCGTAGAATAGCGTCCCCAAACCCGATTCCACGGAGAGCAGTATGAGCGTGGCTCAAGCCATTGAGCGCAAAATCCGCGACGCCATGCCGGTCGTCCATGTCACGGTGGAGAACGAAAGCCACCGTCACAACGTGCCGGCCAACTCGGAAACCCACTTCAAACTGACGGTGGTGTCCGAGTCGTTCGCCGGCAAGATGCCGGTGCGCCGGCACCAGGCGATCTACGCGGTGTTGTCCGAGGAATTGGCCGGTCCGGTGCATGCACTGGCCCTGCATTTGTTTACCCCTGAGGAATGGAACGCCCGCGATGGCGAGGTGGCGGCCTCGCCGGATTGCCGTGGCGGCAGCAAACATGATCCGGAGTTCAGTCGATGAACGATGTCATCGTGGTGGCGGCGTTGTACCGCTTTACCCGTCTCGACGATTACCAGAACCTGCGTGAGCCATTGCTGGCGTGCATGACCGAAGCCGGCGTGCGCGGCACCCTGCTGCTGGCCCGCGAAGGCATCAACGGCACCATCGCCGGCAGCCGGGAAGGCATCGACGCGGTGCTGGCCTGGCTGGCGGCGGACGGTCGTTTTCAGGGGCTGGAGTACAAGGAATCCTATACCCACGAGCCGCCGTTCCTGCGCACCAAGGTGAAACTGAAGAAAGAGATCGTCACCATGGGCGTGGAGGATCTGGACCCCGACGCTGAACGTGGCACCTACCTGGAGGCGGAGGACTGGAACCGGGTCATCGCCGATCCGGAAACCCTGGTCATCGACACCCGCAACGACTACGAGTACGAAGTGGGCACCTTCGCCGGCGCGATCAATCCGCACACCAAGGCGTTCCGTGAGTTTCCGGATTATGTGCGTGAGAATCTGGACCCGGCCCGCCACAAACGGGTGGCAATGTTCTGCACCGGCGGGATCCGCTGTGAAAAATCCACCGCCTATCTGCGCCAGCAGGGCTTCGAGGAGGTGTATCACCTCAAAGGCGGGATCCTCAAATACCTGGAAGACGTGCCCAAGGACGAGTCATTGTGGCAGGGTGAATGCTTCGTGTTCGATGAGCGGGTTACCGTCGATCACGACCTCAAACCCGGCAAGTATCAGCAGTGCCACGCCTGCCGCCGGCCGATTTCCGATCAGGACAAGCTGTCGCCCATGTACGAGCCCGGTGTGTCCTGCCCGCGTTGTTACCATGAGTCCACGGCGGATCAGAAGGCCCGCTTCGCCGAGCGGCAGCGCCAGATCGAACTGTCCCGTCAGCGCGGCGAGGCCCACCTCGGACAAAACCCCCGGGAGTCCGGATCACGCTAACGGAGACCGGCATGTTCCGCTTCGCCTGCTGTGCTTTGCTGATGGCGCTCCCGCTGCTGGCGTGGCCGGAAGCGCCGGTGCGGGTGGCGGTGGCCGCCAATTTCGCCGGCCCCATGCGGCAACTGGTGGCGGATTACCAGTCCCGGCATAACGGGGCCGAGGTGGCGGTCAGCGTGGGATCCACCGGCAAACTCTATGCGCAGATACGGCAGGGCGCGCCGCTGGACCTGTTCCTCGCCGCTGATGAGGCCCGCCCGCGTCAGTTGGAGCAGCAGCAGCGGATTGTCGCCGGTAGCCGCCGCACCTACGCCCTGGGTGTGCTGGCTCTGTGGAGCCGGGAGCCGGGGCTGGCGCTGGGGGCGGCGCTTTTGAATGGCGGTGAACTGACGCCACTGGCGCTGGCCAATGCCCGCACCGCGCCCTACGGCGCCGCCGCCGAAGCGGTGCTGGCCACTCTGGCGTTGCCGGAGTCCGTCACCCTGGTGCGTGGTGAAAACGTGGGGCAGACCTTTCAATTCATCCAAAGCGGCGCCGCTCGGGCCGGGTTCGTTGCGCTGTCCCAGGTGCGCGAAGCCGGCGGCAGCCTCTGGCTGCCACCGGCGGAATCCTATCCGCCGATTCGCCAACAGGCGGTGCTGTTGGATGACCGGCCGGCGGCCCGCGCCTTCTATGATTTCCTGTTCAGTGACGCCGCCCGGCAACGGATCGAGGCGGCGGGATATCGGCTGGAGACGCCTTGATGCTGGCGGCCGGTGACACTCTGGCGTTATGGGTGAGTGTCAAACTGGCGCTGATCACCACCGTGATCCTGTTGCTGCTGTGCACGCCGCTGGCCTGGTGGCTGGCCCGCCGCGTCCGGCCCGGCCAGGCCCTGCTGGAAGCGCTGCTGGCGTTGCCGCTGGTGCTGCCGCCCACGGTGCTGGGCTTTTACCTGTTGCTGTTTCTTGGCCCGGACGGCCCCGGCGGCTGGCTGGGTTCCCTGCTGGAGCGGCCGGGGCTGGCGTTTTCCTTCGCCGGTCTGGTGATCGGCTCGGTGGTCTATTCACTGCCGTTCGTGCTGCAGCCGTTAAAGAACGCTTTCGCCGCCATCGACAAGGATGTCCTGGACATGGCCGCCGCCGCCGGCGCCGGCCCTCTCGACCGGTTCTTCTCCGTGGTGCTGCCATTGGCGCGCCCGGGCTATCTGTCCGCGGCGGTGCTCGGCTTCGCCCATACCCTGGGGGAGTTCGGTGTGGTGCTGATGATCGGCGGCAGCATCGCCGGCGAGACCCGGGTCGCCTCGGTGGCGCTGTATGAGCATGTGGAGGCGGGCGATTACGCCAGTGCCCAGCGCTTGGCGCTGGTGCTGGTGGTGCTGTCGCTGGTGCTGCTGTGGGCGGTGTTTCGCTGGCAAAAGAAAGCACGGGGGCCGCTATGAGTCTGTCCCTGGATATCGTCCTTCGTCGCGGCGCTTTTGAGCTTTCCGTGCAGGGAACGTTGCCGGAACGGGGCGTGACCATCCTGTTCGGTGAGTCCGGGGCTGGCAAAAGCAGTCTGCTGCGGGCGGTGGCGGGTCTTGAGCCTTGCCAGGGGCGCATTGAATTCGACGGTGAACGCTGGCAGGGCCGTGCCGGAATGCTGCCGGCCCATCGCCGGCCGGTGGGCCTGATGCTGCAGAAACCGACGTTGTTTCCTCATCTGGATGTGATCGGCAATCTCCGCTATGCCGCGCGGCGGGCGCCGGGGTCGGCGCAACGGTGGGAAGAAGTGCTGGAGCTGCTGTCGTTGACGCCCTTGTTGTCGCGCCGGGTGCGGGGGCTTTCCGGTGGCGAGGCCAGCCGTGTGGCATTGGGGCGGGCCTTGTTGAGCGCGCCGCGACTGCTGCTGCTGGACGAGCCGCTGGCGGCCCTGGATCAGGCCCGGCGCCAGGCGCTGATGGAGGTGATCGGCCGGGTGGCGAAGACCATTCCGGTGTTGTATGTCAGCCACCATCTGGATGAGGTACTGACATTGGGGGAGCATCTTTGGTGGTTGCGTGACGGCGCCCTGGCGGCGCAAGGCGAGGTCAATGATGTGCTGGCCGGCCCCGGCTCACCGCTGGCGGCGCATCGGGATGCGGCGGTGGTGCTGCGCACCCGCCATCTGCGTTACGAGCAGGACCATCATTTGCTGGTGCTGGCTCTGGGCGCCTGTGAGGTGAGAGTACCGGCCTCCGGGCCCGGCGGTGACACACCGCGTCTGCGGGTAGCGGCACGGGACGTGAGCCTGACATTGTCGCCGGCCACGGATTCCAGCGTGCTGAATATCCTTCCGGCGGTCGTTGACGACGTCCGCTCCCTGCCCCAAGGGCAATGCCTGGTGCGGCTGCGGTGCGAACAGCAATGGCTGTTGGCGCGCCTGTCCAGCTATTCCCGGGACCGGCTGGGGCTGGCCCCGGGAATCCGGGTCCATGCCCAGATCAAGGCCGCCGCGCTGGTGTAGCCAGCGGCGGCTCGGCCTCGCTATCGCAACCGGCCTGTCCGCGCCAGTCCGGCGCCAGCCCGAAGCGCAGCTCCCCGGTGGTGATGGTGCTGGTGCCGGAAAACAGGAACATGCCCACCGTCACTAACTGCAGGCAGAGAATCATACCCGGCTGCCACAGGGTGGTCAGACCGGCGCTCAACACCGGCACAACAGTGTCGCCGCCCGGTAGCAGCGCGCTGATCAGCAGGCCGTAGAGCGCCGCCAGGCTGGCCATGGTCTGGTAAACCGTAAAGCGCTTGCCGCCACGGAAATCCGCCCGTAAAAACTCCGAGTACACCCGCCACAATTGTCCGCCGGTCAGTGTCAGAGCGAAGGCGATGGCATAGAGTCCGTGGAAGTACAAGGCCATGCCCGCCAATGCCAGCAGGGTGTAGAACACGCAGGTGAGGGCCTGGATCGGAATCACCCGCACCGCTTCCATGTTCCCGGCGAAGGCGATCTTCTTGGTGAAGCCGTGAAAGACATGGTGCAAGCCGGCGAAACAACGCTGGGCCCAGGCCGGCGCCTGCTCCAGTGATTTGCCGTAACAGCAGCCGAAACTGATACAGGCGAGCCGGCCGACTCCCTCACCAAGCACATAAGCGATGGTCATGGCGGCCAGCAGCGGCATCACCGGCAACGGCTCTTGCCACCATTGCCGGGATAATTCATCGGCGCCCCACAGTAACAGCGGCGCCAGCAGGATACCGACGAAACTGGCACCGCCGACGGTAAAGCCGTGACGATTCTTTTCCACCACCGTGGCGATCAACTTGGCCGCCGGCAGACACACAGCCAGAATGCCGGCGGTGAGTCCCAGGGCGATGCCCAGAGGGACACCGGAGGCGGCGGTAAGCAATACGAACGCGGCCACGCCGAAGCCGCCGGCCAGACCGGTGAACAGTCCGTAATAAGTGAGGTTGAGCGTGCGCCAGGTGCCGTCACGGTTTTTCGCCAACGGCAGGCAGGCAACGAATTGCCAGCGTTCCCGTGGCAGTACCCGGAACAGGATCCGGTAGCTCAGTGCGAACAGTACCGCCAGGGCGAGCACAAAGAGATCCGCGTCCATGATTGTCCCTCCGCTTGTCCGATTCTACGGCAGGCTACGAGGGGGCGGGGACGGATCAGTGACGGATTATTGACGGTTTGGTGAAGGAGGAGGCCTACAACTTGCGCAGATAATATTCCGCCGCGTGAACGATCAGATCGGTGACCGAGCGATCCTCGCGCAGGGCCTGCATCTTCAGGCGTTTGTGCAGATCCGCGGGAATGTCGGCGGTGAGGCGGCGGTGACCCGCCCGTACCGAGCCGGTACGGCGCATGCGCGGTGCCCGTTTCGGAGTGGTCGGGAGGTTCTGCTGCTGGTCGACGAAATCGATCTGTTCCATGATGAGAAGCTGGCGGGGCTGAGATGCGCGAAGGATAATACATAGCGCCGCGGATGGACAGGAATTTACTTTCAATCCATCATGCAAGTGTTTGAAAAGCATAGGGAATAAAACGGACTATTTGTCATTGCCTGGGGGCGCGGCACGGTCGCGCGGCTTTTGCGGCTGTCCGGGTTGGGAACGGAGCAGGGGGAAGCGCCATGGAAACAGTGGCGACACTGATTATCGGCAGTGGTTTCGGCGGGTCGGTGATGGCCTGCCGGCTGGCGGAACGCGGGGAACGGGTGGTGGTGCTGGAGCGGGGGCGCCGCTGGCAATCACGGGACTACCCCAGTGTCAGTCAGGACAACTGGCTATGGGATGAGGACGAGCCCGAACATCAGAACGGCTGGCTCGACTTCCGCTACTTCGGTGACATGAGCATCGCCATGGGCGCGGGGGTGGGTGGCGGGTCGCTGATCTACGCCAACGTCAGCCTGGATGCCCGGCCGGAGATGTTCGAACAGGGCTGGCCGGAAGCCATTCGTTATCCGCAATTGAGCCGCCATTACCACACCGTCGGTCAAATGATGGGGGTGCAATCGCTGCCGGACAATCAATGGACACCGCGCACCCGCCTGATGCACGAAGCGGCGGAAAAGCTTGGTCACGGTGGCCGTTTCAAAGTGGTGCCGCAAGCGATCCAGTTCGATCCGGAGTGGCATGCCGGCCTCGATGACGCCTACGACTATCGCCACAGCAAAACCTGGACCAACGCCCACGGCCGGGAGCAAGGCACCTGCGTGCATTGCGGCAATTGCGATCTGGGATGCCCGGTGAACGCCAAGAACACCCTGGATCTGAACTATCTGGCGCGGGCCGAGCAGCATGGCGCCGATATCCGCCCGTTACATCATGTGCGCTGGATTCGTGCGCTGGAGGATGGGCGCTACGAGGTGGGGGTACGCGATCTGTTGGCCGGGGCCTGGCGCCGCTACCGTGCTGGCCGGGTGATCGTCGCCGCCGGCAGTGTCGGTTCCACCGAGTTGCTGTTGCGCTGTCGCGATCAGTATCGCACCTTGCCGAAGCTGAGCCGGGCATTGGGACGTAACTGGAGTTGCAACGGTGACTTCTTCACTCCGGCGCTCTATTCCGATCGTGAGATCGCGCCGACCCGAGGCCCCACCATCACCAGTGCCATCGATTACCTGGATGGCAGCGACAATGGCGCCCGCTACCTGGTGGAAGACGGCGGCTTGCCGGATCTGCTCGGCAACCTGTTGGAGCACACCGCCCGGCACCCGCGGCTGGCCCGCACCCGCCTTGGCGCGGCGATGCTGGAATATGGCGAGGACAGTAATCCCTTCCTGCGTATGATGCCGTGGTTCGGCCAGGCGGTGGACGATCCCGGTGGCCGCTTCCGGCTGGGCCGGCGCTGGTACGCGCCCTGGAAAAAGGACCGGCTGCGGCTGAAATGGGATTACCGCAAGGCGCAAAAAGCGGTGCAGGCGCTGGCCGACCGCCACCTGGCGTTGACTGAAGCCACCGGTGGCCGGGGCATGACGCCGGCCACCTGGAAGTGGTTCAAGAATCTGGTGACCCCCCATCCACTGGGAGGCTGCGGCATGGCCGACGACCCCAAGCAGGGGGTGGTGGACCACACCGGCGCGGTATTCCACTATCCCGGTCTGTATGTGGTGGATGGCGCCATGGTGCCCCGTGCCCTGGGATTGAACCCGTCCAAGACCATCGCCGCCCTGGCCGAGTACGCCGCCACGCGGATGCCGGGTTAACGCGTCGCCGTGCCGTCACTGATGACGCGGGCGCGGCTCAGATCGCGGCAGCCAGATGCTCCCGGAGTGCCTGCGCGGCTGGCGACGTTTGTCCTCGTGCCGAGCAGACCAGGCCGAACTCCCTCCGGATTCCAGGATCCAGGGGGAAATGCCGCAGTCCACGCAGGTTATCGGGCAGGCTGGATTCCGGCACCAGGGAAACGCCCATGCCTTCGCGGACCAACGCGCAGGCACTTGCCCAGTCCCGCACGGTGACGCGTACATCGTCCAATTCAAGACCGGCCTGGCGGACCAGGCTTTGCCCGTTCACCTTGCAGCCACCGGTGGCGAGAATAAACGGCTGCGCCGCCAGCTCCGCCAGCGTGATGCCCCGCGAGGTGGCGCGGCGGGCAAGTTCATGGGTGCCGGGAAGCAACGCGACCCAGGCATCACCGCCGAGCAGCAGCGCCTGACGCCCGCGGGCGGGATTTAACACGACCCCCAGGTCAATGGCGCCGTCCGCCAACCAGGCCTCCACTTCCTCATCGGTGCCTTCCAGGGAAACCACCTCGATGCCGGGGTGACGCAGCTGGAAATCACGCAGCATGGGTGGCAACAGTGTCGAGATGACCGAAGGAAAGCTGCCCAGGCGAAGGCGCCCGTGACGCAAGCCGTGGCTGTCATCGACCAGCGCGCGGATCGCGTCCAGATGGGCCAGCATGGCGCGGGCATGCTCCAGTATCGGTTCGCCCAGGGCGGTAACCCGTACCTGCTGCCGGGAGCGAGCGAAAAGCGTCAGACCGAGCGTCGATTCCAGCCGGGTGATGGCCTGGCTGGCGGCGGACTGGGTCATGCCCGCCTGTTCGGCGGCGCGGGTGATGTTGCCGCTGTCGGCGACCGCCACCATCAGGCGCCAATGGCTGAGGTTCATCATTGTCAGTAGCCAGGCTAATGATTGGAAAATTAAATATTAATTTCTCAGCTTTATCGGAGGGACGCAAACTGCCGGCGCTGTTTCCCGATGCTTATTTGCCGACGCTTTGGAGAGCCCGATGAAACTCTATGACGCCCCGCGTACCTGTTCCTTGTCGCCGCACATCGTATTGCACGAGCTGGCACTGCCATTTGAACGGATTCAGGTGGATAACCGTACCAAGAAAACCGCCGACGGCCGGGACTTCCTTACCATCAACCCCAAGGGATATGTTGCCGCCCTGGAACTGGACGGTGGCCGGGTTCTGACCGAAGGCGCGGTGATCGTGCAGTACCTGGCGGATCTGCGACCCGAACGGGGGCTCGCCCCTCCGGCGGGCGGTTGGGAGCGGGTGCGGCTACAGGAATGGCTCAATTTCGTCACCTGTGAAATCCACGCTGGCCTGGCGCCGTTGTTCAACAGCGCCTTGCCGGAGGCGGCCAGAGAGCATTTCATCGAGCGGCTTCAGCGGCGCCTGGATTATCTGCAGCCGATTCTGGTGCAACGCCCCTACCTGATGGAAAGCGGTTATAGCGTTGCCGATATTTATTTGTTCACGGTGTTGCGCTGGTGCCCGCTTTTCGCCATCGACCTGAATCCCTGGCCGGCGTTGCAGCGGCATCAGGAACGGATTGGTGAACGCCCGGCGGTGCGGACGGCGCTGCGAGCGGAAGCCGCGTCATGGCCAGTTCATGACCAACGCGGCTGGACCCGAGACTGACGAAGGTATTCGTTTTGCCGGGGTCAGACCTCGGCAAAAACGATTGGATGGCGTGCATCGGTGTCGGCACACTCCCGGGTTTCAGGTGACCGAACCAGGGGAAAGGAATGAGCGACGCATTGCAGTCCCAGGATTGGGCCAACGGACGGGGTGGTAAGTGGCAATCTCAGTTGAGTGCCATCGAGGCCATGCTCAAACCGGTGGATACGCCCTTGCTGGCGGCCATGGATCTGAGCCGTCCGGGCCGTATCGCCGACATCGGCTGCGGCGGGGGCGGCACCAGTCTGGCCATGGCGGCACGGGCGGCCGCTGGCAGCCAGGTATATGGTTTCGATATTGCCCCGGAACTGGTGGCCAGTGCCCGTGAGCGTGCGGTTGGCGCGGACGCTCCGGTGATCTTCGAGCAGTCCGACGTCACCGTCGCCGATCTTCCATCCCTCCGTTTCGATCAGTTGGTGTCCCGTTTCGGCATCATGTTCTTCGCCGAGCCAGCGGCGGCGTTCGCGCGCCTGGCGGACTGGTTGACGCCCGGCGGCAGCTTTACTTTCGCGGTCTGGGGACCGGCGGACGATAACCTGTGGATGGACGGGGCGCGCCGCGAGGTGGCCGCGGTGATGGCTCTGCCGGAACCGGACTGGCGGGCGCCGGGACCGTTTCGTTACGGCGATCCCGATCCGCTGCTGGCACTGCTGGCGGACGCCGGCTTCAGCGGCTTGCACGTGGACGAGTGGCGAGGGCCGTTACCGGTGGGCGGCGGATTGGCGCCGGAACAGGCGGCGGATTTCGCGTTATCCAGCTTCGCCATTTCGGAGCGTCTGGCCGATGCGGACGAATCCCAGCGTCAGACCGCCCGGCAACGACTGACGGAGCGATTCCGCAACCATGTGAGCAACGGCGAAGTGTGGATGGACGCCCGGGTTCATCTGGTTAGCGGACGGCGTTGACGGTCCGGCGGGGTTCTCAGCAGGAGTCGATTCGGGCGATGATGCGGATCCGGCCGAGAGCCCGATTGGTCGGATAAAGAGCGATCGGATAAAAAGCGAATGGATCTGCAGCAACTGACCGTATTCGTGGCGGTGGCCCGGGAAGGCTCCATTACCCGGGCCTCCCGCCTCCTGTGTCTGAGTCAGCCGGCGATCAGCGCCCGCGTTCAGGCGCTGGAGCAATCCCTGTCACTGACTCTGTTCCGACGCACCGCCCGGGGCATGAGCCTCACCGCCGACGGCGAAGCTTTGCTGGCCAAGGCGGAAGCGGTGCTGGCGGCCCGCCAGGATCTGCTGCGGCAGGCCGCCCGCCTGCGCGGCCGGCCGGCGGGCCGGTTGCGGCTGGGTGCCGGCCATAATATTCAGCCGGCACCGTTACAACGTTTGCTTTCCGAATTGGCACGGCACCATCCCGAGGTGGACTTGGTGCTGGAATACGGTGATTCGCGAGACCTCGCCAGAGCGCTTCATGAAGGCGGTCTGGACGCGGCTTTCTATCACTGCGGCGAGCTGGCGGGTGAGGCCCTGAACGCCTGGGAGTTGGCCCGCTTCAATATTCAGTTGGTGGCGCCGCCGGATTGGGTGGCACCGGGGCCGCTCGACTGGCGGCGCCTGGAGGCGTTGCCGTGGCTATGCCCCGGAGCCGATACCGGGTGCGGCCGGGCGGCGGAAGCGCTGTTCCGGCAGCACGGCATCCGGCCTCCGCGCATCATCCGGATCGACAAGGAAAGCATGACCCGGGATCTGGTCGCCGCCGGTGCCGGATTGGGACTGGTGCATGATGACGGCACCGAGGAGGTACCGCGTCAGGGCGGGGTGACGGTGCTCTGTGAAGCAGGACCGCCGGTGCGATTGGTATTCGCTCACCGCGCGGACCGGGCGGACGACCCCTTGCTGAACAGGGCCAGCGCTCTGGTGGGCGGCGTGCCATTACACTGATAGCGCTTCGGCGCCACTGCCCGCCAGGCGAGCGCGTCTGTATCATGACGCCCCATGACCACGAATGCGTTTTCTCCCTCCGATTCCCTGCCGGTGGACGAGGTTCTGCCGGACCTGCTCGACGCCCTGCGACAGCACGGCGGCGCCGTGCTGGAAGCGCCGCCGGGAGCCGGCAAATCCACCCGTGTGCCGCTGGCGCTGCTGGATGCCGGCTGGCGCCAGGAGCGCCGCATTCTGATGCTGGAGCCGCGCCGGGTGGCGGCCCGCTCGGTGGCCGCTTATATGGCATCGCAACTGGGCGAGCCGGTGGGGCAGAGAATTGGCTATCGTACCCGGCTGGACAGCCGCGTGGGCAAGGACACGGTGATCGAAGTGGTCACCGAAGGTGTGCTCACCCGCATGCTGCATGAGGACCCTGCTCTGGAGCGGTATGCGGCGGTGCTGTTCGACGAGTTTCACGAGCGTTCCCTGCAGGCGGATCTGGGCCTGGCCCTGGTGCAGGAAGTGCGGCAGGCGTTGCGCGAGGACCTGCGTCTGCTGGTGATGTCGGCGACCCTGGACGCGGAGCCGCTGGGCGAAGGGCTGGCGTTGCCGGTGGTGCGCAGCGAAGGGCGGCAGTATCCGGTGGCGGTGCACTATCGGGCGCCGGGACGGGAGCGCCATTGGCTGGATCATTGCGCCGACTGCGTGCGTGAGGTGGCGGGGGAGGGCACGGTGCTGGTGTTCTTGCCCGGCGCCGGGGAAATTCGCCGATTGAGCGAGGCCCTGGCCGGACTCGACTGCGCGGTGGAGGTTCTGCACGGTCGCCTCGATGGTGATGAGCAACAGCGGGTCCTGCGCGCCAGTCAGGGGCCGCGGGTGGTGCTGGCCACCAATGTGGCGGAGACCAGCGTGACGTTGGACGGCGTTACCACAGTGGTGGACAGCGGTTTGCAGCGTAGCCCGCAATACGATCCACGGCGCCATCGCAGCCGCCTGACCACCCGGCGTATCAGCCAGGCCAACGCTGACCAGCGCGCCGGGCGCGCCGGGCGGCTTGGGCCGGGCCAGTGCCTGCGGTTGTGGTCCCGGGAGGAAGTGCTGGCCCGTCATATCGAAGCGGAGACCAGCCAGGTGGCGCTGGACGGTTTGGTGTTGGATCTGGCCCGTTGGGGGTGTCGCGACCCCGGTGAATTGTTCTGGCTGACGCCGCCGCCGGCGGGGCCCTGGCGGGCGGCGCGGGCGCGGCTGGAACGGTTGGGCGCGCTCGATGACAGGGGCGCGCTCAGCGAACTGGGCCGGGCGCTGGCGGAACTGCCAATGGACCCGGAGCAGGGGGCTTTGGTGGTGCGCGGCCATCAACACGGCTGCTCGGAAAGCGCGGCGGTACTGGCGTTGCTGATTCAGGACGCGCCGGCGGGGCTGGACCGGGAAGTGGATTTGCAACGGCGTTGGCAACGGTATCGAGCCCGCCCGGGGGATTGGCCGTTACTGCGTAAAGCGTTGCGGCGTTTACGCGGCGTGCGGGCGGATCGGCAGGAAGCCGACGCCAGTCTGTTAGGGCGGGTGCTGGCGGAGGCCTTTCCGGATGGCCTGGCCCGCCGGCGGGAGCAAGGCACAAGTCGTCATAGCGCCGCTGATGGCGCTCGTTACGTCCTCGCTGACGGCTCTCGTTATGTCCTGGCTGATGGCTCTGGCGCCCGTCTGCAACCGGGCTCGGCGCTGGCCGGCCATGAATGGCTGGTGGTGTTGGACACCGACGGTGATCCCAGGGAGGGCCGGATCCGGTTGGCTTGGGGATTGGACGAGGAAGTGCTGGCCACGGTTCTGGAGCGGGCTCCCTGGAAAGAACAAGTGGGATGGGACGAGCACCGCGAGCGGGTGGTGGCCGAGCAGATACGCGCTGTGGGGCAACTGGTGATTGAGCGGCGTCCGTTGCCCTCGCCATCGCCGGCGTTGATCGAACAGGGTTTGCTGGCCGGTATTCGTCAGCGGGGGCTGTCGGTGCTGCCGTGGGAGCCCCGCTGGCGCCAGTGGCAAGCACGGGTGAACTGGATGCATCGGCTGCGGCCGCAAGAGTGGCCGGCGGCGGACGATGACAGCCTGCTCGCCACACTGGAATCCTGGCTGCTGCCGTTCCTGGCCGGGCACCGTGGTTTGCGGGATCTGCGTGCTTTGCCGCTGGGGCAGGCGTTGTCCCTGTGGCTTGGCCACGAACGGCAGGCGTGGCTGGATCAGTGGTTGCCGGAACGCTGCACGGTGGCGTCGGGGCGTTCGGTGCCGATCGATTATTTGCCCGACGGCGGCCCGCGCCTGGAGGTAAAGTTGCAGGAGTGTTTCGGCATGGAAGCGCTGCCGTCCCTGGCTGACGGGCAACTGCCTCTGACCGCCTCGCTGTTGACCCCGGCCGGACGTCCGGCGGCCATCACCGGGGATCTCGGCCGTTTCTGGCGCGAGGGTTACGCCGAGGTCCGCAAGGACCTGCGCGGTCGCTATCCCAAACACCCATGGCCGGAGGACCCACTGCGGGCCGAGGCGACGGCGCGGACCAAGAAAGGCATGGGGCGGGGGTAACATGTTCGCACGCCGATTCGCTGCCAGAGCAACTGACCACGAAGCCACCGTGGGATCTGGTCCGGGCGGCGGGCCGCTGCAAGCGAATGACCTGATGCGGAAGGCCACATTCGCCAGCAGGCTGGCTCCCACAGCAATTCCTTAGTCCTTTCCATGTCGCTATTAGCCTGATTGACCACGCATCCCGCAGTGTGATCGTTTCGGCCCTTTCCCTGGAACACGCCCTCTGCTATCAATAGCCGCTTTCGGAGGGAGCGAAATATGAAATTTGATTCCATTATGGTTGCGGCCGAAGCCAATGAAATGATTCTGCCCGAAGGTTGGGGGCAGGGCCGCGCCACTTTTGGTGGTTTGATGGGCGCCATTCTGATCCGTCACATGCAGGCGTATCTGGCTCGGGAACTGCCGGAGCCGCCGCCTTTACGTTCTTTTGCCCTGACTTTTGTCGGTCCCGCCGTTCCGGGGCCGCTGGCGCTGAGCGCGGAAATCCTGCGCAGCGGCAAATCCGTGACCCAGATGCAGGTCACCGCCCGTCAGGAAGGGCAGGTGGTGAGCACCATGCTGGCCAGCCTGGGCCATGCCCGTGAATCTTCCATCCGGGTCCCGGGACCGGCGGCGCCGGATTGGAAACCCGCCGAGGAGTACCACGCCATCCCGTTCATGGAGGGCGTCTCCCCGGATTTTCTGCGCGAATTCGAGATGCGCCCGGTGGCCGGCCAGTTCCCGTACTCTGGCAGCGACAAGCCGGACTTCGAAGGTTATATGAGCTTCCGTGAGCGCCCGGAGCGCCAGGATGCCGCCAGTCTTGCATGTTTGGTGGATGTCTGGCCGCCGTCGGTGATTCCGATGCTGACCAAACGGGCTCCGTCCAGCTCCATGACCTGGATCATGGAATTTCTGGAGGATCCGGCCGAGCTGCCGTGGACCGATCACTGGTTGTACACCGTGCATACCGACAGCTTCGCCGACGGCTACGGCCAGAATCGCTCGGTGATCTGGGATGGCGAAGGGCGTCCGGTGGCGTTCAGTCGCCAGACCATCGTGGTGTTTGGCTGATTCCATGAGCGGGCTTGAGCTGCCTCCTCTGCATCCGGCGGACCTGGGAGCACGGGTGCCGCGCCGCGGCAGTGCGCCGATGGCGTTGCTGGGCCGCTGGATTCTGCGCGCCATCGGCTGGAAAGTGGTGGGGCGTTTGCCCGATATTCCACGGGCGGTGATGATCGCCGCTCCGCACACTTCCAATTACGACGGGCTGGTGGGCATCAGCGCGATCCAGAGCCTGCGCCTGGACATTCGTTTCATGGCCAAGCACACCTTGTTCCGGGGGCCCACCGGCGTACTGCTCAAGGCGCTCGGCGGCATCCCCGTGCATCGGGGCCGCGCCGGCGGGCTGGTGGAGGAAACGCAAAGAGTATTGGCGGCCGGCGATCCGTTCTGGCTTGGTATCACGCCGGAAGGCACTCGCACCGGGGCGCGGGAATGGAAGACCGGTTTCTATCGGATCGCGCTGGCGCTGAAATTGCCGATCATCGTGGTGACGTTCTGCTATCGCCGCAAGGAAGCGCGGATTCTGGACGCGTTCTGGCCCACCGGCGATGTGGAGAAGGATCTGGAAGCGATCTACGCCTTGCTGGACGACGTCGAGCCACGCCATCCGGAAAGGCTGTCGGCGCCGCTCAAGCGCGGCCGGCAACATCCGTGAAAAAACTCGCGCTCGGACAGATCCCAGGGACATGAATTCAGAGATTGCTACAAGGCCGCTGTAGGGCCTTGCCCTGCAAGCGAATCGGGCTTTCGGGTCCCAGAAATTTCGTTTGCAAGGCAAACTCCTACAGCGGCTTCGTAGCGTGTAGGTGTGTTAGAACGTCATCTCAAATAAAAGGGCCACGGTGCTCAGTACTTGACGGAGTAGGAGAGGGTGTAGGTCCGCCCCCGGCCACGCTGATCGAACATGGCGTCAGGGCCGTAGTAACCGCCGTAGAACAGTTGCGCCCGCTGGCCCCAGATGGTGCCGTAGTCGCGATCGAACAGGTTCTGGACGCCCACGGACACGGTGCCCACCGGCAGGCGCTGGCTGACCATCACATCCACCAGGGTGTAGCCGTCGATTTCATTGTCGTAGTCGTCGTCCAGATCGTGGACATAGGTGCTCTGCACACGGGCGCGGGTGCCGCGCTGCTGCCAGCCGAGGTAGGCGGTGGCTTTTGACAGGCTGGCGGTGGTGGCCAACTGCGGGTCCCATTCCCCGTCGTTCTTTTCTTCAGAACGGACAATATGGGCGTTACCGCCGAGGCTCCACTGGTCGGTGAGAGAGTAATCCAACTGAGCTTCGATGCCGTAGTTGCGCTTCTTGTCGTCTTCCACGTCCACCGACAGATCGCCGCTGTTGATCTGCAGCGTCTTGTCCGACCAGCTGTAGTAAACCGCGCTCTGTGCATTCCAGCGTTCGCCGTAGCCGCGCCAGCCCAATTCCACCTGCTCGGTCTTGATCGCATCCATGGGCTGGCCGTCCACGTCGATGCCTTCCCGCAGCACCGCGTAGCCGCTGCTCTCGTCGTAGCTGCCCCGGCCGTAGTACTTGGCCGGGTCGGCCAGTTCGAAGCCCTGGCTGTAGTTGATCCAGAACTGGTGACCATTGTTCAGTTCCTGGATAAAGCCGGCATTGAACAGGGTGGCGTGGTAGTCATTGCTGCCGCCGGGGATGGCGTCGGCGCCACTTAATTGGCCGCGTGCGATTTTGACCTGCTGAGCCACGGCGATGAAGTCGTCCACCTCCACATCCATGCGTTGATGGCGCAGCCCGCTGCTGAAGCGAAGCGTGTCGGTGATCTGCCAGTCGGCCTGAACGAAGGCGGCCAGGCTGTCCACCTGATAATCCGGATAGCGGCCCAGTTTGTTGACCCGGTCCAGATCGAGGCCACCGCTGTCCAGCACCCGCTGGAAGTCGAACAGCATTTGGTCGGAGTCGAAGGTTTCGCGGTCGTAGTCCACGCCGTAGGAGACCCGGAACCGGTTCCAGTCCTTCACCAGCATGGCCTTGAGCCCGGCCAGGTCAGTGCTTTGCCGGGATGCTGAATAGTACCCGGTGGGGGCGTTCGGGTCGCTGGCCCGGTCCAGATAAGGGAAGGGGTGGAAATCCATGGTTTCGCTGCGGGTGAAGGCCTGCAGATATAGGGTCTGGCCGAGCACGTCGCCATGGCGGTAATTGGCGCTGAGCTGGTAGCGTCGCGTGGCCGGTTCCCGGTCGGAGCTGAAACCGGAGCGCACGTCGAACGCTTCCGGATCGGCGCCGGTCACCGCCGACAGGTTTTCGCCCAGATACAGTCCCTTGTTACCGTCGTAACCGGAATCGTAGAACTGACCAAGCAGCTGCAGGTTCTGGTTTTCATCCGGATTCCACTCCAGCGAGCCGAGCAGATCCACGCTGCGGTTTTCCTGCAGATCGGTCTGGCTGATGTCGGGCAATACGGCATCACCGTTGCCATCGTAAAAGCTGCCGTTCTTCTGCACCGCCACGCCAAGGCGGCCATGCAGGGTGTCGTTGCCGCCGGAAACGGACTGGGCGGCGCGCAGATCGCGGTCGTCGCTGTTGTTGAAGCCGCTGGTCACGCCCAGTTCGGTTTCATAGCCGGCCGGCCCGCTCTGGCCCTTCTTGGTGATGATGTTGACGATGCCGCCGGTGGCGCCGCCGCCATAAATCGCGGAGGCGCCGGAGAGCACCTCGATGCGCTGGATGTTGAACGGATCAATGCTGTCGAACTGGCGGCTCAGTCCCCGGGAAGAGTTCAGCGACACGCCGTCAATCATCACCAGCACCGAGCGGCCGCGCATGTTCTGGCCATAGTTGGTACGGCCCTGCGGGCCCACATCCATGCTTGGTATCAGTGTGCCCAGGGCTTCCTTGAGCGATTTGCCGGAACGGACCTGCTCTTCGATCTGTTCCTGATAAACCACATGGATACTGCCGGGCACCTGGCTGATTTGTGTCGGCGCCCGGGAGCCGGTGACCACCACGCTGTCGAGACGGTTCTCGGCATGGCCGGCGGCGGTCACGGTCAGCAGTAACGGAGACAGGACCACAAAGCCTTTGAAGGTATTCGCACGTGACATTGAGACTCCCCGGATTGGAATTGTAATTCGCCGGGGAGGATAGGGGTATTGATAATGCTTATCAATGCGAAAATGAAGCTCTTATGTCACCGTGCTTTGCTGCTGTTGTTTCTCTCTGGCGCGGCGGATGAAGGACTCCCGGCCGAGGGCCGCGATCATGGCGTAACCCAGTGGCGTGGCAATGGCGTCACAGGCGGAACGAACGTGTTCGTCGAACGGCTCAAGAGATGCCAGCTCCAGGATGCCAAGCGTGTGTTCGCCCTGCCGGATCGGCAGGAACAGCACCTCGCCGGGGCGAATCTGGCTGTGGCCGGTTTCCAGATCCATGTAGCCGCCGGGCACCTCGTGGCGCACCGAGGCGCCCTGAATCTCCAGGGCCGAGGCGAGGAAACCGTCGCTTTCAATATGGGACTGTTCCCGCGCCGCCTGGCCGAGGCCGCGCGCCGCTTCCAGGTGCAGGCCGTCTTCCTCCAGCCGGTAGCCGGCACCCGCCACCGCCGGGGTGTTCTCGATCAGAAACGCCAGTGTCTTGTCGAGCAATTCAGTGACACGCGGATTGCCGGCAATGTGGGCGGTGAATTCATTCAGCAGACGCTGCCGCCGGGCTTCCCGGTCGGCATTGTCGCGCCAGCGCCGCAGCCGTTGTGATTCGGCGTTGCGCAGCAGCATGTTGGCGAAGTTGCTGCGGGCGCTGGCATCGAGCATGTAGCCGTTCAGGGCGCACACCAGCAGCGGGAAGCCGTAGTACAGCAGCAATGAGATCGGCGTGATGCGCCAATCCTGATAAAGCGCCACGCCCAGGGCGATGATCAGGGCGCCGAGGGACCAGAACAGGGTACGGGTGGGAGGCAGCCGCAAAATGGAGAAGCCGATGATCAGTACGTAGACCGTTTCAAACGCCGCCACCTGGCCGAGGAAATGATCCTGCAAATGGATCGCGCCGATCAGGGTGCCGGTCAACGAGATCATCAGTGCCAGCCCGATCAGCGTCGCCACCAGCGGCTGTACCGCGCGAACATGGATGGCCGCCAGCAGCAACGCCAATGAGCAGGCAATGGGATAAACGCCGAGCGCCTGCCAGCGGCCCAGCGAAGGATCCTTCACCAGCAGCGATACCGGCACCACCACGATCAGGAAAATCGCCAGCAGGATGTACACCGAGCGCCGGATCAACTGGGTGGCGCGACGCTCCGCGTAGACGATGTAGTCGTCTTCCAGGGATCCGGGAAAACGTACCCAGAGCGTGCTTAACGCGCGCTTCAGAGCGCGTTCCTGTTCCGCTTCCAGAGGTCGCGTCTGGGTGCTGTCAGTGGCCATGGAGTCCCCCGTTCTTTGACGTTGCTGCTTATTATGTGGTCGCTGCCCGGTTGCTTCCGTTTGTGGGTGCGGACACTATTTGCCGAACCGGGGCATGATAGCGCGCCGGGCAACGGACTAATGATAAATGGGTAACACAACCTGAAGGTACGAATAATGGCGTATGAAGAGCAATTTGAACAGGCCCGGAAGGACGTACAGACCCTGTCACGCAAGCCGGGCAACGATGACCTGTTGTATCTGTACGCCCATTTCAAGCAGGGCAGTGTCGGTGACGTGACCGGCAAGCGGCCCGGCATGCTGGACATGGTGGGGCGCGCCAAGTACGACGCCTGGGCCAAGCTCAAGGGCATGGACCAGGACACCGCGCGGCAAAACTACATCAGCAAGGTGGAAGCGTTGCGGAAGAGTCACGGTTGAGAGTGGGGCGCCAACGTGGCGGTCGGTGGGCAAGCCCACCGCCGCCTTCGCTGCTAAAGCAGCTTCCCGCAGCGGCTTGGTAGTGCCTTCCGTGGGAAGCGGCCTTGGCCGCGAATGGAGCGTGCCTGTGAATTCCGGCACACCACTGATCCTCGAACCGCGAGGGGCTCAGGGCCGTTCCGCCAGCGCCTCCGTGTCTGCCCGTTGCGTCGGCCGCCAGCGCGCCAGGAACAGGGCCATGGGCGCGGCGATGTACATGGACGAGGTGGTGCCGACAACAATGCCGAACAGCACCGGCAGGGCGAAGCTGGCCACCGCTCCGCCGCCCAGCAACCCCATCGGCAGCAGGGCCAGGAAGGTGGTGGCGGAGGTGAACAAAGTGCGGGTCAGCACCTGGGTCAGACTGACGTTGATCAGTGTCTCCAACGGCTGATCCGGATTGAGCTTCTGGTTTTCACGGATACGATCGAAGACCACCACTTTGTCGTTCACCGAGTAACCGATCAGCGTCAGCAAGGCGGCGATGGCGGTGAGATTGAATTCCACGCCGGTGAGCACGAAGAACCCCAGTGTCTTGCTCACATCCAGCAGCAGGGTAATCAGTGCCGCCCAGGCGAAATGCCGTTCGAAGCGCAGCCGCAGGTAGGCGAACATGCCCGCCCCGGCCAGCAGCACCGCCAGAATACTGGCTTCAATGAAGCCGCCGCTGACCGCCGGACCGACCATATCCACCCGTGGGAAACGGCTGTCGGCGTGCAGACCGGTGATCGCCGTCTTCGCTGTTTCGACCGCCGCGTTGCCGTTCTCGCTGGCGGGCATCCGCACCAGGAAGTGGCCCTCATCGGCGAACGGCTGTAACGCCGCGTCGGTGAGGCCGGCGTCCCGCAATGCCTGCCGCAGAGCGTTCTCCGACAGCGACGCCGGCACCTGAACTTCCATGGCGGTGCCGCCGAGGAAATCGATGCCCTGGTTCAATCCCGGCCAGGCCAGTGAGCCCAGGGACAGGACCGACAACAGCACCGACAGCACGATGCCCAACGCCTTCACGCGCATGAACTGGATCGGCCGTTGCCGTTGCCGCAGCCGCTGAAACCCGGGTACCTCTGGCAGGGCCAGCGGTTGCCGCTGCCGCCGTCGCAGCCGCCATTCCATCAGTAACCGGGTCACCGACACCGAGGTGAACATGGAGACCAGCAGCCCCACCGCCATGGTCACGGCGAAGCCGCGCACCGGACCGCTGCCAAACCCGAACAACAGGCCCACGGCGATCAGCGTGGTGATGTTGGCGTCGACGATGGTGGCAAAGGCACGCTGGAAGCCGGCGCGCAGCGCCGCCATGGCATTCTTGCCTTTCTCCGCTTCCTCGCGGATACGTTCATTGATCAGAATATTGGCGTCCACCGCCATGCCGACGCCAAGAATCAGACCGGCGATGCCCGGCAGTGTCAGTGTCGCGCCGAAACTGGCCAGCAAACCCAGTACCAACAGAACATTGATGGCCAGAGCGGTATTGGCGATCACGCCCCAGCGGCGGTAGATCGAGATCATGAACACCAGCACCAGGGCCGCGCCGAGGGCACCGCTGAGCACGCCCATGCGAATGGTGTCACCGCCGAGTTCCGCGCCCACCGTTCGCTGTTCCACCACTTGCAGCGGGGCGGGCAAGGAGCCGGCGCGTAACAACATGGCCAGGTCTCCGGCCTGCCGCGGGGTAAAGTTGCCGCTGATCTCGCCGCGGCCAGCGGTGATCGGGGTACGGATCACCGGCGCGGTGATGACCTCGCCGTCCAGCACCACCGCGAAGGGCCGGCCCACATTGTGGGTGGTGATGTCGCCGAACAGGCGGGCACCGTCGCTGTCCAGAGTGAAATTCACCACCGGCTGATGGGTGCGGCTGTCGAAGCCCAGACGGGCGTCGGCCAACTGGCCGCCGTCCAGTAACGGCGTGGATTCGACCTGGTAACGCCGGCCGTCTTCCGCGCCGGGCAGTACCAGGGAACGGTCCGGGCTGCTGCCATCGGCGACCAGATGGAAGGTCAATCGCGCGGTGCGGCCAAGCAGGGCGGTGATGCGCTCCGGATCGGTGACGCCGGGCAGTTGCACCAGAATGGCATCGTTGCCCTGGCGGGTGACACGGGGTTCCACCACGCCGGTTTCATCAATGCGGCGGCGCACCACATCCAGGCTGCGTTCCACCGCATCGCTGATCACTTGTTGCGACAAACTGGAAGAGGGCCGCAATACCAGGGACGGACCGTCGTGGGTGACGGAGAGCTGGCGGCGGCCCTGATCATCCCGGATGTCCGCGGCAAGCCGCAGGGCAGCTTCCATGGCGGCAGCCGGGCGGATGGCCAGGCGCACTTGATCGCCATCGACCACCGGGCGGCCGTGCTGAATGCCGTTGCGGTCCAGGCGCTGACCCAGCTCCTGTGCGATCTTGCGGGTTTTCTCCGCCAGCAGTGGTCCTTGTTCGACTTTCAGCAGCACATGGGAGCCGCCCTGGAGATCCAGCCCCAGGGACAGATGGTGTTGGCGGTACCATTCCGGCGCCCGTTGCAACGATGCCGGTGGCAGGATACTCGGCAGTGCGGCGAGCACACCGAGCAGAATGACGATGGCATAGGCCGCCGCCCGTAAGCGAAATCGGTTCAAGTTCGTTCTCCATTAAAACCACTCTCCGCCGGGCGCGCGCCCGAAGGCGCCGCCATGTGGCGGTGTTGTTGGGGTCAGAGCGTGGAGAACGCGGGTGGGGCGCGGGGATCCTGTGGCCGATGGTGCTCGACAACCGCCGCCACCAGGGGACGGTTCAGGGGAGACGGGCCGGGGCGCGACGGTGACGGCGCCGCCGACGGCAGCCAGGGTAACGGAGCCGCGTTGTCGTCGTGGTGATCAGCGGCGAAAGCGTCGCAACGGACCTGATACCCGGAGGGCAAAGCAAGTTGAGCGGCACCGTCCAGGGGCCGGGTGTGCGGTCCGCCTTCGCGGGTGTCCAATGCCTGGTCGGAATGCGGCGCGGCAAGCAGCATCAGCACCCATAGCAGATGGGCGAGCAGGCTCCCCGCCGGGGCACGGCGGTGGGAGCGAAGGCTGCGGGACGGCGGTACGGCCAAATCGAATATCCGGTGGTGGTGAACTCAGGTCGCCAGGTTGAACCGGCTTGATCCAGGCTGCTGCTGGACAATAGTGGATGGTAGCGCGATCAAATGGGGGCGGCGAGGATCGACTTCAATGAGCGCAGTGGAAAATCGAAATCGTGATATAGAATTGGCCTTAATAAGATTGCCTATATCATTGAAATTAAAGCAATCAGGACTCCAATCAACATCATGGCTAAAAGCAAGGTGGCCGCCATGGACAGGCCCCGGGCCCATAAGGTCGAGGGCCGGCCCGTGGGATCCATGCGACCTTCGGCCATGGCCCGCAGATCCCGGTGTGCCCACCACCAGACCACCGGTCCCAATGGGGCGAACAACAACAGGCTGACCACTGCCAGTACCAGTAGCGGGCCGCCACGGTCCGGTTGGATCATGCGCGGGCGGCCCGGCGCTGATCGATCCAGCGCTTTAGCACTCGCCGTATCGCGCCCCAGCGGTTGACCAGCAGCGCCAGGAAGATCATCGCGCAGCCGCCCAGTTGGGTGGCGCTCATGGTCTCACCGAACCAGAGGGCGGCCAGCAGCGCGGTCCACATCGGCTCCAGGATCATGATTACCACGCCATGACTGTGCATGGACAAGCTCTGCGCGTAGGTCTGCAGAAAGAAACGCGCGGCGGTGCCCAGGGTGGCGCTGGCGATCACCCAGGCGGCGATCACCAGCCCCAGTTCGCCGGAATGGAAAGTGGGGCGCCAAGGCTCCAGCAACAGGGACGCGGTGCCGGTGACCAGGCCCACGGTAACCAGCACCACCGAGGTCAGCGCCAGTGCCGGTACCCGTTCCCGGGTGGTGATCCGGCCGCCGCTGCCGGTGATGGTGGCGTTATTGGCGGCGCGGGTATTGAGGGTGAAAAACAGGGCGAAAATCATCGCCGAGGCAAGGAAGAACAATTGCCCCAGTTCAGCCTGGAAACCGCCATCCAGCGACAGTAGCGCCAGCCCGCACACCGCCACCGGCAGGGCCAGCCAGGTACTCAGCGGCGGCTGCTCCTTGAACACCAGGCGCGCCATGACCGGGACCAGCACCACGCCAAGGCTGGTGATGAAAGCGCCTTCACCGACGTGATTGCCGTAGTGCAATCCCATGATCCAGAAACTCATGGCGGTGCCGAACACCATGCCTACCTGGACGCTGCGCCAATATTTGTCCCGGTTCATGCGGCGCAATTGCCGATGACCCACCAACGCCAGAATCAGGCCGGCCAGCAGGAAACGCAGACACATGAACAGAAGAGGCGGCATCAGTAACACCGCCTCCTTGGAGAACATCCAACTGACCGCCGCCAGCAAGGTCACGCAGACCAGCAGAAGATCCGATTTGGTCGAACTGGGAAGGGCCATAACTCCGCTACAAGTGTGGGGCCGCATTGCACGGCGATGCGGATTCTAGCACGGCGGCATGGCGGCTTCACCGGCCACGGCCCAGGCCGTGGCATCGCTGGATCCGAAACAGACTCTTAGAAATAGGGGCCGGCGGCGGCGATGCTGATCACCAGCAGACCCAGCAGCAGGTTGATGCCGACAATGCGCCGGATCTGTCCGATCTGAAACGCGGCGTCGGCGTTATGGCGGACCGTTACCGCCTGGCGCAGGCGGCGAAAGGGCGCAAAGTAGACGTGGGCGAACAGCGCCATCATTACCAGGCCCAGCGCCAGCATGGTATGCACATAGGCGCCAGTGGAACCCATGCCGCCATAGACACCGAACACCATCCACAGGCCGGTGATCAGCAGCACCGCCACGCAACCCCACACCCAGCGGAAAAAACGGTCCAGCGTGTGCAGCCACAGGCGTGGCCGGGACTCCGGATCCAGAGTGGCGCCCATGGCGGGGCGCAAAGCCATGTAGGCGAAAAACATGCCGCCAACCCAAATCACCGCCGCCAGTATATGCAGCACCAAAGGCACGGCCATGGACAACACCATTGTTTTCTCTCCCAGGGATAAAAGCGGAAAAAGCATCAGCACGGACGCAGGAACGAAGTGTAGCAGGAGGCGGAGGGGGCAGCACGACAATCGCCGCTCATGCAACACGCCAGGCCGATCCGCTGGTTTGCCAGCGAATCGACGTGTGGGTGTGCTGAAACAGCCTGCAATCGTTCCGTGCTTGTACGTGTGGCGGGAACGGGGCAAGCTGCCTGAGCGCTTCCGCGCGACCCTGTTCCACCTGCTGGACCTCTCATGTTTGACCGTACCCGTCTGTGGCTGGAAAACCGACGTTTGGCCCGTTTGCCGGTGACCCGGGAACAATGGGAAGACGCCATTGCCGACTGGGCGCCAGCACGGCGTTACCAGGGAGAGCGCCGCGAGAGGCTGTTCCAGCAGACGTTGCGCTTCCTGTTGCGTAAGGAGTTTCGCGGCGGCGGTGATTTCCAGGTGACTCCGGCCATGGAATTGAAGATCGCCACCATGGCGGTGGTGATGATCATGGGCCTGGATCTGGATTGGTATGACGGTTGGTACACGGTGATCGTCTACGAGGACGCTTTCGTCACACCCGGCGATGAAATGGACGAGTTCGGCATTGTTCACAGTGAGGGACGGGTGCTGGCCGGCGAAGCCTGGGACCGGGGGCCGGTGCTGCTGTCCTGGCAGGACGTGCAGGCGGCGTCATCGGAGCCGGGGTTCAATGTGGTGCTGCACGAGATGGCACACAAGCTGGATATGCGCAGCGGCAGCGCCAACGGCGCGCCTCCTCTGCACCACGGCATGGATGCCCGGGTCTGGCATGATACCTTCACGCGGGCCTGGAGCGCGCTGGAACAGGCGGAGCGGGACGGGGAGCCTTTCCTCGATCCCTATGCCCTGCAGGATCCGGGGGAATTCTTCGCCGTGATCACGGAAAGCTTTTTCGAGACACCGGAGCCTCTCGAACAGATTCTGCCGGAGGTCTATGGCCAGCTGGCGCAGTTCTATCGCCAGGACCCGCTGCGCGCCCGCTGACGCGTTTTACAACCCTTTACCAGTCCGGCCTCAGGGAATTCGCGGGGTTGTGAAATTTTTCCTCCTTTCCTATTGAACGCTTGCGCCGTTCGTCCTATCACAATATTGAAACCCCCGGGTCATTACCGGGTCACAAATCGGTGCTGTCCCGGGCGCTCACCACAGGCGGGAGAAAGGAGTCACGCTTGAGAGTCGTCGATACCACTTTGTTTTATGCGCAGTCCAGCGGCGGGGTGCACACCTATGTGGACAGCAAGCGCAAGGGGCTGTTGGCCAGGGACATGGAACATAAGGTGGTGTACCCGGGCGCGGAGACGGTGCTGCAGGGGGACTTCATACAACTGCCGGCACTCAACCTGCCGATGGCGCCGGGCTTCCGCTTCCCAACCCGGGTGGGATTGTGGAGTCACATCGTCGCCGGTTTGCAGCCGGATCTGATCGAGGCCGGTGATCCCTACACGCCTGCCTGGGCGGCCCGGCGAGCGGCGCGAATGCTGGACGTGCCGGCGGTGGCGTTTTACCACTCCGATCTGATCACGCTTCTGCACAACCGCATCAGCCCGGTGCTGGACGGGGCCACCCGCGCCTACGTCCGGAAGCTGTACGACGGATTCGACCTGGTGCTGAGCCCGTCCCGGGTGATGGCCGAGCGGCTGTGGGACTGTGGACTGCATAATGTGGAAATCCAGCCGCTTGGCGTGGACGCCCACGTTTTTCACCCCAATCGGGCCGACCCTCTGGCCCGGGCGCGGCTGGGACTCGGAGAGCACGAACGGTTATTGGTGTTCGCCGGCCGGGGCTCCCAGGAAAAACATCTGCCGGTGTTGTTCGACGCCTTGCGGGAACTGGGTTCGGGTTACCACTTGTTGCTGATCGGGACCGGGCCGCAACCGGAGGCGCCGGGTAACGCCACGGTATTCGAGCATTTCATGCCAGCGGCGGAAGTGGCGGCCTGGCTGGCGTCATCGGATGCGCTGCTGCACGCCGGGGATCAGGAAACCTTCGGGCTGGTGGCGCTGGAGGCAATGGCTTCGGCCATCCCGGTGATTTGCGCCGACGGTGGCGCCTTGCCGGAAGTGGTGCCGGAGGACTGCGGATTAAGGGTGCCTCCCCATGACGGGGTGGCCATGGCGGCGGCGGTACGCGTCTTGTTCGAGGAGCACGATCCGGTGGCCATGGGCGAGCGCGCCCGCCGCCATGTGGAAGCGGAGCATGGCTGGGACAAGGTAGTGGACAGTCTGGTGCGCCACTACCGCAGGCTGATTGGCGCTCGTCCTGAAACGCGGATATCGGAACACCATGGCCCCCAGACCTGATTCCCGTCCCGACAGTGCCTTCCTGTTGTCGCTGCACGATGTGTGTCCGGCGACCTGGGCGGATTATCAACCGTTATTGCGTGCCCTGGAGCGCCACCCGCGAATTCCGCTGACGTTGCTGGTGGTGCCGGACTTTCATGGCGGCGGGCGCTTTATCGACGACGAGCCTTTTTGTCAGGCGCTGGAACAGCGCCGCCGACGTGGTGACGAGCTGGTGCTGCACGGTTATTTCCATCATGACGACAGCCCGCCACCGGCCACGCCGGGGGGGTGGGTGCGCCGGCGTTTGTTGACGCACGAAGGTGAGTTCGCCGCCCTCGACGGAGAAACGGCGGCAGCGCGCATACAGCGAGGCCTGGCGATGTTTCACCAGCTCGGCTGGCCGGCCCGCGGCTTCGTGCCACCGGGATGGATGACCAGCGCCGGCTCCCGCGCCGCCATCGCCGAGGCCGGGTTTGCTTATTGGACTGACCGGGACGGTTTCCATTGTCCGGGCAGCGGCCTGTTTCTGGCGACACCTACGCTGGTATGGTCCGCTCGCTCGCCGTGGCGCCGCGGGCTGTTCCAGGGGGTCAATCGGGCACGCGAATGGGCGCATCGCGCCGCACCGGTATTGCGTCTGGCGGTGCACCCGGTGGACATGCGCCACCAACGCTCGCGGCGGGCCTGGATCGCCACCATTGAGCGGCTGGCCGGGTGCCGCCGGGCGTTGACCAAATCCCAATGGCTGGACGAGTTGACAGGGGAGGCGGTGTGAGGCGCCGCTGGTGGCTGTTGCTCCTGGCTCTGGGGCTGGGCGCGCTGGTGCCGCTGGTGCTGGGGGGCGCCGGCGCCTTTCACGGGCTGACGCTTATTCCGGCGGGTTGGTTGCTGCTGATGGTGGCGATGATCTTCCTGTGCTGGAACCTCAATGCCTGGCGGCTGCGCATCATGCTGGCGGAGCGCGCCGAAGGGCTGGGCCACGGCGGTGCGCTCGCCACGGTGATGGCCACCGAATGCGCGCTTAACGCCACCCCCGGCGGTAGTGGCGCGCCCTTTACGCTGGTGGCGCTGCTGCGCCGCTACCAGGTGACACCGGCCACCGCCACGGCGGTGTTCGCGGTGGATCAGATCACCGACCTGGTGGTGTTTCTGGTGCTATTGCCGACGGTGGCGCTGTACGGGCTGAGCCGTTATCTGGATTTGGAGGGCTGGTGGCAACTGGCTTTGCCGATGGTGCTGCTGGGTCTGGCACTGCTGCTGTGTTGGCTGGTGGCGAACCGCTTCAGTGACATCCTGCGGTTCACCGACCCCTGGCTGGAACGCTGGCAGGTGCCGCTGCGGCGACGGCGCGCCCTGGCCCGGGCGCTGCTGCGCTTCCGCCAGAGCATGGTGGAAACACTGCGAGTGCCGCGCCGCCGGTTGATGGCCCTGTTCGGCCTGTGTCTGGCGCACTGGCTACTGCGTTATTCGGTGATATATCTCACCGTGCTGGCGCTGGGCAAACATGTGGACTGGGTGTACGGCTTCTTTGTACAGATGATGGCGATGGGAGCAGGGTATCTGACCTTGCTGCCCGGCGGCGCCGGCGGGGCGGAGGTCGCCGGTGCCGCCTTGCTGACGCCCTGGCTGGGAGCGGTGAGCACCGCCACGGTGTTGCTGGTGTGGCGGTTCATGACCTTTTATCTGTACTTGCTGGTCGGCGGCGGCTGTCTTCTGGCACTGGCTGGCCGCGAAGCAACGGCGATGCTGGGGCACGGGGAACGCTGATTTATGTGATTGACGTCACATTTTTTCCTGTGCTTTATTCAGGGTGGGAATGACCAGAACCACATAACAACACAAAAAGGATTCCAGTATGCCAGCCACCCCCAGCGTGACTGGCCGGGCCCGTTTGTCAGGTGTAGTGCTGCTTGCCGTCAGCCTGATGACGTTGTCCGGTTGTGCCCGGCTTTTCCCCAAACCCCAATACGATCAGGGCGACCCCAATCGCCTGCACCACATCGGCAGCGACCTCAACGGGGCCTATGATCCGTATTCCATCGAACAGGCCGACTTCAAATCAATGGACCGGTTCCAGGCCGAGCGTGGTGTTGTCCCCCAGGATGATGCCGGCAACCGTAATCTATATGCCCGCTACCAGGCTCTGTTGGACGACATTGAAGCAGACATGCTGGCGCGGGCGCGGCGGGAAAAGGGACGTGGCGGAGACACGCTCAAGGTACTGTTGTTTTTCCACGGCGGTCTTAACCACCCCAGTTATAACGACGAACGCCTGGACCGTTATCTGGCGGAGATGGAGTGTGACGGTTTTTATCCGCTCTATGTCAGTTGGCGCTCTGGTGCTTTTGTCTCGTTCTGGGACCGCTTCACCTCGGTGCGTAACGGTGGCATTGCCCGTGGCCCGATGGCCCCGGTGCGAGGCACGGTTTATACCCTGAGCGACACCTTGAGCGGTCTGGTGAAATTTCCGGAAACCGGTTGGGACGTGACCGCCAACAGCATCGCCGCCGCTGACGCGAGACAGCGCGGCATGGACCGGGACCGGCCTGATTATCAGGACGATGAGGCCCTGTACTGGCCGGAGAGCGAGCCTTATTCCTTCCTGGACCAGACGCTGTATCGCTCCGGGCAGGTGTTGCCGGGCGTGGTCCGTCTGCTGATGACACCGGTGGTGCAGGGCCTGGGGACACCGGCCTGGAGCATGATGCTGCGTCGCACCAAGCATCTGACCACCATGGAAGCGGACGTGCTTGGCTACAACGAGGACTATTGTGGTGACGATTGCGCGGTGGAAGGCAATGGCGTGGTGGCGGTGCTGGCACGGCGTCTTGATGAGCTGAACCGGCGTTTGCCGGCGGGCATGACCATGGAAATCACATTGGTCGGGCACAGTATGGGCGCCATCGTCGCCAACGAGCTGGTGTCTTTGTACCCGCAACTGCCGTATAAAACCATCATCCATATGGGGGCCGCCGACAGCAGCCGCAACTGGATCGACAAAACCTATCCCTGGTTGAAGGCGCACGCCGATGATCCGGACGTGGCGTTCTATAATCTGGTCTTGCATCCCACCAGCGAAGAAAGGGAAGTGCGCGGCTATTTTCTGATTCCCAACGGCAGTCTGCTGGTGTGGCTGGATGACATGCTGACGCAACCGGATCACATGCTGGATCGCCGCTCCGGCCGTTGGACCAACGCCCGGCATTTACTGCCGTTTTACCGTGATGCCGGCAATGCCTACCTGAAAGTGTTTCCCGCCAACGACGACAGCGCGCCGCAGAATCACGGCGATTTCGGCAAGTTCCGTTATTGGCGGGAGGACTTCTATTGGGGGCGGGAAGGTTAAAAAAAACGGTCCCATGCCGTTTCACATGGGACCGCCATAAAAAGCACCGCGGGGGAGCCGCGGTGTTGTTCTCCGTCAAAGTCGGTAAAGAAACGTCGGACCAGGGAATTCCTGGCCCTCGTCCTTGCCAATCTCGGCGGCCACCAGTTGGTTGGTCTTTTCGTTCATGGCCATCAGCAGGGGCTTTACCTTCTCCGGGTCGGCCGCGAGATTGTTGAGCTCATCCGGATCGGAATGAGTGTCATACAACTCCAGATCGTTATGCGCTCGCAGCGTTTCCCAGTCCGTCGGCGTGTGATGGCTGTCGGGACTGAAATAGCGCGCGAACTTATAGCGGCCGTCGTGCACCCCCCTATGCAGACCCCGATTACCCAATTCGGGGCCCAGGCGCAGTTGCTTGAAAAAGTCGGCGAGCATGGCCATGGGTGTGATCTCATCCCCCTCCTTGGCCAGCCGCCGGGTGGCTTCCGGATCGGTGTAAAGCAGCACGCCATAGGCGAACAGCACGCCCCGATCATCTCGTTCGGTGGTTTTGCCGTTGAGTGCCGGGCTCAGGTCCACGCCCGGCGTGTCGCACTTGTGTTTGCCCGCGCTGGCGAGCCCCACCAGAGTGGGCAGCAAATCCACCGTGCTGCCCAGATTGTCCACCCGGCGTCCGCCCTGAACATCCGGATGGCGGATGATCAGGGGCACGCGGCTGTTTTCCTTGTAGATCAGCGGGCCTTTTTGGCGCAGTCCCTGGGCGCCCGCCATTTCGCCGTGGTCGGCGGTATAGACGATGATGGTGTTGTCCCACTGGCCGCTGGCCTTGAGTGCCTGCAGCACATGCTCCACCTGACGGGACACATCGCGAATGCAGTTGAAGTAGTAGCTTTGATTGGCGCGCCAGGCGGCTTCGTCCTGTTTATCGATGTGGCCATAAATGGCATCGAGTACCTGGGCGTAAGAGCGGTGGCACCAGGGTTTGTCGATCAGATTGGCGCGATGGAAGGAGCGCGGTAGCGGAATATGACGCCAATCCGCCTCGTACACCGGGTCGTTGGGCGGCGGCCGCAGCGGCGCCATGAAATCAGGATTGACCCGCGACTGTTCCTGCCGCGCGCCGCTGGAGAAGAACATGATGTCGTGGGGGTTGACGAAATTCACCGCCAGCATCCATGGCTTGTCCAACTGGTGACTGCGCCGCGCCAGCCAGTGACTGGCTTCACCGGCCACCATGCGATCGGCCAGATAACCCTGCCATACCGAGCCGTGCACATCGCCGGTGAGGTTGTAGTCGTGGAAGCCGTATTCCTCCAGAGCCTTGTCCCGGCTTGGGTAGCTGCCATAGAGCAGACCCGGACCGTCCTCAATGTCCGATAAGTGCCATTTGCCCTTATAGGCGGTGTGATAACCCATCTCCTGAAAGAAGTGACCGACGGTGGGCAGATCCGGGTTCAGAGTGGGAAAGGGCGGCGCATGCAGGTTGGCGGTCATGCCGGTGCGCATGGTGTGCTGTCCGGTGTACATCACCGAGCGCGACGGAGAACACGGCGACGTGTTCACATGATACTGATTGAAACCCACCCCCTCGGCGAGCAGGGTCCGGTGGGCCGGCAGGTCCAGCTCCGCCGGCAAATCCATCCAGGACCGTTCCTGATCCGACACCAACAGCAGTACGTTGAGCGGACGGTCGCCGCGGACCGGCGAGGGTGCGCGGGCGCCGGCGGGACGGCTGACGCCCAGCGCGGCCGCCCCCAGGGCCAGTTGTTTGAGAACGGTGCGCCGATCCGGTCCGGTCATGATGTTCCCTGTTATTGATTATTGGATGAGCGGAGTATGCCGGGATAATTGATAAACAGGATGAATAAATTCATTCTCTTTATTTATGGTTCTCCCAGTATGACCGAATGACAATCAAGGAGAGTGGCGATGTGGCCCTTGCAGCAGCTGGTTCAGTTCCGGGCGGTGTATGAGCATGACAGCCTGTCGGCGGCGGCGCGTGCCCTGGGTATGTCGCAGCCGGCTTTGAGCCACAGTTTGAGTAAGCTGGAGGCGCGTGTGGGCGGCGCCCTGTTTCAGCGACACACACGTTCCCTGCGCCCCACGGAACTGGCGCGGGCACTGTATAAACAGGCGGGCAGGGTGCTCGACGAAGTGGCCGGGCTGGACCTGCTGGTGGCCCGTTTCCATGAAGGGCGCAGCGGCCTGGTGCGGATCGGCTGCGGACCTTTCGCGCCGGATATTCTCGGCCAGAGCCTGGCCGGACCGTTACGGCGCGAGGGCAGCGGGATCCGGCTGGATCTGCACGCGGATCAGTTTGATGCCCTGCAGGAGGGGCTGTACGCCTACCGGTACGACTTTCTGGTCTATGACCGCCCGCAATTGGAAACCTTGGCGGATCAGGCCGATACCGTGGTTCAGCCGTTGCGTCATTTGCCGCTGCGGGTGGTGGCGCCGGCGGCCTGGGTCCGCGGGGAGAAAGAACCGGTCGGAGAGGATCCTGCCGCTGCCCGGGCATTCATGGCACGGATGCCATGGGCATTGCCGATTGTGCCCATGGAGTATCGGCAAAGGCTGTCACCCTGGTTCCAGGCCTTGCTGGAGCAGCGCAAGGGTGCCGAGTATCAGATGGCGGCGATCAGTTCCTGTCTGGCGTTGTGCCGGGCCGGACAGGCGATCACGGTGGCGCCGGATTTGCTGATCGAGGCGGATATCGCCTCGGGACATCTGCTGACACTGCCTTTGGATACCGGAGTGCGGGTCGATGTCAGTGCCTGCCGGCTACGCTCTCATCCATTGTCCGACGCCGCGGCGAGGGTCTGGCAACTGCTGGTCAAAGGCGGCGATTCACCCTGGCGCTAACTCAACTGGCGGGCGGTGGACTGCGGACGATGGTGCCCTGGGCCGCCACGCAGAGTTTACGCTGCTCCTCACGGCAATCGTAAATGTCGCAACGGACCACGGCCTGATTGCGGCCGGCATGAATCACCGTGGCCTCCGCCAGCAGGGTGTCGCCGCCGGCGGGGCGCAAATAGTTGATCTTGAATTCCGAGGAAAATACCAGCGGCTCCAGAACCGTGCCACCGGCGAACGCCAGCGCGTTATCGGCCAGATAGCTAAGGACGCCGCCGTGGACGAAGCCGTATTGCTGGCGCAGATCGTCCTTCACCTTCAGGCGCAGAGTCGCTTTTCCCCGCTGATAGTCCAGTAATTCCGTCCCCAACAGGGCGCTGAAGGCTTGCTCGGCCAGGACCTGCCGGGCCTGCTGCAAAGAGGCGTGCATGGAGAGTCTCCCGGGTTCGGGGCATCACCGGAATAGCGATACCGTTAGTGGAGTATTACTCTAGAGGAATGCTCTATTGACGTCAATCCACACAGGTTGTGCCTTGTGGCGAATCGCATTAGGGTGCTTTGCTCTCCACTTTCCACTCCCCCACTCGAGGGCCGGGAATGCCGAGTTCGGACACACGTGACAAGATCATCGCCGCCGCGCTGACCACTTTCGTGGAAAAGGGCGTGGCCAGCGCCACCATGCAGGCAATTCGTGAGCGGGCCGAGGTGAGCAATGGCAGCCTGTTTCACTTCTTCGCCAACAAGCAGAGCCTGTGCGAGGCGGTTTATCTGGAGGGGATCCGGGACTATCAGGGCGGCTTGGCGGCACAGTTGGAGCAAGGCGGTGGCGCTCGTGACGTCGTCGCGGCGTTGCTGCGTTACCACCTGGAATGGACCGAGGGAAACCGGGACTGGGCGCGATTCCTGTCCGAGCGCGGCTACACGGGATGGGGCGAGGATCTGGCCCGTCAGGTGGAACAGGCCAATACCAAATTGATGTCGACGGTGTCCGCCTGGGTGCGGAGACATGTGGCGGAGGGCACACTCAAACCGGTGTCCCCGGAGGTGGTGGTGGCCACCTTGTTGGGGCCGGCCCAGCTGCTGTGCCGGGCCTGGTTGGCGTCGGAGAGCGCCGCCGCGCCAACCACGCATCTGCGGGAACTGGTGACCGTGACTTGGAGCGCGTTGGCTGCCCGAGGCAGCTTATAGCCGGGGTGTGGAGCGGATCCGTAACAGACTGATTGCCGCGGCGCAGGCGGCAAAGGTGGCGGCCATGATCAACGCCGGGGTGATGCCGTTGGTCAACTGTCCGAACACCAGGGCAGTGAGCGCCGCGCCCAGGGTCTGTCCAATCAGCCGGGTGGTGCCCTGCATGCCGCCGGCGCCACCGCTACGCTCTCTTGGCGCCGACCCGATCATGGCGCGATTGTTGGGCGCCTGAAACAGCCCGAAACCGATGCCGCACAGTGCCATGGATCCCAGCAGCGCTGGCAATGACGGTTGTTCCGGTAGCGCGGCAAGTAATAGTAATCCGGTCATTTTCAGCAGCAGCCCGAGGGAACACAACACGCCGATGGGATAACGATCCGCCAATCGCCCGGCGATGGGGGCGGTGACCGCCACCGCCGCGGGCCAAGGTGTCATCAGCAGCCCGGTTTCCACCGCGCTGTAGCCGAGAATGTCATGCAGATAAAAGGGCAGGGCGATAAACGCGGCCATCTGACTGGTGAAGGCGCAAAACGAGGTGCCGATGGCCAGGGCGAACGGCGGAATACGTAGCAGATCCACCGGCAACAGCGGCGACGATTGGGACAGCTGCCGGCGTACCAACAGCGCGATCACCACCAGCGAGGCGGCCAGTGCCAGCGCCGCCACGGTACCGCCCATGCCATGGGCAAGACTGTCCACCGCCATGACCAGCAAGCCGATGCCCAGTGCATTGAGGAGCGCGCTGCCCCAGTCAAAGCGGCGTGGAGCCTGGCCGGTCTCGGGCAGATTGTGGCGGGCCAGCACGAAGGCCAGACAGCCCAGGGGTATGTTCACCGCGAACAGCCAGGACCAGGATCCCACTGACAGAATGCCGGACGCCACGGTGGGGCCGACCGCCGAGGATAGGGCCACCACCATGGCGATCAGGCCGATGCCCCGGCCCAATAAGCGTGACGGATAGATAAAGCGCACAAGGGCGGCGTTGACGCTCATGACCCCGGCGGCACCCAGTCCCTGAAAAAACCGGGCGGCGGTGAGTGTTACCAGGGAGTCCGCGAGAGTGCACACCAGGGACGCGATGGTGAACACCGCCAGCCCGGTCTGATAGACGCGGCGATAACCGACGATGTCGCCCAGCGACGACAGCGGCAGCAAGGTGGTGGCCACGGCGAGCAGATAGGCATTCACGATCCACACCGATTGCGACGGACTGATCTCCAGATCCCCGGCAATGGTGGGTAGCGCCACGTTGACGATGTTGCTGTCCAACACCGCCAGGCCGACGCTTACCACGATAGCGAACATGGCCCAGCGTCGTTGCTCCATGGGCAGACCGTCCTGGTCCGGACGGTGTTGACCCGATGTACTGTCAGGCAAGAAAAAGCTCCTGGCGCAAGCGTTCAAAAGGTCACAAAAAAATCATCATACCCGGTTGAAGGTGAGGGCTCCATTTGGCGGATGCGGGTTTGTATGGCGGCCATAAAAAAGCCCGGCGCGGGGCCGGGCTTTTTTCAACAGCGAAGCGCTTCCATCAGCCTGCCTGGGCTACCGGAATCTTCACCTTGTCCGCTACTTCCTGATACTCCTCCATCTGGTCGAAGTTCATGTAGCGGTAGATCTCACCGGACATGGAATCGATATCCGCGGCGTATTGCATGTATTCCTCCACGGAGGGCAGTTTGCCCAGAATGGAGGCCACCGCCGCCAGTTCCGCGGACGCCAGATAGACGTCGGCGCCTTGCCCCAGACGGTTGGGGAAGTTACGGGTGGAAGTGGACACCGCGGTGGACTTCGGCGCGATCCGGGCCTGGTTACCCATGCACAGGGAGCAGCCGGGCATTTCGGTACGGGCACCGGCGCTGCCGAAGATGTTGTAGTAACCCTCTTCGGTGAGCTGGCGCTGATCCATCTTGGTCGGCGGCGCGATCCACAGACGGGTCGGCATGGTGCCGCTTTCCACTTTCTGCAGCAGCTTGCCGGCGGCGCGGAAGTGACCGATGTTGGTCATGCAGGAACCGATGAACACTTCATCGATCTTGGCGCCGGCCACGTCGGACAGGGTCTTGGCGTCGTCCGGATCGTTCGGGCAGCACAGCACCGGTTCCTTGATCTGATCCATGTCGATCTCGATGACGGTGTGGTACTCGGCATCGGCGTCGGCACGCATCAGGCTCGGGTTGGCCAGCCACTCTTCCATGCCCTGGATACGGCGTTCAATGGTACGGGCGTCGCCGTAGCCATTGGCGATCATCCATTTGAGCATGGTGATGTTGGACTTCAGGTACTCGGTCACGCTGTCCTCGGACAGGGTGATGGTACAACCCGCGGCGGAGCGCTCGGCGGAAGCGTCGGACAGCTCAAACGCCTGTTCCACGGTGAGATCTTCCAGGCCTTCGATTTCCAGGATGCGGCCGGAGAACACGTTCTTCTTGCCGGCTTTCTCCACGGTCAGGTGACCTTCCTTGATAGCCTGCAGCGGAATCGCGTGGACCAGGTCACGCAGAGTGATGCCCGGCTGGCGTTTGCCTTTGAAGCGCACCAGTACGGATTCCGGCATATCCAGCGGCATGACGCCGGTGGCGGCGGCGAAGGCCACCAGACCGGAGCCGGCCGGGAAGGAAATCCCCATCGGGAAGCGGGTGTGGGAGTCGCCGCCGGTGCCCACGGTGTCGGGCAGCAGCATGCGGTTCAGCCAGGAGTGGATAATGCCGTCGCCCGGGCGCAGGGAAACACCGCCACGGTTCATGATGAAGTCGGGCAGGGTGTGTTGGGTTTCCACGTCCACCGGTTTCGGGTAAGCGGCGGTATGACAGAAGGACTGCATCACCAGGTCCGCCTGGAAGCCCAGACAGGCCAGGTCTTTCAGCTCGTCACGGGTCATCGGGCCGGTGGTGTCCTGGGAGCCCACGGTGGTCATCTTCGGCTCGCAGTACATGCCGGCGCGAACGCCTTCCATGCCACAGGCCTTGCCGACCATCTTCTGGGCCAGGGTGTAACCCTTGTTGGAATCGCCGGGCTGTTCCGGTTTGCGGAACAGTTCGGACGGAGCCAGCCCCAGGGCTTCACGAGCCTTGGTGGTCAGGCCGCGGCCGATGATCAGGTTGATCCGGCCGCCGGCGCGCACTTCGTCCAGCAGCACTTGAGAACGCAGCTCGAATTCGGCGATCACTTCGCCGTTTTTCTCGACCTTGCCTTCGAAGGGGTAGACGTCGATCTGGTCGCCGGTTTCCATTTTGGAAACATCACATTCGAACGGCAGGGCGCCGGAATCTTCCATGGTGTTGAAGAAGATCGGAGCGATCTTGCCGCCGATGCAAACGCCGCCGGCACGCTTGTTCGGAACATACGGAATGTCTTCGCCGAAGTGCCACAGCACGGAGTTGGTGGCGGACTTACGGGAGGAGCCGGTACCAACAACGTCGCCCACATAGGCAACGGGCAGACCTTTGGCCTTCAGTTCTTCCATCTGCTTGAGCGGGCCGATTTCGCCGTCTTTTTCCGGGAAGATGCCTTCACGGGCATTCTTCAACATGGCGTTGCCGTGCAGCGGAATGTCCGGGCGGCTCCAGGCATCCTGGGCCGGGGACAGGTCGTCGGTGTTGGTTTCACCGGTGACCTTGAAGACGGTCAGAGACATTTTCTCCGCCAGGTCCGGGCGCTTGGTGAACCACTCGCCTTCGGCCCAGGACTCGATCACTTCCTTGGCTTTGGCGTTGCCGGCTTTCATTTTGTCTTCCACGTCGTGGAAGGCATCGAACACCAGCAGGGTGTGCTTGAGCTCGTCGGCGGCGATTTCCGCCAGTTCGGCATCATCCAGTGCTTCCACCAGGGTGGCGACGTTGTAGCCGCCCTGCATGGTGCCCAGCAGTTGAACGGCGCGTTTGCGGTCGATCAGGGGAGAACTGGCTTCGCCTTTGATGATCGCGGTCAGGAACGCGGCCTTGACGTAAGCGGCCTGGTCCACGCCCGGCGGAACGCGGTTGACGAACAGATCCTGAATGAACTCCTCTTCGCCGGCCGGCGGGTTTTTCAGCAGTTCAACCAGTTCGGCAACTTGCTGCTCGTTCAGCGGCTTGGGCGGCACACCTTCGGCGGCGCGCTCTTCGACATGTTTGCGATAGGCGTCTAGCACAGCGTATCCCTCGTTTCGTCTTGGCTGATTTCTTTTGAAAATCAGCTGGTTAGGGTGTCTCTGGGGGTCGGAATTGCGCGCGGAGTATAGCGGAAACCCCATCATCTGTTAAGCCAAACGGGGTCTGTGGCCATTCATGACATGAATGTTCGTAATCACTGGAAGCGCAGCCCGGACGCTGGACTAAAGTCAAAAACCGATTCGCCGCCCAGGCGGCTTCCCAAAGCGGCGCTCCGTAGCCCCCTTGTGGGATCTGCCTGGGCGGCGAATCCGAATGCAGGCGTAGCGTCTCCCGCGTTAACTGGCGGCGCCTCGATTCCGGTACAGCAGAAAAGCGGCCATAGCCAGCGCCGAGGTCGTGGCCAGAATCGTTCCCAAGGCCGTTACCGGCGGCAGCGGTAATGCCGAGGCGAGCGCCGTCATCGCCGCCGCGCAACTCATTTGCAGACAACCGAGCAGCGCCGAAGCCAGCCCGGCTCTGTCGGGAAAGGGATGCAGCGTGAGGGCCGTGCCCAGCGGATTGATCAGTCCCATGCCGAACAGAAAGAGGGTGATCGCCAGGGAAAACGGGATCAACCCATCGGCGATGGCGGGCAACAGGCTAAGGCCGCTGATCAGGGCAACGAGAATGCCCGCCAGCCCCACCTTGACGACGCCGAACCGCCGAGCGAAGCGCGGGGCCAGCAAGCCGGCGGCAAACACCACGAAGACCGTGGCGGCGAAGAACCCGCCCAATTGCAAAGCACTGAGCCCGAGACGGCCCATCAGAATCGCCGGCGCCGCGGCAAAGAAACCGTACAGCCCCCCGATCACCAGGCTCACCGCCAGGGCTGGCAGTAGAAACCGCTGGTCAAGCAGCAGGCGCAGGTAACCCGGCGCGGCGGAGGCCAGCGCCTTGTGGCCGCGGCGGGATGGCGGCAGCGTTTCACCCGCCCCTGACAAATAAAGAGGAATCAGGATGGCGCCAAGCACGGCCACAACCAGAAAGTTGGCACGCCAGCCCAGCGCCTGCTCCAGAGCCCCGCCCAGCAAAGGCGAGAATCCTGGAGCCGCTGCCATCGCCACCATGGTCAACGCCAGAGCCCGGGCCAGAACCTCCCCGTCAAACAGATCACGGGCAATGGCCCGGGACAGAACCGAAGCGGCGCATACTCCGAGCGCCTGAATCACCCGGCCCAGTATCAGTTCATTCATGTTGTCGGCACGGCTGCACCAGAGACTGCCGGCGATGAATACCAGCAGCCCCAATACCACCAGAGGCCGGCGGCCATACCGATCGGATAACGGGCCCACCAACAGCTGGCCGGCGGCGAAGGCGGCGAAAAAACTCGACAACAACAACCCAAGCTCCCGCGCCGGCACACCGATGTCGCTGGCCATGGACGCGAACGAAGGCAAAATAATATTGGTGGAAAGGGTACCAATGGCCGCGAGGCCAGCCAGTAATATCAACAGGTTACCGCTGAATTCTCGAGCCGTTTCCAGGGATGGAACGGAGGCTTCGCCACGCTCGGGCATCGGGCCGGTCACGCCTCGCCTCCCACGTTTGCCCGCGTCATTTCCTGGGCGCCGGCGGCAGCAATGAAGTCGCTACAAAGCCCGATCACCGCTGGATCCCGTAGCAGCCGCCGATGCCCCAGCCCGCCGGCGCGGATCAGCTCGGATTGCGGCCAGTTTCGATGAAGGGTGTCGGCGGCGCTGAATGGCACGGTGTCATCTTCCGGGTCATGCACGATCAATCCGGGGTGACGCAGGCCATCCTTCAAGACGTCAAGGTCCAACGCCGCCAGCGGATGACCGATGAAGTCCTCCACCCATTTCTCGAAAGCGGCGGTGCTCGCCCGGTCCAGCCCCACACCAATGGCCAGCTGTCGCACCATTGCCGACAACGAGACCGGGCCGCCCAGATGGACACTGGCGTGAACGCTCAGACCACGATGAAACGCCCACAGGGCGGCGGCGGAGCCTACTGAATGGGCGAGTACGCCATGCACGGGTGCCCATTCCCGGGTCAGGGCCAGCAGTGCTTCCCCCATGTGCACCACGCTGGCCCGTTCGCCAGTGGCTTCGCCGTGGGCCGGGCCGTCGAACAGCGTGACACTGTATCCGGCGGCGAGCAGCGGATCGACGAAACCCAGCATGTGCGCGGCGCGGCTGCTCCATCCGTGGACCAGAACCACCCGGGGGCCGACGCCGAAGGTCCAGCTCACCAGGGTACCCATGGCGGTGGAGTGAGTGTTTTTCTCGGCGCTGTCTAGCCGTTCCTGTTCCTGGGGCATCAAGGGCGGACGCTCCGGCACCGCGAAGGCGTTGATGAGGGCGGGCGGTATGGACTTCGACTGTTGTGGAGAGGGCATGGGGCCTCCTTGAAAAGGGCTCGGATTGGCGAGCCGGTTAAATGATGGGTGACATGTTTGATTAAATGTCGCCCATCATTTAAAATTCGTCAAGCACTTTCAGACTGATGGCCGGAGCGATTGCCGCTCCTTGGCAAGGAGGATGAATCATGAGGGTCACCCGGGCTCAGGCCGAAGAGAACCGTGAGCGGGTTATTGAAACGGCGGGGCGATTGTTTCGAGAGAGAGGATTTGACGGTGTGGGCCTGAACGATCTGATGCAGGCCGCGGGGCTGACCCGGGGCGGATTCTACGGGCAGTTCGAGTCAAAGCTGGATCTGGCGGTGCGGGCTTTGAGCCGGGCCCAGCAGCACAACCTGGAGCGCTGGCGTCCGTTGGCGGAGCAACCCCGGCAACAGGCTTTGCAGAATCTTATCGGCGGTTATCTGTCGCGCTATCACCAACAACACCCGGAAGATGGGTGCGCTCTGGCGGCGCTGGCGGTGGACACGGCCCGCCAGCCGGAGGCATTGAAAGAGGCGTTCACCGATAACCTGAGGACCTTCCTGGGCTTCGTGGCCGAGTTGTGCGACGGCGATGACGAGGAGCAGCGCGAGGAACGGGCCATGGCGGTGCTGTCGACCTTGGTGGGTGCCCTGGTACTGTCCCGCGCCACCGACGATGCCGATCTGGCCCGTGGCCTGCGGCGGGCCGCATCGGCAGCGGCGTTGGAGGCGGGGCGCAAGTAGTGTGAACCGGCCCTAGTACGGCAGAGTGCCACCGGGAGGTTGGCGGCGAAAGCGCTTGTAGCTCCACAGATACTGGGATGGTTCCTCCAGAATCAGCGCTTCGATGGACTGGTTCATGGCCTTCAGCGCGTGATCCAGATCGCTGTCGTGAATGTCCTGGTGGGCCGGGCGCACGCGGATCTCGAAGCCGCCGGCGCCGGGCAGACGGCGGGCCCAGGCCATGAACACCCGGGCACCGGTCTGTTGCACCAGCTTGCAACTGAGCGTGCCGGTGTAGGCGGGCTGGCCGAAAAACGGAGCGAATCGGCCGCTACGGCGGTCCGCCACCTGATCCGGCAGAATCGCGGTCATTGCTCCCTTGCGCATGGCCCGCACCAGACCGGCGACGCCACGGGCGCTGGCCGGGTACATGGTGGAGCCGAAATGCTCACGGCCCCGCTTGATCAGATCGTCCACCTCGGCCATGCCGGAAGGAGCGAACATCACATGTAGCGGGAAATCCCGTGCCAGCCAGAAATTCAGCACCTCCCAGCAGCCGATGTGCGGTGCCAGGATCAATACCGGCTGACCGGCGTCCACCGCTTCACGCAGCGGGCCGTCGCCATCCACCGACACCACCCGGTCCAGGCCTTCCTCCGGGCGGCGCCAGAACAGGGCGATCTCAAACGTGTTCTTCACCGTTTCCACCAGGGAGTCCCTGACCAGTTGATCCGGGTTCGGCTGGTTAGGCAGACACAGTGATAAATTGATGCGGGTGACGCGCCGGGCCTCGCTGGGCAGGGCGGCGAGCAGGCGGCCCACGGCGGTGGCAAGCGCCCGGTTCAGTCTGAAGGGCAGCAGGCCAAGCAGGCGCAATCCGGCCACCACCAGACTCCCTTTCAGTTTTTGTATGCGTGGATTGGTTCGACGTCCCATGGCGGGCAAGTATACGGCGCTGGGCGCGGGACGCCAGAGGGAATGGCCGTCGGCCATGGAGACGATGGTGCCGGCGTGCCGCTATAATCGCCGCCGGACCAAACGAGGACGCCATGACCGACATATCCGCCCTGCAAGCCTTTTTGCCGTGTGCCACGCCCCGGGCCTGGATCGACTGGGCGCTGGAAAACCCCGATCTGTTGATGATCGACCACGCTCACTGTGAGAAAAAGGCGGCTTCCACGGCGCTCAACCTGATGTTCCGCTATGTGGACCGGCCAGAATTGCTGGATGCCTTGAGTCAACTGGCCAGGGAAGAACTACTGCATTTTGAACAGGTGGTGAAAATGATGCGCGAGCGCGGCGTGCGTTATGACCATCTGTCGCCGTCACGCTACGCTCAGGGGCTGCGCCGCCATGTGCGCACCAGTGAGCCCGGGCGGCTGGTGGACACCCTGATCATCGGCGCCCTGATCGAGGCCCGCTCCTGCGAGCGTTTCGCCGCGCTGGCCCCCCATGTGGACGAGGAGCTGGGCCGCTACTATCGCTACCTGCTGAAAAGCGAATCCCGTCATTTCGAGGATTACCTCGACCTCGCCCGGCGCTACAGCGATACGGACATCGAGGACCGGGTGGCGTTCTTTAAGGAGAAGGAAAGGGCGTTAATCGAGGAGCCGGACGAGGTCTTTCGCTTTCATTCCGGCACACCGAGGAGCAGTTAACAGTGAATGGTTAATAGTTAACAGCGAAAAGCGCGGGCACGGCGGCTTGAAATTACCTCCGCGTGTTCCCGCGAATTATTCATTATTCACTGTTAACTATTCACTAATTTCCTTGCTTTCCAGCCGCAATCCCTGATCATCGGCAATGATCCACCAGCTCAGATCGCCCCAGTCGCCGAGTACCCAACGGGTGCCGGTGCCGCCGGAGAGGGGAACCTCATGGACCGCGGGGCGGTGGGTGTGGCCATGGATCAGGTGTTTGACGCCGGCCTCATTCATTACCCGGACCACTTCCTCCGGGGTCACGTCCATGATGTTCTCGGCTTTGTTGGCGTTGTTGCCCTGGCTCTGCATGCGCATGCCCTGGGCGATGGCGCGGCGTTCTTCCAGAGGCTTCGCCAGCATTGCCTGCTGCCATTGCGGATTGCGAGCCAGCGCGCGGAACTGCTGATAGGCGGTATCCAGGGTACACAGGCTGTCGCCGTGCATGAGCAGAGCGCGGGTTCCGTACAAATCCACCACGGTGCCTTCATCCAGCAACTGGCCACCACACTGGGCGGCGAATTGTTCGCCGAGCAGGAAATCGCGATTACCGTGCATGAAATAGAGGGCGCTGCCGGCGTCACTGAAGCGACGGAAGGCGTCGATGGCCTGGCGGTTGAAGGGGGCATCGTCGTCGTCGCCGATCCAGGCCTCGAACAGATCACCGAGCACATACAGAGCGTCGGTCTTGCCGGCGTGCTCCTCCAGCAAGCGTTCCAAGGCGGCCAGATGTTCCGGCCGCGCCGGATCCAGATGCAGATCGGAGATAAACAGCGTATAGCTCATGATACTCAGTCGGCCTGGCCGTCTTCATCCAGGCGTACCGCCCGCTCGATGATCACCGGCGTGCTGGGCACGTCGCGGACGCTGTGGGCGCCGTTGAGACGGCCGACGCCGGTGCGCACCTTGGCGATCCGGTCCACTGTGTCCATGCCGTCCACCACCTTGCCGAACACCGCGTAACCCCAGCCGCGCGGGGTCGGAGCGGTGTGATCGAGCATGGCGTTGTCCTTCAGGTTGACGAAGAACTGGGAGGTGCCGGAATCGGGGTTTGAGGTGCGGGCCATGGACAGGGTGCCGCGCTCATTCTTCAGACCGTTGTCGGCTTCATTCTTGATCGGAGCGTGGGTTTTCTTCTGCTGCAGATCGCGGTCAAAACCGCCGCCCTGGATCACGAATCCCGGTACCACGCGGTGAAACACGGTGCCGTCGTAGAAGCCCTCGTCCACATAGCGCAGAATGTTCTCCACCGTTTCGGGCGCCTGTTCCGGGAACAGCTCGATGGTGATGTTACCCATGGAGGTCTGCAGGCGCACCTGAGGGTTGGCGGCCCAGGTCAGGGAGCTTATCAGCAGGGCGGACAGAGCGATCAGCAGGCGCATGGATCAGTCCTCGATGATCTGGGCGGATTCAATCAGCACCGGATCCTGCGGCACGTCCTGATGGAAACCGCTGCGGCCAGTGGGCACTTCCTTGATCTTTTCCACGGTTTCCATGCCTTCCACTACCTTGCCGAATACGGCGTAGCCCCAGCCGTCCGGGGAGCGGGCCTGGTCCAGAAAGTGGTTGTCCGCCACATTGATGAAAAACTGAGCGGTGGCGGAGTGCGGGTCGGAGGTGCGCGCCATGGCGATGGTGCCGATTTCGTTGGAGAGGCCATTGGCGGCTTCGTTCTCGATCGCCGCCTGGGTCGGTTTTTGTTCCATTTGCGCGGTGAAACCGCCGCCCTGGATCATGAAGTTGCCGATGACGCGATGGAAAATGGTGCCGTCATAGAAGCCTTCCCGCACGTAAGACAGGAAATTTTCCGTGGTTTTCGGCGCACGTTCGCTATCCAATTGCAGAGTGATTTTGCCGTAGGTGGTCGTCAGCACCACTTTCATGGAGTTCTCCTTGGTGGGAGCCGGAAGGTCTGGCGCGTCTGGGGGCGCTTCGACCGGCTCCTGAGTCTTTGACTGTAAAGGGGCGCACTGTACACTAATGCCCCCCGTATTTCAGCCGCAGGCGGCTTAATGAGTGACGTGAAAGCGCCCAGTAATTTTATCAGACAGATCATCGATCGTGACCTTGCCGAAGGTAAAAACGACGGCCGGGTGGTCACCCGGTTCCCGCCGGAACCCAATGGCTACCTGCATATTGGCCACGCCAAGTCCATCTGCCTGAATTTCGGTATCGCCGAAAGCTATGGTGGCGCTTGCCATCTGCGCTTCGACGACACCAATCCGGAGAAGGAAGAGGAGGAGTACATCGTCTCCATCCAGCGGGACGTGGAATGGCTCGGGTTTCAGTGGGCCGGACCGGTGCGTTTCGCCAGCGGCTATTTTGATCAACTGTATCAATATGCGCTGCAATTGATCGACAAGGGCCTGGCCTATGTGGACACCCAGAGCCCGGAGCAAATCGCGGAAATGCGCGGCAACTACAACCGGCCGGGCCAGAACAGCCCGCACCGGGAGCGGTCCGTGGAAGAGAACCGGGCTTTGTTCGAACGTATGAAGGAGGGCGGCTTCGAAGAAGGCGAGGCGGTGTTGCGGGCCAAGATCGACATGGCCAGCGCCAACATCAATCTGCGTGACCCGATCCTGTACCGGGTGCGCAAAAAAGCGCATCACCAGACCGGTGACAAGTGGGTCATCTACCCGATGTACGACTTTACCCATCCGCTGTCGGACGCCATCGAGGGAATCACGCACAGCCTTTGTACCTTGGAGTTCGAGGATCACCGTCCCCTGTATGACTGGCTGGTGGAACACGTTGAGGTGCCGGCTCAGCCCCGGCAATACGAATTCGCCCGGCTCAACCTCAATTACACCGTGACCAGCAAGCGTCGCCTCAAACAACTGGTGGATGAAGGCCACGTGGCCGGGTGGGATGATCCGCGCATGCCCACGCTCAGCGGTCTGCGCCGCCGTGGTTTCACGCCGGCATCGATTCGCGGGTTCTGCGAGAATTTGGGAGTCAGCCGCGCGGACTCGGTGATCGACATGTCGATTCTGGAAGACTCGGTGCGCGACGACCTCAATCAGCATGCGCCCCGGGCCTTCTGTGTGCTTAACCCGCTCAAGCTGGTGATCCGCAACTGGCCTGAGGACAAGACCGAGTGGCTGCAGGCGCCGGTGCACCCGCAGAACGAAACCATGGGTACCCGGCAAATGCCGCTGACCCGCGAGGTTTATATCGACCGTGAGGACTTTCGCGAGGAAGCCAACAAGAAGTACAAGCGTTTGGTGCTCGGGGATCGGGTGCGGTTGCGCTACGGCTATGTGGTGCGTGCCGAGGAGGTGGTGCGTGACGATGCCGGGGAGATCGTCGAGGTCCACTGCAGCTATGATCCGGACACGCTCGGCAAGAACCCGGAGAATGATGAAGGGCAGGGCAAACTGCGTGGCGTGATCCACTGGGTAAGCGCCCCTCTCGGGTTGCCATGCCAGGTGCGCTTATACGACCGTCTGTTCAAGGTGCCGATGCCGACCCGGGTGGGTGAGGGCGAGGACTTTCTTGATCACATCAATGAAGCGTCCTTGCAGGTGCTGGACCACTGCGTGGTGGAGCCTGGCCTGAAAGGGGTATTGCCGGAAACCCGTTACCAGTTCGAGCGGGAAGGGTACTTCTGCGTGGACACGGACAGCGATGAGAATGGTCTGATCTTCAATCGCACCGTGGGGTTGCGCGAATCCTGGCCTCGCGAGGCCTGAATCGGGCCACGGCGCTGGGTGTATAAAGGGGCGGCGACCGCCGCCCCTTTACTTCAGTCGGTGAGATCGTCCACGGCGGCGCCCGGTGCGTTGGTCTTCACCGAGTCGATACCGTTTTCCATGCCACCGGTGTCCTTGTACATCTGGCTGGTGCCGATGACCTGATGATTACCGGCCAGCAGATTGAAGTAGTGCCGGCCATCCTTGGCTTCCTTGCGTTGATAACGCTCGTCCTTGGCGGCATTGGTCTGCACCGATTCGATGCCGTTCTTGCAGGCTTCCTTGGTGGTGTATTGCTCGCTGCCGAGAATGACCTGACCGTTGGCGGCTTTCAGTCGGAAGATGAATTGTCCGTTGCTCGCTTTATCCAGTTCAAACTTTCCTGCCATGGTATCTCTCCTTGGTTCGCGCCTCCGGAAGCGGGGGCTATAAGAGAGTGTGCCATTGTGATGTGACAAGGGTTGTAAAAGTGTTTAGCGTTGGTTTCGCTTCGTAGAAGCGCCAGCGTCGCCTCGTTGTATACTGCCGCAACGAGGACAGGGAAAGAGGAAGCGCGAATGATCTTGGCGGTGCCGGCGTTCATACGCGAATCCGGGCGCAAGGAGTGGCAATTCGCCCTGCGGACCTTTGCCGCTGGCATGCTGGCACTGTATCTGGCGCTGTTGTTGGGGCTGGATCAGCCCCAGTGGGCGCTGATGACGGTGTACATCGTGGCTCAGCCGCTGGGCGGTATGGTGATCGCCAAGGGGCTGTCACGACTGGTGGGCACGGTGTTGGGCGCGGTGATGGCACTGTTGCTGGTGGGCGGGTTCGCGCAGCAGCCACTGCTGTTCTTTATCGCCATTGGTGCCTGGCTGGCCCTGTGTACCTACCTGGCCAATCTGCTGCGCAACTTCCGCTCCTATGCCTTCGTGCTTTCCGGTTACACCGCGTTGATCATCGGTTTGCCGGCCCTGTCGCAGCCGGATCAGATGTTCACCGTGGCGGTGGCCCGGGTCACCGAGATCGGCCTGGGCATCCTCTGTGCTTCCGCCGCCAGTGTGCTGGTTTGGCCCCGTTCCGCCGCCACCGCCTACCTGCACCGTTGTCGGCAGCAACTGCGGGATTTGATCGCACTGGTGGCGGACACCGCCGGCGGTCGAGCGGACAATCGCACCCTGCAGCAGCGCCGGCGCGAATTGATCGCCAGCGGCATGGCGCTGGAAGCCCTGCGCGAGAATGCTCTGTTCGACTCCCAGCAGTTGCGGCGGCGGGCCGGGCTGTGCCGCCGCCTCGGTCACGAAATGCTGGCACTGATTTCCTCGGTGGGTCCGTTGGGAGCCTACGTCAATCGGTATGCCTCGGTGCATCAGCAGGACCGTCTCGACGAATTGCTGCGCGGCATGTCCGAGTTGGATGGCGAACTGGATCCGGAGAGCCTGCGGGTGTGTCTCTCCGGACTCCACGATCAGGCCCGGGATCTGGCCCGCGGTCTGCGCAAGGAGACGGTGGGCGACAACGAACAACGTTTCCATGCCTTGCAACTGGCACTGGAACACTGTGGCGAACTGTGCGATCGCCTGCGCTCCAGTGTCGTGCTGTACGCCATGCTGAGCGACCAGGCCCTGACACAGTCGTGGCGGTCCGGCACGTCACGATTGCACCTGGATCATGGGCAGGCGTTGCGCAGCGCCGGGCGTACCGCGATTGCCATTGCCGCGGCCCTGAGCCTTTGGTTCTGGAGCGCCGCGCCATCGGATCAAGGCACTTTGATGGTGATCCAGACCGGGGTGGTGTGCGCGTTGTTCTCCACCCGGGATGATCCGCTCAAGGCGGTGTCCGGGTTTCTCAAGGGGGCGTCCCTGGCGGTGGTATTGGCCACGCTCTATCGTCTGGTTCTGCTGCCGGGCACGGAAGGCTTCGCCGCTCTGGTACTGTGGCTGGCGCCGGTGTATCTGCTGGCCGGCCTGGCGATGACGCAGTTGCCGAGCATGGCCATGGGGACCGCCACCGTGATCTTTTTCCCGATCCTGCTGGATCTCGGGCCGCAACAGGACTTCTCGGCTCTGCCGCTGTTCAATAACGTGCTCGGGCTGGCGATGGGATTGTTATTGCCAGTGCTGGCATTTCTACTGATCTGGCCCGGCGATGATGCTGCCACCGCCCGTACCCGTTTATGCCGGGATCTGTGCCGCACCCTCGGGCGCTGGCCCATGTCCCGCCGCCGCCCCCGTCACGAAATGGAAACCGTGCTGTATGACCGCATTGCCCGAACCTTGCCGCGACTGAGTCCGGAGAGTGCAAAGGACGGGGAACTGTTGCATGGCGCCATGGCGGCGGTGACGCTGGGGCTGGGGTTACTGTTTCTCGACGCCTTGTGTCGGCGTGGCGTGCCTGATCCGATCCGGTTCACCCTGACGCGGCTTATCCGGGACACTCAGAGAGTATTGAGAGACGGTGACGAGGCCCGTTGGCGGCAATTATCGGCGGACACCGAGCGCGCACTGCGGCAGTGTCAGCAAGCCTATAACAAAGCGGAAGGCGAGGGTGAGCGCCGCCGGCTGGTGCGGGCGGTGGTGCGTCTGCGTATGCAGATCAATATGATCGGAAATTATGGCGGCTTCTTCCTGGCCGGATCCGGAGCCGGCCGCTGGCGGGGGCTGGAGATAGCACATGCTGTATGAGATTGAGCTGGGCGGCGTGTTGCTGCCGCCCTTGGTGCCGCAGGTGCTGTTGGCCCTGCTGTTGTTTCTGCTGGTGCACGGTCTGATCAGTCGTTTTGATGGCTACCGGCACCTATGGCATCCGGCCCTGGCCGGATTCTGTGTGTTCTTGATCGTGCTCGCCCTGGTGATGGGGGCGTGGCTGTCGCTGGGGAGTATGCATGGCTAATAATAAGGAAGGCGGCCGCTGGCGCGCTTATCTGTTCACCGCGTTGCTGGTGGCGGCCGCGGCGGTGGCGGTGTGGTATCTGTGGCGCCACTATTTCGAGGATGTTTGGACCCGGGATGCCCGGGTGCGCGCGGTGGTGGTGAGCGTGGCCCCGGACGTGTCCGGAGCGATCCAATCCCTGAAGGTGGTGGATAATCAGTACGTGGAGGAGGGCGAAACCCTTCTGTTGGTGGACCCGCGCCGTTATCAACTGGCGCTGGATCAGGCCAGGGCCGAGGTGGCGCACCGGCGCCAGGAACTGAATCTGCTGTCCCGGGAAGCCAGCCGCCGTCGCAGCCTCGGGCGAGCCATTTCCCAGGAGGAGCGGGAGGAAGCGGATAACAAGGCGGCTTTGGCGCGGGCCGATCTGCAAGCGGCGGAAGCGGCCCTGGCACGGGCGGAACTGGATCTGGCTCGCAGTGAAGTGAAGGCTCCGGTGGCCGGCTTTGTCACTCATTTGCTGGCGCATACCGGCGATTACGCCCAGACCGGGCAGCCGGTGGTGACACTGGTGGATGACCAGTCGTTCTGGGTCGAGGCCTATCTTAAGGAAACCCAGGTGCATCAGATCAAGGTGGGGGATGCGGCTCGTATTCATTTGCTGGGCGCCGGCAAAGCGCTGACCGGCAAGGTCACCGGCATTGGTCGCGGTATCGCCAACAGCAACGCGGTGACGGCGGACAAGGGACTGCCTTCCGTGGCGCCGACCTTCGAATGGGTAAGGCTGGCGCAGCGGATTCCGGTACGGGTGGAGTTTGACGAGATCCCGGACACGCTGCTGCTCAGTGCCGGTATGACCGCCAGCGTGCAGGTGTTGCCGGAGTAGGGAGGAGGTCTGGCGTCAGGGGCTGGCGCCAGACCTTCGGAGTTACCCTTTGAGTGCTTTTTCCGCTGCTTCCAGGGTCTGGAAGATCAGGGTGTTGATGGTCATCGGGCCGACGCCACCGGGCACCGGCGTATAAGCGGCGACGCGCTCCACCAGCGGTGCCAGCTCGATGTCGCCGCACTTCTGCGGATGGTAACCTGCGTCGACCACCACGGCGCCGTCCTTGATCCAATCGGCCTTGATGAATTCCGGCTTGCCCACCGCGCCGACCACGATGTCGGCCTGTTTCACCAGCTCCGGCAGATTGCGGGTCCGGCTGTGGCAAATGGTGACGGTGGCGTTGGCACCCAGCAGCATCATTGCCATCGGTTTGCCAAGAATGGCGCTGCGGCCCACGACCACGGCGTGTTGGCCCTCCAGCGGCACCTGGTAGTGCTCCAGCAAGCGCATGATGCCCTTGGGCGTGGCGCAGCCATAAGCGTGTTCGCCCATGGCCATGCGGCCAAAGCCGAGACAGGTAACGCCGTCCACGTCCTTGCCCAGGGCGATGGCGTCAAAGCACAAGCGCTCGTCGATCTGTTCCGGCACCGGGTGCTGCAGCAGAATGCCATGCACGTCCGGATTGGCATTGAGCTCCTCGATACGCTGCAGCAGCTGCTCGGTGGTGGTGTCCTGGGGCAACTCGATGGCCTGGGAATCCATGCCGACGCGGCGGCAGGCATTGCCCTTCATCTTTACATAAGTGGCGGAGGCCGGATCGGTGCCCACCAGAATGGTGGCGAGAATCGGCGTGCGGCCGCCGGAAGCGGCTTTCAGGGCTTCCACCCGTTGTGACATCTCTTGCTCGAAGCGTTGAGCCAGGGCCTTGCCGTCCAGAATCTGCGCGCTCATGGGTCTCTCTTGGTCCTTGGAACATATAAAAGGAAAGCGGTGGGAATCGCGCGGCGATTCTCGCACGGTCGGCGGGTTGGAGCAAAAAATCGCCGGGAGCGATTTTTGATGTCGCGGCAGTGATGGTCCGAAGGATGGCCGCCATGGACGGCGGCCACAAAAAATCGCCGGGAGCGATTTTTGACGTCGCGGCAGTGACGGTCCGGAGGATGGCCGCCATGGACGGCGGCCACAAAAACAGAGTCACCGCACTTTTCTTCCCCGGTTGTTTATAATTCCAGCGAACAGGTCAGATAGCGGGTTCGCGGCGTTGACGCTCCTGGGGGCGGCGAGTATTATGCCGCCTCGCTCGACCTGCTCGGCGGGGTGTAGCGCAGCCTGGTAGCGCGCCTGCTTTGGGAGCAGGATGTCGGGGGTTCGAATCCCTCCACCCCGACCAACTCAGCGAAGGTTGAGAGGTAGTTAAGCGCCTGTAGCTCAATTGGATAGAGCAACGGCCTTCTAAGCCGTCGGTTGCAGGTTCGAGCCCTGCCAGGCGTGCCATCGCTGGCGGCTCAAGCGATTTATGGTGACTGTAGCTCAGTTGGTAGAGCCCCGGATTGTGACTCCGGTGGTCGTGGGTTCAAATCCCATCAGTCACCCCAAACATGGAGCCTCCGGGTGAAAACCCGGGGGCTTTTTTATTAGGGCGCTGGAAGCCAGACGCTGGACGCCGGCGTCCGACCCAGTGAGCATCTGGCGTCTCGTGGGCGTAGGCAGGGCGGCTGCCATTGATTATAATTTGCGCCCTTCATACGGGGTCCATCCGTACACCGGGGACCGCGGGATTTGAAAAGTCTTTTAAATAGAGGATGTTATGCAGGTTTCTGTAGAAACGACTTCAGGTCTGGAACGACGCATGACCGTCGGTGTTCCCGCGGATAAAGTGGATCAGGCGGTGGAAAACAAGCTGCGCGAAGCGCAGAAAAACATCCGTCTGGACGGTTTCCGCCCTGGCAAAGTGCCGTTGCGTGAGGTAAAGCGCCGTTTCGGCGCCGCCGTGCGTAACGAAGTACTGGCCGATGTGATGCGCGAGTCCTTCCTGGAAGCGGTTGAGAAGGAAAACCTGCAACCCGCCGGTCTGCCGGGTTTCGAAGCCACCCGTAATGAGGGCGGCCAGGACCTGGAATTCGTGGCCACTTTCGAGGTGTTTCCGGAAGTGGAACTGGCTGACCTGTCCACCATCGAGGTGGAGAAACCGGTAGCGGAAATCACCGACGCCGACGTTGACGAAATGATCGAGACGCTGCGTTCCCAGCGCTCCGACTTCGCTGAAGTGGACCGTGCCGCCGAGCAGGGCGATCGCGTCAATATCGATTATAAAGGCCTGAAAGACGGCGAGGCTTTTGAAGGCGGCAGCGCCGAAGGGCAGAACCTGGAGCTGGGCTCCGGCAGCATGATTCCGGGCTTCGAGGACGGCATCGTCGGCATGAAAGCCGGTGAAGAGAAAGACATCGACGTGACCTTCCCGGAGGAGTACCACTCCGAGGAATTGAAAGGTCAGGCGGTGGTGTTCCAGATCAAGGTCAACAAAGTGGAAGCCAAGGCTCTGCCGGAAGTGGACGCCGAGTTCATGAAGGCATTTGGCGTTGAGGATGGTGATCTGGAGACCTTCAAGACCGAAGTTCGCAACAACATGGAACGCGAACTGAAGAACGCGGTATCCGGCAAGGTCAAAGAGCAAACCATGGACGGCCTGGCCAAACTGCACGAGTTCGATCTGCCGGCGGCGCTGATCAAGCAGGAAATCGATCGCATGCGCCAGCAGATGGTGCAGCAGTTCGGTGGCGGTCAGCAGTTTGATGCCTCCATGCTTCCCGAAGAGCTGTTCCGTGACCAGGCCGAGCGTTCCGTTCGTCTGGGTCTGGTGGTGCGCGCCATCCTCGAGAAGAATGACCTGAAACCGGATGCTGATCGCGTCAAGGCCCGGGTCGAAGACATCGCCGCTCAGTACGAGCAGCCGCAGGAACTGATCAACTGGATCTACAACAACCCGCAGCAACTGCAGCAGATCGAGGGCGCGGTGCTGGAGGATCAGGTGGTGGATCTGGTCCTGGAAGGGGCCAAGGTCGAGGAGAAGACCATGTCCTACCAGGAGGCGGTGAAACCCCGCCAGCCGGAGCAGGCCGACGAGACGGCCTGAGCCGAATAGACCTACGAAGAGCGGGGCCTTTTGGCCCCGTTTTGCTGTGAAAGTAACCGTATTGACCAAGTTTTGCGCAGTTAACCCACTTCTGGCACCGCCTTTGTGGACGCCCTGCCGAAGGGCGTCATAGTATCGGAAAAAACGGGCAGGCCCTTGTGATTCGAGGGTGCCGCCCCAACACCCGCGGTATCAAGCCGGGCACGCTGCCCATGATCCCGTAGACAAAGGAAACGCTAGATGATCGATCTGAGCCGGATTACCTCCCTGACCCCGGAGATGAAAACGCTGATGGCCGACCCCACCGCCACGGGGCTGGTGCCGATTGTGGTGGAGCAAACCTCCCGGGGCGAGCGGCAGTTCGATATATACTCCCGACTGCTCAAGGAGCGGGTGATCTTCCTGATTGGCCAGGTGGAAGACTACATGGCCAACCTGATCGTGGCGCAGATGTTGTTTCTTGAGTCCGAGAACCCGGACAAGGATATTCATCTGTATATCAACAGCCCCGGTGGTTCGGTAACCGCGGGGATGTCCATTTACGACACCATGCAATTCATCAAGCCGGAGGTATCCACCATGTGCGTGGGCCAGGCGGCCAGCATGGGCGCTTTCCTGCTTGCGGCCGGCGCCGAAGGTAAACGCCTGGCATTGCCGCATTCCCGGGTGATGATTCACCAGCCGCTGGGCGGTTTCCAGGGCCAGGCTTCCGATATTGAGATCCATGCCAAGGAGATTCTCAAGATCAAGGCCCAGCTCAATGAGTTGCTGGCCAAACACACCGGCCAGCCGCTGGAAGTGCTGGAGCGTGACACCGACCGCGACAATTTCATGTCCGCGGAGCAGGCGCGGGAATACGGTCTGATTGACCAGGTGGTCCATCGGCGCTGAGGGTCTGGAACGGCTCCGGGGCACCTCCCCGGAGCTTCCGGGCTTGAAAAAAGCGGGTTCTCCCTGCATCTTCAAAGTTAAATCAGGTTCAGAGGCGATTCGATGACCGATAACACCGGAAAGAGCGACGACGGCAAGCTGCTGTACTGCTCGTTCTGTGGCAAGAGCCAGCACGAAGTCCGCAAGCTGATCGCGGGCCCGTCGGTCTTCATCTGTGATGAGTGCGTGGATCTGTGCAATGACATCATCCGCGAGGAAGTCCAGGAAGACGGCGACAACAGTGGTCAGGAAAGCCTGCCCAAGCCCGACGAGATCAAGAACACGCTCGATGAGTACGTGATCGGTCAGGAACGGGCCAAGAAAGTGCTTTCCGTGGCTGTATACAACCACTATAAGCGGCTCAACAGCACCCTGCGCGGTCGTGACGACGTGGAGCTGGGCAAAAGCAATATCTTGCTTATCGGTCCCACCGGCAGCGGTAAGACCCTGCTGGCTGAAACCCTCGCGCGCCTGCTCAATGTTCCCTTCACCATTGCTGACGCCACCACGCTGACCGAGGCCGGTTATGTCGGTGAGGATGTGGAGAACATTATCCAGAAGCTGTTGCAAAAATGTGATTACGATGTGGAGAAGGCCCAGAAGGGTATCGTCTACATTGATGAGATCGACAAGATCTCGCGTAAATCCGACAACCCGTCCATCACTCGTGATGTTAGTGGGGAAGGGGTGCAGCAGGCTCTGTTGAAGCTGATCGAGGGCACGGTGGCCTCGGTGCCGCCCCAGGGGGGGCGCAAGCATCCGCAGCAGGAATTCCTGCAGGTGGACACCTCCAATATCCTGTTCATCTGTGGTGGCGCTTTCGCCGGCCTGGACAAGGTCATCCGGGACCGTTCAGAGAAGGGCGGCATCGGTTTTTCCGCCGAGGTGAAAAGCAAGGAAGGGGACCGCAATGTGGGCGAGACCCTGGTCGGCGTGGAGCCGGAGGATCTGGTCAAATACGGCCTGATTCCGGAATTCATCGGCCGTCTGCCGGTGGTGGCGACTCTGGAAGAGTTGTCCGAGGACGCGCTGGTGCAGATTCTCACCGAGCCGCGTAATGCCCTGACCAAACAGTACATGCGCCTGTTCGAGATGGAAGGCGTGGAACTGGACTTCCGCGAGGACGCCTTGCGTTCCGTGGCTCGCAAGGCGATGGAACGAAAGTCCGGCGCCCGTGGTCTGCGTTCCATCCTGGAAAGCGTTTTGTTGGATACCATGTACCAGGTGCCTTCCATGGAGGGCGTGGTCAAAGTGGTGATCGACAGCGCCACCATCCAAGGTGAATCGGAGCCGTTGCTGATCTACGAAAACAGCGAGCAAACGTCCCGAGTGGCGCCCGATTGATCGGGCGCCCCGTGAACCGATAGAGGCCCTAAGTGCTGAAAGATATTCCTTTGCTTCCGCTCAGAGACGTGGTGGTGTATCCCCATATGGTGATCCCGCTGTTCGTCGGGCGGGAGAAATCCATCGCCGCTCTGGAAGCGGCCATGAGCGACGACAAGCAGATCATGCTGGTCGCCCAGCGCAATGCCTCGGACGATGACCCCGGCGAGGACGATATCTACCGGGTGGGCACCGTTTCCACCATCCTGCAAATGCTGCGACTGCCCGACGGCACCGTGAAAGTGCTGGTGGAAGGCGGCGTGCGCGGCCATGTCACCCGGGCCCGCTTTGACGAGCAGGGCGGGGTGGCGGATGTGCGGGAACTGGATGACCAGTTGCCGTCGCTGAGCGAGCAGGAGGCACTGGCCCGGTCGCTGCTGGCGCAGTTCGAGGAATACGTCAAGCTGTCCAAGAAAGTGGCACCGGAAGTAATGAGCTCGGTGCAATCGATCGAGGACATCAGCCGTCTGGCGGACACTATTTCCGCCCATCTTCAGCTGAAGCTGGAAGAAAAACAGGACGTGCTGGAAATGGCCGATGTGCGCGAGCGGGTGGAACACCTGGTGGCGCTGATGGAATCCGATATGGATGTGCTGAAGATGGAAAAGCGCATCCGTGGCCGGGTCAAGAAGCAGATGGAGAAGAGCCAGCGCGAGTACTATCTGAACGAGCAGATGAAAGCGATTCAGAAGGAACTCGGCGATCTGGACGACAGCGGCAACGAGCTCGAGGATCTGGAAAAACGCATCGACAGCGCTGGCATGAGCAAGGACGCCTTGGAGAAATCCAAAGCTGAATTGAGCAAGCTGCGCATGATGTCGCCAATGTCCGCCGAGGCCACGGTAGTCCGCAGCTACCTGGACTGGATGACCTCGGTGCCGTGGAAAAAACGCAGCCGGGTGCGTCACGATCTGGCCCATGCCCGTGATGTGCTGGACCAGGATCATTACGGTCTGGAAGAGGTGAAGGAACGGATTCTGGAGTTCCTCGCCGTGCAAAGCCGGGTCGGCAAGGTCAAAGGGCCGGTGCTGTGCCTGGTGGGGCCGCCGGGGGTGGGCAAGACCTCCCTGGGCCAGTCCGTGGCCAGAGCCACCAACCGCAAGTTCGTGCGGATGGCGCTGGGCGGTGTTCGTGATGAAGCGGAAATCCGTGGCCACCGCCGTACTTATATCGGTTCATTGCCGGGCAAGGTGATCCAGAAACTCTCCAAGGTGGGGGTGCGTAATCCGCTGTTCCTGCTCGACGAAGTCGATAAGATGGGCATGGATATGCGCGGCGATCCCGCTTCCGCGCTGTTGGAAGTGCTGGATCCGGAACAGAACAACACCTTCAACGATCATTATCTGGAAGTGGATTACGATCTCTCCGAGACGCTGTTCATCTGCACTTCCAACTCAATGAACATTCCCGCTCCGTTGCTGGATCGCATGGAAGTGATTCGTCTTCCCGGCTATACCGAGGAAGAGAAAGTCAACATCGCTTCTCAATACCTGATTCCGAAGCAGATCAAAGCCAATGGCCTGAAGAAGGACGAAGTGGCGTTCAGCGACGACAGTCTGCGCCATATCGTTCGCCACTATACCCGTGAAGCCGGGGTGCGCGGGTTGGAGCGGGAGATCAGCAAGATCTGCCGCAAGGTGGTGAAAGAGCATTCGCTGAGCCGTTCCACCGAGACGGTGACATTGTCCGAGGACAATCTCGATCACTATCTGGGAGTGCGCAAGTTCAGCTACGGCCTGGCCGAGGAGCAGGATCAGATCGGGCAGGTTACCGGCCTGGCCTGGACCTCCGTCGGCGGCGAGCTGCTGACCATTGAGAGCGTGTCCACGCCGGGTAAAGGCCGTGTCACCACTACGGGCTCCCTGGGGGATGTGATGCAGGAGTCGATCCAGGCGGCGTGGACGGTGGTGAAAAGCCGTTCCCGTATGCTGGGGATTCGCCGCCGGCAATTGGAGCGTAATGACCTGCACATTCACGTGCCGGAAGGGGCGACCCCGAAGGATGGCCCCAGTGCAGGGATTGCCATGTGCACCGCCATGGTTTCGGTGTTGTGCGGGATTCCGGTTCGCGCCGACGTGGCGATGACCGGGGAGATCACACTGCGTGGTCAGGTTCTGGCCATCGGTGGATTGAAAGAAAAACTGCTGGCCGCTCACCGCGGCGGCATAAAAACCGTCTTGATTCCTCAGGAAAATGAGCGCGACCTGAAGGAAGTGCCGGAAAATATCAAAGCGTCATTGGATATTCGTCCGGTAAAATGGATCGATCAGGTGCTGGAAGTGGCTTTAACGCAAACGCCGACGCCTTTGAGCGAAGCGGAAGTGGAAGAGGATCTGGCCCTGGCCGATGAAAAAGCGCAGCGAGAATCAGAGCGGCCAAGCACCCATTGAGCCGCCTTTTTTTCCGCGTTTAACAGTTTGATTTGGCAGACTTTTTTACAATCACGTGAGTTGTCGGTACAGCGCCTTTCCTTTCTTGACGCCTGCCTAAAGCGATTGGTATAAAGGCGGCTTCGTCGTAAGGAGAGTGCGTTACGCCTCGACCACGAAACCGGGAAACAGCAAAAGGGGAATTTTGTGAATAAATCAGAACTGATTGATGCGATCGCAGCGGCTGCTGACATTTCCAAAGCCGACGCGGGTCGTGCTCTGGATGCGACGCTGGAAGCGATCACCGGTGCACTGAAGAAAGGCGATAGCGTTTCTCTGGTTGGCTTCGGTACTTTCTCCGTGAAGCAGCGTGCCGCTCGTGAAGGCCGCAATCCGCAGACCGGTGAGACCATTAAGATCGCCGCAGCCACCGTGCCGGGCTTCAAAGCCGGCAAGGCACTGAAAGACGCGGTGAACTAAACTGGTTTCGGGAGCGGTAGTTCAGCTGGTTAGAATACCGGCCTGTCACGCCGGGGGTCGCGGGTTCGAGTCCCGTCCGCTCCGCCAGTCCCAGGAAGCGTATCCGGAGAGCGGATGCGCTTTTTTGCTTTGAGAACCTGTTCCTGATTTTTATATCGCTTCGCTTCCTGGCTCTTGGGATGACGGGGTCGAAGGAGTCGATCCTCATACGGCGAAAAATCATGAACAGGCTCTCTGGAACCCGGAACCGTCTGACGCTTTGGTGTTCCAAATAAAAACGAATCGATTGATCGGTATCTCTTTGGAGTGAAGCATGCAGGAGTTCAGGCGATTTGTCCGCGGGCCCGTGGGCAAGGTTCTGCTCGCCGCCATTATTCTCCCTTTTATTATTTCCGGGTTTTATGGTTATTTCACCGGTGGGGGTGACTCGGTCTCGGTGGCCGAGGTGGACGGCAATAAAATTTATCGCAACTACGTGACCGCGAGAACCGAGCGGTTGCGGCAGATGCTGCGTCAGCAAAGCCCGGGTGTGAGCGAGGCCATGCTGGATGCCTACGTGCGCCCGGAGATGGTGCTGGAAGGCATCATCAACGAGCAGCTTACTTTGTCCGCCGCCAATAGCGCTGATATGGCTTTCAGCGAAGTGCAGGCCGCGGCGGAGATCCGTTCCAATCAGGCGTTTTTCGAGAACGGAAAATTTTCCGACGAACAGTTTGAGCGTTTATTGCGCAGCCAGGGCATGACCCCGCGAGGCTATCTCGATGGCTATCGTCAGGACCGGCTGACCCAACAATACCGCTTCGCTTTTACCGGCACCGACTTCGCGTTACCCGGTGAACTTGCCGAGCAGCGTCGCTTGGGCGAGCAGACCCGTGATCTGCGTTACGTGCAGTTGTCCCTGGCGGATCTGGAAAGCCAGTTCAACGCCACCGATGAGCAGGTGGCGCAGTATTACCAGGATCACCAGGACCAGTTCATGCGTCCCGAGCGCTATCGCATCAGCTATCTGGTGCTGAGCCCGGAGCAGTACGAGGCGCAAGTTGATGTCAGCGACGATGATATTCGCGCCGAATACGAAGCTCGCCGCAGCATGGCGGAGAGTCGCGCCAACGGCTCCAAGGAAGTGGCCCATATTCTGATTGGCACGGACGAGCGCAGTGCGGATGAGGCGCTTGAGCGCGCCCGTGAAGTGCGCGAGGCCATCGAAGGTGGCGAGTCTTTCGCCGATGCCGCGAAGACCTATTCCGACGATCCGGGCAGTGCCGATAATGGCGGTAATCTGGGCATGCTGGCCCCCGGTTCGCTGCCGGAGGCACTGGATGAGGCGCTCAAGTCCTTGTCCGTGGGAGATGTTTCCGAGCCGGTGGTGTCTGAATCCGGCGTGCACTTGCTGACCGTACTGCGGGAGGACAAACAGACCTTCCCGCCGCTGGACGAAATGCGCGAGGGTCTGATCGCCGATCTCAAAGCCGCCCGTGCTCAGTCCATGATGATGGACGCGCTGGCACAGATGGAAGAGCTGGTATTCGAGCACGGTGATCTGCAAACCCCGGCGGAGCAGTTGGGCCTGAAAGTCGAGACCACCGATTGGGTGGCGGTCAATGATCTGCCGGCGGAACTGGACTCTCCAAAGGTGCGTGAAGCCCTGAATACTCCGGCGGTGAAGGAGCAGGGCCATAACAGTGATGTGCTGGAGCTGGATGGCGGGCGCTATCTGGCGGTGCACCTGGAGGATCGCCAGGAGCCGGAGCCGTTGCCGCTTGATCAGGTGGCGGACCGGATTCGCGACACCCTTAAAGGGCAACAAGCACGGGAAAAAGCACTTTCCCTGGCTGAACAGGCTCGCGAGCTGGCGAAGGAAGGCAAGGCGTTGGATGAGATCGCGGCGCTGGCAAACGCCCGGATCGAAGAGCAAAGCGAGGTGCATCGCGGTGCCCGCCAACCGGCGCCGATGGTGGTACAGCAAGCTTTCACGCTGCCATGGACGCGGGAGCAGGGCGCTTCTGAAATTCAGGTGGCGGATTTGCCCAATGGTGGCTGGGTGGCCTTCCAGGTTACCGGAGTCACTGATGGTGGTCAGGAACCGTTGCCGGAAAGCCAGCAGAAGCAGGCTTTGCTGCAACTGGGTGAGATGGAAGGCGAGCGCGATTTCGAGCAGGTCATGGCGTTCCTGCGCGATACCCGCGACGTCACCATCCATGCCGATGAACTGCGCGCCAAGCCCGAATAAGCCGCTACAGTCACGGCGATAATAAAAAGCCCGCTCTTGAATCAGAGCGGGCTTTTTTATGGCTCCGTGCGCAATAGCGGGAGTGAGAGTGAGTGTCTCCATTGGGACACTGGTCTGTACGAAGGCCTTCCGGGGTCGCTGGCACAGAAGGGGGGGGAGCTTGCCTGCAAGCGAATGGACTCCCGGGTCCCTGGATTCGCTTGCAGGCAAGCTCCCACAGCGGCTCCGTGGTGGCCTCTTATGGCCGCCGTCCATGGCGGTCATCCTGCGGGTCGTCGTTGAAGCTTATTCCGCCGCCGGGGTGTAGTGGCGGGTGGAGTAAGCTTCCAGGGCAGGCTTGCCAACCGTGCCGACTTCCATCATGTAGTCGACAAAGGACTGCGCGTAATCGAGGAAAGTGTCCACGGCGCGTCCGTCTTCGCTGACCGTACCGAAGGTGAGGTAGCCATCCTGGCCGCTGGCGGTGAAGCTGTTGCTCACCACGGTCAACTCGGTGGTATCGTCCAGCGGCTGCCACTCGCCTTCGTTGCGCAGACGGTATTCTATGTCATAGAGGCGCTCGCCTTCCGCCCGGTTCATGTCCACGTACCAGCGCAGTCCGGAGGCATAGGGATAGGCACCGGAAGAGTCGCTGTGAGCATAATCCACCGCCTCATTGAGCACTTGGCGGATTTCCGCGCCGGTCATATCCAGGTTGGTGAGGGTGTTGCCGAATGGCAGCAAGGTGTAGGCATCACCGATGGTGATGGGACCTGCCGGGATGTCGATGCGCACGCCGCCGGCATTCTGGATGGAGACGTCGGCCTCCTTGCTCATGAACAGAAAGGCGTTGGCCACCACATTGGGAATGTCACCGCCACGATCCGGGTCCTCGCTGGGGCAAGGGTCGCCATACTCCCGACCGGGGATCCGGGCCAGGCACAGGTCTTCGGTGGCGGTGCCGATCTCGATATTCTGGAACTCGTCCAGTTGCTCGGTAAAACCGGCGAGCAGCGTTTGGGCATTGAGGTCGGGGCTGGTCAGACTGAGTTGAGCGTCGGCGTCAACGGCGGCCAGGATCTGTTGCCGTTCCGTGCCCTCGGGCTCATAGGATTCGTCATCGGCGGTTTTACGGGTGATCGAGTCTCCCAGCAGCAAGTACGGCACGCCCGCGCAGGCGGTGACATTGCCGTCGGCATCCCATTCCACGTTCAGCTCTCCCACCACCTGGGAGTACTGCCAGGCCTGGGCGACACAGGCCTGATCGCCATCGGCGTTGGTCACAATGGTGGGGTAATCACCGGATGCGGCCAGGCCGTAATCAGCGAAATCTCCGAGCAGAGTGTGTGAGTCACCTCCGATGATCACATCGACGCCGGACAGATTGGCGGCCATTTCCAGATCATTCTGATACTGATAGTGGGTCAGCAGGATGATTTTATTGACGCCCTGATCGGCCAGTTCGTCGATCATGGCCTGAGCGGTTTCCTGCTCGTCCAGAAACTCCGTGGTATCCAGCGGGCTGGAGCTGTTCTGGGTTTTGCCGGCGATGTCGATACCAATGATACCGACCTGTTGCCCGTCCACTTCGTGGATCACGTAGGGCTTGATGTAGTCGTCCCCGGCGTTGGGCGCTAGCGGGGTGCCTACTTGCGGCTTGACGTTGGCGGCCAGAACCGGAGTCCCGCAACTGTCATCGGCCAGGTAGTCGAGAAACTTCTTGAGGCCGGCGTCACCCCGATCGAATTCGTGATTACCCAGAGCGAAGGCGTCGAAACACACCTGGTTCATCAGTTCGGCATCGGCCTCACCTTCGAAGCTGGAGAAGTACAGCGTGCCGGTGATGGCGTCCCCCGCATGCAGCTTGAGGACATTGCTCCGCGCCGCTTCCCGTTCGGCGATCTTGGCCACTACGCGGGGGAAGCCACCCGAGTCAAAAGTGGTTTCGGCGCCGGCGATATCCAGCGTCAGGCTCGATGCCTCAAGATTGGAGTGATGATCGTTGATATGAAGGATGGTCAGGGACAGCGGCTCCCCACCGCCGCTGTTATCGTTATCGCTGCTGTCGCCACCGCAGCCCGCCAGGGCCAGTGCGGATACCAGCGGCAACAGGGCCAGAGACGTTTTCGGGCTCACCATCAGGCTCCTTTATTGATCGGTTAGGAGCCGCCAGCCTGACAGTCGAATATGTCAGTCTGGTGATGGTGGGGAGGGCGAGGATCAGTCCTCGCCCGGTTCCTCGAACGGCATGGAAACGGTGGCGGCGCCAGCATCCACGTAGGTGATCTCGCCGGTAATACCGGAAGCCAGATCGGAACACAGGAAAGCGGCGGTATTACCCACTTCCTCGATGGTGACGTTACGGCGCAGCGGTGCCTTGGCGGCGTTGTACTCCAGCATGGTACGGAATTTCTTGATGCCGGAAGCGGCCAGGGTACGGATCGGACCGGCGGAGACGCCGTTCACGCGAATGCCTTCCGGCCCCAGGCTGGAGGCCAGATAGCGCACCGAGGCCTCCAGGCTGGCTTTGGCCAGGCCCATGACGTTGTAGTTCGGTACGGTTTGGCGGGATGCATGATAGGACAGCGTCAGCAGGGCGCCGTTGCGGCCTTGCATCAGAGGCCGTGCCGCCTTGGCCAGCGCCACGAAGCTGTACGCGGAGATATCGTGAGCAATGCGGAAGCCTTCCCGGGTGGCGACCTCGGCGAAGTTACCATCCAGTTCGTTGGCGGGAGCGAAACCCACCGCGTGCACCACGCCGTCCAGTCCATCCCACTGTTGTCCTAGGTCGGTGAACACCCGGGTGATCTCCTCATCGGAGGTCACGTCGCAGGGGAAGCACAGGCTTTCGTTGCTGCCGTAGGCTTCGGCGGCTTTCAGTACCCGCTTTTTCAGCTTGTCGTTCTGGTAGGTGAAGGCCAGTTCGGCGCCTTCCCGGTGCATGGCTTCGGCGATACCGGTGGCGATGGAGCGATCACTGGCGATGCCGACGATCAGGAAGCGTTTGCCCGCGAGAAAACCCATGGTCTGTCCTCGAATATTGGTGTTGAAGATACCTGGCTCAAGTATAGAGAAAACCGGCCGGGGATAAACGGTGGGGGCCTTTCAATGTGCAACGGCGTGTTTCTTCTCGGTGCTGAAAGCAGCGTCGATCAGGGTGCGCGTATAGTCGTGGGCAGGCCGCTGAAAGACGGTTTCGGTGTCGCCGTGCTCGACCACCTGGCCCTGGCGCATCACCAGCAACCGGTGACTGAGCGCGCGCACCACCTTGAGGTCATGGCTGATGAAAAGGTAGCTGAGCCCGTGCCGGCGTTGCAGATCGCGCAGCAGATCCAGCACCTGGGCCTGCACGCTGCGGTCCAGAGCGGAAGTGGGTTCGTCCAGGATCAGCAGATCCGGTTTCATGATCAGCGCCCGGGCAATGGCGATGCGCTGGCGTTGACCACCGGAGAACTCGTGGGGGTAACGCTCCAGGGCCCCGGGGTCCAGACCCACTTCCCGCAGCAGCTGCCGCACCCGCTCCCGGCGCTGGTCGCGGCTCAGATCCGGTTGGTGCACGCGAAGCCCTTCCTCCACGGCTCGCAGCACCGTCAGGCGTGGATTCAGACTGCCGAAGGGGTCCTGGAATACCACCTGCATATGGCGTCGCCAGGGACGCAGGGCACCACCACGCAGGCGGGTGAGATCCTGATCCAGCAGCACGACGCGTCCCTGACAGGCGACCAGCCGCAGCAGCGCCAGCGCCAGGGTCGATTTGCCGGAGCCGGATTCACCGACCACACCCAGGGTTTCACCACGGCGCAGCTGAAAAGAAATGCGGTCCACCGCCCGGGTTTCCTCCCGTGGGCCGAACCAACCGCGGCGGCTGCCTTTGAAGCTCACCTCAAGATCATCCGCCCGGAGCAGAGTCGGCGCATCGGCCGCCACCGGTACCGCGGTTCCGCTGGGCTCGGCGTCGATCAGATGACGGGTGTACTCCGCTTGTGGCTGACTCAACACCTGCTCCGACGGGCCGCATTCCACCACCTTGCCCTGGTGCATCACCGCCACATCCTCGGCGAACCGGCCCACCAGCCCGAGATCATGGCTGATCAGCAGGATGCCCAGATTACGCTCGTGCTGCAGGCGTTTGAGCAGGTCCATGATGGTTTCCTGGACGGTCACATCCAGGGCGGTGGTGGGCTCGTCGGCGATCAGTAACTCCGGATCATTGGCCAGGGCCATGGCGATCATCACTCGCTGACGTTGCCCGCCGCTGAGCTGGTGGGGGTAGCGCGACAGCATGGCTTCGCTGGCGGGCAGCTCCACCTGGCTCAGCAGCGACAGGCTGCGTTGGCGCGCGGCGGCGCCGCTGAGCCCCTGGTGAATGCGCAGCGTTTCACCGATCTGTTTTTCCACCGTGTGCAAAGGATTCAGCGCCGTCAGCGGTTCCTGGAATATCGTCCCGATACGCCCGCCGCGCAGCCGCCGCCGTTCGGTTTCCGACCAGGCCAGCAGATTCTGGTCATCCAGGCGCAGGGCCTTGGCTTCACGGGTAGCGCTGGCGGGCAGCAGGTCAAGGATCGACATGGCGGTGAGTGATTTGCCGGAACCGGACTCCCCAACCAGTGCCAGCATGCGGCCCCGTTCCAGTTTAAGGCTGACCCGGTCCACCACCGGCGCGGTGTCGCCAAAACGGACCGTCAATTGCTCCAGCTCCAGCAGGCTCATGACAGGAATTTCCTCGGGTCGAAGGCATCGCGCACGGCTTCACCGATGAACACCAGCAGAGACAACATCAACGCCAGGGTGACGAAGGCGCTGAGTCCCAGCCACGGGGCCTGCAGGTTGGCTTTGCCCTGGCCCAGCAACTCACCCAGTGACGGTGAACCCGGTGGCAGGCCGAAACCGATGAAGTCCAGGGAGGTGAGAGTGATCACCGCGGCATTGAGTACGAACGGCAGATAGGTGAGGGTGGCGACCATGGCATTGGGCAGCATGTGCCGGAACATGATCACCGGTGTGCGCACGCCGATGGCCTGGGCGGCGCGCACGTATTCCATGTTGCGGCAACGCAGGAATTCGGCGCGCACCAGATCCACCAGTGTCATCCACGAGAACAGCAGCATGATCACCAGCAGGCTCCAGAAACTGGGCACCACGAAACTGGAGAGGATGATGATCAGATAGAGGATCGGCATGCTCGACCAGATTTCGATGAAGCGCTGTCCGGCAAGATCGGTCCAGCCACCGTAATAGCCCTGGATGGCGCCGACCATGATGCCGATGGCGCTGGCGCTCAGGGTCAGCATCAAACCAAACAGCACCGAGGTGCGGAAACCGTAGATCAGGCGCGCCAGCACGTCCCGGCCTTGATCATCGGTGCCGAGCCAGTTCTCCGCCGAAGGTGGCGCCGGCGCCGGTACCGTGAGCTCGTAATTGATGGTGGTGTAGTGGTAACGGATCGCCGGCCAAAGCATCCAGCCCTTTTCCTCGATCAACTCCCGCACCACCGGATCCCGGTAATTGGCTTCGGTCTCGAAGAAACCGCCAAAGGTGGTTTCCGGATAGGTGTTCAGCACCGGGGTATAGAAAGCGCCGTCATAACGAATCAACAAAGGTTTGTCGTTGGCGATCCATTCCGCGCCGAGACTGAGCACAAACAGCACCAGGAATACCAGCAGGGACCAGAAGCCGCGGCGGTTGGCCCGGAACGCCCGCCATTGCCGCCGCCAGAGAGGGGCGCTTGCCGTCGCCATCATCAGTGGGCCCTCCGCTCGAAATCGATACGCGGGTCCACCCACATGTAGGTCAGGTCGGAGACCAGTTTCAGCAGCATGCCCAGCAGGGTGAAGATGAACAGGGTACCGAACACCACCGGATAGTCCCGGTTGATCACCGATTCGAAGCCAAGCAGCCCGAGACCGTCCAGGGAGAAGATATACTCGATCAACAACACGCCGGTGAAAAACACACTGACGAAAGCGGCCGGGAAACCGGCGATGATGATCAGCATGGCATTGCGGAAAACATGGCGGTAGAGCACCTGCTTTTCACTCAGCCCCTTGGCCCGGGCGGTCTGCACATACTGCTTGCCGATCTCGTCGAGGAACGAGTTCTTGGTCAGCATGGTGAGGGTGGCGAAATTGCCGATGACGATGGCGAGGGTGGGCAGGGCGATGTGGTGCAGGTAATCGATGATCTTGCCGAACCAGGACAACTGCTCGAAATTGTCCGAAGTCAGGCCGCGCAGCGGGAACCACTCAAAATAGGAACCGCCGGCGAACAGCACCACCAGCAGTATGGCGAACAGAAAACTGGGAATGGCGTAACCGATGGCGATGGCGGTGCTGCTCCAGACATCGAACCGGGAGCCGTCCTTCACCGCTTTGCGAATGCCCAGAGGAATCGACACCAGGTAGGCGATGAGCGTGCTCCACAGCCCCAATGATACCGACACTGGAATGCGCTCGATGATCAGATCCGATACCGGACGGTCGCGATAATAGGACTCGCCGAAGTCGAATCTCAGGTAGTTGCGCAGCATGATCCAAAAGCGTTCCAGGGCCGGTTTGTCGAAGCCGTAGAACTGCTCGATACGGGCCACCAGCTCCGGTGACAGCCCGGTGGAGCCACGATAGCCGGAGTGTCCGCCACCGCCGATGGTATCGGCCGTGGTGCCGGCGAAGCCGCCGCCGGGGCCCGCGCCACCGCCCTGACCCTGAAGCTCGGCGAGCACGCGCTCCACCGGGCCGCCGGGCGCCGCCTGTACCACCAGGAAGTTCAGCAAAAGGATGCCGAACAGGGTGGGAATGATCAGCAATAGTCGTTTGAGAATATAACGTGGCATTTATTCCGCCGTTGTATCCCACCAAAGATCCAGGGCCCCGTCGACGCCAAGGTACGGCGGCAAATCCGGATGGGCCAACCGGGAGCGGTAGGCGAAGCGGTGGTAATCCATCCCCCAATTGGGGATCACATAAAATCCCCACTGCAGGGCGCGATCCAGCGCCCGGCTACTGGTCACCAGGGCCTCACGGTCCTTGGCGGAAATCAGGGTTTTCACCAGGCTGTCGATGGCCGGATCCTTGATGCCGGCGTAATTGCGGCTGCTGGGCCGGTCCGCCGCCTTGCTGGACCAGAAGTCCCGCTGTTCGTTGCCCGGAGAGGAGGACTGGCCCCAGCCGCCGACGATCATGTCGAAATTGAAATTTCGCACCCGCTGCAGGTATTGGGACTCATCGACGCGGATCACATCGGCGCTGATACCCAGAGCCTTGAGGTTGCGGGAGAAGGGCAGGACCACACGTTCGAACGCCGGGCTGTAAAGCAGAAACTCGAACTTCACCGGCTTCCCTTCGGGATTGAACAACTGACCGTTACGCACCTCATAGCCGGCTTTCTTGAGCAGGGTCTGGGCGGTACGCAGATTCTCCCGCGGACGGCCGGTGCCGTCGGAGACCGGTGGTTGATACTCCTCGGTAAAGACCCGCTCAGGCAGCTTATCACGTAAAGGTTCCAGCAGTTTCAGCTCGGCTTCGGAGGGCAGTCCGGTGGCGGCCATCTCCGAGTTCTGGAAATAGCTGCGGGTGCGCTTGTACTGGTTGTAGAACAGCTGCTTGTTGGACCATTCAAAGTCCAGCGCGTAGGCCATGGCCTCGCGCAACACCGGGTCCTGGAACAACGGGCGGCGCGTATTGAAGATAAAGCCCTGCATGCCTGAAGGGTTCTGGTGATGGACTTCTTCCTTCACCAGCTTGCCGCTGTTGAAATCCCGCCCGGTGTAGGCGGTGGCCCAGAGTTTGGAGTTCATCTCGAAGCGGAAGTCGTAATCGCCTTTCTTGAAGGCCTCCAGTGCCACGGTCTGGTCCAGATAATACTCAAAGATCACCCGGTCGAAGTTGTACTGGCCCTGGATGACAGGCAGGTCCCAGGCCCAGTAGTCATCACGGCGCTCATACACCACCTGTTTGCCGGGCTTGAAACTGGCGATGCGATAAGGGCCGGACCCCATTGGCACGGTGAGATCCGCCTGAGTGAAATCCTTGTCTTTCCAGAAGTGCTTGGGCAATACCGGAAGCTGGCCGACGATCATTACCAGTTCCCGGTTGTCGCCGGGTTTGAAGGTGAACTTTACCTTGCGCTCGGAGAGTGCCTCCACCTTTTCCACGTCGGCATAGTAGTAGGCGTAAAGCGGCTGGCCATGTTCGGTCAGCTGATTGAAGCTCCATACCACGTCCTCGGCGGTGACCGGGTGACCATCGGCGAAGCGGGCTTCGTCACGCAGAGTAAAGGTGATCCAGCCGCGATCGTCCGGCCATTCCATGCGTTCGGCGAGCAGTCCGTATTCGGTGAACGGCTCGTCCAGGCTGCGCACGGTCAGGCTGTCGTAAATATAGCTGGGACCGAGACCGCCGACGCCGGCGGCGGCACTGCCCTTGGGCAGGTAGGGCATGAAGCTGTCGAAGCCGCCGATCACATGGAGTTTGATCTGACCGCCCTTGGGGGCGTCGGCATTGACGTAGTCGAAGTGACGGAAGGAAGGGCCATACTTGGGAGCGTCGTACATGGTGATGGCATGGCCGCTGTGCACCTCGGCGAAGGCCGGCAGGACCAGCAGCAAACCCAACAAAATGGTGACGGCTCTCATCGTTATTATCCACTCCTGATCGTCATCGAATCTCATATTAGAGCCTGTCGAAGGCCTCGGTGCCAGCTTTCAGCGCCTTCGACAGGGTATATGACCATGAGCGGCGCGCGGCGTTCCGGCGGCCCGCACGGTTCGATCAGGGGGCGTCGCGAATGTCCACGAACAGCGTGACACGATCACCGGGACGCAGGTAGCGGCGCTTGCTCAGGGTATTATTCCAACTGCGAATGTCGTTCACGGACACATTAAAGCGATTGGCGATGGTGTACAACGAATCACCGTGGCGTACCGAATAGCGGACCTGGCGAACCATTTCGGAACGTTGCCCCTGATCGCCGCTTTCGTTGCCGCTCCATACCTGCAAGGTCTGCCCGACCCGCAGTGGATCCTTGGGGTCGAGATCGTTCCATTGGGCCAGGTCGTGTACCGACACCTGGTAATGCCGGGCCAGGTCCCACAGGGTATCGCCGCTGTCGACCTTGTGTGCCAGCCGCCGGCCCCGCGGCTGGGCGCCGTCCCCGGCCGGAGCCGCGCTGCCGCGGGCGGATTGAGGAATCAGCAGGGTCTTGCCGGCGATGATGGTGTTGCCCTTGAGGTGATTGATCTCGCGCAGGACCTGCACCTTGGTGCGATGGCGGTGGGCGATGCTTTGCAGATTGTCGCCGCGAGCGATGGTGTAACGCTGCCAGCGCATTCGCTGGCCGGCGGGTAAGCTGGCCAGCCTGGCCTTGAACCGGTCCGCCTTGTCCGCGGGCACCAGCAGGCGGTGCGGGCCGGCGGGGGCCGTGGCCCAGCGATTGAAGCCGGGATTGAGCAAATACAGTTCTTCCATGGGCACTTCGGCGAGCCGGGCGGCCTGGGTCAGATCCAATTGCCCACCGGTGTCGACACTGATGAAGTAGGGCACATCGGTGATCGGGTGCAGAGCCACGCCATATTGCTTGGGGTTTCTGACAATATCCGCCACCGCCAGAAGCTTGGGTACATAGGCGGTGGTTTCCGTGGGCAGATCCAGGCTCCAGAAGTCGGTGGGCTTGCCCGCCGCTTCGTTGCGTTTCTGAGCCCGGAGAATGGTGCCGGCACCGGCGTTGTAGGAGGCCAGCGCCAGCAGCCAGTCCCCGTCGAAACGGTCGGCGAGCTGTTGCAGATAGGTGAGAGCGGCGCGGGTGGAAGCGATGATGTCGCGGCGGCCGTCGTACCACCAATCCTGGCGCAGACCGAAATGCTGGCCGGTGGAGGGAATGAACTGCCAGGGCCCGGCGGCGCGGCCATGGGAGTAGGCGAAGGGGTCGAAGGCGCTTTCCACCACCGGCAGCAGCGCCAGCTCGGTGGGCATGTGGCGGGCTTCGGTTTCGTCGACGATGAATTTCAGGTAGCGCTCCGCGCGCGTGGTGACCCGGGTGAAATAGACCGGGTGGCGGGTATAGAACACCCGCTGCTCTTCCACTCGGGGATTGTCCACCCGGGGCAGGCCGTATCCTTCACGCAGTCGCGCCCAGAGATCCTGGTCCTGGTCCGCCGGCTCGGCGATGGCCGTGGGCTCGGGTTCCGCCATGCCGTTGGCGAGGCCGGCTGTGCCTGCCTCTGGTTCCGGTATTGGTTCCGGTGCCGCCGGTGGCATGGGCGGCAGTTCATCCACGGATGGTGTCAGTGAGCAGCCCCCGCCAAACCACAACACCCCCAAGGCAAAAACGCCTAGAAGTTTATGCATGTCAATTATATGGCTATTGAAATTCCGGTGAATTCTAGGGACCGGGAAAGGTTACGGCAAGGTTAAAGAACCGCTGAATGACTCCCTGGCGCTTGCGCGGGTGCTACAGGCCGCGGTAGCCAGAAGCGCGAGGGAGTCATTCAGCGGTTCCTTGAATGTGTCCGGCGTCAGCCGTTGTCCTTCCAGCGCCGCAGGGCGGCGAAGCTGTCCACCGGGGTGTCCAGCGGCGCGTCGAAGTGGCGCTCACAGGACTGACGCAGAGCGGGCTCGGTGGCACGCAGGAAGGGGTTGGTGCGGCGCTCCACCGCGATGGTGGAGGGCAGGGTGATATGCCCGGCGTCGCGCAGGGCCTTGACGTCGTTCAGACGCGTCCGCACGTCCGGGTCCTCCGGTGTCACCTTGGCGGCGAAAGTGAGATTGGCCAGGGTGTATTCGTGGGCGCAGAAGACCTGGGTGTCTTCTGGTAGCGCCGCCAGTCGCGACAAGGAATGGTGCATCTGCTCCGGCGTGCCCTCGAACAGGCGCCCGCAACCTCCGGCGAACAGGGTGTCACCGCAGAACAACCAGCCCGGCTGGCGGGCATGGTAGGCGATGTGTCCAAGGGTGTGGCCAGGCACGTCCAGCACTTCCAGTTCCAGATCCAATTCGGCCAGCTTCACCCGGTCACCGTCATTGAGAGGGTGAGTGAGGCCGGGAATGGTTTCCCGGGCCGGGCCGTATACCGGGATATCCCGGTGCTCCAGCAAGGCGTTGACGCCGCCGACATGATCGGGATGGTGATGGGTGATGAGGATGCCGGTAAGAAGCAGGCCCTGCTGGTGCAGCCAGGATTCCACCGGGGCGGCGTCGCCGGGGTCAACCACCACGCAGTGATTGTCACGGCGCAGGGCCCAAATGTAATTGTCCTGGAAGGCGGCGATCGCCGTAGGGGTCTGAAGCATGTCGTGCTACCCTTATTTGGCACTGAACGTCAGCGTTTAGCCTACCACGGAGTCGAGCCTACCAGGGAGAGTGTCACGGATGCAGTTACCCCCATTGCCCCGCGGCCCCTACCGGCGTCATCCCCAGGATATGCCGCATCGTTTTGATCGCTGGCTGGATAGCGATGCCGGCCGCGCCCTGCTCAACGAGGAGCGTGAGCTGCTCGCCGACTGGCTGCCCAGACTGGTGGGGCAGAGGGCGGTGTCGGTGGGTTCCAGCGCCAGCCGGGACATGCTGGAAGGCATTCGTATCCCGTGGTGTTGCAACGTCACGCCGCCGGAACTGGGCGGCGGGCAGATACAGGCCCAGGCCAAGGCCTTGCCCATCGCCAAGAACAGCGTGGATGTGTTGCTACTGCACCATGGTCTCGAGTTTCAGGACGAGCCGCATCAGGTGCTGCGGGAGGCGGCTGGCTGCGTGGCGCCGGGAGGCATGATCGCGGTGGTGTCGTTTCAACCGGTCAGTTTGCTGGGGCTGGCGCGTTGGTTCCGGCCCGGTGCCAGCCGCCGGCCTGGCTGGGTGGGGCGTTATTTCACCCCCTATCGAGTGAGTGACTGGTTGCAGGTGCTCGGGTTTGAGGTGGAAGGCCTGGCCAGCGGCTTCCACAATTTGCCGCTCGGTGAACGCGGCCGCCGCCGGTTGGCGTGGCTGGAATGGCTGGGGCGGCGCCTGTGGTGGCGCCACGGCGCCTGTTATCTGTTGGTGGCGCGCAAGCGGGCCGCCATGGTGCGACCGCTGGCGCCGTCGTTCCGGCGCGGCGAGCCATCGCGCCCGACGGTCATTTCCGTGCCCCTGGCCCGCTGGCAACGCAACGTGGAATGAATATCGAAGATAAAAGTGGACAGGAGTGGAGTGGTTCTTGAAGACAGTGGAAATTTTTACCGACGGTGCTTGCCGGGGTAATCCAGGGCCGGGCGGCTGGGGGGCGTTACTGCGCCACGGCGAGCACGAGAAGGAACTGTTCGGCGGCGAGCCGTTGACCACCAATAACCGCATGGAATTGATGGCGGCCATCGTGGCTCTGGAAACCTTGAAGTCACCCTGCCGAGTGGTGTTGACCACGGATTCCCAGTATGTGCGTCAGGGTATCACCGAATGGATGGCCAATTGGAAGCGGCGTGGCTGGCGCACGGCTTCCCGCCAGCCAGTGAAAAACGCCGATCTGTGGCAGCGTCTGGATCAGGCCGCCGCCCCCCACGAGGTGGAATGGCGCTGGGTGCGAGGCCACAGCGGGCACGTGGAGAACGAACGGGCGGACCGCCTGGCCAACCGTGGAATTGATCAGATGAGTGTGGACCGATGAGACAGATCGTACTGGATACGGAAACCACCGGCCTGGAACCCGCCGCCGGACACCGTATTATCGAGATCGGTTGTGTGGAGGTGGTGAACCGCCGCATTACCGGTAACAACCTGCACCTGTACATCAATCCGGAGCGGGAGATCGACGAGGGGGCGATGGAGGTGCACGGCATCACCCTGGAGTTCCTCGCCGACAAGCCGGTGTTCGCGCAGGTCGCCGAGGAATTTGTCAATTTCATCGACGGCGCCGAGCTGGTGATCCACAACGCGCCTTTCGATGTGGGCTTCATCAACCATGAGCTGAAGTTGCTGGGCGCCAGGTGGGGCACGGTGGAGCAGCGCTGCCGGGTGCTGGATACCCTGCGGCTGGCGCGGGAAATGCACCCCGGGCAGAAGAACAGCCTGGACGCGTTGTGCCGCCGCTACGACGTGGACAATGGCCACCGGGAGTTGCACGGCGCTCTGCTTGACTCGGAGATTCTTGCCGACGTTTATCTGGCCATGACCGGTGGCCAGACCCACCTTTCCCTGGGCGGACAGGATAGTGGCGGCGGCGGCCAGCGGCAGGCGGAGGCGATTCGCCGGCTGAGCGCGGATCGCCCTTCGCTGCGGGTGGTGTCCGCTGACGGCGACGATCTGCAGCGCCATCTGGACAAGCTGCGTTCCATGGCGGAGCAAAACGGCCAGCCCACCTTGTGGGAGACCGAAGAAGGCTGATACCGAAGGCGAAAGAATATCGCGGTAGTCCATGGGGTTTGGAAACATGAACGCGCGCTGCATTCGCGAGCCAGCTCGCTTCCCACAGAGAGCACTACAGAGCCGCTGTGGGAGCGGCCTTGGCCGCGAATGGAGCGCCACCGTGGCGCGGTAAGCGTGCTGGCGAATTGCGGCACAGCAATGATCCACGGACCGAATGTTCCTTTAGCGCCGGATTATAACACCGCCATCAGCTTTTCCACCTTGAAGCGGCTCTCCCGATACTCTTCCTCGGTGGTGGAATCCATCACGATGCCACCGCCGCCGTGGCAGTACAGCGCGTTGCCCCGGGTGTAGAGGGTGCGGATCAGAATGTTGCTGTCCAACCGGCCCTGATCGTCCTGCCAGAACAGCGTGCCGCAATAGGGGCCGCGCGGCACGGGTTCCAGTTCCTGAATGATTTCCATGGCCCGTTTCTTCGGCGCGCCGGTGATGCTGCCTCCGGGAAAGGCGCTGATCAGCGCGGCCAGGGGCGTCACGTCCGCGCGCAGGCGGCCGTGCACGGTGGACACCAGATGCTGCACATTACTGAAGCGGCGCAATTCGAAGAGCGGGTCCACCGTTATTGAGCCCGGTTCGCAAACCGTCCCCAAGTCGTTGCGCAACAGGTCCACGATCATCAGATTCTCGGCGCGGTCCTTGGGATTGGCCAGCAGAGCTTCTCCCAGGCGCCGATCTTCCTCTTCGTTGTTACCGCGTGGCCGTGAGCCTTTGATCGGCTCGGTGACCACCTCGCGGCCGTCCACCCGCAAGAAGCGCTCCGGTGATACGCCGAACACTGCTTCGCCACGATCGCGGAAAAAACAGGCATGGGGCGCGGGGTGCGCGTGCACCAGCCGTTGGAAGGCGATCAGCGGGTTGCCTTCGAAGCGGGCATCGAAACGTTGACTGTAATTTACCTGATAGCAATCTCCGGCTACGAGATAGCAACTGATCCTTTGCAGTGCATAGGCATACTTATCAGCAGTTTGCTGTGCCCGGAACGGCCGGGTCAGGTGGAACTCGCCGGGTTGTTGATGGAACGGCCGAGGTGTGGACCGGTAAAGATGCACCACCGCCGGCTGATCGCAGTGGCCAATGCCGTGCAGGGCCAGGCCCGCCATGTACGGCAGCAGGCCGCAGGCGAACCGGTAACCCTGAGCGAGGGCCTCGGCGACCCGCTCCGGCAGGGCCTCAAGGGTCTCCCGGTCTTGCGCGTACAGGGTGTGATCGGGCGGCCCGAGGGCCAGCAAACGGCCATTTTGATGAAAGACGACGTGAACGCTATCAAGCATGAGGTGTCGGGAAAGGCTCGCGGACGGCGAAAACAGGCCGGCTAGTGTAGCGCTCCCGGCGCCGGGCGGCGACCCGTGGCGAAGGAATAAACGCGCATGAAAAAACTGTTGTTGATGTCCGCTTGTCTGGCCTTGGCGGCTTGCGGCGGTGGGGGTAAAAGCTATGCCGAGCATGATGTGGGGGTCTGCCCCTCGACGGCGCGGTGCTTGCTGAACCCTGGTGGAGAGCACCGGGTAACACTGGAGGGCACCGTGGCGACCAATCTCTCCTATGAGTGCGGCAGTTCCCTCTATTATGTGTTGGATACCGCCTCCGAGCAGTTGCCGGCCAACCAGGCCCTGTGTCCGTCGGACGCTGAAAGCATCGCTTTCTTTCTCGGGGACCGCCGCTACAAGGGGCGCTGGGTCACCCTGGGGGAAGCCTATTTGCCGCAACGGCTGACAACCCGCGATTATCGTTTCACTCTGGCGGATATGGTGGAAGCGCCTCGGCGGATCGGCGCCGGTGATGACTATCGGGTGCGCAACCGGGCGGCGTTGTTGATGGCCCTGGACAGCGATCCGGCCACTTCCCGTCTGGAATTGCCGGAAGGGATCAACCAGCTGGTCAGCGAGAATTTCGACACCCTGATACCGCCGCTGGAGTTTGATTATCCGGACTACGCCGCTTTCCGTGCGGCCTGGCAGCCGTTGCTGGATGCGGTGTCCGCGGAAGCAACGGTTTCCGGTTTTCCGGCGGATCCGTCCACGGTGTCCGCCCGGATCAGCAACGCCAATACGGAGACGCGCGCGGGGGAGTACGTTCTGGAGACTTGTCAGGACGGGGTCGCGCCCTGCGATGAGCTCAAGGCGTTCGATACCAATCAGAACGCATTGCGAATGGAAACCCTGGTACTGCCGGATGGCCGCGTGCTGGGCCTGGGGCAGTTGCAAAAAGGGGATCCGGAAAACGGCGGCAGCGAGGATCTGGTGACCTGGGAGGGGGTTCCCACGCTGGCGGCGGGACTGACCGTCCAGCAGGGGAATATCGTCGGCCTGCTGAACAGCGCCGCCGCCACTGATGCCACCCTGACCGGGCGTTTGCTGGGGCATCGCGCGCTCTATATCAATCAGCGCGTGCAGGGTGGTTTCGTCACCGATTTCGCTCTGGATCTGCCGGGCAGTCCGTCCACGCCCAGTGGCGGTGAAACCGGGCGGGTTCAGGGGAGTGTGCTTGGCGCCGGCAACATTGGCCTGAGTATCCGCGCCACACAGACCGGCCCGGTGAGGATGGACGGCGCCAGTGAGGCCGCAGGCTATTACTCGGTGACCCTGAAACGGGCCTGTACCAGCAACTCGGAGCAGTGCGCGGATTTTATTCCCACCAAGGAACTGGGCAGCAACGGCAACTATCCGGCGTGCCTGCATGACAGCGATGGCAATTGCCAGCCGTTGGAACCAAACCAGGCCCGTGAGCGTAACCGGGCGGATGAAAACCAGATTGAAACCTTCGTGGTGCGTATCTCCGCCGATGGCACCGCTTACGCCGCCAAGTCCTGTGAGGATGAACTGGTTCCCGCCGGGCTGGTCACCGCCGCCAGCCAGAGCCGTGCGACACTGGCGTTGCTGCTGGCGCCGGGGGCTGCCAACAAGGCCGGCACGCCTCACTTTGGCGCCCGCATTGATGGCACTCTGGATCTGAACAATGGTATCCGCCCGTTGTATCGCACGGATCGCTACAGTGAGCGGCTACGTGGTACCTGGCGTGATCTCTACCGCCCGGCCCAGTTGAGGGCCGCCGGAAGCAATGACCAGGGACGCCAGGACTCGGAAAGCCGCGGCTCGGTGGAATGGCGCTATCAGGGCAGTGATTGCGATCTCTGAATCCAATCCGGCACCATTGTCGACAATAACCATTGAAAGATCGGAGGGCGCCGGGTAAAGTCGCCACCTGATCCTTCAATTGTCGACAATGGATGCCATGACCCACGCCCTCGACGATAACGTAAGAACCCTGGCGGATCGGGTGTTTGCCCGTCTCCAGGACGATATCGTGCGCGGTGTGATCGCTCCCGGCACCAAAGTCAGCGAAACCGATCTCGCCAGCCGCTACGGCGTCAGCCGTGGCCCTCTGCGCGAAGCCCTGCGCCGTCTGGAATCCCGCAAGCTGCTTGAAAGAGTGGTTCATGTGGGCACCCGCGTGACTTCCCTCAGCTTCGACGATCTGATCGAAATCTACTATGTGCGCGAAGCGCTCGAAGGCATGGCCGCGCGCCTTGCCGCCGAGAACATGAGTGATGAGGAAGTGCGCGGTCTGACCGCCTTGCTCGGTCAGCATGAACAGCAGCAGGACCTGCGTGAGGACACCGCGTACTTCCAGCGCGAGGGCGATCTGGATTTCCATTACCGCATTATCCAGGGCAGCCACAACGCCACGCTGATCCAGATGCTGGTGGGGGGGCTGTATCACCTGGTGCGGATGTACCGTTATCAGTTCAGTACCGTGTCCAACCGGCCGCAGAAGGCCCTCAATGAGCACCGCCGTATCGTCGAGGCGATCGAGGCTCGGGACGCGGACCTGGCGGAGTTGTTGATGCGCCGCCATATCAGCCGGGCAAGAGAAAATATCGAACAGCAGGCGAAGCGGAAAGAGTCGGGCGCTGTCTGAGCGTGCCGCGCCGTGAGCCGGGTGGAACCGACACAGGAGATGACAATGAGCCAGCCGAACAGCGCCGGCGCCCGTTTTCGACGGGCACTGGCCGAAGAAAAGCCCCTGCAGATCATGGGCACCATCAATGCCTACTGCGCCATGATGGCGGAACAGGTGGGCTACCGGGCGATCTACTTGTCCGGCGGCGGCGTGGCCAACGCCTCCTATGGGTTGCCGGATCTGGGCATGACCTCCATGAACGACGTGCTGGAGGATGTCCGCCGGATTTCCGCCGCCAGCGAAGTGCCGCTGCTGGTGGACATCGACACCGGCTGGGGCGGGGCCTTCAACATTGGCCGTACCGTCAAGGAGATGATTCGTGCCGGCGCCGGAGCCGTGCACCTGGAAGATCAGGTGGCGCAGAAACGCTGCGGCCATCGTCCCAATAAGGAAATCGTCTCCCAGGAAGAAATGGTGGACCGCATCAAGGCCGCCGCCGACGCCCGCACCGATGATGATTTCTTCATCATCGCCCGCACCGATGCGTTCCAGAAAGAAGGCCTGGAAGCAGCGGTGGAACGCGCCCGCGCCTGTCTGGAAGCCGGGGCCGACGGTATCTTCGCCGAGGCCGTGCACACCCTGGATGACTATCGGGCCTTCGCCGATGGCATCGGTGGCGCGCCGTTGCTGGCCAATATCACCGAGTTTGGTGCCACGCCGCTGTTCACCCGTGAAGAGCTGGCCGATGCCGGCGCCAGCATGATTCTGTACCCGCTGTCGGCGTTCCGCGCCATGAACCAGGCCGCTCTGAAGGTGTATCGCGAAATCCGCGAGAAGGGCACTCAGCAAGAAGTGGTCGACACCATGCAGACACGTATGGAACTGTACGATTTCCTCGGCTATCACGACTACGAGCGCAAGCTGGACGAGTTGTTCGCCAAGGGCAAGGGCTGATGACAACGCCTCTCCCGGCAGAGGAGCGGGCAGACGTAAACACCGGAATTGAAGCAGGAGAATGATAATGGCAGAAGGCAAGAAACTGGCGGGCGCCGGCCTGCGAGGCCAGGTAGCAGGTAAAACCGCTCTGTCCACCGTGGGCAAATCCGGCTCCGGGCTGACTTACCGGGGCTACGACGTGAAGGATCTGGCGGAACACTGCCAGTTCGAGGAAGTAGCCTACCTGATTCTCAAGGGCGAACTGCCCACCCAGGCGCAATTGGACGAATACAAGGCCAAACTGAAGACACTGCGTGGTCTGCCTCAGGCTCTCAAGGAGGTGCTCGAGCGTATCCCCAAGGACGCCCATCCGATGGATGTGATGCGCACCGGCTGTTCCATGCTCGGCAACCTCGAGCAGGAAGATACCTCGGTTCTGGGCGTGTTCCCGAACCAGGAAGACTGTGTCGACCGCATGCTCGCCTGTTTCCCGTCCATCATCTGTTACTGGTACCGTTTCAGCCACGACGGCGTTCGTGTGGAAGAAAACACCGATGATGATTCCATCGGCGCCCATTTCCTGCACATGCTGCGTGATGAAGCGCCCAGCGAGCTGCATGAGCGGGTCATGAACGTCTCTCTGATCCTGTACGCGGAGCACGAGTTCAACGCCTCCACCTTCACCGCCCGGGTTTGCGCCTCCACCCTGAGTGACATCCACAGCTGTGTCACCGGTGCCATCGGCAGCCTGCGCGGTCCGTTGCATGGCGGCGCCAACGAAGCGGCCATGGACATGATCGAGAAGTTCAAGGACGCCGACGACGCCGAGCAGGGCATGATGGGCATGCTCGAGCGCAAGGAAAAAATCATGGGCTTCGGTCACGCCATTTACAGTGAGTCCGACCCGCGCAACGCCATCATCAAGAGCTGGTCCGAGAAGCTCGCCGCCGATGTGGGCGATACCGTTCTTTACCCGGTTTCGGTACGTTGCGAGGAGGTCATGTGGCGGGAGAAGAAACTGTTCTGTAACGCCGACTTCTTCCACGCCTCGGCGTACCACTTCATGGGAATCCCGACCAAGCTGTTCACCCCGATTTTCGTGATGAGCCGCCTGACCGGTTGGGCCGGCCATGTCTTCGAGCAACGCGCGGACAATCGCATTATCCGCCCGAGTGCCGAGTACACCGGTCCGGAGCTTCGCAAGGTAACCCCGATCGCGCAACGCTGATCCGGGAAGGGGAGCGGTGCGCCGCTCCCTCGACCCAGCCCGCCAACCCGACTCGATTGATGCCTAGCCATGAACACTGACTACCGCAAACCGTTGCCCGGTACCGATCTCGACTACTTCGACACCCGTGCCGCGGTCGACGCCATCCAGCCCGGCGCTTACGACAAGCTGCCCTATACCTCCCGCATCCTGGCCGAGCAGCTGGTTCGCCGCTGCGCACCGGAATCGCTCACCGATTCCTTGAAGCAGTTGATCGAACGCCAGCGCACCCTGGACTTTCCCTGGTACCCGGCTCGTGTGGTGTGCCACGACATTCTCGGCCAGACCGCACTGGTGGACCTGGCCGGTCTGCGTGACGCCATCGCCGAAAAAGGCGGGGACCCGTCCAAGGTGAACCCGGTGGTGCCGACCCAGCTGATCGTGGATCACTCCCTGGCGGTGGAACATCCGGGGTTCGAGAAAGACGCGTTCGAGAAAAACCGGGAGGTGGAAGAGCGCCGTAACGCGGATCGTTTCCACTTCATCAACTGGACCAAGACCGCGTTCGATAACGTGGATGTGATTCCGCCGGGTAACGGCATCATGCACCAGATCAATCTGGAGAAAATGTCCCCGGTGGTGCAGGTCGGTTCTGATGGCAGCGGACGGAGCGTGGCTTATCCGGATACCTGCGTGGGTACCGACAGTCACACGCCGATGGTCGACGCCCTGGGCGTGATCTCCGTGGGTGTGGGCGGTCTGGAAGCCGAAAACGTGATGCTGGGCAATCCGTCCATGATGCGCCTGCCTGATATTGTCGGCGTGGAACTGACCGGCAAGTTGAAGCCGGGCATCACCGGTACTGACCTGGTACTGGCATTGACCGAATTCCTGCGCCGCGAGCGGGTGGTCGGCGCCTATCTGGAATTCTATGGTGAAGGCGCTGACAGCCTGTCCGTGGGCGACCGCGCCACCATCGCCAATATGACACCGGAATACGGCGCCACCGCCGGTATGTTCTTCATCGACGATCAGACCATCGAGTATCTGAAGCTGACTGGCCGCGAAGACGAGCAGGTGGCTCTGGTGGAAACGTTCGCCAAGGAAACCGGACTGTGGGCGGACAGCCTGAAGACCGCCGAATACGAACGCGTTCTGAAGTTCGATTTGTCCCAGGTTGAGCGTAACCTGGCCGGCCCGTCCAATCCGCATGCACTGCTGCCGGTGTCTCAGTTGCACGATCGCGGCATCGCCAGGGAATGGGAAGAGGAAGAAGGGCTGATGCCCGATGGCGCGGTGATTATCGCGGCCATCACCAGCTGCACCAATACGTCCAATCCGCGCAACATCATCGGCGCCGGTCTGCTGGCCCGCAACGCCAACAAGCTGGGCCTGGTACGCAAGCCGTGGGTGAAGAGTTCCCTGGCGCCGGGCTCCAAAACGGTGAAGATGTACCTTGAGGAATCCGGTTTGCTGCCGGAACTGCAGAACCTGGGCTTCGACGTGGTGGCGTTCGCCTGCACCACCTGTAACGGCATGTCCGGAGCTCTGGATCCCAAGATCCAGAAAGAGGTCATCGACCGCGATCTGTATGCCACCGCGGTGCTTTCCGGTAACCGCAACTTCGACGGCCGTATCCACCCTTACGCCAAGCAGGCGTTCCTGGCTTCGCCGCCGCTGGTGGTGGCCTATGCCATCGCCGGCACCATCCGTTTCGACATCGAAAAGGACGCGCTGGGCAAGGATCAGGACGGCAACCCGATTTATCTGAAGGACATCTGGCCTTCCGATGAAGAGATCGATGCCATTGTGAAGTCGGCGGTGAAACCCGAGCAGTTCCGCAAGACCTACATCCCGATGTTCGAGAAGAAAGGCGACGGCGCCCGTGCCGCCAGCCCGTTGTACGACTGGCGTCCACAATCCACCTACATCCGCCGCCCTCCCTATTGGGAAGGCAACATGGCGGGGCAGCGTCAGATGAAGGGTATGCGTCCGCTGGCGATCCTGCCGGACAACATCACCACCGATCACCTGTCGCCCTCCAACGCCATCCTGCTGGACAGCGCCGCCGGTGCCTACCTGCACAAGATGGGCCTGCCGGAAGAGGACTTCAACTCGTACGCGACGCACCGTGGCGATCACCTGACCGCTCAGCGTGCCACTCTTGCGAACCCGAAACTGTTCAACGAGATGTGCCGTGACGACAGCGGTAACGTGATCCAGGGCTCGCTGGCACGGGTGGAACCGGAAGGCCAGCAGATGCGCATGTGGGAAGCCATCGAAACCTACATGGAGCGCAAGCAGCCGCTGATCATCATCGCCGGCGCGGATTACGGGCAGGGCTCGTCCCGTGACTGGGCCGCCAAAGGCGTGGCGCTGGCCGGTGTGGAAGTGATCGCCGCCGAAGGTTTCGAACGGATTCACCGTACCAATCTGATCGGTATGGGCGTGATGCCGCTGCAGTTCGAGGACGGCACCACTCGCAACACACTCAAGCTCGACGGCACCGAAATCTATGACGTGGAAGGCGAGCTGGCACCGCGTGCGACCCTGACGCTGGTGATTACCCGCAACAACGGCGACGTGGATCGCGTGCCGATGATCTGCCGGTTGGATACGGCGGAGGAGGTATCGGTATACACCAGCGGCGGCATCCTGCAGAAATTCGCCAAGGAGTTCATGGCGGAAGCGGGCTGAGAGCGACACTGGCACGCTCGTGGGCAGAAGGCGACACGCCCAACCCGGCTCCGTGTTGGGCGTGTCGCACGCCATCCTTACTCATAAAGTGAGAAAATCATGCAACATCCACCGCAAATAAAAATTCCCGCCACCTACATGCGCGGTGGCACCAGCAAGGGCGTTTTCTTCAATTTGAAGGATCTGCCGGAAGCAGCGCGGGTTCCCGGTGAGGCCCGGGACAAGCTGTTGCTGCGGGTGATCGGCAGCCCCGATCCCTACGGCAAGCACACCGACGGTATGGGCGGCGCCACGTCCAGCACCAGCAAAACGGTGATCCTGTCGAAAAGCGAAAAACCGGACCACGATGTGGATTATCTGTTCGGTCAGGTTTCCATTGATCAACCCTTTATCGACTGGAGCGGCAACTGCGGCAATCTCACCGCGGCGGTCGGTTCCTTCGCCATCAGCAATGGGCTGGTGGATCCGGCTCGTATTCCGGAAAACGGAACGGTAGTGGTACGGATCTGGCAGGCGAACATTGAAAAGACCATTATCGCCCATGTGCCGGTTACCAACGGCGCGGTACAGGAGACGGGTGATTTTGAACTGGACGGCGTCACGTTCCCGGCGGCGGAAGTGCGCATTGAGTTCATGGATCCGGCGGATGGCGATGGCGCCATGTTTCCTACCGGTAATCGAGTGGATGAGCTGGACATTCCCGGTATCGGTACGTTGAAAGCGACATTGATCAACGCCGGCATTCCCACCATTTTCGTCAACGCGGCGGACATTGGTTACACCGGCACCGAACTGCAGGGTGACATCAATGAGGACGCCGAAGCGCTGGCGCGTTTTGAAACCATTCGTGCCCACGGTGCCGTGCGCATGGGTCTGATCAAGGACGTCAGCGAAGCGGCCGCGCGCCAGCACACGCCCAAGGTGGCTTTTGTCGCGCCGCCGGCCGGTTACACCTCTTCCAGTGGCAAAGTGGTGAGTGCCGATGATGTGGATCTGCTGGTACGGGCTCTATCCATGGGCAAACTGCATCACGCCATGATGGGGACGGCGGCGGTAGCCATCGGCACTGCGGCGGCGATTCCCGGCACTCTGGTGAACCTGGCCGCCGGTGGCGGTGAGCGCAACGCGGTGCGTTTCGGGCACCCCTCCGGCACCCTGCGGGTCGGTGCCGAAGCCGCCGAGGTCAACGGCGAATGGACCGCCACCAAGGCCATCATGAGCCGCAGTGCGCGAGTACTGATGGAAGGCTGGGTGCGGGTACCCGGCTAATCCGGACCCGATTCATGGGTCCTGCAGTACCATCATTCGCTGCCAAGGCAGCTCCCACAGAAATATCCCCATGGAGCCGCTGTGGGAGCTGCCCTGGCGGCGAATCATGAGGGCCGGATTGACCGGCCAGCCCCCATCCCGCATCTTGAACGTCGGATAGCCGTCGCCATTCCGCTTGAATAACGGAAAAGGAGTGAGCCCGATGAGCAGTAACGTCGATCAAAACCTGCGCCCGGATTACGATGCCGAAATCCAGGCGATTGCCGACTACGTCCTCAAGTACCGCGTCGATTCCCCGGAAGCCTGGGATACCGCTCGCAATTGTCTGATGGATACGCTCGGTTGCGGGTTGCTGGCACTGCGTTTCCCGGAATGCACCAAGCATCTGGGCCCGCTGGTGGAGGGAACGGTGGTGCCCCATGGCGCCCGGGTGCCGGGCACCTCGTTCCGACTGGACCCGGTGAAGGCCGCCTGGGACATCGGCTGTATTGTCCGCTGGCTGGACTACAACGATACCTGGCTGGCGGCGGAGTGGGGCCACCCGTCGGACAATCTTGGCGGCATCCTGGCGGTGGCGGACCATCTTTCACAACGGAACCTGGCCAATGGCAAGCCGGCGCTGACCATGAAGACGGTGCTGGAGGGCATGATCATGGCCCATGAGATCCAGGGCGTGCTGGCACTGGAAAACTCGTTCAACCGGGTCGGCCTGGACCATGTGGTGCTGGTAAAGGTCGCCACCACAGCGGTGGTGGCGAAGATGATGGGGGCGAATCGTGAGCAGTTGTTGTCCGCGGTGTCCCACGCCTGGGTTGATGGTCAGTCCCTGCGTACCTATCGGCACGCGCCCAACGCCGGCTCACGTAAATCCTGGGCCGCCGGTGACGCCACCAGCAGGGCGGTGCGGTTGGCGGATATCGCGCTGCGTGGAGAGATGGGTATCCCCGGCGCGCTCACCGCGCCACAGTGGGGGTTTTACGATGTGCTGTTTTCCAAAACCAACAAGGATCAGAAGCTGAAAGCGGAAGGTGAGCGCCGATTCCGCTTTCAGCGGGAGTACGGCTCCTATGTGATGGAAAACATTCTGTTCAAGATCAGTTTTCCGGCGGAATTCCACAGCCAGACCGCCTGTGAAGCCGCCGTGACCCTGCACCCGCAGGTCAAGGACCGCCTGGACCAGATCGACCGGATCGTCATTACCACCCACGATTCGGCGATCCGTATCATTTCCAAGGAAGGGCCGCTGGCCAATCCGGCGGACCGGGATCACTGCATCCAATACATGACGGCGGTGCCTTTGATCTTCGGCGACCTGGTGGCGGAAAATTATGAGGACGATTTCCACGCTGCTCATCCGCTGATCGACGAACTTCGTGACAAAATGCAGATCGAGGAAGACGAACGCTACACGAAGGATTATTATGACCCGCGGAAACGATCCATCGCCAACGCCGTTCAGGTGTTTTTCAAGGATGGTTCCTGCACCGATAAAGTCGCCGTGGAATACCCCATTGGCCACCGCCGCCGTCGCGCGGAAGGCATTCCGCTGCTTGAAACCAAGTTCAAGCGTAATCTGGAAACCCGGTTTCCGGCCGGGCGGGTCAGGGCGGTATTCGAGCTGTGCAAGGACCAGGCGACTCTGGAAAGGACCCGGGTTAACGACTTCATGGACTTGCTGGTGATCTGACTCCGCACCACCGGTAAGCCGCCCAAGACCGGCGGCAACCCCGCCAACCCCAGCGATGCCGAGGCATCGCACCCAGGCCCGGCCACAAGCTGGGCCTTTTTTATGGTGGCCAATCCCGGGTAAGGCGTCGAAAGCGGTGAACAGGGAGGTCTTAAGCGACATGGAAGTGGTTGTTGTGCTGACGCTGGTGATGGCCGTAATCGGCATCGCCACGGCTGGAGTTGGCTATGCACGGCGGCGTGGCAAGAGGCAGAAGGCGCATAGGGGGCGGATGCCATCAGGAGGGCTCCCTTGGCACGCGGTGAAAAAGTTCGCGCTTGTGGTGCTCTGTATTGCCGTTCTTTTTGCCGGCTCGTTTGCCTATATGGAACATTTTGGCGGTAAGGGACGGAGGGCGGCCATGTCGGCCTGTGTGGCACTGGCGACCACCCAGGGGCTGGATATCGAATGGCGCCCGAATGAACGGATGCAGGCGGTGGGGCGTGTCTGGTCTTTCCGGTACTTTGACGGGCGCGCGAACGCCGGTGGGTATAGTGAGGATTATGAGTGCCGCGCGTACCATCATCGCGGGGAGGGATGGACGGCGGAGATCTCCCGAGAATAGCGTCTCCGCCAGGATAAAGAGCAATCGGTGCGCTCGGTCGGCGTATTCAGCCGGCGTACACCGGCATTGCCAGCGTCGCCTGCAGCACCCGGCCCACCGGGCCGTGTTCATCGAACAGGGTGGTTTCCACCAGACCGTTGCCGTTGTCTTCCATGCGGGAGACGGCGTCGAGTCCCAACCAGTCGCCCCGTGGATCACGATGCAGGTAGAGGCTGATATCGGCATTGATGGTGCCGATATCCGGGGCCACCTTCAATTGCCCCACACCATTGCCGAAATCCGACAGGGTGGCGGCCTGCACCACGGTGGAGCAGGGCCTGCCATCAATGACCGGAACCGGCAGCCGCATCCAGGCCCGTCCCCGTCCGCGCCCTTCAACGCCATCGAGCAGTGCCACCTCCACGGTGCTATGCAGGCCGGGTAGTGTCAGACGCGGCTTTTCCTGGTCCCGTTCCGCCACCGCGATCAGGGACGCCACTGGCCGATTGTCCCTGGCGGGCAGGGTATGATCGCCGAAGCGGGCATGGGCGGGCACGGTCACCGGGGTGCGTTCCAGATAGAGTCCGGTGGCCCGGGCGGTCACCACGCCATCCGCCGTCAGCGTGCCTTGCAGCACCCGCAGGCGCCGCCCGGCACGTACGGTTTCCACGGTGGCCCGCAATGGCTGGCTGGGTACCGGGCGTAACAGGTCAAGGGTGAAGCGGGCCAGGCGCAGGTCGGCGCCGTCCATGGCGTCCTCCATTACCGCCGCCAACAGGCCGGAAGGGGAACCTCCATGCAGAAAATCGGGGCTCCAGGGCCCCAGCGCCGCCTGATTCGGGTGATAAAGGTCGCCATCGCGACGAAACAGTCCAAGGGTCATGTTGTTGTCCTTTTCTTTGCAACCGGTTACTGCAGCCGCCGGGTCAGGCCTTTCATGGCCAGAATGCGAGTGCTGATCTCCTCGATAGACAGCTCGGTGGCGTCCAGGTGGGGGATATTGAATTTGTTGTATAAGGCTTGCAGGGCGCGTACCTCCATCTCGCATTGGCGTGGCGACGCGTAACGGCTGCCCGCCTTGCGTTCGCTGCGGATGGCGCTGAGCCGGTCCGGGTTGATGGTCAGCCCGAACAGCTTGTCCTTGTGCGGCACCAGACTGTCCGGCAGACGCAGATCATCGAAATCGTCCTCGGTGAGCGGATAATTGGCGGCGAACAGGCCAAATTGCAGTGCCAGGTAGAGGCAGGTGGGGGTCTTGCCGGAGCGCGACACGCCGATCAGGATGACGTCGGCCTGATCATAGTGGCGGGTGCGGGCGCCGTCGTCGTTGTCGAGGGCGAAGTGCACCGCGTTGATGCGAATCCGGTAGGCCTGCTGGTCACGGATGGCGTGGCTCTGGCCCACCTGGTGGCTGGAGCGCACCCCCAGTTCGTCCTCCAGCGGCTGCAGGAAGGCGGTGAACAGGTCCAGCACGCGGCCCTTGCAGGTGTGCAGGATTTCACGGTGATCATCGTGGACCAGGGTGGAGAAGACCACCGGCGCGGCGTCGTCGCGTTCGGCGGCCTGGTTGATCCGCGTTACCGCTTCGCGGGCGAGGTCATTGGACTGGACATAGGGGATGGTGGTCTGGCTGAATTCGACACTGCCGAATTGGCTTAGAAGACTGTGACCCAGTGTCTCGGCGGTGATCCCGGTGCCGTCGGAGACATAGAATGCGGATCTTTTCATGCAGTGAGGCTCCTCGTGGGGCGCAAATGCGGGCCTGTGGCGGTCGGTTGGCCGTAACGCCGGCCCGGCCATAAACGAAAGTCGTAACAGTTTACCCAATCCATGCGGGCAAACCGCCTTGGTTTTGAGTAGAATGGCGGCTCGGTTCAATCCGGTAAAGGAACTCCTGGTTAATTTTTCTCCACGGTTCCGGGCGCCTCCGGCCTGGACCGGGATGTATTAAACAGTGGGTTTCCACAGTATCGGCCAGCAATATCTAAGGAGACGACCTTGGCGGAGTACGTAGTCTGGTTTAAGGATCTGGGCAAGGGAGACGTGGAACGCGTCGGTGGTAAAAACGCCTCCCTCGGCGAGATGATCAGCAACCTGGCGGCGGCCGGTGTGTCCGTTCCCGGCGGTTTCGCGACCACCGCGGAAGCCTTCCGCGAGTTTCTGGAACACAACGACCTGACCACCAAGATCAACGACGCGCTCAGCAGCCTGGACGTGAACGACGTGGTAGCGCTGGCGGCGACCGGTGAGCAAATCCGTAAATGGGTGGTGGACGCGCCGTTCCAGCCCGCCCTGGAAGCGGCCATTCGCGACGCCTACGAACAGATGTGCGAAGGCAACGGTGATCTGCCGGTGGCGGTGCGCTCTTCCGCCACCGCGGAAGATCTGCCCGATGCCTCCTTTGCCGGCCAGCAGGAGACCTTCCTCAATATCCGCGGCCTGGACAGCGTCATGGTGGCGGTCAAGGAAGTGTTCGCGTCCCTGTTCAACGACCGCGCCATCAGCTACCGGGTGCACCAGGGCTTTGACCACAAGCTGGTGGCTCTGTCCGCTGGCATCCAGCGCATGGTGCGCTCCGAGACCGGCGCCGCCGGTGTGATGTTCACCCTGGACACCGAATCCGGTTTCCGTGACGTGGTCTTTATTACCGCGTCCTATGGTCTGGGCGAAATGGTGGTGCAGGGCGCGGTGAACCCGGACGAGTTCTACGTTCACAAGAAAACCCTGCTCAACAAGCGTCCGAGCATCCTGCGCCGCAACCTCGGCAGCAAGATGCAGAAGATGGTCTACGGCAGCGAAGCGGTGGCCGGCAAGTCCGTTCAGACCGTGGACGTGAGCACCGAGGACCGCCTGCGCTTCTGTCTCACCGATGCCCAGGTGGCGGATTTGTCCCGTCAGGCCATCGAGATCGAAAAGCACTACGGCACGCCCATGGACATCGAATGGGCGCTGGACGGCGACGATCAGAAACTGTACATCGTGCAGGCCCGTCCGGAGACGGTGAAGAGCCGTTCCGACGCTTCCGTCATGGAGCGCTATCTGCTCAAGCAGACCGGCAAGGTGCTGGTGGAAGGCCGTGCCATTGGCCAACGCATCGGCGCGGGTCCGGTGCGGATCGTTTCCAGCATCAAGGAAATGGAAAAAGTGCAGCCCGGTGACGTTTTGGTCACCGACATGACCGACCCGGATTGGGAACCGGTGATGAAACGGGCCGCCGCCATCGTCACCAACCGGGGTGGCCGGACCTGTCACGCCGCGATCATCGCCCGTGAGCTGGGTGTGCCGGCCATCGTTGGCTGTGGTGACGCCACCGAGCAGCTCACGGACGGCCAGAAAGTGACCGTGTCCTGCGCCGAAGGCGACACCGGCAATATCTACGAAGGCATGCTGGACTTCGATGTTCAGCGTAACTCCATTGAGTCCATGCCGAAGCTGCCGTTCAAGATCATGATGAACGTGGGCAATCCGGACCGAGCCTTCGACTTCGCCGCGCTGCCGAACCAGGGCGTGGGTCTGGCCCGTCTCGAGTTCATCATCAATCGCATGATCGGTGTGCACCCGAAGGCCCTGTTGAACTACGACACCCTGCCACGTGACGTGCAGCAGGCCGCCGACAAGCGCATCGCCGGCTACAACGACCCGGTGGACTTCTACGTGGAGAAACTGGTGGAAGGGATTTCCACCCTGGCCGCCGCTTTCCACCCGGAGAAAGCCATCGTCCGTCTGTCGGACTTCAAGTCCAACGAATACGCCAACCTGATCGGCGGCAAGCTCTATGAGCCCGAGGAAGAGAACCCGATGCTGGGCTTCCGCGGCGCCAGCCGTTACATCAGCGAAAACTTCCGCGACTGCTTCGAGCTGGAGTGCCGCGCGCTGAAGAAAGTACGCGATGAGATGGGCTTCACCAATGTGGAAATCATGGTGCCCTTCGTGCGTACGCCGGGCGAAGCCGAGCAGGTTATCGATCTGCTGGCCAAGAACGGCCTGAAGCGGGGTGAGAACGGTCTGCGCATCATCATGATGTGCGAGCTGCCCACCAACGCGCTGCTGGCGAATGACTTCCTGAAGTTCTTCGACGGCTTCTCCATCGGCTCCAACGACCTGACCCAGCTGACCCTGGGCCTGGATCGCGACTCCGGTATCGTCAGCCATCTGTTCGATGAGCGCGATCCGGCGGTGAAGGCGCTGCTGAAGATGGCCATCGACGCCTGTAATGCCCAGGGCAAGTACGTGGGCATTTGCGGCCAGGGCCCGTCCGATCACCCGGACCTGGCCAAGTGGTTGATGGAGCAGGGCATTTCCTCCGTGTCGCTGAATCCGGATTCGGTATTGGATACCTGGTTCTACCTGGCGGAGAAACACGGCCACTGATCGGCCCGTGCTGAACGAAAAAGCCGTGTCCCGAAAGGGGCACGGCTTTTTTTGTGGAAGCCGTTGTGGGAGATTTTATGGTGCCTTGCAAGCTCACTGAGACGCCGCCACGCTAGCACGTCCTTCGCCAGCAGACTGGCTCCCACAGATCATGCTACGAAGCCGCTGTGGGAAGCTTGCTTGCAAGCGAATGGCCACGGCCCAGAGGCATTCGCGACCAAGGCCGCTTCCCACAGCGGCCTTGTAGCGACCTCTGAGCAGCCCCAATAGATGGCCATGGTATTGCTTACAGGAACCCCCTCCGTGCTATCGTTCCCGAAAAAGAGGGAACAGCATGTTTCACCGCATCATTCGCACTCTGGAGCTGTACGACGGTCTGCGCCTGCCGGTGCGGGTGGCCGGGGTGGAGCTGTTGCTGGTGCATGATGATGGACGTACCTGGTTGATTCAGCGCCGCTGTCCCCATGGCGAATTTCCGTTGGAACGGGCCACGGTTCATCGCGGCGTGCTCCGTTGCCCGGGGCATGGCCTGGAATTCTCTCTGGAGAGCGGCCGCTGCCCGAATCAGAGCTATCAACTGCGCCGCTATCGTATTGATTACGAAGGGCCCTGGCTGGGAGTGTGGGTGGCCGACGGCGACTGATTTCGGGAATCAGCGGATCGCCAGGGTGTCGTCGCCCTGATCGGAGCGGGCGGCCAGCTGCACCTGATAGCGCAGTCTCAACTCCTTCACTTTCCGCACATAGGCCTGGGTTTCGGGAAAAGGCGGGATACCGTCGTAGCGGCGAACATTGCCTTCTCCGGCGTTGTAGGCCGCCAGCACCCGATCCAGATCGTCGAAGCGGCCTTGCAGATAGGCCAGGAAACGGGTGCCGCCGTCGATGTTCTCGTCGGCATCGAAGGGATCCAGCACCTGAAGATGGCGGGAGGTCTCCGGCATCAGTTGCATCAGTCCCTGGGCGCCGACCCGGGATACCGCCAGGCGATTAAACAGGGATTCGGCGTGGATTACCGCCTTGACCAGCGCCGCCTCCACGTTATGGGCACGGGCGGCGCGGGCGATGACATCATCATAACGGTCGCGCTGGGCCGCGGTGAGCCCGCGGGGCACGTAATTCCAGCCCTTGCGCACGGACAGCAGGGTATACTCCGGACCAACCCGGTCACGAGGCTGATCGGTGAACAGAATGCTGCCGTCGGCGGCGCGGTATTTATAGATGTCCCGGGCCCAGGATGGCGATCCGGCCACCAGGATCAGAAGCAACCCGAATACCCCAAAGCGTGTCATATCTCGTTATTCAATCCGTGCTGCTATTGTTTATCGGTATCGTTTACCGGCCCACGTCCACGTCGACCGTTCCCCCAAGGGTCCTTTGATACCACAGCGGGCGGCCACGGGGTAGAGGGCAACCACTGGCCTCTGAACCAGGTCTCACCTTTCCCGGAGGTGCGCCTGCCATTACTCTTTATGGATAGTCTTTACAGAGCGGCCCCGTCCCCCCAATCGTCAAGGAGGAAGTATGTTGTCTCCACAGCTGCAGTCTTGGCTGGATACCTTTATTACCTGGCTGGAGCTGGGGTTGTTGCTGGCTCTGGTGGTCGTGCTGCTGACCGCTCTGGTGCTGTGGTTCCAGGATCGCTACCTGCAAACCGCCCATTCGATCCGCCGGAACTATCCGCTAATCGGCCGTTTCCGCTATTTCTTCGAGCACCTGGGGGAATTCTTCCGCCAGTACTTCTTTGCCATGGATCGGGAAGAACTGCCGTTCAACCGCGCCCAACGCAGCTGGGTGTATCGGGCGGCGAAGAACCTGAGCAACACGGTGGCATTCGGCTCCACCAAGCAGAACGGGGCTGGCCGGGTGGTGTTTCTCAATACGCCGTTTCCGACTCTGGAAAAGGACGCGGCGGAGACCATGCCGCTGATGATCGGGCCACACGCGCGTCAGCCTTACGTGGCCCGCAGTTTCTACAATATTTCCGGAATGAGTTTCGGCGCCTTGTCGAAACCGGCGGTCAGGGCTCTGTCCCATGGCGCCTCGCTGGCCGGGTGCTGGCTGAATACCGGGGAAGGGGGGCTGGCGCCCTGGCACCTGGAAGGTCACTGCGACGTGATTTTCCAGATTGGTACCGCCCGCTACGGTGTGCGCGATGCCGACGGCGGCCTGGACGATGCCCGATTGGAGCAGGTGGCGCAGCGTCCGGAAGTGAAAATGATCGAAATCAAACTCAGCCAGGGCGCCAAGCCGGGCAAGGGCGGGATTCTGCCGGGGCCCAAGGTGACCGAGGAAATCGCTTCGATTCGCGGTATCCCGGTGGGGCAGCCGTCGATCAGCCCCAATGGCCAGCCGGATGTGGGCAGTGCCGCCGATCTTCTCGACATGATCCATCGCGTCCGTGACGTTACCGGCAAGCCCACGGGTATCAAAGCGGTGATCGGTTCCTGGCAGTGGCTGGAGGATCTGTTCATGGAAATCCACGAGCGCGGCCTGGAAAGCGCTCCGGACTTCATTACCATCGACAGCGGTGACGGCGGCACCGGCGCGGCGCCGATGTCGTTGATGGACGATGTCGGGCTGAATTTGTCGGAATCGCTGCCGCTGGTGGTGGATTTGCTCGACGGCTTCGCCCTGCGGGAGCGGATCCGGGTGATCGCGTCCGGCAAGCTGATCACGCCGAACATGGTGGCCTGGGCCATTGCCATGGGCGCGGATTTCTGCGTCTCGGCGCGCGGCTATATGTTTGCACTGGGGTGCATCCAGGCCATGCAGTGCAATCGCAATACCTGTCCCACTGGCGTTACCACGCACAATCCCCGTTTGCAGCGTGGATTGGTGCCGGCGGAAAAGGCCCAGCGGGTGGCTTACTTTCATGCCAATCTGGTCAAGGAAGTGGAAACCATCGCCCACTCCTGCGGTGTCGGCGAGCCGCGGGAGCTGCGCCGCCATCATGTTCGTCTGGTCAATTCCAACGGCGATTCGATCCCCATGGAAGAACTGTGGCCGCCGATTGAACGCGGCCTCTACCTGACCGAGGGGCGGCCCAGTCTGCATGCGCCCTTTGCCCGTTTCCGCGTGGGTGCCTGAAGCCGTGAACAGGCTCCAAGGTTGTATCGCCGTCCGCTATCGGCGTCATTGTCAGCGCCGGCTTGTGATTCCCGGGACAGACGCCAGAATAACGGCATCCCTCGGGGGCCGAAGCCGGCGCCCTGATCCAACACGAATTTAAGGAGCAGCTTGTGTCCGCTGAATTTGACTTGGTAGTGATCGGCGCGGGATCCGGCGGTGTGCGTGCCGCTCGCATGGCCGCCAGCCATGGCGCCAAAGTAGCGATCATCGAGGAGCGTTTTTTCGGCGGCACCTGCGTCAATGTGGGCTGTGTGCCGAAGAAGCTGTTTGCTTATGGCGCCGGGTTCCCTGGTGAATTCGAGTTGGCCGCCAGTTATGGCTACCGCGTGGCTGATTGGTCCTTCGACTGGGCCACCCTGCGGGACAACAAAACCCACGAAATCGAGCGCTTGAACGGCATTTATCGCAAGCTTCTGGACGGCGCCGGCGTGCAAATATTCGAAGGCCATGGCCGGGTCGAGAGCAGCGGCACGGTCAGCGTGGATGGCGAGACCTTGTTGCAGGCCCGCCATATTCTCATCGCCACCGGCGGCAAGCCGTTCGTGCCGGACTTTCCTGGCCGTGACCATGTGCGTATCTCCGACGATCTGTTTTACCTGGAGCAGTTGCCGAAACGGGTGGCGGTGGTGGGCGGTGGTTACATCGCCAGCGAGTTCGCTTCGATTCTTAACGGTCTGGGCGTGGCGGTGACGCAACTGTATCGCCGTGATCTGTTCCTGCGCGGCTTCGACAAGGATGTGCGGGAGTTCGTCGCCGAAGGCATGCGCCACGCCGGCGTGAACTTGCGCTTCAACACCGACGTGACCGCCATTGAGGAGCAGGGCACAGAGAAGGTGGTTCGTCTCACTGATGGCTCCGAACTGCGCGTGGACGAAGTGTTTTACGCCACCGGCCGGGTGCCCAGGCTGGATGGGCTGTTCGCCGACGGGGTGGCGGTGCAAACCAACGAGCGCGGCGCTATCGAGGTGAATGACCGCTTCGAGACCAGCGTCGCCAATGTATACGCCCTGGGCGATGTGATCGACCGGCTGCAGTTGACGCCGGTGGCCCTGGCCGAAGGAATGTGGTTGGCGGCCTTTTTGTTCGGCGAACAAAAGCCGGAAGGACCGGTGGTCTATAGCGATGTGCCCACGGCGGTGTTCTGTCATCCCAATATCGGTACGGTGGGGCTGACCGAGGAGCAGGCTCTGGCCCGTTATGGCACCGTGCGGGTGTACCGCAGCCAGTTCCGGCCGCTGCGGTACACCCTCAGCGATATCCAGGAACGCACGCTGATGAAACTGATCGTCGATGACAGCAGCGATAAGGTGGTGGGTCTGCACATGGCCGGCGAGGAGGCGGCGGAAATCACCCAGGGCTTCGCCGTCGCCATTCGAATGGGGGCCACCAAGGCGGACTTCGACGCCACCGTTGGCATCCACCCCAGTTCCGCCGAGGAGTTTGTCACGTTACGCCAGGGCGAGACGGTGACCGCCGCGCCGCGGGGTTGACCCGCGTTGTGGTGAACCCGAACCAACGCATTCGCGGCCAAGGCCGCTTCCCACAGCGACTTCGTCGGTCCCTTTGCGAGAAGCTGGCATGCCAGCGAATGCCGTGCATCGGTGTTTCGATGCGGGCGACCGCTTAAACCCGCTCCAGCGTTACCGGCAAGCCGTCGGCGGGCACCGGCAGGCTGCGGGTGTCGAGTGGCATTTCGTAGCCCTCCGGCACCCGCCAGCGGAAGCGCAGCAGCATCTGATGCAGTACGGATTTAACCTGCATCTCGGCGAAATGCAGGCCGATGCACTTGTGCGCGCCGCCTCCGAAAGGTACCCAGGCATAGGGGTGTATCCGGTCTTCGCGCCGGGCATCGCTGAAGCGCTCCGGGTCGAACCGTTCCGGATCCGGCCAGTACTCCTCCATGGAATGGGTGAAAAACGGTGCGATATTGATGAAGGTGCCGGCAGGTATATAGAAGCCGTCGTACTCCACGTCCTTGACCGTGCGCCGGGGCATGCTGGGTACCGGCGCGCACAGCCGCAGCGCCTCCTTCATGGCCATGCCGATACCGGGGAGTTTGGCCAGATCCTCGTGTTCCAACCAGGGCTTGCCCAGAGCCAGGGATTCCTCCCTTAGCCGTTCCTGCCATTGCGGCTCCCGGGCCAGATGATAGAGCAGGGTACACAAGGTGATGGTGGTGGTGTCGTGGGCCGCCATCATCAGAAAGATCATATGGCTGACCACGTCTTCGTCGCTGAATTCATGGCCATCCTCGGTGCGAGCCTGGCACAGCATGCTGAACAGGTCGCTATCCGGAGCGGCGCGCTTGGCACCGATATCGTCCATGAACAGCCGCTCCAGAACCCGCCTCCCCCGCAGCCCTTTTGACCAGCCGAGCCCCGGGACCGGGAAACGAATCAGGGACGTCCCGGCGCGTACGGTGTCGATAAAGGCGCGGTTGATCCGGTCCGTCTGATCGCCCAGTTCCCGGCCCATGAACACGTCGGTGGCCAGATCCAGGGTTAGTTGTTTGAGGGCCGGCAGCAGCTTGACGGAGCCCTCCGACCAATGCCGCAGACCCTCCTCGGTGCGCGGCGCCATCCGCAGGAGGTAACCACGCAGCGCCTCGCGCTGGAATGCCTGTTGCATGATACGGCGATGCCAACGGTGCTCCTCGAAATCCAGCAGCATGATGCCGCGATGGAAGAACGGGCCAATGAAGTAAGACCAGCCCTGATGGTTGGAAAACAGATCGCCACGGTTCATCAACACGAACTGATTGGCGTCGGGGCCGAGCATCTGCACCATCTTCAAACCGAACAAGTGAGTCCAGGACACCGGTCCGAAACGGTCATAACGCTGCCGTAACGTGGTGACAGGGTCGCGCATCATCGGCAGGGTATTGCCGATCAGCGGCAAGCCGGTATCGCCGGGGACCGGCTTCAGTGCGCTGCCGGCGGGAACCGGCGCCAGCGGGGTGATGGTGGCCATGGAACTCTCCGTTGTGGTTAAGCCGTTGTCGTTGCGATACCTGTATATATGGTGTTTACCTTCATGCTGAGCAGGCTTCGAACGGAAGGCAATAGCAGGTATATGTCTTTCTGCCGGATATTTACCCGGTGGTGGGCAAAGAACGATCATGTGGCGGGCAGGTCCCGTATTCTCCCGGCCACGGCATACCATTAACGGCTTATGCACGCGGTTATCCACAGAAACTGTGGACATCCCGCACGCCTGTGGGGCAGGTCTCCACGGCCGCTGCTCCGCGCTGGCCGGCTGTGTACCATGTGGGCTTGGGTTATGGAGGTATATTGATGCGAACAGTGGTGTTCAACCGCAAAGGCGGTGTCGGTAAATCCAGTATCACCGTCAACCTGGCCGCCCTTGCCGCCAGCGAAGGCCGCAAGACTCTGGTGGTGGATCTCGATCCGCAATGTAATGCCAGCCAGTATCTGCTTGGCATGGAGGCCTATCGGGGCGAAGACGGGCCGGCCCCCAACATCGGCTCGTTCTTTGCCCAGACACTGTCGTTCAAGCTCAAGGAAAAAGCGCCGCGGGAATATGTGCACACCACCCGTTTCGAGAATCTGTATGTGCTGCCCGCCAACGGTGAACTGGGCGAAGTGGAACACCTGCTGGAATCCAAGCACAAGATCTACAAACTGCGCGGTTTGTTAAAGACCCTGGCGCGGGAGTTCGATGCCATCTACGTGGATACTCCGCCGGCGTTCAATTTTTATACGCTTTCGGCGCTGATCGCCTGCGACCGGGTATTGATTCCGTTCGACTGTGATGCCTTCTCAAGAAAGGCGCTGTACTCGTTGCTGGAAAACATCCAGGAAACCCGGGAGGACCATAACGAGGACCTTTCCGTGGACGGCATCGTGGTTAATCAGTATCAGCCCCGTGCCCGCCTGCCACAGGAACTGGTGGCGCAGCTGCAGGAGGAAGGGCTGCCGATTCTCAACAGCCGACTGTCCGCCAGTGTCGCCATGCGGGAATCTCACGACAAGGCGTTGCCGCTGGTGCACTGGAATCCGCGTCATAAACTCACCGATGAATATCGGGCGCTGTACCGGGAGCTCTATGGCTGAATCCACCTGGCGCCGCGCCCGGCAACGGGCCGGCCGTGTACTCAAGTCCCCGCTGGCCAGCCAGCGTCTGGCCGCCGCCAGTGCCGCCAAGGCCTGGGCCAACCGTGACCGTTTGGGCGAGGCCTGGGACAAGCTGCAACTGGCTGGAGGCATGCTGCGGGACTGGTCCCTGCGACGTTATCCCGAGGCGCCCTGGGCCACGCTGATCACGGTGGCGGCGGTATTGATCTATTTCCTGATGCCGCTGGACGCGGTGCCGGACATGATTCTCGGTGTCGGGTTGCTGGATGATCTGGTGGTACTCAATCGCGCCTGGCGCTGGATCGGCTCGGACCTGGAGAAGTACCGGCTGTGGCGGGACGGTCAGGACCCGGAAGGTAGGTCAGCCAATCGCAGCTCGTGAGCCACTACCGGCCGGTGCTGGGAACATAAATTCAGAGAGGTCTACGAAGCCGCTGTGGGAGCTTACCTGCAAGCGAATCCAGGAGCCCCGGGAACCCATTCGCTTGCAGGCAAGCTCCCACAGCGGCTTCGTGGCCGGGGGGATTCGAAGCGAGCGGTGATTCCAGCGCTTTTCACCCCCGCGCGGCCAGCCAGTCGGCGATGATGCGCCAGGTATGGGCCGGGGCCTTGCTGCCGGCAAAGACGCCGGCATGACCGCCCGGCGCTTCCTCAAAGCGCTTTTCGCTACTGCCCACGACCTTGAGAATGTCCCGCGCCGCGCGCAGGGTGACGATACGATCACTGGTGCCGCCGATGGCCAGCAGGTCCTGGGTGACATTGGCGAAGTCCACCTCATGGTCGGCCAGTTTGATACGACCGTCGGCCAGACTGTTGGCCAGAATCAGTTTCTCGATGACCTCTCTGACCACCGCGCCGGGGTAATCCACCATGTCGTTGAACCACTGCCCCATGGTCATGTATTCGGTGAGGTAGTCGCGGTCGGCGGAGTTGCGCCATAAATCCACGTAGGACTGCACCAGCCCCGGCGGATTGGTGAGCTTGAAACCCCAGGACAGCAGGTTGGCGGGAATGTGGAACAGCTTGCTGTCCAGCGGCTCCAGGCGCACCTGGAACCAGTCATGCACCTGCATGGCGGGGATCGCCGCGAGGCTGAAGACGGCGCCGAACGGACCGCTTTTGTGGAAGTTCACCGGGCTGGCTATGGTGGCCAGGCTGTGCACCGGCGCGCCTGGGTGACCGCCCAGGTACATCAGACTGAGCAGGCCGCCCATGCAGTAACCGAGCAGATTGATTTCCCCGGCGCCGGTATGGTCGCGCACCGCTTCCACCGCCGCCGGCAGCCAGTGATTAACGTAGGTGTTCAGGTCCAGCTCGCGGTCCGCCTTGGAGGGCTGGCCCCAGTCGATCAGATAGACGTCATGGCCGCGCGCCATCAGGTAACGGACCATGGAGCGGTTCGGCATCAGATCGAAGGTCCAGCAGTGGATCCCCAGTGCCGGAACCAGCAGCAGCGGCCGGCGGTGCTTGCGCCGCTCCACTGGAATCATCTCGTCGCCGGCCGGAATACGCGCCATCGGCGGCAGGCTGTAGTGACGAACCGACATGATGCCGTCCTGGTAAATGCGATCCCAGGGCGTTTTATCGGTTTGGATGAAACGGCGCGGGTGACGCCGGCGTTCCATCGCCAGGCCCAGGGCGCGGGCGCCGTTCTTCAGGGAGAAACGAGGTGACATGCAGGGCTCCAGACTGCCGGATCCAGTGGTGAAGGTCGCCACCGGCATTTGCCATTGGCGCTTTTCAGCGCTAAAACAAGGCGTTAAGCTTGCCGCGCCTTGACCATGGGAGCATTGGCCGCCGTGACAGATTCAGCCGTACCTTACACCCGAATGGACGTTTGCAAACGTTCCCTGGAAACCGTGCGCCACTCGCGCATGCTGGGCCTGGAAGTGCTCAGCGCGGAAGAGGAGGGCGTGCGACTGCGCCTGCCCTGGCGCGAGGATCTGGTGGGCAATCCGGACACCGGCGTGCTGCACGGCGGCGCTGTTTTTGCCCTGATGGACCATGCCGGCGGCATGGCCAACAGCTGCCGTCTGTACCCGGCGGTGGAAATCACCCCGACCATCGATTTGCGTATTGATCACCTGCACGCGCCAACGCCGGGTAAGGCGGTGATCTGCGACGCCACCTGCTATCGCCTCAGTGCCCATGTCACTTTCGTGCGCATGACCGCCTGGGAGGAAGGCGACGAGCAGGGCGAACCGGTGGCCACCGGTCAGGCCACCTACACACGTATGAAACTGGACAGAAGCGGGCGGGTGGCATCCTGATGAGCGACACATTGAAAGCATTGGTTCAGGCCTGCCGGGCCGGTGAAGCGGATTACCAGGATCTGATCGATCGGGTGCCTTACGCCCGTTTCCTCGGCATCCAGGTCCTGGCCCAGGGCGAGGAACTGACGTTCATTCTGCCCCGTAACGAAAACAACCTGGGCAACCCGACCCTGCCGGCATTGCACGGCGGTGCCGTGGCCGGGTTCATGGAACAGGCGGCGATCATCTTCATCTTGCTGCAGATGGGCGAGCCGCGGGTGCCGAAGACCATCGACTTCACCATCGACTATCTGCGGGCGGGGCTTTATCAGGACACCTTCGCCGAATGCCGGGTCACCCGTCTCGGCCGGCGCATCGCCAATGTGCACATCAGTGCCTGGCAAAAGAACCGGGAAGAGCCGATTACCATTGCCCGGGCCCACTTTCTTCTTTCCGATGAAAATGCTTGAGAATTCTTCCCTATCTCTTTGATAGGAAAGGGTAAAAGGCAATAAGTTAAAGTCATTTCTAGTTGTGATTTGGCGACATTTCCGGCGGCAGATTGTCATTGCCTGACATTGCCGCCGGTGTCCGGCCCGACTAGCTTGGTGAGAGCGTCCCAGCTGAGTAAAGCCACAAGGAGCCTCATCATGCGCATCAAGGAAATGGCATCCCCGCCGTCGGACATCACTTACTACGAAAGCTGGGATGGTCCCGGCAGTGACGATCTGGAGGAGCGGCTCACGCCCGCCCACGTCCAGGATGTGGTGGAAATCTTCCAGACCCCGCTCACCGGCCACTACAACTGGGACTACAGCAGTGCCGATGGTCGTATCCGCAAGCTCTACCGGCTCGGTAAGGAGCTCAACTGGAACGCGGACATGGATGTGGACTGGTCACGGAACTTCCCGAAATCGGAAGTACCGCTGGATCAGAAGCTGAACCCGTTCTACGACTGGGAACCGTTCGCCACGCTGCCGGACGAGGAAAAACTGCGCTTTGGCTGGCACAACCTGGCTTGGATGCTGGCTCAGTTCGTGCATGGAGAGCAGGGTGCCTTGCTGGTGGCCTCGCAACTGGCCAGCTGCGCGCCGACCTATGACGCCAAGCTTTACGCCGCCAGCCAGACCTTTGATGAAGCCCGGCATGTGGAGGTGTTCACCCGCTATCTGCAGGAAAAGATCGGTATTTTCTACCCGGTCAACAAGCACCTGAAATCCCTGCTCGACAAGATTTTGTCCGACCCGCGCTGGGATCTGAAATTCATCGGCATGCAGATCATCATCGAGGGGCTCGCCCTGGCCGCCTTCAACACCCTCAAACTTACCGCCCAGGATCCGCTGCTGCGGCAGATCATTCAACTGGTGGTGCGCGACGAGGCCCGCCACGTCACCTTTGGCGTCAACTACCTGGAAGACTTCGTGCAGACCCTCACCGAGCAGGAGAAGGAAGAACGGGCCCAGTTCGCCTACGAAGCCTGCGTGGTGATGCGCGAGCGGCTGATCGCGGTGGAGGTGTTCGAGGAGTTCGGCTGGGATGTGGAGCAGGCGCGTGAGAAGGCGCTGGCATCGGCGTTGATGGCGCAGTTCCGCAATCTGCTGTTTACCCGCATCATCCCCAACCTCAAGCGTATTGGCCTGCTGACCGAGTCGGTAAGGCCCAAATTCGAGGCTCTGGGTATTCTTCAGTTCGAGAATCTGGTGGACGACGGTGAAGTGGACTGGGCGGAGCTGTCCCGGCCGCTTTACGAAGAGGTTTCCTGAGATCGGCGCCGATTCGCTGGCGGCTCGGCTTCCCGTGGAAGAGGCCACGGAAAGCTGGCTTACCAGCGAATCGCCACCTCATTCGTCACCCCCGGTTACCAAAGGAGCAATTCGGCTGACGCAAAGGGTGCTAACATAGCCGTTTTTCGGAGGACCCCATGCCCGCCGCGTCGCCTGCCGCCCGTTCCCCGGCATTCGTGCAAACCCTGCTGCTCGCCGCCGTCGGTGTCACCGCGTTAGGCCAGACCCTGGTATTTACCTTGCTGCCGTCACTGGGCCGTTCCACCGGGCTGGCGGAGATCCAGGTGGGGCTGATCATCAGTTGTTCCTCCCTGGCTTTTGCTTTGGCCAGTCCGATCTGGGGGTACCTGAGCGAGCTCTACGGGCGTCGGCCGGTATTGATCATAGGGCTGACCGGCTATGCGGTTGGCACCGTGTTTTTCGCCGTGGTGTTCCATCTCGGTCTGAAGGGCTGGCTCACTGGCGGTGCCCTGGTGGCTTGTCTGGTGGTGGCGCGGATGAGCCAGGCGGTGATCATGGCCGCCACGCCGCCCTCGGCGGCGGCTTACACCGCGGATATCACCGCCCCGGAAGCGCGTACCCGCGGCATGGGTCGAATCGGCGCGGCCAACAATCTGGGCACGGTGCTGGGACCGGGTATTGGCGGCCTGCTGGCCGCGCTGACGCTGATTCTGCCTCTCTACCTGGTCGCCGGCGTGGTGGCCTGCATGGCTCTGCTGATTTTTCTGTTGCTGCCGCCATCCCCTTATCGCACCCAGGCGCCGGACACGCGCGTGCGCAGTGTCATGGCCACGGGGCTGCGGGCTTACACCGACCCCCGTTTTCGTGATCTGCTGATCACCGGTGTGGTCCTGTTCATGAGCTTTGCACTGGTGCAGCAAACCCTGGGGTTTCTGTTTCAGGACGCGCTGCACATGTCGCCATCCGCCGCCGCCGGGGCCTTGGGCACGGCGATGATGGCGGCGGCGGTGACCTCGCTCACCGGGCAAATTCTGGTGGTGCAGTGGTTGCGCGCGCCAGCGCTGGTCCTGCTGGGTATGGCGGTACCGTTGATCGGTGCCGGTGCCCTGCTGTTATGGCTTTTCGACCAGCGTCTGGCGTTGACCGTGGCGGTGATGCTGGTGGGGCTGGGGATCGGTTTCGGCATGCCGGCGATCATGGCGCTGGCCAGCCTGCGCGTGGACAGTTCCGAGCAGGGCCGGGTGGCGGGGCTCGCCAGTGCCTGTCCTTCTCTCGGATTCATCATCGGCCCCTTGACCGGTACCGCGCTGTACAGCATCGATCACCGTTTCCCGTACATCATGGTGGCGGTATTGATGGTGCCGCTGGCGGTATTGGTGTGGCGGTTGCGGCGGCGGACGGAAATCTCGCCGAAGACGGACGTGTCCGGCGAAGACTGAATCGTAGCGATGGGGCGCGAGGGGAACTCCGGCTGCGCGATGGCGCAACCGGAGCAGGGGACGGGCTTACTGCTTACTTAGTGTACGGCAGCAGAGTCAGTTCAACCCGGCGGTTCTGTTCACGTCCCTGGGCGGTGCCGTTATTGGCGATCGGTTGGGTCTCGCCGAAGCCCACCACGTCCAGGCGCACGGTCTCAACGCCGTAACTGCTCAACACATTGGCCACGGATTGGGCACGTTGCTGGGACAGCAGCAGATTGTAGCGTTCGCCGCCAGTGCTGTCGGTGTGACCGGCCACCTGGATCATGGTGGACTTGTACTCCTTGAGCACTTCACTGACGGATTCCAGCACCGGACGGAAGTTGCTCTTCACATCGGACTGGTCGGTGTCGAAGGTTACGTTGCCCGGCATGTTCAGGATGATGTTGTCACCGCTACGGGTCACCGATACGCCGGTGGCCTGCAGTTTGTCCCGCAGCTTCTTCTCCTGAACGTCCATGTAATAGCCCACGCCGCCACCGGCCACGGCGCCGATGCCCGCGCCGGCCAGCGCCCGTTCCTTGCGTTCCTTGGCATTGTCCGACGTGGCGATACCGATCAAAGCCCCGGCTACCGCGCCGATGGCGCCACCCGTGGCCGCCTTGCTGGTTTGTTTTTCGCCGGTGTAGGGGTTCACGGTGCTACACCCGGCCAGAGTGATCGCGGCGGCAAGCATGGAACAACCGAGGATGCGTTTCATTGTGTCTCCTTATTATCTCGAAATCTGGATCAGCCTGATCCAAGGTACCGTAATCGTGGGACTGTACCATAGTGTTCCGGTAAAAAGCGGTAAAGCGTAGCGGTTCCGGAATGAGGAATGGAGCCGGCGGCGGCCGCTTTTGGCGTGGCCGGCCGGTGCAACGGTGACAGCGACCGATTACCATCGGGGGCAGACCAGAACAGGGAATCCACTATGCGTCGATGGAATGGGTGGGGGGATGAAGCCACGGAGTTTCCGTTGCGTGCCTCCGCCGTGCGCTTCTTGCGTCAACGGATCGGTAAAGGGCGGCCGCTGGCCGACGCCGATCTGGATCAGGTGATCGAGTCGGTACCGCGGAGCCGTCTGCCGGAGCACCCGCTGGTGGACCGCTCCCCGGAAATCCGGGTCCGCCATGCTCGCGGGCAAAGTCTGGGGGACTGGCTGGCGATGCGTTCGGGACAGTTCGGGGTGTTTCCGGATGGGGTCGCCCGGCCCTGCGACAGCGACCAGGTCCGGCAGGTGCTGGACTGGGCGCTGGCGCAGGGCGCGGTGGTGATTCCCTATGGCGGCGGCACCTCGGTGGCCGGCCACATTAACCCGCCGGTGGATGACCGTCCGGTGCTGACCCTGAGCCTGGGCGCCATGGACCGGCTGTTGCGGCTGGAGCCAGAGAATCGCCTGGCGCGTTTCGGTGCCGGCACGCCGGGGCCGGCGTTGGAAGCGCAACTGCGTGAGCACGGTTTTCGTCTCGGCCACTATCCTCAGTCCTGGGAATTGTCCACGGTGGGCGGCTGGGTCGCGAGCCGTTCCAGTGGCCAGCAGTCCCTGTTGTATGGCCGCATTGAGCAGTTGTTCGCCGGCGCCCGTGTCGAAACGCCTTCCGGCAGCTGGCGTTTGCCGACTATCCCGGCGTCTTCCGCCGGTCCGGATGCCCGCGAATGGCTGCTGGGCAGCGAAGGGCGGCTGGGTGTCATCACCGAGGTGGATGTGCGTATCAGCCCGCTGCCGGAATTCGAACAGTTTTACGTGGGCTTCTTGCCGGACTGGGAGCAGGCCCGGGAGTTGGCGCGCCGCCTTGCCCAGGACCGGCCATCGCTGTCCATGGCGCGTTTCTCCAACGCCGAGGAGACCCGCACCCAACTGCGCCTGGCGGCGTCACCTCTGGCGCTCTCCGCGCTCAACCGTTATCTGTCATTGCGCGGCTGCGGCAACGGACGCTGCATGGTGACCTTCGGCGCCAGCGGTGATACCGCGTTCTGCCGCGCCGCGGTGAAACGCGCTTCGGCTCTGGTGCGGGCACACGGCGGCGTGATGGTTGGCAAGAGTCTGGGCAAAAAATGGGAACACGCCCGCTTCCGCTCCCCGTATTTGCGCCACGGTCTGTGGGAGCATGGTTACGCGGTGGACACGTTGGAAACCTGCGTGGAATGGTCCAAGGTCGACGACACCGTGAGCGCCATGGAAAACGCCATTCACGCCCATGCTGGAGAAGGGGAGAAGGCTCTGGTGTTCACCCATCTGTCCCATCTCTATCCGCAGGGCTCCAGTATTTACACCACTTATGTGTTCCGCTGCTCTCCGGACTACGAGCAAACCCGGCGACGCTGGTGGGCGATGAAGGAGGCGGCCAGCGACGCGCTGGTGGCTCGCGGGGGCACCATCAGCCATCAGCACGGGGTGGGGCGCGATCACCGTGGCTGGTTGAGCGAGGAAAAAGGCACCCAAGGGCTGGCGGCATTGCGCGCGCTGGCCGCTCATTTCGATCCCTCCGGACAGCTCAATCCCGGCTGTCTGGTGGCGGAGGAGGACCGGCCATGACACTGGGACCACGACCGACGCTAACGTCCCTGAGCGAGCACAACTGGGATCTGATTGTTATCGGCGGCGGCATCACCGGCGCCGGCGTCCTGCTGGAAGCCGCGCGCCTGGGCTACCGGGCCCTGCTGCTGGAGCAGGCCGATTTCGCCTGGGGCACCTCGAGCCGATCCTCGAAAATGGTCCATGGTGGATTGCGTTACATTGCCCAGGGGCAGGTGCGGTTGACCCGTGATGCGTTGCGCGAGCGGGAGCGTTTGCTGCGTGAACTGCCGGGGCTGGTGGAAAGGGCCACCTACCTGTTCCCGCTGCGCAAGGGGCGTTTCCCCGGGCGCTGGCCGATGACCGCGTTGCTTGGCGTCTACGACTTCCTGGCCGGCATCCGTGACCGCGCCTTTCTGAGCAACGAGGAACTGTTGAAGCGAGTGCCGGGGCTGGATGACCAGGGACTCGGTGGCGCGCTCAGCTACACCGACGCGCTCACCGACGATTGCCGTCTGGTATTGCGAACCTTGCTGGAAGCCGCCCGCTATCAGGGGCGGGCGATGAATTACGCGCGCGTCACCGGTGTCTCCCGTGGCGACGGTGACGCTGCCACGGCACCGTTGCGGGTGGCGGTGCGGGATCTGACCGATGACACCACGGCGACACTCACCGCCCACGCCGTTATCAATGCCACCGGCGCCTGGGCCGGACAGCTTGGTGGCGACGCGGAGCGGATCCGGCCGCTGCGGGGCAGCCATTTGTTCTTTTCCGCCGAGCGGCTGCCGGTACGGGACTGCCTCACCGTGCTGCATCCACGTGATCAGCGCCCGGTGTTCATTTTTCCCTGGGAAGGGGTGGTGTGTGTCGGCACCACCGATCTGGACCATCCGGAAGATCTGAACCGGGAACCGCGTGCCTCGGAGCAGGAAATGGATTATCTGCTGGAACTGCTCAACCAGCAGTTTCCGCGCGCCGGCCTCGGCGCCGGGGACGTACTGTCGTCCATGGCCGGAGTACGCCCGGTGATCCGCTCCAGCCGCGCCGGCAAGCCCTCCAGCGAAAAACGGGACCACGCGGTGTGGGAGCACGACGGCGTGATCTCGGTGAGCGGCGGCAAGCTCACCACATTCCGGCTGATTGCCCTGGACGCGCTGCTGGCGGCCGGCTTGCTGGACCGTACCGGCTGGCGCCGCGCCCGGCACAGTAATGTCCCGTTGTATGCACCGATTCCGGAGGCACCGGTTCAGGTGGATGAGTTCCTGCACGGCGATCAGGACGACGACGCCTTGCTGTCCTGGTGCCTGGAACACGAAGCCGTGGTGCATCTGGATGATCTGCTGCTACGCCGTACCCGCCTGGGGTTGCTGCGGCGCGATGGTGGTTTGTCGCTGCATGACCGCCTGCAGGGGCTGGCCGCCGACAAGCTGGGCTGGGACGCGGTGCGCTGGCAACAGGAGTGGCAACGTTACCGGCGTCTGCGCGATGAGTATTACGGCGTCCCGGGCAGGTTGGCGGAGGCGTCGTGAGCGCGCCACTGCTGCTGGCTCTCGACCAGGGCACGCAGAGCGCCCGGGCGCTGCTGTTCGATGCCCGTGGTCAGCTGGTGGCGAGGGCGCGGCAGCCGGTGGAGCCCTATTGGTCCGGGCCGCCCGGCGAGGCGGAACAGGATGCGGAGCATTTCTGGTGGGGCCTTGGCGAAGCCTGCCAGGCGCTGTGGCGTGCCCACCCGCAACTGAAAGAACGGGTGCAGGCGGTGGCGCTGACCACGCAACGGGCCTCTGTGGTATGCCTGGATCGGGAGTATCGGCCGTTACGGCCAGCGATAATCTGGCTGGACCGGCGCCGTGCCGCCGATTATCCGGAATTGCCCTGGTACTGGCGCTGGGGCGTCGCTTTGTTGGGGCAGGGCGGCACCTTGCGCCAGTTTCGTGGCAAGGCCGAGTGCAACTGGCTGGCCGAACGCGAGCCGGAGCTGTGGCGGCGCACAGAACATTTCGTGTTGCTGTCGGGGTTTCTGACCTGGAAGCTGTGCGGGGTCTTGAAAGACTGTACCGCCAGCCAGGTCGGCTACCTGCCATTCGATTACCGGCGCCGGCAATGGGCCCGGCCCGGCGACCTCAAATGGCAGGCTCTGCGGGTACGGCGTGAGCAATTGCCGGAATTGGTGCCGCCGGGGCAACCACTGGGCCGGATCAGCGCCGAGGCCGAAGCCCACACGGGCATCCCCGCCGGTCTGCCGCTGATTGCCTGTGGTGCCGACAAAGCCTGCGAAGTGCTCGGCTCCGGAGCGCTCAGCCCGGATATCGGCCATGTCAGCTACGGCACCACGGCTACTTTCAACACCAGCAATCGCCGTTATGTGGAACCGTACCCGTTCGTTCCCGCCTACGGCGCCGCGGCACCGGATTACTACACTTCGGAAATCATCGTGCAGCGCGGGTACTGGCTGGTGGAATGGTTCAAGCGCGAGTTCGCGGCGGAAGAAGTGCAGCGTGCCGAGCGCCAGGGTGTGGCGGCGGAGGCGTTGTTTGACGAATTGCTGGACCAGTCACCGCCGGGGGCGCTGGGGCTGATGCTGCAGCCGTTCTGGAATCCCGGCGTGCGTTTCCCGGGGCCGGAGGCCAAGGGTGCCATCCTCGGGTTCGGTGACGCCCATGACCGAGCCCACCTGTACCGGGCCATCGTCGAAGGGATCGCCTACGCGCTCAAGGATGGCCAGGAGCGGCTGCAAAAACGCAATCGAAGCCCGGTGCGCGAGCTGCGTGTTTCCGGCGGCGGCTCGCAAAGTGACCGCATTTTGCAGATCACCGCCGACATCTTTGATTTACCGGTGGTGCGCCCCCATACCTTTGAGACTTCCGGGCTCGGCGCGGCCATCAATGCCGCCGTGGGGACCGGACTGTACCCGGATCACGAGCGGGCGGTGGCGGCGATGACCCACCCGGGACCGCGCTTCGAGCCCCGCGCCGGCCATCGTGACACCTATCAGCAGCTGTATCATCGGGTCTATCGGCGTATTTATCCCCGCCTGTCGGGGTTGTACCGGGAGATCCGGGCCATCACCGGCTATCCGGCGGACCTGTGAGCGGTCCGAGGCCGTTAACCGTTGATCCACCAAGGGAGAACACTATGCGCGTGACGGATCTGGCACGCCGTGCGGACACCACCACGGAAACCGTGCGTCACTACACTGATCTGGGATTGCTGGCGCCGCGCCGTAATTCGCACAATGGCTACCGGGAGTACGGCGCCGAGGATTTGCGCCGGCTGCGCTTTGCCCTCAAGGCCCGCAGTCTCGGCTTTACGCTCAGTGATGTATCGGAGTTGATGTCCGCCAGCGGCGCCGGGCAGACGCCTTGCCCGCGGGTCCGTGATTTGATCGAGACCCGGCTCGGTGAGGTGGAAGAGCGCATCCAGGAATTGCAGGCGCTGAGTCAGCGTATGCGCCAGGCAATGGCGGCCTGGGAAAACACGCCGGATCGCCATTTAGCCGACGGCCGGGTATGCGGGCTGATCGATTCCTTCGAGCGGATTGGCGAGGAGGTGGCGCCTGTCGTCCGTGACCATCGCGAGAATATGACGTCCACCCCCATCAGGGGTTAGCGGCTGTGGGAGCTTGTCTGCAAGCGAATGTTGCCAAACGCTTGAGCGAAACCTCATTCGCTTGCAGGCAAGCTCCTACGCGGCTAAAGATTGGCTGTTCCTGTTTTTTCGCTGTCAACCGCTCTCACCCAGGCAGGGCGGAGCCGTTGTCACCGTTGCTTTTTTCCTTCGCCGCTTCCTTGGCGTCGTCCTCGCGGATCAGACCAAACAGCGACCAGCCGGATTTCGGTTCAGGGCGGCTGTTGGCGCTGAAAACATGGATGCGATCACGGGTATCCACCGCGAACAGCGGCCATACCTGGCGATCTTCCACCTGCAGGTAGGCGGCGTAATCGAATTCGTCGGTGAGCCGCGTTTTGCGCACTTCGGCACCCTGACTGATCAGGCTGGCGAGCCGGGCGTAGGTGAGATCCTCGTCGAATAACGTGCCGCCGCGATGTTGGGAGGCAATCTCGTGCTTTTCTTCCTTATCGCCGGACCAGGGCAGGCTGTAGACGTTGCGCTCGCCAAATTCCAATCGATAGCGCATGGTCGCCACCGCGTTCATTTCCCGCCGCGGGCTCATCGCCAGCAACTTGCCGTAGCCCACCAGATCCAGGTACTGGTCGGCGTGGCTGGAAACCGCGTTACCGTAGTAAGTGGCCAGGCCGGCCATCCGCGCCGCGCGGATGTTCTCCCAACTGGAATCGGTGACCATGGCCGGAAAGCCATTCTGATTGAGCGCCTTGCCGATGGCTCGCGCCACCGGGTTGGCGCCGATGATGAGGAAGCCGCGCGGGGCCGGTTCCGCCACTTTCAGCAGGCGCGCCAGAGGCCGCGCGGTCAGACTCTGCAGCGCCACGGTGCCAATGATTACCGAGAACGTCAGCGGCACCAGCAACTCGGCGCCTTCCACGCCGTTACTTTCCAACCGCTCCGCGAACAGCGCGGAAACCGCCGCGGCGACAATGCCACGCGGCGCGATCCAGGCGAGCAGCGCTTTCTCCCGCCAATTGAGTTTGCTGCCGAGAGTGGACACCCAGACCGACAACGGCCGGGCCACCAGCTGCACCACCAGCAACACCACCAGGGTGGCGCCGCCCAGTTGCGCCAACTGGGCCATGTCCAGGCGGGCGGCAAGGACGATGAACAGCACCGAAATCAGCATCACCGACAGATTCTCCTTGAAGTGGAGGATATCGTCGGTACGCACGCCCTTGAGGTTGGCCAGCACGATACCGGTGGCGGTGACCGCCACCAGCCCGGATTCCTCGCCAAGCCAGTTGGCCAGCACGAACTCGCCCACCACCACGGACAGCACCAGGAAGCTGCGCAGGTATTCCGGCACCAAGTGACGCTTGAGCAGGAAGGCCAGCATGAACGCCACCACGGAGCCGATCACCACGCCCAGCACCATGGACTGGGCGAACAACCACAGGCCGTGCAGCAGGGCACCCTGGCCGGTGGCCGCCACCAGCTCATAGGCCAATACCACCAGAACGGCGCCAAGCGGGTCGATGACGATGCCCTCCCAGCGCAGTAACCGCGACACACTGCTGACCGGCCGCACGCTGCGCAGCAGCGGAACGATAACGGTGGGGCCGGTGACCACCACCAAGGCTCCGAACAGCAGCGCCATATCCAGCGGCAGCTCGAGAAAGTACCAGGTGGCGGTGGTGACCACCGCCCAGGTGACCAGGGCCCCCCAGGTCACCAGTCGGCGTACGGTGCGCTCCAGACCGCGTATTTCATCGAATTTGAGGGTGAGCGCCCCTTCAAACAGGATGATCGATACCGCCAGGGACACGCTGGGCAGCAACAGATCCCCGAACATGGCTTGGGGATCAATCAGCCCGAGGCCGCCACCCAGCAGCAGACCGGACAACAGAAGCGGCAGAATCGCCGGCAGCTTGAGGCGCCAAGCGCCCCATTGGCACAGAAAGGCCACCACCACGATCAGGGCAAGCTGGATCGGAAGAGTCAGTTCCATGAACATCCTTTTACTGGCTTGGGGGTGCCCGGTGGCCCGGGGCATTTGCGCAAGTGTAGGGCCTGACCGGTCGTATCGGAACCGTCCACGACCACTGATTTTTCAATGGTTGGTGATTCCTCCATGACGGATCGGATGGATTCCGCCGCGAAGCTGGGGAAATGGTGCCGCCGGTGTTAGGGCCTGTTCATGCTATTTTCGTCCCGCCTGTTGCGGCTAAAACGTCACCAATCCAGGCGCGAGGAGAGAAGTTTGGTCGTTCCAAATGAACGACGAGTAACGTAGAGTGGTGACGTTTTAGCCGCAACCCGAAGGGCTGGAGCCCTTTTTACCTCCCGCGTCGTTGTCGGTTACTCATTTGGAATGACCAAACCGCGCGCCCTCCGCCTAGCTGGAGGCAAAAAGGGCATCCAGCAGACGGGATGAAAATAGCGTGAACAGGCCCTGATCTTGTGACCGCCCGGCCACGCTGGCCGGCGTCGCGCACCCCGCTTATGCCCTTGGCGAACCCCGTGAGACCCGGCGGGTGAGGGACGCCGTTCGCCAAAAAACGGAGCCTGTATGTCTGTGATTTCCCCCACGCGCCTGGCGATCATGCTGGGTAGCCTGGTGGCCCTCGGGCCGCTGGCCATCGACACCTATTTGCCGGCGTTGCCGACCATGGCCGATGACTTCGGCGTGGCGGTGCACGCGGTGGAGTTGTCGGTGAGTTTCTATGTGATCGGGGTGGCGCTGGGGCAATGGCTGGGCGGCCCGTTGTCCGATCACTTCGGGCGCAAGCCGGTGGCCTATGTGGGGTTGTTGGTATTCTTCCTCGCCAGCCTCGCCATCGCCGTCACCGAGAGTGTGCGGATGCTCTATCTGCTGCGGGTGGTACAGGCCGTCGGTGGCGGCGCCACCGTGGTGATCTGTGCTGCTTCGGTGCGGGATCATTTTACCGGCCCGGATGCCGGCAGGGTGCTGACCACCATTGGCCTGGTGATGCTGATGGCGCCGTTGCTGGCGCCGGCCATCGGCGCCGCTTTGCTGAAGCAACTGGGCTGGCAGAGCATCTTCGTGTTCCTGGCGGCTTATGCGGTGGTGGCGGTGCTGGTGTTGCGGTTCGCACTGCCCACGGTGGTGCCGAAAGTGGATCCGGAGCCGTTGCGCCATCGCATGTTCGCGGCCTATGGCCGGGTGTTGCGGCAACGGGTGGCGATGGGGTTCATCCTTGCCAACAGTCTGGGCTTCTCCGCCATGTTCATCTTCATCACCGACGCGGCGTTCCTCTACATTGATTATTTCGGTATCGACGAAACCCGTTTCCCGATCTATTTCGGATGCAACATTCTCACCATGCTCAGCCTTAACCGGCTCAACGTATTGTTGCTGCGCCGCTATCGCGGTGCCGACATTCTCGGCGTGGCGCTGGTGATTCAGACGTTGTCGGCGCTGGCCCTGCTGGTGCTGACGCTGACCGGAACCCTGTCGCTGTGGAACACGGTGCCGTTGATCATGATGGTGGCGGGAATGGGCGCGCTGATCATCCCCAACGCCATCGCCAGTTTCCTCGCTTATTTCGACAGCGATTCCGGTGCCGCCACCGGCCTCAACGGCTGCCTGCAGTTTTTACTGGCGGGGCTGATCGGCACCGGACTGGGCATGATCCATGATGGCACCCCGCTGCCGATGACCGGACTGATGGCGGCCACGGCGCTGGCGGCATTGGGATGCTATTGGGGCCTGGCGCGGCGGAGTTGAGGGCCGCTGAACGCCAAGCATTTTCTACGAATGCCGCTGTGGGAGCTTGCCGGCAAGCGAATGGGCTCGCGGCTCAAAAGATTCGCTTGCAGGCAAGCTCCCACAGCGGCTTCGTAGTGCGGTCGATGTTTTAACCGCTCAACCGCGCCAGTGGCGGGCCGGTGCGATGGGGCAGAACCCGCTGCACCGCCAGCCACGGCAGCACCACCGCCCAGGGCAGCAGCATCCACGGAGACAGCGGCAGGTCACCGTCGAACATACGCTGGCCCAGAGGCCACAGCGCCAGAAAGTGCAGCACCAGTGCGAACACGGCGGCACCGCCCATCAACCAGAGCTGTTCAATCGTCGCCACCCGCCGCAGCAGCGAGCGGCTGCCGCCGAGCACGCGCAACAGGGCGTCGTCCTTGCGCCGCTGACCGCTGCCGGCGAGCCAGGCCGCGGCCATGACCAGGACGCTGCTGGCCAGCAGCAACGCGGCCAGGGCCAAGGCCGCGCGGCTGGCTTGGGTGATCAGAGCCTGGGCCTGCCCCAGCAGCGCGTTCACGTCCAGCAAGGTGATTTGAGGAAAAGCGCGGATCAGATCGGGCAGGGCGCCGCTGCCGGCCTCGTCCAGATAGAAACTGGTCAGCCAGTAGCGATCCTCGCCGTCCAGCGTCCCGGGGCTGAACATGAAGTAGAAATTAGGTTGAAAACTTTCCCAGTCCACCTCCCGCAGACCAACGATGGTGGCGCTCAGTTCGCCGGAGACTCCGGTGAAACGCAGTTGGTCGCCCACCTGCAGGCCCAGGGACGCGGCCAGTTCCGATTCCACCGAGACCTCGCCGGGCTGTTCCGGGTCGAGCCAGCGCCCGGAGGCGATCTGGTTGCTGGTGGGCAGGGTGTCACCTTCGGTCAGGGACAGGTCCCGGTTCAGGGCCCGCTCACCCTGTTCGCGATCATCGCTTTCCTTGGTTACCGCCTCGCGTACCGGCTGTCCGTTGACTTCCACCAGCCGGCCACGCACCACCGGATACAACTGTGGCGTTTCCGCGCCATGACGATCCAGCCATTGCCGGAACGCCGGCAGATCCGGCTCGAACAGATTCAGCACGAAATAGTTGGGGGCCTTTTCCGGCAGCGTGGCGCGCCATTGGCTCAGTAATTGCTGACCCACGTGACTGGACATGGACATGATCGCCAGCGCCAGCACCAGCGCCGACAGCATCGGCAGGGTGGTCAGCGGACGTCGGGACAGTCGCCGCAGGGCCAGCCTGGGCGCCAGTGGCCAGCGGTCGCCGAGGCGGTCGGCAAGGCGCAGCGGCCCCCACAGCAACAGGGGCAGGCCCACTGCCACCGCCACCATCAGCCCGAGCAACTGGAGCAACTCCATCAGTGAGCCGGACAGCACCATGGCCACCAGTACCGGTGCCGCCAACGCGCCAATCAGGTTGAGCCCGGTGCGGGCCACTGGCGCGGACGGTTCCGGTTGCAGGATCTGACGGGGCGGCAGATCCGCCAGCCGCCACAAACGGGGCAGGGCGAACCCGGCCCAGATCACCAGCGGCGCCAGCGCCAGCAGCAACCAGCTGCCCGGGCCCGGTTTCCAGGCCAGGGCATCGCCGAGCCACTGTTGCAGAGCCAGAAACGCCGCTACCGCCAGCGCCAGCCCGGCCAGCATGGCCGGCAACAGCGCGGTCAGCTCGCGCGACAGAATCCAGCGCAGCACCGTGGCCCGGGAGGCGCCGAAAGTCTTCATCACCGCGCTGCGCCGGGCCTGCTCAAGACTGCGCACACCGGCGGCCAGATAGACCGCGCCGCCGCACAACAGCACCACCATCATCACCGCCAATTGCCCCCAAAGGGTTAACTGGCGCAGCGGCCCCATGGAGCGTAATCCGGCGTTGTCGCGGGTTTCCAGTTCCTGGTTGGCGGCCAGTGTCGGAGTCAGCTGTTCGATCAGAGGCGCCATCATCTCGCCCGGCGCGCGCAGGTGCAGCTTGTAACGGGCCCGGGTGCCGGGGCCGATGACGCCGGTGCCCGGTACGTCGGCCAGATTCATCAGCACGCGCGGATTCATGCTGTAGAAACCGGCGCCCTGATCCGGCTCCTGTTCCAGCACGGCGGTGATCCGCAATGGCAGGTCGCCGATGGTGACGGTATCGCCGACCTGTTGTTCCAGCCGGTCGAGAGCGGTACCGGCCAACCACACTTCACCCGGGGCGGGACCATGATCCACCCGTTGCGGGTCGGTGAAACGTTGCCCGGCCACCGCCACGGAACCATACAGAGGGTAGCCCTGGTCCACCGCTTTGACACTGGCCAGCACAAAGATGTCGTCGCGCACCAGTACGCTGCTGAAGGTCAGAGTGTTGGCACTGGCAAGATCGCTGACCATGGCTTTTTGCTGATCGCTGGGCGGGGCACTGCCTTCCAGCACCAGATCGCCGCCAATGGCCTCGGCGGTGCGGGTGGCGAAGCGGTGTTCCAGCTCGCCGCGCAACAGCACCACGGTGGCGATGGCGAGCGTGGCCACCATCAGCGCCAGCGCCTGGATCCGGAACGCCGGGGAACGCCAGGGGCGCAGCAGTCGTTCAGTCACCGAGACGCCCCTCCACCAGTTGCCGGTGGCGCGCGCAATGGGCGGCCAGTTCCGGATCATGGGTGACCAGTACCAGGGCGGTGCCGTGATCGCGGTTCAGACTGAACAGTAACCCGGCGATTTGTTCCCCGTTGGCGCGATCCAGGCTACCGGTAGGTTCGTCGGCGAACAGCACCCGCGGCGCCATGGCGAAGGCCCGGGCCAGAGCCACCCGTTGTTGCTCGCCGCCGGACAACTGCGCGGGAAAATGATGTTGCCGGTGCTCCAGGCCGACCCGTTGCAACCAGTGACGGGCTTTGTCGCGGGCCTGGCGGTCGCCGGCGATTTCCAATGGCAGCATGACGTTTTCCACCGCACTGAGGTCGGCGACCAGATGAAAGGACTGAAACACGAAGCTGCAATACTGACCGCGCAGGGCCGCCCGGGTATCCTCGTCCTGGTCGCTGAAAGGCTGTCCGGCCAGCGTTACGTTGCCGCCGGAAGGTACATCCAGGCCGGCCAGCAGAGAGAGCAGGGTGGATTTACCGGAACCGGAAGGCCCGGTGATGGCCAAACTGTCACCGGCGGCGATCTCCAGATCGATACCGTGCAGCAAGGTCAGATCGCCTTCCGGAGCGACCACCGTTTTGGTTAACCGTTGAGCCACGAGTACAGGGGAAGAAGCCATGTCGAGGTGCCTGTTGGTCATACTGTTGTTCCTCGCGCCTTTACTGGGCCGCGCGCAGGGCATCGTGGTGCTGGGTGACAGCATCAGCGCCGGCTACGGTCTGCAAGAAACGGAGGGTTGGGTGCACCTTCTCGGACAACGACTGGCAAGTCAATGTTCCGCGATGCCGGTGATCAATGCATCGGTGAGCGGTGAGACCAGTGATGGTGGTGTCAGTCGTCTGCCGGCCTTGCTGGAGCGGCATCAGCCGGATGTCCTGGTGCTGGAGTTGGGCGGTAACGACGGCCTTCGTGGTTTGCCGCCGAGCCGTCTGGCCGGCAATCTGGAAAAGATGGTGTCCCTTGGCCAGCAGGCCGGGGCCCGGGTGGTGCTGCTCGGAATGCGCATTCCTCCCAATTATGGTCGTGCCTATACCGAACGTTTCGAGGCGGTGTTCAAGCAGGTGGCGGAGAACAACGCGCTGCCCTGGGTGCCGTTTTTCCTCGACGGCGTGGTGGAAGCGGGCCAGATTCAAGGCGACGGCATTCACCCCACCGCCGAGGCCCAGCCCACTCTGCTGGATAACGCCTGGCCGGTTTTGCGGGAAGTATTACCGAAGGATTGCCAGCAATGATGAATTTCGATGTGCCCTACAACGATATCCTGGACTTTTGGTTTGATGGACTGGATCAGGGGGATTGGCCGCCAGGCGAGTGCGAGCGGCGATGGTTCTCCGGCGGCGCCGCTGTGGATGCACGTATTCGCGAGCAATTCAGTACTCGTCTGCAGGCGGCGCTGGACCGGGAACTGGTGGCCTGGGAGCGCCATCCCCGCTCCCGGCTGGCACTGATTCTGTTATTGGACCAGTTCAGCCGCAACATCCATCGTGGCGAGGCGGCGGCCTTCGCTGGTGACCATCAGGCGGTCACGCTGACGTTGGAAGGCATCTCCACCGGCATGGAAAGCGGTCTTCCCTGGGCCGGGCAGGTGTTCTTCTACATGCCGCTGATGCACGCAGAGGACCTGGCGCTGCAGAATCAGGGCATCGCCTGCTTCCGCTCCTTGCTGGAGCGGGTGCCGGAACATCTGAAAAGCAAAATTGAAAACAACCTGAAGTTCGCCGAGGAACACCGCGACATCATCGCCCGCTTCGGCCGCTTCCCCCACCGCAACGAAGCGCTGGGCAGGGAGAGCACGACGGAGGAGGCGGTGTTTTTGGAGAATGCTAAGCGATATGGACAGTGAAAAGCAGGGAACAGTGAAGAGTGAACAGTTAATAGCTGCGCGAAATACGTAACCTTGCTCTCCAACCATAGGGGCCGCGGTCAAAAGCTGGCAAGCCCCTCCGCGTTCAAAAGCAAATAAACAACAAGCCTGTCAACTAGGATCAGGAGTGGCGAATTCGCAAATGGCCTTTGCAGAATCGCATTTTTTTCGCTGTTAACTATTCACTATTAACTGTTCACTCTTCACTGTTCCCTGCTTTTTACGGCTGCATCGCCTGCAAGGCGGCCTGCAGGCGGCGGGCCAGGCCGCTGTCCAGCGGGCCATCGGGGCGGGCTTCCAGTAGCGTCAGGGCTTCGTCCAAAGGTGACGTGTTGGCGCCCTTCATGGCTCGTGGCAGCTGTTCCAGTTGCCAGGTCAGCCGCCGCTCGCGGGCGTGCTCGGGGCTGTCGATGCCGGCCAGGGCTTCCAGTGCCACGGTCAGGGTCTGGTCGTCCTCGCTGGATTCACCGTCGGGGCTCGCCTCGATACCCAGCACCGCCCGTTGCCAGCGGCGCCAGCGCGGCAGGGCCGCCAGGCGTTCCTGTATCTGCTCCCGCAGACGCCGGAACTGGCGTTGGCCAGCGCGGCCCAGGGCCGCTTCGTCCAATTCATCCAGTGCCGCCGCATGGTCGCGCAGGGCGCTTTCGTCCTGGCTGGCAAGCGGTTCCTTGAGGGCCGCCGCCACTTGTTCCAGCACCGCGATACCCTCGTTCTGCTTTTCTTCCAGCTCGTTGCGCCGCTGTTCCAGACGGGCCTGCCGTGCGCCGAACAGGTCGTCCATGATGCGGCGGAAACGCTTCTGGTGCGGGCGGTGCCGGCCCGGTGGCAGCCAGCCTGCCTGGCGCCAGCGTTTTTGTAACTGCTGCGCCTCGCGGGTGGCACTGTCCAGGTCCTCCTGGGCGAGCAGGGCTTCAGCCTCCGCGATCATGGCCTGACGCTGCTGCTCGGCTTCCCGCCAGGCGCCTTCCATTTGCTGATCGATTTCGGACAGCAGGGCGGAGAACCGTTTCTGTACATCCCGGGCGTCGGTGAAACGGACCGGTTGTAATGATTTCCACTCTTGCGGCGCCTGCCGGCGGATCTCCCAGACCGCTTGCCAGTTGGCCCGCTGCCAGTCCTGGGCGGCGACGAAGTCCGCCAGCTGGCGGCACAGCTGTTCCCGGCGGCGCAGATTGTCCGCCCGTTGTTCGTCGAGTTCACGAAAGTGGGCCCGACAGGGTTCATAGGCCTGATCGGAGGCGGCCTTGAAACGGTCCCACTGGGCTTGATCCTGATCCTGGTCGGAGCTCATCAGCTCACGCCATTCATCGTGCAGTGCCTGGATCGCGCTGGCCTGTTCCTCGGCGTCGAGATTACCGCCGATCAAAGCCTCCATCTGCTCGCACAAGCGGTCTTTCTTTGGCTGAGCGGCAAAGGCATGCCAATCGCGCAGTTCATTGCGGCGCTCTTCCAGGCGTTGCAACTGTTTACTCAGCCAGGAGTCATTTTCCTCTTCGAGTACTGCTTCAGCTTTCAACCATAACCTGTTGGCGTGCTTTAAATTTCCTTTTTGAAGTTCTCGCCGGAGCGCCACCACCAGCCCCTGATGGGCGCTGCCGCCCGCCTTGCCTGCGGAGGGCGCTCGTGTTGACGGCGCGGTGACTTCCGGTGCCGGAGCCGGAGCGGGACGCTGTTGCAGTGCCCTGGGTGCCGGAATCTTGCGCGGCCACCGTTGTGACAGGGTTTCCAGCAGCTCGCGGTCCTCGCTCTGGCTCTGTTCGGCCAGGGCGATCAAATTGTGCCACTGCTCCAGCAACTGCTGGAAATGCTGGTATTCGCCTTCCTCCGCCGGCAGTTCCTCGGCGGCCGCCTGCCAGCGGCGTTCCTGGGTCGCGACGGCGGAGCGCAGGGCGCCAAGCTGCGTATCCCAGGTGTCCTCGGTCACGTCATCCAGTAATTGCCGCAGTGTGGCCAGAGCAGCACGGCGCTCGCCGAGGGCGGCCTCGCGGGCCTGCTGTTCCCGCGCCTCGGCGGCTTGTCGCGCCAGGCGTTGATGGGCTTGTTCCAGCGCTTGTGTGGCGATGCGGGTCTGTTCTTCGCCGGCGTGCTCCGCCAGTTCCGTCCAACGCTGTTCCAGTTGTTGCAGGCGCGCCTGGTAGAGGCCGTCAGCGGCCCGCTGCGCGTGTTGTCGCAGGGCTTCCGCCACCGCCGCGCAGTCCTGTTCCCGTTTGCGGCGGTCCTGTTCCGCTTGCTGTCTGTCACGCAGCCACTCACGGGCATGCCGCACCACCCGCTTGTCGCGCCCTTCCTTGGTCAGGCGCTTCATATGTTCCGCGCTTTCCAGTCGCTGGGCGGCGGCCAGGCGCAAGGCTTCATCATGGCCGTGCAGAGCGATCTCACACAGGGTGTCGGCATCGCTCAATGCGCTCAGCGCGACTTGCCGGCTCTCGCCGTCCACCCCGTTCTGGGCCACATGATAGAGAACCTTGGCGTTGCCGGTATGGCGTAACAAGTGCAAGCGGGTATCACGGTCCGGGCCGTCCGGCACCGCGCCGGCGAGCAGGGCCATCATCCGATCGGATGCCGCCTCGCGCACCGGGGCGCTGTGGCTGTCACGGGTGAGGGTATCGAGTACGGTCAGGTCCAGCAGCCTTTGTGTGGCGCTGGCCCGCACCTCTTCGCTGGCATCCTCGCGCGCCAGACTGGCGAGCAGGTCGGCCTGTTGCCGAGGGTCGAGCGTGTCTACGGCCGCCTTGCGAACAGCGGCGTCACGGTGTTGCCACCGGGGTTTGAATAGTTTGCCGAACATGGGCATCCCGTGGGAAAGAAGTCACCAGCATCAACGGCGCCCGCTCAACGGGCACCGTTCGTGATTATCGCGGCCGACCCGAATTCGGTGGCCGCCTTTTGACGCCATACTATAGGCAAAGACCGGGTCAGGCGGAAAGGTGGGATTGTATCAGCGCGTCTTTTTCCGCCCAAATGTCGCTGATCCAGCTCTGGAAGCGCTGGCGGTACTCTTCATCGTTCTCGTAATCGCCCTGGTTGGCCCAGTCTGGAATGGGGCGCTGACGGACGATTACCTGGACTTTGTCCATGGCGCCGCCGAGAAACGCCAGCAGAGAGCGGTCGGTTCCGGGCGGATAGACAATGGTGACATCGAGCAGAGTGTGCAACTGGCCGCCCATGGCGCTGAGGGTGAAGGCGGCGCCGCCGGCTTTGGGTTTGAGCAGATGGCGATAGGGTGACTGCTGCTGGTCGTGTTTGTCCTGGGTGAAGCGGGTGCCTTCAAAGAAGTTCATCACCGATACCGGGTAGTGGGCGTACTTTTCGCAGGCACGGCGGGTGGTTTCCATGTCCTTGCCGCGCAATTCCGGATTGCGGGCGATCTGTTCCTTGCTGTAGCGCTTCATGAACGGAAAATCGAGTCCCCACCAGGCCAGTCCCAACAGCGGCACCCAGATCAGTTCCTGCTTGAGAAAGAACTTCAGCGACGGTACGCGCCGGTTGGTGACCTTCTGCAGCACCAGGATGTCGGCCCAGGACTGGTGATTGGCGGTGACCAGATACCAGTCGTCGCGGCGCAAGCCTTCCAGGCCTTCCACTTCCCAGCGTAGACCGCTGCTGATGCCGATGATGACGTTGTTGATCGACATCCAGGTTTCCGCCACCACCACCAGGGCCCGGGAAAGCCGGACCCGGGCGGCGTGCCAGGGAAGAATCAGCTTGATCAAGGTCAGCACGTAAAACGGCCCAATGATCACCGTGGTGCTTAGAACGATGCCTGTCAGCGCCAGAATGCCGCGAATTTTGTTGTATACGGTCATGGATACGTTTGGATGGGAAAACCGCGATGCTAACGGACTTGCAGGCCAAAGTCCCATGTCCATTTCGGTCACTTCGGCGATCGACTTGGCCATTGGCGCAGTGCGATGAAGGTCGTACTCTCAGGCCCGCTAGGGTCAGTTCCCACTGTTTCCATCCCGCCTGTTGTGGCTAAAACGTCACCAATCCAGGCATGAGGAGAGAAGTTTGGTCATTCCAAATAAACGACGAATAACGCAGAGTGGTGACGTTTTAGCCGCAACCCGAAGGGCTGGAGCCCTTTTTACCTCCCGCGTCGTTGTCGGTTACTTATTTGGAATGACCAAACCGCGCGCCCTCCGCCTCGCTGGAGGCAAAAAGGGCATCCAGCAGGCGGGATGGAAACAGTGGGAACTGGCCCTAGGAGTAAACGTATGACCGGCCCCCTTAATTCACTGAAAGTTCTGGATTTCTCCACGCTGTTGCCGGGCCCGTTCGGCACCCTGATTCTGGCGGACATGGGCGCCGACGTGCTGCGCATCGAATCTCCCACGCGCCCGGACTTCGTGCGGCTGCTGCCGCCGTCGGTGAACGGTGTTTCCGCCGCTCATGCCTATCTCAATCGTTCCAAGCGTGCCATGGCGCTGGACCTGAAACAGCCCGAGGGCATCGAGATCGTGCACCGGCTGGTGCGCGACTACGACATCGTGGTGGAGCAGTTTCGCCCTGGTGTGATGGACAAGTTGGGGCTGGGTTACGAGGCGCTCAAGGCGATCAATCCGGGGCTGATTTATTGCTCGATCACTGGCTACGGTCAGACCGGGCCGTATCGGGACCGCGCCGGCCATGATCTTAACTATCTGTCCATCGCCGGCATGACCGGCTACAACGGCCGGCGTGACAGCGGGCCGGCGCCAATGGCGTGCCAGGTGGCGGATGTGGCGGGCGGCTCCTGTCACGCGGTGATGGCGATACTCGCGGCGGTCATTCACCGTCAGCAAACCGGCGAGGGGCAGTACCTGGACATTTCCATGACCGACGCCGCCTTCAGCCTGCATGCGCTGACCGCGCCAGGGGCCCTGGTCGCCGGCGAGGATCCCGAACTGGAAGGCACCAAGCTCAACGGCGGCAGCTTCTACGATTGTTATCGCACCAGCGACGGACGCTATCTTTCCGTGGCCGGCCTGGAGCCGCAATTCTTCAGCCGGTTCTGCGAGGCCATTCAACGGCCGGATCTCACCGCCAAGGGGCTGAGCTTTTCGCCGCAGGTGGTGGATGAGGTAAAGGGCGCCATCGCCGAGGCGATCGGCGCGCATCCACTGGAACATTGGCTGCGGGTGTTCGCCGAAGTGGATTGTTGCGTGGAGCCGGTGTTGAGCTTTTCCGAGGCCCGTGAGCATCCTCAACTGAAGGCCCGGAGCATGGTGGTGTCGGTGCCCGACGGGCGCGGCGGTGAACAACCACAGGTGGCTTCGCCATTCCGGTTCTCCGCCACCCCGGTGAGCTATCGTTTCGCCGGCGTTGGCCTTGGGCAGCACAATGAGGACGTGTTGCGGGAGCAGGGCTTCACCGATGAGGATATCGTCCGTTTGCGTGAGGCCGGCGCGCTGGGCTGATTCCCGCCGCCGCGCTGCGGCGCTATGCTGAGGCCATGAGGCGTGTTTTATGGCTGGGCGTGCTGGTGTTGAGTGGAGCGGTTCGCGCGGAGTCGCCGGACAGCTGTTACTCAGGCGCCAACGATACTCTGGTGGACCGTACCCACGGCTGGTTGTCACGCACACTGTGCTGGCCGAGCCGTTGGGTGGACGGCTTTTTCGAGGATCCGGTGCGCGACAGCAACGAGCCGGCCGCCAGTCGGGTGCGTGTTACCGCGGAGCAGGTGTGGCGCGACGATAACGACGATGCCAGCGATGTGGATGTGGACGCAAGAGTCTGGCTTCCCAGTGCCGAACGCCGTTTCTCTTTGTTGTTCCGTAACCAGGACGAGGAGCAGGGCAGGGATGCCCGGGCGGCCCGGGAGCTCCCCGCGGGCGAGCGCGACGACGGTTTTCGTGGCGCGTTGCGCTGGGTCATCGACCGCTCCGATGCCATGGATCTGGACCTGGACGCGGGCGTGCGTTCCGACCTGACCACCTACACGCGGCTTCGTTACCGCCGTCTGTACCCGTTGTTCAATGAAACCGCCTGGCTGCGCTATACCCAACGCTTTTACTGGCGTGATCCGGAAGGTTGGGGCAGCCGTTCCCTGTTCGAGCTGGACCGGCCACTGACACCAACCTCCAGCGTGCGTTTTTCCAGCGAAGTCCGTTATTCCGAGGAACTCAATGAGGGCGATCTGGGGATGGGGCTGTTTCAAGGAGTCAACTTGTTCAAGCGGCTCGGGTCTCGTTCCGCGTTGGATCTGGGGATGGCCGTGGACGGCTACAGCAAGCCTGGGGTGGTGGAGAATTACCGGGTGTATGCGCGCTATCGGCGCAATGTCTGGCGGCCCTGGCTGTTCGTGGAGGTGGAGCCCTTCGTGTTATGGCCCCGGGAGCACGATTATGAGGGGATCAATGGCGTGGTGCTGCGTCTGGAAACCCTGTTTGGCCGGCTGGAGAGTTGACGCCATGGGCGAGCCTTCGCTTGCAAGGCAAGTCCTGCAGAGGCCTCGTCCGTGGCAGACTGGAGAGCTGTGGGGGCTTGCCTGCAAGCGAATTCTTGGACCTGAAAGCCCATTCGCTGCCAGGGCAGCTCCCACAGCGGCTCTGTGGTCCAGTCCATGGGGCAGCGGGTCAGTTGGCCCAATTGTTCCGGCGGCGGCCGGATTTGGATTTCAGCAGCAAGCCGCCGATGGCACCAAGCAACAGGATGCCCACGCCGGTGATCCACTTGCGGGAGGTGTTGTCATTGCGCAGCAGGGCATTCTCCGCTTTCACCTGATCCAACTCCGAACGCAGCATGCTCAACTCCTCGTTGAGACGGCGGTTGGCCTGATCCAGACGGATCGGGTCGGCGGCCACGTTGCGTAGCTGGTCCAGTTCATTGCTGCGGGAAGTCAGGGAGGAACGCAGTTCTTCCACTTCGCCGCGCAGGGCATCGCGTTGACCTTCCAGTTCCGCCATTTGCCGGCGCAGATCACTGGCCGTGCTGGTGGCTTTCTCGGTGTCCTGGGTCAGCTTTTGCAGGCGCAGCGCCGCGGTGGGAGTACGGCTGATGTACTGTTTTTCCACATAGCCTTCCCGGTTGCCGTAGCGGATGTGGATCCAGTCCCCCTCTTCGCCAAGCAACTCCACCCGGGTGCCGCTTTTGATCCCTCTGTGCACGATGCGGTAGCCAGTGCCGGCGCCGGCTCGCATGGGGACATAGATTTCATCGCCGATCCAGGCCGCGGCGGCATATACAGGGGCTGGCAAACACAGCGCCAGCATCAGCAAGCCGCTTAACCATCGATTTCGCATTCACGGGTCTCCTTGTCGTCCGGCGTGAGTAATACGGCGCAATGAACGGGAAGCGCGGCGGCTATTCTTGCCGAAACAAGCACGCTTTGCCGTAGTGCCGCGTACAGTATTTGTAAAAACGATCTTAAAAAGGCTCTCAGGGCAGAACCTTCTTGAAGGGCTTCACCTGAACCTGGCGGTATACGCCGGCATCCACATAAGGGTCGGCATCGGCCCAGGCCTGGGCTTCCGCCAGCGAGGGGAATTCCGCCACTACCAGGGAACCGGTGAACCCGGCTTCGCCGGGGTTGTCGCTGTCCACCGCCGGCAACGGCCCGGCCAGCACCAGCCGGCCTTGATCTCTGAGCGTTTCCAGGCGCGCCAGGTGCGCGGGTCGTGCGGGCGTTCGCAGGGGCAGGGAGTCGGGCACGTCCTCACTGATGATCGCGTAAAGCATCGTTGTCCTTGTCGTCGGGCTTTTTGTCATTGGCGTCGCCGTGAAACAGACTCTTGCGGTCCGCCTCGGGCATGCGCTTGTAAAAATAGGCGAAAGCAGCCAGATAGAACACCATCTGGATCGCGGTAAAGCCGAACAGTTTGAAATTCACCCAGAAGTCGGTGCTGAAATTGAAGGCGATGTACAGATTCAGCAAGCCGATGAAGATGAAATAAAGCACGAACGCCAGATTCAGCCGCCGCCAGTCCCTGGTTTGCAGGGTGACCACCTTGCCAAAGGCGCTACGCATCAGGCTTTCGCAGAGACGTTGCAGCAGATTGCGGTGTTTCAGGAAATGGCCCACGGCCAGAATCGCCGCCAGCACGAAACTGATGATGGAGGGACGCCATTTAATGAAGACGTCATTGTTCAAGGCCAGGGTGAGGCCGCCGAATACCAGGGTTATCGCCAGTATCACCAGATGCAAACGATGCCAGCGCTTCCAGATCAGGCGTCCGGCGATGACCTGAAAACTGGTGGCGCCGAGCAGCCCCCAGGTGGCCAGCATGATATCCCGGCCGCTAACGAAGTAGAGGCCGAAGAACACCACCACGGGCAAGTAGTCAAATAGGGTTTTCATGGCGACATTACTTTCATAGCGACGTTGTCCTCCCGGAGGACGCATGTTATCGGGAAGCGCGGCACAAATCACCCGCCCCGGTCCATGATGGGGATTGGTCGGCGGTTATGATAGTGTGCCACCACCATGATCGCCCGTCTGGAGGGCTAATGTACCAGTGTCCGGATTTTCACTCCCACAGCCGCGCTTCCGATGGCCAGCTCAGCCCGGCGGAGCTGGTGTCGCGGGCGGCGGACTATGGCGTGGATGCCCTGGCGCTGACCGATCACGATACCCTGGCCGGGTTGCCGGAGGCGCGTGCCCGGGCGCGGGAAGTGGGATTGGAACTGGTGCCGGGGATCGAGCTGTCGGTGCAGTGGGACAATCGTGAAATCCATGTGGTCGGTTTGTGGCTTGATGAGGCCAACCCCGTGCTTCGGGCCCGGGTGGCCAGCCAGATGGAGGCGCGCCGGGAGCGCGCCCGGCGTATCGGCGACCGTCTCGATCGTGCCGCTGGATTGAGTGGCAGCTATGACAAGGCCTGCGCCCTGGCGGACAGTGACGCGCCTGGCCGGCCCTGGTTCGCGCGCATGCTGATCAGCGAAGGCAAGGCCCGGGACAATCAGCACGCGTTCAATCGCTTTCTCAAGAAAGGCCAGTCCGCCTACGTTTCCACACCCTGGTGCACGCTGGAGCAGGGCGTGGCGGATTTGCTGGCCGCAGGCGCGGTGCCAGTGCTGGCGCATCCACAGGCTTACAATATGACCCGCAAACGCTTGCGGCAGTTGGTTGGCGCCTTCCGTGATGCCGGTGGCCTGGCACTGGAAGCGTTGATGCCGGGGTTGACGCCGGCGCAGGGCGCGCTGCTGGAAGAGTGCTGGCGCCACTTCGGACTGGCGGTGTCCGGTGGCAGTGATTTCCATTCCCCGGAACAAAAGTGGCTGCGACTGGGCGGGCTGCCGCCTTACCCGAAGGACGCGGTCCCGGTATGGGCGGCCCGAGACCTTGCGTCAGCGCGCCAAGCGGCGGACAATCCGCGCCCATGACCACCGTACTACACATTCATCCGGAAGATCCGCAGCCGCGTTTGATCAGCGAAGCCGCCAAGGTGTTGCGCCAGGGCGGGCTGATTGCCTACCCCACCGACACCACCTACGCATTGGGTTGTGGCATCGGCGAGAAGGCGGCATTGGATCGGCTGATTCGCATTCGCCGACTGGACAATAAACACCAGTTCACTCTGCTGTGTCCGGATCTGTCGGTGCTGGCGCTGTACGCCAAGGTGGACAACCCGGACTACCGTTTGCTCAAGGCGCACACCCCGGGTGCCTATACGTTTATTCTCCAGGGCACCAGTGAGGTGCCGCGGCGGCTGATGCATCCGAAAAAGCGCACCATCGGTATCCGGGTGCCGGACCATCCGATCTGTCAGGCGCTGCTGGCGGAATACGGCGAGCCGATCATGACCAGTACCGCCCATTTGCCGGACGATGAATTTCCACTCACCGATCCGCAGGACGTGCGCGACTTTCTTAATAACCAGGTGGATATGGTGATCGATGGCGGCTTCTGCGGCGTCACCGAAACCACGGTGATCTCCCTGGTCGATGGCAACGGGCCGGAGGTGATCCGCGAAGGGGCCGGGCCGTTGGACGCCATTTTCTGAACCCGGCGGGGTACACAATCCGTGCACCCTGTCCCTGGGCACCTTCTTCGCCTTATAATCGCTGGCTTTCACGCCTTTACGACAGGAGTCGGTTTTGAGTTCCGTGGTTCCCGCCCAACGAGTGGTTTCCGGCATGCGTGCCACCGGCCGTCTGCACCTGGGACACTATCATGGGGTACTGAAGAACTGGGCACGTCTGCAGCATGAGTACGAGTGTTTCTTTTTCGTCGCGGACTGGCATGGTCTGACTACCGAATATGAAAATCCGGGCAGCATCGAGCAGCACACCTGGGATCTGGTGGTGGATTGGCTGGCCGCAGGGGTCAACCCGGGTTCCGCCACGCTATTCGTGCAGAGCCAGGTGCCGGAGCACGCGGAACTGCATCTGCTGCTGTCGATGATCACGCCGCTGTCCTGGCTGGAGCGGGTGCCGACCTACAAGGACCAGCAGGAAAAGCTCAAGGAAAAGGACCTGGGCACCTATGGTTTTCTCGGTTACCCGCTGCTGCAGGCGGCGGACATTTTGATTTACCGGGCCGGACAGGTGCCGGTGGGGGCCGATCAGGTGGCCCACGTGGAACTGACCCGGGAAGTGGCGCGCCGTTTCAACCACCTTTATGGCCGCGAGCCGGGGTTTGAGGAGGCGGTGGCCGCGGCGATCAAGAAGATGGGCAAGAAACAGTCCCGTATCTACTTGAATCACCGCCGCCAGTATCAGGAACAGGGTGATGAATCGGCCCTGGAAACCGCCCGGGCCTTGGTCCAGGACCAGCAGAACATTACTCTGGGTGACAAGGAGCGGCTCTACGGCGACCTGGAGGGTGGCGGCAAGGTGATTCTGCCCGAACCCCAGGCGCTACTGACCCCGGCTTCGCGCATGCCGGGCCTGGACGGTCAGAAAATGTCCAAGTCCTACGGCAATTTCATCAGTCTGCGCGAGGAGCCGGGGGAAGTGGAAAGCAAGATCCGGCGCATGCCCACGGACCCGGCCAGGGTGCGCCGCAGTGACCCTGGTGATCCGGAGAATTGCCCGGTATGGGAATTCCACAAGGTCTACAGCGATGATGCCACCCGCATCTGGGTGCGCGAGGGCTGCACCAGCGCGGGGATCGGCTGTCTGGACTGCAAAAAGCCGGTGATCGAGGCGGTGCAGGAGGAAGTGGAGCCGATCCGCAAGCGGGCGGAAGAACATTTGCGCAATCCGGACCTGGTGCGGTCGGTGCTGTCCGACGGCTGCGAAGAGGCCCGGGAACAGGCTCGTGCCACTTTGGAAGAGGTGCGGGCGGTAATGGGACTGCACTATCGATGAATAAGCCGTCGATAAGCAGGTACCGATGAGCAAGGTGCGATGAACGATCCGAATCCGGTGGACAATCCGCTGATGCCACCGCCTGCTCCACAGCAGGCGGAGATGCCCTTTGGGCTGATCTACGGCAAGGCGATCACCAAGCTGCCGGATGATCTGTACATTCCGCCCGATGCCCTGGAAGTGTTCCTGGAAGCGTTCGAGGGGCCACTGGATTTGCTGCTGTACCTGATCAAGCGGCAGAACCTGGACATCCTTGATATTCCGGTGGCGCAAATCACCAGCCAGTACATGGAGTACGTTGAGCTGATGAAAGCGCTCAACCTGGAGCTGGCCGCCGAGTATCTGGTCATGGCGGCCATGCTGGGCGAGATCAAATCCCGCTCGTTGCTGCCGCGCCCGGCCAACGAGGGAGAGGACGAAGGCGAGGACCCCCGCGCCGAATTGATCCGCCGGTTGCAGGAATACGAGCGGTTCAAGAAGGCGGCGGAAGATATCGAGGCGCTGCCCCGGCTGGAGCGCGATATCCACCTGGCCGCCGCCCGCCGTCCGGAGTATGTGCGTGAGAAGTCGCAGCCGGACGTGGATATGCGCGAATTGCTGCTGGCGCTCAAGGAAGTGCTGCACCGAGCCGACATGTTTGAGAGCCACCAGGTATCGCGGGAAAAGCTTTCCACCCGCGAACGCATGGCGAATGTGCTGGACCGGCTGAAGGGGCGGGAATTCGTGCCCTTCGTGGAGTTGTTCGACGCCGAGGAGAGCAAGCTGGGCGTTGTGGTGACCTTCCTGGCGGTGCTGGAGCTGGTCAAGGTGTCACTGGTGGAACTGGTTCAGAACTCGCCGTTCTCACCGATCCACATCAAGGCGAAAACGGTGACGGTGGAAGAGTCTGATGTGATCGCGCAGCTGGAATTGGAAGATGACATCCCGGACGCCGAACAAGGGAGCGAGGCATGAGTGAACTGTCGCCGGAGCGGATCAAGAGCATTCTGGAAGCGGCGATTCTGGCCGCCGACGGCCCGCTGGACCGGGATACCATGCTGACTCTGTTCGATGAACAGGATTGCCCCAGCAAGGCGGATCTGAGCCGGTTGTTGGAATCGCTGAGCGAGGATTATGCCGAACGGGGTATTGAGCTGAAGGAAGTCGCCACCGGCTTCCGTTTTCAGGTGCGCACCGAGCTGGGGCCCTGGGTCAGCCGCCTGTGGCAGGAAAAGCCGCCCCGCTACAGCCGGGCGGTATTGGAAACGCTGGCGTTGATGGCTTACCGCCAGCCGATCACCCGCGGCGAGATCGAAGAGATCCGCGGCGTTTCGGTGAGTTCCCATATTATTAAGAGCCTGATGGAACGCGGCTGGGTGCGCGTGGTCGGACACCGGGATGTGCCGGGCCGGCCGGCGATGTTCGCCACCACCCGCCAGTTCCTCGATTACTTCGATTTGAAGAGTCTGGACGAGCTGCCGCCTTTGGCGGAGATCCGTGACCTCGACAAGCTTAACGAGGAACTGGCGCTCAGTGACGCGCCGTCCGAGAACGAGCCTGTGCCGGAGGGAGAAGATGGAGACGGGGCCGAACCGGACAACGCCAACGTGCTGGCATTGAATATGCACGATGAGCCGGAGATCGACGAATCCACCTTGATGAGCATGGAAAAGGTGGACTCGGTGATCGCCAATTTTGAAGCGGAATTCCGCCGCCGGCCGGATTCGGGTGCATCGGAAGAGGAGGGCGCTTCTCCCGATGAGCAGGACCCGGAGCCGCCGGAGCAGGAGGCGGCCGACATGACGGCCGATGAAGAGCGTTCGCCCAATGAGTGAGAAGTTACAGAAGGTGCTGGCCCGTGCCGGGCTGGGTTCGCGCCGGGAACTGGAGGTCTGGATCGCCGACGGGCGAGTCTCCGTGAACGGCAAGGTGGCGACCCTGGGAGACCGGGTGGAGCCAGAAGATGTATTAAGAGTGGATGGCAGGATCATTCGAGTGAAGCCGGAAGAAGACATAGTTCGACGCGTGATCATTTATCACAAACCCGCCGGGGAGGTGTGCTCGCGAAATGATCCCGAAGGCCGGCCCACGGTGTTTGACAACCTGCCGCGTCTGCAGGGTATGCGCTGGGTGCAGGTGGGACGGCTGGATATCAATACCACCGGCCTGATGCTGTTCACCACGGACGGAGAGCTGGCACACCGCCTGATGCACCCGTCCAACGGTTTTGTTCGCGAGTACGCGGTGCGTATCCGTGGCGAGCTCACCGACGAGCAGCGCAGTGCACTGCTGGAAGGCGTGATGCTGGAGGATGGGGTTTCCAAGTTCGACAGCATTGAGGAGGCCGGCCACAACGAGGACGCCGCCAACCGTTGGTACAAGGTATCGCTTACCGGTGGGAAATACCGCGAAGTGCGCCGTCTGTTCCAGTCACAGGGGCTGGATGTATCGCGGTTGATGCGGATTCGTTTCGGCGATCTGACGTTGCCCTCCGGCTTGCGCATGGGGCGTTGGCAGGAACTCACCGAGGAAGAAATTCGCCCGCTATTGGACAGGGTGGATCTGAAAGGCAAGAAATACACCGGTCTGTATGGTCGAGCCCGGTTGCGTCATCAGCGCGGCGGCAACAAGCCACCGCGTAAGCCGCGGCGCAACCCTTACCGCCGCTGACGGCTGCCCTGAAAAACACGACCCCGCTTCGGCGGGGTCGTTTCGTTCGGTAACCTGACAAATATCAGGGCAGGCGCATCAGACTCCCCACCAGGGCGGGCAGGGCGGTCTCCACGCGCAGAATACGGGTGCCGAAACGGTGGCAGCGGAACCCATGCGCTGCCAGCAGTTCCACCTCGAACGGGGTCCAGCCCCCTTCCGGGCCGATGGCCAGGGTCAGCGGCCCCTCCTGCTGATGGGGCAGGTCCGCATGATCGCCGGGGTGAGCCAGCAGCCGCTCTCCGGGGCCGGCCCAGGTATCCAGTTCATCTTCCACGAAAGGACGGAAGCGCGGTGCCAGGCGTAACTCGGGTAATCGGGTATCCATCGCCTGCTCCAGTCCCAGCAGCAGCTTTTCCCGCAACAGGCCGGCCTTCAGATTGGGGGTGCGCCAGTAGCTCTTGTCCACCTTCCAGCTGTTGATCAACACAATCCGCTTGATGCCCAGGCTGGCGGCGTCCACCAGCAGCCGCTTGAGCATCTTGGGGCGGGGCAGGGCCAGCAGCAGGTTCAGATCAAGCGGGGGAGGAGGGGGAGAAAAAGCTTTAAAAAAAACTGTTATCTCATTGTTTTTTATGGAGTCCAGACGAGCAAAGCCTATCTCTCCGTCGAGCACGCCGGCACGGCACTGATCCCCTTCGCTCAATTTCAGCACCTGGCGCACGTGCTCGCATTGGCGGGCATCGAGCCGCCAAAACGGGCCTTCCAGATGTTGTTCCGGGTGCAGAAGGAGCAGATTCATGGTCGCGGATTATGACACAATCCTCCCGCTTCATGGCGGTTCTGGCCCTATGCGCTCTGTCCGCGGATTGCTAGAGTGTCCGGCCATGTTTCCGAAACGATGTGGAGATTCCTGCATGCAGTTCCAGGGTACCGACCAGTACGTCGCCACCGACGACCTGAAAATGGCGGTGAACGCCGCGATCGCGCTGCAGCGCCCTCTGTTGATCAAAGGGGAGCCCGGCACTGGCAAAACCTTGCTGGCCGAACAGGTGGCCGAGGCTCTGGGCAAGCCGCTGCTGGCTTGGCACATCAAGTCCACCACCAAGGCCCAGCAAGGCCTGTACGAGTACGATGCGGTATCCCGGCTGCGGGATTCCCAGCTCGGCGCCGAAGGCGTGGAGGACGTGTCCAACTACATCAAGAAGGGCAAGCTGTGGGAAGCCTTCGCCGCCGATGAGCAGGTGGTGTTGCTGATCGACGAGATCGACAAGGCCGATATCGAGTTCCCCAACGACCTGTTGCAGGAACTGGATCGCATGGAGTTTTTCGTCTACGAGACGGGCGAAACCGTGCGCGCGGCCAAGCGGCCGATCGTGATCATTACTTCCAACAACGAGAAGGAACTGCCGGACGCCTTCCTGCGCCGTTGTTTCTTCCACTACATCAATTTCCCCGATGCCCAGACCATGATGAAAATCGTGGATGTGCATTTCCCGGACATCAAGCAGGAGCTGGTCTCCGAGGCGCTGGAAATTTTCTTCGACCTGCGCAAGGTACCGGGCCTGAAGAAAAAGCCGTCCACCAGCGAGCTGATCGACTGGCTGAAGCTGCTGCTGGCCGACGATATCCCCGACGACGTGCTGCGCAATCGCGACACCAAGAAGGCGATTCCGCCGCTGTATGGCGCCCTGGTGAAAAACGAAGCGGACGTTCAACTGCTGGAGCGCCTGGCGTTCATGAACCGGCGCGAGCGCTGATCGGCGGCCCGTGCCGATACGCTCATTCCGTTCACAGAGGTTGCTATGCTGATTGGCTTCTTTGAAAACCTGCGCACTCACCGGGTGCCGGTGAGCCTGCGGGAGCTGCTGGATCTGTGCGATGCACTCAAACACCACGTGGCCTTCGGCTCCGTGGAGGACTTCTACATGCTCTCGCGGGCGGTGATGGTCAAGGACGAGAAGTACTACGATCGTTTTGATCGCGCCTTCGCCAGCTATTTCGAAGGGATCGAGAACATTGAGCCGGAATGGCTCAATCGGGTGATTCCTGACGAATGGCTGCGCAAACAACTGGAAAAGACCCTGTCTCCGGAAGAGCGGGAAAAGCTCAAGGGGCTGGGCAGCCTGGAGAAAATTCTCGACGAACTGCGCAAGCGTCTGGAAGAGCAGGAGAAGCGGCACCAGGGCGGCAACAAATGGGTTGGCACCGGTGGCACCAGCCCGTTCGGTGGTTACGGCGAGAACCCGGAAGGGATTCGCATGACCGGCCCTTCCCGCAATAAGCGCGCGGTGAAAGTCTGGGAAAAACGCGAGTTCCGGAATCTGGATGACTCGGTGGAACTGGGCATCCGCAACATCAAGCTGGCGTTGCGTCGGTTGCGCAAGTTCGCCCGCACCGGCCGGGAGGAAGAACTGGATCTGGACGACACCATTTCTTCCACCGCCCGCAACGCCGGTCTGCTCGATATCAAGATGCGCCCGGAACGGGAGAACCGTGCCAAGGTGTTGTTGTTTTTCGACGTGGGCGGTTCCATGGACCCCTACATCAAGCTCTGCGAGGAGCTGTTCTCCGCCGCCCGGCTGGAGTTCAAGCACATGGAGTATTTCTACTTCCATAACTTCGTTTATGAGTATGTCTGGAAGGACAACCGCCGTCGTTGGGACGAGAAAACCGCCACTTGGGATGTCCTGCACAAGTACGGCAATGATTACAAAGTGATCTTCATCGGTGATGCCGCCATGAGCCCGTACGAGATCAATTCCGCCGGCGGTTCCGTGGAGCACTGGAACGAAGAACCCGGATCGGTCTGGTTCCAACGTATCAAGGACACCTACGAGAAGGTGGTGTGGCTGAACCCCGAGCCGCAAAGGGCCTGGGAGATGACCACGTCCACCCAGTGGATCAAGCAGCTCACCGAGGACCATATGTACCCGCTGACCCTGGAAGGGCTGGAGCGGGCCATGAAATACCTCAGCAAATAACCTCCCGGGGCGCCTCTCCCCCGCCGGGAGAGAGGCGCCGGGCTGGTTTCAGGCCGGTTTCGGCTTCTTGTCGGATTTCAGCATGGCGATGCTGGCCAGGACCAGCGCCATGCCCAGCCACTGCACCGGCCCCAGGTGCTCATCCGGAAACACCGTTATTGCCGCCAGTACCGTCACCACCGGCCCGAACATGGACACCACACCGGCCCGGCTGGTATCGGTGCGGCGAATGCCCTCGAACATGAGGAAGAACGGGACCACGGTGGAAAACACCACCATCACCAGCATCCAGCCGAGCGCGGGTGCGGGCAACCACAGGCTCTGCAACGGCACACCGGGCAACAGGAACACCAGCATCGCCACCAGCGTGAAACTGTTGGAAAGCTGGTTGAAGCGCACCGACCCCAGCGGTTTCATCAGCGACTGACTGGCCCGCCAGAACAGGGCGTAGCACAGTGCCGCGCCGAAGCCGTAGGCGAGACCGGCCGGGTTTACGGTGCCGCCGTGCCAGCCCGGCATGAGCACCAGAGCGATACCAATCCAGGCGCCGGTGAAGATCAGCAGGGAACGGCCCTCGGGCCAGCGTCGACGCTCCACCGCCTGCAACACCATGACCATGGCCGGAAACAGATACAGCAACATGCGTGACAGACTGGCGCCCAGGCTTTCGATGGCATGGAAATCACACCAGGCGCTGATAAAGAACAACAATCCGGTGCCGGCGCACAGAGCCCATTGTTGGTGTCCCAGACCGCCAGCTGGCGCGGGATTGCGACGCAGCAGCCACATCCCGCCAAGCCAGAACAGCGGCACGGCCAGGGCAAAGCGCCAAATCAGCAGCGCGTTCACGGAGACACCGTGTTGATAGATCAGCCGGGCGAAAATACCCTTGAAGGCCATGGCGAAAGTAGCAGCCGCCACCAAGGACAGGCCGGCTTGCCAAAAACCGCGACGAATCATGGGAACTCCATCTTAAACAGGCTCTTAAAGACTGCATGTTCCCGTCACGCCGCTGGGATATCCAATGAAAAGCAGGATTGGCATCCATTCCCAAATAGAATGGATGCCTTTGGTACCGATAATAAAAAGTATTAGCTGCCCGTTTCTCCAGGTTTCAAGAATCCTTTCAACAGATCCATGGGCAGCGGAAAGACAATGGTGCTGGAGCGATCGTTGGCCACTTCCGTCAGGGTTTGCAGATAGCGCAGCTGCAGCGCCTGGGGCTGCTCCGACAGCGTGCGCGCCGCCTCCAGCAACACCTGGGCCGCCTCTTTTTCTCCGTTGGCGTGGATCACCTTGGCGCGGCGAATCCGTTCGGCTTCAGCCTGTCGTGCGATCACCCGCACCATGGTTTCATCCAGGTCCACATGTTTGATCTCCACGTTGGAGACCTTGATGCCCCAGGAATCGGTCTGCTCATCGAGGATTTCCTGGATGTCGCGATTCAACTCGTCCCGCGATGCCAGCATCTCATCCAACTCATGTTTGCCCAGCACCGAACGCAGGGTGGTTTGTGACAGTTGGCTGGTGGCGGCGAAGAAATCCTCCACATTGACCACCGCCTTTTGTGCGTCGATCACGCGGAAATACAACACCGCGTTGACCTTCACCGAAACGTTGTCCCGGGAAATCACATCCTGAGTGGGCACATCGAGCACGCGGATACGCAGGTCCACTTTCACCATTTGCTGCACGATGGGGATAATCACGATCAGCCCGGGCCCCTTGACCCGGTAGAAGCGGCCAAGCATGAACACCACGCCGCGTTCGTACTCGCGCAGAATCCGAAAGGCGCTGAGCAGAAAGGCGATCAAAAGGACCGCCAGTGAAATCCAGAAATAGTAGATCGTCATGATGCGTCCTCCACATTCAGGGTCAGACCCTTCCGGCCGATGACCCGTAATCGTTGGCCCTTGCGCACCGGGGCGGCGGCGCGGGCACGCCACAGCTCGCCATTGATGCGTACCATGCCGAGAAGTTCGAAATCCTGAGCCGCCACCGCCGACTGGCCAATCAAGGTATCGGCGCCGCTGACCAGAGCCTGCCGCCGGGAGCGGGTAATCAGCCGGATAATGACGCCGATCAAAAGCAAGGATCCGGTGCCGACGGCGGCGATCACGGGCAATGCGATCTGGAACGCGGGCAGTTCGGTATCCATCAGCATCACCGAACCGATCACGAAAGCGGCCACGCCGCCGATACCCAACACGCCGAACGAGGGGGACAGGGCTTCCGCCGCGATCAGTCCTATACCCAGCACAATCAACGCCAGGCCAACGTAGCTCACCGGCAACAGATGCAAGGCGTAGGCGGCCACCAACAGACAGATGCCTCCAAGCACGCCCGCCACGCCGACGCCGGGACTGGAAAACTCCAGGATCAGGCCGTAGATGCCCACCAATAACAGCAGGTAGGCGACACTGGGGTTGGTGATGATCGCCAGAAAGCCGGTGCGCCAGTCCTGCTCGATGTTCCGTACCTGATGGCCGCTCAGCGTCAGGGTGTGTCGCTGCCCGCGAATTTCGATTTCCCGGCCTTCCAACCGCGACAACAAGGCGGGCAGGTCATCGGCGATCAGGTCGATGACGTTCTGTTCCAGCGCCTCCTCGGCGGGCAGGCTGGCGCCCTGGCGTACCGCTTGCTCGGCCCAGTCGGCATTGCGCCCGCGCAGTTCCGCCAGCCCGCGGATATACGCCACGGCGTCGTTGACCTGTTTATTGCGCAGGGCGGTGGCGCTGTCCGGCGCGGTGCTCTGATCTTCGCCATCGCTGCCGGCGGGATTGCGGGCCGGGGCGCCGCCGCCCAACTCAACCGGGGTTGCCGCGCCAAGATTGGTGGCCGGTGCCATGGCCGCGATATGGGCGGCGTAGAGTAGATAGGTGCCGGCGCTTGCGGCACGGCTGCCGGAAGGGGCAACGTGGATGGTCACCGGCACCCGCGAGTCGAGAATGGCGCGAATCATGGCGCGCATGGAGTGGTCCAGGCCGCCAGGTGTGTTCAGCTGTAGCACGAACAAAGCCGCCGCCTCGTCGTTGGCGTCTTCCAGCGCGCGCACGAACCAGTCGCTGACCGCCGGGCCGATGGCGTCATCCAGGACCATCACGCGGACATCAGGTGGTGACGCGGATGCGGCGGAGTGTTGCGCGGAGGGCGATTGAGCGGAAACGGGGAGGGCGATCAGCACGGCCATGGCCAGCGCCAGAAGCAGGATTAGGAACAACGGCTTACGTGCCATGGTTCTCCTCCCGTTGAGGGCGAGGCCCGCCGGACCGGCGCGGCCCTGTATCCATGTAAACGCAAACCGTTGCCGAGTACCAGCGCTTTGCACGCTGGGCGGTTTTGATCTCAGGTTTCTTTTTAAATCAATTAATTACAATGAAAAATTAAAGTAAATACTTCGCCGCTAGGCTGGCACGTTGACCGTCTTGTTCCAGTCAAACCCGGAGGTTTCACCGCGGTAGCCGGACTGATTGGAGATCAAGCGCCCTTCGCCCACCGGCAGATCCAGCGACAGATGGGTATGGCCATGAATCCACAGATCCACCAGACCGATACGGTCTTCCAGCCGGGAGAAGAAAGCGCCGTCCAGCGGTCCGGGTGAGAAGACCGGATGGCAACAGACGCCGGCGGGGCCGTGATGGCTGATCACCACGGTGGGACCGTCAAAGGGTTCGGCGATGCGCCGGTCCAGCCATTCAACGGCGGCCTGATGCAGGGCGAGTGCATGTTCCGGGAGAAACGGCACACCCTCGATGGTGATTAACTGATGGTCCGGCATACGTTGCGCGGCCAGCGCCATCGGCTCGTCCCGGCTTTCGCCGTCATAGGCCAGATAATCGGTCCACAGGGTGCAGCCGAGGAAGCGAACGCCGCCGATCACCGTCTGATCCCGGTCCAGTACCTGGACCCGGGTCCCTTCCGCGCGCTGGCGCATGGCGGCCAGATTATCCTGGATGTCGTGGCGGTAATATTCGTGGTTGCCCGGCACATAAAGCACCGGTTTGTCGTGCTTTTCGGATTGCTCCACGGCCCACTGCACACCGCGGTCGCCGGTGTCGATATCGCCGGCGAGAACAATCAGGTCGGCGTCGGTCTCGGGGATGTCGGGAATCGCCACCGGTGGCTCGGCACGACGGTACAGCTCGTTATGCAGATCGCTGAGAGGATGGATGATCACGATACTTCCTTGCTCCGGCAGGATGGTATGGGGTTCTTAAGCATAGCTGTTCCCTACGGTAAGGTCAGCCGTCGACACCGATGCCTTATTACGGCGATACACACTGAGGGGCTTTCGGTGTAACGTCTCATGACCCGCAAATACACATCCCATTACACGACGGGATTGCCGAACAAGAAATCCGGAGAGCACCGGGAGAAGGTCATGGACCATCAGGCGGTATATCGACATAACCACGCCACCCGTCGCAAGATTCACGACATTTTCACCCGTGAGGAGATGGCGGCACTCACCGCCCGCTCCGATGCCATGGGCGCTTGGGCGATCGCCTCCACCTGGGCCGCTATCGCCGGCTGTTTCTGGGTGATGGCTTGGGCTCAGAGGTGGGAACCATGGCTGCAGATACCGGTATTGATACTGGCGACGGCTCTGCTGGGCGGCCGGCAACTGGCCTTGTCCATTCTCACCCACGAAGCCACCCACAAGACGCTGTTTCAGCGCCGTTGGGCCAATGAAGGTCTCACCGACTGGTTGTGCGCCAGGCCGTTGGGACTCAATCTGGCCAAATACCGGGCCCACCATTTCATCCATCACGCCAGGACCGGTACCGATGAGGACGCGGACATTTCGCTGATCGAGCATTTGCCCACCACCCGCCGCTCTCTGATGCGCAAGTTCCTGCGTGACCTGACCGGCCTCACCGGTCTCAAGTTTCTGCTCGGCCGCGCGTTGATGGACGCCGAGCGGATGGAATGGACCGTGGCCACCAATGTGGAATGGCTGCCGAAGCGCGGCTTTGTCTGGCACCTGCGGGCGTGGCTGCGCAACAGTTTGCCGACGATGATCAGCAATCTGCTGCTGTTTGCCGCGCTTTACCTCTGTGGCTATCCGCAATTGTTTCTCGGCTGGGTCATGGCTTACCTGATTCCCTATCCCTTGTTTATCCGCATTCGCGCGCTTGCCGAACACGCCGGCACCGAACGCTGTGCCGACATGTTCCGCAATACCCGCACCACCCGGGCCGGCTGGCTGGCACGTCTGTTCGTGGCGCCGTTCCGGGTCAACTATCACCTGGAGCATCATGCCATGGCCTCGGTGCCCTGGTTCCGCCTGCCAGCCATGCACCGCATGCTGCGGGAACGGCAAGTGGTACCGGCGCCACCGGGGTACTGGCGGGTGCTGGACATCGTTTCGTCGGCACCGGCGTGAGTGCCACTCAGGAGCCCTTCAGGCCCGGACGCAACAGCGCCACGTATGCCAGCAAGGCCAACAACACCAGTGCCATGCTGTACAACGGAAAGGTGATGCTCTGGCCATCGTGCAAAGCCGCCATGCCTTGAGTAACGGCGGCTACCACGGCGTAATAGGCGAGTCCCATTACGGCTCCGGCGGTTCCGAGCGCATCATGGTACCGCTCCAGTGCCCGGTGCAGACAGACGGTGGTGGTCAGGGTGAAACCGGTGAATAGCAGGGCGGCGAAGGCGATGAACGGGACCAGGGCAAAGTCCCGCGTTGACAGACCGGCGACACCGGCCAGGCCGCCGGCAGCGAGCAACATCCCGATTAGCCCCAGCCGGATGAGCGCGCCGCTTTCCCAGCCTTTCCAGCCCAAATAACGCAGGATTATGGCGCCGACCACGCTGCCACTCACTACCCAGAGTCCAGTCAGACCGTACTCCGCGGGCGTCAGCCCCCCGCTTTGAATCAACAAAAACGGGGCTTCCCCGTGGTAACTGAACAGCACGCCGTTGGCGATTCCGATAACCGCCACCATGCCGGCAATAAAGCGATCACCCAGCATGCGCCGGACAACAGGCAGCAGCGCTGGCGTCGGCCCGCCGCCGGTCTCCGGCAAGGCGCGCCAGACCGCCAGCCACAGGACCAACCCCATCATCAGCAGCAGTGTCAGTGCGGCCCGCCAGCCCCACAAGGTGGTTACCATGCCGCCCAGCAAAGGGCCTATTGCGGTGGACAGCGGAATCAGCATGCCGATCGTGGCAAATACCCGCACCCGATCTTCGCCCTGGAACGCTTCCCGGCACACCGCCTGGATCACCACCGAACAGGCGGCAGCCCCGAACGCTTGCACCGCGCGTCCCGCGCGCAGCATGGCCAGTCCTTCTGCACCAACGCACAGCCAACTGCCCGCCGCGTAGACCGCAAGAGCAGCAAGCAGGGCGGGGCGGCGTCCCCAGCGGTCACTGAACCGACCCCACACCAAAACACCAAGTGCGAAACCGAGAAAGAAGACGCTTAGGGAGGTCTGCGCCTGACTTTCGCTGATGGCAAGTCCCGCGGCCAGATCCGCCAGCGCGGGGGTGTAGATGGTTTCGCCGATCTGCGGCAGTGTCACAAGAGCGGCGAGCAGAATCACCGAGGGTGGGGGAAATCGTGTAGGGGACATGGGGCCTCCGTTCAGCTTGGTGGGCAAGATTAGGAGGCCCGGGGTGTTGATGGAATGTGCTTTAATGGAATCCTTTCTTAATCAGAAGTTACGAATTAATGAAGGCCAGACTGGACCACATGAGCACCTTCCTGAGCGTGTGCGACAACGGCAGTATTGCCGCGGCCGCCCGTGCGCTCGGATTGTCCGCGCCGGCGGTCAGCAAACAGTTGTCCGCTTTGGAGCAGTCCCTTGAGGTTGTCCTGCTTGAGAGAACCACCCGCCGCATGGTCCTGACTCCGGCCGGCAGAACCTTTCAGGAGCACGCCGTGGCCACGTTACGACTGCTCGACGACGCGGAAAGAAATTGCCTCTCGCGAATCAAAGGCGAACCTTCAGGAACCTTGAGAGTGGTGGCTGCCCGTTGGCTGACGAAGACGTCTTTGTTACCACACCTGGACGAATTCGTGCGCCGCTACCCGGCAATTGATCTGGAATTGGAACTGGCCGAGCGCTTCCCGGATCTGGAGCAGGAAAACGTCGATCTGATCTTCGCCATGTCGATGGCGGGCAGCAACGGCATGGTACGGCGAAGTCTTGGCAAGACCGCCTATTGGCTTTGCGCCTCGCCGGACTACATAGAGCGCCACGGCATGCCTGAAACACCGGAGCAATTGGCGGAACACCGGCTCATTACCCATGCCATGCGGCATCCGCCGGATCGTGTCTGGCTGTGGGGTAGTCGCCAAGTGGTTATGCGGCCGGCGCTGCGGCTCAACGACACCGAGGCAATGATCGAAGCCGTAAAACAGGGGCTTGGCCTGGCCTGGTTGCATCACTATATGGTGCTGGAAGCAATAGAGGCCGGACACTTGTGCCGGCTGCGGTCCGAGTGGGAACAACCACCGATTGATGTGGCCTTGTTCTATCGGGCCAGCGGCCGGGCCCTGCCGGCGCTGCGTCATTTCATCGATTTCGCGGTGAGCCACTGTCGCCTGCCGCCACTCCCGACTTAGCATTCCTGACCTGGCATTTCCGACATAGACTCGACAAAAGCGGAACAACAGGCGCAGTCTTGGCGGATGTTTTCCCATGAGAGAAAGGAATGACAGCCCCTCTTTATCGCCTGCCGCCAATGGACGCGCTGCGCGGTTTCGTCGCCGTGGCCCGCAGAATGAGCATCACCGTGGCGGCGGAGGATTTGCACCTGACCCAATCGGCGGTCAGCCGCCAGATCCAGACCCTGGAAGCTCGCCTGGGCTGCAAATTGCTGGTCCGGGAATACCGTGGCGTCAGACTGACCGAGGAAGGCCGGCGGCTGTTCCAATCGGTGGACCCGATGATGCGGGAACTGCAGGAGTTGGTGGAAACGCTGGGTGGCGGTGAACAGCGCAAGCCGGTCACCATTACCGCCAGTATGGGGGTGGTGGGGCTGTGGCTACTGCCGCGACTTGGCGATTTCATCACGCGCCACCCGGAGGTGGATGTGCGTGTGGCCGCCAACAACAGAGTCGTGGATCTGGACACCGAGGGCGTTGATCTGGCGATTCGTTACTGTGCACGCTCCGCGGCTCCGGAGGGCGCGATCAAGCTGTTCGGCGATGAAATTATCGTGGTCGGGCACCCGGACTGGCGGAATGACGCCCTGAACCAGCCGGAAGTGTTCGCCCGTCAGGTGCTATTGGAGTTCGATGATCCTGACCATCCCTGGCTGCAGTGGTCATCCCATCTCGGCAGCACCGGACTGAACCATTTGCGCCCGGCGCGGTTGGTACGTTTCAACCAGTACGACCAATTGATTCAGGCGGCGGTGAACGGTCAGGGGCTGGCGCTGGGACGACGGGCGCTGGTGGCGGATTTGATCAGGGAAGGGCGCTTACAAGTCTTCGATTTTGGCGTGGGAACGTGGTCCGGCCCTCCAGCCCAAAAATACGCCCACTGGCTGATCCAGGCATCGGCGTCGCCGTCCGCCTCGGTGCGTGCATTGGCGGAATGGCTGGTGTCCCAGGCGGCATTAAGCCATGAGTAAAATGCATGTCATGGTTGCAAAATGATCGTTTGAGCCGCGTGCCTTTGAAGCCTTCAATGGAAATCTCATCCAGACGGAGGCGCAGCGTATGAATCATCTCTCATCGTCTTTTGCTCGTCATGAGGCGGCCACGCGGGCCTATCTCAGTTTTCATGTACCTGGCCCCGAGCGGCCCTGTCACTACATGTATCAGCCCGAGGATGGCTCACCCCAGGATTCAGGCCGGTATGAAACCCGGGCCATGACGGTTCTGGATGCGCGTCGAGCGGACTTCGAACCAGGGCTGGACAAACAGGGGTTCCGGTTATTGCGAACGGATACAGCGGTGCCGGACCAGGTGGACGATGGTGCCTGGATCGCCGCGACCTACTATCCGCCAATGGCGGAGATGGCCCGGCGCGCCACCGGCGCCGATCGTGCGCTGGTGTTCGATCATCAGGTCCGCCGCCGTGAGCCAGGCCAGATCACAGCCGGGTTTGGGCGGCATGGTGATGGCAGCCGCCCGGGGGCGGTGGGGCGGCTGCACAACGATTACAGCGAGGCTTCCGGACGGGCCAGGGTGGCCACGGTGCTGGCTCGCCAGGGGGAGCGTATGTCGCCTCACAGTCGCTATGCCATTGTTAACTTGTGGCGGCCGTTACGCGGCCCGGTGCTGGATGCGCCGCTGGCACTGTGCGATGCCTCGACTCTTTCGGTACTGGACCTGAACCCGGCGGAAGTGCGCTACCGGGAGCGCACTGGCGAGATTTATCTGGCTCGCTACACCGCCCGCCAACGCTGGTATCACTACCCGGCAATGACGCCGGACGAGGTGCTGATTTTCAAGCAGTACGACACCCAGTTGAGTGGTACCGCGCGGTTTACGCCGCATGGCGCCTTCGATCCGCCGGCGCTGCCCGCTGATGTGGCTCCGCGGCATAGTATCGAACTTCGCGTACTGCTGATTCATCACTGACCGCTCTCATCGAAGAGGATGTGCTCATGGTCTCGAAACACACCGCTCCAGCCATGGAGCTCTGGTACGACTTTGGCAGCAACTACAGTTACCTGAGCATCATGCGGGTGGAAGAGGCGGCGGATCGCCACGGCGTCGCCATTGTCTGGAAGCCGTTCCTGCTCGGTCCCGTTTTCAAGGCACTGGGCTGGCAGGGATCGCCATTCCTGGCACAACAGGAAAAGCTGCGTTACGTGTGGCAGGACATGCTTCGCCAATGTGAAAAGTACCGGCTGCCGTGGACCCGGCCATCCACTTTTCCCCGCAACGGACTGCTGTCGTCACGGGTGGCGCTGCTGGGAGCGGATATGCCATGGATCGCGGAATTCAACCGCCAGGTGATGCTGCATAACTTTCAACGTGACCGGGACATAAACAGCGAGGAAGAAGTGGGCGGTATCCTTGCGGATATGGGGTTGCCGGCGGAATCCTTGTTGAAGGCCGCCCAGTCCGACCACAACAAACAGCGCTTGAGGGAGCAGACCCAGGAAGCCCTGGACCGGGGGCTGTTTGGCGCCCCGACCTTTCTGATCGGTGACGCCATGTTCTGGGGAAACGACAGGCTGGATGATGCCTTACTGTACGCGGCGACGCGCGGCAACGGATGAAATCAGGCTATTGAATCACCAACTCACCGGACTCCGGCAGCCGTGCTACCAACTCCGCCCCGACAAGAGTCGACGGAGTGTACGCGCCGCCAGTGTGCTGGTTCTCCATCAAATGTTCGATAACGGCCAGGGAGCCGGTTATGGTCAGGCTGTAGCCATTGGCGGTGCGGATGCGCGCGGTCTTCTTTTCCCCACGGGAATTGGTGGCTTCGCCCCAGACAAAAGTGGGCATCTTCTCCCGCGTGGCCTCGTCGGGGCCTTTCACGGTCTTGGCGATGCGCGCCTTGATCAGCTTCTGCACGAACTTAATGCCCAGCAAGGGCCGGAGATAGTTGGCCTTTTGGGCGCTTTTGATCATTCTGGGCGAACCGGGAATAAAAACCTTGATGTTGGGGATACCGGTGCTGTGATAGGCGGTGGACACGTCGCCCCAGGGAATGGTCATGGCCTCTTTTTCGCCGTCACCGAAATCGATACGACGCACTTCATAGGCCAGCGGGACGGTTACAATCTTGCCATCACGGCGTACCTTGCCGCCCTGCGCCAGCCCTTCCACGGAGGTCTTGGCGGTGCCCGGTGAAAAACCGGAGCGAGAGTCGAAGCCCAGCGCCAGATGGGTGGCATCGGGCAGGGCGGCTTTCAGAGAGGCGGCGACGCAGTCAGTGGGAATGACATCGAAACCGACGCCCGGACAGAGCACGATACCGGCGGAGCGGGCCTTGTCGCTCAACGACTGGGCCAGTTCGAACACCGCAATTTCCCCGGTGATGTCCAGGTAGTTGGCCCGTGCCGCGATGCAGGCTTTCATCATTGGTTCGGCGGTGGCGGAAAAGGGCCCGGCGCAATTCAGAACCAGGGACATCCCTTTGATTTGCCGGGTCGCTTGTTCCACGTTATCCAGGCTGAACGCCATGGTTCCCAGACCAAGCTCGTCCGCCAGCGCCTGAATCTTGCCCGGGTTGCGCCCGGCGAGAATCGGCTTGTACCCGCGCCGTGCCGCCTCCCGTGCGATCAGTTCACCGGTATAGCCGTTGGCGCCGTAGATCATCCACGGCTTTTGTTCCGGCTGAGGGCTTTGCTCGCTCATGATGTCGCTCCTGATCATTCACCGTGTGACGCTGGACATTTTCCGCCGATACTTGCGGCTTCTTAAGGTGTTGTCGACCTGGTTGAGCAGCAGTGCCCACAACGGGGATACGCCGGGTCTGGCCCGCCGTTTTACACTGTGCTTAACCAGTTGGTACTTGACCACCGCCATGTAGGCCAGTGATGCCAATGGCTTGTTCTTCCAGGTGATCGGGGCAAGCTCGGGCGCGTTTTGTTTACCTTGTTGCCAGTCCCGGGGCAGGTAGGGATCGATCGCCAGGGCTGTCCCGATGCCGGCCATATCCACACCGCTGGCTAGCACCTTTTCCGCCACGGGCAGGCGGCGAATACCTCCGGTCACCATAACCGGCATTCGAGCGACGCTCTCTATGTCCTCGGCAAACTCCAGGAAATAGGCTTCACGGGCCAGGGTACGGCCATCGCGGGATTCTCCATGCATGGCTGGGGCCTCATAGCTGCCACCGGACAGCTCAACCAGATCCACATCCTGTTCATTGAGCATGCCGACTACCCGGCGGGCATCATCCTGGCTGAATCCCCCGCGCTGAAAGTCGGCGGAATTGAGCTTTACGGCGACCGCGAACGCAGGGGAGACGGCGGCGCGAATTCCGCTGACGATTTCCAGCAGCAGGCGGGCCCGGTTCTCCAGTGGGCCACCCCATTTGTCCGTGCGCCTATTGGTGAGCGGGGACAGGAACTGGCTGATCAGGTAACCGTGGGCGGCGTGCACTTCCACCCCGGTAAAGCCGGCTTGTTCGGCAAGCCTCGCGGTGCGAATGAAGCGCTGAATAACATCCTCAATAACATCCTCGGTCATTTCCCGAGGCGGATTGAAGTGCTTTGACAGCTTGCCGAGATCCACGGAAACCGGGGAGGGGGCCCAGGTTTGCTGAGCAAGATCGCCCGGCATCTGGCGTCCAGGGTGATTGATCTGCATCCAGAAATGGGCGCCCTGAGCGCGACCGGTGCTGGCCCAGCGCTTGAATTGCCCAAGATACCTTTCGTTCTCCAGCACCACGCCGCCGGGACCGGTCATGGCCCGGCTGTCCACCATGACGTTGCCGCTGATCAACAGCCCCGCGCCGCCATCGGCCCAAGCCTTGTAAAGCTGCATAAGCTGCTCGGAAGGCGCGAAATTTTCGTCCGCCATATTCTCTTCCATGGCGGCTTTGGCAATACGGTTGGCCAGGGTGGCTCCGTTGGGCAGTGTCAACTCCGTAAACACGGTCATGGTGAGGCACCTCTACTGTGTCAGTGAGGTGACTCTAACGTTGAAGCCAACTTTAAGGTCAAATCATTTTATGATGACTTTTCGGCGGTTGGCGTGCCCAAACCGAACTGTGAAAGAACCCGCTTGGCATTGGAGGCGCAGTCCATGTCTTCCGGTTTTGACTCGAGCTCGGCGAGGACCGCCTGTAGCTGCGCCTTGCTTTGCGTCAGTCGTGCCTGAATCTCCTCGATGTCACGAATCTTCTGCTGAAGCGCATCAAGCAGCGAGCCATGATCCCAGGCGCCCAGATCCGCGGGCAGCAGCGTACGCAGCTCGTCCAGGCTAAAGCCGGCCTGTTGCGCAGTGGTGATCAGTTTGAGCACGGTCACGGCTTCTGGCGGATAGGTGCGGTAACCGTTGGCCTTGCGGCTGACGGTTTTCAGAAGGCCAATTCTCTCGTAGAAGCGGATACGTGAGGGGGCAAGGTCAGTGATATCCGCCAGTTCGCCAATTTTCATGTCCGTAGCCGGATTGTCGCAGGGTTAAGGCCAACTTTAACAAAAGGGAGGGCTTATCCATATGATGCGTCCTTTTCATCGTTATAGCTTATTTAACATAATATACATTACACCTAATTATGGATAAGCCGAGACACCCCAGAAATGACAACGCCCCTTCACCAGATCGGCACTTCATTAGGAGCCAGCCATTTCGGATTCCAGGTCTTGACCCGTGTCCGATACGTCGTAGTACCCAATGGTTACCCTCAATTGCTCCTTGTATTGAAAGATGTCCGTTGGTGATCGGATTGGATGGCGGGTTTCCCTTTTGTCCTTATCGAACAGGCCGATGTATTTCTGGGATCGATTGAAATGTAACCGGCATATCGGCTTGCGGTTGTTGTCATCCAGTAGTACGCCGAAATAGCTCAGGGTGTCCCGCTCAGCGATGCGGTTGATATCCACTTGGTCAGACAGGATCGCCCGGACGATATAGAAACCCTGGAGTTCTTCCGCCGTGGTTTCGATTTGTGGCCCCTGGCCTTCCTCCTGTTCCGTCTCTTCCTGACGGCTCAGGGCGCTGGAACGTTGGGTGTAATCATCACGCACGGCGCCTTTCAAGCGCTCGTTTAAATTGTCGTTTAGAAACTGGGCGGTGGCTCGTTGTACAATGTCCCGAAATTCCTCTTTGGCTTTCTGGGTGAGTCGCCCGTCATAAACCTTGCCAGCGAAAAGAGCGACGAATTCCTCGGAGGGTTGCGAGAACTCCTCGGCAATCAGCTTCTTGATGCGATTGGTATATTTCAGCTCGCCGGCGGCGGTGATGACATCACCCAGATCAAAATCGTTCTTGGATAGCTTTCGGATCTCGTCAGATAATCGCCAATTGAAGTTGGTGAAATCGACCTCCATAAAGGGGTTTTTGTCCATGCGATTGGCGGCATCAAGATCCGTGAAGAATTGATAGCGAATGCCATTCGTGAGAATGGCAATACGAGCCTCTGTCACCGAAAAATAGCGATAGAGTTGAGATGCATGCTTAAAGCCCAACTCATCGCCGGCTCGTTTGCACTCTATGAGGATCTGAATCGAACCATGTTGTTTAACCGCGTAGTCGACCTTTTCTCCCTTTTTGATGCCCTGATCCGCGGTGAACTCGGGAATGACTTCCAGTGGATTGAATACGTCATAACCCAGAATGTCTTTTATAAATGGCATTACAAGAGCGTTTTTCGTGGCTTCTTCCGTGGCCAGGTCTCCAGCCAACTGCCCTACTTTGGACCGCATTTGTTCCAAACGGTCTTCAAAATCCATGGACATGGAATTCCCCTTCTTCGTGTTGTTGTATTGTTCCCCAGGAGGGCTTGGTTAAACCGGCCCTGTGAGATTGAGTCTAGGCGAACCATGGTTGAGGTCAAATAATAAACAAACAGCTTGGTTTTTTGTTGATTTTGATTTTTATAAAATTTAATAAAAACATAAAGTTAAAATGATTTCTTAAAGTAATTTGTTGTTCATGATGGGCGTGCTCGCTCCTCAGGGCTCTAGCAATACCTCCCCCACGCCTCCTCCCCAGGACGAGAGCATCTTTGCGGTTCTGCTTGGAGGAGTAAACCCCCTTCCCTGCCCTGCCAGACGCCCCCTCCCGAGGAGGTGGGTGCGGTGGCGTACTGGCCGATGGCTACCAGCGATAGCTGACTTTCGCCGTAATCTCGCGCCCCGGATTGTAGTAGTTTGCTGTGCCTGACCCGACCACATGCTGCTCATTGAACAGGTTTTGAACATTGACGGAAACGTCGACGTTTTTAATGAGCTGGTAGCCGAGAGAGGCGTCGAAGAGCGTCTCCGAATCGCTCTTGGAGGTATTGGCGGCATCAAAGTAATAAGAACCGACATGCCGGGCACCAAGACCGAAGCTCATACCTGTATCTGGCAGAGTATAGTGTCCCCAGAGCGAGGCGGTGTGTTTCGGCGCAATAGCGAACTCCCTCCCTTCGAGTGAAGTGCCATCCCCGAGTGTGCCGCGAATCACTTCAGGGTCTATATAGGAGTAGCCCCCGATAAGGCTCAGGTTGTCGGTCAGTTCGACTCTGGCTTCCAGATCAAGACCTCGCACGCGGGATTCGCCAATGGTTTCCTGCTCGATGGTGCCGTTATCCTGCACAACGGCAATGGTAACGTCGTCTTTGTTCAGCTCATAGACCGCTGCCGAGAACAGCGCGTTCATACCCGCGGGCGCGTATTTCACCCCTATCTCGTGCTGCTCACCGCGTTCCGGTTTAACACCGATGGCTGGCGGTGCTACCGATTCCACATAACTGATATAGGTGGAGAATCCGTCACTGACTTTATAGGTCAGAGCGCCCCGGGCCGAAGTTTCCGAAAAGTCATCGCTGTCATCGAAAGGCGAACCGTATGAGCTCCCCTCGCTGGAAAGATCCATTGAGTCATTGCGAACCCCAGCCGTGATAACGAATCGATCATAAAAAGATAAGTTCTGTGTCAGGAAAACTGATTTGGTGGTGTAATCCTGCTTGTTGGTGCTATAGATATTCAGGCTGCTCGGAGCCCCGGAGTAAGCCGGGTCTTCGATATCAATTGATTCCGCATCCCCATAGAAGGAGCTGTCATCCGTTGAGGCGTCACGGTATTCGATCCCCAGCAATGTGCTGCTGTCGACGTGATCGAAGCTGGCATCGTATTGCAGAATGACGTTTCCGATCAGTTCATGCGCCTTACTGTCGGTGCCGAAGTAATCCCGATCCACCACCGTGCCTGTTCTTGCGACGGAATCCGTCAGATAAACGTAACCAAAATCATCGGTCAGATCGCTGTAGCGCAGATTCCCACGCAGGGTAAGCCCATTATTGAAATCATGGGTGAGCTGCCCGGTCATACTGGTTCGTTCAACGTCGTGATAGTTGAAATCAGGCTCACCAAAGAAATCATTGCGATCATATTCCCGATCAAGCGGATAACCGCCACTGTTGGGCGTGCTGTCCCGCTTAAGATAGTCCAGGATCAGCGTGGCGGAGGTATACGCTGTCGGCTCCCAGGTCAGTGACCCCATAAAGAACTGATTGTCGTCTTTCGAGTGGTCGTATTCGCGCTCGCCATCCTTGAATTTTCCGGTGAAGCGATAGGCCAGTGTCTGGTCGGCGTCCAATGCATCCCCCACATCAATGCCGGCCTCTTTCTGGTCGAAGGAACCATAGCCCAGGTAACCCTCACCAAAGCGATAAAACTTCGGTCGCTTGCTGACGAAGTTCACTGATCCCCCAGGATCCGCTGGGCCGAACAAGGTGGAGTTGGCTCCACGCAGTACTTCCACGCGCTCATAGGCGTAAGGCTCCTCACGCACACCGCGCATCGATCCCAGTGTCATGCCGTCACGGTAAGTAGTGGCCTGGAATCCTCGAATCTTGAAATAGTCGTTACGGTCGTCGGTGCCGTAGTAGTCGGTGATGATCCCTGGCGTATATTGCAGGACCTCCTCGGTGGTATTCGCGTTTCGCTGCTCGATCTCCTTTTCCGTAATGACCGACACGGAGGCAGGTGTGTCGAGGATGCTGGTTGCGACCTTGCCGCCCACCCATAACTCCCGGGCAACAGTGGAGTTGGCATCATCATCAGGGGCTACCACGTGCGTATTGACGATAATGGGAGCGAGACGATATACCGTTTCTTCCTCATTCCCGCCGTCAGACTCCTGCGCGCTCCCAATCATCGGGGCAATAGCCAGAGTCGTGCCACATAGCAGAGCGGTCGTGGTTCGCCGGCATCGTGGTCTATTGGCCTGGCGTCGGACTGTGCTGTTGCGATCAATCATTTGAACCCCCAAAGGTGAAGACGTGGCCTGGCGCTCCCCATGAGCCTGAACAGCGCGTTTACGTTTCTCTACCGAAGGGATAGGGATTATCCGGAGAGAATCTGCCTGGGTCAATAATGATAATGCTTTTCATAAGCGTTCATTTTCTTGATTGGCCTGCCACCGGCAGATATCTGCCGGCCTTTCAGATCGGGATTTCCGCATCCGTCACGGTTGTATTGATGTATATCAAGGGCAGCTTTAGCGCCGGCTGATACCTTGCACACGCCTCAATCTGCAAGGACAACATCATGCAAGACGCCGCTGCGCCGCCGGCGTACCACTATCGTGTGGTTCGCCAATTTACAGTCATGACCGTGGTTTGGGGGGTCGTGGGCATGTTCGTGGGGGTCTGGATCGCCGCGCAACTGGCCTGGCCTGCCTTGAACTTTGATTTGCCCTGGCTCAGTTTTGGGCGCCTTCGCCCGCTGCACACCAATGCCGTCATCTTCGCCTTTGGCGGTTGTGCCCTGATCGGCACGTCCTTATATGTGGTTCAGCGTACCTGCCAGGCCCCATTGGTGTTGCCGGGGCTGGCGGCTTTCGTGTTCTGGGGGTATCAGGCGGTCATCGTTCTCGCCGCTGTGAGTCTGCCGCTGGGGTTCACCAGCGCCAAGGAGTACGCGGAGCTGGAGTGGCCGATCGATATTCTGCTGGCCCTGGTCTGGGTGGCCTACGCGGTGGTCTTTTTCGGCACCATCGCGAAACGGCGCACCGGGCACATTTATGTGGCCAACTGGTTCTATGGCGGCTTCATTCTGGCGGTGGCGCTGTTGCACATCGTCAATAGCGCCGCCATACCGATTTCCCTGACCAAGTCTTATTCGGCCTATGCCGGCGCCATCGATGCCATGGTGCAGTGGTGGTATGGCCATAACGCCGTGGGCTTTTTCCTCACCGCCGGCTTCCTTGGCATGATGTATTACTACGTGCCGATTCAGGCGGAACGTCCGGTCTATTCCTACCGTTTGTCCATCGTTCACTTCTGGGCACTGATCGCGGTGTACATGTGGGCCGGTCCGCACCATCTGCACTATTCCTCCCTGCCGGATTGGGCCCAGTCCGTGGGTATGGTGTTCTCCATTGTCCTGCTGGCGCCCAGCTGGGGCGGCATGATCAACGGTGTCATGACGCTGTCCGGCGCCTGGCACAAGTTGCGTGACGACCCGATTATCCGCTTCCTGATCGTCGCTCTCTCCTTCTACGGCATGAGCACTTTTGAAGGGCCGCTGATGTCGATCAAGACGGTCAATGCCCTCAGCCATAACACCGACTGGACCATCGGCCACGTGCACGCCGGCGCGCTGGGCTGGGTGGCGATGATCTCCATCGGCGCGCTTTATGTCATGACGCCGCGCCTGTTTGGCCGTCAACGCATGTATTCGGTGAGCTGGATCAATGTGCATTTCTGGCTTTCCACCATCGGCACGGTGCTCTACATCGCCGCCATGTGGGTGTCCGGGATCATGCAGGGTTTGATGTGGCGGGCGGTCAACGACGACGGCACCCTCACCTACAACTTCGTTCAGGAACTGGTGGAACGGCAGCCCTTCTACATCGTGCGCCTGCTCGGCGGCGTGGTGTTCCTGGTCGGCATGTTGCTGATGGCACTCAATGTCTATCTCACCATTCGCGGCACTCGTGATGACGCCGGTGAAGACAACCGTCTGGCCCTTGCCTACTAGGAGATCAACGATGGCAAACCGACACGCCGTAATCGAAAAGAACGTGGGCCTGCTGATCGTGCTGATTCTGGTGGCGGTGAGTTTTGGCGGGCTGGCCGAGATCGTGCCGCTGTTTTGGCAGAAATCCACCACCGAGCCGATGTCCACTTTGCGGCCCTACGATGCCTTGGAAATGGCCGGCCGCGATATCTACATCCGTGAAGGCTGCCATGTATGCCACACCCAGATGGTGCGGCCGCTGCGTGCGGAAACCGAACGGTTCGGACCTTACAGCGTGGCCGGAGAGGACGTTTGGGAGCATCCGTTCCTGTGGGGGTCCAAGCGTACCGGCCCGGATCTGGCACGGGTGGGACTACGCCCGATCACCGAGCAATGGCATCGCGAACACCTGCGCGATCCACGCGAGGTGGTCCCTGAGTCCAATATGCCCGCCTATCCCTGGCTGCAAAACACGCCGGTGGATTGGAAGCACATGGAACGAAAGCTGCGCGTGTTCAAGGACATATTCGGCGTGCCCTACAGCGAGCAGGATGTGGCCGAGCAAATGGAAAAGGTCAACGGCGAATGGGCCGACGCCAGCGAGGAAGACGCGCTGGTGGCTTACCTGCTCTCCCTTGGCCAGGCCCGTAAGGAGGTCCGCGAATGACCTATCACAGCGTTCTGACCGTACTTTTTTTCCTGGCGTTTCTCGCCCTGGTGGCCTGGGTCTACCGGCCCGGCCGCAAACAGCAATATCAGGAACTGGCCAAGCTGCCGGTGCGTGACGATCAACAGGCCCGGGCCGGGAGCGACGGGGAGCAAATCCATGAGTGATTTCTGGAGCGGGTACATCATTTTTATCGTGGTGTTGAATCTGGTGGGTTGCGCGGTGCTTTTGTTCGCCAACTCCCGCCTGTCCGCCGAAGAGGCGCGCCAGGACACCACCGGTCACAAGTTCGACGGCATCGAGGAGCGAAACCAGCCCCTACCCCGCTGGTGGCTGTTTCTGTTCGTCGGCACTCTGGTTTTCGCCGTTGGCTATCTGGTGCTCTACCCTGGCCTGGGCCGGTTCGGCGGCCTGCTGAACTGGACCAGCGTCACTCAGTGGGAACAGGAAGTGGCGCTGGTGGAAAAAAGCAGCGAGCCGCTGTTCAAGGAATTCGCCAAGGTTCCGGTGGCTGAGCTGGCTCATTATCCCGAGACCCGGGACGTCGGTGGCCGGCTGTTCGCGCAGAACTGCGCCATCTGCCATGGCTCCGATGCGCGCGGCGCACGCGGCTACCCCAACCTTACCGACGATGACTGGCTCTACGGCGGCTCCCCCGACGCCATCGTGCAGACCATTACCAGTGGACGCCGCGGCACCATGACGCCGATGGCGGCGGCCATTGGCAACAGCGACGAAGCGGTGCGGGACATGGCTATGTACGTGCAAACCCTCAGCCGGCCCGACCTCAAGAACAAGCCAGAGTATCGTGACGCGGCCGAACGGGCCGAGCCCCGGTTCCAGGTGTGCGCGGCCTGTCATGGCGCCGACGCCACCGGCAACCAGATGATCGGCGCCCCCAACCTTACCGACGGCATCTGGCTCCATGGGGCCCGTCTGGAAGACATCGAAACCACCATCCGGGAAGGCCGTCAGGGGCATATGCCGGCCCATGAAGGGGTGCTGACCCCGGAACGTATCCACGTTCTGGCCGCCTACGTCTACAGCTTATCCATGGAGACCGAGGAGTAGTCAGAATGTCGAAAACGGAGCGCATCCCGGTTCATTCCGAAGGCATCGACGACGGCCGCTCGGTGGCGCTGTACGCCAAACGCGAGCGGATTCAGGCCAAGCATGTATCTGGCCATTACCAGCGTCTGCGCGATCTGGGGCTGAGTATGACCATGGGGCTGTACCTGATACTGCCCTGGGTGCAGTGGCAGGGGCGCCAGGCGGTACTGTTCGACCTGCCCCATCGCAGTTTCCACATCTTCGGTATCACCTTCTGGCCGCAGGACTTCCTGTTCCTGGCCTGGGCGTTGATGCTGGCCGCGTTCGCCCTGTTCTTCTTTACCGTTCTGGCCGGACGGGTCTACTGCGGTTATGTCTGCCCGCAGACCACCTGGACCCGTTTCTTCATGGGCATCGAACGGATATTCGAAGGCGACCGCCATCAGCGCATGAAGCTCGACAAGGCGCCCTGGTCGTTCAACAAACTCTGGCGTCGCACTGGCAAGCACCTGTGCTGGCTGTTGCTAGGGCTGGTCACGGGACTGACCTTCGTCGGCTACTTCACCCCGATCCGTGAGCTGGTGCCAGACTTTTTCACCGCCCAGGTGGGGGGCTGGGCGCTGTTCTGGATCGGCTTCTTCACCGTCGCCACCTACGGTAATGCCGGCTTCCTGCGCGAACAGGTATGCCTGTACATGTGCCCCTACGCGCGCTTCCAGAGCGTGATGTTCGATCGCGACACGCTTATCGTGTCCTACGATACCGCCCGGGGCGAACCGCGTGGCCGCGGCTCCCGTAAAAAGCAGGCCGCCCCCCTGGCCGGTGATTGCGTGGACTGCAGCCTGTGCGTTCAGGTCTGCCCCACCGGTATCGATATTCGCGATGGCCTGCAGTACGAATGCATCACCTGTGCCGCCTGTATCGACGCCTGCGATCAGGTGATGGACCGCATCGACAAGCCCCGGGGACTGATTCGGTACACCACCGAAAACGCCCTCGCCGGCGGCCGCCATCAGGTACTGAGGCCACGCCTGATCGGCTATGGCGTGGTGATTTCCCTGTTGTCGCTGGCGTTTGCCTGGGCGCTGTACAGCCGGGTGCCGCTGCAAGTGGATGTATTGCGTGACCGTAACCAACTCTACCGACTCACCAGCCTGGGTGAGGTGGAAAACAGCTACCGCCTGGAACTGCTGAACAAGGACCAGCACAGCCACCGCTATCGCGTCACCCTGGAAGCGCCGGAAGGCCTGAAACTGGTCCATGGCGAAATGACCGTGACGCTGGAGGGCGGACAACACCGAAGCCTGCCCGTTACCGTCAGCTACGACCCCTATGTCGCCGATCTGGACAGCCGGACCATTTGGTTCCGGGTACAGGATCTGGATGTGCCTGATCTGGAGGTGCGCCATGAATCACGCTTCATCGCTCCGTGATGGCACCCTGCCCTGGTACCGCTACCCGTTGGTGTGGCTGGTTATTCTGATCCCGCTGTCCTCGGTGGTGGGCGGCATGGTCACCCTGACTCTGGCGATACGCCATGCCGACGCCACCGTGGCGGACGACTGGTATCAACAGGGCAAGGCCATCAACCGTTCCATGGCCGACCTGGATCAGGCCCGCCGGCTTGGCCTCGAACTGCAACTGTACGCCGGTGAACCGGCCTCCCTGCAATTGACCAGCAAAGTGCCCATGCCCTGGCCTGAACGGCTGCAACTGGCGTTCCGCCACCCGACCTTCGCCGAGCGCGATATTGCCATGACGTTCATCCATCAGGGGGGTGGTCGTTATCGCGCCGACGGTGGCGCTCTGGCGGCGACCGATCACTGGGTGGTGACGGTGACGCCGGAACAGGGACATTGGCGATTGCGTCAGCGGCTGCGGCCACTACAGGGCGCGCCATGAGTACGGCCTGCTGGCACTGTGGCGAAGGGGTTGGTGTATCACCTTTCGTTGCCCGCACTCCGGGAGGGGAAAAACCCACCTGCTGTCCCGGCTGCGCCGCCGCCGTGGAGATGATTCATCGTCTCGGCCTGGAAGACTATTACGCTATCCGCAGCAATAACGGGCCGCTGGTGGCCAGCGAGGAAACGGAGCGCACTCTGGCATTGTTCGATGTGCCCCAGTTGCTGGCCGCTCACATCCAGGAGCAGGACGGCCGGCGCCGCTTGCGGCTGCAAGTCTCCGGACTTACTTGCGCGGCGTGCTGCTGGCTGATTGAAAAAGTGGTGATGGGGCTGCCCGGCGCCCGTTCGGTTCAGGTCAATCTGGCCAGCATGCAATTGACCCTGGAATATGACGCCGCCGAGCCCTTATTTCCCCGCAATGCCGTGCGGCGCATTCTGGAATTGGGCTACCGGGTCGCCTTGCCGGGCGACCCCACCTGGGAGGGGCATCAGCAGAAAGAACGGCGTCGTCTGCTGGGTCGGTTGGCATTGGCCGGCCTGGGGGCGATGCAGGCCATGATGTATTCCGCCGCCCTTTATATCGGTGTGTTCGAAGGCACGGATCGCATTTACCAGGACTTGTTCCGGCTGGCCGGCCTGCTGGTGGCCACACCGGTGGTGTTTTACTCCGGCTGGCCGTTTTTTCAGGGCGCCTGGCGGAGCCTGAAAGTGCGCCGCCCGACCATGGACGTGCCGGTGGCCCTGGCGTTGTTGCTGGCCTGGGGCGGTTCGCTGGTGGTAATGGCCAGTGGTGGTGAGCACGTTTACTTCGATTCCGCCGCCATGTTCGTGTTCTTCCTGCTGCTCAGCCGCTGGCTGGAACTGCATCAGCGTCAGCACATCCAGCGCTCCTGGCAGCAGTTGCAGGATACGTTGCCTCTGGTGGTGCGGCGGCTGGATGACGCCGGCGGCGGCGACTGGGTGGCCACCGCCCAGCTGTGCGCCGGCGATACCGTGCGGGTCAGCCAGGGGGAAACCGTGCCGGTGGATGGTGTCATCCGCGCTGGAGAGGCTCGCTTTAACGAGGCGGCCCTGACCGGCGAATCCCTGCCGCGTACCCGTACCATCGGCGACACGGTGCAGGCCGGGTGCCGGATCCTGGAAGGTGGTGTGGATATCGAGGCCGCGAGTGCCGCCGACAGTAGCCTGGTCGCGCGCATTGGCGAACAGGTGGCGCGCGCGCAGGAAGAACGAGTGACGGTGGTGCGGGACTGGCAAAGAGTGGCCCCTCTGTTCACCGCGACGGTGCTGGCATTGGCCATGGCCACCCTTGTGTTGCATTGGCATCGCGGCCCGGCACAGGCATTCGAGCACATGCTCGCCCTGCTGGTGGTGACCTGTCCTTGCGCCCTGGCTTTGGCGGTGCCGTTAACGCTCTCCGCCACGCTGGCCCGGGGGCTGAAGCTGGGCTTGCTGATTGCTTCCCCCTCTCAGTTTTTATCCTTGCCGGGTATTCGCGGCGTCCTGTTCGACAAAACCGGCACTTTGACCACCGGCCGGTTCCAACGGGTGGAGTGGCGAGCCGCCGCCGACGTCGAATCGGAATGGCTCACCACCCTGCCCCGAATCGCAGCCGGGTTGGAGCGGGACCACCCGCACCCGCTGGCGCGCGCTTTCGATGACCTCTCACCGGTGCCGATCGAGGATTTGCGTTTGAGCCCTGCCGGAGCCAGTGGCCGCTTCCAGGGCCACCAGTGGGCCATGGGCGGTGCGCCGGAGCTGAGCCGTGGCAGTGAGACTTGTCTGGCTCTCACCCGTGACGGCCGGACGCAGGCACTGTTCTGGTTGCGGGATCAACCGCGCGCGGAAGCCCCGGCGGTACTTGATCAACTGCGTCAACGGGGTTGGCGGCTGCGCATGGCCAGTGGTGACGCCGCGGAGCCAGTGGCCACGCTGGCTGAAGAACTGGGCATGGGCGAAGCCCGCTCGCGATTGACGCCCCATGACAAAGCCGCCTGGTTACAGAAGCTGGAACAACAGGAAGGACCGCAAATGATGGTGGGGGATGGCATCAACGATGCTCCCGCACTGTTGCGGGCCACGGTCTCCGTGGCGCCGGCGGCGGCGTCCAGTCTGGCCCGCCGCGCCGCTGGCGTTTATCTGCTCAACGAAGGGCTGCAGGGGCTGGCCGATCTGCCCCGTCTGGCGGATCGCTGCCGGGCGGTGATCCGCCAGAACCTGACCTGGGCTCTCGGCTACAACCTGGTGGCGATTCCTCTGGCCATGGCTGGCTGGATCCCACCCTGGGCCGCGGCTCTGGGGATGTCAGCTTCGTCACTTCTGGTGACGCTCAATGCCAACAGGATAACCACATGGAAAGCCTCCTCTTGTTGATTCCGGTGGCCTTGCTGTTCCTCGCCGTAGCGGTGTGGGCGCTGTTCAAGGCTTTACGCCAGGGCCAGTTCGAGGACCTGGATCATGCCGCCTGGACGGTGATTTTCGAAGACCGGGAACAGCGCCGTAATGCTGGCAAGGGGGTGGGTGATGATCGTTGACCCGCTTACCGTGGCGTTGACCGGCGCTCTCGCCCTCGGTGTCGGCGGGGCCCTTCACTGCGCGGGAATGTGCGGCGGCATCGCCGCCGCCCTGAGTTTCTCGATCCCCGAAGAACGACGGCGTGGCAGCAGGCTGATCGCCTGGCAGAGCTTGTTTGGCAGCGGCCGCCTGTTGAGTTACGCCGGCCTGGGCGCGATCGCCGGGGAGCTGGGCGGGCAATTGGCCAGTGGCCCGGCAGGCGACGGCTGGCACTGGCCAGCGTTACTGTCAGCGCTCCTGATGGTTTTGCTGACCGCTCATTTCCTCGGCCACAGTGCGCCGATCCGGGCTCTGGAGCGTCTCGGGGCCGGACTGTGGCGGCGGCTGTCCCCGTTGACTCGCCGTTTGATGCCGGTGGACCACCCGCTCAAGGCGCTGGCGCTGGGCGGGCTGTGGGGGTTCTTGCCCTGTGGACTGCTTTATTCCGCCCTGGTGCTGGCCGCCGGAACCGGTGAATGGGCTGACGGTGCCCTGGTCATGGGCATGTTCGGCGCCACTACCCTGCTGCCGGTGGGGGCCGCCGGTGTACTCGGCGGGCAACTGTCGCGGTTGCGGCGGGGGCCCGCCCGATATGTGGCGGCGGCGATGACGCTGGCGCTGGCGCTGGTGTTTCTTCAACACGGGCTGCCCGGAGATGTCCATGCTCATCACTATCCTTGATCTGCATCAAGGTCGGCTGTGTTCATAGTGGCATGATGCCGCCATTCCCCTTTGGAGCGCTGACATGACGCAATGGAATCCGGATCTGATCCGCCGATTCGGAGGTCCCGGGCCTCGCTACACGTCCTACCCACCGGCCACCCAGTTCCATGAGGAAGTCGGCGAGGAGGACTATCGGCGCGCCGTTGCTCGCGGCAATCAGGCCCGTCGCCCACTGTCGCTGTACTGTCACATCCCATTCTGCGCCACGGTGTGTTACTACTGCGCCTGCAACCGCATCATCACCGGCAACCGGGCCAAGGCCGAGGATTATCTGACCTTCCTGAAGCAGGAGATCAAAGCCAAGGCGGCGCTGGTGGACCCGCAGCGGCCCGTGGTGCAGATGCACTGGGGCGGTGGCACCCCCACCTACCTCAGCGATGCGCAGATGACCGAGCTGGTTTATGACCTGGCCCGTCATTTCAACCTGCTGGAAGAGGATCGCGGCGAGTACGCCATCGAAGTGGACCCGCGCACGGTGGATCGCGCCCGTCTGGGGCTGCTGCGGGGGCTGGGTTTCAACCGGCTCAGTATCGGTATTCAGGATCTGGATCCGGTGGTGCAGAAGGCGGTGAATCGGGAACAATCCCTTGAGCTGATCACCGAAGTATTCGACGCGGCCCGGGATTTCGGTTTCCACTCCATCAACGCCGACATGATTTACGGCTTGCCCTGGCAGTCTTCCTCCAGCCTGGCTCGCTCCCTGGAACAATTGCTGGCTTTACGCCCGGAGCGCATTTCCCTTTACAACTACGCCCACATGCCGGCGCGCTTCAAGGTGCAGCGGCAGATCCAGGAAACCGCGCTGCCCAGCCCGGAGGAAAAACTCGCCATGCTGAAACTGGCGGGCGAAACCCTGGAGGCGGCCGGCTATGTGCTGATCGGCATGGATCATTTTGCCCTGCCGGATGATCCCATGGCGGTAGCGCAGCGCAACGGCACCCTGCACCGCAATTTTCAAGGCTACTCGCTACATGGCGACGCCGATCTTCTGGGCATGGGGGTCAGCGCGATCAGCGCTTTTGATGATTTCTACGCACAGAACCTCAAGGTTCTGAGCAACTGGCAGGAAGCCGTGCAAGCGGGTCGCATGCCGATTGAACGCGGCTTCCTGCTTGACTGGGATGACCGCCTGCGCCGTGACGTGATCATGGGGCTGCTGTGCGACCTGCGGCTGGATCTGGTCGCCTTCCGGCAGCGTTGGGAAGTGGATTTCGCCGATTACTTCAAGGACCAGCTGGCCGCGCTGGGTGAATTCGAAAAACTGGGGCTGATTGATATGAACGGCCCCGTGTTGAAGGTCACTGACACCGGGCGCCTGGTGGTGCGCGCTCTGGTGATGTTGTTCGACCGCTATGCCGGCACCCCGAACCCACAGCGATTCAGTCGCATTATTTAGCTCGCCGTTACCGATCCGGGAGACCATAATGTCTCAAGCCGTAATTGCAATACGCAGTGTATCCAATATGGAGGTACGCAGCATGCCTCGTCACGTTTCATGCAACGACTGTAGTCTCAGCCCCATTTGCCTGCCGTTGGCGGTGGCGCCTTCCCAGCTCGACGAACTGGATGGCATCATCCGCCGTGGCCGCCCGCTGAAGCGCGGAGAGCACCTGTTTCGTGCCGCCGCCCCGTTCAGCGCCGTTTATGCCGTGCGCTCCGGCGCACTGAAGACCTATGTCCTCTCCGATGAGGGGGAAGAACAGGTTACCGGGTTTTACCTGCCAGGCGAGATCATCGGCATGGACGGCATCAGTACCGCGCACCATGTTTCCAATGCCAAGGCGCTGGAAACCGCTACCGTGTGCGAGATCCCCTTCCATCGCCTGGAAGATCTGTCCCAACGCATCCCCTCCTTGCAGCATCACTTCTTCTCGCTGATGAGCAACGAGATCCGCGCCGACCGCGAACTGCACATGCTGTTGAGCAAGAAGAGCGCGGATGACAGAGTGGCCTCTCTACTGTTATCCCTGGCCGCGCGTCAGCAGCGCCGGGGTTTGAGCAGCCGCCGCTTCCGCCTGCCCATGTCCCGCTATGACATCGCCAATTATCTGGGACTGGCGGTGGAAACGGTTAGCCGCATTTTCACCCGTTTTCAGCAGCAGGATATGCTGCTGGTGGACGGCAGGGATGTGGAAATCGTCGACCGTGAGGCGCTTTGCGGTGGCGGCAGACTACATGTGGAGGCACCATGACTATTCCGACCAATGGCATTCTCGTCGTCCTGGACCGGCACCTGAAGGCCCCGCAGCCGGCGCTGAAGAAAGGCCGGTTGCTGGCCGCGGCGCTGAGCTGCCCGCTAGTGGTGGCCGTCAATAGTGATTCGTCGGCCATGCGTCGCGCGGTGGGGCTTGACCAGAAGCGCCGCCAAGCGGCCGAACAGCAAATTCGCAATGCCTGGGAACGGCGCATTCAGGACTTGCTGGCGGGTACCGAGGCCACCGTGCATATCACCACGCACAAGGATCAGGATGAGGACCTGCGGCAGACGGTCATTGCCGCCAGACCACGTCTGGTGGTGGTACATACCAGTGAGGAAGGCACCCTGAGGCGCCACCTGTTTACGCCGCGGGACTGGTTGTTGATTCGTCGGGCACCCTGCCCCGTGCTTTGCGTGCAGGACCGTCCCTGGAGTGAAACACCTGTGTTTACCGCGGCGATCGAACCGGAGGAAGAGGACGAGAGCGGCCTGGACAGTGCCGTGCTGAGCGCGGCGCGGGAATGGTCGGCGCCGCTGCAGGCATCACTCAACGCCGTGCATGTGCTCGAGCACCCGGACGAAACGTTGTTGTTGGTGGCGGGCGAAGCGTTGCCGGAATACGCCGCCAGCGCCGAGAGCATTCGCAAAAGCCACCGCGAAGCTCTGGACCGTTTCGCCGAGCGCCACGATCTACCGCTGGAACGCACGGAAATGTTGGAAGGACCGATCGCCGGCACCCTGGCTGACTACTGTGAAAATAACGGCACAGATGTACTGGTGGTGGGGACGGTTCGCCGCAACAAAGTGGAACGCCTGCTGCTGGGCGCCACCGCTGAGTCCCTGCTGGTGCATGCCCGCAACGACGTTCTGGTGATCAAACCGGACGGCTTTGACGCCGATTGGCAGTAAGTCGCGGTCGGTGCTAAGAGGCCACTGTCGTGGGAGCCTGCCCTGCAGGCGAATTCAAAGTTCGCTTGCAAGGCAAGCTCCTATGTATGGACTCGCCCGTTGCTGTCAACCCTGCCTTGAACATGGCTACCCGGTGGCATCTATGTATCAGGCCTGTTCGAGGAAGCCTCGGTGGGCTTCTGGCCAACATCGGATAAGCTCGCGGTATGCCGATTACAGAGAGGCTTCAAGAGCCGGTAGGAGCTTAGGCATCGATCCGCGACGGTCTGACCTGGAGTCCATGTTACTCAGCACGGGTTGGAGCGCTTCAGCACCCCGGTGGCAGTACTCGGTGAATCAGTTGTTCATGGTCGCCTCCTGACGGCGGGTGGGCTGACGGTGATAGGTTTGCTCGTTCTGCAGCAACACCCAGAGGATGCGCAGGTTGCGGTTCGCCAGCCGCACCGCAGCGCCTTTGCGCCCCAGTCGCTGCTGCCAGCGCAACAGCCGCCGGTCGTCCGGTTGCTCGGAGTCGGGCCTGAGCTGCTGCAAGACCGCCTGCGCCCCCTGGATCGCCAGGCTGCGGATGTAGCCATCCCCGCGCTTGCCCATCTTGCCCAGCCGGACCTTTTCGCCGCTGCTGTGCTGCTCGGGCACCAGACCGAAGTAGGCGGCGAACTGGCGCGCGTTGGCGAAGCGTTCCGGCTGGGTTTGCTTGGCCAGCAGCGCCGTCGCGATGATCGGGCCGACCCCGCGCACGCTCATCAGCCGCTGCGCCGTCTGGTCAGCGCGCGCCTGCGCTTCCAGGCGTCCGCTCAGGACCGAGAGGCGCTCGCCCAACTGGCGCCACTCGGCCAGCAACTCGTCGATCAGCTCACGCAACGGATCCGGGATCGGCTGGCTGGCGTCTTCCAGTATCTCGGGGATCCTCCGGTTGATGGCCACATCGCCCTTCGCCAGCGCGATACCTTGCTCCAGAAGCAGTCCGCGCATCTGGTTGCTCAGCGCCGTGCGCCGCCGGATGTAGCCTTGCCGGGCCCGATGCAGCGCCTGCATCGCCAGCGCCGCCACGTTCTTGACCGGCACCGACGCAATACGGCGGTCATGCCCGGCCCGCAAGATCGCCAGCGCATCGTTACGATCGTTCTTCGGCCCGCTACGGTGTTTGCCCACATGCTGGGCCGGCAGGATACGCACCGCGTTACCCCGCTGTTGCACCTGGCGCGCCCAGGCCTGGGCGCCCGGACCGGTTTCCACCAGCACCGTCACGCCTTCGGGCAACTGCTGTAGAAACGCCTGGAAGGCGTCACGCGACTTGATCCGCTGTTCGTACACCACTTGGCCCAGGGCATCCTCGCCAGCCACCTGGAACACTCGCTTGGCCAGATCCACCGCCACGGTCTTACACCCAGGCACCTCGGACAGTGGCTGGACTGAATGCTTCGTTGTACGCTGTTTCATGGGCTCGCCCTCGCTGTCGTTGACATGTTTAGAATGCCACCGTGGCGCCTAGACGCCTCGGCGAGGGCGAGTCCATCCGATTACAGTGGCGGTGTGGCGACCCGGGAAATCATGCCTCCAAAGACTCGGTCAACCCCCCTGCTCCGCTCTTCGGAACACCGGTTTGGTGTCCGTGGAAGACGCTTTGTCATAGCGATACCCCGCCTCCTTGAATCGCTTCAGATCCTCCGGCTTTTCAATCCCTTCGCGCAATATCCAGGCCGCCATCAGGCCGCGGGCTTTCTTGGCGTAGAAGCTGATAACTTTGTACTTACCGTTCTTTTCGTCCTGAAAGACCGGTTCGATGACCGGGCCCGGCAGCAGTTTGGTGCGCACGGATTTGAAGTATTCATTGGAGGCAAGGTTCACCAGTACGTCGGTGCCCACGGCGCGCATATCCTTGATCAACTGGCGGGTGATGCGGTCATCCCAGAACGCGTACAAATCCTTGCCGGCGGACGTATCCAGCCTGGTGCCCATTTCCAGACGATACGGTTGCATCAGATCCAGTGGGCGCAAAACCCCGTAAAGGCCGCTCAGCATGCGTAAACGATGCTGTGCGGCGGCGAGATCGTCCTTGCTGAAACGGCTGACATCCAATCCGGTGTAAACATCCCCTTTGAAGGCAAAGAGGGCCGGACGGGCATTGTCCTTGTTGAAGGGGCGTTGCCACAGAGCGAAGCGCTCGACGTTGAGATGGGCGATCTTGTCACTCACCCCCATCAGGCTGGACAGATCCGCCGGCGACAGTTTGCGGGCTCGTTGCACCAATGTTTCACTGTCCTCCAGCATGCGCGGTTGAGTGGCGCGCAGCGCCGGCAACGGTGACTCGTAATCCAGGGTCTTGGCCGGCGAGACCACTATCAGCATGGGTTTTCCTCCGTGGCATGAAATCGTGAATACCGCCATCATGATGGTCTGGCAACCGCCATGCCGGGGCAGCGCGATTGCGGCTCATGACTAAGCGGCCATAGATGGTAGCGCAAGCGGCCATAGTTTGGACCACTAAACGGCATAGGCAGAGCCGGTTCCCATTCCGATGATGCTGGTACCGTGGCGTCGTCGGGGAAACCAAAACAGAAGGATAAAGAGCATGCGGTATTTATTGGTTCTGGCGGTGGTTACCGCAGTGGTGGTGTTGCTGTGGGGCAGCTGGCAGGCCGGGCGGCGCCCCTTCTATCTGGTGCTCGCCGGGGTCGGCGTGGCCAGCGCCGTGATGCTGATGTCCTTTCTGTTCACCGACCAGGAACGCCTGGTGCCCGGTGATCCCGCTTCGGTCACCGTTACCGTCACCGGTGTCAGTCAGATGGAGACCGGGGTGCGGGTGAGTGGTGAGATCAGCAACCGGGGAGAGCATGCCATCGCCCATGTGCTGCTGGATACGGTCGCCCTCTCCTGCCCGCCGGCGAAAGCCTGCGAGACATTGCATGAAGAGCGGATTCCGGTATCCATTCATGTGCCCGCCGGCGGCCGTTATCCGGTGGCGGTGGTGGCCGACCGCGATCGCGGCATGCGGACGCCGGACCGCTGGGAATTGCGGGTCCGGGAAGTACAAGTGTACGGCGAATAGGCACCGCCGCCATCATACCGGGGGGTTTGCAAGCTGGGACTAAATGGTCACAATGCGCTTCCCGAACCAATGGAGTTACCATGGCGGCGCTGATTCCCGGCCAGCCCACGGCCATCGCTACCAATGCCTGGCGTGTGCTGGGCCGTAACCCCGGCATGATGACCGGCCCCGGCACCAACAGCTATCTGGTGGGCGGCCGCGCCCTGACGGTGATTGATCCCGGCCCCACCGACCCGGAGCATACCCAGGCTCTGCTGGCCGCGGCCGAGGAACTGGGGCGTCCGATCGAACGCATCATCGTCACCCATACCCATCGCGATCACTCCCCCGGAGCTCATGATCTGGCCGCCGCCACCGGCGCCGTATTGGAAGGCCCCTGGGTCCCGGACGACGGCTTGCAGGACACCACGTGGGAACCGGAACGCGAGCTCAAGGACGGTGACACCGTGGACTGCGGCGGCCTGACCCTGGAGGTGATCGCCACGCCCGGTCACGTCGGCAACCACCTGTGTTATCTGCTGAAGGAAGAGGCGCTGCTGTTCACCGGCGATCATCTGATTCAGGGGTCCACCGTGGTGATAGCCCCGCCTTCGGGCTCCATGAGTGCCTATCTGTCTTCCTTGGACAAGCTGCGGCAATGGGACATCAAACGCATGGCTCCCGGGCATGGCGACGTCATCGACGAGCCGTTGGCGCTGGTGGACCACACCATCAAGCACCGGCTGGAGCGGGAAAAGAAAGTCTTCGCCGCCCTCACCGGTGACGCCACCAGCGTGCCGGACCTGGTGAAACGGGTTTACGACGATGTGCCTGAATTTCTGCACGGTGTGGCGTGCCTGTCACTTGAGGCGCATCTGATCAAGTTGCACGAAGATGGCCGCGCCCATCGCCAGGATGATCTCTGGCGCCTGCCTTCCTGAGACGCGGTCCATTGTGGGCGTACCAACAGTGCGCTTACAGCCAGCCTTTCCGCTTGAAATACCAGTACGGGGCGAAGCCCGACAGGAACATCAGCCCGATCACCGCCGGATAGCCGAACTCCCAGTTCAGTTCCGGCATCACCTGGAAGTTCATGCCATAAATACTGGCGATCATGGTCGGTGGCAGGAACACCACGGCGGCGATGGAAAAGATCTTGATGATCTGGTTCTGCTCGATATTGATGAACCCCTGGGTGGAATCCATCAGGAAGTTGATCTTCTCGAACAGAAAAGTGGCGTGGGACATCAGGGTGTCCAGGTCATGCTGGATTTCCGAGCAGGTGCGGCGGCGTTCCTTGTCGGCCCGTACATAACGCTGGATAAAAGAAATCGAACGCTGGGTATCCATCAGGCACAGGCGGATTTTTCCGTTGCTGTCTTCCAGATGGGCCAGCTTCTCGATGCCGTCCTCCAGCTCCGCTTCCTCATCCTCCAGCACCAGATAACTGACATCCTCCAGGTCCCGATGGATGTCCTCCAGCGTATCGGCCAGATTCTCGGTCTTCTGCTCAAGAATGCTCAGCAGAATGTCCAAAGGCTCCAGGGCACGGACCCAGCCGCGCCGGATGCGCATGCGCATGAGACGAAAATCCGGCGCGCGGGAATCGCGGAAGGTCAACAGCCGGCCCGGCTGCAACACAAAAGCCACGGTCGAGGTGCGATGGCGCCCCTCGCTCTGATGAACGAACAGGGAGTGCACATGAAGACCATGCTCATCATGGAAGAAACGGGCGGAGGATTCGATTTCCTCCACATCGTCGGACTCCGGCAGCGCCTGGCGGAACAGATGCTGCACCTCCTGCCGTTCCTCATCGGTGGCGTCCACCAGGTCGATCCAACTGGCTTCCTTGGCGGTGTCCGGGGTCAACCCCGCCACATCCCGCTCGCGGAGCACTCCGTCTTCAATATCGTAAACGTACAGCATGCTAGACTCCTGGCGACGGACCTTCCACTAACTGCGCATAGCATCATCCACGCGTACATAGATGGTCAAAGGCGCTTAGATAGAGCAGGTTGCTATGACTGTCAACCACACCCTGTCGCGGCTCGACTCCCTGCCCCCTCCCCTGGAATTGGGGCGAGGGGCTCGTATCTGGCTGATTGAGCGGCTTCTCGGCCCTTCGGCCCTGGACCTGTTCCACACGCTTTGTAACGAACTCCCCTGGGAGCAACCCCGTGTACAGGTGTTCGGCCGTTCCCACCCGGTGCCCCGGCTGGTCTGCTGGCTGGGCGACACCGGCGTCACCTACCGCTATTCCGGGCTGACCCACCGGGCCGGGGGCTGGCCCGATCCGCTGGCGCCATTACGGCGCGCGGTAACGGCGTTGACCGGATTAACGCCCAATGGTGCTCTGGCCAATCTCTATCGGGATGGCGACGACACCATGGGGTGGCACCGGGATAATGAGCCGGAACTGGGACCGGCCCCCTGGATCCTGTCCTATAACCTTGGTGCCACCCGCGACTTCTGTCTGCGACGTTATGGCGAGCATCGGCAAAGCCACCGGTTGCCACTGTCCCACGACAGCCTGTTGATTATGTCTCCCCAGGTACAGCGTTATTATGAACACGCCCTGCCCCGCCGCCGGCGGGTGCGCGAGTCCCGCCTTAATCTTACCTTCCGCCATATCGTCACCGCAGCGGCGGACCTTTCCGGCTAGCAGAGCAGGCAATCAGCCAAAAAACAGGTAGCTCACCAGAATCGCAGTGATCAGGCCGGCGGCGTCGGCGGCCAGACCGCACCACAAGGCATAGCGGAAGTTTCGCACTCCGACACTGCCAAAGTAGACGGCGAGAACGTAAAAAGTCGTCTCGGTGGAGCCCTGCATCACCGCCGCCATACGGCCGGCAAGCGAATCCACGCCTTGCGTGTGCATGACATCCAGCATGGCGGCGCGGGCGCCGGATCCGCTTAATGGTTTCAGTAAAGCCACGGGCAGAGCGTCGACGAAACGAGTATCCCAGCCAAGCCAGAGGGCTGCATGCCGGATCGCCGACAACACCGCTTCGAGCACACCGCTGGCGCGCAACATGGCGATGGCGGCCAGCATGGCCACCAGGTACGGAATCAGCCTCACCGCCAGGTTGAAGCCTTCCTTGGCGCCCTCGATGAAAGCGTCATAGCTATCCACCCTGGCCCGCCAGGCCGCCACGAAAAAGGCGCCGATTACCGCCAGCAGCAAGCCATTGCCGAGCAGGCTGGAAAGCCGCGTGCTGGCGTCTGGTGGCACCCACCATACCGCCAGCCCAAGCAAACCGAGCAGCGCCAGCCAACCGCCGGCGACAGCAAGCAGTATCGGATCCCGTAACCGTATACCCTGCAGGCGGGCGGTCAGGGCCACGCCGACAAAAGTGGAAGCGGTGGTTGCCATCAGCATGGGTAAATAGATGTCGGCGGGGTCGGCCGCGCCCTGCTGGGTGCGGTATAGCAGCACGGTTACCGGTACCAGTGTCACCGCGGAAGTGTTCAGTACCAGGAACATGATTTGCGCATCGCTGGCCGTTCGCGGCCGTGGATTGCTCTCCTGCAGCGAGCTCATCGCCTTCAGCCCCAGCGGCGTGGCGGCGTTATCCAGACCGAGCATGTTGGCGGCCATATTCATGGAAATGCCGGCGCCGGCCTGTGAACCTTCCGGCACCGATGGCATCAGACGATGAAGTACCGGTTGAACCAGAGCGGCAAGCCGGTCGGCGAGACGGCTCTGCTCGGCCAGACGGAACAGGCCGCTCCACAGGGCCAGCACGCCGATCAGCCCCAGACTGACCTGAACCGCCAGATCGGCCGCTTCCCACAGCGCGCCCACCACACGGGCGGGAGCTCCGGTATCGCCGAGCAGTAACTGCAGGATGGCCCCGGCGATGCCGATCAGGAAGAAACCGGTAAACAGGCGATGCATGGTGTACGGTGCTCTCCGTGTCGTGGATGCCGTGGCGGTGGGTGGCGGTCACAAACGCATCGTCAGGAACGATGTTTGATGTCGCCTTGGCGACGGCCCGCAGGGTGACCACCATGGATGGTGGTCACAAATCCGGACCTCCCATACGAATTAATCAGAGGTTCCCGTATACTGCCAGTAAATGAATCATTGAGTGAGTCCATGAGCGTAATTCGCAAGCTGAGTGCCTTGATTGTTGCCGGGTTGCTGCTGGGCGGCGCCCTGCATATTGGAGACGGCCTGCAGGCGGCGCCGGAGGTCCAGGGCAGCATCAAGCCGGATAAGGTGCACCGGGAAGCGGCGAAGGAAATCGTCGACCGCCTGAAATTGCACTACCGGCGGCTGGACTTCAATGATTCTCTGTCCGGACAGGTGCTGGACCAGTACATCAAGGATCTGGACCCGAGCCGCCTGTACTTCACCGCCGAGGACATCGGTGAATTCGACCGCTATCGCGACCAACTCGACGATCAGTTGCGCAGAGGCACTCTGGAGGCGGGCTACACCATCTTCAACCGCTTCCAGCAACGGGTGGAACACCGTTTACAGAAAGCGTTGACGCAACTGCGCGGCGATATCGATAAATGGAAATTCGACAGCGACCGCAAGGTGCTGGTGGATCGCACCAAGGCCGATTGGGCACCGGATCAGCAGGCCCTGGATCAGATTTGGGACGACTATCTGCGTAATTCCGTGCTGTCCATGCGGCTCAACGGCACCCCCGAGAGTGAAATCCAGGACCGTCTGGTGCGCCGCTACGAAGGCCAGCTCAGCCGGGTGCAGCAAAACAGCTCCGAGGACGTGTTCCAGCTCTACATGAACGCGCTGGCGCAGACCTTCGATCCGCACACCAACTATTTCACTCCGCATAATTCGGAAAACTTCGACATCAGCATGAGCCGCTCCCTGGAAGGCATCGGCGCCGTGCTGCAGTATGAGGACGGCTATACCAAGGTGGTACGGCTGGTGCCGGGCGGTCCCGCCGCCAAGGCCGGACAACTGAAGCCGGCGGATCGCATCATCGGGGTCGGTCAGGGTGACAAGGACGCCATCGTCGATGTGGTCGGCATGCGTCTGGATGAGGTTGTCGACATGATTCGCGGGCCCAAGGGGTCCGAGGTGCGGCTGGAGATCATTCCCGCCGGCGGTGCGGGCGAACACAGCACCCGCACGGTCACCATAGTGCGCAACAAGGTGGTACTGGAGGAACAGGCCGCCAAGAAGGAAGTAATTGAGCTGAATCACGATGGCGAGAACATCAAGCTCGGCATCATCGAAATTCCGGCCTTTTACCTCGACTTCAACGCCTTTCACCGTGGCGATCCGAACTACACCAGCACCACCCGGGACGTGGCCAAGCTGCTGGTGGAACTGCGCAAGGAAAATCCGGACGGCCTGATCATCGATCTGCGCAACAATGGCGGCGGATCGCTGCTGGAAGTCAACAAGCTGGTGAGCCTGTTTATCAACCGCGGCCCCACCGTGCAGGTGCGTGAATCATCCGGCCGTGTCAGTGTCGAGAATGACCAGTACCCGGGCATGCTCTACACCGGCCCCATGGCGGTGCTGGTGAACCGTTACAGCGCGTCCGCCTCGGAAATTTTTGCCGGCGCCATGCAGGACTACGGGCGGGCGCTGATCGTGGGCGAGCCCACCTACGGCAAGGGAACGGTGCAGACTCTGCTGGACCTGAACCACGGCAAGCTGAAGATGACCAACGCCAAATTCTATCGGGTGTCCGGTTCCAGCAACCAGAATCTGGGCATTGTTCCGGACCTGTTGATGCCGTCGCTGATCGATACCAACGAGGTGGGCGAAGGCGCCCTGCCCAATGCTCTGCCCTGGGATGAAATCGACTCCGCGGATTATCAGCAGGTGGCGGATCTGATGCCGTTCCTGCAGACCTTGCGGCAGCGTCACGAAAGGCGCATCCAGAAAGATCCCGAGTTCGTTTATGTGGAAGAACTGCGCTCCTTGCTGGATGAGGCGCGTGAGCGTAAGGAAGTGACGCTCAACGCGGCCAGCCGGGAATCCTGGCAGGAAGGCTTCGACAAGCGCCGTCTGAACATTGAAAACGCCCGCCGTAAAGCCCGCGACGAGGAGCCGCTGAAGGACATGGCGGCGCTGAGGACGCTGGAGGAGCAACGGGCACTGGATCCGGAAGCGGCGGAGGATCCGATGAAGAAAGACCCTTACCTGCGCGAAACCGGCCACATCCTGGCGGATATGATCGAGCTGGCGCAGGCCCAGCGGGTGGCGGACAAACGGGATTAGTAGGGCGCCGCGTCAGGAATCCGACGCCGTCGCCCAGCTCTTCAACTCCCGCGCCAGCCAATCCGGCGCATCCAGGGACAGATCGTGACCGGCCCGAGGGTGTACGCTCAATGGCCGGTTCCAGGCGCGGGACAACGCTTGCGAACAGCGTGGACTCACCAGGCGATCCCCTCCCCCATTCACAATCAGCACCGGGCTGCCCTCCGGCAGTTGGACGGGTGCCCGAAACCGGGTAGCCGCCCACAATTGGCGCAGACTGTTCGCCGTGGAAACCGGCCTTTGCCCGGCGATCAGAGCCCATTGCCGCGCCACTTCGGCCAGACGGTCCGGCGCCAGCAAGTTGGTGGTCAACTCGAGAATCGCCCGCTCCTTGCCTTCAGTATCCCGGCTTAGCAGCACATCGCTCAGCAAACGCGGGTAATTACCTATCTGCAAACGCTGGTAAAACGGACTGAAGCGCGCGGTACTGCTGTTGATCAGGGCGGCGCCACCGAGTTCGCCAGGAAAACGCCGCAGCCAGTCCATTCCCACCATGCCGCCGAGAGACAGAGCCACCAGCCTGGGCCGTCGGCTCAGCACCTGGTCTCCCAACTCGGCACGGGCGGCATCGACCATCGCCGCCACGGTGCAGGGGCTGCGCTCATGGTGACGCCGCCCATTACCGGGAAGATCCACGCAGCGCACCTCATTCCCCTCCCCCAGCACCTCCGCCAAACGGCGATCAAAGCCCTGCCAGTGGGCCTGCTCGCGTATCAGTCCGCGCAGCAGAATCCATGTAGTGGTCATAAAGTTTCGGTTCTCCCAGCCGTGGCGCCAATGCCGGCACCAGATTCCATTTGATTTTCCCTGCTCCTGGCGCACCGGCGTCACCTTGTTGCCGGTGCCGCCATACCACTAGCATCGGAGCCGGGCTACACTGCCCTCTGTGAACCGCGGTTTATGGCGTTCCGCCGCCCGTGGTTGATGCCATCGCCTTAGCAGATCTTGGAGTGCGCGAAAATATGGCACGAAAAACCGTCAAAAGGGTTAAAACCGGTTCCCTGGAACGGCGTTTTTCCCTTGCCCGCGCCGGCTTTCTCGCCGGCGCCCGCTACGCCACCGCCAGCGCCGGTACCCTGTTCTCCGCCCCGGACAAGCGCGAGGAAAGACGGAAGGCCATTCTCTCTCAACGGGCCGAGGAATTGGTGGCCGAGTTGGGCGAATTGAAAGGTTCGGTGGTGAAAATCGGACAAATGATGGCCCTGTTCGGAGAGCATTTTCTGCCCGAAGAAGTCACCGCCGCCTTGCATACGCTGGAAAACGACACCGCCGCGCTCGAGTGGCCGGCCATGGAGCGCCATCTTAAACAGCAATTGGGCACCGTGAAACTGGCGGAACTGGAGGTGGATCCAGAACCGCTCGGCGCCGCCAGCCTGGGGCAGGTTCACCGTGCCCGGCGTAAGAAGGACGGTCGTGAGCTGGTGCTCAAGGTACAGTACCCTGGTGTCGCCGATGCCATAGATTCGGACATGCGCGCCTTGGTGCGGCTGCTCAAGCTGAGCCGTCTGGTGCCGATCACCGACCAGTTCAATCAATGGCTGGACGAAGTGCGCGCCATGCTCGGCCGGGAGGTGGACTACGATCTCGAGGCCCATACCACCCGCCATTTCCGTGAAGTGTTGAGCGAGGACCCCCGCTTCATTGTTCCTGAGGTGTTTTCCGAGTACTCCTCCCACAACATTCTGTGCCTTTCCTTCGAGAAGGGATTGCACATCAGCGACCCGAAGGTGGTCGCACTGAGCCAGGAACGCCGTAATTTCCTGGGGCGCGCCATCATGGAACTGTGCTGTCGCGAGGTATTCGAGTGGAACAAGATGCAGACCGACCCGAATTTCGGCAATTACCTGCTGCAAATCGATGAGGAAGGCCACGACCGTATCGTGCTGCTGGACTTTGGCGCCATCCGCGATTTCGATGACCAGGTGCTGGGCCCCGGCCGGGAGATGATTCGCGGTGCCTGGCACCACGATACGGAGCGCCTGGTGCGGGCGATGAAGGCGCTGCATTTCCTTTCCGGTGACCCTCCTCGCCGGGTACAGGAGGATTTCGCCGGCCTCTGTTTCGAGGCCATTGAGGCCCTGCAGGACCCGGACCGCTTTCCGCCGCCGGCGTCGGTGGTCAATGAGAAAGGGGAATACCTATGGGGGGAGAGCAATCTGCCCAGCCGGGTGCTGAATCGCGCCAGTCGCAATGCCCTGTCCGTGCACTTCGACGTACCGCCAAAGGAATTTATCTTTCTGCTCAGGAAGTTGCTGGGGGCTTACACTTTTTTGCATGTAATCAAGGCGCAGGTGCGTGGCGATACCATTCTGGGTCCATTCATCCATATGCATGAAGATGATGACAAGGCCCGTGTTGATCAACAATTGAGCGAAAGTGCGAAGAAATCATGATCTTTATGATCAAAATATAACCATCTATCCGTCAAACCGCGATTTCTTGTTTGCCAAGCTCGCCACTCCACAATAAGGTTAGCAGCCTGCTCGACGGCCGGTTTTCTTGGAGCCTGTTCAAAGTCTCTACGCCACCGCGCCGGAGTTCATTTTGTCGTCAGGGCGTGATTTCGATTGTGCGGTGTAGTCATTCTACATAAACAAGCGTAATCGCGGTCTGACGGCAAAAAGGGCCCGGCCCTTCGGGTTGCGCTGGAAAAACCGCCAGAGGGCGTTGTGGCCTTTGACTTTGGAACCACCAGAGCCTGCAGTCCCCAACGCCCTCTGGCGGTTTTTCCAGCGGCAACGCGGCGGCGTAGAGACTTTGAACAGGCTCCTAACCGGCCTTTTTGTGAGGGCCTCTGTGCATTTCCGGTTAATGCCGTGGCATGGGGGCTGCCCAACAAACCATATAAACGGGGGTAACGCAGGTGATTATCGGTGTTCCCAAGGAAATTCGCCCCGGCGAGGAGCGCGTCGCCCTGACGCCCGCCAATATCGCGGCTTTATTAAAGAAGCACGATGTTCAAATCCTCGTTGAAACGGGTGCCGGCGTCGCCGCCGGTTTTACCGACGGTCAGTATGAAGCCGCCGGTGCCAAGCTTGCTGACCGGGATCAAATCTTCTCCAGCGCCCAGGTTATCCTGCAGGTGCAAACGCCAGGCAGCAATACGACCAATGGCCAGGACGATTTGGACAAGATGAAGAGCGGACAGTTCCTCATCGGCATGACCGATCCTCTGGCCAATCCGGGTTTCGCCCAGCAACTGGCGCAAAGCAATGTCACCGGCATCGCTCTGGAGCTGGTGCCGCGGATTACCCGGGCCCAGGCCATGGATGTGCTGTCCTCCATGGCAATGATCGCGGGCTACAAGTGCGTTCTGCTCGCCGCCACCACCGCCAACCGCATGTTCCCCATGAACATGACCGCCGCCGGCACGCTGAACGCCTCGCGGGTGTTTGTCATGGGTGCCGGTGTGGCGGGTCTGCAGGCCTGTGCTACCGCCAAGCGCCTCGGCGCCGTGGTGGAGGCCTATGACGTTCGTCCCGCGGCCCGTGAACAAATCCTTTCCGTTGGCGCCAAGCCGGTGGAACTGGATCTGGATACCGGTGAAGCGGAAGGCAGCGGCGGTTACGCCAAGGCCCAGGGCGAGGACTTCCTCAAGCGTCAGCGCGAGCTGATGACCGACGTGATCAAGGACATGGACGTGGTGATCACCACCGCCGCTGTCCCTGGCGCCAAAAGTCCTATCCTGGTCACCGCCGACATGGTCAAGGCGATGAAACAGGGATCGGTGATCGTCGACCTGGCCGCCGAACGGGGTGGCAACTGTGAGTTGACCCAGTCCGGCAAGACCGTGGTCGAGCATGGCGTGACCATCATCGGCCCGGAAAACGTTCCTTCCTCCGTGCCGCACCATGCCAGCCAGATGTTCGGCAAGAACATGGAGAACCTGCTCAACCTGCTGCTCAACGACCAGGGTGAGTTGGCGCTGGACTTCGAGGATCAGATCGTGGCGGACACCGTTATCAGCCACAATGGCGACGTGCCGCACACACGCCTGCGTGAGCTGCTTGGCCTGCCCGCGCTGGAGAAACCGGAACCCGAGGCGGCGGACGCCGACAACGGGAAGGAGGAGAAGTAATGGACTTCGTAGCCGAATTAACGCTTTTCGTGCTGGCCATCTTTCTCGGCGTGGAACTGATCACCAAGGTTCCCCCCACCCTGCACACCCCGCTGATGTCGGGTTCCAATGCCATTTCCGGCATTACGCTGGTGGGCGCGCTGATCGCCGCCGGCTCCGACGCCGGCATGCTGGTTAAGGTGCTGGGTTTCATCGCCGTGGTACTGGCCACCATCAACGTGATTGGCGGCTTCATGGTGACCAATCGAATGCTGGCGATGTTCAAGAGGAAGTAAGCAATGCAGATTTCCCAGAACTGGATCGATATCGCCTATTTGATCGCCGCCGTGCTGTTCGTGCTCGGCATCAAGGGCCTGACCAAACCGAAAACCGCGGTGCGCGGCAATATGCTGGCCGGCGCGGGCATGGCGGTGGCCTGTGTGGTGACCTTGCTGCACCGGGACATCGTCAGCTATGAAATCATCATCGCCGGCATCCTGGTCGGCGGCATCATTGGTGTGCTGCTGGCGAAGAAAGTACAAATGACCGCCATGCCGCAGCTGGTGGCGCTGCTTAACGGCTTTGGTGGCGGCGCTTCCTTCTCCGTGGCGGCGGCCGAGTTCTTCCGTGGTGGCCATCCGGACACGGTGGGCATCATCGCCACCGGGGCCGCGGTACTGATCGGTGCGGTGACTTTCACCGGTTCCTTCGTGGCGTTCGCCAAACTGCAGGAACTGATCGACGGCAAACCGATGGGCTTCCCGGGCATGAAAGCGGCGAACGCCGTGTTGCTGCTCGGCTCCATCGTGGCGATTGCCTACTTGGTCTCCAACCCCGGTTCACCAACGGTATTCTGGGGGCTGGCCATCGCCGCCGCCGTGCTGGGCATCCTGCTGGTGATGCCGATCGGCGGTGCCGACATGCCGGTGGTGATCGCGCTGCTGAACTCCTACTCCGGTGTGGCCGCGTCCGCCGCCGGTTTCGTCATGGGCAACAGCGCGCTGATCATTACCGGTTCCCTGGTGGGTGCCTCCGGCCTGATTCTGACCCAGATCATGTGTAAAGCCATGAACCGTTCTCTCACCAACGTGCTGTTTGGTGTGATGGCGGAAGGCGGCGAAACCATTGATCAGGATGAGGTCTACGCCGGCAAGATCAAATCCACTTCCGCGGACGAAGTGGCCATGCTGCTGGAAACCGCGCAGCGCGTGGTGATCGTGCCCGGCTTCGGTCTTGCCATGGCTCAGGCTCAGCACGCCGTGCGCGAACTGGCTGACACCCTCGAAGCCAACGGCGTCGAAGTGGAGTACGCCATTCACCCGGTGGCGGGCCGTATGCCCGGCCACATGAACGTGCTGCTGGCGGAGGCGGAAGTGTCCTATGACAAGCTCAAGGATATGGACACCATCAACCCCACCTTCGAACAAACCGACGTGGCGATCGTACTCGGCGCCAACGACGTCACCAACCCGATGGCCCGCGAAGACAAAGGCAGCCCGATCTACGGCATGCCGATCCTCAACGTCGACAAGGCCAAGACCGTGGTGGTGGTGAAACGCTCCCTGAGTGCCGGTTTCGCAGGTCTGCCCAACCCGCTGTTCGCCAAGGACAACACCCTGATGTTGTTTGGCGATGGCAAGGGTGCGGTGGTGGACATCACCGCCGCTCTGAAGGAAGGCTGATCGCCGCATTTCTTCAAGCCCGCTTCAACGAAAAAGCCCGCTTTCGCGGGCTTTTTCGTATTGGGCGGTTTCTCGCGGCTACATCTCGCTGATATCGCCCCTCGCCGTGGCCGTATTGGCCGCCGGCCCGCCGGGGCCATGGGCTGTCGATGGCATGGCGGCCCCCGGTGTGGCGCCCGCCGCCATGGACAGGGCATCGTGGATGCCCAACGCCAGCCGGGTAAGTTCCAGCGGCGCGCTGTCCGCGGCCAGTACGTAACCGCGTCCGTTCTGGCTCCAGCGCACCAGGGTTACCGGCGACTGGGTCAGCACGTGCAACCAGTTATCGCCGGATCCGCCCTGCCCTGTTTCATACAGCGCCACCCGCTGCCCTTCGGCGTTCTCGAAACGGTACTCTTGAATATGCTGTCCGGAAACCAGCAGCGGCTGCTGGCCAGAGGAAACCAGACCCAGGCGATCCAGTGGCAATGCCGGGGCCGGCGTGGTATCGGGTAACGCCACTGGGTTGCTGAAGGCATGGACGATGGCCTGGGTCAGGTCGACGGAAGGGCGCGCGGTGGCCGGATCGGGAGGCGGTGTTTGCCACCACACCGCCATTATCACGCCTGCCGCCACCAGCGTGCCGAGTCCTCCGGCGGCAAGCCAGTGGCGCCGGGGGGCAGCGCCTGGCGCCTGGACCGGAGAGGACAATGGTGCCGCGGTGCTATCGTCCTTGAGTGCGCGCCACAGTGTTTCGTCATGACGCCAGTAGTCACGCACACGATCCGCGTAGGCCGGTTGCCGCCGGATTCCGGCGGCCACCCGGCGGGCACGCCGGCGTGGCAGCTCGCCGTCGGCGAAGGCGTTCAATTCCTCTTCGGAAACCATCTCGCGATACAATAAACCCTGCTCCCGCCAGCTCATTTCACCCTCCTCAACCGGGGGCGCCCGCCACCCCGAACCGGACCGTCGAGCACCTGCCGCAGTGTCTCGCGGGCTCTGGAGAGACGTGAGCGCAGCGTCCCTACCTTGATGCCGAGAATGCGGGCTGCCTCGGCGTAACCAGGACTTTCCAGCACCATCAACAGCAACGCCGCCCGCTGCTCCGGGGGTAATGCCCGCATCGCCTCTATTGCTTCGTGGCAGGCCAGAAAGGGCTCCTGCCGTGCTTCCTGAGGCCGCTCCAGCCCGGCATCCGGAGCCAACGATTCCCACCGCCGTCGGGCACTGGCGCGATCGTTCAGGTACAGCCGGTACAGCATTCTGAACAGCCAGGGCCGTACCGAACGCCCGGGCATCCACAAGTGGCGCTTGCGCAGCGCCCGTTCCAGACAATCCTGCACCAGATCCTCCGCCTGCCCCGGGTTGTCACACAGGGCTCGGGCGTAGCGTTGCAGGTGCGGGATCTGGTCGCAGATCCGGCGTTCAAAACTCACTCCGGCGGTTCCTTTCCGGCCGACCTTAAGGCCTTCATTAGTACTTACAGCCGGGGGTGTGGTTTGGTTCCCAAAAAACACTTCGTCATGGAACCAAACCTGATCCTGGCCTGTAGACAGTAGTGAGGCGGCGGTAATCCGGACCTTTTGACGGTACCCCGCCCACTGAAGTCACCCGATGGATCGGGAGGTAATGACATGTACGTAATGACCGTTCGCAAAACTCTATTGCTGATCCTCGGCGTCGCCTTTCTCGGCGCTTCCGTTACCGCTACCGCGAATGATGGCAATCGCCCGGCACAAGACCACCCCGACTATCAGCGTACTCTGCCGGCCCAGCCCGGCCCACCAGCGGATCCGGATCGGCCCGGGCAGCCCGCTTACGGCAACCCCGGTGGCCTGGAGGGAGACTCCGGGGATATGGGGCGGCCCGACGACCGTGGCTGGCCCACCGGAGAGGATCGCGATGGCGGCGACGACACCCGGGGTGACGACCTCGATCGACCCTGATTATTCGGGCGGCCCGACGCCGCCCGCGCACAGCTATTTAATGGGAGGAAAAACCATGAAAGACGGAAAAATGGAACCAGGACGCGGATTGAAAAGAGGCGTGGCCGGCACTCTGGCCTTGTTGCTGATGGGGTCGGTGCTGGCCGCTTGCGATCCCAAGCAGCCGGATTCGCCGGGACCAGGCGACCCGCAGCAGCCCTCTCAGCCGGGCATGCAGAACGGTGGAGACCCCGCTGGCGGCGGTTCCGCCGGAGGCGCGGGCGGTTACGGCGAAGGCCAGCAGTAACCCGTTGAGTGGCTCTGGGTTCCGGCGTTATGTGCCGGGGCTCAGAGCCGGCTTTTCAGCGATTGCCGCCAGCGAGGCCGATAGCCTTGTCGGCTCTCGTAGAGAACAATTTCGTGGACATCAAATTCGATATGGTCTCCAGGTGGACTTTTCTCGCTCTCGTTTGCCATTTTCGCGGTGAGCCGGTGGCGGCCGCGAGCCAGGGTTACATGGGGCTGAAAGGCGCGCTCGTCACGTGCCACGCCGAGATCTTCCAAAGGCCGCCAAATACGCTCATGCAGTGCCATCAGCGCTGGCGATGGCAAAGCCCTCGCCGCCCATAGCCGGCCGCCGCGGGAAGGGCTTCCTTTGGGGGGACTTCCATTCGGTGGAAAGGGGCCGCCACGAGTAAGTTTCAGGCTCAGTGGCTGTACTCCCGTCAGAATCGCTTCCAGTTGCCGGCAGAGTGCCTGCGTCCAGCAAAGCTCCCGCTCCCCGAGGAACGCCAGAGTCAGATGCAGATCCGCTAACGGCAATTGCCGCCCAACACCTTCCGGAACGCCCCTCAACAGAGCGCGACCAGCCTCCTCCGGCACCGGCAGTCCGATGAAACAACGCATGGGTGTTTTCTCCCTGCACCGCCAACCCAATAGGCATTCACGCCAGGTTAATAGTAGAATGCCGCCCCGCTGACTTCGAGGTGGTTTATGTCCGGTAAAGTTGGGTTTATCAGCCTGGGTTGTCCCAAAGCTCTTGTGGATTCCGAGCGCATTCTCACCCAACTGCGCACCGAAGGGTATGAGGTGACGCCCAGCTACGATGATGCCGATGTGGTGGTGGTAAACACCTGCGGGTTCATCGACGATGCCAAGGCCGAGTCCCTGGAAGCCATTGGCGAGGCCCTGACCGAGAACGGAAAGGTCATTGTCACCGGCTGCATGGGTGTGGAAGAAGACAACATCCGCAAGGTTCACCCGGCGGTGCTGTCGGTTACCGGGCCCCAACAGTACGAGCAGGTCGTCAGCGCCGTGCACCAGGTGGTGCCCCCTCGCGCCGACCACAACCCCTTCACCGATCTGGTGCCGCCTCAGGGCATCAAGCTGACCCCGCGCCACTACGCCTATTTGAAGATCTCGGAGGGCTGCAACCACAAGTGCAGCTTCTGCATTATCCCAAGCATGCGTGGCAAGCTCGATTCCCGGCCGGTGGGCGACGTGCTCGATGAGGCGGAACGGCTGGTGAAGGCGGGCGTACAGGAGCTGCTGGTGATCAGCCAGGACACCAGCGCCTACGGTGTGGATCGCAAGTACCAGACCGGCTTCTGGCAGGGGATGCCAGTGAAAACCCGCATGCTGGAGCTGTGTCAGGCGCTCGGGCAGCTGGGTGCCTGGGTGCGCCTGCACTACGTCTATCCCTATCCGCACGTGGACGAGATCATTCCGATGATGGCCGCCGGCCACATCCTGCCGTACCTGGATATTCCGTTCCAGCACGCCAGCCCGTCGGTGCTCAAGGCGATGAAGCGTCCGGCTCACGCGGAAAACACTCTGGAGCGGATTCGCCGCTGGCGCGAGATCTGCCCGGACATCACCCTGCGCAGCACGTTCATCGTCGGCTTCCCTGGCGAAACCGACGATGATTTCGAGATGCTGCTGGATTGGTTGGAAGAGGCGCAGTTGGATCGGGTTGGCTGTTTCACCTATTCACCGGTGGACGGTGCCCCCGCCAACGCCCTGCCCGACCATGTCGACGAAGAGGTGGCGCGCGAACGCCAGGAACGCTTCATGAATGTTCAGGCGCGGATCAGTGCCGCGAAACTGCAACGCAAGATCGGCCAGACCCTGGAAGTGCTGGTGGACGAGGTTGGTGAAGACGGCGTGGTGGCGCGCTCCCAGGCGGATGCTCCGGAGATCGACGGCCTGGTGTATCTGCCCGACGACGCGCCGGTAAAGCCCGGCCAGCGCCTGCGGGTGACCGTCGAGGACGCCGATGATCACGACCTGTGGGCCCGGCCGGTCGCGTGAATAACGACCAGCCTCTGAAGGGCGCCTTGTTGCTGATTCTGGGTGAAGGGTTGCTGGCGATCATGGCGGCCCTGATCAAGCATCTTTCGGACACGCTTTCCACCGAACTGATCGTGTTCGCGCGCAACTTCGTCGGCCTGCTGGTATTGCTGCCGGTGCTGATGATCAGTGGTGGCATCCGCGACCTGGGCACCCGCCATCTCGGCCTGCATTTCATCCGCGGCTTCACCGGCGTCGCCGCCATGTTCTGCTTCTTTTACGCCATCGGCCATATCACTTTGGCGGAGGCGGTGCTGGTCAAGATGACGGTCCCCTTCTTCCTGCCGCTGGTGGCCTGGGTCTGGCTGGGCGACCGGGTATCGCTGCGCACCTGGATGGCGATCGCTCTGGGTTTTGTTGGCGTCGCGGTGATTCTGCGTGCCGATCAGGGTCAGGTGGATCCAGTAATGTGGGTGGCACTTGGCGGCGCCGCCATCATGAGCGTGGCCAAGGTCAGTATCCGTCGTATGGCGGTGAGTGAGCCGGCGCACCGGGTGGTGTTCTATTTCTCGCTGTTCGCCACCCTGCTTTCCGCTTTGCTGTTACCCAGCGTCGAGCAATGGCCCAACGGTGTGGAAATGCTCTGGATGCTGGGGATCGCCCTGTTCGCCATCGCCGGACAGTTCGCCATGACCACCGCCTATCAGGTGGCCCGCCCCGGCCAGGTCGGCGTGTACAACTACTCCGCGGTGGTGTGGGCGGCGATTCTTGGCTGGCTGTTCTGGGGCGAGGCGCTGGCCCTTAGCACCTATCTTGGCACCTTGTTGATTATCGGCGCCGGTATCTGGAACCTGAAATCACGGTGATTGCGCAATATTGACCTCTCCGGCGGTGCCATCCGCCACGCCGATCCTCTACGGTGGCTTTCCACGAGGAAAGAATAACAACCGGAGGGAAGAAGGATGGCATGGCGTCGTGTGGGGTTGATTCTGGCGGTAGCCGTTCTGGGTGCCGCGCTGCTGGGCGGGTGTGAAGACACCCGGCGTTGGGCCTACCACCAAGGCATCGCGTTCGAGCAATGGCGGGCAGGCCTCGAGGCCCTGAGAGTATCCACCGAGGATGGCCTGGACTGGCATTTGCTGCAGTCCAAAGGCGGCGAGGAGGCCCCGGTGGTACTGCTGATCCATGGCTTCGGCGCCGATGCACGTAACTGGGTGCGTTTCGCCAATCAGCTGGAAGGCGAGTACCGCTTTATCATTCCCGATCTTCCTGGTCACGGCGACACCCTCCCCCTGACCACATCGATGGACTACCGCGTGAGCAAACAGGCTGACCGTCTGTTTGGCCTGCTCAATCAGTTGGGAGCCGAACGCTTTCATGTGGCGGGTAATTCCATGGGCGGTGCCATCGCCATTGAAATGGCCCGACAACACCCGGGCCGCCTGATCTCCCTGGGGTTGGTGGACGCCGCCGGGGTTACCCTGCAAACACAGGAATTCCGCGATGTGCTGGCGCAATCGCCGGGCAATCCTCTGATTCCTCAGCGGGCCGAGGACTTCCACACCACGCTGGACTGGGCCGCCGAACGCTCGGTGGGCATGCCCGACTTCGCCATCACCCTGATGGGTGCCGAGAAAGCCGCCAATGCGAAGGTGGCGGAAAAAGTCTGGGCGGATATCGAGGGCGATCCAGCGATGCAGCTGGGGCAGAGTGATGTGCTGCTCTCGATCAATACCCCGACACTGGTTTTGTGGGGGCGCGAAGACCGGCTTTTGGGAATCGATAACGTCGCGGTCTTCACCCGCACCTTGCCCAATGCCCGGGCGGTAATCCTTGATGGTGTTGGCCATGTGCCGATGGCCGAGGCGGCGGGACAAAGCGCCGAGGTCTTCCGGGTTTTCTGGAGCCAGGTCCCTGAACGCGCGGACTGATCATCCCAACCTTGAACAAAGCCGCCGGCGCCCGTAAGGTCTTTCCTTTTTCAAGGCGCCGGCCGGCCATGACCTTATCCGAGACCCCCATTCCCAAAATCCAACGGGGCGAAGCCCATACCATCCATACCCGGGGCATTACCCTGCTGCGCTCCGGCCACCGTGAAGTGCGGCGCCTGAAACGCGCCAATCACGTGCCCTCGATCCACGGCAACAAAGTGTGGAACTCCAGTTTTCTGATCATGGACCAGTTGACCCGCGACCGCCGGGCGCTGTCCCTGGGCCCGGATACCCATTTGATGGACATAGGCTGTGGCTGGGGCCCGCTGTCCATATTCGCCGCCAAACGCCTTGGCTGCCGGGTTACCGCCGTGGACGCGGACGAGGATGTGTTCCCCTATCTGGAATTGCATGCGGCCATCAATAAAACCTCGGTGACGACACTGCAAAAACGCTTTGAGAACCTGACCAAGGCGCTGCTGGCTGATGTGGATGTCATTACCGGCGCCGACATCTGCTTTTGGGACGAGCTCACGCCGGTGCTGTTCAATCTGATTCGCCGTGCCTTGAATCAGCGGGTGCGGCGGATCATTATCGCCGACCCCGGACGATCGCCGTTCTACGCCCTGGCCGAGCGGTGTGAACAGAAATTCGACGCCCGGTTGGTGGAGCGGCGTACGCGGACGCCCCGCGAGCTCAGCGCCGATCTTTTGATCATCGACGGCCCGCGCTGAATCCGGCTATTGAAAACCGGTTCGGAGACTCCATTCTGAAGACTGGTCGCGCGTCGCCGTCCTGTCGTAATGTCAACGGCGACGCTTCCCGTTTATGACGAGTGGATATCATGAACCAAGACGAGCAGGAAACCACCATCGAACAGCCCACCCCCCAGGGCGCCCTGGCTTTGCCGGATCATCATTTGCCACAACGGGTTTATCTGATACCAGTGCGTCACCGCCCCTTCATGCCTGGGCTGGTGCAGCCGATTCTGCTGAATCGGGAACTGTGGCAATCCACCCTGGAGCGGGTCAGTCAGACGCCGCACCATGCCCTGGGTCTGATCTATGTGGGCGATCGTAACCCGGACGAGGTCTCGGTGGAGGACTTTCCGGAATACGGTTGCCTGGTGAAAATTCACGCCGTCAATCAGGAAGATGATCATCTGCAGGTGGTGGCCCAGGGGCTGGCCCGTTTCCGCGTCTCCGGCTACACCAACCGCAAACGGCCCTTCATGGCGGAAGTGGAATACCCGGAGCCCAAGGACGAGCTCACCGACGCCCTGCGTGCCTATGCCATGGCGATCATCAATACCATCCGCGAGTTGTTGCCGCTGAACCCGCTCTACAACGAAGGGCTCAAGCACTATCTGCAGAACTTTTCGCCACGGGATCCTTCTCCGCTGACTGACTTCGCCGCCGCGTTGACCAGCGCCAACGGGGATGATCTCCAGGATATTCTGGAAACCGTGCCGCTGAAGCCGCGCATGGAAAAAGTGCTGACGCTGGTGCGCAAGGAAGTGGAAGTGGCGCGCCTGCAGAACGAGATCAGCGAGGAGGTCAACGAAAAGATCTCCCGGCATCAGCGTGAGTTTTTCCTTAAGGAACAGCTCAAGGTGATCCAACGCGAGCTGGGTCTGGAAAAAGATGACCGCACCGCCGATGTGGACGAATTCCGTGCCCGCATGGAATCGCTGACCCCGCCGGAGGCGGTGGCCAAGCGCTTTGAAGAGGAAGTCCGCAAACTGGGCGTGCTGGAAAGCGGCTCGCCGGAGTACGCGGTGACCCGCAACTATCTCGACTGGCTCACGTCCGTGCCCTGGGGCCGCTTCTCCGAGGACAATCTGGACCTCACGCACGCGCGCGATACTCTGAGCGCGCACCACAGCGGCCTGGATGACGTCAAGGACCGCATCGTTGAGTTCCTCGCGGTGGGCGCCATGCGCGGCGAAGTCAAAGGCTCGATCCTGCTGTTGGTGGGGCCTCCAGGGGTGGGCAAGACCAGCGTTGGCCGCGCCATCGCCGAAGCCCTGGACCGCCGTTTTTACCGCCTCAGCCTCGGCGGCATGCGCGACGAGGCGGAAATCAAAGGCCACCGGCGCACCTATATCGGCGCCATGCCGGGGAAGCTGATCCAGGCACTGAAAGAGTCCGGCACCAGCAATCCGGTGATCATGCTCGATGAAATCGACAAGCTCGGCACTTCGTTCCAGGGTGATCCGGCCTCCGCCCTGTTGGAAGTGCTGGATCCGGAACAGAACCAGGACTTTCTCGATCACTATCTGGACGAACGTTTGGATCTGAGTCACTGCTTGTTCATCTGTACCGCCAATACCCTGGACTCGATCCCCGCTCCCCTGCTCGACCGTATGGAAATGATTCGTCTGAGCGGTTACATCACCGAGGAAAAGGTGGAAATCGCCAAACGGCATCTGTGGCCACGTTCTCTGGAACGGGCGGGGGTCAAGCCCGGGCAGCTCACCATCAACGCCAGCGCCTTGCGTCAGGTGGCGGAGGGCTATGCGCGAGAGGCCGGTGTGCGCAACCTGGAGAAGCAGCTCAACAAAATTATTCGCAAGGCGGCGGTTCGGCTGCTTTCCGGCGAGAAAAAAATCAGCGTCACCAGCAAGAATCTCGAGGAGTTTCTCGGCCAGCCCTATTTTCAGCGGGAAAAAACCCAGCGTGGCATCGGCGTCGTTACCGGTCTGGCCTGGACTTCCATGGGCGGCGCCACGCTGTCCATCGAGGCCACTCAGGTGCATGTGCAGCAACGTGGTTTCAAACAGACCGGGCAACTGGGCGACGTGATGAAAGAGTCCGCCGAGATCGCCTACAGCTACGTGGCCAGCAATCTGCCGGCCTATGGCGGCGACGGCGACTGGTTTGACCAGTCCTTCGTCCATTTGCATGTACCGGAGGGCGCCACTCCCAAGGATGGGCCCAGCGCTGGCATCACCATGGCCACGGCACTGATCTCCCTGGCCACCGGCAAGAGGCTGCCGCGCAAGCTGGCCATGACTGGCGAGCTGACGCTGACCGGACAGGTGCTGGCCGTGGGCGGTATTCGCGAGAAGATCACCGCCGCCCGCCGCGTTGGCATTCGTGAAATCATTCTGCCGAAGGCCTGCGAGCGCGATTACAAGGAACTGCCGGAGCACCTTAAAAAGGGGCTGACGGTGCACTTCGCCGAGCGTTATCAGGATGTCCATGACGCCATCTGGGGATAGCCCGGTGCGATTGCCGCGAGCCAGGCAGCCCGAGCACTATATCGTGCCCCGTTGCCATGAGGAGGTGGTCATCCTGCACCGGGATGATCACCTTCTGGTGGTGAATAAACCGGCCTTCCTGCTCAGCGTGCCGGGCCGGGCGCCGGAGAACAAGGACTGCGTGATCCGCCGTCTGGCGCTGGATTTTCCCGAAATACGGCTGGTGCACCGGCTTGATCTGGACACCTCCGGCATCATGGTGTTCGCTCTGACCCGCGAAGCGCAGAGCCAACTGAGCCGGGCCTTCCAGCAGCGTCGGGTGTTCAAGGAGTATCAGGCCGTGGTGGATGGCCTGGTGGAATACGGAGACGGCGTCGTGGACTTGCCCCTGATCGCCGACTGGCCCAATCGGCCGTTGCAGAAAGTCTGCTTTGAAACGGGCAAGGCGGCCCTCACCCATTGGAAAGTGCTGGAACGGGATGTCGTCCGAAGCCGTACCCGGTTGCGGTTACGGCCAGTGACCGGGCGCAGTCATCAGTTGCGCATTCACTGCCGGGAGCTGGGCCATCCGATTCTCGGCTGTGATCTCTATGCGCCGGAGGCGGTGCTGGCCGCCAGCGAGCGATTGCTGTTGCACGCCCATCGGCTCGCCTTCAATCATCCTCACACCGGTCTGTGGAGTGAGTTCGTTTCGCCGGTGCCCTTTTAAAACCGGCTCTTGGACTACTCCCAGTCCTCACCGTAATCGTGCAACAACTCCTGCCCTGCTTTCACCGCTTTCAGCGTCACCACGGTAAGGTCGTCATAGTAGGCCACATTGGCCGGCCGCCCGTGGTTGATGTAACGCAATTCGCATAAAACCCGGTGCCGTTCTTCACCGTCATCATCCAGCCACAACACATAGGGGCCGTTGCGGCGAGCGGGCTTGGTTTTCAACACACCGAGGACGGTGCCGGCGGGAAGACGTTTGCGGGCGAACAGCCCCTTGCCATGGATATCACTGGTCTGGACCGAAACCAGGTCGTGACGTACATAGGGTTTCATGGGCACCGTGCTTGCAGTTGTTATCGTCAGCGTGGCATCTTGCCAGAAAAGCTACCTGGACGCATGGCATGGGCTTCGCGGACTGTCCTTTCCGATCCCGATACGTATCGGTGCATGGGCAACGGCTGCATTATCTGGATGAAGGCTCCGGTCCCTCCCTGTTGTTCGTGCATGGCAATCCCACCAGCAGTTATCTGTGGCGGAACGTGATCAAGCTTCTCTGCCATCGTTATCGCTGCGTCGCACTGGACCTTCCCGGTTTCGGCCGCAGCGCCAAGCCGGATCTGGATTACCGGCTATGCACTCTCCACCATTTCTTTTCCGGTTTCCTGGAACAGCTGGCGCTTGAGCCGGTGACACTGGTGCTGCACGATTGGGGTGGTCCGCTTGGTTTCAGACTGGCTCAGCAGCAGCCGCAACGGGTACGCGCTCTGGTGTTCATGGAGACCTTCCCTTTCACCTTCGACTGGCAGGAGTTTCCGCTTATTGCCCGTCCGCTGTATTTCGCCTTTCGCCGGCCGGCCCTGAGTTCCTGGCTGCTGCAGCGGCATAATCTTTTCGTCAATACGGTATTGCCCATGGGCACCTTGCGGCGTCTGCCTCGCAGCGTCATGAATGTTTATCGCGCGGCTTTCCCCGACCGCGACAGCCGCCGGGCGATCCGCGCCCTGCCCGCGGAGTTGCCGATTGATGATCGTCAGGGGGAAACCTGGCGAGCGATCGAGGAAATCGAGAAGCGTCTGCCGGAGATGGACCAGCCGATGCTGATGCTGCACTTTCGCCCTGGCGCGGTATTGCCCGAACAACGGATTCCCTGGTTCAAACAACGGTTGAAATACCTGGATGTGGTGCATGCTGGCCCGGGGCTGCACTTTGTGCCGGAAGACAACCCGTCGGTGATCGCCGATTCTCTGGATCAGTGGTTCCAGGTACGCTTGGCGAATCCGCGATGAGCGCGGTGAGGGTCTGTTCAAAGGAAGCCCGGACATCATGAACCTGCTGCACACTGGCCAGGATCTGCGCCGCCTCAATGAACTGGCGGCGATCCTGCTGAAATACGGATTTGCTGACATGCTGCGCCGGCTGGGACTGGCGCCGATGATAGAGCATGCAGGGCGTTTGCTGCGCAGCGGGCTGGATCCCCGCTTCCTGCACATGGGCAGTGCCGAGCGTCTGCGTCATGCGATGGAGGAAATGGGGCCAACCTTCGTCAAGCTCGGTCAGGTGCTGGCGACCCGGGTGGATCTGTTTTCTCCGGAGTGGATCGAGCAGTTCGAAAGGCTGCAGGACCGGGCCCGTCCAGTGCCCTTCGCCAGCCTGGCACCGACGGTGGAAGCGGCGCTGGGCCGGCCTCTGGATCAGGTGTTCGCCTCGGTGGATGAGCACCCTCTGGGCGTGGCCTCCATCGGCCAGGTGCACGCGGCGGTGACCCGCTCCGGTGATCGAGTGGTCATCAAGGTGAGAAAGCCTGGCATCGAGGCCAAAATCCAGTCCGATCTGCGGCTGCTGGATCAGTTGGCCAAGCTGGCCTCCGACAATTCCCAGGAACTGCGCCGCTACCGCCCGGTGGAGCTGGTGCGCGAGTTTCACCGCTCACTGAGCCGGGAACTGGACTTCACCATCGAGGCACGCAACGCCGAGCGCATCCGCCAGAACGTCAAAAGCCTGCGCTGGGTGATGATCCCGAAAGTCCATACCCGTCTCAGCTCCGCCACTCTGCAGGTGCAACAGCGCCTCAATGGCACACCCGCGAGGGATCTGGCCCGTCTCGACGCACTTGGCGTTGATCGCCCGCTGGTGGCAAGACGCGGCGCCATGGTGGCCTGGAAAATGGCTCTGGAAGATGGCTTTTTCCATGCCGACCCCCATCCGGGCAATGTGCTGATCCTGAGCAACAACCGCATCGGCCTGCTGGACTTCGGCATGGTCGGCAAGCTCACCGATGGCCGGCGTGAGCAGATTGTGCAGTTGGTGCGCGCCATCATAACCCGGGAGTCGGAGCACGCCGCGGCGGTTTTGACCGGCTGGTCCGACGGCCAGCCACTCAACTTCGATCAGCTGGTGGCGGATGTGGAGGACGTGGTATCCCGCTACTATGGCCTGCCGCTGGCGGAGCTGGACCTGCCCGCCCTGCTCGGCGACATCACCGCTCTGATCCGCAATCACGGTCTGATCCTGCCCAGCGATATCGCGTTGTTGATCAAGGCCTTGATCACCCTGGAAGGGTTTGGTCGGCTGCTGAACCCACGCTTCGATCTGATTCGCGAAGCGGAGCCTCTGATGCACCGGTTGCTGCGGCAGCGTTATGGTCCCAAGCGACTGGTGCGCAGTCTCGGGCTGCGGGCCTTGGATGTGGTCGATCGGCTCTATGCTCCGCCGCCACCGTCGACACTGGCCAATGGCCGCACCGACGGTGGTGTCGATCCACGCCATCTGGAGCGCTTGGTAAGCCGCCTGGAGCGTGGCCAATACCGGCAGATACAAACACTTTTGGTGTGCGCATCGATGATTACCGGCGCTTTACTGCTCGCCGGGCGGGTGCCGCCGACAATTTGGGATCTTTCCGTGCCCGGAGTGCTGGTATTATTGGCGTGTGGATTGTGGTCCACATGGTTGCTATGGATAGCCCGCCGCCATTTGCGTGAGTGGGAATAAGGAGGAATGCCTTGATGAAAAGAATCGCCCTGCCCGTGCTGACCGCCCTGGCGCTGACGGCTTGTGCCACCTCACCGCTGGGGCGCAGCCAGTTCCTGCTGATGCCGGCGGACCAGATGGATCAGATGGGAGTGGCTGCCTATGATCAGATGAAGACGGAACAGAAGATCAGCACCAACAGTCAGCAAAAACGGTATGTGCAATGCGTGGCCGATGCGGTCACCGCCGAATCCGGCAGTGATGAACAGTGGGAAGTGACCCTGTTCGACGATCCCGCCGCCAACGCCTTTGCTCTGCCCGGCGGCAAAATCGGGGTCTACACCGGCTTGCTGAAAGTAGCCAAGACCCAGGATCAACTGGCCGCGGTGCTGGGCCATGAAGTGGGCCATGTGCTGGCTCAGCACTCCAATGAGCGCATGTCGATTCAATACGCCACGGAAACCGGCACGCAATTGCTGGCGGCCCTGGCCGGGGACAGCGGTGGCGCAGCCCAGCAGGGCCTGATGGCGGCCCTGGGGCTGGGTACTCAGGTGGGCGTGACGCTGCCCTTCAGCCGCAAGCATGAATCCGAGGCCGACATCATCGGCTTGCAGATGATGGCCCGAGCCGGATTCGACCCGCGTCAGAGTGTGCAGCTGTGGAAAAACATGGCGGCGGCCAACAACGGCAGCCCACCGGAACTGCTTTCCACTCACCCCTCCAGCGGCACCCGTATCGAGGACCTGGAGGCCAGCATGCCCGAGGCTCTGCCGTTGTATCAACAGGCCCGCGCGGCGGGCAAGCGGCCCAACTGCGGTTAATCGGGAAGGCATCGATCACGCTCCGAGGCCCGCTCAGGTCTCGGTAGGAGCTTGCCCTGCGAGCGAATGTGCTGACCGCGGGACAATTCGCTTGCAGGGCAAGCTCCTACAGCGGCTTCGTAGATCGGTCTGTGGGAAGCGGCCTTAAGTGATCAGCTGTAGTAGGCGTTGTCGGTAACGCTGTGGTCGGTCTTGTCCCGCACGCCGGTCAGTTCCGGCAGGCGCTCCTTGAGGGTGCGCTCCACGCCGTCACGCAGAGTGACATCCACCACGGAGCAGCCCTGGCAGCCGCCGCCGAATTCCAGCACTGCCACATTGTCCTCGGTCAATTCCAGCAACTGCACACTGCCACCGTGAGCCGCCAGATTCGGGTTGATCTCGGCGTACAGCACATAGTTGATGCGTTCTTCCAGACTGGCATCCGGGCTTATGTCGGGGACCCGGGACTTGGGCGCGCGGAAGGTCAGCTGGCCGCCCATGCTGTCCTTCTTGTAATCGATCACCGCGTCCTCGAGGTAGCGTACGCTCTTGCCCTCGATCCAGGCATGAAAGCCTTCGTAGTCATAGCGCACGTCCCCGTCTTCCTGCTCATCCGGCGGGCAATACGCCATGCAGCATTCGGCATGGGGAGTGCCGGGGCGTTCGACGAAGATGCGCACACCCATGCCCTCCTGGTCCTGCTTGGAAAGCAGGTCGCGGAGGTAATCCTGGGCGCTGTCGGTGATGCGGATCAGTTCTTCGCTCATTCCGGTTTCCGGTTGGGGTATTTCCTGACTATTTTAGTCAGGTACTGCGTGGTTGCAATGGGGAGGCGTTTTTCTCCGGGTTGATCCTGGGGCGGGGATACGCTTTCTGGTATGGTTGCCGCTTTCGTCAAAAAGCCAGAAATCACCGTGCCTCCACTGCATCGAAGCCGTCGCGTCCTTGCCCTGGGGCTGCCCATCATGGCGGCCATGATAAGCCAGAGCCTGCTGAATCTGGTCGACGCCGCTCTGGTCGGGCGGCTCGGCGGTGATGCCCTGGCCGGCGTCGGCCTGGGCGGCTATGCCGCCTTCCTGTCGATCAGCGTGGTGATCGGGCTCGGCGCAGGGGTTCAGGCCATGGTGGCGCGGCGCAAAGGGGAAGGCGACGAGCGTCAATATGCCTTGCCCTTGAACGCCGGATTGCTGGTGGGACTGGTGCTGTCATTGCCGCTGACCGCCCTGTTCTTGGCGATCAGCGGGCCGATGATGCATTTTCTTGCCCCCAATGCGCCGGTGGCCGGACTGGCGGAGGGCTACTTTGACATGCGCCTGCTGGGCATCTGGGCGGTGGCGATGAATTTTTGCTATCGCGGCTATTGGAACGGCATCAGCCGCTCCGCGGTGTACATGCGCACCCTGATCACCACCCATGTGGCCAACGTGGTGCTCAGCTACGGCCTGATCTTTGGCCGTCTCGGCCTGCCGGAAATGGGCGCCGCCGGCGCTGGCCTCGGCACCACCTTGTCCCTGTATCTCGGCAGCCTGCTTTACTTGCTGCAAACCTGGAAACTGGGGCGCGAGCACGGTTTCATGACCGCCTGGCCCTCCGCCTCCACCCTGCGCAGCATCGCCAGGGTCAGTATTCCCAACTCAGTGCAGCAGTTCTTCTTCTCCGCCGGTCTTACCGTGCTGTTCTGGATCATCGGCATGGTCGGTGCCGATGAAGTGGCGGTGGCCCACGTGCTGATCACCTTGATTCTCCTGCTGATTCTGCCGGCCATCGGTCTCGGGCTGGCCGCCGCGTCGCTGGTGGGTCAGGCGCTGGGACGCCGGGATGCCGCCGACGCTTATCGCTGGGGCTGGGACGTCACCTGGCTGGCGGTGCTGATGCTGTTCGTCACCGCGCTGCCTATGTGGCTGGTGCCGGAGTGGATTCTGGGTTTGTTCCTGCATCAGCCGGATCTGGTGGCGCTCGGACGGGTGCCGCTGATGATCACCGGACTGGCGATCTGCCTGGACGGCGCGGCCATTATTTTCACCCAGGCTTTGCTGGGGGCCGGCGCATCCCGGTCGGTAATGATGGTCACCCTTGTAGTACAATGGTGCCTGTTCCTGCCGTTGGCCTATATCATTGGCCCCTGGCTGGGATTCGGCCTGCTCGGTATCTGGCTGGCCCAGGCCCTGCAACGGCTGGTGACCTCCTCCCTGCTGGGAGGGCTGTGGGTTCGCCGGAGCTGGGCTCACATTCAATTATGATGAGGTCTTCATGAGCGATCAGAACAATTCCGGCTCGGACCGCCCCAACTTCCTGCAAGTGTTGAAAAGCATTCTTGCCGGACTGTTCGGCGTGCAGAGCCACGCCAACCGCGAGCGGGATTTTAACAAAGGCAATCCCGGCGATTATATCGGCGTTTATGTGATCCTGGTGCTGGCTCTGGTGATCGGTGTTTTCGTGGTAGTGAAAATGGTTCTCAGTGCCGCGGGATCATAGCGGAACACACTAGGGATATAGCGATATATTTCTTTTAAGTATAAAAACCCTTTGCTAAAGTTCGCGCCACTCGGAATTGTAAGCCGCCAAACGGCTTGCAAATCAACGAATTAACACGGCGCGACACAGCAATGTACGTATATCAGGACTATGACCAACGGCTTCTGGAAGAGCGGGTGGCACAGTACCGTGACCAGACCCGGCGTTACCTGGCGGGCCAACTGAGCGAGGACGAATTTCTCGCCCTGCGGCTGCAGAACGGGCTCTACATCCAGCGCTATGCGCCGATGATGCGTATCTCCGTACCTTACGGCATGCTCAATACCACCCAGGTACGCAAGCTGGCGTCCATTACCCGTGATTACGACAAGGGCTTCTGCCACGTCAGTACCCGTCAAAACATCCAGTTGAACTGGCCGGAAGTGGCGGACACTCCCGACATCCTCGCCGAGCTGGCCAGCGTGCAAATGCACGCCATTCAAACCAGCGGCAACTGCATTCGCAACATCACTACCGACGAGTACGCCGGCGTTAATCCGCGTGAAATCGAAGACCCGCGCCCCTGGTGTGAAGTGATCCGCCAGTGGGCCACCTTCAACCCGGAATTCGCCTATCTGCCACGCAAATTCAAGATCGCCGTGAACGCGGTGCCGGACGCGGATCCGGCCTTGATCGGCGTGCACGATATTGGCGTGCAGATCGTGCACGACCACAATGGCGAAACCGGCTTCCAGGTCTGGGCGGGCGGTGGCCTCGGCCGCACCCCGATGACCGGCGAAGTCATCGGCGAGTTTGTCGCCTGGCCGGATCTGCTTGCCTATCTGGAAGCGATTCTGCGGGTGTACAACAAGTACGGTAATCGTGACAACAAGTACAAAGCCCGCATCAAGATTCTGGTGAAAGCTCTGGGCGCGGATAAATTCCGTGAGCTTGCGGAAGCCGAATTCGCCGAACTGAAAGGCGGTGCGATGACGCTGACCCGGGAAGAGGTGGCTCGAATCAAGGCCTGCTTCGTGGATCCGGATTACCGCACCGATGTGGACACCGCCGCCCTGCGCAACGCGCTGGATCAGCACCGCGCTTTCAACCGCTGGTACCACACCAATACCCGTGCCCATAAAAAGGACGGCTATCGGTCAGTGACTCTGACGTTGAAGAAGACGGGCCGGATCCCCGGTGACATTACCGATGAACAGCTGGAAGCGGTGGCCGACCTGGCGGACCGTTATGCGTTCTCCGAAGTGCGCACCACGCACCAGCAAAACATGGTTCTGGCCGATGTCGCCGAGGACGAGCTGTATGATCTCTGGCGGCAACTGGATGCGCTCGGGTTCGCCACTCCGAACCTGGGGCTGATCACCGACATCGTGTCCTGCCCCGGCGGTGACCTGTGCGCCCTGGCCAACGCCAAGTCCGTGCCGATCGCCGAGGGCATCCAGCGTCAGTTCGACGACCTGGATTTCGTTCATGATCTGGGGCCGCTGGACGTCAATATTTCTGGCTGCATGAACGCCTGCGGTCATCACCATATTGGCCATATCGGTATTCTCGGCGTGGACAAGAAAGGCAAGGAGTTCTACCAGATCACCCTGGGTGGTCGCGGTGACCGCCAATCCCGCATTGGCGAAAAAATGGGGCCGTCCTTCGAGTCCCACGAGGTTACCGGGGTGATCGGCAAGATCATTCGCGTGTACCTGGACAACCGTCTGGAAAACGAGCCTTTCATCAGCACGTACGAGCGTATCGGCATGGACCCGTTCAAGGAGGTGGTATATGGCTAAGGTGATCGTCAACGGCGAAATCGTCGAGAACACCTGGCGACGGCTGACCTCCGAGGAACTGGAGCAGCAAGATGTTCCGGCGGAAGGCGCGGTGATCGTGCCGCTGGCCTATTGGCTGGCCCATCGTGATGCCCTGCTGGAGCGCGCCGCGCCGGTGGGGGTGTGCCTGGAACCCGGCGAGGAGCCAGCGGACCTGGCCGCGGACCTGCCCGCCCTGCCCCTGGTGGCGGTCAATTTCCCTGCTTTCAAGGATGGCCGTGGCTATTCCTACGCCCGTGAGTTGCGTACCCGCTATGGCTTTGAAGGTGAAGTCCGGGCGGTGGGCGATGTGCTGCAGGATCAGTTGTTCTACATGCACCGGGTCGGCTTCAATGCCTTCGAGGTGCGTGCCGACCGTGACATCGAGGAAGCCCTGAACGGGCTGCGTCCGTTCTCGGTGACCTACCAGGGCGATGTCCATGACGAGCGCCCGATTTATCGCCGTCAGTCAGCCTGATCTCCGTGCTGTAAGAGCTTGCCCCGCGCGATCCTGCTATTCGCCCGCAGGGCAAGCTCCTCCAGTGGCCATCTTATCCCGATTCACACCCAGCGTCGTCGAATCATCCACAATAAAATGCCGGTGCCGGTGATAACAAGCATGCCGGTAAACCACCAGAAGCCGTTAGGGTCTTCCAGCCAGGGCAAACCGCCCACATTGATACCGAACAGACCGGTCAAAAAACCCAGCGGCAGAAAGGTGGCGCTGATGATGGCCAGCAGGTACATGCGGTCGTTGATGGTCTCATTCTGGGCGGAAAAGACCTCCTCTTGCAGCAGGGTGGCGTGCTCGCGGGCCGCGTCCAGATCTTCCAGCAGGCGTTGCAGACGATCCGTGGCTTCACGAATGATCTCCGCGTCACCACTGCGAATACGGCTGTCGCCATGCAGTTTGGCCAGGGCATCCCGTTCCGGAGCCATGTAACGTCGAAGGGTAATCGCCCGGCGCCGCAATGCGCCGATCCGGCGGGTCTGATCGCGGTTGCCTGACCCGCCTTCCAGCCGTTCGGAAAAGTCCGCCACTTGATCCTCGATCTGCTCGATCACCTCTTCCATGCGCCAGACAAGCCCGTCCACCAGGCCGGCCAGCAGTTCCGACGGGGTCGCCGGCCCTTCTCCGGCATGCAAAGCGTCAACCAGCTCGGTAAGGGACTTCAATGTGCGCTTTTGCGTGCTGATTACCAGGCCATCCCGGATCCACAGCCGCACCGCGATCATATCCTCTGGCCGGGCGTCCGGAGACAGGTTCACGCCCCTGAGATAGACCAGCAATCCTCCGCCCACGTCGCTGACTCGCGGGCGGGTCTCCGGTGTCAACAGCGCTTCGCTGACCACCATCGGGATATCCGCCCGCGCTTCCAGCCAATCCCGGCTTTCCGGGCAGGTGTAATCCAGATGAATCCAGCGGGTGCTGTGGTCGCCGGCGGACAGCTGCGGCTCGAAGGGTGCCGCGCCACCCTTGCCGTCCAGGCGCAGTGCGAATTTCAGCCATCCCGGGTCAGTCATGGTGTCTCCCGTATCCGCGGCCTGTTGGAGGGTGCCGGGATCAGCCGCCGACCTTGACCACCACGCGGCCGCGCACTCCGCCGGCGAGGATCCGCTCGAACCATTCCGGCAGTTGTTCCCGGGTGATTTCCGCCGCTTCCAGCGCGGCCAGATCCGGGGTCCAGTCCGAGGCCAGCAGTTGCCAGATCTGCTGCTTCACTTCGCGCGGCAGTTCCACGCTGTCCACGCCGAGCAGGTTGACGCCACGCAGGATAAACGGAAGCACCGTGGCATTATTGAGCTGCGGTGAGCCCACCAGGCCGCAGCAAGCGGCACTGGCGCCGTATTGCAGGCTTTTCAGCGCGTTCACCAGCATGTCGCCGCCGACACAATCCACCACCCCGGCCCAGCGCGGCTTCAACATCGGCTTATTAGCATCCGCCAGAGCTTCCTCGCGGGAGATGATGTCCGCCGCTCCCAGGGCTTTCAGCCAGTCATGGGCATCACTTTTACCGGTAACGGCCACCACCCGGAATCCCAGCCGGGACAGGATCGAGACCGCCACGCAGCCGACACCGCCGGTGGCGCCGGTAACCAGAACATCGCCCTGGTCCTCTTGCAGGCCGGTATCCAGCAAGGCCTCCACGCACAAGGCGGCGGTGAGCCCGGCGGTGCCCAGCACCATGGCGGAGCGCGGGTCCATGCCATCCGGCAAAGGCACCAGCCAGTCCGCCGGCACGCGAATGTAGTCGCCATAACCGCCAGCGGTGTTCATGCCCAGGTCATAACCGGTGCAGATTACCGCGTCACCGGGGCTGAAGGGGCCCTGCTCCGCTTCTTCCACCACACCGACGGCGTCGATGCCCGGCGTGTGCGGATATTGCCTTGTAACCCCCTTATTGCCGCTGGCGCTGAGCGCATCCTTGTAATTCAGGGAAGACCAGGCCACCTTCACCAGGGCCTCGCCTTCCGGCAGGTCGCCCAGCTCGCGCTCCCCTACCCGGCTTTGGTAACCATTGTCGGTGTTTTCGGTGATCAGGGCCGTGAATGTCATTGCGAGCTCCGTTTGCTGTTGTCCGTCGGGTATTGCCATTTTTTATTGGAAAGAGCGTTACTGGAATGGCCGCTGCGAGCCGCGCTGCCAGAAACGGTCCACCACGCGCTGGGCGGCGGCCGCCAGGGACAGGCTCAGCCGGTCGGTGAGCTTGCGCTTCTCTTCCCAGGTGATCTGATAGATATCCACCTGGGCCTTACGCCCCTGCAAGTATTCATCACTGGTCATGATGTCGTCCACCAGCCCCAGTTCCTTGGCCCGGCTGCCAAACCAGTGTTCCCCGGTGGCGACGGCGTCGATATCCAGGCCGCGGCGATGCTCGCGGACAAAACTCTTGAACAGCTGATGGGTTTCCTCCAGCTCTTCCTGGAACTTGGCGCGAGCCTTGTCGGTGTTTTCGCCGAGCATGGTCAGGGTGCGTTTGTATTCGCCGGCGGTCATCAATTCCACATCCACATCGTGCTTTTTCAGCAGGCGATGAACATTGGGAATTTGCGCCACCACGCCGATGGAACCGATTACCGCGAAGGGAGCGCTGAGAATACGGTCACCAATACAGGCCATCATATATCCACCGCTGGCGGCCACCTGGTCCACCGCCACGGTGAGTTTCAAACCGCGTCCGCGCAGGCGTTTCAGTTGCGATGCGGCCAGCCCGTAGCTGTGCACCAGCCCGCCAGGGCTTTCCAGCCGCAGCAAGACTTCGTCATCGGCCTCCGCCACCTCCAGGATGGCACTGATCTCCCGGCGCAGGGTTTCCACATCGCTGGCTTGAAGGTCGCCATTGAAATCCAACACGAACAGGCGCGGTGGAGCCTTGTCCTCGCCGCCGGCTTTTTTGCGCTGCTTGGCCCGCGCCTTTTCTTCCTTGCGCTTTTTCTTGGCCTCGGCCTTGCGGCGTTGCTCCGGCCACACTTCATCAATGATGCTCTCGCGCAGATCGTCGAACTCCTCATTGAGGTATTTGACGCGCAGTTCGCCATCACGGCCGCTGCGCTGGCGATTGCGCGCCGCGGCCGTGGCGATCCCGCCGATCACAAACAAAATCGCCACCACGAGGGTGGCGACTTTGGCGAGAAACATGCCGTATTCTGAAATTAAATCGATGATCACCGTGTCTTGCTCACCTGTATTTATGGGTTGAATCGCCTGCCCCGCTCGCGCCGAATGCCGCCTATTGCCAGCCGGAGACCGCTTGCTGCGCGCTGCCGTTGAGAGGCCGGCCCACCAGGCCAGTGGGGGAAACCGTTACTTCAAAAATCGCCCCGTCGGCCATCGGCAGATAGGCGGCGCTACCATAGCGCGCATCGACAAGAAAACTCCACCCCTCCCGGGCCTGGCGCCAGACATCCAACACTGGCGGCTCATCATGGAGACTATACACGGTGCGTTCCCGTGAGCGCTCATCTTCCAGGGCGAAGTAGCGCCCCTGGAGGCGATCCAACTGATAGGCCGGCTTCAGCCCCAGCAAAGTGAAAGGGGTCTTCCATTTGATGATTCTGGCGTCCAGTTGCCATTGATCGCCGGCCAGCCGGAAGTCCCGGGTGCGGCCATCGCGGCCAGTGACCGTGGCGATGTAAGCCTGGTCATCGGTGGCCCGGAAGCTGATGGTGGCCACCGGTGATTCGGCGCTCAGTTCGTGGTAGCTATACAGACTCACCGCCACCAGTACCAGATAGATGGCGCCGGCCACCATCAGCAGTCCGAACGTGCCCTTGAGCCATTGCCACAGCCACTTCTGACGCAACAGGATCCAGGCTCCGATCAGCACCAGAACCAAGCCAATGACCATAATCAAAAGCGGGGCGAACGAAAAGCTCATCGGGACTCCATCATCATGGAAGGCTGTGTCAGGGCGCTACCGGTAAGGCGCGCGCCATTGTTCAATCAGGGTGTGGGCAATGCTGCCCGGTGGTGGCGTGCGCGGCAATTGGTCGTGGCGGTACCAGCCGGCATCAACGATTTCATCGTCATCGATGACGATGTCGCCGCCGGCATAATCGCCATGGAAGCCGAGCATCAGGGAGTGCGGGAAGGGCCAGGACTGGCTGCGCGCGTAGCGTAGATCGCCAACCTGGATGCCGGTTTCCTCCATGACTTCCCGGCGTACCGCCTGCTCAGCGGTTTCTCCGGCCTCCATGAATCCAGCGAGGCAGGAGTAGAATCCCGATGGAAAGCGCGCGGAGCGGCCCAGCAAAGCGTATTCGCCATCGCTGATCAGGGCGATGACGCAGGGCGTGATGCGAGGATACTGGCGATAGTCGCAAGCCGGGCAGATCATGGCCAGCTCACGTTCATGGGGTACGGTGGGTGAGCCGCAGCGGCTGCAGAAACGGTGGTTGTGTCTCCAGCTCATTACCTGCAGGGCCCGCGCCACCATGGTGAAAGTGTCGTCATCCAACTGGCCGATGATCTGCCGCAACGGGGTCGGGTGCAGGCGCTGGTCGGCCAGTTCATGCTCGCCTTCATCGCACACGTAACAGGGCTGGCCGTGCAGTACGCCGATGTAGCGGTAATTCGGGTGTTGGCGCAGCAGGAAGGCCGGCAGCCTGGGAATGCCCAGGTCGCCGGGCTGCTGGGCGAAATCGATGTACAGGTTTTGTTCTTGGACCACGAAACACCAGGCTTCGTCCGCGTCTCTCGGCTCCGCCGAGGACAGGTCCAGGGAAAAGAAATGGTTCACGATGTCGCTCCGCCTGTGGGATAGCCAAGGGCACCCACGGCCTGCTCCGCCACATCCAGAACGCCTTCTCCGATCGGTTTCTGTTCTTCCATGCTCTCAAGATAGTAATCGATGGCGGTCAGGGCATCCGCCAGGGTCTCCATGGCGGTGACCGTGGGTGCCTCGCTGCCACCGATCAACTCCTTCTCGATATAACACCGACAGGCGTTGGTTACGGCGCAGGCCCGCTCCAGATCGAGGAAGGTCAGCCCTCCCACCACCGAAGCGAAAGTGCCCGGAAGATTACTGAGATGCATGGTATCCCACTGTTGCTCCATATAGGAGGCCAACGATCGTTTTGCCAGCGCCAGGCCGGCCCGGCACTCGCCCACCACCGTCATGCGCGCCTCATCCAGCTGGTAACGGGAAATGCGATCGTTGTTGACCTCGCGACGAACGTCATCCGCGGGTGCCAGACTGCGCTCCAGGGTGGCGATGGTGTTCTCCGCGGCGAGCAGGTCGTCCACCAGGGCGTGGAAGGCATCGCTGTCCACTTCGCCGCCGGGACGCCAGCCGGCGACATCCTCGGCACGGCGCCGCAACCCCTGAGCAGCTTCGTTTTCGCCAATCATGTCCAGGGTGCTGGCGATGCGTCCAAGACCTTCGGCCACGGCGCCATAGTCGGTATCGGCCACGCCCTGGGCGGCCATGTCCAGGGTGTCCTTGATCTGGTTGATTTCCTCTTTCAAGGCGCCGGCCACGGTGCGGATCACGGAACCCTTGGAGCCGGTCATCAATGCCAGTTCACGCTGCAGATCGGCGTCGGCGGGGCGCTCCCGCAGCCCGAATGCGGAGCGCACCTCGGTGGCGGCGTCTCCCTTTCCGCTGCCTAAAGCAGAGAGGTACAGACATTCGCGCAGCAGCTCCGCCGGCGGCTCCCGCTCAAGAGCGCCGGCCCCGTCGTATACCAGGGCCTTCAGCTGTCGGTCATAGCGTGCCAACAAGGCGCGCCGGGCCGCCGTCAGCGCCATATCGTCGTGCAGCAGGGACTCCAGTGCCGCCCGAGCCAACCACCAGCGTTTGCCACCGGCAAGCCGGTCAATACGCTCCATGGCCCGCAGCATCAGACGCAGATGAGTCCGCCGGTCCTGCCCCCGCAGCAAGCCCAGCAGCCCCACCTGGTACATGTGGCGCAGGCGGCGGCTTTGCCGGGCCAGACCATCCACATCGGCTGACGGCCCCGGTGGCGTACGCGGCAGGCTCTCGTCCACCTGGAAAAACTGGCTTTCCGGTAACGGCGCGCGGCCGGCGGCCTGGCGCAATTCGTTGATGCCGGCCACCAGAACCTCGGGCAGCGGACTGCCGCTGAGTTGAACATACTCCAGGTAGTGGCCGAGCAACACGATGGCGTTTCCCAGGGCCTGGATCAGGGGGGGCTCGGGGCGCCGCTGAACCTCCCGGGCGGTGAGCACCATGTCCTCCGCCATCACGGTGGCGGCATCCAGCTCCAGCATCTGACAGATGCCGCGCAACTGCTGGAAGGCATCGATGCACCGCTCCAGAGCCGCCCCCTCGGCCTGGTTCTCGGCGAAGGCTTCCAGGCTGGATTCCGATTCGCCGAGGGTGGTGTCGATGGCTTCCTTGAGAAAGGTCAAGGAGGTGGTATTGGTGATCGCGACCATGGGCAACCCACTCGCTTGTTTTGGTTTTGTCTTGATGCCACGGGCCTGGCGGGCAACCCAACCCAGCATGGGCTCCGTAGCGAGAGCGAAATAATTTTCACTTTGTCACTGCTTAAACAGTGCGTCAACTTTCGAGGCTAAACAACTGATTTGTCTGCGTATTGTTAACCAGGGCACAGCGGAAATCCGCGCCTTGGCCCGCCATGGCACTTTAGTTGACTGTACCGTGAGAATTGAACTGCTTATGATTGCCGCGCCCATCCGATCCGATCCGAAATCTGTAGGAAAACGTCGTCATGTCCGCCCGAATCGGCCGTGCCCTCGGCCAGAATTTCCTGGGGCAAGCCCCCGCCTGGTACAAATACACCATTGTCGTCTTTTTGCTCATCAACCCCCTGGTGGCCTGGGTGCTCGGGCCGGAAGCGGCCGGCTGGTTACTGCTGGCGGAGTTCATCTTTACCCTGGCCTTGGCGCTGAAGTGTTATCCGCTGCAGCCAGGCGGCTTGCTGGCCATCGAGGCACTGCTGATCGGACTCGCCTCTCCCGCCACGGTGCTGCATAAGGTGGAAGGTAATCTGGAGGTGCTGCTGCTGTTGATCTTCATGGTGGCCGGCATCTTTTTCCTTAAGGATTTACTGCTTTACACCTTTACCCGGATTTTGCTCGGCGTGCGCTCCAAGGTACGCCTGAGCCTGCTGTTCTGCTTCGCCGCCGCTTTGTTGTCGGCCTTCCTCGACGCGCTGACCGTGACCGCCGTGGTCATCGCCGTCTGTACCGGCTTCTACGGTATTTATCACAAGGTGGCCTCCGGCAAGACGTTCCAGCAAAAACATGACCATGGCGATGACACCAGCGTGGAAGATTTGCACCGGGAAGATTTGCGCCGCTTCCGGGCTTTCCTGCGCAGCCTGCTCATGCATGCCGCCGTGGGGACCGCCCTGGGCGGTGTCTGCACCCTGGTGGGTGAACCCCAGAATCTGTTGATCGCCACCCGCGCGGACTGGGAGTTTGGTGAATTCTTCCTGCGCATGGCGCCGATCAGCCTGCCGGTGCTGGTGGTCGGCCTGCTCACCTGCCTGTTTCTGGAGGTCAGTGGCAGCTTCGGCTATGGCGAGGACATTCCTGAAAAGGTCCGCTCCATCATGCGTCAGCACGCGCTTGAGCAGGACCAGCGCCGCACCACCCGGGACAAGGTCAATCTGGTGGTGCAGGGGCTGATAGCCGTCTGGCTGGTAGTGGGACTGGCGACCCATGCGGCTTCGGTGGGGCTGGTGGGACTCAGCGTGATCATCCTCGCCACCGCCTTCTGCGGCATTATCGAGGAGCACCGGCTGGGACAGGCCTTCGAGGAAGCCTTACCGTTCACCGCCCTGTTGACGGTGTTCTTCGCGGTAGTGGCCGTCATTGCCGACCAACAGTTGTTCGCGCCGGTGATCGAATACGTGCTGACCCTGGATGAGCATATCCAGGGTCCCGCCTTCTATGTGGCCAATGGTGTGCTGTCAGCGGTCTCCGACAATGTTTTCGTGGCCACAGTCTACGTGGATGAGGTGGCCCAGGCGCTGCGCCTCAACGAGATCAACCGGGACACCTTTGATTTGCTGGCCGTGGCCATCAACACCGGAACCAATATCCCCTCCGTGGCCACGCCCAACGGTCAGGCCGCATTTCTGTTCCTGCTTACCTCGGCTCTCGCGCCGCTGGTGCGGTTATCCTACGGACGCATGGTTATGATGGCTCTGCCCTACACCATCACCATGAGTCTTACCGGCTTGCTGATGACGGTGATGGCGCTGGAGCCCGCCACCGAATGGATGTACCAGAACGGCTGGATTGAACATCACAGCGCCGCGGAATTGTCCGATAGTGAGCCCGGCGCCCAACACTGAAGCCGTCCCCCGCTCTCACACTAAAAAGCCCGACTTGCTGGTCGGGCTTTTTTTCGCCGTGTCATGGCGAGGCAAGTGCCGTCAGCACGGCCTACAGCGGAATATCCCGCTCACTGGCCTTGACGATTTCCTTCTTCAGGTCCTCGTAGCTGTGTACCGCCGGGAACTGAGGAAATTCCGCGATCACATTGTCCGGAGCGTGAAACAGAATGCCCTGCTCCGCCTCGGACAGCATGGTGGTGTCGTTGTAGGAGTCACCCGCGGCGATGACCCGGTAGTTCAGGCTGTGCAGTGCCTTGACCGAGGCTCGCTTGGGATCCTGCTGGCGCAGCACGTAGTCGATGATGCGGCCGTTACCGTCCACTTCCAGACGGTGACAGAACAGCGTCGGCTGACCCAGCTTGCGCATCAGGGGTAAGGCAAACTCGTAAAAGGTATCGGAAAGGATGATCAGTTGGAAATGCTCCCGCGCCCAATCGACGAAGGCCCGGGCGCCGTCCAGCGGTTCCAGGGTGTCGATCACCGCCTGGATATCCGGCAGACCATAGCCGTGCTGGTCAAGCAGCCCCAGCCGCATTCGCATCAGTTCGTCGTAATCGGGGATGTCCCGGGTGGTGGCCCGCAGTTCCTCGATTCCGGTGCGCTCGGCGAAGTTGATCCAGATCTCGGGGATCAGCACCCCTTCCAGATCAAGACATAACAATTCCACGTTGATCCCCCTTGGGGTTGAATGAAGATGACGGTGGTTGGCCGCGAACGGCGGTCCCGGCGTCTCCGGGCCGGCACCACCCGGCGTCTCCGGGCCGGCACAATGTAGCCGCGCCCTGGCCGCTTTGCAACGCGCTGGCGGGGATCGGAGCCCCTGAACCGGCGCTCACAGCATGGGCAGTTCGATGTTCTGAAACAGCGCCTCGCGTTCCTCGCGGGTGCTGGCCCGGACCGCCGCGTCAATGACATCGCGGGTCAGATGCGGCGCGAACAGCTGGATGAACTCGTACATGAAACCGCGCAGGAAGGTGCCTTTGCGGAAGCCGATCCGGGTGGTGCTGGGCTCGAACAGATGGCCGGCTTCCAGATTGACCAACCCTTTGTCCTGAACCGGATCCACCGCCATGTGGGCCACGATCCCCACCCCCATGCCAAGGCGCACATAGGTCTTGATCACGTCCGCGTCGGCGGCGGTGAACACCACTTTCGGCTCCAGGCCCTGCCGGGCGAAAGCATCGTCCAGCTTGCTGCGGCCGGTAAAACCGAACACATAGGTGACGATGGGGTACTCGGCAAGCGCTTCCAGAGTCAGCGGCTTGATCTTGGTGAGCGGGTGCCCTTCCGGCACCACCACGGTGCGGTTCCAGCGGTAGCACGGCATCATCACCAGATCGGAAAACAGATCCAGGGCTTCGGTGGCGATGGCGAAGTCCACACTGCCATCCGCCGCCATCTCGGAAATCTGCATGGGCGTGCCCTGATTCATGTGCAGGGAGACGTCCGGGAAGCGCTGGGTGAACTTCTGAATTACCGGGGGCAGTGCGTAACGGGCCTGGGTATGCGTGGTGGCAATGCTCAGGTCGCCCTTGGTCTCATCGCGGAACTCCTGGGCCACCCTCTTGATCGCTTCGGTCTGCTGGAGGATGTCCCCGGCGATACGCAGGATCGCCTCCCCCGCGGGGGTCACGTGGGTCAGATGCTTGCCGCTGCGGGCGAACACCTCGACCCCCAACTCGTCCTCCAGCATGCGGATCTGCTTACTGATGCCGGGCTGCGAGGTATACAGGGCCTGGGCCGTGGCGGACACATTCAGATCGTGGCGGGCCACTTCCCAGATATAACGAAGCTGCTGGAGTTTCATGGGCGCTCCCGGCCTATGCTGAACAGGTTATAAAAATATAAAGAACTATTCAGAGAAAGCATAGGGGGCGGCGTTTTTTCCACCAGGCGCGTGAACTGCCCCCCAGGCCCTTAGGGATCCGCCGGCGGCGCATTGGCGATGCCATGCGGAACATGGCCGGCGGCCACATGCTCACGGGCGGATTCGCAGTGGCCCTGTTGATCATCGAAAAACACATCGGCGCCGAAGGCGCGTAGAAACGGCCCTTTCGGCAGTCCGCCCAGGAACAGACTTTCGTCCAGGCGAATCCCCCAGGCCCGCAGGGTACGCACGACCCTTTCATGGGCCGGCGCCGAACGCGCGGTGACCAGAGCGGTGCGAATCGGGCATTGCTCCATTGGGAAGGCCTTCTGGATCTGATGCAGCGCCTCCAGAAAAGGCTTGAACGGCCCGTCGCTGAGGGGCTGCCAGGCAGCGGCCTTTTCGCTCTCCGCGAACGCCTCCAGGCCGGCGCTCTGGAAAACCCGCTCGGATTCGTCGGAAAACAACACCGCGTCGCCATCGAAGGCGATACGAAGGAGATCGTCCTGTTGTTCCAGAGGTCCGCCGGAAAGGATATTGGCGGCGGCGAAGCCGGCATCCAGCACCTGACGAACGTCATCCGGGCTGGTGGAAAGGAACAGGTGGGCGCCAAAAGCCGAGACATAACGATGCGGACTTTGCCCACCGGCAAAAGCCGCCCGGGTGATGGGGAGGCCGTAATGCTCTATGGAATTGAATACGCGCAAGCCGGTATCCGAGCTGTTGCGAGACAACAAAATCACTTCCACCCGATCGCGGCCCTGCTCCAACTGATTGATCGCCAACAGTTTGGTCACCAGAGGAAAGGCGTCACCGGGCTTGAGGATGTCGTCCTCATGGGCGGTCTGGTACTCCTGAAATGCGTCCAGCCCTTCCTCTTCGTACACCTTGTGGCTGTCGCTGAGATCGAACAGCGCCCGCGAACTGATCGCCACCACCAGCTTGCCGTCAAAGGAAATCGCCATATCCGTTTATCCCGTTATGCTGCGGGCAGTATCTCCGCTGGCCCGGCAAAGCTCAATGGCATTGCCGGAATGACGTGAATCATCGGCGCTGCGCTGTTGTCCAGCTCCAGGATGTGACATAAAGTTTCAGTGGCACCGCGGAGGATTCCAACCCGGTGCTGATCAACGCCCTCACACACATCCATCCGGGGAAAGGGAGTCATCCATGGCCGCGAATACAGTACGAAGCCGCCTTGACGATCTGCAGGCACAGATCCGCAAGCTGGCGGAACGTTTCGATAACGAAAGGGATAAACAGATCGCGCAACTGGAAAAACAGCTGGAAAAGGCTCGCCAGCGGCTTAATCAGGAGGTTGAGCGGCGCCGTGATACGCTCAATCGATTGGAGAAGCTGCAGGCGGAATACCGGAAGAAAGCCAATGCCACCGTCAAGCGGCAACTGGATCGCGCCCGCAAGGCAGTGGACGAGGCGCGCTCCCGGGTGGACGAATCGGAAGCCCGCAAGCGTTTCCTGGAAACCGAGGTCAAAGTGCTCAAGGCCACCGCCAAGCAAGCCAACAGTCTGGCCAAAGTCATCGGTCAATACCAGAAGGATCTGGAAAAGCGTGCCAAGGAGATTGAAAAGCGCGTTGGCGGTGATACGCCGAAAGCGGCACCTAAACCCAAAAAGGCCGCGGTGAAGAAGAAAGCCGCCACGCCCCGGAAGAAGGCCGCCGCCAAGAAAAAAACCACGGTTAAAAAGACGCCGGCAAAGAAAAAGGCGGCCACCCGTAAGAAAGCCGCCACCCGGGCCAAGAGTGCTCCAGACACATCCACTTCATCCACCCCGACCCAGGAAGACGCCTCCTGAGCCGAGCCGCGTCGGCGGTAATGCCGCCGGCGCGGTTAGAGCCTGTTCAGCCGAATCGATGCAGCAGGCTCTGATAGTACGCCACCACCGGCTTGCGGTGACTGCGTTCCATGGCGGGCAACCCCTTGTCCACGGCGGATGCGGAAGCCTTGTTGATGGTGGCGCGGGCGGTGGACACCAGGCCGCGGTTGATGGCGCCGAGTTTCAGGCTGCCCAGAGTCTTATCCAGATAGTTTTCGATCGCTCCGTCGGTGATGCCGTGCATCACTTCCACCAACTGCGCCATCTCCCCTTCCCCGTTGGCGAAGGATTCGAAAACCTGATTGGCACGCTCCGCCAGATCCGCTGGCAACGGGTAGCCGACGAAGACGCCGCCATCCTTCTCCAGCCGCAAGGAGCTGAAATGTTGAGCCAGAGCCTGTTGCTCCTCGACACTGGCTTTGCGCATCAAACGGCCGGCCAGTCCGTGGGCGGCCTTCTGGATCACCTTCATGGCCCCCATGATCATGTTCACCGCGGTGCCGCGCGCATTGACCGCTTCGATCGGGCCGGTGAAGTAGGTATGCAGGACTTCGTCGATGAAAGGATCGGTGATGCCATCCAGGTCCGCGGCATGGTTGCCAGACGGGTCATCCCGCATCTTGGCAAGAAAGGCATCGATACGCTGGCACAGTGTTTCGCTGGCGGGAAAGGCCACGTACAAGGTGTCACTCATAATCTGAACTCGGCTTCCAATGACTGATAAGGTGATTGCAAACAATGGAAAGCGCCGATCATACCCAATGGTATACAAGGCGCCCGCAGCCGTGACGCCTGAGTCGAGTGTCTTTTCAGTCAGTCCGCCGGCGCGGACAAAGTTGTTGCCGCCATTGCACCAGCACACCAGCAAGCCGCTCGGTGGCCTGCATGAACGCCTTCGCCTGCTCATCTTCCAGACGCAGGCGATCAAGATCCTCCCGGTTACGTTGAGCCGGGGTCAGCGCCTTGCGCGCATCGCCCCGGTGAAAGTTCTCGCAGTCGCTGGCCAACTGGTGGATCGCCGCCAGATCCACTTTCGGCGCGACCCGCGCTGGCAAACAGTCCAATAGCGCCGCCATCCTCAGACTGGCTTCACCGGCATCCACCTGACCTTGCATATAAGCGCGGCTGAGCACCTCCAGGCTTTCCAGCACCTGGGCGTGGCGATGCCGCTCAAGGGCGGCCTCACGGCGCCGTGACATCCAGCGCCAGATCAGCAGGCCCAACAGCACACCGATCAGCAGACCGATCCCGATTGCCAGGGCCAATTGCGCGGCCATCCCCATAAAGGTTCTCCTGGTTCACCTGTCTTCGTTGCTTACTTTCGACTCACCGGACCGCCACGGCGGCACGGTTGGCCGTTCCGACGGTCCCATGTTATACGGCGGCGCATGGGCGGTACGACGGCGCATTGCAAATCATCATCGCCGGTCTCATATTGCGCCGGGTGGGTCGCCGATCTTGTCCCATGGCCGGCGGCTCACTCGTCATGGGCCGGTCCTTGAGGCGGCACGGCACCCCCCATGCGAAGCGCAACATACCGGTTCAACCGGCCAGACGTCCAACCCGCCCCGTCTGGCGATGCTCGGGCAATGGTGCCAGACGCCAAGGCCATGCAAGGAAAATTTGAGGAGAGCCAAGCAGTGACGCTGAGCCTGCCCCCCTGGCTGCATCAACTGGGACAAACCCTGGAACCGTGGTTCCCCACTCTCACCTTGATCGGGCTGCTGATGGCGGTCATTTCCACCCTGGCCATTCCCTGGCTGGTGATTCGCATGCCGGCGGATTATTTCACCGCCGAGCGGCGCCCCACTCACTATCGGCACCCGGGGCATTGGGTGTTGTGGGCGTTGCGCAATGCTCTTGCGGTGGTGTTGTTGGTGGCGGGTCTGCTGATGCTGGTTCTGCCCGGACAAGGCCTTTTGACCATGCTGATCGCGGTCATGGTCAGCACTTTTCCGGGCAAATACCGTCTGGAAAGGGCCATTATTCGTCAACACAGTGTGTTCCGGGCGGTCAACTGGATTCGTCGTCGCCGGCGGCGGGAACCGCTGCACTATCCTCCGTGAACGAGGCCTCCATAAAAGAGGCCTTCCCAAGAGATGCCTCCGTAACGGATGGCTGTTGTAGAATAACCGCCCCGGCCCGGACCGGGTGACGCTTTCGCTACTTTCACGGAGACATTGATGGCCCTGGCGAGTCTCGCGATCCGCTGGCACGACACCGCACTTGATCTGCTCGATCAGCGCGCCCTGCCCGCCGACACTATCTGGCTGCGCATCACCAACGCGCGGGAAGCCGCTCATGCCATCCGCGAGATGGTAGTGCGCGGGGCGCCCGCCATCGGCATCACCGCCGGCTATGGTCTGGCGCTGGAAGCCCAGCGGCTTGGCGACCAAGCGTCCCTGGCGGCGCTGGCGCCGGCCTTCGAGGTGCTCGCCGAGAGCCGCCCCACCGCGGTGAATTTGTTCTGGGCGCTGGACCGGATGCGTGAGGCCGCCGGCGATCTCAGCGGCGCGGCTCTCGCCCGGCACCTGAGTGAGCAGGCCGAGCGCCTGCACCGGGACGATCTGGCCGCCAACCGGCGTCTCGGTGAGGCCGGTCTGTCTCTGCTACCCCCGGAGGCCCGGGTTTATACCCACTGCAACACCGGCGCTCTGGCCACCGGTGGCCACGGCACAGCCCTTGGCATCATCCGTTCCGCCTGGGAAGCAGGCCAATTGAGGTCGGTATATGCCGGCGAGACCCGCCCCTGGCTGCAAGGGGCTCGTCTGACCAGTTGGGAACTGATGCAGGACGGCATTCCCGTCACCCTGGTGGCGGACAGTTGCGCCGCCATGCTGATGGCCCAGGGCGAGGTGGATGTGGTGATCGTCGGCGCCGACCGTATCGCCGCCAACGGCGATACCGCCAATAAGATCGGCACCTATTCCCTGGCCGTGCTGGCCCGTCACCATGGCATCCCCTTTATTGTCGCGGCGCCGGATTCCACTCTGGACGCGGCGATGCAGGACGGTTCCGGTATCGTCATCGAGCAACGCCCTGCGGAGGAAGTCCGGCAGGTAGCGGGGCGGCCCTGCGCCCCGACGGACTGCCCGGTCTATAACCCCGCCTTTGATGTGACGCCGGCCGCCTTGATCAGCGCCATCGTTACCGAAAACGGGGTTATCCCGTCCCCCGACCCAACCGCCATGGCGGCGTATTTTGCCCGGAGTGCCTCATGAGCCAGCGCCCCTACTCCATCTCCGCTTTTCGTGAAGCCGCCCGCACCCTGGCGGCCACTGGCCACCGTCTGTATCAACACGGCTGGTCCCCCGCCACCAGCAGCAATTACTCAATACGGTTGAACGCCGGACACGCCGCCATTACCTGTTCTGGCAAGGACAAGGGGCTGCTGGAGGAAACCGATATCATGGTGGTGGATTTGCGGGGCCGCCCGGTGGGTGATGGCAAGCCCTCGGCAGAAACCCTGTTGCATACCCAGCTCTACCAGCGTTATGACCAGGTCGGCGCGGTGCTGCATACCCACAGCCATGCGTCCACCGTGTTGACCATGCATTGGCCGGCGGATCACCTTACCCTGGAAGGGTATGAGCTGTTGAAAGCGCTAGAGGGCATCACCACCCACGATACCCGGGTCACCTTGCCCGTGTTCGACAATACGCAGGATATCGCCGAGCTGTCGGCACGCGTGGATCAGGCCATGGACCAGGGCCTTGCCCGCCATGCTTACCTGATTCGCGGCCATGGTCTGTACACATGGGCCGCGGATATGGCCACTTGTTACCGCCAGTTGGAAGCATTGGAAACGCTGCTGGCCATTGAACTGGATCGTCGCCGGCTGGGTTGACCCCGCCCCACCGGCGTAAAGATCGTGAACAGGCTCTTAACGAGGATCACCCCATGAGTAATCTGAAAATTTTCCGCGACGGTGAGCCGGATAATCCGCAACTGGTGGTGGATAGCAAAGCCGCCATGGCGGTGGAACTGGCCAAGGTCGGGATCCGTTATGAACAATGGGAGGCAACCAAGCCGTTGACGGCCAGCCCACCCCAGGAAGAAGTGCTGGAAGCCTATGCCGAGGACATCGACCGCCTGAAGCGCGAGGAAGGCTACCAGACGGTGGACGTGGTCAGCATGCAACCGGATCATCCGGACAAAGCGGCGTTCCGGGAAAAGTTCCTGGACGAGCACCGCCACTCGGAAGACGAGGTTCGCTTCTTCGTCGAGGGTCAGGGGCTGTTTACCTTGCACATCGAGGATCAGGTTTATGAAGTGTTGTGCACCAAAGGCGACCTGATCTCCGTGCCAGCCAATACCGCGCACTGGTTCGACATGGGCCCGAATCCGCATTTCGTGGCCATCCGGTTGTTCAATAATCCGGAAGGCTGGGTGGCCAACTTCACTGGCAGCGATATCGCCGGCCGGTTCAGCCGCCTGGAGAACTGAGACGATGGCGATCGAGGTCATTCTCACCGACATCGAAGGCACCACCAGCAGCATCTCCTTCGTCAAGGAGGTGCTGTTTCCCTATGCGGACCGGGAAATGGAGGCTTTCCTGCGGACGCATTGGGAGCGGCCCGCCGTGGCGGAATGCGTGGCCCAGGCCCGTGCGGAGAGCGGCCAGCCGCTGGCGTCACCGGAGCAAGCCGCGGCCTTGTTCCGGGGCTGGATTGCCGAGGATCGCAAGATCACATCTCTGAAAACGTTGCAGGGCATGATCTGGCAAACGGGCTATGAGAACGGCGACTACCAGGCCCACATGTATTCCGACGCGGTGGAACGGCTCCGGCAGTGGCAGGCCCGGGGGTTGAAGCTGTACGTGTATTCGTCCGGCTCCATTGCCGCCCAGAAGTTGTTCTTCGGTCACAGTGTGGCCGGTGACCTGACACCGTTGTTCAGCGGCTATTACGACACCACCAGCGGCGGCAAGAAAGACGCCGACAGCTACCGGGGTATCACCGCCGACATCGGCGTGGCTCCTGAGCGGGTGTTGTTTCTCTCCGACGTGGAAGCGGAACTGGACGCGGCGCGGGAGGCCGGCTTGAATACCACCTTGCTGGACCGCGAGAAGGTTCTGCGGAACTCCCCGCATGCCCGCGCCGAAACCTTTTACGACATCGAGCTCTGACACCGGTAGATGATGAATTTGGCGTTGCCGTCCACCACATCCACTTGAGCGAATGCCCGCCGCAACGGCGGGCGATAAGGCAAATGCCGATTCGCCACTACCCACAACGCCCCTGCATCCGCCAAATGCCGCCGGGCATGACGAAACAGCGTCAACGCCACCCGATCGTCGACGGCATGGCCCCGGTGGAACGGCGGGTTCAGCACAATCAGGTCAAACCGTTGCTCCAGGCCGTCCAGACCGTTGCCGAGATGGAATCGGCAACGGTCTGGGTCGGGAATATAAAGGGCCGCGTTACGACGTGCGCTTTCCACCGCGAGAAAGGATTCATCGCAGAACGTCACCCGGGCCCGGGGATTGTCCGCCGCCAGCGTCAGGCCCAGCACGCCATTACCGCACCCCAGATCCGCGATCTCCCCTTCCACCTGCCGGGGCAGATGGTCCAGCAGGAAGCGCGCGCCGATATCCAGATGCTGGCGCCCGAAGACGCCGGCGCCGGTATGCAGTTTCCAGCCACGCTCCGGCACGCTGACCAACGCCGCTTCCGGTGCCGGCTCAAGGGTCTTGCCCGGGGCAACAGCCGAGAATCGGCGCGCCTTTTTCCAGCCCAACTCCGCCCGGCCATTGCCCAGATAAGTCTCCATCAAAGGCACCAGGTTCGGCGGCAGGTGCTTGTCCATCCCGGCAAGCCAGACCGGTGTGCCTTCCGGAAGAATCCGCGCCAGCCAGGCCAGTTGCGCCTGCAGCAGCGACAATTCCTTGGGAACCCGCATCAGTACCTGGTCAGGCCGGATCGAAGGCTCTTGCCAAGGCCACGACCAGCCGGCTTCCGGTAATGTCATGGCGTTGTCGGAGGCGTTGGCCACCGCCGCGCGCCAGGCCAGCCAGGAATCACCGTGGCTGCATGCAGGGCCACGCCGCAGCGCCGTCAACCACAAGGCGCCGCATTGGTCGTTTACCACCAGTGTGGCCGGCCCCGCCCCCTGCTCTTGCAAGGTCTTGAGCAAATACCGGTCCGCCGCGTCCCAGGCTTGCAGGCGCTCATCGCGCCGGCGGGGCCAGCGTCGCAGGCGCAGATCGTCCAGTTGTTCAGGTAATTCGGGCATCAAAACGGCTATCAGGCAGGGCTGGGAAGGCGCATTGTACGGGGAATTGAGCAGAATATGGACAACCGGATAAATTCCCGTTGCAAAACAGTAGCATTCTGAAAATTCGCTGCTAGAATACGCCCCCACATTCGGAGTATAGCTCAGCCTGGTAGAGCACTACGTTCGGGACGTAGGGGTCGCAGGTTCGAATCCTGCTACTCCGACCAAATAAAAAAAGCCGGCCCTCGGGCCGGCTTTTTTTATGTCGATCAGAAAGTGTAGACCACGGAGACCCGGGTTTCCTGGTCGCTGCGGTGACTGCCGTCATCCGGCACCTTGGAGTTACGCTTCAGCAGATGGCTGAGCCGTAGTGAGAAATGATCGTTGATCTTGGACGTCAGCGAGGTTTCCGCCCGCACCACGGTGTTCTCATCGCCCACTTCGGTGGTGAAATCTTCCTTGAAGGAAGCGGTTTCGGAGATCTTCCACTCGTATTTGGCGGCGAAACGGCCGATCAGACTCTCCTCGGTATCCTCGCAGCTGGTGTAGGAATCAGAGGGATCGAGGCAGTCCACGCGGTAACCGGGACCGGCTTCCAGGTCCAGAGTGTGGGTTTCCGTATCCAGGAAACGGCGGCCAAGACCAATGGCATAGCTGGCCTGGTAATGGTAGCCGGAGAAGTTATCTTTATCGTAGGTCACGATATTGAAGATGTAGTTCCGGCCAAGGTCTCCGAACTTGCGATCCAGCTTGTAGGAACCGTAATAGCGTTCGGCGGTGCGCTCATCCTCGCGGGTGTCGTCATTGCGAGACATCTCATTGACCGCTTCCATTTTGCCGGTATGGCGCCACACCCGGCCATCGTGGGTCAGATTTGCCGCGGCGGCGAGGTTCTGGGAGCGGGTGTTGCCGGACTTCAGAAGGTACGAGCCTTCCAGTTCGATGTCCCAGCCACGCGGTTTGGCGGCTTCTTCCGACTCCTGGGCGTGACTCAGGGTTGGCCCCGCCGCCAGGGCGCATGCCAGGACAAAGCATTGTTTGCGCATCATGCCTCCTACGCTATGTTGATGATTCAAAGCCCGTTCCGGGGCCATTGACGGTAAAAGGGCGCATTATGCGCAAACGCGCGCGCCTGCCCCACCGTATACAGTGCATTGGCGGTTTTTTTTACAATATGGCTATCAACCGGTCACAATCCGGCCCTCGCCGAAAGCACCATGAGTAAGATCATGGCAACGGCGCTCAGTATAGCGGGCACTCGGGTGCGTTGGGCAACACCGTCCCAGCCGCTATAATGCGCCCCCGGTCACCCAACGGAGCAGTTCATGTCCAACCAACGCCGCGCGCAGCTCGCCTCTCTTCTGCAGGATCGCATCGTCATCCTGGACGGGGGCATGGGCACCATGATCCAGCGCCTCAAGCTCAGCGAAGAAGACTACCGGGGCGCTCAGTACGCGGACTGGCACTGCGATCTGAAGGGCAATAACGACCTTCTGTCCATTACTCAGCCGGAAAAAATCGAGGCGTTGCATCGCGCCTACCTGGAAGCCGGTGCCGATATCATCGAGACCAACTCTTTCAACAGTACCGCCATCGCCATGGCGGACTACGACATGCAGGCGCTGGCCCATGAATTGAACAAGGCCTCCGCCGAGGTGGCCCGTCGCGCCGCCGACGCGGTGGCCACGCCGGAACGGCCGCGGTTCGTCGCCGGGGTTCTTGGCCCCACCAACCGCACCGCCAGTATCAGCCCGGATGTGAACGACCCCAGCTACCGCAACGTCAACTTCGACACCTTGGTGGAAGCGTATCTGGAAGCCGTGGACGGTCTGGTCCAGGGTGGTTCGGATCTGATTCTGATCGAAACCATCTTCGATACTTTGAACGCCAAGGCCGCGGTGTTCGCGGTGGATCAGTACTGTTACGAGCGAGGCCTCGATCTGCCGGTAATGATTTCCGGCACCATTACCGATGCCTCCGGCCGTACGCTTACCGGGCAGACCACCGAGGCTTTCTATAATTCGCTGCGCCATGCCAGACCGATTTCCATCGGCCTGAACTGCGCTTTGGGCCCCATGGAGCTGCGCCCTTACATCGAAGAGCTGTCGCGCATTTCCGAATTCCACGTCTCCGCCCACCCCAATGCCGGACTGCCCAACGAAATGGGCGAGTACGACCTGGATCCGGACACCATGGCGAAGGAAATCCGTGGTTGGGCACAAAAAGGCTTTCTTAACATTATCGGCGGCTGCTGTGGCACCACCCCGGAACACATCGCCGCCATGGCGGCGGCGGTGCGGGACTGTGCCCCCCGTGCCCTGCCCGCGATCCCGGTGCAATGCCGCCTGTCCGGCCTGGAGCCATGCAGCATCGCACCCGATTCCCTGTTCGTGAACGTGGGCGAGCGCACCAATGTCACCGGTTCCAAACGCTTTCTGCGCCTGATCAAGGAAGGCGACTACGATACCGCCCTGGATGTGGCCCGGGACCAGGTGGAAAACGGCGCCCAGATCATCGATATCAACATGGACGAGGGCATGCTCGATTCGCTCGAGTGCATGGTCCGGTTCCTCAATCTGGTGGCCTCGGAACCGGAAATTTCCAAAGTGCCGATCATGATCGATTCCTCCAAGTGGGAGGTGATCGAAGCCGGCCTGAAATGCATTCAGGGCAAGGGGGTGGTGAACTCCATCTCCCTCAAGGAAGGTGAAGAGGCGTTCCTGAATCAGGCTCGGCTGATCCGCCGCTATGGCGCCGCCACCGTGGTGATGGCGTTCGATGAGGACGGCCAGGCGGAAACCCGTGAGCAGAAGGTGGCGATCTGCAGCCGCGCCTACAAGCTGCTGACCGAAGAGGTGGGCTTCCCGCCGGAAGACATTATCTTTGACCCGAACATCTTCGCCATCGCCACCGGCATCGAGGAACACAACAATTACGCGGTGGACTTCATCGAGGCCGTGGCGGAGATCAAACGCACCCTGCCCCACGCCCTGATTTCCGGCGGTGTCTCCAACGTGAGTTTCTCGTTCCGGGGCAACAACCCGGTGCGCGAGGCGATTCACGCGGTGTTTTTATACCACGCCATCCAAAATGGCATGGACATGGGTATCGTCAACCCGTCGCAATTGGCGATTTACGCGGACATTCCGGCGGAACTGCGCGACGCTGTGGAAGACGTGGTACTGAATCGCCGGGAAGATGGCACTGAACGTCTTCTCGATCTGGCCGAAAAATACCGTGACAGCGGCGATGAGGAAACCAAGAAGGAAGATCAGGAATGGCGCTCCTGGCCGGTGGAGAAACGGCTCGAGCACGCCCTGGTCAAAGGCATCACCGACCATGTGGAAAGCGATACCGAGGAGGCCCGGCTTCGGGCGGAGCGCCCTCTGCACGTGATCGAAGGCCCGCTGATGGACGGCATGAACGTGGTTGGCGACCTTTTCGGCGCCGGTAAGATGTTCCTGCCCCAGGTGGTGAAATCCGCCCGGGTAATGAAAAAGGCGGTGGCCTATTTGCTGCCGTTCATGGAAAAGGAAAAAGAGGAAATGGGCACCCAGGATGAGTCCAACGGGCGCATTCTGATGGCCACGGTGAAGGGGGATGTTCACGACATCGGCAAGAACATCGTTGGCGTGGTGCTGCAGTGCAACGGCTACGAGGTCATCGACCTCGGTGTCATGGTGCCCTGCGATAAAATCCTTGAAACCGCCCGTGCGGAAAAGGTGGACATCATCGGTCTGTCCGGCTTGATCACCCCATCCCTGGACGAAATGGTCCATGTGGCCAGTGAAATGGAACGCCTGGAGATGGATCTGCCATTGATGATCGGCGGCGCCACCACCAGCCGCATCCACACCGCGGTAAAGATCGACCCCAACTATCGCCATGCCGTGGTCCATGTGGCGGACGCTTCCCGTGCCGTTGGCGTGGTTTCCCGGTTACTGTCCGATACTCAGAAAGACGGTTACGTGGAAGAGACCAAGGCCACCTACCAGGAGCTGCGCGAACGACGCAAGCAACAGCAGGTGGACCGCTCCCTGGTGAGCATCGACAAGGCCCGGCAACACCGGTTCCAGCCGGACTGGAGTAACTACACACCGCCGGAGCCGAAGATCAAGGGCCTCAAGGTGTTTGACGATTATCCTCTGGAAGAGCTGGTGGAGCGCATCGACTGGACGCCGTTTTTCCGCTCCTGGGAACTGGCCGGCCGCTTCCCCCGTATTCTCGAGGACGAAGTGGTGGGCGAGGAAGCCACCCGGCTTTACCAGGACGCGCGCGCCATGCTGGACCGCCTGCTCAAGGAAAAATGGCTCACCGCGCGGGGCGTGATCGGCTTCTGGCCAGCGCAATCGGACATGGACGATATTCAACTGTTCCGACAGCCTGGCGATGCCGAGCCGTTCATGACGCTGCATCACCTGCGCCAGCAACTGGACCGGGAAAAGAACGATAAACCGGACTATTGCCTGAGTGATTTCATCGCGCCGAAAGACAGCGGCAAACAGGACTGGCTGGGCGGCTTCGCGGTTACTACCGGCATTGGTATCGATGAGCATGTGGCGCGCTTCGAGGCGGACCATGACGATTATTCCGCGATCATGCTCAAGGCCTTGGCGGACCGGCTTGCCGAGGCGTTCGCCGAACGCCTGCATGAACGGGTGCGCAAGGAGTTCTGGGGATACGCCGCGGACGAGACTCTGGATAATGACGCTCTGATTTCCGAGCAATACCGGGGCATTCGCCCCGCCCCCGGTTACCCGGCCTGCCCGGATCACACCGAGAAAGCCTTGCTGTGGGAGCTGCTTGAGCCGGAAAAAAACGCCGGCATGACGCTTACCGATCACTACGCCATGTTCCCTGCGGCGGCGGTATCCGGTTGGTACTTCTCTCACCCGGAAGCCAAGTACTTCGGTACTGGAAAGCTCGGCAAGGATCAAATGGACGACTACGCCGCCCGTAAGGGGATGAGCCGAAAGGAAATCGAGAAGATGGTTCCTCACTTGCTCGGCTATATCGACGAGGACTAGCCGCCCGGCCCAGGCGGCGCGTTCCGGGCCACGGTGCCCGCCGCGCCGTCCAGGGCCACCCTCTCCTCGTCGCGCACGCCGTGCAAGGCATCGGCCAACCCCCATACCGCCGGGATGCCGCAGGCCCGGGCCAGGCTGGCGGCGGGGTTGGCCGGGTCCCGGCGGCTCAGGATCAAGGCGCTGGCGCGGGCCAGCCAGGGGGTCCAGGCGGCGTCCGCTTCGTCCAGCACCAGCACGTCCCCGGGCCGGATGTTGTTCAGTGCCCAGGCACTGCAGATTCGGCGTACCGGTCCCTCCACCCGACCCGCCACCAATGGCAGTCCGAGCAATAAAGGTTCGGAGGGGCTGCCCCCGAAACCATAGCCGATGCGATCCATTTTCCAGTCCGGCGCGCCGACCAGAGCGTCTTCCAAATAGCGGACCTTGCGTTGGGCGATGATGCGCCCGGCGGCGGATTTGGGAATACGGCGCTGCATCCACAAGATCCACAGCTCATCGAAGTATAGAAAATGGATATCGTCCGGATGGGCCAGTAACTCCTGCGATACCAGTTCGCGGGCGGCATGAACCAGCCATCCCCGCAGTTGTTCCGCCAGTTTCTGGCGCAATGCCCGCGCCCGCTTTGCCACCGACAACCAGGCGGCTATCTCCGTATCCAACCGGTCGCCAGGATCATGACGCCGCCGCCGTTCCCCGGCTGCCTCCAATACCGCTTTCAGGGAAGGACTGTCCTGAACGGATGCGTGCACCGGATCATCGCCCGGGCGCAGCGTCGCCAGCTCCGGTCCCTCTCCTGTGTCCCCTTCATCCCTCTTTCCCCGATCCCCCATTTTCAAATTAAGGGCCTGATCCAGAGCCCGCAATTCAGAGGCCGTCAGCAGTGATGTGAGTGGAAAGGGCTGGGCATGGTAATGCGACAATTCCGGCAACCACAGATAACACAAACGGCCTTCCAGGCGGGCCAGGCGTTCGCCAATGCGATCCAGTTCGATAAGCTGGTGCCAGAGGGCATCCCGGTCGCCCACGGCCCGCTCATGTTTCAGCTGGAGCTGTTTCTGGCGGTGCTCCAGTACCGCCAGAGCCCACCGCCAGCGCCGGCGTGGCGGTGAAAGCCGACGGCGGGTGGTTGCATCGTCCAGAGACTCCGGTGGCTGCCAGGCGGGTGGCACCTGTAGCCAGGCCGCCGGCCAGGTTTCCGCCAGGCGCCGGAAGTAAAGCCCGTTACTGTACAAATGGCTGTGCTGACGCCGGTAAGGCTCGACGTTCTCCAGTTCCTTCCAACCGTAACGGCGAGCCAGAGGCCACCAAAAGGCGGTTTTCAGCCAGCGCCCTTCCAGGGTATACCACAGGGGGGTCAGAGCCTGATTGAACAAGGCACCGCCGGCCCGACGGTTCCAGGCTTCCTCGGGCACTGGTAGTGAACCCACGGGCAGGCTCTGCAACAGCCAGATCCGCTCGCCGTCATATACCCACTCGCCGGCCTGCGGATGATCAAACCGGTTGCGCAGCATCTGTCCCAGGGTCACCAGAGCTTCCGCGGGTACGATCCGGTCCAGAGCCGGGGAGCCGTCACCACGATGTACCAACCGTCCATCCGCGTCGAACACCAGCCGCTGCCGCTGCCCTGCTCCGGCGCGAACGCCCTCCACCACCATGTGGGACAGATCCTGGCGCAACGGATGGCGGGTAAACAGAACTCCGGCGGCCTGCAAATTCGGCAATGCCTGGATTATGGCGTGATCCGGGCCGGGGCGGTGTTCGAACAACTGATGAAGGGCGCGGGCCAGCGCTTGGTCACTGTCCAGCTTCAGCAGGCTTTCCCGTCTGGAGCGAGGATTCATCACACCGTGATGCAGCACCCAGCGACGTTGTCGACCGAACATGCGCGGTAAAGCACGCAGGCGGCGGGCGAGATCATCCACCTGCAGTGCCAGCACCGCCTCCCGGCTGACCCGCCAGCTCGGTGGTATCGGCAACCCTGATGCCGCCCAGCGCTGAACATTCTCGGCCCCGCTGGCGTCCGGACCCAGTACTTCGATACCACTCATGCGCTGGCAGGACTCCCCCGTCCCGCCAGCCGCAGACCGGTGAAATAAATCACGGGTGTCAGTATGGCAACTCCGACGGACAGCACCAGAGCGATACCGCCGAACAGCACTGGCGCTTTCATCAATGTGCTCATGAGTGAATCCTGCCAGTAGAAAAACCATTCATGTTCGGGTGGAAAGAGCCAGATATGAAACTGGTAAAACACCGCCTCCGGGCCGGCCACCAGCAGCCAACCCGCCAGTCCCAGCAACGGCGCGGCCAGGGCAATCAGGCGACTGCCAGCGGGCGGGCGGTGCTGACACCGCACCCATAGGGCCAACGGCCACCAGAGACAGGCGGCAATCAACGTGATCACCGTTCCCATACGGATAAGATGAGCCACATCCCTGAGGTGCAGGATTTCCGCCTCCCGCAGCAGCGGAACGGGTTGTTCCAGGCGATTGGGATAGTGGATGTCTTCCAACCCCTCGCCGTTGTTGTGGACGGCATTGCGGATTTGGTGGAACAGCGCCTGATATTGCTCCGCCTCGAGCCGTTCGAAGTCCCTACGGTATCGGTTCTGAGGACCGTATTCCTGGATGTGCTCCTCAATATCCAGGGTTGGATACCAGAACGAGTAGCCATAGTCGCACAGGCTATAGAATCCCCAACTGACGCCAAGCGCCAGGACCATGGCGTTGAGGGTATACAGCCACCAGGCCGCCAGGGCGGCGGCGCCACCAACGCGCCCCTTCATCGACTAGCGGCTCAGAGACGCACGTAGCGTGGCGGTGCCGGACTCGTTGCCCGGCCCCAGTTCCAGGGTGCCCAGGTTGAGGCCCTGCTCTTCGAGGAAATGCAGCCAGATCAGCACGGCGTTGGCGGGCTGGTCTTCCAACTGAATCCTCACCGAGCGGTCACCGTCGGGAGTGAACCCTTGCAGGGTAAGGCCGTGGTTCTGAGCCGAACGACTGATCTCGCTAACCCAGTTATCGCCGAAGGCGCTGGCCTTGTCGCGATTGTCGCTTTGGCCCCGGGCTGCGCGTACCGCCGGCGCATTCAGTTCGATCCACTGACGGGTTTGCTCATTGGCGACGTAACGCTGACGGGCGGATTCCCGTGCGTTCCAGATTGGCTGCCAGATCAGTGCGTAAATCAGGAACAACACGATGACCGCGGCGAGCAACTGCAGAATGGTTTGCTCCCGGGGTTCCCTGGAGGCGTACCATTCAAAGGCGGGCTGCAACCGCTTGTTCAATTGGCTTCGGGCTTGCTCTAATTGCTGTTTCATCCGGCCTGCTCCACCCGAATACGCGCGGTGACCCCATTGGGCCCATTGCGATAGTTGGCGATGGACGCATTGACGCCCTTTTCCCGTAATGCGGTTTGCAGTTTCTCCAGGTCGGCGTATTCCTTGGCGCCCAGATCCAGCAGCAGATTACCCTGACGCTCATCGAACTGCAGCCGTTTGGGTTCCACTTCGCTGGCGGAAAGCACCGCCGCCACCGAGGGCAGCACCTGGAACAACCTGGCATTGCCGGTGGCGCCACCGCCGCTGGAAAGGCGGGCCAGCCGGGCTTCGAATTGCCGCCGCAAACCGGCGGTGGCCCGATCCCCCGGGAACAGGCTTTGGTAGAGTTTGCCGGCGTCGGCGAGAGCCTGGTCCGCGGCCCGTTCGTAGCGCCAGGTCTGGACGCCCAAGGCGACCAGGGACAAGACGAACACCGCCGCGGCCAATCCCAGCACCGGTTTCCACGGCGTCCAGGGCGAGGGGCCGCCGCGGCGATTCTGGCGTGGTGCCAGGGCCCCCTGCAGGATCTCCACGGCGCTGGAGTCACTGAGGCCATCCCGAAGCTGCTGAAACAGGGCGGTGGGGGACTCCACGCGAGCCAGGGGCTGTTCCGGGTCGTTTGGGGCCGGCTCCCCGGTGATCTCGAACCCCTCCGATTCCGGAGTCGCGCACAGTGCCATCAGCGAGTTCAGTTGGGCTTCGTCCGCGTAGCCGAGGGCCCGCTCCCGATCCAGCACCAGTGTCTGGCAGCCAGGTACCGCCACCGCCACGGGCGCGCCGTGGGCCAGCACGTCCCCCAAGGATTTAATGCTGGTGATGTGCACCTGCGCATCCCTGGACAAGGTCAGCAGCGCGTCCACGGCTTCCCGGTCCACCACGGTGACCGGATAGCGGCCGTGGTCACCCTTGCCGGCGGCGAACCAAAGCCGCTCGGGAGCATCCAGCAATTGCTCCTCCAGCAGAAACGGCAACACCCTTTGCAGATGACGTGCCTGCTTCCGCGACAGATTGACATGGGTGCACAGGGCATCGGCGCCGCTAATGACGATCCGTGCACTGCTCCCATGCAGGACCTCCAGAGCCTGTGACAGACTGCCCTCGCTCACCGGGTCCGCCGGCGATTCCTGGTACAGCGCCGGGCTTTCGGCGAGTCCGTTACGGAATGCCCCCGGGGCCAGATAAATCAGTGCTGTGGCCACAAATTTCGTCCTTTTCCGTTTATTTAACCGCCGCAACGGGCTCAGCCGTTCGGATTCAGTTCCACGGTATTATTGCTTTCATTTTCCGCATTGTAGAAGGGATTGCAGGCCGGTTCGAGGGGGCTCAACAGAGGCGTTACCTGCCGGCTGAACACCCGAGTGCCGTCCGGCCCGCCCTGGGAGGAGCGGCGTAGCCGGCTGACCAGACGGCTGACCTGCCCGTCCACTTCCACATCCACCATGATCTGGAAATATTCGCTGCCCACCGTCAGCATGCCCGCCAGGTTCTGTTTTTGCTCGTCATCCAGAGACGTAAACGGGGCCAGGGCCATGACGTCATCGACATTGACGATCGGCCCTTCTTCGCGCAACGCCATCACCGCCTCGGCGGCATCGTTGCCCGCCATGGTCCCCAGCACCGCGTCCAGCACCGGCTGCGGTGCCGTGTTGACATTCAGCTTGGAGCCCGATGGCAGCGCGGTGAACAGCCCCCACATCATCATGTCCGGAAACAGATCCTCGACGGTGAAGCTGCGCAGCGCGCGCAATTCGGTTTCGTGAGCCACCGCCATATTCGGCGTGCGGCGGGAGCGATACTCAGTGTCCTCCGCCCCTTCCACGTTGTCGACGATGTTGTTGGTATCAATCCAGTCCGCCATCTCATTGGACAGTAAGGAGGCCTTGTTCGGCTCCGGCAGCACCTGTTCCAGCAGTCTTCGCAGGCGCTCCCGGTTTTCCTCATTACGTTCAAATCCGGGACCACTGGCGGTACCCAGCCAGTTGAGGTTGAACCGGCCCTGCAAATCCTGCACCGAGGCACTGAGAATGGCGTCTTCATAGGGCGTGGCGGGCAATTCCACCGCCCATTGCTCTTCCACGCAATCGTCCACCATGGCGTTATTACGCTTGTCGTCTTCCAGATCGTCGATCAGGCCCTGAGTGGCCACCACTTCCACCGCCATGGCGTATTGATAGCGCTTGTCCCATTGCAGCAGGTTGTCGGCGCGCGTGCGGAAGCGGTCCTGGCGGAACATCACCTCCGTGGCCACCGCGGCAAGGATGGCGAACAGCATCAAAACGATGATCAGGGCCATACCACGCTGGCGGCGCGGGCGCATCACGGTCACGCCCATGGGTTCACCACCGTGCGGAAGAAGCGGTGCAGAACATCGCCATTGTCCAGTTCAACGCTGATTTCGACGCTGCGTGGCAGCCGTTGCAGCCACACCGGCTGGGTCGCCACATTCGGCTCGGGCCAGAATTCCAGCCACTGCCACTCCCCTTGATCGTTCTGGTCCAGGTAGCGCACGGTGAAGCGTTTGACGTTATCGATCAGAACGTCTTCCTGATATTCTGTGGCCACGGTGGTATCGAGCACCGGCCAGTAGCGACGGTACAAAGTGCCATTCTCGAAAACATAGATGACCCTCTGCATCTCACTGCGGCGGCGCAGTTGAAAGGGATTGGACCAGCCCAGGCGAGTGAATTCCACGTATTGCTCGGTGCCGATCATGGCCGGCTGGTAGTCGCCATAGCCATCCCGTATGGGGCGGGAGATAAGCTGCTCGAAGTCAAGGGTGAGATAGGTCACCGCGCGCTGGCTGTTTTCCATCTCAGTGGCGCCTTCGGCCAGTTGCTCCCGGCTGTCCAACGCATTGCTGAGAAACTCCACCGCCACTATGTACATCATGGCGAAGATGCCGATCACCACCAGCATTTCCAGCAAGGTAAAGCCACGCTGGCGCATTATCCCCCCGGGTTGTTCGGGTTGTTATTCGGGCCGTTGCCGTTCTCGCCCATGGCGGCGGCGGGTTTGCCGATCAGACTGGCGAGACTGTATGCCAACCCCATTTCCTCATCGTCGATCAACGGCCCCACATCGATATCCACCCGGCGAGTATCCGGATACGGCCCATCGCTGATTTTGGTTTGCACCCACCATTCGCGCTCGCCATATTTGACCCGGTCATCCTGTTCCCCGTTTTCCGGCCAAAGCTGGAAGGTTTGCATCTCCACCAGCTTGTCCGCCGCCACCATGTAAGCCAGACGGGTGTCGTCAATATTGCGGTAGGCCACGGCGCTGGCGCCCAGGGTCTGCCCGAGCGCGATCATCGCCAGGGACAGAACGGCCAGGGCCAGCAGCACTTCCACCAGGGTGAACCCGCTCTGCCTTTTCATTGCTCGTCCCGCTTCAGGTTGAACAGACTGCCGGGGTCCTCGCTGGTCCGGGTGCGCATCTCGCGGATGGTTTGACTACGCTCTTCCTCTTCGCGCACGGCCTCCGCATCATCCGGATCGCGAATCTGGCCAAGAGCGGTGAGACGCCGGCGGACTTCCAGGTCCGGCTCATTGATAGAGCGGAGCGTGAGCAACACCGGCGTGGTTTCACCACTGGGGAAGAAAAATACCTGGGGCAAAGGCTCGGAGCGGGCCTGCTCATCTTTCTCCGACTGCTCTTTGTCCAGCAATCCTATGCCTCCGGAAAACTTGCTGTCGTCCACCAGCCTTTTGGCCACGTCACCGAGGTTCACCGGTGTCACCCGGTCATCCTCATCGCGCTCCAACTCCTCCACTTCCCACAGCAACTCAATGCCTTCCGGCAAGGACTCGGCGCTTAGGCCGTTCCCCTCCGCCGGGCGGAATACCCGCGCTCCCACATCGTATTCCACCGGGGTCCAGCCGCGCTCGGTGAAACGCATCGCCATCAGCCGGCCAGAAAACAGGCTTTGCTCATTGAGCAGTACCAGTTGGTCTGTGAGCTTGGCTACATTAGTGTCCAACTGACGGCCGTCATCGGTCCACACCGGCACCACCAGCACGGCCAAGGACAGCAGCGCCATCAGGCCGATAACCACCAGAATTTCCAGCAGGGTGAAACCGCGCTGCATCCGCATGGCAGATCCTTCCGGTCGTCAGTCGCCAGCGTCAGTTGCTGCTGTCGCGCCAGCTGATGTCCGCGTCCACACCGGTGCCGCCTTCAGCACCGTCCGCTCCCAGGGAGTAAAGATCGAAAGGACCATCCACGCCCGGGCTCAGATAGACATAGTCATTACCCCAGGGGTCCTGGGGAATCTGCGGCAGGTAGCCTCCCTCGGGCCATTTCTTCGCCGACGCCGGGCGCTCCACCAAAGCCCGGATACCTTCCTCGGTGCTCGGATAGCGGCCATTGTTGAACTTGTACATATCCAACTGCTGGACAATGCGGGACATGTTGGTCTTGGCGATATCGACCTTGGCCTGTTCGCCCTGACCGATCACATTGGGCACGATCATCGCCGCCAGCAGGCCGAGAATCGCCACCACCACCATGATTTCCAGGAGGGTAAAACCGCGCTGGTTCCGTCGCTTGGTTTTCATTTGTTCACCTTCTTTACGTTATCGAGCACCTAAGAAAAAGGGGGGTTATCCCGCCATGAAATTGTTCATCTGCATGATCGGCAGCATCACCGCCAGGACAATCATAATCACGAATCCCGCCATCACCAGCAGCATGATCGGCCCCAGCAGCCCCACAAGAGTACTGACCGTACTATTGAGCTCCCGTTCCTGGTAATCCGCCGCCCGGGTGAGCATATGATCCAGCTCGCCGGAGGTCTCGCCACTGGCGATCATCTGCACCAGCATGGGCGGGAAAAAGCCACTCTTGTCCAGCGCGCGGCTTAGGTTGCCGCCCTCGCGCACCCGTGCCGCCGCGTTCTTGACCGCCTCGCGGATAGCCAGGTTGCCGACCACCTGGGCAGCAATGAACAGAGCGTCCACCAAAGGTACGCCGGAGCGCCCGAGAATGCCCAGGGTGCTGGCCAGACGGGCGCTGTCCGAGGCGCGCAACATGGTACCCACCAGGGGGATATTGACCAAACGCCGATGCACGCGCAGGCGAAACCCGGGTTCACGCAGGGCCCGGGCAAACAACGCGATGGCGCCGATCAGAACCAGCACCACCAACCAGCCCCAGTCGCGGGAAAAGTCACTGAGCCAGATCACCACTTCCGTGATAGCGGGCAGTTTCTGATCGCGGTTTTCAAATACCGCCACCATTTTCGGCACCACGAAAGTCATCAGGAAGGCGATCAGCACCATGGAGAAGACCATGATAAAGGCCGGGTAAATCATCGCCTGCGATACCGAACGACCGGTGTCATGGCGGGTTTCCAGGTAATCGGCCAGTTGCTCGAGCACCTGCTCCAGATGGCCGCTCTGTTCACCGGCCGCCACCGTGGCCCGATACATTTCCGGAAAGGCACGGGGGAACTCCGCCAGGGCGCGGGCCAGACTGAAGCCCTCGAGAACCTTGGCGCGAACCGCCATCATGATCCGTTCGACACGCGGGTTGGCGGCCTGCTTGGCCACCGCGGAGAGTGCCTGCTCCACCGGCAAACCGGATTTGAGCAGTGTCGCCAGCTGGCGCGTCACCAGCGCCTGCTCGCCACCCTTGAGTTTGTTGGAGCCGCCGGAGAGGCGCAGTCCGCCCTGCCCGCCCCGGTCGCGGGTTTCCACCACTTCCAGCGGCACCCAGCCTTTGTCCCGCAGCTGTTGGCGGACCTGGCGGGCGCTGTCGGCCTCGGCGGTGCCTTTTTTGACTTTGCCCCGGTGATCCAGGGAACGGTATTCAAACGCGGGCATGATGGCGGCCTGTTACTGCTTGCCCAGAGGCGCAAAGTGGGGGCACTGTCACCGTAAACCATGACCGTTGAATGACAGACGCTTGCCGGCCATCTCCGATTGCTCGAATTCCATACTTCACGACATTTCTCCATGCGCCTTTCCGGCGTCTTATTGAAAGCGGCGAATCAGTCTTCCCGAGTGACTCGCAGCACTTCCTCGATGGTGGTTTCTCCGGCCAGCACCTTGCGCCAGCCGTCATCACGGATACTCGGCGTCAGCGTGCGGGCATGGCGGGCCAGTTTCAGCTCACCGGCACGGTCATGAATCAGCTGACGCATGGGCTCATCAATAATCACCAGCTCATAAATGCCGGTACGCCCGCGGTAGCCTTGATGATTACACTTTTCACAGCCCACCGGACGATACAAAGTGGCTTCCTGGTCCGGGGCCAGCCCCATTAACTGGCGCTCGCTTTCGGTGGGCTCATGGCCTTCCTTGCAGTCATCGCAAAGCACTCTCACCAGCCGTTGCGCCAGGGCTCCAAGCAGGGAACTGGAGAGCAGGAAGGGTTCGATGCCCATGTCCTGCAAACGGGTCACCGCGCCCACCGCGGTGTTGGTGTGCAAGGTGGACAGCACCAGGTGCCCGGTCAGTGACGCCTGTACCGCGATTTCGGCGGTTTCCAGGTCGCGAATCTCCCCCACCATCACCACGTCCGGGTCCTGACGGAGAATCGCCCGCAAACCACGGGCGAAGGTCATGTCCACCTTGGAATTGACCTGGGTTTGGCCGATTCCCTCGAGCTGATATTCGATCGGGTCTTCCACGGTCAGGATATTACGGGTGGATTCGTTCAGTTCGGTCAGGGAAGCGTACAGAGTGGTGGTTTTACCGGAGCCGGTGGGGCCGGTAACCAGAATGATGCCGTGGGGTTTATGGATCAACTCGCGCATGCGCGAATCGCACTCTTTGCCCATGCCCAGATGGGAGACTTGCAGCCGCCCCGCCTGTTTATCCAGCAGACGCAGCACCACCCGTTCACCGTTGCTGGAGGGCATGGTCGATACCCGCACGTCCACATCGCGGCCGCCGAGCCGCAGGGAAATACGGCCGTCCTGGGGAACCCGTTTCTCGGCGATGTCCATACGCGCCATGACCTTGATCCGGGAGACCAGCAGCGGCGCAAGTTCCCGTTTCGGCGTCAGCACTTCGCGCAGCACACCGTCCACGCGCATGCGCACCACCAGGCGACGTTCAAAGGTTTCGATATGGATATCGGAAGCGTTCTCGCGGATCGCTTCCTGAAACAGGGCATTGATCAGGCGAATGATCGGAGCATCGTCTTCCTGCTCCAGCAGATCGGAGGTTTCCGGCAGAGAATCCGCCAGGCTGGCCAGGTCCAGGCCTTCCAGGTTGTCGGCGGCTTCCGCCGCGGCACCACGCTGCTGCTCATAGGTCAGCGCCATGGCGGTATTGAAAGCGCCCTCGTCCAATGTCACCACTGGCGGCAATGCGCCCAGCCAGCGTTGCACCTCGGACAGCGCGGACAGATTCACGCCACGGCGGCAGCATAACTCCTGGCGCCCTTCTTTCTCCCTCAGCAGCACGCCGAAGCGGCGCGCGAAACCATAGGGCAACAGCAAGGGGCCATCCTGCACTTCTTCCATATCGGCCGATTGCCGTTCTTCGGTGCCTTCCAGGACTGCTTCGCTCATGGTCAATACCTGTTCATTAACGTCTCCACAATCTCCCGATTCGCCTCCGAGAGATCCAGGAACTGGAACCCCCCGTGATATTCCGAAGGACCGGTTCCCTGCTCACTCCACACCACCCGGGCATCGAAGCTCATGGTGTTCACGTCTCCGATTCGATCCGGAAGCACCATACCCAGTTCCCAGTGCTCGCCAGGCGCCGCATCACGGCGCATGGCCAGCCGGAACCCGCCCAGGCTCAGATTGGTCAGCCTGCCCACATTACCACCGGTGCCACGATCAAACACCACCAATTCCCGAAACATCTGTTTACGGGGATGCTTGCGGCGTTCCGGTCCGCGCATCGGTTCCTCGCCATGGCGCGGCCGCAGCACGAAGACCGTCCCGGTGAACGGATCGTCCTGACGACACACCGGATTGGCATGAACCCGCAGGTATTGAGGCGCTTCCTCGCTGCCGCTTTCCAGGGTCAAATCGCCTTCCCAGGCTTCCCCTTGCGAGCAACGGGCGAATATGGGGCTATCCTGCCAGCTTGCGTTGCTGTCGTCACCTGCAACGATAGGCAGGACTTGCGTAATCGGCCGGCTCAGCAGCGAATCCCGTTCGCGGTCCAGTAATGCACAGGCGGACGCGTTGCAGAAGCTGACCACGCCATCCGCGTCGGTGCCGAGGACTGCATCCCCCAGCGCCTGCAGCAAGCGCTCGTTCTCGTCCTTGAGCCGCTTCATCTGCACCACCGCCTGCCGTAAGCGCCAGCGCTGACGGTCCAGCTCCAGGAAGACATTGACCTTGGCTTCCAGAATCTGTTCATCCACCGGTTTGAACAGGTAGTCCACCGCGCCGTGCTGATAACCCTTGAAGACGTAGCTCTGATCCTTGGAAATGGCGGTGACGAAAATGATCGGAATGTGCCGGGTACGGCGGTTCTGCCGTAACAGCGTGGCCACCTCGAAGCCATCCATGTCCGGCATCTGCACGTCGAGCAGAATCAGGGCAAGATCATACTTGAGCGCCCGCGCCAGGGCTTCATCACCGGATTTCGCCATGATCAGATTACGGTCCTCCCCCTCCAGCACCGCTTCCATGGCGACCAGGTTCTCCTGACGGTCGTCCACAACGAGAATATTCTGTTTTTTCATGTCACAACCCAACCAAATAGTCCGCCAGGTACGGCCCGATCCGTTCCAGATCGAGCACCTCTCGCGCCGCGCCTTTTATTATCGCCGCTTCGGGCATCACCGGCGCCTCGCTGCTTTGCGGTGACTGCACCAGAGTATGGCCGCCGCGTCGACGGATATAGTCGAGACCGTCGGAACCGTCGTCGTTGGCGCCGGTCAACAATACGCCGACCAGTGCCGCGCCATAGGCATGACCCGCGGAGAAGAACAGCTCATCAATGGACGGCCGGGAAAAATGCACCGGCCGGTAGGTGGAAAGTGCCACGGTGTCGTCCTCATTGACCAGCATGTGGTACCCCGGCGGCGCCACATATACGTGACCGGGCAGAATCTCCTCTTTGTCCTCCGGAGCCCGCACCGGCAAGGCGCTATAGCGGGACAACAACCACGCCAACCGGTTGTCGGCGCTGGCATGCTGATGCTGGACCAGCAGCACCGCGGCCGGAAACCGCGCCGGTAAAGCGGCGAGAATCGTGGAGAAGGCGTTCAATCCCCCCCAGGACGCCCCCATTACCACCGCTTTCACCGCCCTGCGCATGGCGCCCGGCCGGCGCGCCTACTGGCTTGCCGGTGTTGTGTCATTGCCATCCGCTCCCTTTCGCTCCTGCTCCCCGCCCTATCGTCTTCAGGCCGTACCGGAGCCGCCTCCCCGTTCCCGTTGCATACGGGCCTTCTCCGCCTCATAGGCGGCGCGGTGGGCCTGGGCTTCCTTCAGCTTGGCAAGCAGGTCCCGGCGTTGCCGGTCCAGCTCCAGGAAGAAGTTGACTTTGCTTTTCAGAATCAATGGATCCAGAGGTTTGAACAGGTAATCCACGGCGCCGGCCTGATAACCCTTGAACACATACTTTTTCTCTTTGGAGATAGCCGTCACGAAAATAATCGGAATGGTCTGGGTATCCTTGCGCTGACGCATCAGTTCCGCCACTTCGAAACCGTCCATGCCCGGCATCTGCACATCCAGCAGCACCAGCGAAATGTCCTCCCTGAGCATGATTCTCAAGGCGGCCTGACCGGACTCGGCCTTGAGCAACACGCGTCCTTCCTCCTCCAGAATGGCTTCCAGAGACACCAGATTGGCGGGTTGGTCATCGACCAAAAGCAGCTTCTGCTCGATCATCGTTCTTCTCGGTTTAGGCGTTATGTGGGATCTGTCGCTTACGGAAGATGCGCAGTGACTTGTTGATTACATCGAAAGCGTCTTCGTTCCCACTGAAACGCAGGCTTTCCTTGGTCCCCAGGCAAAGGAAACCACCCAGATCCAGGCTGTCGTCGAACAGGCGGATCACCCGTTCCTGTAACGGCCGGTCAAAGTAGATCAGTACATTCCGGCACAAGATCACGTGCATCTCGCCGAACACCTGGTCCGTGGCCAGATCATGATCGGCAAAAACGATATTGCGCTTTAGCCGTTGCTCCATGATCACGCTGTCGTAACGCGCCGTGGCGTACTCCGACAGCGATTTGCGGCCACCGGCCCGGCGGTAGTTCTCGGTATACTGCTTGAAGGCATCGATGGGATAGATCCCTTTCTTAGCCGCCACCAGTACATTCTTGTCAATGTCGGTGGCGTACAACATGGCCCGGTCGTACAGCCCCTCTTCCTCCAGCAGAATGGCCATGGAATAAATTTCCTCACCGGTGGAGCAGCCGGCGTGCCAAATCTTGATGAACGGAAAGGTCTTCAATACCGGGATTACCTCCTCGCGGAAGGCGCGATAAAACTCTGGATCCCGGTACATTTCCGTCACGTTGACGGTCAGATCATTGAGCAGCGTGACGAAAAACTGACGATCCCGCAGCACCCGTTCGGTCATTTGCATGACCGAAGGGAAGCCGGACATGGTCAGGCGATGCATCACCCGGCGGCGCATGGAGGCCCGGCTGTAGGCGCGAAAATCATAGCCATAGAGCTGGTAGATCGCCTCCAGCAGCAAGCGGATCTCGATATCCTCGATTTGAATCTGATCGTCGTCGATCACGTCCATGGACTGCTGCACGAGAGAGCCTCCTAGCGGTGCAGCCAGACCCGCATCAGCGAGGTCAGCTTGCTCATGTCGATGGGTTTGGAGCAGTAGTCATTGGCACCCGCCTCCAGACATTTGGACCGGTCATCCTTCATCGCCTTGGCGGTGAGAGCCAGGATCGGCAGCGTGGCGAACCGAGGCTGCTGCCGGATGTGCCCCATCGCCTGATAGCCGTCCATTTCCGGCATCATGATGTCCATCAGCACGATATCCGTTTGTGGGGATGCCTCCAGGGCTTCAATGGCTTCACGGCCGTTATTGGCGATCTCGATATCGAAGCCCAGTTCCTCCAATTGGGCGGACAGTGCGTAGATGTTGCGCATATCGTCGTCCACCAACAGCAGCCGCTTGCCTTCGAAAATGTCATCGCGGTGCTCGATCAGTTCCGGATTGCCGCGCCGATGGCTGGGCAGAGTGGATTCCAGCCAGTGCAGGAACAGCGAGGCCTCATTAAGCAGCCGCTCGTGGGAACGCTCCGTCTTGAGGATGATGCGGTCCGCGTACTTGCGCAGCTTGGCCTCCTCTTCCCGGGTCAGATCCTTGCCAGTGTAGATCACCACCGGCAGGGCCTCGTTCTCGTCGCCTTCGTGCAGACGCTCCAGCAATTCGAAGCCGGTCATATCCGGCAGGGTCAGATCCAGAATCATGCAGTCATAGACCCGTTCTCCCAATGCCGACAAAGCCTCCTCACCGCTGGTCACCGCGGTAATCTCAACACCCTTCTGGTCGAACAGCTCGCGGATGCTGGCGTGCTGAGCCTCGCTGTCTTCAACCACTAACAAGCGGCGGACATTCTTTTCGATGGCCTGCTCGATGGTGCCGAACGCGGACAGCATCTGCTCCTGGCTGACCGGCTTGGTAAGGAAGTCGATGGCGCCCAAGTCCAACGCTTTCTTACGCTCATCCTTGCCGGACAGGAAATGCACAGGAATATCCTGGGTACGCGGATCCGCCTTGAGACGTTCCATCACCTCCCAGCCGTCGATACCCGGCAGGCCGATGTCCAGAATGATGGCACTGGGACGATAACGGCTGGCGTATTCCAGACCGCTTTCGCCGTCAACACAGATATGGCTCTCCAGCCCGTAGTCCGCGGCCAAATCCACCAGCACATTGGCGAACTCACGATCGTCCTCCACCACCAGCACGGTCTTCTCACGGACCACATACTCTTCCGCTGACGGCTCCACGGCGAGGGGCGCGGTGGGAGCAGTGTGCGCTTCGGCGTTGGCGCCCACGTCCATGCTCTCCTCCAATGCGGCCTCGGCTCCCAGCGCCTCGCCTTCCGGCAAGTACAGCGTGAACGTCGCGCCCTGCCCCAGACCATCACTGCGCAGGCCGATTTCCCCGCCCAGCAGACGGGCCAGTTCCCTGGAAATGGTCAGCCCCAGTCCGGTGCCGCCATACTTGCGGCTGGTGGTGCCATCGGCCTGCTGGAAGGCTTCGAAGATCAGCTTCTGCTTATCCTCGGCAATACCCACACCGGTATCGGTGACGGCAAAGCACAAGGTGCTGTCGCGTTCCAGGACCCTCCCGGGAATGCGCTCATCCTCGGCCGGCCGGGCAATGGTCAATGTCACGCTGCCCTCGTCAGTGAATTTGAGAGCATTGGAGAGCAAATTCTTGACGATCTGTTCCAGCCGCTGCTTGTCGGTATAAAAATGCAACGGCACGCCCTCCTCAATCACCACATTGAAGCCCACACCCTTGTTTTCAGCCACATGGGTGAAATGACGCTGGAAGTAATCAGAGACGTCCTGAGGCGTGATCTCATCGATGACCACGTCCATCTTGCCTTCCTCGATCTTGGAGATATCGAGGATGTCGTTGATCAGAGACAGCAGATCCGAGCCGGCGGAATGAATCACCTGGGCGTGCTCCACCTGCTTCTCGTCCAGATTGCCTTTCTTGTTCTGCCCCAGGGCGTTGGACAGAATCAGAATCGAGTTCAGCGGTGTACGCAACTCGTGGGACATGGTGGAGAGAAACTCGGACTTGTACTTGGACGACAGCTCCAACTCCTTGACCTTGTCCTCCAGCTCCTCATGGAGTGTCTCCAACTCGGTATTCTTGCGCGACATCTCCCCCTTTTGCTCACTGAGCATGCGCGCCTGGGCTTCCAGTTCCTCATTGGTCACCCGCAGTTCTTCTTGCTGCGCCTGCAGCGACTCCTCCGACGCCCGTAATGCCTGGGTTTGCGACTCCAGCTCCTCGTTGATGGCCTTGAGCTCTTCCTGCTGCTGCTGCAGGCGCGATTCGGACGCCGCCAGCTCGGAAGCCTGGCGTTCCAGATCCTGGTTGGCCCGGGCCATCTCCTCCTTCTGCAGGCTCAATTCCTTGGCCTGCTCCTGGGTACGGGTCAGCATTTCCCCCAAACGCAGCCGGCTCTGCGCGCTATGCAGCGCCACCCCGATCAGTTCCACTCCCTGTTCGAGGAAAGTCAGGTCATCCTCTCCGAAGCGCCGGAACGAGCCGATCTCAAGCACCCCCTTGAGTTCTTCCTCATGGAAGATGGGAATCACCATCAGATTACGGGGCACCGCGTTACCGGTGCCCGAGGACACCAGGATGTAATCCTCGGGAACCTCCTCAAGAATGATCGGCTTGCCTTCGAGCCCGCATTGCCCCACCAGTGACTCACCCAAAGCAAAATCATTGGCCAGATGCTTGCGGCGCTGCATGGCATAGGCCGCCCGCATGTACAGGCGCTCGCGCTCCACATCGAAGGTATAAAAGGCACCGATCTGAGCGTTTAAAGTGGGAATTACATAGCCCAGCAGATTGCTGCCGAGCTTGTCGATGGCCATGTCGCCACGCATCAGATCCCCCAGTTGGGAGAGCCGGGTTTTGATCTGTTCCTGACGCTTTTCGTCCTCGATGCGGTGCTTTATGGTGTCCCGCATCTTGCGGATGGCACGGATCAAGTGACCGGTCTCATCCCGGCTTTCGCTCTGGATGGCGGTGTCCCAGTTGCCATTGGCGATACTGTCCGCGGCACCCACCGCATCCTCCAATGGCCGTGTGATGGAGCGTGTCACCCTCAGAGCGATCCAACCCAGCAGGGTAAAGGCCATCACACCCAGCGCCAGACCGATCATCTGCGTGCTGCGGTTATCCTCACGGCTGCGCAGCAGCGTATCCCGGAAAGCCTCGTAGCGCTTCGCCTGGAACTCGTCCTGCACCTGCTTGAGCTGGCGCTCCAGCAACTCCACCCGATCCAGCCAGGCGTAGCTGTTCACCAGGGTCATGGGGTCTTCGATCAGCGCCTGAGCGAGACCATTCGCTTCATTCAGATAATCGATGAAGGACATGCGGATTCTGTCCACATCGTCCGTCAACGCCGGATCCAGCCGATCGATATCGCCAAGCCGTTCCAGAAACTGGTCCGAGCGCACCCTGGCCTCATCCAGCGGCCGCTCGTCGATCTGGGCGATGGCCGTACTGTAGGCGTCGGCGATCCCCACGAACTCGAGATTGTTGGCGTTCACCAGCTCCAGCACCGGGAAATCATGGTTCTCGATGCGGCTCAAGTGGTCGATATTGGTCGCGGCGATATAATAACTGTACAAAAAGTAAGCGAGAAAAAGCACAATCCCCAAAACCGCCACGGCGAGAATCTTCAGCCGGACGGACAGATTCTGAAACCACCTCATTAACGCGTCCCCATGCGTGCCTACAGGCGCTTTTGTTGTATTCCCCCCCAAAACGGGAATAAGACTAAATTCGTAGGCTAACAGAAAGGACGAAAGGGCCAAACCCTAAGCGGAGTTCCGTGATGGGAAGGGCAAGAAAATGTGAGATGGCGCACATTGCGCTCTTTTGGAGACTTGACCAGGAAATCCCCTCGGATATCAAGCCGAGTCAATAATTCGGCTGTCTCTCTACGACGACTGACGCTACTATTGGCCGTGTCCACTGTGCCAACTCTTCTTCCGTCAACGCCGGACCACCAGCGGCCTCAACCACTTCTGGCGGGAATTCTGGCAGTTTGTCGTAGTTGACCTTTCGCAATCGTTCACCCGGTTGCAGCGGCGGACCGCCCTCCTCCATGTAACGGCGGATGTGTTCCCACAGCGCCACCTGATTATTGTCACTCCAGGTGCCGGTCATGCCCAGGCTGACCATCTCATCCACCACCTTCGGGTTCTCATCCGTCATGCAGAGCAGTTCCATGGCCGTTTCGGTGCGGGCCACGGTCCCACCGGGCACATCCAGCCGGCGGTAGGTTCGTACGGTAACATTATCCCAGGAGTAGGTTTTCATCTTACCTGGCTTCCCCTTTTCCCAGAACTTCAGGAAATTCAATGGTTTCACGGGAATCACATGAACTTGCCGGGTTTTTCGGTTGAATAAAGCGGGATGGTCGGAGGGGCTAAAAAAGGCTCGGCGAATAAAGACAATGCCAAGGAGGGTAAACAGAATAGGGAAAATCAGAAAAAACAAAAAAAGATAGATGCTCACAGAAAGCATAGGAACAATAGCATAGAGAGAAAAAAGTCCAGCAGCAATGCCCCCCCCTCCTCCTATTCCTAAATACTTCGCGACCCCTTCCCCCATAGAAATTCCCACCTCAATCGCCTCAGGTCGGACCCGCAATACCGTTCTATAGCTGACCGGTTTCAAGTGGAGGGATTGTTTCTTGTCATTGGGCATTACCCTCAGCGGGGCCTTGCGTGCATAGATATTCCGTTTACGCTGAGCTTCGGTAAATTCCAGCTCCGGCTCCTCTTTCCGCCATTCTGGAATCAGAATGCCACGTTCCTTATCGTCCACGGGCATGGTTGGCCTGCTCCCCGATGACGACAAACGCTACTCTTGTGGCCGTGTCCACTGTGCCAGCTCCTCTTCCGTTAACGCCGGCCCGCCGGCGGCCTCGACCACTTCAGGCGGAAATTCCGGTAGTTTGTCGTGGTTGACCTTACGCAACTGATCACCTGGCTGCAGTGGCGGACCGCCCTCCTCCATGTAACGGCGGATGTGTTCCCACAGCGCCACCTGATTATTGTCACTCCAGGTGCCGGTCATGCCCAGGCTGACCATCTCATCCACCACCTTCGGGTTCTCATCCGTCATGCAGAGCAGTTCCATGGCCGTTTCGGTGCGCGCTACCGTGCCACCTGGCACATCCAGCCGACGGTAGGTGCGGGCGGCAACCTTGTCCCAGGAGTAGCTCTTCAACTGGCCGGGCTCACCTTTTTCCCAGAACTTCAGGAAATTAAGAGGCTTCAATGGGATAACATACACCTGCCTGGTCTTGCGATTGAATAAGGTCGGATGATCGGAGGGGCTGAAAAACGCCCGGCGAATAAACAGCGCCCCCAATAGAAAAAAAGCAAATCCAATAATCGAGAAAAGAATGTGTGTCCAATCTGCTGCTCCTATGAGAGGCTCATAGAAAATAATGAAGAGTCCAATTAAAACACCTGCAACGCCAAATAGACCCAGATATTTCGCTGTCCCCTCCCCCATAGAGGTTCCCACCTCAATCGCTTCAGGTAGGACCCGCAAAATCGTTCTGTAGCTGGCTGGTTTCAAGTGAACAGATTGTTTCTTATCATTGGGCATTACCCTCAGCGGGGCCTTGCGCGCATAGATATTCCGCTTACGTTGAGCTTCCGTAAACGTCAATTCCGGCTCTTTTTTTCGCCATTCCGGAATCAGAATGCCATGTTCTTTATCGTCTACCGGCATGGAATCAGCTATTCCTCTCTCAGTGTATGATTGACCAATGGAGCTTCTGAAGCCGTTGGGTCCCCGTAGATCAACACCTCGGCCCATGCCTCCTCGTAGACCTCAATGTCCAACTGGGCGGAAAGCTCCACGGTCCAGAAATCGTCTTCCCGCTTACTGTCATCCTGATCTGGGTTTACACTCTCCATGTCGTTCTCGAAGGTGTCCCGCCGGGCCGCCACCAAGACGACATCACCGGTACGATGGCTGTAGTTTGCCACCAGCGCGTCCTTACCATCCTTACGGCGGGCAATGATTCGCACCACCCAGCATATATGACTCTCCAGCGCCTTCGGGGTGACGATGCGGGCCCAGGCCTCGCGCATCATCTGTGGGCCGGGCCGTTCACCGCGAATCAGTTTGCCCGCATCGCGAACCATATTGAGTGGGTTGACCTGATGAGCCAGGGAGCGGCCGTAGTTACTCATGTTGGTGAAGCGGCTTCGAAAATCGAAATCCACCCGAACGCCCAGCATCAGAGCGTTCAACTCCCCTTGTTCCCGGTCAAAACTTCCCCATTTATCTGAGGCTTTTCCCCATAGGCTGCGGCCTGCCCATTCCTCTGTGGGGGTATCCTGTAAGGCCACAGCGATAAAGCCCGCTATAATACCTAGTGCGACTAGAATCAATCCCCATCCAGTTACGGAAAGTCCCAGAATTGCTACTTTACCGAACCCAAAAGCAGCGGCTGCGCCAGCAAACCCAGCTCCTAGAAGAAGGGAGCCCTGGATACGCATTGCAAATGCTGCATCTGCATCCCCTCTTTCGGATACGGAAATTGCTCTAAAAATTGTCTGCGCACCATCAATTAATGCCGCCGCAGCCCCCACTATCCCCGCCCCCTTTTTCAGGCTTTCCTTCAGGGCCGACTTAGCGGCTTGCTCAGCCATCTCCACTCCAAGAGCAAGAAAGGCACCGGAAAGCCCCAATCCCGAAGTCAGCAAGCTGGTGCCAGCCTGCTGCCGTTCCTCCGCATTACCATGTTTGAATTTGTCCCAGGCATCGAGCAGGGCCAGAGAGGAGAACACACCAGAACCCACTGCCAGCAGGGCACCGCCATTGCTGGCCAGGGTCACGCTATTACGGGCCAAACGGTCGAGCTGGGTTCGGGTCACCAGCCGGGCGGCCCCCTGCCAAGCTTGGTTCAGGTTGGCCGCCGCTGGCCGCAGGATGAAGTTGCCAGCCCGGGCCATGGCAGCCGCGCCTACGCTGGCCCCTGCCGCAGCCCGAGATGGCAGGTCTGTGGCACCCTCCAGGGCGTCGCCGATAGCATCTGGCACATCACTGGCCCACAGATACACATCCACCAGAGCATCGCTCATTGCGCTGGCACCACGGGCCTCCAGGGCGATGGCGCCACCCAGCACCAAGCTTTGCACTTTCTCGCCTCGCACCTGGCCCGCAAAGGTGCGCATGGCGCCTTGCAGGGTGCCCATCTGCCGATTCCAGAATCGCGTGGCATCGCTCAATGACATCTGTACTTTCAGCAGCGCTGGCAGTTGGTTGCCGCTGCTGCGTGCGGCTATTACTCCGGACAGGTTACGCAACTGCTCGCGGAAGGCGGCGGTGATTTCATCCCGTTTGGCTAAGCCCGTGGCCACGGCACCGGTGACCGTCAACACCGGGCTGACCATGGCGGTGAGTCCAATTTTCAAGTGCGGCAACCATCGGGCAATGGTCCGGCTTTGCGGGCCGAGCGCCTCCGGGTCATCTTTTAGCGCCTTTTCCACTTCGCCGATGATGGACTTGAGCTGTCCATAGGGGCCTTTTTTCTTCGCCACCCACTCCTCAAAGGCGCTTTTCTGGTTGCCCAGCAACGCCCTCAATAACAGATTTTCCTTGTCCTCCGGATCGTCGGTAAGAAAGTTCTTGTACCATTCCAGGCCATTATCAGTAAGGTGCCCGGCAAAGGTCAGTTTGCTGACGCAATCGCAATAAAAGACGCCATCGACGATGCATTCCTCGTCGAAGTCATTCGCAGTCACCTGCTTCCGGGCGGTGCAATCCAGCCAGGCGAAATAGTCGGCTTCCAGCTCCGCCAATCTGAGCTGGTCCTCCTTCACCTTGTCGTTGAAAGCGGTGAGAAATTCCTTGTACTTGAGCAGCCCCCCATTCCCGGGTTCCAGCTTGTCGAGCACATTCTTTTTGAGCCTTTCCGTTTCACGGTCGATGCTGCTGTTGGTGGGGAGGCGTACCGTGCTGATGTTGTTCCGGTAATCCTCCAGTTCCTGGCTGGACATGCCCGTGTAAGGCACCACCAGGTCGAACGTGGCTTCTGGAGGAAGCTCGCCGGATTCTTGCTTCCGCCGGAATTCCTCATGGGTCATTCTTATGCCAGGGCCGCGGCCTTCCCTCTGCGCATTGAATTCCGGATATTGGGTATTGAAGCCCGCCTTCCGACTCTCCGCAGAGCGGTCCAGCTCAATGAGCAGCCCCTCGACGCTCATTGCCGAGGTCAGCATCCAGTGCGCTTTTCCGGTATCGCCGTTGGCCTGCTGATTTACCCATTCCGCCGCGGTGTTGCACAGTGTGATCCGGCGCTGGGCCGCCTCGAACGTGACGCCCACTGGATCCGGCAGACTGACAATTTTTACGTCGGCGGGGCTGAACTGATTGCCATCCCGGCCAAGGATCACTCCGGCTTGTTCGAGGACGTCAGACGCCCGTTCTTCCCGCACGGGTAACTGGATGGACTCCAGGAACGGCAGTGTTCTTCCGATACCGAGGAAGCCGCCGGACGGCACCAAGGGAGGAAAGGGGGAGCCGCGCAACGCTTCGAAGGGACGCTCCGGGTCATAATCCGCCACCGTGGATTCAAGATTGGTGGTGGTAAGCGGCACAGCTCGCTCGCAGCTGGCCTCCCGGGCGTTAATGCATACCATTCTTTCCTGACGCAGGGACTCGCTCCCGGCATAGCTTTCGCGAACCTTCTCACTCCATGGGTGATCACTGAAACCGACCCAGACCCTGCCGGTGTTCTTGGCATCCGGGATGACGAACAGCATGGCCGATGCGTAACCGGCCACCCGCTCGCAACTGAAAGTCGTGTCCTGTTCCTGGCCATCCAACGGCAAATCGTCAATGGCATGGGGCGACATGAAACCACCATCATCCACCCGAAAGGCCTGCCAGCCTTGCTGCTGCGTGATCTGCGGAGTATGGGGTTCCTCGTAGTAGGCAAACAGGTAGCCCTTGCGCAATGTACGCATCACATAGCCAGCATGACGCAAGGCAGGGTCCGCCACCCCAGGTAGAAGAGGCGCCACCGCTCGGCGCTTTTGCAGAGCATATTGCTTGTCGGCCAGGCCGGGCCTTGTCAGCAACACGGGAAGCCCCGCCTTGACGCAGGAAGGGCAGCCCTGAGCCTCGCTTTCACCGCTTCCCGCGGCTATGGCAATGGCTTTTTGAGTGTACGTGCCTAAAGCGGAGGGGGATGTGGTCATGTTGCAGATTCCCTTCTGTCAATCGCTGCTCCCTGCCTGGGAGCGTGTTCACTAAGTTCCTTGCGGATACGTTCCCAACCGGAAGGGTCCTCAATTTCCTGCAGGGCTGCCTGCAGAGGGACGCCCGTTTTGCGGGACCGCTGTACCACTTCGATGACACTGGGATGTTCCGCCAGCCGAGGGTGTACTTGCAGAGTGTATCCCGCGAGCAACAGAACGTCCCGTTGGCGGCTCAGGTCCAATGTCAGGGCACCTTGGATAGCATTGCCGGCTTGGAGCAAATAGTCCTCAGGCAAGGCTTCGGTGTTACCGCCGGCCCAGCCCCTCAACAACGTCTGCACCAATTGCCCCTGCTCCGCCCTCCTCCATTGTTCCATCGTCAAAGGGGGCAAAAAGTGTTCTTCAGGTTCTCGTTCCTCTTTGGGCGTCTGATACTCAATCAGGCCTCCCCGGCGGTTCAGGGTGTACCAGGCGTTGATCGGGCCCAGCAATCGGCGACGCTGACAGGAGGAAAAACTGGGCCACATCCACTCCAACACCCGTCGATCCGCCCACCGCAGATAACACCGGCCCGCTTTCGGATGGCGCAGCGTGGAAATCCGGGCAAGATGGTGGGCGATGGTGGCGGGTGCCTCATCGGAAAAAAGCCAACCGGATATCATCAATCCCTTTACGGATTCCTGGCCGCCATCGGCTTGCTCTTCATCGGCGAGCATCATCGAGTGCCGCAACCAAGTATCATCCGTGCTTTTCCATCGGATCAGATGGGGACAGTGGTCGTCAGTAATCCCCGCATAGCCAACTTTTACCACGGTCACGTCGTTTGAAACCGGAATCCGCAAACGATCCCGGGCCTGGCGCCACGTGGCCAGAAAGGGGTCAACCAGTAGATAGGCGCCGGCACTCGATTGGGCCGCCCGCGTCAATAACGAAGCTACTCCGTCATGATTTCGTCTTCCCGGCTGGGCCGGGCTCCCTGCCCTTCTCATTGTCCGCTTGCCCGCGACTCAATTGTTCCCTTGCTGTCCAGGTGGAGCCAAACCACCCGCACCCTGCTTCTATCCAGGTTCTCCGGAGCCATGAACACAATGGCGTGCTCTTCCAACTGCTGCACCGGCACGTTTCTCCATTGCTCAAAAGGAACGGGCAGACGAGTTGCTGCCTCCTTCTCCCGGATAAGCAGGCTGTATTGAGAGCGATCCCCATCCGTCAGAAGGTGGAGGTCCGGCAGTATGATGCCAACTCGTTCCGTCGGGTTCTCGTTGCCATCAAGGACAAATCCACACTCCGACCATTCCGGTGTGCTCACTTCGGCCAGGCGATCCAGTGACAAGGAGCCATCGTCGTGACTGACCAGCCGCTCCACATTGCGAATTCGGACCCGGCTGCGACCATCAGAGTCCCGGCTGAATAGCAAAGGCCCCGCAATGGATTGAACCTGGACCTGATAGGAGGGAGGGCCTTCATCAAGCAGCAAGTGCCCGCCTTGATACTCAATGGTGACTTCCTTGCCGCCGGTTTCGGAGGTGCCGCTGATAATTCGGGTTTCAGAGGCATGCGCTTTGAACCAAGGTAAATCCGCTTTTGCTACCGGCTCTTCCCACGGGGGCGCTGAGAGGGTCGGCTCAAACTGGCGGGCCTCTCCAAGGAGAGGACATTGGCTATGTGCCGGGCTGGAAAGCGAGAATATCAACAGGCCTGCGGTGGCGACGAACGGATTCGACCTTATCAGCGAAGCCATCAGATGTTCTCCCCTTCAAATACCTTGCGGTAGAAATGAAATCGCAGAGCGTTTCGCCTAGGCTTCTTCCATTCATTGTCTCGAATTTCATAGTGCATCACCCAGTCAACGAAGCTCAGCCGGGTTCGCTCAAGGTATTTTCCCGAGTTGTAAGCATTGAGCACCTTGCCGTATGTCGATCCGCCGACGTTGTAAGCCATATAGGTGATATCGGCACCATACTCTTTCCACTCAGACAGAAAGAATCTGCCCGCCATCTCCAGCATTTTGGTGAAAAAAGCGGCGTTCCCGGTCACCATATAATAGCTACCCCAGGACTTCTCCGCTAAGGTGACATCGAGATCACCCAGTATCGATGCACCAAACCCACGCCCCCCAAACCGGTCGGCCTGGGAAATAAAGTGCTGATAGGAGTTATCGAAATCGTTGAGAATCAAACGATTGTCGTTTTCCCCTTTTATATGCGTAGTCAAAAAATCCGCACCCAGCCCCGACCACGCTGTTGCGTAGGCGTAATACAGCTTTGCTCCCGTCGACGAACTCCAACCGCCTTTGGGATCGAAGCCGCTTTCAGGGTCGCGAAGCCATTCGCTGCTGTATTGCTCGACAATACTGTCACTCCCATTGACCTTCAGTGACCCTTCCGTCTGCCATTTGGCCAACAGCACCGCCAGAGGCAGTCTCGTATCACCGATGTTCTCCACCGCCTCCATGACCCAGTTCACCCTTTCTCTCTTAGCCCTCACTTTAAATGCGGGATTGGGGTCCAGGTTGTGGTAAGCGCTTTGTTTCGTCAGCGTGTATCCGAGAGCATTAATTCTCTCATTCTGAGAATTCAAAGAAACGACACTGGTCAAATCAAGGCGCTCGACAGTGTTGAGGTCCATGAGATCAGCACCGTGTGCTTCTTTGAGCTTCTCATTGAATTCCCCGAAGCAGGTCACTGAAGGTTTCAACCAGGAGCCTTTCGGGAATATTCCTTTGTCTTCCATGGCAAGGAACGCATAGATGGACTGCAATGCTTCGCGGGTATAGGCAGTTCTCTGAGGGTGCCGGTACTCTCCTGTATCCTTGCGCATCTCCGGTTGTGACGGACGCCACCCGAAATCAATTGAGCACGGTTCGAACCACCAGGATAACCGGTCCCGCAACAAGTGCACTTGCGCACTCTGTACAACTTCAAAGGGTTCCGCGCCCGCGGGGCCGATCTGCACCTCAAATATTCGTTCCGGAGACACTTCGCCTCCTTGTTTCAAGGACAGATCCAATGACGCCAAACCTGCGGCGAAGTCGCCCTCACCGATGATGCCGTCATCGTCCGTATCCACGACCCGCCAATGGATTTCCGCACGGTCCATGGACTCGTCCAGTTCAGGTGATCGGTCCTCTCCCAGTAGGTCGAATTCGATGGTCGCACTCTCTTCCGGCTCCAATGCCCGCAAGCACAGTGCGGCGTTTTCCCCGGGCGAGGAGGAGGGATCAACCGGGGAATAAGCCACGTAGGGTAACGCGTCCTGCTTGGTGCCGGCGTCCATTACGTAGAGGCAAACATTCAGCTCGGGATCATCCACTTCGATGATCTTGCGTTCCCGGTTTTCGATAGGCGAAGTTTGGGAACCTCCCAAGAGCGAAAAGGTTGTCATGCCTGCCTTCCCCCAACTTCAATCTGCAGATCTTCAGAGTCACCGGTGACCACGATATGGGTTGAACCGTTCTCATCGGTTATCCCCTCCTCTACCGAACCATCCGCGCGGATAACACGATAGGCTCGGTTCGCCAGGGGCTGTCCCGTCTTTTTGGAGCGTAGAACGAAGGCTTCATCGAACTCTGTAATCCCGGCGGAAGAAGATTCCATGAGAAACGCCGCACCGCCGGCCGCCGCCTGCGCATCGCCTTCCGGGCAAGCTTTTAAATTGCCCGCACTCAAGGGCGCGGCCTGCGCCGAAGCGCTTGCCGGCCCAACAAACTGCTTCATCGCTGCTTGCAGATGCACCCCTCCCGGAGCACCCAGCTCGATGTTGCCGCCATCGAGTTTAAGATAGGCGCCGCCTGAGGCGAGCAGGAGGGGCTGGTTGGGGGCGGCCAGGATGGCCTGGCTGTTGGTGCTGGCCAGGGCGACGTCCTGGGCGGCGGCGAGGGTCACGGGCTGTTTCGGGGCCCGGGCGCTGACTTTGCCTTGGGCGGCGTGCAGTTGAATTCCGCTTTCCTGGTTGGGTTTGCCGCTGGCCGGAGCGGCGCCGTTGTTGTAGAGGCTCAGCCCGCCGCTCACGGTCATTACCGTGCGGTTCTTGCTCATCCAGTTGATGTCCGCGCCGCTGACCAGCGTGGTGGTGGTACCCGCTACCCAGGTCTGTGCCTGCTGGGTAATGCTGGCCAGCCCATCCGGGCTGGTGGCGACGATCAGCGGACGGGACCAGCCGGGCGGTGAGCCGGCACCGCCCTGCTCCCCTCCAGAGCCGGAACGGGTGTCTTTCAGCGTGGTTAATACGTGGCGCAATGATTGCTGGGAAGGCAATTCGTCGGCTTCGCCTGTCTGCCCGGCGTTCTGGTTGCGTGCGGCGTCATTGAGGGTTTTCAGCAGGTCCGCATTACCCTGCAGCCGCGCCTGGGCGCCATCGGTGCTCATTTGCCATTGCCCCGCCTCCGTGCTGAGCAGGACACCTTGTCCAGCCCGAAGGGCGCCGCTGGATACGGTGCTCAAGTCGGCGCCAAAACCTCTTTCTCCTTGCCGCAGGTTGTCTTTCCCGCCTTTCAGGTGGCCCAGGCTCAAACGGCTCTGATGTTGGGTGCTGCCGGCTTCGGCACGGGACTGCCCCTCGCTACTGTCCATCAGTATCCATTGGTGGCCGCTGTTACCTTGCTGGCTGGCGGAGAGTGCCTGGCTCTTCAGGCCGGTGTAGACCGCTTTATGATCGTTGCCATTGAACCAGGGGGCGGCATTACCGGTGGCCCGGGCGTGACCGCCACCCACCTGATTATGCTGGGCTTCGTCGTTGCCCTGACCGTTGAAAACGGTACCGATGGCAACGGGCCTTTCCGGCTGGCCTTCCAAAAACAGGGTGAGACTTTCCTGCCCGGTTCGGGGCACGGCGACACCGCCCCAATCCTCGCCAGCCCATGGCGTCAGCGTGCGCACCCAGGTCCAGGCGCCCGCGCTGGCCGGAGCGTTGTCGATGCCGCTTTCAGGGTGGGATTCCCCACTACTGGCGCCTTCGCCCCGTTGCCAGGGGTATTGCACCTTGATGCGATGATCACGGTCGGTGTGCACCGGTGTATTGTCCGCGGTTACCACCGCACTGTGCAGGCCCCGGCCACGGATCCGGGACTGCCCATGGCGTGACGTGGTATCCATGGGACGAAACGGCGTATCCACTTGTAGAGCAACGAAACCGTTGCGATAAAAATCAGACTCTGGGGCGCTATCCAGAGACGGTAAGGCGTCGTCACCGAGAGGCTCTGGCGCATCAGGAAAGCCAGGCCGTGGCATCTCGAACCGCTGATCGGCTTGCGCCATCAGATCCGAGCTTAAATTGTTGCGGGCATGGTGTGTCGCCGCCAGGCAGAGAAAGGTGGCATCCTCTGCGTATCCGGGGTGCTGGTGAAGCTGGAATTGCCCGCCGGGACGCAACCGCCGCCAGGTTCCATTTCCTTCCACCCGTTTCCCAGCCGCTTCCAGAACTTCAATGTGCCGACGGCCGCGCCATTCAGTTTCCGCCTGATTGTGCCAGGCATAGGCCGTGGGGCTGTCGTCATCCTCCGCCCGTGACCAGGCCATATCCGCGCTGCTTTGTTGCGAGGATAGGGTTTTCAGCGATCGGTAATCCCAGGTGGCCCGGCGGACGCCAGCGGCATGGGCGCAGCGTCCCGGCCGCCATTGCTGGATGGCGTCTTCCTGCTCGGTGACATCACTGCGGTGATAACGGATCCCGCCTAGATCCGAGAAAGCGCTGTTATAATCGGTGATCACCAGTGTATGGCTGCCCGGCACCTGGAATTCGCCGGCCTCCTTGGGCGTGCTCTGACCTTCTTCCTCACCCTGCATATTCCCCTGATGCTCGAACCAGAAAAACAGCCCCTGCTCCGACAGGATCCGGATCATGAACGCCAGACCATCTTCCTCCAGTTGCGCGGCGAGGCTGTGCCGGAGGTAAAGCGCGTTGTCCGCCAAGTCCCATCGCCAGCGAGGCGCGACCACGCCGCCACGGGCCGCCAGTCGCCCGAACAAGGTGTCGAGGGCTTCCATGACAGTCATGTCCTGATAGACATGGCTGTCCACCCACTGTTGCAGGAACACTGTCCACGGCTCGATCACCAACGCATATCGGGCCAGTCCGCCGTTGCTCTCCAGATACTCGAAATGGGTGACATGGCCATGGAAAGGGCGGCGATCCGTCCGTGAGTCCGCGGTAAGCAAGGTGAGTAGAACCGGCTGCCCGAGCAAGTCGTCCGCTTGCAGGCGGGCATCCACCGACAGTGCCGTAATATCAAAACGAAAGCCGGCGCCGGCGTCGACACCGGCGCCGGAAACCGCCTCGATACCGTGGCAATTCTCCGGTACCAGAACGTCCGGTCCCAGCGGAGTGTGGAGCTGCAATAAACGGGCTCCCTGCCCCGGCGCGGACAACGCACTCATCAGACTGGCAATCACATCCATGTCAGCGGTCCCTGATCGATTTTCCCGTTGCTTCACTCCGCGTAAGGCAGCGCTATCAGCGCCCGGCTACGCGGAGATCCGCTCCAACTGAAGCGAAGGCGACTCGGAACAATGGAGCTGGTGATTGCGGCCGGCGATCGTCAACACGATCAGTCTTACGTTGCTGACCAGACGCCCGGCCCGATCCTGAGCCTGTGCCGGCGCCTGAATCCGCCACGGCATATGCTCCATCATGCCGAGCAGCTGACGCGCCTGATGGCGCTGTTCGATGGGGGATTCCACCAGTAACTCGACCACATGCCCCGGGGCCACGCGATGCCAGCGGCGCACCTCATCCAACGGTCTCTTCCGGCCGATGCTCGGGCCCGCGTCGCAGTTGGTGATGGCTTTTTCCTGATCCACTCCGTAGACGCTCATGATTCACTCCTGTGATGAAAGGACAAGATTTGTGGAGACTCGGCTCCGGTTGACGGCACCCCTTCCGGCGTTACCGTGTATTGAAAATCACCGTTATCATCCGCGGTCACCCGGATACCGGCTATTTTAGCGCCCTCGGCCATGGCGGCGAGGACGGACTCGGCAATTTCCGGCAAAAGCGTGCCGTTGAGAATGTGATCCACATTGCGGGCACCGCTGTCCACCTCGGTGCACCGGGCCAGCACCGATTCAACCAAGGCGTCGTCCCATTCGAACAAGGCGCCATGGTTCTCCGCTACCCGCCGTGCGATGCGGTTCAGTTTCATCTTGATGATACGCGCCAGAACGTCATCGCTGATCGGATAGTACGGCACTACTTTGAGCCGCCCCAGAAAGGCGGGTTTAAAAGCCTTGTAGAGCACTGGACGCAGCAAATCATGGAGCGCGTCCGGGTCCGGTAGTGAGTCAGCTTCCTGGTTCAGACAGGATTGCATGATTTGCGAGGAGCCCACGTTGGAAGTGAGGATGATCAGGGTGTTGCGAAAATCGATTTCGCGCCCTTCGGCATCATCCATCACCCCTTTGTCGAAAACCTGGAAGAACATTTCCAGCACATCCGGATGCGCTTTTTCCACTTCGTCCAGCAACACCACACTATAGGGATTGCGGCGCACTGCTTCTGTGAGCACCCCGCCTTCGCCATACCCTACATACCCGGGCGGCGAGCCTTTCAGGCCGGAAACCGTATGCGCTTCCTGGTACTCGCTCATATTGATGGTGATCAGCTTGCGCTCGCCGCCGTAGAGGATGTCGGCCAATGCCAGCGCGGTTTCGGTTTTACCCACGCCGGAGGGGCCCACGAACAGAAACACACCTCTGGGCTTGTTCGGATCCTCCAAACGGGCGGTGGCGGTACGCACTCGCTGTGCGATGGCGTCCAGCGCATGTTGTTGCCCGGTAACGCGCTCCGCCAACAGGGCGGACAGATTGGAAATCGTCGCAATCTCATCCTTGACCATGCGGCCCAGCGGGATACCCGTCCAGTTAGAAACGATCTCCGCCACCACCGAGCCGTCGGCTTGCAGAGGTACCATGGGCGCGTCACCTTGTACTTCCCGCAGCCGGGACAACAGCTCCGGGATGCTGTGGCCAGAATCGGCCTGGCCGGGGACCGCCGTTTCTTCCCGGCCGTCCCGTAGCCGCTGGATGCTCTGTACCAATGCCACTTCCTGGTCGAGGCGCTCCCTCAGGGTAGCGATACGGTCCTGCGTCTCCGCCCGCTCGCTTTGCAGATCCGCCAGGCGGTCTCCATGGGAGGCCCCGGCCTGTTCGTCCCGTGACAGAGCCGCGATTTCCTGCTCCAGGCGCTGCAAATGCTTGTCGGCGTCCTCGATAGCGGCGGGGGTGGCGCCCTGCCCAAGCGCCACCTTGGCGCAGGCGGTATCCAACACCGATACCGCCTTATCCGGCAGTTGCCGCCCGCTGATGTAGCGGTGCGACAATCTCACCGCCTCGGTAACGGCTTCGTCGAGGATGCGCACGCCAAAATGCTGCTCCATCAGCGGCACCATGGCACGCAGCATGGCCGCGGCCAGAGCCTCGCTGGGCTCGTCTACCTTCACGACCTGGAAGCGCCGGGCCAGCGCCGCGTCTTTTTCGAAGTAACGCTTGTACTCGCTCCAGGTGGTGGCGGCGATGGTACGCAGCTCGCCGCGGGCCAGTGCCGGCTTCAGCAGATTGGCGGCGTCGTTCTGGCCAGCCTGACCGCCGGCACCGATCAGGGTATGGGCTTCATCGATGAACAGGATGATCGGGTGGGCGCTTTTCTTGACCTCGTCAATCACCGTCTTGAGCCGGTTCTCGAACTCGCCTTTGACGCTGGCGCCGGCTTGCAACAAGCCCATATCAAGCACATGCAGCGCCACGCCTTTCAAGGGTTCCGGCACATCGTCGGCGGCGATGCGCAGTGCCAGCCCTTCCACCACCGCCGTCTTACCCACCCCGGCCTCACCGGTGAGGATCGGGTTGTTCTGACGCCGGCGCATTAGAATGTCCACCAACTGGCGGATCTCACCATCACGGCCGATAACCGGATCAATAGCGCCTTCCCGAGCCCGGTCGGTGAGATTCTGGGTGAACTGATCCAGAGCCGGCGTCTTGCCAAGCGCTTTGTCCTCTCCTTCCTCACTGGGCGCGTCTTCCGTCAGAGGTGCATCACGATGCCCTTCCTCCGACCCTTCCGTCATTTTGTCGAAGTCGTGCTTCAGCTGCTCAAGATCAAATCGGGTAAATAACGCGGAGCTGCGCTGCGCCAAGCGGGACAGATCCGGTTCCGTCAACAACGCCAGCAATAGATGCCCGCTGCGGATACGGGTGGTGCCGGAATCCAGCGAGGCCAGCAGCCAGGCATGTTCGAACAGTGTCGGCAGATGCGGAGAGAACACCGGGGTGCGCTGATTACCGGTTTTGAGTCTTTCCATTTCAACGCGAAGGTCTCGTTCCAGTGCATCCGGCGCTATGCCGCTACGGCGTGCCACCAGAACCAGATCGCTCCGAGGCTGCTCCAGCAACGCCACGAACAGGTGTTCCAGGTCGACTTCATAGTGCCCTGCGGCCATGCACAGGCTGGCGGCTCTCTCCGCCGCCTGCCGGCAGCGGTCGTTGAGTTTGCTGATCAGTGTTTTCAGGTTAATGCTCATGGCGCGGCTTACGCTCCTTGCCGGTCATCGTTGCGTCCTTCATTGAAGTGTATGGATACCGTAAGTCGTATCCGTGCGGATGCCGGCATCCTGGCGTGTGGACAGGAACCCGTCCCAGCCAAGACGCCCGCCCCGCTCCGGATCCCCCAGCAGGCATCCGTTAATTTCTTCCGCTTTAAGCACCAGGCGAACTTCATACTCGAGGCTGGCACCGGTCAGCATGGTCAACCATTTTTCCAAGGCCTGGGCGGCTTCGCCTCCGGGCAGGAAAGCATCAAAGCTTCCCTTCTCCAGCGGCCCTACCACCAAACGCATCCTGAGATCCCGTTGCCAGACCCGCTCGCCGGCCACGGCGCTGACACCCAGCCGGGCGTTACTTGCGCCCAGACAGGTACGCTGTTGCTCGGGAATCTCATACCAGGCGCCAACGAACTGCTCTACTTTGACCGGCACCTGGAAGTAATCGGTCAGCAAACGCTGCATCTGCACCGCTGCCACCGGCCGTTGCCCCACCGTGGCGGCATGGAAGGCCACCGCCTGATCCGGAATCGCGCCCGGAGCCTCATTCAACCGGTCTCGCAGCCCGGGTACGCCCACGCCGGCCAGCGACAATAGTAATGGCAAGAAGCGCTCTCGCTGATCCAGCTCATACTGAATCGCCAGCCGGTACTTCTTCCAGGCCCCGTAATGCAGCGCCACCGCCCGGTTGGTAAAAATATCAAGAAAGGCGCGGGCGGCCCGGTCTCGCTGAAAGATCTCCCGCTCATGCAGCCATTCACCATAATGCCAGGGCAAGGCGCCCTTGACGCCAAGCAGGCCCATGAAACTTGGCGTCATCTGGACTTTGCCCAGTTTTTCCATGGTCAGGGTGTAATCCACCGCCCCGGGCCGATCCAGTCGCTCCCCCTCCTCCGACCAAGCCTCCAGCTTCTCCAGTTCACTGGCCGGAAAGCCCAGAGACAGGCTGCTGCCAAAGCGCATATGCCGGGCCACCGCGTCGTCATCGGCACTGCACGTTTGGCGCTTGAACAGCTGCTCGATGATCCGCACCGACTGGAAAAAACCAAAACGGTGAGGCTCACTGAGCAACTGCTGGGCTATACCAGCGTCGATTCGCCGCTTCGGGGAGGGCATTGAATCAGTACCTCATTGCTTTGGCGGGAAAGGATATTCAACTGGGTGAAGCTGTTGGCATGGACATAAAGGCCAAAGAAACGGTCCAGGGCAGCCACGAAAGCCGACAGCCCGGTGCCGACGAAACTGCTCTCGTCGATGGTGAGATTGATTTCCACGCCTCTTGCCACCGCCGCGAAAGGCCGGCCCGGTAACCAGCTGGTAACCGGGCGGTGCTGCACTTCGACCAGCCCTTCAATCTGGCGCCGAGCCACCGCCGCCGAGGACAGATCGTAAAGTGACAGCATCTCTTTCAACGCTGGCAGGCCGCTGCCAGCGATCGAAAGATGATTGAGGGATAAATGGGAGATCAACCGCCAATGCGCGTTTCTGCCGCCGATGAAACGGCGCGGGCGCGAGGGCTTGCGCAACATGGTGATGCTTTTCACCGAAGTGTCGGTTTCCATGGTCAGATCACCACCGCTGACGCCGTAGGCCAGGTGGCTGGGCAGATCCCGGTTGGTGCAGGTCAGGTCCAGCCCCACCACATCCGTCTTGGGCACGGTCGGGTTGAAACGCAGATCGACGAAGGTGATTTCGGTTTCGTAGCCGGGACTCTGCTCGGCCAGTTCCTCATCCCGTCTGGCGGTCCAGTAAAGCCCCTCACCACCGGCATCCTCGCCATGGTGCAGGGAATAGAACGGGCGGAATGTCTGGATATCCTCGCCCAACGGCGTCTGCCGCACCCGCTTTACCGTGTCGATGGAGTAAATCTCGTGAGCAAAGGCATTACGGGCGTCGGCCACCACCGGATAGCTGGCCTGGCGTTCATGCACGTGGATCGGCTCACCCCGTTGCCGGAAAAGATTCACCACCGGTGAACATCCCAAAAGCACATTGTCCTTGCCGAGGCCTTCAAGTAACTGCTGCTGCTCACCGTCGGTGTGTGGCGCATTCAACGCGAAATGGACGGTGAAGCTACCGGATGCCGTGGACGACAATGTTTTTATATCAAGGTCGAAGAAACCGAATTTTTCCGGAAAGGCAAACAGTTCAGTCAGCAGACGATACGCCGGGTGAGAGCGGCTCGGATAATCAATCAACGATTCCTCGTCGTCGAATCCAACCTGCCGTATCGGTGTCTGATCCACCGCGAGCCACCGCCCGCTGTCATCCGCTTCCACGTAAGTGGCGCCTATGCCATAGGCAAGCGCGTCGCGAAGGGCGGCACAGAAGGAAGGCTCGCCGTCGGTGAACAGTCTCAGGGTATCAACGCCAAGAGTGGCGAACGACAATTGCGTGGAGGCCAGCTCGAATCGTAGAGAAAGTTGCCCCTGCCCCGCGCCAACGCCACCCATCGCCATGGGGGCCCGCATTACCGGGCGGTAGGAGGCCTCGGTGAGAACAATCGGCACCAGCGTGACATCATAAGCGGTGCGAAAGCGGCAATTTACCCCTCGTACCGGCCGCGAACGCAACGCCGTGCCGCGCGGAATGCGTAGTGGCTCGCTGAGTGTCGACAGAGCATTCCCTACATCAAACCGGGCAATCGAGCACGATGGGAATGGACGCAGGTAATGAGGATACAGAACTTCAAGCAGCGCATCGGTGAATTCCGGGAAGTCGTCATCCAGCTTTTTTGAAATACGCGCGCTCAATAATGCGAACGACTCGATCAGCCGTTCCACATGGGGGTCTTCACTGACGTCCGCCGACAGCAGCAGACGGCTGGCAATCTTGGGATAACGCTCGGCGAACTCCTTGCCATACCGGCGCAGAAAGCCGAGTTCCCGTTCGTAATAAGGAAGCAGATCACGCATGTTCAGGACACTCTGGCGTTACGACGGAATCCGCTCACCGAGTACTGCAGCGTCGAGGGCTGCAACATCGCATCGAAGCTGACAGGCTCCCGCGCGGGACGGATATCCAGCAAGGCGTGAATGGTAAAGTGGAGTCCGCCACCAGGTGCATTGCCTTCATCCAGGGTAACGGTGACATCGTGCAACCGGGGCTCGTGACGGGAAATCGCGTCCTCCAGAGAGCGGCAGATCAGCGCGCGGTCATAGGCGTTGACCAAACTCATGGCGGAAAAGTCTCGCAACCCATAAACCATCAGGGATTTCCGGCATTGCGGAAAGGCATCGAACAGGGTTTCCGATAACGCCATGCGGCTATTGAGCAGACCTTCCAGGTCTCTCGCCACGGTTTCCTTGTACTGTCCCAACGAAGACGCTTTAAAGATATTCTGGTCGCCCGGCTGTTTCGGCGCGTCATCAAACAATTTGTCGAGCAGGCTGGGTTCCAGTCCCTTATCCCATCGTTTCACGCTCATCCCCTTATTCGCCCTGACTGCATGACATTATCGGGATTGCGCCAGTCTCACCGCCCACTCCCTGGTTCGGTGCGGCCAAAAGTGCGGTGGCGCCCGGCCGGACGCCACCACCGCCCATCAGAATTGAGGAGCGTTTTTGTTGAGGTTCCACTGGCCCATGGTCTTACCACCAATTCCGCCTTCCGGTTTCTGCTGGTTATAGGTCCAGCGGATGGCGGCAAAGCTGAGCAGTACCACTTCCTGGGGCAAGCCATCTTCACCGATGGTGGTGGTCACCCGGTGTACAAGGACATTCTTGAGCTCGACCTTGTAGTAGTTGATGGCGTTGCCGTCCTTGTCGGCACGCATGAAATCGATCTCGGCCTTGGCAAAAGTGGTCCCGTTGGCACAAGCCTGGCACAGCACGGTGCTGGACAGGTCGATGGATTTGACCACTTCGATCGGGCCGAAGCTCACCCGCTCCGCGGTTTGGCCACCAGAGCTGGACGCGGTGGGAGCACGCGGTTGCAGGATGTCCTGCGAAAACGATTGAATCTCGATCCATCCTGGATGCTTATCATCATTGGATTCGCCTTTAATGGAATCGATGTTTAAAAATGCATGTTGCATGTCAAGTTCCTTCCTTCATGCGGTCTAGACGACGCCATGCCGCCCATTTCCGTTGCCCCTTCTTTGGCAACTCATTAATCGGTCCGGCAACGGCACCCCGCCACGCCGGACCCCGTGAAATCGCTATGACTTTTTGGCGGAAGCCGGGAGCTCCGCCACCAGCCGCAGCGATACAGACAGTTCATCAAGTTGGAAATGCGGCCTGATGAACGCGACTGCCCTGTAGGAGCCCGGCTTGCCGGGCACTTCCGAGACCTGGATGGATGCTTCGCGCAGCGGGTACTGGGCTTTGGCTTCCTGAGTGGCGTTGTCGTCAAGGAGCACGTACTGGGAAATCCAGCGGTTAAGAAATTCTTCCACATTGCCGGCGGAGGCGAAGCTGCCGATCTTCTCTCTCATCATCGCCTTGAGATAGTGGGCGATGCGGGATACCGCGAACATATATTGGAGCTGCGCGGAAAGAATGGCGTTGGCATTGGCGGCGTCGGTATTGTACTTCTTCGGCTTCTGCGCTGACTGAGCGCCGAAGAAGGCGGCATAGTCCGTGTTCTTGCAATGCACCAAAGGAATAAAACCAAGATCGCTCAATTCCTTCTCACGGCGATCGGTAATCGCCACTTCGGTGGGGCACTTGAGAGCCACCTCACCATCGTCGGTGCGGAAGGTATGGGTCGGCAGATCTTCCACCAGACCGCCGCCTTCGACGCCACGAATGGCCGCACACCAACCAAAGTCCTCGAATGCCGCGGTCAGTCGGGTGGCCATGGCATAGGCGGTGTTACACCACAGGTATTTGCTGTGATCCGCGCCATCCACATCTTCCACGAAATTGAAGCCTTCCACGGTGGTGCCGTCTTTCGGATTGTAGGGCAAACGGCCAAGAAAGCGCGGCAGCGTCAGCCCCACATAGCGGCTGTCTTCTCCGTCACGGAAAGAGCGCCATTTGGCGTATTCCACCGTGTCGAATACTTTGGCAAGATCCCGCGGTTTGCCCAGATCGGTGAAACTTTCCAATCCCAGCATGTCCTCCGAAGCCGCGGTAATAAACGGCGCATGGGCTGCCGCGGCCACATGGGACATCTGCTCCACGAAGTACATATCCTGAGGCTGTCGGCCAATGGCGTAGTCGCCGATCAGGGTCCCGAACGGGGCGCCACCAAAGGTGCCGAATTCCTCTTCATAGACTTTCTTGAACAGAGCGCTTTGATCGAAGTCGATGGCGGAGTTGAAGTCGCGAATCAGATCCTGTTTCTTGGCGTTGAACGCCTTGATCTTCATCATCGAGCCAGTGGAGGTATGTTCGCAAAGATAGTGCAGACCGCGCCAGGTACTCTCGAGATCCTGAAATTCCGGTGCGTGCATTACCGCGCTCAATTGCTCGGAGATCAGGCGATCCAGTTCGGCGATACGGGCATCCAGCGTCATGTTGAGGTTGTCGGACACCACCACGGTGCCTTCCATAACCTCTTTCGCCAGTTCGGAGATGATATCCTTGGCCCGGCGATGCTCCTCATCGGACTTCGCCACCCGGCTCTCTTCGACGATCTGGTCGAGAAGACCTTCGGTTTCGGTTACCGCTCCCGCCTCGTTAGTGCTTGCCACCTCTTTTCCCATGGTCATCACTCCTGATCGTCGTCGGTGCCGCTGTCTTCTCGCAGCGCCTTCAGTTGCTCGGTGTTTTTCAGCACGTCGGAAAGCAGGTCCTCCAGCTTTTCGTTGCCGATCAGTTTATTGCGCAGGTCCGCCAACTTGGTGCGGGACTCCAGTAGACGGCGCAGTGGTTCCACCTGTTCAACCACCGCTTCCGGACGGAAATCTTCCATGGACTTGAACTTCAACTCGACCCCGAACTCACCGCCCTCTTCCGTAAGCTTGTTCGGTACCCGGTAGACCGCCCGTGGCGCCATGCCTTCCATCACTTCGTCGAAATTATCCATATCCACGTTGACGAACTTGCGATCCTTGACCTTAGGCTGCGGCTCTTCCGGATTGCCGCTGAAATCACCCAGTACACCAACGACAAAGGGCAATTCCTTCTGTTCTATGGCATCGCCCTTCTCCACGTCATAGGTGAGCTGTACTCGCGGCGGACGTACCTTCTGAAGACGTTTTTGAGTGCTATCCTTCTTGGACATGGAGCTATCTCCTGGCTGAATCGACGGGGCGGGACTCAATCACCGCCAATACCACTGAACGGATCGTTGGCGCTGCGTTTGCTGACCGTTGTCTTGGGTTTGGGGGGCGCGCTGACACGGGGTTTCGGGCGCGGCGCCGGGCGGCTGGCGCGGGCGCTGCGATTATCCTCCTCGTCATCAACCACCGGCTCTTCACCAATGGCGGTTTTCAGCGTATCCGCCAGCGCCCTCGCTTCGCGGCGCGCGGTTTCGGAACCCAGAGCATCCCGCTCACCAAGGCGCTGCAAGGACTGGCTGGCGATGCGCAAACCGCTCAAAGTCAGAATGCCTTCCGCGATCAGATCACGGGCATCCCGCTGCAGCGCTTCTTCAGCGGCGACAATGGCGTGGGCGTAGTTATTACGATCGAACTGGATCTGGGCGATACGAACCCAGGGTTCCTTGCGGGTGGGGTCTGCTTTGGCGGCATTGGCGAACGACACCAGCGCGACGTCCACCTTGTCATTGCTCAACGCGCCTTCGGCGCGCCCCATCTGCTCACCATATTCCGCGGACTTGCGACCGGACATCATGCTGCAAGCGCTCAGCGTGGCAAGCATGATCGCCACCGTGACAAGACGTATTAGGCGTTCCCTGTTCAATACCATCTCTTATGTCTTCTAAGGTTATGTTTTCCGTCCGCGCCTGCTTTACCGGCAAACGGACGAACCATAATCAAAGAGCGACAGGAAAACGGCGAGTCAGCGCCGGAGCGCTTGAGTGATGTGGGTTCAGGGGAAAAGAAAAATGAGGTATTAATCCAGTCCCTGGACATCGTACTCCGTGTCATCCCTGCTCTCATCAAAAGGCCTTCCGATCTTCACAAACGTGATACGCATCCCCGCTCGATCGGTGGTTACCGCCGTTCGAAGCCACTCATGCATATTCATGCTAACGCGCATGAATGTCAGCTTTGTGACGAAAAACAACGGCATGGCCAATTGGGCCGAGTATAGTGGGCATGTCCGACCTGTCAAGCGAGGCCGGATTTCACCGTCGTTTGTCGCCGTACCATAGTCATGGATGCACTGGGCCGGCCGACACTAAACTGCTAAAGTGAACACCACCAAAACACGGCCTTTTTCAGGATATAACCAGGACTTTCTACGTATGGATACGATGCGCCACCAAGTCCCTCGCTCTTTCTTTTTTTTGAACCAGTTCACAAAAAATATTCTTCTGGCCGCGCTGTTGATATCTCTGCAAGGCTGCGCGTTACTTGGCTCCGGTGGCCCAAAGGAAACCGTCATTCCGGTTCGCCTCTATGGCGGCGACAATCTGAATGCCGGCTCCGGTTATCAGGCCTACTCCCTGGTGGTACGAATTTATCATTTGCGCGACACTCAACGTTTTTACGAGGCATCGCTGCAGGATTTTCTCGATGATGACGCCGAAGCTCGGGCCTTGCGCAATGATTTGATCAGCGTCAGCGAAGTCGTCTTGACGCCCGGTGCTCATCATCTGATTGAAGCCCGCGTTCCGGAACAAGCGAAGGCAATCGGTGTTGTGGGGCTGTTCCGCTCTCCAGCGAGGGAGCGTTGGCGCTTCGCTTTCGATGTCACAGCAAAGCCCGTCATCAAGTCCGGGCTTACTCTGGGTTTTCATGCCTGCGCGGTGACCAGCGACGGCACCGGCCTGATCCGGACACCGACCGGTGATCCCGCCAGTCTGGTGGCCGTGAGATGCCCTGCGTTGCCGCGCTGAAGCCTTCGCCGGCGTGAATCCATTATCCGTTGCATCCCCCGAAGGGGGCCGGTAGTCTTGCGCGGACAGTCAATTAAGGACGAAGCCCGACGCTAACCGCGTGGAGCCGGATTGATATCAAGGGAAGATACTGTGTCGCATGTCAGCCGCATGTCGAAGGTACTTTGGGGGGAAGGTCTGTTCCTTCGCCCACAGCACTTTCAACGCCAGGACACTTACCACGAAGCGCGCCTTCATCATGTCGCGCAAAGCCTGCACCCCTACCCCTGGGGTATTCGCCAGATCCGCCTGGACCCGCGCGCTCTTGAAAGTGGCGCCGTTCGTATTCTGGAACTGTCACTGGTATTCCCGGACGGCGAAATTTACCAGGCCCCCGATGCGGACACCCTGCCCGATCCTTTACGCCTGGAAGAACTCCCCGCCGGAGTGTCCAGCACCGTGATTCATCTGGCATTACCGCTGCTCAAGGAGCATGGCGGCAACTGCGATGACGACGGCGGCAACGCCCGGTTCACGCAGACGCTGATGGGGACCAGCGATCTGTACACCGATTCCGCTCAGGCGGAACTGACCTATCTGAAAAAGTCCGTGCGGCTGCTCACCGATGACACTCCGCGCGACCGCTATCTGACCGTGCCCTTGTTGCGGGTCAAACGCACTTCCACTGGCGGGTTTGAACTGGACGACACCTTCATGCCACCGTGTCTCCATCTGGACGCCTCGGAATATCTGACCCGTCAGTTGCGTGGATTGCTGGATGCCTTGCAGGCCAAATCCGAGGCTCTCGGCAATCAGCAACGTCAGGCGTCTCAAGGGCTGATCGAGTTTCGCTCATCGGATGTAGCATCGTTCTGGCTGTTGCATACCGCCAACACCGCCTATGCCACACTGTCGCATTTCTTCGCTCAACCCAGATTTCATCCGGAGCGTCTCTATCAAGAGTTACTGCGTCTGGCCGGGAATCTGTTGACCTACTCGACACAGCACGGCCTGGCGGATCTCCCTCAGTACCGTCACGACGCTCCGGATGAGGCCTTCGCGGCACTATTCCATCTGGTGCGCGATCTGCTCGACACCGTAATCTCCACCCGTCACTTCGCCATCCCGCTGGCCGAAATCAAACCATCTTATCATCGTGGCATGCTGGACTCTCAGCGGATTGACGCTCAAACCGCGCTTTATCTTGGCGTCGCCGCGGACATGCCCGGCCAGGAGCTGGTGGAAACGGTACCGGTCCGGTTCAAGGTGGGCGCACCGGACGATGTGGAAAAATGTGTTCTGGCCGCCATGCCCGGGGTCAAGCTGATCCATGCCAATCAGATTCCCGCCGCCATTCCGGTTCGTCCCGGCAGTTACTATTTTTCCCTGGAACCTCGTGGCCCGCTGTACGAACGGATGCTCAAGGGGCAATCGGTAATGGTCTATGTCCCCACCGGCGTCCAGGATCTGAAACTTGAATTGATCGCGGTGACATCATGACCGAAGGCCCCTCCCTCTCCGCACGTCCGTCCCTTACCGGCGCCGCGCCGGTGGATACCGGTACCGCGCCACGGGATACCGCCGCTGGTGGACGCCTGCTGGACCTCATGTTCGATGGCTTCTATTTACTGGTGCTGCTGAAACGGGGCCAGCTACCGAATCAGGCGGATACTTTCGCCAGTGAGATTCAGAACTTCCTGGAAGGCGTGGAACGCAGCGCGATGAAGAGCGGCATAGCCTCCGAAGACATCTATGCCGCCAAATACGCTTTTTGCGCGGCTGTGGACGAAGTCATCCTGTCGCAACCCACCCCCCTTCGCGATGAATGGGAGCGCCATCCGTTGCAGTTGCGCCTGTTTGGCGATCACCTGGCGGGTCAACACTTCTTTGATTATCTGGAAGATTTGCGAGCCCAGGGTGCGCCCAGACTGGCCTCGCTGGAGGTTTATCACTATTGCTTGCTGTTGGGATTCGAAGGCAAATACCGGCTTGATGGCAGCGAAAAGCTGGGTTATCTGATTGCCCGTCTCGGCGATGAGATTGCCTATCTGAAAGGACAGCGCAGCGGCTTCGCTCCGCACTGGGCGCCGCCGGATAATGTCCGCCATACCCTCCGCCGGGTGGTACCGTTTTGGTTGCCGCTGATATTCCTCGCCGGCTTCGCGGTGCTGGCGTTTTTCGGTCTGCGTCTGACCTTGAATCAACAGACCGAAACCAGTCTGGCGGCTTACCAGGACATCGTGCAAATGCCAGAGCGCACCGCGCACATCACCATCACGCTGCCCTGATGCGGCGAACGCCACGGAGTCATGCCCCGTTATGGACCATTGGCAAGACCTGATCAGCCCAATTCGAGATGACGCCCCCGCCGGTGACGATCTTTCTTTTTCCATGGAATTCGATGCCATTCAGGAGGCCAGGCGTGCCGACGACCCCACCCTGGATCAAGGGGAATGGGTCACCGATATCAAGTACGCGGACTGGCCCGGTGCGGCCAAACAGTGTCGCGAGTTGCTGCGGAATCGTACCAAGGATTTACGAGTGGCATCCTGGCTGGCCGAAGCCAATACCCAGCTGCATGGTTTTGCTGGTCTGGCCGGCGGCTATCGCCTGATCGCCTACTTCTGTGATCATTATTGGGACACCGTGTACCCCATGATGGACCAGGGAGACGCGGAAGAGAGGGTCGGTAATCTGGTCTGGCTGCTGACCCAGTCGCAGCAATGGCTACGCACGCTGCCCCTGGTGAATGCGCCCCAGGGACGCTTCGGGCTCAACGATTTCGAGACCGTGTTTTCCCGAGCGGAAAATACAGAGCAGGATCCCGGCGATCATCCGGATCAGGATCAGTTGCAGGCGGCCCGGCGCGATACTTCACCGGATTACTACCGGCGCCTGCTCGAGGAAATCCCTGACTGTGGCGCCGCGTTACGCGAATTGCGGGATGCGGTGGACCGGCATTTGGGCGTGGATGGCCCCAGCTTCAGCGCGGCCGAGGATCTGCTGACGCTGTTGAATCAGACTGTCCGTCGCTTTGCCCGGGATGCCAATGTGGACGTTCCCGGCGACGACACCGAAGCCGTTGCTGGCGATCCCAATCCTCCGATTATTTCCGCCACGGCGGCGGCCAGCCAGGGCGGTCCCATCCAATCACGGCAACAGGCACTGGAACAGTTGCGGGACGTGGCGGCGTTCTTTCGCCGCACCGAGCCGCACAGCCCGGTAGCTTACCTGGCCGAACGCGCCGCCCGTTGGGGCGAGATGCCTCTGCATCAATGGCTGAAAACAGTGATCAAGGACGACGGCATACTGTCGCAGGTGGAGGAATTACTGGATGTGGAGAGGGAGCGGGATCAGGACATGACCTGAGCCCGCTCTCCGGGCGCCGTCAGAGAATACGGAACTCGATGCGCCGGTTGCGTGCCCGTCCTTCGGGGGTGGCGTTGTCCGCCACCGGCTCATCCGGCCCCTTGCCGACCACCCCCAGACTATCTTCCCGCACGCCCTGCTCAATCAGGTAGCGGCGCACCGCATCGGCCCTGGCGTAACTCAACGCCACATTGTTCTGACGGCTCCCCACATTATCCGTATGGCCAATGATCTGGACATGGGCATCGCCCATGTCGCGCATCACCTCGGCCATCTCATCAAGGATGCGCTGCCCGTCCACGGTCAGTTGGTCACTACCGCTCTGAAACCGAATCAAACGATCCGCCAGAGTATCGTCCAGGCGCTGTTGACGTGACTCTCCGAGACGCAAACTGTTGGTCACCGTGTAATCCCGGCTGCTTGCCATACTCAAGGCACTGGCCACGCTCTGGCGCTGAGCTTCGTTATCCACTTCACCGGTGATGCGGACGCTCTGGCCTTCGATGCTGATCTCGCCGCCACGGATTGATTTAAGTTCCGGCGACAACATATTGGCCACGTACTGGCCCCAGTTGGGCGGGGCGGGCACCGCTTCCACCTGGATTCGGCCCACCACCCTTTCGGCGCCGTAAATCTCGTGCAGACGTTCCAATACCGCCGCCCGGGTGGCCTGATCCGGCACCACGCCCTTGGCCACCACTGGTGGCAACGGGGGCTTCTCCGCGGCCGCTTCCGTTTCCTGCGCGAACGACACTTGCATCAAGCCGCCGCACAGTAGCATCAATACGCCTTTGCGCCAGGTCATACACCACCCCCGAGAAAGGTTTCCATGAAAAAGCGCCGGGCGCTGGCCAGGGACAGATCGCCACGGTCAATGTAGCTGGCGAGCCGGTTCAAGCTGACATTCATGGCCATATAATCCTCTACCCAATCGGCATCCTGCACGGCGATCAAATGGGATTCCGCCACGCTCGGATCCCATACCGAACGCAGTATCTGATGATCAGCCCCATTAAAGCCGACGATCAGCGCCGGCACCTCACCACCGCGAATCAACACCGCCAGCTCGAAATCGCCACGGCGCACAAAGCCGGTGAGCATGTCCAGCCACCAGGTGGCGGTCAGCGCCTGCGCTTCCGCCTCCGCGGGCAGCGGCAGGATCAGACCTTTGTCTATGCTCACCTGTTGCTGGCTCATCAACGGCTGCAACAACAGCCCCAGAGCCGGCAGACTCCGTTTAAGCGCCACCGCCGGGTGCCCGGCCCGGCGCATGCTCTGCTCCAGTCCAGCCAGTGTTTCCTGCTCCAATAACTGTTGAAAACGGCCCTCAAACACCTGTGGCTGAATCTCCACCGCGAAATCCCGCTGCCCCAATTCGGCCAGCTCCGCGGCCGCGTCCATGCTATGCACCGCGCGGCTCGACTCCTTCGCCAGTTCCCTCCAGACAGGGAACAGTGCCAGCGGGCTGCGGGCAATGAAGCCGGCGGTATCCGCCACCTGCAAGCGCAGCGCGGAAAGGAAGGGGTAGCGTCTCTGGGAAGCGTCACTGCTTGGCAGCATGTGGCCGGCGATCGCCAGTTGGCTGCGTGATCCGAGAAAGGCGAAGTGCAGCCATGGTGCCTGGTCGTATAACGTTTTCCAGTCCGGGTTGTGGCTGAACTGGTCCAGGCTGCCGGCGGCCCAGCGGTCCAATAGCGACATCAGACGATGTTGATCGCTGCTGCGCACAAAATCCCCCCGGGAAGGCAGCTTGCCGAAGTATCCCGCCTGTACGGTTTGCGTTTCCGCCGTATCACTCATTCTCGCCTCCCTGGCTGACAAGCTGCTCGCCTGCTCCTTCTCCGGCAACGATGCGAGGCAGTTTCAAACCTCGCTGCCAGCTGTCACTGTCGCTGCCGGAGCCAGCCCGGCGCACGGTGCGCATTTCCATGGAAATGGATACCGTGCCCTTGCTCCAGGTCACCGTGCTGCTGTCGGGCCGGCTTTCCAGACTGGCGGCGTCCATCAGCTGCGCGAAGCCGTTTTCTCCAGGGAAGTCGGCCAGTTGCACCTGGCGCCCATCACTGGTGGTGGCCACCAGCCTGGCGCCCGGAGTAGCGCCGCGATTGGGCCATTGCATGGTTTCCCATTGCGGCGGCGTATTGCGATAACGCAATGACTGGCCATCGATTTCAAGAACGTACTCCACCGCGCCGATGGCCGGCGCAGGCAGGATCTGGAAGATGGTGACATCGGCTTCACCGGCACCACCGCTCTGGCCACTCACCCAATCGCCATAGCCACTGACCAGTTCGGGGGACAAGCGGATTCCCATTCCGGCCCAGCGACGCGGTGTCAAAACGTTGCCGCGCTGGATCACCAAGCTTCCCAACGCATCCTTATTGAAGGCGGCGATGGCACCGGATGGCCCGAAGATCGCCGCCACCTCGGTTTTCGGCGCATCTTCGTCAGCACTCAAGTCAAACGGAAATTGCTGGCCGATGCCTTGGTCAAACGGTTGGTATACCTGAGCCTGCCAGGTCCGGTTGATTTCGTTCTCGGCCGCCGGCACCAGCGCGGCGAAGGTCTGCGTCAGCGGTTGCAACAACAATGGCCTGAGCGCCTGCTTCTCTTCCGCGCCAAGCCCGGTGAGCAACTGCTCGTCAACCAGCCGCAAGGCTGAGCTCAGTTCCGAGCCTTGATTACTCAACGTTTCCTGCATCAGAGCACGGGCGCCGGGGCCCGGCACCTCCGCCATTTTGATGTCGTTCAGACGGGAGCGCGTTGCCGCCAGAGCCTCGAAGTAAGCATCGATGGCCGGCGGCTGCCCGCTCTGTTTCTCCATCAACTGAGCGAACCCTTCGAAAGCCTTGCCCACCGGCCCCAGCGGCGGCAGCATGGCTTCGCCGGTTTTCTCATCGATTTCGAAGGACATTCCGGACATACCCGCCGGAGCCCGGCGCAGGATCACGCGCTTGAACCAGTTGACGATACCGCTGTTCTGCTCCGACCGCTCGCTGACCCTGGCGTACAGCGCCCTTGGGTTATCCCAGACGGTTTGCTCATGAACGGCCCGCAGCAGAGCCCTCAGCGGAGAATTTTCGCTGTTGCCAAGCCGGTTCATGGCGCTGGTGGCGTCATCAAAACCGGACGAGAAGCCGGCCACGCTGACACCACGCAGGAAGCGCTGCCATTCAGCGGCATACTCCTGCTTATAGAGCGCGGTGAGCTGGCGGGCGATGTGTTCCGGGCTGCCGGCCAGCGACAGGTCGCTCTGCTCGGTGGTATCGAGCACCCAATCCGTGGTGTTCAACTGGGTATTGGCGGCTTCGTGGATGGCATCCTTGATGTAATCCTGCCAGGCCTCCCGGGAGAACGCCCCGGAAATGGCATAACTTCCGTTCAGCAGGTTCTGCCCGCTGGCACCGGCCAGCAGCGAATTTACCGTGATGGTGGCGAAACGCGCCGCGGCGCGGGCTTTGATCTGGGCAAACACGCGCTCCATCGCCGGCTGCCCTTGCATCACGCCACGCAATGCCTGACGGGTATCGTTGACCAGAGAAACCCGGGTGTCGATTTCCGGCCACCCCGGCTTGCCGGCACTGGCGACATAAAACGTCATCAGCTTTTCCGCTGCCCGCGCCACCTCCTCATGACTCATCTGGCCGCGGTTGGCATCGAGCCAACCGCGCCAATAACGGGTCAGTTGGTTGGCCAGGTGGGTTTGTTCCACCCGCCCGTGATCGCCGAGCATAAGATAGGCTTTGAGCGCGTTATAGGCCTCGGCCGGATCTTTGGGCGAGGGCGGCACGTACAAGGCCGTGCGCGGCTCCTCTCTGCTTTCTTCCATGGACAACTGGTCCGCGTTCGCCACCACCTTGCCCAGGTATTCCTCCAGCCGGGCACGGGTCGGCCGTACCATCACCTGATCCATGCCGGCGAAGTACTCCCGCCACAACGCGGCTTCGATGTTGTCGCCCTGATAAAGCCCCATTGTAGTGGTGATGCCGCCGTCACGGCGGTACTGGCGCAACTGTTCCAAACGGTCCTGAAGCAGTAGCAAGGCATCAATACGGGATTGCAGATCGAGCCGCCCTTCCTGGATCTGAACCGCCTGCTGCAAGTCTCGGGAGGCGTTTGCCACCAATTGCCGGTTGGTGGTGTAGGACCACGCCCAGGTGCCCAGCAGAGCCGCTACCACCAAGGCACCGGCCAGAAAAGCACCATAGCGCATGCGGGTCCGGTAGGGGCTGGAGTATTGGCGCACCAGTTCCTTGTCGGCGAAAATCACTTTGCGGAACAGGTCCTTGAGAAAATGAGCCTGATCCGGATTGCCGTTTACCGGTTCGTCCTTGTCCTGCCGCGGAGCCAGGGAAAATTCGTCGGCGATCCGCTCGGAGGCATGCAGTACCGTTTCCCCTTCGTGCAGCGCACTGGTGAAGTAGAAGCCACGGAACACCGGTTTGAACTGGTACGGATTGTCCTCGAACAGACTGGCGATAAAGGTACGCAATACCGGCTTAAGGCTGACGAATTCCAACGGCAAGGTCAGCAAACCCGGCGCTACCTCCCTGCCCCGTTGCATCGCCATGTGAGATAGCCCCATTTCCTTGAGGCCTTCCGCCAGCTCGTCGAAATGCTGGTCGAAGATCGACAGTTCGTCCACCTGGGCCTGGGGGTCATAGGGCAAGGTGGCGCCCCATACTTTCTCCCGTTCGGACGGATCCAGGCCGCTGAAGAACGACATGAAACCGGCGATCAAATCAGCCTTGGTGAAGACCACGTATACCGGCGCGAACACTTCCAGTCGTTCGGTCACCTCCTGCACCCGCTGGCGCAGATTACGGGCCAGCTCGATGGCGAACTCCGGACGGTTACCGGACAATTCGGCGATACTGGCGGCGATGATAATGCCGTTGATCGGCGCGCGCGGGCGGTGTTTTTTCAGCAAGTCGAGAAAGGAGAGCCACTCACCACGGTCCTCGCCGCCGACGGAGTAACGTCCGGCGGTATCCAGTACGATGCCTTCGGCGGTGAAGTACCAGTCGCAATTGCGGGTGCCGCCAATCCCCTGCACCACACTGTTGCGGTTGTCCTCAAAGGGAAACTTGAGTCCGGAATTAAGAATGGCGGAGCTTTTCCCCGCCGCCGGATTGCCGATGATCACATGCCACGGCAGCTCATAAAGCGCCGCCTTGCCTTTGAGAACACCTAGGCGCGACGTTTTGATCGCCTTGACCGCTTCCTGCATGCGGCCGCGTACCTCCTCGATATCGCCGCGATCCTCGGCCTTGGCATTGCGTGTTGCCCGCTCGGCCTGCTCGTTCATCAAACCGTCGATATCCCGGGTGGCCCGCCGCTCACGCCAACGCCGTATTCCCCAACTGATCAGGGCGAACAGTCCGAGCGCCAACGCCAGAATCAGCAACGCGAAGCCGATCTGGCTGCCCGGATCTCCGCCTCGCCATAACAGGAAGATCCCGATCACCAGTGCCACGACCGCCCACAATCGGTAATTGATCAACCAGGCGCCCAGGCTGGCAAGCCCCTTTCTCATGCCCGACATAAGTGTCCTTACTCCGATTCCGCGGCAGCCGTCGGAGACGGCTGGGTTTGATTCTGTTGCAAAGGCGAGGCGGTGAATTCAGCCACCCGCCGACCTTGTTGTTCATCCACGAACAATATTGCGACGGTTTCATGACCGTCGCGTAACGCCTGCCACGCCAAAGCCACCATGGCCATCGGCGTGGCGTTATCCAGCGCTCCGGCACGCCCCAGCGCCAGCACCTGGCGGCTGGCGTCCAGGTCCGGATTCAAGCTCAGCGCCAACAACGCGGCCTCTTCGAAAGGGCCGGAACGATAATCCGCATTGCTGATCAACAGATCCGGGAGCGGCTGGTCCGTCGCTTGCTCCGGGCGCAATGTTTTCGCCATCTTCCGTGCCCGGGCCTGCGGGTTGTCCATTTCTCTGGTAGTCACTTCGTAGGGGCCTCGGCAAGATACCGCTTCGGCGTCTTTTTCCGTCGGCCCCAGCAACACACCGGCGGCGCCTTCTCCCGGGATCACTCCCTCCGGAGTACGGCTGCTCATCAGGATGCCCTGCCTCTGCAGCGACTGCAGACGCTCCGGGCTGATCAACGAGGCCGCCGCCAGCCACAATTGCCACTGTTCCCCTTCATCCGACCGGGCCAACCGCGACCAGAAGGCGGTGCCGCCATTGGCGTCGTCAAACTGAAAGTGCCAGCTCAGGCCGGTCGCCAAACCCAGGTCCTCCACCCGGCCTCGCATCATCTTCTCGCACAGCGGGAACAGCGAGGGAGAAGCGGATGCGGGTAACATTACCCGCACCATTACCGGTGCGGGCCGCGTTGGCGACGAGCGGTGCCGCAGGCCGGCAATGACCCGTTCATCCGTGGGCCCCTCGTCGGGAAGGGCGGCGGCCAATTCCATCAGTAATTCATCAAATACGGGCAGCAGTAAGGCCAGTCCGCGACGGATGGACTCCTCCACCGGCATGGTCATGCCCGCCAGTCGATTCAATTCCAATGTCATCGCGTCCAGCGCCGTGGCGGTCAACGGTGGTACTGGAGCGGCGAATAACGGTAATCCCCGGGCATCACACAAGGTGTCATGAAGCTTTGGCGTCTGAGGCTTCATCAGGCCTTGCAGCGCTTCCCCCGGTGTCTCTCCCGCTGGCAAGCGCAGCGCCGCGGCGAGCAAATTAAGCCGCGCCGGTTCAACATCCGTCATTTCCGGGGCCTGCGCCGACGTATTCGGCAGGTCATTGGCGGCGGCCCGGCGGTTACGCCGCCATCGCATCAGACTCCATACCGACACCAGCACCACGAGCGGAGCAAGCACAAGCCAACCCACGGATTCTCCCAAGCCGGGGTCGGTGTTTCCGAGGCGCCAGAAAAGAATCGTCCCGGCCCAGAACAGGGCGAAGACAACAATGACCAGCAAGATTCCCTTCAGTGTCTTACCCAAAGTCACCCTTTCTTCCTGAAATGTTTTCGCTGTTCATATTTACTGTGCAACGGGGCAGGCATCGGGCTTCACCCCCAAATCGTGAACCACCCAGCCTCCGGAGGGGGATTCGGACAAGCAAAAGTGGCCGGAGTACGCCCGACCGGCCCTGTCGTCACCAACAGGAGAAGTATTCATGCTGATGCCGTAGACGCGACCGGCTTTCAGCATGCCCTCGGAAGACAAGGGTACGAGGACTTCACTGTTCTCAAAGGTTTGCCCCAAAGCGACACAGTCTTTTTTGTTGATGACCGGACGAGGGGGGTCTATACCCACCTCCCAAATGACCTTAGGGCTTTCCCCTTTTTCAGTTAAACGAATATATCCGGCCTCCCAATCCTTCCAATCGGGATCCGCGAGAGCAAAACAGGGAACGCCATCCTTCTCAATCGTATACGCCCTCCCCATGGAGGGGTGCCCGAAAATGCTATAACAACTGGAAACGATCAAGGCAATGATCACGATAACGACCTGTTTCATTCCTTGTCTCCTTGATCAGCAAAGACTTCGGTTCTCTGTAAACCGCGCTGCGTCCGCCTCTCGTCCCGCCGAGACTTTCCACCCCCGGGCAAGTTGCCGACATCGCCAGGTTGCTTGAGAAAATCCTCCAGCATGCTCTCCAACACTGGCAAATGATCCCAGATTCGATATTTTGGTTGCACAACAACGTATCGATTTCCGAGGAACTTCAACGCAAAATAATCGCGTATAATGTCCCCCTGTTCTTCCATGTTGTAGTCACACAATCTCTTATTCGGGTCCGCTTTGTATTCGTACGACATGAACCATCCCAGCGGATTCCCGCGTTTCCATTTAACCGGATAGCCCAATTGATACTGCCAGACATGGGTCATTTCATGGATAAACCAGGCCTGCTCCACCGGCTCCGCGATAGCCGGATCGGAAAAATCTTCCAGGAACCGGTCTGGATTAAAATACATCTCCCCATTGGGTGTCATCGCGGTATTGTTCGGCTGCAAGCCGAACCACAGATACTCGCCGTTGTGGACACGCACCTGACCATAATCAACGGAATCACCAAATATTTGCCGGGCCATGGCGATTTCCCCGGAGGTCAGCCCTCGTGACTCACCTTCCGGCGTGGCCACGGTGACCACCGAGCTTCCCACCTGCTGGTCGCTGGTGGTGACGTTGCCCACCTCGACCTCCAGACTGGACGCCTCATGCCCGTGCCGTTGATCACCGCAGCATTCGGGTCGCGGGGAAGAAAGCGTCGCCTTGAGCACCTTGCTCGGCTGGTCGGTTTCAATACGACGGCTGCGTCCGTCGTCATCGGTTTCCCCTTCGACCACGCTGCCATCGTCCATTTCCAGGCGATAGTTCACCCCGGCCAGGGGGGTACCTTTGGCGTTGACGAAGCGTATTTGCTCATCGTATCGGGAGGTCCGCGCCCCAATGACCGCGGCGGAAACGCCCACGACTGTGGCGAGGCCGGCGGCCACCGCGCCGAGGTCGCTGCCTTTTTTGCCACCGCCGGCATCCACCACGGACGCGGCCTGGCTGGAGATCAGGGTCGCGCCGCAAGCGGTTTTATCGCCATGACGGGCAACGGGCTGGCCATCGACCAGATTGGTGGGGTCGCCGGTGGCGATGGTGGTGATGATGGGGGAAGGGCCGTGCTTGGGGCAGATGACCTTGTCGCCGACCCGGGCCACGCCCTTGCCGTCGATATCGGTGGTGGTGGAAGCGCCGATGACGGTGCCGCCATGGTCGGTCTTGTCACCCAGTACTATGATCGGCCGTGACATATCGCCAATCCTCACATCCTGTGAACGGAATCTTTCCTTGCGTCGGCACCGGATGGGTGCGGACCAGTAAGCCGTCGGAGTATATCAGGGTTCCACCATGGGGAACCAATCGCGTCGGCATTGTTGTGACATGGTTGAGAAGTACGCCGGAAATTGAGCCGATATTGAGCGATGCACGCGCTAGGAACCTCCTTGCGCATCAAGTCGCGCCTGGCGCGCCCGCCGAGCTGCCAGACACCGGTCACGCGATTCCACGTGAACGTAATCCTTGAGATTGGTCCAGTCGCCACCCCAGGCTAAACCCGCCTCCTTGGCCAGCTCCCCGTAAAGGAAATACGCTCGCCGGGTCCACGGGTCCTCCATATCCCACTGCAGCATGCCGTCCTTGAGCGGAGCACTGTCCACCGCCAGTCCGTACTGGTGACAGCTGCGCCAGGCCCCGGCGAGACTGGCCCCCTTGCCCATCAGCTTTTTCTGCCGCTCGGCGTCACGAAACCCTTCCACCAGCACCATCTCGACGCCATATTGCTGCTTCATCACCCGATAGATCGCCAATACCCGCTGGCGCAGAGCACCATCAACCTTGTCCCAGCGGCGGTCGGCGCTGATCACCTCCGGATGGAACCGCCGCATTTCAGCATTGGTGAACACCTCCGGTGGCGGCGGCGGTGGCGGCACCAGCCTTTCGCCCCGTAGCAGTTCGGCGATCATCGAGTGGGATTCCGCCAGATCGGTGCTGCGAAAAGGCTTCAACTCCACATTCTGGCGCAGTGATACCACCAGTAAAGGCGGCACTACCAATACCAGGGCCGCCACCACCGCCAGCACACCGTGGCGCCGCACGCAGCGCGGCAGACGCCAACGACGCCGTGGCGTGGAAACCGTCACCCGTCTCCGCTCGGGCAACATCCACCAGCCCAGCCCCAGGCACAGCAGCAAAAACAGTGTGATCAGCGCAACAATCAGAAACACGGTATGTCTTCCATGTCGATACCGTCGTTGACGGCACTCACCCAGTAGTTAGAATGCGGGAGGGTAATTTAACGGCAAGGACAGCTTTTGAATACCGGTCACTCAGCGGCGCCGAGTCTTGTGACTTCCGGCAAGGACGCGCCCGACACTGCCCAGGGAGGCAGAATTCTAGCGGACATGGAAGAACGCCCGGCCAAAAGGAGCGTTCCCGACGTGCTGTCACGCCTGCGCCGCGTCTTCTCTCCGATCACGCTGATTACCGCCACGTTGTTGCTGATGCTGCCCTGGCTATTTGCCCAATGGTGGTCCACACCGATCCCCCCGGCTCGGCCCTCCGCCTCCTTGTCGCCCTCCTCTCTGACGAAAGTGACACCAGCTCCGCCAACCAGCACGCCTGACCCGGTAACCGACGTCTCCTCGCACTCGGACCCGCTGGCGCGGATCGGCGGCGCGATGATCATTGATGACCGTCCGGATGAGGTTGGCGGAGAGGCCGGTGGCGGCACCTCCGCCACCACGAGCGACAACACCACATCATCCCGGGTGGCATCAACATCCCCGCCAGCCTCCGCCAGGCAATCGCACACATCGGCGCCGCGCCGCGCCGCCAACCATCCAGCGGCATCGTCCACAGCGTCAAGCACGACCTCACGGGTAAACCGCCTGGACCCGGTGGAAGTGAACAACGATGGCACACTGGGTCCGGTATTGCGGGATCTGGTACGTGACGGCCATCTCAGCGAACATCACCGTGAGGTGGAAAGCGGCCGCAATGAAGCCATTGATGCTCTGATGCTGCGCATTTATGGCGAGACCCAGCAGACGCTGGCCTCCCTGTCGGAGCCGACGGTGCCAACGGTGTCCGGAGCCCCGCAACTGCCCACATCGCTGGAGGTGCAACAACAGCTGCGTGCTTGCCCTCCGGCCAACACCCTCAACGGCATTCGCTGCCGCAATGAAGTCTGCAGCCACTACGCCGGCCAGGACGCCGCCTGCCCCACCCCGCGTGCCAGAGCGCGCTGAGCCGCTTTACCGGATCTTCTCCGGCACCGATACTGGGGTTCCCATACCGTCCCCATTCGGGAGCCAGCCATGAGCAACGTCACCACTGGCGGAGAGCTGATCGGCTGTCCGCAGAACTGCGAGCGTCCCACCGTTCGCGCCCTGCCCTCGCAAAGCAAGATCCTCGGAAGCGGTCTGCCGATTGTCCGCCACCTGCCGGTACGTGAACAACGCCGCATCGGCCCGTGGTGCTTTCTGGACCACATCGGCCCCACCAACCTGGAGGCGGATAATGGCGTCGATGTCGGCACCCATCCGCATATCGGATTGCAGACCGTCACCTGGTTGTTCGAGGGCGCGCTTTTGCATAAAGACAGTCTTGGCTATGAGCAGGTCATCCGTCCCGGCCAGCTCAATCTGATGACCGCCGGCCGGGGCATCTGCCACTCCGAGGAAAGTCCGCCCGGCTTCTCCGGCCCAATCCACGGTCTGCAGTTCTGGATCGCCCTGCCGGAATCGGATGAAGACACCGATCCGGCGTTTTCGCACCACACCGATTTACCGCAATGGCGCCTCGGTGACGCCACCGTCACCCTGGTGGTGGGTGAGCTGGATGGACGCCGTTCTCCGGCACGGGTGTTTTCTCCTCTGGTTGGCGCTCATATCCGCGCCGACGGGGATACCACCCTGAGTCTGCCCGTGCCGGCCGTCTTCGAGTTGGGGGTCTGTGTCAATCAGGGGCATGCACGCCTGGAAGGCACCGCCATGGATAGCGGCAGCCTCTATTATCTCGGCCAAGGCCGCTACCAGGTGACGCTGGAGCTGGACGACGGCGCCGACATCATGCTGCTTGGCGGCGAACCACTGGGACAGCCAGTGTTGCTGTGGTGGAATTTTGTCGGCCGTGATCAGGCGCGTATCGAGGCGGCGATCAGCGATTGGCAGTCCTACCCCAACGACCGCTTCGGCGCTGTGGAAGCCTACGACGGCCCGCCACTACAGGCCCCGCCGCTGGATCCGGGTATCAAACTGAAGTGAATCGTTCTCGCCGTGAGCGGGATGGCCCCTCTCCCGCCGCGGCACCTGGGTATTCATACCCCTTTCCATACCGCTCTCCAGACCACTCTCCAGGCCATTCTGCACGTCACTTCGTACCGTGAGAAAAAAATGACCTACCGCGCGGAATGTTATGCTTGCACTTTGGTTCCTTAAGATGTAAATCATAGCCCGCCCGATCACCGGAGCCGGCCCGGCGCCGGCTTCGAAAGAAGGAATCCACGCCATGACTCGTCAGCAGACCGGCCCCCTTTATTTTGGCTGGTACATTGTCGCCGCCGCCACCACCATTACACTGCTCACCGTGGGCATGCGCATGGGGATCGGTCCGTTCTTCAAGCCCATCGCCGAGGACCTGGGGCTCAGCCGCACGACTCTCTCCACCATCGTCGCCCTGGGCATGCTCGCCTACGGAATCGGCATGCCGGTGGCGGGCTTTCTGGCACAAAAATACGGCAGCCGCGCGGTATTGTTACTGGGCACCGCCATCGTCGTGATCTCCAGCATCTGGTCGGTCAACGCCACCGACCCGTTCAGCTTCTTTCTGGCCTTCGGCATCCTGCTGTCACTGGGGTTCTCCTTCACCAGTCCAGTGGCGTTGACGCCGGTGATCAGCCGGTGGTTCACGCGCCAGCGCGGCAAGGCGCTGTTCTATCTGTCCACCGGTTCCATGGCGGGCATCGCCGTGATGACACCGCTGCTGACCTTTACCATTGAGCGCTACGGCTGGCAGCACACGCTGACCGGTTTCACCGTTCTGTTCGTGCTGCTGGTGATCCCCGCCGCCCTGATGATCATCCGAGACGAAGCCCCCGAGCATACCGACCTGTTGCCGGGCGACAGCGCTGGCGGCAAATCCGCGCCGCCGCTGGCGCCCTTGGCTCAGCTCACCAGCCTGGCGGCGATGCGTACCCTGCCATTCTGCAAAATCGCCCTGGGCCTGTTTGCCTGCGGTTTCAGCATGAACCTGCTCGGCAGCCATGGCGTACCCATGCTCACCGACCACGGCTTCGATCCCATCACCGCCGCTCTCGGCATCGGTCTGATCGGCCTGGTGGCGATTCCCAGCACCCTGGTGCTCGGCCATCTCGCCGACCAGGTACCGCGCCGCAACCTGCTGGCGGCCATCTATCTGATTCGCGGTCTCGGCTTCATCGGCCTGATGATGGTGCCATCGGTGTGGTATCTGTACGCCGTGGCGGCGGTGGGCGGCATCGTCTGGGCCGGCAGTATCGCTCTTTCCTCGGCGATCCTCGCCGACGTCTACGGCATCCGTTCGGTGGGCGTGCTGTACGGCTGGGCCTACCTGGGGCATCAGGTCGGCGCGATGATCAGTTCCTGGCTGGGGGGCTGGGGTTACGAGACCTTTGGCACCCACTGGGTGGCCTTCGGCAGTGCCGCGGCCATTCTGATGGTGGCCGGGGTGGTCTCCTTGCGCCTGCCCGACGCCCGCTTCTTCCCGCAGGCCCAGCCAAGCCGCGCATGAGGTTGGCGGGGCCTGGCCCCGCCGATCCCTTCCAGTGATCAGATTCGTGGATGACGCCGGTGCCAGTCGGTGATGCGCTGGAAAGCCCAGCCGCCGCGAATCAGCAGATCCTCCCGAAAATGGGGCGCCACCAGTTGCCATGCCACCGGGGCGCCCTCCGCGGTGACCCCGCCAGGCAGTGTCAGGGTCGGATGGCCGCTGAGGTCGAAGGGGCAGGTGTAACGCATCATCCCTCCCAATAGGGCCTCATCGTCAGCGAAAGAAGCCATGGTCTCCACCGTCACACCGGCGTAAGCGACGGCGGGAATCAGCAATAAGCCGACTTTATCGAACAGCGCATCCACCCGCCCGCGGAAGTCCGCCCGTCGCAATTGCAGCTTCTGGTAATCCATGGCGTCCAGTGAGCGCCCCACTTCGATCAACGCCGACAGCACTGGTCCATACTCGGAGCGGCGAGCCGGATAAGTCTCCTCATGGGCAACCGCCGTTTCCAGGCCACACAGCGGGCTCCAGTCCGCCACGGCCTGGTCGGTGTCGGGAAAACGCACTTCACGGGGTTCCGCGCCAGCGCTTTCCAGCACCTTGAGCGCTTCGCGTACCACCGCCTGGGTGGCCTGATCCGCGGGCTTCATTCCCCAGTCGGGATCAAAGCCGAGGCGTAGACCGGTCACGCCACGGGTCATCAATGCCAGATAATCCGGTACCGGCTGCCGCGCGGCAGTGGGATCCAGTGGATCAGCGCCGGCGATGGCCCCCAGGATGGCGGCGGCGTCCACGGTATTACGGGCGATCGGACCGATATGGTCCAGTGATGCCGCCAGTTCGAACGCTCCGTAACGACTGACTCTGCCCCAGGTGGGCTTGAGTCCGGTGACCCCGTTGGCGGCGGAAGGAAACCGGATGGACCCGCCGGTGTCGGTGCCCAGGGAACCGAAGCACAAACCGGCGGCCGTGGCCACACCGGAACCGCTGGAAGAGACACCGGACCACAGGGTTTCCCCCCAAGGATTAACCGGCGCGGTGACGTCCGGGTGGTGGTCGGCGAAGGCGCCTTCGGTTTGCTGTAGTTTGCCCAGCAACACCGCACCGGCGTCACGTAATCGCCGTACCGTGGTGGCGTCCTCCGCCGGCACATGATCGCGCAGGATGGGCATGCCATGGGAAGTGGCGGTACCGGCGGTCCACAACAGGTCCTTCACCGCCAGCGGCACGCCGTGCAGCGGGCCTCGGGCCTGCCCCGCGGCGATCTCCTTGTCGGCGGCGCGGGCATCCCGCAATGCCTGATCCGCCATCACGGTGACGTAACTGTGCAAGCGTGTATCCACCGCATCGACCCGTTCCAGCATGTGGCGGGTGACTTCCTCGGAGGACCTCTGCCGGCTCTGAATCTGCCGGCCCACTTCCATCAAATCCATATAGTGCAGTTCGTTGTTTGTCATTCTCATTGCTCCTCGAGCCCGGATTACCAGCGCCAACGCTAGCAAGACCGCCCACCCGACGCTGGACTGAGAAGGACAAGGCGTTGTGCCCGGAAGGACAGAATCAGTGGCGCTCTTCCGGGCCGTGTCGCAACAGGGTGTGTGGTGCCCTGCCGAATGTCCGGCGGAAGGCGCGGCTGAAATGGGAGACGTCGGCAAAACCGTGGCTGAACGCCGCTTCGGTGACGCTGGCCACACGCCCCTCCTCCAGCGCCCGCCGGCTTGCTTCCAAACGCACGCGCCAAACCCTGCCCATGGCCGTCTGATCATGGCGGGCGAATGCGCGGGTCACGGTGCGAGGTGACACATGGTGGGCACGGGCCAGCGCCACCAGAGATAACGACGGGTCTTCGAAGTGCGTCTCGATGAACCGGCAGAGACGCCCATGGAGATCATTCTCAACGGCGCCGTCGAGGAGCTCGCCCTGCCATTCCAGCGCCACCGCCGCCAGGTCCAGCAATGCCCGGCCAAACTGTTCCGTGGCGCCGATCCGGTCGTCGCTCAGCTCCAGAGCCGCGGCCTGCTGGATCATGGTACGCAGGGGCGCCACTCCCGGCCGGTGTGGCGCCAAGGCTTGTCCGATGCCTCGTTCGGCCTGGGGGAAGCGTCTTAACAGCGCTCTGCGCGGAAGCCGGACCAGATAAACCCGGCCGGCTTCCAGTGTGCACTGAAACGGCCGGGCGGCGTCATAAAGCACCAGAGTACCATCCGCCAGCGGCGTCTGATGGCCGTTCTGCTCCAGCACGCCATGCCCGGATTCGGCGAAACCAATCCACAAATCCTCATCCGGATGGGTGCGCAGATGATTGGCCTCCCGGCTCCAGCGGTGTAACGGCGCCACCATGGTGCTGATGGCGGTGGAGCCGAGATCCCGCACCGACAGACGGCCATTGAATGGGCTTTGACTCAACAAACGGCTGTCGGCGGGAATACAGTGCCGGCATACCACATCGTGCCAGTACTCGAAGCGGCGGGGACGCTCAAGATGATCGGTGGCGTATTCCACATGCATGGGCGGGCTCCAGGCAGCTCGGGGTTCGGCAGGCGTATCCCGGTGATCCCCCGGAGTTGGCCCGCGACCTGTTAAGCTGCGCCGCGTCGACGCCGATGGCAAGCTTTCAGGCCACCCCTTTTACGATGAACGCGCGCCAATCCGCGCCCTTGACCCGATGCTGCATGGCTTCCTGGTAGGCGGGGCTGTAGAGCCTGTTTACGATCTTTTCACCGCCGCGCCGGAGTTCATTTTTTCGCCAGGTCGTGATTCCGATTGTGCGGTGTAGTCAATCTACATAAACAAGCGTAATCGCGGCCTGGCGGGAAAAGGGGCCCGGCCCTTCGGGTTGCGCTGGAAAAGCCGCCAGAGGACGCTGTGGCCTTTGACTTTGGACCCACCAGAGCCTTCAGTCCCCAACGCCCTCAGGGGGCTTTTCCAGCGGCAACGCGGCGGTGAAAAGATCGTAAACAGGCTCTAATACCAGGCACGGGCCGACTCCACATCCGGAAACTGCAGAATCACCGCCCCCTCCATCGCCGGTCCTTCCAGCACTTCCAGATCACCATAAAACGCCAGCGGCGTAATCGGATGGTCGCCGCGGGCGGCCTTGGCGCCCTGCGCATAAATCTCCAGTTCCGCCGGGTCATGGGTGGTTTCCTTCATCAACACGATGTACGCGGTCATGGCATTCTCCTGATTAAATTTCGGTTCTGGTAGGCGGACATGGTACTCCGTCTGAAGCCAGGCGACCGATCGGCCTGCCGGGGCAAATCGTCGCTTCCGACGATGGTTCGGCCCATGGCGCTCTTCTAGTTTCAGAAACGCTGGCCGGGCCGCCGCCAAATCGCGCAACCCGGACCGCGGGACCCGCTAACAATAACGCCAGGAGGCCCCATGTATCTCACTCAGCCATTGCACAAAGCCCTTTTGGAAGTGCCCGAACGCACCGCCACGGTCCACGGTGAACGGCGGCGCAGCTATCGTGATCTGGTCTCGAGAGTCTCGCGGCTGGCGGGCGGGCTGCGAACACTGGGGCTCGACGCCGGTGATCGCGTCGCCATTCTGAGTCTCAATTCCGACCGTTACATGGAAGCCATCTACGCCACCTTCTGGGCCGGCGGCGTGATCAATCCAGTCAACATTCGCTGGAGTCCGAAGGAAATCATTTACTCTCTGGACGACTGCGACAGCACCATTCTGATGGTGGACGATACCTTTTTGCCTTTGCTTGAGGAACTGCAGCAAGGATCCCGCTCGTTGAAAACCGTCATTTATGCCGGCGATGAAGCCGCCCCCGCCGGCACCCAGGATTTTGAAACCCTGATCGCCGACAGCGCGCCAGTGGCGGACGCCCATCGTCACGGCGACGATCTGGCGGCGGTGATGTACACCGGCGGCACCACCGGCAAACCCAAGGGCGTCATGCTCAGCCACACCAATCTGTACATCGACGGTCTGGGCTCCCAGGCGGTGTCCGGCATGCCTTACCGCTCGGTGACCCTGCACGCGGCCCCGACCTTCCATGTGGCCGGCACGGGGTTGATCCTGCAGGCCACCGCGCGCCTGAACACCAGTGTCATCATTCCCATGTTCGAGCCGCTGGCGGTACTGCGGGCGATCCAGCAGGAGCGGATCCTGGAAGCTTTTCTGGTGCCGACCATGATACGCATGGTGTTGAGCCATCCGGACTTCGCGCAATACGACCTGAGCAGCCTCAAACATCTGCTTTATGGTGCCTCGCCGATTGACAGCACGCTGTTGAACCGTGCCCGCGAAGCCCTGCCCCAGGCTCGCTTCCTGCAAGCCTACGGCATGACGGAATTGTCCCCCACGGTCTCCATCCTCACCCCGGACTGGCACACCGAGGAAGGCTTCCGCAGTGGCAAGATGATGTCCGCCGGCCGTCCTCTGCCAATGGTGGAAATGCGCGTCGTCGACGACAATGACAACCCGGTGCCCGCCCATACTCGCGGTGAAATCGTGGTACGTGGTCCGGTGGTGATGCAGGGCTACTGGAACAAACCGGAGCAAACCGAGGACGCTCTGCGCGGCGGTTGGATGCACACTGGCGACGCCGGCTACATGGATGAAGACGGTTTTGTTTATGTGGTCGACCGGATCAAGGACATGATCGTCACCGGCGGCGAGAACGTCTATTCCGCCGAAGTGGAAGAAGCCGTACTGCAACTGCCGCAGGTGGCCCAGTGCGCGGTGATCGGCATTCCCGACGACGACTGGGGCGAACGCGTCCACGCCGCGGTGGTATTGCAGGACGGCGGCACACTGGAACTGGATGAACTGATGGCGCACTGCAAAACACTGATCGCCAACTACAAGATCCCACGCAGCCTGGAAGTACGCTCCGAGTTGCCGTTGTCTCCCGCTGGCAAGCTGTTGAAGTACAAGCTGCGTGAAGAGCATTGGGGTGGACGCGAACGGCAAGTCAGTTGAGTCATGCCTGTTTTACTGGTCATCGATGGTGAACGACACCGAACCGAACGACCCGTAGTCGGCGCGATAAAGCCCTGGCACGAACGCCAATGGCTTGCCCACGGTGCCGGTCATCAGCAGGGTTTCATCGCCCAATGGCCAGCCCAGCCGGCGGGCCTTGTCGAGCATCCACCGTGACGCTTCCGCGACACCGCCAAGAGAAGTGTTGGCCGGCACGTCCAACAACAGCTCGTTCTCCCGATACAGCTGAATCCGGGCGCTATCCAGACTGGCCAGGGCGAGCTCATCCCACGGCCGTGTCTCACCCACCATAAAGGCGTCGGCGCCCAGGTTGATCGCCGCCAGATTGGGCGGTGTCAGGTCCTCGGGGCGGGCGAAATCCACATTGACGAACTCCAGCGCCGGTGCCACCGACAGCGGTCGCCCCCCGGCGTCCACGAAAACCGCCAGCTCGCACTCGATCATGGCCTTGCCACGGGAGCACAAACGGGCTCCCGGCTCCAGGCGTCTATTGGAGTAAAGATGGCCCAACATGGCCTCTTTCAATCCCAGATGACTCTGTATGCGCGGATCGGTGAGCCCCGCTTTCAATCCACAATGGGCCTGATCCCCGGCCACCGCTTCCGCCAGCCGGCGTGCCAGTTGATACCCTTCCGTTTCGGTCAAGCCGGGCGGCAGTGGCGGTAATGTCTTGTGCCGGGTAACGGCCTCCGCGAGCAGCGGTATCCATGAAATCCGGTCGGTCATAACAGCAGCCTTTGCGATGCTTCGTCTCGGATGATTCGTGTTTCGGTTATTTGATCACGGTCCTGTGCAGCACCCGCTCATGGCCTTCATAACCGCCGTTGGCCTTGTGTAATACCGCCCGGTTGTCCCACATCACCAACATGCCCGGTTGCCATTCATGCTGATACTGGAATTCCTCCCGGGTTTGCCAGCGGTACAGATCCATCAACAACGCCATGCTGTCATCCGGTTCCATATCCTGGAATCCGAGGATGTAACCAATACAGCCGAAGATCGACTCATTGCCGGTTTCCGGATGCGGACGGATGATCGGGTGCGGCTGTACTTTGTAGGCATCATCGGAGGCCAGGATTTTGAAGCCCCGCCCTTTGCTGGAATCCTGATCGCCGTAGATCCCGTCCGGTGCGTAGGCCCGCTGCGCCGAATGCAGAGCCACCCTGCCATGCAACCGCTGCCGCAGGTCCTCCGGCATTTCCCGCAATGCCTTCTCCTGGTTAATGAAATCCGTATTGCCGCCCCGGGGTGGAATGGTGATGCCATACAGAATCGTTGCCGCCGGCGGAGTTTCACCGAAGCTCCAGTCGGTGTGCCAACTGTCCGCGAAAATCGGCGAAGTTTCATCCGCGGTACGGCGCAGCTCGATGATATTGGGCCGGTCTTCCATCGAAGCGATATAGGGATCACCGGCGAACTCGCCGAAATAGCGGCTGAACCGCTCCAGATCGTCATCCGAGAGGTCCTGGTCGGGAAACACCACCACCTTGTGTTCCAGCCATACCTCTCGAACCGCCGCCACCGTGGCCGCGTCCAAAGGCCGGGACAGATCCAGTCCGTTAATCGTGGCGCCGCAGGCGGCACCGGTGGGGCTTACGGTGAAGGACATGGCTCGCTCCTGTTTTGTTTATCAGGTGAACGACTATGCGGGAGACCTCCGGTTAATACATTGCTGGAAAGCGAGCATTATTTGCAGTTCGCGACACTTGTTCGTCCCGCCACTAACAGCTTCTTCCCGCCCTGGTTATGCTTAACCGGGTCAGGAGGCGAACCATGAACCATTTCCATGTGGCCCATCTATGGGTTTCCGGACTGTTACAGGCGTTCGAGAAGGTCGGCCTCGACACCCGGCAACTCGGCACCGGAATCCGAGAGATTCGTGAAGGGCAAATTATTGATGGTCACCATCTTGGCATCGAAGCCACCCGCACCCTGTGGCATCGCGCCAGTGCCATCAGTAACAACCCACTGCTGGGCATTGATGTGGCTCGGAGGCAAAGCCCTCGCACCGGCGGTGTGCTGCTGCCCATCATGCTGCACAGTCCGACCGCGTTGCAGGCGTTACGTCACATGGTCGATTACCAGCCCCTGCTCAGCGACAGTGGCCAATACCGGATCCATCCCCCTTCCGCTAACCGGCTGATACGCTGCGAGTATGTTCCGGCACCAGGTGCGGTGGTGGTCTCCAACCAGCAGGTGCTGTCCATTGTCACGCAGACACTGGGACTGCTGCGCACGGTCACCAATCATCGATTGCAGGTGCGGCGCTTCCTGGTGCCCGAAGGGATGGCGGCGGAACGTATCGGCCAGGCGTTGAACTGTCCCTGCCGGGCACATTCCGGCAACTTCTTCCTGGAAATCGACGGACAGGCCATGGCGGCGCCGGTCAGTGAGCGTGATGAGCGTCTTTACCAGATCAATCTCAGCTACGCTGAAGGGCTGATTCGCGCCAAGCGCCGCCGGCAAACCTTCATCGACGGTATCAAGGAACTGATCGACGACGACCGGCCGGCGCTGCGTACTATCGACGATGTGGCCCTGGCTCTGGGGTTGCACAAACGCGTGCTGCAACGTCACCTGCGTGAACACGACACCAGTTTTCGCCAGTTGAAGATCTCCGTGCTGAAGACCCGCGCCCTGCAACGCATGATCGTTCAGGGCTGGCGTACCGATGCCATCGCCGAGGAACTGGGCTACGCCGATCTCAGCGCCTTTCATCGCGCCTTCAAGAACTGGTTTGGTGTGTCACCCCGACGCTTCAGGGAGCAGCCGTATGAGTAAAGGTCCACTCATGGTCGTTACGTCATCGCGATTGGTATTCTGATACCCGCCTCTATCCGCGCACTCCGATCAGTCTCAGATAAATCGCGGTGAACTCCTCCACCTTCTGTTCGAAGGCGCCGGCATCATCGGGCAGCTCCCGCGCGAAGCGAGTGAAGGTGGCGTTCATCACCCCCGCCAGCAACTCCGGATCGGCCACCGGGTCGGCCCGCCCTTCCGCCACCAGCCGTTCGACATAATGGGCCATGCGCCGGGCCGGGCGACGCCGCATCTCGTCACGCATGGCGCGCACTTCCTCATCCCCTTCCGCTTCATGGTCCACCACCGTGAGCAGCGCCGCGTTGGCGGCATGAGCGGCCAGAAAAGCGCGGGTGGCGGCCCGACCCAGTTCATAGGGGTCATCAATTCCGGGGAATTCATGGGCGGCAAGAAATTCGTCACGCAATGCCGCGACAACTTCGAGGAAGACCTCCCGTTTCGAGGCGAAGTAGGCATAGAACGCCGGCCGGGACACCTCGGCCTCGGCGGCGATGGCGCCGATGGAAGTGCCGCCGTACCCGGATCGGGCAAAGGCCCGTGCCGCCGCCTCCAGCAGCACCGTGCGCATGCGATGCTCCTCGCCAGCCCGCCGCTGACGGGCCGCCGCCCAGGCAGGCTGATTTTTGCCTGAAGCCGATTCCACGCCATGATCCGGCATCATTGAGGCTCCCGTCCCAGCTCCTTGAGGATCCGCTCACGCAACTTGTACTTCTCGATTTTATTGGTGGGGGTACGCGGAATCTCATCGATCAGCCGAATGTAACGCGGCCGCATGTACTTGGGCATGGTCTCCGCGGCGAAGTCGTGCAATGCCTGCTCGCTCAACTGCGCGCCCTGCTCCACCGTCACATAAGCCACCACATTGTCCTCATCGCCCTCGCTGCTGGCAATGGCAAACACCGCGGCCAGGGCCACGGCAGTATGTTGATTGAGCAAATCCTCCACCTGGAATGACGACAGGTTTTCGCCGCGCACCCGGATCCGGTCGCCGAGACGATCAAGGAAGGCGAACATGCCGTCTTCCAGCTGCATCGCCGCGTCGCCGGTATGAAACCACAGGTTGCGCCAGGCCGCGACGGTGGCCTCCGGCTTACCCAGATACTCACTCATGATCAGCCCAGGCAGCTTCGGACGCACCGCCAGTTGGCCCGGCTCACCGGGGCCGCACCGCTGGTCCTGCTCATCCAGTACCGCCACGTCCATAAACGGCGCCGGGTGTCCCATCAACCTCCTGGGCCGGTCCTCGCCGCCGGGCAGGACCGCCATGCCCGCCGCCGCGGCCCGCTGTTTGACCTCCTCGTGGGACCGACCCCGGTACAACTCCGCGGGCGTGCCCTCGCCTTCCGCGGTCTCCTCGAAAAGCAGACCAAGCGGAGAACCCGACTCGGTTTGTCCGAAACCGGCGGTGACGAAATCCAGCCCGAACCGGCGTGCCACCAGAGCGTGATGCTCGGGTAACGGCTGCATATGCACTTTGTTCAGGGTATTACGCCTGTCATCCGGCCGTTCCGGCGCCTTGGTCAGCCACGGGATCATCACATCCAGCAGGATCGCCGTGGTCGCTCCCCGTGAGGCGACGCGCTTCCAGAAATCACCGGGGCTGAAACGGTTCCATACCGCCACCTCACAGCCCACCCAGGCGGCACGCGCCACATTGGCGATGGCGCCACCGACGTGATACATGGGCAGATCGTTGTAGACCACATCGTCCGGAGTCAGCGGTTGCCGCAGTTTGAAGGTGTACTGCGCCATCCAGCGATACGGCTGCAGCACGCCCTTGGCCGGTCCGGTGGTGCCGGAGGTATAGACCACGTTGGCCGGATCATCAAAGCGCACGCTAATGTCCGGCCGTGTGGCCGGCGCGATGAGTGACGCCCAGGACGACTCAGCGAAACGGCTATCGACCTCGTCACGGTCATTCACATGATCGTGAGCATCGGCCGGCGGATCGTAGACGATCACCACGGGCGGCGCCGCCAGGTCACCGGCGACCTGATTGACCGCGCTCAACAGGGCCGGATCGGTCAGCAACAGCTTCGGCGCCGTGTCATTGAGCTGGTACGAAAGCAAGCGCCCGGTGTAGCTGAAATTCACCGGACAATACACGGCACCGGCCTTCCAGATAGCGAACATCATCAGCGCGCTCACCATGGGATTCAGGGTGAAGACGCTGACCCGGTCTCCCTTGCCAATACCGAGCGCGGCAAGGTTACCGGCAATGTGGTCGGTACGTACGCCGAAGTCGGCGTACGTGAGGGTGACGTCGTCCTCGCCGTAATGGAAGAACGCTCTTCCCCCAGCCACCTTCGCCCAGTGATCGAGCCGTTCGGTAATGATTTCGCCGTCTTCCCGCAGCAATGCGATCAGCTCCGTCTCATTCATTGTGGTTCCTCTCCCGAATCAAAGTCTGATTTGTTGTTATCGCGCCGTTTTTATTGTGCCCTTGTTTCTGTGATCAGGGCCGCGTACCAAACGCTGGCGGCCCAACCTGCTCGGGTAGCAATCGATAAGCGTCGCGCACCCAATCACAGAGTAAGGCGCGGCTGTCACGGGGATCGATGAGGTCCTGGGCGCCAAAGTGCTCGGCGGTTCGGAACGGAGACGAAATCGCCTTCAGCTCCGCGGCGATTTCGGCGATGGTGGCGGCCGGGTCGTCGCTGGCTTCGATCTGGGCGCGGAACGCGGCCTCGATGCCGCCCTGGACCGGGAGCGATCCCCAGTCGCCGGACGGCCATGACCAACTGCGGCTGGCGCGGTGACGATTGATGATGCCGGCACCGCCGACACCGTAGACGCGGCGCAGAATGATCTCGGCCTGCGGCACCCGTGCCTGATAGACGGCGGCAATCGCCCGCGCTCCCGCACGGATGGTGGCGCGGCGCTCCGCCACCGAACCGATGGTCATGCCGGCCTGATCGGTGAGACTGACAATTGGCAAATGGAAAGTCTCGCACAGGTCCACCAGGCGGCCCACCGCCTGGGCGCCTTCCACCGACATGGTCGCGCCCCGCATCGGATCCGACGCGATCACGCCGACCGGGTGACCGTCCAGCCGCGCCAGAGCGGTGACGATACCGTCCCCGTACTCGGCATACGTGAACACGGAGCCGGCATCGAAGATAGCTTCCAGAATCGGCCCGATGGCGTACGGGTGCCTCGGGTTGCGCGGGATCGCACTCAACAGCGACGTCTCCCGACGATCCACCGGATCCGCCGATGCCACCACAGGCGGAGTCTCGAAGGCGCTGGCGGGCAAATAGCCCAGGAACGTGCGGATTACCGCGAAGGCGGCGGCCTCATCGGGCACGATCCGTTCCACCGAGCCGGTACCGCGATGTATGTCGGCGCCGCCAAGCTCCTCCTTGGTGAGGTCCTCGCCCGTGCCACCACGCACTACCGGCGGGCCCGCGGTGAACAGCTGCCCCAGCCCTTCGACCATCACCGCCAGATGCGACATCACCAGACGCGCCGCTCCCAGCCCCACCGTCGGCCCCAGGCACGCCGCCGCCACCGGCACCAGGGAGAGGTTGTCCACCACCGCGTCCCAGGCCGGGTTGACCGGAATGTAAGTGAAGCCGTTCTCGCGCGCCGTCTTGACACTGCCGCCGCCACTGGCGCCATCGAGCAAACGCACTACCGGCAGGCGCATCTCGCGCGCGTAGCGCTCGGCATAGATCTGCTTATCGTGGATCGCGGCATCACCGGAACCGCCGCGTACGGTGAAGTCGTCCACGCCAAGCACCACCTTGCGGCCGGCCACCGCCGCCGTCCCGGCGACGAAGTTTGCTGGCAGGATGCTTTCGGCGCGCCCATCCACGTAGTCCACGAAACCGGTCAGGGCACCGATCTCACGGAAACTGTCCGGATCGGCCAAAGCGGAGATGCGCTCTCGTGCCGTCAACTTGCCCGCCGCCCGTTGCCGTTCGACTTTCGCCTTGCCGCCCATGGCCTCGGCGAGCTGGCGACGGCGTTCGATCTCCGCCACCTCCGCCGACCAGTCTTCCTCCACGGCCTCGGCGGTGAAGGCATCGGCATGGTCCACGGCGCTGCCATAAGCAAGCAGATCACCCTCGTCGACGAAGTCGCCCGCCGCCACGACCACCGCGTCCACACGCATGGATTCCGTGGCACGGACCACATGTTCCATCTTCATCGCCTCGACCACCAGGAGCGGCGCCCCCGCCGCGACCACATCACCGACGGCCACGTCGATACTCAGCAGCACACCTCCCAGGGGCGAGCGGGCGACGCTGGCGCCTTCCGGCGCCCTGGGCCCGGCTTTGCCTTCCCGCTCCGCCTTCACCGCCGTCGGCAGGTGGTGTCCGGGTCGCCGATGTTCAAGCAGTGCCGGAAGGTGCGTATCCAGATACCCGGTATCGAACCGTCCCCGCGCGAAATCCGGCTCGGTGAGAATGCCATGCAGCAAGTCCAGGTTGGTGGGAACCCCGGTGATTTCGAACTCCGCCAGCGCCGCGGCGGTTCTCCGGACGGCGCCGCCAAAATCCTCGGCATGACCGATGACCTTGGCGATCAGGGAGTCGTAGCGGGGACTGACACGGTAACCCTCATAGCCATAGGTATCCACACGCAGTCCCGGTCCGGAGGGCAAGGTGAAGGTGTCGATCACTCCGCTACCCGGTCGCGGCGCGCCCCCGGCATCCAGGGTTTCCAGATTGACCCGGGTCTGGATCGCGAACCCTCGCGGCACCGGCGGCTCCTCCAGGCCCATATCCGTCAATTGCGCTCCACTGGCGATGCGCAGTTGAGCCACCACCAGGTCAACCCCGGTCACTTGTTCGGTGATGGTATGTTCCACTTGCAGTCGCGGATTGGCTTCCATGAAGAACACCTCGTCACCGTCGACAAGGAATTCAAAGGTTCCCAAACCGCGATACCTCAAGGCTCCGGCGAGTTGGAGCGCCGCGGCGATGATGCGGTCACGCTGGCCGGCTTCGAGCGCGGGACTCGGAGCGATTTCGATGAGTTTCTGATGGCGACGCTGGATACTGCAGTCGCGCTCGCCCAAATGCTGGACACTGACACCGTCACCCACCACCTGGATCTCGATATGACGGGGATCGCGGGCCAGGCGCTCCACGTAGAGAGCATCATTGCCGAAAGCCTGTCCGGCCTCGGACCGGCACCGCTCGAACGCGGCCGGCAATTCGCCGCGGTCGATGACCGCGCGCATGCCACGCCCACCGCCCCCGGCCAGCGCTTTGATCATCACCGCTCCGTGCTCATCGGCAAACGCCTCCGCCTCGGCCAGCGTGGTGGCGCCAGAGGTGCCAGGCATGACGGCAACGCCCTGCTCCACCGCGAAGGCCCTGGCCCGTGCCTTGTCACCAAGCATGGTCAGGGTGTCGGCGCTCGGGCCGACGAAGACCACCCCCGCCTCGGCGCAACGGTGGGCGAAATCCGCGTTCTCACTGAGAAACCCGTAGCCTGGATGAATCGCGCCACAACCGGATGAAACAGCAGCGTCGATCAAGGCACCGGCATCCAGGTAGGCGGCCACCCCGGTGCCCGGCAGCGCTACCGCCTGGTCGGCGCGATGGACATGCAGCGCGTCTTTGTCGTCCTCGGGAAAGACCGCGACGGCCCGCCCTCCCATCTCATGAATCGCCCGGATGATACGTACGGCGATCTCTCCACGATTGGCCACCAGCACGCTGGTCACGCCATGGTCTGTGGTCCCGGCCATGAGCACCTCTTTGTTGTTGACATTAGTGTCAAAGCACTATGCGGGCGCTCCGTTTAATGCGTCAAGTCATTTTACGTTCTTCATGGCACCGCCGCCCGGCGCTTCCCGTTTGGCCAAAAGCGTAATGTTTTTCCCGGGCATCGGAGCGGTTCCGCCGTGTACAAAGTCCCCTCCCTGGCGTTACATCTCTACCTTCCAGACCCTCAGCCCCGACCTTCACCGCGGCACCGGAGCCGCCGGACAACAGGAACCCGGATCATGAAAAAAGTGATCGCCGAGTCGCTGGCATCCATCGCCGACTATCAACTGACCGAAACCGGGCGTCCCACTCCTGGTGAAGGGGAATTACTAATACGCATCGCCGCCTGCGGGCTCGGCTATGTGGATTCCCTGGTCGCCCTCGGGCGCTATCAGGTGAAACCCACGCTGCCGCACACGCCTGGCCGAGAAGTGGCGGGCCGAATCGTCGCGGTAGGGGGCGGTATCGACCCATCGCGAGAGGGAGAGCGGGTGATGGCCACCGTCAACGGCGGACTGGCCGAGTACGCCCTGGCCTCGCAAGCGGAAGTGCGGCGGATCCCCGATGCCATGACGTTCGCCGAAGCCGCCGGGTTCCGCGTCAACTACCTGACCGCGCTGCACGGACTGGTTGACCGCGCCGCGTTGCAGCCGGGGGAAGCCGTGGTGGTGTTCGGCGCCGCCGGCGGTCTTGGCGCTGCCGGTGTCCAGGTGGCCAAACAACTCGGCGCCCGTGTGGTTGCCGTGGCGTCCTCCAAGGAGAAAAGGGCATTCTGCCAGGGACTGGGCGCGGACGAAGTACTGGATACCGAACCGGACGGCTGGCGGGACCGGCTGCGGGCCGCCTGCGGTGGCATGGCACCGGACGTGGTGTTCGATCCGGTATGCGGCCCATTATTCGAGCCGGCTTTCCGCTCTCTGCACTGGCGTGGCCGCCATCTGGTGCTGGGATTTACCGGCGGACCGATTCCCTCGTTGCGGGTCAATCTGCCGCTGATGAAAGGCGCGGGTCTGATCGGCGTGGATGTCAGGCAGTTTCTGCAATTGGAAGAACAGCGGGGTCAGGCGCATCTGGCGCACCTGTTGAGCTGGGTGGATGATGGCCGGCTGCAACCGCCGGTGGGGCGCGCCTTTCCCCTGGAGGCGTTTGCCGAGGCTCTGGAGTTCGCGCTGAGCGGCACCGGCTTGGGTAAAACCGTGGTCGAAATCGCCGACTTGGAAAGCGCCGATCTGTAAGGCCGTTGGCCGCCGGATGGGACGACGATACGGCGGCCATTCCCTCCCTGGGGGCCTTATCTCAAAAAGCGCACTATATTTCAAAATACATATCATAAATCAATAACCCTACCTCTCCCTGCCTCTTGCCCTTGCCGCATCATGCATTATAGTACATGTCAGTGTACTGGCTGTACCTAGCACCGAATCGATAACCACAACAATCTCGACAGCAAGGGAGAGAAGCCGACATGACCCAAGCCAAGGCTATGCACGAGCCCGCCGCTGACACCCTGCCCCGTCATTTCAACGCCGCCGACCACTTCATCGACCGCCATTTGCGGGAAGGCCGCGCCGGACACCTGGCGATCATCGATCGCGATGGCGAAATGAACTACGCGCGCCTTGCCGAACGGGTGGCTCGGGCCGCCTCCATGTACCGTGCCCTGGGACTACGCCAGGAAGACCGGGTGGCGCTCGCCATGTCCGACAGTGCCGACTACCTCGCTTGTTTCTGGGGCGCGTTGAAAGCCGGTGTTGTGCCGGTCTGCCTGAACACCCTGCTCACCCCGACCCAATATCGTTACATCCTCGGCGATTGCCGTGCCCAGGTATTGATCGTGGAGCAGTCCCTTTATGCCCAATTCGCCGAGTTGATCCCGGAGCTGTCCAATCTCGAAAAAGTGATCGTGGTGAATGGCCGCGAGGCCAACCACGACACCCTGGCGGGGCTGCTCGATAACGCCTCCGCGGAAAGCCGCGCCGCCGCGACAACCTGCGACGATATTGCCTTCTGGCTCTATTCTTCCGGCTCCACCGGCAACCCCAAGGGCGTTCCCCATCGTCACGCCAGTTTGTATTGGACCACCGAGCTGTACGGCAAGGGCGTATTGGGTATTCAGCCCCATGACCGTATTTTTTCCATCGCCAAACTGTTCTTCGCCTACGGTTTGGGTAACGGCATGACATTTCCGTTGTCGGTGGGCGCCACCGCCATCCTTTACGACGGCCGCCCGACCCCGGCGGCCGCGCTGGACATCATGGAGCGGCACCAGCCGACTATTTTTTGCGGCGTCCCAACGCTGTACGCGGCCCTGCTGGCCGATCCCGAATTGGCGCGGCACCCCGGATCAAAGGCCTTGCGCCGCAGTATTTCCGCCGGCGAGGCGTTACCGAAGGAGACCGGCGAACGATGGGAAAAGCGCTTCGGCTCCCCGATTCTTGACGGCGTCGGCTCCACCGAGATGCTGCACATCTATCTCACCAATCAGCCCGGTGACGTTCACTACGGTTGCTCTGGCCGCCCGGTACCCGGCTACCAAGTGAAGCTGGTGGATGAAAATGGCGACGACATCGAAACGGCCAATGAGATCGGAGAAATGCTGGTGAAAGGCCCCAGCGCCGCCAGCGGCTACTGGAATCAGCGGGACAAAAGCCTGCGCACTTTCGTTGGCGAATGGACCTGTACCGGCGACAAATACTATCGCGATGAACAGGGCCGCTATCACTACTGTGGACGCAGTGACGACATGTTCAAGTCCGGCGGCAACTGGGTCTCTCCGTTCGAGGTGGAGTCCACGCTGATGCAACACGAGGGGGTCATGGAAGCGGCGGTGGTAGCACGCAGCGACGACACCGAAAACCTCAAGCCGGCGGCCTATGTGGTATTGAAAGCCACCGTCGCCGACAAAGAGGCATTCAGCCGGGAGCTGCAGGACTTCGTGCGCTCACGTATTGAACTGTGGAAATACCCGCGCTGGGTGTATTTCGTTGATGAGCTGCCGAAAACCGCCACCGGCAAAATCCAGCGCTTCAAACTGCGGGCCCGGGAACAGGTGCCGGCATGACGCTGACAGCGTTGACCGTCTTGGGTGTGCGGTTGGAAGCCGCCTGGTTTGGCCCTCCTCCGGATCAGGCCGCCACCCTGGTGCTGCTCCATGAAGGGCTGGGCTGCGTGGCGTTGTGGAAAGCGTTTCCACAGCGCCTGGCGGAACTGACCGGATGTGGTGTGCTGGCCTACAGCCGCGCCGGCTATGGCGCTTCCGATCCGGTCACTCTGCCGCGTCCATTGAGCTACATGCACGAAGAGGCCCGCGAGATCCTGCCTCGGGTACTCGACGCCGCCAACGTGCAGCGGGCGGTGTTGATCGGCCACAGCGACGGCGCGTCCATCGCCCTGATCAATGCGGCGGCCGTGGTCGATCCAAGGGTACGCGGCCTGATCCTGATGGCGCCCCATGTGTTTACCGAGCCGATGGGGCTGGACAGCATCCGCACCGCCCGGGAGGCCTGGCAAAGCGGCTCGCTGCGTCAGGGTCTGGCCCGTTATCACCGTCATGTGGATGTGGCGTTTCAGGGGTGGAACGACGCTTGGCTGGATCCGGATTTCGCCGCCTGGAATCTGCAGGGGTTCATTCCCGGTATCCAATGCCCTTCGCTATTGCTGCAGGGGCGCCAGGACCAGTACGGAACCCACAAACAGCTGGACGCCATTGAGGGGGGTTGTTCCGGGCCCTGCCAGGTGGTCTGGCTGGATCACTGCGGCCATTCCCCTCACCGCGAACAGCCTGAAGTTACTTTGGAAACCATCCGGCATTTTGTCGCGGATCTCGCCCTGAAGGGCGCCCGTCCATCCTGAATCAGGAACTATAAATCATACCCCTTGCCATGAATGGCACTTTAATTCATTATCCTCCCATAAGATGCATTATAATTCTTGCTCGGGTCTGATAATGACCCTCCCGAATACATCGGACTCTCTGGAACCGCGCCACCCACAACAACCGAAGAGGCAGCGAAATGATCGACTTCCGGACCTCCCCCGACCAGTACCGGCACTGGCGACTGACCACCGACGGCCCCGTCGCCCATGTGACCATGGCGGTGAATGAAAACGCCGGCCTGTTCGACGGCTATCAATTAAAGATGAACTCCTATGACCTGGGCGTGGACATTGAACTCAACGACATTGTCCAGCGCCTGCGTTTCGAGCACCCGGAAGTAAAAGCCGTGGTGCTGGCATCCGCCAACGAAAAAATCTTCTGCGCCGGCGCCAATATCCGCATGCTCGGCGGCGCCAGCCATGGCCACAAGGTGAACTTCTGCAAGTTCACCAACGAAACCCGCAATGCCATCGAGGAAGCCAGCGCCGAATCCGGACAGATCTGGATGTGCGCGGTGAACGGCACCGCCGCCGGCGGCGGTTATGAACTGGCCCTGGCCACCGACCATATTCTGCTGATCGACGACGGCACCACCACGGTGTCACTGCCGGAAGTCTCTCTGCTCGCGGTGTTGCCGGGCACCGGCGGTCTCACCCGTGTCACCGACAAGCGCAAGGTACGCCGGGACCGGGCCGACATCTTCTGCAGCATGGAAGACGGTGTTCGCGGCCAGCGCGCGCTCGACTGGCGGCTGGTGGACGAGTTGGCGCCGGCCTCGCAATTCGATCAGGCGGTAACAGCCCGTGCCCAGGAACTGGCGCGGCGGTCCGATCGTCCGGACAACGCCAATGGCGTGCTCTTTTCACCGCTGAATCGTGAAATCGGCGAGCACAGCATCCATTACCGCCATCTCAGCGTGGAGTTGGACAACAGCCGACGCACCGCCACCCTGATTGTGCACGGCCCGCAACAGGACGCCCCCGGCTCTGTCGTGGATGCCCAGGCTCAAGGCGACGGTTTCTGGCCGTTGGCGCTGGCCCGTGACCTGGACGACGCCATTCTGCATTTGCGCCTCAATCAGCCGGAGATGGGCACCTGGCTGATAAAAAGTCAGGGCGACGCCCCCCGCATCGCCGGCTACGAAAGCCTGCTGCAGCAGGAACACTGGCTGATGCGTGAAATCCGCCTGTTCTGGAAACGCACTCTCAAGCGTCTTGACGTGACTTCCCGCACCCTGTTCGCCCTGGTGGAGCCGGGAAGCTGCTTCAGTGGTTTGCTCGCCGAGCTGGTGTTCTGCGCCGATCGCAGCTTCATGCTCGACGGCCAGTGGGAGCAGGACGATACCTCAGCCGCGAAATTGCAGCTGAGTGCGATGAACTTCGGCGCCCTCCCCATGAGCAACGGCCTTACCCGGCTGGAAACCCGATTCTACGGCGAACCGCAAAGCGTGCAGCGCGCCCGTGAACAACAAGGACAACCACTCGATGCCATGGCCGCCCTGCGCGGCGGCTTGATCACCGAAGCCTACGATGACATCGACTGGGACGAGGAACTGCGGCTGCTGATCGAGGAACGATCCAGCTTCTCCCCCGACGCTCTGATCGGCATGGAAGCGAACCTGCGCTTTACCGGCCCGGAAACCATGGAAACCCGTATCTTCGGGCGACTCACCGCCTGGCAAAACTGGATCTTCCAGCGCCCCAACGCCGTCGGCCGGCAAGGCGCCCTGCAACTGTACGGCAGCGGCTCTCGCCCCACCTACAACTTCGAGAGGATTTAACCCATGACCGCCTTGAAACAGGAAGTGAACTACGACGATCTGATTCCCAACAACGTCAATCTGTCCGAGGATCGCCGCCTGCGCAAAGCGCTGGAAGCCTGGCACCCCGGCTTTATCGATTGGTGGAAGGACATGGGCCCGGATGGTTTCCAGGACACGCCAGTGTATCTGCGCACCGCCGTCGGCGTGGATCCCAAGGGCTGGGCTGAATTCGGTTACGTGAACATGCCGGAGTACCGCTGGGGCATTCTGCTGGCGCCCGCCGAGGAAGGCCGTACTATCCCCTTCGGCAAACACAAGGGCGAACCGGTGTGGCAGGAAGTACCCGGCGAATACCGCGCCATGCTGCGCCGCCTGGTTGTCATCCAGGGCGACACCGAACCGGCCTCGGTGGAACAGCAGCGTCATCTCGGCAAGACCGCCCCTTCCCTCTACGATCTTCGCAACCTGTTCCAGGTCAACGTGGAAGAAGGCCGTCATCTGTGGGCCATGGTTTATCTGCTGCACAAATACTTCGGCAAGGACGGACGCGAAGAGGCGGAAAATCTGCTCAAGCGCACTTCCGGCGATAAGGACAAGCCGCGCATGCTCGGTGCCTTCAATGAAGAGACTCCGGATTGGTTGTCGTTCTTCATGTTCACCTTCTTCACTGACCGCGACGGCAAGATGCAACTGGAGTCCCTGGCGCAATCCGGCTTCGATCCGCTATCGCGTACCTGCCGCTTCATGCTCACCGAGGAAGCCCATCACATGTTCGTGGGGGAGTCTGGTATCTCCCGCATCATCCAGCGCACCTGCGAAGCCATGAATGAGGCCGGCATCACCGACCCCACTGATGTGGAGGCGGTGCGCAAGCTGGGCGTGATGGACCTGCCGATGATCCAGCGCAAGATGAATTTCCATCTTGCCGTGACGCTGGATCTGTTTGGCAACGAGGTCTCCACCAACGCCGCTTCCGCCTATGAAGCCGGTATCAAGGGCCGTTACCAGGAAACCCGGATCGACGATGACCATCAACTGCACAACGACACCTACGCGGTCCTCAAGGTGGTCGACGGTGAATTGAAGATGGTGGAAGAAACCGCCCTCAACGCTATCAATGCCCGGCTGCGTGATGACTACGTCAAGGACGCCGAGGGTGGCGTGAAACGCTGGAACAAATTGATCAAGAAAGCCGGCTTTGATTATGAACTGTCGTTGCCTCACATCGCCTTCAATCGTCAGATCGGCGAGTTCAGCGGCCTGTTCGTTTCCCCTGATGGTGCCGTTATCGACCAGTCCATCTTCGAAGCCAATCGCGACACCTGGTTGCCCACCGCCTCTGATCTCGCGTACCTGGACTCACTGATGAGGCCAGTCACCGAACCCGGCCAATACGCCGGTTGGATCGCACCACCGAAGATCGGCATTGACAACAAGCCCGGCGACTTCGAATACGTGCGTCTGGCCGGCTGATTTTTGCCGCTGCGCGGGCGTCGCGGCGCTCGCGGCAAGAGCGAGAGGACACATCATGAGTTTGTTGCGACAACACCTTATCGATCCGGAAATCTGCATCCGTTGCAACACCTGCGAGGAAACCTGCCCGATCGATGCGGTCACTCACAACGAAGACAACTATGTGGTGGATGCGGACAAGTGCAACTACTGCATGGACTGTATCGCCCCCTGCCCCACCGGCGCCATTGACAACTGGAGGCTGGTCAACGAGCCCTTTACCACCGAGCAGCAGTTCCAGTGGGATGAGCTGCCGGAAGAAAACACCGAAGCACTGAGTGACAGCGATACCCCCGACGATGACGACGAAGTCCGCGAACTTCTGGCCCAGGCCCACGCCGGCGTGCGCGCCCGCGCGCCGGACTCCGCCGGCAAGCCGTTGTTGAACATGTTCACCCGTTCGGCGCCCGCCCGAGCCCGGGTGGTGGGCAATTACCGTATAACCGCTGAAGACACCGAATCCGACATCCGTCATATCGTGCTGGATTTCGGCGCCACCGCCTTTCCGGTACTGGAAGGACAAAGCGTGGGTATCCTGCCGCCAGGCCAGACCGGTACCGGTAAACCGCACAAAATGCGACTGTATTCCGTCGCCAGCCCCCGCGACGGGGAGCGCCCCAATCACAACAATCTGTCACTGACGGTAAAGCGTGTGAACGGCGGCGTCGCCTCCAACTTCATTTGCGACCTGAATAAGGGCGACGAGGTGGAAGTGGTGGGCCCGTTCGGTGACAGCTTCCTGATGCCCGAACACCCGGACGCCAACATCATCATGATTTGTACCGGTACCGGATCGGCGCCCTTTCGCGCCATGACCGAACGCCGGCGCCGCAAGCAGCCGGACGCCAACGGCCGGCTGGTGTTGTTTTTCGGCGCCCGCACTCCCAATGAGCTGCCCTATTTCGGCCCGCTCAGCAAGCTGCCAGACAGTCTCATCCACAAGGAACTGGTGTTCTCCCGGCTGCCGGATGCGGACAAGGAATACGTCCAGCACCGGATGAAGGCGCGCGGCAACCTGCTTGGCGAGTTGCTTGGTAACAGCCACACCCACATTTACATCTGCGGCTTGAAAGGCATGGAGCAAGGCGTCGAGGAATCGCTCCATATGATCGCGGAAAAACACGGACTCGACTGGCCCGTTTTACGCGACGACATGGTCCGCCTCGGGCGCTATCACGTGGAGACCTACTAGGGTCTGCTCGGGATCCCATTAAACCAAAGCATTACAACAAAAAACGGGCAGGACTGGCCTGCCAGGAGAGAAAAAATGAAACAAACACGCATACGCAAACACACCCGACACCTGCTGACCGGCCTGGGGCTCTTCTTGTTGGCTTCGTTGCAACCCCTATTGGCGCAACAAAACGAGGCAGGACAGGCTGCGCCGGTAAAACTCGGACTGATGCTGCCCTATTCAGGCACCTACGCTCCCCTTGGCGAATCCATCACCAATGGCCTGAAACTGGCGATCAAACAAAACGGTGATCAACTGGGCGGGCGCCCGGTGGAATACGTTATCCTCGACAGTGAGGCCGACGCCTCCAAGGCGCCGCAGAACATGAGCCGCCTGGTCAAGGGCGACAAGGTTGATGTGGTCATTGGTCCGGTGCACTCCGGCGTGGCCATGGGCATGTTGAAAGTGGCGAAGCAGACCGGCGCCATCATGATCATCCCCAATGCCGGCCTGGGCGCGGCCACCGGGCAACTGTGCATGCCCAACGTGTTCCGTACTTCTTTTTCCATGTGGCAGGACAGCTACCCCATGGGCAAGGTGGCCTATGATCGTGGACACCGCGAAGTCGTGACCATCACCTGGAACTACGCCGGCGGCAAGGAGGATATCGCTGGCTTCGAGGAGTCCTTCACCAAAGCCGGCGGTGAGATCGTCAAACAAATCCTCGTGCCGTTCCCGGAAACCCAGTTTCAGCCCTATCTGACGGATATCGCCAGTATCAAGCCGGATGCGGTCTACACTTTCTTTGCCGGTGCCGGCGCGGTCCGCTTCGTACGCGACTATGCCAAGGTGGGTTTGAAGGACAGTGTGCCGCTGCTGGGTTCCGGGTTCCTCACCGACGGCAATCTGGACGCCCAGGGCGAAGCCGCCGAGGGCATCCTCACCACTCTGCACTACGCCGACGGTCTCGATTCGGATGTGGATCGCACCTTTCGAGAAGCCTATGGCAAAGCCTATGAGCGCGAGCTCGACACCTATGCGGTGCAGGGTTACGACGCCGGTATGATGCTGGTCCAGGCACTGGATCAGACCGACGGCGACAGCGCCGACAGGGACGCGCTGATCTCGGCGCTGGCCAGCGTCAAGCTGAACAGCCCGCGCGGGCCGGTCACCTTCTCCAAGGCCCACCATCCAATCCAGAACATTTATCTCCGCCAGGTCAAGGGCGGTCGCAACCAGGTCATCGACGTCGCCAGCCGGGCCCTGGAAGACCCTGCCCGTGGCTGCCGTATGTAGATCGATCAGGCGACCCGCGAAGCAGGGGAACGCCCCTGCCGGGCAACCGACCCGAGGAGAACGTTCATGGATCCCGTATTCATTGCCATACAGCTGCTCAACGGGCTGCAATATGGCCTGCTTCTGTTTCTGATCGCCAGCGGGCTGACGCTGATTTTCGGCATCATGGGCATTATCAATCTCGCCCACGGCGCCATGTATATGATCGGCGCCTATCTGGCCTATGATCTGACTTTGCGCACCGGCAGCTTCTGGCTCGCCTTGCTGCTGGCCGTGCCCGTCGCGGTGGTGTTGGGGCTGCTGATCGAGCGGCTGTTTCTCGGCACGCTGTATCGGCGTGATCACCTTTACCAGGTGCTGCTGACCTTCGGCTTGATCCTGGTACTCAACGAGGCCCAGCGCATCATCTGGGGCAGCGATGTGCTGAGCGTGCCGGTGCCTGCCTCCCTCAATGGCAACATCGCCTTGACCGGGAATCTCCAATACCCGGTCTACCGGCTGTTCGTGGCCGCCATCTGTCTGCTGGTGGCGGGGGGCATATATTGGATTATCCGCCATACCCGCCTGGGTATCGTCATCCGTGCTGGCGCGGTCAACCGCGACATGGTGGAAGGGCTCGGTATCGACGTTCGCACTCTGTTCACGCTGATTTTCAGTATCGGCGTGGGGCTGGCCGCATTTGCCGGCATGCTCTCCGCGCCGATGACCTCCCTGTACCCGGGCATGGGTGACAACATCCTTATCACCTGTTTCGTCATTGTCGTGATCGGAGGTATCGGCTCGATCAAGGGCGCCTTCCTCGGTTCCCTGCTGATAGGACAGGCGGCAACCTTTGGCCCGGTGCTGCTCCCCGCTCTCGCCAGCGTCATCATCTATCTGATCATGGCGGCCGTGCTCATTATCAAACCGCGCGGGCTGTTCGCCTGAGGAGGATACAATGCTTCACAGCTACCCCAAGCGCGTACCGATAATCATGCTCGCGCTGACCGTTCTGCTGGTGTTCTATCCTCTCTGGGGTCCCATTCTGATCGGTGACGGCAGCGATTTTTTCCTGGAAAAGTTGACCTTGATGCTGATTCTCGGCCTGTTCGCCATGAGCCTGGATCTTCTGGTGGGCGTGATTGGCCTGGTCAGCCTGGGACATGCCCTGTTCTTCGGTCTCGCCGGATACACCCTGGCGCTGGCCAGCCCCTCCTATAACGCCGCTTCGCTGTGGTGGATGCTGCCACTGGTGATGCTGGTGAGTGCCGTGTCCGCCCTGGTGATTGGCGCACTGGTGCTACGCACCCGGGGTATTTTCTTCATCATGACCACTCTGGCTTTCGGCCAGATGCTCTACTATCTGGTCAGTGACGCCAGCTTCACCGGCGGCAGCGACGGCCTTTTCATCATGTTCAAACCCACCCTGACCATCGGCGACCAGACGCTGATCGATCTCGAGAATCCGCTGCAGTTCTTTTATTTCGTCATGGGCATGACCCTGCTTACCTACCTGTTCCTGCACTGGTTGATACGTTCCTACTTTGGCCAAGTGCTCGACGGCATCCATGACAACGAACATCGTATGCAGGCGCTGGGTTATGCCACCTACGGCTACAAGCTGGCGGCTTTCGTCATCTCCGGAGTGCTGGCTGGCGTCGCCGGCATGCTGGCGGCCATGCAGTATGGCTTCGCCAACCCGGCGCAGTTGGGGTGGCACCTGTCCGGTGAAGTGCTGATGATGGTCATTCTTGGCGGCATGGGCACGTTGTTCGGTCCGTTACTCGGCGCCTTCGCCTACGAGCTGTTGCACTACGCCTTCGAGCATCTGACCGTCTATTGGCAACTACTGATGGGGCTGACGATTATTTTGATCGTATTGGTGTTACCGAAGGGCTTGGCCGGCCTCATTCTCGACCCGCCCCGCCTCGGGCTGCCGAGGATTGGGGTTGGCGGATTATTCCGCACCCGTCCCGCCGCTTCAAACAAAACGCGTCTGGGTCTCGCCGGGCCGCAAAAGCACGAGGAGGGCTGACCTCATGAGTGACACGCCCTTGTTGTCCACCCGGGGATTGACCTGCCGGTTCGGCGGTCTGACCGCGGTTGACCGGGTCGACTTTGATGTCCGGCCCGGCCAGGTCCACGCCATCCTCGGTCCCAATGGCGCGGGCAAGAGCACCTTGATCAATCTGCTCTCTGGTGAGCTGCGCCCCAGCGAAGGGGAAATCCACTATCGGCAACACCCGATTCACGGCCTGCCGGCCCATCGCGTGGCCCGTCTGGGTATCGGCCGCAGCCATCAGAAAACCAATATTTTTCCGCGCCTGAGCTGCCTCGAAAACTGCCGCCTCGCCGCCCGTATCCACCTCGGCGGCGTCATCGCCAGCTGGCGCTCGCGCGCCACCGCGCGGCAAGTCGATGAGCGCGCGGAACAGGCACTGGCAACCTGCCTGCTCACGCATCGCGCGTCGACCCCGGCAAGCGCCATGAGCTATGGCGAGCAACGCCAACTGCAAATCGCCATGGTGCTGGCCACCGCGCCCACACTGATGCTGCTCGACGAACCTCTTGCCGGTATGGGACGTGAGGAAACCAGCCGGGTTACCGAGTTGCTGCGCGCCTTGCGCGGCGACTACACCCTGGTGCTGATCGAACACGACATGGATTCCGTTTTCGCATTGGCGGAGCGGATCACCGTTATGGTCGACGGCCGTATCCTTGAGACTGGAACCACGGCGGCCATTCGCGGCAGCGAAAAAGTGCGTGACGTCTACCTGGGCCGACATCAACAGGAGCAGGCATGAACACCTTCAACGCGTCCCTTTCTCCCCCGCCAACGGTGCAACCTCTGATCGACGCCCGGAATCTACACGCCTTTTATGGTCAGAGTCATGTGCTCCATGGCATTGATCTTCATCTGATGCCCGGAGAGACCCTGAGCTTGATGGGGCGTAATGGCATGGGCAAGACCACCACCCTGAAGACGCTACTGGGCTTCGTTACACCCCGTCAGGGAAGCATCCGGATCTTGGGACAGCCGACCCGCAAGTGCCGGCCCTGGCAGGTGGTACGCCGGGGTATTGGGTATGTGCCGGAAGGACGGGGTATTTTCCCTGGCATCAATGTGCATGAGCATCTGATCATGGCGGCCCGCCCCAATGGCGAGGGCCAGTCCGTCTGGAATCTTGAGCGTGTTCTGGATACCTTTCCACGCTTGGCTCAGCGTCTGCAACACGATGGCGCCCTGCTATCCGGCGGCGAACAGCAGATGCTCGCCATCGGACGGGCGCTGATGACCAATCCTCGCATCATGATTCTCGACGAAGCCACCGAGGGGCTCGCCCCGCTGATCCGTGATGAGATCTGGAGGATCCTCGGCGAGATCAAACGCTCCGGCATAGCCAGCATCATTGTCGATAAGAACATCGATAACCTGCTGACCATCGCCGACCGGCACCTGGTGCTGGTAAAAGGCAAGGTGGTTTTTGACGGTGACGGTCCGCAAATCAGTCAGAATGCCGACCTACTCGACACCCACCTCGGCATGGGATAATGCCTTCCATCAGCGCCGGCCGAGGCCATCGCCGGTACGCTCAGGGAAACGGAGATGAGCATGCACCCTGCCAACGATCAGAATGAAAGCAACGGGCCAGACTATATGGCGACCATTGGAGACCGGGTGCGCGCCATTCGTGCCCGGCGGGGCATGGCGCGCAAGGAACTGTCATCCCAGTCGGACATCTCCGAACGCTATCTGGCACAAATCGAAGGCGGTAAGGCCAATATTTCAATCATGCTGCTTCAACGGCTCGCCGCCGCCATGGGCGTGCCAGTGCAGGATATCCTTCCGCAACAGGAACAGCAGGTCCTTCCGCCGCCTCTGCGGGATCTTCTCGATCGCCTGTCCCCTGCTCAACTGGACGAAGCGTACCAGTTGCTGGTCCGGCATTTTGACATGAACAAGGGGCAACACTGTGGTGTGGCGCTGATCGGCCTGCGCGGTGGCGGCAAAAGCCGGCTGGGTCGGATGCTTGGAGAGCGACTTAACGTGCCTTATATCCGTCTCAATGGCCTGATCGAACAGCTCGCCGGCATGGATATCGGCGAGATCATGGCGCTCGGCGGTCAGCCCGCTTATCGGCGTTTCGAACGGGAAGCGCTGGAGTATGTGATCGAACAGTATCCCCTTTCGGTGGTGGAAGCCGGCGGCAGCCTGGTGTCCGAAGCGGAGACCTTTCAACGTCTGCTGAACCGCTTCCACACCGTTTGGATCAAAGCCTCCCCGGAAGAGCACATGCAGCGTGTTATCGACCAGGGCGACACGCGGCCAATGCAAGGCCATACCCATGCCATGGATGACCTCAAACGCATACTGGTCGAACGCGACGCCGACTACCGTCGCGCCGACGCCGTCCTCGACACCTCCCACCGGAGCGTCGAGGACAGCTTCGCCGAGCTCCTGAGCCTGGCCCGCCCGTATTTGACCGACCCCGCGGCGGTCAACCAGTAACCGGGCAGTGCCAGACCAGGGCGCTGCCTGTGCTACCATTGCGCTCGATATTTATCGATTTTCCCCAATGACAAAAGCCGGCGGACAAAAAGAATGGCGGCCTCCTATCAGCTGCAAACACTGACTCGTGCCCTGGATGTCCTGGAGCTGCTGGAACGGACATCGGAACCGCTGTCCCTGACCGAAGTGGTCGCCGCCATGGGCGAAGCCACGACCATCGTTTATCGCATTCTGCAAACCCTGGAGGCACGTGGCTACGTCTATCGCCGCCCCGGGGACAAGCGATACAGCTACACCGGCCGCTCCACCGGAGCCGGCTCGATATCACGGGCCGTGGATTTATTGCGAGCGGCGGCGGATTACCTGCCGGAAAGCGCATCCACCGAACAGCTGTCCCGGCAAGCCGGGCTGGATCCACGCATCGCCCTTGAAATACTGGCGCCGCTGGCCGACAAGGGATTGCTGGAGCAGAACGCCGACAATGAACAATGGCGGCTCTCCCCTTCCGTCATGCAGTTGGCCCGGCACTTCCTCAACAACGACGATGTGCTGGTACGCATCCGCCCGCTGATGGAAAGACTTCACGCCGAAACAGGAGAGACCGTCTCCCTGTTTCACCGCGCCGGCGACAGACAAATCGTCACCTCGGTGTTACCCAGCCCCCACCCGGTACGCTACGCCCTGGAAACAGGCAGCGCTTTTCCGCTGTATCTGGGCGCGGCGGGCAAGGCAGCGCTGGCGTTTCTGCCCGAAGCCGAGGCGGAAGCGCTGATCCGTGGCCACAGGATGAGGGCCCTGACCCCGTATCAGCCCAAGGTGAGCGTTCTGCGCAAGGAGTTGAAAACCATCCGCCAGCAGGGCTTCGCCATATCCAACGGCGAACGCGTGGAGGGCGCCAGCGCCGTGGCCGCGCCCATCCGTGGTGGAAACGGATACCCGGCTGCGGTTGTCGGGCTGATGATGCCCAGCTTCCGCACTTCCGACGACCAGTTACGCCAGCTTGGCGTTCGTTTGCAGGAGGAACTCGGCGCCTTGTTTCCGGCATGAATTAGCCCAGGCGACCGCTTGGCGGGACGGGAGAAGATGAATAGTTTGGAGGGAGTTGAATCTGGTGCGGGTAGCCGGACTCGAACCGGCACGACCTAACGGTCGAGAGATTTTAAGTCTCTTGTGTCTACCAATTTCACCATACCCGCTTGATCTCGGGGCGCTCGTGGTAGAGGACTTCCGCGGAGAGGGATTGGAGGCGCGGGTCGGAATCGAACCGGCGTACACGGAGTTGCAGTCCGCTGCATAACCACTCTGCCACCGCGCCTGAAAAGCTTAAAGAACAAAAAACCCCGGCTTCGCCGAGGTTGGGAATTGGAGCGGGAAACGAGATTCGAACTCGCGACCCCAACCTTGGCAAGGTTGTGCTCTACCAGCTGAGCTATTCCCGCTTTGGCGTCGACTGTTTGCCTCGACGCGGATCAGCATTCTACTCAAGCGCCCTGGTCTGTCAACCCATTTTCTCTGTTTTTTCAGGGTCTTGGACGTGAACGCCGGAACTGCGGCGCCGCCGCCTTCAGATACAGAAACATCGACCATAAAGTGAGCAACATAGCCACATACAGACAAAGGTAACTCAACCAGAGAATCGGCGTCATGAGCATGCCCCCGCCCACGTCATAGCCGGGCTGGACCGCCAGCAACAGGGTAATGGCCACCATTTGGGTCACTGTCTTTATTTTGCCAATGGCGCTGACCGCCACCTTGGCCCGCATACCCAGCTCCGCCATCCATTCCCGTAGCGCCGACACGGTGATTTCCCGGCACACGATAACCATGGCCGGAGCAGTGAGCCAGAGCGTGGCATGCTGTTGCACCAGCATCAGCAGCGCCACCGCCACGATCAGCTTGTCCGCCACCGGATCCAGAAAGGCACCGAAGGGACTGGTTTGCCCCAGTTTCCGGGCCAGATAGCCATCCAGCCAGTCGGTCAGCCCGGCGGCCAGGAACAGCACCGCCGCCACCATGTTGCTGCCTTTGAACGGCAGGTAAAACGCCGCCACCAGGACCGGAATAGCGGCGACGCGGATCAGGGTCAGGATATTCGGCAGATTCAAAATCGGAGAGTGCGCAGGCATGAACCACTTCGACCGGCTGAAAAAAAACCAGTATAGCGGAATCCCGCCATCATCTCATTGCCAGACTGCTTTTGTGGGTATGGGCGTGAGGCCCCAGGCAAGAGAGGCTAGCCGTGAAACCAGTCGTATATGGTTTGCGCGGTCTGGGCGTTGACGCCCTCCACCCGGGCCAGTTCCTCCTTGGAGGCATTGCGCAATTGCTTGAGGCCGCCAAAATGGCTCAGCAATGCCTTGCGCCTCTTGGGCCCTACTCCTGGAATCTCCTCCAGTCCCGAGCGGCGGGCCTTGGCCCGGCGGGCACGGTGGCCGGTGATGGCGAAACGGTGGGCCTCGTCGCGGATCTGCTGCAGCAAATGCAGCGCTGAATCGCCGCCACCGGGCACCAGCTCACGGCCATCGGACAGATATAACGCCTCAAGTCCCGGCTTGCGGGTCGGCCCCTTGCCAATCCCCATGACCAGAATACGGTTATCCAGCTGCAAGGACTGGATCACCTCGAAGGCGCGCCGCATCTGCCCCTTGCCGCCGTCGATCAACAATAGATTCGGCAAACGCCCTTCCTCCTTGACCACACGCTGATAGCGGCGGCGGACCGCTTCCTCCAGCGCCTGGTAGTCATCACCGCCCTGGTCCGGGGTCACATTGAAATGACGGTAATCGCCCTTGCGCGGTCCATGCTGATCGAATACCACGCAGGAGGCCACCGCCCTTTCTCCCTGGGTGTGGCTGATATCAAAGCACTCCACGTGGCGGATCGGCGCGTCCGCCTCCAGCAGGGTCTCCAGAGCGTGGAAGCGGCTCTCCAGATGTTCGCGGGCCGCCAGGTCCCCGGCGATGGTCTGCTCGGCGTTGGTTTTGGCCATGTTGAGCCAGGCGGAACGCCCTGCCCTGACCCGCCAGGCCAGCCGGATCTGCCGTTGATAGCGGCCGGTCAAGGCCTCCTGCAGAGCCTCGGCACCGGGAAGTGCCATTGGCAGCAGAATTTCCTTCGGGATCGACTGCTCATCCCGCTCGCCCAGGTAATACTGGGCCAGGAACGCCTCCAGGATTTCCTCCTGATTATCCTCGCCACGGGTATCCGGACGGAAACTGCGATGCCCCAGCACCCGGCCCTGCCGGACCATCAACACTTCGATCACCGCCAGGCCATGACGGGTTGCTATGGCCACCGCGTCCACATTACCGCTGCCGGATTCCACATTCTGCTTCTGCTGCACCGCCTGTACCGCGGCCAGTTGATCACGTAACTCCGCCGCGCGCTCGAACTCCAGCCTCTCGGCGGCGGCTTCCATTTCCCGGGTCAGCCGGCGAGTCACCTCGCGGCTGCGGCCGGAGAGAAAATCGATCGCCATGCGTACCTGGGTGGCGTAATGCTCCTCGGACACCAGATCCACGCAGGGCGCGGTACAGCGGTGGATCTGATACTGCAGACAGGGACGGGAGCGGTTACGGAAGAAGCTGTCCCGGCAATTGCGGATCAGAAACACCTTTTCGATCAGCGCCAACGTTTCACGGACACTGCCGGCGCTGGGATAAGGTCCAAAATACTGGGCCCCGGGGCGCCGGCTGCCGCGATGGAAAGTCACCCGGGGAAAGCGGTCCGAGGTGGTAATCTTGATGTACGGATAGGACTTGTCGTCCCGCAGCAGAATGTTGTAAGGAGGCCGCAACGTCTTGATCAGCGACTGTTCCAGCAACAGCGCTTCCGCCTCGCTGCCGGTGACGGTGGTCTCCACCGCTTCGATCTTGGCCACCAGTGCGCGGGTCTTGGCGGAATCCACACGCTTCTGAAAATAACTGGAAAGCCGGGCCCGCAAATCCCGCGCCTTGCCCACGTACAGCACGCCGCCTTTGCCGTCCAGCATGCGGTACACCCCCGGAGTACGCGGGCAATGGGCGAGGAAATGCTTGGCGTCGAAACTGGACAAGTTCACTCCGAATTGTGATGGGCTGCGGGAACGGCCGGCGGCCGCCCGGTAACCCAAGCCCGCCGCGCGGAACGCAAAACGCCCGTGCCGGAGCACGGGCGTCGCACAGTTTAACAAAATCCGGGTTTAGCAAAATCCGGCTGGACTGGCGGGTGCTTTTACAGAGCCACCGCTTCGTGGGCGTTGACCAGGCCATGACGCACCGCGATCAGCGCCATTTCCATGTCACTGGTGATGCCGAGCTTATCGAAAATCCGATACCGGTAGGTGTTGACCGTCTTTGGCGACAGGCACAGCTGATCGGCCACATCCTGCACTTTGAAGCGGTTGACGATCATCGTCATGATCTGCAATTCCCGTTCGGACAGTACATCCAGTGCCGCCGGCGTCGGCTTGTAGGCGCGCAACGCCATCGCCTGCGCGATGTCCGGGCTGATATAGCGCTGACCGCTTTGCACCACCTTGATCGCCCGCACCATTTCTTCCAGATCCGCCCCCTTGGTCATGTAACCGGCGGCGCCGGCCTCCATCACCCGGGAAGGAAACGGTTCTTCCTCGCAAACGGTTACCGCGATGATGCGAATGCCGTCATCCTGCTTCATCATTTTACGGGTGGCAACCAGTCCGCCCATGCCGGGCATCTTGATGTCCATCAGCACCACGTCCGGTTCCAGATCGCGGGCCAGCTTCACCGCCTCTTCGCCGGAGGCGGCTTCCCCAATGACCCGGATGCCATCCTGGTCACTCAGCATCCGGCTAATGCCGGTACGCACCAACTCGTGGTCGTCCACCACCATTACTTTGATCATCGTCGAATCTCCCCCACGTCGATCCTTGAGTGTGGTTTTTGTTGTCGGAAGTCACCCCGGTTCCCCCTTGGCATGGCTTCCTCTCCATGACTAACAGACAGAGGCCGGACATCCGAAAAGGCCCATTAAGCCTAACCCGCGACGGCCGCTCTGCCTAGAGAGCGCACCAACATTGAGCGCTTTGGACTTTGGTCGCATTGACCAGCTTCACACTTTGCGGTTAATTCTGTGATGGACATGTCTTACCCGACTGCGCAGCGAATAAGGATTAATCATGAGCGCCATCGTCTTATTGATCCTCGGGCTGGGCGGCATGGCCGCCGGCTATTTTGTCTATTCCCGTTTCATCGCCGATAAAATCTACAAACTCGACCCCAATTTCGAAACACCCGCCCATTCCATGGAAGACGGCGTGGATTTCGTGCCCACCAACAAATTCGTGCTCTGGGGCCACCATTTCACCTCCGTGGCCGGGGCCGCGCCCATCGTTGGCCCTGCCATCGCCGTGATCTGGGGCTGGTTGCCGGCGTTTTTATGGGTGGTGTTCGGCACCATTTTCTTCGCCGGTGTCCACGATTCCGGCGCGATCTGGGCCAGTGTCCGCAATCGGGCGCAGTCGGTGGGCAGTCTCACCGGCGAGGTGGTCGGTCCACGCGCCCGCAGCGTGTTCATGATCGTTATTTTCCTGGTGCTGCTGATGGTCAACGCGGTCTTCGGCGTGGTCATCGCCCGCTTGCTGATCAACAATCCCGGCGCGGTCCTGCCGGTATGGGGCGCCATCGCCGTGGCGCTGGTGATCGGCCAGATGATCTACCGCTGGAAACTGAATCTGGCGGTGGTCTCCCTGCTGGGCGTGGTAGCCCTGTACGCGTTGATCTGGGTCGGCCCATCAGTGCCGGTCACCTTGCCGGAATCCACATTCGGTCTCTCCGCCAACGCCGCCTGGATCCTGATTTTATTCGCCTATGCCGCCATCGCCTCGCTGCTGCCGGTGTGGGTGTTGCTGCAACCCCGTGATTACATCAACGGACTGCAGCTCTTTGTCGGCCTGATCCTGCTTTATGGCGCCATGCTGATCGCCAATCCGACGGTGGTGGCCCCGGCGTTCAACGTCGACGTCCCGGCCGGCACACCGCCTCTGCTGCCCCTGCTGTTCGTGACCATTGCCTGTGGCGCGATCTCCGGGTTCCATGGTCTGGTCGCCTCCGGCACCACGTCCAAACAGCTGAACAAGGAAACCGACGCTCGTTTCGTCGGCTATTTCGGCGCCATCGGCGAAGGCGCTTTGGCACTGGCCGCGATCCTGGCCGCCACCGCCGGTTTCGCGTCTCTCGCTGAATGGCGTGAAATCTATTCCGCCTTCGGCAAGGGCGGTGTGCAGGCGTTCGTCGACGGTGGCGCCGCCATCCTCAGCGCCGGCACCGGCATCAACGCCGCGGTGGCCGGCACCATGCTGACCGTGATGGCGGCCCTGTTCGCCGGCACCACCATGGATACCGGCCTGCGTCTGCAGCGCTACATTTTCCAGGAGTGGGGAGAAATCTATAACCTCGCCTGGATGCGCCGCCCGATGCCCGCCACTCTGCTGGCGGTGGGTGCCTGCGTACTGCTGGCCTTCGGCGCCGGCGGCGCGGACGGTTCCGGTGGTCTGTTGATCTGGCCGTTGTTCGGCACCACCAACCAACTGCTCGCTGGCCTCACCCTGCTGGTGGTCACGGTAATGCTGGTCCGGCTTGGCCGCCCCACCCGCTACACACTGGTGCCGCTGGTGTTCCTGCTGGTAATGACGCTGGCGGCGCTTCTGATCCAGCTGCGCGGCTTCTATGAGAAACAGGACTGGTTCCTGCTCACTCTGGATCTGGTGGTCCTGGTGGCGGCGGTGCTGGTGACCCTGGAATGCACCGCCAGTCTGCGCCGGCATAAGAAAGCCCGGGAAGCCGAGGCGGAAGGGTGAAAGCGGTGACCCTGCTCGGCAATCTCAAGCGCTGGTATCGGCGCGCCGGGGAACTGGGGGCGGAGTATTACAACGCCCCCTACCGGTCCGCCATCGCCCGCGCCCGCCGGGACGAAGACGACCTGTTCATGCTCATGGTCTTCTCCGAGACCATGGGCATTCCCAATCCGGCCAGTTGGTATACGCTGGAACTGCAGCCGCTGCTGATGGAACGATTCCACGACTGGCACCGGCGCATGGGCATGCCCCATTCACCACTGGATAATTTCCGTTGTTGCTGAGCGCTGTCGCCGGCAAGTTCGTCAACGAGACTCACCACAATGCCGGAACTCAATCTGCATGACCTTCTCAGCCAGCACCGGCAGTTGATGGTCGGTGGCAAGGGCGGCGTGGGCAAGACCACGGTGGCTTCGGCGCTGGCCCTGGCCGCCGCCAATCTTGGCCGCCGCACGCTGCTGGTATCCACCGATCCGGCCCACAGCCTGGCCGACGCTTTTGATCGCGAGATTGGCAATCGGGAACAAGCCCTGGCGGTCAATCTCACCGCCCTGGAAGTGGATCCCGAACAAGAGGTCGACGAGCATCTGCAGCGAGTGCGCGCACAAATGGCCCGGTTCGCCAGGCCCGAGCAGCGCTCCGCCATGGAGCACCAGCTCAAACTCAGCCGCCAGGCGCCCGGTGCTCAGGAAGCCGCGCTGCTGGAGCGTCTTACCACCATTATGGAAGAGGCCCGCGAGCGCTTTGACCTGGTTGTTTTCGACACCGCCCCCACCGGCCACACCTTGCGCCTGCTGAGTTTGCCGGAGGTGATGGCGGCCTGGAGCGAGGGGCTGTTGCGGCAACACCGCCGCTCCGAACAGTTGGGCAAGGTACTATCCCACCTGACCCCCGGCCGCGATCTGGATAGCCCGGTCAATACGCCGGAAGAACATCAACTGGCCGGTCTGGATGACCGTACCCGCGATCTGGCGGCCCCGTTGATCGAACGCCAACGCCGCTTCCAGAAAGCCCGCCGTCTTCTCTCCGACCCAGAGCACAGCGCTTTTCTATTTGTTCTGACACCGGAGCGCCTGCCCATTCTGGAAACCGGACGGGCCGTGCACAGCCTCAAGGAGGCCGGCATTCCGGTGGCCGGAGCGGTGGTTAACCGCGTGCTGCCAAACGGCGCCGAAGGGGCCTTCTTCCAGGCCCGGCGCGAGCGCGAGCAAAGGATGATGCAGGAGCTGGCGCAACGGCTGGACCCGTTGCCCCGGCGGCAAGTACCCTTGTTCGTCGATGACATTCAGGGATTGCCCGCACTGGAGGCTTTTGCTTCCCGTCTGCTGGGCAGGTGAACCTCATTTTGCCCCGTTCGGATACCTCATGGCTCTGCACACCTGGTTCGCTTTCTTCGTGGCCTGCTGGCTGATCTGCCTGTCACCCGGCGCCGGCGCTGTCGCGTCCATGTCCACGGGGCTGCGCTACGGCGTTCTGCGCGGGGGTTGGAACATCCTGGGTCTGGAGCTGGGTTTGGTTTTGCAGATTGCCATTGTCGCCGCCGGCGTCGGCGCCCTGCTCGCCACCTCGGCTCTGGCCTTCGCTCTGATCAAGTGGTTCGGGGTCGCCTACCTGCTCTATCTGGCGGTCCGACAATGGCGCGCCCCCACTCAGGACTACGATACTCTTGGCGACGATCATCAGGGGCGTCGCCGTAGCGTACTGCTGATCCGGGGCTTTCTGATCAACGCCAGCAATCCCAAAGCCGTGGTCTTCCTGCTCGCGGTCCTGCCCCAGTTTCTCGATCCCTCAGGGCCCATGGCGCTGCAATACACCATCATGGGTCTGACCCTGATTACCGTGGATGTAATAGTGATGGCTGGTTACACCGGGCTGGCCGCCCGCGCGCTCAAACTGCTGCGCAGCGCCCGCCAACAGCGGCTGGTGAACCGTGGCTTCGCCGCTCTGTTCGCCGCCGCCGCCAGCCTGCTGGCCACCGCCCGCCGGGCAGCGGTCTGAGTGGGCTACTCGTTGCGCATCAGGAAGGAACCACGGCCGGTGGCCAGCTTGCGGCCTTCTGCGTCGAGCACATCGGCGCTGCCGACCATGACCTTGCGGCCGGCCTTGATGATCTCCCCACGGCAGACGATCTCCCCCTGCCCGGTGGGCCTCAGGAAGCTGACATTGAGATCCACCGTGATCGGACCGGCATCGCGCTGATGGTAGGCACGCACGCAGGTACCCAGAACCGTGTCGATCAGCACGCAATAAATACCGCCATGCACCATGCCATAGGCCTGTAACAACTCAGGAGTAACCGGCAAGGCAATTTCAGAGCCACCGTCATCATTGACCCAATTGATCTTGATGCCCAGGTGGCAGCGAAATGGGTTGTTATTGGTCCAGTTGATTTCGTCTTCGCGAGTCCAGCTCATTAACCTGTGCGCTCCTGTCTGCTTGGCTGAAAAGGGAAAATGGCCGTTGCGGCCAGCATCCGGACCGGCGCATTGTATACTGTATACAGTACACGGACCACGCCGGATTCCGCTCCCTTGCACCGGGCCGGGAGCGGGTAAATCCTGTAAACTCCCGCCATTACTCGGGAAAACACTGTCTTAGCGTTTGAGAAACACACTATGCCGCGAACCCAAACCGACCCTTTCGCTCCCGTCCGCCGCCGTTCCATGGAGGAGGAAGTCTACATACGCATGCGCGAAGCGATCCTGCGCGGAGACATTGCCGGCGGCGAGCGCCTGGTACAGGAGGACCTGGCCAAGCGTTTCGGTACCAGCCGCATCCCGGTGCGTGACGCTTTACGCCGGCTGGAGGCGGACGGCCTGGTGGAGACCGAGGGCCGGGGCGCCTATCGGGTCAGTTCTTTCGGCGTCGATGACGTCAAGGAAATCTATGCCCTGCGCGAGCTGCTGGAAGGCCACATGGTTGCCCAGGCCTGCCCCCAACTGGGCGACGAGGAACTGGACGAGCTGGAGCAGTTGCAACAGGACATGGACCAGGCCGCCGATGATGGCGACTCCGCCGCCTATGTGGCGCTCAATCAGCGTTTTCACCGGGTGCTGTACGATGCCGCCAATCAGCCGCGCACTCAGAAAATCGTCCTCACCCTCTGGCAGGGGGTGCCACCACTGACACCGATCACCATCGAGAACCGCATGGCGGAATCCAGCCAGGAACATTGGGCCATTGTGCGAGCGTTGCGCGCCGGTGACGCCGCCGCCGCCGCCGAGGCCATGCGCCGCCATATCGCCGCCGCCGGCGAGGGGCTGCTGGCCCACGTCTCCAGCGGCGGCGCCGGGCTGCGCTGAACGGGCCCCGGGCGGATCGCGTCGGTCAGGACACCCGGCGGGAGCGGCCCCGCCAATAAGGCTCCCGCAGCTCTTGCTTGAGCACCTTGCCGGCGCCGGACAACGGCAGGCTGTCGCGGAATTCCACCGAACGCGGACACTTGTAGCCGGCCAGATCATCGCGGCAGAAATCGGTCAGCTCTTCCGCTGACACCTCAACGCCGGATTGCGTCACCACCACCGCGTGCACGCTCTCCCCCCAGGTGTCATGGGGAATGCCGATCACCGCGCAGCTGGCCACCGCCGGATGCCGGGCCAGCACGTTTTCCACTTCCGCGCAGTACACGTTCTCGCCGCCGGAGACGATCATGTCCTTCATGCGGTCGACGATGTAGATGTAACCGTCCTCATCCATGTAACCGCCATCTCCGGTATGCAACCAGCCGCCGCGCAGGGTTTCCGCGGTGGCGTCCGGATTGTTCCAGTAGCCCAACATGACGTTGTCACCGCGCGCCACCACTTCACCCACGGTGCCCCGGGGCACTTCCCGGTCATCCTTGTCGACGATACGTACTTCCATGCCCCAGGTGGCTTTGCCGGCGGAACGGATGCGGCCATTGCTCAAGGCCTCGCCACGATGATTACGCCAGGAGTTCAACGTGATCATCGGCGATGCCTCGGTCATACCATAGGTATGAGTGAACTGCGCATCGGGAAACACCGCCAGGGCCCGTTCCAGAACCGCCAGGGAAATAGGCGAGGCCCCATAGGCAACCCGTGTCAGGGAGCTCAGATCGTATTCTCGCACCTCGGGGTGATCCACCAGCATCTGGATCATGCTTGGCACCAGAATCACATCGGTGATCTTTTCCCGCTCGATGGTGGCCAGAACCTCCTCCACGCGGAAGGACGGCATCATCACCGCGGTTCCGCCCACCACGATCTGGGTGATGAATTTGGCGACGCCGGCGGTATGGAACAGCGGCGATGCCAACAAGGTGACGAACGGATCAGGCGGGTCGCTTTCCGCCAGGCGAGTAATGGCGCAGCTCCAGAGATTGTCATGGGAAAGCATCACGCCTTTGGGAAAGCCGGTAGTGCCACCGGTATACAGCAGCACCGCCAGGTGATCACCGCCGAAGCGGCCATCCTCCACCGGCGTTGCCCGCGCCAGAAAATCCTCGTAGTGAATCATCCCCGCCGGCCCATCTGCATGGGTGCATGGCGTGCTCCCCAGATGCAGAACATGGCGCAGCCCTGGACAGCGCGCCTTGAGCGTCTCCACCATCGGCAGGAAAGCACCGCTGACCAGCAGTATCTCCGCTTCGCTGTCGTTGAGGGAGTACGCCATCTCCTTCACATTCCAGCGGGTATTCACGGCATTGGCCACCGCGCCCATCCACCACAAGCCAAGAAAATACTCGGCATGGTAATCGCAGTTGGCGGCCAGTATCGCCACCCGGTCTCCGGCCTGTACACCGAGGCCGGTGAGTCCACCGGCCAGCCGGGCACAACGGTCAGCCAACTCGCGATAGCTGCGGCGGCGTTCGCCATCCACCGTGGCCAGGCGTTCCGGAGCCTGCTGCACCGCGCGGTGCAACCCCTGGGTCAGATACATGGGCGGTACTCCCCTGCCCGGCAACGGGCATGAACAACAATATCGTGGTCAGACATGATTCACCTGTGAACGGAATAAACGGCCAAAGCCCGTGGAGAACGGGCTTGAGGCGGGCGGAGATATCCACCCGCTGGAATAAAAAGCACGCACGACGGTTGGCCCCCCGCCATGCGTGGAGAGCGAACCGCTAACGCACCGCGCGCAACATATTGCGTGCGATTACAATCTGTTGAATCTGAGTGGTGCCTTCATAAATACGGAACAGCCGCACATCACGGTAAAACCGCTCGATGCCGTATTCGGACATATAGCCGGCGCCACCGTGAATCTGCACCGCGCGATCCGCCACGCGACCGCACATTTCCGAAGCGTACATTTTGCAGCAAGCGGCCTCGGTGCTGACGTTTTCACCGTCATCCCGACGACGGGCCGCATCCAGAACCATGCAACGGGAGGCGTAGATCTCCGCCTTGCTGTCGGCCAGCATTGCTTGCACCAGTTGGAATTCACCAATGGCCTGGCCGAACTGCTCGCGTTCAGCGGCATAGCGCAGAGCATCGTCCAGCATACGTTCGGCCACGCCGACACAGATGGCGGCGATATGAATCCGCCCTTTGTCCAGCACTTTCATGGCCGTCTTGAAGCCCACGCCGGGCTTGCCACCGATGATGTTAGCCGCCGGCACCCGGCAGTCCTCGAACACCACATCACAGGTATGGGCGCCTTTCTGGCCCATTTTGCTGTCTGGTTTACCCAGCGAGATTCCCGGAGTTTTGGCGTCGACGATAAACGCGGAGATGCCGCCCGCGCCCTTCACATCCGGATCAGTACGCGCCATCAAGGTGAAAATACCGGCCTGTGGCGCATTGGTGATAAAGCGTTTGGTGCCGTTCACCACATAGTGATCGCCGTCTTTCACCGCGCTGGTCCGCAAGGACGCGGCATCGGAACCGGCCCCCGGCTCTGTCAGCGCGAACGACGCCATCACCTCACCGGTGGCCAGAGACGGCAACCACTGTTGTTTCTGCTCATCAGTACCGTCCATCAGGATCCCCTGGGAACCGATCCCCACGGTGGTGCCGAACAACGAACGGAACGCCGGTGAAGTGCGCCCCATCTCGAACATCACCAGCACTTCCTCTTCCATGGTCAGACCGAGGCCGCCGAATTCCTCGGGGATGGTCAGCCCGAACAGACCGATCTCCTTCATCTCCCTGACGATGTCCTCGGGGATGGCGTCGTGCTCCGCCACCCATTCCTCGTTGGGCACCAGCCGTTCGCGTACGAAGCGGTTGATCGTGTCCAACAGCGTATTCATGGTTTCCTGATCACGTATCATGATGGCCTCCCGGCGGCATTGCCGCCTTGAATTATCGACGCCTCACAGCGCCGCGGCGGTACCCAGAATGGCGGTGGACTGACTGGACAGCGTACCGCCGTTGCCATGCACAATCGCCGTTTGCGCACCGGCGACCTGGCTGTCTCCAGCGTTACCACGCAGCTGACGGACGCCCTCGATGGCGGCAAAAATGCCGTACATCCCCGGGTGCCCCCAGGACAAGCCGCCGCCATTGGTATTCACCGGCAGGCTGCCACCGGGGGATATGTTCCCCTCCTCCACGAAGGCGCCGGCTTCGCCCTTGGCACAGAAGCCGAGGTCTTCCAGGAACAACAAGGTATTGATGGTGAAGGCGTCGTACAGCTCCGCCACATCAATGTCCTTGGGGCCCATTCCGGCCATGGCATAAGCGTCACGCCCGGATTGCGTGGCGGCGGTCACGGTCAGGTCCGCCATGCTGGAGATTTGCCGATTCCACACCGCCGTACCCTGGCCGAGCACATACACCGGCGGCTGCGGCAAATCGCGGGCGCGGTCAGCGCGGACCAAAACGTAAGCGCCGCCGCCATCGGTGACCAGGCAAGCATCACGCACGGTCAGTGGATCGGACACCATGCGCGAATTGAGCACATCGTCCACGGTCAGCGGATCACGCATGAACGCGTCCGCATTCTTCCGCGCCCATTGGCGCGCCGACACCGCCACTTGCGCCAATTGCCGGCGGGTTGTGCCGAACTCATGCATGTGGCGTGACGCCGCCAGCGCATACGCGGACATCGGCAGCATCGGTTGATAAGGATGCTCGTAGGGTTGCGGGTCCATCAGCAGGCGAGCCTTGCCAATTTCCTTGCGGCTCAATGTGGAGGTGCGCTGGGCGCTGCCGTAGGCCACCAGTACCGCGTCACACTGACCGGACTCCAGCGCTTGCATCGCCGGCATCAGGTGGGCGATGAAACTGGACCCGCCGATCATGGTGGCGTCGACGAAACGGGGACGAATTCCCAGGTACTCCACCACCGGCATCGACCACATGGTGGATGAGGCACTGGCGGTGCAAAGACCGTCGATATCCTTCATGGTCAGGCCGGCATCGGCCATCGCCAGACGCGCGGCCTGAGCCAGCAGCTCCATGTCGGTATAACCCGGCGCCTCGCCACAACCGAAGGTCGCCACACCAGCGATGGCGAATTTGCCGCGCAAATGATTCAGATCACCGCTCATTGTGCCGCTCCTTCCATCGCATGAAACACCAACAGGCCATGCCCCTCGTTTACCGTCACCCGGGCCTTCACCGCCATGCCGATTTTCACCTCTTCCGGGGCCGCGTTTTCAATCCGGCTCATCAGCCGGACGTTTTCTTCAAGATCTATCAAAGAGACGTTGTAGTCACCACCGGCTTCCGGTTTGCGCCGCACCGTGGTCACCGCATAGACCGTCCCCTTGCCGCTGGGGCTGAACCAGGACAGGTCGCCACTGCCACAACCGGGGCAAAGTTCACGTGGAAAAAAAATCGCATCCCCACAGTCATTGCAGCGTTGAATTTCGAAACGCCCCTGATCCAGAGCCGCTTGATAGATGGCCTGCACGCCACCCTCTTGGTTAACCATGTTTGCTCTCCTCGTAATTACCGCCAGCCCGGTGGAAAGGCCACCCGGCGACTCGTCCGATCATGCGTCCCCGGCCGCCATAACATCACCGTCGCCAACCAAAGCCCGTTGTTCGTCCTGTAACTGACGCCAGAGGATCTTGCCAGCGCCGGACTTCGGTAAGGCATCGACGAATTCCACCCGGCGGGGCGCTTTGTACACCGCCATTTTTTCCCGCGCCCAGTCGATCACCTGTTCTTCGGTAACCTGGCCGCGGTAGCGGTCCTTGACAACCAGAATCGCCATGACCACTTCACCGCGACGGCTGTCCGGCACGCCGATGACACAGGCCTCCTGAACCGCCGGATGGTCATACATGAAATTTTCCACTTCCGCTGGCCAGACTTTGTAGCCGGACACGTTGATCATGCGCTTGAGCCTGTCCTTCATGAAGAAGTAGCCATCCTCATCGATACAGGCCAGGTCACCGGTACGAAAAAAGCGGCGCCCATCGCGTTCAAGAAAGGACTCACGATTGGCCTCGTCGTTATGCCAATACCCTTCCATTACCTGTGGTCCGCTCGTGATCAGCTCACCCACTTCGCCCAGCGGCAAGGGCTCCAGAGTTTCCGGATCGACCACACGGGAATCCACGCCAAAGGTGGGCACCCCCAGACACTGGCGTTTGTTACGGTGCACGGGGTTGGCATGCAAAAAAGCGGAGGTCTCGGTCAGACCATAGGATTCGTTGAACGCGATCCCGTGATCTTCCTTCAAGGTCCGCGATACCGCCTCCGGCATCGCCGCGCCGCCGCCAAAGATCAAGCTCAGGCGCGACAGGTCATAATCGGCGATATCCGGCTTGGCGAAAAAGTCGATGATCATCGCCGGCGGCGCGCCCCACACACTGACACCCCATTGGTCGATCAGCCGTGCCGCCATATCCCGATCCCAGCGCGGCAGTATCACCGTGGTGGCGCCGAGCAGAATCGGCATGTTCATACCACTTTGCAGGCCCAGCATGTGGAACATCGGCGCCACCGACAGAAACACCGATTCGGCATTGAGGGCACGCCACAACGACGAGGAATAAATAGCGTATCCCAGGGTGCGGTGGGTATGGATGCAGCCCTTGGGGTGACCGGTGGTGCCGGAGGTGTAAGGCAGCACACACATCTGATCAGCGTCAAAAGCCGCCGGCATCGGAGTCTGTTCCGCGGCAAGGGCTTCAGCCCAGGTCACCACCGCCGGGTCCGTCACTTCTTCCTGCGCCACCGCGATCCAGCCAGGAACCAGCGGATCTCGCGGATCGCTAAGGTAATCCCGGTACTGATGCAGAATCACCCGGGTAACCAGACCACTATCCACACAGGGGCGCAGATTGCTGTACAGGTCGGCGGCACAGAATGCCAGACGGGCGCCGCTATTTTCGAAGTAATAGGCCAGCTCCTCATGGGTGCTCATGGCGTTTACCGGCACTACCGCCGCCCCCAGCGACATCACCGCATAGAAGGCAACGGTGAACTGCGGACAGTTCTGAGTGTAGAGCAATACGCGATCGCCCTTGGCCACACCACATTCTTGCTGCAGATAACCAGCCATGCATCGCACGTCCCTCTGCAGATCGCCATAGCTCAGCACGCCGTTGTAAAACACCAACGCAGGCCGGTCCGGGTAACGCAAAGCGGAAATACGCAGGTTATCCACCAGAGTGGTTTGCGGAGCGCGAATCCGCTCGGGCAACCCTTTCGGATAGAAGGACAGATGAGGAGAGGTCATCGATGCGCTCCCGTCATTGATCCATGGAACGGGCGATGATTTCCTTCATGATCTCGTTGGCACCGCCATAGATCTTGCCCACCCGGGCATCGGTGTACATCCGCGAGATCGGATACTCTTCCATGTAACCGTAGCCGCCATGCAATTGCAGACATTCATCGATGATCTGGCAGTTCAACTGCGTGGTCCACCACTTCGCCATGGCGGCGGTGGGCACGTCCAGCTCGCCACGGATCACTTTGTAGACACAATCATCGACGAAACAGCGCGCCACCGTCGCCTGGGTCTGACACTCCGCCAATTTGAAACGAGTGTTCTGCATATCCATAAGGCGCTGACCAAACACCTTGCGATCCTTCACATAAGCAGTGGTCTCATCAATGGCCTTCTGCATGGTGGCCACGGCGCCCACGGCGATGAACATGCGCTCGCGCGGCAGTTGCTCCATCAGTTGCACGAAACCCTTGCCCTCGGCACCGCCCAGGACATTTTCCGCTGGTACGCGCACGTCATCGAAAAACAGCTCCGCGGTGTCCTGCCCTTTCTGGCCGATTTTTTCCAGGATGCGCCCACGGCGAAAACCGCTGACTTTTTCCGTTTCCACCATTACCAGGGAAATACCGCGGCTGCCCTTGGCCTGGGTATCGGTTTTCGCCACCACACAGATCAATTCGGCGTGATAGCCGTTGGTGATAAAGGTTTTGGAGCCGTTAATCACATACTCATCACCATCACGGAGCGCGGTGGTCCGCACCGCCTGTAAATCAGAGCCGGCTCCCGGTTCACTCATGGCGATGGCGGCGACCCGCTGGCCACTGGCCAATTGCGGCAGCCATTTCTTGCGCTGCTCCTCGGTGCCGTAATTGAGAATGTAGTGAGACACGATGCCGCTATGCACGCTGATGCTGAAGCTGCTCACCTGAGCGCGGGCCTGCTCCATGCAGATCACGGCCTCATGGGCGAAGGTGCCGCCGCCACCGCCGTACTCGGACGGGATACTGGCACACAACAGGCCCAGCTCACCAAGTTTGGGCCAGACCTCACGATCCGGGTGACGCTGCTTGCGCCATTTTTCCTCCTGGGGCACGAACTCGCGCTCGAAAATCTTGCGTACGGAATCCTGAAAAATTCTCAGTTCGTCATCAATCCAGGCGGACTGCCACTGTGTCATTGGTATTCTCCTCGGCGAGAGTCCATCACACGCTTCGCAGGTGCTTAACCACGCCGTTGGCTGTTTTTGTTGTACTCAGCATGCCCAAGGGCCGCTGCACGACCAATGGCCATCACCATCAAAACCATTGGCCATTCCGCTCTCCAGAGCGCCCGCACACCGACAGCGGTGATGGATTCGGCCAAGCCCGCTCCACGCATCGCATGTCTTCATTGCATATTCAGATAGGGGCGGGCCGCCTTCAGGCGGGTATAGCGGTATTCACCCGGCGGCAGACCGGTCCATTTCTTGAAGGCGCGATGGAAGGTACTCAGTTCGGAAAAACCCAGTTTTGATGCCACGTCCACCAGATTCAGGTCCGGACGCGACAGATACTCGATCGCCGCATCGCAACGCAGGTTGTCCTTCAGCCCTTGATAACACTGGCCTTCATCACGCAGGCGCCGGCGTACGGTTTGCGGCGTCATCCCCAGCACCGAACCGACTTCTTCCAGTGTTGGCAATCCAGAACTCAGATGACGGCGCAGCAGCCGCCGAATCCGCTCGCTGCAAGAGGTTTCGTCCCGATAACGCACCAACAGGTTGGCCGGTGCCTGACGCAGAAAGGAGGTCAGACTCAAGCGGTTCTGCACTACCGGCAACTCCAGCCAACGCGATTCGAAGGTGAAGCCGAAGCAGTTGTCGTTGGCCTTCAATGGCGCGTCGAAAATCAAATGGATACGGTTGCTTTTGCCATCGCCCATGTCCTGATAGCTGACTTGTTGCAAGGGAATCCGTCTTGCCGCCAGCCAGGACGACACGCCCCAGGTAAAGAACATAAACATGCGTTTGGCATAGCTCAGACAGGCGGGCTCGTCTCCCAGGTCACGCACACAGACATGGGCGGTTTCCCCTTGCACCACCAAACGCGGCACGAAATCCTTCAACAATAAATGGTAAAACGTGAAGCCCCGACGCAAGGCATCGCCAAGGGTTTCGCACTGGATCAGGTCCTGGCACATATGAGCGAAGGCCCCCAATGGCACCGGGTGGCTGCACAGACCGAAGAATTCATCGCGAAGATCACGTCTCAACAGGTACATCAGCCGCGCGTATTGGTCCTGGGAGACACGGGACAATGGTGATTTCAGCAACCGCACCGGGATCCCGGCACGCTGCATCACCGGCTCCGGGTCCACTCCGTGTCGGCACGCACCCGCCAGCATTTGCTCCACATGATGAATGGAAATGGTATGACTGGTGGTCATCGCCGAGCCGTCAAACCGGATATTCATCACTATCCTCCGCCGCGGAACCAGCCTGAGCCGGCCCACCATCAGTATTTGTATTCAGGATCTTTATGCCACCGCCCACCGGAGCGGCGTGACGCGGAATGGATGCTCTCCTTCTTGGCCAAATCCGACACAGGCAGAGACCCCTTACCACGCGTCTGTAGTTTTTCGCCAAACCCGCCGGAATCAAAGAACGACAGGCTCGCTTTCCTGTTGCGTGATCAATGTATACTGTATACCGTATACAAAAGCAAATCGGTTCCTTCTCTTGATGTGACTCCCCTCCCGAGCCCAACGGGTAGCCCGATTTCTTTTTCATATGCCTGTTTTATCTATTGCGGAGCCTGCGCATGGCCTTGGATAACGCGAATAAGTGGCTGGGCAAGGAGCAGATCCAGGACGACAGTCTGGACCTTCACGCCCTGGCCCGGGTGACCGCCACACTTGGCGGCGCCCCCCTGAGCACCGGAGACGCCCTTCCCCATCTGTGGCAGTGGGCATTCTTTCAACCGGTTTCCGGCATGGACACCCTGGGGCCGGATGGCCATCCCCTCCCCGGTGATTTCCTGCCACCGATTCGCGACTGCCAACGTATGTGGGCCGGCGGCGAGGTGCGTTTCAACAGCCCGTTGCGCGCCGGGGTGCCGGCGCGGCGACACAGCCGGATCGAGGACATCAAGGAAAAACACGGCCGCAGTGGCTCGCTCACCTTCATTACCGTGCGGCACCGCTACCTTCAGGACGACGAGGAGAAAGTGAGCGAGCGACAGGACATCGTGTACCGTGAACCGGTACCGCTGAAGGCCTCCGTCGGTGAGCCCATGCCGGAGCTGCAGTGGGCCGATACCATCAAACCGGAAGCCACCCTGTTGTTCCGTTATTCCGCGGTGACCTTCAATTCCCACCGCATCCATTACGACTGGCCCTACACCACCGGAGAGGAAGGCTATCCGGGCCTGGTGGTACACGGACCCCTGATCGCCACCCTGGTGATGCGAGCGTTTGTCCAGTCCAATCCGGACAAGGTCGCCAAGGTATTCCGCTATCGGGGCATGCGTCCGTTGATCGCACCTGAGCCTTTTCAGGTCGGTGGTGTTATTGAGTCCCCCGGGGTTGCCCGGGTCATGGCCGGCAACGAACAGGGCCAGGCCCATGTCGGTGAAGTTGAATTCGAGGAGACCCGTTAATGATTCAGTACGATAAAGAAGCCCTGGATGCCATTCGTGACGGTGTACGCGGCCTGTGCGCCGGGTTCGACGACGCTTATTGGCGTGGCGTCGATGAGCGACAGGACTTCCCGGAAGAGTTTGTTACCGCACTGACTCAGGCCGGATGGCTCGCGGCGATGATCCCGGAGGAGTATGGCGGTTCCGGTCTGGGGTTGGCGGAAGCCTCGGTGATACTGGAAGAAGTGAATCGCTGTGGCGGCAACTCCGGCACCGTGCACGGCCAGATGTACAACATGTTCACGCTGCTGCGTAACGGCTCCGCCGAGCAAAAGGATCACTATTTGCCACGTATCGCCCGCGGCGAGCTGCGCCTGCAGTCCATGGGGGTCACCGAACCGACCACCGGGACCGACACCACCAAGATCAAGACCACCGCGGTGCGCAAGGGCGACCGTTATGTCATCAACGGTCAGAAAGTCTGGATCTCCCGCATTCAGCATTCCGACCTGATGATCCTGCTGGCGCGCACCACCCCGCTGGATCAGGTGAAGAAAAAAACCGATGGCATGTCCATCTTTCTGGTGGATCTGCACCAGGCCATCGGCAATGGCATGACGGTCCAGCCGATCGCCAACATGGTGCATCACGTCACCAATGAGTTGTTCTTCGACAATCTGGAAATTCCCGCCGAGGCGCTGATCGGCGAGGAAGGCAAGGGCTTCCGCTATATCCTGGATGGCCTCAACGCCGAGCGCACGCTGATCGCCGCGGAGTGCATCGGCGATGGCCGCTGGTTCATCGACAAGGCCAGCCGCTATGCCCGTGACCGGGAAGTGTTCGGCCGCCCGATCGGCAAGAACCAGGGCATTCAGTTTCCCATTGCCGAAGCGCACATCGAAGTGGAGGCCGCCGACCTGATGCGCTGGCGTGCCTGTGAACAATACGATTCCGGCCTCAATGCCGGCGCCGCCGCCAACATGGCCAAATACCTGGCGGCCAAGGCGTCCTGGGAAGCCGCCAACGTGTGCTTGCAAACCCACGGCGGTTTCGGCTTCGCCTGCGAATACGACGTGGAACGGAAATTCCGTGAAACCCGCCTGTATCAGGTGGCTCCGATTTCCACCAATCTGATTCTCTCTTACGTGGCCGAGCACCTGCTCGAACTGCCACGGTCCTTCTAAGGAGCGAACATGAGCGACGCAACCCGGGCCCTGGCCTCGTTTCTCGCCGAGCTGCGCTATGAGGACCTGCCGGAAGCGGTGGTGGCCCGCACCGAGGATCTGTTCCTCGACTGGCTGGGATCCTTGATCGCCGGCAGCGGTCAACACCCTATCCCGCTGTTCGCTGGCTATGCACGGCGCATGGGCCCCGCTTCCGGTGCTGTCCAGAATCTGGTGGACGGCACCAACACTTCCGCCTACTTCGCCGCGCTGGTCAACGGCGCCGCTTCCCATGTGGTGGAACAGGACGATCTGCACAACAGCTCGGTACTGCACCCGGCCACGGTGGTATTTCCCGCCGCCCTGGCGATGGCTCAGGAACAGGGCGGAAGCGGTCGTGATCTGATCGTCGCCTCGGTGGCCGGCTACGAGGCCGGCATTCGCATCGGCGAATTTCTCGGCCGCTCCCACTACCGCATCTTCCATACCACCGGTACCGTCGGCACCTTGGCGGCGGCGGTGGCCGCCGGCAAAATTCTGGGACTGGACCGGGACGGTTTCATCAACCTTCTCGGCAGTGCCGGTACCCAGGCCTCGGGCTTATGGGAATTCCTGCGCGACGCCGCCGACTCCAAGCAACTGCACACCGCCAAGGCAGCGGCGGATGGCGTGCTGGCCGCCTGTCTCACCGCCGATGGGCTGACCGGAGCACGCAATATCCTCGAAGGCGATCAGGGGCTCGCCGCCGGCTTGTCCCGGGACGCCGATGCCCGTTTTCTCAATGATCGCCTCGGCGAACGCTGGGCGCTGTCGGAAACCTCGTTCAAGTTCCACGCATCCTGCCGCCATACTCACCCGGCGGCGGATGCCCTGCTGGCGGTCATGCGGGAGCACGATCTCAAGGCGGATGACATCGAATCCGTCACCGCCCGGGTGCACCAGGGCGCCATCGATGTACTCGGCCGCGTGGACATTCCGGCCACTATCCACCAGGCCAAGTTCTCCATGGGAACGGTGCTGGGCCTGATTGCGCTGCACGGCCATGCCGGTCTGTCGGAGTTTCACCAGATCCCACTGGACGATGCCGCGGTCGCCGCGTTTCGTGACAAGGTCACAATGCAGCTGGACGCCGAAGTGGACGGGGCCTACCCGGCGCGCTGGCTCGGCCGGGTGGATGTGGTCACCAGAGATGGCCGTACCCTGCACGGCAGCATCGATGAACCCAAAGGTGACCCGGGCAATACGCTGAACCGGGCGGAATTGGAAGATAAATTCCGTCGGCTGGCGCGTTTCGCCGGCACCCTTTCCGAGGACGCCATGGGCACCGCCATCGAACGTGTCTGGACACTGCATGACGCCGACAACGTCACTCCCCTGATTTGAACCGTGAGGACGCGGGGTTACCCCGCGTCCCAGGGCCGCCGACCTGCCTTTGCCAGAGAAAGCGCCCATCGCAGCTGTAGGAGCACAAGAATGAGTACCACCGCTTCTCCCCGGCCCCTGGACGGCATTACCGTGGTCAGCCTGGAGCATGCCATCGCCGCGCCGTTTTGTACCCGCCAGCTGGCGGATATGGGCGCGCGGGTGATCAAGGTAGAGCGCCCCGGCGTCGGCGACTTCGCCCGTGGCTATGACGAACGGGTCCACGGTCTGGCCTCCCATTTCGTTTGGACCAACCGCTCCAAGGAAAGTCTGACGCTGGATCTGAAGCACGATACCGCCACCCCGGTACTGCAACGCCTGCTTGAACAAGCCGACGTGCTGGTGCAGAACCTGGCTCCCGGCGCCGCCGCCCGCCTCGGACTGTCGTTCGAAGCACTGCACGAGCGCTTCCCAAAACTGATCGTTTGCGACATCTCCGGTTACGGCGAAGGCGGCCCTTACCAGGACAAGAAAGCTTACGATCTGCTGATCCAGAGTGAGGGCGGCTTCCTGTCCGTCACCGGCACCCCGGACGACATGGCCAAGGCCGGTTGTTCCATCGCCGACATTTCCGCTGGTATGTACGCCTACACTCATATCCTCAACGCTCTGCTGCTGCGCCAGAGCACCGGCAAAGGCAGCCGTATCGACGTTTCCATGCTGGAGAGCCTGGTGGAGTGGATGAACTACCCGCTCTACTACGCGTTCGAAGGCGCCGAACCTCCGCCGCGCACCGGCGCCGCCCACGCTACTATCTATCCTTACGGCCCATTCGACACCGGCGATGGCGGCACCGTGATGCTGGGACTGCAGAATGAGCGGGAATGGCGTGTGTTCTGCGAACAAGTCCTGCTACAGGCCGAGCTGGCCGACGATGAACGTTTTGCCTCCAATTCCCAACGGGTCCATAACCGGGCAGCACTGAAGTCACTGATCCTGGGTGTCTTCGCGGAATTGGATGCCGAGGAAGTGATTCGCCGCCTCGATGATGCGCGCATCGCCAATGCTCATGTCAACGACATGCATGGTGTCTGGCGGCACCCGCAACTGGCCGCCCGGCAACGCTGGACCGAGATCGGCAGCCCAAGGGGGCCATTGCCGGCATTACTGCCTCCCGGAGCCAGCAATGCGTTTCAGCCGCGTATGGACGCCGTGCCGGACCTGGGCGAGCACAGCGCGGCTATTCTCGCTGAGCTGGGTTACGATGACGGCGATATCGAACAGTTCCAACAGGCGGGAGTAATCTGAATGGCCTTGAGAGCGTCCCGTGATGCCCGCACCATGCTGTTCGTGCCCGCCACCCGTCTGGAGCGGGTGGCCAAGGCCCAGGCCAGCGGCGCGGACCTGGTGATCATCGATCTTGAAGATGCGGTGGCCGAGGCGGACAAAGCCGAAGCTCGCCGCGCCCTGGCCGATTTCCTCGAGCAAGCCACGACGCCCTTGTTCGTGCGCATGAATGGCGCCAGCACGGATCACTTCGAAGCAGATATTGCCCTGTGCTCCCAAGCCGATGCGGTGCACGGCATCATGCTGCCGAAGACCGAAAGCGCCGGGGATGTTCAGCGCGCCCGCATCGATGGCAAGGCGCTATGGCCACTGGTGGAAAGCGTACGTGGCGTGATCAACATTCCACACATCGCCGCCTGCGATGGCATCGAACGGCTCACCTTTGGGGCCTTGGATCTGAGTCTGGATCTGGGTGCCGAAGCCGGCAGCGAAGGTGCCGTCACCATCCTGGACCAGTGTCGTGCTCAACTGATCCTGCACAGCCGGCTGAACGGTCTTGCCGGACCGGTGGAAAGCGTGGAGCCCGATTTCCGTAACACGGAGAAAGTCGCGGCAGTCGCACTGCGTGCCGCGCAAATGGGATTTACCGGCATGCTCTGCATTCATCCCGGGCAGATCGAACCGGTGCGGCGGGCCTTTTCCCCCACCAGCGAGCAACTGGAGTGGGCCCGTCGAGTGGTGGACGGTGTCGCCGAACACGGTGCCACTTTCCAGTTGGACGGACAGATGGTGGATGAGCCAGTGATTCAACGAGCCCGTCGCTTGATCGCCGCGGCGGGCTGATTTCCCTCCATCAGGGGCCTTGTAGCTACCTCCGAATTTATATCTCCAAGGCCGGAAGAACAGCTTCGTCGCTTCCGACGATGCCGCCCGCCGCCGAGACACTGCTACTCTGTTGACTCATAACCAGAACAACGGTGGGTGCGGAATGAAGGACTGGCAATCGCTCGTCGATCTGCGGGCACTGAACACCTGGATGGAACAGCAGGGTCTGGGCAAAGGCGGTATCGAGAATCCCCTGCCGCTGGCCGGCGGCACCCAGAACCTGCTGCTGCGCTTCCAACGTGATGGCAAGGACTATGTTCTGCGCCGCCCGCCCCGCCATCTACGCGCCAATTCCAACGACACCATGCGGCGGGAGATGCGCCTACTCGCCGCGCTGTCCGATACCAAGGTGCCTCATCCCCGCTTGCTCGCCGCCTGCCCCGAGGAAGACGTGATTGGTGTTTCGTTCTATTTGATGGAGCCCATCGATGGCTTCAACGCCACCTGCGATTTTCCCGAGTCCCACGGCACCAGCTCCGACTGGGTGCACCGCATGGGCCTGTCCCTGGTGGAAGGGATCACTGCCCTCGGCGCGGTGGATTACGAAAAAGTCGGACTGAGTGGCTTCGGCAAGCCCGAGGGTTTTCTGCAGCGGCAGGTACCCCGCTGGCGCGCACAGCTGGAGAGCTATCAGGCGTTTGCCGAATGGCCCGGCGCCGGTGGTATTCCCGGCGTGGATCGCGTCGGACAATGGTTGGAACGTCATCGGCCCGATACGTTTCAGCCCGGCATCATTCATGGCGACTACCATCTCGCCAACGTGCTTTACTGCCATGAACGTCCGGAACTGGCCGCCATTGTCGACTGGGAACTGACCACCATCGGCGATCCGCTTATCGACCTTGGCTGGCTCCTGGCCACCACACCGGACCATCTGGATCTGCGGATCAATCAGAAAGGCGACACCCTGGGCACGGCCTTCCCTGGCCGGCAAGCAATGATCGAACATTACCGCGCCCGCAGCGATCGCGACCTCAGCCACATCGAATGGTACGGCGTACTGGCATGCTACAAGCTCGGCCTGATCCTGGAAGGCACCTACGCGCGGGCCTGTGCCGGCAAGGCCCCGATGGAAACCGGCGAGCGCCTGCATAACCGCACCATTACGCTGTTCGAGCGCGCCCTGGGCTGGATCTCCTGAGCGCGGCCTTCATCTCGGAACAATCATTCCGGAATAATGTGGAGAACGATATGAACGATCTGGATTTCAGCGGGAAAACCGTTTTGGTGGTGGGCGGCTCCAGTGGTATCGGCAACGGGATCGCTCAGGCTTTCCGCCGGCGCGGCGCCGATGTGCACGTCTGGGGTACTCGTGCCAGCGCCAGCGACTACGCTGGTGACGAAGGATCCGACCTTGACGGCCTTGGCTACTCCCAGGTGGATGTCTCCGACATCGACGCCATTGAACGCCTCACCCCGGCCTTCTCCCAACTGGATATTCTGATTCAATGTCAGGGCACGGTGGCCTATCGGCGCGGTGAGTTCGAGCGGGAAGGCTGGGACAAAGTGATCGCGGTAAACCTCGATAGCCTGCGTGCCTGTGCCATGAAGTTCCATTCCATGCTGCACGAAAGCCGGGGAAACATGATCGTGGTCAGTTCCACCGCCGCCTTCCATTCCACCCGCGGCAATCCCGCCTACAACGCTTCCAAGGCTGGCGCCGTGGCCCTGGTACGGACTCTTGGGGAAGCCTGGGCCAGCGACGGCATCTCGGTGAACGGCATTGCTCCAGGCCTGGTCGCCACCAAGCTGACCACCGTGACCACCGAAAACCCCAAACGTCTGGAGGCTTCCCTGGCCAATATTCCCGCCGGACGCCTCGGCACTCCGGCGGACATGGCCGGCGCCGCGCTGTTTCTGGCTTCCCCGCTGGCGGACTACATTCGCGGCCAGACCCTGGTGGTGGACGGCGGACTTATCCTGTCCTGACAGGCTGATTCCGCTTTTGCCAATCACTTTTCCCAGTCTCTTTTTCCCAAAAAAAGGGGAGCTTCCATGAACTTCGATCATTCCGAACAAACCCTGGAGCTGCTGGCGCGCCTGCAGCGCTTCATGGACACCTATATCGCGCCACGGGAACAGGAACAACATGACTGGGTCACCGACCCGGCCAGGGTCTGGCAACCCTGGCCCGGACTTGAGGAACTGAAGGAAAAGGCCCGCGCCGAAGGTCTGTGGAATCTGTTCCTGCCGAAGGAGTACGGTGATCTCAGCCCCGGACTCAGCAATCTGGAATACGCGCCTCTGTGTGAAATCATGGGGCGAATTCCCTGGTCCGCCGAGGTGTTCAACTGCTCCGCCCCGGACACCGGCAACATGGAAGTGCTCGCCAAATACGGCAATGCCGAACAACAGGAGCGATGGCTCAAGCCGCTGATGGACGGAGAAATCCGTTCCGCTTATCTGATGACGGAACCGCAGGTGGCCTCCTCCGACGCCACCAACATCGAAACTGAAATCAAATCCGACGGTGACGACTACGTCATCAATGGCCGCAAGTGGTGGATCTCCGGCATCATGGATCCGCGCTGTAAGGTGCTGTTATTAATGGGAAAAACCGACCCCGACGCGCCTCGCCACCAGCAACAGTCCACCGTGATCATTCCCCGCGACACGCCGGGGATTCACATCGTCCGCAATCTGACGGTATTCGGCAGTCTCAATTCACCGGGTGGTGAAGCGGAGCTGCGCCTGGAGAATGTGCGTATTCCCAAACGCAATCTGATTCTGGGCGAGGGACGCGGCTTTGAAATCGCCCAGGGCCGACTCGGCCCGGGCCGCATTCACCATTGCATGCGCTCGATTGGCCAGGCTCAGCGCAGCCTCGAAATCATGGCCCGCCGGGTGGAGAATCGAGTGGCGTTCGGTCGCAAACTGTCCGAGCAAAGCAGTATCCGCCAGGACATTGCCCGCTCTTTCTGCGATATCGAGCAAGCCCGCCTGCTAACACTGAAAGCCGCTGACCGCATGGACAAATACGGCAACAAGGACGCCAAGGATCTGATCGCGGCAATCAAAGTGGTGGCGCCACAGATGGCACAGAACGTGACCGACCGCGCCATCCAGGCCCATGGTGGCATGGGGGTCAGCGACGATACACCGATCGCGCACTTCTTTACTCTGAACCGGTTCGTGCGCATCGCCGACGGTCCGGACGAAGTGCACATGTCGCAATTAGGTAAAATGAAAATTCAGGAATACAACGATTCCTAGTTCCCCCGGGGCGCGGTGTCGCCGACACCGTTCCCGGCCTCATCTTCAAAATATACCAGCATGCGTAAATGAAGGTGTTCGTCCACGATCAGCATCTCATGCCGTAGTGATCGCACCCGGCCATCGTCCCCTGTCAGACGGCTGATGCCACGTTGATAGCCCTGCCGGTCCGGCTCGTCCCACCAATGCCGGAACGGCTCGGACAACCGTCTCATTTCATCGACAAACGCCGTCATTGTCGGGTCCTCCGGCGCCACCGCCAGATCGCAACGGAAGTTCGCCAACAGCTTCCGCGCATCCCGCTCCCAGTCCGGCATTCGTTCTCGCAGGACGTCGTCACGAAATACCAGACGCAGCAGGTTGCGCTCGGTGTTGGCGCGCTCGTTCAACCGGAACCAATGATCGGCGGACTGGTTCCAGGCCACCAGGTCCCAGCGCAAATTCATTACATAGGCGGGGCAAGGTGCAAGCTGATCCAGGACCGCTTGGGTTAACCGGGAAACCGCGGTGGCCTGGCGGGCCTCGTAGGCCGGCGGCCGCTGCTGCGCCAGCATAAACAGATGGCAGCAGTCCTCGTCATCCAGCTTCAGCACCCGGGACAGGTTGAGGAGAAAGGTTTCCGAGACATTGATATCCCTGCCCTGCTCGAACCACGTATACCAGGTGATGCCGACACCGGCGAGTGCCGCCACCTCTTCCCGGCGTAATCCCGGAGTGCGGCGGCGTGGTCCGGAAGGCAGCCCCACTTCCGCCGGCGTCACACGCTCACGACGTTGTCGCACGAACTCCGCAAGCTCACGCCGAGTACGGGCCAGAGATTTTACCGGGCTCATTCTGTTAGTCCTGCTAATAGTATAAGAGCTTAAATTGTACGGTTAGTTTAATGCCCCAAGAATAACGCTTCTTCCATAGGAGAAGCGAGATGACCTCATACTGTGAATACCCCACTCCCTCGTCACCATTGGCGAGCCGTGCCGGTCCGCGCCAATGGGCCGGCCTCGCCGTTCTGGCCCTGCCGACGCTGTTACTGGGTCTGGACGTGACGCTGCTGTATCTCGCCTTTCCGGCGCTGGCCGCGGACTTGAAACCGGACAGTGCCCAGGCGCTGTGGATCATGGACATTTATGGCTTCTTCATCAGCGGCTTTCTGATCACCATGGGGACGCTTGGTGATCGCATCGGGCGCCGTAAACTGCTGATGCTGGGTGCCGCCGGCTTTGCCCTGGCTTCCTTACTCGCCGCCTTCGCCAGCACCGCCACGCAACTGATCGTGGCGCGGGCGTTACTGGGCTTTACCGGCGCCGCCCTGATGCCCTCGACTCTGGCGCTGATCAGCAACCTGTTTCGGGAGCCATCCCAGCGGGCGCTGGCCATCGGTATCTGGGCCACCATGTTCGCTCTGGGAATGGCCGCCGGCCCGTTGGTGGGGGGTGTGCTTTTGGATCATTTCTGGTGGGGATCCGCCTTTCTGGTGGCACTTCCGGTGGTAGCGGTTCTGTGGCTCTGCGCCCCCTGGCTGCTCCCCGAATACCGCGATGAGAGCAGCGGACGGCTGGACCCGGGCAGCATGGCATTGTCACTTCTGGCACTTCTGCCGCTGATCTACGGTGTCAAGCACTTCGCCAGGCACGGCCTGGATTGGCAAGGGGTCATCGCGCTGTTGATTGGTGCTCTCGGCCTGCTTCTGTTCATCAAACGTCAACGACGCCTGGCGGATCCATTACTGGATTTAAGCCTGTTCCGTGGCCGCTCGTTCACCGCGGCCCTGCTGATCCTGTTGGTGGGTCTGATGGGGGTGGGTGGAGCCATGCTGCTGGTGACCCAGTATCTGCAACTGGTCAGTGGCCTGTCTCCCCGCGTCGCCGGTGCCTGGATGGGACCGCCGGCCCTGGCGATGCTGGTGGCGGCGATCAGCGCGCCGCTGCTGACCCGACGCTTCCCGGTCGGACGGGTGGTGACCGGAGCGCTGCTTTTCTCCGTATTGGGCTATCTGATGCTGGCCTGGGTGGACGCGGAAGCTCGAACGATACAGGTGGTCAGTGGCTTTGCCCTGATCTATCTGGGCCTGGGAGCCATCGCCGCGCTGGGTACCGATCTGGTGGTGGCGGCGGCGCCAACGGGCAAAGCAGGCTCCGCGGCTTCGCTGTCGGAAACGGTACAGGAACTGGGAGTGGCGTTGGGCGTCGCCATATTGGGCAGCCTCAGCGGCAGCCTCTATCGCATCTGCGCCGCCGAACAACTCGGAGCCCTATCCACGGCCGTCAACGAAAGCCTTTGGCAGGCGGTGTCCGTGGCGGACCAGCTACCGGCGGGGGTACTCGAGCAAGCGCGGGAGATTTTCACCCAGAGCCTCAACCTCACCGCTCTGATCACCGCCGTGGGTATCGGCCTCCTCGCCATGGTGCCAGTGATCACACTAAGAGGCGGGCACTGAATACGGATAAGGGGAATGGCCCGGCGGCGCCGCGCCATTTCCCAGCAGGTTTACTGCGCCAACTGGAAGAGCTTCACATCCGGACGTCCCGCCAGCAGGTCCTTGAGACCACCACCGAGCCCCTTCATGTTCTCACGGTGGGCTTCCAGAGCCGCCTGATCCGTGTATTGCTCATAGATCATCACCACATCCTTGTCGTCCAGGGACTGGTGAACGTTATAGGCATGGTTACCTTCTTCCTTGCGTACTTCCGCCGCGATCTTGTTCATTTCCGCCGCCAGAGCGTCCCCTTTACCGGCCTGCGCCTGCAGCACAGCTACGATTCCAAGCATGTTGTTTTCCTTACGTTGTAAACGATTAGCAACCGGCATGCTGGCACAAGCGCGGGGGTGACGAGAGCTTCTGACACTATTGGTTACGTTTTCCGTTAAGGAGAGCACCGGCCCACCCGCTGGCGGCCGGTACTCACTCCCTTCCCCTCAAGACGCGGAAGACGGTTTTCCGGTGGCGGCCTTGCGTCGACGAGGCGCCTTCCTGGCCGTCGATGTCTTCGCCCTGGCCTTCTTTTTCACCGGCACAGTGTCGTCCACCTTGGCTTCCCCGGCGGCGGCTTCGGCCGCCGCCGCTTCATTCGGCAGCGCCTCGATCTTGCGCAGCGCCTGTTCCAATCGCTCCAGCAACTCATAGGCCTCATCTTGCGGCAGCATTCTGCGACAGGCGGTAATACCGAATTCAAGCTGCCCGGCATAGCTGTGCAAAGTGATATTCAGGCCACTGCCATGGTAGGGAATCGAGACAGGGTAATAATGCTGCATTCTGGCCCCGGCGATATAGAGTGGTACCGGCGGACCGGGCACATTGGAAATCAGCACATTGCCCACCGCCGGCATCTGATTGAGCAGACGGCTGCGCCCGATCAGGGATGCCAGGCCGGTCATGAACCAGGGCGCCCCCATCACTGGGAAGTCCACGGCGAGCACTTCCTTCAACTCGCGGACCACTGATTTGCCCGCTTCGGACGAATCATGTATCGCATGGAAGCGTTCTCTCAGATCTTCGATATCGGTGGCAAGATCCACGCGAATCATGGTCACCTGGTTGTTCATGGTATCGTCGTCAGCGGATCTCAAGCTGGCCGGAACCATGGCGATCAGGGACTCCTTGGGCAGCAGGCCGCGGTCCTTGAGAAAGCCTCGCAAAGCCTCGCTGCACATGGTCATGATAACCGTATTGATGGTCCCCCCGGCCCGCTTGCCCAGAGCCTTGACCTCATCCATGGATAATGTAAGACGTGCGAAGGAACGCTGGTTGGTGATCGAATCGTTGAAAATGGTGCGCGGCGCCATCCCCAGATTGAGGGGACGTTCTCCTGATTTCATCGATTGGCTGGCCATGATATTGGCGGCCTTGCCCCACAAATTGGCGGTTACCGGCATCATGCCCGCCAGCTTCCGGTACTGGTGCGCGGCATTGGTAAAACCGGCCCGCAGCAGTTCAGCGAAACCGAGTTGGTAGGCGCCTCCGCGCGAGCGGCGAGGCGGTATCACCGTGCGGATTTCCTCAGTGGTGTCATAAAGCACCTTGGCGAACTCCATCCCCGCCTTGCCGTCGATGCCGCTGTGGTGAAGCTTGGCGTAGATGCCAACCTGCCCTGATTCCAGACCGTCAATTACGTAGATTTCCCACAAAGGGCGGCTGCGATCAAGTAACATTGAATGCAAACGACCAATCAGCTGATCAAACTCCTGCATGGTTCCCGGCTTGCGAACCGTCATGTGGCGGATGTGATAATCCAGATCGATGTCGTGATCTTCAATCCATACCGGTTCGGCCAGCTCAAAGGGCATCGCCGCCAGCTTTCGTGTCAGCACGCCCGACAGGTGCATGCGATCGCCAACCAGTTTTTTTACTTTGTTATAGAAATCCGTTATGTCGCCCTCAGGGGCGTCGACCAAGGCCAGGCTCGCCACGTGCATTGGCGTTTCAGGAGTTTCCAGATGCAAGAACGAGGCGTCAATACTGCTGAGATGTTCCATGCTGCTTCTCCCCGGAAGACATCGATTCTTTCACGTCACCCGCGAACCACGGCAAACAAAGAGCACGCGGGAAAACGGATGCGAGCAATCAGACAGCGGTGACACCGCCGTCGACAGCCAGAATTTGCCCGGTAATGAAGGCACCGGCCTTGGTGGCGAACAGTGCCGTCACCCCTTTCAAGTCCTCTGAGCCTCCCACTCTGTCCATTACCGACATTTTGGACGTTTCGCTTTCACTCAACTGAGCGGTCATCTTGGTGGGAAAGTAACCTGGTGCGATGGCATTGACGTTGATACCAAGCGGCGCCCATTCGTTGGCCAGGGTCCGCGTCATGTTCACCACGGCACCCTTGCTGGCGTTGTAGCCCAGCGTCGGTATGCCTTCCGGATAGAGGCCAGCCAGCCCCTGAATCGAAGCGATATTTATAACCTTGCCGCTCTTGCGAGGGACCATGCAGCGCCGCCCTACTTCCTGGGTAATCACGAAGATGGCCGTCACATTCAGATTGATGACTTTCTGCCATCCGTCCAGGCTGTGCTCAATGGTGCTTGCCCCCCATGAGGTGCCGGCATTATTCACCAGGACATCAATCGGCCCAAGGGCGTCCACTACCGTCCCCACCATGGAGGGAATGGCATCAAGGTTGGACATGTCACAGACAATCGGAAAGGTCTCGATACCCAGCGACCGGAGATGCTCCGCTGCCGCGGTCAGTTCATGCATCTTACGGGCAGTGATCGCCACCTTGGCACCCAGCTCACCGAGGACTTCAGCCATCTGCAAACCGAGCCCGCGTGAGCCTCCCGTAACCAATGCGACACAGCCATCGAGGTTCTGCAATTCGGATAAGCTCATTCCCGTCTCCGTGCTTATTATTCTCTACGGTATTTTTGCCAAAGCCCGGGTGTAACCTTGACACCCGGGCGCCCGACGAGGTCGGCTATTTCTTCGGTTGAATCAGCTTTTGCAAACTGCTCATGTTCTCCTGCAGCCGGTCCTGAAGCACTTTCCAGGCATCACTGTGCGCTTTGACTTCCAGCTCGGCCAACTCTCGCACATTACTCATTGCCTTCTTCAGCCGCTCCCGGGCCGCTTCACCCTGCTTGCCCAGTCCCTCGCCCGTCGCGCTGGCTTCCTTTACCGCTACCTGCCATTCCTGCAGGGTTTCTTCAAGGATTTCGCCGCGCCGTTTGACCAGCGTGCTGATTCCTTCCGAAGCCTGACGACTGGCTTCATTCAAAGCCTCGAGTTCCTTCTTCTGCCATTCAGCGATAGCTTCCAGATCGACTCCCGGCAACTTGTACTTCTCGAACAGACCTTTCACCTGATCGGCCCATTGGGTGGCGGGGTTTTCGTTTTTTTCCGCTGATTCTTTGGCGCTTTTTGCTGCCATGCTGCTGCCTCTCCTGCTCTGCCTGGTTATAAAATGATTTGGACATGGACCCTTACCGGATCAGCCAAACGATTGCCAATAACAACGTTAGCAAGGGCTCCGAACCCCAACGAGGTTTGCAGTGACAGCCAAACCGGTCATTTTGGGACACGGATTGGGCTGGTCCGTTGATACCCGCGACTCACTTTTCCTCCCCTCGCCATTTGGAGAACAACGCTTGCCATTGCTCCGTTCCCGGCGCCACCGGCAACCAGGTTCTGACCAGTTCCTTTGGATCAAGCTTTTTGAAGTAGCTCTGCACTCGTTCCTCCGCGCCCTTCATCATGCGATCCTGCATCGGCTTCCAATTCGGCAGGCCCAAAAAAATACGGGCCTCTTCCGGAGTACATTCCACGTTGATGGTCACTTTCATCGCACCACTCCTTATTGGCCCTTTGCTTCAGGAAAGCGCATCGGTGAAACCATAGGCACCAAGTACCGCCTGAAAGCCGCGGACGTCATGTCCCATCACAAGTAGGTCATGCTTTTTACCTCGCAGATCTCTCACGTGATCCCGGAGAACACCCTCCGGGCGAAACCCCAACCCCTCGAACACGGCTATAGCCCCTTTTTGGTCCGGGGTCATCCGTACCACCAGCCTTTCCATACCCAGATCCAGCGCCGAGGCGAAGGCCTCCTGTACCAACACCGTTCCCAGCCCGGTGCCCCGCATATCAACACTGACCAGAACACGAAGTTCGCCCACGTGCGTTGACCAGGGCTCATTGGATGGGATAACCGTCGCGGTACCCAAGAACCGATTATTACCCTCCGCCACCAGCCCGATCATTCGACCGGACTGCACCTCATCCAGCCATTTTCGAATCACCGCCGGTTGCGTAATGTCCCGCATCAGAAACAACAAGTCGTGATCAGGCAGAGCGGAGGCGAAGCGGAGCATCGGCTCCTGGTCGGATTGTGTCATTAACCGCAGTAGCACGGACTTGTCGGCAAGGGTCTGCTCGCGAGGCAAACGCTCGGCACGCTCATCACCAGCACTCATAACGAACGCTCCGACAACCATCCGTCGATTCTTGGCCATAGACGTTTGATCGCGTTCCGGCCAGCAACGAGACTGACATGCCCGCCCTCGATAACCTCCTCGATACGATCCTCCGACGCCACCTGGTGAACCAGGCATCGGGCGGATTCATAAGGAACGATGTGATCGTACTTCGCTACTACATGCATAAAAGGCACCGTTATCTCTCCGAGATCGACCTTTCGGCCATTGAGTTGAAAGCGCCCTTCGACCAGACGATTCTCCTGAAGCAGCTCCTTAACGGTCTGACGAAAGCATTCCCCGGCAAAAGGGATTTGATCGTTACTCCAGCGGTCCAGCCGGCGATACGCGGTGACGAATTCGTCATTCCACATGTTGTCCCAAAGCCGAATCTGGGAAAAAAAGCGTGAGGCCGGTCTCAGCATGTCAAAGGATGCAAGAATCATCTCGGCGGGCACGTTTCCTAATCGGTCAACGATATCGTCAACGTCGAAATGACGCTTGTCCGTCCATGCCCTCTGTAACGTCATTCCTGAGAAATCGATTGGCGTGGTCAGGCATAGCAGATTCTTCAGCGGGCCGTGCGGATACTGTGTTGCATACAAAACCGACAGCAGCCCGCCGAAGCAGTACCCCAGAATTGAAACATCGGGCTCGCCGCTGTCCTCCTGGACACGGGCGACACAAGTGGGCAGGAAGTCCATGACGTAATCCTCCAGACGCAGACTCCTGTCCTCGTCCCGCGGCGCGCCCCAGTCAATCAGGTACACGTCAAAGCCGTTTTGAACCAGATACTCGACCAGGCTTTGCCCGGGAGCCAGGTCGATAATGTACGGCTTGTTGATCAAGGACATCACCAACAGAACCGGTACGCGATAAACCTCCTCCGTCTGTGGCAGGTAGTGATAGAGGACCAGGGTTCCCTGCCGGTAAAGTTCGGCCTTCGGTGTTTTTCCCGCGTCAGTGCCGCGCTGATTGAGATACTCCATCCCCTTTATCTGGCGCAGAATCACCCTTTCCACTTCACGTTGGACGATATCCGCGACCTGACCAGGAAATAAGGAGGTATCAGCTTCAACCTTTCTGGTCATAGGAGGCCCCGTTTACTTTCCACTGATACTCGAATTGCGTGTACGTCTCGGTTTCGTGGCGGTCACCCGCCCAGCGCTCCGGGACTTAGCGGTCGTGGCGGAATCCCTCTCCAAACGATTAAGGGCTTCCTCGATGGCGTCCAGTCTCTCGGCAATTGCCGCCATGTCCTCCCTGGTAGCCAGATTCACCGTCTCGAAGTAGCGCTTTGCCATTTTCTGAAAGGTACTCTGGGACTGTAGAAGAGCCTTTAATACCCCCTGGCTCGCGGCGGTATACTGCGGCGTGGCCATTGCCTTGCTAAGTCCCTCGTTGATATTTCTTTCCGCCTCGGTCAAGAAGCTTCGCCAGGCCTCAAAAGGATCCTGAGAGGCACCATCGTCCGGTTTATTACTCATTTCCCGTCTCCGTCTGCCGTGTCACCATCTCTGGAGAACATGTTTCCATGCCATACACAAACCGCTCTTCCTACGATAAACATAGTGCTCCGCACGGAGCATCGGGAAAGGTGTTCAGAGTCCTTTTATCCGGTGATTTACGGACAGACGAGGTCAAAAGCGAGCACGACGCCACCAGGCCCACTCGGCCGTTTTTCCAAGAAGAGATGAGTAATAAGAAAAAAATCCGGCCCGGCCGGACTCAGCTGTCGCTCGAGTCCATCCCCCGATACTCCGATGGGGAGCATCCCGTCCAGCGTTTGAAAGCGTGGCGGAAATTTGCCGCATCCGAGTAACCCAGCCGACAGGATATTTCTTCATTGGTCAGCTCGGTTTTACGCAAATACTCCACCGCCAGCCGCATCCTTACATCGCGCAACAACTCCCTGAAGGACGTGTCCTCATTGGTAAGCCGGCGGCGCAATGCTCTCGGGTGCATGCCCAGCTCCGCCGCCACCCCTTCAAGATCGGGAAAATGACCAACGTATTCGACCAGAAGTTCTCGCACGTCCGCGGCGACACCACCCGAGACATTAAGTTCGCTAAGGAGTTTTTCGCAGATTTCCAATACCATGGCGTTGGTACGAGCGTCAGCGAAGGGCAATGGATCTTGAACGCCAGGCGCCTCGAACCAGTAAATGTTTTCCTCCTGATCGAAGGATACCGGACACTCCAGGACCTGCTCATAAGCGTCGCCGTAGACCGGGCGCGGGTAGGCCAACTCCACCCGGGAAAACCCGAATCTTCCGCCGGTTACATCCCGGCAAACCGAAAGATGAGCAGCCAATGCGAACTCCACCGAAAATCGGTAGGCCATGTCCGCCGGATCGGTCCATTGTCTTGGTGTCAGAGTGCAGTAGCCGCCGTTGCCTTGCAGAATCATGGGAGCCTGACAAAACGGGCTTCCAGAAAGAATGTACTTGTTGTTGACCATCGACACGTCGATGAAATTGGCACTGCTCAACAAGGCGTAGCCATACATACCGTAGCTGGTAACGCGCATCCTCCTGCCGGCACGTAGAGCCACATCGGTATCTTGCATCAGATTCAAAGTATTGCGAACCACCTTCTCCAGGTGTTGACAAGAAGTGCGCGTGGTATGCCTGGCAAGCATCGATACTTCAAGATCGGTCCCGTCCAGTATCTTTTGCACAGCGCCCGTTTGTGATTCAACTTGCTGAATGATAGCGGTGATGGAATGGGTAAAATTGACACACCTTTCGGAAGCTGGAACAAAGTCGTCTACCATAACGGGTAATACCGGATCACGTTCGTTTAGTTGTTTTAATACGGGCATTGCCTTTCTCCCGGTGCAACACCCTAATAATTAGCGGCTGAACGCATGGCCGGTCAAGCACTTAATTATCTTGTCCTTTATAAATTTCTTCGGGTTGAAGAAATTTTTTAGAGAAGAAAATATCGCTCATGGGCAAGCCCGCCCATGAGTAAAAAAAAGCGGTGACACCAGCACTCCTGATACCAGATGAAGCGCCGGCGACACCGAGAACCAGCACCTGTCACGGCGCTGGCCGACCCTATGTTACGATGCGATATCGGCGTACCGCGCCGGTTCCGGGAACCAGTCCCGATTGGCCTCCCCACCCTTGAAGGGACGCCAGCCACCCTCCTTCTGCGCCAGCCGGTCCGCAATCACATAATAGGCAAGAGGGTTGTGCCCCAGACCACAGTGGCTGCCCCTGATTTCGATATTCTCGCGTCTTTCCCCTTCTTCCTCGATGGAACATTCCCATGCCACGATGCCGTCGGTGCGGCTATAGACTGAGCTGAAGGGCACATCCGGTGGAACCTCCACATGGAGGGACTCTCGTACCTTGTCCACTGAGTGACCAGCAAGGGATTCGTAAAGACGCCAGGCGTTACTGGCTCTGGGGTTTCCCTTGAATGGCGATCCCAGGGTGATCACCTGGCGCACCAAATCCGGCGCCTGCTTGGCCAGCTCACGGGCATAAAGCCCCCCAAGACTCCAGCCGATCAGACTTACCTTCTGACCATCGTGTCGTTCATGGATTTCCTTTAACCGCTCGATCTGCCGTTCGCGCATACCGGAGCGATATCCCACATTGCGTCCCAGATTCCAGCCATAAGCCTGGTAGCCACGATTACGCAGGAACATCCGTAGCGCCACGGTGCTGGAATCATCCGCGCTGAGTCCTGGCAGAACCAATACGGGATGGCCGTCCCCCTTGGGCAGGGTTCCGAGCCACGGAAGGGATAAAGCCAGGCTTCCAAACTCCACGGCAGCCCGCCATTCCGCCCAGAATAGAAATAAGGACGGCGCTTTGATTTCGCTGGAAACAGCCTGCATATTCGAGCTCCTTTCATTCGTTGTTGTTACTTGAGTCTCGTCGGCAAAACCGAAATGGTTATTTTCTGCTCACTCTTTTCACCATGGTCCCTATGAGCAAATCTCAATCAGCACATTTACAGTGCGCTGTTAACACAATAAAAGATGCACGCCCCGGTGCTAGGTCGAAATCGTCCGGCCAGCCAGTCCACTCAGAACCCCCCGGGCGGTCGGTTCCGGTTTTATCTGTCAGGAAAGGCTTTGAATGAAACAGCGCGGTGAATGGGCGCGGTCAGCGACTCCGCGCGGAACGACTTCTCCGCGCTATGATTGGCGATGGTGATCCGGAACTAGCGTTCCCGCAGGGCTTCTCCGGCGTGATCGATCGGTTTCATCAGATACTCGAAAACCGTCTTCTCGCCGGTGCGGATATCCACCTTGGCGATCATACCCGGCACGATCGGAAACCTGGTGCCCGCATCATTGATCAGAGCATCCGTTTTGGTACGGATGAACACACGATAGTAAAAGATCTCTGGTTTGACTTCGTCCTGAATGGTATCCGGTGAGATCATGGCCACCTCGCCATCCAGGTCGCCATAGACGGTATAGTCGTAGGCGGTGATCTTGACCTTGGCGGACTGACCGGGGTGAATAAAGGCAATATCCCTGGGAGAGATCCTGGCTTCCACCAGCAACTGATCGTCCAGAGGGACAATTTCCATCAGGCGACCATTAGGTGGAATCACTCCGCCCCGGGTGCTGACCTCGATGTCCTTCACCACTCCGCGCACCGGCGAGCGCAATGTGAGCCTCGACAGAGCGTCCGAGCGGCCCCGTACCACAGAGGACAGAGCCTTGGCTTCCGCCTCCGCACGAGCCAGTTCCTCCCGCGCAAGAATCAGGTATTCAGAGCGGATCTCACTGGCTTTCAGCTCCAGCTCCGACAGCTGGCGCCGTAAGCGCAGCACTTCCACGTTGCTGGCAGCTCCGATTTCCAGCAGCGATTCCGTCAGCTGCAACTCTTCACGCACAATGCGCTGGGACTTATGGACGCCAGCCAAAGACGATCTCAACCCCCGGCGCCGCGTTTCATACAGTTCGGTTTCCGCGGCGATGAGTTCGGGATAGGCCTGTAACGCCTCCGGGAAGATCAACGGTGTCTCGTTGACTTCCGCTTCCAATCTGGCAACGGTGCCCAGGGCCGCGCGATAACGGGCCGCGCTTTCTTCCACACTGGACTCGGTCTTGGTAAGGTCCAACTGAGCCAGCACTTGCCCGGCTTCTACGATCTCCCCTTCCTTGACCCTCAGGTCCATCAGGATTCCCCCTTCCAAGGACTGGATCACTTTCTCCCGGGAAGACGGAATCACACGGCCATCACCTGTCGATACTTCCACTACCTCGGCAAAATAGGACCAGACCAGTAACGCGGCCATGGCCAGACAAACCAGCCACACAATACGGGTTGAACGAACCACCGTGGCATCGTCCACTTCATCGTTGTAATGACGATGGTCATTGTCGTAATCCAACAGAGAAGCCATTCCTCCAGCAGCGCTCATTGACAGTCCGGTGATATCAGGCGGGCGGGAATTGGCGGCATCGCGGCTCCCCTTCATGGCCGGGTCCCTTCCTTGTTGTTGTTCGTGGACTGAAGCGGAGCCTTTTTCGATAGGATCGACAGTGCTTTGGCGCGCGTATCGTCCAGCAGAATCTGTCCGTTTTCCAGCACAATGATACGGTCCACCAGATTGAGCATACTCATCCGGTGTGTCGCCACCACCAGAGTTCGGTTTTCCAGCCAGTCACTCATTCTCTGAATGAATTTCTTTTCCGCTGTCTCATCCAGTGAGGCGGTAGGTTCATCCAGCAGCAGAACATTGGGCTGTCGCAACAGCAGACGGGAGAGCAACAGCGACTGGCGCTGACCACCGGACAGGCCGAGCCCGCCTTCAAGAATCGGATGGTCAAGCCCGTCGGGCAGCGTTCTCAGATAATCACTGGCACCGGTCATATCCATGGTGGCGAGTAACTCCTGGTCGGACACATGGGGGGCGCCCAGCATCAGATTATCCCGCAAGGTACCGTGGAACAGCCGCGCGTTCTGGCTTAGAAGCCCCACATCCCGACGTAGATCCGCCGGATCGATATGAGTGAGATTGATACCGTCCAGGAGAACCTGTCCAGAACCGGCTTCGATGGCGCCGGCCAGAGCCTGCAACAACGTGGATTTGCCCGCGCCGTTACGCCCCAGCACACCGATACGCTCTCCCGGTTTGATGGTCAGCGCCTTCACCGCCAGAGCGGCGTTGGGGGCATCGGCATATTGGAATACCGCCTGCTTCAACTGATAGTGACCAGTGACAAAGGGTCGGTGAACCCGTTTTTCCTCCTCGGGGTGGTCCACCGCGCGCTCCATGATCTGATCCAGGCTGCTCATCGCCACCTTGGCATGCTGCCATTTGCTCATCACATGCGTGATTTGAGACATCGGAGCCATCATGCGTGACGCCAGGATCGATGCCGCCACCAGCGACCCGACCGACAGTTCCGCTTCCATCACCATCGGTGCGCCGAACAGGACAATGACGGCGAATACCCCGCTCTGTATCGTGTGACTCCACACCACCAGGGTATTGGCGATGTAACGCAGTTTCAGATTCACGTCGGCGGTGACCGCGTTGTAATGATTCCATTGCTGCTGAAAACGCGCTTCCGCTTGCAACGACTTGACGTCCTCCAAACCCTGGATGGTTTCCACCAGCATCGCATTTCGTAGTGAAGACTCGCGCATGGCTTCGTTGGCGAGAATATGCAGGCGCCTCTGCGCCAGCATGCCGGGAATGATCATCAACACCACCGCAGCCAGCGGTACCAGCACCAAGGGACCGGCGATATACCAGAGCACGAAACAGAACAACAAGAAGAAAGGCATATCAGCGAATGCCGTTACCGTGCTGGAGGTAAGCAATTCCCGAATATGCTCCAGTTCGCGAATCTGGGCGATAAAGGACCCGGTGGAGCGCGGCTTCTCCGAGTTTTTTATGCGTAGCGCGTGGCCAAAAACGCGATCCGACACGCGCATATCAGCCCGCTTGCCAAGCAAATCGGTGATATGAACCCGGCTCCTGCGCAGAATGAAATCAAACACCATTGCCACCAGAACACCGGAAAACAGGACGTACAAGGTGGCATAGGATTCCGCCGGAACCACACGATCGTAGACCTGGCGGGAAAACAAAATGCCGGCCAATGCCAACAGATTGGCTACCAGTGATGCCAGCATCACATGTCCGTAGGGCTTCAGATCACGAAGAATGATGCGCCGGAACCAATTGGATTGATAAGGCCGGACATAATCGTCCACCCGGGCATCGGGGGCCGAACGGGTCGGTCTCAGGATCAGTGTGAGAACCACATTGTCGACAAGCTCCTGACGAGGAAGCTGACTTCTGAGGCCCTGATCGCCACTATAGGACAGCGTCACCGCGCCATCACCGCCAATGCTTTCGGCCACCGCCACCTGGCCGTCCTTGAATTGCACCACCAAAGGAAACCGCCAGGGTGTCAGCGGCATTTCGCCCAGATCACCAATCTTGCAGGCCAGTCCCAATTGGCGGGCCATGGCCTTCAGCACATCGCCGGGGCTCTGCCTCATGCTCCAGGCAGCCGTCAGGTGAACATTTTCCTCGGAATATTCCAAACGATAATGCCGGGCCACCGCCAACATGGCTTCGGTCCACGGTCCGTAGTCGGGAGCCGGCGCGGCTTCGTCCAGCGTTTCTTCGACATCCTGGATACTCATGGCTGAATCGGCACTCCCTGCACGGCGGCGCTGCTCAAACCAAACGCCGCGCGAATTTCCGCCACGTTGTAAAGACAGTCGATTTGCAGGCGGCGTAGATCAAACCGGGTGTTCTGCTGCTCGAAGCGGGACTGGTGGATCTCCTGTTCCGTATTGAGAATGTCCAACAGTGAGCGCGTTCCCAATGCTAAATATTGCTGCCGGTACAGCTTCTGCGTCTCGGCGATGCTGTTATAGCGGTTGTTCAGTAATTCGAGGCGCCCGGACAGACTCCGTGTCTGTACCTTCGCCTCCCGTAATCCCAGGGAGACTTCCCGGTAGGCGGCATCCCGGGCGGCGTTCGCCGCCTCAAGGGCGTAGTCTGCCGCCCGCCGGCGGGCCTTTAACGCGCCGCCTTGAAACAGCTTGCTGCTTACTCCCAGGGAAACGAAGACATCATTGTCCCGATCCATGGCTTCCAGGTCCGCGGGCCGATCATTCAGATAGTGCTCGAAATCCGCGGAGATCGAGAAGGTCGGCAACATCTGTGCCCGCGCCTGACGAATCAGCGAACGGGCTTCCTCCCGCTCCGCTTCCGCCCGCATGATCCGGGGCACATTGTCGAAGTCTTCTTCCACGCGAAGGCAGGCGTCAGCCAGATGATCGGGAAACTCCGGAGATACCGTGACCGGCCCGGGGGCATTCAACAGACTTTGCAGATTACGCTGCCACGCATCGCTTTGTGCCTGGAACTGCAGAACCGTGGCCTGGGCCGCCTCTTTTCTGGACAAAGCCTGGATTTCGTCCGACCGGGTGGCGGCGCCCTTGGCGGCCCGCTGAGACGCCAGTTCCTGCAGTTCTCCGATGGCTTCCACCTGCTCCCTGGCGATTGTCAGCAGCGTCTGATAACGCTGGACCTCGATCACCGCCTGCGCGGTTTCCTGGGCAAGCTGGTCCACCGCCAAAAGCACGTTGGCCCTGTCCCGCTCCACCCCGTGGGAAGCCGCCGCCACGGAGCTGGAAACCTTGCCAAAGTCGTACAACATCTGTGAGGCCGAAGCGGTCAACGCCTCTTCGGAGCGTCCGGTGGAGTCCCTGTAGCCACGGCTAAGACCGGCGCTGAGTTCGGGATAATAGCCTGCGCGAGCCACCGCCACCTGTTCGTTTTGCTGGAACAGGCGGCCAATGGATTCAGCGATAACCGGGTGCGTATCCACCGCCCGTCGAACCGCGCTGACAATATCGAAATCCACTTCGTTTCCGTATACCGGAACCTGTTTGACCTGTTGTTTCAGGTCACCGGTATCGACTTCCCCTGCTCCGGCTTCTCCAAGGCAAACACAGAGCATTACCATCGCTGACAGGAGGTATGGACGATGAACTCCCTTGCTTCCGTGAGACCGCATTCAGATCCTTAACTGCAGCTTTCCCTGGAAAGACACCGGGCCTTCTGGCCCGGTGCCGGTGTGCATCGTATCGATGGCTTAAATCACCGAGATACCGCTTTGAACCCACAGTTCGCTGGGGTCGCCCTCCTGGCTGTAGACCACATAATCGGTGCCGTCCACGGTGGTGGTGCCAGCGTTCTGCCACTCCCCTACCAGTTCCACCGTGTCGTCCTGGTCACCGTCAATGAACAATACGTTGTCCGTATCGGTCATCGCGATCAGCGAGGCCAGATCAATGGATACCGTGTTGGCACCAGTACCGCCGATGGACAGATGCTCAATATTGTTGATCGTCGCCGGGTCGACATAGTCGGCCGCGAGACTGTCAACGAAATCGAGCGAAATGCCGTCACCGGTCAACAGCAGCGTATCCTCCCCTGCACCGCCGTCGAAGGTATCGTTACCCAGGCCTTCGTAGACCAAGGTATCATTGCCATCACCGCCGTTCAGGATGTCGTTACCGCTACCGCCGCGCAACCAGTCGTTTCCGGCATCACCGTTAAGGGTATCGTTGCCGTCATAACCATAGAGGCGATCGTCACCGGTGGTACCGTTCAGAGTGTCGTCTCCGGAGGTGCCGTCGGTAACGGGATTGTTCGCCGCGTTCAACAGGCTGAGCTCAGCCAGTTCAGTGATGCTGTCCGTGGCGGTCTGCCCGTCGAGGTCCTCCCCTGTAATGGTATAGCTTGGCAGCAATCCGAGATCGGTTCCGAGCAAGGCATCCGCCAGATAGATCGACGCCAGGAACTCGTTGATCGCCAGATTATCAATGGCGCCGCCGTCCGCCGCGGTGATCGTCAGTGTCGGTGTGAGATTGGGGGGCAGAAGACTGTAGTCGCTGAACTGGATATCCAGACCCAATTCATCAGCCAGCGCCTGAGACCAGTTCAGGGTCTGATCCCCCACTCCCAGCAGCCCGAGAATCTCGTTAACGCTCAACGCCGAAGACATCTCGATGGTTACCGATGCCAGATTGTTATTCGGGTCGTAAGCGGAGAACATCTGATGGTTGAGATCAAGCAGCCCAATCGCTTCCACGCCAACCAGTCCCAGCAGGCTGCCGCCCGCGACATTCACTACCGGACCGGAAGCATCGACGTCAAAGCCGACCGAATTGGAATCCGGCGAGACGTTGCCCGCCGCATCGGTGATCGTGGCGGTGGCGGTGTAGGTACCGTCATCCAGCCATTGGGCCACGTCCACATTGGCCGTACCCGCGGTCACCTCATCCGTGGTTACGGTGTGTTCAGCGGTGTAGACCGCGCCGCCGTCTCCGGTGAAAGTCAGAGTAATGACATCACCCGCCTCGGCGCCGGCAGGCAGTCCTACCTCGGCCTGCACCCCGTCCACCATTTCGTTGCTGTCGATGATACCGTCGGCGGCATCGGTGACGCTCAATGTCGGCGCATCCGGCGCAACGGTGTCCACCGTCACATCAAAGGCGGCACTCGAATCCGAGGTGTTGCCCGCTTCGTCCGTTGCCGTGGCCGTGAAGCCATAAGTGCCATCGGCCAGTGTGGGTGACGCGAAGCTCCAATTACCACTGGCGTCAGCCTGCACCGTGCCCACGGAAGCGCCATCCTGGAAAATTTCCACGGTGCTGTTGGCTTCCGCCGTGCCCCTCAGGGTCGGCGTGTCGTCATTGGTGCTGCCGCCGGTCAGTACCGGGTCGGTACCGGGATCCACATCGTCCAGCGCATCTTGGATGGTTGGCGTGGCTGGAGCCGAAGCATCCACGTTGATAGTGGCTGGGGCACTGGCGTTTCCGGCTCCATCCGTGGCGGTAACGCTCACTTCCGTACCGTCCGCCAACGGGGTATCCGGTGTCACGCTCCAGTTACCGTCGGCATCCGCTTCCACCGTGTAGTCCGGAGTGCCATCGCCATTGGTATCCACTTGAACGGTGCTGCCCGCTTCGGCTGTACCAGTAAGGATCGTTCCGTCAGTGGGCTCCACCGTCGGTGCCGCCGGTGCGGTGGTGTCCACCGTCACTTCAAACGCCGTACTCGGATCCGAGGTATTACCCGCCGCATCCGTTACCGTGGCGGTGAAGCTGTAGTCGCCTTCGGCCAGTTCGGTCGCAGGCGTAAAGCTCCAGTTGCCGCTGCCGTCGGCGGTAGCCGTACCGATCTCCGTGCCGTCCTGGAAGATCGCCACCGTGCTGCCCGCTTCCGCCGTACCGGTCAGGGTCGGCGTGGTGTCGTTGGTGCTGCCACCGGTCAGCACCGGATCGGTGCCCGGTGCCACATCGTCTTCCGCCTGGGTTATGACCGGCGCCTCTGGCGCGGCGGCATCCACGATGGCGGTGACCGGGTCACTGGTATTCCCCGCCTCGTCGGACGCGGTCACCGTGATCTCCGCACCATCCGCCAGAGGGGCATCCGGCGTCACGCTCCAGTTACCATCGGCGTCTGCTTCCACGGTGTAGTCCGGCGTACCATCGCCGTCCACATCCACGCCAACGGTGCTGCCCGGTTCGGCGGTACCACTCAGTTCTGTACCATCGCTCGGATTCACCACCGGCGCTTCCGGCGCGGTGGTGTCCACCGTCACTTCGAACGCCGTGCTCGGATCCGAAGTATTGCCCGCTGCGTCCGTGGCCGTCGCCGTGAAGCTGTAGTCGCCTTCGGCCAGTTCGGTGCTGGGTGTGAAGCTCCAGTTGCCACTGCCATCGGCGGTGGCCGTACCGATCTCCGTGCCGTCCTGGAAGATCGCTACCGTACTGCCCGCTTCCGCCGTACCGGTCAGGGTCGGCGTGGTGTCGTTGGTGCTGCCACCGGTCAGCACCGGATCGGTGCCCGGTGCCACATCGTCCACTGCTTCCGCGATGGTCGGGGCCGCCGGCGGCGTGGTGTCGTTCAGGTTTTCATCCACGGTGGTGGTGACCGGGTCGCTGGTGTTACCGGCTTCATCCGTGGCGGTAACGCTAACTTCCGTACCATCCGCCAGAGGCGCATCCGGCGTCACCGACCAGTTGCCGTCGGCATCCGCTTCCACCGTGTAGTCCGGAGTGCCATCGCCATTGGTATCCACTTGAACGGTGCTGCCCGCTTCGGCTGTACCAGTAAGGATCGTTCCGTCAGTGGGCTCCACCGTCGGTGCCGCCGGCGCGGTGGTGTCCACCGTCACTTCAAACGCCGTACTCGGATCCGAGGTATTACCCGCCGCATCCGTGGCCGTCGCCGTGAAGCTGTAGTCGCCTTCGGCCAGTTCGGTGCTGGGTGTGAAGCTCCAGTTGCCACTGCCATCGGCGGTGGTAGTACCTATCTCAGTGCCATCCTGGAAGATCGCCACCGTGCTGCCCGCTTCCGCCGTACCGCTCAGGGTCGGCGTGGTGTCGTTGGTGCTGCCACCGGTCAGCACCGGATCGGTGCCTGGCGCCACATCGTCCACCACTTCCGCGATGGTCGGGGCCGCCGGTGGCGTGGTGTCGTTCAGGTTTTCATCCACGGTGGTGGTGACCGGGTCGCTGGTGTTACCGGCTTCATCCGTGGCGGTAACGCTAACTTCCGTACCATCCGCCAGAGGCGCATCCGGCGTCACCGACCAGTTGCCGTCGGCATCCGCTTCCACCATGTAGTCCGGGGTACCATCGCCATTGGTGTCCACTTCAACGGTACTGCCCGCTTCAGCCGTACCGGTAAGCAAGGCCCCATCAGACGGCTCCACCGTCACTTCCGGCGCCACGGTATCAATTGTCACCGTGCCGGTGGCCGTGCCTTCGTTACCTGCGCCGTCGGAACCGGTAACCGTTACCGTGTAATCGCCATCCGTCAGCGCCGGCAGATCCCCATCAGCCAGTGTCCAGGTGCCATTGCCGTTATTGGTGGCCACATAGTCGTTGCCGTCCACGGAAACCACGATGCTGGCGTCCGGATCGTCCACGGTGCCGGTCAGTTCCGGGGTGCTGTCGTTGGTGACGACCGCATCCAAGGTCACTACCGGCGGTGTGGTGTCGTTCAGGTTTTCATCCACGATCGTGGTGACCGGGTCGCTCGTGTTCCCCGCCGGATCACTGGCGGTGACGCTCACTTCCGTGCCGTCCGCCAACGGCGCATCCGGAGTCACACTCCAGTTGCCATCACCGTCCGCTTCCACCGTATAGTCGGGCGTACCGTCGCCGTCCACATCCACATCAACGGTGCTACCCGCTTCGGCGGTACCGGTGAGTGTTGTTCCATCCGTGGGCTCCACCGTCGGCGCCGCCGGCGCGGTGGTATCCACATTCAGTTCGAACGCCGTGCTCGGATCCGAGGTGTTGCCGGCTGCATCCGTGGCCGTCGCCGTGAAGCTGTAGTCGCCTTCGGCCAGTTCGGTAGTGGGCGTGAAGCTCCAGTTGCCGCTGCCGTCGGCGGTTGCCGTACCGATCTCGGTAGCACCCTGGAAGATCGCTACCGTGCTACCCGCTTCCGCCGTCCCGGTCAGGGTCGGCGTGGTGTCGTTGGTGCTGCCACCGGTCAGCACCGGATCGGTGCCAGGCGCCACATCGTCCACCACTTCGGCGATGGTCGGAGCCGCCGGTGGCGTGGTGTCGTTCAGGTTTTCATCCACGATCGTGGTGACCGGATCGCTGGTGTTACCGGCCTCATCCGTGGCCGTTACCGACACTTCCGTCTCGTGGGCCAGCGGTGCATCCGGTGCCACCGACCAGTTACCATCGGCATCCGCTTCCACCGTATAGTCCGGAGTACCATCGCCGTTGATGTCCACTTCAACGGTACTGCCCGCTTCAGCCGTACCGGTAAGCAAGGCCCCATCAGACGGCTCCACCGTCACTTCCGGCGCCACGGTATCAATTGTCACCGTGCCGGTGGCCGTGCCTTCGTTACCTGCGCCGTCGGAACCGGTAACCGTTACCGTGTAATCGCCATCCGTCAGCGCCGGCAGATCCCCATCAGCCAGTGTCCAGGTGCCATTGCCGTTATTGGTGGCCACATAGTCGTTGCCGTCCACGGAAACCACGATGCTGGCGTCCGGATCGTCCACGGTGCCGGTCAGTTCCGGGGTGCTGTCGTTGGTGACGACCGCATCCAAGGTCACTACCGGCGGTGTGGTGTCGTTCAGGTTTTCATCCACGATCGTGGTGACCGGGTCGCTCGTGTTCCCCGCCGGATCACTGGCGGTGACGCTCACTTCCGTGCCGTCCGCCAACGGCGCATCCGGAGTCACACTCCAGTTGCCATCACCGTCCGCTTCCACCGTATAGTCGGGCGTACCGTCGCCGTCCACATCCACATCAACGGTGCTACCCGCTTCGGCGGTACCGGTGAGTGTTGTTCCATCGGTGGGGTCCACCGTCGGTGCCGCCGGCGCGGTGGTATCCACATTCAGTTCGAACGCCGTGCTCGGATCCGAGGTATTACCCGCCGCATCCGTGGCCGTCGCCGTGAAGCTGTAGTCGCCTTCGGCCAGTTCGGTCGCCGGCGTAAAGCTCCAGTTGCCGCTGCCGTCGGCGGTAGCCGTACCGATCTCCGTGCCGTCCTGGAAGATCGCTACCGTACTGCCCGCTTCCGCCGTACCGGTCAGGGTCGGCGTGGTGTCGTTGGTGCTGCCACCGGTCAGCACCGGATCGGTGCCTGGCGCCACATCGTCCACCACTTCCGCGATGGTCGGGGCCGCCGGTGGCGTGGTGTCGTTCAGGTTTTCATCCACGATCGTGGTGACCGGATCGCTGGTATTACCGGCCTCATCCGTGGCCGTTACCGACACTTCCGTTTCGTGGGCCAGGGGGGCATCCGGTGCCACCGACCAGTTACCGTCAGCATCCGCTTCCACCGTGTAGTCCGGGGTGCCATCGCCGTTGGTGTCCACTTCAACGGTACTGCCCGCTTCCGCTGTACCCGCCAATACCGAGCCGTCGGAAGGCTCCACCGTGACCTGCGGAGCCGCGGTATCCACGGTCAGATCGAAGGCAGGGCTCGGATCAGACACATTGTTCGACTCATCCGTCGCCGTGGCGGTGAAGCTGTAATCGCCATCAGCCAGGGCCGACGGCGCAAAACTCCAGTTACCGCTGGCATCAGCGGTGGCGGTGCCGATCTCCGTGCCGTCCTGGAAGATCGTTACCGTGCTGCCCGCTTGCGCGGTACCCGCCAGCACCGGAGTGCTGTCATTGGTACTGCCACCGGACATCACCGGATCGGTGCCCGGCGCCACATCATCTTCGGCCTGAGTAATGACCGGAGCATCAGGGCCGGTACCATCCGGGGCCATCGCGGTGACCGGTTCGGACTCGTTACCCGCTCCGTCGGTCAGAGTCACTTCCAGTTCTTCACCATCGGTTTGCGGTTCGGTCAGTTCGACGGTGAAGTTGCCATCGTCATCCACCGTGCCTTCGCCAATCACGTTACCGTCGGGATCCGTAATGGTGACTTTGCTTCCAGGTTCACCTTCGCCGGTGACGGTGGTGCCGTCACCACTCACTTCAACGTTGGTCGGCGCATCCGGCGCGGTGCTGTCCGGCGCGGTGACCTGGCCGGGTTCGGACTCATTGCCTGCCTCGTCGGTCAGGCTGACATCCAGTTCCTCGCCATCAACCTGCGGCTCGCTCAGCTCGACTTCGAAATCGCCTTCCGCGTTGGTTTGTCCTTCGCCGATGACATTGCCGTCGGAATCACGCACGGTGACCGTGGAACCCGGCTCACCTCGACCCGTCACCACACCCCCGTCACCACTGACCGCCAGGTCCGTGGGAGCATCGGGTGCCACGTTGTCGCCCCCGGATCCGCCGGAACTGGAGCCGGAAGAAGAGTCACTGATCAGGAATGCTGCCGCCGCGCCACCAACTGCCAGCGCCGCCAGTCCCCAGTCCCCGCCTCCCGAAGCGGCCTGGGCAAAACCGATGCCGCCCGCGCCATCGGATTGGCCAAGCCAGAGAACACCTTCGTCATCAAGAAGTTGAAGTTCGTTGGCCGCCTCTTCACCTTCATTGGCGGGATAGAAATTGGAGATGGTGACTTGCTCACCATTCTTGAGGGTAATGACAAGATCGTTACCCACCCGGCTGGTGAAATCGATCTGTTCAGGGCTGAGGGGCATTTGAACCACATTGCCGCCACCCATGAGCGACACAATGTCACTCCACGGTGTCTCCGTAACGGCGCCGCTGGATTTATCAATGATGGAAATGATTTGATCGGCCATTTTCCCACTCCTTCGGAACGCACGTTGCGAATTGTTTTTCTTCGTAACCGATGCGTTAGTCAGTGAAATCCGTTCATGACTTTTCGGCCGCCTGTACTAAAAAACACAGCGGAAAGCAGTGCCTAGCGAGCAGCCGATAACTGCGTCATAAGCTCTTCGGTTTTGACCACTTGTAGCGCAATCCATTTTGCGCGGCAATACGCCCTGGAGCCGTTCATTTCAGAAAACCTTGTTGCACTGCTTGAAGATCGGGCCAGGTCTGTCCCCTTTTTTTCAATAAGGAACGATGGCGGAAAGGCAAAATCCAAAATAGTGATCCACTGCATAAAATGCTTGATTAAGAAGGGATTGGGTCACAAAAAAACCCGGAACGACATCATCATTCTGCTCATGAAAAAAGCTTTTCCGGCACGAAGAAAGAACAAATAGTGCGTCAAGGAAGTAGCTGCGTCATTCTGGAAAATAACTCAAACTTTTTACAATTGGACCTCTGAAGAAGCTTGCCGGCAGGGGCTGTAAAAGCGGTTTAATGTCATTCGGGTCGCGCGAAGCAAGCACAGCCTGATCAGCTGCAAAATCGGCGGGCGCGAAGGCATAAGGTCACTTCACAAACCAAGCGGTATGGCAAGCAACTTGCCAATTATAGGATTCCGGCGGAGCATCGTCCGAGCCCTGCTCCAATGTTGTTCAACAAAGTGGCCTCCTCTATAAATGTGGAATGCCGATCTGCTGTATGCCTTCGAGGTACGAAACCGCATGACATCCGTACCGGACACCGTCCTTGCCGTCTGGCGCCACTGTCCCCGGGAAAGTGAACAGACGTTGATTCTTCCCGACGGCTGCCGGGATCTTGTTATCAGAACAACGGCGGCGGGCTCCGTGAACGGCTTTGTTTCCCCTTTGATGGATGTAACCCAGAGCCACGCTCATCCGGCCGGAGACCGGTTCGTGGGAATCCGCTTGGTTCCCGGCGCCGCAATTGATGAGGCCGGCTTGTTAAAAGCGCTTGCGGACTTACCCGAGGGGAATCTGACCGAGACCTTGTCGCTGGTCGATGCTTTTTGCCATCGCTCCCTTTCCTTGGCGGAAGCACTGGCGTCCCTCGCCCAGGGTCAACGCATCCTGAACTCAACGCGGTCGCTGGGCGTCTCAAGCAGAAGCCTCACGCGTCTGTTGGCCTCCCATACCGGCCGCCCTCCGATATGGTGGCGCAACCTGGCACGGGCACGACAGGCAGCCCGGTGTCTTGACGACGGCCGCTCATTGGCCGATCTGGCTGGAGACTTGGGGTTTGCCGATCAGGCGCATCTGTCCCGGGAGTTTCGCCGGTGGTTTGGCGTTCCTCCCGGTGCTTTCCGCTCGAATCCAACTCTGATCCGTAGCGTCCGCCACTCGGGTTTCGATGTTACGCTCTGATCAGCTTGAGGAAATCGGCCGGGGCGGAAGAACGCGGGCCATGGGAGAGTCATACAAAAACGCCCCGCGACGCGGGGCGTTTATAGAGGTATGGCGGAGAGGGTGGGATTCGAACCCACGGACGGTCTCCCGTCGGCGGTTTTCAAGACCGCTGCTTTCGGCCACTCAGCCACCTCTCCAATGGGCGCCAATCATACCTGAGACGAATTGGCAGTCAACGGGGAAAGATCAAGAAAATTGCTGTAACCCCGTGATTCGTTGGGAAAATCTTGATTTTGGCGCGGACGTCCCTATTATCGTGGATACACTTTGTTTTGTGAGCGATTGATCATGCGCAACCAACCGAATCCCTATGTCGCCCCGCACGCCAGCGGCGGAGCGGTAGTCAGCGGCGAACGCGCCGCCCAGGTGCTGAAAAACACCTATATGCTGCTGGGCCTGAGCCTGATCGTGGCCACCGGCGCCTCCGTGTTCGCCATGTCCACGGGCATGGGCTATATGAGCCCGATCCTGACCATCATTGTCTACTTTGGTCTGCTGTTCGCCACCAGCAAGCTGCGTAACAGCGCCTGGGGCATTCTGGCCGTGTTCGGTCTGACCGGTTGGCTGGGCTTCACCACTGGCCCGATCATCAACATGTATGCCCAGATCCCCGGCGGCATGGAAATCGTCAGTCTGGCCCTGGGCGGCACCGCCACCATTTTCGTGGCCATGTCCGCCATCGCCCTGGTGACCCGCAAGGACTTCAGCTTCCTCACCAACTTTATCATGGTGGGTATCCTGGTGGCGTTCGTCGCCAGCCTGGCGGCATTCTTCTTCAACATCCCGGCTCTGGCTCTGGCGGTGTCCGCCGCCTTCGTGATGCTCTCTTCCCTGCTGATCATGTGGCAGACCAGCGCCATCATTCACGGCGGCGAGACCAACTACATCATGGCCACCGTGACCCTGTTCGTGTCTATCTACAACCTGTTCCTGTCTCTGTTGCACCTGCTCAGCGCCCTCAGCGGCAACGATTGATGCAATTCAGTATCCTGGTGACCGCCGGGCCGGAAACGGCGGCGGCGGTCACCGCTCTCCACACCACCGAAGCGCTGCTGCGTTCCCCCTACTCCCTGTTTCGAGTCTTCTTCTACGGCGATGGCGTCCACCTGGCCAACCGGCTGATCCACCCGGGCCGTGACGGCGAAGCCGTGGCCAGCCGCTGGCAGTCCCTGGTCAAGGACAACGCCCTGCCCGCCCGGGTCTGCGTCGGGGCCGCCCTGCGAAGAGGCGTTACCGACGATACCGAAGGTCAACGTGCCGGTCTCAAGGGCAACAATCTGGCCGAGGGCTTTCAACTGGTGGGGCTCGGCGAGTGGGTGGAAGCAGCCCGCCACAGCGACCGGGTATTGCACTTTGGCTGATTCCATTCTGTACATACTGCACCGTGGCCCTCGGCATTCTCCGGATTGGCGGGAGACCCAGGAAATGATCCTCACCGGCGCCGCCTTTGGCCTCCAGTCCACGGTCTGGATCACCAACGGCGCCCTGCGCGCGCTCAGCCAGCTCGCGGCACCACAAGAGCAGTTGCAACAATTGCAGGCCTTCGCGGTGCGCTGCGTGGCCTCCGCCGAAGCCCTGGCCGAGCACCCCCTGGAAGGCGTTGAGCCGCTGAGCGCCGGCGACTTACATCATCTGCAAGACACGTCCGATCAGACCCTGGTGTTTTGACCATGCTGCATCTCATTGCTTTCGACGATCTGGACAGCGAGCAGGCGCGGACCTGCCTGGCCCTGTATCAACCCGGCGATCTGTGCGTGTTCGTCGACCACGGCCATCTGGTGGCGGCGGAGTTTCCGCTACAAGGTCCGGGCTACCTGCTCGGCCAGCCGCCGTTGCCGCCGGCGCGGCGCGCCGACCTGGAATGCATCGACTACGACCGGCTGGTGGCTCTGACAGCGGAATACGGCCCGGCCACAAGCTGGTATTCTTGATCTACCCTGTTTGATCTCACGCGAGTCCATCCATGAGCGAGCATGCCTTCGCCCCTTTCGTCCGAACCCTGGGACGCGGTAAGCGCGCCCGCCGCGGCCTGACCCGGCAAGAAGCCGCCGAGGCCATGGGGCATATTCTTCAGGGGGAGGTGACCCAGGCGCAGATTGGCGCCTTTCTCATGCTGCTGCGGGTCAAGGAGGAAACCCCGGAGGAACTGGCCGGCTTTCTCGATGCCTGCCGTCCGGTATGCAGCCACTATTTGATCGGCTTGCCGAAAGCCGATGTCGACTGGCCAAGCTACGCCGGCAAGAAAAAGCATCACCCCTGGTACTTGTTGGCGGCCCGGTTGCTGGCGCGCAATGGTGTGCGGGTATTCATGCACGGCGGGCCCGCCCATACGCCGGAGCGGCATTACACCGACGAGAGCCTGCGCAAACTCGGCTTCAAGCTGCCACGCACGGTGGCGGAAGCCGGCGAGCAACTGCACGATGAGGGCTTTACCTATCTGGGTGTGGAGCAGTTCTGTCCGCCGCTGAGCACCTTACTGATGCTGCGCTTTCAGTTGGGACTGCGCTCGCCGATCAACACGCTGTCGAGAAATCTCAACCCGGCCCAGGCCGCCCTGAGCCTGCAAAGTGTATTTCACCCCGCCTATCTGAATCTGCATCTTGAAGCGTCCCGCCTCTGCGGCGACCGCAATCTGCTGCTGTTCAAAGGTGAAGGAGGGGAAGTGGAAATCCGCCCGGACGCCCGCACCAGCATCGGCGGTCTGCGTGCCGGAGAGCCGGTGGAAGCCGTGCTCGAAGCCGCCCTGCCCCGGCAAACGCCGCCGGGCACCGTCTCCACCGACCATCTACGGGCGGTGTGGCGTGGCGAGGAAAGCGACGTTTACGGCGAAGCGGCGGTCCGGCAAACCGTGGCGACGACCCTGTGGGGTCTGGGTAAAGCGAAGGATCTGGAGGCCGCCACCAAGGCCGCTCAAACGTTATGGACGGAACGCAAACGCGACGCGCTGTAATAATAAATAGTCCAACAGTTCGTGCTCAGCAGCTTCCCGCGGATCGGAACGAAGTCGCCGTAGGAGCTTGCCTGCTGCCCGGAAGCCTAATTCGCTTGCAGGCAAGCTCCTACAGCCGCCTTGTAGCGATCCTCGAATTAGAATTCCCGGCGCATGCCGATATGGACCAGGACCGGTGGTCTCCAGGTTTGAGCGTCAGGCGTCCGGCGTCGAGCCTCCGGCCTCTCCGAACCAGCGATAACGCGGATGCAGGCTGACCACACTGCCGACGATGATCAGGGTCGGCGCATGCACGGTACGTCCCTCGATGGCCGCCGGCAGAGAATCCAACTGGCCGGTAATCACTTCCTGAGCGTCGGTGGTGCCCCGGGATACCAGGGCAATGGGGGTGTCCGGCGAGCGGCCGTGGGCCATCAACTGATCGCAGATTTCCTTTAGCCCCACCAGTCCCATGTAGAACACCAGCGTTTCCTGCTCCGCCACCAGGTTGGGCCAGTCCAGATCAACGCTGCCGTCACGGCGGTGGCCGGTGACAAAACGTACGGACTGGGCATGATCGCGATGGGTCAGCGGGATACCGGCGTAGGCGGCGCAGCCGGCGGCGGCGGTCACGCCGGGCACCACCTGGAAGTCGATACCGGCGGCCACCACTTTTTCCAGTTCTTCACCGCCGCGCCCGAAGATGAACGGATCCCCGCCCTTCAAACGGCACACCCTTTTCCCCTGGCTGGCGTAGTGCACCAGCAGATCGTTGATCTCTCCCTGGGGTAATGCGTGCTGATCACGGGCTTTACCGACGTACACTTTCTCCGCGTCGGCGCGGGCAAGCGCAACGATCTCCGGGGCCACCAAACGGTCGTACAGCACCACATCCGCCTTGGTCAGCAGATGATGCCCCCGGAAGGTCAGCAAATCCGGATCGCCAGGGCCGGCACCGACCAGATAAACCTCTCCCCGCGCCGCCGGCTGATTGCCGTCGATATTGGCCAGGGCACGTTCCAGGGCTTGTTCCGCCTCGCTTTCATGACCGGAAAGCACCTGCTCCATCAGCGGGCCATCCAGCTGCGCCTCCCAGAACGCTTCCCGCTGGCGGCGCCCTGGCAGACGCGCCGCGACGCTCTCCCGCAGACGGCCCAGGAAAGTGGCCAGCCGGCCCCAGCGCGCCGGCAGCCAGGCTTCCAGTTGATCGCGCAGACGCCGCACCAGCACCGGCGACGCACCGGATGAGGTGACCGCCACGAACAGCGGATCACGATCCACCAGAGCCGGGAAAACGAAGCTGCTGAGTTCGGGCCGCCCGACCACGTTGACCGGCAGACCACGGGCATGGCATTGCCCGGCGATACGCTGGTTCAGGGCATCATCATCGGTACACGCCACCACCAGCCGTGCCTGATCAAGATCGCCCTCTTGATAGACCCGCTGCCGGCAGTCGCCGCCGCCCTGCTCCACCAAAGCGCACAAATCGGTGCGCCATTGCGGCGCAATCAAACGCATCACCGCACCGGATCGGTGCAAAAGACCGGCCTTGCGCAGAGCGGTGTCACCACCGCCCACGATCACCACCGTTTGTCCGGTCAGTTTCAGACCAAGGGGAAGAAAATCCATCGTTAGCTGGCGCCCTTGTGTTGTGGAGCGCCTCAGCTCAGACGCTCCTTGCCTCTCAGGTAGGGCCGCAGTGCCTCCGGCACGGTCACGGAACCATCTTCATTCTGATAGTTTTCCAGGATCGCCACCAGAGTGCGGCCTACCGCCAGCCCGGAACCATTCAAAGTATGTACCAGCTCCGGCTTGCCGGTTTCCGGGTTGCGCCAACGGGCCTGCATGCGACGCGCCTGATAGTCACGGAAATTGGAACAGGAAGAGATCTCCCGGTAGCGCTGCTGGCTCGGCAGCCACACTTCCAGGTCATAGGTCTTGGCGGCGGAGAAGCCCAGATCGCCGCCGCACAGGGTCACCAACCGGTAAGGCAGATCCAGTTTCTGCAGGATCGCCTCGGCGTGGCCGGTAAGCGCTTCCAGGGCCTGCTCGGACTCTCCCGGGCGCACCAGCTGCACCAACTCCACCTTCTCGAACTGATGCTGTCGGATCATGCCGCGGGTGTCCTTGCCATGACTGCCCGCCTCGGAGCGGAAACAGGGCGTGTGGCAGACGTAACGGCGCGGCATGGTCTCGGCGTCGAGAATCTCATCCGCCGCCAGATTGGTCACCGGCACTTCCGCGGTGGGGATCAGATACAGCTCGCGCTCGCCGCGCATTTTGAACAGGTCTTCCTCGAACTTCGGCAACTGACCGGTACCCGCCAACGCTTCCGGCCCCACCAGGTAAGGCACGTACAGCTCCTGATAACCGTGTTCGCTGGTGTGCTGGTCGAGCATGAAATCGATCAAGGCGCGATGCAGCCGTGCCAATTGCCCGGTCATCACCGCGAAGCGGGCACCGGACAGCTTGCTGGCGCGCTCGAAATCCAGACGGCCCTCGCTCAGTCCCTCACCGACGTCGACGTGGTCCTTGGGTTCGAAGTCGAACTGGCGCGGCGTGCCCCAGCGGCGCACTTCCACGTTGTCGTCTTCATCCGCGCCCGGCGGCACCTCCTCCGCCGGCGCATTGGGCACCCCCATGAGGAAAGCGCGCAGCTCGTCCTGAATCTCTTTTGCCCGGGCCACTTCGTCATCGAGCTGGGCATCCAGGGTCTTCAGCGTCTCCGCCACCTTGGCCTTGGCCTCATCCACCGACAAACCGGACTGGATCAGTTCGCCGATCTGCTTTGAGGCCTTCTTGCGTTGGGCCTGCAGATCCTGGGAGCGAATATCAGCTTCCTTGCGGCGCCCATCCAGCGCCCGGAACCCGTCCAGATCCAGGGAATAACCCCGTTTTGCCAGTGCATCGCGGATGGCTTCGCCATTGTCCCGCAAGGCCCGAATATCAAGCATGGTGGCTCCTTTGCGCACTCATAAGATGTCAGGATTCAAACAAATATCAGGATTCAAACAACCAGCGTCCCACTACCAGACCCAGCCCGGCCAGCGAAACGCAGGCCGCCACCGAAACGGCGGCGTATCCCAGGGCCAGCCCCAGGCTGCGACTCTCCAGCAGGCGGACCAGCTCGAAGGAAAAGGTCGAGAAGGTGGTCAGGGCGCCAAGCATGCCAGTCATCAATGCCAGCCGCCACAGTTCACTGGTGGTCAGACTCGCCAGCATGACCGCCAGAAAACCAAACAGGAAACTGCCAGCCAGGTTCACCGCGAAGGTGGCCCAGGGCCAGGCCGGCATCGCCGGTACCCCTACCCAGAGAGCGGTAGCATAGCGCAAACAGGCCCCCACCGAGCCCCCCAGCGCCACCGCCAGCCAGGGCAAAATACCATGTGCGTTCATTGCTCGTCCCCGTAACGTTGCCACTGGCTGTCGCGGTTGCGGCGCCGTAGCTGGCGCAGCTTCTCGGCGATACGGATTTCCAGCCCGCGTTCCACCGGTTGGTAAAAGCGGGTGTCGCGCAGCGTCGGCGGAAAATAGTTCTCGCCGTCAACGAAGGCATCGGGGTAATCATGGGCGTAGTGATACTCCGCGCCATAGCCTTCCGCCTTCATCAATTTGGTGGGCGCGTTGCGCAGATGCAGCGGCACCTCATTACTGGGGTGCTCGGCGACAAATCGCCGGGCCGTATTGTAGGCGTCATAGACCGCATTGCTCTTCGGCGCCACGGCCAGAAAAACGATGGCCTGGGCGATGGTCAGTTCGCCCTCCGGACTGCCAAGCCGCTCCTGCACCTCCCAAGCGTTCAACGCCAGCGTCAGGGCCCGCGGGTCGGCGTTGCCGATGTCCTCGCTGGCCATGCGCACCACCCGCCGCGCCACATAGAGCGGATCACAGCCGCCATCGAGCATGCGCGCGAACCAGTACAGGGCCGCGTCCGGATCGGAACCGCGCACCGACTTGTGCAAGGCGCTGATCTGGTCATAGAACAGATCCCCGCCCTTGTCGAAACGGCGCACCGCGTCACGCAACACTTCCTGCATCAGCGGCCGGTCGACGCGGGGCTGATCGCCGTCCGCCAGATCCAGGGCCACTTCCAGCATATTGAGCAGCCGCCGCGCATCGCCATCGGCATAGTCCAGCAACAGATCACGGGCATCGGCTTCCAGAACCATGGCCGTGAGATCCGGTTGACGCAGGGCGCGGTCCAACAGCCCGGACAAGTCCTGCCGCTCCAGGCTGCGCAGGCGATATACCCGGGCCCGGGACAGCAAGGCGTTGTTGAGTTCGAATGAGGGATTTTCGGTGGTGGCGCCGATGAAGATCACCGTGCCGTCTTCCACGTGAGGCAGAAAGGCATCCTGCTGCGCTTTGTTGAAGCGATGCACCTCATCCACGAACAACACCGTGCGGCGTCCCTGTCCCAACCGCGCCTTGGCCTGTTCCACCGCCGCGCGGATGTCCTTCACGCCGGACAATACCGCCGACAAGGTGATGAATTCCGCGTCCACGGCACCTGCGAGAATCAGTGCCAGCGTGGTTTTTCCTGTCCCCGGCGGGCCCCACAGAATCATGGAGTGCAGTTGCCCGCGTTCCACCGCCTGACGCAAAGGTTTGCCGGGGGCGATCAGATGGGACTGCCCGACATAATCGTCCAGCGACAGCGGCCGCAGCCGCGCGGCCAGCGGCTGCGCATCGCCGCGGGCCTGATCGGCGAACAGGTCACTCATGGTGCGCGCCACCACCCCCGCTCATGATTCACTCCTGGCGGATTACGTCGGTGCCTTCCGGCGGGGTGAAGGAAAACCGCTCCGCCGGCAACGACCGGTTCAGGGTCAGATCCTGGAAACGGATCAGGGTCTGCTGGCCGAGCGCGTCGCGTAAACGCATGGAATGCGGCGTGTCGCCATGGAAGGTGACATCCAGGGTATCGAACAGCGGATCGGCGCCCTTGGGCTTGAGCCGGTAGGTAATGTTGGCGCCTTCGCTTTCCAGCTCGGAAATCTCGAACGCCTGCCCCACTCGCTGTGGATCGCCGCCAAACAGCAGGGCCGGTGTGTTGCCCAGGTCCGGAGTCAGCGGACGGACCACCACCTGCTCCAGATCCACATCGTAAACCCACACGGTTTTGCCATCGGAGACCGCCAGCTGTTCGAACGGCGCCTCGGTCTTCCAGTAAAAGCGGTTGCCCCGGGCCACGTCCATGGTACCGCTGGCACTCTGCTGGCGGTCACCGTCGGAGTTCACCATGGACTGCTCGAAGTGGCCGCTCATGCTGCGCAGTCCGCCAAGTTTGGCAAGCAGGGTTTCGGTGGCGGAAGCCCAGGCCAGGGACGGCATCAACAGTGCCAATACAAGCCATTTTGCCATTGCTCTTTATCCTCAGGCGTCCGGCGGTGGTGGCGCCAGCACCTCACGTTGTCCGTTGTGTCCGGCCTCGGAGACCACGCCGGCCATTTCCATGGCTTCCACCAGGTTGGCGGCGCGGTTGTAGCCGATCTTCAGTTTCCGCTGCACCGAGGAAATGGAAGCCCGCCGTGATTGCGTCACGTAGGCCACCGCCTCGTCATAGAGCGGATCGCTCTCGTCATCGCCGCCGCCGGCGATTTCCATGCCTGGCATGGGCGCGTTCAGGTCCGAGCCGCCGTCAAGGATCTCTTCCAGATAGTTCGGCTCGCCCCGCTTGCGCCAGTCATCACAGACCCGGTGCACTTCCTCATCTGAGACAAAGGCACCGTGCACCCGTTCCGGAACGCTTTTGCCACCGGGCAAATACAGCATGTCACCATGGCCGAGCAGTTGCTCCGCTCCGCCCTGATCCAGCACGGTTCGGGAATCGATTTTCGACGACACCTGGAAACCGATGCGTGACGGCACATTAGCCTTGATCAGACCGGTGATCACATCCACCGACGGGCGCTGCGTGGCGAGAATCAGGTGGATGCCCGCGGCCCGTGCCTTCTGCGCGATACGAGCGATCAGCTCTTCCACTTTCTTGCCGACGATCATCATCATATCGGCGAATTCATCGATGACGATAACGATGTACGGCAACTTCTCCGCCAACGGCGGTTCCTCTTCCAGATCCATCGGGTCATTGGGCTTCCACAATGGATCCTTGAGTGGCTCACCGGACTTTCTGGCGTCCTCCACCTTGCGGTTGTAACCGGAAATATTACGCACGCCCATGGCCGCCATCAGACGATAGCGGCGCTCCATTTCTCCGACCCCCCAGCGCAAGGCGCCGGCGGCTTCCTTCATGTCGGTGACCACCGGCGTGAGCAAATGGGGAATGCCGTCATAGACCGCCAGTTCCAGCATCTTCGGATCGATCAGGATCAGGCGCACATCTTCCGGGCTGGACTTGAACAACATGGACAGCAGCATGGCGTTCACGCCCACCGATTTACCGGAACCGGTGGTACCGGCCACCAGCAAGTGCGGCATCTTGGCCAGGTCGGCCATCACCGGGTTGCCGGAAATGTCCTTGCCCAGGGCCATGGTCAGCGGCGAACCGGCATCGTCGAACATCTTCGAGCCCACCACCTCGGTGAAGCGGATCATCTCCCGCTGCTCATTGGGAATCTCGATCCCCACCGTGGTCTTGCCGGGAATCACCTCCACCACCCGCACGCTGATCACCGCCAGGGAACGGGCCAGATCCTTGGCCAGATTGGTGATCTTGGACACCTTGATGCCGGGCGCCGGCTGGATCTCGAAGCGGGTGATCACCGGTCCGGGCTGCACCGCCACCACTTCGGCGTCGACGTTGAAATCCTTGAGTTTGATTTCCAGCAGACGCGACATGGCGTCCAGCGCTTCCTCGGAGTAACCGCCCTTGCCGTCCTCATCCACCTGATCCAGCAAGGATACCTGCGGCAGGTCGCCGGAGACTTCCGCGGTAAACAGCTTCTGCTGCTTCTCTTTTTGCACCCGTACGCTTTTCTCCACCGGTTTGGCGGGTTGGGCGATCTTCGGCGGCGTGCGGTTTTCCTTTTTCTTGTTGGCCTCGGTGATCACCCGGGCGCGCTGCTCGCGGGCAGCCTGAGCGGCCTTGCGCTCCTCTCGCTGCTCGCGGCGCTGCTCGAACCAGGCCGGCACCTTCTGGCCGATAGTCACCACCAGCTCACCCAGACGCTCCGCCAGGGCAATCCAGGACAGATCGGTGAATACGGTGATGCCAATCAGAAACAGCGCCACCATCACCAGCGTGCCGCCCAGGGCGTTGAAGGCATCCAGGGCACTGCCACCGACCACCTGGCCGAGTATCCCACCGGCATCCTCCGGCAGGCCGCCAGTGGTGAAATGCATGTATGCCAGGGCCGTGCCGCCGATCATGGTCAACACGAACCCCACCAGACGCAGGCTGAACATGGGCCAGCTACCCGGCAGGCCGGCGTGGCGCTCGCGCAATACCTTGAACGCCCAGAACCCCACCAGCACCGGGAACAGATAGGCCATCAGCCCGAACAGTCCCAATAACAGATCGGCACAGAAAGCGCCGGCGCGGCCGCCGGCATTACGCACGCTGTCCACGTGCCCCACATAGGACCATCCCGGGTCGCGGCTGTCATAGCTGATCAATGCCAGAAGCAGATACAGCGACAGGGCGATCAGGGCGATGACCATGCCTTCCACCAACCCTCGTTTGAGATGGCGGGAAAAACCGGATTGGGTGTTACCGGCGGCTGCCTTTGTCACGCCTCGCCTCTTGCGTTTGGATTCCATAGAGCCTGTTTATGCTCTTAAAGCTTGCCAATGTTTTTCCCTGTATCGTGTAAAAGCTGGAAAAAACATGAACTCAATGCCATAACAAATTGAAAACTATGGAATTGTACAGAATTAGCGCCTTTCGAGCCAGCGCCCCGACCGGCTCTTGCGCCCGCAGTATCCCGCGCCTGGGCCCGGGCAACAAGGGCCCGGTGGCGAGGCTATCGTTGCCTCAAATCGCATTCATAGCCGGAGCCGCCTTCACCGGGCCATGAAAGTATTGTAGCTTGCTCATCCTTGAAACGGCCCGTGGGCGACACCATAACGTCGCCACTTCTTAAGCAGACCCAGTTTTCAGGCCCTGACCTGGTGGAGGATTCAATGAGCGACGTGCAGCACCATCGACTGATCATTCTGGGTTCCGGCCCCGCCGGCTACACCGCGGCGGTCTACGCGGCCCGGGCCAATCTGAATCCGGTGGTGATCACGGGCATCCAACCCGGCGGGCAGTTGACCACCACCACCGAAGTGGATAACTGGCCCGGAGACGTGGAAGGCCTGCAAGGCCCGGACCTGATGGTGCGCATGCAGCAGCACGCCGAGCGCTTCGACACCCAGGTGCTGTTTGATCACATTAACGAGGTGGTACTGGATCAGCGTCCGTTCGTGCTCAAGGGCGACTCCGGCACCTACAGCTGTGATGCCCTGATCATCGCCACCGGGGCTTCGGCCATGTACCTGGGTCTGGATTCCGAGCAGGCGTTCATGGGCAAAGGGGTTTCCGCCTGCGCCACCTGTGACGGTTTCTTCTACCGGGGCCAGAAAGTGGCCGTGGTGGGCGGTGGCAACACCGCCGTTGAAGAAGCCCTGTACCTGTCCAACATTGCTTCCGAGGTGGTGCTGATTCACCGCCGCGACAAACTGCGCGCGGAAAAGATCCTGCAGGACAAGCTGTTCGCCAAGGACAACGTCACCGTCATGTGGGATCACGTGCTCGACGAAGTGTTGGGCGACGATTCCGGCGTCAATGGCATCCGTGTCAAGTCCACCAAGGATGACAGCACCGAGGAACTGGAGCTGCAGGGCCTGTTCATCGCCATCGGCCATAAACCCAACACCGACATCTTCGCCGGGCAGTTGGACATGCATGACGGCTATATCCGCATCCGCAGCGGCCTGGAAGGCAATGCCACCGCCACCAGCGTGGCGGGCGTGTTCGCCGCCGGCGACGTGGCCGATCACGTATACCGTCAGGCAGTGACCTCCGCCGGTTCCGGCTGCATGGCGGCACTGGACGCGGAGCGCTATCTGGAAACCCTGGAAGACTGATCGCGCATGATCCCCTGGTTGCCCGCCGGGGGGCCTTTTCCCGCCGTGGAAGAGGCCCTTGAGGAGCCCAACGGGCTGCTCGCCGCCGGCGGCGACCTTTCCCCTTCCACTCTGCTTTGCGCCTATCGCCAGGGTATCTTCCCCTGGTACGACGACAGCCAGCCGATCCTCTGGTGGTCACCGGCTCCGCGCTGTGTGTTTCGCCCCGGGGATCTGCACCTGAGCCGCCGCACCCGGCGCACCCTGCGAGGCTGGAATCCGCAAATCCGCCTGGACCAGAACTTCGCCGGAGTCATCGACGCTTGCGCGGCCCCCCGCGCCGGCCAGGACGGCACCTGGATCACTCGCGACATGCGCGATGCTTATCTGCGCCTGCACCATCTGGGCCATGCCCATTGCGTGACGGTGCATGACGACCAGGGCCTGGCCGGCGGTATCTACGGCATTCAGTTGGGCGGTGTGTTCTTCGGTGAGTCCATGTTCTCTCGCCGCGATAACGGTTCTAAATGCGCGCTGGCGGCGTTGTGGGCGCTGGCGCCGGAACTGGGCATCCAGTTGCTGGACGCCCAGGTGGAGAATCCTCACCTGATGCGGCTGGGCGCAGTGTTGATGCCGCGACAGGAATTTCAGACAGCGTTGCGGACCTTGATCACCGACACCGAGCCCCGCAAATGGCCGCCGGTTCCGATGACCTGGAACGGGCTCACGGATCGGGATCGCGCCGCTATTTCCTTTAAACTGTAGGAGCTTGCCTGCAAGCGAATAGGGGGTTCGGCCCAAAAAATTCGCTTGCAGGCAAACTCCCACAGCAGCCTTGTAGCCTCGTCTGGGGAAGACAGCCATTCAGCCGGTCTTTACCTGCCCTGCCCCATTGGCGGTGTCACGGCGTTCGGCGTAGTCGATATAGAACGTCAGGCTGTCCGGATTGGCCATGGCATCCGGGTTGGCCACTTTATCCAGGGACTGCCCCAGCAGCAGCTTCTTGATGGGGAGCTCCATTTTCTTGCCGGTGAGTGTGCGCGGCACTTCCGGCGCAGGCACGATGTCGTTGGGCACATGCCGGGCGGACAGATTGTCGCGGATCGCCGCCTTGATGCGGCTTTTCAGATCCTCGTCCAGAACCTGCCCCTCGCGCAGCACCACGAACAACGGCATGAAGGATTCCCGTCCCAGGTATTCCAGATCCACCACCAGGCTGTCGAGGACTTCCGGGAACTCTTCCACCACCCGATAGATCTCGCTGGTGCCCATGCGGATCCCGTGGCGGTTGATGGTGGTGTCGGAACGGCCATAGATCACCGCGCCACCGCGCGGGGTGATGCGGATCCAGTCGCCGTGGCGCCAAATGCCGGGAAACACGTCGAAGTAGCTGTCGTGGTAGCGCAGCCCTTCTTCGTCGTTCCAGAAGTACAACGGCATGGACGGCATCGGTTTGGTCACCACCAGCTCCCCCACTTCGTCCTCCAGAATCCGGCCGTCGTCGGACATGGCATAGGTCGCCGTGCCCAGATACCGGCACTGCATCTCTCCGGAATAGACCGGCAGTATCGGGCAGCCGCCCACATAGGCCGCCGCCACATCGGTGCCACCGCTGATGGTGGCGATCATCACGTCACCCAGTTGATCCATGATCCACTGGTACCCCTCCTCCGGCAGTGGCGAGCCGGTGGAACCCACCGATCTGAGCCTGCCAGGGCTCAGCCATTGGCCAGGCTCGATTTCCGCTTTCTTGCAGTTGAGAAAATAGGCGGCGCCAGCGCCGAAGAAGGTCAGCTCGGTCTCCTCGGCGAAACGCCACAGCGTACCGAGATCCGGGTAACCGGGATTGCCGTCGTACAAACAGATGGTGCTGCCCACCATCAGACCGGTGATCTGTGAATTCCACATGATCCAGCCGGTGGTGGTGAACCACATGAAGCGGTCCTCCGGCCCCAGGTCCATATGCAGAGCGTGACCTTTCAAACCCTCCAGCAAGGTACCGCCGTGGCCGTGCACGATGGGTTTGGGCATCCCGGTGGTCCCCGAGGAGTACACCACCCACAGCGGATGGTCGAACGGCACCTGTTCAAACGCCATTGGCACCTCGCCGGCGACCATGTCCTGCCAGAGATCGGCCCCATCCAGACGGGCCTCGGGGTTGAGGTAAGGCAGCAGGATCACTTGCTCCACCGTCGGCAGCGCCTCACGCAGCCCCTTTACCACCTCCAGGCGGTCGAAATCCTTGCCGCCATAGCGATACCCGTCCACCGCGATGATCACTTTGGGATCGATCTGGCGGAAACGGTCGAGCACGCTGCGGGTGCCCATGTCCGGGGAACAGCTGGACCAGATCGCGCCAACACTGGCGCAGGCACAGAATGCCACCACCGTTTCCGCCACATTGGGCAAATAGGCCACCACCCGGTCTCCGGGGCCGATCCCACGTTGGCGCAACCGGTCGGACAGGGCCGCCACCTGGCGGCGCAGCTCACCCCAGGACAGGGATTGCAGTGGACGAAGTTCGGAGCGGGAGAGGATCGCCGGACGATCGGGCTGGTCATGGTGAAAACGGAAGATCTGCTCCACCAGGTTCAGCCGGCTGCCCTCGAACCATTGGGCGCCGGGCATTTCATGGCTGTCGAGCACCTCGCTGTAGGGCTCCGAGGCAGCCACTTCGAAGTACTGCCAGATCGCTTCCCAAAAGGCTTCCAGGTGGTCCACGGACCACCGCCAGAGGGCGTCGTAATCGTTGAAATGTTCGCCCGTGCGCTGCTCCAGCCAACCTTGAAAATGATGCAGGCGGCTGTTGCGGATGCGTTCCTCGCTGGGTTGCCACAGGGGCATCGGATCGGTTGTTGTCATCATAGCTCTCCTGAACACAGCCTCTGTATAGGCCGAGGCCGTTTATTGTTATTTCGCCATAAACCGGGCTTCGGAAGCCTATCCAACTCCGGAGGGCGGCGAAAGGTACAAGTATTCACGAACCGCTCGTCCGCGCGGTAAAAAGCAGCGCCACACCCGGACGGCTGGCCTTGGTCGCCCCCTGTTGGATAAACTGGGCCCATGAGTGATCTGTCCGAACTCCGCTTTTTCCGCACGCCGGCCCACCCCTGCAGCTACCTGGAAGGCCAGCAGGCCGCCACGCTGTTCGTGGACCCTCAGGTGCGCCTCAATGCGGCCCTGTACAGCGAGCTGTCCCTGCTCGGCTTCCGCCGCAGCGGCGACTACCTGTATCGCCCGCACTGTGAGGCCTGTCACGCCTGTCTGCCGGCACGGGTGCGGGTGGCGGATTTCCAGCCTCGCCGGCGGCAGAAGCGGATCCTTCAGCGCAATAGCGATCTGATCGTGCGGCAGGAGCCGTCCCGCTACACCCGCGAATTCTACCGGCTCTACTCACTGTATATTCGCGAACGCCACGGTGACGGCGACATGTATCCGCCCTCCGAGGAGCAGTTTTCCAGCTTCCTGACCTGCGCCTGGACCGATACCCGCTTCTACTGTTTCCGTGATCCGGCCACCAAAAAATTGCTTGCCGTGGCGGTCACCGACGCCCTCAAGGACGGCCTGTCGGCGGTCTACACGTTCTTCGACCCGGCCGTCGCCGAGCGCGGCCTCGGCGTCAATGCCCTGCTCTGGCAAATCGAGGAATGCCGCCGTCTGGGCCTGCCTTATCTCTACCTGGGCTACTGGATCAGCGAATGCCGCAAGATGAGCTACAAGAGTCAGTACCGCCCGCTGGAACTGTTGATCAACGACGAGTGGCAGGAGTTTCACCCCCCCACTCCTCCGGGGCGTCGCCCCCCCATCGCCTAAACCTTTGCAGCATGCGTCCAATTCCGGCACAATTGCGCCTCCCTCCGTAGCCGACGACATCAGGGTACGCGCTGAATGGCGAAAGAAGAGCAAATTGAATTGGAAGGCGTGGTTCTTGAAACCCTTCCCAACACCATGTTTCGTGTGAAGCTGGATAACGGGCATGTGATCACCGCCCATATTTCCGGCAAGATGCGTAAATTCTACATCCGGATTCTCACCGGCGATCGCGTCAAGGTGGAAATGTCGCCCTATGATCTGAGCAAGGGGCGCATCACCTTCCGCATGAAGTAACGGCGGTTTTCCTTGATGCATAAAAAAACCCGGCATGCCGGGTTTTTTTGTTAGAGCCTGGCCATCCATGGCCGCGATCTTCAGCAGGTGGCTTCCTCCTGGGAGGCATCCACGGTCAGCAGCAGCTTGTCGTCGCGGACCACGACTCGCGCCCGGCCGCCCTGCTCCGCCAGTTCGCCAAACAGCAGTTTCTCCGCCAGCGGCTTCTTGATCTGCTCCTGGATCAGACGGGCCATGGGGCGGGCCCCCATATCCTTGTCATAGCCGTGATCGGCCAACCAGGTGCGGGCATCCGCCTCCACTTCCAGCACCACGCCTTTCTCATCCAACTGCGCCTGCAGTTCCACCAGGAACTTGTCCACCACGCCGAGAATGGTTTCCCTCCCCAGCGGGTTGAACTGGATGATGGCGTCCAGCCGGTTGCGGAACTCCGGCGTGAAGGCTTTTTTCAACACTTCCATGCCGTCGCTGGACTGATCCTGTTCGGTGAAACCGATGGAGCGCTTGTTCAACACCTCGGCGCCCGCATTGGTGGTCATGATCAGGATCACATTGCGGAAGTCCGCCTTGCGGCCGTTATTGTCGGTCAGCGACGCGTTGTCCATCACCTGCAGCAGGATGTTGAACACTTCCGGGTGCGCCTTTTCGATCTCGTCCATCAACAGCACGCAATGCGGCGTCTTGGTAATCGCCTCGGTGAGCAGACCGCCCTGATCGTAACCGACGTAGCCCGGAGGCGCGCCGATCAGACGGCTTACGGTGTGCCGCTCCATGTACTCGGACATGTCGAAGCGCACCAACTCCACGCCCAGCGCGCGAGCCAGTTGCCGGCTCACCTCGGTTTTACCTACCCCGGTGGGACCGGCGAACATGAACGAGCCGATCGGCTTGTTGTCCGCCTTCAGCCCGGCGCGGGACAGCTTGATCGCCGCGGAGATGGCATCGATGGCTTCGTCCTGACCGAACACGGTCATCTTCAGGTCCCGCTCCAGATTGCGCAGCACTTCCTTATCGGAAGAGGACACCTGCTTCGGCGGAATCCGCGCGATCTTCGCCACCATGACTTCCACGTCATCCTGCTCGATGATTTCACGGCGCTCGTTTTCCGGCCGCAGGCGCTGCCAGGCACCGACCTCGTCGATCACATCGATGGCCTTGTCCGGCAGGAAGCGGTCATTAATGTAGCGCGCGCTCAACTCCGCCGCCGAGCGCAGTGCCGCGTCGGTGTACTGCACGCCATGGTGCTTCTCGAAGCGGCTCTTGAGCCCCTTGAGAATCCCCACGGTATCCTCCACCGACGGTTCCACCACATCCACTTTCTGGAAACGGCGGGACAGTGCCCGGTCTTTTTCAAAAATGGTCCGGTACTCCTGAAAAGTAGTGGAGCCCATGCATTTCAATTCCCCGGAAGCCAGCAGCGGTTTGAGCAGATTGGACGCGTCCATGACACCGCCGGAAGCCGCGCCGGCACCGATGATGGTGTGAATTTCATCGATGAACAGAATCGAGTTGTCCTGCTTGCGCAACTCCGCCAGCAAACTCTTCAGCCGCTTCTCGAAATCACCGCGGTATTTGGTGCCGGCCAGCAGCGCGCCCAGATCCAGGGAATAGACCACCGCGTCCTGCAGCGGCTCGGGCACCTGACCTTCCACGATCATGCGCGCCAGCCCCTCGGCAATGGCGGTCTTGCCCACACCGGGCTCGCCCACGAGCAGCGGATTGTTCTTGCGCCGCCGGCACAGGATCTGCGCCGCCCGTTCAATTTCAAACGCCCGTCCGACCAGCGGGTCGATCCGGTCCGCCCGTGCCAGCTCGTTCAGATTGGACGCATAAGCCTCCAGGGCGTTGGCCGAGGCGCCCCCTTCGGGGCCACCGCCGGCTTCGATATCCGGCTGTTGAGCATCATCCGCCTCCTGCTGCGGAGAGACACCGTGGGAGATGTAATTGACCACATCCAAGCGGTGCACGTCCTGGCTGTTGAGCAGGTAAACCGCCTGGCTTTCCTGCTCATTGAAGATCGCCACCAGCACATTGGCGCCGGTCACTTCCTTCTTACCCGAGGACTGCACGCTGAACACCGCGCGTTGCAGCACCCGCTGGAAACCCAGCGTCGGCTGTGTATCACGCTCATCGTCACCGTCATCCGGTAACAGCGGCGTGGAATCGCTAATGAACTGAGTCAGGGCCTCGCGCAGCTCATCCAGATCCGCGCCGCAGGCGCGCAGCACTTCCAACGCGGCATCGTTGTCCAGCAGTGCCAACAGCAGATGCTCCACGGTCATGAACTCATGACGGTGGCTTCGTGCGTGATGGAACGCCTCGTTAAGGGTAAGTTCCAGTTCTTTGCTGAGCATAGGCTACCTCACTACTCGTCACCCTTGGTGTCGGGCTGGCCGGCCTGAAATCAGGCCCTTGGGCCTGAATCAGGCCTTCTCCACCTGACACATCAGCGGATGCTGATGTTCCCGGGCGTAATCGACCACTTGCGCGGCCTTGGTCTCGGCGATATCCCGGGGAAACACCCCGCACACCGCCTTGCCCTCGGTATGGACCGTCAGCATGACACGAGTGGCCTGCTCGCGGTCCATACGAAAAAAGGTTTCCAGTACCTCAACGACGAAGTCCATCGGTGTGTAGTCGTCGTTGAGCATGATCACTTTATACATGGATGGGCGCTTTAGCCGTGGCTTGCTCGCCTCCACGGCCAGATCGCCCTGACGATCGGGATCCGCCGGCTGATCCGGCCCCAGGCGTATTCGCGCCCCCCGCTCGTTACCCGTGAAAAACACCTTGTGCTGCCTTTTCATGCGTCTCTCTGAAGTTTGTATACCCGCGGGCGCCGACAGGCAATCCACTAATTGGGGCATTAACCGCTATTTTTCAATCCCAACGATTGGGCTTGACACTCAGTTTTCCATGATGAAAAGTTGGGCAGAGCGCGACCCAGGGGATCTCTGAATCCAACAATGCCGGATGTTCCGGGACTTTCCGGCCCGTTCGGCACATCTCAATCCATATCATGCCGAGGCCAAGGCAAGGTCTTCATAGCAGCCCGCTATGATAACCAGAGCAAAGTTCCATGGCCGGCGGCGTTGATGTTGGATATTGACGTCAGTGATCCAGGCCCCGCCCGGGCGGGGATAACAAAAACAATGTACAGCCATAGGTTACCGTGCGATGACCGGTTGTCATACAGAACACCGGCACGGCGGGACACCCGGAACACACCCCCGGGGTAACATGAGGGACGACCATGGCAACGGGAACGGTAAAGTGGTTCAACAATGCCAAAGGGTATGGCTTCGTTCGGCCGGACGAAGGTGGCGATGATCTGTTCGTGCACTACTCCTATATACAGGAGAAAGGTTACAAAACCTTATACACCGGACAGAGTGTGGAATATGAGCTGCTCGAGGCCAGCAAGGGTTACCATGCGGTGAACCTGAAGCCGGGAGCGGTTCCCACCACCCGCCGGCACCGGCAAGGCCGGAGGCGGGAGCGGGAGAAAAGCGCCCTCTCCACCTGAGTGAGCGCTTCACCGGAGGGGATGGGAATCAGTTCCCCATGTGTTCGATCACGGCATCGCCGAATTCGGAACACTTCAGCAGCGTGGCATCGGGCATGAGACGCTCGAAATCGTAGGTCACGGTCTTGGCGGCAATCGCCCCTTCCATGCCATTGATCACCAGATCGGCGGCGTCTTCCCAGCCCAGGTGGCGCAGCATCATCTCGGCGGACAGGATCAGTGAACCCGGGTTCACCTTGTCCTGGCCGGCGTACTTCGGCGCGGTGCCGTGAGTGGCCTCGAACAGCGCCACGGAGCCGCCAATGTTGGCGCCCGGCGCGATGCCGATGCCGCCCACTTCCGCCGCCAGGGCGTCGGAAATGTAGTCACCGTTCAGGTTCAGCGTGGCGATCACGCTGTACTCCGCCGGACGCATCAGGATCTGCTGCAGGAAGGCATCCGCGATCACGTCCTTGATGACGATCTCTTTCCCGGTACGCGGATTCTTCATCACCATCCAGGGGCCACCGTCAAGCAGCTCAGCGTTGAAGCGGTCCCGGGCCAATTCGTAGCCCCAATCCTTAAAGGCCCCCTCGGTGTACTTCATGATGTTGCCTTTGTGCACCAGGGTGACGGAATCCTTGTCATTATCGATGGCGTACTGGATCGCCTTGCGGACCAGACGCTGGGTGCCCTCGCGGGACACCGGCTTGATGCCGATACCACAACCTTCCGGGAAACGGATCTGGGTAACCCCCATTTCCTCGCGCAGGAAGCGGATCAGTTTGGTGGCTTCGGGACCGTCCGCGGCCCATTCGATGCCGGCATAGATGTCTTCGGAGTTTTCACGGAAGATCACCATGTCGGTCAGTTCGGGGTGGCGTACCGGGCTGGGTACCCCTTCGAACCATCGCACCGGGCGCATACAGGTATAAAGGTCAAGCTCCTGGCGCAGGGCCACGTTCAGAGAACGGATCCCACCGCCCACCGGAGTGGTCAACGGTCCTTTGATACCTACGGTGAATTCCCGCATGGCCTCCAAGGTTTCTTCGGGCAGCCATACATCCGGCCCGTAAACCCGGGTGGCTTTTTCACCGGCATAGATTTCCATCCAGGTGATGCCACGCTTGGCGCCATAGGCTTTTTCCACCGCGGCGTTAACCACTTTTATCATCACCGGCGAGATATCAACGCCGATGCCGTCCCCTTCGATATACGGAATGATCGGGTGGTTGGGGACATTCAGGGATAGGTCCGCATTAACGGTGATTTTGTCACCGTCTGCCGGAACCACGATCTTTTGGTATCCCATCTACACTACTCCCTCTGAGAATAACCGTGGAATTCGGTTGCCGGGCGAGTATACCATCGAGTGGATAACCTTGCTTGGCCTTCATGGGCCCGAACCGACGATTTTCCCAATGGCCCGGCTTATTTTGTTTAACAAACCCTTTCAGATGTTGTCCCAGTTCACCGACACCCGTGGGCGCCGGACCCTCAAGGAATCGCTTCCCGTGGAGGGCGTCTACCCCGCCGGCCGGCTGGACTGGGACTCCGAGGGATTGTTGCTGCTCACCGATGACGGCGGCCTCCAGGCGCGCATCGCCAGCCCGCGCTTTCACCTGCCGAAAACCTATCTGGTACAGGTGGAAGGCGCTCCCGGTGAAGACGATCTGGAGCCGTTGCGCCAGGGCATCACGCTCAAGGACGGCCCCTGCCGGCCGGCGCGGGTCCGGCGTATCGACGAACCCTCGTTATGGCCGCGCCAGCCGCCGGTGCGCACGCGGCTCACGGTACCCGACCAGTGGCTGGAACTCACCATAGACGAAGGTCGCAACCGCCAGGTGCGGCGCATGACCGCGGCGGTGGGCTTTCCCACCCTGCGGCTGGTGCGTTGGCGCATCGGCGACTGGAGCCTGGATGGCTTGCAGCCCGGTCAGTGGCGTGACGAAACCGTGCACCTGCCCAAGGCCCCGGCGCGGGGCGGGCCATCCCGGCGCCGTTCTCCTCCACGTCAGCGGCGCGGGAAAGCGCGCCGGTCGTGACGAGCCCCCCGGCGTTGCGATACCATCTGGCGCCCGCCATGCCTGGAACGGCCAATCTATGAACAGCTTCGAACCGCACATTACGGTAGCCACCGTGGTGGAGCAAGACGGACGCCTGTTGTTCGTGCGAGAACACCAGGACGGAGCGCTGGTGCTCAACCAGCCCGCCGGTCATGTGGAATTCGGCGAGGACCTGATGCAGGCCGCCTACCGCGAAACCCTGGAAGAGACGGCTTGGCAAGTGGAAGTGACCGACCTGCTCGGCTGGTATATTTTTCAGCCGTTCAAGGGCGCCGGAGTATACTACCGGGCCTGTTTCGTCGCCCGTCCGCTGAAACACGACCCGCGCCAGAAACTGGATCGCGGCATCGAGGAAGCGGTCTGGCTGACACCTCAGGAGTTGTCCTCACGGCAGGCCGAGCACCGCAGCCCGTTGGTGATGCGTTGCGTCTCCGATTACCTGAGCGGCCGGCGCCTGCCGCTGGACAGCATTTATCAGCACCCCTGGCCTTTGCAGCAGGGCTGAACCCATCACTACACGGTTGCTCGCCATGTCGGAACTGCCTTCTCCTTCCACCCTCACCCCGGAATCCACCCGCGTCATCGTCGGCATGTCCGGCGGTGTCGATTCCTCGGTGGCCGCCGCCCGCCTGCTGGAGGCGGGTTATCAGGTGGAAGGCCTGTTCATGAAGAACTGGAACGAGGACGACGGTACCGAATACTGTACCGCCCGGGAGGACCTGCTCGACGCCATGCAGGTGGCTGGCGTATTGGGTATGGAGCTGCATACGGTGAATTTCGCCGGCGAGTACTGGGACCGGGTGTTCGAGCACTTCCTCGAGGAATACCGGGCCGGCCGCACTCCCAACCCGGACATCCTCTGCAACAAGGAAATCAAGTTCCGCGCCTTCCTGGATCACGCCGTGGCGCTGGGCGCCGACGCCATCGCCACCGGCCACTACGCCCGGGTCGAGCATCGGCATGGGCCCGCCCGGCTGCTGCGCGCGGTGGATACCAACAAGGACCAGACTTACTTTCTGCACGCGGTGGGCGGCGACAAATTCGCCCGCACCCTGTTCCCCCTGGGTGATCTGCACAAACCGGAAGTGCGCCGCCTGGCCGGGGAGAAAGGCTTCGACAACCACAAGAAGAAGGATTCCACCGGCATTTGCTTCATCGGTGAGCGCCGCTTCAAGGACTTCCTGGAGACCTATCTGCCAGCCCAGCCCGGTATCATCGAGGACGACCATGGCAAGGTGATCGGCCGGCACGACGGACTGATGTACTACACCCTGGGGCAGCGCCAGGGACTGGGCATCGGCGGCCGCGCCGACGGCAACGATGAACCCTGGTACGTGGCCGCCAAGGATCTGAGCCGCAACGTGCTGATCGCGGTGCAGGGCCACAACCACCCGCTGCTGTTCAGCCGTGAGTTGACCAGCGCGCCGGTGGACTGGGTGGCCATGGCGCCGCCGGCCCTCCCCGCCCGGCTTACCGCCAAAACCCGCTATCGCCAGCCCGATCAGGCCTGTACCGTGGAGAACGCCGGCGACGGCCGGGTACGCGTGGTGTTCGATCAGCCACAACGAGCGGTCACCCCGGGTCAGTCGGTGGTGTTTTACCACGGCGACGCCTGTCTCGGCGGGGCCGTGATCGAGGAGACACGATGACCGAGCAACCCCTGTCCCTACAGCAACAGCAAATGCTGGCTCTCGGCGCGGTATTCGAGTGCGCGGTCATGGCGGACCAGATCGCCACCCGTGGCGACGCCGATCCGGCGGTACTGGCATCGCTGTTTGAATCAGTGCTGGTGATGGACGCCACCGACTTCGACACCATCTATCCGCGCCCGGGCCGCTTCCAGGATGGCCTGCGCCTGCTGCGCAAGAGCCTCAACAGGGAACAGAACCGGGACGCCGCCCGCCCTCTCAGCTATGGGCTGGCGCTGCTGCATCTCTCCTCAAAACTGCGCAAGAATGACGACGTGGTGAATATTCTGCGTAACCGGCTACTGGCCCTGGAAGGTCAGCGCGCCCATTTCGAGGATCTCACGCAACCCGGCTTCTGCCACCGGTTGGCGGGTATCTACGTGGATACGCTGGGCACGTTCCGGTTCCGTATCCGCGTGCAGGGCGACCCGGCCAAACTGCAGGACGAGGACAACGCGGCCCGCATCCGCGCCCTGTTCCTGGCCGGTGTGCGGGCCGCCTTTCTATGGCATCAGATGGGTGGCCGGCGCTGGCGTTTGCTGTTTCAGCGCAAAGCGCATCTCGATATACTAAACAGCATAAAAATCAATGAATTAAACTAAATATATAAAGTAAAATATAAAGAAAATCGCCCCTCATGAGCCGCGATTTTTTTCGTCCTTCGACCTTCGTCATAACCCACGCGGCGCTTCCCGATTTGCTGTATGATAGCGCCGCTTTCGGTTTTCCTGTCTAGGAGTGCTTCATGTCCAGCCTTACTCACCTTCGTGCCATTTCTCCGGTGGACGGCCGCTACGCCGGCAAAGCGGATGCCCTGCGCGACATCACCACCGAATACGGCCTGATCCGCTACCGGGTTCATGTGGAAGTCAGTTGGCTGGAACAGCTGGCCCACGAGAAGGCCATTCCGGAAGTCCCGCTGATGAGCGGCAAGGCCGCCTGGCATCTGCGTGGCATCACCCGTGAATTCGAGGAGAAGCACGCCGAGCGCATCAAGGAAATCGAGGCCACCACCAATCACGACGTCAAGGCGGTGGAGTACTTCATCAAAGAGTGCATGGCCGAGCACGAAGAGCTGGACAAGATGACCGAGTTCGTGCACTTCGCCTGCACCAGCGAGGACATCAACAACCTCTCCTACGCGCTGATGCTCCAGGAAGCGCGCGATGCCCTGCTGCCGAAACTGGATCAGGTCATCAACGCCATTCGCAAGCTGGCCCATGCCAACGCCGACCGGCCAATGCTGTCACGCACCCACGGCCAGTCCGCCTCCCCCACCACCGTGGGCAAGGAAATGGCCAATGTGGTGGCACGCCTGCAACGCCAGCGCGAACAATTCGCGGCGGTACCGGTGCTCGGCAAGATCAATGGCGCGGTGGGCAACTACAACGCCCACCTGGCGGCCTATCCGGAAGTGGACTGGGAAACCTTCGCGCGCCGTTTCGTCGAGGGGCTGGGACTGACCTTCAATCCCTTTACCACACAGATCGAACCGCACGACTGGATCGCCGAATACTTCCACGCTCTGATGCGCTTCAACACCATCCTGCTGGACTTCGACCGCGACGTCTGGGGTTACATCTCTCTCGGTTACTTCAAACAGAGAACCGTTGAAGGCGAAGTGGGTTCCTCCACCATGCCGCACAAGGTCAATCCGATCGATTTCGAGAACTCCGAAGGCAACCTGGGGCTGGCCAACGCGATGATGGATCACCTCGCCGCCAAGCTGCCGGTCTCCCGCTGGCAGCGCGATCTCACCGACTCCACCGTGCTGCGCAATGTGGGCGTGGGCCTGGCCCACAGCCTGATCGCCTATGAAGCCAGTCTCAAAGGCATCGGCAAACTGGAAGTGAACCCGACCCGTCTGGAAGAGGATCTGGAGCACGCCTGGGAAGTACTGGCCGAGCCCATTCAGACGGTAATGCGCCGCTACGGCATCGAGCAGCCCTACGAGAAACTCAAGGCCCTGACCCGTGGCAAGGCCATCACCGAGGAGGCTCTGATTGCCTTCATCGACACCCTGGCGATCCCAGAGGAAGCCAAAGCGCGGCTCAAGGAACTGACTCCGGCTTCCTACGTGGGCAGCGCCGGCCAGCAGGCACGGGCAGTCTGATCTTGGCCACCGAGCTGCCCCGCTTCACGCTGCCACTGCCGGCGGAGACCTTTCTCGAGCGGCACTGGCAGCGGCGCACGCTGTTCATGCCCGCCGCCGCCAGCGGCCTTGACTACCCCGACGCCGACACCCTGGCCGGACTGGCGCTGGAAGCGGAGGTGGAATCCAGGCTGATCCGGGGTGCCGGCGAGGGCCCCTGGTCGTTGCAGCAGGGACCGCTGGAAGAGGATGCGTTCGAGGGCCTGGGCGAGCGGGACTGGACCCTGCTGGTACAGTCCGTAGACCACTTTCTGACACCGGTGAGCCTGCTGCTGGACGATTTCGGCTTCGTGCCGGGCTGGCGTCTGGAAGACATCATGATCAGCTACGCCGCCGAGGGCGGCAGCGTCGGCCCTCATTTCGATCAGTACGACGTGTTTCTGATCCAGGCCAGCGGCCATCGCCATTGGAAAATCGGACCGCATTGTGACGACGCCGCGCCGCAGCGCACTGATACGCCGCTGAAGATGCTGGCGCACATGCCCTGCGAACAGGAGTTCCATGCCGGCCCCGGCGATGTGCTGTATCTGCCGCCGGGCGTCGCCCACCATGGCGTCGCCAGCGACAGCGATTGCGTCACCTGGTCAGTGGGATTCCGGGCCCCGGATTACCGTGACCTGCTGGCGGAAATGGTGGCCGAATGTCTGGCCAATCAGCCCGAGCAGCTCTACCGCGACGCCGGGCGCGCGCCCTGCCCGGATCCGGGGCGGCTCGAACAGAACGATCTGGACAACCTGCTGTCTGCTTCCCTGGGCTTGCTGGACCGCGCCCAGGCAGCCCGGGCGGTGGCCCGCTGGCTGAGCACACCGCGTCAGAACGGTCTTGATTTTATTGTGGACGAAGAGCAGATTCGCGCCGGCGCACCGGACGCCGCGCTGGTACGGCACGGCGGTGTGCGCCTGCTTCGTCAGGGCGACCATGCCTGGCTCAACGGCGAATGCTGGACACTGGACGCGGAGCAAGCCGCACTGGTGGACCTGCTGGCCGGGCAACGCCGCTACCGCAACGACCAGTTGGAGCCGCTGCTGACCCGGTCCGCCGGCGAGCTGCTCAATCATTGGATCGATCAGGGCTTCTTTGCCCCGCTTTAACCGAGAACACCATGGCCTTTAGCATCATCGAAACCACTTGGGACGAACACGAGCCGGCGCTGCGTTTGCTGCGCGAAACCATTTTCATCGGCGAGCAGAACGTGCCGGAAGAACTGGAGTGGGACGGCAAGGATTCCAGTGCCTGTCACTTTCTCGCGCTCGACCAGCGGAACCAGCCGGTGGGCTGTATCCGCCTGCAGAGCAGTGGCCAGATCAGCCGCCTGTGCGTGCTCTCGAACAGCCGCAACAGCGGTATCGGCAGAGCCCTGCTGGTGGCCGCCGAGGAAGCCGCTCGGGCCCGTGGCATGCAGGAGATCTTCCTCAACGCCCAGACCCACGCCACCAGCTTCTATGAAACGGCGGGCTTCGCCAGTTCCGGCGGCATTTTCATGGATGCCCATATCCCGCACCGGCAAATGTTCAAGTTGCTGAAATAACCCGTCACGCCACGACGGAACAATAATCAGAAGAAGAGAGCCCCATGTCCGACACCACCCAATATTTCCTGGAGCAATCCCGTCTGCCACGCCAGTGGTACAACATCATGGCGGACTTCCCGGAACCGATGGCCCCGGTGCTGCATCCCGGCACCCGTCAGCCGGTGGCCCCTTCGGATCTGGCGCCCTTGTTCCCGGATACCCTGATCGCCCAGGAAATGACCGCCGAGCGTTATGTGGATATTCCGGCAGCGGTGCTGGACGTCTACAAGATGTGGCGCCCAAGCCCTCTGATCCGTGCCCGCCGCCTGGAAAAGGCGCTGGATACGCCGGCGCGCATCTACTTCAAATACGAGGGCGTGAGCCCGGCCGGCTCGCACAAGCCGAACACCGCCGTGGCCCAGGCCTATTACAATGCGGAAGCCGGCACCCGCCGTCTGACCACCGAAACCGGCGCCGGCCAGTGGGGCTCTTCCCTGGCGTTCGCCGGCAGCCTGTTCGGTCTCGAGGTGCAGGTATTCCAGGTCAAGGTGTCCTATCAACAAAAGCCCTATCGGCAGGCACTGATGCGCACCTACGGGGCCGAGTGCATCCCCTCCCCGTCCAATCTCACCAACGCCGGCCGCGCCATACTGGCGGAGAACCCCGATCACCCGGGCAGCCTCGGCATCGCCATCAGTGAAGCGGTGGAGCTCGCGGCCCAGGCCGACGATACCAAGTACGCCCTTGGTTCCGTGCTCAACCATGTGATGCTGCATCAAAGCATCATCGGCCAGGAAGCCCTGCTGCAGATGGAAATGGCCGGCGACGATCCGGATATACTGATCGGCTGCACCGGCGGCGGCTCCAACTTCGCCGGTCTGGTGTTTCCGTTCCTCGGCGAGCAACTGCGTGGTGGCCGCGGCCGCCGCATCCTGGCGGTGGAGCCGGCGGCCTGCCCGACCCTGACTCAGGGCCGGTTCGCCTACGACTTCGGCGACACCGCCCACCTGACACCGCTGACCAAGATGCACACCCTGGGCTCCAGCTTCACCCCGCCGGGCTTCCACGCCGGCGGCCTGCGTTACCACGGCATGGGCCCGCAGGTTTCCCACGCGTTGCAACTGGGGCTGATCGAAGCCCGCGCGTACGCCCAGACCGGCTGCTTCGAGGCGGCGGTGCAATTCGCCCGCCACGAAGGCATCGTGCCGGCGCCAGAGTGCTCCCACGCGGTCAAGGCCGCCATCGACGAAGCGTTGCGCTGCAAGGAAGAAGGCCAGGGACAAACCATCCTGTTCAACCTGTCCGGCCACGGTCATTTCGACATGCAGGCCTACATCGATTTCTTCGATGGCAAACTGGAAGACCGCGAGTACGACGCCGCCGCCGCGGAAGTGGCGCTGGCGCAGTTGCCTCAGCTCGGTTGAGGCCCGTGACGGCAACACGCGGAATCGCGGCTTGTGCGCCGCGATTCAATCCGCCGACCGGGTAAACCGCCACGCGCACCACACCGCTAACAGCGCCATCGGCAGCACCGCCATGAACACCACCGGAGCTGCCCGCTCGGCGCTTTCCGGCGACAGACCTTCCGCCACACCGGCCAAATTGGCCGCCAACCCCGCCAGCACCGCGCCCACGGCACCACCCACCTGGCGCACCGCGATCAATGCCGAAGAGCCAATGGTCCGGTCTCCTTCCGCCAGCGCCCGCAGCAAGCGCCGATTCATCAGACTGGAGCCCCAACCCAGGCCCAGACCGCAGATTGCCGCGCCCATCAATACCCAGAGCACCGGCGACGTCATAACGGCGGCCAGCAACAACACCCCGAGTAAAACCGTCAACGCGCCGATGCGAATCCAGCGGCGCTCGCCCTTCCGATCCGCCCCGGAAACCGCCAGCGCCGCCAGTGTCCAGGCCATCGCCTGCACCGCCACCACATAGCCGGCCCGCAATGGCGACAGCCCCTGTAGCGCTTGCAGAATCGGCGGGCCGTAGATCAGCAACGCCATGGACGCCGCCGTCACCGCCGCCATCGCCGCGTAACCGGCCCCCACGGTGTGCCGCAACTGCCAGGCCCCGGCGGGCAACAGACGGTTCTCTCCGCGTTGATCCCGCCAGCGCAACCACGCCAGCATGCCGATGGACAACAGCAGCAGTCCCAATACCCAGAGCCAGTGTTCCGCCAGACTCGCCAGCACCAGCGCCGCCACCCCTACCGCCAACAATCCCAGCTGCGGCCAGGGCACCCGGGCACCGCGCTCCGCCGGGGCCGCGCCACGAAACAGCAGTAAAGCGGCGAGTACGAACAGCAATGCCTGGGCAGAGAACAACCAGAACACGCCACGCCAGCTGCCGCTCCCGGCAAACACCCCTCCCAGCAAGGGGCCGAGCACCGTGGCCAGCGCCCAAATCGCGGTGGCCGAGGCAAACACCCGCGCCAAATGCCGCTCCGGGAAGAACCGCGACACCGCCACCATGGCGAAACCGGAAATCCAGCCCCCACCCACGCCCTGCACCCAGCGGCCAGCCAGAAAGGTGAAAATATCCGGCGCCAGCGCGGACACCGCGCACCCGGTCGCCAACACCAGTCCGGCGCCCGCGCTGGCACGCGCCAAACCGTATCGCTCCGCCAATCGCCCCGCGCTGGCCACGGCCAGGATCGTTCCGATCATGAACAGCGCCACCGCCCAACTGAAATACGCGTAGCCGCCCAATTGCCGCGCCACTGTCGGCATGATGGTGGCGGTGACCAGACTTTCCGCCGCCCCCACCCAGATACCGAGCCAGATCAGCAACAGGCGCGGCCCACGCAGGCCTGAACAGAGATCACGCCAAGTGTCGGACTGGGGCGCTGTGGGAACGGGCATGCGGGGCCTCCTCTCAGGCGGCCCCTGGGCCACCCCCCAGTATCGCGCTAAGCCGCCAGAGCTGATGGCCGCTGAGCCGGTATTTCTCCTCGAAATCGGTCAGCGTCTCCTCGGTGTCCGCCACCGGCGTCACCGATGCCGTGATCCCGGCCAGCGCCAGCGCCGCCGCCAACTCCTCCAGATACAGCCGCCAGTTACTGCGCGCCTCCAACTCGCCGCCAAGGGCAAGCAGATGTGGAAATACAGGATGGCCGTGCCAGCGTCGCTTCAGATGGGCACTCTTGGGCCACGGATTGGGGTACAGCAGATAATGGCGTTGCACACGCCAGCCGGCATCTTGCGCCAGCCGCCAGAATCCGGCGCAATCGCAACGCACCAGCCGCAGGTTTTCCGGCAGCGCTTCGCCGAAACGCCGCTCGCCCCGCTGCAGCCGGTGTTCGGACTGGTCCAGTCCGAGCACCCTCGCCTGCGGGAAACGGCGGGCCAGCATCACCGAGGACCGGCCGGTACCACAGCCAGAATCCAGGATCAGCGGCCTCGCATCGTCGCCGAGCCATTGCCGCGCCTGATCAAACGCCCGGCGGTCATGCTCCGCCAGCGGCGCCCGCCAGGGCTGCGACAAATGGCGGCGCACGGTAGCCTCCAGGCGCTCGTGCGGTCCGGTCTGGTTCGACACCACGGGGGAACTGTTGGCAAACATGAAATTGTTGTGATCCGCATGAAGTTGGGATGGCGACCGTTTGCTATTCTTTCAGCAAGCCGCACGGAGGCACCATTATGCGTTTTAAAAGACCGTTTTTCCTCCCGTCGACGGATTTATCGGGGCACCGATAATAATGGTCCGCCGATGCCTCGTATCATTGCTTCTGCTGTGCGCCGGCCTCAGCACCGCCGAGACAGCCAAACCGCCGGCGAACGCTGCCCTTCAGGGCGAGTTCGGAGTACTCAATCAACAAGGCGCGCTGATCGAACATCGGCGTATCAAGGACGGCAAGCGGCACGGCGAGCAACGCTATTACTATGAAAGGAGCGGCGAAAACGGGCAGGAAGAAGGGCGTGTGGAAAAGGGCCCTCTGAGACGCATCGCCCAGTACCGGAATGGTGTTCAATCCGGCCTGGAACAGTGGTTCGACCGCGCCGGACACCTCACCGAGGAGATTCCCTACCGGAATAATCAGGTACACGGTCAAGTGCGCCGTTACTACCCTGACGGTAATCTGCGCGAACAAGTCTGCTTTGTCCGGGGCAAGAAAAACGGCGTGTTCAGCTATTTTGACGAGAGCGGCCGCGTCACCGCCCGGGGCACGGCGCAAAGTGCCGGCATCGTCGAAACACGCTTCTGGGGCAAGGACGGTGAATTGACCCAGCACCAAGTCGAGTATCGACGAGACTCGGAGGGGCGCTTCCTGGACAACGCGCCGCTATGGCTGATCATTACTGCCCGCTACCACCAGCACCAGCCGATCCAGGCTGACATTCACTACGCCGAGACCGGTGAACGCTGGCTTGAGCGTTTCGAAAAGGGCGCCCTGGTGGAACTTCATCATACCGTCAACGGCCTGCCCGAGGGTCTGAAGATCAGCCGGAAAGGAACACGTGTCTACCGGGAGACCTATGTCAAAGGTCGCTTGCATGGCCCCTGGCGTCTGCAAACGGCCACCGGTACGCCCTTGCTGTGGGGGCAATATCGTGACGGCAAACGGGTCGGCGAATGGCATCAGCGCGGCCGCGACGGCACCATCGAAACCATTAATGCCGGCGATGGCGGATAACAACGCCTGAACCGCGTACTCTTTCCACCATCCAAAGGATGAGTATCGCCACAAATCAATCCGCCCTCAGCAGGGCTATGATAACAAGCGCATCATGACCAAGAGGCCGCCATGACCCCATTCATCCGCACCCTGGCCCTGCTACTGGGCCTGATCCTGACCGGCCCTGCCCTGGCACAGATGTCCATCCATGTGATCCAGCGGGCCGACGCTGAAGCTCTGGTGCCAATCATCGAACCGCTGCTGCCGGAAGGCGGCTCCGTCAACGCCTACCAGGGCCGGCTGGTGATCCGCACCAGTCAGGAGAATTTTGATCAAATCCTCAATGCCCTGGGCGACATGCCAGCGGCGCCGCGCACGGTATCGGTGGTGTTGCGGCGGCGCCAGAACAGCGAAGGCGACGACCGCGTATTGAAAGTCGAGGGCGGCCGGGTCATCGTGAGCGACGGTCGCCACCGGCAGCAGCGCGAGGACCAGTACCGTATCAACACCCTCTCCGGGCATCCGGCCAGTGTCGGTCAGGGTACGCTGATCGCCCTGGCCGGCAGCCAGCTGCCCGCTTTATTGAGCCTGAAACAAGGGATCGATATTCTGCCTCTGCTCACCGCCGACAATCAGGTGCGCCTGCGCATCAGCCAGCGCTTCGAACAATTGAGCCATGGCACCGTCGCGGACACCCAGAGCACCGCCACCACCCTGCAAGTGCCCCTGGGCCAGTGGACGGCCTTGGGAAACATAGAAGTGCGCGAACAAACCCGGAGCCAGGGTTTGGGCGGCGCGGAGCAACGCAGCAGTACCGTCACTCTGCCATTGGAAATCAAAGTCGACCTGGTCCACTGACCAGCCCACCGGAGCGGCAATGGAAACCACCACCCTGACCAACAGCGACCTGACCTGCAGCCGGATCACCCTGGGCACCCGGACCATGGGCGCCGGAGCACGGGACAGCGCTGGGTGGGATCGCCATAACGCTCTGCAGGCCATCCTGGAGGCGGTGGAAAACGGTATAACCACCATCGACACCGCTCCCCTGTACGGCTTCGGAGAATCCGAAGCGCTGGTGGGCGAAGCGCTGCACCGTGGCCGTCTGCGACAGCATGTGACGCTGTCCACCCAGGCCGGACTGGACTGGCACGACGGCACCCCGTTCCGTGACGCCCGGCCGCAACGGCTGTTCGAGGAAGTGCACGCCAGCCTGCGGCGCCTGCGTACCGATGTCATCGATCTGTACCAAGTGCACTGGCCGGATCTGGCCTGCCCGCTGGAAGAGACCGCCAGGGCCATGGCCACACTGCGGCGCCAGGGCAAGATCCGCGCCGTCGGCGTCAGCAACGTCACCGGCCAGCAGCTGCGCGCCTTCCACGCCCTCTGTCCGCTCACCGCGGTTCAGGTACCCTACAATCTGTTCGAACGGGGTATTGAAGAGGATCTGCTGCCCACCGCCCGGGAGCTGGGCATCAGCGTGCTGGGTTACAGCGCTCTGTGCCGTGGCCTGCTGTCCGGCAAGATGCGTCCACACACCCGTTTCAGCAGCGACGACCTGCGTAACCACGACCCCAAATTCCAACCTCCCCGCTACGCCCAGTACCTTGAGGCGGTGGACGCCCTCAACACGCTGGCCCGCGACAACGGCTTGAGCGGCGTGCTGCCGCTGGCGGTACGCTGGCTGCTGGACCAGCCCGGCGTCGATCTGGCCCTCTGGGGCGTGCGTCGCCCGGAACAGATCCTGCCCATGCTGGAGTTGGACGGCTGGCATCTGGATGATGCTTTGAACGCGGAGATCGAACGTATACTCGCCGACACGATCACCAACCCGGTGGGGCCGGAGTTCATGGCGCCGACGGGTCGGTAGAACCGCTGAAAATTCCGGTTGATCAAGCCCTGCCTCCCCACAGTTGGGGATCAGCCCGCTGACACACAACACCTTCCCACGCCAACGCCTCATTCGCTGCTAAAGCAGCTTCCCACAGCGGCTCCGTACTCTCTTGTGGGAAGCTGACTTGGGCAGCGAATCGGCTTGCGGTTGTCCACGCGTCTTGCACTAAAACGGGCCTTTACTCTCACACCAAAGGCGGCGTCCGCTCGGCGAACTGGCCGTTCCAGTACGGATAGTAGGGATACGGCGGCGTCACGGCGCTGGCCTTGTCGAGCCGGGCGGCCTGTTGCTCCGTCATGGACCAGCCCACCGCGCCCAGGTTGTCGCGCAATTGCTGTTCGTCGCGGGCGCCAATCAGTACCGAGGACACCGTGGGCCGGCGCAGCAGCCAGTTGATCGCCACCTGCGGTACGGTTTTACCGGTTTCCTGCGCCACCGTCAGCAACGCATCCACCACGTTGTAGAGCCGTTCTTCCTCCACTGGCGGGGCGAACCCGGCGGTTTCATGCAGACGGCTGCCCTCAGGCAGCGGTTGCCCACGGCGAATTTTGCCGGTGAGGCGCCCCCATCCCAGCGGGCTCCACACCAGCGCGCCCAGTCCCTGGTCCTGGCCCAGCGGCATCAGTTCCCACTCGTAGTCGCGACCGATCAACGAGTAATAAGTCTGGTTGGCAACGAAGCGGCTGTAGCCGTAGCGGTCCGCCGCCGCCAGGGACTTCATCAGTTGCCAGCCAGAATAATTGGAGGCGCCGATGTAACGGACCTTGCCGGAGCGCATCAGATCGTCCAGCGTCGCCATCACCTGTTCCACCGGCGTCATGGCGTCAAAGTGATGCAGTTGCAGCAGGTCGATGTAATCGGTGCCGAGCCGCCGTAACGAACTCTCCACCGCCCGCACCAGATGATGACGGGAGGCGCCCACGTCATTGGCGCCCTCTCCGCTTCGCAGGCTCACTTTTGTGGACAGAATCACCTGGTCGCGGCGGCCGGCGACGGCGGCCCCGAGCACGTCCTCGGAGGCGCCGTCCGAGTACACGTCGGCGGTGTCGAACAGGGTCACGCCGGCCTCCAGACACAGATCAACCAGCCGCCGCGCTTCGTCCACGCCGCTATTGCCCCAGGCGCTAAACAGCGGCCCTTTGCCGCCGAAGGTTCCGGCGCCGAAGCCCAGCACCGGTACTTTGAAGCCGGAGCGTCCCAGATAACGGTGTTCCATGATTGTGTCTCCTTACTCTGATGTCATTCGCCTGCAGGCAGGCTCCCACAGCGGCTTCGTAGTGACGTTCGAGGAACCGGCCTCAGGCACAGTCCCCGGTTTCAAGCAGCGGCGCGCGCTGCCGTTCCCGCCGCAGCGCCCACAGCGCCAGGGCGAGGCCGGACAGCGTGACCGCCGAAGCCACCCAGGGAATGCCGGTCAAACCGGTGCCGGAGTGAATCACCGCGCCGCCGAGCCAGGCGCCCAGAGCGTTACCCAGATTGAAGGCGCCGATATTGAAGCTGGAGGCCAGACTGGCGGCGCCTTCGGCGCGGCTGAGCACCCACAGTTGCAGCGGCGCCACGGTGGCGAAACTGGCGGCGCCGAGCAGGCCGACGAACACCACCGCGGTCACCGGATGCCGCAGCGCCGGGCCGGTCATCGCCAGCACCAACGCCAATATCGTCAACGTCACGCCGATGGCGCGCGGCAGGTTACGGTCGGCCAGCCGGCCACCGGCCAGATTGCCGGCGATCATGCCCACGCCGAAGACCAGCAGAATCGAGGACACCTGCGCTTCGGAAAAGCCGGCCAGGCGGACCAACATGGGCTGGATGTAGGTAAAGACGGTAAACACGCCGGCGTAACCCAGAACGGTGGTGAGCAGCCCTAGCAACACAATGCCGCGCCCGATGACGCGGAAGCCGTCGCGGAATGATTCCCCGTTCTGCCCGCCCTGATCGGCGGGCACCAGAGCCAGGATCACCAGGGTGGCCAGCACGCCGACCCCGGTGATGGCCCAGAACGAAGTCCGCCAGCCGTACTCCACGCCCAGCCAGGCCCCGGCCGGCACGCCCAGCAGGGTGGCCACGGTGAGGCCGGTGAACATGATGGCGATGGCGCTGGCGCGCCGATGCGGCGCCACCAGGGAGGTAGCCACCACCGAGCCGACGCCAAAGAAAGTGCCATGCGCCAGGGAGGTCATCACCCGCGCCACCATCAGCACGGTGTAGTTCGGCGCCAGGGCACAGGCCAGGTTGCCGACGGTGAAGATCAGCATCAGCCCCACCAGTACCCGCTTGCGGGACAGGCCGCCGGTGGTGGCGGTCAACAAAGGCGCGCCGACGAATACGCCCAGGGCGTAGCCGGAAATCAGCAGGCCGGCGGCGACGATGCTGACGCCCAGATCGTCCGCCACCTGCTGCAGCACGCCCATAATCACGAATTCAGTGGTGCCGATGCCAAAGGCACCGATGGTCAGCGCGTACAGCGCCCAGGGTATACCGCCCTGTCGCGGGTCTTTCATGACCGTTCTCCGTTGGAATGGGATAGAGAGACGGCATGCTAGGGCTTTACCTCTTTCACAAAAACAATATAGCCTTTTATTCACTTTTAAAATTTCATTGAAAATAACTCTCCATTTTTGCCTTGGACGAACCATGGAAAGACTCAGTGACATCGCGCTGTTCCTACGCGTGCTGGATCAGGGCTCGATCAGCGCCGCGGCACGTACCCTCGACCTTTCCGTGGCGGTGGCCAGCCAGCGTCTGAAGCGGCTGGAACGGGATCTGCAGGTACGTCTGCTGCACCGCACCACCCGCCGTCTCCACCCTACCCCCGAGGGCCGGCTTCTGGCGGAGCGGGGGCGGTTGCTGGTGGAAGACCTGGAAGCCCTGGCCAACGGGCTCAGGCAAAGCGCCAACGAGATCAGCGGCACCCTGCGTCTGGCGCTGCCACCGGCATTCGGGCGTCAGTATATTTCCCGGCTGCTACCCGGTTTTTTGCAACGCTACCCGCAAGTGCGCCTGGACGTGCATCTGAGCGATGACCAGGTGGACCTGGTGGGGGAAGGGTTTGATCTCGCCATTCGTATCGGCGTACTCAAGGACTCCTCCCTGGTGGCGCGGCGGCTGGCCGACGACAAGCGGGTGCTGTGCGCCTCCCCCGATTACCTGGCCCGCCACGGCGTGCCCGCCCATCCCCGGGAACTGGCCGATCATCCTTGTCTACTGCTGACCAGCCATCCGGACCGGCAGGACGTCTGGGATCTGCGCGACCCGGACGGACGGCCATTCCCGGTCAGAGTCAGCGGCCCGGTCCGGGCCAATCAGGGGGAGTTACTGACCGAAGCCGTGCTCGCCGGTCTGGGCATTGCCCAGCATTCGCTCTGGCACATCCACGAACACCTGTGCCAGGGCCGTCTCAAGGTGGTGTTGGCGGATTATCAATTGGCCGACACCGCCATCCACGCGGTGATGCCGCAACGCAAGCAGGTACCCCCAAGGGTGCGGGCGTTCGTGGAGTTCGTATCGGAAAGTCTGGGAGAAGCGCCGTTGTGGGAACGGCTGCCGGAGGGAAGCCGGGCGTGAACGGGCACCCCGGCTCGAGTCCGTCTCTGTGGGACGAGTTGCTGTAGGAGACTGCCTGCAGGCGAATCTTTCGTTCAAGAGCCCATTCGCCTGCAAGGCAAGCTCCTACAGCGGCTTCGTAGTCCCCTTCGTGGCAAGAAGCGGGCCCGGATTAACCGGCCAGCTTGGCTTTCAATTCACGGCGACGGCGGTGCAGGACCGGCTCGGTGTAGCCGCTGGGCTGCTCGCAGCCCTTGAACACCAGATCACAGGACGCCTGGAAGGCGATGCTGTCATCGAAGTTCGGCGCCATGTCCATGTAGGTCGGGTCACCGGCGTTCTGCTTGTCCACCACCTGCGCCATGCGCTTCATGGACTCCATCACCTGTTCCTCGGTGACAATGCCATGGTGCAGCCAGTTGGCGATGTGCTGGCTGGAGATACGGCAGGTGGCGCGGTCTTCCATCAGGCCCACGTTGTTGATGTCCGGCACCTTGGAACAGCCCACGCCCTGGTCGATCCAGCGCACCACGTAGCCGAGGATGCCCTGGGCGTTGTTGTCCAGTTCCTGCTGGATTTCATTGGCGGTCAGTTCGCCTTCCAGCAACGGAATGGTGAGGATGTCGTCCAGGGAGGCGCGACCGCGGCTGGCCAGTTGTTCCTGTACCTGCTGCACGTTTACTTCATGATAGTGCATCGCATGCAGGGTGGCGGCGGTGGGTGACGGCACCCAGGCGCAGTTGGCGCCGGCTTTCGGGTGACCGGCCTTGGTGGCCATCATTTCCGCCATTTCGTCCGGCTTCGCCCACATACCTTTACCGATCTGGGCCACGCCTTGCAGGCCGCATTCCAGGCCGATATCCACGTTCCAGTTTTCGTAGGCGTTGATCCAGGGCATGCCTTTCATATCGCCTTTGCGCGCCATCGGGCCCGCTTCCATGGAGGTGTGCATCTCGTCACCGGTACGGTCGAGGAAACCGGTGTTGATGAAGATCACCCGGTCCTTGGCCTGGCGGATACATTCCTTCAGGTTGACCGTGGTGCGGCGCTCTTCGTCCATGATGCCGATCTTCAGAGTATTGGCCGGCAGACCCAGCGCTTTTTCCACCCGCTCGAACAGTTCCACCGCGAACGCCACTTCTTCCGGACCGTGCATTTTCGGCTTCACGATGTACACGGAGCCGGTGCGGCTGTTGCGGAAATCGGCGCCGTCCTGCTTCTTCAGATCGTGGATGGCGGCCAGCACGGTGACCATGGCGTCCATGATGCCTTCCGGGATTTCCTCACCGTTGTGCAGGATCGCCGGGTTGGTCATCAGGTGACCGACGTTGCGCACCAGCAGCAGGGAACGGCCCGGCAGCACCAGCTTGCCGCCATCCAGCGCGGTGTATTCACGGTCCGGGTTGAGGGCGCGGGTCAGGGTGCGGCCGCCCTTGTCGAAGCTTTCCTTCAGGTCACCTTTCATCAGGCCCGCCCAGTTGCGATACACCTCGACTTTGTCCTCGGCGTCCACCGCGGCAACGGAGTCCTCGCAGTCCTGAATGGTGGTGATGGCGGATTCCAGCAGCACGTCCTTGACGTTGGCCGGGTCCTCGGCACCGATCGGATGTTGATCGTCGATCTGGATTTCCGCATGCAGATTGTTGTGCTTCAGCAGCACGCCGCTGGGACGCTCGGCGTCGCCCAGGTAGCCGCGCAGTTGGCCTTCGTCGGCCAGACCGGATTCGCCCTCTTTCAGGCTCACCACCAGCTTGCCGTCGCGGATCGCGTAGCCGGTGCTGTCCTTGTGGGAGCCATTGGCCAGCGGGAAATAGGTGTCGAGGAAATCACGGGCAAAGGCAATCACCTTGTCACCGCGTTTCGGATTGTAAGCGCCACCGCGCTCGGCGCCGTCTTCCTCGGAGATGGCATCGGTACCGTAGAGCGCGTCATACAGGCTGCCCCAACGGGCATTGGCGGCGTTCAGGGCGAAACGGGCGTTCTTCACCGGCACCACCAGCTGCGGCCCGGCAATGTGGGCGATCTCGTCGTCCACGTTCTGGGTGGCCACTTTGAAATCATCGCCTTCCGGCAGCAGGTAGCCCAGCTCGGTGAGGAAGCGCTTGTATTCCGGCAGGTCGATCTGCTTGCCCTTGCGCTCCAGATGCCAGCCGTCGATCTTCTGCTGGATTTCGTCACGCTTGGCCAGCAAGGCCTTGTTGCGCGGCGCCAGGTCGGCCACGATCTGTTCCAGCTGCGCCCAGAAGTGTTCCACATCCACACCGGTACCCGGCGCCACTTCGTTGACTACCAGATCATGAAGTTCAGCGGCGATTTCCAGTCCGCCCTTTTTAATGCGATCGGTCATGTGCTCCTACCTTCTGGTCGAGTCGAAAACAAGGCCCGGGCGGCGCGGTGCGCGAGGCCCAGAGGCCGGAAAGCGGCGGCATTTTACCCGAAACACCGCCATGATTCATGCCATCAACCGTTTCCGGTGTGACGCACCGGTCAGGCCGATCAATGGCCGCCGAACAAGTTGACCACATCCAGACGGTGGGCTTGCTGCCCTGCTCGCTGCACGCCGTCTTCCAGGTGTTCAAAATCAAACAGGCGGGTGTCCGCCAGTTGGGAGGGGGCGATATTCTGAATCGCGGAAAAGATGCTCTCGATACGGCCGGGATGCTCACGATCCCAGTTGTTGAGCATTTCCTTGATGGTCTGGCGCTGCAGATTCTCCTGGGAACCGCACAGGTTACAGGGAATGATCGGAAAATCCTTGTAGCGGGCGAAGCGCACAATGTCCTTTTCCCGGCAGTAGGCCAGCGGGCGGATCACCACGTTCTTGTTGTCGTCGCTGCGCAACTTCGGCGGCATGGCTTTCATCTTGCCGCCGAAGAACATGTTCAGGAACAGGGTCTCGACGATGTCGTCACGGTGGTGGCCCAGGGCGATCTTGTTGGCGCCGATCTCCTCCGCAAACCCATACAGACTGCCCCGTCGCAGCCGTGAACAGAGCCCACAGGTGGTTTTTCCTTCCGGCACCTTTTCCTTGACGATGGAATAAGTGTCCTTCTCCAGGATGTGATAAGACACCCCTTCCTTCTCCAGGTAATCCGGCAGTACGTGCTCCGGGAAACCCGGTTGTTTCTGATCCAGATTCACCGCCACCAGCTCGAAGCTGACCGGCGCGGAAAGCTGCAGATTGCGCAAAATCTCCAGCATGGTGTAGGAATCCTTGCCGCCGGACAGACACACCATCACCTTGTCGCCGTCGGCGATCATGTTGTAATCAGCGATGGCCTTGCCCACTTCCCGCCGCAATTTCTTCTGCAGCTTGTTGAAGTGAGTGCGATGCTTGGCATCGAGACTGTCGGTGACGCTTGCCATGGCAACCTCTGAACGGGCTCTGCGGATTGGTGAGTTAAGGGGTCAGGTGACCTTGATCTTGCGGATCAGGCGGCGGTACAACGGCGGACACCATCGTTTCAGATACACGCCCATGCGCTCGCGGCCGGCGATGATAACCTGATCGCGGCCACGCTGCACGGCCTCCACCACCCGCCGGGCGCACTCCTCGGCGGCCAGGCCCTGCTCCTGGGCCGCGTCCATGGTGCCCTGGGCGGAACCGTCGCCCACCAGCGCGTTCACCGATACCTGGGTACGGATGAAACCGGGCATGACCAGAGTGACCCGGATCCCCTCATCGTACTCTTCCGCCCGCAGCGCCTCGAAAAAACCGTGCAAGGCGTGTTTGCTGGCGCTGTAGGCGGATCGCAGCGGCGTCGGCAGTTCCCCCACCAGCGAGGTCACCACCACGAAACGGCCGGCTTTGGCCGCCCGGAACACCGGCAGCACCGCCTTGGTCAGCGCCACCGCGCCGAAGTAATTCACCGCCATGATGCGCTGATCCACCGCCACGCCGGTGTCACGCACCAGCGAACGCTGGGAGATGCCGCCGTTGTGCACCACCTGATCCAGCCGCCCGAAGCGGGCCATGACCTGCTCCACCGCCGCAGACATGGCGTCGACGTCGGACAGGTCCAGCGGCAGAACCAGGTGCTGGTCGGCGTTCACCAAGGCGTCGCGAACTCGCTCCAATTCCTCCCGCCGCCGGGCGGACAACACCAGCCGGGCGCCATAGCGGGCGTATTCCGCCGCCAGCGCCTCGCCGATCCCGGAGGAGGCGCCGGTAATCCAGATCACCTGATCCGCCAGGGAAGCCATCATCTCAATCCTCTTTGTTTTGAAAAGCGCTTACACGCAACACGCTGGCACGCCATCGCTGCTAAAGCAGCGTCCCACAGAGGGAGTTCGAAGCCACTGTAGGAGCTTGCCCTGCAAGCGAATCTTTTGCGCCGGATGCCGAATTCGCTTGCAAGGCAAGCTCCTACAGCGGCCTTTTAATTCTGGCGCCCGACCATTTACGCATCACCGGCGTCCAGCGCCACCCGATACAGTAACGTATCCTCATAGCCGCTGGTCACCGGCCAAAGTCCGCACAGTTCCTGATCCAGTGTGGCGTCACCGGTGTCCACCAGCAATGGGCGCCCTTCCAGAGTGGCCAGTTTACCCCGGCTGGCGAGGATCTGGACGCGGTCCTTACCGAGACGGCGAATCACCGCCGGGCTGAACTGCTGATTGCCACGGCCAAACAAGTGCCCCTGACCACCGATCACGGTCAGCAGCGCCCGCGCCGGCGCTTCGCCGATACATTCCAGGATCGCTTCGGCGCCTACATCGGCCGCCACCACCTCGCCATTGCGGATGATATCCACCCCGAGCAGGGTATTCGGCAGTCCCAGTTGTTCCATCACCACCGCCACGGTGGAACCGGAGCCAACCAGGTAATAAACGTCATCCTCCAGCGTGTCGATGACCCAGGCGGCGATTTCGGTGACCACCAGGTCCTCCACTTCGCGGCCGCCACATTTCACCTGCTGCAGGTAGCGTCCCTCTTGCGGCACCATCAGGCTGCCATAGTAACGGGCGCGGACCTCACCGTGGCGGAACGCCTCTTCGTCGATGTCACGGACCTCCGCTTCCTGCAGCGCCACCAGCCCACCATCGCGCAAGTCCGCCAGCAAGTGGCCGGCGGCTTCCGGGTTCACCGCGTACACCGCCGAATGCATTTTGCAGCCGGCCGGCACGCCCAGCACCGGGATGCGCTGCCCCACCGCGTCCACCAGATCCCGGGCGGTGCCATCACCGCCAGCGAACAACAGCAGGTCGACACCGGCCGCCACCAGAGCCGCCGCCGCCTCGCGGCTGTGTTCGGCTTCGCTGGCCCGCGGCGACTGTCCCACGATCTCCGCCTGGAGACCGGCGTCCCGGCAGCTGTGTTCGCCCATGTCGCCGCCCCAGGTCAACCAGCGCAGCGGCCGCGCCGCCGGTCCCAGCGCTTGCAGGGCCCGGGTCATGCGCTCCACCGCCATCGGCCGTGCGCCCCGGCGCAGGGCCTCGGCACGGGTTTCGGCACCGTCACTGCCTTTCAGGCCGACGGCACCGCCGATGCCGGCGAACGGATTGACCAGTACCCCCACGGTTAGCGGGGATTTTTCGTCCATCGTCATAAAATCATCATATCCAACAACAAGAATGGCCGTGCCGGGGAGATCACCCCGAACCCAAAGGTCAGCCCTCCATGGAGGGTCGGATTAACGGAGAGACTACCATGAGCCGCACTTCCCTCTCCCGCTCGCCGGGATCCGGAGATTTCAACGACGCCGCCCTGGTGGACGAACAGGGACGCGAGATTCCGATCACCGAAGCGATGATTCTCAAGGCCTGTCGAGAGCTGGAGCAGGCATGGCGCTACCCGCGCCAGGCGGATCGAAAAGCAGGCTGAGCAAGGCGCCCAGCGCCGGCGTCGCCTCTCCGCGGTGACGCCAGTGGTGCAGTTCGTGGCGCGGCGGATAGTCGCGCCGCAAGGCGTCGAAGGCCCTCCCCGGGTCGATATCATCGACGCTGGCACGCAGGCGTCGGTCATCATCGTCAATCCGGTACGCCCGCCTTAACAACGTCAGCAGATCACCCTCGTTCGCCACCGGGTGTTCCAGTATCGGCCGCTCCCCGGCCATCACCGGAACCCCGGCGCTTTCCCCCCGCCACAGGCGGAAGGCCTGGTGGAGCATGGCGGTGCCCAGCCACTTCCCTTCCACGCTGTAGCCGGCCACATGCGGGGAACCAAGGCGCACCCGCGTCAGCAGCCCGGCATCGATTCGTGGCTCCCCCTCCCAGACGTCCAGCAGCACCAGCGGCGCGTCGGCGTCCGTCAGTCTCTCCCGCAACGCCTGGTTGTCGACCACCGCGCCCCGGCAGGTACTGAGCAGCGTTTGCCGGGGGCCGAGACGCGACAAGCGCTCCCGGTCGAGCATATGGAAGGTGGCATCCGGCCCCTGGCGAGTCAGCGGCACGTGCAGGGTAACCAGATCCGCCGCCAGCACCGTATCCAGGTCGGTCAGCGGCACCACGGTATCGGCTCCGGCCCGTTGCAGCGGCGGATCACAGGCCAGGACCGTTACCCCAAGGGCGCTCAGCCACTGCGCCACCCGGCTGCCCACGTTCCCCAGCCCCACAATTCCCACGCTGCTGTCGCGCAAGGTCCTGCCCTGTTCCCGGCAGGCCAGCAACAGCGCCTGCAGCACATACTCCGCCACCGCCCGGGCGTTGCAACCCGGCGCATGGGCGAAGGCCACGCCCATGGCCTTGAGCGCCGCCCGGTCCACGTGATCGGTGCCGATGGTGGCGGAGCCGACGAAACGCACCGGGGTGCCCTCCAGCAGCGCCCGGTCCACCCGGGTAACGGAGCGCACCAGTAACACCTCGGTGTCGGCAAGGTCGATCCGGGTAAGGCGGCGGCCGTCCACACGGCGCACCGTCCCGAGCGCTTCAAAGGGCGCCAGCCCCGGCATGTTTTCATCAGCGACAATACGAATGGGAGTCAAAGCTCAACACCATCAACAAGGCATCATGGATCGCGCTGTCAGTAGGACAGCAAAGTCCGACAACTGCGGGTGATGGCATTGAGGTAGCCGCCACCGAACAGCACGAAGTGGTTGAGCAGATGATACAGGTTATAGAGCGTCTTGCGCTGCACCACGGCGGGATCGTGAGGGTCGATACCATAACCGCGATGACATTCTTCCGGCACCGGACCGAACAGTTCCAGCATGGCCAGATCCACTTCCCCATGGCCGTAGTACACCGCCGGATCGAACAGCACCACGGTGCCGTCGGTGAGCGTGCCCAGGTTGCCGGACCACAGATCACCGTGCACCAGTGACGGCGCCACCGTCACTTCGGAGAGCCAATCCATGGCCAGCGCCATCACCGCTTCCACCTGGCCCGCCTCCGCCGCCGGCAGCCCGCGCTGACAGGCCCAGCGCCATTGTGGCGCCAGCCGTTGGTTGACGAAGAAAGTGGCCCAATCCGCCGACGGCGCATTATATTGGCGGCTGGCGCCGATCCAGTTATCGCGGTGATAACCGAACTGTTCACCGGGCACGGAATGCAGGCGCCGCAACAGCTCGCCCAGCTCCCGCCATTGTCCATGGGAAAGGGATTGCCCCAGTTCCAGCCATTCCAGAATCAGAGCCTGGCCGCCCGCCAGCGGGCCGAGGTAACGCCAGCCCGGCACTCTCACCACTGGCGCCAGCCGGATCAGACCGTCCTGTTCCGCCTCCAGCGGGCCGCCATCGCGCATCCATTTAAGAAAGAAGCGCTGCGCCGGGGTATGGATGATCGCGGTGAGCCCGGTACCACTCTGCCCAAGCGGTTGCAGCCGGCAGTCCCGGCCGGGCAGCGACCACAGTACTTCCAGTTCCCGGGCGGCGGTGTCGATATCGATCATGATGGTTCGGGTTGTTGGTTCGGGCAATCAATCCCCGGCGCGCCGGGGACCAGCGTCAGCGCTCCATTTGATGGATCGCCATCCGTTCGTTGCGGGCCCGTTCGGTTAATTGCCGGCGCCGGTACTCCCCCGGCGCGCAACCCTGCCAGCGGCGAAAAGCGTGGTAGAAATTGGCGATATCCGAAAAGCCCAGATCCTGGGTCAGTTGCTGCATGTCACAGCACGGTTCCACCAGTTTACGGCAGGCGTGCTCGTGCCGCACCTGGTCGCGCAAGTCGGCGAAGCGCAGCCCTTCCTGACGCAGTCGCCGCTGCAGCGTGCGGGTGGTCATGTTCAATGAGGAAGCCACCTTTTCCACCGACCAGGCGCCTTGTCCCAGCGTTTCATACAGCCGCTCACGTACCTGCAGGCTCACCGCCGCCGCCCGGGTCAGCGCGCCAAGCAGGCGATCCGCGGCACGTTCCAGACGGCGCCGGTAATCCGGATAGGCACCAGGCAGCGGCGAGGTCAACGCCGCTTCATCAAACAGCACGGCATTACAGGGCGCCTCGAAGACCAGTGGACACTGAAAGAAGGCTCGGTATTCGTTCAATTGTGGTGGCGGCGGGGCCGGATGGCGGAAGGCTGCCTCCCGTACCGGGAAACGCCCACCGGTGAGAGAGCGGCCGATGGCGACGATGGTGGCTACCACCAGTTCGTTGTGGGTGCGGGTCTGGGTGAACGCCAGATCCGGATAATGCGGGAACACTTCCAGGGCCACGGCATCGGACTGGTGGCGCAGGGCGAATCCCAGGTACGGCACCAACAGGTCCTTGTAGCGGAACAGCAACGCCAGTCCCTGATCCAGGGAGGCGGAAGCCGCCATCAGGTTGCCGATGATGTCCAGATTACCGTAGTGGTTGTCCCTGCCCACATGCAGGCCAAAGAGCGGATCCCGGGTTTCGGAAAAGGCAGTTCTGAGCACCGTGTCGATCTGCTCCACGCGCACATAACAGTCCGCGCGCCCGACCATGTCCGCGTCGATCCCGGCTTTCTGAAACAACGCCTGCACGTCCAGGCGGCTACGCAATGCGATCTCCATTAACGCCGGCAGATTGGATGCCGGGAACAATTTGCTCGCCATGTGGTTTCCTTACGTAGTGGCTTTCGCCTTTGTTATTTTTCATGACTGCCATCCATGGCGGTCCCCCTGCGGGCCGTCGCAAGCGACGTCAGAAATCATTCCCTATGATTTTTTGTTCACGCTAGGCAGGACGCGGCCCTCGGTCAAGTTTCCAGTGGATAATGGCCCGATTCGCCTTGGCTCTGAACTGGCCGCGATCCATCACGACAGGTAATCTTGGCGCAAACCCTGAAGAGCCTGCCATGCTGAAACGCTATTTCATCGACGACGTCACCGACACCGCCGCCTCCCGCCGTCAGGCTTTCTCCCTGTTCACCCGGGTGGACGACTGGGCCGACTGGTGTTCGGTGGTTCGCTATGCCAGATTGTTCGGCGGATGGCGACCCGGCGCCACCCTGCTGTTCGTTATCGACCTGCCCGGCCTGCCACCCGCGCCGGTGGCGGTAAAGGTACTGGAAGTGGTGGAGAACGAGCGCATCAGTTGGGGACTGTCGTTGCCGCTGGCACGGATTCAGCACCGCTTTTCCTTCATTGACGACGACGAGGGTGGCTGCCGGTTGCATCAGGAAGAATGGTCCGAGGGCGCCATGACATTGCTCACGCTCCCCTTCGGTAAACTGATTCATCGCTTTGATCGCCGTTTCGCCGCCGAATTCGCGGCGATGTTTTAGAGCCTGTTAATAATAACCGGTCCGAGAGGTTCCATGACCCACCGACTGTTCTTGAGCTATTGCCGGGTGGTGCTGCGCCATCCGCTGTTCTGGCTGCTGATCGTGGCTTTGCTGAGCGCCACCGCCGCCTGGCAGGCACGGCACTTCAAACTGGATGCCTCGGCGGATTCTCTGGTGCTGGAGAACGACCAGGCGCTGCAGTATTACCGTGGTATCGCCAAGCGCTATGGCGGCAGCGATTTTCTGGTGGTGACCTACACCCCCAAGGATCGCCCCCTGTTTCAGCGCGACACCCTGGAGCACCTGTCACGGTTGCAGGACAGTCTGAAGAAAGTGGATCGTGTGGCTTCGGTTTACAGCATGCTGGATGTGCCGTTGCTGTTCAGCCCGCAGGTGGAATTCACCGATCTGGCCAGCGGCTACCGCACCCTGCTTGAACCGGACACCGACCTGGCCCTGGCGAAGCAGGAATTCACCGAGGAAAACCCTCTCTATCAGGATCTTCTTGTCAGCCGGGACGGCAACACCACCGCGCTGCTGCTGACGCTGGAAGATGATCAGCATTACCGCGATCTGCTGGCGCAACGTACGGAACTGCGCGAGAAGCGACGTGAAGGCACGCTCAGCGCCGAAGAAGAGGAGCGGCTGGATACGGTCTCACGGGAATTCAGCGACTACAGCAGCCAGCTGCAGGCGGAAAGCACCCAGCGTATCGAGCAGGTGCGCGGCATCATGGACCAATACCGCGATCAGGCGGGATTGTTCCTCGGCGGTGTGCCGATGATCGCCAGTGACATGGTCAGCTTCATTCGCGCCGATCTGGAAATCTTCGGCATTGGCGTTCTGGTCTTTCTGATCCTGGCCCTGTTTCTGATTTTCCGCCGCCCCCGCTGGGTGGTGGTGCCACTGGTCTGCTGTGGACTCACCGTGCTGATCGTCACCGGCTGGCTTGGGTTCATGGACTGGAAGGTCACCGTCATCAGCAGCAACTACATCTCGTTGTTGCTGATCATCACCATGTCCATCGCCATTCACCTGACCGTGCGATACCGGGAATTGCACGAGGAAAACCCTTCCGCGACCCAGGCCTGGCTGGTACGGGAAACCGCTGCTCACATGATGCGGCCCTGTGTGTACATGATCCTGACCACCATGGTCGGCTTCTCCTCCCTGGTGATCAGCGACATCCGCCCGGTGATCGACTTCGGCTGGATGATGACCATTGGTCTGGCGGTGGCGCTGGTGGTGTGTTTCCTGGCCTTCCCGGCCCTGCTGTTGCCATTGCAGCCCGGCACCGCCCCCGGCGGTAGCGACCTGACCCGCAAGTTGACACTGGGCTTCGCCACCATCACCGAAAAGAGCCGGCTGCCGCTACTGCTGACGGCGCTGGTGATCATTGCCCAGGCGGTGTGGGGGATGAGCCGCCTGACGGTGGAAAACCGCTTTATTGATTACTTCCAGAAGGACACGGAAATCCACCAGGGCATGCTGCAAATCGATCGCAAGCTGGGTGGCACCACTCCACTGGACATCATCATTGATGCACCGCCCAGACCGGAACCCAAAGCACAAAACAACCAGACCGCCTCCTCCGGGCCGGCGTCCGACGATGGTTTCGGCGCGGTGGACGAGGATCCCTTCGCCGCCGGAGACGACGGCTTCGGCACGGACGGCGCCAATCAGGCGGGCGATCCCTTCGCCGACGACAACACCGACTCATTCAGCGCCGATCCCTTCGGTGCCGACGATGGCGGCGATCCGTTCAAACAGGCTGCCGCCGGTGAGCGCCGTCTGCGCGACGCTTACTGGTATACCCCGCACCGGCTTGGCCAGTTGATTGAGATCGAGGAATATCTCAAGTCCCTGCCGGAAACCGGCAAGGTGCTGTCCATCGCCACCACTTACCAGGTGGCGGAAAAGCTCAATGGCGGCCCTCTCAGTTACATGCAGTTGATGCTGCTGGCGAGCTTCATTCCCGATGATCTGCGTTCACAGCTGGTGAATCCGTACATGTCCGAGGACGGCCGCCAGGTACGCATCAGTGTGCGGGTGATCGATTCGGACAAGAATCTCAATCGCGATGACCTGCTCAAGAAGATTCGCGGCGATCTGCTGGAGAAGTTCGATCTGCAGCCCGAGCAGGTGCACCTCACCGGTGCCATGGTGCTCTATAACAACATGCTGCAAAGTCTGTTCGATTCCCAGATCAAGACCCTCGGCTATGTGTTCGTGGCGATCATGGTGATGTTGCTGATCCTGTTCCGCTCGTTGCCGGTGGCATTGATCAGCATGGTGCCGAGCCTGGTCAGCGCGGCGCTGGTACTGGGATTGATGGGCTGGATCGGTCTGCCGCTGGATTTGATGACCATCACCATTACCGCGATCACCATCGGCATCGCCGTGGACGACACCATCCACTACATACACCGGTTCCATGAGGAATTGCCGAAGGACAACGACTATGTGGCCACCATGTATCGCTGCCACGGCTCCATCGGCAAGGCGATGTACTATACCTCTCTGGTGATCATCGCCGGCTTCTCGATCCTGGCGATTTCCAACTTCAATCCCACCGTCTATTTCGGGCTGCTCACCGGCCTGGCCATGCTGGTGGCGCTGCTCAGCAACCTGACATTGTTGCCGGCCTTGCTGATCAGTGTGAAACCGAAACTGAGGGTGTGAGGACTCCTGCGCTTGCCGGTTACCTCGAAGCGGAGCCGCGTTAGGCCTTTGCGGGACCCTGTCGAACACGGACGTTCGACCGGGAGCCTACACGGATGTATTCACGGCGTTCCCGCAAAGGCCTAACGTGGCTCCGCTGTCCCTGCTGGGGCCCCCGGTTTTCCCTGAACCGCGATAAGCCTTTCCTGGCGTCAGACGTCCCGACGTTCATCCACTGGCACCCGGGGCGCTCCCGGTACCGGGTCCTGGTGAATGATTACCTCGGCGTTGGGAAACGCCTTGCGGATGTCCAGACGAATGCGCTCGCCAAGGGCGTGGGCATCAAGCAATGACATGGTTTGGTCCATGTCCACATGCAGTTGAATAAACAAAGTGCGACCTGAAAGACGGGTACGCAGATCATGGAACCCCAGCGCGTCGGTATGGGCTCCGACGATGGCGCCAATACGATCACGGGTATCCCCTTCCACCTCCCGGTCCAGCAACAGCTGGCTGGCCTCCCAGCCGATATGCCAGGCGGAACGCAGAACGAACACCGCGATCAGCATCGCCACGATGCCATCCGCTTCCGGGAAACCGAACCCGGCGATCACCAGTGTGGCGATAATGCCCAGGTTCACCGCCAGATCGGAGAAGTAATGCAGGCTGTCCGCCTGGATCGCGGTGGAGCCGGTACGGCGGATCACGTGGCGCTGAAAAATCACCAGGGCGCCGGTCAGGACAATGGAAAACACCATCACGCCAATGCCCAGCCCCGTGGCTTCCAGCGGTTGCGGATCCAGCATTTTGAGGATTGCTTCCCGCCCCAGAAACACCGCCGAGCCCGCCACCAGTACCGCCTGGCCCAGCCCGGCCAACGCCTCCGCCTTGCCGTGCCCGAAACGGTGCTCCTTATCCGGCGGTACCAGCGAATAGCGAATGGCGGCGAAGTTGACCAGCGAGGCCAGCGAGTCCATCGCCGAATCCACCAGCGAGGCCAATAGGCTCACCGAGCCGGTGGCGCTCCAGGCCAGCGCCTTGACCACGATCAGCACCATGGCCACGGCCACTGAAGCAGAGGCGGCAAGAAGCAGTAAACGATGGGAAGCGTGGGAATGATCGGTCATGGTTTCTTCGGTAACAGAGGAAGCGGGTCCACCGGCTGTCCGTCCCGGCGGATCTCAAAATGCAATTGGGTGCGGAAGGTGCCACTGGACCCCATGGTGGCGATCTTTTGACCGGATTTCACCTGCTCCCCCTCCTTCACCAGTAAGTTATCGTTGTGAGCATAGGCGCTCAGCCAACGATCATTATGTTTGATGATCAGCAACTTGCCGTAGCCGGTCAGCCCCACCCCTTTATACACCACCGTCCCGTCCGCCGCGGCCACCACCGACGCGCCGCGACGCCCGGCGATGGCGATACCGCGAGGGCCGCTGCCAGCGGAGGAAAAGCGCTGCACCAGCTCTCCATCCGCCGGCCAGCGCCAACGCACGTTGCTGACCACTTTCGGGGCCGCTGGAGGGGCCGGTTTAGCCACCGGTTTGACGACCGGCTTCGCCGCCGGTTTGCTGCTTGAGGCGGTACTGCGTGGACGGTTTTTTGGTGCCGGCGCGGCGCGGGAGGAAAAACGGATCACTTGTCCGGGGTAGATGGTGTAAGGCGCCTTGATGCCATTGGCGCGCGCCAGTGACTTGTAGTCCCAGCCGTAGCGCCAGGCGATCGAATACAAGGTCTCGCCGCGAGCCACCTTATGGCTGCCGGAAGTCACCGGCTGGGAGCGGGATGACTTGCCGTACAGGTCAACCACCGGCGGCGGATTGCTTACCGCGCACCCGCCCAACAGCAGTGCCATAGCCATACAGAAGCTGAATATACGGACCCAAACGCGCAAGAACAGGCTCTCAGTCGGTGGTCTCCTTGGCGACATTATGCACAGGTGCGGCCAGGGAAAGTAGCCAGACCACGGCCATTCCCAATAAAGCAGCAAGCACCGCGATAAGAATTTGCGTCCCTTCGCCGGTGGCCTGCGCGTATTGATTGGGCGTCAGCCAGCGCTCTCCGAGGCCACTTTCGGCACCGAGGCGCCAGGGCCAGAGTTTGACCATCGAACCGGCCATGAAGCCGCCAAGCAGCGCCATTACTGTGTCGTGGTAACGGCCCAACAGCCACTTCAGCAAATGCACGAAGCTCAACAACCCCACCGCGCAGCCCCCCGCGAAAGCGGCAAGCAAAGACCACTGGCCGTCACGCACCGCCTGCAGAACCGGCTCATAAAGCCCGAGTAAAAGAAGGATAAAACTGCCGGAAATGCCCGGCAGGATCATCGCGCAGATGGCCACGGCACCGCCCAGGAAAAACACCAGCGGGCCGGTGTCAGCGCCGTGCAGTCCCGGCGCCAGAGAAATCGCCACCGCCGCCAGAGTGCCGGTCAGGAAGGCGGCCCATTGAGAGGGGCCTCTTCGTACCAGCGGCTTGAGAATCATCGGAATACTGGCGGCGATCAAACCGGAGAAAAACGCCCACACTGGCACCGGATGGTGTTCCAGAAACCAGGTGATCAAGCGTGCCAGCAAGGCAATGCTGGTAAGGATGCCCGCCAGCAGGGAAAACAGGAACGTGAAGTTGCCGGCGCGCCAGAAGGCGGCAAACCCCTGCCGTCGCCAGATCGTGAGCAGACCGGGACGAACCCCGCCCAGAGTGGCGATCAACTCCTCATAGATACCGGTGATCAGCGCCAGGGTGCCACCGGAAACGCCGGGCACCACGTCGGCCGCGCCCATGGCGATCCCCCGGCAGTAAATGCCGGGGCGAAACAAAGCGGTCATTGCACGCCTCTCTGAAAGGGCACGAAGCGCACCGGGTCCAACGCCCGCGACACCAACTCGTTACCATGCCGATCCACCACGGTCAGCCGTTGTTGGCGATCCCCCACCGGCATCACCAGACGGCCACCCTCGGCCAGCTGAGCAAGCAGTTCCTCGGGAATATCCGGGCGGGCGCAGGTCACCAGGATGCCATCGAACGGTGCCGCCGAGGACCAGCCGAAGCCGCCGTCGGCATGACGCAGCTGCACCCGATTGGCCAGTCCCAGCTCACGCAGCCGCAGCCGGGCGGCATCCTGCAAAGGGCGGATCCGCTCCACCGAACAAACCTGGCGGGCGAAGGCGGCCAGTATCGCGGTCTGATAACCGCAGCCGGTGCCCACCTCCAGCACCTTCTCCGGAATCGCCTGCTCGATCAGCAGTTCGGTCATGCGCGCCACCACCCAGGGCTGGGAAATGGTCTGCCCGTGGCCGATGGGCAGGGCGGTATCGTCGTAGGCCTGATGGGACAGCGCTTCGTCCACGAACAAATGCCGTGGCGTGGCGCGAATGGCTTCCAGTACCCGTTCATCGGTGATCCCCGATTCCCTCAGCCGGCTGATCAGCCGTTCCCGGGTACGCGCGGACGTCATGCCAATCCCACTTCGTCGGTCTGTCATGTTGCTAAAATCCCAATGGGGCCAGACGCCCCCCTGATATCAAAGCCTTTCCCGCGAGCGCCGCTCCGGCCCGCGAGTCTCCAGCAACTCCGCCAGCACGGTGGTGGCGAAGGCCCCGGCCGGCAGGTGGAAAGATAAATGCAGGGTATCGTCCCTGCTGTCCCAGTCGAGGCCGGACACCGGCAGGCGGGTGGCGCGGCGGGCCGCGTCGACGCCCTGCCCCGCCAATCCCTCGATGACCGCGGCCCAGGGGGCCAGCACGGTCTGTTCCAATACTTGGCAAGCGCCCGATGATGCCATGCCCCCGGCGCCGGGCAAAGGCCCGGTGGGATGAACTTCCCCGGCACTCAAGCGGGTTTCGGCGTCCGGTTCATCGGCGGCGGCGAATAATCCACGGCTGCCGTCCGGTTGCAAAAGGTCGCCGTCCAGCAGCCGGTCCCAGCAGCCACCACGCACCCGCTCCGCCAGCACCGCATTGAACAGCCCCGAGCGCACCGCCGACAGCCACAGGCCGCGCAGGGTGCGTTTGCGAGGTGCCTCGCCCTCCCCGCTCAGCCACGCCAGTCCGCGCTGCCAGTTACTGTCGTCACGGCCAAAGCGCTGCTCACCGAAGTAGTTGGGCACGCCCAGGCGGGCGATCAGCGCCAGACGCTCCGCCAGCGCCGCCGGATCCGCCTGGACCTGACGCAGACACAGTTGGAAAGCATTGGCGCGATGGGTGCCGCGATTCAACTTGCGCCGGTGGCGGCGAGCCTGCAACAGCCTCAACCCCGGCGGACAGTCCAGGTCAGGGTCCGGTTTGCCGGGTAGATGGAGACTGAACCACTGGCGGGTAATGGCCCGGCGGTCCTTAAGCCCGCTGTAGCCCACCGAGAGACGATGAATGCCGGCCTGCCGGGCCAGCCACAACGCCACGTCCTCGGTATTCCAATCGGTTTTCTCGATCTCCAGCCAGAGGTGCTCGCCCTCTCCTTCCGGCGTCACTGTCATGATCTCGTCGACGCGAAAGTCAGCGAACTGCTCCCGCATCAGGGCACGCCCCAGCGGCGCGCCATGAGCCGGCGGCCGCGCCGGGGCGCCGACGGTGTTCAAAATGGCGCCATTCAACTCAGTCTCGTTCAAGCAACACCACCGCCTGCACCGCGATACCTTCGCCCCGTCCGGTGAAGCCCAGCCGTTCCGTGGTGGTGGCTTTCACCGACACCGCGTCCAGCGCCAGCCCCATCAGGTCGGCGATACGTTCACGCATGGCCTGCACATGGGGAGCGATCTTCGGCTGCTGGCAGATGATGGTCAGATCCAGATTCAGCGGCCGCCAGCCTCGCCCGGTGACATCCTTGAGCACCGCTTTCAGCAAGACGGCGGAGTCCGCGCCTTTCCAGCGCGGATCGGTGTCCGGAAAATAATGGCCGATGTCACCCAGCGCCAGGGCGCCGAGCAGCGCATCGCTGAGAGCGTGCAGCGCCACGTCGCCGTCGGAGTGAGCTTTCAGGCCACGCTCATGGGGAATGCGAATACCGCCGAGGACAACGTGATCGCCGTCATCACTGAAGGCGTGAACGTCGAAACCCTGACCAATACGCAGGCTCATGATGACTCCTCCTGGCCGGAGTCCAGTCCCTGGCGGCGCAGATAAAAGCGCGCCAGTGGCAGATCTTCCGGTACCGTGATCTTGATGTTGTCGGCGTTTCCGGCCACCAGACTGGGCCGCCAGCCACGCGCTTCCATGGCCGACGCTTCGTCGGTGATGGCGTCACCCGGCACCGCCAGCGCCTCGGCCAGGGCCGCGGCCGGGAACAGTTGCGGGGTCAGGGCCCGCCAGATCAGATTGCGATCCACGGTGGCATCGATGCATTGGCCAGGGCCCGCCCGCTTGATGGTATCCACCACCGGGCAGGCCAGGATTCCGCCCTGCTCTCCGACGCCCTCGATCAGCTTCTGGATATCCGACAGACGCACCAAAGGGCGCGCCATGTCATGCACCAGCGCCCAGGCATCCGGCGCCTGCTCCAGCACCGCCTGGAGCCCGGCGCGCACCGATTCGGCGCGACTGGCGCCACCGGTGACGGTGCGGATACGCGGATGATCATGGAGTGATAATCTTGACCACCAGGGGTCGCCCTCGGCCACCGCCACCACCACACCGGACAAAGGCGCGAACGCCAGCAGCCGCTGCAGGGTATGTTCCGCCAGGGTGCGCCCTTCCAGTGTCAGATATTGTTTGGGCAGGCTGGCGCCCATACGCGCGCCGACACCGGCGGCGGGCACCACCGCGTACAAAGGAAAAGGCTTAACGCTTGTCGTCACGGGGTGTGTCCGGTTCCAGGATCAGGAAGAAGGTCTCGCCATCACGGATCATGCCCAGATCCTTGCGTGCCAGCTCTTCCACCGCATCGCTGCCTTCCTTGAGATCACGGACGTCCGCCGCCATCAGGCGATTCCGTTCGCTAAGCGTCTGGTTTTGTTCGGAGAGCGCCTGAACCTCCTTTTTCAGGGTCGCCACATGGCGCAGGCTGCCCTCCCCGAACCACAGGCGCGCCTGCAGTACCACCAGCAGCAAAGCCAGAACGGCGAGCATGACCTGGCGGGCCGGGGACAGTTTCATGGGCAATCCTCATCACGGGCGGCCGCCGGCCGCCCGTCACTCCTCACAGGAATTTGAACTCTTTGCGGCCTTTGTAGGCGGCACGGCCCAATTCCTCTTCGATACGGATCAGACGATTGTATTTGGCTACCCGGTCGGAGCGGCACAGGGAACCGGTTTTGATCTGGCCGGCGGCGGTGGCCACCGCCAGGTCGGCGATGGTGGTGTCGGCGGTTTCACCGCTGCGGTGGGAAATCACCGCGGTGTAACCGGCGTCCTTGGCCATCTTGATGGCGTCCAGAGTTTCCGACAGGGAACCGATCTGATTGAACTTGATCAGGATGGAATTGGCCACGTTCTGGTCAATCCCCTGCTTGAGGATCTTGGTATTGGTGACGAACAGATCGTCCCCCACCAATTGCACCCGGCTACCCAGGGTCTGGGTCAGGATCTTCCAACCGTCCCAGTCGGATTCATCCATGCCGTCCTCGATGGAAATGATCGGGTAACGGTCACACAGCTCGGCCAGATAATCACTGAAACCGGCCGCGTCCATACTGCGTCCTTCACCGGCGAGCACATACTGGCCGTCCTTGTAGAACTCGCTGGAGGCGCAATCCAGGGCCAGGGTGATGTCGTCACCGGCCTTGTAACCGGCCAGATCGATGGCCTTCATGATCGCTTCCAGGGCCGCTTCGTTACTGGGCAGGTCCGGAGCGAAACCGCCCTCGTCACCCACCGCCGTGCTCAGGCCCTGCTTTTTCAATACGCTCTTGAGGGCGTGGAACACCTCGGCGCCGTAGCGGATGGCCTCGGCCACGGTGGGAGCGCCCACCGGCTGGATCATGAATTCCTGAATGTCGACGTTGTTATCGGCGTGCTCACCACCGTTGATGATGTTCATCATCGGCACCGGCAGGGAGTACTCGTTGTCGTCGTCCTGTAGATCGGAGATGTATTCGTACAACGGTTTTTGCTGGAATTGCGCCGCGGCCTTGGCGGTCGCCAGGGACACCGCCAGGATCGCGTTGGCGCCGAGACGGCCTTTATTGTCGGTGCCGTCGGAGTCGATCATCAACTGATCCAGCTCACGTTGGGCGACGGCATCGCGGCCCACCAGCAGTTCGCGGATCTCGGAATTGACGTTGCCCACCGCCCGGGTCACACCCTTGCCCAGATAGCGGTCTTTGTCACCGTCACGCAGTTCCAGTGCTTCGCGGGAGCCGGTGGAGGCACCACTGGGAGCGCAGGCACTGCCGCTGGCGCCGGATTCGAGAATCACATCGGCTTCAATAGTGGGGTTGCCGCGGGAATCCAGAATTTCGCGGGCCTTGATGTCGACGATCTTGGACATGGGAGAGTTACTCCAGAATTTCAATTCAGTCGTTGTCGAAGGCGGGGAATGCCTTGACCGTATTATCCAGGGTTTGCAACTGCGCCAGGAATGGCTCCAGGCGATCCAGACGCAGGGCGCAGGGGCCATCACATTTGGCGTTGTCCGGGTCGGGATGGGCTTCCAGGAACAGGCCGGCGATGCCCTGACTGATACCGGCACGGGCCAGTTCCGCCACCTGGGCGCGGCGGCCACCGGCGGAGTCGCTGCGGGCACCGGGCATTTGCAGGGCATGGGTGACATCGAAGAACACCGGATAACCGAAGGCCTTCATGATGCCGAAGCCGAGCATGTCCACCACCAGGTTGTTGTACCCGAAGCTGGAGCCCCGCTCACAGAGGATCAGCTGGTCGTTACCGGCTTCCTCGCACTTGTGCAGAATATGGCGCATCTCTTGGGGCGCCAGAAACTGGGGCTTCTTGATGTTGATGATGGCATCGGTTTTTGCCATCGCCACCACCAGATCGGTCTGCCGGGCGAGAAACGCCGGCAATTGAATGATGTCCGCCACTTCCGCCACCGGTGCCGCCTGATAAGGCTCGTGCACATCGGTGATCACCGGGCACTGGAAGGTCCGTTTGATCTCCTCGAAGATCTTCAGCCCCTCATCCATGCCCGGCCCGCGAAAGGAATGCAGGGAGGAGCGGTTGGCCTTGTCGAAGCTGGCCTTGAACACCCAGGGGATCCCCAGCTTTTCGGTGACACGGGCGTAATGCTCCGCCACCTGCAGGGCCAGGTCCCGGGATTCCAGCACGTTCATACCGCCGAACAAGGCCATCGGGGCGTCATTGGCGAAGCGCAGACCGTCAAGCTGGATGGTTATCTGGCTGCTCACGGATTAACTCTCCTTGTGGGCCAGCGCCGCTTCCACGTATCCCTTGAACAGACCATGGCCGTCGCGGGGCGTGGAGGTGAATTCCGGGTGGAACTGGCAGGCCACGAACCACGGGTGGTCCGGCACTTCGATCACTTCCACCAGTTCGCCGTCGTGGGAGCGGCCGGCAATGCGCAGACCGGCGCCTTCCAATTGCGGCAGATAGTTGTTGTTGACCTCGTAGCGGTGCCGGTGACGTTCAACGATATGAGAACGGCCGTAGCACCGGGCCGCCACGGAATCCTCTTCCAGCACGCATTCCTGGCCACCCAGACGCATGGTACCACCGAGATCGGAGGTTTCCGAACGCAGCTCCTTGCTGCCATCCTCGCGCGTCCACTCTGTAATCAGCGCCACCACCGGTTGCGGGGTATCCGGTCTCAGTTCGGTGGAATGGGCGTCTTTCAGGCCGGCTACATGGCGGGCGTATTCGATCAGCGCCAACTGCATGCCCAGGCAAATGCCCAGATAGGGCACCTTGTTTTCCCGGGCGTAGCGGATCGCCGCGATCTTGCCCTCGGTGCCCCGGTCGCCGAAACCGCCGGGCACCAGAATGGCGTCCACCGACGCCAGCTCACCAGTGCCGTTACGCTCGATGTCCTCGGCGTCGATATAGCGGATGTTGACGCGCGCATGGGTGGCGATGCCGGCGTGCATCAGCGCTTCGTTGAGCGACTTGTAGGCGTCCGCCAGCTCCACGTACTTGCCCACCATGCCGATGGTGACTTCGTGCTGGGGATGCAATTGGGCCTCCACCACCCGGTCCCACTCGGACAGGTCCGGCTGCGGCAGATCAAGGCCGAATTTTTCCACCACGATGGCATCCAGCCCCTGCTCGTGCATGCCACGCGGAACCTGGTAAATGCTCTTGCAGTCCGGCGAGGAGATCACCGCGCGGGCTTCCACATTGGTGAACAGCGCGATCTTCTCACGGGCGCTCTGCGGAATCGGGTTATCGGCACGGCATACCAGAATGTCCGGCTGCAGGCCGATGGAACGCAGCTCTTTCACCGAATGCTGGGTCGGCTTGGTTTTGATCTCGCCAGCGGTGGCGATGTACGGCACCAGCGTCAGATGCACCAGCAAGGAACGGCTGGAACCCAGTTCCACACGCATCTGCCGCACCGCTTCCAGGAATGGCAACGATTCGATGTCGCCGGCGGTGCCGCCGATCTCGACGATGGCCACGTCGGCGTCACCGGCCCCTTCCTGGATCTTCAGTTTGATTTCGTCGGTGATGTGCGGGATCACCTGCACGGTGGCCCCCAGGTACTCGCCGCGGCGCTCCTTGTCCAGCACGTCCTGGTAGACGCGGCCGGTGGTAAAGCTGTTGCGGCGGCTGAGCCGGGTACGGATGAAGCGCTCGTAGTGCCCCAGGTCCAGGTCGGTTTCGGCGCCGTCCTCGGTGACGAACACCTCCCCGTGCTGATAGGGGCTCATGGTGCCTGGGTCCACGTTGATGTAGGGGTCCATCTTGATCAGAGTGACCTTCAGACCACGGGCCTCGAGCAACGAGGCCAGGGACGCCGAGGTGATCCCCTTGCCCAGGGAAGACACCACACCGCCAGTGACAAAAATATAACGTGCCATGCACCCACCAGAATCAGTCATGGATTGAACGTGCCCAAGCCGTCCCGACAACTTCATATTCATCGACCGTGCCACTGATCTTTCCACAACCTGCCCCAGGCCCCAAGCCCCGGAGGTGAGAAAGCGCCAACGAAACACCAAAAAAAATACCTTTGCTCACCGCAGTGGGCAAAGGTGTGTTCTGTTTCGGCTTGGAACGGACGTACCGCCGGGTCTCGGTATTCCTGAAATATCAGGGAGTTGGGCTACGTCAGGATGGGACGAAATAGTAACAGAACGGCTGCCGCCAGGGAACCACTGTCGCAACGTGAAAACGGGTAAAAACGTAAAAGGCGGCAAGGGCGCAAACGGCTTCGTGGCCCGCGCCCGTCTACCAGCGTAACTGCCACGGCCGGCAGCGGCGCCGGTCCACGCCATCGGCGACGCCGATCATCGGCACCGACACCAATTGACCCTCCTGATACAGCAACGGCCATTGGCGGCGACGCCAGGGCGGCACCCCGGCCACGCGCCACAACTCCGAGACCTGCTGATGCTGCCCATGACGGCGCAAACGCTCACCGCCGGCGAAAGGCCGCAGTTGCACATCACCGGGAGGTACCCACAGGGTCACCTCGCCTTCTCCCGGAAGCAGACGCCAGAGGCCGGGATCCGGGGGCTCATGACCTTGGCGCCAGTCCAGAGGTCCGCTGAGCGGCCGCAGGTCACGGTCGTGGAGCAGATAGAGATCACCGCGATAGCGGCGCAGGGTGTGGCCGGCCCACGTCACACTGGCCTCCCGGTCCGCCGGCGCCCGCAGCAGGCCGTGGATCTGCCCGGTGACGGCCAGGGACGGCGGCGGCGCCCCCGCCTGGTCCAGCCACCAACGCAGCACATTATCCTGGCGTTCACGGCTCAGCGCCGCCAGCCCCTCCAGGGGCAGCCGATCCCTTGCCGCCGCCAACGCCCGCGCATCCTCGGCGGCCCTTTCGTCCAGCAAGGCAGCGGCGTCGGCCATCACTCCGGCGGTGCGAGCCAGGATCGCGGGGGCGCCCGGCCAGGTGGCGGCCAGGCGGGGCAGGATCTCATGACGCAGCCGGTTCCGGCGCAGACTGATATCAGCGTTACTGGGATCCTCCACCCACTCCAAACCCCGGCGGCGAGCCTCGCGCTCCAGCTGCACCCGCCCGAATGCCAGTAGCGGCCGCCACAGGGGCAACCCATTCAGCCAGGAGTACTCGGACATGGCCGCCAGCCCTTGTACGCCGGCGCCACGCAGCAGGTTCAGCAGCACGGTCTCGGCCTGGTCATCGCGATGGTGGGCGGTGATCACGGTGGCGCCGGCGGCCCGTTCGGTCAGCGCCTGGTAGCGGGCGGCGCGGGCGCCGGCTTCCAGGTTCACGTCGGCGGGCACACTGACCCGGATTTCCTCGAACGGCACGCCCAGTGCCTCGGCCCGGGTCCGGCAGAATGCCGCCCAGTCCTCTGACCGTGCCTGCAATTGGTGATTGACGTGCAGTGCCCGCAGGCGGCGACCGAGACCGGCCTCCACCAGCAGGTGCAGCAACAGGGAGGAATCAAGGCCGCCGCTGAACGCCAGCAGCAGAGGCCCGGGCGGGGCCTGGGCCGCCGACACGCGGGGGACGGCGGCGTCGGACATCACTCATCCACGGGGTCGCTGACGAAGTTGCCGTAGCTCATCAGGCGCTCGTAGCGACGCTGAATCAGTTCCGGCTGCTCCAAAGCGTCGAGGCTGTTGAGCGCGGCGGTCAGGGAGCGGCGCACGGCGTCGGCGGCCTGGTCGTAGTCGCGGTGGGCACCACCCAGCGGCTCCTGCACCACTTCATCGACGATACCCAGTTCGTGCAGGCGATTGGCGGTCAGGCCCATCGCTTCCGCCGCTTCCGGCGCCTTTTCGGCGCTGCGCCAGAGGATCGAGGCGCAACCTTCCGGGGAAATGGTCGAATAGGTGCTGTACTGGAGCATCTGCAAGTGGTCGCAGACGCCCAGGGCCAGCGCGCCGCCAGAGCCGCCTTCGCCGATCACGGTGGCGATGATCGGAACTTTCAATTGGGACATCACCCGCAGGTTACGGGCGATCGCCTCGGATTGCCCACGCTCTTCCGCGTCGATGCCGGGGAAAGCGCCAGGGGTGTCAATGAAAGTGAAAATCGGCATCCGGAACCGCTCAGCCAGCTCCATCAGGCGCAACGCCTTGCGGTAGCCTTCCGGATTGGGCATGCCGAAGTTACGGCGTACCTTTTCCTTCACTTCCCGGCCCTTCTGGTGGCCGATCACCATGATCGGCCGGTCGTCCAGCCGGGTGATGCCGCCAACGATGGCCGGATCATCAGCAAAGCTGCGATCGCCATGCAGTTCGTCAAAGTCGCCGAAAATGCGCTTGACGTAATCCAGCGTGTAGGGACGCTTGGGATGCCGGGAAAGCTGCGAGATCTGCCAGGAGGTCAGCTTGCTGAAGATATTCTCGGTAAGCGCGATCCCCTTCTCCTGCAGCTTGGCGATCTCGTCGGAGATACTGACCTCACTGCCGGTGCCTACGAGTCGCAGTTCCTCGATTTTGGCTTCCAGTTCCGCAATAGGTTGTTCAAATTCGAGGAAATTCGGATTCATGTGCTACCCCTTGTCACAGTGCGCTCAAGTGTAGCCGCAATACAATGACAGCGTCGAGATACCCGGCTGGGCGTAAAGTTGCAAGTTGTTACCGGACGCCACTCCAAGCCTGCTCGCCGGCTTTTGCGCGTCCGGTGGTCCGGCGTCGAGCCGTCAGTATTCCAGCTGCACCGACGTCTCGCCAAAGCGGTTGCGCAGTTCATCCACCAGGGCTTCGTGGGGGCTGATTTTCCACTCGTCGCCAAGCGACATGGCCACATCCGCTTCCTTGTGAGCGAGCCGCAGCGTCACCGGGATCGCCCCGCCCCGGTAAGGCGCCAGCAGCCGGTCCAGGGTGTCCGGCAGTTGCTGCTCCACCGGTACCGACACGCACAAGCGGCGGGCGAACACCTCACGGGCCTGGCGCATGTCCATGACCTCGTCGGCCACCAGGTTGAAACCGCCAGAGTAATCGTCGTTGCGGACCCCGCCGCGCACCACCAGCAGGATATCCTTCTGTATACGTTCGCCGAACTGGGCAAAGGTCTTGCCGAACACCGATACTTCCAGCCGTCCGGTCTTGTCGTCGAGGGTGACGAAGGCCATGCGCTCGCCGCTGCGCTTGCTGCGGGTAATGCGCAGTGCCACCACCAGTCCGGCCACGGTGGCGGCCTCGCCCTTGGCGGTGGGTTGCAGGGCATTGAAGCGGGCGCTGACGAATTGCCGCACCTCGTGCTCGAACTGGTCGATGGGGTGACCGGTCAGAAACAGGCCCAGGGTATCGCGCTCGCCGTTGAGACGCAGTTCGTCATTCCACTCGCGGGCCGGCCTCCATTCCACCACCGGTGTTTCGGCGGTCTGCATGGAGCCAAACAAATCCATCATGCCGGCTTCTTCGTTGCGGGCATCCTGTTCCGCCGCGGCGATGGCATCCGGCAGGGTCGCCAGCAGCGTGGCGCGATCACGGAAATGACGGTTCGGCCCGAGCTTGTCCAGCGCTCCGGCACGCACCAGGGCTTCCAGGGAGCGGCGATTGATCTTCTTCAGGTCGATACGGCGGCAGAAGTCGAACAGATCGTCGAATCCATCGCTGTCGCCGCGGGCACTGACGATGGCGTCGATGGGGCCTTCGCCGAGCCCCTTGATCGCCCCCAACCCGTAGACGATGTCGCCATCGGGGTTGACGGTGAAACGATAGCCACAGGAATTGACGTCCGGCGGCAGCACCTTGAGGCCCATGGAGTGACATTCATCAATGAAGGTCACCACCTTGTCGGTGTTCTGCATATCGGCGGAGATCACCGCCGCCATGAACTCCGCCGGGTAATGGGCCTTGAGCCAGGCAGTCTGATACGCCACCAGGGCATAAGCGGCGGAGTGGGATTTGTTGAAGCCGTAACCGGCGAACTTCTCCACCAGGTCGAAGATCTTCATCGCCAGATCCGGATCCACGCCCTTCTCTTTCGCGCCGCTTTCGAAGATCGCCCGTTGCTTGGCCATCTCCTCCGGCTTTTTCTTACCCATGGCACGGCGCAACATATCCGCGCCACCAAGGGTATAGCCGGCCAGGACCTGGGCGATCTGCATCACCTGCTCCTGGTAGAGGATCACCCCGTAGGTGGGCTTGAGGATCGGTTCCAGCCATTCATGCTGGTATTGCGGATCCGGGTAGGCCAGCGGCTCACGGCCATGCTTCCGGTTGATGAAGTTGTCCACCATGCCGGATTCCAGTGGACCAGGGCGATACAGCGCCACCAGGGCGATGATGTCCTCGAACACGTCGGGCTTGAGCTTCTTGATCAGCTCCTTCATGCCCTGACTTTCAAGCTGGAACACGGCGGTGGTGTCTCCGCGCTTGAGCAGATCGAAACTGGGCGCGTCGTCCAGGGGGATCCGCTCGATCTCCAGCGGCCCTTCCCCTTCCCTCTGGCGGCGCACGTTCACCGCCTTCATCGCCCAGTCGATGATGGTCAGGGTTTTCAGGCCGAGGAAGTCGAACTTCACTAGCCCGGCTTGCTCGACGTCGTCCTTGTCGTACTGGGTGACCAGGTTTTCACCGTGCTCGTCGCAGTGCAACGGCGCGAAATCGGTGAGTTTGCCCGGCGCGATCACCACGCCGCCGGCGTGTTTGCCCACGTTCCGGGTCAGGCCCTCCAGTTTGAAGGCCATCTCCATGATTTCATTGACCGCTTCCTTGTCCGGGTTGCCGTCGTCCTCGAGGAAATCCCGCAGCGTCTCTTCCTGCTCCAGTGCCTTGGACAGGGTCATCCCCGGAGTGCCGGGAATCATCTTCGAGAGCCGGTCGGCCATGCCGTAGGGCTTGCCCTGCACGCGCGCCACGTCCCGCACCACCGCCTTCGCCGCCATGGTGCCGAAGGTGATGATCTGGCTGACCGCGTCACGGCCGTATTTGTCGGCCACGTAATTGATCACACGGTCGCGTTTTTCCATGCAGAAATCGACGTCGAAGTCGGGCATGGATACCCGTTCCGGATTGAGGAACCGCTCGAACAGCAGGTCGTAGGCGATCGGGTCGAGGTCGGTGATCTTCAGTGCGTAGGCCACCAGGGAGCCGGCGCCGGAGCCCCGCCCGGGTCCCACCGGCACCTGATGTTCCTTACCCCACTGGATAAAGTCCGCCACGATCAGGAAGTAACCGGGGAAGCCCATCTGATTAATGATGTCCAGCTCGAACTTGAGGCGGTCGTCGTAGACCTTGCGGCGCTCGGCGTAGTCCGGCGCCTGCGAATCGAGAATCTTGGCCAGCCGCTCCTCGAGCCCGTCCCGGGACACTTTCTCGAAATACTGTTCGATGGTCATGCCTTCCGGCACCGGGAAATCCGGCAGGAAGTTCTTGCCCAGGCGAATGTCGAGGGTACAGCGGCGGGCAATCTCGACGCTGTTTTGCAGCGCCTCCGGCAGATCGGAAAACAGCTCCGCCATTTCCTCCGCGCTTTTCAGGTACTGCTCTTCGGAATATTTTCGTGGCCGGCGCGGATCATCCAGGGTGTTGCCGTCATGAATGCAGACCCGCGCCTCGTGGGCTTCAAAATCCTCGCGCTTGAGGAAACGCACGTCATTGCTGGCCACCACCGGGATGTCCAGCTCCGCCGCCAACGCCACGCTGGCGTGCAGGCAGTCCTCGTCACCGGGGCGCTGGGTGCGTTGCACTTCCAGGTAGTAACGGTCGCCAAACACGGTTTTGTATTCCGAGGCCCGCTCCCGCGCCAGATCGGTCTTCTCCGCCAGCAGTAATTTGCCCACGTCACCAAAACGGGCGCCGGACAGCACGATCAGCCCCTCGTTGAGTTCCAGCAGCCACTCGCGCCGGATCAGTGCCCGTTCACGCACCTGATTGGTCTGCCAGGCGCGGCTGATCAACAGGGTCAGATTGCGGTAGCCCTGTTCGTTCTGCACCAGACAGGTGATATAGCTGGGCTCGTCTTCGGGATCGTCCGCCTGCACCCAGAGGTCGGCGCCCATCACCGGTTTGATGCCGGCATTCTGGGCATTGGAGTAGAACTTGATCAGTGCGAACAGGTTATTCTCATCGGTGACCGCCACCGCCGGCATGCCCTGGGCAGCGCAAGTCTTGACCAGTTCTTTCACCCGCACCACCCCATCCACCAGGGAGTAGTCGGTATGCAATCGCAAATGGACGAAACGAGGTTCGCTCACGAAAAAAGCTCCTTGATTCCCGCCACGGCTGCGGCGGGTCAGTTCGATTCGATCAGGGCCGCTACCGGGCCGAAGGAACGGCGATGTTCGGGCAAGGGACCGAGCCGGCGCAGCGCTTCCAGGTGCACCGCGGTGGGATAGCCCTTGTGGCGATCGAAGCCGTAATCGGGATGCCGCTGGTGCAACGCCACCATTTCCGCGTCCCGCGCCACTTTGGCGAGAATCGACGCGGCCGCGATTGCCGGCACCCGGCCGTCCCCTTTCACCACCGCTTCCGCCGGGCAAGCGAAGGACGGGGTCCGGTTACCGTCCACCAACACCGCTTCCACGTCAATGGGCAGCGCCTCCACCGCCCGGACCATGGCCAGGTGAGTGGCGTGATAGATGTTCAATTGATCCACTTCCGCCGCCTCGGCGCGGCCCAGGGCCCAGCCTCGGGCCCGTTCGCGAATCAATTCCGCCAACCGCTCGCGGCGTTTGGCGGTGAGTTTCTTGGAATCCGCCAGCCCTTCTATGGGCCTTGCCGGGTCCAGCACCACCGCGGCGGTCACCACCGCCCCCACCAGCGGACCACGGCCCACCTCGTCAACGCCGGCCAACACCATGCCCGGTTGCCAGGCAAAGGCGCTGGGCACGAACGGTTCGTTCAGATCATACTCAGGAAAGGGATGATTCATCGCGGCCTCTCCAACAGGCCGGCGACGGCCTCGGCGGCCTTGACGCTGGCGCCGCCACGCAAGGCCTCATGCACCCGGGTGAAATCCTCCCGCAACGCGGCCACCCGCCGCGGTTCATGCAACCAGCGATTCACTTCCCGCGCCGCCGCCTCGCCGCTCAACTGATCCTGAATCAGCTCCGGCACCATGGCTTTCCGGCAGAGCAGATTGGGCAAGGCAACGAACTCGCTCTTCACCAGCCGTGAAACGATGGCATAGGTCACCGCGCCCACCCGGTAGCCCACCACCATGGGTTTTTTCAGCAGCAAGCCTTCCAGGGTGGCGGTGCCGGAAGCCATCAGCACCACATCAGCGGCCGCCATCACCGTGCGGCTGTGCCCATCCACCACCGTCACTGGCAACGCCGGTGCCGCCCCCAGCGCCAGTTCGATCTGCTCGCGGCGGGCCCGGTTGGCGGCGGGAATAACAAAACGCAGCGCCGGATTGTCCCGTTGCAGGCGCACCATGGCGTCGAGGAACGGCGGCATCAGTTGCGATACCTCTCCGCCGCGACTGCCCGGCAGCACCGCCAGCCACTGGCTGTCCCTGGCCAGGCCCAGCTCATCGCGGGCGGCGGCGGTGTCCACATCCAGTTCGATCATGTCCGCCAGCGGGTGGCCGACGAAAGCCACCGGCACACCATGCTCCTCATAGAACAGCGCCTCGAACGGGAACAGCGTCAACATCAGGTCCACGTCCCGGCGGATCCCCTTGACCCGCCCCTGCCGCCAGGCCCACACCGACGGGCTGACGTAATGAACGGTGCGCAGACCGGCGGCGTGGGCGCGTTTGGCCACACCCAGGGTAAAATCCGGGGAATCGATGGTGATCACCACCGCCGGGCGCTTTTCCAGCAAGGCGTCCACCAACTGACGGCGCAGACGGAACAGTTCCGGCAGGTGCGCAAGAACCTCGGTGATGCCCATCACCGACAGTTTTTCCATCGGAAACAGGGTTTCAAAACCAGCGGCGATCATGCGTTCGCCGCCAACACCGAAGAAACGGGCATCCGGGTAACGCGCCCGCAAGGCCTCGATCAGGCCGGCGCCGAGAATATCGCCGGAAGCCTCGCCGGCCACCAGGGCGATCAGCGGCGCGTCCATATCAGCGAGTGATGCCCCGGGTGGAATCACGCAGGGAGTCCACGAACAGCTTCAGCTTATCGCACTGCCCGGCTTCCGGATCCAGCTCCGCCAGCGCCTGCTCCAGGGTCATGCCCTGGCGGTAGACCACTTTGAAGGCCTTGCGCAGACGGTTGATGACTTCGCTGTCCCATCCGCGCCGGCGCATGCCCTCGAAGTTCATGCTGCGGGCCGAGGAAGGATTGCCGCCGACCATGACGTAGGCGGGGACATCCTTGACGATCAGACTGCAGCCGGCGGACATGGCGTAGGAACCAATGTGGCAGAACTGGTGAATACCGGTCATGCCGCCGAGAATCACGTTGTCGCCGATGTGCACGTGGCCGGCGATGCCGGTGGCATTGGCGAAAATATTATCGTTGCCGATCATGCAATCATGGGCCACATGCACCGTGGCCATCAGCAGATTGTTGTTGCCGATGCGGGTCAGCCCCTGATCCTGCACGGTGCCGCGGTGAATGGTGACGTGCTCGCGAATCACGTTACCGTCACCGACCTCCAGACGGGTGGGTTCCCCCTGATATTTCTTGTCCTGGCAGTCCTCGCCCACCGAAGCGAACTGAAAAATGCGGTTATTGGCGCCGATGCGGGTCGGCCCCTTGATCACCACATGGGGGCCGATAACAGTGCCGGCACCGATGGTGACGTCAGGCCCGATCACGGAGTACGGCCCGACTTCGACGTCCGCCGCCAGGTCCGCTTTGGGATCGATAATGGCTGTGGGATGAATCATAGGTATGCGTGTCCACCCTGGGCTGGTGTGTCGTTCCGAATGGTGCAATCGCCGCAAGTATAGCCAAGAGCCTGTTTACGATCTATTCGCCACCGCGTTGCCGCTGTAAAAGCCGCCAGAGGGCGTTGGGGACTGCAGGCTCTGGTGGTTCCAAAGTCAAAGGCCACAGCGTCCTCTGGCGGCTTTTCAAGCGCAACCCGAAGGGCCGGGTCCCTTTTGCCGCCAGACCGCGATTACGCTTGTTTATGTAGAATGACTACATCGCACAATCGAAATCACGCCCTGACGACAAAATGAACTCCGGCGCGGCGGTGAATAGATCGTAAACAGGCTCTAAGAGCCCAAAAGGCGGCGATGGCCGTGACGCCCGCCCGAGCGGGCGTGAATCAGACTTTCTGTTCCGCCACCAGCATGTCGGCGGAGGCCACCAGTTGGCCCTCCACTTCCGCGCGGCAGGTGAACTTGAGGATGCTGCGGCGCAGCATCAGCCACTCGGCATGCAGCGTCAAACGATCACCGGGCACGACCTGACGCTTGAAACGGGCATTGTCCACGCCCACCAGCAGGTAGATGTAACCATCCGCCGGGCGCTTGTTCTCGGTGACGAACCCGAGGATCCCGGCGGCCTGAGCCATCGCTTCGATGATCAGCACGCCGGGCATGATCGGTTCCTGCGGGAAATGGCCGTTGAAGAAGGGCTCGTTGATCGTGACGTTCTTGTACGCCTCGATGCGCTTGCCCGGCTCCACGTTCACCACCCGGTCCACCAGCAAAAACGGATAGCGGTGGGGCAAGTATTCCCGCACCTCGTTAATGTCCATCATGATATGTATTCCGAAAGCAAAAACCCCCTGTCGGGGGCGTGACATCCGATCGTCGCTGGGCCTGACGCGGCCTGGGATTCAGTCTTCGCTGCTCCCGCCCCGCGCCTTTTCCAGACGACGAACCCGCCGGGACAACTCGTCCAAGTGGCGAAAACGCGCCACATTACGGCGGTAACGGTCCTGTTTGTCCACGGGCAGCGCCGACCCGTAAGTGCCCGGCTCCGTGATCGAACGGGACACCAGGGACATGCCGAGAATCTGCACCTGGTCACAGATTTCCAGGTGACCCGAGATTCCCACCGCGCCGCCGATCATGCAGTAGCTGCCGATACGGCTGCTGCCGGCGATGCCGACCTTGCCGGCCAGAGCGGAATGATCGCCGATCACCACGTTGTGGGCCACCTGAATCTGATTATCCAGGATCACCCCATTGCCGATCACGGTGTCCTCGATGGCCCCGCGATCAATAGTGGTGCCGGCGCCGATCTCCACGTCCGCGCCGATACGCACACCGCCCACCTGCGCCACCTTGGTCCAGCCCGCGCCGTTGAAGGCAAAGCCGAACCCGTCCGCGCCGATCACGGTATGGGAGTGAATGGTAGTCCGCGGCCCGATGGTAACACCATGATAAATTGTAACATTCGGCCAGATGCGCCCTTGCTCGCCGATGCGCGTACCGGCTCCGATGACGGAATTGGCCATCACCACGGTGCCTTCACCCAGCACCACATCAGCGTCGACCACCACATTCGGCCCCAGCGATACCGACTCCGGCACCGTCGCTGAAGGATCCACCACCGCGCTCGGATGGATCCCGGCGGGCACCGGCGGCGCGGTATCAAAGAAATGGCTGGCTTTGGCGAACGCCAGGTACGGATCCTTCACCACCAGAGCGGGTACCGGGCAATGCTCCCGTTGATCCGCGCTCAGCAGTACCGCGCCGGCGCTGGTGTTCTCCAGGAAGGCACGATAGCGCGGATTGGCCAGAAAGGTGAGCTGGTGTGGACCGGCGGCACCAATGGTGCCGAGGCCACTGACCTCGACGTCCGCCGGACCATGCAGTTCCGCCTCCAGCTCCCGGGCGAGAAATTCCAGAGTAACCGTCATCGATTATTTCATGCGATTGAGTTGCTGGGTGACGTCCTTGGTGATGTCCGGCTCATCGCCTTTCAGGTACACCACCGCCTGGCCATTGAGGACCATGTCCAGATTACGCTTCTTGGCCACCGCTTCCACCGCTTCACGCAGCTTCGGCTCCATCACGTCCAGGATTTCCTGCTGGCCGCGCCCCAGTTTCTTTTGCGCGGACTGACGCAGGTTCTGCACTTCGATCATCTTTTGCTGTCCCTGGGTCTGCAAACGCTGGCGTTCGTCCTCGCCCATGGTCATGCCTTCCTTGTCGAGGCGGTTGCGCAAGCCTTCCACTTCCTTGCCCAACTGCTCCAGCCGCGCCTGGTCGCCCTGCAATGACGATTCCAGTTTGCTGTAACGGGTCTTGAACTCGTCGGCCTCCTGCAAGGCACCGATCGGATCCACCACGCCAATGCGCATTTCCGCGCTGGCCAGCACCGGCAACAACATCAGTACAACAAGCAAGCTCTTCTTCATAACCGCTCCTAACACTTCCCTTCCCAATAACAACAAAGGCCCGGCGCCACCGGGCCAGCCTCTATCCGATCGCTATCAGAACGTTTGCCCCAGAGAGAACTGGAACACTTCGGTATCGTCGCCGGACTCGTTGTTGATCGCCTTGGCCAGGTTGAAGCTGAGCGGACCGATGGCGGTGAGCCAGCTCAGGCCGATCCCCACCGATGCCCGCAGATCCTGGACGGCGAAATCAGCGTCGATATCATCCCGTTTAGTCTCGAAAATATTACCCGCGTCGGCGAACAGGAAAGTCCGCACGCTGCGCGATTCCGCCGCGAACGGCGTCGGGAAGATCAATTCCACGCTGAGTTCGGTCAGCAGGTTACCCCCGATCGGATCGGGATCCGGGTCCGTTTCACCGCGTTGCGCATAATACAACGCATCGGACCGGGGACCCAGGGAGCGGGACTCATAGCCCCGGACCGAGCCGATACCACCGCCGTAGAACGCTTCGAAGAACGGCAGAACTTCGTTGTCGCCATAGCCGTCACCATAAGCGATGGCGCTGCGGGTACGCAGGGTCCAGCGGTTGGTGATGGGGAAATACTTCTCGCCGTCCCAGCTCAGTTTATAGAACAGGTAGTCGGAGCCCGGCACCGCCACTTCCAGATTCAAAGTGCTGGCCCAGCCACGGTCCGGCAGCACCCCCCGGTTAAGGGTGCTGGTGCGCAAGGTGGCGTTGGTCTTGATCTCGTCGAAGGTGCGGCCTTCTTCTTCCATGAAGCGGGCGATGTCCACGGCGATGAATTCGCCGTCGGAAATCTTGGTGCGCTCCAGACCACCGCCGAAGCTCAGACGGGTGTATTCGGAAATCGGGTAGCCGAAGGTCACCGAGCCGCCGGCGCGGTCCGCGGCATAGGAGGAGACCCGGGCCTCATCGAAATCAATCTTGGAGTAGTACAGGCTGAAGCCCCGGCTGACACCGTCCAGGGTGTAGTACGGGTTGTAGTGAGAGAAGCTGTAGGCGTCCCGGATATCGCTGCGGCTGAGCGCAAAGGACACCCGGTTACCGGTACCACGGAAGTTGTTCTGACTGATGTTGGCGCCGAACACCACACCGGAGGCATCGGAATAACCGACATTGGCGCCGATGGAACCGGACGGCTGCTCCTCCACTTTGTAGTTCACATCCACCAGATCATCGGATCCGGGCACCGGATCGGTGTCCGCCTGCACCGCGCTGAAGTAACCGAGACGCTCCAGACGCTGACGGGACAAGTCGATCAGCGCGGTATTGGCCGGCGCCTGCTCGAACTGGCGCATTTCCCGGCGCATCACTTCGTCGGCGGTTTTCTGGTTGCCGCTGTAGTTGATGCGGCGAACGTAAACCTTGCGCCCCGGCTCCACGTAAAACACCACGTCAACGGTGTTGTCGTCGTCGTTGGTCGCCTGATCGATGCCCCGCACCTCGGCGAAGGTGTAGCCTTCGTTACCCAGGCGGCGTTTGATCAGATCACTGGTGTAGGTCACCTGCTGCTGGCTGAAGACCTGGCCCTTGTCCAGCACCACCAGAGAGCGCAGTTGCTCCTCGTCCACCACCAGATCACCGGCCAGTTTGATGCTGTTGACGGTGTACTGCTCGCCTTCGTTGACGTTGATGGTGAGCGCCACCTTCTCCCGGTCCGGGGTCACCGCCACCTGAGTGGACTCGATGGAGAAGTTGATGTAGCCACGATCCAGATAGTACGACCGCAATTGCTCCAGATCACCGGCCAGCCGTTCGCGACTGTATTTGTCGTCGCCCTTGATGAACGACCAGAAGTGCGACGGCCGCAGATTGAAGACCTTGAGCAGCTCATCGTCATCAAACACGGTGTTGCCAACGATGTTGATGTCGTTGATGCGCGCCGATTTGCCTTCGTAGATGTCGATCTTCAGCGCCACCCGGTTCCGCGGCAGCGGCGTTACTTCGGTGCTGATATCCGCGCCATAGCGGCCCTGGGCCACGTACTGCCGCTCCAGCTCGCCGGAAATGGCCTCCAGGGTGGATCGCTGGAACACTTCGCCCTCCGCCAGACCGGCTTCGGTCAGCCCCTTGCGCAGGGCGTCCTCCTCGATCGACTTATTGCCGGACAGCTCGATACGGGCAATGCTCGGCCGCTCGGAGACCATCACCACCAGATCGTCGCCGTCGCGCCCCAGTTGCACATCCTCGTAATTGCCGGTGGCGAACAGGGCTTGCACCGACTGCACCACGCTTTGCCGGGTCACGGTGTCACCGGGCTGAATGGGCAAGGTGGCGTATACCCGCTCGACGGGGATGCGTTGCAGCCCCTCCACGCGAATATCCCTTACTTGAAACGGCACGGCTTCCTGGGCTTGTACCAGCGCGGGGCTCAGGGCCCCCAGAGTCAGCAGTACCCCGCCGAACAGGGTTTGGGTCGTTTCCCGGTATCTCATGAAAACTGTCGCACCAGATCGTTGTAGATGGCCAACAACATGAAACTCATCACCAGCGTCAGCCCCACCCCTTGAGCGGTGGTCAGGAACCGCTCGGGCAGGCTGCGCCCGCGAATCATTTCGATGATGCCGAAAAGAATCCAACCGCCGTCCAACATCGGCACCGGCAGCAGGTTGATAATGCCCAGGGTGATACTGAGGTAGGCCAGCAGCATCAGGAAGCTGAGAATTCCCACCTCCGCGCTCTGCCCGGCCACCTGGGCAATGGTCACCGGCCCACCGAGACTATCCAGTGGCAAGTGACCGGTAAACAATTTGGCGATGCTCGCCCACACCACGCCGGCCTGCTCGGCCAGGCGGCCGCCGGCGGCGTCCAGCGCCGACAACGGATTATAGCGCTGTTCGACGATACCACCGGGCAGCACTCCGAGCTGACCGACCACGCGATCTTCCACCGTCACCGGCTCCGGATGCAATGTCAGGGAATGCTCACGGCCATCACGCAGCACGGTGGCCGGCAGAGCCTGCCCCGGGCTTTCCTGCAGCTTCTGCCGCCAGGCGCTCCAGCCCGGCACCGGCTGACCGTCGGTGGTCAGCACCTGATCGCCGCTCCGCACGCCGGAGCGCTGGGCTCCGCTGTCCTCCGCGATCTCGCCGATCACCACCGCCGGGCTCAGGCCCAGCACCGGCAATGGCGACTGCTCCGGATCCTGGGACCAGGCGCTGATATCCAGTTGCCGGGTGCGCTCCTGGCCCTGGCTGTCCCGCACTTGCACCGGCACCGGCTCGGCATCACCCAGGTACAGCACCAGCCGCCCCATCACATCCTGCCAGGTTCGCACCTCACGGCCGCCAATACTGAGCATGCGATCGCCGGGTTCGAAGCCCGCCGCCGCCGCCGGAGAGTCCGCCGTCGGATTGCCCACCACTGGCGCATAGCCGCGTTCGCCAGCGGTCATCATCAACAGCCAGTAGATCAGGAAGGCGAGAATGAAATTGAATATGGGACCGGCGGCGTAGACGATCACGCGCTGCCAGGCGGGTTTGCCGGAGAACTCTTCTTCCAGGGTGGCGTCGTCCGGAATCTCGCCGTCCCGGCGGTCCAGCGGCCTGACGAAGCCGCCCAGGGGTATCGCGCTGATCACCCAGTCGGTGCCACGGCGATCGGTAAAACGGCACAGGCGCGGGCCGAAGCCGACGGAAAACGTCAAAACCCGCACGCCAAAGGCGCGCATGGCAAGAAAATGTCCCCATTCATGGAAGGCAACGATGACCAGAATGGTGACGATGAAAGCCAGAACCGTCAGCATTGATTGACCTCTGTGCAAGCCATCAGCGGCGGTACTACTGTCTGACCATCGCGTTTCACACCTTCTCCTTCATCGGCCCAAAGCCTGTACTTGTTGCCGGGCCAGCTCCCGCGCGCGGGCGTCCAGGTCCATCACTTCATCCACATCGTCACAGCAACCGCCGGGCAAGGCTTCCAGAGTGTTCGCCACCACGCTACCGATATGCTGGAAACCCAGCCCGCCGTCAAGAAAAGCGGCCACCGCCACTTCATTGGCGGCGTTGAGCACGGCGGTGGCGGCGCCGCCCGCCTGCATCGCCTGCCGGGCCAGGGCCAGGCAGGGAAAGGCCTGCTCATCCGGCGGCAGGAAACGCAGCTCGGCAAGCGTGGCGAAATCCAGCGACGGCGCGCCGGAGGCGATCCGCTGCGGCCACGCCAGGGCGCAGGCGATCGGCGTGCGCATGTCTGGTGTGCCCATTTGCGCCAGCACCGAGCCGTCCAGGTATTCGACCATGGAATGCACCACGCTTTGCGGGTGAATCACCACGTCCACTCGTTCGGGCGGCATATCGAACAACCAGCAGGCCTCGATGAATTCCAGGCCCTTGTTCATCAACGTGGCCGAATCCACGGAAATTTTCGGTCCCATGTCCCAATTGGGATGACGCACCGCCTGTTCCGGCGTCACCGACGCCAGTTGCTCGGCGGACCAGCCAAGAAACGGGCCGCCGGACGCGGTCAGCAGCACTCTTCGCACACCCTGGTCCACACCGCCCCGGGGCAGGCACTGGAAGATGGCGTTGTGCTCGGAATCCACCGGTAACAGCGTGGCGCCATGGCGCTTCACCGCCTCCATGAAGAGCGCGCCGGTCACCACCAGGGTTTCCTTGTTCGCCAGCAGGATTTTCTTGCCGGCGCCGACCGCCGCCAGGGTCGGACGCACACCGGCGGCGCCGACGATGGCGGCGACCACCGTGTCCACATCGTCCAGCCCGGCGAGAGCACACACACCCTGGTGCCCGGCCAGCACTTCGGTGTCAGACCCTGCCGCCTTGAGATGGTTCCGAAGCTCGCCGGCGGCCTGTTCGTCCGCCAGAGCGGCGTAACGCGGGCGCCAGCGCAGACATTGTTCCGCCAGCTCACGCCAGCGATGGCCCGCCGTCAGCGCCACCACTTCATAGCGCTCCGGATGCAGGGCCAGCACCTCAAGAGTCTGGCAGCCAATGCTGCCAGTGGCACCGAGGACGGTAATACGCTCCTTCACAGCACGCCTCCTGGCAGGGAGAACCAGTTAAGGCCGGCCAGCGCCACCGGCAGAGCGGCGGTGACACTGTCGATACGGTCCAGCATACCGCCGTGGCCCGGCAATACCGAGCCGCTGTCCTTGATACCGCGCTCGCGCTTGACCATGCTTTCGAACAGGTCACCCAGCACCGAGGCCAGTACGGTCATCAACGCGACGATCAATAGCGCCGGCAAGGTCGCCCGCAGCCAGCCGGTGGCGTATACCAGAGCCACAACGGCCAGTGCCAGCAGAGCGCCGCCGACCAGCCCCTCCACCGTCTTGCCGGGACTGACCAGCGGTGCCAGCTTATGCCGGCCAAAGGCCCGGCCGGCGAAATAGGCGCCGGTATCGGCCGCCCACACCCACACCAGAATGAACAGCAGCGCCCAGGGGCCGGCCAGGCCCAGCGCGCCATGATCCTGCAGCTCCACCACCGCGGCCCAGGACGGTATCAGCAGCAACCAGCCCACCACTACCATGACCGGCGTCCGGAACCACAGCCGGGCGTTACCCGGATAGCCGAGCACCATCACCAGCGCCAGCAACCACCACAGCGGCAGTGCGTTCAGCACCCAGGCCGGGCGGCAGATTTCGACCGCCACCATCAGCAGCGCCAGGGACAGGCACCATAGCAGGCGGGCGCCCTGCCCCGGGCCACGCATCATGCCGGACCACTCCCAGCCACCGACGACGAAGAACACACCGGCAATCACCGCGAACGGCACCCGGCCGAGGCCAAAGACCGCGCCCAGCACGATCGGCAACAGAATCAGAGCGGTGATCACCCTCTGTTTCAGCATGAAGAGTCTCCATCGAGGCGACTGACTTCCTCACCGGAGCGCCCGAAGCGGCGCTGCCGGGAGGCGTAATCCGCCAGCGCCCGATCCAGCGCCTGGCCGTCAAAATCCGGCCACAGGGTTGGGGTGAAATAGAATTCACTGTAGGCGGCCTGCCACAACAGGAAGTTGCTCAGGCGTTGCTCGCCACCGGTACGGATCAGCAGATCCGGCGGCGGCAGATCGGCCAGACTGACGTGACGGCCCAGCTCGGCATCGGTGATCTGCTCCACCGCCAGCTCACCGTCACGCACCTGTTGCGCCACACGGCGGGCGGCCTGAGTCAGATCCCATTGGCCACCATAATTAACGGCGATGGCCAGGGTCATGCCGTCATTATTGGCGGTCAGTTGCTCGGCCTCGGCCATACCCCGGCGCAAGCCGTCATTGAAAGCGGAGCGCTCGCCGATGAAACGCAAGCGGATGCCGTTTTCGTGCAATTCGGCGACCCTGGCCCCGAGGGCGTGAACGAACAGCGCCAGCAGATGCTGCACCTCGTCCTCCGGCCGGCGCCAGTTTTCTGAACTGAACGCGAACAGCGTCACTACTTCGATGCCACGACGGGCGGCACGGCGAATCACTTCCCGTACCGTGGCTTCACCGGCCCGATGGCCTTCGACGCCGGGCAAATCGCGCTGGCGGGCCCAACGGTTGTTGCCGTCCATGATGATGGCGACGTGGCGCGGCAAAGCCCCGGCGTGGGAATCCAGGTCCGGCGCCGAGGAAACCGGTCGGGTTTCTTCCATCAAGAACCTCCGGGTTGTCGTCCTTGCTTCTCTTGTTCACCAGGCAACGAACGGGCCTGATCCGTTTCGCCGTCCCGTACCACCCGAAACAACGCAGGCGCCGGTAATTGCCGGCGCCCGCTCTGGCCGCTTCAGGATCCCGGGATCCTCAAACGGTCATCAACTCTTCTTCCTTGATCTTGAGCATCTTCTCCACCTCACCGACCATGCGGTCGGTAAGCTGCTGGATTTGCTCTTCGCCGCGACGGGCTTCGTCCTCGGAGATTTCCTTCTCCTTAAGCAAATCCTTGAAATCACCATTGGCGTCACGGCGGATGTTGCGGATCGCCACTTTGGCATGCTCGGCCTCGCCGCGCACCACCTTCACCAGATCGCGGCGGGTTTCCTCGGTCAGCGGAGGCAGCGGCAAACGAATCACGGTGCCGGCGGTGGAGGGATTCAGGCCCAGATCGGAAGCCAGGATGGCTTTTTCCACATCCGGCACCAGGCTCTTGTCGAACGGCGACACCAGCAAGGTACGCCCCTCCTCCACGCTGATGTTGGCCAACTGGCTCAACGGCGTGTCCGAGCCGTAGTAGGACACGTGGACAGTGTCCAGCAGACTGGGATGAGCGCGACCGGTGCGCACTTTCTTCAGAGCCACGTCCAGAGACTCCAGGCTCTTTTTCATGCGTGATTCCGCGTCTTTCTTGATGTCCTCGATCACCTTTCGATTCCTCGCCTGTTCTTCACTGGGCTGCGCCGCCGATCATGCGGTCTCGGAGCCCGCTTCCTGTACTTCGGACGCCACCAGGGTGCCTTCGCTGCCCCCCAGCATCAGATTCAGCAACGCGCCCTGCTTGTTCATGTTGAATACACGCAACGGCATGTCGTGGTCACGACACAGGCAAATGGCGGTCAGGTCCATCACGCCGAGTTTGCTGTCCAGCACCTGATCGAAGGTCAGGCGGTCATATTTGCGTGCTTCGGGGTTCTTCACCGGATCGTCGTCGTAGACCCCGTCCACCTTGGTGGCCTTGAGCACCACGTCGGCGCTGATTTCAATACCGCGCAGACAGGCGGCGGAATCCGTGGTGAAGAACGGGTTGCCAGTGCCGGCACAGAAGATCACCACTTCGCCGTTTTTCAGATAGCGGATGGCGTGCCGGTGATCATAATGCTCCACGATGCCGCTCATGGGAATGGCCGACATCAGCCGGGTGCGGATGTTGGAGCGCTCCAGCGCATCGCGCATTGCCAGGCCGTTCATTACCGTGGCCAGCATCCCCATGTGATCGCCCGCCACCCGGTCCAGACCGGCTGTTTGCAGGGCGGCGCCGCGAAACAGGTTACCGCCACCGATAACGATGCCCACCTGTACACCAATTCCCACCAACTGACCAATCTCCAGGGATAAGGTGTCCAGTACCCGGGGATCGATACCGAATCCCTCGTCGCCCGCCAACGCCTCACCGCTCAGCTTGAGAAGGATGCGGTTATAGCGCGGTGAACGCTCCTTGCTCTTGGCCATATCATGCTCTCCGCCACTCATGGAATACCCGCCATTTGCTAATCGTTCGGTCCGTGCGCCTGAAATGGCCCGGCCCGCGAGCGTACCGCGGCCACAGGACTCTCGACACACTACCCGCCGCACGCGAGGATGCAACTGTTTAATCGCGCCGGCGGAGATTCGCTCACATGCTTTCCACGCCGTCTCCGCGATGCCCGCGAAAAACATCACCCGCCCTCTCGGACAGAGCAGTCATCGGCGTCAAAGCCATCGGGTGCGCCGGTTGGCACCCGGTTTCAATAATCGATTCTTAAAAAAACGCCTTGCTGGGGAGCCCAACAAGGCGTTTTGGTGGCGCGGCGGCGTAAATATGCAGACTTTACGGCCGCCACCCCGGCACGCCATGCGGCGCGCAATTTAGCGTTTCGCCTGAGCCATGACTTCAGCAGCGAAATCCACCTCTTCCTTCTCGATGCCTTCGCCCACCACCAGGCGCTCGAAAGCCACCACCTCGGCACCGGCACCTTTCACCAGGTTGCCAACGGAGGTGTTGGGATCCTTCACGAAGGGCTGATCCAGCAGGCTCACTTCCTTGAGGAATTTGTTGATGCGGCCGCCAACCATTTTCTCGACGATTTCCGCGGGCTTGCCTTCCATATCCGGCTGAGCACGGATGATTTCACGCTCTTTGTCCAGAGTCTCGGCGGGCACCTGGTCGGATTTGACCACCATCGGCGCCACCGCGGCCACGTGCATGGCCACGTCCTTACCCAGCTCGGTATCGCCACCGGACAGGGAAACCAGCACGCCGATTTTGCCGCCGTGCACATAGGAAGCGACCACGCCGCCTTCCACGTTCAGAGCGACGGCACGACGCACCTGAATGTTCTCACCAATTTTCTGCACCAGTGCCTGACGCGCTTCTTCCACGGAGGCGCCATCTTCCAGCTTCAGTTCGGCGATCTCGGCGGCGTCGGTGGCACCGGCCTGCAGAGCGGCCTGAGCCACTTTGTTGGCGAAGCCAAGGAAGTTCTCGTCGCGGGCAACGAAGTCGGTTTCGGAGTTGATCTCGACCATCAGCGCACGGGAATTATCGTCGCTGGTGGCCACGACCACGGCGCCTTCGGCGGCGGTACGACCGGCTTTCTTGGCGGCTTTCGCCTGGCCGGATTTGCGCAGGTCATCAATGGCTTTTTCGATGTCCGCATCCGCTTCCACCAGCGCCTTTTTGCATTCCATCATGCCCAGGCCGGTGCGCTCACGAAGCTCTTTCACCATTGCAGCAGTTACAGCAGCCATGCTTACCTCTTGAATCTTTTAACAGGGTGTTGAATCAGGTGGCACGGGCCGGGATATCCCCGGCCCGACGCGAATCAACCCTCGGCCTGGTCGGCTTCCGAGTCTTCCACTACCTCGACGAATTCACTCTCGCCGCCGGCACCACTGTTTTTCGCGTATTCCTTGCCTTCCAGGATCGCGTCGGCGGCGGCCTGGACATAAAGCTGAATAGCGCGAATGGCGTCATCGTTGCCCGGGATGACGTAGTCGATGTCATCCGGGTCGGAGTTGGTGTCCACCACCGCCACCACCGGAATACCCAGTTTGCGGGCTTCCTGAACGGCGATATCTTCGTGATCCACGTCGATCACGAACAGCGCGTCCGGCAAACCGCCCATCTCTTTGATACCACCGATGGAGCGTTCCAGCTTGTCCATCTCGCGGCGGCGCATCAGGGCTTCTTTCTTGGTCAGCTTGTCCAGGGTGCCGTCCTCGCTCTGCGCTTCCAGATCACGCAGGCGTTTGATGGACTGGCGGATGGTCTTCCAGTTGGTCAGCATGCCGCCGAGCCAACGGTGATCCACATAAGGCATGCCGCAACGAGTGGCTTCCTCGCGAATCGCCTTCTGGGCGGCGCGCTTGGTGCCAACGAACAGCACTTTGTTGTTGCTGGCGGCCAGTTTGTTCAGGAAGCCAATGGCTTCGTTGAACAGCGGCAGGGTGGATTCCAGGTTAACGATATGAATCTTGTTGCGGGCACCAAAGATGAACGGCTTCATCTTCGGGTTCCAGTAACGGGTTTGGTGGCCGAAGTGCACGCCGGCCTTCAGCATATCGCGCATGGTTACGCTAGACATAATGTAAACTCCAAGGGTTAGGCCTCCACGTCCCCTCATGACCCAACCTCCGGTCTCCCCTTCCCTAATAAATAGAGAGGAAGCGCCTGGAAGCACCCCGAGCCATGTGTCGGAACGTGTGTGTCGTTGTTTACCCGGCCGGAGCCCCCATTTCCCGGTATTGGGAAGGGTTGCCCGGTCCAAGGCTCCACTCCTCAGCGCCGAACGGTTACAATGCGGCACCGCCGACGAGTGAGAAAGCGGGCGCTTTATACCACGACCGCCCCCATCGAGGCAACGGAAAAGACCCGGCCGCTACCCGACCGGGTCCGTCCAAGTCTCTGAAAACACGGTATTTTTCCCTCGATCTCCAGGGTAGACACCGGGCTCGTTCTCGACCTTTACTGACTTCGGTCTTTATTTGCCGCGGCTCATTGACGACGACATCCTTTACCACGAACAGGTTCCTGGCATGAATGTAGTGATCAAAACCCCCGAACAAATCGCCAAAATGCGCGAAGCCGGCCGTCTGGCCGCCGAAGTCCTGGAAATGATTGGCGAGCACGTTCAGCCGGGGGTGACCACCGAGGAACTGGATCGTATCTGCCATGACCACATCGTCAACAAGCAGAAGGCCATCCCCGCCTGCCTTGGCTACGGTGGCGCGCCGGGCCGCATTCCTTTTCCGAAGTCCATCTGCACCTCGGTGAACCACGTGGTCTGCCACGGTATTCCCAATGAGAAAAAGGTGCTCAAGAGCGGTGATATCGTCAATATCGATGTCACCGTGATCAAGGACGGCTGGCACGGCGACACCAGCAAAATGTATTACGTGGGTGAGCCGTCGGTGCTGTCCCGCCGTCTGGTGGAAACCACCCGTGAGTGCATGCTGGCCGGTATCAGAATGGTAAGGCCCGGCGTACGCCTGGGCGACATCGGCCACCGTATCCAGAAACTGGCCGAGAGTGAGCGTTTCTCCGTGGTGCGCGAATATTGCGGCCACGGCATCGGCGAGGGCTTTCACGAGGAGCCCCAGGTCCTGCACTACGGCAAAACCGGCACCGGTCTGGAGCTGGTCGAGGGCATGGTGTTCACCATCGAACCGATGATCAACGCCGGCAAGGCCTCCAATAAGGTATTGCCGGACGGCTGGACCGTGGTCACCAAGGACCGCAAGCTGTCCGCTCAGTGGGAGCATACCATCGCGGTCACCGCCAACGGCTACGAGGTGCTGACCGCGCGCGACGAGGAACAGGACCTGTATTGAGCCGTTGGTGTCATCCCCGGTTTGTGTAGAATGAGCGGACGGCACCGCCATCCCGGTGGCTCGTCCAATCCGGAGGCCGGCCTTGCGCCGGCCCCTTCTTTTATGTGGCAGGTTCCAGCATGACGTTGACGCCCCCTCTGAGCCAGTCCGACCTTCTTGCACGCCTGCGCGATGCCGACCAGCCGGGACAGGCCGCCCGGGCTTACCTGGAGGAAGGGCAGGCGCGCCTGGACGCCGCTTTTGACCAGACCCCGATCGAGGATCTGGTGCACGGCCGCGCCACCCTGGTGGACCGGGTCCTCATCGCCGCCTGGTCCCTGTTCGGTCTGGACCATTTGAGCGACGCCGCTCTGGTGGCCGTGGGCGGCTACGGCCGCGGCGAACTGCACCCCTATTCCGATGTGGACCTGATGGTGCTGTTCCGCCAGCGCCCGGACGAACAGGCCTGCGGGTCCCTGGAAGGTTTCGTGGCCTTTCTTTGGGACATTGGCCTGGAAATCGGCCACAGCGTACGCTCCCTTGACGAGTGCGTGGCCCTGGCGGCCGAGGACATCACCGTCGCCACCAACATCATGGAGGCACGCACCCTGGCCGGCGACAACGCGGTCCTGACCGCTCTGGCCGAACACACCGCCCCGGACCGGATGTGGCCGGCGGACCGCTTCTTCGCCGCCAAATGGGATGAGCAGACCGCCCGCCACGCCAAACACAACGACACCGAATACAACCTGGAACCGGACCTCAAGAACGCCCCCGGCGGCCTGCGTGATTTTCAAATGATCTCCTGGGTGGCACAGCGGCATTTTGGCGCCGACAGCATCGATACCATGGTCGAAGCCGGTTTTATCACCCGCAAGGAACACGCGCTGCTGCAAAAATGGCTGGCCGAGCTGTGGCGCATCCGCTGGGCGCTGCACTCGCTCACCGGCCGCAATGAAAACCGGCTGCTGTTCGATCATCAACGGCAACTGGCGGACCGCCTCGGATATCGGGATTCCGACGCCAACCTGGCGGTTGAGCATTTCATGAAAGGGTTCTACCGGGTGGCGCTGGCCATGTCGGTGTTCAATGAAATGCTGCTGCAATTGTTCGACGAAGCGATTCTGCGCTCCGGTACGCCGGAACAAAAGCGTCCGCTCAACCGCCGCTTCCAGGCACGTAATGACTACCTGGAAATCAGCGCTCCGGACGTATTTCAGAAGCACCCATCGGCGATGCTGGAAATGTTCGTGCTGCTGGCGCAGAACCCGGACCTGAAAGGCATTCGCGCGGAGACTATTCGCGCGCTGATCGAAGCCCGGCCCACCATCGACGATGCGTTCCGTAACGATCCCGCCAACACCGCCCTGTTCATGCAGCTGCTGCGCAGCCCTCACTCGTTGTTCACCCAGTTGCGTCGGATGAAGCGCTACGGGCTGCTCGGCAAATACCTACCCGAGTTCGGCCGCATCATCGGCATGATGCAGTACGATCTGTTCCATATTTACACCGTCGATGCCCATACCCTGCTGGTGATCAAGAACATGCGCCGGCTGCGTTACGACGACATGCGCGAGACGTTCCCGCTGGCCAGCGAAGTGTTTTACCGACTGCCGAAACCGGAACTGCTGTATGTCGCCGGCCTCTACCATGACATCGCCAAGGGCCGCGGCGGTGATCACTCCGAACTGGGAGCCGAGGACGCCATCGCCTTTTGCCAGCGCCACGGCCTCAGCAACTGGGATGGCAAACTGGTGGCCTGGCTGGTCCGCAACCATCTGACCATGAGCGTCACCGCCCAGCGCAAGGACATTTCCGACCCGGACGTGGTGCACGAGTTCGCCCGCGTGGTCGGCGATCTGGTGCACCTGGACTATCTTTACGTACTCACCGTGGCGGACATCAACGCCACCAATCCGAACCTGTGGAATTCCTGGCGCGCCTCGTTGTTGCGCCAACTGTACGTGGAAACCAAGCGCGCCCTGCGCCGCGGCCTGAACAACCCGCTGGATAAACAGGACTGGGTCGACGAAACCCACGAAGCGGCGCTTAAGATGCTGGTGGATCGCGACCAGGATCCGCAGGCGGTGGAGGCTTTGTGGGCCAACATCGGCGACGAGTATTTTCTTCGCGAAACCCCCTGGGATATCGCCTGGCACACCGAGGCGCTGCTCGGCCGCCCCAACCCGGAAGATCCACTGGTGCTGATCCGCGAAAACCAGATGGGCCAGGGGCAAACCGAAGGCGGTTCGCAGATCTTCATCTACACGCCTGATACCCAGAACCTGTTCGCCGCCACCGTTAACGCCCTGGACAGCCTGGGCCTGACCATCATGGACGCCCGCATCATCACCAGCGCCGACGGCTTCAGCCTGGATACCTACATCGTCCTGGACGAGCATGGCACACCGATCGGCGATGACTGGCCGCGCATCGAACACATCCGCCAGACCCTGACCGAGACGCTCAAGCACCCGGAGAAGTTCGGCACCACGGTAAGCCGGCGCATGCCGCGCCGGCACAAGCATTTCGACGTGCCGACCCAGGTGGTGATCAGCAACGACATTGTCAATGACCGCACCGTGGTGGACATCCACACTCTGGACCGCCCCGGCCTGCTGGCCCATATCGGTCGCATCTTCGTGCAGTTTGAGCTGCTGGTGCAGAATGCGCGCATCGCCACCCTGGGAGAGCGGGTCGAGGACGTGTTCTTCGTCACCGACCTCAACGGTAATCCAGTATCCGACCCGGAGCTATGCCAGCACCTGCAGGACACGCTCATGCGGGAACTGGACAAGCGCAATCAGAACGACACTTATTCCACCACTTTTTGATCAAGGAGCGCCGGCGCCTCATGAATCCGGATTTGGAGCAGCTGCATCCCTACCCTTTTGAAAAACTGGCGACGCTGTTCAACAAACTACCCGCCTCGGACAAAACTCCGGTGTCGTTTTCCATCGGCGAGCCGCAACATCCGGCACCGGAATTCGTGCAACAAGTGCTGCGCGAGAATACCGCTTTGCTGTCCCGCTATCCGGCCACCAACGGCCTGCCGGAACTGCGCCAGGCCATCGCGGACTGGCTGGTGCGCCGCTTCAAACTGACCACCGTGGACCAGGACCGGCAGGTGATTCCGGTAAATGGCACCCGCGAAGCGTTGTTCGCCTTCACTCAGGCCCTGCTGGACCGGCAGCGCCGGCCACTGGTACTGATGCCCAACCCCTTCTATCAAATCTACGAAGGCGCCACGCTGCTCGGCGGTGGCGAGCCGGTGTACCTGCCGTGCACCAGCGCCTCCGGCCTGCAACCGGATTTCGACGCGGTCGGTGAAGACGTTTGGATCCGCACTCAGTTGCTGTTCATCTGCACTCCGGGCAACCCCACCGGCGCCACCCTCTCCAAAGCACAGCTGAAAGCACTGATCCAACTGGCGGACAAATACGATTTTGTCATCGCCTCCGACGAGTGCTACTCGGAAATTTATCAGGACCGGGCCCCGGCCGGCCTGCTGCAGGCCTGCGCGGAAATGGGCCGCCACGACTACCGCCGCTGCGTGGTGTTTCACTCCCTGTCCAAACGCTCCAACCTGCCGGGATTGCGCTCCGGCTTCGTCGCCGGCGATGGCGAAATCCTGCAACGGTTCCTGCGCTACCGCACCTATCACGGCTGCGCCATGCCGGTCCATCACCAACTGGCCAGCATCGCCGCCTGGAACGATGAAACCCACGTGGAAACCAATCGGGCCCTGTACGTGGAAAAATTCCGCGCGGTGCTGGACATTCTCGGTGACGTACTTAAGGTATCCGCCCCGGACGCGGGCTTTTACCTGTGGCCGCGCACACCCATCGACGACGAAAGTTTCGCCCGTCAATTAAAGACGGAAGAGAACGTCACCGTGCTGCCCGGCCGCTATCTGTCTCGCACCGTGAACGGCCGCAACCCCGGTAATAACCGGGTGCGCATGGCGCTGGTGGCGGAACTGGACCAGTGCGTGGAAGGCGCCGAGCGCATGCGCGCGCTGATCAAGCGTCTGTAACCGCCGGCATATGAACACAGTAAGGAGCTTACCGTGGCCACTACCCTTTACGGCATCAAGAACTGCGACACCATGAAGAAGGCCCGGGTCTGGCTGGACGACCAGGGCGTGGAGTACGTGTTTCACGATTACAAAAAGGAAGGCGTGCCGGAAGCGGAACTGCGCCGCTGGATCGATACCCTGGGTTGGGAAACCGTCATCAACCGTCGCGGCACCACCTGGCGTAAACTGGATCAGGATGTGCGCGACAATATGGATGCCGAACAGGCCGTGCCCGTGGCGCTGGACAATCCATCCATTATCAAACGGCCGATCCTCCAGCACGGAGAGGCCCTGGTGGCCGGCTTCAACGCCGACCAATGGAAAGAAATGATTTAAAACGCCGGAAGCCAGACGCTCGACGCCGGACGCACCCACGAAAAAACGGGGTTTAAGCGTCAGGCGTCCGGCGTCGGGCATCCAGCGAAACACTGGAGACTATTATGAGCACGATTTTCGCCTTCGCCCTGGGTTGCGGCACCAAGAACCGTGATGACAACTGGCTGGAAGTGTTTTATCCGGATCCTTACCTGAATCCGGATCCCAAACTGATTGAGGTCGTGCGTGAGGAAGTGGGCTACCAAGGCGGCAATGCCGCCCTGGAACTGACCCACCGCCAGGTGCAACACCTGGCCCGGGAATGGCGTGAAGCCGGCTTCGAACATGAGGCCAGCTACGCGGTGGCGTTCCAGGAATCCGAGCGACCGGTGGTGCTTACCATCCTGGAAACCGATGCCGAGCCGGCCTCCACCCCGGAAGCCTATCTGAAGCTGCACCTGCTCTCCCATCGCTTGGTGAAACCCCACGGCGTGGTACTCAGTGGCATCTTCCCGCTGCTGCCGAACGTGGCCTGGACCAACGAAGGCGCGGTGGATTTGGAAGAGCTGCCGGAGCGTCAACTGCTGGCCCGCCTCAACGGCAAGCTGCTGGAAGTGAACAGCGTCGACAAGTTCCCGAAAATGACCGACTACGTGATCCCCACCGGCGTGCGCATAGCCGATACCGCCCGGGTCCGCCTCGGCGCCTATGTGGGCGAAGGCACCACCATCATGCACGAGGGCTTCATCAACTTTAACGCCGGCACCGAAGGCCCGGGCATGATCGAAGGCCGCATCTCCGCCGGCGTGTTCGTCGGCAAGGGCTCCGACATCGGCGGCGGCGCTTCCACCATGGGCACGCTGTCCGGCGGCGGCAACATCGTCATTTCCCTGGGCGAAGGCTGTCTGCTCGGCGCCAACGCCGGCACCGGCATCCCGCTGGGCGACCGCTGCACCATCGAAGCGGGCCTCTACATCACCTCCGGCACCAAGGTGGAGGTGCTGGACGAAAACGGCGACGTGGTCGATACCGTCAAGGCACGGGATCTGGCCGGCAAATCCGATCTGCTGTTCCGCCGTAACTCGGAAAGCGGCGCGGTGCAGTGCCGGACCAACAAGAGCGCCATCGCCCTGAACGAAGAACTGCACAAGCACAACTGACGCCCACACCGACACGGGAGCCCATGGTGAGCAAAACCCTCGACTACGCCCGGGAACTGATCCGCCGCCCTTCCGTTACGCCGGAAGACGAAGGGTGCCAGGACTGGATGATCGAAAAACTGGAAGCTCTGGGTTTCCAGTGCGAAACCCTGTGGTTCGAGGAGGTGCGCAATCTGTGGGCACGGCGCGGTAACCACGGCCCGCTGTTCGTGTTCGCCGGGCACACCGATGTGGTGCCCACCGGGGAACGCGAGGAATGGACCCATGATCCGTTCGACTCCACTATCGACGGAGACTTGCTCTATGGTCGCGGCGCGGCGGACATGAAAGGCTCCATCGCTGCCATGCTGGCGGCGGTGGAGGATTTCGTCGCCGCCCACCCCGATCACGATGGCAGTATCGGTTTTCTGATCACCGCCGACGAAGAAGGGCCATCGGTGAACGGCACCGTCAAGGTGGTGGAGTACTTGCAAGGACGCGACGAGACCATCGATTACTGTCTGGTGGGCGAGCCTTCCTCCACCGACACCGTGGGCGATGTGATCAAAAACGGCCGGCGCGGCTCCCTCGGCGCCGTGCTCACGGTCAAAGGCATCCAGGGCCACGTGGCCTACCCTCACCTGGCCCGCAACCCGGTGCACCAGGCCGCGCCCGCTCTGGCGGAATTGGCCGCCGAGGAATGGGATCGGGGCAACGATTTTTTCCCCGCCACCAGTTTCCAGATTTCCAACATTCAGGCCGGCACTGGCGCCACCAACGTGATTCCCGGCCATTGCCGGGTAGTGTTCAATTTTCGCTTCTCCACCGAACTCACCGAAGCCATATTGCGGCAGCGCACCGAAGCGATTCTGGACAAGCACGGCCTGGACTATGACTTGCAATGGACCCTGTCCGGCCAGCCGTTCCTCACTGATCGCGGTGCCCTGGTGGACGCCACCGTGGCGGCGATTCGTCAGGAAACCGGCCGCGATACCGAATTGTCCACCGCCGGCGGCACCAGCGACGGCCGTTTCATCGCGCCCACCGGCGCTCAGGTAGTGGAACTGGGACCGGTGAACGCCACCATCCACAAGGTGGACGAACATACCAGTATCAGCGAACTGGATACCCTCACCGGAATCTATCGACGGGTGCTGGAAAACCTTCTGGTCTGACTTATTAGGTCGCTACGAAGCCGCTGTGGGAAGCTTGCTTGCAAGCGAATGGGGTTACTTCGGACGTTGGCAATATTCGCTTGCAAGCAAGCTTCCCACAGCGGCTCTCATCCCCGGCGCCCCGGCCATGGCATGGCTTTCCCGATCGCTCCACCATTATCGCCAGTGATTCAATATTGCCGCCGGAGCCGTAACCATGACCGTCGTGATCGACACCAATCCCGCCACAGGCAAAGCCGTAGCCGAACTCAATGAGACCGACCTCGCCACTTTACCGGGGCGTTTCGAGAAGGCGCGCCAGGCTCAGCGGATCTGGGCGGCCAAATCGTTCCGGGAACGGGCCGTGCACATCAAGCGCATGCGCAATTACATTCGCGACAACGCCGAGGAACTGGCCCGTGTAGTCAGTGAAAGCAACGGCAAGACGCTGGTCGATGCCCTGGCCACCGAAGTGTTGCCCTGTGCTCTCGCCTGCCAGTGGTATGGCCGTAACGCGGAGAAAGTCCTGGCGGCGAAACGCCGCCCCGGCGGCAGTCTGTTGTTCGCCAATAAGCGCACCGAGATCCGCCGCCTGCCCCTGGGCGTCGTGGGCATCATCAGCCCCTGGAACTATCCCCTGTCGATTCCGTTCGGTGAAATCATCATGGGCCTGATGGCCGGTAACGCCGTGCTGCTGAAGGTGGCCGCGGCCACTCCGGCGGTGGGCCGCGCCATCGAGGGCATCATCGAGGCCGGCCAATTACCGGACGGGCTGTTCCAGCATATCGTCGGTTCCGGCTCGGCGGTGGCCACCGCCTTCTTTGAAAACGGCGTGGACAAGCTGTTCTTCACCGGCAGTGTCAACGCCGGCAAGGTGCTGATGGCCCAGGCCGCGCAAACACTGACGCCGCTGTCGCTGGAGCTGGGCGGTAACGACCCGATGATCGTGCTGGCCGACGCCGACCTGGAACGGGCCAGCAACGGCGCCGCCTGGGCCGGCTACCAGAACGCCGGGCAAAGCTGCGGCGGCGTCGAGCGCGTCTATGTGGAAGCTTCGGTGTACGATGACTTTGTCGAACTATTGGCGAAGAAGACCCGAGCCCTGCGCCATGGCCCCGGCAACGATAAAAGCATCCCGGTGGATATTGGCAGCCTCACCACCGCAGGCCAGAAACGCACGGTGGAACAACATCTGGAAGACGCCCTCGCCAAAGGCGCGCGCATTGAGGCTCAGTCACGACCTGTGGGCGACGTGGAAAACGGCTATTTCCTGCCCGCCACCCTGCTTACCCGGGTCAGCGACGACATGCTGGTGATGCGTGAAGAAACCTTCGGCCCGATCATTGCCGTCACCGCCGTGGCCAACGCCGAGGAAGCCCTGGAAAAAGCCAACGACTCCAAACTGGCCCTGACCTCCTCGATCTGGACCCGCGACAACAAAAAGGGCCGCGCCCTCGCCGCCCGGCTGGAATCCGGCGTCACCACCCTCAATGACCACCTCTACAGCCATGGCCTGTCGGAAACCCCCTGGGGCGGCTGGAAGGAATCCGGTATCGGCCGCACCCACGGCCCGGAGGGTCTGGAGGAAATGACCCACGTTAAAGCGATCAACTGGGACCTGCTCCCGGCCAAACGTAACCTCTGGTGGTACCCGTTCGACCGCGCCACCTACAAGGGCCTGCTCAACGCTCTGTACTTTGCTTTCCCCAAAGGCCCACTGCAATGGCTCGGCGCCAGCTTGAAGCTGACTCCGTTCCTGGTCTGGAAAATGTTTGGGAAAAGCAGAGACTAGTTAATAAGTAACAAGTAACAGTGAATAGTGGAAAACACCGTTGCAGGAACGCATGAGGGGATTTGCAATGTGCGCAAAACCTTTTCGGTGGCTCTTGTTTCGCTGTTAACTATTCACTGTTCATTCTTAACTGCTCTTATCATTCCCATATAACAATCAATAGTCCGCTGACCACGATCAGGCCAATACCCGCCCAGGTCCAAGGATCGGGGAAGTCGCCGAAGATCAGCCAGCCGAGGGTCACGGCGGAGACCATTTCCATGTAGCTCACCGGGGACAGGACCGGGGCGCTGGCGTATTCGAAGGCGCGAATGATGAGAAAGTGCGCCAGGGCCCCCACCGACCCCATCAACAGCATCAGCCCCCAACTGGCCGGGTCCGGCCAGCGCCAGACTAGCGGAACAATCAAACTGAGCACCGCCAGGCCGAATACCGAGGTGTAAAACAGCGTCACCGAGGGGCGGCCGCTGCCGGACAGGCGCCGGGTGGTGAGCTGGTAGAGCCCATAGGAGACGCCCGCCCCCAATCCCAGCAAGGAGGCCCAGTGAAACTCGCCCCAGCCGGGACGGATCACCACCAGAGTGCCGAGAAACCCCACCGTCACCGCGATCCAGCGGCGCGGGCCAGCGCTTTCCCCCAGGATCAGAGGCGCCAGAGCGGTACTGACCAGCGGCCCGAGAAACGCCAGAGCCAGTGCATTGGCCAGCGGCAAAAAGGCAATGGCGCCGAAATAACACAGGGTGGTACTGAGCAGGAAAGCACTACGGATGACCTGCAGGCCGGCATGGCGCGGGATCAGCGCGGACAGGGGCAAACGCCAAAGCAGCAGGGCCCCAAGCAGCAGGAAATGGAACAGATAGCGGGCCCAGGTAACCTGAACCACGTGGTATTCATCACTGAGGTATTTGGCCAGGCTGTCCATCAACGGCAGGATGCCAACGCCGGCGGCCATCAGCAGGACACCGGTAAGGGGGCGCGGGGCCGGCGCCGGTGCGAGCGGCGGCGCCACGCCGACCTGCCCGCCCGCTTGCAGCTGGTTCAGAGCGCGCTCAGCCATTCCTGGCTGGGCGCGTACCACCAGGAGCCGGTGACCGGCCTGCTGTAATCCAGCAGGCGGTCGCGAACGCCGTCGACCATGCCGTACATACGCCGTAGCAGGAACTCGAAACGTTCCCGCTCGCAGGTGAAGGCAATGAAGTAGGAACCGTGCTCGGTGGTGGTGCCATAGGGTACCGAGCGCCGCCAGATTTTCTGCGGCACACCATCATGGTCCACATCGGTGCGGCCTACGTGGGAGTTCTCCGGCATGTTCTCCTCATCGAACTCCACCGCGTCGGCCTTGGTACGGCCGAACACCTTTTCCTGTTCTTCCACCGGCAGGGCGTTGAAGCTTTCGAGTTTATGCACCCATTTCTGCGTGATCATCCAGCTGCCACCCGCCCCTGGCTGCCCTTCCGGAATCACCGCGGCGGCCAGAGCCTTGTCACCGGTGGGGTTGCCAATGCCATCGACGAAGCCGGACAGATCGCGCATATCGTGGTAAACGAAACCCTGAACCTCCAGTTGCAGAGCCAATACCTCACGCAACCGCCGCGACGCCGCCAGGGCGGTGTCGAACAGGTCACTGGGATTTTCCGCCTGTATCCAGATCAACAGATCCCCCTGCGTGGAGGGCGCCTTGCCTTCCAGGGAAAAAGGCGGAAAGCGGAATGAGCGGGACAGCTTCTGCCACAACCCGGGGCCGAACGCCATCAGCAGCGGGGTGCTGGCCGGTGCCCGCGCCAGCACATCGCGCAAGGCCTGGCGCACCCCGTCCATGTCGGCGCCAGCGCCGAGGGCGAATTCCAGGAAAAGATGATGGGTATAGTGACGGTCAAACAGGCCGGCCTGGTGTTCGGACACGGGTTACTCCTTTAATACGGGGGTATCGCGAATCAGGATGATCGCGGATTGCGGGAAGAAATGCCATACGAGCGGAGCGGTTAATCGGTCCCGGTAAGGCTATGACCGTGGATACCGTTCGATTCCGCGCCAGTGTGAATCACCATGGTGGGCGCCATCGGTCCGGGTCCGGTAGAATCGACCTCTACCCGGATACCCAAGAGCTCGCTTTATGAGTCCATGGCTAGGCCTCGACCGACTGTTGTTTTTGCTGATCCGCGCCTTCATGCGGCTATGCACCCGCGCCACCGCGCTACCGGCGGATCCCGAAGAATTGCAACTGGACCCGAACAAGCCGGTGGTTTATGTGATGCGCGATCGCTCCGTGGCGGATGCGGCGGTGGTGCATCAGGCCACCCGCAAGCAGAAGCTGAGCGCCGCCAATTCTTCCCTGAGCCTGGGCAAACAGCATCTGCGCCGCAGCTACTTCTACTTGTACAAACGCGGTGTGACCGGCACCCGGCAACGGGATGCCCTGGTGCCGCCTCGCCTGCGGAAACTGGTGCGTGCCCTGCACGACAACCCGGACCTGGATGTGCAATTAGTGCCGGTGTCAGTGTTCTGGGGACGCCAGCCGGAAAAGGAAAATTCGCTTTGGCGGATTCTGTTCTCCGACACCTGGGCACCACCGGGTTTTATCAAGAAGTTTCTTATCATTCTTACCCAGGGCCGCGATCTGTACCTGCAGTTCAGCCCGCCGGTGTCCCTGCGCGTGCTTGCCGATCAGTCCGATGACGTGGACCAGGTGGTGCGCAAGACCTCACGTGTTCTGCGGGTACACTTCCGCCGCCAGCAAGAGGCGGCCATTGGCCCCGACCTGTCTCACCGGCGCACCCTGACCAATGACATCATTCAGTCTCCGGCGGTGCGCCAGGCGATCCAGGAAGAAATCACCAGCAGCGAGGACAAGGAAGAAAAAGTCACCGCCCGGGCCCGTGGCTACGCGCTGGAAATCGCCGCCGACTATTCCCACACCGTGATCCGGGCGCTGGAGCTGTTTCTCAACTGGCTCTGGAACCGCCTTTACGACGGCATTCGCCTCTATAATCTGGACAATCTCACCCAGGTGGCGCGGGATCACGAAGTGATCTACGTGCCTTGCCACCGCAGCCACATCGACTATTTGCTGCTGTCCTTCGTGGTCTATCGCAATGGTCTGGTGCCGCCGCATATCGCCGCCGGCATCAACCTGAATCTGCCTGTGGTGGGCACGATTCTGCGGCGCGGCGGCGCTTTCTTCATGCGCCGCAGTTTCCGCGATAATCCACTCTACGCGGCGGTGTTCTATGAGTATTTGCACACCATCACCGCGCGTGGCTTTTCCATTGAGTACTTCATCGAAGGCGGCCGCAGCCGCAGCGGACGCATGCTGCAGCCCCGCACCGGCATGCTGGCGATGACACTGCGCAGCTTCCTGCGCGATGCGCGCAAACCCATCGCCTTCGTACCGGTCTATGTGGGTTATGAAAAGGTCATCGAAGGCGGTTCCTATATCGGCGAACTGCACGGCAAGAAAAAGAAAAAGGAATCCATCTTCGGACTGTTGAAATCCGCGAAAGTGCTGCGCAGCCACTTCGGCCAGGTGCACGTGAATTTCGGTGAACCGATCAAACTGGTGGATTTCCTCGATGACCACCGGGAAGGCTGGCGCGGCGAGACACTGGACGCCCAGGAGTCCCCGGACTGGTTCAAACAGACGGTCAACGCCCTGGGCCAGGAAGTGGCCACACGCATCAATGCCGCGGCCGTGGCCAACCCGGTCAATCTGATCAGCCTGGCGTTGCTGGCAACGCCCAAACACACCATGGATCTGCAACAGCTGCGGCAGCAACTGCAGCTGTATATCACGCTACTGAACGAAGCGCCCTACAGTGACACCGCCTGCCTGGCGGACACCGACGCCGATGCTCTGATCGACTACGGGCTCAAACATGAATTTCTGCTGCGGGTGTCCCATCCTCTCGGCGATCTGGTCACCACCGATCCGGCCACCGCGCTGCAAATGGCCTATGTGCGCAACAACAGTCTGCATTTGTTCGTACTGCCGGGACTGATCTGTTCGTTGTTCTTCAACGCCCGCAGCCTGACGCAGAGCACGCTGCAGCGCATGGTCGCCCTGCTCTATCCGTTCTTCCGCAACGAGTATTTCCTGCACTGGCAGGAAGGTGACGAGCTGACCAATGCGGTCAATCGCATCATCGGCATGCTGGAAGCACAGGGTCTGGTGGAGCGCGACGGCGATTGTCTGCACGGCGCGCCGATTCACACCGTGGCGTCGGACATGCTGGCCCATCTGGGGCAAACCGTGATGCCGTCCCTGGAGCGCTATTATCTGACCATCCGCCTGCTGGTGCAGTATGGCGGCGGCCGGCTCGAAGCGGAGCAATTGGCGGAGCTGGCCAGCCGCACCACGCAACGACTGTCGCTGCTGTACGAATTCAATTCACCGGAGTTTTTCGACAAGGTAGTGCTGCGCACCTTCATCCAGCAATTGCTGGACACCGGGCTGGTGTGGAAGGACGAGGCCGGTATGCTGCAGTTCGGCGACCATCTGCGGGCACTCGATGACGAGGCCCGCCGTATTCTCAGCACGGACGTCAGCCAGGCGATCCAGCGGGTGACGCGGGTTCCGGAGCTGGAACGGGCGCTGGCGGAAGAGCCGCACAGCCAGACGTAGAGATTCGCTTACAGGCAAGCTCCCACAGCGGCTTCGTAGCACAATTGTGGGAGCCAGCCTGCTGGCGAATCCGGCCCTCTGGCATTGGCACATTCACTTGCGGACAAGTTCTCACAGTGGCTCGCAGCATCGTCCGCGGAAAACCGCCTCACTTGCGAACGGAGGGTGAAGTGTAGACATCGAAGCGAACGGTCTTGCCCTCGAGACTGTGCGAAGCCACCACTGCCGCCAATGGCGGCGCCCGGCGCGGGCGCTTGACCACCACCTTGCGCGCGTCCAGGCTCCGCGCCATGGCCAGCAACGCCCGCTCCTCGACCTCATCCGGGTACGGACACAGCTGCTGCAACCAGCGCAGATCCTGCTTCACCGCCGCGCTTTTGTCCCTGGGCGGAAACATGGGGTCGAGAAACACCGCGTGGAACGGCCCTTCCAGAACAGCCGCCAGATCCCGTGCGTCGGCAAGCGGCAACAGGGTGAGATGGGACGCCAGCGGCGTGCCCGTCGCGCGGGCCAGACCGTCCGCCAGCAAGGCGTGCAATATCGGCTGGCGCTCCACCATCAACACCTGAAAGCCGGCCTGGGCCATTAACGCCGAATCACGGCCGAGGCCGGCGGTGAGATCGCAAACTCGCGCCGGCGCGTCGACGACTTTCCCCAGTGCCTTGATCAACCGCTCATGACGCACCCGGTCCGCCGCCAGACGATAGCCCTGGCGGCCACCGAGGAAATCCACGCACAGAGGCGCCGCCTTCCGTGCCGGCGCCCACAAGGACAGGCGGTCGTCGACGCGCCCAAGCACCAGTTCAACGCCTTGCTCCCGGGCACTGGCCACATCCTCCACATGAGGAACCCCTTGCAGGTCCGGGGCGCCGGGGAGACAGGCCACTGGTATCAAGACAGCGTTGTTCCTGAATAAATAACGTAGAACAGCATACCGCCCAGCAGCAGCCGGTAAATCATGAACGGCAGCATGCCGATGCGGTCCAGCAAACGCAGGAAGAACACAATGGTCAGGTAAGCCACCACGCCGCTGACCGCCACGCCGAGGATCAGGTGCAGCCAGTCCACCGGCACCGTGCTTTCCGCCAGATCCTTGGCCTTGAGCAGGCCGGCGCCAAGAATCACCGGTATCGACATCAGAAAAGAAAAGCGGGCCGCGTCTTCACGGCGAAAGCCCAGCGCCAACGCCGCGGTGATGGTAATGCCACTGCGCGAGGTGCCAGGGATCAGGGCCAGCGCCTGCGCCACACCAATCAACAAGGCACTGCCCACGCCCATGGTTTCGGTGCCGCGCCGACGCGCGCCGAGCACGTCCGCCAGCCACAACAGCACACCAAAAAGTACCGTGGTGACGGCGATCACCGTGGCCGAGCGTAACTCGTTTTCAATCAGGTCCTTGGCCAGAAAACCGGCGGCCACCGCCGGAATCGTCGCCAGCCCCACCAGCAAAGTCAGACGCAACTCGCTGTTCATGGTGCTGGTGCGGATCCCCTTCAGGCTGCCACCGGTCATCGCCAGCAGATCCCGGCGGTAATACACCACCACCGCCAGCAGGGTTCCCAGGTGCACCGCCACGTCGAAAGCCAGACCCTGGTCGGGCCAGCCGAACAGGGCCGAGGGCAGAATCAAATGAGCGGAGCTGGATATGGGCAGGAATTCGGTAAGGCCCTGGATCAGGGCCAGGATAACGGCTTGAAAGGCATCCATTCGGCTCAATCTTCCCGGGCGGTAAGTTGGTAACCGGACAAAAATTCCGGCGGCATACGGCGGGGTTTGCCCGAATCCAGAGCCACGCAGACCCAGCGGGTACGGCCACGCAGTAGCGTCAGCCCATCGGATTCACGGATGATTTGATAACGGCGGGTGATACTGATGCGTTCGTCGTTCTCCACGATCCAGGTGCCGACCAGCAGTGACTCCCCTTCGAACGCCGGCGCCAGATAATCCACTTCGGTACGACGCGCCACCATGCCACGGTTGAGCTGCTGGTATTTGTCCCAGCCCAGCCCCAGCGCCTGGGTGTGGTGCCAGGCGATCTGCTCCATGAAACGCAGATACTCGGTGTTGTTGACGTGGCCCATGACATCAATGGCCTGCTTCGGCACCACCACTTGCAGATGGTGCACATTCGGCAAATCCCACTCGATCATTACTTGCTCCCTATCTGAACCACACGATCGCGCAAATAAACCGGCTGCGCCTGCTCGGCCGGCACGGTGCGACCTTCCCGTACCGCCGCCACCGCCAGACGGGCCACGGTGGCCGCGCGAGGCATCGCCTCGGCGTCCACCCCGGCCCAAGTCAGGCGGTCGCGCAGCGCGTCCTGATAAACCGTTCCGGAACCAGCCAGCAGCCAGTCGCCGCCATCCAGCACGGGAATCCGTTCCGGCGCGAACACCCCTTCATCACACAGTGCTTCCACCTTGTCACCGCCACAACGATAGGCGCCGAAATACACTTCCCCCATGCGGGCGTCGAACACCGCGACGACCTGTTGAAAGCGGGGCTGGAGATCATGGGCAGCCAGGGCACAGGATGCCAGGGTGGAGACCCCGACCACCGGCAAGTCCAGTGAAAAGGCCAGCCCCTGCACCACCGAGGTGGCGACGCGTACCCCGGTGAAGGAGCCCGGGCCCTGGCCAAACGCCAGCGCGTCCACCGAGGAGAGTTCGATACCCGCTTCCGCCAGGAGTTCCTCCACCATCGGCAATACCCGTTCGGTTTGCCGGCGCGCCCCGGGCTCGAACTTTTCCAATACGGCACCGTCCTGCCATAGCGCCACGGAGCAGGCGTCAGTGGCGGTTTCGATGGCGACAATACGGGTCATTGGCTGGCTACTCCCGAGAAGGCGGCTGAGCCGATGCGGCGGAACACGGTCAGCGATTCCTGATGTAATCGAAAAAACGTTTCACCACCTCCAGCTTGCGGGTGCGGGTCATGCCCGGCAAGCTGTCGATGAACATGCGCCCGTAGCCCTTGCTGAGCAGGCGCGGATCCGCCACCACCAGCAGGCCGGTGTCCTGTGGATCGCGGATCAGACGGCCGGCGCCCTGACGCAGGGCCAGCACCGCCTGGGGCAGTTGGTAATCACGAAAGGCGTTACCGCCGTTGCGATTGATGTACTCGATGCGGGCCGCCGCCACCGGATCACCCGGCGACGCGAACGGCAGCTTGTCGATTATGACACAGCTCAGCGCATCGCCTCGCACATCAATGCCTTCCCAGAAACTGCTGGTGCCAAGCAACACCGCATTGCCCAGACGCCGGAACTCATCCAGCAGTTCCCGGCGACCGGCCTCGCCCTGCACCAGCAACGGATAGCTCAGGCGCTGGCGCAGAATACCGGCGGCTTCGCGCAACGCCCGATGGCTGGTGAACAGAAAGAACGTCCGCCCCTCGGCCGCTTCAATCACCGGCACCATGGCTTCGGAGAGCGCGGCGGTATACCCCGGCGACGACGGCGCCGGCAAGCCATCCGGTGCGTAGAACACCGCCTGGCGTTTGAAATCGAACGGACTTTCCAGACGCAGCGTCTCGGCCTCATCCAGCCCCAGGCGCTTCTGTAAATGCTCGAAACGGCCAGCCACGGACAGGGTGGCGGAGGTCAGCACCCAGGCACAGGGGTGCTGCTCCCGTTGAGCCCGCAGCTGCGCCGCCACCGACAACGGAGTGCCGTGCAGCACGGCGGTGCGACGAAACGTCTCGAACCAATAGACCCGGTTCGGCGCCTGCGCTTCCAACAGATTCTCCAGAGTACGCAGGTGCTCCCAGGCGCGCCGGGCACAGGCTTCCAATCCCCGGCTGGCCTTGGCGTGGGGCTTGAGGAAGGCTTCCAGCTCCGAGGTGGCCTCGCGCAGCGCCTGCCCCGCTTCCCGCACCGCCTCCAGTTCCGCCACCTCGGACCAGGGCGCGCGGCGTTCCTGCTCACCAAGGCCGAGGCGAAAATCCTGACAGGCCTTGTCCAGCGCGCTGATACGGCGGTTCAGCTCGCCCACATCGATGGCATTGCTGGACGCCTCCGACAAGCTGTCCCGTCCCAGTTCCTGAAGCTGCCGGGTACTCAGTGAATCGCCAAAGAAATTCGCCGCCACCTCGGGCAACTGGTGCGCCTCGTCGAAGATCACCGTGTTGACACTGGGCAGCAGCTCGCTCACCCCTTCCCCGCGTAACGCCGCATTGGCGAAGAACAAGTGATGGTTGACCACCACCAGGTCCGCCTCCTGGGCCTCCCGCCGGGCGTTCATCAAGGGGCATTCGGAATGGCGCGGGCACTCCGCGCCCAGGCAGTTGTCCGCGGTGCTGGTCACCCAGGGCCACACTGGCGCGTCTTCCGGCAACTGCTTCAACTCGGCGATATCGCCGGAACGGGTACGGCCGGCCCAATGAGCGACGATCCGCAACTGCTCGGCGGTTTCCCGGGTCAGAAAACGGGCTTCTTCCTGGTGCAGTTCCAGGCGATAGGGGCACAGATAGTTGGCGCGCCCCTTCAGCAGAGCCACTTTGCGCGGTACCGGCAGCGCCTTGAGCACCACCGGCAGATCCTTGAAGAACAACTGATCCTGGAGACTCTTGGTGCCGGTGGAAACCAACGTGGGGCCGTCGCCGAGCAGCGCCGGCAGCAAATAAGCCAGGGTCTTGCCAGTGCCGGTTTCGGCCTCCACCAGCAAGGTGCCGTGGGAACGGATCGCCGCGTCCACCGCGTCGGCCATGCGCAACTGGGGCTCTCGGGGGCGATAGCCCTCCAGCAGGCGGCCCATATGGTCGGCATCATTAAGCAATTCGCTGGCGCGAGTCACGGCGTATCCTTGAACCGGTCAGGAAAGGTCGCCGGGGCATGCCGGCAACATCGGGTCGGGTGGCAGAGGATAGCGGATATCGCAGGAGACGCCAAAGGGCTACCCGCACTCCGTGCAAGCGCCCATGACATTACCGGAAGCAATTTTTAAGGTTGCTCCGCGAAAGCCCTAGGGGAGACCTCCAGGGCGGCGGACATAAAAAAACGCCCGGGCCACGAAGGCACCGGGCGTTTTGCTGAGAAGATGGTGATCAGGCCGTGATGTCCTGAATCTGCTTCATCAGTTGCTTCTGATCGTCGGTGGGCTGGGCGGACTGCAGCGCCATCAGCTTGCTCATGTCACCTTCGATACGGATCTGGCCGCTCATGAAACCCTGCATGCCGGCGGACTGGTCACCTTCGATGAAAATGCGCTTGGCCAGATCGGCCGGCAGGATCAGGGTGGTGGGCGCTTCATCACGGTGCCCTTCCTCGATCATCCCGCCAACCAGGGACAGCGCTTTCTCGCCGCCGTCGCCGTTGACGGTGATATTGATCACCAGATCGGCCAGAGCCGCCGGAGCGGACACATCGCCGGCCGCATCCCGAATTTCCTTCACTTTCGCGAACCATTCGTCTGACAGGAATTCAACGCTCATTATGTTCTCCTCGCTCAAGGGATAGGGCTTCGAGACGCGCCTTTCCTTTTCAAACGGCCGTTCGAAACTTTCCCGTACCTTATAGAAAGGCTCGGGGGGTGGCAATAGCCGTACGCGGGTCCAAGAAGGCCAAAAGGTCAATCCTCCGGCCCGGCCAGCAAAGTCCGATAGCGGTCGATGCACTCGATGTTCTCACGCGGGTAATCCGGCGCCAGATACGCCAGTGTCTCCGCCAATAAATGCGCCACCCGGGCACGGGCGTCGTCCTTGTCATCATTGGCAATCAGATGCCAGGGAGCATGTCCGGTGTGAGTGGCGATGAGGGTTTCATTGACCCGTTCCAGATACAGGTCGCGGGACAACCAGTTGTCGATGTCCGCCGGCTCGAACTTCCAGCGTTTGCGTGGTTTGTTGAGGCGCTTGAGCAGCCGCTTGCGCTGCTCCTCCGCCGAGGTGTTCAGCCACACCTTGATGATGCGGGTGCCTTCGCGGTGCAGATGATGCTCGAAATCGTTGATGGCCTGGTAGCGGCCAGGCCAGTCCGGCTCTTCCGGGACCTCGACCACCGGCCAGAGCCGCTCGGCCAGGACCGCCTCATAATGGCTGCGATTGAACGCCACCACCTGCCCCCGTGCCGGCAAACGCGGCCATACCCGCCAGAGAAAGTCATGGTTGAGTTCATCTCCCAGCGGCCGGCCGAAGGAATAGGCGCGGAACGCCGCGGGGTCCATGGCCCGCGCCAGAGTACGGATCAGGCTGTCCTTGCCGGCCGCATCCAGTCCCTGCACCACCAGCAACACCCCATAACGCTGGCAGGCATACAGCCGCCGCTGGTGCTCATGCAATCGTTCCCGGCTCTCTTCCAGTGGTGGTGGCGGTTCGCTGGCGAGGGTGGGCAACTTGCGCACGTCCAGGGTGCCGGCGGCGGGCCAGCCGTAGGGGTCGATTTCCATGCCGGGGTCTCCCATTACGATACCCCGAGCATAACGGTCCCGGCATGGCATTGTCGTTACGCCGGACGCCGTTAATGAAAAACCGGGCACACATCCTGGCAGGCATATTTACGGCTCATCGCGGTTTAGAGCTCCTCGTGGACAGCGGAGCCCATTCTCGTTGTTCCGCGATGGTTTACCACCTGCCGTTCCAAAGCGTCCGACGCCTTACAGGTCGTAGCCACGTTCCTCGTGCAACGCCAGATCCAGCCCCTGGGTCTCTTCGTCCGGCGTCACCCGCAGCGGCGAGAACAGCCCCACCAGCTTCAGAACGCCCCAGGTCACCACGGCGGTGTAGACGAAGGTCACCACCACGCCCAATGCCTGCACCCCCACCTGCTGCAACATACCGTAGTCCGGCTTGGCGAAACCGAAGCCGGAGAACACGCCCAGCTCCGTGGATGCGAACACCCCGGCCAGCAGCGTGCCGAGTATGCCGCCAACGCCGTGCACCGGGAACACATCCAGGGAATCGTCGATCCGCCATTTCTGCTTCACCACCAGCACCATGTAGAAACACAGCACGCCGGCGCACAGACCGATCACCAGCGCCGCACCCGGCCCGACGAAGCCGGAAGCCGGCGTGATGGTGCCGAGACCGGCCACCATGCCGGTGGCGATACCCAGCGCCGAGGGCTTGCCGAACTTCAGATACTCCATGGTCACCCAGGCCAGGGAACCGGCGGCGGCGGAAATGTGGGTCACCAGCATGGCCATGGCGGCATTGCCGTCGGCGGCCAGGGCGGAACCGCCATTGAAACCGAACCAGCCCACCCACAGCATGCCGGCGCCGGTCACCGTCATGGTCATGTTGTGCGGCATCATCGCCTGCCCCGGCCAGCCTTTACGCCGCCCCAGTTCCAGGGCCGCCACCAGCGCCGCCACCCCGGCGGTGATGTGCACCACGGTGCCGCCGGCGAAGTCGTACAGTCCCAGTTCAGCCAGCCAGCCGCCGCCCCACACCCAGTGGCACACTGGCACGTACACCAGCAGCACCCACAGACCACTGAACGCCAGCATGGCACCGAAGCGCATACGTTCGGCGAAGGCACCGACGATCAGCGCCGGAGTGATGATGGCAAAGGTCATCTGAAACAACGCGTGCAGGCTCAAAGGCAGCGATCCGGACAAGCTCTCACGGGTCATGCCGGCAAAGAAGGCCAGATCCAGGCCACCAATCCAGGCGTTGGCGGCGCCGCCATCAGTGAACGCCAGGGAATAGCCGGCCACCAGCCAGATCAGCGACACCAGACAGGCGATGGCGAAACACTGCATCAGCACCGACAGCACATTCCGGCCCCGCACCAGGCCGCCATAGAACAGACTCAGCCCCGGCAAGGTCATGAACAACACCAAGGCAGTGGCGGTCAGAATCCAGGCGGTGTCGGCCTGGTTCAGGGTATCGGCGGAAGCCACGCCTGGCAGCAGCAACACCGCCAGCCATCCCAACCATCGCCGCGAAGAAATCAGAGATATGCCCATAGATCGAATTCCTGGTCCTCGAAGGCCGCCCGGGCGGCCGGTTGCACCAGCGGGAAGCAGCCCGCCCCAATTGCACCGGAAAAGGGCATTCAAGAATCGGGCCAGGGAGGCATTGCCCGGAATTCGGGCATATCAGGGCATAAGCACCGTTATTACGCACAATATCGGTGCCAGGGCAGAGCATTTGGCACTGTTTTTGTGCACTTCCGATGTTATCAATCAGTGCGGAAAGATGGACGGGATGGACATCTCCTCCCCTGCCTGCCCGGCACCGGTGCGGCGGGCGGACAGGACAGGCGGGTGCCGCGTCAGTACAGGTAGGTAAACATCTTGCGGCGGTATTCACTGGCCAGCGGATCGCCCTTGGGCAGGCAGTCGAACACCTGCAGCAGAGCTGCCCGGGCAACCCCTTCCTCATAGTCACGATGATCCCGCAACAAGGTCAGCAGCGCCTCCAGCCCTTCACGGAACTGGCCGGCGGCGGCGGCCCGCAGCCCATAGGCATGCAGATCCTCCGGCTTGCCGTCGGCTTGGATGCGTTCCGCCAGCGTCTTCAGGCTCTCGTTGCCGGCCGGCAGCTTGTCCAGCAGGGCAAAGCGGGCACGGAACGGACGCAACTCCTCCACGTCCTCGGCGATTTCCGCCAACACCGACTGCGCCTCGTCCTGACGGCCTTCGCCGAGCAGGAATTCCACCAACAACGCACGGAAAGCGTGTTTGTCCGGCTGTTGCTGCAGCGTCTGCCGCAGGGCCTGCTCCGCCTGATCGCCGTGGCCGGCCTCGATGGCCATGCGGACCTGCTCGAGAAACCCTTCTTCCTGTTCTTTCTCGGCGGCTTCCGGATCCAGCACCGGCGCCAGCCATTGGCGCAGAGCCCCTTCGCTCTGGGCCCCCTCCAACTCCGCCACCAACTGGCCCTGATAGACCAGCTTCAGGGACGGCAGGCTGCGTACGCCGAACTGCGCGGCGATGTTCTGCTGCTCATCGGCATTGACCTTGGCCAGGATCAGCTTGCCCTGATACTCAGCGGCCAGTTTTTCCAGGGTCGGTGCCATTTGCAGGCAGGGCTGGCACCAGGGCGCCCAGAAATCCACCAGTACCGGCGTCTGCCGACTGGCTTCCAGCACCTGCTGAATATTTTGTTCGTTAACGTCAATGATCGAGGCGTTGTCTTGCACCGCAATGCTCCTGTCGGGGGTGTCGGGACCAGGGAGAGCGGCAATTGTACGTAATTCCGCGCGTCAACGACATCCGCACCCACCGCGCGGGATTCATCCGATAGTCACCGCGGCGACGTCAAATACGGTTAAAAGACCCCACGAACACAGGTATAAAGGTAGACTAAAGTCGTCCCCAAGTGTCGTCGCAGGGGAGCGCACACGGACGGGACAACACCGGATGCCACCGGTGCCATTCACGCTGGCAAAGGAGATGACCATGTTGAGTCTGCTGGCCTTGCTGATTCTGGCCGCCACTCTGATCACTGTTTTCTATTTACAACTGTCGCTGACCGTCGGCTCCATCACTTTCGTGGTGGCGTACCTGTTGTGCGGTGTGCTGTTCGCCGGCTGGTTGTTGAATCCTCTGCTGCTGATTCTGGTGGCGGCGGCCCTGGTGGTGCTCAACCACCCGGGACTGCGTCGCAAGCTGATCGTCCAGCCGGTGTTCAACAGCCTCGGCAAGGTAATGCCGCCGATCGGCGATACCGAGCGCGAAGCCATCGAAGCGGGCGCCACCTGGTTCGAGGCCGAGCTGTTCAGCGGCAAGCCGGACTGGGATGATTTTTCCAAGACCCGCTTCACCACCCTCAGCGAGGAGGAGCAGTCCTTCATCGACAACGAGGTGGAACAGCTCTGCGGCATGCTCAATGAATGGCAGATTTACCATGAGCTGCGCGACCTGCCCGAGGAGGTCTGGCAATTCCTCAAGGACAAGGGTTTCTTCGGCCTGATCATCCCCAAGGAGTACGGCGGCAAGGATTTCAGCCCCTACGCCCAGAGCCGGGTGATGAGCAAGATCGCCACCCGTTCACTGACCGCCGCCGTCACCGCCATGGTGCCCAACTCCCTCGGCCCGGGTGAACTGCTGGCCAAATACGGCACCGACGAACAGAAACAACGCTGGCTGCCGGATCTGGCCGCCGGCAAGGAAATCCCCTGCTTCGGTCTGACCGGGCCCGAGGTGGGGTCCGACGCCAGCAACCTGCCCGACCGCGGCGTGATCTGCACCCAGGAGGTGGATGGCGAGGAAGTGCTGGGCATGCGTCTGAGCTTCGCCAAGCGCTGGATCACCCTGGCGCCCATCGCCACCGTGGTGGGGCTCGCCTTCAAACTGTATGACCCGGATCATCTGCTCGGCGACGAGGAAGAGCTGGGCATCACCTGCGCCCTGCTCCCCGCCGACACCCCCGGCGTGGAAATCGGCCGGCGTCATAACCCCGGCGGCTCGCCGTTCATGAACGGGCCGATCAACGGCACCGACGTGTTCGTGCCCCTGGACGCCATCATCGGCGGCCCGGACATGGCCGGCAAAGGCTGGCGCATGCTGATCGAATGCCTGGGCGCCGGGCGCGGCGTCTCCCTGCCGGCCCTGGCCACCGCCAGCGCCGAGATGGGCTACCAGACGGCCGGCGCCTTCGGCCGCATCCGCCGCCAGTTCAACACCGCCGTTGGGCAGTTCGAGGGGGTACAGGAAGCCTCCGCTGAAGTGGCCGGCCTCGCCTACACCCTGGAGGCCTACCGCCATCTGGTTACCCGGGGGCTGGAAGAAGGCACTATTTCGGTGGTCACCGCCATGGCCAAGTACCATTCCACCGAAATGATGCGCCGCCTGATCAACCGCGGCATGGACATCGCCAGCGGCCGCGCGGTGCAGGCCGGGCCACGCAACTTCATGGCACTGCCCTACCAGGCCATCCCCATCGCCATCACGGTGGAAGGCGCCAATATCCTGACCCGCTCGCTGATGATCTTCGGCCAGGGCGCGCTGCGCTGCCATCCTTTCCTCTACGACGAACTCAACGCCCTGCAGGACGAGGACAAGGAACGCGGCCTGGAGACCTTCGAGGCACTGTTCCTCAAGCACGCCGGTCACACCATCGGCAATATGTGCCGGGGCCTGGTCCATGCCCTGACCGGCGGCCGCCTGGCGGACATCCCCGCCAACGCGGACAGCTTCAGCACCCCCTGGTACCGTCTGATCAGCCGCTACAGCGCGGTGCTGGCCAGCACCTCCGACGCCGCTTTCGCATTGCTGGGCGGCGACCTCAAACGTCGCGAACTGCTCAGCGCGCGGCTCGGCGATGCCCACAGCCAATTGCTGATCGCCTGCGCCGTGCTCAAGTTCCATGGCACCCTGCCCCGGGACGAAGCTAACGACGCCCATGCCACCTATGCCCTGCATCACGCCCTGAGCCAGGCCCACGAAGCCTTGGAGGCGTTCTACCGCAACCTGGGCGTGTTCGGCATCGGCTGCCTGTTGAAAGGCTGGTTCTTCCCGCTCGGCCGCCCGGCCGGCGCCCACCGTCCCGGAGACGATCTGATCCGCACCGTTGGCGACCAGATCATGGAGCCCACCAGCGTGCGGGAATCCCTGGCCAGCTTCACCTACCGCTGTGATGACCCGGAAGACGCCATCGGCCGGGTGGAAAACACCTACCGCAAACTGCTGGAGGTGGAACCCGCCTACCTGGCCTTCCTCAAGGCCGACGGCAAAGGCGAGTTGGATGGGGAAACCCTGGAAGAACGCCTGCACGTGGCGGTGGCCAAGGGCGTGATTGCCGGCGACAAGGTGAACGAGCTGCTCGAGTACGACGCCCTGCGCTACGACTGTCTGCTCACCGACGCTTTCGACTTCGAACTCAAAGAGGTGAAAATGCACACCGAACGGCCGGTGTGAATCGCGGGCCGGGCGCCGGGGGACCGGCGTCCGGCAGCATTTCGCTAATCAGACACAAAAACAATAAATCCTGCGTGGCCAGACTGCCGGCAACGACTACCTGGAAGCCCCATTCACCTTCGTGACCTCCAGATTGAATGGATCAATACCCTGTAAACACCCGGCGTTTATACCGTACTTGCCGGGTAAAGAGCGGGGCTTGTGGTGTGTATAGATACCACACGTCCTGCAGAAATAATGCTCGGCCACTTTAGTGTTGAACTGATAGCAACCCAGACTGTTTTCGCCCTTTAAAAGCCGAAAATCAGTTTGCTCGGCATAAACCATTCTCGCCCCTTTTCTTGTGCAGATGGAGCAGTCACACATATAGGCCATGTCGAGGCTGCACCTGACCTCGAATACCACTGACTGGCAATGACAGCTTCCTTGATACGTATTCATGACTCGAAGACAACCCTGGCAGTGGTATTTACGATGTGTGCTGCTGAATTCCAGTCTTGAGCCTATCGTCCTCCCCAAACACGGGCAATCGAAGCCTGGATAGATTCGGAGCGAGAGTCCTCGGAGTTCGTGGAAAGCCGGCGGTCAGCGTTCCAGGACCGTGCTTCTCCCGCGTCCTGGAACGCTGATCGCCGGCTCTCCTCCCCTGGCCAGAGGCACCCGCTCTCGGACCATCGCTGGCGCGACGTCAAAAATCGCTCCCGGCGATTTTTTGATCGGCGGGTCCCAACATTGGCAAATTTAACAATGACCGTGGGTCGCGCGTCTTTCGCCGCTTGTCGGTTTCGTCTACGCTTTGCCGGATATGTCGAGTGCCCCCAATGGCCGGCTCATTCGCCGGTCAACCGGGGCCTTTGCCGCTTCCCGGCGGCCGCCTTCGACCCAATAAGCAGGTAAAAAGACCCAGTCAATGACAGTTTCCATCGAGGAAAAGGCAAGTTTCGAGTTCAAGGGCCGCATGCTGATGGCGACGGTCCTCTATCTCAAGGACCTGGACTCCCGTAGTCTGCATCAGCAAATCTCCCAACGGCTGGAAGACGCCGCCCAGTGGCTGCTGGACGCACCGGTGGTGGTGGATGTGGCCCATCCGGAAGAAGCCTCCCAGGTGGAGCTGCTGACCGCCGTGGACACCCTGCGCGGGCTGGGCGTCAATCTGGTCGCCCTGGCCCGCCACCCGGAACTGGACGACCAGGTGGCCGCCATGCTCGGCCTGGGCAGCATCAATCTGGCCAATGGCCGCGATGTGGCCCGCAGTGAGCCGCCGGCGCGCGCCGGCAACAGCAAGGCCGCCCCGGCCGCCGCCGAGGACACCCTGGTGGTGGAGCAGCCGGTGCGTTCCGGACAACAGGTCTATGCCCGTGGCGATCTGATCGTGCTGGCTCCGGTGAGCACCGGCGCCGAATTGCTGGCCGAAGGCAATATTCATATATACAACACGTTGCGCGGACGGGCTCTGGCCGGCGTGCGGGGCAATGAGGCGGCGCGGATCTTCTGTCAGGATCTGGACGCGGAACTGGTGTCCATCGCCGGCCATTACCGGGTCGCCGAGGATCTGCCTGACGCCTATCGACGCAAACCCGTGCAAATGAGCCTGGACGGCGACGCCATGTGCTTCGCCGATCTGATGGGCAAAAGTTGAGAACCTGTCGTTGCCGGTGTCCGGTAGCGGCTCGCACCTACGTCTGCAAGGACTTCGAGGAGAAGAGATCGTGACAAAAATCGTGGTCGTGACATCCGGCAAGGGAGGAGTGGGCAAGACCACCACCAGCGCCGCCCTGGCAACCGGTCTCGCCATGCGTGGCCATAAAACCACGGTAATCGATTTTGATGTGGGGCTGCGGAATCTGGACCTGATCATGGGTTGCGAGCGCCGCGTGGTTTACGACCTGGTCAACGTGATCAACGGTGACGCCAACCTCAAGCAGGGTCTGATCAAGGACAAGCGGGTGGAAAACCTGTTCATCCTGCCTGCTTCCCAGACCCGCGACAAGGATGCTCTGACCCAGGAAGGCGTGGAGAAGGTCCTCAACGGCCTGCGCGACATGGAGATGGAGTACGTAATCTGCGACAGCCCCGCGGGGATCGAGAAAGGTGCGCTGATGGCCGCCTACTTCGCCGACGAAGCGATCGTGGTGACCAACCCCGAAGTGTCCAGTGTGCGTGACTCCGACCGCATCCTGGGGATTCTTTCCAGCAAGACCCGCAAGGCCGAACAGGGCGAAGGCGACATTCCCGCCCGGCTGCTGCTGACCCGCTACTCTCCGGAACGGGTGGACCGCGGCGAGATGCTGTCGGTGGGCGATGTGCAGGAAATCCTGGCCGTGGACCTGCTCGGCGTGATTCCCGAATCCCAGGCCGTGCTCAATGCCAGTAACTCCGGCGCGCCGGTGATCCTGGATCTGGAATCCGATGCTGGCCTGGCGTACGCCGATGCCGTGGCGCGGTTCATTGGCGAGGAACGCCCCCACCGCTTCCTCACCGCCGCCAAGAAAGGATTGTTTGGACGACTGTTCGGAGGCTAAATCATGGGCATCTTCAGTTACTTGCTGCCTAAGAAGCAGAACACCGCCTCCACCGCCAAGGAGCGGCTGCAAATCATCGTCGCCCGCGAACGCAGCGGACGCGGCGGTCCCGACTACCTGCCACAACTGCAGGAAGAACTGCTGGCCGTGGTGCGCAAATACGTCCCGGTGGACCCGGAGGCAGTGAATGTGCAAGTGGACCGGGAGTCCGGCTGCGAGGTTCTGGAACTGAACATCACCCTGCCGGAAGGCGAGGACAATTGATCATTATCGCCGAACCTTGACACACTGTTCTTTTGTACAGTATCTTTGCGGTTCGGCGAGCCCCCTTCAGATTCCCTTCTGTGACCCCTTGAAGGCCTGATCGATCTCCAGGTTCCACGGATGGAACCGGGCTCCCGTCAAAGCAGTGAATAGTGAATAGTGAATAGGGAACAGTGAATAGCTCGCGGGAAAAGCGTGAGCCTTATTTCCAGGAATATGAAAGTAAAGAGGCCGCATCCATCATCTGGGCGCGGCCTCTTTGTTTTCAGCTTCCAACCGGCGCATCCCGCGCAACTATTCCCTATTCACTGTTAACTATTAACTGCTTCTCTCATCCCATATGCCACCCATGGCTGACCACCACGGACTGGCCGGTGAGCGCCGCCGAGGGGAAGGCCGCCAGGTGCAGGGCCAGTTCCGCCACATCCTCCACGGTGGTGAATTCGCCGTCCACGGTGTTCTTGAGCATGACGTTGCGGATCACCTCATCCTCGGAGATGCCGAGTTCTTTCGCCTGTTCCGGGATCTGTTTGTCCACCAGCGGGGTGCGCACGAAACCGGGGCAGATGATGTTACTGCGCACACCGTGGGCAGCGCCCTCCTTCGCCACCGAGCGGCAGAGGCCGAGCAAGGCGTGCTTGGCGGCAACATAAGGTGCTTTCAGCGGTGAGGCCTCCAGGGAGTGCACCGACCCCATATACAGCATGGTGCCGCCACCGCTGGCGTACATGGCCCGCAGCGCTTCCCGGGTGAGCAGAAAGGCGCCGTCCAGATGCACCGCCATGACCTTGCGCCAATTGGCGAAGGACAGCTGATCCAGCGGGTCGATATGCTGAATACCCGCGTTGGCGAACGCCACATCCAGACCGCCCCAGGCCGTCACCACGGCGCTGACGCCATCACCGACCGCCGTTTCGTCGGTGACGTCCATGGTCACCGCCATGGCCTCACCACCGGCGGCCCGAATCGCCGCTGCTGTTTCCCCGGCACTGTGGCCATCCAGATCGGCCACCGCCACCCGCGCGCCTTCCCGGGCATAGCGCTCGGCAATACCCCGGCCAATGCCGCGGGCGGCGCCAGTGATCAACGCCACCTTGCCGTGCAGACGTCCCGCTTGCTCTCCCATTCCACTACTCTCCTGTCCTACTGCTTCCCGGTTCATGACACCACCGGGCCGTCCTTGCCCTTGTTGCCGCTTTCCTGCTCGCCGGCCGCCGTGGCGTCATCGCCGTTGCCCTGTTTCCGCGATGACGACCGCCCTGCCCACAACCGTAACTGACCGACGATGCCGGCGGGGAAAAAGTACACGCTGAGCACGAACAGCAGACCGAACCACAGTAACCAGCGCTCCGGCCCCACCAGCTCCGCCAGCAGCGAGCCCGGCTCCAGACCGCCGCCCAGCCACTTGAGCACATCCTGCAGATAATTCTGCGCCAACAGGAACAAGACCGCGCCCACCACCGAGCCATACAGTGTACCCATGCCACCGATCACGCACATCAGCAGAATGAACACCATCAGCTCGAAATTAAGTGTGTTCTCCGGATTCACATAGCGGTTGATCAGCGCGAACAACACACCAGCCAGCGTCGCCAGCAAAGCAGAGATGATCACCACCGCGGTGCGGTAAAACACGGTCCGGTAGCCGAGCGCCTGGGCACGGAATTCATTCTCCCGAATCGCCTGCAACACGCGCCCGAACGGAGAGTTCACCAAGCGCAGCAGGAACAGGAACACGCCAACAGTGACAAAGAAAGTGATGTAATACATCAGATCGCGGCCAGTGATACGCGCCTTGAACACCGATTCCCGCCATACCTCACCGAGATTTCCCGGATCGGTGAACAACCCGGTCAGGAAAGTAGTGATACTGAAACCACGCAGCTCACCATCAAAAGGTTTGAAGGCCGGCCCCAGTTCACGCGGCACCCGCACGCGCAGCCCATCCTCACCGCCGGTGATGTGATAAAGCTGCGTCACCAGACTGAGGAACGCGAACGCCACCGCCAGCGTCACCAGCGCGAAGAAAATCGCCTTCACCCGCAACGACAACAATCCCAATAACAATGCCAACAGCAGGCTCACCAGCAGGGAGGCGCCCAGACCAATAAAGATCGGAGCAAAGCCTTTACCCATGGCGTCCATGGTCATCGCCACGCCATAGGCGCCAATGCCGAAAAACATGGTATGGGCAAAGGACACAATGTGGGTGTATCCCAACATCAAATCGTAGGACGCCACCACGATCACGAACACGCAGATCATGCCCAGGGTGGAAAATGCCCGGGTACCGGGGAACAGGAACGGCCCCAGCGCCAAGCACAGGAACATCAACAGCAGCACCACGGTGAGCGGACGGCTGCGCGGATAATCTCCGGAAAGCAAGGTCTTCAGCATGTCTCTCTCCTCACACCTTGATGACCGGAATCAGGCCCTGGGGCCGCCACATCAGTACCGCCACCATCAGACCGACGGTGGCCACCGCCGCCAGCCGCGGCTCCAGATAACCGACATAGAGATTGATCAGGCCCACCAGCACGGCGCCGTAAAAACAGCCCCGCACCGAACCCAGACCACCGAGAATGATCACCACGATCACCGAGATCATCAGTTCCTCGCCCATGTGCGCGGTGATGATTTCCCGGTACATGGCCCACATGGCACCACCGATGCCAGCCAGGGCGGAGCCCGCCACGAACACCGCCAGGAACAGCAGACGGATACGGTAGCCGTGCACTTCCACCATCTCCCGGTTTTCCACTCCGGCACGGATCAGAATGCCCAGGCGGGTACGGTCGATTACCCACAACATCAGCGCGTACACCCCCAGCCCCAGGATCACCGCCAGCAGGCGATATTTTTCCAGGGCGATGCCGCCAATAATGGGAATGGCATCGCTGATCAACAGCGCGCCGCGCAGCGCTTCCGGTCGCGGCACCGGGATCTCGTTGGAACCCCAGATCACCTGCAGCAGCTCCATGACGATGATGGAGCCGCCCACGGTCACCAGGATCTGCTTGAGGTGATCGCCATAAACCGGCCGGATCACCAGCCGCTCGAACAACACGCCGAGCAACCCCGCCACCACCAGCGCGAACAGCAGCGCCGGAACCACCGCCACCAGATTGACCCACAGCGAGCCGCTGGTGTAGTCGTTCAGCCACATGGTCAGCACAGTGGCGCCGGCGAAGGCGCCGAGGGAAATAAAGGAACCGTGAGCCAGATTCAACACGTTCATCAGGCCGAAGGTCAGGGTCATGCCGGAAGCCATCAGAAACAGCATGGCGCCCATGGCCAGGCCGCTCAAAGTGAGTACCGCCCAGGTGGAGGAAGGCATCAGAAACAGCGGAATCACCACCATGATCAGCAACAGGAACAGGTGCGGTTTGTCCTGCCGGAAGGCACGCAGCTTCTCCCACCACGACCTGTTGCCGGTGTCGGCGTCAAAAACATCTTGAGGAGCGGACATGCTCTGTTCTCCTTATTGGTGCGCGCCCAGGCCAAGGCCCAGCAGTTCATGCTGCAAGTCCTCGTCCTCGGCGAGTTCCGCCATGGTGCCCCGGTGCACGATATGTCCGTCACTCATCACCGCCACGGACTGGCCAAGGCGCCGGGAAAAATTGAAGTTCTGTTCCACCAGCAGGATCGATACCCGCTGTTGTTTGAGTTGCTCGAAAGCATCGGCAAGGTCATTGATGATGGCCGGCGCCAGCCCCTTGGTGGGCTCGTCCACCAACAGCAACTCGCGCGGTTCGATCACTGCCCGGGCAATGGCCAGCATCTGTTTCTGCCCACCGGAAAGATTGCCGGCGGCGCGATTCCAGAATTTTTTCAACGGCGGAAATACTTCAAAAATCCAGTTCAGGCGTTGCTCGTCCATGGCACCGCTGACCGCCGCCAGGACCATGTTTTCCCGCACCGTGAGCTGACCGAAAATGCCCATGTTTTCCGGTACGAAAGCAATACCACCGCGGGCGATGGCCGGCGTTGCCGTGCCACCAATGTCACGCCCCTGAAAACGCACCTGCCCTTTGGTCAGGGTGGTCAGACCCATGATGGTGCGCAGCGTGGTGCTTTTACCGGCACCGTTACGTCCCAGCAGCACGGTCAGTTCTCCCGCCGGCACGTCCAGATCGACGCCATGCAGAATGTGGTATTGGTCGATGTCCGCGTAGACCTCCCGCAGAGACAGGATCGGCTCGCTCATGCGCCCTCCTCCGCTTCCGCCGCCACACCCAGGTAGGCTTCCTGCACGATCGGCGAGGCGATCACTTCAGTCGGCTCACCATCGGCCACCAGTTCACCGTTGTGCAATACCACGATGCGATCCGCCAGGGAGCGCACCACATCCATTTTGTGTTCCACCAGCAACACCACTTTGTCTTCACGCTGTTTGATCTGGGCGATCAGATCCAGGATCACCGGCACTTCGTCCACACTCATGCCGGCGGTGGGCTCATCGAACATGAACACGGTGGGCTCCAGCGCCAGCATCAGAGCCACTTCCAGCTTGCGCTGATCACCATGGGAAAGATTGGCCACCGCGTCATCGGCGCGGTGCAGCATGTTGACCTGGCGCAGATACTCGGCGGCGCGGTCGGTGATATCACGGCGCTTCGACGCCATCTGCCAGAACACATGGCCGATACGGTGACGCGACGCCACCGCCAGGCGCACGTTTTCCAGAGCGCTGAGATCGGGAAACAGATTGGTGAGCTGGAACGCGCGCCCCAGCCCCTTGTCCGCCCGGGCGGCCACGCCCAGATCGGTGATGTCTTCGCCAAACAGATGGACACTGCCGGCACTGGCCCGCAGTTGTCCTGAAATCAGATTGAACCAGGTGGTTTTACCCGCCCCGTTGGGACCGACAATGGCGGTCAGGGTGCCCGCCTGGAAGGCGCAGGACACCCGATTCACCGCCACGTGACCACCAAACTGGATGGTCAGGTCGCGGGTTTCGAGAACGGCGGTTGGTGACGCCATGACAACTTCCCCGTAGGCAAACTCAAACCGTGGAGACGAAGCTCCGCGAACTGCGCGGACGGCGTGCCGGAGCGCGCCGTCCGCAGCTGATCAGCGCTGATTGCGCAGCGGAATCTTCATTTCGTCCATGGAGATTTCCCGTACCAACACCGGCACGCCGGCGGTGACGGTGCGATCCTCGAACCAGTCGTCACGCTCTTGCGATTCGATACGGAAGTGGTACATGGCCTGCATCGCCTGATGGTCTTCCGCGCGGAAGGTCATCTTGCCCTTGGGCGTGTCGAAGCTGAGCCCTTCCATCGCCTCGATCAGGTCCTCGCTGTCGGTGGACCCTTCGGTCTTACGCAGCGCCGCGGTGATCGCCATGGCCTGGGCGAAGCCCTGGGCGGTGAAGAAATCCGGTGCCGCGTTGAAACGCTTGAAATGCTCCTTCACGAACCAGTCGTTGATCTCGTTTTTCGGGGACTCGAAGTAATAGAAACCGGCGCCTTCCATGCCTGGGAAGGCGGAATAGCCGGCCAAAGCGGCCAGAATGTTACCGCCGGTGGCCAGCTTGATACCGTAACGCTCCGGATGCAGATCCTGAATACGGCCGAGCGGATTGGCGCTGCCCGCCCAGATGGCGAAGATGTACTTGCCTTTGTCGCAGCCGTCCGGATCCTTCAACGCGGTGAACAAACGCTGGGCGGCGGCGGTGAAATCGGTGGTGTCCAGGGGCAGGTATTCCTCATGCACCACTTTACCGCCGGCGGAGGTCATCGCTTCCTTGTAGGCGGCGACGCCATCACGGCCAAAGGCGTAGTCCTGGGCGATGGTGGCCACGCAGACACCGGGTTGCCCCAGCGCCACCGCGTTGGAGACCGCATCCTGTGAGGAATTGCGCCCCACCCGGAAGACATAGCGGTTCCAGTCCGCGCCGGTAATGGCGTCGGCCACCCCTTCCGGCATGATGATGCGCTCGTACTCCTCGGCGATCGGCAAGGTGGCCAGGGCGACGCCGGAGGCCACCGGCCCCACCACGATGCTGGCATCGTCCTCGGCGTAGGCTTCCTCCACCAGGGAGCGGGCCCGGGCGGGGTCGTTCTGGGTGTCTTTATCGATGATCTCGATCTTGCGGCCGGCCACTTCCATGGTGCCGTCGGTGGCGTATTCAAAGCCCATGCGCATGCCGTCACCCAATTGCTTGGCGTAAGCGGAAAGCGGACCGGAGAATCCGGTGACGTGGGCGATGCGGACACTGTCACCGGCTTGCGCGACAGCGGAAAACGACAGGGTACCCAGGGTGAACGCCGTTACGGCGAGCAGACGCTGCTTCATGTTATCTCTCCCTTTCTATCTTCATCGTCTGCACGGCAGCGCGATGAGTGGGCTTGTTGTTCGGTTGTTGTCATTGGGTTGAGAACCGTCCCGGCACGGCCGGACGGCGTGGCATCTCGCCTTGTCCAAACAGGGCGAACTGCATTGGCTCACAATATGACAACTGAATCAGGTTTCTTCAAGCATCAAGATGGAGACAAATTTCATTATTTCGTCTACCAAGCAATTCCCGCCCTCCTAAAATTGCCAATAAAACTCTATAAAACAGCCACTAACAGCGATTATCAGGAAATCCTTTCAAGCACGGTTCAACTTGACACTGAGCGGCTTCGGTCGTAATTTTTCTGACTACTGATTCAGTTTTCAAATAACAAAACAGGATTTGCCCATGAGTTCCGCCGCCAAGGACATCGCCCCCAGCGCCCCGAAAACCGCCCGTGGTGCGCGCACCCGCGCCCGGATTCTGAAAGCCGCCGAGGACACCTTTGGCACTCTTGGCTATCACCGCGCCGGCATCAGCGACATCACCCGCGCCGCCGGCGTAGCGCAAGGCACGCTGTACTGCTATTTCTCCGGCAAGGAGGAAATCCTGCGTGAACTGGTACGCGACATGGGACATAAAGTGCGGGCCCATCTGGCCGCCAGTGTGATCGGCGCCCGCGACCGGCTGCAGGCGGAGGAGCTGGGTCTGCGCGCCTTCCTCGAATACGTCAGCGCCAATCCCTCGCTGTATCGGGTGCTGCAGGAAGCGCAGTTCGTCGATGAAGCGATCTTCCGCGAATATTACGAGGCGTTCGGCCGGGGCTACATGCGCATGCTGGCCGACGCTACCCGCAAGGGTGAAGTGCGGCCCGGCAATGATGAGATCCGGGTCTGGGCCCTGATGGGCCTGTCCAATTTTCTCGGCCTGCGCTTCGCCCTGTGGGACCGGGACCGTTCCTTCGACGAGGTGGTCGCCACCATATCCGATCTGTTCCGCAACGGGCTGGCCCTGGACGGCAAGGAGAAGGCATGAGCGAGTTGGTGCTTTATCAGAACCAGGACGGCCTGGCACGGCTCACCCTTAACCGCCCGGAGCGGCACAACGCCCTGGTGCCGGAATTACTGGATGCCCTTGCCGATGCCCTGGCCCGCGCCCATGGCGAAGCCCCCAGGGCGCTGCTGCTGGATGCCAATGGCCGCTCCTTTTCCACCGGCGGTGACGTGGCCGGCTTTTATCACACGCCGCGAGAGCAGCGCCGCGACTATGCCCACCACGTGGTGGGCCGCCTCAACGACGTCATCCTGGCCCTGCTGACCCTGCCCTGCCCCACCGTGGTGGCGGTGCACGGCACGGTGACCGGCGGCTCCCTCGGTCTGGTACTGGGCTGCGACATCGCCGTGGCCGGACCGCGCGCCAGCTTCGCACCCTGGTACACGGTGGTGGGCTACAGCCCGGACGGCGGCTGGACCGCTCTGATGCCGGAGCGTATCGGCCGCGCCCGCGCCCTCGACATCCAGTTGCTCAACCGGCGAGTGAGTGCCGAGGAAGCGCACCGCATCGGTCTGGTGCAGCACTTGGTGAACGAGGGCGAGGAACAGGATCAGGCGCTCGCGCTGGCACGGCGGTTGTGCCGGGCGCAGCCGTCCAGCGTCCGTCACACCCTGGCATTGACGCGGCCGGATCCACACCGGGTTCGCGCCGCCCTGGATGACGAGCGTCAGCATTTTCTGGAACAGATCGGCAGCGACGAAGCGGACAGCGGCATGGCCGACTTCCTCGCCCGCTGATACGAAAACACCCCAAAGCCGCGAATCAAACGGGAGAGCAAACCGCCGGGAAACCTTCCTTTCCCGGCTCAACGGCCCAAGCAGTATGACCGAGCCTGTTCCACAGTCTCTATCAGGGCATAACAACAACAATCGGGAGAACCACAATGAGCAGAAACACCCTGCTATACCGGCTCGGCCAGGCCGCGCTGATCAGCGCTCTGCCCCTATCGGCCAGCGCCTTCCAGACCTTCGCCGATGAAGATCGTTCGGCGGAGTTGAGCAGCGAGCCGGCACATCAACGCTACCAATTCAACACCCCCACCACCGTTACTTACGACCGCGACACCGTCGCCCTGGGCGCCGCCCAGACCCGCGTTTACGTGGCGGACATGGGCGACTACAAGATCCGCGTGCTCAATCTCAACGGCGCCGCCATCGGCACCCTCGACGACGCCGACCAGACCCTGGCGGCGGACAGCCCGGCCAGCACCGTTCCGGATATCCGCGCGCCGCTGGGCATCGCCTTTCTGTCGAAAAGCGAGGCGGATGACGATCGTCTGGCCGGTCTTTACGTCAATGATGTGGGCCGTCAGCAGGTGCATTTTTTCCGCACCGTTGCCGGCAGCGCCGATAATTTCGAATACGTCACTTCCATCGGCCAGCCCGGTCACGGTGGCGGCGAGGATCTGTATCTGCCACGCAACATGACGATCACGCCGCAAGGGTTCATCTACGTCTCCGATGAATTCAACCATCGCATCAAGGCGTTCAGCATAGACCCGGACAACAACTATCAGGTCAGCCTGATCCAGACCGTCGGCTGGCAGGACGGCAGCGGCCAGTATGTCGGCGCCGGGCCGATCCTGCGCGGCGTGGATAAAAACTACGGCACCGATTCCACCAACTACGACGACTATGCCGGCGAACCGGAAAAACGCGACGGCTTCCGCATTCCCCAGGGCATGACCTACTACCAGTCACCGGACAATGGCGCCACCTATCTTTACGTGGCCGACAACGGCAACAATCGCATCAAGATTTTCCGGGTCAATACCGCCACCGGCCAATTAACCCTGGACGACATGCTCGGGCGCATCCGCGATGACGACGGCAACGTCGATCACCTGAAACGCCCCCGCGGCGTGCGCACCGACCTGCAGGGCAACCTGTACGTGGCGGACACCTACAACGGCCGCATCCTGCGCTTCCCCAACCTGGCCGCCACCACCGACACCAACCCGGTGAAGTACCGAAGCAGCGGCAGCGCCGACGCCCAGGCCACCTGGGTCTATGGTCATCTGGGTATCCATCAGGTGGAGATGCGCGCCCCCACCACCGCCGCCAATGAAGATGCCGCCTTTCAGTTACCCAACGATCTGGTGCCGGTAATCGATGCCAACGGCAATTTCCACCGCGAGGATATCTGGTCGTGGGGTTACTTCTTCAGTGACGCCCGCGTACATCTGGTCAGCGACAGCGGCAATAATCGCATCAAGAAATGCTGGACCAATTCCGCCGGCACCACCCTGCTGCGCTGTTCCGTTTCCGCCGGCGTCGGCGGTGAGAGTAACCATGAATTCTGGGGGCACCCGCGTACGCTTGCCGGGCAGTTGCACTCCGCCAGCGGCATGGCATGGCTGAGCAGCAAGAACCGCCTGCTGGTCAGTGATACGCCCAACACCCGCATCAACATGTACGATGGCAGCGGCAATTATCTCGGCCGTTTCCCCGGTACCGATATCAGCTATGGGGTCACCGGCATCGCCACTTTCAACGATAGCAACCACGGTGAAATGGTGGCGGTTCTGGTGGGTGCCGACGCCACCCTGCCCTGGCCCTACACCGGCGACGCCAGCGTTCGTATTTACGATGCCGACGGCAACCTGGAAGAGCTGTTCAACCTGAGCTACCGCACCGGCGGCCTGTCGGCGCCGCGCATCGCGCTGACCTCCAGCAACATCAATTATCCGGTATCGATCTCGGTACGCGGCGGCGGCGACCAACACGAACTGTACATCACCAGCTTCGCCAATTACGCCTGGCGGTTCGACTATGACAGCGGCAGCGGCACGCTGAACCGGATCTGGTACGCCGGCGGCGTCGACAGCAACAAAGGCAGTGACCTGGGCGACAACTGGAGTCTCGGCCCGGCGTTCTTCGATCAGGGCGCGCCCGGCACCTTCGATCAGATTGGCAGTGTGCTGGCTCTGTCCGACCGCATCTACGTCACCGACCGGCGCAACCAGCGCATCCAGGCTCTGTCCCCGGCCAACGGCGGCCTGCTTGGACAAGTGGGCGTCGGTGGCGGCACCTACGACCATCCGGAAGACCTGGAAGCGGACCGGCTGTTCCTGCCCGCCGGCCTGGCTTACGACGCGCAGCAGGACAGCCTGCTGGTGGCCGATGGCTTCAACATGGTGGCGCGGGCCTGGGCCAACCCGGACGACAGCGCCCCGGACGGTAACGGCGTGATCCGCCCGAACTATCTGGGTCACTGGCTGGACCGCTCGCTCGGCAGCCGCCCGGGCGGCTTGTTCGACGCCGAACAGGTGGCCGTGGGTGACGGCTCGGTATTCGTGTTCTCACTGATCAGCAACCGCGTCACCCGCTTCAACTGGTCGGAACTGAACCCGTAAGAAAATGTGGGCGCGGGGCTCTGGCCATTGGCGAACCCCGCGCCGACGGAACAAGAAACCGGAGGCATCAATGGAAATGTTCGACCTTCTGGCCCAACGTGCCCGGGTAACCCCGGACCGGCTGGCACTGGAAGATCTGCACAGCGGCGAACGCTACAACTACGCGCAGCTCAACGAAAGGGCGGCCCGGCTGGCGGCGGCGGCCCGTGAGCATTGGGGGTTGCGGGAAGGCGACCGGCTCGCCTGGCTCGGCCACAGCCGCGCGGAATTCTTCGCCATGCTGTTCGGCTGCGCCAAGGCCGGCCTGATTCTGGTGCCACTGAACTGGCGACTGGCGGTGCCGGAGCTGGAAGTCCTGATGGCCGACTGCCAGCCCGGGGCCTTGATCTTCGGTGACGAACTGGCCGACGCGGCCCGCGCCCTGGGGGGCACCTTCACCGACCTGACGCTGGTGGCGCTGGATCAGCCGGTCGGCTCGGAACGCCACTATCACCAGGATCTTCAACAGGTGGCCCCGGATCTCAGCGCGCACCCGGAAAAGAGTCCGGACACGCCCTGGTACCTGCTCTACACCTCCGGCACCACCGGCCGGCCCAAGGGCGTGGTGCAGACGTTTCGCATGATGCTGGCCAATTACCTGAACATCGGCCTGGCGGTGAATCTCACCGGCGAGGACGTACTGCTCAACGTGCTGCCATTGTTCCACACCGCTGGCATCAATCTTTACTCCAGCGCGGTGTTTTTTGTTGGCGGTACCGTGCTGGTGGCACGCAATTTCGAGCCTCAACAAGCCCTCGACATATTGGAACGGCGGGCGACCATTTTCTTCGGCGTGCCGGCGGTGTACCAGGCGCTGCTGGAGCAACCGGGATTCAGCGGCGAGCGGCTGCGCCGGGTACGTTCCTGGGGTTGCGGCGGCGCCCCGCTATCCCTGCCGGTGGCGCAGAGTTATGTGGAGCACGGCATTCATGTGCGTACCGGCATGGGCATGACCGAAACCGGCCCCACCGTGTTTTTGCTCGATGAAGACAAAGTAATTGAAAAAATCGGCTCCGTGGGCCGCCCGCAATTGCTCACCGAAGTCCGTATCGTCGACCGGGATGGCCTCGACGTGCCCGACGGCGAAGCCGGCGAGCTGCTGATCCGCGGCCCCAACATTACGCCGGGTTACTGGAATCGTCCGGACGCTACCGCCGAGGCCATCGAAGCCGACGGCTGGCTGCACAGCGGCGACGTCGCCCGGCGCGACGACGACGGCTTTTATTACATCGTCGATCGCTGGAAGGACATGTACATCTCCGGCGGCGAAAACGTCTACCCCGCTGAAGTGGAAAAAGTGCTTGAACAACATCCGGCCATCGCCGAAGTGGCGGTGGTGGGCATCGCCGACCAGCGCTGGGGCGAAGTGGGCAAGGCCTGCTACGTGCCGCGCCCGGACAGCCAGGTCGACGAGGACGCTTTGCGCGCCCACTGCCGTGAACGGCTGGCCGGCTACAAGGTTCCCAAGGTTTTCCAGTGCCTGCCGGCACTGCCCCGTAACTCCCTGGGCAAAGTCACCAAACAGGAGCTGCGCAATGGCGCCGAATAAACCACGGCTGGAGCAAGCCGTGACCCTGTCCCAACAGGACTTTGATCGTTTCGCCGAGATCAGCGGCGATCACAACCCCATCCATGTGGATCCCCAGTACGCCTCGGTAACCCGCTTCGGCGCCACCGTTTCCCATGGCATGCTGTTGTTTTCCCATCTGCGCGCGCTGATCGCCCGGTCCTGGCCCGGCGCCACCCTGTCCATGCAGGAACTGATGTTCCCCGCCCCCGCCTACGCCGACGAGGCATTGACGGTGATCGTCGAAGCGCGGCAACAGGACGATCTATTCACCACCCGCGTGGTCAAGGCCGACGGCGGCATCTGCCTGGAAGGCCGCGCCCGTATTCACATCGCCGAGGAGAACACCCCGTGAGCGAGACCCTGCCCCGTTTTCACGCCCTGAAGGTCGGCGACCAGGCCACCGTCTCCCGCCATTTCAGCGCCGGGGAGCTGAGCCAGTGGTGCGCGCTGGTCAACTTCCCCGAGGCCCGGTGCGCCACCGTGCCGGAACCGCTCATCGCCGGCTTGTTTTCCTATCTGCTTGGCGAGGAGTTGCCCGGCCACGGCACCAACTATCTCAAGCAAAGTCTGCACTTCGAACAGAACGCCGATGTGGGCGAAGCGCTCACCGCCAAGGTCACGGTGACCCGCCTGCGCGCCGACAAGGCACTGGTGAATCTGGCCACCGAATGCACCGGCGCCAATGGCCGGATGATCTGTTCCGGCGAAGCCCTGGTGCTGTTTCAATGTTGACAGGAATGCTGAGCAAGGCGCTGCACCCCGGTCTGTTGCCCTGGCTGACCCGGCTCAACCATCTGATCGAGGAACAACGCCGCAAAGGTATCGAAGCCACCCCCGCCATGGTCCGCGACAGCCTGGCGGGGATGACCGAAACCCTGGTCACGGATAGCCCCGACATCGCCGACGTACGCGACCTGCTGGTGGATGCGGACGGACATACCATCACCGCGCGCGCCTACGATCCGGCACCGGGCCAGCGCAAGCCGGTGTGTTTATTTTTTCACGGCGGCGGCCACATGGCCGGCAGTGTCCAGGTGTACGACCCGATCTGCCGCAAACTGGCCAGGGCCAGCGGTCACCTGTTGCTGTCGGTGGAGTACCGGCTGACACCGGAGCACCCCTACCCGGCGGGCCTGGAAGATTGTCTGGCGGTGACACGAGGGCTCTACCCGCTGCTGTCCCGGGAAGGCTATCCAGTGCAACGGTCACTGACGCTGGCCGGGGACTCCGGCGGTGGCGCCTTGGCCGCCACGCTTTCCGCCCTGCTGCAGGACGATGAGGCACATCGCCCGCAACGCCAGGTACTGATCTATCCGAGTCTGGATTACACCCTGGAACAGCCCTCATTGCAGGAAAACAGCCACGGCTATTTGTTGGAAACAGCGCGTATCGAATGGTATGTGGATCATTACTTCCAGCACGGCGAGGACCGGCGCGCTCATTCTCCGCTGTACATGCCCATGGGCACGGGCATGCCGGAGACCCTGATGATCACCGCCGGCCTGTGCCCGCTGCGCGACGAAGGCCTGCGCTACCTTGACCGGCTGAGTGAAGCCGGCATCCCTCATCAGCACGTGCATTTCCCGGACATGATTCACGCTTATCTGAATCTGGAGGATCTGGTGCCGGAGGCCTGCGCGGAAACTTACCGGTGTATCGGTGAATTCCTGGGGCGGGCCAGGCGCCTGAATAACACCCCGTCATCCCGGGCTTGACCCGGGATCTCCTTCTGGAGGCACACCACCTTGTAGAGGGAGATGCCGGATCGAGTCCGGCATGACGTTTTTCGGAGGCTCCCCAGCAGCGAGTGGCCTGCCAGCGTGTTGCGTGCCTGCGTTATTTCATTGGTAAAACTTGTGAAAACCTGGCCGTTCCGGCCGGTATGCATATTGACCGTTTGCCCCGCGGATTTATGGTAGAGAAAACGGTTTGAAGAATGTCCAGGGACCATGACATGTCTTCTGCAGTACCCGCTCCACCCAGCCCTTTTGTTCACGGCCATCTGACGCTGGAAAGACAGGAACGCCGCGCCCGTAATCTGCTGCGCGGCGCCCGCCGCCATCACGGTCCGGCGGTATTGCGGCTGGCCGCGCGCCGACGTTCGCAGCGCCAGCCGTTCACCCTGGCCGATGCCCGGCGCGCCATTGCCCGGGAACAGGGTTTCCCGGATTGGGCCTCGCAGAGCCATCACATTCGCGAGCTGGAACACAGCCAGCCGCTGTACGGACTCAGCCCGGATGGCGACGAAGCCACCCTGCATCTGTGCGGCGCCATGGACCTGACCCCGCGTCTGCGCGAAGCCGGCTTCGTCGGGGAAATACTGAGCCTGGCGGACCCGTACAGTCTCGGCCCCCTGCGTAACGAACCGATACCGCTGTTCCGGCAGCGGCGCAGTCGTTTTCTGGCCAATCTGCGGCAACAGGACTGGCAACGGGTGGCGCGGGAACAGCAGGACATTCAAGACCGGCTGGCGGAAGCCGCGCGGGGACGGCGGGTGGTGTTGTGGTTCCAGCACGACAGCCAGGATCAGCTGATTCTGGCCCGGCTGCTGCACCAGTTCAGCCATGATGCCAACGGCGGCCGGTTGCAATTGATCGCGGTGGAATCGGTGCCGGGCGTCAAACGCTTCCGCTGCCTCACCCAACTGGCGCCCTTCGTGCTTAACTGGTTGTGGCGGCGCCGGCGCGCGGTCAGCGCCGCGCAGCTGTCGCTCGGCGAAGCGGCCTGGCGCGCGGTGACCGCCAACCATCCCGAAGCGCTTTACCGCCTGTCCCGGCACACCACCTCGGCGTTGCCCATGCTTGGCCGGGCCCTGCGCCGTCATCTGCTGGAACTGCCGGATCCGGCCACCGGCCTGGGACTGAGCGAGCAATTGGCGGCACAGCTGGTGGCGGAGCGCGGGCCGATTTCCATACGCGGGCTGTATAACGCCCTGCAAGAGGAACGCGAACCGCTCCCCTATTTGTCACCCCAAATGTTTCGCTGGGTATTGAAACCCCTGCTGGAAGGCGAGCGGGCGCTGCTGGAATATCACCGCACCCCCGGGCGCCCCTGGGATGAAGGCTTGCTGGATGTCACCCATGCCGGCCATGGCGTCCTCAGCGGCTACCGCAACTGGCTGGACAGCCGCCCGCCCATACGCTGGGTGGGCGGCATCCCCATCGACGGCACCCACGCCTGCTGGTGCATTGACAAGAGCAGTGGACAACCGAGACAGCGCTGAACAAAGCAGTTAAGAATGAATAGAGAACAGTTAACAGCGAAAACCAAAAAAACGATCCATACGCTGTCTGTGGGAGCTTGCTTGCAAGCGAATATTGCCAAGCGCCCGAGCAAACCCCATTCGCTTGCAGGCAAGCTCCCACAGTGGCTAAAGGTCACCTGTTTTGGTTTTTTTCTGTTAACTATTCACTGTTCCCTATTCACTCTTAACTGCTTTTTTTCTTCTTTTCGAATGTGCTCCACCAAAAGCTCCGCCACCGCATCCGGTTGTTGCAGGTGCAGGAAGTGGCCGGCGTCGGCCAGGGTTTTGACGTAGAGGCCTTCCGGGAAGTCACCGGGGTAGATGGTGTGGTCCAGCAGGCGCGGGCTCATGCAGCCGCCGCTTTCGCCGAGCAACACCTGGGTCGGAACCCGGGTTTCTCCCAACAGTGTCTTGCTGGCCTGACGCAGGTCCCGGCGCCATAGCCGGGGCAAGTGCCGGTACCAGCCCAGGGCGGCGGACAAGACGCCGGGTTGGGCCAGGGTGTGCTTGGCCTGCTCCAGGTAGCGGCCGGCTTCCCAGCCCGGCGACCAGCGCCGCCACAGGGTGGCGACACCGTCCAGGTCGTTGCGGTTGAGCCAGGTCTCCGCCGCCAGCGGCAGCTGGAAAAACGGAATATAGGCGCTCAGTCCCAATTGTTCCGGCACCCGCAGCAGCGCCTGGGGCAAGCGCTTCAAAGGCGGTATCGCCAGCGCGGAAAAAGTGCTGAAGGTTTCCGGATAGCGCGCGCAGGCCAGGTAGCCCAACACCGCGCCCCAATCGTGGCCGACCAGGTGCAAACGCCCGCCCAACTGATCGGTGAAGGCCATCAGATCCTCCAGCGCGGCGGTCAACGCATAGTCGCCACTGCCCGGCTGACAGGAGGGTGCGTATCCACGCAATGCCGGCGCCACCGCGGTATAACCGGCGCGCGCCAGCCGCTGCATGATATCGGCCCAATTCTCATGGGTATCCGGAAAGCCATGCAGCAACAATACCGGCTCGCCGTCACCGGTCAGCAGTGCCGGAAAGCGCAGATCGCCATTCACCAGTTCAACCTGTTTCACCGGGATACCTCGAAGTCCTCGTAACCCCTTGGGGTGCGTTCGGTTTGCGTCACATCGGTGACCCGCGCGCGAGCCGGGCCACGGCGCATCCAGGCCAGTAAGGCGCTGACCGCCTCCTCGCTGCCCTCCAGCCAGGCTTCCACGCTACCGTCCTCGAGATTGCGAACCCAGCCCACCACGCCATGGCGGCGGGCTTCATCACAGGTGCTGGCACGAAAATACACGCCCTGAACGCGGCCGCGCACCACCACTTGACGGGCAATCATGATCATTCGTCCTCTTTTCGATGACCGGCCCCCTCATCACTGAGGTCGGGATCGGGGCCGGTTTCCGGCAACTGATTCTCGAACAGCGTTTCCAGAGGAAACGACAAGGGTTCACGCATGCCTTCGCGCGCCTGATCGCAGCGTGCCTTGAGCACCGTTTCCCAGGGCTCCAGCCCCTGGGCATTGACGCTCAGTTGCTGCTCGCTGGTCCAGGGTAACATGGCGAGCAGCTCCGCCAGGGTCAACGAACGTAAATCTCCGCTCAGCATGTAACCGCCTTCATCGGTGCGGCGCATCAATCCACGATCCTCCAGCAGATTGCGGAATTCATCCCAATGGGTGACGCCGGCTTCCCGCAGTACGCGCTGCACCTCATTATGACGTAGCACTTCCCCGTTACGTTGCCGTGTCCACAGCACGCACAGCAATCGCAGCAGCGACTGGGTGCGCGGCACCCGGCGCCGAAACTCCTCGAACACCACCAGGCCGCGCACCAGCTCGGCGCCGGCGAGAACGATGATCCAGGAAATATAAATCCACAACAGAAACACCGGCACCATGGCGAAGGCACCATAGATGACCTGATAGCTGGGCACCTGCCGGATGAAGAACGCGAACCCGCCCTTGGCCAGTTCAAACGCCAAGGCCGCCAGCAAGGCACCGAGCATGCCCTGACGAATCGGAACCGAGGTGTTCGGCACCACGATATACAGCAACGAGAGTAAACCGGTGGTCATCACCACCGGCAAGGCGCGCAGCCAGAAACGATCGCCGCCCAGATACGCCACGGTATCGGTAACCAGGGAAACGGAAGTGAGATAGGAACTGATACCCAGGCCGGCGCCCAGCAGGATCGGGCCCAGAGACAACACCGCCCAGTACATCATCAGGCTGGTCAGCCCCTTGCGCGGCTTGCCGATACGCCAGATCCGGTTCAAGGACTGCTCTATGGTGCGCAACATCAATACCGAGGTCACCACCAGGAACAAGGCGCCCACAACGGTGAGATTGGTGGCCTGCCGGGAGAAGCCTTCCAGGTGGCGAAGAATCTGGTCACCGGCGGACGGCACGAAATACTGAAACGCCCACTGACGAATCGCCAATCCCCGTTCATTGAGCGCCGGAATCGCCGATATCACGGTGAACATCACCGTCATCACCGGAACGATGGCGAACAAGGTGGTATAGGTGAGCGCCGCCGCCGATGACAGGCAGCCGTCCTCGACGAACTGGCGCCGCAGTAAACGCAGAAACGCCACCAGCGACTGCATGCGCACACGAAAGGGAATCAGCGGTGTCTCGTCCTTGTCCGTCATCGGTTTCTTTTTTCCCATCGTTCACCGGGTCACCACGAAAAAGCAGAGGCAAGAGTCCCCTACCATCTTCCCGCGGCACATGGAATCTCCCACAAACGCCGCCCACTACCGTACAATCGAGGGCTTTCGCGTGCGCCGCCGATTACGGGGACGGCACCGCCCACTATTTCGCAAGGGGAGCGAGGCCATGGCCGACTACAGCATCTATCATAATCCGCGCTGTTCCAAATCCCGCCAGGCGCTGGCGCTGCTGGAAGAGAACGGCATTGAGCCGAACGTGATAAAGTATCTGGACAACCCGCCGGATGCCAACACTCTGCGCGCTCTGGTCCGACAACTCGGACTGGCCCGTGCCCATGATCTGGTGCGCGTCAAGGAAGCGGAATACAAAGAAGCGGGGCTGCACGCGGACGCCGATGACGACACCGTCATCGCCGCCCTGGTCCGCTACCCCAAGTTGCTGGAGCGGCCGGTGGTGGTCCACGGCAAACGCGCGGTCATCGGACGGCCGCCGGAAAAAGTGCTGGAGTTGATTGAATCGTGAGCGCCTACATTCTGGTCCTGTACTACAGCCGTACCGGCGCGGTGGCGGAACTGGCGCGCCAGGTCGCGCGGGGCGTGGAAAGCAGCGGCATGGAAGCGCGCCTGCGTACCGTGCCGCCGGTATCCGCCGATCACCAGGCCACGGCGCCGGCGGTACCGGACAGCGGCGCGCCCTATGCCACCCTCGACGACCTGCGCGGTTGCGCCGGGCTCGCCCTGGGATCGCCCACCCGCTTCGGCAATATGGCGGCACCGCTGAAGTATTTCATCGATCAGACCAGCGACCTGTGGATGTCCGGGGATTTGATCGGCAAACCCGCCGGCGTGTTCACCGCCTCCGCCAGCCAGCATGGTGGCCAGGAAAGCACCTTGTTGTCGATGATGCTGCCACTGTTTCACCACGGCATGGTGCTGGCCGGAGTTCCCTACAGCGAAGCGGCCCTGACCCGCACCCGTGACGGCGGCACGCCCTACGGCCCGAGCCATGTGGCAGGTATCGACAACCGCACCCAGCCCAGCGACGACGAAATCACTCTGGCGCGGGCGCTGGGGCATCGCCTCGGCGGACTGGCCCGGGCACTGGAGCAGCGCCGATGATTTTGCTGCTGCGGCTCACCTATGCCCTGCTGCTGCTGATCGGGCTGGCCAACCAGTTCTGGCTGGGGCCGCCGGACGCGCCCTGGATGGCGGCGGTGATCATGGGGGTTGGTCTGTATCTGCCGTTGCTGCTGATGATGCCGGCGGTGATCAACGCCGACAAACGCGGGCTCACCTGGTTGTGTTTTCTGCTGCTGTTCTATTTTTGCGGTTACGTGATACAGGTGCTGGACCCGGAACCGGTGCGCACCCTGGCCATCGTCAAGGTGAGCCTGACCACGGTGCTGTTCGTATTGTCCATGCAAGTCATCCGGGGTGGACGTGCTGATCGATGAACGTCTGCATATTGATACGCCGGAAGGCGCGCGGCTGACCTTGTCCCTGGCCGGGCCGCTGCCGCGCGGCATGGCCTACGGTATCGATTTGATGATCCGTGCCCTGATTCTGATGGTGGTGGCCACGCCCCTGATGTTGCTGGGCCGTGGCGGCTCCGGTCTTTATCTATTGCTGCTGTTCCTGCTGGAATGGTTTTACCCGGTGCTGTTCGAGGTATTCCGGCAGGGGCGCACGCCGGGCAAGGCGGCCATGGGCCTGGCGGTGGTGCACGGCAACGGCGCTCCGGTGGGCTTGAGCGGCTCGCTGGTGCGTAATCTGCTGCGCACCGCTGATCTGTTCCCGTTCGCCTACCTGACCGGCTTCGTGGTGATGCTGGTTTCCTCTCGCCAACAACGGCTGGGCGATCTTGCCGCCGACACCCTGGTGATTCACGTGCCCGCGCCGCAAACCCGCCCCGCTCCCGGTGACAGCGGCGGAGAGCCACCGGATTGGCCGCTGGACCGTGGCGATCAGTTGGTGCTGCTGGCCTTTCATGACCGGGGCTTGCGGCTGTCCGAGGACCGTCAACGGGAACTGGCCAGACTGGCTTACCCGGAACTCACCGATGATGCCGCCCTGGCCCGGTTACGCCGGGTGGTCAATCACGTACTGGGGGCGACATGAGACAAAGCCGGTTCGAGCAGCGCTATCAACCCCAGTGGCATCGCCTTGAGCAGGGCCTGACGGCGCTGGAGAAAAAGCAGCGGCCCAAGAACGTGGACCTGTCGCGCTTCACTGGCGACTACCAGGACCTGTGCCATCAGTTGGCGCTGTCGCGGGAACGGGGCTACAGCCTGGTGCTGCAGGACTACCTGAACGACCTGATGCTGCGTGCCCATCGCCAACTCTACCGTCACCGGGCACCGTTGATGCCGAGGTTGGCGGCGTTCCTGCGCGGTGACTTCCCGCGCGCGGTGCGCGCCATGTGGCGCTGGCATCTGATCAGCGCCCTCGCCTTCCTGCTCTCCGCCGGACTGGTCGCGGCGATGATCCTGCACGACCCGGAGCTGGTGCATACCGTGGTGGACGGCAATGGTGTCAGCGATCTGGAAAACATGTACCACCCGGATCTGCGCGACAGCAGCGACCGCAATCGGGCCGACGATCTGATGATGTTCGGCTACTACATCTACAACAATGTCGGCATCGCTTTCCGCACCTTCGCTGGTGGGGTGTTGTTCGGCATCGGCTCCCTGGTGGTGATGCTGTTCAACGGCAGTTTCCTCGGCGCCGCCGCCGCCCACCTGACCCTGGTGGGCGCCGGGCAGCCGTTCTACACCTTCGTCATTGCCCATGGGGCGCCGGAACTGACCGCCATCGTGCTGGCCGGCGGCGCCGGGTTGCGCCTGGGCTGGTCGTTGGTGGCGCCGGGCTCCTGGCGACGGGTGGATGCCTTGCGCCGGGCGGCGCGGGAAACCCTGCCGGTCATGTACGGCGTGTTCCTGTTGCTGGTGCTGGCAGCGATGATCGAGGCGTTCTGGTCCTCCCGGGAATTGGACGCCCAGATCAAATACACCGTCGGCGGTATCAGTTGGGCCCTGCTTTACGTCTATTTGCTGTTCGCGGGGCGTCATGGATCTGAATAACCTGCGCGCCCGCCTGGCGCCCCGTTCCCCCTGGCAGGCCATGGATCTGGGCACCCGTTTCTATCGCCGCTGGTGGCGTCAGGTCACCCTGGTATGGCTGCTGTTCACGGCGCTGCCCTATACCCTGCTCAGCGCCCTGTCCATTGGCCTGGACAGCCTGTGGCCGATAGTGCTGTTCTGGTGGTTGAAGCCACTGTGGGAAAGACCGCTGCTGGCCTTCTTCAGCCATGCCCTGTTCGGTGACTACCCCGGCGCCTGGACCCTGCTCAAGCGCTTCCCCGCCTATGGCCTGAACGGCTTGGCCGGACAGTTGACCTGGCGCCGGCTGAGCCCGTTCCGGGGTCTGTTGACCGGCATCTGGCAATTGGAAGGCTGCCGCGGCGCCCAGGCCTCGTCCCGCATCCAGGTGCTGCTGAGTCCGCCCGGGCAGCGGGCCGGCACGCTCATGGCGTTGATGGTGGCCCTCGAACAAGTGCTGCTGACCGGTCTGATGGTGCTGGTGCTGACGCTGGTGCCCTGGGACTTCAACATGGAATTCAGCGTCTGGTTCAGCGAACAGAGTTATTTGCATCTGAGTCTGGCGGCACTGGCCTGGTATCTGACACTGACCATCACCGAGCCGCTTTACGTAGCGGCCGCTTTTTCCCTTTATCTTAATCAGCGCACCTGGCTGGAAGGCTGGGATCTGCAATTGGGGCTGGACCGCATCGGCCGGCGCCGCCGGGTGCTCGGCGTCACCACCCTGGCACTGCTGCTGATGCTTACCGTGATGCCGCATCCGGCACCAGCGGCACAAACCGAACCGGAAGACCCCAAACAAGCGGCCATTGAACTACTGGCCGGCGAGCGGTTCATGCCGGTGGAAATCCGCGAGGAGCGCCAACTGCGCCCTTCCTTGCGCAGCGATGACAAGGACAGTTGGTGGAACCGCCTGCTTGATCAGTTGTTCAACAGTGACCATGCGGATCGCGACCGCGCTGGCGGTGACTGGCAACTGCCGGATCGGCTGGTCACGGTCCTCGCCAGTCTGGTGCTGGTGGCCCTGATCGTGTTCCTGCTGCTGGCCCTGTTCCGCAACCGCGGCGCTCTGAAAGGCGGACGTTCCAAGCCCATGGAGATGCCGGTGAGCGTGGCGGGGCTGGATACCCGCGCCGAGTCCTTGCCGGACGACCTGGGTAGCGGTGTGGAGCAGGCGCTGGCCGGTGACGATGTGCGCGCCGCGCTGGCGCTGTTGCTGCGCCATGCCCTGGTAGCCCTGTTTCAGAGCCACCCCACCCGGCTCACTCCCGGCGCCACCGAGCGGGATTGTCTGAATGCCTACCGGCGTCTGCTCGGTGACGATGCCAGAGTGACGTATCTCGGCGACCTGATACGGCAATGGACCCGCATCGCCTGGGCCCATCAGCCGGTGACGCCGGAACAGGCGCGCCAACTGCTGCGGCGCTGGCAACAATTGAGCAGCGCGGAGGCGGCATCATGAAGCGCTGGTGGCCCTATCTTGTACTGGTGCTGCTGGTGGCCCTGGTGGCGGGCTACTTCTGGGCCACGGTACCGGTGCAATACGCCGCGCCGGCCTCACCGGACGCCAGCGTGCGTAATAATCCGTACCTCGCCGCGCAACAGCTGTTGGACCACTGGGGACGGCCCAGCCGCCGTATCTTCAGCACCCGCGCCCTGTTTCCGTTGCCGGACACCGATACCACTCTGATCCTCGATGGCGATCGCGGCTCACTGGGCTACGAGCGGCAATTGGATCTGCTCAACTGGGTCCACGATGGCGGCAATCTGATCATTGCCGCGCGCTACCTGCCGCCCTCAAGCGGCTGGTTCGCCGAGGAGGAAACGGAACAGGACGAGAACGAGACGCGGCGCCGCGATCCGGACTCGCTGCTGTCCCTGTTCGAGGTGGAGGTCGAGGCCCTGCCCCGCGAGGACAATGAAGAAGACCCGCTGGCCCTGCTGTTCGACCGTTTCCGGCCGATGGAAGACTGGTTTCTGGAGTATTGCCTTAGTGGTGATGCCTCCGAGGAGCGGCTGCATCAATGCGAGGTCCTCACCTGTCAGGCACCGCAACACTGGCAGCCGCCGGCGGCGACCCACAATCTGGGCGACCAGCCCCGGCTGCTGCAGAGCGAGACGCCGATACGGCTGCTTTACACCCCCCTGCCGATAGACGATTCCACCGGCGAGCCGGCGCAGGTACTGGAAGCCTCCGCCAGCAACGAGGCCGGCGAAACCCTGCTGCGTTTCCGGGTGGGCGGCGGCACCGTCACCGTGCTTACCGAGCTTGGACTGTGGGACAACCAGCACCTGCACCATTTTGACCACGCCCGGCTGCTGGCCGACCTGACTGCCCGGGGACCGGTATGGTTCGTACGTGGAATCGATATCCCGCCGCTGCCAATATGGCTGTGGGAGCGATTCTGGCCCCTCATTCTGGCGCTGGTGCTGGCGCTGGCATTCTGGTTGTGGCGGCGGCTGCCACGCCGCGGGCCCTTGTGGCGCGATCCGGCCCGCCAGCACACCGATTATCTCGGTCATTTGCGGGCCATTGGCCATTTCCATTGGCGCACCGGCCAGAGCGACCGGCTGTTGGCGTCCCTGCGCCATCAGGTCCAGCGCCGCATCGCCCTGCAACACGCGGACCCGGTCAAGGCCCTGGCGTTGACCGCCAAGCGTCTGGACATCCCCGAACACACGCTTTCCCAAGCCCTGGAGCAACCCCCCGCCGACCGCGCTCAATGCGTGGCCATGGTGGCGCTGTTGCAACAGGTCAGGCAGAGGATCAGGAGTCAACCATGAAAACCGCTGAAACCCTGGAACAGGCCACCGCCCTGGCCGCCGACATCGAGGCGCAGCTGAATCGGGTGCTGATCGGGCAGCCCGAAGTCACCCGTCAGGTGCTGATCGCCCTGATCACCGGTGGCCACGTGCTGATCGAAGGCGTGCCGGGACTGGGAAAAACGCTGCTGGCGCGGAGCCTGGCGCGGGTGCTGAAACTCGATTTTCAGCGCATCCAGTTCACCCCGGACCTGATGCCCACCGATGTCACCGGCCACGCCATCTATGACGCCGGCAACGCCACCTTCCATATCCGCAAGGGGCCGGCCTTCACCAATCTGCTGCTGGCGGACGAGATCAACCGGGCCCCGGCCAAGACCCAGGCGGCCTTGCTGGAAGTGATGCAGGAACGGCAAATCACCATCGAGGGCGAAAGCTTCAGTCTGGCGCCGCCGTTCGTGGTCCTGGCCACCCAGAACCCGTTGGACCAGGAAGGGACCTACCCGTTGCCGGAGGCGGAGCTGGACCGTTTTCTGTTCAAGATCCTGATCGGCTACCCGGAACAGGAAGACGAGGCGCGGATGCTGCGCATGGTGCTGGACGGCACCCTGGCGGACAGCCTCGACGACGCCGGGCTCAGTGCCGTCACCGACAGTGCCGGCGTGCTCTCCTTGAGCCGCTGGGCGGAACAGGTGCTGCTGGACGACGCCATCCTCGATTACCTGCTGCGCCTGGCCCGCGCCACCCGCGATCACCCGGCCCTGGTTCAGGGCGCCAGTCCGCGTGCCAGTATTGCCCTGGCCCGGGCGGCGAAAAGCTACGCCCTGCTCGATGGCCGTGACTTCGTCATTCCCGATGACATCAAGGCGGTGGCGCCGCCGGTGCTGCGCCATCGCCTGCGCCTGGGCGTGGACGCGGAACTGGAAGGCCAGACCGTGGAGACGGTGCTGACCCACTTGCTCGAGCAAGTGGAGGCCCCGCGTCAATGAGACCCGGGTCACGCCTGCTGTTGCTTCTGCTCTGCTGGGCGGCGCTGAGCCTGCTGCCGGTGCTGGCGGCGGCCTTCGCCTCCGGATGGCGCGACAGCGCCCTGCTGATCTGGGTGCTGGCCGGCCTGGCACTGGCGTTATGGGCGGTGCTGGATGCCCGGCGCCTGAGCGCCCGTCCGGCACCGGCCGCCGAGCGCTCACTGCCCGCCGCTCTGTCAGTGGGGGTGCCACAGACCATTACATTGCGTCTGAGCGGCGGGCGGCCCGGTGAGATCTGGAACCTGGCCGATCATCACCCCGATGACGACAGCCACACCGGCCTGCCCCGGGAAGTGACCCTGGCGGCGGACATCACCGAGGTCCGCTACCGCTATCGCCCCTCCCGGCGCGGCCCGGTGGCGTTCGGCGACATCGAAGTGTGGCTGCCGTCCCCGGCGCGCCTGTGGCAAGGCCGCCGCCGGGTAGCCGCCGCCCGCACCGTACCGGTGTATCCGGACTTCTCCCCCATCGCCCGGGCGGCCCTGGCGGTGGATAAAAGCCAGCTGCGCTTTGGCAACCGCCAGCAACCGCGCCGCGGCCAGGGCCTGGAATTTCACGAACTGCGGGAATATCAGCCCGGTGACAGCCCGCGCCGCATCGACTGGAAAGCCAGCGCCCGCCGCCGTCATCTGATCACCCGTCACTACCAGGATGAACAGAACCAGAGCCTGTGGGTGCTGCTCGATGCCGGGCGACGAATGAAGCTGCCGGTGGGCGATCTGACCCTGTTCGACCATGGGCTCAACGCCACCTTGCTGCTGGCCTGGTCGGCACTGCGCCAGGGCGACCGGGTGGGCAGTCTGCTGTTCTCCCGGGACACCCCGCGCTGGCTGTCGCCGGTACACGGGCCTAGCGGCATTCAAACCCTGCTGAAAGGCTTCTACGACGTTCATCCCCAGGAGCACGCCAGCGACTTCAGCCAGGCCGCCCGCTATTTCCACGGCCGCTGGCAACGCCGCTCGCTGGTGGTGCTGGTCAGCCGGCTGCACCCGGAGGACAGCGACGATCTGCTCGCCGCCGTGACGCTACTGAGCCGGCGCCATCTGGTGATGGTGGCGGACATCCGCCTGCCCGAGCAGGAAGCCCTGCACCAGGCGCCGGTCCAGGACCTGGACGATGCCCTGCGGCTGGCGGCGGATGCCCAGGAACAAGAGCACCGGAGAGCCCTGCACGTGCGCCTGCGCCGCGCCGGCGCCAACGTGGTCGCCGCCACCCCGGAACGCCTCGCCGAACGCCTTGGGCAGACCTATCTGGCTTTGAAACGGGCGGGGAGACTGTGAAAAGCAGTTAATAAGGAACAATGAATAGTGAATAGTTTCGCGTGGCAGATCCTTCCACGCAGATAGTACAGAGGCCGCGTCCAAAGCCCTGCGCGACATTATCGTCATCAAGAAAACAAGCCGCTTCACGGCTGCGGCCAGACGTTATCGATACTCAATCGTCTCCCGGCTACGCAATGTTTTTGATTTTCGCTGTTAACTATTCACTGTTCCCTATTAACTGCCTTCATTCGACGCTTCCCCCGCAAATTGTTACCCTAGTTTTCTGGGTACGGATCATTTTTCTGACAAGCCGTTGAAAAAGCCGTGGCTGTTATTCTTCAGGATAAGGAATCTTGCATGGAACCTAATTCCCTCGAGGAACCTTCCGCAAAGGTCAAAATAAACCCCCCGGTTTTTTTCACATCCGTGATCATCATTGTTGGCCTGGTGCTGTTCTCGATCTTGTTTAAAACCGAGGCGGCCGAGTTCTTTTCAACAATGAAAACCGGTGTGCAACAATACGCCAGCTGGTTTTACATTCTCACCGTGGCGATTCTTTTATCGCTGGTGGTGTTCGTGATCGTCAGCCGTTACGGGGATATCAAGCTGGGGCCGGATCACTCGGAACCGGACTACAGCTATGGCTCCTGGTTCGCCATGTTGTTTTCCGCCGGCATGGGCATCGGCTTGATGTTCTATGGCGTGGCGGAGCCGGTATTGCATTACATGTCGCCGCCCATGGCCGAGCCCGGCTCCATCGACGCCGCCAAGGAAGCCATGCGCGTTACCTTCTTCCATTGGGGGCTGCACGCCTGGGCCATTTACGCCGTGGTGGCGATGATTCTGGCGTACTTCAGTTTCCGCCATGGTTTGCCGCTGACATTACGCTCCGCTCTCTACCCCCTGATCGGCAAAAAAATCTACGGACCGATCGGTCACATGGTGGACGTTTTCGCGGTGGTCGGCACCGTGTTCGGCGTGGCCACGTCCCTTGGCCTGGGCGTGGAGCAGGTCAACGCCGGCCTCAATCATCTGTTCGGGCTGCCCAAGACCGAATGGGTGCAAGTGGGGCTGATCATCTCGATCACCGCCCTGGCCACCATCTCGGTGGTGACCGGCCTGGACGCCGGTATTCGGCGCCTCTCCGAGTTGAACCTGGCCCTGGCGTTCCTGCTATTGATGTTCGTGCTATTCCTGGGACCGACCCTGTTCCTGCTGAAGGCCTATGTGCAGAACCTCGGCGCTTATCTCTCCAATCTGGTGGACATGACGTTCAATCTGTACACCTATCAGCCGGTGGAGAACGACGGCAGTGGACCACAGGGCTGGCTCGGCGACTGGACCCTGTTCTACTGGGGCTGGTGGATTTCCTGGTCACCGTTCGTGGGCATGTTCATCGCCCGCATTTCCCGCGGCCGGTCGATCCGTGAGTTCGCCCTCGGCGTAATGCTGGTGCCGGCCGGCTTCACCCTGCTGTGGATGACGGTGTTCGGCGACTCCGGTATCCAGATGATCGCGGACAATATCTTCCCCGCCCTGGGCACCGAAGTGCAGAAGGACGCGGCGGTGGCGTTGTTCCATTTCCTCGAACAGTTCCCCTGGTCCGGTGTGATCTCGTCCATCGCGGTATTGATGGTGGTGGTGTTCTTCGTCACCTCCTCGGACTCTGGCTCCATGGTGGTGGACATGCTCGCCTCCGGCGGCCATGACGACACCCCCGTATGGCAACGGGTGTTCTGGGCCAGCTCCGAAGGGATCGTGGCGATTGCCCTGATGTTGGCCGGCGGTTTGAAGGCGCTGCAATCCGCCACCATCGCTTTGGCACTGCCATTCTCCCTGGTGCTGCTGGTGGCCTGTGTCGGCCTGTTGCGCTCACTCAAGGTGGAGGGCATCCGCAAGCTCAGCTTCCAGGCGTCGCTGGCACCACCGCCCACCGTGCACATGGGCCACAGCACTCCCGCCGGCGGCTGGAAAGCCCGCCTGCGCGGCATGGTCCATTTCCCCGGCAAGGCACGGGTTCTGCAATACGTGGCAGAGGTGGCCGCTCCGGCACTGCAATCAGTGGCCGAGGAACTGCGTGGCCATGGCCTCAAGGTGGAGGTCAACGAGAGCGACGAAGGGGATCGGGTTTATCTGACCGTGGATCTGGGCCAGGAAATGGACTTCGTCTACGGCGTGCGGGTACGCGGCTACACCCGGCCGTCCATCAGCATGCGTCAGTTGGAACACTCCAAGCGCAAGGCGGAAAGCGACCGCTACTATCGCGCCGATGTGTTCCTCAGCGAAGGCGGTCAGGACTACGATCTGATGGGCTTCACCCGCGAGCAGGTCATCGGTGATGTGCTCGACCAGTACGAGAAGCACATGCACTTCCTGCACATGATGCGGTGAGACGGCGGGCCCTTCGGGCCCGCTTTTCCAAAGCAAAAAAATCGCGGTCCTTTCCTGTATGAAAAAAGAGGACCGCGATTTTTTTTGTCTCGGGAAACCTTAATCCAGCGGCCTGAGCAAACCGTCGTGCAGCTCATGGCGGGTATGACAACGGCTGGCGAAATCCGGCGCGTGGGTCACCAGCAGGAAAGCCGTGCCCAGCGTCTGATTGAGTTCCAGCATCAGGTCCTGGACCTGGGCGGCGGTGCGCTCGTCCAGGTTGCCGGTGGGCTCATCCGCCATCACCAGCGCCGGATCGGTCACCAGCGCCCGGGCGATCGCCACCCGCTGACGCTCACCACCGCTGAGCATGGAAGGCTTGTGTTGCAGGCGTTCACCCAGCCCCACCCGGGACAGTACCCGCTCGGCGCGCTCGGTGGCGTGTTTCGGCAGCTCACCGCGAATCAGCAGCGGCATGGCCACATTTTCCAGAGCGGTGAACTCCGGCAGCAAATGATGGAACTGGTAGACGAAGCCAAGATAACGGTTGCGTATCTGCCCCAACGCCCGTTCGTTCATCCCCGCCAACGGCTGACCGCCAATGGTGACGCTGCCACGGGTCGGCACATCCAGACCGCCGAGCAGGTTCAACAAGGTGGACTTGCCGGAACCCGAGGCACCAACGATGGCCGCCATATCCCCGCGCCGCACATGCAGCTCCACGCCATTGAGCACCTGCAGCTCGCCGCGCCCTTCCTGATAGCTCTTGATCAGCCCACGGGCGTGCAGAACGGTATCATTCATAGCGCAATGCCTCCGCCGGATGGACCCGGCTGGCGCGCCAGGACGGATACAAGGTGGCCGAGAAACTGATCAGCAAAGCGATGGCGACGATGATGCCCACATCACTCCACTGCAACTCGGACGGCAGGTAGTTGACGAAATAAGCGTCGAACAGATGAGTATTGAAAGTGCGCTCGATCCATTGCGCCAGAGTGCTGACGTTATCCGCCAGCAGGATCCCCAGCACCGTGCCAAGCAAGGTGCCGACCATGCCCACCACGGTGCCCTGCACCATGAAGATCCGCATGATCGCGCCGGGGGACGCGCCCAGCGTGCGCATCACCGCGATATTGCCGCGCTTTTCGGTGACCAGCATCACTTGGCTGGAAATGATGTTGAAGGCGGCCACCGCGACGATAAAGCTGAGCAACAGCGTCATCATGGTTTTTTCCATCTTGATGGCCTGGAACAGGTTGCCGTGGGTACGGGTCCAATCACTGGTGTAGTAACCGTAGCCAAGACTCTGCTGCAGCTCCCAGCCCACCTGAGGGGCGGCGAATAAATCATTGAGCCGCAGATGCACCCCTTCCACGGAGCCCGGCTGTCGCGCCAGGCGGGCCGCGTCTTCCACGTTGACGTAGGCGTAGAGTGAGTCCACCTCGGCGCGGGCGCGGAATATCCCCACCACCGTGAACCGTTTGAAACGCGGCATCACGCCCGCCGGCGACACCGTTGCCTCCGGCAGTACCAGAGTGACTTTGTCACCCAGTTCCGCATCCAGCTTGCGGGCCACGCCATAGCCCAGCACGACGCCGAAACTACCGGACTGCAGGGCATCGAAATCCCCTTCCCACATCATGTCACCGACGATCGACACCTGGCGTTCCGCCTCCGGCTCGATCCCGGAAATCAGCGCCCCGGCCACGTTGCCGTCAAAGGTCAGCATGCCTTCCAACTGCCGGAACGGGGCCACGGCCTCCACCCCGGGATAGCCTTCGATCTGATCCGCCAGCTGCTGCCAGTCGTTGACCGGTTCGCGTCCGTATACCGACAGGTGCGTCACCATGCCAAGGATGCGGGTCTGCAGTTCCCGGTCAAAACCGTTCATCACCGACAGCACGGTGATCAATACCGCCACCCCCAACATCAGCCCCAGGGCCGAAATCAGCGTGATAACGGAAATAAAACTGTTGCGGGCCCGGGCACCGGTGTAACGCAGGCCGACATAGAGAGAGAATGGTCGAAACATGGCGCGCATTTAAGCACTATTGCCGAAATGACGAAACTGCTTTCGGTTCCGTCCCCTGGTCGGATCACCTCAACTCGCTTTGTGACCAGTATCCTCGACCATGCAAATCACAATTGATTCAATGATCCGCGTTTTTATTGATCCGGTGGCCACTGTCGCCAAGCCGGATTCCTTTTTTATGTTGTTGGGGGACACACCATGATAAGAATCGTCGTGGCGCTGCTGGCGCTGGCGGGGGGCGGCCTGGTACTGGCCGGGGAGGCGCCACAGCGTGGCATGACCCAGGCCCAGGTGCGCGCGCAGTTCGGCACCCCGGTGGACACCAGGGGGCCGGTGGGCCAGCCACCGATCAGCCGCTGGGTCTATCCGGACTACACCGTTTACTTCGAGAATCAGGTGGTGCTGCACAACGTCACCCGGCCCTTGAATGAGACCGCGGACAACGCCAGGCCGGCCAATGACGCCGGCGATACCGAAGACAGGCATCCCGGCGACGGCGCCGGAAACGCGGAACCCTCTCCCCCGCCCCCCGCTGCCGCACCCGAGCGGGACGGCGCCACCCCATCGACGGCACCGCGCGACGATACCGCCAGCGAGGCGGAGGACGGCGGTGACGACGGCCAATTCCGCTTCGATCCGGTCACCGGGCGCATTGTCATAGACGACCGGCCGACCACGGATCAGGGCGGCGGCGCGGCACGCCAGTAAAACCGTCGATCGATATTCGCCAGCAGGCCGGCTCCCACAGTTTGCGCTACGGAGCCGCTGTGGGAGCTTGTCCGGGCGGCGGGCCGCTGCAAGCGAATACCCAACACCGGAGGCCACGACATCGGGCCAGTTGACGGCGCCTTCGGGCGATACCACAATCGCGGGCCATCCCTTTTTGGAACCCGATATCATGCGCCGCCTGCTTCCCGAATGGCATCCTCAATGGGGCGTACTCCTGGCCTGGCCGGACGCCAATACCGACTGGGCCGGACTGCTGGAAGAGGCCGAACAGAGCTTCACCGCCCTGATCGGCGCCATCCTCGGCCATGAAAACGTACTGCTGCTGTGCCGCGACACGGCGGTGGAGGCCCGTGCCCGTGAGTGCCTGGGCGCCGTCGGCGCCAACCTGGCGCGGCTGCGGGTAGTCCACGCCGACTATGACGACACCTGGGCGCGGGATTTTGGTCCCATCGCGGTGGCCGACGACGACGGCTTGCGCCTGTTGGATTTCCGCTTCAACGGCTGGGGCGGCAAATTCCCGGCGGAGCGCGACAACGCCCTCAATCGCCGTCTGCCCTGGCGGGTTCCCGTGGAGGGTGTCGGGCTGGTTCTGGAAGGCGGCTCCATCGACACCGATGGCCAGGGCACGCTGCTCACCACCCGTCATTGCCTGGGCCACCCCAATCGTAATCCGGATCTGGATGACCAGGCCCTGGAAGCGGCGCTGCGCGAGCATCTTGGCGTGGACCGCATCTGGTGGCTGGAACACGGTCATCTGGAAGGCGACGACACCGACGCCCACGTGGATACACTGGCCCGCTTCGTCAATCCCACCACCATCGCCTACGTGCAGTGTCAGGACGACGGCGACAGCCACTACCCCGCCCTGGCGGCCATGGAACGGGAACTTCAAATACTGGCCGAGCAGAATGGTTTGACGCTGGCACCGTTGCCAATGGTGTCGTCGCAGTACAATGACGACCGCGAGCGATTGCCGGCCACCTATGCCAACTTCCTGATCACCAATCAGGCGATTCTGATGCCCACCTACCAATGCCCCACCGATGAAGCGGCGCTGACCGCGCTGCAACAGGCGGCGGGCAGCCGGCCGGTGATCGGCATTCCCTGCCGCGCCCTGATCGAACAGGGCGGCAGCCTGCATTGCGTTACCATGCAATTACCGGAAGGCGTGCTGGAGGACTGACATGCGGATCGCCCTGGTTCAACAAAACATTGTTCAACACAGCAACGGCAACGACCTGGAAGCCAACCTGAACCGGTCCGTGGAACTGGTGCGTCAGGCCGCCGCCGAAGGGGCCGAACTGGTGCTGCTGCAGGAACTGCACCGCAGCCTCTATTTCTGCCAGACCGAGGACACGTCAGTGTTCGACCTGGCCGAGCCGATCCCCGGCCCCAGCACCGAACGGCTCGGCGCTCTGGCCCGGGAACTGAACATCGTCATCGTCGGCAGTCTGTTCGAAAAACGCGCCGCCGGCCTCTACCACAACACCGCGGTGGTGCTGGAACGGGACGGAACCCTGGCGGGCATCTATCGCAAGATGCACATCCCCGACGACCCCGGGTTCTACGAGAAATTCTACTTCACCCCTGGTGATGCCACTTTCAATGACGGCCACTCCGGTTTCACGCCGATTCAGACCAGCGTCGGCAAGCTGGGCGTGCTGGTGTGCTGGGACCAGTGGTATCCGGAAGCGGCCCGGCTGATGGCGCTGGCCGGTGCCGAGTTGCTGCTCTACCCCACCGCCATCGGCTGGGACCGCAACGACGATGACGCCGAGCAGCAGCGGCAACTGGACGCCTGGATCACCGTGCAGCGAGCCCACGGCGTCGCCAATGGCCTGCCGGTGCTGGTGGCCAACCGCACCGGCTTCGAGACCAGCCCGCACGGTGGCGATGGCATTCAGTTCTGGGGCAACAGCTTCGTCTGTGGCCCGCAAGGTGAATTCCTGGCCCGGGCCGGCAGCGACGAGGAAACCGTGCTGGTGGTCGACGTGGATACCCGCCGTAGCGAGGCGGTGCGACGCATCTGGCCGTACCTGCGCGACCGCCGCGTGGACGCTTACGGCGATCTCAGCAAACGCTACCGGGACTGAATAACCTCGCGATCCGGCGATCCGCTGACACCAGGTCACTGTAGGAGCTTGCCTGCAAGCGAATTCTTCCACCGTCGGAGAATATATTCGCTTGCAGGCAAGCTCCCACAGCGGCTAAAGAACAGGGTGCATGTTCCCCCTTTACGGCGAGGCGAAGCGCTCGGCGGCATCTTCCTCGCTCAACGGCGCCATCCGCCGTGGGCGGTGAACGCTGGCGTATTCCATCACCGCCGTCACCGAATCGAACTGACCGAGACGGCGCAGCACACTCAACGTCGGAGTAGCGAACTGGCGCTCGCCTCCGCCATGATATTCCAACGCCAGACGGGGGTTGACCCAGCAGTGGTCGATGGTTTCCTGGCCATCATGACGGGGTTGCTGGAACGGTGGTGCCTCGGCGACGAAGAAACGGGTATCAAAGCGGCGCGGCGGCCCCGGCGGGGTCACCCAATGATCGAAATAGCCCAGGCTTTCCAGTGGCACCCGCAGATCGTGGCGCCGGCACAACGTCAGCCAGTCCAGTTCGCCGTTCATGACCGCGTCACGGTCATCGGCCAGTACCGGATGGTGTGGTTCCGGCCAGTCGGCATCGCCGGGCCGGGCCAGCAATACACCGGCCTCCTCGAAACACTCACGAATCGCCGCCACCAGATAGCCCAGACCGCCTGCTTCCAGATTCAGCAGGGTGTTGGCGGCGGCCTCATCGAGGCCGTCCAGATGGGGCATCAACGCCGGATCGGAATCGGCGTGATCCACCGCGCCACCGGGGAAAACATAGAAACCGGGCATGAACACCGCTTTGTGGGTGCGCTGCAGCATAAGTACTTCGAGGCCCTCACGGGCGTCCCGAAGCAGGGCCAGGGTGGCCGCGGGACGTGGTTGCATAGATCAGCTCGCTTGATTCTTCTTTCCCTTCACCATAGCCGGTCCTTGAGCGGAATGCGACGCTTGCCAGGCGACTCCGTTCATTCCTCGCTCTCCGGCCCGCATTCCACGGCGTCATTGGCCGGTCTGACCCGGCTGCCCGGCGTCACGCCGTGGCGGGCGAAAAAGCCGGCATTCACTTCCAGGACGTTTGAATAGCGGGCATCGGAGCGGTACACCGGGCAGGAATAAGGGTCACGGTGAAGGCAGGGTTCCATGGTGTGAATCGTCAGGATTTCACCGCTCTGGTCCAGGAACGCGATATCCAGCGGAATGCGTGTGTTGAACATCCAGAAACCGTTGGCCGCCGGCTGTGGCCGTTCAAACCGGAACCACATGCCCTTGAACGCGCCCAGTTCATCCCGCTCCATCAGGCCACGGGCCCGCTCTTCAGGAGTGTCCGCCAATTCCACCAGTAGCCTCTCCGATAGGCCATCCACACACAGCACGGTATGCCCCGACGGCACTTCCACGGCCATCCCCAGGGATGTCACCATCGTCAATCCGGCCGCCAGCAGCCTGACCGGAAACCACTGAGCGATAGTCCGTGCTATCAAGGCGTTGATTCTCCCATGGTTGTTAACATGGCAATGGCTCATTGCCGGGCTCATAACTTATGTGCACAATTGTATTCAAAAAGTTGTTTTGTGATATAGTCAACTGAATTCGCTTTCCTGAGGTGTGCATCAAGGACTCCCCAGGCGGAGAAAGGCTTCTCCGTCGGCACACCTCCGCGCATAACAACAAACAAGTGCGGAACGAAGGATAAGAATGATGAAACGGACGCCAGACTTCAGCCTCTTTCTCGCCGTGGTAAAAGCCGGCACCCTGTCGGAAGCTTCCAGGGTTCTCGGTATGTCCGCGGCGGCGATCAGCAAGTATCTCACGCAACTGGAACAGCACATGAAGCTGCGCCTGCTGGCCCGCAGCGCCCGCGGCTTTCATCTTACCGAGCATGGTCGTGAACTGTTCGAAAGTCTCGATCACATGCTGCCGGAACTGACCCCTATTCTCGGGGAGCCGATGTCGCGGCTGGACCATCCCACCGGCACCCTGAAAGTAGTCTCCTCCATCGCCCTGGGGCGTCACCGGGTGGCACCCTTGCTATCGGAATTCAGCGCCCGCTATCCGGAGGTGTCCATCCAGTTACAACTGGGCGACGCGCCGGAAGATCTGTTCCGCTCCGGCGTGGACGTGGTGATCTCTCCTGGTGAGCCCATCGATCAGTCGCTGGTGGCGCGCCGGTTGATTACTCACCCGTGTTGTTTGTGCGCGGCGCCGGACTATCTGGCAAGGCGGCCAGCGCCTTCCCACCCCCGGGAATTGCACCAGCACGACTGCTTGATACTGGATTGCCACGGTGCCTTCCGCGATCGCTGGGTGCTGCGCGACCCTCGTGGCGGCACCCACACCATCAAGGTGGCGCCGCACAAGATCACCGATAACAGCGAGCAGCTCAAGCAGTGGCTGCTGGACGGCCACGGGCTGGCCCTGAAAAGCGAATGGGACATCGCCGAGCATCTTCACCGGGGTGAATTGGTCAAGATCCTGCCCGATTACGAAATGCCGCAGCTGAGTTTCTATGTGATCTACGGTGGCCGCCACCTGGTACCGGCGAAAACCCGGGCTTTCGTGCAGTTCATCGAGAATCAGCTGCGCCCCCGGGAAGATCCGGAACGCCTGCGCGCCTGAGCACTGGCTTAAGGTGCCCGCCCCGGTGGCCCGACCCGGCTACGGGGGCGGTGATCATTTTTTATTCTTTTTTCTTTTCTTTATCCCTCCATAAGCGTAGTTTGAAGAGCAGAACCTTCGGTTAGAGGCCGGAGGTCGGGCCCGAGGGATCGGGCGATACAGGTTGCAGCAAGACCCGACTGAACATGGCGCACGGGCGATACGGGAGCTGATCGGCTCCCCAAGCAGGTCCCGGAGTTTTTACCGACTCCCGAGCCGGCACTACCCCCGCCGGAGCAGTCTCGAAGGAACCCGGCCGGATCCACTGGAGATGGCAAGACGGTTCCGTTCGATGCCCCCATGCGCAGCCCATTACTGGCCTCCCAAAAGGAGGCCTCACAGGGAGGTTCATATCATGACTGACCGCTTGCTTTACAAACTACTGCTGGCATTCGCGCTGATCTACCTGCTCGGCGCCACCACCTCCACGCGTGCCCACGAACCCGACTCATCCCTTTCTTTGCCCTTCTCCCAAAGCGCTGTCGTTTTCTCTGCCTGACGCCAATCGGGGGCTCTGGCCCACCGCGTAGCGGTGGGCTTTTTTATGACCGCTATCCGTGGCGGCCACCCTCCGGGCCGTCACAGAAGTGACGTTAAAAATCGTTCCCGACGATTTTTTATGGTTCATCGCGGTTTAGAGGGAAACGGCCTTACCCTCCATCAGGGACAGCGGAGCCGTGTTACGCCTTTGCGGGAACGTCGTGAAGCAGGTTCCGCAAAGGCGTAACACGGCTCCGCTTCGAGGTGCCAGACGGCCGTTTCTGGAAAGGTCCGTCGTCGTTGGAGTCCGGAACGCGGCGGTTCACTCGAAACGGGTCTGCATGGAGGCCTTCCGGGACCCTGTTTGACAGGGACGTCAAACCGGGAGCTTACAGGGATGTATTTACAGCGATCCCGGAAGGCTTCCATGCAGACCCGTGCCCCCGATGGAGACGCTCATTCCCGTCATTCCGCGATGAACCTTTTTTATGACCGCCATCCGTGGCGGTCACCCTCCGGGCCGTCGCTAAAGCGACGTTAAAAATCGTTCCCGACGATTTATTTATGACCGCCATCCGTGGCGGTCACCCTCCGGGCCGTCGCTAAAGCGACGTTAAAAATCGTTCCCGACGATTTATTCATGACCCTCAGTGCGGATGAGGATGATCATGGTCCTGCGTTTCCGGCGAGGGTATCGCCCGGGCCCGATCCAGCCAGCGCCGCCGCCAGTTGGCCAGAGTATCGCTAGTGACGCTTCGGGTGCCGGTCAGCAGCGACGGCGTCTCGCCCACGGCGCTGCCGGTGAGGCGATGGAACACCCTCCAGGTAGGGTCCCGTTGCGCCAGCCCCCCTCGATCCGACGCAAATACCACCTGGTCGCCCGCCGCCCGGGGCCAAACCGCGTTACCCGTGCCCGACAGCCGCCGCGCCGGGCTCCAGCCCGTCTCCGCGCGCCAGCGACTCCCCCATAAACGATGGCGCCAATCGCTGTCCCGGGTGTCCATCCAAACAGCCTGAATCGCGCCGTCACCGCGGACCGCCAGCGTCGGCCTCTGGCTCATGGCCTGATCATTGCTGCCCACCGGCACCGGTTCCGACCAGCTCAATCCCCCATCCTCGGAGACACTGGCCAGAATGGCACTGTTGACCCCGGCACTGCGCAGCACCTTGGCATCCCAGGCGGCGATCAGGCGGCCGCCGCCATCGGCGACCAGACTCGGGTGGCGATCCGCCAGCGCGGTCTCGATGAAAGCGTCATCCGGGCTGCCATTATTGGAGACCCGAACCAGGGGGGACCAGACTCCCGTGTCCGGATCGCGCCGGCGAGTGACGATTTCCCAATTGTCCGGATCGGTACGATCCAACCCTTCCAGGCCATCGTAAAAACCGGTCTGTCCGGTCCAGCCCGGATTAACGTCGAAGCGATTGTCCTGGAACGCCACCACCACGGTATCGTCCGCCAGCACCGTCAGCGCCGGATGCAGGGACGAGGGATCACGGGTGCTGCGGGTATCCAACGCATGACCACCGTCACAAACCTTGTCGCTGCTGAGCGACTCCGCGGCACCATCGGCGCCGATCTGTACCATCAGATCAAAGCACCGCCGGGCGTTATCGCTCCACGCCACCACCGGCCGTCCGTCGGCGAGCACCGCCAATGCCGGCCGGATCGCCCGTCCCTCGGTGGCGCTCAGAAGCACCTCCGGTTCCCAGGTCAAACCACCATCGGTGGAACCGCGCAGAATGATCCGCGGCCGGCGCGGTTGCTGCCCGCGACGCTCATCCTCCCAGACCACCCACACGCGGCCGCCGCCAGCAGCAACCCGGGGGAAGCGCGCGGCGCCCGCCAGCGTATTGAGCACCACCGGCTCGGCCTGATCGCCGCGCCGGAACAGGATATCGGTGCCCTCGGCGTCGTGGCGTTCGGCCACCACCAGAGGCACTCCCTCCGCCGTCTCGGCAACGTCCGCGAAGCCGCTGAAGGCGCCGCGCTCCCCCACTACCAACGCGGCGCCGTCCCGCCATTGCAGGGACGCCGGCACCGCCCTTTCCCCTTGCGGCACGCCGCCAGCGTCGGAGGCGCGCAGGAATACCGGCGAGGTCAGCGCTTTGCGCACACCCAGCAAATCGGTGACTTCGGCATAAACCCAGTAAGGCGCATCGCCCTCGGGCCGGCTCACCGTGGTCACGAAGGTGTCATCAGAGGAGGAAGGCCGGAACGTGGCCAGAGGGCCAGCGTCCCTGCCCGGCGCCGCGTACAACCTCAGACGGTGCGCCAGCCCCCGCTGCACCCGCATTCGCAACGTCACCGGCTGCCCCGCCGCAGCCACCACCGCATCGCCCGGTAACGCCTCGAAGACGCCATCACCCTGAGCGTCCGCGCGCAACGTCAGAAACGGCGCCAGAGCACCGCCCTGGCTCAGCACCGTGTGGCCGTGCCGGAGTGCCCCGAGAATCGCCCGCTCGGTAACCACCGGAGCGAACACATGGGTTTTCACCGTACCCGGGCCGAACCCCAGCCACAGTTCGCGAAAATGGTTGTCGGAACTGGCGGTGACGCCGGTTTCCATACCCAGATTCCAGCGGCTCTCGGCGTAGGCCAGTTGGGCGTCCTTGTCCTGGGCGATGTTCCAGACCTCGATCAGATCACCGCCGATCAGGCTGGCGTGATCATTGGGCGTGCCGTCGTCATCGCTCCAGTCCCTATCCGGATGGTTCGATTGCCACACCGCGCCCTGGCCGTGAGCATCCCAAAGGCTCTGCTGGGTAGGCCGGTGCTCCGCGCCTTCAGCGCCATCCATACCATCAAGGACGGTGTCCACGGCGCCGAGGATGTTGGCATGGGGCCGGCCATTGGCTTCCTCTCCAGGGATCAACAGCAGATCCCCGGAGGTCCATAACGGATCCCAGTGCTGGTCGTAGGTGCGATGATCGGTGAGGGCCAGGAAATCCAGGTCCTGGCGCACCGCCTGACCGATCTGATCGGCCACCGCCACGTTGCCAGGCAAGGCGTCGTCACTGGCCTGACGCCACATGGAACCATCCGAGGAGTGATCGGTATGAACGTGGGTATCGGTGGCCAGCCACTGGCCCCGGGGTGCCTCCAGGGGGGCCGCGGGTAGCGGCTCATTGCGCCACTCCGGATCGAAATAGACCGGCTCGGGTTCAGGCTCCGGTTCTGGCTCGGGATCCGGGTCCCCCTGCCCAGGCGGCGAGCCCGGATCACCACCATCATCCGGCTGGCCCGTGCCACCCGAGCCACCGCCGCCCCCGCAACTGGCAAGCACCAGCAACAGCAGTCCCAGGCCAAGCCACCGATTGATCCCTCTACTTTGTTCCACCGCCGATTACTCCTTGTCCTGCCCAGGCACCATGGTTCCAGGTTTAAAACCAGCGGCACTTTAAGCGCGCCCCATGTTGCTCCGATGACAGCGGGGTTATCGAAACCGGCAACTGTGTTGTGAAAATGTAAGGTTCATCGCCAAATAACGGAGATAATTACCTCCATCGAGGCGCGGCTCTGTACGGAGGCCTTCCGGGACCCTGTTTGACAGGGACGTCAAACCGGGAGCCTACAGGGACGTATTCACGGCGTTCCCGCGAAAGCGTAACGCGCCTCCGCTGTCCCCGATGGAGGGAAACGAACCAACAGCAAATAGAAGGCGTCTGAGGCCTCAGCGTGACCAGACCGAGGCGTCGTAGGCCAGCGGCCGTTCGACCCTGGCGATGTCGGCGAGCAGATCGTGGCGCAGGTGGTAATCCAGATCAAAAGGGTGGATCGACAGACGCAACGGCGTGCCGGTAACGGCGGCGAGACCACGATTAACGGCATTGCACAGGCGCAACACGCGGGCACGGCCAGGGGTGTCCGCTTCGTACCCCAGCAACGGCAACAGACGGAAGCGGCTCTCGCGCAGATCGTGGATACCGGTCAGCGTCTCCAGGTAACGGAATGGCAGCTGTGCACGCTGCCGCCGCGACAGCGCACCCAGCGCCCAGGCCGGCGGCACGTACAGATCACCGACCGGAACCCGGTGTCGTCCAAACCAGTCATGGCACTCCCCGATCAGAGCGGCCACGCCCTCGCCATCCAGGGACAGATGCTCGGCCACATCGCGCGACAGCAGCGCACTGTGCGCACGGTGATAGAGACTTCGCGGAGGGTCGCAACGATGGCGCCAGCCGTGACCGGCCAGCGGGTACCCGCGCGCCGCCAGACCCCGCAGCCAGGAAAGGTCGTCATCGCTCCAGTCCCGACCCGGCACCACCAGCAGGGTCACCGCTTGCGCCGGCAGCCGGTCCAGAACGGCCAGCAGCGACGACACCGCGGCGCGGGTCTCCGGCATCACGTCATGCACCGAAACCAGAACCGGTGCCATCAACTCACCCGTGCCTGAGTGGAAAGCCGCCGCAACAGCGCCAGGGTCGGCGACGGCCACGGCTTCGGCAGCGACTGGGCCTGGCCGGCGCACTGTTCCAGCACCCGCAGCCAGTGCCCCACCGCCTGTTCGTTCATCAGCACGGCGGCGGATCGGCCGCTACGGGCACGCAGCGCCCGGCTGCCGGCGCTTTTCGCCTCCAGCTCCGCCAACGCCTGCGCCAGACTCTGATCGCGGCCCTGCACCACCAACGCCGCCCCCAGCGCCGGCCATTGATTGATGCCGCAGGCCGGCGCCGTGATCACCAGGCGCTCCCGGGCCAACGCTTCCAGCGCCACGGTGCCGAACGCTTCCACCGTGGAAGGCAGGATCAGCACCTGGGCGTCATCCAATGCCCGTACCACGGTGGCGCGATCGCACCAGCCCAGATACCGCAGATTGGGATAGCGTTCGGTGGCGGCCTCCACTTTGTCCCTCTGGGGGCCGTCCCCGGCCACGGTAAAGGTCATCTCCGGGCGGGCCGCCGCCAGTTCCAGGAAGCGGTCAATGTTCTTCTCCGCCGCCAGCCGGCCCACATACAGCACCGAGGACACCGTGTCCGCCAGCGGCGTCACCGGCGTGTGCACGAATTCCGGCGCCAGCGGCGTACCCACCAGTTGCGGATGGCGAGCGCCGGCCTGTCGCGCCTTGCCGAGCATGTCCTCGCTGATGGTCACCACCGCGCTGCTGCCACGGAACAGGGTCCGGTTCAGCCAGTTCAGAAAACCGCCAGCCAGACGCGCCAGGCGCGGCCCCCAATAGAGCTGCACCAGTTTGTCGTAATCGGTCTGAAAGGTGACACAGACGGGGATACCCAGTTTGCCGGCGGCCCAATAGGCCCCCAGAGAAAAGATCCCGGGACCGGGGATCACCACCACATGGGGTTTCATTTCCCACATCAGCGCGGTCAGCTCACGCATTTTGGGAAAGAAAAGCCGCTGAGTGGCATCGCCGGGAATGGGAATGGACGCCCCCTGACAGGGGTGCGGATCCTCGAGGCTGGGCGAGACCAGTTCCACCCGCGCCACCCGATCCTGCAAATGCGCCACCAGATCCTGGAAGTAGGCACCGACCCCATTGCGTCCCTTCATGGCGTCGACGACGAACAGCACGCGTAAATCGCTTTGTTTCACCATAGGACTTTGCCTCGTGAATACGCATCGCGCTGGCACATCATCGTGACGATACCAGGGCGATGCGTGTTCGCGGGCACAGTATGGTGAGAGCCGATGTCGATTTTGTGACAATCCGCTTTCATCCACTCTCTCCTTCCGGCAGCGGAAATGAAAAACGCTGATAGACCCAGCCGAAGGTGCGCCGCAACGGCTCCACCTCCAACCCCAGTTCGCGGGCATCGTAATGATGACCGCTGCGATAACGCCGGGCACGTTCCGACTCGGCGACGAGATAGCGCTGGTACTCCCGCGAGGGCGTCCAACCGAAACGCCGGTAGAACCCTTCCACCGTGTCCCGCGGATCGGCGGCGAGTGACTCCATTACCGACAGCGCCTGGCGGGATGGCGGCAGCGCGTCAAGGCTGTCGAGCAGGTGACGGTAGTAGTAGTCGAGCATCGCCATGAAGCCCTCACGCCAGTAGGCAGCGGTATCACGGCCGTCGAAAAGACGGGCACCGACGACAATGGAGTTGATCTGTGAGGGCACCGATTGAGTGGGGTTACGCAAACAGCCGATGAAACGGGCGTCCGGAAAGGTCTCCGCCAGGGCCTGGATCCAGGGTGTGAACGAGGGGTTCTTGGACAGGAACACCCGGTCCTCGCCATGGAAATACAGGTGCCGCTGCACGAACCGGCGGTAGGCCGCCATGATCCGGCGCTTTTCCGCCGCCGGCAGATCGCGGTCGGCGAATGTCAGGCGCCAGAGACGCTCGTCCGGCACCACCAGCACCAGCAGGAAACAACCCAGCACCGGCAACAGCGCCAGGTAATCCTCCTCCGGATCACGCAACCCGGTCTTGTGAATATCATCCAGACCGCCGAGCAGCCGCCGCTCCAGCCAGGCCAGCAGCCGTCCCAGCGGCTGGCCGAGCCGGCGGTCGATGAGGCCGATGCCGTGAAACAGGTAACGCTGGCTGATGGAGGGCGCGAAAATCAGTTCCCACAGGGAGGTGGTGGTGAAACGCTGGTCATCGCCGGCCAGCAGACGGTGCAAAAAAGTGGTGCCGCTGCGCGGAATGCCCACCACGAACAGCGGCTCGCGCACGGCGATCTGGCGATAACGGGGAAACAGCACCCGATCCAGCAGCAAGGCCAGGCCGTTGATCGTCTGCAGCAGCAAAAAGGCGGGCCAGAACAGCGCCATGGCCAGCAGCCGTCGCGGCGACCAACCACTCACCCTGCCCTGATAATCCGGGTTCCAGGATTTCAGGAACAACCGCCCGTACAGTTTGGCCACATGCCACATATGGAGGTTTCCCGATTCACGCCATTCGCGGTGATCCTAGGGTTCAAGAATGACCGTTTTATGACGTTTTGCAACCCCCGCGCCGACGCTTGCGGCGTTCCCCGGCGCGCTGCACAATGCCGCCAGCTTTTTTATTGCTCCCGGCAATTTTCTATGACCGCCGTACAGGATACCCGCCATGTCCCAGCCCTTCCCCACCATCGTCGGCCATCGCGGCGCCCGTGGCGAGGCGCCTGAGAACACCCTGGCGGGCTTTCAGGTGGCGGTGGCGGCGGGCGCCGGAGAAATCGAGCTGGATGTGCGCCTTTCCGCCGACGGCCATCTGATCGTTCTGCACGACAGCGACCTGAAGCGCACCACCGGCCAGAAGGGCCACGCCCGGCATTTCACCCTGGCCCAGCTCAATCTGATGGACGCCCGCGTCAACACACCCGGCTGGCACAGCACCGTGGGGGTGCCCTCGCTGCGCGAAGTAGTGGCCCTGTGCGGCCCGGCCATGCGCTTTCAGTTCGAGGTGAAGGGCGCCGACCGTGCCATCCTGCACCAGCTGGCCCATCAGTTGACGCATATGATCGACCAGGACGGTCTGCGTGAGCGGGTGGTGATCACCTCCAGTCATACCGGCTTCCTGCGCATGGTCGCCACCATGGCCCCGCATCTTGAACGCGGCTATGTCAGTGAATACCGCTACCAACAACCCACCCGGCGCGCCGCCGCGCTCGGCTGTCGCTGGCTGATGCCCCACCACAGTCTGGTCTCGCCGCGGCTGATGCGCAGCGCCCGCCGGCGCGGACTCAAGGTCTCCACCTGGACCGTCAATGATCTCAATGAGGCGGAACGGCTGGCAAGGCTCGGCGTGGACGGCATCATCACCGACTTCCCCACCAGCTTCCTGGCCCACTTTCGCGGCAAGGATCAGCGTCAGGTGGCGGCCCCCGCCGCCCAGGCCGAGTTGGATCCGAGCCTCAGGGATCCTTGAAGAAGTCGCGGATTTCCTGCTCCCGGGCCGTCGCGTCCCGATACCCCAATTCGATCAGCTCGCGGGTGAAGCCGGGCTCGAACAGCAAATAACTGAGCGCGCCGGCACCCGGCGAACGGGTGGCGCCGGAACCGCGCAAGAAGAACCGCAAGGTGCGCGGCAACTCGCGCGAATGCCGCCCCGCGATCTCGTCGATGGGCTCGGAGGGATAGATCTTAAGAACATCCACGGGCCGCAGTTGGATGCCACGCTGGCGCCGCTGACCGGCATCGGTGGCGGCCAGGGTGTTGTTGATGCGCTCGAGCCGTTCCACGTCCCCTTCCAGGGTATCGACGAACACGCTGTTCAACACATGACCAAGCACCTGGGCCAGCGAAGGATAGCCGCTGAGCGCCTGTTGCTGTCCCGGACTGTTGCCGCCGGACACGCCGATCACCAACAGGCGGTTGGCGCCCAGATGCAATGCCGGGCTCACCGGGGCCAGTTGGCGTACCGCGCCGTCGCCGTAAAAACTGCCGTCCACCTGCTCCGCCGGAAACAACAGCGGAATCGCCGCCGACGCCAGCATGTGCTGCACACCGATCACCGAGCGGCGCCCGAGGCGGCGGGCCCGGGTCCATTCCTGCAGATCATCGGCGCCCTGGAAGAACGATACCGACTCGCCGGTGGCGTAACTGGACGCGGTGATCGACAGCGCCCGCAAATGGCCCTTGTCCACGCTGTCGCCGATCCGCTGAAAATTGATCAGCAAGCGCAGCAGCCGTTTCAGCGGCGTGTTATCGAGCAAGGCGCTGCGAGTCTTGGCCTGGCCGCCGGTGGCGGCGGAAAACATCCAGCGCAGCAGGCTGCTGGTGAAAGCGAAAATATCGGTGCGGTAAACCTGCTCGGCGGTCATGTTGGACCACACCCGGTCCAGGCTGTGCACCGCGGTGGCGTAGTTGTGAGCACCGGCGGCCAGACCGGCGGCGTTGATGGCGCCGGCGGAGGTGCCGCAAATAATCGGAAACGGATTGGGCGACTGCGCCGGCAGCATTTCCGCCACCGCGCGCAATACCCCGACCTGATAGGCGGCGCGAGCGCCGCCACCGGACAATATCAACCCCCGCACCGGGGGCGTTGGTGATGCCATGAATGGTTCTCCTCGAAGCGCCTCAGTATGCCTTTGGCGCGCCTCAGCGTCATCCGCTGGCGTCACTGTTTCGGCTGTCTTATGCTGCCGTCGTGGCCGTCTTCCGCGGCCGCTGACGAGCACCCGCTAAATGGCATTACGCACCGCCCGCGCCGACGACCTGGACGCCCTGTGCGCCCTGGAGCAACGCTGCTTCAGCAGCGACCGGTTATCCCGCCGCAGCTTCCGCCATTGGCTGCGGCAGAGCCCTTGCGGCCTGATCGTGGCGGAGGAAGAAGGGCACGGTCTGGTCGGTTACGCCCTGGTAATGCTGTACAAAGGCACTCGTCTGGCGCGCCTCTACTCCATCGCGGTGGACGCCAGCCAGCGCGGCAAAGGGCTTGGCGAGCAGTTGCTCGACGCCGCCGAGCACTACGCGCACCGTCATCGCCGGCTTTACCTGCGCCTGGAAGTCCGCGAGGACAACGCCGCCGCCATCCGCCTGTATGAACGGCGCGGTTATCGGCTGTTCGGCCAGACCGCCGACTATTACGAGGACCATCAGGACGCCCTGCGTTTCCAGAAACGGCTGCATTACCGGCCCGACGGCGGCGAGCGGCTGGCGGTGCCGTGGATCCGGCAGAGCACCGATTTCTCCTGCGGCCCCGCCTGCCTGATGATGGCCCGTGCCGCGCTACAGAGCGAACCGCCCAGCGACAGCGAGGAACTGCTGATCTGGCGCGAAGCCACCACCATCTTCATGACCGCCGGACACGGCGGCTGCCACCCGCTCGGCCTGGCCCTGGCGGCGCGCCGACGCGGACTCGCCGCCGAGGTCTGGTGCAATCAACGTGGCCCTCTGTTTCTTGATTCGGTGCGTGATGCGCACAAGAAAAGAGTGATGGAAACGGTCCACCACCACTTCGTCGAACAGGCACAGGCGCAAGCCATTCCGGTGCACTACATGGAACTGGACAGCGAGCGGTTGGATCAGGCGCTGGAAAACGGTGAAGTGGCCATGGTGCTGATCAGCACCTGGCGGCTGGACGGTCGCAAAGCGCCCCACTGGGTGGTGGTGGCCGGCGGCGACCGGGAGTGTTTCTACATCCATGACCCGGACCCGGCGGAGGATCAGATCCCTCTGGACTGCCAATACATCCCCATCGCCCGCGACGGCTTCGACAAAATGGCCCGCTATGGGCAGTCACGGCTGCGTACGGCAGTAATTGTTAAGGCAGTTAAGAGTTAATAGTGAATAGTTAACAGCGAAAAATACAAACGGAGGAGCTTTAGCCGCTGTGGGAGCTTGCCTGCAAGCGAATGGGATTCGCTCGGGCGTTTAGCACTATTCGCTTGCAGGCAAGCTCCCACAGAAATCGTATTGGTGAGATTTTTCTTTCGCTGTTCACTATTAACTCTTAACTGTTACCTGCTTTTTTTCCTGCTTTTTCAGGTTTTCAACACGTCCTTGCCCAGTGTTCCGGCGCGTTTGGCGTTTTCCTGGCGGGTGTTTTCCTCGCAGGCATTGCGGTCACCGCCGCAGATTTCGCAGCCGTCCTTCATGCCCAGCGTTGCCAGGCCGCCACAGGACCCCTTGATCGGCTTGTTGGAGAAGATCACGCCAACGGCCATGGCGGCGAACAGGATGCCGATAACGACAAAGGCGGCAATAAGAGTGGCAAACATATCACTTCTCCTGTTTCTGGCTGTCCAGAACAGCCTGGAAAGCCGGGGTCAGAATTTCTTTTGGCCCCTCATTGGTTCTGACAATGAACAGCACCGGCAGTTCATGCTCGCGGGCGAAGGCGACGCCCTCTTCCGGCCCCAGCACGGTCAGCGCGGTGGCCAGAGCATCCGCCATCATACAGGACTCGTGCAGCACGGTAACCGATGCCAGATGATGAGTAACCGGGTAACCAGTACGGGGATCGATGGTGTGGGAGAACAGCTTACCGTCCTCTTCAAAAAAATTGCGGTAGTCGCCGCTGGTGGCAATGGCGATATCGTGCAGTTTCAGCACTTTCTCCACTTCCCGCTTGCCCACTTCCGGGCGCTCGATGGCCACGCGCCAGGGCTGGCCGTAGGGTTTGGTGCCGGACGCCACCAGTTCGCCACCAACTTCCACCAGATAATTACTGATGCCGGCTTCTTTGAGCACTCCGGCCAGCTTGTCCACGCCAAAGCCCTTGGCGATGGAGGACAGGTCCACATACAGCCCGCCGGGCTGGGTCGCCTCCCGCCCCTGGAGCGTCAGCCGCTGCCAGCCGATGCGCCTCAGCGCTGCCTGGACGTCCTCGTCCGCCGGTGGTTCGAAGCGGTCCGGATCCGGGCCAAAGCCCCATAGATTCACCAAAGGCCCCACGGTGACGTCATAGGCGCCGTTGGTGTCTCCGGACAATTTCAACGCCGCCGCCAGTACCTTGGCGAAATCCTCCGGCAAGGTCTGGACCGTCCCCGCCTCCGCCTGATTGAACCTGGACAGGTCCGAATCCGGCCGATAGGTGCTCATCTCCTGGTTCACCTGCTCCAGGGCCGCCTCCAGCTCGGTCTTGAGTGCCGGAATACCGTCGCGGGGGGAACCGGTGAACTTCACCGACCAGGTGGTGCCCATGGTCGGGCCGGACAACGCCGATAGCCGTTGTTGAGCGTCGTCGCAGGCGCTCAGTATCAACAGCAGCAACAGCGTGAAGGGAATCAGAAAGAGACGGGATTTCATGGCTGCTCCCAGGACAGGGCCCAAACGCCAATACGCGGTATCGATAAACAAAGCCCGGCCATGGTTGGCTATTGTTTCACCCTCTCCCGGCCCGGCCTGCCCTGGCCGGTCGTAAATCATGCTGCGATATGCCACTGGCATATCGGCGGTGGATGCCACCAGACTCGGAGTCACCATCCCTGGCGCGACGCCCGGAGTTTCGCCAACCCCCGGCCCGGCCTTCCCTGGCCGGTCGTAAATCATGCTGCGATATGCCACTGGCATATCGGTCATGATTTACCCACCAAAGTCATCGAGAAGGATGTTCTCGGGCTCCACGCCCAGATCTTCCAGCATCTTGATGACCGCGGCGTTCATCATCGGCGGACCGCACATGTAGTATTCACAGTCCTCCGGCGCCGGGTGATCCTTCAGGTACTGTTCGTACAGCACGTTGTGGATGAACCCGGTGAGGCCAGTCCAGTTGTCTTCCGGTTGCGGGTCGGACAACGCCAGATGCCATTCGAAGTTGTCGTTCTCCTCGGCGAGCTTGTCGTACTCATCGTTGTAGAACGTCTCGCGCCAGCTGCGCGCACCGTACCAGAAGCTCATCTTGCGCTTGGAATGCAAACGCTTGAGCTGGTCGAAGATATGGCTGCGCATCGGCGCCATGCCCGCGCCACCGCCGATGAACACCATCTCCGCGTCGGTGTCCTTGGCGAAGAACTCACCGAAGGGTCCGAACACGGTGATCTTGTCACCCGGTTTCAGGCTGAACACATAGGAGCTCATCAAGCCCGGCTGGATGCCGGAGGAGCCCGGAGGCGGCGTGGCGATCCGGATGTTGAACTTGAGAATGCCCTTCTCTTCCGGATAGTTGGCCATGGAGTAGGCGCGGATCACCTCTTCGGTGTTCTTGGTCTTCAGATCGAAGAACTTGAAGTGCTCCCAGTCGCCGCGATACTCCTCACTGATATCGAAGTCGGAGAAGTTGACTTCGAACGGCGGCGCTTCCAGCTGCACATAACCACCGGCACGGAAGGCCACTTCCTCGCCTTCCGGCAGCTTCAGGGTCAGTTCCTTGATGAAGGTGGCGACGTTGTCGTTGGAGATGACCTCGCACTCCCACTTCTTCACACCGAAGAACTCTTCCGGCACCTTGATCTTCATGTCCTGCTTGACGTTCACCTGACAGCTCAGGCGCCAGCCATCGCGGATCTGGCCCTTGGTGAAGTGGCCTTCCTCGGTGGGCAGGATATCGCCGCCGCCGTCGAGGACCTGACACTTGCACTGGGCGCAGGTGCCGCCGCCACCACAGGCGGAGGACAGGAAAATGCCCTGGTTGGCCAGGGTACCCAACAGCTTGCCACCGGCGGGCGCGTCGATGCCCTTCTCCGGGTCACCATTGATATCGATGTGAACGTCCCCGCTGGCCACCAGCCGGGAACGGGCCACCAGAATCACCGCCACCAGCGCCAATACGATGGCGGTGAACATGGCGACGCCAAGAATGATCTCAAAACTCATAATCTGGCTCTCCCCTTTCCCTTAGAGCTGCACGCCGGAGAACGACATGAAACCCAGGGACATCAGACCCACGGTGATGAAGGTAATGCCCAGCCCCTTCAGACCGTCGGGTACGTCGCTGTACTTCAGCTTTTCCCGGATTCCCGCCAGCAGTGTGATCGCCAACGCCCAGCCGGCACCGGCGCCAAGGCCGTACACCAGCGACTCACCGAAGGCGTAGTCCCGCTCCACCATGAACAGGGAGGCCCCCATGATGGCGCAGTTCACCGTGATCAGTGGCAGGAACACGCCCAGCGCGTTGTACAGCGCCGGCACGTATTTATCCAGGGTCATCTCCAGGATCTGCACGATCGCCGCGATCACGCCGATGTAGCTGAGCAGCCCCAGGAACCGCAGATCCAGAGTGGCCAACGCGGGAATACCGGTCCAGGACAGCGCCCCTTCATTGAGCAGGTAATGCAGAATCAGGTTGTTCACCGGCACGGTAATGGTCAGCACCACGATCACGGCGATGCCCAGACCGATCGCGGTGGAGATCTTCTTGGAGATGGCGATGAAGGTACACATCCCCAGGAAGAAGGCCAGCGCCATGTTCTCGACGAAGACGGCGCGGACGAACAGACTCAGATAATGTTCAAACATGCGGCTTCTCCGTTCAGAACGCGTCGCTGGTGCGGGTGTGCGGCTTCATCTTGAAGACGTCCTCTTCCACCTGCTCCGGCTTCCAGACGCGAATCGCCCAGATGAACAGGCCGATCAGGAAGAAGGCGCTCGGCGGCAGCAGCATCAGGCCGTTGGTGTTGTACCAGCCGCCGTCCACGGTGCGCTCCAGAATCTGGTAGCCGAACAGGCTGCCGGAACCCAGCAGCTCACGGGTGAAACCGAGACCCAGCAGGATCACTGAGTAACCCAGGCCATTACCAACACCGTCCAGGAAGGACGGGATCGGCGGGTTCTTCATGGCGAAGGCTTCCACCCGGCCCATGACGATACAGTTGGTGATGATCAGGCCCACGAACACCGACAGCTGCTTGGAAATGCTGTAGGCGTAGGCGCGCAGGAACTGATCCACCACGATCACCAGTGAGGCGATGATGGTCATCTGCACGATCATGCGGATGCTGCCCGGAATCTGATTACGGATACAGCTGACGAAAAAGTTGGAGAACGCCGTCACCGCCGTCAGTGCGATGCACATGGTCAGCGTGGTGTTCAGATTACTGGTTACCGCCAGGGCGGAGCAGATACCCAGGATCTGCAGCGCGATGGGGTTATTGTCGAAAATCGGACCAAACAGAATGTCCTTGGTTTTCTCCGCCATTACGCTTCTCCTCCGTTGTCGGCCTGGACGGCGGCGGAACCGGCGCCGTCATCGGCCGCTTTCATGCGATCCAGATACGGACCGAACCCGTCTTCCCCTACCCAGAAACGCACCAGATTGTTGACGCCCTTGCTGGTCAGGGTGGCACCGGCGAGGCCGTCCACCTTGTGTTCGGCTCCGGCGGTGCCGGAATCGACGGTGCCCTTGACCACCTGAATGGCCACGTCACCGCTGTCGTCGTGCAGTTTTTTGCCTGGCCACAGGCCCTTCCAGGCCGGGTTGTCCACTTCACCGCCCAGACCCGGGGTTTCACCGTGTTGATAGAAGCCCAGGCCGGAGATGGTCTCGGCGTCCGCCTCCAGAGCCAGGAAGCCATACAGAGTGGACCAGAGGCCGTAGCCGCGCACCGGCAGGATGATACGGCTGAGGTTGCCGTTGTCGTCCCGGGCCAGATACACCTCGGACACGTTCTCCTGCCGTTTGATGCTGGCGATGTCCTGATCAGCGCTCAAACGCTCGCTTTCCGCCGGATCCTTGGCCGCCTTCAGCGGATCGTAGGACTCCGGCTTGTCCACGTACTCGCCGGTTTCCAGGTCGACGAATTTGCGCTCAATGGTATCGAACGCCTTCTGCACGTCCATGCCCGGCTGATACAGCCCGGCGGCCTGGAGAATGTTCACCTGGCGGTCGAGCACCTGGTTCTTCTGCTGCACCGGCCGCAGTGACACGGCGGCGGTGGACACCACCACCGCGCACACCAGACAGACCAACAGGGCGACCAGCAGCGTTCTGCCTACACTTTCGCTATTTCCAGCCATTACGCTACTCCCCCGGTCCGACGCAGGCGACGACGCACGTTCGCCTGGGTAACGAAATAATCAATCAACGGCGCGCACAGGTTGCCGAACAGGATCGCCAACATGATGCCTTCCGGGAAGGCCGGGTTGACCACCCGGATCAGCACGGTCATCACACCGATGACGATGCCAAAGATCAGTTTGCCGGTATTGGTCATGGCGGCCGATACCGGGTCGGTGGCCATGAACACCAGACCGAAGGCAAGACCGCCCACCGTCAGGTGCCAGTACCAGGGCATGGCGAACATCGGGTTGGTGTCGCTGCCGATCAGGTTGAACACGGTGCTCATCGCCGCCATGCCCAGCAACACGCCCAGCATGATCCGCCAGGAGGCGATCTTGGTGAACAGCAGGAAGACCGCGCCCAGACCGATGGCGATCAGCGAGGTCTCGCCGATGCTGCCCTGGATGCCGCCCAGGAAGGTGTTCATCCAGCTCAGGCTCTGGCCGGCATCGGCGCCGATCAGCGCGTTCTGGGCAAGACCGGCGGAAAAGTCCAGATTGCCGCTGGCGGCCAGCGACAGCGGGGTGGCGCCGGAGAAGTTGTCCACCGCGGTCCAGATGGCGTCACCGGACATTTGCGCCGGATAGGCGAAGTACAGGAACGCCCGGCCCACCAGCGCCGGGTTGAGGAAGTTCTTGCCGGTACCACCGAACACTTCCTTGCCGATGACCACGCCGAAGGACACACCCAGCACCACCTGCCAGAGCGGAATCGCCGGCGGCAGAATCAAGGTGAACAGGATACCGGTGACGAAGAAGCCTTCGTTCACTTCATGGCCGCGTTTCCAGGCGAACAGGGCTTCCCAGAAGAAACCGGTCAGATAGACGGCGATCAGGATCGGCACATAGTAGACCAGGCCGTGAACCATATTGGCCCAGAAGTTCTCCTGGCTGAAGCCGGTGAGCGCCGCCACCAGCTCGGTACGCCAACCCGGAATCGGGTCGAAACCGAACTCGGTGATTTGCAGGTTGGCCTGAAAGCCAGTGTTGTACAGACCGAACAGGATCGCCGGGAAAGTGGCGAACCAGACCGTCATCATAATGCGCTTGAGATCGATACCGTCACGTACGTGGGCCGCGGACCGGGTCACCGAGTCCGGGCTGTACAGCATGGTGTCGAACATCTCATAGAAGACGTAGTACTTCTGCAGCTTGCCACCCTCGTGGAAGTGGGGGGCGACTTTGGTATCAAGGTAATTCCGCAGACCCATATCAGCTCTCCACTTCAATGGTGGTCAGGTTGTCGCGGAGGATCGGGCCGTACTCGTATTTGCCGGGGCATACGAAGGTACACAGGGCCAGATCCTCTTCCACCAGTTCCAGCGCGCCCAGGGCGGTGGCGCTGTCGGTATCGCCCACCGCCAGCGCGCGCAGCAGCTGGGTCGGCAGAATATCCAGCGGCATCACTTCCTCGTAGGCGCCGATCGGCACCATGGCGCGCTCACTGCCGTTGGTGGTGGTGGTGAAGTTGAAGCGCTTGCCCGGCATCAGCCTGGAGAGGTAGATGTTCATCACCGAGAAGCGATTGGCACCCGGGGAGATGTAACCCAGCAGGTCGCGCTCATGCCCTTCACGCAGCACGGTGACCTGGTTACACAGACGGCCCAGGTACGCCACCGGACCGCGGGCGTGGTGGCCATTGAACACGGAACCGGAGATCACCCGGTTTTCCCCGTCTTTCAGCTCGCCACGGCAGAAATCGTCGCTCTGCGCGCCCACACGGGTACGCAGCAGGCGCGGCGTTTTCACCTGCGGGCCGGCCAGAGCCACCACCCGCTCGCTGCTGATACGGCCTTCGGTGAACAGCTTGCCGATGGCGATCACTTCCTGGTAGCCCACGGCCCAGACCTGTTTGTTCAAGCTGACCGGATCGAGGAAATGAATATGGGTCCCGGCATTGCCGGCGGGGTGCTTGCCAGCGAAGCTTTCTTCACGGATCTGGCCCTGGGCGAAGGACGGCAGCGTGGACTTGGCCGCCTTGCACACCCAAACCGGCCCTTCGGTGAGACGGGACAACACGGTCAGCCCGTGACGGAAGCTCTGTTCGTTCTCCTGGATCACCAGGGACGGATCCTGACACAACGGATTGGTGTCGATGGCGGTGACGAAAATGGAATTCGGCACGCTCTCCGGTGCCGGCACCTTGCCAAAGGGGCGAGCACGCAACAACGTCCACTCACCGGAATCCACCAGTTGGGTCACCACGGTTTCACGATCCAGGGAAGCCAGTTGGTCCGGCTGATAAGTGGTGAAGGTCACCTCTTCTTCCTGGTCGGCCACTTCGATGACCACGGACTGCAGGACGCGCTTGTGGCCGCGATTGATGGCGACCACCTTGCCTCCGGCCGGCGCGGTGTATTTCACGCCGTCGGTTTTTTTGTCCGTGAAGATCAGCTGACCTTTCTTGACTTGGTCCCCTTCGCGGACTTCCATAGTGGGTTTCATGCCCACGTAGTCGCCGCCGAGCACGGCGACAGAACGGACCTGGTGGCCTTCCTCTATCGCCTGGCGCGGCGCGCCGGCGATGGGCAGGTCCAGTCCCTTCTTGATTTTGATCATAGTGTCTCGCCCACGTTGCGTGTTGCTGATGTCGGGCTGCGCCTTCCTCGGAAGCACTGCACAGGCAGCGGATGGGGGAATTCGCGCAATAACCGGTAATAGCGTCAGGATCACCCGTGAATGAGGATTCAAGGGCCCGGCCCGTCGGCCGGCGCGCGACATTATAATGACCACATGAAAAGTATGCCAGAGAGGCAAGCCCCTCCGATGGTCCCGTATCGCTTCCCGATCGCTTTCCCGCCCCGTTTTACGCCGATACCGGCGAATTCGGGAACGGACGAAAAAAAGCCCGCTAAAGCGGGCTTTCCGTGCCTGACTTATTCCGCCGGATACACCGGGTATTCCACCCCGGAGATCTGCTGCAGAATCCGCAGCACCTGGCAGCTGTAGCCGAACTCGTTGTCATACCACACGTACAGCACGCAGTGGCGGCCGTTGACGATGGTGGCCTCGGCGTCGATGACGGAGGCATGACGGGAGCCGACGAAGTCGGTGGATACCGCGTCCGGGCTGCTGACGAAATCCACCTGGCGCTGCAGCGGAGAGTGCAGACTCACCCAGCGCAGGTATTCGTTCATCTCCTCCAGGCTGGTTTCCTTCTCCAGGGTCAGGTTCAGGATCGCCATGGACACGTTCGGGGTGGGAACGCGAATGGAGTTGCCGGTCAGCTTGCCATTCAGGGACGGCAGCGCCTTGGCCGCGGCGGTGGCGGCACCGGTTTCGGTCAGCACCATGTTCAGCGGCGCGGCGCGGCCACGACGAGGCCCTTTGTGGAAATTATCCAGCAGGTTCTGGTCGTTGGTGTAGGAATGCACCGTTTCCACGTGGCCGTATTCAATGCCGAACTTGTCCTCGATGGCCTTCAGCGGCGGCACGATGGCGTTGGTGGTGCAACTGGCGGCGGAGATGATCTTGTCACCATCGTCGATCATGTCGTTGTTGACGCCGTGCACGATGTTCTTGAGGTTGCCTTTGCCCGGCGCCGTCAACATCACACGGGCAATGCCCGGACATTGCAGATGCTGGGACAGGCCTTCCTCGTCACGCCATTTGCCGGTGTTGTCGATCAACACGGCGTTCTCGATACCGTACTGGGTGTAGTCGACGGACGCCGGATCGTTGGAGTAGATCACCTTGATGTAGTTGCCGTTGGCGATGAGGGCGTTGTCTTCCTCATCCACGGCGATGGTGCCGGCGAACGGGCCGTGCACGGAATCACGGCGCAGCAGGCTGGCGCGCTTCTGCAGATCGCCCTTGCCGGACTCACGCACCACGATCGCCTTCAGGCGCAGGCCATCGCCGGAGCCGGCTTTCTCGATCAGCAGGCGGGCGAGAATACGGCCGATACGGCCGAACCCGTACAGCACCACATCGGTACTGCCGGCCAGTTTGGCCTTGTTTTCCACTGCCTCGGAGAGCGCTTCACGGACGAAGTCTTCCACCGACAGGCCGCGATTGTCGTTTTTGTACTCAACCGCCAGCTTGCCGATGTCCAGACGGCAGGGGCCCAGGTCCAGCTTGACCGCTTCCTGGAGGATGGGGAACGAATCCACCACGGACAGACCGCTGTCGGACAGGCCGTCTTCAATCTGCTTAACAAAACGGTGGGTCTTGAGAATCTGGATAACGGACTTGTTAACCAGGGAACGGCTATAGACCGTGGTGGTCACGTTCTTTTCCCGGTACAGCCGACCGATCATCGGAATCATCGCCTCGGCGATTTCCTCACGGTTTTTCCATCGTCCGAAGTGGTCTTCCAGTTTGTTCACGGATGAGCCCCTCTCAATTGGGTTCCTGGGGGCGCGCATAATAGCGCCAACGCGGGGGTTTATCCACCCGCCACGCGCTCTGCCCCCGGGCTTTCTACACTGGCTTGGCGCTGGGCCGCAGCCGCATCAGCCCTTCCTGGGCCACCGATGCCACCAGAGTGCCGTCCTGACGGTAGATGGCGCCGAAAGTCAGCCCCCGGGCACCGGCGGCGCCGGGGCTCTGGCAGTCATAAAGCAGCCAGTCGTCCACCTGGAAATCATCGTAAAACCACATGGCATGGTCGATGCTGGCGCACTGGATATCGCTCTGCCAGAAGGTCATGCCGTGGGGCTGCATGGCCGTGCCCATGAAACCGAAATCAGAACAATAGGCGAGCAGCGCCCGCTGGGTCATACGATCGGCGGTGACCCTGTCGCTGACCCGGAACCAGAAGCGTTTGAGCGGCTCCCGGCTTTCCGGCGCGAACAGGTCCTTGGGGGTCACCGGCCGAAACTCCACCGGCCGTTCACGCAGGAAAGCACCACGGAACTGCTCCGGAATCTGCTCCACCACCCGCATGCGGGCACTTTCATCGCTTTCCAGGCTGTCCGGCTCCGGCACGTCCGGCATGGTATTCTGGTGCCGGCCGCCCTCTTCCTCCACCTGGAACGACGCGGACAGGCTGAAGATCGGCCGGCCGTGCTGGATCGCGTTGACCCGGCGGGTGGTGAAGCTCTTGCCGTCACGGATCCGGTCCACGTCATAGATCACCGGCACGCGGATATCCCCGGGCCGCAGGAAATAGGCATGCAGGGAGTGGGCCGGGCGGTCCTCCGACACTGTCATGGACGCCGCCAGCAACGCCTGGCCGGCCACCAGGCCACCGAAAATACTGCGCTGGCCATTGGCCTCGGTCTGACCACGGAACAGGTTGTCCTCCAACCGTTCCAGGGTAAACCGGTTCATTAGTTCCGCGACGGACTCTCTCATAGTTCTCCCCAGCTGTGGTGCGCGCATAGGCGCGCAATAGTACCGCAAACGCAGGCCAGGCTCTAAAGCAAAAGCGTCGCGCCCGCGGATCGCTTCGCTCCGTGATTCGCTGGCACGCCGACCGTTCTTCCCACCGAAAGGGCTCCGAAGCCGCTGAGGGAGCTTGCCCGCAAACGAATCTTTTGGTCCAGGAACCCAATTCGCTTGCAGGCAAGCTCCCTCAGTGGCTTCGTCCGACCCCCCTGCCCCTGCTACAATGCGCCCGCGCTGGAGACCTTTGATGACCCTGTTACCCGATTCTTCCCTGTTTTCCACCGGACGTGAACACTACCGCGACTGGCGCGATCCCGGCGCCGGCGGTCTGGCGGCGGTACTGGCGGAACTGGCCCGCCGTGATGAGGGCCTGCTGCTGGTGGCCGCGCCGTCCAGCAACCGTGCCCAGCAACTGGCGGATTCCCTGTCCTTTTATCTGGCGGACCGGGAAGTGCCGGTGCGGCTGTTTCCGGACTGGGAAACCCTGCCCTACGATCTGTTCAGTCCCCACCAGGACATTGTCAGCGACCGCATCCAGGCGCTGCACTGGCTCGGTCAGGCCCGCGGTGGCGTCCTGGTGGTGCCGGTGAACACGCTGATGCAGCGGCTGGCGCCGCCGATCCATATCAATGGCAATCATTTCCAGCTCAAGGTCAACGACACCTTCGACATGGAAGCCACCCGCCAGCAGTTGGTGGCCTGCGGCTACCGGCAGCGCGACAACGTCTACGAACACGGCGAGTTCGCCGTGCGGGGCGCCATCATGGATATCTTCCCCATGGGCGCGACACAACCGTTCCGGGTGGAACTGTTCGACCAGGACATCGAATCCCTGCGTCTGTTCGACCCGGAGAGCCAGCGCTCCACCGGCCAGGTCCAGGAAATCAATCTGCTGCCGGCGGCGGAGTACCCGCTCAGTCAGGACGGCATCCGCCATTTCCGCGGTGCCTTCCGGGAAACCTTCGACGTGGAGCCAAGAAAAGTCCCGCTCTATGAAGAAGTGTCCGAAGGCATCGCCAGCCCGGGGCTGGAGTACTACCTGCCGCTGTTCTTCGAGCAACTGGCCACTTTGTTCGACTATCTGCCGGCCAACGCCCGGGTGGTGGAACTGGCCGAATGCGAAGAGGCCGCCAACCACTTCTGGGACGAAGTCAATCAGCGCTATGAATCCCGCCGCCACGACATCCGCCGGCCGGTGCTGCCGCCGCACAGCCTGTTCCTGCGCCCGGACGAGTTGGCCGGCGCCTGGAAAACCCTGCCCCGGGCCCGGGTGCGCGACTCCGAACAGGCGCTGACGTTCAACCTGGCGCCCTCACCCCGGCTTGCCGCCGACCCGCGCAGCGGCAATGTACTGGCGCCCTTGCATACCTTCTCCGATGCTCACCCGGACACCCGCATCCTGGTGGTCGCGGAAACCGCCGGGCGCCGCGAGGCACTGCTCGATCTGATGCAAAAGGTCTCGATCCAGCCGGCACTGAAAGAAGGCTGGCGGGACTTCCTCGACGCCCCCGAGCGCTGGAATCTGACCCGGGGCGAGCTGGACGCCGGCTTTTACGCGCCGGACCACGATTTGCTGGTGGTCAGCGAAAGCGAACTGTACGGCGAGCGGATCATGCAACGGCGGCGGCGCCGCACCAGCGAGGACAGCGGCCAGGATCTGGCGGTCCGCTCCCTGGGCGAGCTCACCATTGGCGCCCCGGTGGTGCACCTGGACCACGGCGTCGGCCGCTATCAGGGCCTGGTGCACATGACCGTGGATCATCAGCCCCATGAATTCCTGCTGCTGGAATACGCCGGTGGTGACAAGCTCTATGTGCCGGTGTCCTCGCTGCATCTGATCAGCCGCTACGGCGGCGGCGAACACCCACCGCTGAATCGTCTGGGCAGCGAGCAATGGAGCAAGGCGCGGCAAAAAGCCGCGGAAAAAATCAACGATGTGGCGGCGGAACTGCTCAACACCTATGCCCGCCGCGAAGCCCGCGAAGGCCGGGCTTTCCTGCTGGAGCAAGAGGATTATCAGCGCTTCGCCAGCGGTTTTCCGTTCGAGGAAACCCCGGACCAGGAAAACGCCATCAACGCGGTGATCGCCGACATGCAACGGCAAAAACCCATGGACCGCCTGGTCTGTGGCGATGTCGGTTTCGGCAAAACCGAGGTGGCCATGCGCGCTGCTTTCGTGGCGGTCCAGAACGGCACCCAGGTAGCGGTACTGGTCCCCACCACCCTGCTCGCCCAGCAGCACTATGAATCCTTCGTCGACCGTTTCGCCGACTGGCCGGTGCAGATCGAAGTGCTGTCCCGTTTCCGCAGCGCCAAGGACAAAAGCCAGGTGCTGACACGGCTTGCCGAGGGCAAGGTGGATATCGTCGTCGGCACCCACCAGTTGCTGCAAGAGAATGTCAGTTTCAAGGACCTGGGCCTGATCATTGTCGACGAGGAACACCGTTTCGGCGTGCGCCACAAAGAGCGGCTCAAGGAAATGCGCGCCGAGTGCGACATCCTCACCCTCACCGCCACACCGATTCCGCGCACCCTGAACATGGCGCTCAGCGGCATGCGCGACATTTCCATCATCGCCACGCCGCCGCAGCGGCGCCTGTCGGTGAAAACCTTCGTGCGGCAACGGGACGACACCGCCCTCAAGGAAGCCATCCTGCGGGAGTTGCTGCGTGGCGGTCAGGTCTACTACCTGCACAACGACATCGACACCATGAGCCGCGCCGCCGAACAGATCCAAGCGCTGGTGCCGGACGCTCGGGTCGGCATCGCCCACGGCCAGATGCGCGAACGGGAACTGGAAGCGGTAATGGGCGACTTCTACCATCGCCGTTTCAACGTGCTGGTGTGCACCACCATCATTGAAACCGGCATCGACGTACCCAGCGCCAACACCATCATCATCGAGCGCGCCGACAAACTCGGCCTGGCGCAGTTGCACCAACTGCGGGGACGGGTCGGCCGCAGCCACCACCAGGCTTACGCCTACCTGGTCACGCCTTCCCCCAAGGCGATGACCAAGGACGCGCTGAAACGGCTGGAAGCCATCGAACAAGCCACCGACCTGGGTGCCGGCTTCGTGCTCGCCAGCCAGGATCTGGAAATCCGCGGCGCCGGCGAGCTGCTCGGAGAAGAACAGCACGGCAACATGGAAACCATTGGTTTCACGCTCTACATGGAAATGCTGGAGCAGGCGGTGGAAGCACTCAAACGTGGTGAGCAACCGGACACCGCCAAACCGCTGTCCGGCGGCCCGGAAGTCAACCTGCGGGTTCCCGCCCTGATTCCGGAAGACTACCTGCCGGACGTGTTCACCCGCCTGACCCTGTACAAACGCATCGCCGGCTGCAAAACCGGCGACCAGTTACGGGAATTGCAGGTGGAAATGATCGACCGTTTCGGCCTGCTGCCGGAACCGGTGAAAACCCTGTTCAAGGTCACCGCTTTGCGGCAACAGGCGGAAGCGCTGGCCATCACCCGGGTGGACGCCAACGCCGCCGGCGGCAAACTGGAATTCGCCGAACGCACCCCGGTGGACCCGCTCACCGTGGTCAAACTGATGCAGAACGCCCCCAACCGCTACCGCCTGGAAGGCGCCCACACCCTGCGCTTCCAATTGCCGTCGGAAACCGCCGATGAACGCGTTCAGTTAGTCGAGCAGCTGTTGGAACATCTGGCGGGGAACGGGAAAGCACCGTGAAAAAGGCAAGGAATAGTGAATAGTTAACAGTGAATAGGGAAAAAACGGCGTTGCGGATTTGCAGGGAGGTTTTGCAAATTAGCAACACTGACGTTAAGCATCGTACTTTCTTTGAAAACACTTTCTTTAAAAACAATGAGGCCGCGCCCAACTCCTGAGCGCGGCCTCACTGTCTTCCAATCACTCTGCTCTATCTCGCGTCGCTGTTCCCTGTTCCCTGTTCCCTGTTCACTATCCACTATTAACTGCCTTTCCCGCCGCCACCGCGCTGGCCCAGGCCCACTGGAAGTTGAAACCACCGAGCTGGCCGGTGACGTCGAGCACTTCGCCGATGAAGTACAGGCCGGGAACGGTTTTGACGTCGAAGGTTTTGGAGGAGACGGCGTCGGTATCGACACCGCCGAGGGTAACTTCGGCGGTGCGGTAGCCTTCGGTGCCGGAGGGTTTGAAACGCCAGCCCTTGAGCACGGCGGCGATGCTGGCCAGGCGTTCGTTGCTCTGGTGCTGCAGCGGGCCTTGCCAATCGAACCGCGCCACCAGAGCCGCCGCCAAACGCTGGGAAAAGAACGAGCGTAACCAGCACTCCACGGTGCCGTTGGGATGTTGCTTGCGCTCTTCCAGCAGAGCCGCGTAAGGCTCCGCCAGCATCGGCAACCAGTCCACGGTAACGTCGGCGCCCGCTTGCCAGAACGCGGACACCTGCAGCATGGCGGGCCCGGACAAGCCCCGGTGCGTGATCAACATGGGCTCGGAGAAAGACCGGCCCCCGGCTTCCGCGCGAACCTCGGCGCTGACGCCGCTGAGTTCCGCCAGCCATGCCTTGTCCGCGGGTTGCAGCGTGAACGGCACCAGCGCGGCGCGGGTCGGCAACACGTTCAGACCGAACTGTTCCGCCACTTTATACCCGAACGGGCTTGCCCCCATGGTGGGAATGGAAAGCCCGCCACTGGCGATGATCAGCTTGCTGGCGCGCACCGCGCCATCGTTGGTGCGCAGCGTGAAGCCTCCTTCCGCTCGCCCCGTTCCCGGTTTACCCACCGGCTGATCATTGATGTGCGTTACCGTCGTGTTCAACCGGACTCTGGCGCCAGCCCATTCGCATTCGGTGAGCAGCATCTCCACGATCGCTTTACTGGAGTCGGCGCAGAACAACTGCCCTGGCGCTTTTTCCACATACTCGATGCCGTGCCGCTCCACCAGCTCGACGAAATGCCAGGGCGTATAGCGGCTCAACGCGGATTTGCAGAAGTGCGGATTGGCGGAAACGAAATGGGCCGGCGTGGTGTTGAGATTGGTGAAATTACAGCGCCCGCCGCCGGACATGAGAATCTTCTTGCCGGGCTTGTTGGCATGATCCAGCACCAGCACCGAGGCGCCCCCATAGCCGGCGGTGGCGGCGCACATCAGCCCGGCGGCACCGGCACCGATGATCACCACGTCGTACTGTTCCGCCATGCCGCTACACCCTCATTCGCTGAAGCCGCGCAGCATAACGGGATGCCGGCGGAGGTGCCAGATGTGGGTTCTGGACGGAGGTAACGACAAGGCGCCTGTAGATACCCTGTTCGATATCAAGCGTTTTGAAGCCCTTGAGGCTGAAATAAACGCGATGAATCGAATGGGGTATCGGTCTTCAAACAGGCCCACAGGCCGGTGAGGTATTTACGCATCACCGCTACCAGAGCCTGGATCTTCTTCTTGCCCCGCGCCACCAGAGCCTCATAGAACGCCTTGGCGTTGGGATCATAGCGCACCGCCGATAGCGCCGGCATATACAAGGCGGAGCGTAGGTAAACATTGCCCGCCTTACTGATGCGTCCAGGCCGGTTCACACTGGTTCCAGACTGGTGCTGACGCACATCCAACCCCGCATGCCGACTGACCTGACTGGACTTCAGATCCCGTGGCAGCACGCACAACTCCGCCAGGACCGACAAGGCTGTCGCCTCTCCAACACCCTTGGCCGCCAACAGATGCTCATACTGACGCTGCAGTACGGGAGCCTCGGCCATCAGCTCCAGGGCGGCCTGGCGAAGCCGCTCAATACGGCTCTCCAGAGTGGCGATGCCGTCCTGCTCATCCTCGATCAGCAGAGCCGGAGTGGAGCGGGTGGCCTTCAGAGCATGCAACCGGTTCTTAGCCTGAGCCCGGCTGCCCACCAGCCGGTTGATCTGTCGTCCCAAGCTTCTCAGCGCCTGGTGCTGCTGATCGGGCGGCGTCCACAGCGCCGGGGCCATACGCTGGCCGTATTCGGCCAACAGATCCGCATCGATGCCGTCGGATTTACTGGTCTGCAGCTTCAACTCAGCGAAATGGCGGAAACTCTTGGGGTTGATCACCGCGACCGGCAGGCCCGCGTCGGCCAGTGCCACCGCCAGATCGAAATAATAGATGCCCGTGGCTTCCATCACGATCAGGGCCGGCTTGGCCTTCTTCAGCTGTGAGATCAGAGCCGCGTGCCCCTCCACGGTCTGTTTGTACTGCTTGGGCTGAGAGGCCTTGTCGCCTTGCCGAATCACGGCATCCACGCTGTAAGCACTGATATCCAAGCCCACATTAACTGACACGTCACTTCACCCCAGGTCATTGATTAGAGACAATGGGCACCGGTTCCCCGACCTCGCACTGCTTGCCACTACCGACCTTGTGGATACGAAGTCCCTTGGTGGGCTTCGGGATACCCTTCGGAGTGAGCAATGAGGCGGGGAGCCGCTCTACAGACGAAGTCAGACCACGCTGCTTCCAGGAGCGAACGGCCTCCCCGGTAACCGTGTTAAACCCTATCAATATCTTCCGGGGCAACATACAAGGAGCTTGCCCTGCAAGCGAATGTTATCGGTACGGCCCATTCGCTTGCGGGCAAGTTCCCTCGGCGGCTTCGTGGCGTAATCCGTGGGAGCCAGCCCGCTGGCGAAATACCCAACCCCGCTAACCCCTCCCCGCCATATAACCAATCGATCCAAGCACCCTCTCCAAACCCGCGCTATGGTTTAAGCAAAGGGGCCGTGATCCGGCCCCGGAACCGCCCACAGCGGGCTTACCGGCCCCCGGGACGACAAGGAGAGCGTTGCCATGTTCGCTAACCTCGAACGGACCAACGTTGCCGAGCTGCACCTGCATCGTGATCCGCACTCCGGGCTGCGTGCCCTTATCGCCATTCACTCCACCCAACTGGGTCCCGCCGTCGGCGGCTGCCGCTGCCTGCGCTACGACGACGAGGACGCCGCGCTAGAAGACGTCACCCGCCTGGCCCGAGGCATGAGCTACAAGGCCGCCCTTGCCGGGCTGCCCCTGGGCGGCGGCAAGGCGGTGATTCTGGAACCGCCGGACGGCTATGACCGGGGCGCCCTGTACCGGGCCTTCGGCCGCGCCGTGGACAGCCTCAATGGCCGCTACACCACCGCGGTGGACGCTGGCACCCGCCTTGAGGATCTGGACCAGGTGGCCCGTGCCACCCGTCATGTCTGGGGCTACAGCGGCGACGGCCTGGACCCTTCACCGCTCACCGCCCTGGGCGTGTTCGCCGCCCTTGATGCCAGCGTGCGCCAGCGGCTGGGCCGGGACAGCCTGCGCGGCCTGCACTTCGCCGTGCAGGGCGTGGGGCACGTGGGCAGCCGCCTGGCACTGCTGCTGACCCGGGCCGGCGCCCGCCTCACCCTGGCCGATGCCGATGCCAAACGGGCCGGCGAACTGGCCGCCCGGCTGGGGGCCTGGATCGTGCCCGCCGACGCCATCTACGACGTGCCCTGCGACGGCTTCGTGCCCTGCGCTCTCGGCGCCGTGCTCAACCGCGACACCATTGCCCGGCTGCGCGCGCCGCTGGTGGCGGGCAGCGCCAATAATCAACTGGCCGGGGACGAGGACGGTGAACGGCTGCGCCAGCGGGACATCCTTTATGCGCCGGATTACGTCACCAATGCCGGCGGCCTGATCGCCCTGGCGCTGGGGCACGCCGGCGCCGGCCGGACCCGTATCCGCCAGCAGGTGCTCGCCGTCGGCACCACCCTGACGCAGATCTTCCGCGAAGCGGAACGGGCCGGCTGGTCCACCAGTGCCACCGCCGACGATCTGGCGGAACAACGGCTCAATGGCCACCGCAACGTGGCCTGAGGAGGTGTTATGAGAACCGACCATGACAACCGCCGGGTGACGGCCTACAAGACCATGGCATTGATCCGTCACTTCGATAAAAAAGCGGTGAACCTGCAACGCACCGGGCGGCTGGGCACCTATGCCTCCTGCCTGGGCGCCGAAGCGATCGGCACCGCCGCCGGGCTGGCGCTGACCCGGGACGATTACTTCGTGCCCTACTACCGCGACCACGCCACGCTTTATCTGCGCGGCGTGCCGCTGCATCAAATCCTGCAGTACTGGGGCGGCGACGAGCGTGGCAACGCTTTTCCCGCGACCAGCGACGCGCGCCGCGACCTGCCCTACTGCGTGCCCATCGCCACCCAGTTGACCCAGGCCGCCGGCATCGCCAGCGCCGCCAAGCTGCGCCACGAGCACGCCGCCGTGCTCGCCACCTGCGGCGACGGCGCCACCTCACGGGGTGATTTTTACGAAGCGCTCAACGTGGCCGGCGTCTGGCAGCTACCGCTGGTGGTGCTGATCAACAACAATCAGTGGGCCATCTCCGTGCCCCGGGGCTTGCAGACCGCCTGCGCCAGTCTGGCCGACAAGGCGGTGGCCGCCGGCATCCCCGGCGTGCAGGTGGACGGCAACGACCTGGACGCCCTGCTCGAAGTACTGGACCACGCCCTTGAGCGGGCCCGTGCCGGCAAGGGCGCCACTCTGATCGAAGCGATCAGCTACCGGCTCAGCGATCACACCACCGCCGACGATGCCAGCCGCTACCGCAAGGCCAGCGATCTGCACCGGGCCTGGCAGAACGAGCCGGTGCGGCGCCTGCGCGACACCCTGGCCGAGGCCGGCCTGTGGGATGCCCAGCGGGAAACCGACTGGCAGCAACAGTGCGAGCGCACCGTGGAAGAGGCCATCGACACCTATCTGAATCTGCCCCCCGCCCCGGCCACCGACATGCTCGATTACCTTTACGCGGAATTGCCCGCCGCCCTGCGCGACCAGCGCAACGCCCTGGCGGTGGTGGACCAGGAGGTGCGTCATGGCTGAACTACAGACTCACGGCGCCCACGCCGTACCGATGAACCTGCTGGAAGCGGTCAACCGCGCTCTGACCCGGGCCATGGCCGAGGACGACAGCGTGGTGCTGCTCGGCGAGGATATCGGCACCAACGGTGGCGTGTTCCGCGCCACCGAAGGCCTCAAGCAACAATTCGGCTGCCGCCGGGTGATGGACACGCCACTGGCGGAAAATCTGATCGCCGGCCTGGCCGTGGGCATGGCCAGCCAGGGGCTGAAACCGGTGGCGGAGATCCAGTTCATGGGTTTCATTTACGCCGCCCTGGAACAGATCCTCAGCCACGCCGCCCGTTTACGTAACCGCACCCGCGGCCGGCTCAGTTGTCCGCTGGTGATAAGGGCGCCCTACGGCGGCGGCATTCACGCGCCGGAACATCACAGTGAAAGCACCGAGGCCCTGTTCGCGCATATCCCCGGCCTGCGTGTGGTGATGCCGTCCTCGCCGTCCCGCGCCCACGGCCTGCTGCTGGCCGCCATCCAATGTCCGGACCCGGTGATCTTCCTGGAACCGAAGCGGCTGTACCGGCTGAAACGGCTGCCGGTGGTGGCGGACGGCGATCCCCTGCCGCTGGATACCTGTTTCACCCTGCGCACCGGCGACGATCTCACCCTGATCAGCTGGGGCGCGGCCATCCACGAAACCCTGGGTGCCGCCGATCAACTGGCGGCGGAAGGCATCAACGCCGAAGTGATCGACGTGGCCTGTCTGAACCCATTGGACCGGGATACCCTGGTGGCATCAGTAAGCCGCACCGGCCGTGCCGTGATCGTTCATGAAGCCCCCGGGCACGGCGGCATGGGAGCTGAAATCGCCGCCACCCTCGCCAACCAGGCGCTGCTGCATCTGCGCTCTCCGGTGGAGCGGGTTACCGGCTATGACTGCCCGATGCCCTATTTTCAACTGGAGCAGCATTATCTGCCGGATGAGGAACGAATCGTGGCGGCGGCGAAACGGACTTTGGCGTATTAAAAAGAACAGCCAGATGCCAGACGCCTGACGCTTTTAAAAAGAATGTAAAGCGTTTGGCGTCCAGCGTCCGGCGACGACCAACGGGAGTCTCACCATGAGCTACTTCACCCTGCCGGACCTGGGCGAAGGCCTTCAGGAAGCGGAAGTGATCGAATGGCACGTCAAGGAAGGCGATGAAGTGAACGTGGACCAGGTGCTGTTGAGCGTGGAGACGGCCAAGGCCATCGTCGATATTCCGGCGCCCAAGGCCGGTGTCGTCGCCCGTCGCTTCGTCGCCGAAGGCGATTTGGTGCACACTGGAGAGCCGCTGCTGGCCTTCGAGGGCGAGGAGGACACCAGCCAGAGCGTGGTGGGTGAACTGGCCAGTGGACAGGACGGCGACCGTGATGACTTTATCATCGGCGCCGCCGCCGGCAGCCAGGGCGGCCCTGGCGCGGCGCCGGCGATCCGCGCCCTGGCTCAACATCTCGGCGTGGATCTGGAGCGCCTCAAGGGCAGCGGTCCGGGCGGCACCATCACGCTCAACGATGTGCAGCAGCACGCCAGACTGAAACAAAGCCATGGTGACAGCACGCCACTCAAAGGGGTCGCCCGCAGCATGGCCAAAACCATGGCCAGCGCTGGCCAGCAGGTGGTGCCGGTCAGTCTGTTCGATCAGGTCAGCATCCGCCATTGGAGCGCCGGCACCGACATCATGTTGCGTCTGATCCACGCCATCGTCGCCGGCTGCCGGGCGGAACCGACGGTCAATGCCTGGTTCGACGGCGATCAACTGAGCATGCGCAAAGTGGAAAAGATTGATCTGGGGATTGCCGTGGACACCCCGGATGGCCTGTTCGTGCCGGTGCTGCGCGACGTCGCCAACCGGGATGACGGCGATCTGCGCGAAGGCCTCGACCGCCTGCGCCGCGACGTGGAGCAGCGCAGGATCCCGCCAAAGGAACTGCAAGGGGCCACGCTGTCACTGAGCAACTTCGGCACCCTCGGCGGCCGTTTCGCCACGCCGGTGGTGGTCCCTCCACAGGTAGCCATTGTCGGCGCCGGCAAGGCCTTCACACAGCCCGGATTCAACAACGGCGAGGTGTTCGAGGACAAACAACTGCCGCTATCGCTGACCTTCGATCACCGGGCTCTGAACGGCGGCCAGGCGGCGCGCTTCCTGGCGGCCTTGCTGCAATCGCTGGCGAACTAGGGCCTGTTCACCCTATTTCCATCGCGCCTGTTGCGGCTAAAACGTCACCACTCCGCGTTACTCGTCGTTTATTTGGAATGACCAAACCGCGCGCCCTCCGCCTGGCTGGAGGCAAAAAGGGCATCCAGCAGGCGCGATGGAAATAGGGTGAACAGGCCCTAGCGCGATATGGCGCCATTGCATCAAGCCAGCCCGATCCGGGCCCGTACCGCCTCGGCCAGCGCCACCACCGATAATGGCGAACAACCTTCCGCTTTATTACTGAGCGTCACATAAGCCGGCTGCCCCGCGCCCACGGTGCCGGCGATCACCTTGGCCAGGGCCTCGCGGGTCTCCGAGTCCGGATCCACCAGTTTGTCGAACGGCGAATACTGATCCCGCGCCCTCTCGTAACCGTAAGCGCCGTGTTTCACATTGAGATTCCAGCGGCACACCAAAGGTCCGGGCCAGAGCGCGCGCAGGATCGGCAGTTGTTCGGCAATGGGCGGCATCTTGCCATGGAGTCCGAGGCAGTAAGTAGTTCCGGTGTCTTTCAGAGCGTCAACAAATGCCGGGGTGAGCCATTGCCGATCGCGTACCTCCACCGCCACCACCGCATCCGGGCAACGGGCCCGGAGCCCGGACGCGTTTCGCAACAGTGTATGCAGCCCTTCGATCAGCCGTTCCATTTCTTTGAGCCAGTGAGCGGGCAACGGACTGATTTGAAATACCAGCGCCCCCAGCTTCGGCCCGAGCCCGATACCGGCCGGTTCGATGAATTCGGCCTGTGCGGCCGTCGCATCCAGGAAATCCGGGTTGATCTTCTGCCCCTTGCCGCCGGCGCCACGCAACAGGGCATCGGTCACCCGGCTTGGTGCCTTGACCACGAAGCGGAAATCATCGGGAACCTGCTCCGCGTGATCGGCGTATTGGTCCACGCTCAACGGCCGGTAAAAGCCGCGGTCGAGACCGACGGCGCGAAACAGCGGATGTCTGGCATAAGCATCCAGCCCGCGGCGGGACAGCTGCTCTTCGCTGTAGAGTTTGTCCCAGACCAGCCCGGCCCAGCCCGGATAATGCCAGGACGAGGTACCCATTCGGAGCGCCTCCGGCAAATCCGCCGCCAGCGGGATCAGCGACGGCTCCGGCGTGGCTGCCCGCACTTCGGAAGCGGTGCCACCGTCATCAGGAAAAAGTGCATTTTGCATGACGCTCTCATTCCTCCGGATAGTGCGCCCGCCGGTGAGACCGGCCCTCCGGGTTACCGATAATAATGAATCGACCAGAAACGGAACGATTTGCCCTGTTTCCCACCCTCCTGTTTTTCACACCATCGTGGAAACGTTTCCTCACGCTCAGTCGACGTGTAATCGCGCCAGGCGGCGAGCAAATCGCGGAAGTAATCCACCTCCCTTCGGCAGGCGGCGCGCTTGTCCTCATTTTCGAGATACGCCAACAAGGACTCGGCCCGGTCCAGGGCCTGCTCCGCCTCGCTTTCCTCGCCAAGGAAACAGGATTCACAGAGATGGTGGGTCTGGAAATCCACCTGATTGAGCTGCTCGCCGAAAAGCGCGCCGAGGCTGATTTCATCCCCTGGGTCCAGTTCATGGGCCCGGCGCGATGCCTCCAGGTCCATCACCAAATAGCCCAGCCACTTCCACGGTATCGGATTGTCCGGTTCGGCGTCCGTCCATTGCTGCAATATGGCTTTCAAGGACATTCGCAGCGGGTGCGGCAGTAACCGATGCACTTCGGCATGCCGATACGACAGCGCGGTCAGCTCCTCGGCGCAAGCGCGCTGTTGCGTCACCGGCCGTGCTTCCATTCCGGTGATGAACTCCCGGGCGGCCGCCAGCGCCGGCTTTCTAAGCCCCTTTTCGGCAAGCAGACAATAACGGCTGAAGGCGGCGAACCCGCTTCGATCAGCGTACTGCTCACCAATCGACTTCAGTCCCTCGAAATTGCTCTGGTTCCAGTAACGCATGTTAGAAACTCGGACATCACGATCCGTGGACCTACTGTGGGAGCTTGCCTGCAAGTGAATGGGATAGGCTCAGGTGTTTGCGATATTCGCTTGCAGGCAAGTTCCTACAGTGGCTCCGTAGCACAAACCGTGGGAGCTAGCCTGCTGGCGAATCCCGACCCTCCAGCGTGGCGCATTCGCTTGCAGGCAAGCTCCCACAGCGGCTTCGTAGCAGCCAAGGATGATGCTGGCAGGACGGCGGCCGCTCCCTACCAATGTTCCGCCAGATCCGCCAGCACCCGGCATACACCGGCCATGCCGTCGTGGATCACCGCTTCAATCTCGGCCATGGTGATCTCCCGGTCGGATTTGCCGGCACCGGGGTTCACCACCAGAGACAGCATGGCATAGGGAATATCCAGTTCCCGGGCCAGAACCGCTTCCGGCATGCCGGTCATGCCCACCACGTCACAGCCGTCGCGCTCCATGCGCAGAATCTCCGCCGCGGTTTCCAACCTCGGCCCCTGAGTGGCGCCATAGCAACCGCCGTCCGTCCAGGCCAGACCGCTGACGGTGAGCCGCTCCTTGAGCGCGGCACGCAGGGCGGCATCAAAGGGCCAGCTGAAATCAACGTGCACCAGAGGCTCCTCCGGATCATCGAACAGCGTCATGTCACGGCCGTGGGTGTAATCAATGATCTGATCCACCAGTACCAGCGCACCGGTGGGCGCCTTGTCGGTGATCCCGCCCACCGCGTTGACGGCGACGATGGCGCTGGCGCCGGCGTCCTTCAGCGCCACCATATTGGCCCGGTAGTTGACCTGGTGTGGCAGCAGCACATGGGGATCCCCGTGGCGGGCCAGGAACAGCACCTCACGACCATTGAGCCGCCCTTCCACCACCGGCGCCGACGGTTCGCCGAAGCGGGTGCTCAGGGTCTGGCTGCCGGTAATGCGCAGGTTGTCCATGCGCGTCAGGCCGGTACCGCCAATGAATGCCAGCATCTCAGTTCCTTATTCTTCCACGGCGAAGATGCCGGGGGCGTTACGCCAATAGCCCTTGTAGTCCATGCCCATGCCGAACAGGTAAAAATCCTCGGCCTCCAGCGCGGTGTAATCAGCCTTCAGACCCGGCCGCGCCTTGCGGTCGTGCACCTTGTCCACCAACACGCAGGTTTTCACGCTGGTGGCCCCCTGGGCGTGGCAGGCATCGACGATCGCCAACAAGGTGGAGCCGACATCGAGAATATCGTCGAGGATGATCACGTCTCGCCCGGACAGGCTGGCACCCGGAGTGACGATCCACTCCACGTCCCCGCCCCGGGTGTCACCCAGATAGCGGGAAGCGTGCAGATAGTCCATTTCCAGCGGAAAATCCAGGCGCGTGAGTAAATGCCCGGCGAAGATCATGCCGCCGTTCATGATGGTGACAAACAGCGGGAAGCGCTCGCTGTAGTCCTCGGTGAGCTGAATCGCCAGTTTGCCGATGGCCGCTTCCACCTGATCCTGGGAGTAGAGCTGGCGCGCGTCGCGGCGCACCTGCATCAATTCCTGTTTTACCTCATCCGCGATGGGCATGTTGTGCCTCCTCGGCCGCCGGCGCCGGTGGGGTGTCCTGTTGATCGTCATCGCTGACCATGTGCAGAGTACGGGTGGGGAAAGCGAACTCGGCGCCATGCTGCTCGACAATCTCCATGATCTTCATCAGCACGTCCTGCTTGATCTCATGGAAACGCACCCAGTTGGTGGTTTTGGTGAAGGTGTAGATAAAGAACTCGATGTGCGATGCCCCATAGGTATCGAAATTAACGATCAGGGTGCGGGCGTCGGTTTCGATGTCATCGTGATCAATGAGCATTTGCCGGACGTCGGCGACAATGGCCGGCATTTTGCGCCAGTCGTTATAGCGAATACCGATTTTTTCATTGATCCGCCGGTTGAACATGCGTGATGGATTCTCCAGCACGATGGTGGTGAACAACGAGTTGGGAATGTACAGCGGCCGCTGATCGAAGGTGCGGATGCGGGTCAGCCGCCAGCCGATGTGTTCCACCGTCCCTTCGATGGTGCGGTCCGGCGAGCGAACCCACTCCCCCACTTTGAAGGGCTTGTCCATGTAAATCATCATGCCGCCGAAGAAGTTGGCAAGCAGGTCCTTGGCGGCGAAGGCCACCGCCATGCCGCCGATACCACCGAAGGCGAGCACCCCGGATACGCTGTAGCCCAGCGCCTGCAGGATGATCAGCAAGGAGGTGATGATCACTGACACTCGCAGCAACTTGGACACCGCCGCCGCGGTGGTGGTGTCCATGGGTTTCTTCATCCGCCCGGGATCGGTCAGATTGTGCTCGACGCCGGTGATCAGGCGGTTGGCGAACATGGCGATGATGGCGATGAACGCCACCCGGCGGACCATGCCCACATGCTCGAACAAGGCGCTTTCGGAAACGTCGTAGAGCATCTCCGCCGCCACCGACAAACCGATCACCCAGGTCACCAGCCGCAACGGCAGGCGCAGGGCCTCAATCAGCACGTCATCCCATTTGCTGGCGGTTTTGTTACCCAGCACGGTGAGGATGTCCAGCACCCGCATCATCACGAAATTCAGCGATACGGTACAAAATACCACCACGAACACCTGCGTCAGCCAGATGATCGTCTGCGTTTCCGGGCCGGGCCACTGGAGCAACAGTTTCCAGTTCAGCAGGGCCTCCCAATTCATGCGCTTTCTCCCGACAATTGTTCAGCAAGGTCACAGGCCCGCTGGCGGCGGACCGGATTCATCGGCCGGCGCGGGCGCGCCCGCAGGGCGCTGGCCGGTACCACTTTCGGCAGTGATTGCTGTTCCAGCCAGGACAGCACCGCCAGGGCACCGGCTCGATCGTTGCACACCAGCACCATGTCGCAGCCGGCGTTCAGCGCCGCCTCCGCCCGCTGCGTGTAATCGCCAGCGGCGGCGGCGCCGGCCATGGTCAGATCATCAGAGAAGATCACGCCGCGGAAGCCCAGTTCCTCGCGCAGCACCTTCTGCAACCAATAGGGGGAAAATCCGGCGGGCTGGGCATCCATGGCCGGATAGCGCACATGGGCCGGCATGATGCCGTCCAGGCGCGGCGCCAGCGCCCGGAACGGGGCCAGATCGGCGGCCATCTCGGACAGCGAGCGCGGGTCCTCGGGTAATTCCAGGTGGGAGTCCGCCTGGACGTGACCGTGGCCGGGGAAGTGCTTGCCGGTGGCGCTCATGCCGGCCCGCTGCATACCATCCAGAAAGGCATCCGCCAGGGTGATCAGCACGTCGACGTTGTCGCTGAAGCTACGATTTCCGATCACCGTGCTGCGGCCATAATCCAGATCCAGCACCGGCGCGAAGCTGATGTCGATGTCCACGGCGCGGACTTCGTCCGCCATCAGCTCGCCGAGCAGCTCCGCTGCCTCACGACCGGCCCCGGGGTCCTGCTGATAACGCCGCCCCAGCGTGCCCATGGCCGGCAACCGGGTAAACCCCTCGCGCAGGCGTTGCACCCGCCCGCCTTCCTGGTCCACGGCGATCAGCAATTCCGGCCGCAGCGCCCGCATGGACGCCACCAGATCACGTACTTGCAGCGGGTCCTGATAATTGCGGCTGAACAAAATCACCCCGCCAACGGCGGGATGAACGAGTAAATCGCGCTCCTCACTGGTGAGCGCGACGCCTTCCAGATCCAGCATCAGCAGAGGCTGGGTGTTATTGGCCTGATTCATGTGATTACTCGGTGATGGAGACCGCGCACCCCAAGGGCACGCGGTCGAACAAATCGATGACGTCGGCGTTACGCATGCGGATACAACCGTGGGAGGCGGGCTGCCCCATGGGCTCGTGGTCCGGCGTGCCGTGAATATAAATAAAGCGCCGGAAACTATCCACGTCGCCGCCCTGGTTTTTACCTGCTTCCAGACCACCGAGCCAGAGGATGCGGCTTAGAATCCAGTCCCGTTCCGGTTCCGCCGCGGCCCGTTCCGGTGTCAGGATCTCGCCGCTGAAGCGGCGTCCGCGAAACACCGCGCCCACGGGAAGCCCCTCGCCGATACGGGCACGCACCAGATGTTCCCCACGGGGCGTGCCGTTACTGCCGCTGCGCTCATCGGCACCGACCGCCGCGGTGGAAACCGGATAACGACGCTGGCCGGCGCCATCGAGGGTCAGGGTCTGATCGGCAAGGGAAATAGTGATGTGCATAGGACCAAGGGAAAGTTGACAGTTGATAGTGGACAGTTGACAGCGAAAGACGAAAAACAAAAACCAGTGATCTTCAGCCGCTGTGGGAGCTTGCTTGCAAGCGAATGAGGTTCGCTCGGACGTTTAGCGATATTCGCTTGCAAGCAAGCTCCCACAGCGGCTAGAGCTCAGACTGTTTTGATTTTCGGTTTTAACTGTCAACTATCAACTGTCAACTATCAACTGTCTTTTCAGTTGCCTTTTATCCCGCCAACCACGAAGGGCAGCAGGTGCTGGGCGATGTCGCTGGCGGACACCGAGCGGTTGAAGTCCTTCTTGCTGATCGTCTGCAGGGATTCCATGCCGGAGAGCGTGAAGATCACCGCGCCAAGGCTGAAGTGCACGCGCCAGAACAGCTCCACCGGCGGCACATCCGGCGCGGTGCGGCGCAGTAAGGTGGTGAACTGGTTGAAGACATCGCCGTAGTGCTTGCGCAGATAGGCGCGCAGATGATCCTGGGGCTGGCTGTAGGCCTGGCCGGCGAGGCGAAAGAAGACCATGGCACGGCGCGGCTCCTCGGTGCCGGAGCCCAATGCCAGCCGCGATGCCACGGTCAGCAGCCGTTCCAGACTGAGCGGGCCGTCGTCCAGCTCCAGTTCCCGCAGTTTCACCGACAATGCCTGGCAGAACGGCGTCAGATAGCGCTCGAACACCGCCTGGATCAGCGCTTCCTTCGAGCCGAAATGGTAGTTCACCGCCGCCAGATTGACACCGGCCTTGCCGGTAATGGCACGCAGGCTGGTTTCCGCGAAGCCCTTCTGGGCAAACAGCACTTCCGCCGTATCGAGGATGCGGCGAACGGTATCGGATTGGGACATGGGGAACCTGCCAGGCTGGGAGCAAACGTTTGAAACATACGTTTGGCGGCGATCACCGTCAAGCAGACGCCGTTATTCCGGGGCCCCCTTGCGTTTGAGTTTGCGGCTCCAGCGCTGGCGGGCATAGTGGCGCAGATTGGCTACATTATCGGTTTCATCCATGATTTCCTGGCCGAGGATGGTTTCAATGATGTCTTCCATGGTGACCAGGCCCACCCAGGTCCCGAGGTCGTCGTAGACCAGGCCCAGGTGTTGCCGGTCACGCAGCATCTCACCAAACACCACCTCGATATTGGTGTCGGTGCGGAACAAGGCCATGGCACGGGCCAGCTCACCCACGGTGCGCTCATCCTCCACTTCCAGCAGATCGCTTTTGTGCACATAGCCGAGTGCTTCATCCTTGTCATTCAGCACCGGATAGCGGGAAAAAGGCGTGGACACCAGGTGATGGCGCACTTCCGCCACGGTCTGTTCCGGGCGCAGCGATTCCACCACCGTGCGCGGGGTCATCACCTTGTCGACCCTGATTTCATGGAGACTGAGAATATTGGCGATGACCCGGCGCTCGCCCTCATCCAGCGCCTGCTGCTCGTGGCCGATGGACGCCATTGCCTTCAACTCCGCCCGGATGTCGGTATCCGGCTCGCCATCACCGATCTGCCGGGTGATCATTTTCGATAACCACACGAACGGCTTGAGCACCCAGATCATGACATTGAGCACTGGCGGCAGTAGCGGCGCCAGGGCGCGCCAGAATTTGGCGCCGATGGTCTTCGGAATAATCTCGGAGACGATCAGGATGGCCAGGGTCATGACCGCCGAGGCCACGCCCAGCCAGGTTTCCCCGAACAGCACCGCCACCTGGGCGCCGACCCCGGTGGCGCCGGCGGTATGAGCGATGGTATTGAGGGTGAGAATGGCCGCCAGCGGGTCGTCGATATCCTCCTTGAGGTGCCGCAGGCGTTCAAACAGCTTGGGTTTGTCGTCCTTGAGACCGGCGATGTAGCTGGGCGTGATGGACAGCAGGGCGGCTTCCAGAATCGAGCAGAGGAACGAAAACCCCAAAGCGACGGCGGCGAAGATGATCAGTAACAGCATGACGTTCCCCGCTTACCATTCGTCCATATAAGTACCGAACAAACCGAGCAGTTCCTCCACCCGGTTGGCCGCCTCTTGCAAACGCTCCAGATCACCATCGGCCAAGGGCGCATAAGGATCCTCGGCGCGCAGAGCCAGGGCGTTGGTATCACCGGGAGGCGTGGCCCGGCGCGCCAGACCGGCGGCGCCCACCGCCGCGCGCAGCTCCAGATCCAGCCAGCATACCGGATCGGAGCGATCCTGCCGCGCCTGGATCAGCAGTTGCATTTCCGGGGCGTGGACGTCGCTATCGGCGAAGGCCCGCTCCAGGGCAGCGAGGCTGATCAGGTCATCGTAACCGGGCACTTGGTAGGACTTGGCGGACTGCCGCGCCATACCCACCAGCACCGAATAGAGATGAAACACCACCGCGCCACGCAGCGCCAGACGGTGCCCCATCGGACTCCCGGCCTCGGCCCGCAGTGTCTTGAGCAGGTCGCGGGCGAAAAACAACCGCTCACGCAGACCGCTGATTTCGTTTTCCCGCACCATTCGGGACATGGTTATCTCCGGCTATGGTTCATGACCGGCGAGCGGCGGTTTTCTTCTTCGCCGCCGCCTTTTTCTTCGGTGCGGCTTTCTTTTCTTCCACTTCCCACTTGCCGTCCCGGTAGAAGGCGTACCAGCCGGTGGGCTTACCCTCTTCCTCGGTCATCACATACTGCTCCTTGGCCTTGCGGCTGTAGCGCAGTATCGCCTTGCGGCCCTCGGAATCCTCGCCGGGGGCTTGCGCGAGGTAACGGTGTTTGGGATCCAGTTGCTCCGCCACGGACTGGATCTCCTCCACCAGCGGCGCCCGCGTTTCCCGGTTCTTGGGGAACTTGCTGGCGGCCAGGAACAGGCCGGAAGCACCGTCACGCAGCAGGTAATGATCATCCACTTTTTCGCACTTGAGATGCGGCATGGGGATCGGATCGGCGCGGGGCGGCGCCGGCTCGCCGTTCTTCAGCAGCTTGCGGGTGTTGCCGCAGTCATCGTTGGTGCACTTGAAGAACTTGCCGAAACGGCCGGTGCGCAGCTGCATCTCGCTACCGCACTTTTCACACTCCAGGGTCGGGCCATCGTAGCCCTTGATTCGGAACTCGCCCTGCTCCACCACGTAGCCGTCGCAATCCGGGTTGTTACCACAGACATGCAACTTGCGTTTCTCGTCGATGAGGAAGGATTCCATCGCCGTGCCGCATTTCGGGCAACGCTTCTTGCGGCGCAGCTCCTGGGTTTCCGCCTCATCATCGTCGGCCCGCACCGCCTCCTCGCCAGGAAGCAGATTGAGCGTGGCGGTACAGCGCTCCTTGGGCGGCAGGCTATAACCGGAGCAGCCCAGGAAGACACCGGTGGAGCCGGTACGGATCTGCATCGGACGGCCACAGGTGGGACAGGCGATGTCGGTGTCCGTGGGCAGATTGGCGCGCATGCCGCCCTTGGCCTGCTTGCCACTGCCCTCGCCTTGGGCGGCTTCCAGCTTGGCCTGAAAATCCTGGTAGAAATCGTTGAGCACATCGCGCCAGTGGCGTTTGCCCTCGGCGATTTCGTCGAGGGTTTCCTCCATCCGCGCGGTGAAGTTGTAATCCATCAGATTGGGGAAGCTTTCCACCAGGCGATCGGTGACGATGTCGCCCATCTTCTCCGCGTAAAAGCGGCGGTTTTCCTGCCGCACATAACCGCGATCCTGAATCGTGGAAATGATCGAGGCGTAGGTGGACGGCCGGCCGATACCGCGCTTTTCCAATTCCTTGACCAGACTGGCCTCGGTGTAACGGGCCGGCGGCTTGGTGAAATGCTGGGTCGCATCCACCTCATCGATGACCAGCACGTCGCCCTGCTTGAGATCCGGCAGGACCGTGTCTTCCTGCCCCTTGCGCGCCGCCGGCGGCAGGATCCGGGTCCAGCCGTCGAACTTCATGATGCGGCCCTTGGCCTTGAGTTCATAGCCGTCCGCCTCGGCGGTCAGCGTGGTGCTCAGGTATTCCGCCGGCGGCATCTGGCAGGCGATGAACTGGCGGCGGATCAGCTCGTAAAGGCGCTGGGCGTCGCGCTCCATGTCCTTGAGCGACTCGGAGGTGCGATTGACGTCGGAAGGCCGGATCGCCTCGTGGGCCTCCTGGGCGCCTTCCTTGCTGGAATAGGACAGCGGTTTCGCCGGCAGATATTTCTCGCCCAGCTTGTCATCGATCCAGGCCCGGCACGCCGTCACCGCGTCCGCGCTGAGGTTGGTGGAATCGGTACGCATGTAGGTGATATGGCCGGCCTCGTAGAGGCGCTGGGCCATCATCATGGTTTTCTTTACCCCGAAGCCCAGACGGGTACTCGCCGCCTGCTGCAGAGTGGAGGTAATGAACGGCGCCGAGGGTTTGGACCGGGTCGGCCGCTCCTCGCGCTGGGAGATGGTCAGCTGGCCGGCGCGGCGCAGTGCCTCGCGGTGGCGCTCCGCGTCCTCTCCGTTGTTCGGCCGGAAGTTTTCACCCTGGTAACGGGCCACCTGCAGACGCAGCTGGTCCGCTTGCTGCTTGCTGTCGTGGGTGTCGGCGTGCAGCTCCCAGAACTCCTCCGGGGTGAAGGCGCGGATTTCCCGCTCGCGCTCCACCACCAGCTCCACCGCCACCGACTGAACCCGGCCGGCGGACAGGCCGCGGGCGATCTTTTCCCACAGCAGCGGTGAGATCATGAACCCCACCACCCGATCGAGGAAACGGCGTGCCTGCTGGGCTTCCACCCGGCTCATATCCAGCTTGCCCGGTTCCTGGAACGCGGCCTGGATCGCCTTCTTGGTGATCTCGTTGAACACCACCCGGTCGAAACGCTCGTCGTCGCCGCCGATCACCTCACGCAGGTGCCAGGCAATGGCCTCCCCTTCGCGGTCCAAGTCAGTGGCGAGATAGATGCGCTCGGCCTTGGCGGCCAGACGCTTGAGTTCATCGATGACCTTTTCCTTGCCGGGCAGGATCTCGTAGTGCGCCTTCCAACCGTGCTCCGGGTCCACCCCCATGCGGTTGATCAGTTGAGACCGCGCTTTCTTCTTTTTATAAGCCTCGCGTTCTTCCTTGGGCAGCGAACGGGTATAGGCCGCCTCCTTGGCCCGTTCCTGGGGCGTGGACTTCTTGCCGCCGCCGCTGACCGGCAGATCGCGCACGTGGCCCACGCTGGACTTGACGATGAAGTCATCGCCCAAATAGCGGTTAATGGTTTTCGCCTTGGCCGGCGACTCCACAATTACCAGGGACTTACCCATTACGTTCGTCACCCACAACTGAATTACCGAGAAGTCGGTCGATCCGGCCTTCCCCGGCCGGATACGATGTCCAGACCCCGTTTCCGGGGTCCTCAGGGGCGCCTATTTAGACAGCGGCGCTAACGTCCGGTCAAGCTTCGGGGTGGCACAATCCCTTTTTGACGCCTCCCCGAGGGCCTGCCCATGGCCTTCGGAGAACCATGCCGGCCCAGGCGGGATCGGCCGCCGGGCGGGCCTTGATCAGCATCAATCGACCGCTTCCCGGGAGCGGGCTATACTCGGTGAAAAGCGTTCGAGGGAGACCGCCGTGACTGCTCCGTATCAAAGAATTCTTGTCGCCATCGATTGCAGTGACGAGTCCGCCGACATCCTCTGCCGTGCCGCCGGGGTGCTGGAAGGTAATGCCACCGGCGAGTTGCATCTGATTCATGTGATCGAGCCGCTGGCGCTGGCCTATGGCGCGGATGTGCCCATGGACGTCACCGACCTGCAAAGCGGGCTGGTCAAGCAGGCCCGCGAAACCGCCCTGGAATACGCTCGCCAGTACCAGATCGGCGAGGATCGCATCCACGTTGAGCTGGGTTCCATCGAAAAGACCATCGTCGACAAGGCCGATGCGCTGGGCGTGGATCTGATCGTGGTGGGCAGCCACACCCGCAGCGGCCTGGCTCTGCTGCTGGGCTCCACCGCCCGCGGCTTGGTGCCCGGAGCCCATTGCGACGTGCTGGCGGTGAAAGTCCAGCGCAAGGACAAGAAAGCGGACTGAGGGCACCGGCCCAGCCCAACCAATCCGCGCCTTGTGCAGATCGCCCGGCCAGCAGCCGGCCGGGGTGAGCCGTCACGTCATCGCCGGCCCGGCACGGGGGTGATCGTTCCAGCGGCATAACAGCGCCGCCAGCGCCCGCGCCTGTTCACGCAGTGCCGCCAGTTCCTGCGCGGTTCCCTTCTCGCCCTGATAAACCGGGATCTTGCGCAGAGCCGCCTCCAGTTCCGCGTCCGGCGCCGCCAGGCGCTGCACCTCCACCGCCCAGCGAATCTGATGCACCAGCATGTGAAACAGCGCCAGGCGGGTTGCAAGACTGAATAACGCCACCCGCGGCTGATCGAAATCGGCGAACGACAAGCGCGCCAGCACCGCTGGTTTCGCCTGGTCTTCCTCCGCCACTTTTTCCGCCACCTTCAAGGTGGCGCTGCGCGGCGTCGCCAGCAGCAGGGACAAAGCGCCAAACACCTCCCCCGGCGACACCCGGTACACCACGGGTGGCGGCGTGCCCTCGCCAAGCACCCACAGCTCTCCACGCAGCAAAAAATAAAGCCCGCTGGCCTCGGCCCCGGCCCGAATCACCACCTCGCCCGGCGCGGCTTCAAGAATCCGGGTCCCGGCCAGCAGCAAGGCTCGCTGGTCGGCATCGTCGCGGGATACTTCATTGAAAAACGGCACGCCGGAAAGTAATGACTCCACCCGCGCCTGCTGAGAACGTTGCCACTCGGCTTGCTTCATTTCCCCCCCAATCCACGGCAGCCTCACCATTCGCTGAAAGGCTGCTGCGGGAGCTTGCCCTGCAAGCTAATTCCCGGAATGCAGCGCTATTCGCTTGCACGGCAAGCTCCTACAGCGGCTCCATGGCCCCTCCGCGGGAAGCTGTCTTGGCAGCGAATACAACGCCACGACGCCGCCTTCCCCCCCGGGAAGCGCCGAGCGCATAGCCTAGCCGGGATGGCCGCGCAAGGCGAGCGAAGAGCACCTCGCAACAACATTGGAATGACAAAAACACTGGACATATTGTACTGTTCGTATTATCAGTATGCCATTCCCGTTGTGGCGACCCACAGGAGACCGACATGAGCAGCAAACTGACCCTCCGCCAGCAGCAGGTGCTGGATTGCATCCGTGATTCACAGGCGGACACCGGCATGGCCCCCACCCGGGCGGAAATCGCCGAAAGAATGGGGTTCCAGTCCAAGAACGCCGCCTCCGATCACCTGCGGGCACTGGAGCGTAAAGGCTATATCCGCCTGCACAGCGACCGCTCCCGCGGCATTCAGCTCCTGGAGTCGGCCCTCGGCGACGAGGATGAATTACCGGTGGTGGGCAAGGTGGCCGCCGGCACCCCGATCGAGGCGGTGGAAAACGTGCAGCGCACGGTACCGGTGCCACGTGGATTGTTTCGCCAGCGGCCCACCTATCTGCTCCAGGTGCAGGGCGACAGCATGATCGACGCCGGCATCTTCGACGGCGATCTGATCGCCGTGCGCAAGAGTGAAACGGCCCGTTCCGGTGAAATCGTGGTGGCCCGCATCGGCGAGGAAGTGACGGTGAAAACGTTGCGGCTGAACAAATCCGATGCCACCTTGCTGCCGGCCAACGAAGACTACGAACCGATTCAGGTGCCCGCGGATCAGTTGATCATCGAAGGTGTGTTCGTCGGCCTGATCCGCGATCCGAACGCGCATTAAGAGCCATTCGCCGCCCCCGAAGAGACAAAATGCGTTAGTGCCAGTTAGACTACGCACGCATTTGCGTTTTCTCCATGGCGCCCGTGGTCCTGTTGTCGCCACATTGATGGCCAGGGAATGAAAGGCCACGACCTTCCGTAGACGCCATGGAGACACCCTGAGACGTACCCTGAGACAGAGTTTCCATGAACAGGACGGTCAGGACCAAGGATAAACAGTGATAACGGCGACATCAGTCGACGTGCCAGGGAGGGTCGGGCATCCCAGCGGATGCCAAGCGCCGGGGGCGCATCACGGGTTCTCTCACGGCATGCCCGCCGTGTTCTCTGTGCCTGTGGTTTGTTATTGCTGAGTAGCTTTGCCATGAACGACACCCGTTTGCTAGCACCCTGCCCGTCCTCACCCAATTGCGTGTCCAGCCTGGCCACGGATGAACGGCACCGGGTGGCGCCTCTTCCCGGCTACGCCGACCGTGCCGGCAGTCTGAAACTGCTGCGCGAAGTGCTGGCCACCCTGCCCCGTGTCAGTTTCGAACAGGTAGGGCCGGCACGCTTGCAGGCACGCTTCACCAGCCGCGTGCTTCGCTTCGTTGATGACGTCACTTTCTATGTGCACGAGAATGGCGGTATTGAAGTGCGCTCCGCCTCGCGGGTCGGATACTACGATTTCGGCGCCAACCGGCGCCGGGTGGAGGATCTGCGTGAGCGGCTTGAGGAACGGCTGGGCGGCCTGACACCGGTTCAGGGGCAAGGCGCCGGATGAGTATGCCTGACCCCAGTGCGTGTGAATGGGCGGACATCGGTGTCAACCTCACCGACCGCCAGTTCGCCGACGACCGTGAAGCGGTACTGCAACGGGCCCGGCGGGCCGGCGTCAGCCGCCTGCTGCTGACCGGCACCAACGTCGAGGAATCCCGGCAAGCACTGGCGCTGTGCCAACGCTACCCCGATCAGGGCCTGCTCTGTACCGCCGGCCTGCATCCGCATAGTGCCCGCTTCTGTAACGACGGGATTCTGTCGGAATTACGGGAACTGCTGGGGCAACCGGCGGTGGCGGCGGCTGGTGAGATGGGGCTGGATTTTAATCGGGATTTCTCCCCGCGCCCGGATCAGGAAAAAGCGTTCGAAGCGCAACTGGCGCTGGCCGCCGGGTTGAACAAACCGGTGTTTTTACATCAGCGGGACGCCCATGATCGCTTCCTGCCCATGCTCAAGGCCTGGCGGGACCGGTTACCCTCTGTGGTGGTGCACTGTTTCACTGATCAGCGCCGCCCCCTGTTCGACTACCTGGACCTGGATTGCTTCATCGGCATCACCGGCTGGATCTGCGACGAACGACGCGGCCGCGAGCTGGCCGAACTGGTACCGCATATTCCCGGCAACCGGCTGCTGCTGGAAACCGACGCCCCTTACCTGCTGCCAAGGGATTTACCGGAACCTCCGGCAAAGAAACGCCGCAATGAACCCTGCCTGCTCCCCTGGATCGGCGAACGGGTGGCGGCCCTGCGAGGCGAAACGACGCAAGCCCTGGCCCAGCAAACCCTGGCCAATACTCTGGCGTTTTTGCAGCGGGATTGGCCGGCGGCCTAGTAGCCGCCGTGGGGGCTTAAATCAAAATCCAATTCGCTTGCAAGGCAAGCTCCTGCAGCGGCCTTGTAGCACTCTCCGAATTCATCTCTCCAAGTCCCCTCAGGCCAGCCGTTCCCCCATCAGAAACGCGCGCACGTCCAGCAGTCCGAATGGCCAGGCCAATTCCTGCTCACCCCGACGCAAGACCGGAATACGCTCACCGTACCGGGCGATCAGATCGTCGTCCTCGGCGATGTCGACGGCCTCGATAGCCAGCAGCGGGTCCACGGTCAAGAGCATATCCCGGGCCCGCTCGCACAAATGGCATCCCAAGGTGGTGTAAAGCGTGACGGTCATGGTGTCTCCCCGTGACGGATGGCGAAGCAATGGTGCAGTCCGTGGCGGCGAAAGTCCTCCGGGGTGCTCCATTGGGTAAGGTCTTCCACCTGGTACCAGCGGCGAATACTTTCATCCAGTTCGAAACGGCGGAAGTTGCAGGAGAAGTACAGGACACCGCCGGGCTCGAGCCGTTTGAGAATACGGCGGATCAATTCACCGTGATGCTCCTGGACCACGAAATCCTGGCGGCTTTTGTTATTTGAGAATGTGGGCGGATCACAGAACACCACATCGAACTGTTCGCGGCAGGTTTCCAGCCAGCTCATTACATCCGCCCGCTCGAGCGGGTGAGCGTCACTGGAAAAACCATTCAAGGCCAGGTTGCAGGCGGCCCAGTCCAGATAACGGCGCGAGGCATCCACCGTCACCACCCGGCGAGCGCCGCCCACCAGAGCGTGAACACTGGCGGCGCCGGTGTAGGCGAACAGATTCAGGACGCGCTTGCCGGCGGACTCCTGCGCCAAGCGCAGCCGCATCGGCCGATGATCCAGGAACAGGCCGGTATCCAAATAGTCATTGAGATTCACCAGAAGATGGGCACGTCCTTCGCGCACCACCTTGTATTGGCCCCGGCTGTCCAGCTTTTGATATTGGCGGTGCCCCTTCTGCCGCTCGCGGGTGCGCAGATGAACCTGCTCCCGGTGTACCGCCAGCGCCGAACGCACCGCGCTCACCGCCCACTGGCGGCGCTCCTTGGCTTTATCCGGGTCGATGGAGGACGGCGCCTTGAACTCCTGCACCAGCGCCTGGTCGCCGTAGATATCCACCGCCACGTTGAACTCCGGCAGATCACGGTCATAGAGTCGGTACGACTGGATATCCTCACGTTCCAGCCAGCGGCGCAGGTGCTTGCCGTTCTTGCGCAGCCGGTTCAGCAGCGGCATCGCCCCTTCCGGCGGCGCGAAGCCAGGCTCCGGTGCCACCCGCAGCGGCGCTTCCGGCACCGGCGGCCGTGGCCGGTAGACGCGGATATAGTTCTTCAGCGGCCCGTTTAGCAAGCGGTGCTGGCTTTGTAGTTCCATGCCGCAACGATCCAGGGTGGTGACATCAGTGCCCAGCAACACCGCGGTCCAGTTGAGCGCCCTTTGCCCCATCAGGCGGCCAAGGCCGGCGTGCAGCCAGGCGGAACGCTCGCGCTCCTCCAGACGCTCGCCCCAGGGCGGGTTGGTCACCAGCAGTCCGGTGTCGCCCAGATCCCGCTGGCGCAGGGCACCCAGCTCGCGCCGCTCCAGGTGCAGCAAGCGCCGCACCCCGGCTCGCTCGGCGTTATCCATGGCGTACTGGATGGCCCGGTTATCCACGTCGAAGCCCTTCAGCGGCGGCAACGACGGCACCTTCCGCAAGGTGGCGGCGGCCTCTTCGCGCAGCCCTTCCCACAGCGCCCGCCGGCATCCGCGCCAGGCCATGAATCCGTAGTCCTGACGCAAGGCGCCGGGCGCCACGCCGCCGGCCATCCAGGCCGCTTCGATCAGCAGGGTGCCGCTACCGCAAAACGGATCCAGCAACATCGAGGGGCGGTCCTGGCGATGCCAACCGCCGGCTCTCAGTACGCCCGCAGCCAGATTCTCGCGCAGCGGCGCCCGGCCACCGGCCAGACGATAGCCGCGCCGATGCAGCGGCGTGCCGGCCAGATCCAGCCACAGGTGAGCCTGATCCTCGTCCAAACGCCCGCGGACGCAACACGCTCCCAGTTCACTGTCCGAAACACGCAGCGACGGAGGCAGCGCCCGCGCCAGCCGCCGGGTGCTGATACGGTTGTCACCGCGCACGCCCTTGCCGTGCTCCAGATTGAGAAACAAGGGCGCGCCGGCCGCCACCAGGGCTGGCCAGTCCAGCGCCGCCGCCAACGCTTCCGGGGCTTCTTCCGCGCTGATCTCCAGAGTCACCAGCGGCAGCAGCACACGCTCCGCCAGACGCGACCACAGGCACACCCGCAAGCCGTCTTCCTGGCGCCCATCGATGATGACATGGGCGTTACCGGTCTCTGTTACGGATATGCCCAGCTCCACCAGTTCCTCGGCCAGCAGCGGGGCCAGGCCCGGCAGGCAAGTGGTCACGAACTCCATGGGGAATGCCTCATCGGTGTCTGCACGAATTGATGTCTCGAAGCAATTATCAGCTAAATCAAGGAGATAGGCGAACTTTCACGAAACCGTCAAATATGCGGCATCCGTTTAACCACGCCGTCACATATTGCCGTTCGTTATTCGACACGGGCAGCCCCCTTTCCCATACTCGAAGAACGGCTTGCGCGATAATGGACGCGGGCCAAGGCACTACCAATACCTGATCACTCGTGTTCGCCACCGGCATCACGGGCCTTTGAGCCAGGGAGAAAGACCCGGAACAACAATCCGGGGAGACAAAGGGCTCGCCCGCCCCGCCGGAGGAGATTCCGTATGGAATTCAGGGCGGCGCATTGTGACACAGAGAAGATCAGCAGGATATTCCCAGTCACTACGATGAAGGAAAGAGGAAAGTGTCCATGAAAAGACAGAAACGGAGTCGTGAGGAGCGGGCCTACAGCCGCGGATACCAGGCCGGTTACAAAGGAAAATCCAAAGACTTTTGTCCCTTCGACGCTTTGCAGGCCCGCAGCAGCTGGCTGAACGGATGGCGCGAAGGGCGCGTTGATCAATTACATGGCCTGGTGGGTGTCGCCGGCATCCACAACCTCAAGGATCTCCGCTGAAGAAAAGGGGGAAATGAACCGGATATGATGAACCGATAAAGCAACCCGTTCTCCACAGCGCCGGCACTCTTGGTGCCGACCCCATAGGGCCCCACCCGGGCCCTTTTCTTTAGAGCCTGTTCGCGATCTTTACGCCTCAGCCCTTTGGCCAGCCCCGGGCGATCTCGCCGATCAGTTCCGGGCCCCGGTATATCAGTCCGCTGTAGATTTGCACCAGATCGGCACCGAGACGCCGCTTTTCCAGAGCATCCTCGCTGTTCATGATGCCGCCCACGCCGATCAGCGGTACACGGCCGTTCAGGGTGCGGCTGACCACGTCCAGCGCGCGGTGAGCAATCGGTTTCAGCGGGGCACCGCTGAGGCCGCCCTGCTCGTCAGCGTGCGGCTCGCCGGCGACACCGGGTCGCTGCAACGTGGTATTGCCGACACAGACCCCATCGATGCCGTGACGGACGAAGGCTTCCGCCATGGACGCCAGTTCCTCGTCACTATTGTCCGGGGCGATCTTGACCACCAGCGGCACCTTCCAGCCATTGCGCTGGTCGAGCTTGCTCTGCTCCTCGCGCAAAGTGCTCAGCAGCGCGTTCAATGCCTCGCCATGCTGCAGCTCGCGCAGGCCCGGTGTGTTCGGCGAGGACACGTTGACCACCAGATAGCTGGCCAGGGCATGCACCTTGCGCTGGCAGTGCAGGTAGTCTTCCACCGCCTGCTCCATCGGCGTGTCCTTGTTCTTGCCGATATTGATGCCAAGAATACCCTTGTAGCCACTGCCACGGACCGCTTCCACCAGGTAATCGACGCCCTGGTTATTGAACCCCATGCGATTGATCACCGCCCGGGAGCGGGGCAACCGGAATAAACGCGGCCGCGGATTGCCCGGCTGCGGGCGTGGCGTCACCGTTCCCACCTCGAGAAAGCCAAAGCCGAGAGCCGCCAAGCCGCGGATGCAGTCTCCGTTTTTATCCAGCCCCGCCGCCAAGCCCACCGGATTGGGAAAATCCAGCCCCATCACCCGCACCGGCCGGTCCGGTACCCGGCCCGGATAGAGCTTGCCGGCGCCGTGACGCAGCGCCGCCAGCGTCAAATCATGACTGCGTTCGGCGGACAGGGAAAACAACAGGGGACGGGCGAGGGAATACAGCATGGGCGTTCCGGTTCCTTCGTGGGCGACAACGGCCGGGGATTATATCGGGAACCGCGCCGCCCTGCCCGGTTTGCAGAACGCCGGCACGCAGAGCCGCTTCACGAAGCCGCGGCAGGAGCTTGCCCCGCAACCCCAACACCAGAGGCCGCATTCGCCAGCAGGCTGGCTCCCACGGAAGGCCGGACCACAAAGCCGCTGTGGGAGCTTGCCTGCAGGTGCCTTGTCGATACCCTAACGACGGTCGGGCAAGGCGGAAGGCAGAAAATCCCGCTCGTCCGGCAGTGTTTCCGGAAACAGCAGGCCACCGGGCTCGCTGGTCTCGGTGAAGCGCAAGTGATAGCGGCCCTCGCGCAGGTCATGATAGGCATCCAGGGCGGTCCAGACCGCCGGGAGTTGTGGATAGCATTTGCTGTAAGCCAGGCTGACCCGCCACAGCGCGCCGCTGAGGTCATACTGATCCGCCACCGCGATCTGCCAGCTGTCCTCGTCGATATAGAAACGGCGGCGCGAATAAATATGCCGCTCGCCTTCCCGCAGGCGCCCTTCCACCACCCACACCCGATGTCTTTCCCAGCGCGTCCCCGCCGGATTCAAATGTCCCCGACGCAGGGATTGGCCCTCCCGCTCCAGATCGATGTGAAAATCATTGTTGTACGGAATAAAACGCTCCACCGGCTGCGGGTAAAGCAAACGCCAGCGGTATTTGTCCAGCGCCCCGTTGAACAGATCCGCGTCGTCAACGGTACGCAGACCGTCACTGCCGGCCAGCACGGCGTCGTAGGCGATTTCCGGTGCCCGGCGCACACGCTGCCGCCCCACGTCATAGCCCCAGGACTGGCGTGGCATCCGCGCCGGGTCCAGGGTGTCGTACATCAGTACCGCGCCGCCGGCCAGCCGCGCCGGCGCCAGTATCCGCGAGTAGTAGTACAGATAACGGGGCCCGATGCGCTCTGCGTCGAAGCGCTCATCGTAATAGGGAAAATACAGACTTTGACGCGAGCTGACGCGGCGGTAGCCGCCGCCGGCGCGCACCGACAGCTGACTGGACTGGCGCTCCATGAAAACACCGCGCCAGCGCAACAGATGGTTCCACATCGCCTGACGGCCGCGGTCACCGGCGTCGCCGTGCGGTATGGGGAAAGGGATACCGCCGAACGCTCCCGTAACGCCACGCTCGGAAAGCGTCGCCCGCACCGCATTGGCGGCGGTATTGCGATACACCCAATCCGGCGCCGCCGCGGTGCGGCGGCTGCGGTAGACCGGCAGGTAAAAGCTGTCGGGATAGCGGCGGATCATCGCCGCCACGCCCTGCGGCAGGTCCGCCTCGTACTCGGCCAGGTTGCCGGCGTCGATGCGCAACAGCGGCTGATCCGCCGCCGGCACTCGACAGCCCTCGCCGCGCCAGGGAGGGATCGCCAGCGGCGATGAGAGTGGCTGGGTATTACCGGCCCGTTCACCGCCCAGCGGTGTCAGATCCGACGACAGCCGCCGCGCCTCCTGCTCGCTCACCGCCGCCGGCACCGGCTGCGCAGCCAGCCCGAGGGCCAGCCCGGCGAGCAAGAGCAGCGGATAGCGGTTCATCAGGCCCCGAGAATACGATCCAACACTTCCGCCAGATTGGCGGAGGCACCTTCACGCACTTCGCTCAGCGCGGTGCGCAGCGACGTCGACAGGTCCTCCCGCAGACGATTCAGCCGCGCGGCGCCATTACCGAGCCGGGCGGCGATCTGCGGATTAATGGCGTCCAACGTCTTCAGAGCCTCCGCGAACAGGCGATGGCCGCTGCCATCCTCGGCGTGGAATGCCGAGGGATTGCCGTTGACCAGAGTGCCGATCAGCGCCCGCACTCGGTTGGGCAGAGTCCACTCGAAGTCGGGATGGGACATCAACGCTTTCACCCGCGCCACGGTGGCCGGTCCTGGCACCGCCGCCTGCACCGCGAACCACTGGTCCATCACCAGCGCTTCGTCCCGCCAGCGCTCGGCGAACTGCTCCAGCGCCGTCTCGGCGCCGTCCAGGCCATTGCTCACCAGAATCCCCAGGGCACCGATTTCCTCGGTCATGCAGGAGGCGTCGCGGAAGGTCCGTTGCAGGTCGTCGGCAATACCATCGGCTTTGGCCAGGCCCAGGTAGGACAGGGCCAGCATGCGCAGACGGCGTTTACCCATGGCATCACCATCGGCGCGATATTCCGGCTCCCGCAGGGACTCGGCCAGACGCCGCCAGTCTTCGTCGAGAGCCCGTCCCAGGGCCACCTTGAAAGCATGAGCGGCGCGGTGCACCCGGGCCGGATCCAGCGGCGCATGCCGGTCGCCGATGGCGGTCTCGGTGGGCAGGGTCAGCAGCAGCGCGGCCTGGGCCGGATCCTCGGCGGCACGCCGGATCACCCCTTCCAGGGCCGGGCGCAGCCGTTCCAGTTGCTGCTCGGCGCTCTCGCCCTGTTCGATGATGCGCGCCAGCGCCGAGAAGTACAGGCGTTGGGCGGCATCCCACCGGCAGAAACCATCGCTGTCGTGGGCCAGCAGTGTCTGCAGTTGGGTTTCGTCGAAGTCGTAGCGCAGGATCACCGGCGCCGAGAACCCCCGCAGCAGGGAGGGCGTCGGCTTGACCGGCAGCGGGAATGAGAAGGTCTGAGTGGCCCGCTCCAGAATCACCACGGTTTCGGTATCGCCCTGGTCGTTCAGCGCCAGCGGCTTGCCCCGCGGGTCCAGCAGCGCCAGTTTCACCGGAATCATCAGCGGCTGCTTGTCCGCCTGTCCCGGGGTGGCCGGGGTGTGTTGGCTCAGCGTCAGGCTGTAGAGGCCATCCACGTAGGTGTCCTCGGCCCTGACGATGGGGGTGCCGGCCTGGCTGTACCAGCGTTTGAAGCCGCTCAGGTCACGTCCGGACACCTCCTCCATGCAGGCGACGAAATCGTCACAGGTTACCGCCTGCCCGTCGAAACGCTCGAAATACAGGTCGGTGGCGCGGCGGAAGTCCTCGGCGCCAAGCAACTCATGCTGCATGCGCACTACTTCCGCGCCTTTCTCATACACGGTCAGGGTGTAGAAATTGTCGATCTTCTGGTACTGCGCCGGACGCACCGGGTGGGCCAGCGGCCCCTGGTCTTCCGGGAACTGGTGGTTGACCAGAAAGTTCACGTTTTCCACCCGCACCACCGCCCGCGAATTCATATCCGAGGAGAATTCCTGATCGCGGAACACGGTGAAGCCTTCCTTGAGGCTGAGCTGGAACCAGTCCCGGCAGGTGACGCGGTTGCCGCTCCAGTTGTGGAAATACTCGTGGGCCACCACCGATTCCACCCGCTCGAAAGCGGCGTCGGTGGTGGTGGCCGGGTGGGCCAGCACACAGGCGGTGTTGAAGATGTTGAGCCCCTTGTTTTCCATGGCGCCCATATTGAAGTGGCTGACGGCGACGATCTGGAAGATATCCAGGTCGTACTCACGGCCATAGACCCGCTCATCCCAGGCCATGGCTTTTTTCAGCGACACCATGGCGTGATCGAGTTTGTCCAGATCCCGGTGTTCGGCATACAGATGCAACGCCACCTGACGCCCGGAAGCGGTGGTGAAGGTGTCCTTGAGGCAGGCCAGATCGCCGGCCACCAGGGCGAACAGATAGCAGGGTTTGGGGAACGGGTCTTCCCAGGTGACCCAGTGCCGGCCGCCCTGCCCGTCGCCTTCGGACTCTTCTCCACTGGCTACCGGGTTGCCGTTGGACAGCAGCAGCGGGTAGTGCTCGCGGTCGGCCCGCACCGTAGTGGTGAACCGGCTGAGCACGTCCGGACGATCCGGGAACCAGGTGATGCGGCGGAACCCTTCCGCCTCGCATTGCGTGCAGTACATGCCATTGGAGCGATACAGTCCCTCCAAAGCGGTATTCTTTTCCGGCTCGATGCGAACCACCGAGGTCAGTTGGAAGCGCTCCGGTACCGAGAACACGGTCAGACGGCCGTCCGCCTCGCGATAGCGGGAGGCCGGCAGCGCCGCGCCGTCCAGACTCAGTGACAACAGTTCCAGATGCTCGCCGTCGAGCACCAGGTCCTCCGGCCGGTCGTCCCGGGCCGGATTACGCTCCAGCGTCAGGGTGGCGGTGACCAGCGTGTGGCCATCGCGAATATCCACGTCCAGATGGGTTCGCGGAACCAGATAGGCCGGCGGCAGATAGTCCGCCAGGCGAGTGACATTGGCCGGGCTGCCATCACGCATCAGTGCTCTCCTTTCCGCTCGGGCGCCGGTTGCAGGGCCACCGGTTGCTCGCTGTCCGCCTCACTGCTCTTGCAATGTGAAGGCACATAACCGGTACGCTCCTGTTCTGGCAGATTCTTGGTTTCCCAGGCGATGATCGCCTGCAGGCACAGTTCACGCTGCTCGGCGGAGACCCGGCGGCCATCGGGCCAGCGCCCCAGTTCCACGGCGCGGCGCAGACCGTGCCACACCTCCAGGGTCATGGAATCAATCAACTGCTCGAAATTGGAAAAATTCATCATCCCTCTCGGGTCGCGACATGGGTGGGACGGCGGTTGGCCATCAATTATCCCCCGGACGGGTGCTCCAGCCCAGTTTGGAACGGCAGGCCTGATAGAAATCGTGCCCCGGCGGGTGGATCAACTGCAAACGGTGGGGTTTCTTGCGAATGGCGATGACATCGCCCAGCTGCAATCGCACCCCGGAAGTGCCGTCGCAGCTCACCAGGGGCTTCACTTTCTCGGTGGTGATCTGGATCTTGATCTCGCTGTTGCCGTCCACCACCAGGGGCCGGCTCGTCAGGGTGTGGGGGTTCATCGGCACCAGCACCATGGCGTCCAGACGGGGATGCATGATCGGGCCGCCACCGGACAGGGCATAGGCGGTGGAGCCGGTGGGTGTGGAGATGATCAGGCCGTCGGAACGCTGCCCATAGACGAAATGGCCATCAATGATCAGCTCGAAATCGATCATATGGACACTGTCACCGGAGAGCAGCACCACATCGTTGAGGGCGCTGCCCTCGCCCATCACCAGATTGCCGCGCCGCACTTCCATATCCAGCAGAAAGCGGCGCTCGGTGGTGTATTCCCCATCCAGCACCTGACCGACCCGGGATTCGATTTCCGAGGGCAGGATGTCGGTGAGAAATCCCAGGTGGCCGCGGTTCACCCCCAGCACCGGCACATCGTAACGGGCCAGGGTACGGGCCGCGCCCAGCAGGCTGCCATCGCCGCCGACCACGATCACCAGATCACAGGATTCGCCCATCTGAGCGGCGCTGGCCGCCTGCAGCCCCATTTCCGGGAGACTGCCGGCGATGTCCTTTTCCAGGATGACGGTGCAGTCGCGACCGTGCAAAAAGTGAATCAGCTGGCGCATGGAGTACAGCGCCTGCTCGCTTTCGGAACGGGCAATCAGGCCGATATTGCGAAATTTGTCTTGCGCCACATTAGTCCCGGGTTGGGCCCCAGCCCCGGATCCCCGGGACGGGCTATTCGAGATACTCGTGCAGGTGGTCGGCATTGCCGTTAAGGCCGCCTTCCAGCACGAACACGTCCAAGCCTGCGTTTTTTAACAAAAATGCCGCCGTGGCGCTACGCCGACCGGTGTCACAGTAGGCCACGTAGGCCTGTTTCGGGTCCAGCAACCGCGACTTCAGGCGCAGCACATTCAACGACATATTAGCGGCTCCGGACAGCCGATGGCGGTCAAACTCGTCGCCGGTGCGCACATCCAGCCAACGGGCGCCGGCGGCGATCTTCTCCCGGGCCTTGTCCACCGGCAGGGTGTGGATGATCGGTTCACGCAGCAGCGCGTCGAAATCGTCCCGCCCCAGCCGCATCAACACCCCGTCCGTGGCCATGGTGATGGTGGCGTTACGCGGCGTGCCGGACAGTAACGCCTCCTCGCCGAACCACTGCCCTTCCTCCAGCATCGCCACCGGCGTCGCCACCCCGGGGTTGCCCAGCTCGATGGACACCTCGCAGACCCCTTCCTTGATGATGTAGCAGCAATCCGCTTCCTCGCCCTGGCGGATGATCACCTCGCCTTCCTTGCAGCGGCGGGCGTGCAGGCGGCGGAAGATTTCCAGAATGTTGGCCGGCGGCACCCGGTGGAACAGGTTGGACTTCAGCAACCGGATCATCCAGTCGCGGTCATGCTGATAAGCGGCATTGGCGTTGATGTCGAGAATCACGTAACCGGCGGACTGATCCCAAGACAAAATGGTGTCCAGCCGGAAACTGTCGAAACGCACCACGCTGACCTCGGTCAGCGCCCGGGCGTCATCCCGACGTGGCTGAAAGTGACCGAGTGGATGCCAGGACGCGGCATCCCCAGCCCGCACCACACCGCGCTGCCCACTCTCGTTGAACAATTCCACGTCGCCGCTGAGCAGATAGATGGTGGCGTTATCGCGATCGCCCTGACGGAACAGAATATCGCCGGGTTCGTAACGGCAGACCTCCTGCTGATCCAGCAGCCAGTCGAGCTGATCGTTGGACAGCGCATTGACCGGCACGAACGCCTGCAATAAACGCTTATCGATGGACTCTTGAGCCATGAATGGCTTCCCCCCTTATCATTCGATCGCGCGAGCCCCCCGACCCGCGCGATCCGGCATGCTTAGCGTTTGTTTAAAGTCTTGAAGCAAGATACTTACCAGTTCGCGGCACGATTACCGGAACTTGAGCACATTATCGATGGCGGCATCCGAACGGCAGTGCGGACAGCGGTTGGAATTACAGTCGGACACGCCCGGCTTGAACTGATTCGGCACGTCCACCCGGATCACTCTTTTGCCACAGGCACGCGCTTCCGGCCCCACCGCCACCTGGCATACCGGATTTTCGTAGTGAGCCAGCCAGGCACGGTAGTGATCCTCGGTCACCAGGCATTTACGGGCGGCGAACGCCAGCGGGTTTTCCATGTAATCGGAAATCTGATCGGCACCGATGGAGACATGGCCGGCACCAGGATGGAAGGCGATGAAACTGAGACCCAGGCTCTCCAGTTTACGCAACATCTGCTCGCCGCCGGCATTGCTCACTTTCATCTGTTGATGCTTGAGGCCGGCCACGTCCTTGCGCAGTTGAGCGATCAGGTCGTCCCGGTTGAGCACCTCCATTTCCTTACTGTGCAATTCATCGGCCAGCCGCGCCCGTTCTTCTTCCAGGCGCTGCTCCAGCTCCAACTGGTACTGCTGGCGCAGGCGCTCCGTTTCACTGCCGTGCTGGCGATCCTGAGCGGCCTGCTCCTGCTGATCCCGGCGCAGTGTCTCCAACTGTTCCTTGAGTGAGCTGTTCTGTTCGCGCAACGCCGCGTTCTGGGACTTCAGCGTCTTGAACTGCATCAGCACCTTTTCCAGCTGCGTATTGAGGATTTCCTCTTTCTGCTGCTGGGCATAGCGCAGTTGCGCCATCTCTTCCTTCTGTCCGCTCTCCAGGGTATGGATGCGCAGACGCAGTTCCTTGATGGTGCGGGCCAGCCTTACCCGTTCCGGATCCGGCTCGGCGGCGCCGAGAGTGGGAATGTCCTCCTCGGACAGCACCGGCGGTGCCGTCGGCGGTGGCAGATCCTCGTCCATCTCCAGGCCCATCTTCGGCCCGCGCTGGCGCAACAGATCCCGCACCGCGACGAAGTCGTTGGCGCCGGGCTTCATCGATGGATCCCACAATTGGTCCTGGTGCCACGCCACCGGGCACTGGCTGCGGCAGGCCAGCCGGATCGGACCGCTGCCCATGTCCGGGCCAGGGCCGCCGTGCTCGGCCAGATGGCGCAACGGAATATTCCAGGTGGTATCGGCCATGCCGTCTTCGTCGAAGCCGATCAGAAACAACACCAGCGCCTTGACCTTCAGCTGTCCGTTGACCAGACAGTAGGCACCGCGCATCTCTTTGCGGGCGAACTCCGGCACCCCCACCATGCCGTCCAGAATCGCCTCGAAGTCGGCGTAGAGCATGCTTTTGGTGATGTGGTGCTCGGCAAAGAACACTATTGCTTCAGAGGTAACGGAGGACCCCGCCATCTCGCCTTCCCCGGGTCATGTCTTTATCGTTTTATCCGCCTCGCGAACCGTCAGGTGACCAGGCTCGTCACAATCTGCCGATCGCGGACAGCTACGACAAAAGTGTGAACCGGCTTTTAGGTAAAAGAAAGGGGTTGCTCGGGAAAGGTAATCAGAACGCTGAGTGCTTCACAGAATCGGGAGGGGTTGGCCCATCGGGCCGGAGGGGTGACGACGGGGGATCAGAGCTCCACACCGTCGTCATCGTTTTCCCAGTCGCCTTCCACCAGCTCTTCCAGGGTTTCCAGCCACAGTTTTTCCTGCATCCGTTCTTCGAAGTAATGATCCATGGTTATTCTCCTTTACGTTTCATTCTGTATTTTCAAATCAAAGATTGTCGGATCAACTTTAGCGTCCCCTTGGTGACCCTTTCATGACAGGGGTCAAAAGGCGCTTATAGGGCCTGTTCACACTATTTCCATCGCGCCTTCATTGGTGGCTTTTTAGCCACAACTGGCGGGACGCAAGCAGTGTGAACAGGCCTTAAGAATAAGAACATCAGGAGAGGGGGAAGTTCCGCGGTGGCCTGGCGCCACAAAAGAAAAAGCCGCATCGAAATACTCGATGCGGCTCCTTAATACATGGAAAAAGGCTAAGATCATGAAAAATGTTGGCGGAGCGGACGGGACTCGAACCCGCGACCCCCGGCGTGACAGGCCGGTATTCTAACCAACTGAACTACCGCTCCGAACTTTCCGTGAAAGGGCGGCGTAGACGCCATCCTTTCGGGAAACTGGTGGGTGGTGACGGGATCGAACCGCCGACCCTCTGCTTGTAAGGCAGATGCTCTCCCAGCTGAGCTAACCACCCGCATCGCGTTGCGAAGTGGGCGCCATTTTAGGGATTGGCCCCGGAGTGTCAACGGCTTTCTGCGAAAAAACCTGCCGTTCGTTCATATTTTCGTCGCACTGTCGAATAAACGCCCATTTTGGCTGCATTTCAGCCGGAATCCGCCTCCGATTCGCGCTCTTCAATCCACCTTTTCGCCTGCTCCAGGGTGAAGCGCCCGGGCACGGCCCGGCCACTGGGCTCGGCCACCAGATAATGACTCACCCGCAACTGCCAGGTGGCGCGGTCCAATTCCCCTTCTTCCATGATGGTATAGCCGGTGCGTCCCCAGGCGAAGCCATTGCCGATCACGCCGCGCCCTCCTCACTCTCCTCGCCGACCACCCGGTCGACGATCAGGTCCGCCAGACCTTCCACCGAAAGACTGCGGGACTGATCAAACCAGTTATGGGTCCAGCCGGTCATGCCGGTGATCAGCCGCCGCATGATGAACGGGTCGGCGCGGAAACGGCCTTCCTTATGGAGATCCGCGAGCACGTCCAGCCAGAGCTGCTCATAAATGTCCCGCAAGGCCAGCGCTTCGCGCTGCTTGTCCGCATTGAGGCAACGCCACTCGGTCACCAGCACCGTCATCGCCTCGCTGGTATCGCCGACGATGGCGGTCAGTTCCGCGCGCACCAGTGCCCGCAACCGCTCCACCGGCCGATCCTCGGCGGCGATGGCGGCGCGCAGACGCTCGGTATTGAAGTGGATAACTTCCTCCATCACCGCGAACAGGATCTCTTCCTTGGTTTTGAAATGGTGGAAGATGGACCCGCTCTGGATCCCCACCACGGCGGCGATATCGCGCACCGTGGTGCGTTCATACCCCTTGTCGCGAAACAGTTGGGCGGCGGCGCTGAGCAGGCGCCCCCGCGGACTGTCGTCAATGCCGTGTACAGCGCGTGCTTGTGTCATTGGTTCCTCCTGATCGGCCGGCATTATACGCATTACACAACATGGGCATCAGACTGGGCATCAGACAATGCCGCTGGCCGGTTCGGCCGTGGACCTGAGCGTTTCGGTCAAGGGGCGTGGCCGATTCCATATTTACATACCAAGCGCTTGCTTGGTAGTGTTGAGCCACTCCGTCACCGGCCCATTCGTCATGAAGGAAGGAAGAAGGAACAACACCATGAGCGATCTGACCCGCATCGGCTGCGCCGCCGGCTTCTGGGGCGATACCAACAGCGCCGCCTTCCAACTGGTCCGCCAGGGCAATATCGACTATCTGGTGTTCGACTATCTGGCCGAGGTCACTTTGTCGATCATGGCCGGGGCGCGCATGAAGGACGCCAACGCCGGCTACGCCCACGATTTCGTCACCCAGGTGATGGCGCCGCTGGCCCGGGAGATCAAGGACAAGGGCATCAAGGTGATCAGCAACGCCGGCGGCGTGAATCCCCGCGCCTGCCGGGATGCTCTGCGGAAAGCGTTCGCCGAGGCCGGCGTCGAGATGAACATCGCCCTGGTGGAAGGCGACGATCTTAATCCACGCCGGGCCGAGTTCACCGACTGCCGGGAAATGGACACCGGCGCGGCCTTGCCGCCGATTACCGTGACCATGAATGCCTACCTTGGCGCCCTGCCGATCAAGGCCGCTCTGGACGCCGGCGCCGACCTGGTGCTGACCGGCCGCATCGCCGACTCCGCGCTGGTGCTGGGCCCGTTGCTGCATGAGTTCCAGTGGCCGGACGACGACTACGACCGGCTGGCCCAAGGCTCCCTGGCCGGCCATCTGATCGAGTGCGGGGCCCAATGCACAGGCGGCAACTTCACCGATTGGCGCGATGTGCCCGGCTTCGACAACATGGGCTTCCCGATCGCCGAATGCCACCGGGACGGTACCGTGGTGATCACCAAACCGGCGGACACCGGGGGACTGGTCACCCCCGCCACCGTCGGCGAACAACTGCTCTATGAAATCGGCGACCCGCGTCAGTACATCCTTCCCGATGTGGTCTGTGACTTCACCAACGTCACTCTCACCCAGGACGGGCCGGATCGGGTCAAAGTCAGCGGCGCGCGCGGGCTCCCCCCCACCGACACCTACAAGGTGTCCGCCACCTACCCCGACGGCCAACGCATCACCGCCTCTTTCCTGATGGGCGGCATCGACGCTCCCGCCAAGGGCCAGGTGGTGGCGGACGCCATCCTCGGCAAGGTGGCGGCGCAGTTCAAACAGGCGGGGCTGGCGCCCTTCCGGGATGTCAGCGTGGAAATCCTCGGCAGCGAGGCCACCTACGGCAACCAGGCGCGCCGCCAGGACAGCCGCGAAGTGGTGGTGAAAATCGCCGCCCTGCACGACGACCGCAAGGCCCTGGGTCTGTTCGCCCGGGAAATCGCCCAGGCCGCCACCGGCATGGCCCCTGGTTTGTCCGGTCTGGTCGGCGGCCGGCCCAAGCCGATGCCCCGTATTCGTCTTTATTCCACCCTTATCGGTAAACAGAAGGTGCCGGTCACGGTGGACGTCAACGGTGAAACCCTGCCGGTGGCCATTCCCGCCGGCGAGCCGCTGCCGAAACCAGCCCCGCAAGCGGACGGCGAGACTGCCTCCGGCGACACCGAGGTGCCGTTGGTGAAACTGGCCTGGGCCCGCTCCGGCGACAAGGGCAACCACGCCAACATCGGCGTTATCGCCCGGGACCCGGTTTACCTGCCCTATTTACGCGCGGCGCTGAGTGAGGCCGCGGTGGCGGACTACATGCGGCATGTGCTCGATCCGGAAACCGGCTCGGTCAGCCGCTGGGAGCTGCCCGGCATGCACGCCTTCAATTTCCTGCTGCGCAACGCGCTGGGCGGCGGCGGTATCGCCAGTCTGCGCATTGATCCGCAGGGCAAGGCGTTCGCGCAACAGTTGCTGGACATGCCGGTGGCGGTGCCCAACACCCTGGCCGCGTCTCTGCATTGACTCCGTGGCGGCCCGCCCCAGAGGCGGCCGTCACCTGGCTCATTGATAAAGGAAAACAAACCATGTCCTACCGTTCCGTCTTTCGGGAAAATCTGTTCGCCGACCGCAACATCATCGTCACCGGCGGCGGCTCCGGTATTGGCCGTTGCACCGCGCATGAATTGGCGGCGCTCGGGGCGCGGGTGGTCCTGATCGGCCGCAGCGAGGACAAGCTGCGGGAAGTGGCCGGGGAAATACAGCAGGACACCGGCCGCGAGGCCCTGTATTTCAGTTGCGACATCCGTGAGGAGGAGCGGGTGCGCGCGACCGTGGCCCGGATCTATCAGGCCGTGGGTCAGGTACACGGCCTGGTCAACAACGCGGGCGGCCAGTTCCCCGCACCGCTGGCGCTGATCAGCCAGAAAGGCTGGGAAACGGTGATCCGCACCAACCTCACCGGCGGCTTTCTGATGGCCCGGGAAGTGTTCACCCAGGGCATGAACCAGCACGGCGGCGCCATCGTCAACATCGTCGCCGACATGTGGGGAGGCATGCCGGGCATGGGGCACTCCGGCGCCGCCCGCGCTGGCATGGACAATTTCACCAAGACCGCCTCGGTGGAATGGGGATGCTGCGGCGTACGAGTGAACGCGGTGGCCCCGGGCTGGATCGCCTCCTCCGGCATGGACACCTATCCGGAGGCGTTTCAGAACATTCTTAAAACCCTGCGTGCCGCGGTGCCACTGAAACGCATGGGCGTGGAAGCGGAAGTGTCCTCGGCGATCTGTTTCCTGCTCAGCGACGCCGCCGCCTTCATCAGCGGCGACACGCTGCGTATCGACGGCGGCGCCAGCCAGGGCAACGTGGCCATCTTCCCGTTGCCGGAGCACAAGCGCAGCGAACCCTTCGACGGCTTCCACCGCGCCATCACTCCCGCCATTTTCAAACAAGACTGATTCCGCGCCAACCGACAGGACCCGATCATGCCCGTACTCGAAACCAGCCTGGACGTGAACAGCGACAGCTTCCGCGAAAGCCGGGATGCCATGCTCAAGGCAGTGGAAGAATTCCGCGCCATCGAACAAGGCGTGGTGGACGCCTCCGAAGCCAAACGCGCCAAATTCGAAAAACGGGGTCAACTATTGCCCCATGAGCGAGTCGCCCGTCTGCTCGATCCGGGCTCACCGTTCCTCAGCCTGATGAACCTGTCCGGCTATGGCATGCACGACGACAAGGACGGCACCGAAGCCGGCGGCGGCAGCATCGCCGGTATCGGCTATGTGGCCGGAGTGCGCTGCCTGGTCACGGCGTCCAACTCGGCTATCAAGGGTGGCACCATCACCCCGTCCGGACTGCACAAAACGCTGCGTCTGCAACGCATCGCCCTGGAGAACAAGCTGCCGGTGGTGAGTCTGGTGGAATCCGGTGGCGCCAATCTGAACTACGCCGCCGAGGTGTTCGTCGAGGGCGCGCGGACCTTCGCCAACCAGGCACGTCTGTCCGCCGCCGGCATCCCGCAGATCACCGTGGTGCACGGCAACGCGACCGCCGGCGGCGCCTATCAACCGGGCCTCTCCGATTACGTTATCGTGGTCCGCGACCGCGCCAAGATGTTTCTCGCCGGGCCGCCATTGCTGAAAGCGGCCACCGGCGAGATCGCCACCGACGAAGACCTCGGCGGCGCGGAAATGCACACCGGTGTGGCCGGCACCGCCGAGTATCTGGCCGACGACGACGCCGATGGCATTCGCCAGGCGCGGGACCTGATGGGTGTGCTCGGCTGGCGCGACGATGCGCCGGCCACCGATGAATGGGCACCGCCACGCTACGATGAAGAGGAACTGCTTGGCGTGGTGCCCAGCGACGCCAAGAAGCCCTATGACGTGCGTGAGGTGATCGCGCGGATCGCCGACGATTCCAACTTCGTCGACTTCAAGAACGACTGGGATGCCGCCACCGTATGCGGCTGGATCGCCATCGAAGGCCAACCCGTGGGCGTGCTTGGCAACAACGGGCCGATCACCCCGCGCGGCGCGGCCAAGGCAGCCCAGTTCATTCAATTGTGTGACCAGAGCAATCGGCCGTTGCTGTTTCTACACAACACCACCGGCTTCATGGTCGGCACCGACGCCGAACGCAACGGCGTGATCAAACACGGCTCGAAAATGATTCAGGCGGTGGCCAACGCCCGGGTGCCGAAAATCTCCATCGTTATCGGCGGCTCCTACGGCGCCGGCAACTACGCCATGTGCGGCCGGGGTCTGGATCCACGCTTTATTTTCGCCTGGCCCAATTCCCGGGTGGCGGTGATGGGCGGCCAGCAGGCCGGCATGGTGCTGCGTATCGTCGCCGAGGCCAAACAACGGGCCAACGGCATTGAACCGGATGAGAAAGTGCTGGAGATGCTGCAGCAAAGCACCGCGCAGAAACTGGACGCGCAATCCACCGCGCTGTACGGCACCGCCCATCTATGGGACGACGGCATCATTGACCCACGCGATACCCGCCGGGTGCTGGCCTATGTTCTGGATATCTGCCGCCAGGCGGAGCACCGCCAACTCAATGGCAACACCTTTGGCGTGGCAAGACTATGAATGAAGTTGACAGTTAACAGTGAATAGTTAACAGCGAAAATCAAAGGCGGCTCAAGAATCAGCCTGGAAGCCAGTCAAACCGAATAGAACACATAGCAGGAGTGTGTCATGAAATTCACGCAGGAACATGAAGAACTGCGCCGCACGGTACGTCAATTCGTCGACAAGGAAATCAATCCGCATGTAAAGGAATGGGAGGCGGCCGGCCGTTTTCCGATTCATGAGGTGTTCAAGAAAATGGGCGACCTCGGCCTGCTCGGCGTCACCAAGCCGGTGGAGTACGGCGGCATGGGGCTGGACTATTCCTACGGCATGGTAATGAGCGAGGAGATGGGCACGGTGCATTGCGGTGGCGTGCCGCTGGCGGTGGGCGTGCAGACCGACATGGCGACACCGGCCCTGGCCCGCTTCGGTTCCGACCAGTTGCGCCGGGACTATCTGGCGCCCGCCATCGCCGGTGACATGGTGGCCTCCATCGCCGTTTCCGAACCGCAGGCCGGTTCCGATGTGGCGGCGGTGAAAACCACGGCAAAAAAAGACGGCGACGATTACGTCATCAACGGCACCAAGATGTGGATCACCAATTCGCCCAGCGCCGACTTTTTCTGCCTGCTGGCGAACACCTCCGATGACAAGCCGCACATCAACAAGTCCCTGATCGTGGTCCCCAAGGACGCCGCCGGCATCACCGTGGACAAGCCGCTGGACAAACTGGGCATGCGCTCCTCGGAAACCGCCCAGGTGTTCTTCGACAACGTGCGCGTGCCGCAACGCAACCTGATCGGCCAGGAAGGCATGGGCTTCATGATGCAGATGATGCAGTTCCAGGAAGAGCGCCTGTTCGCCGCCTCCAACAGCCTCAAGGGCATGGAACACGTGATCAACGAAACCATCGAGTACGCCCGCGAGCGCAAGGTGTTTGGCATGAGCCTGCTGGACAATCAGACCGTGCACTTCCGTCTGGCCGAATTGCAAACCGAGGTGGAAGCCCTGCGCGCCCTCACCTACCGCGCCTGTGACCTCTACATCAACGGCCAGGACGTGCTGCAACTGGCCTCCATGGCGAAACTGAAGGTGGGCCGGCTGGCACGGGAAGTGGCGGACTCCTGCCTCCAGTTCTGGGGTGGCAACGGCTTCATGTGGGACAACCCGGCCAGCCAGCTCTATCGTGATGGCCGGCTTGGTTCCATTGGCGGCGGCGCCGACGAAATCATGCTCGGCATCATCTGCAAGACCATGAACACGCTGCCGGGCAAAAAGAAATAATGGATCGGACCTCCGACGTCAGCCCCAAAGCCGAGTGAGACCTGCCATGACGCTACCTGAAACCGAAACAATCACCCTCCACCGTGATGGTACCACCCTCTCCGTCACGCTGAACCGGCCGCAAAGCCGCAACGCCATGAGCCTGATCATGGTTGACGAGCTGATGGCGGTATTCGACTGGGTGGAAGCCAATCCGGATGTCCGTGCCGTGGTGTTGCGTGGCGCCGGCGGCCATTTCTGCGCCGGCGGCGACATCAAGGACATGGCCGGCGCCCGTCAGCAGGCGGCGGCCGGCGACGATCAGGCGTTCTTCACCCTGAACCGGCGTTTCGGCGCCATGGTCAGCCGCGCCGAAAGGCTGCCGGCGGTTTTGGTGTGCGTATTGGAAGGCGCCGTGCTTGGCGGCGGCTTTGGTCTGGCGTGCGTCTCCGATGTGGCGCTGGCCGCCGGCGATGCCCGCTTCGGGCTGCCGGAAACCGGCCTGGGCGTGATTCCGGCTCAGATCGCCCCGTTCGTGGTACGCCGCATCGGCCTGACCCAGGCCCGCCGGCTGGCGCTCACCGGTGGCCGCTTCGATGGTCACGGCGCCCAGGCGCTCGGGGTGGTGCACGAGGTGGCCGATTCCACCGAGGAGCTGGAGCAACGGTTGCGGCAGGTGCTGGAACAAATCCGCCGGTGCGCGCCCCACGCCAACCGGGTGACCAAGCAATTGGTGCTGAGCGTGGACGAGCAGCCGCTGGACGCGGTGCTTGATCAGGCCGCCCGGGACTTCGCCAACGCCGTCACCAGCGAGGAGGGTCAGGAAGGCACACTGGCCTTCGTACAGAAACGCGCACCGTCCTGGTCAACGGATAAGGAATAACCATGAGCTTCGACAAAATTCTGATCGCCAACCGTGGCGAAATCGCCTGCCGCGTCATCGCCAGTGCTCAGGCCCTGGGTTATCGCACCGTGGCGGTGTATTCCGAGGCGGACCGCGATGCCCGCCATGTACGGTTGGCGGATGAAGCGCTTTGTATCGGGCCGGCCAATGCCACCGCCTCCTACCTCAACATCGGCGCGCTGCTCGACGCCTGCCGCCGCAGCGGCGCCGACGCGGTCCACCCGGGCTACGGTTTCCTTTCTGAAAACAGCGACTTCGCCCGGGCCTGCGAGGATGCCGGCATCACCTTTATCGGCCCGCCGGTGGCCGCGATCCGGCTGATGGGCTCGAAACGGCTGTCGAAAATCGCCATGGAAGAGGCCGGGGTGCCCTGTGTGCCCGGTTATCAGGGCGAGGATCAGAGTGACGATACCCTGCTGCGAGAAGCGCGGCGCATCGGCCTGCCACTAATGATCAAGGCCAGCGCCGGCGGCGGCGGACGCGGCATGCGCGTGGTCACCGACGAGACGGAGATCCCGGCGCAACTGAACAGCGCCCGCCAGGAAGCCCGTAACAGCTTCGGCAACGACGAGCTGATCCTGGAGCGGGCGGTGAGCACGCCGCGCCACGTGGAAATTCAGGTGTTCGGGGATCACCACGGCAATGTCATCCACCTCGGCGAGCGGGACTGCTCGGTGCAACGCCGCCATCAGAAGGTGGTGGAGGAAGCCCCCTCCCCGGCCCTGGACGCAACCTTGCGGCGGCGCATGGGCGAGGCGGCGGTCAATGCCGCCCGCGCCTGCGGCTATGTGGGCGCGGGCACGGTGGAGTTCCTGCTGGGCGCCGACGGTGAGTTCTATTTTCTGGAGATGAATACCCGTCTGCAGGTGGAACATCCGGTTACCGAACTGGTCACCGGCCAGGATCTGGTGGCCTGGCAACTGAAAGTGGCCGCCGGCGAAGCCCTGCCGCTGACCCAGGACCAGGTCACCCTGACCGGTCACGCCATGGAGGTCCGCCTCTATGCGGAGGATCCCGCCCAGGGCTATCTGCCGCAAACCGGCCCGGTACGGCGCTGGCGCCCGGCCAGCGGAGAAGGGATCCGGGTGGATCACGGCCTGCGTGAAGGCGACCAGGTGGGCAGCCACTACGACCCGATGCTGGCCAAGATCATCGCCCACGGCGCCACTCGGGAGGAAGCCCGGCGCCGGCTGCTGCGCGCGGTGGAAGACACCGTGCTCGCCGGCGTCAATGACAACCGTGCCTTCCTGGCCGCCATCCTGCGCCACCCGGTGTTCGCCGCCGGTGAAGCCACCACCGCCTTTATTGGCGCCGATTTCGCCGGCGACCCCAGTCTCACGCCCGCACAACCCGGTGATGCCTTGTGGTCGGTGGCGGCGCTGCTGTTCGCCCGGCACCAGGATCACCGCCGGAACGGGCCAGGCCGCGGCTGGCAGTCCAGCGCCCTGGGCGCGCAGCCTCTGACGCTGGGCTGTGGCGAGCACAGCCGGACCCTCACCCTCCAGGGAACCCGTGTCGCGGGCGAACTACCGGTGGCGCTGGAGGAAATGGATGACGAATCCGTCGTCGCCGAAGTGGATGGCATCCGCCGCCGCTTTCATTGGTGCCGACACGGTGATCAGCTATGGCTGCAACACGGCGCCGACAAGGCCGTGTTCCAGGACCTGACCCATCAGCCGGCCGCCGGCCGGGACGGCCCTGGCTCCGGCCGGCTGAGCGCGCCCATGGACGGCGCCGTGGTGAGCCTCTCCGCCAGCGTCGGCGAGCAGGTGCGGCGCGGCCAGGTGCTGGCCGTAATGGAGGCGATGAAAATGGAGCATGTGCTCAAGGCCGATTGCGACGGCACCGTGACCGAGGTGGCGGTGGCGGTGGGCGATCAGGTACGGCGCCAGCAGTTGCTGGTGGTGCTGGACCCGGCCTGACGGCGATACGGCCCGGCGGCCGGGCAAATGCTCTGGCTTTCGGGCTGTGTTTGAATGGCGGCTGGCGTGGGGTTCCATTGTCCCGATTGGCGATGTTTTAACCAATCAGGACGGTGACCGGTGGGTCCGTTCGATCACCGCTTGCCCGCCTCCGGGGCGCCGGTTATGGTAGCGCCCATCCGCGGTCAACTTACGATTGTTCGCCGCGAATATTTGGTCATCTCCGGATCACGGCGCATCCCCCCTCCTATTGTCGGAGCGGCGGCGGCACGCCTTCGGAGAAGCCTTTTTCAGCCCTTTGCTGGTAGTGGACTCCCGGCACGACCCGGGTATTCCAAGAACATAGAGAATCAGAGAGTGGAGATGCCATGAGCAGCGCCGACGTCATTACGTTGCCGAAGATTCTGTCGAAGGTTCCCGAGATCGTTGCCAATCTGCCCGGGCTGTTGAAGGGCTCCAAGATGAGCAAGATCACCGACACCACCAAACCGCTGGGGCTGGGGGTCGAATTCGAGGCCGCCACCGCCGCCAACCCCAACGGCATCGCCGTTATTCACCAGGACACCGAACTCACCTACCGGCAATTCAACGCCTGGGCCAACCGCATCGCCGACTACTTCGCCTCCATCGGGCTGAAGAAAGGCGACACCGTGGTGGTAGATATCGAGAACCGCCCGGAACTGGTGGCCACGGTGCTGGCCTGCGCCAAACTGGGCATCTGCGCCGCTCTGGTGAACACCTCCCAGCGAGGCAAGGTCCTCACCCACAGCATCAATCTGGTGGAGCCCAAGGCCGCCATCATCGGCGGCGAATTGATCGAAGCCATCGAGGAAGTCCGTGACGATCTGGATCTGAAGACCAACTTCTTCTATCTGGCCGATGCCGACACGCTGCAAAACCCGGGTGAAGCACCGGCCGGCTACAAGAACCTGGCCACCGAGATCCAGAACTGCTCCAGCGAGAACCCGGCCGGCACCAACCAGAGCCGTCTCAAGGATCCGCTGTTCTACATTTACACCTCCGGCACCACCGGTCTGCCGAAGGCGGTGGTCTTCAACCACGGCCGCTGGCAAAAAGCGTTCGGCGCTTTCGGCTACTCCGCCGTGCGCCTGGACAAGGACGATCGCCTGTATTGCACTCTGCCCTTCTACCATGCCACCGGCATGGTCATCTGCTGGGCCTCGGTGATCGCCGCCCGTGGTGGCCTGGTGCTGGCGCGCCGCTTCTCCGCCAGCCGCTTCTGGGACGATATCCGTCAGCATAACTGCACCGCGTTCGGCTATGTCGGCGAGTTGTGCCGTTACCTGCATGAGCAGCCCCGCAAGGCCGACGACAGCAACAACCGCGTGCACACCATCGTTGGCAACGGTCTGCGGCCGGGTATCTGGAAAGACTTCAAGGAGCGTTTCGGCATTGAACGCGTGGAGGAGTTCTACGCCTCTTCCGAGGGCAACGTGGCCTTCACCAATGTGTTCAACTTCGACAACACCGTGGGCTTTTCCCCGGTGAGCTACGCTATCGTCAAGTACGACAAGGAAGCGGATCAGCCGGTGCGCGACGCCAAGGGTTTCATGATCAAGGTGAGCAAGGGCGAGTCCGGCCTGATGCTCGGTGAGATCACCGACAAGACCCCGTTCGACGGCTATACCGACAAGGAAAAAACCGAAAAGGCGATCTTCCGCGACGTGTTCAAGAAAGGCGATGCCTGGTTCAACACCGGCGATATGATGCGGGACATTGGTTTCCGCCACGCCCAGTTCGTCGATCGTCTCGGTGACACCTTCCGCTGGAAAGGGGAAAACGTCTCCACCACCGAAGTGGAACAGATCCTGGATGGCTTCGAGGCGATCATCGAGTCGGTGGTTTACGGGGTGGAAATTCCCGACACCAACGGCCGCGCCGGCATGGCCGAGCTGCGTCTGGACCGGCCCCACGACGAGGTGGATTTCCAGGCCCTGTGCGACTACCTCAAACGTGAGTTGCCGCCCTATGCCATTCCGGTATTCCTGCGCATTACCGACCATGGAGTGGAAACCACCGGCACCTTCAAGCACCAGAAAAACAAGCTGAAGGACGAGAAATACGATCTGAGCAAACACGACGATCCGGTCTACGTTCTGCTGCCCGGCGAAAACTGCTACCAGCGCCTCAGCGAAGAAATGCAGAAGGGTATCGACGGCGGCGAATATCGTTTCTGAGTCTGTTTGCCGTTATTCTTTCACCCTCTCCCCTCTAAGGGAGAGGGTGAAAACAACCGCCGGCCCTACCCCACCTCATCCCGTAACCGCCGTTTCAGTATCTTGCCCACCGGGTTGCGGGGGATCGCATCGACGATGCGCAGTGCCTCCGGCAGCTTGTAGAGGCTCATGCCGGATTCACGCAGAAAGCCGGTGATATCATCCAGGGTCGGCGGCGACGCCGGTTCCCGCGCCACCACGCAGACACACACCCGCTCCCCCATCACCTCGTCCGGCTGCGGAATTACCGCCGCGTCCAGGACCGCTGGATGCGCCTGCACCGCGTTCTCCACTTCCGCGCTGGAAATATTGAAACCGCCCCGGATCACCATGTCCTTTTTGCGATCATGGAAGCCAACATGGGCGTCATCCCGGATCACGAACAAGTCACCGGTACGGAAGTAGCCATCAGCGGTGAACGCTTTTTCGGTCAAATCCGGCCGTTTGAAGTAACCGGCGAACAGACTCGGTGCCCGATAGCACAATTCGCCGATACCCCCCGGTTCGGTCACCTCCCGGTCCTCGTCATCCAGCAGCTTGACACTTACCCCATCCACTCCGGACGGCCAGCGGCAACCGGGCTTGCCCCAGAACGGCAGGTGATCCACCCGCCGCTCCAGTTCCGGTACATCCGCCGGCCCGGCGATCAGGCAGGTGCCCTCGTTCTGTCCCCAGATATTGATGATTTCGATGCCCCAGCGACGCTTGAATTCCTCCAGCGTCCACAGTGACGGCGGCGCCGAACCGGTGGTGATGGCGCGCACCGAGGACAGATCGATGCGATCCACGTCCGGCAGCTTGGCGATCATGTTCAGTACCGCCGGCACCAGAATAGTGAAGTGGATGTTCTGCTCGGAGAGTTGTTCCAGCAGCACCGGCATGGTCAGTGGATGGTGCAGAACCAGGGTGCCGGCGGAAACCAGCCAGGACACATAATTGACGCCCAGCGCGGTCATGTTGACCAGCGGCGCCACGCACAATTGCCGGTCCCCTTCCCGCAGCCCGGAGGTCCGCATCAGCGGACCGATATGGGAGAACCAGCTGTTGTGGCTCATAGGACAGCCCTTGGGTCGCGACTCGGTCCCGGAAGTCCAGCACAGAGTGAAGATATCATTGGCGTCCACCGTCACTGGCGGTAACGGCCCCACCGGCCCTTCGGCGATGGCGGTCAGTTCGACCAGGGAAAGACATTGCTCGAAACCCAGCGTCCTGCCCATGGCGATATAATCAAAGCCCTTGGCGTGATCGGCGGCGATATACAAGCGCGCACCGGTGAGTTCCGCCACATAGCCCACATCGGTGGCCCGCCATTGCAATGGCAACGCGGTAAGAACGCCACCGGCGCGGGCCACCGCCAGGTAGAGCATGGCCAGCTCCCAGATATTGGGGAGCTGGGCCACCACGATGTCGTCCTTAGCCAACCCGCGCCGGATCAGTTCCGCGGCGGTGGCATCCACCGCCCGGCCGAACGCCTCATAGCTCAGCGAACGAGCCGGCGTGCCGACCAGATCCGGCCGGTCTGGCGGGTCCACCACCGCTTCCCGGTCCGGGTGGGCGTCGCGGTTATGTGCGAACTGGTCCAATAAGGTGCGTTGGCCCCAACGCCCCTCGCCAACGTAATGATCAATCCACTGCCGGGAATGCAAAATCATGGCTTGTCCTTGCTATTGCCCTGAACACCCCATTAAACCCCCTGCCCGCGCCGGCACCATCGTCGGATTGAACGATGTCGGCCTGGACAGGCGAGCGGCCGCGATAACATCAGGGTTTGATAATCGTCCATTCCGACGACGTTAATTGCCGCCGCCCACCGACAGGATGAAAGACCCATTTCGGGTCATATAAGAAGGAGAACATTCCCATGCCGGTATTTCGTTCATGGGGCGCGGCCTCCCGTCGCGGCCCCGCTTTCACTGCCCTGCTTGCCGCTCTCGCCGCTTTGCTGTTCAGCTCCGGGGTGGCGGCCAAACAGCTACGTTACGCCACCGGCTCAGCGCCGAATTCCCTTGGCGGCCTGGCGGCGGAGAAGTTCGCCGAATCGCTTGAGGACTACTCCGGCGGCGACCTCACCGCCAAGGTCTATATGATGTCCCTGCTCAGCTTCGCGGAAATGTCCGGCGGGGTGGAAAAAGGCATGACCGACATCGGCTCCATGATCTACCCCTATTTCCCGTCCGAATATCCGCGCACCAACCTGGTGGCCGAACTAACCATGCTCACCGATCTGATGGGCGCTCCGAAATCCCTGTCCAATCTCGCCTACGCCGGCGCGGTCAGCGAGTTCATATTCGAACACTGTCCGAAGTGCGTCGCGGAATGGGAAGCCCACGACCATGTTTTCAGCGGCGGCTCAGCGGCGTCCCCCTACTATTTTCTCTGCAACAAGCCCGTGGATACCCTCAAGGACCTCAGCGACAAACGGGTCCGCGTGGGCGGCGCGCAATGGGCCCGGGCGGCCGAAGCACTGAACGCCACGCCGGTGACCATGTCGGTGAACGAAATCTACGAGGGCCTGAGCCAGGGCGCCGTGGACTGCACCATGCAGGCCGCCGCCGAACTGATCAGCTTCAACCTGATGGAAGTCACCACCGACATCACTCTGGGCGCCCCTCTTGGCATCTACGGAGGCCTGTCCCTGAGCACCAACCGCAAAGTGTGGCGCGATCTCGATGAGAAACAGCGTAAGGCGGTTCTGCACGCCGCCGCCGACTCCAATGCCAATGTGACCTGGGGCTATCGCATCGATGACGAGCGCGCGCTCAAGCAAGCCAAGGAAAAAGGCATCGCCATGCACGAAGCCGACGACGCCATGGTCACCACCACCGAACAGTTCATCGAAAAGGACATGGAGACCATCGCCGCCAACTACCAGACAAAATACGGCGTGGACGACGCCGCGGAGATGATCGCCACCTTCCGTCCTCTGTTGGAGAAATGGATGACACTGGTCAAGGACGTGGACAGCAGCGAGGCGCTGGCGGACCTGTACTGGAAAGAAATCTACTCGAAAGTGGACGTCAGCAAGTACGGGCTGTAAGCGCTACTCCACCTCCCCTCGCACGGCCCGCTGAAAGCGGGCCGTGCTTTGTGAATCCAAGCGCAAGTCGGCATCGGCGAAGGCCTCGTCTTCCGGCAACAACAGCGCCACCCCGGCCCCACGGTCCACTGACACGGTCAGGTCTTCACCACGCAAGTCCAGCAGATGACCGCCCCGGCGCCGCTCCTGGTCAATGAAGTGAAAGTGATAGCCGGCACCGCTGACCGCGGCCAGGTAATCCGGTAACCGGAACCCCACCAGAGTACCCGTCACATCAGCCAGCTCATACACGTTCTGCTCGGCCACCACCTGATCAATGGGCCGATACGGCGGCTTTTGCCGGGGCACGCTGCGTAATTTCAGAGCTTGGAAACGCCCGTCCAGCCGCACGGCGTAAACGCCGTTGGCCGATGGCAGCCGGGCGTCCAGAGCACGGGCCAGGTGCGCCATTCCCCGCACTTGCGACAAAGTGAAACGCTGATCCCGGGTAAACCGCTTCACCGTCAGAAACGGGGTTTGCTCCTGATCCGACACGGCCCTGATACGGCCTTCCAGGTCGGCCTGGTAGGCCTTGCCACCCAGCACGATAATCTCGCCGTCCACCGGGCTAAGAGCACCGAGGCCAAAGTCCCCCAATGCCAGCATCCGGCTGAAGCGAGTGCCGCCCTCCAGGACACCGGCGCTCAACGCGGTGGTCGGCGCCAACTGATAGACCAGATCTACCGGCGCCAATTCCGCCCGGGCGCCTGCTGCCAACCCTATCGACAGTAGAAAAATGCCCGCCGCTTTTCTCATCCGTTTCTCCTCGAGATTCATGAGCCCCCCAGACTAGGCGGCGGCGGAAGCATGAAACAGCCCCGGTACCTCAAGGCATTCTTGCCGGAGGCTCATCAATCCTACAGCTCGCGGCTCATGGGCCACTGTCGCTCCCTATACCGCCGCGTAGCCCGGGAGGTGGGTCGAAGCAGGCGGTTTCAGAGCTCGTGGAGAGTCGGCGGGCAGTGTTCCAGGACCGTGTTTGGCCAGGGAAGGCCAAACCCGAGCCCACATGGATGTGCTTGCAGCGTGTCCTGGAACGCTGCCCGTCGACTCTCCCCACCTGGCAACAGGCAGCTTGATTCGTATCCTTGCCGCCCCACAGATCAGGGCGCCGGCTCGAACCCCACCACCTTGCCGCGCAACGCCAGATCCCAGGACGGCGGCCCGGGCAAGGATTCGGCCAGGAAGTCCACCACCGCCCGCACCTTGCGCGACAGTTGCCGCGCCGACGGGTAAACCGCATGCACCGCCGAGGGCTCGAATTCGTACTCCGGCAAGACCCGCACCAGATCACCGGAGAGCAACGCATCGGCGATCGAGAACGTCACCCCCATGGCGATGCCCAAGCCGGCCTTGGCGGCCTCGGTCAGCACCTCGCCGTTATTACAGACCACGGGCCCCGCCACCGGTACCGACACCGTGCCCTCGGGCCCCTGCAGCCGCCAATGGCGCGGCTTCTCCAGCGCGGTGAAGATCAGGCACTGGTGATCGCTCAGTTCCTTCGGCTCACGGGGCACGCCATGGCGGCGAATATAGGCCGGGCTGGCCACCAGCAACCGTCGGTTGGCGCACAGCCGGCGGGCCACCAGACGGGAATCCTCCAGTGCGCCGATGCGAATGGCCAGGTCCACGCCGCCGTCTATGAGATCGATGAAGCGATCACTCAATTCCAATTCAATCGACAGCTCCGGATAGCGATCACGCAGCGGTTTCAGCAACGGCACGATGTGCTGCCGCCCGAACACCACCGGTGCGTTGACACGAATAACGCCCTTTGGATGCCGGCTGGCGGCGGTGACCTCGCTTTCCGTCTGTTGCAGTTCTTGCAGAACACGCTGGCCGCGCCGGAACAACACGGCACCGGATTCGGTCAGCGACAACCGCCGGGTGGACCGCTGCAACAAGCGCACCGCCAACCGCTCCTCCAGGCGGGATACCACACGGCTGACTCCGGAAGGGGTCATGCCGTGCTCCTGCGCGGCACGGGCAAAACTGCCCAGTTTGACGACACTGACAAAGACACTGATTTCCGTGGTTTCCAGGGACATGAGGACCGCCTTGCCAAGCATGCATTAATGACTCGGAGTCAAAAATACCATGCGACCAGTCCCATTTATCCCCAGGTTGTCGGACGGCAAGGTGGAGGTCACCCTATTCCACCGCGAAGGCATTGAACTCATGACCCCGGATCGTCGCCGTTTTCTCAAGCTGGGAGCCACCGGACTGGCGGCCAGCGCCGCGCCCTCCACCCTCCTGTCCACCACCCTCTCCGCCAGCCCCGCCCAGGCGGAATCGTCCCCCGCGCAGCCGCGCCCGCCAGGCCGCTTCCACGGCAAGGTCGTTGCCATCACCGGCGCCACCTCGGGCATCGGTGCCGCCGCCGCCCGCCTGTTCGCCGCCGAAGGCGCCCGGGTCACCTTCTGCGGCCGGCGCACCGCACTGGGCCGGCAGGTGCAAGAAGAGATCACCCGACAAGGCGGCCAGGCTCTGTATATAGAAGCGGACGTCACCCGGCCGGAGCAGGTGCGCGCCTTTATCGATAAAACACTGGATCACCACGGGCGTCTGGACGTGGGCTACAACAACGCTGGCGAGGTGTTGTTCAAACCGCTGCACCAATTGACGCTGGAGGATTGGGAGCATATTCACCACACCAATCTGCGCGGCGTGTTCCTGGCTATGAAATACCAGATCCCGCCGCTGCTGGAGAGCGGTGCGGGACGCATTGTCATCACCTCCTCCCAGCACGCCTACGCCACCCGCCCGGGCGGCGCCGCGTACGCCAGTAGCAAGGCCGCCCTGGAAGCTCTCGCGCAAAGCGCCACACTCGACTACGCCGATCAGGGCCTGCGCGCCTGCGTGGTGGCCCCGGGCATAACCGATACCCCCATGTTCCGGCGAGCCACCGGCAGCAACCCGGAAGCGGTGGCACGGGCCAACCAGCTGGTTCGCGGGGTGCGCCGCGTTGCATCGGCGGAAGAGGTGGCCAAGGTCGCGGTCTGGCTGGCTTCCGATGACGCGTCCTATGTCACTGGCACCTCATTCCTGGTGGACGGGGGATTGCTGAGCGGCTTCGCCTGAGGTTACCCACAGCTTCTGTGGATAAACCAGTGTATAACCGGTGCGAGAAGACTCACATCCCAGACAGTACGCCGGTACCTGTTCATTGGTGTGATTTTGACCGTACTGACGGAAGGAAAATCCGGGACCTGGAACGGTCATGCCGGTTTTCCACAGTTCCTGTGGATAACCCTGTTGAGAAAGTGAGGAAAACAAGCCATGACGGCTTAATAAGGGGAGATTGCGCAATTTGACGTTTTTTTGACCAATTAAAGAAAATCTTTGTTTTTCAATAAGTTATGGAATCAACTTTAAGCGATTTAGACCTTTTGGGAAGTTTTGTTACCGACTTTCACATCCCACCAGGTGCTGTGCACAGTTTCGGACCGATTTGTCGATGTCAATAGTGAACAGACGCCAATGTCCCGATTTTGCCCTCCTGCGCTGTTCCAGGTCATCCGCGTGGATGAATAGCGTTATTTTTCATAGCTTGATGCGCCCCTGTGGAGCACTTTGAGCGCATCTGTGGATAACTATGTGAATAAGCTGGCAATAGGCGGGGGAAAAGTAAGGGCGCGGCTGTCCCAGAGTCGTGGGGCAGCCGGTTTACACGTCGATTCGCTGCCAAGGCAGCATCCCACAGAAACGGACCACGATTTATTCCGGGTCCCGGGGTTTGGAGTCGGACTCCGGCTCCTCGTCCTCCATCCTTTCCAGGGCATCGGTCAACTCCTGGACCCGGCGTTGCAGCGCCTCCACCTCCCGCTTGTTGGGGATACCCAACCGTGACAACGCCTTACTCAGGCGGTCATCGAAAGCTTTTTCCATGCGGTCCATGGTCTCGCCAGTGTGATGACGAACCCGTTCCTTTATGTCCTCCACCCGCGGGGCTTTCTCGCGGGTGTGCTTTTCCACCTGGCGGCCAGCTTCCACCAGCGCGTCGAAGAAACCACTGCCCTCTTCCTCCGCGCGGGCAAAAGCGCCAAGCCCCGCCAGCCAGATCTGGTGGGTGTACTTACGCAGGTCCCGGGAGGCACCGGTGAGGGTGCGCAAAGGGCCACGTTCGTCTTTTTTATCCTGGTTATTGTCCTTGGATTGATCGGACATGATGCTTCTCCCGAAAGCGGGCGCCGTCCTGGTCATCGCCGGCGCGCTGTGAAAAACGCCCTACAGTATAAGGGAAAGCACTTGGAAAGATGGGGGGAATTGTCCTACAGCCGGCTGGCCTCAGGCTTCCGGGTCGGTGTCGTCTTCCCGGCCGCGACGCCCCACCACCAGGCCACCGACGCCCCGGGCCAGGTCCTTGGCCAGCCCGCTGACACGACGACGCAAGCGGTCTTCCAGGCGATCCGCCGCTAGCTCCAGGCGCTGGTCGATATGGCGCTCCAGAGCCGGCCAGAGACGGAACTTCACCGCCAGCCCCACCACGCTCAGAGTGATCAGGGAGGAGATCAGGGCGCAGCCCACCAACAGCATGGCCAGGGTTGCCGGGGTCAGGCTCAGGGATGCCATGGTCAGGCCACTCCAAACACGAAGATCAATTGCGCCAGCCCGGCCATGGCGCCGAGGAAGCCCCCGACCAGGATCAGGATCCACTCATCCTCCTGGAAGGCCGGACGCAGCAGGTCCTGGAACTCCACGGAACTGAGCGCCTGCATGCGATCACACATCAGCCGCTCGATAATGGAGCTGCGCTCGCGGTTGAAGTTGTCGTCCTCGAACGGCTCCACCGCCAGATCCACGGCTTTGTCCTCCACCGCGCGTTTGAGGTCGGCATAGCCCCCCGGCCCCACCGTCAACTGCGCCGCGGTCCGCACCACACCGCCACTGAGCAGCGGCTTGAGATGACGCTTGATCAACGCCTTGGTGCGGTCACCACGTGGTCCGTTGACCACCTGGTACATAATATTGCGCAGCGTCACCAGCTCTTCGGTGGTGAGCCGGGCAAACGATTCCGCCACATCCTTCTGACGTTTCAGGAACAGCCCCTGGACCCGGAATGGCCCCACCCGCACCGGGTTCAGCGGCCGGAAGATCACGTTCAGGGCCAGCCAGTTGGTGGCGATACCGACAATAAAGCCGAACAACGGCAACACCCAGTTGCCAGGCACGAAAATAAACACCGGCACCTGAATCAGGCCGAACAGAAAACCAAAGTAGAAGCCGGAATTGGTGACGAAACGGAACTCGGGCTCACCCACTTCCTTGAACATCTGCACCATCAGCGCCTTGTCCTCGCGCATGCGGCTGACGATCATGTGCTTCATGTCCACCAGGCTTTCCAGGTTGCGGCTGATGTCCTCGACCACATTATCCATCACCGCCGGAATCGCCCGCCGGGCGCGGCTGTAAACACGGCGGCGCACCACCAGTGGCAGGTTCTCCCAGAGCACGGAATTGCGCTCGGTCATCACCTCATCGACGTATTCCTCCATCCGCGCCTGGATGCTTTTGGTCAGGTGGGCGGCGATTTTCTCCGGTTCCATCTCGCGGAAGAATTCGTCCAGACTGCCGAGCTTCTGCAGGGTTTTCTCCACCACGATGCCGGCCATCTTTTCCACCTTGGATGGAATGATGCCCTGCCAGCCGAAGATCGGACGGATACCGATGAACTCAAGGGGATAGAAGGTCATCTGCACGGCCGCCCAGTTGGTGACCCAACCGACCGCCCCGGCAATAAACGGAATACTGAATAACTTCCAGAAGTCCGGGTGGGAAAAAAAAGAATCCAACATCTGGGTAAAGACTCCCCTGGCATCGGTCACCAACGGCACGGCAGGCGCCAGTCTGGAGTACTCTAACGATCAAGCATCGCGCCGAACAGTTTGTGTAACCGCCGCACCGAGTCAAAACAGCCAATGTGATGTGCTGATTAAAGTGCCTAGTATAGGCACGAGGGTGGCCCCGGATAACCACCATCGCGTAATTTTTGGCAACTCCGCCGGCAAAAGGCCATACTTCGGGATGGTTTTTCCATTCACGCGACCAGGTACACACCACAAGGACAGGCATGCCCGCTTCACCCACCACCACCGGCCTTTCCGGGCTGCTGCTCTACGGCACCCTGGAAACCCTGCTCAATCAGGTGCTCACCGCCCACAGCCGCGGCCGGGATCAGTTGGCGGCGCTGGACGGCACCGTGGTGCGTTTGCGCGGTGACCAGCCGCACTGGGTGTTGTATGTGTTGATTTACGCCGACGGCATCGAGTTGCTCACTGATTACGAAGGCCAGGTGGACATTCGCATCCGCGCCCCTCTTGGCGCCCTGCTCCACTGGCTGCTGGCCCCCAACAGCAGCAGCGAGGAACTGCGCATCACCGGGCCCGAGGATCTGCTGCTGCGGCTGGAGCAGATGATCAGCGAATTCAGCCTGTGGCCGCTGGTCCGGAACTGGCTCGATGATCACGTGCGCCTGCACGATCTGCTCGCCTTGCTGCGCCGGGAGGACCCGGCCTGGCTGGAACGCCTGGCCACCCTGCCCACCCAGGTTGGCGAACTGGCCACTCAATTGGCGGAGCAGCGGCTGCTGCAGGAAGACCTGTTGGATGAGCTCCGGCAGATGCGCCTGGAATTGCGCCGCTCACGCCGGCTGGACCTGGCTTTTCTGCTGGTCGGCCTGGGCCTGATCAGCGCCGCCTTCATGCGCGTCCAAGGCGACTGGCACAGCCTCTGGCAAACCCTTTCACACGACTATCTGTCCCTGACCCTGCTCAGCCTGGGTCTGGCGTTGCTGCTGGGAAGACTGTGGGGAAACAAGAAAAGCAGTTAATAGTGAACAGTGCACAGTGAATAGTTGCGCGAAAGAGGAAGGCGTGACCGGGAAGTAACCAGGCCGCGCCCAAACCCAGGGCAGCTCCGTTGTCTTGAAAGGAAAAGGTAACCAATAGCACCGGATTGCTGATACGCAATCAGCCCTTGCAGAATCGCAATGCCCTTTGCTTTTCGCTGTTAACTATTCCCTGTTAACTGTTCCCTGCTTTTTTCATCGTTCTTTCTTGCCGAAGAACTTCCCCAGCCGTTCGCCGACGATCTCGCTGCCGGAGCGGGCCAGGCTGCGGCTGGTTTCTTCCAGGATTTCCCGGGTGGGCAGGTTGCGCAAGCCATCGGCGAGGCCACGCTTGACCGCCGCTTCCACGCTTTCGCCTATTACTTCGGCGGCCTGACGCGCCTGTTTTTCCATATCCTTTTCCAGGGTCCGGCGCAGCTTCGGCTGAAAATAGAAATGCCCCCACAGAGACACCACGATCAGCGTCAGGGCGGAACTGGACAACGCAACGACAACAACAGACAGCATGGCAACCTCGCACCCCGTGTGAATAGCGCCATGATACTCCTGTGTTCCGCCGCTGGCATGGCTGCCGGGACGGCTCGGCCGAGAGCGGCGGTCAGGGGGCTCGCCGCGCGATCATCACTGCCCGGCGTGGCGCTGGCAGCCCTTCCCGGGTGCGGGACGGGTCCGCCGGATCGAGGAAGTCCGGCAGTGACTGAAAGCGCATCCATTTGGTGGCGCGCTGCTCATTGGTGGTGGTGACGCACTCATCCACACAACGCACCTGATCGAAGCCGCTGCGCCGCAGCCAGGTCGACAACTGGGCGGTGCTGGGCAGGAAGAACACATTGCGCATGGCGGCATAGCGGCCTTCAGGGATCAGTACGGTACGCTCATCGCCTTCCACCACCAGGGTTTCCAGCACCAGTTCACCACCGGGGCGCAGCGCATCGCGCAACTCCAGCAGATGATCCAACGGTGAGCGGCGGTGATACAGCACGCCCATGGAGAACACCGTGTCGAAGGCTTCCAGAGCGGCCGGCAATTCCTCCATCCGCAATGGCGCGAAAGAGAATGGCGCCGCCGGCGCGTAGCGGCGCACCGCCAGATACTGCACCAGGAACAAAATGGTGGGATCGATGCCGAGTACCCAGTCGGCGCCTGCGCCGATCATGCGCCATCCGTGGTAGCCGCTGCCGCAGCCCACGTCCAGCACGCGCCGGCCGCGCAGGTCGCTGAGATGCGGCGCCACTCGCTGCCATTTCCAGTCCGACCGCCATTCGGTGTCGATGTGCTCGCCAAAGAAACAAAAGGGCCCCTTGCGCCAGGGGATCAGCCCGGTAAGTCCCTGGTGCAGGGCCTCCGTATCCCCGGCCGCGCCGGGTTCGCCGATGGTCACCGTATCCCGGGCAAAGTCACAGGGCGCCGGTCCCGGCGGCAACCGCTCCAGAGCCGACAGCCAACGCGGCAGATCCCCGTGGGGGCGTTCGACCAGACGCTCCCGGCTGAGCGCCCGCATCGGCGCCGCCGCTTCGCCAAGGTGCTGCTCCAGGGCCGCGCCCAACGCCGTCAGGTAAGTCTCCATCAACGTACCGCCACCAGCGACATGAAATTGAAGCAGCGGAACCAGACCCGCACCTCGCGGTAACCGGCCCGGCGCAGCCGCTCCTCATGGACAGCCAGGGTTTCCGGTAACAACACTTCCTCGATGGCGCTGCGCTTCTGGCTGATTTCCAGATCCGAATAGCCGTTGTTGCGTTTGAACGCATGATGCCACTCGCTTTGCAGGGCGTTCTCGGCGGCGTCCTCGAAGCGGATTTTCTCCGACAGCACCAGAATACCGCCTTCGCGGGTGGCGTCGGCAAGACGCTGAATCAGCGCGTCGCGTTGTTCCAGGGGAATGAATTGCAGAGTGAAATTGAGCACCGCCACCGAGGTGGGTTCGAAGGCCATCTCCGCCACGTCCGCCTGGCGTAAAAGGACCCGGTCCTGCAAACCCTGGTCCCGCAACAGGTCCCGCGCCTTCTCGATCATCGCCGGGGAATTGTCCACCGCCACCAGGGAGCCTTTGTCCAGCGGCGTCAGGGCCGCCATGGCCAGGGTCGCGGCTCCCAGGGAACAGCCCAGATCATAAAGGCAGGTATCCGGCTGGGCGTAGCGCGCCGCCAGCACCCCGATCATGTCGATGGTGGTGGCGTACCCGGGCACCGAGCGCTTGATCATGTCGGGGAAGACACGCACCACCCGCTCATCGAAGGAAAACCGTTCGATGCGTTCGCGCTGCTGGGCGTAGATGTCGTCTCGTTGCTCGGTCATGGGGCGCTCCCGGTTGTGCTCGGCCCGGCCATTCGGGGAGCGCATTATGACGGATCAATGGGGCCGCTCCAATGGCGGATCGGCCCCGCTTTTGGCCCGAGAGGACGCGGCAAAGCCGGCCTCAATGGGCATCATGGGCCCATCGAATCCACCGGAGTCCCGAGATGACCGTGACCCTTGACCAGCCGCTGTCCCTGCCCTGTGGCGCGACCCTGAAGAACCGCCTGGGCAAGTCGGCGATGAGCGAAACCCTGGGCACCCCGGGCAACCGGGTGACGCCGCGCCTGGTACGGCTGTACCGCGAATGGGCCCGGGGTGGCACCGGCCTGCTGGTCACCGGCAATGTCATGGTGGACCGCCGCGCCATCGGCGAGCCCTGCAACGTGGTGCTGGAAAACAACCGTGACAAACGGCTGCTGGAACGCTGGGCCCTGGCCGGGCGCGAGCAGAATACGCACATCTGGATGCAGCTCAATCATCCCGGCAAACAAGCCCCGAAGGCGCTCAATCGCGGCGCGGTGGCCCCCTCGGCGGTGCCGTTCAGCGATCCCAAACTGGGGCGCTTCTTCCATCTGCCGCGGGCTTTGACGCAGGCCGAAATCGCCGACATCGTGCGCCGCTTCGGTGAATCCGCCGCTCTCGCCCGCGACGCCGGTTTCACTGGCGTGCAGATTCACGGCGCCCACGGTTACCTGGTCAGTCAGTTTCTGTCACCGCTGTCCAATCAGCGTGAAGACGAATACGGCGGCAACGCCGAGAATCGCCGCCGCTTTGTCCTTGAGGTGTACGATGCCATTCGCGCCAGGGTCGGCGACGACTTCCCGGTATCCATCAAACTCAACTCCGCCGATTTCCAGAAAGGCGGCTTTGAAGAAGGCGAATCGCTGCAAGTGGTGGAAGCGCTGGCACAGCGGGGCATGGATCTGATCGAGATTTCCGGCGGCACTTATGAATCGCCGCGCATGGCCGGTCAGGGCGTGAAGGAATCCACCCGCCGGCGCGAGGCCTATTTCCTCGATTACGCCGAACAGGTACGGCAACGGGTGACGGTGCCGCTGATGGTCACCGGCGGTTTCCGCACGCTGGAGGGAATGAACAGCGCCCTGGCCGACGGCGCCACCGACATGGTCGGCCTGGCTCGCCCTCTGGTGGTGGAACCAGACTTGAGCCAGCGCCTGCTGGATGGCCGCGCCCGCGACTGCAGGGTGAAGCCGATCCGCACCGGTGTACGCATGGTGGACGAAGCGGCCATGATGGAGGTGTCCTGGTACACCCTGCAATTGGGGCGTATCGCCCGTGGCAAGGCGCCGCTGCCGGACGCCGGCGGCCTCAGTTCGCTGCTGAAAGTGGCCGGCGTGGTGGGCTGGCGCCGACTGCGAATGGGGCGGCTTAGAGCTTAGGGGTCCATCCCGGCCAACGACAGGCGCCTCAAGCCCGGGCGGCCTGTCGTCGCGCCATCAATACCACCGCGCCGCCATATCCCAATGCCTGCACCACCAATCCGGTCAGTTCCGGGCGTATCGCATCCAGCCCCGCGCCCATTTGATTCAATTTCAGCAGCGCCATGATGCCCGGCTTGGCCGGGGCCAGCCAGGAAAGCCCGCGCACCCAGCCGGGCATGTCCGCCTCCGGCCAGACGAAACCAGCGGTGAACACGATTGGCAATGACGACACCAGCACCACCACCGTGGGCCATTCCGGCCGTTGCAGCAGTTGCCCCATGAACAAGGCACACAGCCCCGTGGTGACAAACAGCAAAGTGGTCACCAACAGCAATGCCCCCTTGCCCGCCAACCGGGGCACCTCATAGAAGTGGAAGAAGAAGCCGAAATAGAGCGCCGCCAGCAGCAGGTAAATCAGCACGAATACCGATAAGCGCAGCGGCAACGCCAGCCCCGGCGCGGTCAATCCAAGCCCGCCGCGCAAACGGTCGCGCACGGTGACGCAGCCAGCGGTGATCAACAGGGTCTGATGCAGAATCAGGACAAACACGGCGGGCACGATGTAGCCGATGTAACCGCTGTCATCATTGAATACCGCCTTGGTCACCAGCCGCATCGGCATCACCTCACCGGGAATCGCCATTGGTGACTCTCCTTGCATCAAGGCGCGCATGGCCTGCGCCTCCACCCCCAGAGTGGTGCCGGCGGTGAGCAGGCCCTGCACCACATTGCCATAGATCAGGAAGTAACTGGCGTCACCGGCATAGGACAACGAAGTGGGCCGCCCCAGATAAAGGTCCCGCTGAAAATGCTCGGGAATCACCAGCAGTCCGTGGGCTTCCCCGCGGGCCAGCAGCATCCGCGCCTGCTCATCACTCCACGGCCGCGCCACGATCCTCACCTGCGGCGTGGCGTCGGCCATGCGGATCAGTTGCCGGGACAGCGCCGAGCGGTCCTGGTCGATCACCGCCACCGCCTGCTCACCGGGCACGTTGCGGTGATACGGCAGCGGGTACAGCAGCGCGTAAAACAATACACCGCCGGCAATCACCAGCAGCACCGAGGTGTCGCCGTACACCAGCCGCCACTCGCGCAGCCAGGCCCGCCACCAAACGGGCCGGTTCATGAAGACACCTCCAGACGCTCCGGCAAGGCCCGGGCGGATAACGGCAATGGCAACAAAAACAGCAGCAGGATCAGCAGCGGTGGCCACAGTACGGACCAGGGGGCGCCGTGATCCGCCACCGCCACCTGCAACTGCAGATAGTGCGTGGAGGGCATCAAATCCCCCCATACCCTGGCCAGCGTCACCATGTCGCCGCGCGGAAAGGTTACCCCCATGAAAGCGAATGCCGGTGCCAGATAGGCGGCGCACAGACTGAGCGCCCGCAGCGGCTCCGCCGACAGCGCCAGAATCATCAGCGCCATGGCCTGTACCGCCAGCAGCATCAACCCCAGACCCAATACCAACCAAAACACATTGCCGGCCGGCCGCCAATCCAGCCCGCCCTGGAACATCACCAGCATCAGCAATCCCTGCAACCAGAGCAGTGCCGTTACCGGCCACAGCAGCGACCATAATGTCCGGCAGCGCTCACCGAAGGCCGTGGGCAACGGCGCCCGCCGCAGGCGCCACACCAGCAGCAGCACCGTGGCCACCACAATCAGGATCTGCCACATGGCCGGCGCGATGGCGGTGACCAGAAAACGGGCATAACTCATGTCCGGGTTGTACAGCGCCTTGATGTGGGGGCGCACTGGCAAGGCGGTCGCCGCCACTTGGGGCGCCGGCTGTCCCCGCCCCAAACGCAGCGCCACGCCGGCACGGACGGCGAAATCCTGACCAGCGGCGGTGAGGGATGAGGACAAAAATTTGCCGGACAATAAAAACTGGCTGTTGTGGAAAGCAGCGACCTTGGGACTGAGGCCGGCGCGCAAATCCGCACCGAATGCCTCGGGGATCACCACCATGGCGAGGATATCACCCCGTTGCAGCGCCGCCTTGGCCGCTCCTGGCGACGAGTAGGCATGGCCCGGGTCCAGGCCGGGACTGGCGGCCAGATGGCGCACCAGGGCACGGGCTTCGGCGCCATGGTCCAGATCGACCACGCCCACCGGTAACCGCCGAGGCTCACCGCCGCCGAAAATAGCCAGGAACAATAATGTCAGCAGCGGCGGCAGCCACAGCACCAGCAGCCGCAACCCCCGCTCCTCGCGCAGCGCGACCACGCCGTCCGGGGCGATCATTTCAGGGCTCCAGGTCCAGCAGAACACTCATGCCCGGTCGCAGGCCGGGTATGGGCTGATCCGGGCGCATCTCCACTTCGAAGGTACGCAGATCGAAATCCTGCCCTTTTCCGGTGGCGCTCCAGGTGGCGTAATCCCCCTGCACCGCCAGATGGCTGACGGTAAAGCCGGCGTCCCGGTCCAGAGCGGGAATCCGCACGGTGAACCGGTTTCCCGGCTGGAACTGTTCGAGCAGATCCTCGCGCACGTTGAACAACGCCCAGGCGTCGCTGGCGTCGGTCAGCATCACCACTGGAAAACCTTGCGGCACCAACTCTCCGGAATGCAGCAGCACGTCGGTCACCTCACCGGCATGAGGCGCGCGCGCCTGGGTATCGTCCAGCAAATCCGCCACTTCCGAACGCAGACTGGCGGTCACATCACCAGTAGCTTCACTGGCGTCACGCGCTTCATCGCGCGGGCCATGTTCGGCCAGCTTCAGCACTTCGCCGGTGGTCACCCGGGTCTTCACCGCCACCTGCCAGGCGGTGTAGGCCTCATCCAGACGTTGGCGCGCCACCAGGCCCTCGTCGGCCAGAGCGCGCACCCGGCGGTAAGTGGTTTCCGCCAGTTGCTCGGCCACCCTGGCTTTTTCATGCTCGCTGCGGGCTGCGGCGATTTTCTCTTCACGGGTGCCGCCCTCAACCGCACTGATCAATGCCCGGGAAATGCGATCGATGGCCTCCACCTGGGCCAATTTGGCACGCAGCTCCGGGCTGTCGATGGTGAATACCGGCTGGTCTTTATCCACCCGGTCACCGCGGCGCACCCTCACCTCGGCGAGACGGCCCGGCACCTTCGAGGACACCATGTATTGACGCGCTTCCACTTGCCCCTGCAACCGTAACGGCGGCACCCGATAGGCTTGCCAGAACAGCACCGCGATAATCACCACCACCGCCGCCAGCACCAACAGGATCAATCCTTTACGTGCGCTCATGATGCGTCCTCTTGTTGCTGATGCTCTTGTTTCCGCTCTTTTTTCTGATAAAGGAAAAACTGCTCCTGCCGGCCGCTCAGCGCCAGTATCTGGGCCAGCGCCACCACATAACGGAATGCCGCCGCGTCCCGGCGGGTGCGGGCGGCGGTAAGCGCGGTCTGGGCATCCACCACATCCAGCGCCCGGCCAAGCCCCTCTTCAAATGCACGCTGACGCAAGTGCAGGGTTTTCTCCGCCAACAGCACATTACTGACCAGATCCTGATAAGTGCGGCGGGCGTTATCCGCCTCCCGGTACTGGGTCTCCAGCAATACCGAAAGTTTACGCTGAGCCCCCTGGTACAACTGCCGGGCCTGCTCCTCGGCGCTGTCAGCGGCGCGAATTTTGCCAGCACGGCCGGAACGATCCAGTAACGGCAGACGCACTCCCAATCCCACCAGCCAGTCCGGCGTCAGATCGCTGGCCAGGGAGTCATCCTCATAAACGCTGTACCCACCGAACAGAAAGACCTCCGGGTGGTAGGCGCCACGGGCGGCCTCACCCAGGGTGCCGGCCTGCTCTTTCTTCAGTGCCAGCACACGCAGGCTGGGATGGTCGGCGAGACCATCAAGCAGTTCTTGTCGTGGTGGCAAAGCAGCATTGGTGAACAATCGGGAGCGAGTCGTCACCGGGCTATCGGCGTGTACCAGGCTGGTCAGCACCATGCGCGCGGTGTCCCTCTTCGCGCGGGCGTCGCGGGCCGCGATGCGGGCCTGATCATAGGCGGACCGCGCCGCCAGCCGTTCCACCTCGGCGATCTGCGCGTGCCGCTGGAGCGCCTCCGCCGCCCGCAGATGATGCGCCAAGGTGCTTTCCGCCTGCTCCTGGGTCAGCACCAGTTTCTCCGCGGTGACCAGCCCGTAGTAGGTCGATACCAGCTCGAGGAAACGGGCCCGGCGCACCTCTTCATAGAGCGCCGCGGCTTCCCGCCGGCCCAGCTGCAACGTGCGGCGGGTAGCACTGATTTTTCCTCCGGTGTACAGCGGCCAGAACGCCACCAGGGAACTGCTGGTGATATCCCGCCGCGTAACCGGAGTCATGAAAGCATCCTGACCACCCAGTAATTGAATCAACAGCTGCCCCGGCAGCGAATCGCCCAGGCTGTCCAAAGGCTTCATTGCCAAGGCATCCAGCTCCACCGGCTTGTCCAGCCGGGTATAGGACCCCACCAGCTCCACCCGCGGCAACAGCAAGGAGCGAGCGGATTCCATCAACGCCTGGGCCTGATCCTGACCGGCCAGCCCCGCCGCCAAAGCATGATCCTCGGCCAGTACCCGTTCCCAGGCCTGGCTGAAAGTCAGTGCCGTGTCGGCAAACCCTGGCCGGCACAACAGCAAGGCGGTCAGCAGCAGGGCCACGGCCCCCGGTCTCCGTGCTTTCTCCGCCATCCTTTGCTCCCTTCTTCGTTATCTTGGCTATGTTATCGGGCGGACGCCCCGCCCAGGTATTGTTGTAATGCCGATTGTAACGCGCTCAGCGTCAGCGGCTTGATCAGTTGGCCGTCCATGCCGGCGTCCCGCAGCCGGTCCGCGTATTCGGGTAGAATATGGGCGCTCAGCGCCAGGATCACCGTTGGCGGCCAGCCTTGTTCCCGTTCCATCTCCCGCATCCGGCGGGCGCTGGTGAAGCCATCCATCACCGGCATGTCCAGGTCCATCAATACCAGCCGGAAGCCGCCGGCGGCGGTGGTGAAGGCCTGCAAGGCCTGGGCGCCGTCGTCGGCCAGATGTGGCGCCGGCACGCCCAAGCGCTGCAGATAGCCCCGTGTCACCATCTGATTGACCGGATTGTCCTCCGCCACCAGTACCCGCAGCCCACGCCCTTCCTCTCCGGACGCACGGGACGACAAGGGCGCCGCCGCGCCATCCCGGTCACACAGCAGCTCCTGCAGCTCACTGACACTGAGCACCGAACGGCGCACCAGGGTAACGTCGTCCCGCATGCTGAGATCATCGCTTTGCCGCATGCCGCACAACACCACCACCTGGAGACCGGCGCCACTGCGCCGGATCGCCTGCAGAGCGCTGTCCAGTTGCGCGCTGTCACGCACGCCGTTGACCAACAACGGTGTGTCCCTATCCACCGGCAATGCCGATAACGAAGCCAGCGAATCCAATATCCGTACCGACTGGAAGCGCGGGTCCCCTTTCAACAGCGCCGCCAGATTTCCGCTGCGATCCCACATCAGCGCCGGCCGCATGGGGATTTCCGCCATTGGCACCGGCGGCGCCGAGACCGGCAAGCGGATGCGAAAGCGGAATCGGGAGCCCTTGCCCATGGCACTGCGGACATGAATCTCGCCCCCCATCAGCCGTACCAGTTCCTGGCTGATGGAAAGCCCCAGGCCGGTGCCGCCGAATTGTCGCGTCACCGAAGCGCTGGCCTGGGAAAAGTGCTGGAATAACCGTTTCTGCTCCTCGCGGCTCATGCCCATGCCACTGTCGCTGACGGCGAATTCCAGCAACACGTGGTCATCACTGTGCTCCAGACAGCGAGCGGTGACCCGGATCCAGCCCTGGCGGGTGAATTTGACCGCGTTGGACAACAGATTGGTGAATACCTGACGCAACCGGGGCGCATCCCCTATCACCTGCGCGGGCATGGCCGGATCCACGTCCACCAGAATCAGATTGCCGTTGTCACTGGCCGGCAGACTGAACATACGCGCGCAATCGCTCAGTTCCGCCGCCGGGTCGAACGGTCCCGGTTCCAGCTCCAGCTTGCCGGCCTCCAGTTTGGCGTAGTCGAGCACATCGTTGATCAGCGTGGTCAAGGTGCGGCCGGCGTTCTCGATCAGGCCGATGTACTCCCGTTGGCGTGGCGACGGATTGGTCTCCCGCAACAGTTCCGCCAATCCGAGCACACCATTGAGCGGCGTGCGGATTTCGTGACTCATGCGCGCCAGAAAACGGCTTTTGGCGCGCAGCTCCGCCCGCCCGCGGATGGCCCTGGTGGTGAAATGCAGAAAGACCCCGCTCAACAGCAGCACCACCAGATACAGCACGGCGATACCGCCCATGGTCCAGAGCGTGTCGTAGCGGGCGTTTTGGTGAGCCTGCAGCACCAGCCGGCGGGCCAGGTCCACGGTGAGCCCGGCGAACTCGTGCACCCGCCGCTGCCGTTCGCCGCCCTGCTCCAGAGCGTCGCGCCAAGGCACGGTGACGCGGGGCGTGGCCACCAATTGCTGATCCACCCACTGCAAATAGGCCATCAATGAATCGCGCAACGGCCGCCACTGCTGCCGTAAGGCGGCATCCTCGGCGCGGGCTGCCAGCGCCTGCACCTGCCCGTCCAGAAGCAGAATCTGTTCTTCCAGTTTGAGGCGGGCGGCCTCAAGGCGAAGCGCATCGGAACCGCTCAGATAGCCACCGCGCAAACTGGTGTACATGGCGATGGAGCGGATCAGGCCAACGTGCAGCGTCAATTCGCGCAAGCCATTGAGCGGCAGCGACAGCGCTTCGCTGGGTTGCGGCCGGGTGCCGGTGGACAGATCGGACATATACAGCACCGCCGCCAGGGTGGCGTACAAGCGCTCATTGATCTGCTCGACGTTATCGAAAGGCCCGGCCACATCCTCCACCGACATGCCGGTGCGCACCGCCGAATCGCGCCATTCCCGGCGCAACACCCCGCCCTGATCCAGCAGTCCCGGCGACGGCAGCGCCACCAGCGTATCCAGGAAAGCGGTGATACGCTGATCGGTTCGCTCGCGGGCGCCGCGATAACGAATGTTCAACTCGGCGGATTCCAGGTGGACCATGCCCACCGCCAGATCCCGGACTTCCTCCAATACCGGCGCCACCGCCAAACCGGCCTCGAAAGCACGAATATCACCGAGCATGCGTTGGTAGTTGTCGTGTACCGCCAGGCGGTGTTGCAGAATCAACAGCGCCAACAACACGAACGGCACCGTGATCAACGCCGCCATCAAAGCAATGGCGGGAAAGGCTGTTCTTTTACTGGCCAACCGCTTCTCCCATCCAGGGCCAACCGGTGCTCTTCCCGAGCCGTTCCATTGTGCCATCCATCATCGACGATGACGACGCATCGCCGCACACTGTGCGCCCGCGGGCAGCCGCGGCGGGAACGACTATGTCATCATAGGCGCTTCATCCATAACGACGGAACCACCGTGCCCGTGAGGATTCTTTTTTTTACTTTCCTGCTGTTCGCCTTGGGATTGAGCGGTTGCCAGAACATTACCCAGACCTCGTCACCTCCTCGTTTGCTGGCTGAGGATCCCGACTGGGACGTGCACCGCTTCCGCACGCCGAAGACCCTGGCCGGCCTGGAAGCCGATGGCGAGATTACCGCGCCACGGCGGCGCCAGTGGCGTTACCGCCTGCCGGCCCCGGCCGGCGAACGCGTCACCGTGACGGTGGTGCCGATGCCGGGAGGCTGGGAACGGATGTCACCGCGACGGGCAGTGTCCGGCCGCTACGGTCAACTGCGGCAACGGCGCCTGGATCACCTTATGCAACGCCCGGATCTGTCGCTCACCGTGGACGAGGAGCGGCTGTTCGATCTGGAAGGCCATGCCACCGCCAGCAGCCGCTGGCACTGGTTGGACAACAACGGTAGCCGTCGTGACCAGGCGCTGCTGCTGATGCACATGGGCGACCATTTTTTGCTGTTCGAGGGCTATTCGCGGGACCAGAACAGCCGCTGGCTGTTGCTATTGCTCAAGCGGGCCCAGGCGGAGTTTCGCGCCGCGCAGACCAAACCCCATGAGTAGCCGGGTTTCTCGCCGCCACGCCAATACCCGTCCCAAATGACCCTCCCTGTTTAGGGTATGCCCTTCCCGCTCCCGCCCTGGCAAAGTGGTAAAGACAAAGAAGTAAAGACAGACACGGCCAAACATTAAATGCACAGGGCGCCTTGGGGGGCGTTTTATGGATGGACGGACCCCGTCTCTATCACTCAGTCCGCTGACGCACGATTTATGTTGTTGGCGCTCGGTGACGAAGTGTAAAATTCGATCAATCATAAAAAAGGCACGGATCGCGCCCTGGGGGAAAATCTGATGTTCCAAGCACTTCGCTTTGGCCTTGCGGCCGTTGTGATATCCTTGTGTCTGCTCGCTCGGAGCGCCACCGCCGATGTCCCTTCCCGGCTGGTGATTCAAGGATACCTCACCGACAACAGCTACCAACTTCCTTTACACGGAACCCACACTTTCACCGCGACTCTGTACGACCTCTCCGGACGCACCACCGATTACCAAAGCAACGGCGGCACCGCCACCGACCCGCTGGGCCTGGGCGCCGTACTGTGGACCGAGACGATGACGGTCACGGTGGATAATGGCCGCTACAGCCTGTTACTTGGTGCCGAGGCCGCCAATCCCCTGCCCTCCGATCTACTCGCCTCGGACCAGGTCGAACTGGGATTGGCCGTCGATCAGGACAGTGAAATGACCCCGCGCCTGAAACTCACCGAAGGCAGCGTTCCCTTCGCCCTGCGGGCCCGGGAGGCGGAACGGGTAAACGGTGATATCAGCCCCCGCTCACTGACCGTCGGCGGCCAGTTGGTGATCAACGAGGCTGGTGAATGGGTCGGACCGGACAGCGGTCTGGTGGGCCCGGAGGGTCCCGAGGGTCCGGAAGGCCCGGCCGGCGCACAAGGTGAAGCGGGCCCTCCGGGGCCCGCCGGTGAAACCGGACCGGCCGGTCCGCCTGGCGAGGCCGGTCCTCAAGGTCCGAAGGGGGATACCGGCCCCGCTGGTCCACAAGGACCGGCCGGCGATACTGGAGCAACCGGCCCGCAAGGCCCTCAAGGCGAGGCAGGCCCGACAGGTCCCCAGGGCCCCAAAGGCGATATCGGTCCGGTCGGCCCACAAGGGATTCAAGGCGTGCCCGGTGCCACGGGACCACAGGGCCCGGCCGGGAATACCGGGCCGCGGGGTCCCCAGGGCAATACCGGGCCACAGGGGCCGGAAGGCCCCGCGGGCCCGATGGGGCCCAGTGGCCCGGCGGGCCCCATCGGGCCTCCCGGCCCCGCCGGATCGCTGAGCACGGATAACGTCCTGCAGGGCAGCTGTGACAATGCCGGCGTCTGCCAGTGCGACTCCGGCGTGGTGATCTCCGGCGGTGTGGTGTGTAGCACCAACAGCTACATCACCGCCAGTTACCCCAGCAGCACTTCCGCCTGGAGCGGAAGCTGTGAAGTGTGGCAGACCGGCGCCGCCGCCACGCCAGCCCGTATTCATATCACCTGCGCGGTGACGGAATGATGGAACTGACGCGCCGACAGCTCCTGGTGGCCGGAGGTGGTGTCGCCGGCGCCCTGATGGCGTCACCGCTGAGCGCCGCCACCGCCGCTACCGGAGTCGAAATGATTCCCGGCGCCCGTGCCCTGGCGCTACCCGACGGCGAACGAGTTCTGGTCCAGGCCTTCGGTCGCGAGGTTCATTGGCAACGCGCCGATGGTCTCCATCACCTGGACCTGGGCAGCCCGTTCGACACCCGCGTGGTCGCGGCCGCCCGGGACCAGCGGATGCTATGGTTGCTGGATCGCCACAAACGCCTGCTGCACGGTGTGAACAAACGCGGAACCGTCCAACGTCAGCTGTCACTGGCGGCGCTGCGGGACCCCGCGGATATGGTGATTCACCAAGGGCAGGCCTTCATCAGTGACGTTTCCGGACACCGTATCGTGCGTCTGGACCTGCATGAAGGTTCGATGAGCGAGCTGCACAGTGATCGCCCGTTGAACGGACCTTCATCCCTGGCTATCGGCCGGTCCGGGCTGAGCGCACTGACGCTGGGGGATCACCGCCTTCATCATTTCACCGCCAATGGTGAAAGCCTGGGAAGTCAGGCCTCTCCAGTGGCCACGCCGGCGGCGCTGAGTAATGTGAATGGAGAGTTGCTGCTGCTGGATCGCTGTCGCAACCAGCTGTGCTGGGCCGGCCATGCCCGCCCCGCCCTGGCTTTACCCAGCGCAGGGCCGGTAAGGCTTGGACACATCAGTTGGCAACCCGGCGGCGATCTGCTCGTCAGCCTGTGAGGACATTATGAGCGAGCCTTATATTGGAGAGATCCGTATGTTCGCCGGGCATTTCGCCCCAACGAACTGGGCGTTTTGCGACGGGCAACTTATGTCGATTGCAGATAATGACGCACTGTTTTCCATTCTCGGCACCACCTACGGCGGAGACGGCCGAACCACCTTCGCCCTGCCTGATCTGAGAGGCCACTCCCCCGCTCATCCAGGCCAAGGTCCGGGCCTCACACCACGGACCTTGGGAGAAAGGACCGACTTCTCCACCGTAACCGTGCTGACAAGCGTGCAGGCGGAGCGGGGGCTGGGGCTTAACCCCCAAGCGCTGTTTCAAGCTCAATCCCGATCGCCCTACCTTGCAGTGAATTTCATCATTGCACTGGTCGGTTTGTTTCCAGCGCGAGACTAGGAGCCCATCATGAGCGAACCTTTTATCGGCGAGATCCGCATGGTGGGTTTCAAGTTCGCGCCCAGAGGCTGGGCCTTCTGCGATGGCCAACTATTGCCCATTAATCAAAATACGGCGTTGTTCTCCATCCTGGGCACGACCTACGGAGGCGATGGCAAAACCAATTTCGCCCTGCCCGATTTGCGTGGACGCCTGCCGGTGCATGCCAGCGATGAGATCCCGCTTGGACAGGCTGGAGGGGCATCATCCGCTTCAGGCAACAGGATGTTGACATCACTGTCCCCTGAGCGCGGCTTGCCCTACACATCATCGATCGTCAACGCAGCCACCGACTCCTCTCCCACGCTGGGGCTGTACTTTACCATTGCTTTGCAAGGCATCTTCCCACCCCGCCCATAGGAGAACTCATGGATCCTTTTATCGGCGAAATTCGCATGTTTGCCGGAAACTTCGCGCCTCGCGGTTACGCTTTCTGTGACGGCCAATTGCTGGCCATCAGTCAGAACACCGCCTTATTCAGTTTGCTCGGCACCACCTTTGGTGGCGACGGACAAACCACGTTCGGCCTGCCGGACTTGCGCGGCCGCTCCCCTGTTCATCCTGGAGACGGCCCCGGCCTGCCTTATGTCGTGCAGGGCCAAAGGAGCGGCAACGACACTGGCTGGCCGGTCCTTGGCGATGTCACCCTGGCACGGGACCTGCCCACAACCAAGTCCTTCGATGATGCCGCTGGCTCGCAGGGTACCGCGCCGCAAACCTTCGTTCATTTCATTATTGCGATACAAGGCCTCTTCCCAAGCCGTAACTGATGATCGACACCCAGCTAAGAACAGTCACGGATGCCGACACTGAAATCCTGTTGGCGATTTACATCAGTACCCGCCGGGAGGAAGTGGTGCAAACCGGCTGGCCGGAGTCCCGGCAACAGGCGTTTCTCGCCATGCAGGCCCGCGCTCAGCACGAGCACTACGCACGTCATTATCCGGAAGCCGAACGCAGCCTGATTCTGGTTAAAGGTGAGGTTGCCGGCCGTCTCTACGTAGGCCACTGGCAACGGGAAATTCGTATCGTCGATATCGCCCTGCTGCCGCCTTTCCGCGGAGCGGGCATCGGCTCACGGTTGTTGCAAGCCTTGCAGGAACGGGCGCGGACAGACGGCAAGCCCCTGAGCATTCATGTGGAAAAAACCAATCCCGCGCTACGGCTGTATCAGCGCCTGGGCTTCAAACAACGGGAAGACAAGGGCGTGTATCTGCTTATGGATTGGCGACCCGGCGATTGAACACCGCCTCGAAGCGCTGCGCACCGTCGGTGGCGCCGAAAGGGCCCAACGGAACCAGAAATACGGCCTCCTCACCCAACGTTGGGTGGCGCAGTGTCCGCATGCCTTGCTCCAGTTCGCAGGGCGCCGCGAACAGCAGCGAAAAGCACTCCCAGCCGTCCGGCGCCACCGGCATGGACACCGACTCCAGAACCAGAGTGTTACCGTCAGGCAAAGTGAATGGCTGCCCCTCACAATCCCGCCACTGTTGCAACGTTATCATCGCGTTCCCCCTGGCAACGTCAGCGAATCACCGAAACTTCCGTGGTGGCCGAGAAATTCTCGCTGCTGGCCTGAACCGACGCGGCGCCATTGGGGGCCTGGACTTCATTACGGTGACGGCCGCTACTCATGACCTGATCCGCCGGCACGATACGCGCGCCAGGCTGGGTATTGGCAACCGGTTGAGTGTTCTGATGGCTGTCGCCTCCGTCCCCGCTGAAACAGCCACTCAACAAAATCGCCCCGCTCAACATGGTCAGCACTTTGATATTCATTATTCTTCCCCCATGAAAATGAAAGCCGGAAACCGGCCTTCCGGCGCCAGTTATACACCGCTGCCCCCCGGCCTGTACACCGGCCCGCGCGGACCGCTCTATCCCATCGCCACCATCAGTAACAGCGGCAGAGTCACGAACGACAAGGCGGTGGAACACATGACCATGGCCGCCACCTGCTCCGGGCCCTGGCGGTACGTCTGCGCCAACAGGTAATTGAACACCGCCACCGGCATGGTGGATTGGATCAACACAACGCCGCGCACCATGCCTTCGGTGCCGGTCACTGCACAGATCAGCCAGGCCAACACGAATCCCGCGCCCAGTCGCAATACGGCAAACGCGGCACCGGGGCCAAGGTCATTGACGCGCAGTTGCGACAGGGACACGCCCAGGGTGATCAACATCATCGGAATCACCAGATCGCCAATCAGGCTGACACTGTTGAACAGCCACTCCGGTAAGCGGATACGAAAAATCACCATGATCAAAGCGATCACCACCGATATCAGAATCGGGTGCATGAACAGCTTGCGCGATATCCCCTGGCCACTGACCACCGCCAGGCCGAAGGAGAATTGCAATACGGACGACAGCATCATCCAGGCCAGCGCCAACGCCAGACCGTGGTCACCAAACGCGAGCAGACACAATGGCAGCCCCATGTTGCCGGTGTTAGGAAACAACATGGCCGGCAGAAACACCCGTGGCGAGCGGCCACTGATACGAATCACCGCCAGCGCGACCAACGCGGTACCGATGAACACCGCCGCGTAAAGCCCGGCCATTTCCATCAGGGCCGTCAGCGACAGTCCGGTTTTACCCAACGTAGCAACGATCAGGCACGGTGTGGCCACGGTGGTCACCAGCGTGCTGACCATGGCAATGTCATAGGGACGTCCGCTACGCCCCCAGAAATAACCGACGCCGGCACAGGCCACCACCGGCGCCATTACTGACCAGATCAAAGCTATCTCCCGAGTTCAGAAATCACGAACAACTAGCTACGAAGCCACTGTGGGAGCTTGCCTGCAAGCGAATGTGCCAACACCGGAGGACCGGCATTCGCCAGCAGGCTGGCTCCCACAGATCCTGCTACGAAGCCGCTGTGGGAAGCTTGCCTGCAAGCGAATATCGCCAAGCATCGAATGAACCCCATTCGCCAGCAGGCTGGCCCCCACAGATCCTGCTACGAAGCCGCTGTGGGAAGCTTGCCTGCAAGCGAATATCGCCAAGCATCGAATGAACCCCATTCGCCAGCAGGCTGGCCCCCACAGATCCTGCTACGAAGCCGCTGTGGGAAGCTTGCCTGCAAGCGAATATCGCCAAGCATCGAATGAACCCCATTCGCCAGCAGGCTGGCCCCCATAGATCCTGCTACGAAGCCGCTGTGGGAGCTTGCCTGCAAGCGAATATCGCCATGCATCGAATGAACCCCATTCGCTTGCAGGCAAGCTCCCACAGCGGCTTCGTGGTTACTCCTGGTTCCGTGCAAACGCCAGCCTCGCATCGTGATAAACTCGCCGGCGCGATCGACAGCCCAATTCTGAGGAGAGCCTCCGCCCATGTCCAACGGCGAATCCAACGGTGACTTCGAACCCCTGCAACCGGCCCGGCTGGATTGGCAGGCGGACACGCCGGTGGCGACGGATTTCGACGATCCGTACTTCTCCCGTCAGGACGGCATGGCGGAAAGCGATTACGTATTCCTGCAAGGCAACCGCTTGCGGGAGCGCTTCCGGACGCTGCGCCCCGGGCAGCATTTCGTTATCGGCGAAACCGGTTTCGGCACCGGCCTGAACATGCTGTTGGTGGCGCGCCTGTTCCTGCGACTGGCGCCGGAAGATACCCTGCTGGATCTGCTGTCGGTGGAAAAGCATCCCCTGCACGCCGAGGATCTGGCCCGCGCCCTGGCCCACTGGCCGGATCTGGCCGATCTGGCGGCGCCCTTGCAGCGGCAGTACCCGCCGCCCTGCCCCGGCTACCATCGCCTGCAACTGCACCCACGGGTGCGCCTCACTCTAATGTACGGCGAGGCCACCGCCCAGTGGCGGCATTGCCACAGTACCGTGGACGCCTGGTTCCTGGACGGCTTCGCGCCGTCCCGCAATCCGCACATGTGGCAGCCGGAGCTGTTCCGGCAATTGGCCCGGCTGAGCCGCCCCGGCGCCACTTTCGCCACCTTCACCGCCGCCGGTGAGGTGCGTCGCGGCTTGCAGGAAGCGGGCTTTCAGGTGCGCCGCATCGACGGCTTCGGCCATAAACGCCACATGGCGGTGGGCGAATTCGGCGACGACAACTGGACCGCCCGGCACTGGCAGCGTGGCCACGCGGTGATCGCCGGGGCCGGTCTGGCCGGCGCCAGCAGCGCCCGGGCACTGGCCGAACGGGGCTGGCGGGTAACGGTGCTGGACCCGGCCGGCATTGCCCAAGGCGCCTCCGGCAATCTGGCCGGCGTGGTCTACTCAACACCCAGTGCTCATCTGACACCGCAGAACCGCTTCTATCAGATGAGTTACGTGCACGCACTGCGCTGGCTGAACCGGTTTGAATTTCCCAATCCGGAACAGGGCCGTCTGAACGGCGTGGTGCAGTATCCGGTGGATCAACGTCAGCAGGACAAACTGAACGGGGCCCTGCAAAGCGGGGTCTGGCCCGATACCCTGCTGCTGCCCCGGGAAGATGGCGGCATGCTGCTCGCCGGCGGCGGCTATCTGCGCCCGGGCGCCTGGTGCGAAACGCTGCTGGATCATCCGGCCATCGAAGTGCGCCGGGACAAAATCACCGGTTATGTGGCCGGCGACCCGGTGCGTGTGTCCGTGCAGGGAGGCGGTGAGTTGGAGGGCGACACGCTGATCCTGGCCACCGCCGCCCAGGCCCGCCGTTTCGACGATCTGCATTGGCTGCCGCTCAAGATCATTCGCGGGCAGGTCAGCTACTGCCGGGCCACCGAAGCCAGCGCCAAGTGGCAACAGGCCCGCTGCCATGGCGGCTACCTGACCCCGGCGGTGGACGGCCTGCATTGTGTCGGCGCCACCTTCGATCTGCACGATGACAACCCCCGGCCCAGTGACCATCACGATCAGGTGAATCTGCTGCAGCTAAAGCAGTACTTACCGGAAGCGTGGCGGGAACTGGGCGGCGAGCACATCGAAGTGGTGGATCGGCGGGTGGCGTTCCGCTGCCAAAGCAACGACTTCCTGCCACTGTGCGGCCCGCAGCCCCGGGTGCTGGGTCCGATTCTGGATGAAGCGCCCGGCGTTTGGCTGAATCTGGCTCACGGCAGCCGGGGTATCACCGGCACGCCCTTGTGCGCGGATCTGCTGGCGGACCGGCTTAGCGGCTTGCCGCTGCCGGTGGATGACACTCTGGCGGAAGCCCTGGCGCCGGTGCGTTTCCTGCACCGCCAGCGGCGCAAGAAGCGGCCCCGGCGGGCGTAGGAACGATTTGCTGGCACGTCTACACGCCAATTCGCGAGCAAGCTCGCTTCCCACAGATAGGGACTACGAAGCCGCTGTGGGAAGCGAGCTTGCTCGCGAATGGCTGTCTCCATATGCCATCGATGTGGCACCAATCTGAATTCAGGACACCATAACCAGGTCCACGGACTCGGTGGCTTCATCGAACATCAGCCGGCACTCGCCCCGCTCCAGCATACGGCGCACCTGCTCCACCTTGGTGGCCAGCGGCACTTCCTGCTCACCGTAATCGGTGCCGTCACGGGTCACGTATTCCTCGATCAGATTGGTGAGGGTCTCGGCACTCACTTCCCGCCAGGGCACTTCAATCGGCATTTCCCCTCCTCAACGCCCGCAACGGGCCATCTGCGCCCGGTACTGATCGGCCATGGCGGCGGCCCGGCGGGCGGATCGTTGCATGTAGGGTTTGTTTTTCCATACGCCGCGAGAATAGCCGCCGTGGCCGGCGTAATAAGCCAAGTACAGGTGGTAGGCGTCGTTCAACGGGATGCCATTACGCACATGGCTCTGGTAGTGGTACCAGCCGACGAAGTGCACCGCGTCGGCGAAGTCGGAGCGCTTGGCCCCCCGGCGACCGGTTTCCTTCTGATACCAGGCCCAGGTGCCGTCCAGCGCCTGCGGATAGCCATAGGCGCTGGAAGGGCGTTTCCAGGGGATGATCCACAACAATTTGGTGCGCGGCGGTTTGATCCGGGCCTGGAAGCCGGATTCCTTGTAGATCGTCGCCATCAGGATCGGTACCGGCACACCGAATTCCTTCTCGGTACGCTTGGCGGCCTTGTACCAGTTATTGAACCACCCCCCTTTCTGATCGAACACGGCGCAAACGTTTTCGGTCTGGGTCGGGGTGGACGCGCAGCCCGCCAGTCCGACCAGCAACAGCGCCAACAACAGGGCTCGCATGGGTAACCTCGGAATTCCGGTTTGCGACATGGTAGCGGTTGGCCTCCGGAAAGGGAAAACGGGAATCGCGTGCGGCCCGCGGACCGGACTACGAAGCCACTGTGGGAGCCTGTCCGGGCGGCGGGCCGCTGCAAGCGAACACCTCACACCAGAGACCGCATTCGCCAACAGGCAGGCTCCCACCGCGGCATCCCGCCTTATACAACGATGCCGTGGCCGGCGAGAAAGTCGGCGAAGGTGTCCTCGTCCATCACGTCCACTCCCAGCTCTTCCGCCTTGGTGAGCTTGGAGCCGGCGGCCTCGCCAGCCACCACGCAATGGGTTTTCTTCGATACGCTGCCGGCCACCTTGGCGCCCAGGCTTTGCAGATGGGCCTTGGCCTGGTCGCGGGTCAGCCGGGACAAGGTACCGGTCAGCACCCAGGTCTGCCCTTCCAGGGCCTGCTCCGCCGCTTCCCGAGGCGCCTTTTCGGACAACTCAGCGGCCAGCGCCTCGGCCTGTTCCAGCCGCTGCCGCCAATCGCCCTGTTCCAGCGCCTTGTGGACCTGCTCCAGCATGGCCGGGCGAACCGGAGCCTCATCGGCATCCGCCTCGGCGAGAGCCGCCACGGTCTTATAATGGCTGCCCAGGGTTTCCAGGGACTTTTCTCCGACGCCATCCAGCGCCATGCCAAGACGCTTGGCCGCCTTGAGGAAGTACCCGAGCGTCAGTTCCCGCACGAAGGCCGCGGAGGGATGGCCATTGGCGCGCGGCTGGACGCCTTCGGCCAGCAGACCGTCGATGACGTCCTCGTTATGTTGCTCGCGGAAGAAGGCGTGAATCGCCTTGGCCACTTCCAGCCCCACATCCGGCACCGCCAGGAACAACAGCAACGGTGCCCGCCGGATCGTCTCCAGGTCACCGAAACAATCGGCCAGCGCCTTGGCGGTTTCCTCGCCGATCTGCAGGATACCGAGAGCGAACAGGAAGCGCTCCAGGCTCACCGTCTTGGAGTGCTCCAGCGCCTCGATCAGGTTGGCGGCGGACTTGTCGCCCATGCGCTCCAACGCCGCCACCGGCTCCGCTTGCAGCCGGTACAGATCGGCCACGGTGGCGATCAAGTTCCGGTCCACCAGCGCGTCCACCAGCTTTTCGCCCAGCCCCTCGATGTCCATGGCCCGGCGCGAAGCGAAGTGCTTGATGGCTTCCCGCTGCTGGGCGCCACAGATCAGGCCGCCGGTGCAGCGCGCCACCACGCCGCCCTCGGCGCGGAAAATATCGCTGCCGCACACCGGGCATTCGGCCGGCAAATGAATTTCCTCGGCGTTGCCGGGGCGCCGCTCGGGCACCGCCCGCACCACCTTGGGAATCACGTCACCGGCCCGATACACCACCACGGTGTCGCCGACACGAATGTCCAGGCGATGGATTTCATCGATATTGTGCAGGGTGGCGTTGCTGACAGTGACCCCGCCCACCTGTACCGGCTCCAGTTTCGCCACCGGCGTCAGCGCCCCGGTGCGGCCCACCTGCCAGTCCACTCCGTTGAGAACAGTGATCTCTTCCTGCGCCGGGAACTTGTGCGCGACAGCCCAGCGCGGCGCGCGGCTGACAAAGCCCAGGTCACGCTGCCAGTCGAGCCGGTCGACTTTGTAGACCACGCCGTCGATGTCGTAATCCAACTGATCCCGGCGTTCCAGAATGTCGTGGTAAAACGCCAGCAAGGCGTCCACGCCATCGCAAAGTTTCACTTCCGGATTCACCCGCAGCCCCCATTGGCGCAACCGCTCGAGGATGGCGGAATGACGATCCGGCCAGTTCTCCCCTTCCAGTTGCGCCAGGGAGTAAGCGTAGAACTCCAGCGGCCGCTGGGCGGTAATGCGGGAATCCAATTGCCGCAGGCTGCCAGCGGCGGCGTTGCGGGGGTTGGCGAAGGTTTTCTGCTCCGCCTCCGCTTGACGCCGGTTCAGCTCGGCGAAGCCACGGTGGGTCATCACCACCTCGCCGCGCACTTCCATCAAGGCCGGCGGCTTGTCACCACGCAGGCGCAACGGGATCGACTTGATGGTGCGCACGTTGGCGGTAATGTCCTCGCCAGTCTCACCGTCGCCACGGGTGGCGCCGCGCACCAGCTCGCCATTCTCATAGACCAGCGACACCGCCAGGCCATCGAGTTTGGGCTCGGCGACATAGTCGATGCTGCCACTCACATCCAGACGCTCGCGGACGCGCTGGTCGAAGTCCCGCAGTTCCTCGTCATTGAAGGCATTGCCCAGGCTCAGCATGGGTACCGCATGGCGCACTTCGTTGAAGCCTTCCAGTGGCACGTCCCCGACCCGCTGGGTCGGCGAGTCCGGGCTGATCAGGTCGGGATGCTCCCCTTCCAGCGCTTGCAACTGACGGAACAGGCGGTCGTATTCGGCATCGGGAACGGCGGGGTCATCCAGCACATAGTAACGGTAGGACCAGTCGTTGAGCTGGTCCCGCAGCTGTTTGATCTGTTCGGCGGGAGACGGGGTTTTCGGCGATGTCACGGTGGGATGAGTCCTTGCTTTCTACTGGCGCTGGGGGGCGGTTTTAACCCGAATTCGCCAGCAAGGCTGGCTCCTACAGATTTTGCTACGAAGCCGCTGTAGGAGCTTGCCTTGCAAGCGAATTGGCCTCTGCGCAACAGATTCGCTTGCAAGGCAAGCTCCCACAGTGGCCTTGAGGCCTCCGACCTCAGCTATGAGATACGCGCTGACGCCGCTCGAACTCCTGCACGCGCTGGCGCAGGTGTTCCATGGTCTGCGGCGTCAAGACGCTGTGCTGCTCGTCACGCAGGTCGCCGTACAGCCCTTCAGCCATGCGCCGGCCGGTGGTGAGCATGCGATCCAGCGCCGCCAACGGATCTTGCGGCCCCGGCAACTGCATGAAGAAAGTAATGCCGGCGAATTCCTGCTCTTCCATGGTCTGGATATCGAAGGTACCCGGCTCCACCGCGTTGGCCACGGAGAATTCCGGATATTCGTCGCCCTGTCGATGACGATGGAAGATGTTCATCTCGCCGAAGCGCAGGCCGCATTCCAACAGATAGCGGAGCATCGCCTCGCCGTCGAAACGGTCCGGGCGGCGCGCGATCAGATGGAACACGATCACTTCCTGCACCTGCCGTTCCGGCGGTGGCGCGTCACGATGGGGCTGGCGGGCTTCGGCACGGGCCCGCGGGGCCTCACGAGCCGGTTGCGGTTCCGGTTCCAGCTCATCCTCCGGCAGATCCCGGCTCGCGCGCATGGACGGCAGCGACTCTTCCGCCTCCGGCTCCGGCTCGGCCTCATCTTCGAACAGATTCTGCTGCTCCGCCCGCCGTCCGGCCATGTCGTCCGGTGCCTCATCTTCTTCCATCATGATCGGCGGATCATCGCGATCTTCCGGCAACGGCGCGCCATCGGCGCCGCGACGGATCACCCGGGGACGTCCGATCACTTCCGGGTTGCTGTCGAGAAAATCGTCTTCTTCATCATCGTCACCGGCGGGGCGACGGAAACGGCGATCGATGCGCATACGCAAGCGCCCGTGCCGTTCGCGGATCATTCTTCGCACACCGTCGGCCAGAATCAGCAGAATCAGAATAACCAGAATGCCGATCAGTGTTTCCAAATTCAGGCCCATTTGCCCCTTCCTTAGCGTGTGCCCCCAAGCGGACACCACATTAGGGTTAAACGTCAGTTCAGATAATCATTCGCTACACGCCCGCCGCTGTCAAAGCGCTATCGGCATGGAAGCCGGGCGATTCACGCCGATAAGGTAAAACTTCTTAAGAGCGTGTCCTGGTTACATAAAAATATAAGCAGTTTAACGGCCCGGCGGCCCCGGGCCTGTTTGTCTCTTGTTACCTGGCCGCGGCTACATGGCCGCCATTTCAGCGGCCTCTTCCACGTCCACGGAGACCAGACGCGAGGCGCCGGGCTCGTGCATGGTCACGCCCATCAGAGCGTGGGCCATTTCCATGGCGATCTTGTTGTGAGTGATATAAATGAACTGCACCCGGGACGACATCTCCTGCACCAGATTACAGAAACGGCCCACGTTGGCATCGTCCAAAGGCGCGTCCACCTCATCCAACAGACAGAACGGTGCCGGGTTGAGTTCAAAAATACTGAACACCAGCGACAAGGCGGTAAGCGCCTTTTCGCCCCCGGAGAGCAGGTGAATGGTGCTGTTGCGCTTGCCCGGCGGCCGCGCCATGATCGCCACGCCGGTATCCAGCAGGTCCTCGCCGGTCAGCTCCAGGTAAGCGTGCCCGCCGCCGAATACCTTCGGAAACAGCGCCTGCAGCCCTTTGTTGATGCGGTCGAAGTACTCCTTGAAGCGGGTCCGGGTCTCGCGGTCGATCTTGCGAATGGCATTGTCCAGGGTACGCAGCGCGTCTTCCAGATCCTCGTTCTGCTGATCCAGATACTGCTTGCGCTCGGACTGTTGCTGATATTCGTCGATGGCGGCCAGGTTGATCTGACCGAGCCGGGCGATGCGCTGGGCGATCTGCTCCAGGTCCTGGTTCCAGGCCTGTTCGTTGGCGTCCTCCGGCAGATTGGCGAGTACCGTTTCCAGATCGAAATGCTGCTCGCCAAGCTGCTCGGCCACGGTCTGTCGGCGGGTGCTCAACTCCTGCCAGAGCATGCGCTTCTGGCTGATGGCGTCACGCACTTCCTGGGCCTGGCGCTCGAACTGGCCACGGCGGCCTTCCAGATCGCGCATCTGGTGTTCCACCTCTTCCAGCTTCCGGCGGGCGTCGGCCAGCTTTTGCTCCGCCTCCAGGCGCAGCTCCAGTTTTTCTTCCAGCTGCTGTTGCAGCTCCAGGCCGAGGTCGTCGCCGCCCTCGCTGAGCTGGCTTTCCAGCAGCGCCTTGCGCTCGGCCAGGCTGGCCACCTGCCCTTCCAGACGGGCCAGGTTCTGACGCAGGGCATCCGCCTGGGTACGGGCCCCCTGGGCCTCCATGGCCAGTTGATGAGCCTGGTCGCGATGCTGCCGCGCCTGTTGCCGCGCGTCATCCAGACGCAGACGGTAATCGTCGCGCCGCGACAGCAGCGCCTCGCGCTCGCCGGAGTCCTGCTCCATGGCGTCCAGGGCTTCCGCCAGCACCGTCCGCGCTTCCTTGATCTGTTCCTGTTCCTGTTCGAGCTGACCGCGGGTTTCCTCCAGCTCGCGGCCAAGCCGTTCCTGGCGCATGGTGATCTGCTCCAGGCGCACCTGGCGGGCACTGACCTGGGCGTTGACCTCGCCCAGTTCCCGGCTCAGCCGGCTGCCCTGGCGCTGGGCTTCCTCGCGCTCTTCCTCCAGCGCCGCCACCTGCTCGCGGTTCTCTTCCAGCCGCGCCTTGAGGTCTTCCACCGTGGTGGTCAGGGTTTCGATCTGCTCTTCCAGCGCTTCCAGCTGCCGGCGGCGTTCCAGAATGCCCGCTTCCTGGTCCTCTTCCCGCACTACACGCAGCCAATCCGGCCCCAGCCAGATGCCGTCACGGGTGACTACCGACTCACCGGGACTCAATTGCCCTCGCAGGGACAGCGCTCCGGGCAGATCTTCCACCGCGTAAACCCCGGCCAGCAGCCCTTCCGGAGCATTGCCGGAGACCTTGTCCCGCAACGGCGTGCCTGTTTTTCCGGTATAGCCGCCGGCGGCGGCGTCCGAACCCGGCTGGACCATGGCGACACGGCCATGGGTGAGGTCCGCCAGCCAGTCGCCGACCTGGTCCAGGCCTTCCACGGCCACCGCCTGCAGGGCATCGCCGAGCACCGCTTCCACCGCTTTTTCCCAGCCCTCGGCCACGTTGATACGGTCCGCCAGGCGCGGATGGTCGTCCAGTTCGTGGCGGGTGAGCCATTCACTCACCGCGCCGTCATCGCCCATGGCCGCCTTCTGCAGCGCCTCCAGGGAGGTATGGCGGCCACGCAGGGTTTGCAGCCGCTCGCGGGCTTCATCCAGTTCCCGGCCGCGATCCCCGTTCTGGCGGCGCAGTTGGTTGATCTCTTCCTGCAGCCGCTCACTGCTCATCTCGCTCTCTTCGCGTTGCATCTGCAGTTCGGCCACCTGCTCCTGAAGCTCACGCATCTCAGTGGCCAGCGGGCCGGAGTCCAGGGATTCCTGCTCCTTTTCGAGCCGTCCCATGCGGTCGCGCAGGCGCTCGATGGATTTCTCCAGATGCTGGATGCGGGACTGTTCCACCTCCGCCTGGCGGCGTGACTCGCCGGCCCGGTTATTGAAGGTCTCCCACTCCTGCTGCCACTCCTGCATGGCCTCCTCGGCCAGGGTCAGCGTCTCGGTGGCGCTGTCCTGCAGCTCGCCGCTCTCTTCCAGCCGCGGTTCCAGCTCCGCCAGCTGTTCCTCCAGCATGGCCAGCTTTTCGCCGTCCAGCCGCTGGTGCTCATCGGCCTCTTTCCAGCTGGCCCGAACCTGCTCGAACTCTTCATGCAATTGCTGATGGCGCTCGCGCTGATGCTGGATGCTCTGCTCCAGCCGCGCCACCTCGGCGCCGAGCGCATAAAAGTGCTGCTGAACCTGATTAAAGTGCTCCTGCGCCTCGTTATGCCCTTCGCGCAGCCGCTCGATCTCGGCGTCCACGTGGCGCTGCTCGGCCACCTTGGCCTCCATGCTCACGTCCAACTCGCCGATCACGTGGTCCAACTGCTTGACCTGGTGATCCAGGCCCTGCCAGCGCAAGGCTTTGAGCTGAGCGCTCTTGTGGCGCTCCTCTTCCTTGTACTGTTTGTATTTCTCCGCCGCGGCGGCCTGACGGCTGAGGCGCTCCAGTTGCCGTTCCAGTTCCTCACGAATGTCGGTCAGGCGCTCCAGGTTCTCCCGGGTGCGGCGCATGCGGTTCTCGGTCTCACGGCGGCGGGCCTTGTACTTGGAAATGCCCGCGGCCTCCTCGATGTACACCCGCAGCTCTTCCGGCTTCGCCTCGATCAACCGGGAGATCATGCCCTGCTCGATAATGGCGTAACTGCGGGGGCCGAGACCGGTGCCCATGAAGATATCGGAGATGTCCTTGCGGCGGCACTTGGCGCCGTTGAGGAAGTAATTGGACTGACCGTCCCGGGTCACCAGGCGCCGCACCGAGATTTCGCTGAACTTGCCGTATTCGCCCTGGACCTTGCCCTCGGCGTTGTCGAACACCAGCTCGATGGAGGCCTGCGCCACCGGTTTGCGGGAATTGGAGCCATTGAAGATCACATCCGCCATGGACTCGCCACGCAAATGCTTGGCGGAGGACTCCCCCATCACCCAGCGCACGGCGTCGATGATATTGGACTTGCCACAGCCATTGGGCCCCACCACGGCGGTGAGGTTATCCGGGAACAGGGCCGTCGTGGGATCCACGAACGACTTGAACCCCGCCAGCTTGATGCTTTTCAGTCTCATAGAGTGCGCTACTCGCTTCCCGCGAACCGTCCCTGCCCGGCCACGCCATCGCCAGCCACGGACAAACTGTTTAAACCGGTTAGTCTAGCGACATGCCGCCCTGAATTCATCACACAAAGGGCGTAGGGGGGAGGATGAGCTCTCAAACTCTTAAATATGCACAAAGACACATATTCATAAAGGCATGGCTTACGCCCTCTTGCGTGCCGGGCCTACAGACCTTTCCGATTTGGCCGACAGACCCGCCGGCCCTCTGCCTCGATACTAAAAGCTGGATCACACCAGCGAGCATTTGCCATGAACGGCCCCGATGCCTCCGGTTCCCCTGGTCGGAAACCCTCTTCCGATTCCGAACCTTACAGCCTTGACATTCGTATCCAAAAGGATACAATTCGGACTTATACCGTACTGGACACTCAGGCGTTTCGCCTCTGGTTGTCCAAAGTGAGGGACCCGGTTGGCAAGGCCGCGTTGCTCCGCCGGCTGGACCGCTTGCGCAACGGGCAGATCGGCGATCACAAATGCCTGGGGAAGCAGCTCCACGAAATACGCCTGCACCAGGGGCCAGGCTATCGCGTCTACTACGTGTATCTTGACCCGGTCACCTGCCTGCTGCTGACCGGCGGCACCAAGGCATCACAGGAGCGGGACATCCGGCGCGCGCAAGCTCTGACCCAGCGGATCACAACACCATAGCGGGGTGACCACCATGAACCACTCTGACAACACACTGAAAGACCTCGGCGTCCAACCCTTTGACCTCGCTCGCCATCTGGACAGCGAGGCCACCATTGCCGAATACCTGTCCCAGGTTCTGGCCAGCGGCGACCACAATGAACTGATCGATGCCATTGGCCACGTGGCCCGCGCCAAGGGGATGAGTGAAATCGCCCGCGCCTCGGGGCTGGGCCGGGAGAGCCTGTACAAGGCCCTCAGCCCCGGCGCCAAGCCGCGGTTCGACACCGTGGTGCGGGTATTAAAAGCGCTGGGAGTGGAGTTGAAGATTTCCGTGTGAGAGAGTCTTACAAGGCCCCTGGCTATTGGTAACCACAAGCCTCCAGCACCGGAGCAAAGGCCTCTTCCGCGCCGGCCAGGGCGAAATTCAGTTCCAGTGGTGAGCCGTCGGAGCTGTGCATCCGCAGGACCACGTCATCCGCCTTTTCCAGGGCTTTCATGAACCGATACGCCTGATCCTGGCGCAACCCCGTGGATCTCCCCTCGAACAGGTCCGGCCAGGCGGCTTTATGGGCCTCACCACCATCGAAGCTGTAGACCACCTCGATATCGCCACCGTCGGTCACCGCGAAGGCACTCGGCCCTTTTCCCATACCTGATGCGTGGGTCACCACGAAAGCCAGTTTCCCGTCCGTGCACTCGGCCTCGAACCGGGTGTGATCATGCTCGCGCATGAGCAGGGATTTATTAGCGGCGCTCTTCAGGGAGTCGATGTTGCTGTAGGCCGCCCCGCTATCGCCGTAGGCCCACCAGCCCATCATTTCCATGAACCCGTTTTCACTGGCCAGCATGCCATAGGTGCCGCCGTAATCGATCTCCGGGTAATCCGGATCCGCCCATTCGGGAGCGGCCTTGGCACCAAGGGAGACAAGCGAGATCAGGCAGGCAAGAGGAAGCAGGAAGGTCCGTTTCGATAACATCAGCTCTCCATCGATACAATCGGCAAGGCGCGCATCCTAACATCGCACCACCGGATTGGGGACCACCGGCACCGTATCGCCGGCCGACGTCCCCGTCCCGAGCAGACTCCGCTACAGCTCGCTCAGCCCTTCCAACAGTGCCTTGTGAAACTTCTCCGGTGCCTGAATCTGCGGAGAATGGCCCAGCTCCGGGAACTCCACCAAAGTGGCATCGGGAATCCGCTCAGCGGCCTGCTCACCCAGCACCTCATAGCGGCCCAGTTCCTTTTTAGCCTCCTCGCTGGCCAGTCCTTTGCCGATCGCCGTGTTGTCCTGCTCGCCGATCAACAACAGAGTCGGCACCCGCAACTGATTGAACTCATAAACCACCGGTTGCGTGAACACCATGTCGGAGGTCAGCGCCTGATTCCATGCCACCCGTTTCCGGTCCTTGCCGCGATACATCCCGGCCTGCATCTCCACCCAGCGGTCATAACGCGGCTCCCAGTGGCCGGCGTAATAAGTAGATTGTTGATACGCCCGGATGCCCTCCGCGCTCTTCTTCAATTCCGACTGGTAGGCCTGGTCGATGCCCTGATACGGCACGCCTTTCGCTTTCCAATCCTCCAATCCGATAGGATTGGCCAGCACCAACTGCTCCACCCCATCCGGGTACATCAGCGCATAACGGACGGCCAGCATGCCGCCCATGGAATGCCCCATCACCGTCGCCTTGTGGATATCGAGATTCGCGAGCAAAGAGTGAGTGTTAGCGGCCAACTGATGAAAGCTGAAATGATAATTCTCGGGCTTGGTGGATTTGCAAAAGCCGATCTGATCCGGCGCCACCACCCGGTACCCGGCCTCGGAGAGAGCTTCAATGGTGCCCTCCCAAGTGCCCGCGCAGAAATTCTTGCCGTGCATCAGCACCACCGTGCGCCCGTTTGGTGTCTCCGGCTTAACATCCAGATAAGCCATCCGCATCGACACACCTTGGGAAGTAAATTCGAACCGGCTCACCGGATAAGCGTAGTCGAAACCGGACAGCTCACCGTCATAAACGGCGTTTCCTGCCTCCCCTTCCGACGCCCAGGCGCCGGCGCTGGACAAAATCGAAGCGAACAGAGCGAATCCCGTTGCTACGAATCGGGCCCCCATGGACATGACACTCTCCTCCCAGATGAAAAATGTATAGAAGGTAAACACGGCATTTCCTTCCTCATCACGTTGGAGGCTCCTTCACGCGAGGAGTTCCGTGCTCTCCCATTGCCTGTCCAGATTGATCGACTTACCCTCGTGCCATAGCCATCGGCATTACCCCCTGCCACGCTGACACCATTGTCAGTGACGGCCCGAACCTCGGGAGGGAAAGTCATGTTGCTTCACGGTTCCTGCCACTGCGGCGCGGTGCATTTCAGCGTCGAGTCCCCACACCCCTATCCCTATCAACGTTGCTATTGCTCCATCTGCCGCAAAACCGCCGGCGGTGGCGGCTACGCCATCAACCTCAGCGGCCGCGCCGAAACGCTTTCCGTGGAAGGCGCCGAGCATAAGAGCATCTACCATGCCGTCATTGATGGTGAACCCAGTCCTGGCGAACGGCACTTCTGCCACCACTGCGCCAGCGCCCTGTGGGTATTCGATCCGCGCTGGCCGGAACTGGTCCACCCGTTCTCCTCGGCCATCGACACCGACCTGCCGATCCCGCCCGAACGGGTGCATCTGCTGCTGGACAGCAAAGCCAACTGGGTGGAGGTGGAAGCCGGAAAGGACGACAAATGCTTTGACGGCTATCCGGAGGAGAGTATTGCCGAGTGGCATCGGAGGTTGGGGTTGGAGGATAAGGAGGGCTAGCCCCGCTTGAAGTACTTTATGCAAAGACAAAAACAAGAAAGAAAAATACAAAGGCGACACCGCTGATCACAAACTTGAAACGGCTGAAAATCTTAAAAATCAGCTCCTTCTCTTTATCGTCCAGATTCGTGCCATCCAGATTCCTTAGGCCCTGCCCCCCAGAGCCTCTAACCCAAACTATCCAGCGCAGGCATATCCAGAATGACACCAAAGCTGGGCTTGTTATTGGTCCCCCCGACAAGCCTGGCTTTGACGCCGATTTTGGAGTATTTGTCCAGGTCTAGCAGTTTGATCAGTTCCTTGAATTCCTTTGCGTTCTGGCGTCGCAGGTACCCTACCTTGAGGTCATCTATGTAGATCGCGCAGGCATTTTTGTCATGTGGGTTGTCAGGCTCGGGCACGACCCAGGCTTGCAGGTCATCATCCCATCCACGACCGCTCTCAGAGGCCACTATTTCCAGATTGTCTTGGTAGTGAGACTCCCCTACTACATCAATGTCAAACTCTCCGCCCGCTCTGATCTGGGCTTCATGGTAAATTTTCTTAACCTTTTTGCGGAGCAGAATGATTATCCAGTTGGTGAAAAAGACGAGAGCTAAAATCAAGGCCATTGCTAAAATCAAGGCGATCCATTCCATAAGCACCTTCCATCCTGAAAACTGGTGGTGAAAAAATAATACTACACCACCAATTCTACAATACGATCATATGGGTCATGCGTTCAGGGGGCACGCCCCGGTGGCAGGTCCTGCCCGATGCTTAGCAGTCACTCTTTCCAGCTGAGAAAGGCAAAGGGCAAGAACTGCATCCCTGAGCGCGTATGCGCCTCAGCCATCGACACCGACCTGCCGATCCCGCCCGAACGGGTGCATCTGCTACTGGACAGCAAAGCCAACTGGGTGGAAGTGGAAGCCGGAAAGAACGACAAATGCTTCGACCGCTATCCGGCGGAGAGTATCGCCGAGTGGCATCGGAGGCTGGGGTTGGAGGACCGGTAACACCGAAAAACGCGAAACCGACCCGCCTGAGGAATTTGGCGAGCCTTCCCAGTCACTCCACCCATATACGGTCAATTTTCAAATATCCCCCAACCGTTCCCCTCATTTGAATCTTAACGTCTTTACCTGTGGTTTGAGCCGCCAGAGCCGTGCTGTAGAAGTAGGAAGCAAACTCCGGCTTATCCAGATAGGAAACCGCTCCCGCCACGAATTTCGACACGCCGCCAATACCAACGCTCGCCGGTGCACCAGAAGCCATCGGGGTATCGAAGTAAAGCATCATTACGCCTCTGTCATTGATATACAGCTGTTTCACTTTTCCCAAATAGTAACAATAGGGAGCCCCAGCACTGGTATGACAAGTTGGCTCACCAGCGTAGATCAGTCCTGGCAAAAGAAAGGAAAACAGCAACGCAACGACCTTTTTCATATCCCACCTCTCAAATTCCATATAATTCGTCCATGAATGCCAAGCGCATGAGCCTAGCTCTTCTTGGCTCCTTCACTCAATCCTTCGTCTTTACAAAAATTCGACACCCCTACTCGAAAGGCAGATGGCAAGACCTGCCCCCCCGAGGCGTAAAGGCGCAAGGCGTACGAAAAGCACAATTTAAGACCAGCCCCTCAAATCTTCACTCAAGGCCTAAAAACCCAAAGCAGCCCCCCCTATGGTCACGCTTATTTAAAGTTACTAAAAAGTATATATCGAGCCTTATATGTTATATACGCAAGATGAAAAAAAGGCCCGACTGAGACAATAACCAGTGCAACGGCAGGAAAAAATAGAACCGGAGCCAAGACCAATAGCTTTAAGCCGTAGACCTTTACACAGTCCCCCCAAAGAGTCAGGTACATCATTCCTACGGGAATCATAACTACTAGAAGAACGGTCTTCAGGAAAATGCTACCATTTACTACATCTGAGTAAAGATAAAAAAATGGAGATGAGACGGCAAGAAGCCCCAGCGCACCCCATAGAAATATAAAGTACAGCCTTATCTTCTTAACATCAGAGCCACTCATCTCAATCACCACCAAAGACATGGATTGAATCTTCATACACAACCCCCAACCCAATGGAAACATCGAGAGTTAGACCTTTTCCTCTAAGGACGTCCATTACGGCACTTGACCGATATTTTGGCGTTCCATAGCTCCATGTAGCCCCATTATCTCTCGTAATATTCTCAGCTGACACACCTCCGAGAAAGGGCAAATCGAATTCCGTCAAAGTTCTTCCTTCAGAAAAGGTCTTAATATAGCCACTCTCTGTCCAATACCCTCCAGTTTCGTCGCTCAACTTAGCTGATCCCAAATCAATAGTTATACCAGCCCCTCTTTTTAAAGTGAATGAAGCTAGCCAACCAACTCGCACATGCTCTTTTATATATTGTTTGAACCTTTCCCAACTCGGACTATTCCGCTCTTCTTTGGTACTCATCTGGTTAAACAAATACCCCATAGCCCCGGTAGCAGCTCCAACCATGAACTTACCACCAGTGGCCTCGGAGACAGAGCCACTAATCAAACCGGCCACAGCAGCCCCCAGGGCGGGTTTGCCATCAGTCCAATCCTCAATGTGGTCACCCAACATACCTTCCGTCATTCCCCCAATCAGCCCGGATCTCACGTCCGCACCTCGCATCCGGGCAAACGCTGCGCCACGGGCGCCGTGGGCTATGCCGCTGTTATACCAACGGAGGTCCTGGCGACCAATGAATTTGTTAACCCTTGCATCTGCGTAAGCCAATGCTGCTGATTTCGCGCCCGCAAGCAAAGCCTTTTCAATGGGGGCCCCACTACCGTACGTAACAGCACCAGCAACCCAGGATTGGTAGGCGGAGAAACAGGCACCGGCCCCGCCTCCTGTACCGATGGAACAACCTACCATGCCAACAATCCCAAACACTTCCCCGGCATACTTGTTGCGGGCCGCGAACCGAGCCATTTCCTTGCCTGCGTAGCGGGATGTCACTTCCGCGATGGCCATTTGCGGATTGAACACCGCCAGAACAATCCCCATCCGCTTCTTGATCGAGTTCCGTAGCTTCTTCCAGGTCTTGCTCAGCCAGGAATAGCCGCTGGGGTCGGTGATGCTCATGGGGTTGTTGAGGGCATAACTGTAGCGGTTGTAGCTTTCCACCTGGTCCAGGCCCTTGATCACCGGGTCGGCGCTGAGGAAGCGGCCGATGGTGGGGTCGTAGATGCGGCCGCCCATGTGAATGATGCCGACGTCGTCGAGCATTTCGTGGCCGGTGTAACCTTTGCTGGTGGCCTTTTCCGCCCGTTCCATGCCGAACCAGGCGGCGTCGCTGATCGCCGTCCAGTCCACGTCTTTTCGTGGCCGGCCCCAGGGGTCGTAGCGGTAGCGTTCGGTGACACCGCCGAGGCCGTGGGCCACGGCCACCACGGAGCCCATGCCGTCCATGAACAGGTGCTCTTCGTTGGGTGAGGTGGCGTCACCGTTTTCGAAGGACACCACCACGTCGCCGGTGATCCGGAAGCGTTCCTTGATGGTGGTCTGCCCGTTCTTCTGGATATCCAGATATTCGTAGCCCCCCAGAGAAATTTTGTTGGTGGTTTTCTCGGAGGTGGTGGTGACCTGCTTCAGGATAGAGCGGTCCGGTCCGTAGACCAGGTCCACCGTCGCGCTGGTGCCCTGAATCTGGTCCGGCTTATTGAAAGCGGTGTAGGAGATGGTCTTGCCACCGCCGGCAAGCATGTTGCCGCCACTGTCGTAGCAGTAGCTGGCGTTGCGGGTTCCCGTAACACTGGTGACGGCATGGGGTCCCGGCGTGTATTGGGTGCCGCCTACTTCGCAGCTTTCGCCATACTGGTACTGGCCGACGTCGTTTCGCTGCAGGATGTTGCCGCTGACGTCGTAGTCGATGGACTGCTCGAAGGAGTTCCCCGGGGTGGTCATGTTGGCCACCGTGGCTTGCACCAGGCGGTCCACCACATCGTATGCGAAGGTTTCCTCCACTTGTTCCAGGTTACCCACCGCCTGCTGGGTGCGCTTGCGCATCAGCCCCTTGGCGTCGAAGTCGTAGAACTCGTTCTGGATGCCCCAGGCGGTATCGAAAGTCATCTTGGAGCGGATCTGGGTCAGGAAACCGGACACCGGATCATGGTCGTACAGTTTGCGGATGATGCCGTTACCCTGATAGACATCCTTGATCTGACCACGCACGGTCTTGGCATTGGCCCGCCAGTAATAATCTTCCTCACCGGGCTTGCCGATCTCATGGAGTTCGCCCTGAGCGTTGTAGCGGTATTCCACGCTCAGGCTCGGGCCGTTGATCCGGTGCGGCAACGTCTCTTGTACAAGGCGGCCGGTATTGCTGTCGAACTGGCTTGAACGGGTGAACTGACGGCCATCGAAACGGGTGTCCACCTGCACCACCCGGCCAATCCCATCGTAGAAGGGCTCTTCCCGATAGCCATTGTTGGCGGTCACCAGAGCCAGGCGCCCCACCCCTTTGGCCGGGGCGTCATAGCTCCAGCTATGGGTCGCGGTCTGCCCCGCGCAGCCGTTCAAGGCGGCCTGTGATGCCTGGGCCCAGCTCAGAGAAGGCCGATAATCATCGGTGCGGGAAATCAGCCGCCCGAGCTCGTCATAGGCCGAACAGGTCCGGGCGCCACTGCCGTTCTGTTGCAGAACGATCTGGTCGAAATCGTCATAGGCGTACTGCCATTGACCAATATTCGGATCCTGGGAGCCGACCTTACGGCCCAGGGCGTCATAAGTGTTAACCAGCTCCACCTGGTCCGGCAGTACCACCTTGAGCAGCTTGCCTGAAGCATCGTATTGGTAGGTAAGCTGCCGATTGGCCGCGTCCACCACCCGGCGCAAGCGGTCCTGAACATCGTTGGTGTGAACGGTCACCTGGGTGGTCTGACCACCTCCCACGGGATCGCTCCAGGACACCGTTTGTTGCGTGGTGAGTCCGCTGTACTGATGGTTGGACGTCAAACCGGAAGCGGACCGCTCCACCAGAGGACGCCCCAGCACATCACGGGACATCACCTGATTCCAGTACACCGCTCCGCCCAGCTCATGCGGCTCGGAGGTGCGGGTCACGTCGCCGTTGGCGTCATATTCCGTCTTCGCCACGATGGTTTCGCCGGCGAAGCCAGTAGCCCGGGTTTCGATGGTACGGCCAAGCAAGTCCGTGTATTCCCGGGTCGGGCCGCTGATCGGCGTGCCGTTACGGCCCGCCAGCCAGCTTTCGGTGTAGTACACCGCGTTGGCCGGGCAATTGCTTATGCAAGCCTTGATGCGGGTCTCCCGGCGCTGCCCATCCGCGCTGAATTCGGTCAGCGGGCGTCCGAGGGAGTCGTAATTCCAACGGGTGGTGACGTTATTCGGGTCACTTTCCGTCAGCTTGACACCCAGCACCGGGTCGTAGGTCGCTTTCGAGGTGTGCCCCAGCGTATTGCGGGTCTCCACCACGAAGCGGCCGGTGGGATCATAGGTGAATTGCGTGCTTCGTTCCGCGCCGCCAGCGCCCTTCTCCACCCGTGTTTCCGTAAGCCCATAGGCGTTGTAGGTATAGCGCGTTTCCTTGCGTAGCACCGGCTGATCCGGCTCCACGATCTCGGATTGCAGCATGCCGCCGATACCGGGCTGCGACGCTGAATAGTAGGTCCAGGCCGAGGTCCTGGTAATGGTGGGCGTCGCCTGCCCCTGATAAGAGCCGGAGTAAGTGGCCTCGGAACGGGACTGACGGCCCAGTATCCAGTAGGTCAGGTTATTGGTCAGATATTGGTTGACCAGTCGTTTGGTGAACGTCTGCCCGGTTCCGGAGGTAGCGACTTCCTGCGTCAGCAAGTCGCCGGTGTTTTTGTAGGTATTGCTGGATTCCACCGTCTTGATCAGGCTGCCGTCAAGCTCATACTCCTTGCTGACGCTGCCTTTGAGCAAAGATCGGTAACGCAGGGAGATGCCGGAACGGTTCCATATATTGGACGCGGACTGCAGCGGAAAGCCCTGGCCCCGATAAATCTGAGTCTGCCACTCATTTTCTTCGCTGGAGACCAGTTGGAACCCGCCGCCGACCTTGTAATAGGTCTCGGAGCGATCCACCTGACCGACGGTATGATTGCGGACGTCCTGATTGAACCAGATGTCATGGCGTTTTCGGCCGTTCTCCGAGGTCACTCTGAGCAGCTCAAAGCCGACGCCACCGAACTCATTGGGGTAGTAGCCGTAATTCCGGTAGAAATATTGCTGGGTGTTGTAACCGCCGATGCCGTCGGAGGCCTCCAGCTCCGAAACCACGTTCATGCCTTTGGTCAGGAATACTTGGCCGTGACTGCCAGTGGGGCCGCCATAGGCGTACACCGACGGATCGGCAATATCCTTGTAGGTAACGCCGTATTCCAGCCCAAAACCGTTGGTGACACCGGTGAGCAAGTCACCTTGTTCCGGCACCTGAGGACCGAAGCAGGCCATGCCGCGATTACGGGGTACCAAGGATTTCCAGTACAAGGCACAGTAGGAATCATGGCCATCACCGTTGATGTCCGCCCATCCCCGGTTGATGTCCCGCATACCGCGGATGTTCGATCCCAGATAGGGCAAGCGATACTTCGCCGAAGACGCACCAAAGCCATCCGGCGTGGAGATAAAACAGGTTAAATGAGTGTCCGACACGCCAGGCACTGTATTTTCCACACACCAATCCATGCGGCCATCCTGGTTGACGTCCATGAACTGAGTGGCTTCCGGCATCCGCTCATAGTCTTGCGCGGTTGTTGGAGTAACCTGCAGGAACGGTGAGGTGATTTCATTGCCCCAGCCATCGCCCAGGGATTCGAGGCACGAAGCGCGATAACCTCCCTTGCCGTTACTAGTGGTCCAATAGATGCGGCAGAAATCGGAGAATCCATTGCCGGTGAAGTCAGTGAACAGCGCGCTGAAATACTTGGTGGAGCTGCCTTTGTAGACCCAGCGATCTGGCTCATTGGCCTGAAAGTGAGTACCGGTTTTAGCCCAGGTTCCGCCATTCAGACCCTGGCCTTGATTATTGATATGACAAGTGATCTTGGTTTTGGTGGTAATGCAATAGTCCGGAAGCCCATCACCGTTGACATCTGCCCAGTAGCCGGCCATGTCGGTGATTTCCTTGGTGAAGGCTTCCGAGAACGTGAACCCGTTGACCGATTGAACCAGACAGCGGATGTACTTTTTCTCGTCTTTCAAATAGGTATAGCAATAGTCGATCTTTCCGTTACCGTTAAAGTCCATCCAGGATCTGGGGCCGACAAAAAACTTGTCGACGGGACGGGATACATCAAAAGTGACGAGCTCTTTGAACGCATTCTGCAGATTGGGTTTATTCAATCGACAGGTCAGCCGGTCATTACCGCCCTGGATAGTCGAGTAGCAAAGATCTACCAGGCCATCGTCGTTGATATCGATCCAAGCGGGGTCCACGTTCCAATTATGGCGACTCCAATCTGGCGACGGCGCGTCATCATGCTGTTGTAAACGAGTGCCCACCAACCCGGCATCGATCTTGATCTGGGAACCGAACCCACCATTGCCATTGCTCAAATAGCAGATAATTTCAGCCGGAGAAGAATAACCCGCCCCGGTACCGGAAATCCGACAGTAGTCATCGTACTTGTCCCTATTGATATCCACCCAGCGGGCAAACCCTGGATAGTGCAACCCTTCCTCGAACACGTATTCCGTCGAGGGGGTTCCTGGGAAACGGGAATACGTGGTCTTGGAAAAGTCCGGCTGACGCTCTTTTTTCCAGTTCAAAGTAATAGGCTTGAAACAGCGCGCCGATGCATCGCATTCAAAGAAGCGGGTCAGCAAGGAGCGCTTGGTGGCCTGGCTGGTTTCATAACGGAAGTGATATTGCCGCGCCACGGAGCCATGACTTCGGGAGGTGACGCGAGCCAAACGGAGCCCCACTCTATACACTTTACCGAGCACCGCGGTACGCCAGCCATAAGGGTCCGGCTCATAAGTGAATTCCACCTCGGCATCCCCACTGCCGGCCTGGCCGTCCTTGACCGTGTATTCGATCTTCTGGGGGAAGTAACCGGCGGAGCCGGGCTGGTACGTCACCCGATATCCATACCCCAAACGGTCTTCCACGCCATCCAGAACCCAACGGCCAACCGCGTTGCCCGACAAGCGGCCAGTGATACGGGTATCCGCCCGGCTGCCGTAATACATGACATCGCCGTTCTTCTCATGGACGGTAAAGCCACCCTGGCTGTAGACGATCTTACGATCCGATTCCGCCTCGGTCTGATAGACTGAGCCGTTACCCCAGTACTGGCCGGAGACAAGGATCAACCGGTTGCCGTCAAGACAAAGCAAGTCGCCATTATTTCCTTTTACTCCCGATACCGCACCATCCCGTTCGAAGCTATAACCACAGCGCTCGATGGCGGAAACGCCGGAAATACTGAACCCCATGCCCGCCTGGCCATATCCGGAACCGCTGGAGTAATGGATCGAGAACGAGGGGTCGACACCGGCACCGCCTTTGGGGACCTGAATGGGAAGGCTAAACTCAGCCTGGCCAAGATCAACGGAGAAGGAGGATGCGGAGGAACCGACCAGGGAAGTATTAAGATTGATGCTTCTGGGTTCGGAGAAACTGTTGCCGCTCCATTGGGAATAACGGAAATCATCGAAAATGAGCACATCTCCGTTACCACCAGGCGCTTTCCCCACGGAGATGCCGCTTCCACCAGATACCCAGTAACCACCTATTTTCTGGAACTGATCCTTCAGGACCAGTCGGCCCTGATTGTCATTTCTGAGATAAAGGCTATTGATGTTCTGGTTCTTGGATTGCAGCAGGAGATCTTTAACACCATCGCCATCAAAATCTCCAACAAGAAAATCGAACTGATTGGATGGCGTGGCAGGTATCGATGCGCCTTGCGTCATCGTGCAGGGGGTAAAGGCACCTGATCCCCTGCCACAGAACAGCAGATCCTGGTAGCCCGATTCGATGGGGATGGGAAAGGCAATGCCAAGGGTAATCATTGCATATTGCTGTCGGGCACGAAGCAGTATATCGGCCCGACCATCCAAGCCGTACTCGACACTATCAATGTCTCCGTAATAGACATCATAGCGGCCCTGATTCAAAGGAAGAGCCGCATTCGCGACACTCGCCCCCCAGATAGACAGAATAGCAATAGCTAAAACAATCCCTTTTTTAAACATATCTTCCCCATCCCAATCGGAATACTATCCAAATATCAATACACTCAGATCGTCAATTACGGTGCAAGTAAACTGTTTTCAAGGAAGGGATTGTTGCTGAGGCGTCCCAATGCACCGGGATACATTCAGAGATATGAGCGGATACCGGTTGTCCAGACGTCAGAGATGCAAGGACTATGGACAGCATTTCCTGTCGCATTTGCCCCGACTCAAGATTTATAGCGAGAACCCCGCGGCTAGTGCAATTGTCCGCGTGTTGGATCTGCTGCGCAGTCTGTGGAGACACTCTCAAAAGAACGTATTGATCTAGAACTTCGACACTCTCCGGCAAGAACTTCCCTGAGTTCCCCGGGGTGCTCTCGGCATGTGAAAAGCCAGACACAAAAATGCCAGAGAGCACCAGACCCCATAAAGCTTTCTTATTCATAACCCCTCCAGGTTTTATATATTAAAATTACCGCCTCAAAATAATCCGATTCACTCTGCAGGCGCCATTCACAGACACAATTGGATCAAACCGGACTCCGATATCGATATCCATACTAAAGGCGGTTATCAAGGTGCTATATGCATACCCATTTAGGCCAACTTCATCTGCGGGCTTTATTGCCCAACACTAATCCATTCCGGTTGTTCTCGATCTCCCCAAGAATTACAATGCCCTGTACCAGTAACATAGATTCTTTTTCCTTGCGCGTGTGCTGATAGAACCAAAGCATACATCGCTCGCCCTGCCTCACTTTCAAGAGACATGGCCCAATCTTTCCCGCCGTTTTCAGTGCTACAACTAGGGGCATTATTTCGATCGCCGTCCAGCGTGAACATGAACACACCAGGGCCGCTATCCTCACCACCAGAATGCGCCATGAGTCCGGTGATATATCCAGCTGCGGTACCGGCCACAGCTTGAACTGGCAGAATAACCACGGCCAATGCGGCGACAAATATTTTCATCATCAAAACCGTCCCCGTGAAAACCTGTTCTTGGTAATACCGACTTATTGCATCGCGATCACTTTTGACGACTATGCACCATCGCAGGTCAGCACCCCGACACATAAACAATTTACCCCCTCCTTATATCCGCTTTCATCGATTCGTTGTGTAAGCCATTTCATACAGCTGATGTAGGATATTCACCCTTTTTCATGTAAGCCTCAGCCTACAACCATTCACAAACCACCTCTCCTGCCCTCCCCGTCCATCCAGATCCACCATTGGCACCCCTCCCCCACCCCGTTAGACTCCGCGGTGTTTCCGTAGCCGAAGACAGGGTGGACCGTGCAGCAGATCAGTCGTGCGTTTTCCTATTTGAGTCAGGCCTTCGGCCTGGCGCGCAGCCCGGGCCTGCGTTGGTATGTACTGGTGCCGATGGCCTTTAACGTGCTGGTGTTCGGGGTGCTGTACTGGCTCTCCGCGACTTGGATCGGGGGCTGGATTTCGGCGGTGACGGCGGGCTGGGCGTTGGATGGCGGGTTGAGCTTTCTCAACGGGCTGATCCAGTTTCTGGCCAACGCGGCGGTGGTGCTGGTGTGGATTCTGTTGTTGGGGGTGTTCGCCAGCGTCTTCACCCTGGGCGTACAGTTGATCGCGGCGCCGTTCATGGGTTTTCTGGCGGAGAAAGTGGATATCCAGGTCACCAGCCGGCCGATGCCGGATGAGTCCATCGGCGCGATGGTCTGGCGGACTTTCAAACGGGAGATCCGCAAGACGTTGTATTGGTTGTGGCGGGCACTGCTGGTGCTGTTCGTGGTGGTGGTGCTTTATTTCATTCCGGTGGTGAACGTCTTCGCGTCGGCGGTGTGGTTCCTGTGGTCCGGCTGGTTGCTGGGCATGCAGTACATCGACTATGGCGCGGATAACCGTCAGGTGTCGTTCGAGGAGATGCTGGTGCGGCTCAAGCGCAAGCGCTGGCTGGTGCTGACGTTCGGCTCGCTGGTGATGGGGCTGACCATGCTGCCGCTGGTGAATCTGTTCATCATGCCGGTGGCGGTGATTGCCGGGACGCTGATCTGGGTGAAGGAGTTGAGCCCGGAGGTGATGCCGGAGGTGGTGTAGCAGGAGTGCGTTGGCGATTATTCGCCAGCGAGCTGGCTTCCCACAGCGGCGCTGTAGACGGGCTGTGGGAAGCCTGCTTGCAGGCGAAGGAACTCACCGCATGAAGCCCTCTTCCCGCAGGCGATGGATGCGGTCGCGCAGGGCCGCGGCCTGCTCGAACTCCAGATTCTTGGCGTGCTCCATCATCTTCGCTTCCAGCTGATCGATTTCCTTGGCCACCTCCGCCGGTGAGCGGGCCACGTATTTCTCGCGGTCGTCCGCTACCTTCCGGGTGCGCTTGCGCTCCGGCTGGCCGGCGCCAGTGGTATAGGCGTCATCCATGATGTCCCGCACCTGCTTGACCAGCCCTTGCGGGGTAATGCCCATCGCCTTGTTATGTTCGATCTGCTTGGTCCGGCGGCGCTCGGTTTCGTCGATGGCGCGGCGCATGGAGCCGGTGACCTGGTCGGCGTAGAGAATGGCCCGCCCCTGGATGTTACGCGCCGCCCGGCCGATGGTCTGGATCAGGGAACGGTCGGAGCGCAGGAAGCCTTCCTTGTCAGCGTCAAGAATGGCCACCAGCGCCACTTCCGGCATGTCCAGCCCCTCACGCAACAGGTTGATCCCCACCAGCACATCGAACTTGCCCAGACGCAGGTCGCGGATGATCTCCACCCGTTCCACGGTGTCGATGTCGGAGTGCAGGTAGCGCACCTTGATGCCGTTTTCGTTCAGGTATTCGGTGAGATCTTCCGCCATGCGCTTGGTCAGCGTGGTCACCAGCACCCGCTCGCCTTTGGCGATGCATTCCCGGGCCTCGCCCAGCAGGTCGTCCACCTGGCTGCCGGCGGGGCGGATTTCGATGGCCGGGTCCACCAGCCCAGTGGGCCGCACCACCTGCTCCACCACCTGGCCGGCGTGTTTTTCCTCGTAGGGGCCCGGCGTGGCGGAGACGAACACCATCTGCGGGGCCAGCCGCTCCCATTCCTCGAACTTGAGGGGGCGATTATCCAGCGCCGAGGGCAGCCGGAAGCCGTATTCCACCAGGGTTTCCTTGCGGGAGCGGTCGCCTTTGTACATGGCGCCCAACTGCGGCACGGTGACGTGGGACTCATCCATGATCAGCAACGAGTCCTGCGGCAGATAATCAAACAGCGTCGGCGGCGCCTCACCAGGCTGGCGGCCAGAGAACAGCCGCGAGTAGTTCTCCACGCCGTTGCAGTAGCCCAGTTCCTGCAGCATCTCGATGTCGAAACGGGTGCGCTGCTCCAGCCGCTGCGCCTCCACCAGCTTGTTGTTGTCCCGCAGCAGCTTGAGGCGATCGGCCAGCTCCTCCTTGATCATCTCGATGGCCTTGAGCACGGTTTCCCGGGGCGTCACATAGTGGCTCTTGGGGTAAATGGTGACGCGCCCCACCCGCTTGATCACCTCGCCGGTGAGCGGATCGAAGATACTGATGTCCTCGATCTCATCATCGAACAGCTCCAGACGTACCGCCTTGCTCTCCTCTTCCGCCGGGAAGATGTCGATCACGTCACCGCGCACCCGGTAGGTGGCGCGGCGGAAGTCCATCTCGTTGCGGGTGTACTGCAGCTCCGCCAGGCGCCGCAGCAGGTCGCGCTGATCAATATGATCGCCACGCACCAGATGCAGCACCATGGCGTGATAGCTGGCCGGATCACCCAGACCGTAAATGGCCGACACCGTGGCGACGATGATGGTGTCCGGGCGCTCGATAATGGCCTTGGTGGCGGACAGGCGCATCTGCTCGATGTGCTCGTTCACCGAGGCGTCCTTGTCGATAAAGGTGTCCGAGCTGGGCACGTAGGCTTCCGGCTGGTAGTAATCGTAGTAGGAAACGAAATACTCCACCGCGTTTTCCGGGAAGAATGCCTTGAACTCGCCGTACAGCTGGGCGGCCAAGGTTTTATTGTGCGCCATCACCAGGGTCGGGCGCTGCACCTGCTGGATCACATTGGCCATGGTGAACGTCTTCCCCGACCCGGTCACCCCGAGCAGAGTCTGGTGGCCAAGCCCATCCTCGAGCCCTTCCACCAATTGCGCGATGGCGGTGGGCTGATCCCCGGCGGGCTGGTAATCCGAGTGCAATTTAAACGCGGTGTCTGCCATGGTGTGTCGCTGTCCTGTGGGACTGTCCTGCTGTAGGGAAAGGGCGGCGCGAGACAGTATCCACCTGCCTCCCGACAGCCTCTGTCAGTAGTGATTGGCCGCCCGGCCACTGCCCGTGGGAACGGCCCAGGGGCCGCGATATCGCGGTCGATCGACCGCTCCCACGAAACCCGACACCCTATCAGGGGCAAGCCAGATGCGGTAATATTGCGTGCCCCGGTCCGTGTCAAAACCGGGTTCCAATCATCATCCGATAGATGAGGAGTGCATGTCCGATATCAACCTTTCCGACCGCGTCCAACGTATCAAGCCTTCCCCGACCCTGGCGGTGACCTCCAAGGCCGCCGAGCTGCGTGCTCAGGGCAAGGACATTATTGGACTGGGCGCCGGTGAGCCGGATTTCGATACCCCGGATCATATCAAACAGGCCGCCATCGAGGCGATCAATGCCGGCAAGACCAAATACACCGCGGTGGACGGCACTCCCGGCCTGAAACAGGCCATCGTCGACAAGTTCAAGCGTGAGAACGACCTGAGCTACGAACCGGCCCAGGTGTTGGTCTCCAGCGGCGGCAAGCAGAGCTTCTTCAACATGGCCCTGGCCCTGTTCAACGACGGTGACGAAGCGATCATCCCGGCCCCCTACTGGGTCAGCTACCCGGATATGGTGAAAGTAGCCGGCGGCGTACCGGTGATCCTGGAAACCACCCTGGAAAACCGCTTCAAGATCACCCCGGAACAGCTGGCCGCGGCGATCACGCCGAAAACCCGCCTGTTCGTGATCAACAGCCCGTCCAACCCGTCCGGCATGGCCTACACCAAGGAAGAGCTGGCGGCGCTGGGTGAAGTGCTCAAGCAGCACCCGGACATCGTGGTCGCCACCGACGACATGTACGAGCACATCCTGTGGACCGGCCAGCCGTTCGTGAACATCGTCAACGCCTGCCCGGACCTGTACGACCGCACCGTGGTCATGAACGGCGTCTCCAAGGCCTATTCCATGACCGGCTGGCGGATCGGCTATGCCGCCGGCCCGCAGAAGCTGATTGGCGCCATGAAGAAGGTGCAGAGCCAGAGCACCTCCAACCCGGCCTCCATCAGCCAGGCCGCCGCCGAAGCGGCCCTGGCCGGCGATCAACAATGCGTGGCGGACATGGTCAAGGCATTCAAGGAACGCCACGACTATGTGGTGGAAGCGCTGAACGCCCTCCCCGGCGTCAGCTGCGCCCCCGGTGACGGCACTTTCTACGCCTTCGCCGACTTCTCCGGCGCCATCGCCGAAATGGACGGCGTGTCCAGCTGCACCGAACTCGCCACCAGGCTGCTGGAAGAGGCCGGCGTCGCTCTGGTACCGGGTTCCGCCTTTGGCGCCCCCGGCTGTCTGCGCCTGTCCTTCGCGGTGGGCCTGGACACCTTGAAGGACGCGGTGAGCCGAATCGAGAAGGTATTGAACAAATAAGCAACAAACGGACTCGGGGGTGTTGACGCCCCCGAAAGCCGCCACTAATATACGCGGCCTCAAGACATTCCGCCTTAGCTCAGTTGGTAGAGCAGCTGACTGTTAATCAGCGGGTCGCTGGTTCGAGCCCAGCAGGCGGAGCCAAACAGAAAAGGGTCTATCCATCGGATAGGCCCTTTTTCTTTGCCCGCTGATTGAGCGGCTAGGACCGCTTGTTAATCAGCTCGCGAATCCAGCCCCCTATCCCCCCTCCTGCCTTCCGATTCTGGCTCACTTCGATGTACAGCGCCCTGGTACGCTCGATCATCACCTCAAACGAGAAGGCTTCCTCGTATATGCGCCTGCCCGCCTCACCGAATTTCCGACGTTTAGCAGCATCCTCTATCAACAGCACAAGCATACGTTGAAGCTGTTCGGCGTCTCCAGCAGGTACCAGAAAACCGGTGTCACCATCCACTATGGCTTCACCTACCCCGCCTACATCGGAGGCAATTACCGGCAGCCCGGCCCTCATCGCTTCCAATATGCTTAACGGCAGCCCCTCCCACCGTGACAGAAGAACAAAGATCTGTGCATCGGAGAGCATATTCGGCACATCACTCAAGTGGCCAGGCAACGAAACGCGATCCATCAAACCCAGAGATTCGACTTGTGACTGCACACTCATCAGGTCAGGACCGTCGCCAACAATTACCGCACTCCACGAAAGATAATCAAGCGAAGATAAGGCATCCACAAGCCAACCAGGCTGCTTAGGCTCTTGAAAGCGAGAGACCATCACAATGAGCGGGGGTTGCTTTTCCGGATCAGCTCGCAATCGATCGTCAACTTCAGGCACTCCGTTATGGATGCATTGGAGCTTCGAGTCGCGACAGACTCGATGGGAGAGCGCCAATCGCCGATCGTAATCCGATACAGCAATGGTCTTGGCCGTCACCGGAGCCACCAGCTTCTCTAGCATCAATGCCAAATGGCGCCGCCGACGGGAGACACCGTCCGTAAATGCCCAGCCGTGGGCAGTGAAAACGACAGGAATACCCGCCATGAACGATGCTACTCGAGCAACAATGCCCGCCTTGGAAGAATGCGCATGCACTAAATCAGGCGCCAATCGCGTCAAGTGGCGCCGCAACTCGAAAATCGCTTTCAGATCGTTGATTGGCGATATCTCACGCTCCAGCCAGCACAAATGAACAGCATTCAATCCTCTGGAGCGTACTGCGGCCAGCTCGTAATCAGCCCCCCCAGAGAGTATGTAGACATCATGCCCCTCCTCTTCCATCGTCGCAGCCAGATCCAACAAGTGGATCTGAGCCCCTCCAATGGAGTCGAAATGGGTAATAACGTAAACAATCTTCATTGAGTGAACTATACCCCTATTTTCCTGTGTACTGTTGCGCTATCACGCAATCCTGCGGCTGACTGGCCAACGAATTTGTATTGCAAATGAGGTAGTATAGGCAACGTCTATTTGAGTATGCAGAGAAGGCACATCCGCGTTCCGGGACAATCTGCTGGAATGGCTATGAACCATACACGGAAGATCAGGAAAATGGGACAGCACGCAGTCCAACTAACCATATCCCGCCACAATCGTTGGTACGAAAAACTACTACTGAATCCGCTTCTTGGACACACAGTGGCAATCAGCACTCTAGTCTTAGGATCCCAGTTTCTTGCGTACCAATCTTTACCAGAAGACAGGAATCAACTGGCAACGTTAATGATTCTATTTTTCATCTACGTTGCAAACACCTTTCTGGGAAGTCAGATTGCGAAATTTCCCGGCGGAAAGGCGCCCGGCTATTCCCTCACAGTAACAATGACGATTATCGGCACGATCCTCACTCTTGTTTTGGTGGCAAGGACCGGATATGCCAGGACGTCCCTGGTTATTGGCGTGGCGCTCATATTCTTCATTAAGTATTTCGCCTACCTAATAAGCAAACGATTCAGACATTTAAAGTTAGCTGTAGTTCCTTATGGAATAACCCAGAAAGATACAACAAGCTCCAACATTCACTGGAGAACCTTGGTTAGCCCCTCTTTTCAGGGATGCCGATTTGACGGAGTGATCGTCGATATGGATACAGACCTACCACCAGAGTGGGTTCGTTTCATCAGCCACGCGAGCATCTCCGGAATACCCGTAATCAATGCTAGAAAGGTTCAGGAAGAACTCGGCGGAAAAGTCGACCTCGATACGTTACGCACCAGCGACCTGGAAAGTTTGCAACCCTCTCCAGCATACCTATCAATGAAACGGGTGATAGATACAGTAGTGGTGATTGCACTTTCCCCCCTCATCATCCCGGTGTGCTTGATGGTGGCGTTACTAGTAAAGCTTGATTCAAAGGGACCGATCTTATTTGTTCAGAAACGGGTTGGCCAAGGCAACCGGGTATTTTCCATGTACAAATTCCGCTCAATGCGGGAAGAAAGCTTATCGGCCGAACCACGTTTCGCCGATACTGACTCCCATCGCATCACGAAGTTCGGTAGTATAATCAGAAAATACCGGCTTGATGAATTACCTCAACTCTTCAACGTCCTTAAAGGCGATATGAGTCTGATAGGGCCGCGCCCTGAGCAGTCCGGTTTCGTCGAGCAGTTTGAAAAAGATGTACCGTTTTATAGCTACCGGCATATTGTTCACCCTGGCATAACTGGCTGGGCTCAGGTAAGCCATGGCTATGCAGTGTGCACCGAGTCGACAAAAGAGAAGGTTGAACATGATTTTTATTACATTAAGAATCTTTCAATAGGACTTGATGTTCTAATAATCTTCAAAACCATAAAAACCATTCTTACCGGATTCGGAGCAAAATAATCTAACATGCCTTCTTGGGTAAAACCGACTGATATATGTCCAGCCATTGTGATACAATTTCATCCAGAGAAAATTCAGCGAGCACCTTTTTTCGCCCCTTCTGTCCCATTACCATGCGCTCGTCCTTGGGGATGGCCATCAGTTCTGTTAAAGCGGAACTGAGAGCCTGGGCGTCCTGAACCGGCACGAGAATACCAACGGATCCATCCCTTCCCAGGATTTCTGAAGGGCCACCGCTCTCAGTAGCAACGACAGGAAGTTGACATGCAAGCGCTTCTGCCACAACCAGTCCATAGCCCTCTTCCACTGACGAAGAAACAAATGCATCGGCCTTCGCATACCATGGCCGAACATCTTGTTGTTTTCCAACCAAATGTATGGATTCCACCAATCCTTTCTGCTCAATGAGATTACGAATAACGGTCTCTTCCTCCCCATAGCCAACAATAAGCAGTCGCCAGTCCGATCTAACAGAGTTCAAGAGAGCAAACGCATTTATCAGATTAGAATAGTCTTTCTGCCAGTGAAACCTGCCAATAGCCAGCCATGTGAACTCTGTCCTTTTTGTTGACTCTCGAGAAGCCGAGTCTATGGAAAAGTGACTTAGATTGATACCGTTATATACAACCCTACATTCGTCCGACACTGCTTTCACCGACAAAAATCTATCTTTAACCGCCTTACTCACGCCAGTATCCAGACTAGATAGTGGTCTGGTCACCCTATATAGAAAGTCTCTGAAAAAACCACCTTCATTCGTACTATGTATCGTACATATCAAGGGGAAGGATGGCTTCAAGATACGAGCGATACGACTAAAAATATTAGCATGCACCATGTGGGCATGAACTATATCATATCCATCATCCTCTATCGCTCTGAGCATTTTGTGCAGGGCCAACGGCAGCATGATCACTTTATCAAGCCCCAATGAGCGCACCTTTACCCCAAAGCTCTCCAGCTCATATACCAGGGAGGCCACAGGACTTTTTAGAGAGATAACGGTAACAACATGACCTTTTTCCCTCATCCGCTTAGCCAATTGAACCACCTGCAGCTCCGCCCCCGCGTAGTCTAAAGTGGTAGACACTAAAGCTATATGCATGACTCTGTCAGTAATCATCAGGACTCATATTCTTCGGGCTTTATAAAAAAACAAGGATAGCAATATAAATTCACCAATCAACGTTGCCCATACCATTCCAACCGCTCCTGAATGAGCTATAAGAACCACACCAATCAACAGGGTAATCAAACAACTTATGATCATTGAAGTGCCTGCGAACTTTTCCTGCGACACGGGAACCAGCAAGCTCATCGCGATAGCCTGAGCGACTAAGCGCATCGGAACCAGCCAAGCAAATAGCAGGACGAGCTCTTGGCTTTGCTTATAACCATCACCAGTAATTATGGCCAGTACCTGCGGACCGGCAAATACGATCATAAGTGCGGCAAGCACTCCTATAAAAGCGAATCCGCCAATGAGAAACCAACTTACCTTTAACGCCCTCGCACGGTCATCATGGAACTTTTTAGACATCCAGGGAAGCACTACAGCCAGAATGGGGATGCCGACACCTACGGCAGCGCGAACCACCTTCTCCGCTGGAGCATACAAGCCGGCCGCATAAGAGCCAGCCACGCTGCCGACCAGTGCAGGCGAGGCTATTTGAAGTATATTGCTACTGCTGCGATATAAAAAGGAATGAAACCCAAAACGTACTTCCCTAATCCCCTCCTTGAAATTCACGGCGCAAATGCCGACTGCTTTTATGGCAGCAATATTCGTAATTATAACATTGAGAGCCGCAAAGAGAATCATTACGTAAAAAGCCATCGCGACATCGCCGCCCTTGGATACCAGCATCCATAGTACTAGCAGTCCTAAAAGTCGACAAAAAATATCCACAACCATTGGAAAGATAACGCGTTCGACACCTTGAAAATACCAAAGGGGGCTAAACCCAAAAGAGGCAGAGTATAAAAAAACACCTATCCACATAAGCCTTGATAGATGACCATCAGAAGAAAACAAAAAATAAAAAATAAAAACAAAGACAGCAACGCAAGAAGAAAGCATCAACTTCGCTGTCATTACACCACTATAGATTGACTTTATCTTTTTGGAATCATCGCGCGCTATGGAAACCCGCTTGGCTGCGTTGATGTTAAAGCCGAACTCAAGAAATGTAGCGAAGATCAATCCGAAAGATTGTGCTAAGACAATCTGGCCATACCCCGACACACCCAGACTACGAGTGAGTATAGGCAGCTCCAAAAGAGGAATAATATAACCAAAAACATGCCCCAAAGTCAGCCAAGAAGCATTTTTTATTGCCCTCTTTCCGCTCACACCCTGACACTCTCTGATTTATTGATCAGCACAGCCATGGCGAGCAACACCACTCCCCATTCAGAAATGGTATTACTGACCGGATGAAACAGGCCATGACCGGCATAAATCATAACAATAGCTATAGCAATAGTATTTGCTCGCAGACTCTTCGCGTCCAAACACTGACCTCTTATTTTTTTAAAAAATACCAGAAGGGGAATAAAGAACAACCCTGAAAAACCCACGAACCCGGCAACCCCTTGATCAGACAGCACTTGCAAATAGGCCATATGAATGACCATATCAATACCATACGCGGGCACAGTCGTGCTAAGAACACCTCCCCCCCATGGGAAATTGTCTACCGCCTGGTATATTCCTGAAAGAAGCATATCGAGCCTGGTAACATCAGCACTCAGAACATATTCCGCAGTGTTTGCTCGTTCTGGAAGCGATGAGTCAAGGCTTGAACTAGAAGCGGTCAACCAGTCATTGGTCGCCTGCCACAATATTGGCTTTGCAACGGAAGACACAAGCAGTATCACAGCCAGCATGCAACCTGCCTTCAACCAAAAAGAACCACCCTCCTTTATTACAAATCTGCTCATTAATCCCATAACAGGAATTATCAGTATCGTGAAAAGAAACCCCGTTCTACTTCCATCCAAAACAATCAGTGACATTGCCACAATAAACCAAAAAACATGTTTTAAATTTGCTTTCTTAAAAACAGCCAAGGCCGCCCACGGCATCAAGTAGATTCCCACCTTCCACAGTATCCCAGGAAATGCCACAGCAGTGCCAAATCTACCAGGATAAAAGTGCAACCCTTCTTGCCATCTAAACAAGATCAATCCCCAAAGAACCACCAGTGAGAAAACGGATGCAATCTTCAATCCCTTAACGATCATATCGATACTAGGCTGCAACACAACCAGGATAGCCAGAAGAGCCGCCAGGGCGCTGTATTTTAGAAAGGAGGATACAGCAAAGATATCGGACACCAGCCAAGAGGTGATAAATGACGCCATATACAACAAGAAAAAGACCAGCATTACTCGCCATTGTTTTTCCATGTTCTCGGTGGAAAAAAAGAGGCTTCTGGTTTTCAATTTACGCGCCAAAATCAGGATAAATGGCACACAAATCATCACCCAATAAGCGAAAATTCCCACTATTTCTCTCAAGTTCTCAAGAGATGAGAGCAGCACCATAGCAACCACAGATACACATAAAATCTTAGCCCCTTTCAATTCGAGGCCTGGGTTTTTAAATTCCATTCAAAACCACCAAGTCAGAATTCCAAAGCTTCCTTCATCGCAATTTCGACCTTATCACTTATCCTTTTTCTTATATTCTCCAAAGCTTCTTTGGACGCTCCCTCAAACCTTAAGACAAGCTTAGGCGAAGTATTGGATGCTCTACATAAACCCCAGCCATCTTCGTAATCAATCCTAATACCGTCCATATCAGTAATTATACCTGGCTCATCAACACATAGACGCCTGAGTCTTTCAATGACGACAAACTTCTTTTCCTCGGCGACATTCACTGTTATTTCAGGGGTTGAGAAGAGCGTTGGATACCTATTGAAAAAATCCAGAGGTTTTCCCCCGCCGCTATCAACAGCACGCAACAATCTTATTGCAGCAACAATAGGATCGTCGACACCAAACCAATCATCCTGAAAGTAAAAATGCCCGCTCATTTCACCAGCAAGCAACGCGTGGGACTCCCTCATCTTCGCTTTAATCGGAGAGTGACCCGTTTGACACATCTCAGCCCTTCCTCCCGCCCTCTGTATTACATCAAATACGGCGGAAGTACATTTCACATCGAACAAAATCTTTGCTCCCGGACAACGGCTCAGCAGATCCTCCGCCAGGGCCATCAAAACAATGTCGGAATAAATTGTGCTACCATCGGGTAATACTACACCGAGCCTGTCAGCATCTCCGTCAAAGGCAAAACCAAAGTCCGCTTTCTCTCTCAAAACCACATCTTTGAGCTCGGTCATATACTCGGGAATACTTGGATCAGGATGGTGATTTGGGAAGCGGCCATCGACATCCTCGAATAGCGTAGTTATCGAACACCCCAGCTCGGAGAAGATTCTAGGCGCAAGGATTCCACCCACACCATTTCCGAAATCAAGAACTAATTTGAACTTTTTATTTGGCGCAGCGTGGTGTCTAAGAACTTCAAAAATATAATCTTCCTTGATATCAATCTCCTTGTATTTTCCGAGACCATAATTCAAATTACCAGTCTCCACTCTTTCCTTGAGCTTGGTCAACTCGGCCCCACCTAGAGACTTACCTTTCAACAGAACCTTGAAACCATTATAGTCTCGTGGATTGTGGCTTCCGGTTACCATCACACCTGAAGCCCAATGCCGCCCCGAGCAAACAGCAAAATATAAAGCAGGAGATGGCAGCATCCCCAGATCCACGACATTGCACCCTGAGCTTCGTATACCGTCAATAAGGCAGCTCGCCAATGCCGGAGTCGACAATCGTCCGTCTCTGCCGACCATCACATCAGCTTCATTATGCTCCAGCACCTCTGAACCTATGGCCTTCCCTATCCAATACGCAGCATGATCATCCAGGTCCTCTCCATAAACCCCCCGAATGTCGTAAGCTCTAAATATCGTATCGGACAGCATCAATGACATACTAACCCTCGGCCTTGGGTGGATCAGCAAAGCATTCTATACGCTTCCTTCTCACACTGCTCCCCATAGAGATTCCCTTCCTAGTCATTAGTGCCAGGGACTCTGTAAAAAGTTTTTCTGCTGTGAACGAGAGCTCCCCTGCGCTACGTACCAAATGACCTGAAGCTAATGCACCATCGCTTTTCTCCCCTCATAAAAGGTGCAGATTAGCAGTATGCCAACCAAGCAAGTCAGCGTTACGCCGAATGTCTGAAGTGCGAAGGAGTGACCCAACCAATCCACCAGCACCCCGGTCACCATCACCGGCAGGATGAAACCGAAGTAGGCCATCAGGAAGAACCCGGCGCTGGCCGCGGCACGGCGTTCCTCGCCCAGCGCCAGCACGGCGCTGAGGCCGCCCAGGTAAATGAAGCCATAGCAGGCGCTGCTCGCCAGCACCGCGCCCGCCAGCACGCCGGCGAATTGCCCGTGCAGCGCTCCCCAGGCGATCAGAGCGTAGGCCACCGGCAGGATCAGCAGTCCGATGCGGGTGGAAATGCGCGATGGCAGCAGCCGGGCCAGGGGCTGGAACAGCACGCCGCAGCTGCAAGTGGCCAGCACCGCGAAGCCGGACCACTCGCTCAGGCCGTGCTTTTGCAGTGCCGAAGGCAGGATGGCGATGACCAGCCCCACCGTGCCCCAGGCCAGCAGGATCGCCCATCCGAAGATCAACGAACCCGCCGGGAAGAACGGTAGCCGGGCCAGCGGCGCTAGGCTTGATCTGGCCGCGTCATCCCTCAGGCCAGCGACCAGCACAAAGGCCAGCGCCGCGGCCAGCAGATAAAGTGGAAAACTGGGCGGTGTCAGGCTACTGGCTTGTAGCAGAAACAGGCTGGTCACCGCCGGGCCCAGACCGAAGCCCAGAGAGGTGGCGGCGGTGACCCAGTTGGCGGCACGCCGGTGGTCCCCACCGGAGAACAGGTCATACATGTAACCGGGCGCCACGCTGGAGGCCAGCGCCGTGGCCACCCCGACCAGGAAACGGGCGGCGCCCAGGGCCAGAATTCCCGGGGCGACCAGGGTCAGCGTCGTCGCCATCAGACACAATACCAGCGCCGCCAGAATCAGCGGCTTGCGCCCTACCCGCTCCGACAAGCCATTCAACGCCAACAGCACGGGGATGATGCCGAATACGTAGCAAGCGAAAGCCACCGTGGTGGCTCCCACGCCAACACCGTCCTTGGCGGCCAGGGCGCTATACAGCGGCGCCTGGAGGTTGGAAGCGGAGGTGATGATGCAGAGGGCAAAAGCCAAACGCAGGGCGTCGAAACGGCGCATAACGGACCTTGAGAAAACGGGATACATGGGCCGCCTCACTCGGGCACGCATGCGCGCCCCGACCTGGGCGGGACCACACCATGGTCGTATTCGCCGGATTCGACGGTAAGGTACACTTGGCTCTGGTTATTGATGAACTGTTCCGGGTTTTCCGGTAACGGTCGCGGGTATCGCGGTCTGTAAGCCACTGTGGGAGCTTGCCTGCAAGCTCCCACAGCAGCCCTGTAGCGGCCTCTGAATTCAGGCGAATCGGGGCTCCACAAGAATTCGCTTGCAAGCAAGCTTCCCACAACGGCCTTAAGGACTTGGCATGAAGCTGGATATGGACCCGGACTCGGGGCTTCCCATAGCGCTGCAAATCGAAGACGGAATCCGCCACTGGATCGTGCGAAACGGCGCCGGTGGCGGCAGCCGGCTGCCGTCCATACGCCGCCTCTCCAGTGAGTTGCATGTGAGCCGCAACGCCGCCATTGAAGCCTATGAACGCCTGGTGGCTCAGGGGCTGGTACGTTCCAAGCCCGGGTCCGGCTTCTACGTGGCGGATGGCGCCGCCAGAATGCTGGCCGGCACCGAGCCGGTCTCCGAGGAGGAGGTCGCCGACGATCGCTGGAGCCTGTTTCAGAGCGACGCTTCCACGCTGAAGCTCGGCTGCGGCTGGCTGCCGGGCAGTTGGCTGGAAGTGGAAGACCTCTCCTACGCCATCCGCCAGGTCACCCGCCAGGACAGCGCCGGTATCCTCGATTACAGCACGCCCCTCGGCACCCCGGAGTTGCGTTCACTGATCAGAGAGCGCCTTCGGCTGCTCGGTATCGACGCCGGCACTCAGCAGATCCTGCTTACCGGCGGCGGCAGTCATGCTCTGGACCTGCTGGTGCGGCTGCTGCTGAAGCCTGGCGACACCGTGTTCGTGGAATCGCCGGGTTACTACAATCTGCTCGGCCTGCTGAAGCTGCAGCAGGTGCAGGTAGTGGGGGTGCCTCGGCTGGCCGGCGGGCCCGACCCGGAGCGCATGGCGCACCTGCTCAAGACCCACAAACCCAAACTGTTTTTCACCAACAGCGTGTTCCAGAACCCCACCGGCACCACTCTGGCGCCAACCTTTGCCCACCGCATCCTGCAACTGGCGGAGCAGCACGACTTCCAGATCGTCGAGGACGATATTTATGCCGACTTTCAACATGAGCCGACACTACGTCTGGCGGCCCTCGACGGCCTCAGGCGGGTGATCTATCTCGGCAGCTTCTCGAAAAGCCTTTCCAGCTCACTGAGGGTGGGATTTATCGCCGCGGCACCGGCGCGGATCAAGCCGCTGGTGGACATCAAAATGCTGACCAGCATTTCCGCCTCCCGTTTCTCCGAGCAGGTGGTCATGACCATGTTGCACAACGGCGCCTACCGCAAGCTGGTGGAACGGCTGCGCACTCGGCTTTCAGCGCAAATGGTCACCGCCCTCAACCTGGTGCGGTCGGCGGGCTGGGAGGTGCATTCCGAACCAGCGGGAGGCATGTTCATCTGGGCCCGTTATCCGGGCGTGGCGGATTCGCAAAAACTGGTGGATCTGGCCCGGCAATCCGGCGTCAGCCTGTCCCCGGGGCACCTGTTCCTGCCCGGTGAAACGGCCTCGCCCTGGTTGAGGCTCAATGTGGCTTATACCCGTGACCGGCGGGCGATACGGTTTTTGAATGATCCGCTGGGAATGTGATCGCCCTTTCGACGGCTTGTTTCTCAGCCGCTGTGGGAGCCTGCCTGCAGGCGAATGGGCTTCAAGCCCAAAAGATTCGCCTGCAGGCAGGCTCCCACAGCGGCTCGAAAAAGATTGAAGGAACTCAGTGCGTTGGCGAAGGCGCCTTGTAGGGAGCCGCCTTCTTGTGCACGGCCTGATCGGCGGTCGGCCGCAGAACCGGAGCGTCGTCGTCATCCTGACGTGGCTGGTAGCCGTTCACATAAGACCGCAGCAGAGCACGCAGAGCATCCTGATCACCGCGTTCCAGCGCGGTACGGAAACGGTCCAACGCCTCGTTGATCTCAGCCGGCGTCAACTTCTCTTCGTGGGCCTGCATGATCATCTCATGCTCGGTTTCGATAGAGCACTCACCGATCAGCAGTTCCTCATACAACTTTTCACCAGGACGCAAACCGGAGAACACCACTTCAATGTCACCGTCCGGGTTGGTGGCGTCGCGCACACTCATCCCCATCAAACGAATCATGGTGGTGGCCAGATCCATGATCCGCACCGGCTCGCCCATATCGAGCACGAACACCTCACCGCCCTTGGCCATGGCACCGGCCTGAATCACCAGCTGGGCCGCCTCGGGAATGGTCATGAAGTAACGGATCACGTCCGGATGGGTCACCGTCACCGGGCCACCTTGCATGATCTGCTTACGGAACAACGGCACCACCGAGCCGGAAGAACCCAGCACGTTACCGAACCGCACCATGGAGAAAATGGTGTTGTCGCTGCTGCTGGCCAGGGACTGCAGTACCAGTTCGGCGAAGCGTTTGGTGGCCCCCATCACGTTGGTGGGCCGCACCGCCTTGTCGGTGGAAATCAGAATGAAATGCCGTACTCCGGCATCCCGCGCCCCTTCGGCGGCGGCCAGGGTGCCAATGATATTGTTGCGCACCCCGGCGTCCGGGTTGGCCTCGACAATGGGAACGTGCTTGTAGGCAGCCGCATGGTAAAGGGTATCAATGCGTTGTTCCTCGCACAGGCTCTTTACCAGCCCCCGGTTCACCACGGACCCCAGCATCGGCACCAGTTCGATGTCCTTACCGCTCTCCCGCAGCACCCCGCTCAGTTCCCGCTCGATGTCGTACAGCGCCACCTCGCTCTGCTCCAGCAGCACCAGGCGGCTCGGGTTCAACTTCAGAATCTGGCGGCACAACTCGGACCCGATGGAGCCGCCAGCGCCGGTCACCATCACATGCTTGCCGCTGATACAGCGGCTTAACAGATCCAGCCGCGGCGGCACCGCGTCGCGACCCAGCAAATCCTCGATGGCGACATCCTGAATCTCTTCCAGACGCGCCTTGCCGCTGGCGATATCAGCGAAGGCCGGTACCGTCTGCACCCGCACATCCAGTTTCTCCAGCCAGCTCACCACCGCCATGCGACGCTGCCGGGACAGATTCGGCATCGCCAGCAACACGGTGCGAATACGCTCTTCCGCCACCGCCTGTTTCAAGGTCAGACGATCCACCACCGGCACACCGGAGAGCAAAGTGCCTTGTTTGCCCGGATCGTCATCCACCACTAAAACCGGATGCAGCTCCCGCCCTTGTTGTAAAGCGGTAACCAATTGTCCTCCGGCGCCACCGGCGCCATAAACCGCCACCGGCTCGGTGGTAAAATAGCCGGACATAATCCGGTACAGGAACCGCCGTGCCAAAAAACGGCTGGATCCCAAATACAACACGCCCAGGGCCCAGAAAATCAAAAACACGGACCGTGGCACCATCGCCGGCACCATATAGGAGAGGCTCGCTAAAACCACCACCGTGGCGGTCATGCCAAGCACCACCGACCAAGCCACCTCGGCGCCAAGGTAACGGACAATGGAACGGTAAAATCCAAGGAGATAGAGCGCGGGCAGTCCCACCAGCACGGTCAGCGGGAATAACCAAACATCTTCGATTGGCGGGAACAGATTGCCGAAACGCAAGGCGTAGGCGGTCCACAACATTACCGGCAGTGCCACCGCGTCCGCCATCAGCATGATGGCCCTTTTTTGCCAGCGGGAGCACTTGAGCACCCGAGCCACGGCACTGTGCAGTGGTGATGAAGCGGTATGCATAGGACCTGTCCTTAGTCGTCTCAATGTCAACGAAAGAGAGCCATTATCATGTGATGCAGTTCACACTTCCAGGCCCGCACGTAACGTTTTATAGCCCGCGCGTTAGGTAAACCGAGTGTAAATGTGAATGCGTGACACTCTTTGTGACGCACCCACGACGCCCTGCTGTTTTTGCAATAATTTAACGTTTTTACAGCAACCGGCTGAGCAGGAAAATCCCCCATTCAGGGGATTGACAACATCTGTCCGAATCCTTCCGGCGAAGGGGCGATATAATAGCAGGTTTAATACCCAAGGAAGTGTTCGAAAACGACATTTTTGTAACAGGGGAAAGAGCAACGTCGGCTCAGGAAGCAACACTCCGCAACATTTGGTAATTGTAATCGGCGTGGTGACGCGGCATGCTCGGATTATCGCGCAATGGATGAGCAACAACATGGATGTGGCCGGAGCGTGATGATCAAAGCTTTCTTTACGACATTATCTCCTTTTGATTTCGCATTCCGCGCCTCTTTCAGAGGCGCATTTTATTTCATATTTCCCCACATATCCTGAACATAGCTACGAAGCCGCTGTGGGAGCTTGCCTGCAAGCGAACGGGCTCTTGGTCCCCAACAGATTCGCTTGCAGGCAAGCTCCCACGGACAGGGCGGGCTCCCACAGCGGCTTCGTAGTCCTGTCTGTGGAAAGCTGCAGTTACTACCGCGTGTCCCCCTGCCACCAGGCACCCAGCCTCTCCCACCAGCTCAGTTCCAGCACATAGAGCGGCTCCGCCCCTGGCAAACGGTCCCCCCAGTGCGCCCGCCCCAGCCCCGGGGTCCAGTAGGGCCCGGCCGGCGCCGGCACCGCATCAATGCCATGCTGGCGAAACAGCGCCAACGCCCTCGGCATGTGCAGCGCCGACGTCACCAGGATCACTCGCTCTTCCGGCGGCACCCAGCGGGCCACCGCCCGGGCTTCCTGTTCCGTATTCAGCGCATCCGGGGAGCGCCAGATCGCTTCCTCCGGCACGCCCCAGGCCATCGCTACCTCCGCCATGGCATCCGCCGAGGTCACGGTGTCCGGAGCAGCGTCCGGGGCGCCTCCGGATACGATCAGCCTGGCCGAGGGTTGCAGTTGAAACTGGCGCACCCCTTCGGCCAGCCGGGCCAGGGAATGGGGTCGTAATCGGGAAGGCGGCGGCAACGCAGGATCATCCAGAGCGCCCCCGCCGAGCACCACCACCCAGGATGCCGGCGGCGGCGTGGTCAGTGGCGGATAGGCGTGTTCAAGAGAGCCGCCGAGCCAGCGGGCGGTGCCCGGCATGGTGAACAGTAACAGCAGCACCGTGCCCATGGTGACCATGGCCAGCGCCCAACGGCGCGCCCGGCCCCACCAAAGCAACACCGTGCCGCAGATCAGAAGCAGCAATACCGGCGACACCGGCATCGCCAAGGAGGCCACGACCTTGGCCCATTGAAAAGTGTCCAGAGTCATCGGGGGAAAACGGGCTCCTTATCGCGCCGGCACACCCATGATGGTGACGCCGTCGGGCACATCGTGCAGCACCACGGCCCCCGCGCCCACCACCACGTTAGCGCCAATGGTGACCCCCTCCTTCACCACCGCGCCAATGCCAATGAAGCTGCCCTCCCCCACGGTCACATCACTGGCCAGATGCACGCCGGGGCAGACATGGACACAAGCGGCCAGCCGGCAATCCCGGTCCACCGTGGCCCCGGTATTGACGATGCAGCCCATGCCCAGTACGCAATCCACGTTGACCACGGCGCTGGCGAACACCACGCTGCCCGCGCCCATCTCCGCGAACCGGCTCACCGACGCATGGGGATGAACGATGGTCGCCAGGGTCGCCCCCGACTCCAGCAGTTCCGACAGTTTCTGCAAGCGGACATTATTGCGCCCGATACCGACGGTCACCGAATCCATGGCGCCGAGTTCCTCCAGCAGCTCGCCACTGCGACCAGAAACCTGCCAGCGCCCATTGGTCTGCTTCCTGGGCCAGGCGTCATCGTAAAAAGCGATTTTGCGCCACCCGGACGCAATGGCGGTATCGGCGATGACTTTGCCGTGCCCCCCGGCTCCCAGAATCCCCAATGAACGCGTCATGGCAACCTCCTTGGTCTGGTCAAAGCGTCCTTTCCTTGTATCACCGACCCGCACCACACGCCAGCGGGATTACATTGCTGCTGCTCTGTAGCGCCTCTGTGGGAGCCAGCCTGCTGGCGAATGGTCTTGTCTCCAATCACCGCAACAATTCGCTTGCAGGCAAGCTCCCGCAAAAAGCCTACAAAGCGTCGGGACGGCGCCTAGCGATACCCCTCGGGATTACTCTCCTGCCAGCGCCAATGGTCCGCGCACATGGCGTCCACGCCACGGGTGGCTTTCCAGCCCAGTACCTGTTCCGCGTGAGTCGGGTCCGCATAGCACACCGCCACGTCACCGGGCCGGCGCTCGACGATGTCGTAGGGAATATCGCGACCGCTGGCGCGGGCAAAGGCCCGCACCATATCCAGCACACTGTAACCCTGGCCGGTGCCCAGATTGGTGGTGATCAGCCCCGGACCGGTCAGCGCCTCCAGCGCCGCCAGATGGCCCTGAGCCAGATCCATGACATGGATGTAATCCCGCACGCCAGTGCCATCCGGCGTGTTGTAATCACCTCCGAAAACACGCAGTTTTTCACGCTTGCCCACCGCCACCTGGGCAATATAAGGCATCAGATTATTCGGCTCGCCGTTGGGATCCTCGCCGATACGACCGCTCTCGTGCGCCCCCACCGGGTTGAAATAACGCAGCAACGCCAACCCCCAGGACGGCTCGGCGCGATAAAGATCGCGCAGCATGTCCTCGATGTGGAGCTTGGTGGCGCCATAGGGATTGGTGGCGCTGAGCGGGAAATCCTCGCGGATCGGCACCGTGGCGGGATCACCGTAGACGGTGGCGGAAGAGCTGAACACCAAGCGGCGAACGCCAGTCTTCTCCATCGCCTCCAGCAGGCGAATCGTACCCACCACGTTGCAATCGTAATAACGCAGCGGTTGAGCCACGGACTCGCCCACCGCCTTCAGGCCGGCGAAATGCACCACCGCTTCCACCTGGTGATCCCGCAACACCTGCTCCATGAGCCCGCCGTCACGGATGTCCCCTTCCACCAGCGCCACGCTTTTGCCCGCCAGAGCTTCCACCCGGCGCAGCGATTCGGCGCTGCTGTTGCTGAAGTTATCCACCACCACCACCCGGTGGCCCGCTTCCAACAGCAGCAATACCGTGTGAGAGCCGATATAACCGGCACCACCGGTGACCAATACCGTCGCCATCTTGATTCCTTCTCCTTTGTACGCGTCCTGGATGCTTGGAGTGGTTGCTACCTTAATCGTTTCCCACGGAGAGGGCTACGAAGCCGATGTGGGAAGCTTGGTAGCTCCTCTGTGGGAGCCAGCCACCTCACCCGCATACGTCTAGCCAGTTGACGCAAGAACAGGAGTGTCGCCCGTTCTAGGCTGACCGGTCAGTCGAGCCTGCCCTTCCTCGCCAACAAGGAGAACCGATCATGGCCAGCGAGCCGTCTCTGTTGCACAAAACCATTCCCGACGTGGCCCGGGACGCGGCCGAGCAATGGCCGGACGGTGTCGCGCTGCGTTATCACGGAGAATCGATCACCTTCGCACAGCAATACCAACGGGCCTGCGCGTTGGCCAAGGGACTGAGCAACCTGGGTATCGGGCCCGGCGATCACGTGGCCACCCTGATCGGCGGCCGGCCGGAATGGTTCTATCTGTCCTACGCCATCAGCCTGCTGGGAGCGGTGATCGTGCCGATCAACGTGACCTTCCGCCGCCAGGAACTGGAACACGTGCTGCGCTGCGCCGACGTCAAGGCGCTGGTGACCATGGACGAATTCCGCGACGTGGACTATCTGGCCCTGTTCTCCGAACTGCTGCCGGAACGGGTCGCCGCCGCGCCGGGCTTCCTGCACAGCCAACGCTTCCCCCATCTGAAAACCGTGGTGACACTGAGCCCGGCGGGCAGCACCCACGATGGCTGTTTCGACTTCAACGACGTCATGCGCTCCGGCGCCCACGTGCGGCCATCGGAAGTGGAAGCCTGGTTCGCCCGGCTCTCCCCCAGCGCACCGTCCTATATTCTGTTCACCTCCGGCAGCACCGCCTTCCCGAAACCGGCGTTGCGCAGCCACGGCAGCAACGTCGCCATCGCCGGTCATCTTTATCAATCCACCTTTCGCATGAAACCCGGTGACCGCCAGCTCGGCATGTCGCCCTTCTACCATGTCGGCGGCTGCATCTATACCACCCTGGGCAACGCCTTGTTCGGCGCCACCACGGTGCTGATGGACTACTTCGAAGCGGGCCACGCCCTGAAGCTGATCCGCGAGGAAGGCATCACCTGCATGGGCGGCTTCGACACCCACTACCGGGCCATGTCGGCGCACCCGGACTTCGCCGATACCGACGTCAGCAAGGTCGACCGCATCATGCTGGCCTGCGGTCCCGAGTGGTACGACAAAGTTCGCGAGCTGGGCTTTGGCCACACCTCGGTCACCCACCATTACGGCTTTACCGAAGGCACCTCGGTGGCGGTGCCGCCGGAAGAAAACGACGAGGTCGTGCGCAAGAACAGTAACGGCCGCCCTTTCCCCGGCTGCGAAGTAAAAATCGTGCACCCGGAAACCGGCCGCGAATGCGCCGCCGACGAGCCCGGAGAAATCTGCGTGCGCGGCTGGTCGCTGTTCCTCGGCTACTACAAGATGCCGAAGCAAACCGCCGAGAGCATGGACGACGAAGGCTTCTTCCACACCGGCGACTACGGCTGGAAAGACGCCGGTGGCAACGTCTACTACCGGGGCCGTTTCAAGCAGATGGTGAAAACCGGCGGCGAGAATGTGTCGCAGCGGGAAGTGGAAATGTTCCTGGAACAGCACCCGCATATTGCCACCGTGCAAGTGGTCGGCGTTCCCGACGACCGCTGGGGCGAAGCCGTTACCGCGGTGGTGGAAACCCACCCCGGCAAGGATTTGGAACTGGAAACCCTGAAAGCCTTCTGCAAGGAACGCATCGCCGGCTTCAAGATACCCAAACACCTGGTGGCGGTAACGCGGGAAGAATGGCCGATCACCCTCACCGGCAAGTTCGATAAGCCGGCACTGCGCACCCTGGCCATGGATAAACTGGGTCTGAACACCGGGGCCGCGTCATGAGCCGCTATCGACCGGACACCGCCGCCATCGCCGGCATTGGCGAAACCGAATACACCCGGGGCACCGACAAAAGCGGCCTGCAACTGCTGATGGAAGCCTCGCTGAAAGCCTGCGCCGACGCCGGTATCGAAAGCAGCGCGGTGGATGGCCTGGTGATGACCTCACGGGTGGGCACCAACGAGGACTTCGTCGCCGGCCTGGGCATCACCGATCTGAAGTTCCACGCCCACATCAAGATCGGTGGCGCCAGCCCGGTGGCCGGGTTGCACCTGGCCTGCCACGCGGTGGCCTCGGGCATCGCCGAACGGGTGCTGGTCAGCGCCGGCCGCAACGCTTACAGCAGCATGCGCCTGGGTGCCACCGACTCCGGCCCCCGGGTGGTGTGGCCCGGCGACGACATCCGCCGCAACCTGGAATACCCCTACGGCATGATCGCGCCGATGCAGTGGTACAGCCTGCACGCCAACCGCTGGTTCCATGAAACCAACGCCAGCCGCGAAGGGATGGCCACGGTGGCCTTGAACACCCGCCGTCACGCCCACCTCAATCCGCGCGCCTGGTTCCGTGATCGGCCCATGAGCCGGGAGGACTACGACGCCTCCCCGATGCTGGTAACGCCGTTCAAGCTGCTGGATGTGTGCCTGGAAACCGACGGCGCCGCCGCCATTCTGGTCACCCGCGCCGACGCCGCGCGCCGCGCCGGTGGCAAGCCGCCGGTGTACGTGGCGGCCACCGCCGAAGGCCATCCCGATTCCCCGGACGATCTCAGCAATCGCCCGGACATTCTCGGCATGGGCATCGGCAAGGCGGCACCGCGGGCGCTGGACATCGCCGGCATCCGCCTGGACGAACTGGATTTCGCCGAGATCTATGACTGCTTCACCTTCATCGTGCTGCGGCAACTGGAGGAAATCGGCTTCTGCCAGCGCGGCGAGGCGCCGGACTTCGTCGCCAACGGCCGCATCGCCCTGGGCGGAGAATTACCGCTGAACACCCACGGCGGCTTGCTCTCCCAGGCGCATATCTCCGGCATGAACCATGTGGTGGAGGCGGTGCGCCAACTGCGCGGCGACGCTGGCCAGGCCCAGGTGGCCGGCGCCCATCTCGGCCTGGTCACCGGCTATGGCGATTTCGGCGACGGCGCCATCGCCATCCTGCACAACTAATGGTCACAGGACCCAGCGAGGACACCATGGGTAACCCCGTTCAACGCCCCCAGCCCGACATCGAGGATCCACTCTATCAGCCGCACTTCCAGGGCCTGAAAGAGCAGCAACTGCGGGTACAACAATGCGACGCCTGCGGTCAGTTGCAATGGCCGCCCCGGGACCTGTGCAAACAGTGCCACGGCGACCGTTTCCACTGGCCGGTCATGCCTGATCAGGCGGTGGTCTACACCTACTCCGTGGTGTACCGCGCGCCCCATCCCTGGTTCAAGGAGCATCTCCCCTACGCCATCGTCGTCGCCGAACTGGAAAACGGCTTAAGACTGCTCGGTAACGCCTTCGGCGCAGACGTGGAGAAGATCCAATGCGGCGTGCGTGTGAAAGCGCACTTTCAGCACGACGAGGACAGCGGTGTCTGCTTTTTGCAGTGGGTGCCCACGACGAGTTAATCGAAGCCGCTGTGGGAAGCTGCCTTGGCAGCGAATTGCTTTCCTGCCGTTGGCGATTCGCTTGCAAGCAAGTCTCCCACAGCGGCTTCGTAGGCAGAACAAAGCGAATCAACCAACGCCATTCCTAAAACAAATCCAGGAGCGTTCCATGAATCCCATCAAAACAATGCTGATCGGCATCACCGCACTCACCCTGTTCACCCTGGCCGGCTGCTCCAGCGAAGCCGGTGATGCCGCCGATACCAACACCGAGAAGAGCACAGCAACCTCCCAAGAAACCTTCACCTGGAAAATGGTCAGCACCTGGAGCGACACCTCCCGCTCCGGCGAATACGAGCAGGAATTCGTCGACCTGGTGGACCAGCTCAGCAACGGCCGTTTGAAGATCAAGCGGTATTCCCAGGGCCAATTGGTGAGCCCGACCCAGGTACTCGACACCGTCAGCAAAGGCACCGTGCAAGCCGGTGGCGACTGGCCCAACTACTGGTCCGGCAAGAACACCGCCTTCGATCTGCTTGGCTCCCACGTAATGGGCTTCAGCGGCTACGATTTCTTTCAGTGGATCTACGCCGCCGGCGGCCTGGAGCAATACAATCGCATCTACGGCAAATTCAACACCGTCTACTTCCCGATCACCACTCTGAGCACCGAATCCGGCATCCGCTCCAACGTGCCGATCCGCGGCCTGGAAGATTACAAAGGACTCAAGGTGCGCATCGCCGGCCTGATCCAGACCCGGGTAATGACCGAGCTCGGCGCCTCGCCGGTATCCATCGGCGTCTATGACGTTTATGAAGCCTTGCAACGGGGCGTGGTGGACGCCGGCGAAGTGGGCGGCCCGGATTCCGACGAAATCCTGCACCTGCAGGACGTCACCAAATACTGGTCCACCCCGGGCTGGCACCAGAGCGCGGCGGTCTATGGTATCGCCATCAACAAGGACGCCTGGAACGAACTGCCCGAGGACCTGCAACACATCGTCGCCACCGCCAGCGAAGCGATCATGGCCCGCTCCACCGCCGTCCGCAACTATGTGGACGGTGTCGCCGCGCACCGCTTCGAGGACGAGTACGGCATCGAGGTCAACCAAATGCCCGACGAAGATCTGAAAACCATCGAAGGCATCGTCAACAAAGCGGTACGCGACATCGCCGCCAAGAACCCGGACTTCCAGGAAGTGCTGGAAAGCCAGCAAGCCTACCTCAAAGCCTACGCGCCCTACCGCCGCATGCAGGGCCCCTGGAGCTTCGGCACCAATGAACTCAACGGCTACCGGCTGGATTGATCATGCAGGCCATACGCCACCTTATCCGTATTCTCGACGGCATCAGCGACTGGGTTGGCCGCATCGGCGCCTGGTCGGTGCTGGCGATGATGCTGGTCACCGTGTTCGAAGTGGTCAGCCGCCGGGTCTTCAACGCCCCCGGCATCTGGGCCTTCGAGACCATCACCATGCTGTTCGGCTTCCACTTCATGATCGTGGCCGCCTATGCCCTGTTGCATCGCAGCATCGTCTCCGTGGACCTGCTCTACGAGCACCTGGGCCCGCGCGCGCAGGCGCTGCTCAGCATCGTCAGCTACCTGGTGCTGTTCTTCCCGTTCGTGATCACCGTGGCGGCCCACGGCATCGCCTTCACCGAGTATTCCTGGTCCATGGGCGAAACCAGCAACACCGCCTTCGCGCCACTTCTGTATCCGTTCAAGGCGGTGATTCCGGTCTGCTTCGCCCTGCTGGCGCTGCAAGGCCTCTCGGAAACCCTCAAACACCTTCTGGTACTGATCGAAGGCGGCGACCAGCCGGAGGCGCAACATGAATGAAGTCTGGATCATCGCCGGCATGTTCGCCGCACTGCTGCTGGGCATCGCCACCGGCCACCCGATCGCCTTCGTGTTCGGCGGTATCGCCATGCTGTTCGGTCTCACCAGCTGGGGCACCGGCATCATCGACATTTTTGTCAGCGCCGTGTTCTCCACCATGAACAACTACACCCTGGTGGCGATCCCGCTGTTCACCCTGATGGCCAACTTCCTGTCACGATCGGCGGTGGCGGAAGGTCTGTTCGAATCACTGCGCTACCTGCTGGGCCCGGTCCGCGGCGGACTGGCGGTGGCGGTGATCGTGGTCTCCACCATCTTCGCCGCCACCACCGGCATCGTCGGCGCCTCGGTGGTCACCATGGGGCTGCTGGCCGCCCCGGTGCTGGAAAAATACGGCTACCGCAAGGAAATCTCCGCCGGGGTGATCACCGCCGGCGGCACCCTGGGCGTACTGATCCCGCCCAGCATCATGCTGATCGTCATGGGCAATGAAGCGGAGCTGTCGGTGGGCAAGCTGTTCCTGGCCGCCATCGTGCCAGGGCTGCTGTTGTCGCTATGCTACGTGCTGTACGTGCTGGGGCTGTGCTGGCGCTACCCGGAACGCGGCCCCGCGCTCAGCCCGGAAGAAGCCGCCGCCATGCCGGTTGGCAAACGCATCAGCGGCGCGCTGGTCAATCTGGTGCCACCGGTGATTCTGGTGGCGGCGGTGCTCGGCTCGATCTTCTCCGGCTGGGCCACCCCCACCGAAGCCTCCGGCGTCGGCGCCTTCGTCGCTCTGCTGATGACCATCGCCTACGGCCGCTTCAGCCTCACCATGCTCAAGGAATCGGTGCAGGAAACCGCCAAGATCACCGCCATGGCGATGGTCACCATTGTCGGCGCGGTGTGCTTCACCGCCCTGTTCCACAGCATGGACGGCGACCAGATCATCGTCGATTTCGTCAGCCATCTGAACCTGAACAAATGGGGCGTCTACCTGGTGATCATGGTGCTGACGTTCGTCCTCGGCGCCTTCATCGACTGGATCGCCATCGTGCTGATCCTGTTCCCGATCTTCCTGCCGCTGATCCGGCAATACGATCTGGACCCGCTGTGGGTGATCACCTGCGTGGCGGTGATGCTGCAAACCGCCTTCCTGACCCCGCCGGTGGGCGGCAGCCTGTTCTACTTCAAGGGCGTGGCACCACCGGGCATGCAATGGGGCCACATCCTGCGCGGCGCCCTGCCCTTCGTGGCGGTGATGCTGGTGGTGGTGGTGCTGATTTCCCTGTTCCCGCAACTGGTGCTGTGGCTGCCCGGGCAGGCGAAGTTCTGAAGCGTCCAGGCAGTTCACTTGACTCCCAATATGGGAGGGCGTATTTTCTCCCAAAAAGGGAGGAATGATGAGAGTCATCGCCAAACGGACGGTAAAGGCGTTTTGGGAACAGCCGGGGCACAGCGACGCTCAAACGCCTCTCATCGAGTGGTACAACATGCTGCTAAAAGCGACATGGGCTACCCCGAATGAGCTGAAGGCCGACATCGCCACAGCCAGCATTCTTAAAGGAGGGCGTGTGGCCTTCAATATAGGGGGGAACAAATACCGGGTGATCGTTGCGATCCGGTATGACAAACAGATTGCCTGGGTACGCTTCATTGGTACCCACGCTCAGTATGATGAGGTTGATGCGGAGACAATATGATGAATATTCAGCCGATCCATACCGACGCCGATCTGGAGCGCGCCTTTGCTCGCATGGAGCAGCTGTGGACCGCCGAAGAAGGCTCGGAGGAAGCCGATGAGCTGGAGGTACTGTCCATTCTGATCGAGAAGTACGAGGATGAGCACTACCCCATCGGCCCATCCGATCCAATTGAAGCCATTAAATTCCGAATGGAACAATTAGGGCTTACCAACCAGGACTTGGAGCCCTACATAGGTTCCAGTGGCCGGGTTTCCGAAGTCTTGAACCGGAAAAGAGGGCTCAGCCTGAATATGATCCGGCGTCTCCATCACGGTCTGAGAATTCCCTATGAAAGCCTGATGAGCGACGCCGCCGCCTAGCCGGAGCGTTCCAACTGCCCCAGCACCGGAAGCCGCATTCGCCAGCAGGCTGGCTCCCACGGATTACGCCACGGAGCCGCTGTGGGAGGCTTGCTTGCAAGCGAATTGCCAACGGCAGGGAAAATAATTCGCTGCCAAGCGGAGCGCCGCCCGGGCAGCTCCCACAGGGGCTTCGTAGTTGAGGTTCCTGTGGGAGCCAGCCCGCTGGCGAATGCGGCTTCCGGTGCCAGGATTCGCTTGCAAGCGGAGCGCCGCCCGGCAAGCCTCCCACAGCGGCTCCGAATTCAGGCCCGAGCCCCTTCTCCCCCACCCTCCGGCGTCGCCTTCAACAAACACCAGCACGCCGTCAGCACCCCGAGAAAGCCGGACAACCCGCGCACGTCCCGCAACAGGGACTGCGTCAGCCCGCGACCGTATCAAAGACACCACCGTTGAACTGAATGAGGGGCACCTGAGCGGGTTTCAGCATGATGTACTCAAAATGTTGTTCGGAATCAGTTTGGTTTAGAGGATGCCAATGCAGCGCGGCCTTTTTCCGTTAAGCGGTATTGCTGCAAGCGGCTATTGGGTTTGTCTGGCAGGGTGTATTCAATATAGCCTTCCGACAATGCTGGGCGGAGGTAGAGTTTTTCAAAATTATCACGACCTCGAAGCCCAAGGGTATTCATCATCTCCTTACGGCTCATTGGCACTTGCAACACCGCAATGAGCTTGGCGACTTGCCCTGTGACTTGCCCTCCCACTCTTCCAGCCTCACCCATCGGCATACTCAATCGCACAAACTGGGACACGAAAGTAAACTGCTCCCGAGAGTAGGCTTTAAGAATGCGCGGCATGGAATAGCCGGAAAAGAAATCCTCCTGCTCTTTGCCAGGATGGATAATCGCCGCCGAGGTGAATCGCCCCGGTTTTGTCGGAGGCTCCAAACCTTGAGAGGATGGAGCAATGAGCAAACCAATGAGATACCCCCCAGAGTTCCGGGAGCGGGCTATGCGGATGCTGCTGGAGCAGCAAGATAAATACGACGCCCAGTGGGCAGCGATGAACTCCATCGCGGCCAAGGCAGCTTCCCACAGTGTGAGCTACGAAGCCTTCTACTCTTGATCAGGCGGCCACAGGCGCGCTGTATGCACGACGTTCAGCACACGAACCTGGCCTTCCACGACTTCATATACAAACATGTAACTGGGATGGACGACCAACTCTTGAGTACCTGGAGCACGGCCAGGCCGCCCGCCGTCGGGATGATCCAACAGCAACGCGGCCTTGTCGGAAAACAACGCATCAAGCCTCAAGGCCGCCAGCGGATTTTCCGACTCTATGTAATCGTAAATGTCATCACGGTCCTGTATTGCCTCTGGCGTCCAAACCAGCTCCATCACTTCGCCTTCGCCAAGCGAGCGCGAGTTGCGGCACGGCGGGCAGCAAACCTGGCCTCAACATCAGCGTCAGGGATGAGGTTCCCTGCTTCCGCCGAGGCTCGTGATTGCTCCACCTTGGTAATCAGCCAGTCGTCGTAATCCTGTGCTTTCTGCTGCCGCGCCACATAGTCACGCATGAAGTCGCGCAGAAGCTGGGCCCCAGTGCGGTCGTGAGCTTTGGCCGCACTGGCGAATTCCGCTTTCAGACCTTCATCGACCCGAAAGGTGAAGGTAGCATCGCTCATGACATTCCTCCCATGTGTTACATATTAAATACAAGGTAACACATTAATCCGTGGCGTCGCTACCTCCTGCCGCGGCCAGCCAACCGTCCCTTCTCTCCCAACCTCCGGCGGCTCTTTCAATAAACAGCCGGATAACCTACCCAAGGGTTCCAAGAACACTATGGCGCGGAGAGAAAGGTGGGGATGTCAGCCGGAGCGGCAGTTGGTGTAAGCCGTTGCCGTCACTTTGTAGGAGATCAATCGGTGGGAGGCTCGCGCAGTATCGTGGTCCGTGGATCGCGATGTCCAGTGCTTAAGCCCTGGCGAAAAGTAGCGGGAAGCCACCATCCAGCGCTGCCGGCACCGCTATGCGCCGTCCTCTTCCGAACGCAGCCTCCCAATAATCGAACGCAGAAGATAATCCGCGCCTGGCGGCACCGAATCGTCTGACGGAACCAGCCCTCCAACCGTTGAATCATTGCGACGAGAAAGGTGGCTCTCCCGGATCATACGTCCGATCATCCGATTGTGATGGGCCGGTCCGAGTACGTTGAATACGAGCGACACGAACTCCCGGCGCAGTTCATATAAAACCCGAGACACATCAACCTCGCTATCCGTACCCTTATTAAGCACCCGAACCGCGGCCACCAAAGGGTCCAGGGCAGCATGCCGGAGCCCCTGGTACGCAAGTGGCTTGTTCCTGCCGTAGTCCACGCTTTGATTTGGGAAATAGAACCGCCCCACCTCCACCAAAGCTGAGATATTGCGGGCAAAGGAATGCCTGTCTTGTGCCGTACACTCCTCGTCCATAACGGCATAGGTCGCGTGTGAAAGCTCCCCAATCGCCTTCTCGGCCCAGGAACGCACTTCCCGCATCCACTCCGCGACGGCGAATTCCGACCGCCGGCCAAGCCGGTAGCTCATCAAACAAGCCGCAAGCGCAATCACGACGCCAAGGATATTAACGAGTATGGAAAAGTTCACAGCCCCCCCTTTGTATCCTGCAATAGCAGATGGAAATAGCTTCCGTCACGATGAAACAACGGTATCGCGACTGGAGATTGTTCTTCGATTTAGTATTTGATCATATCAGGCCCGGCGCCTCCACGTGCACATGCCTCAATCCACTCCACAGCAGTAAACTGGAAACCTTTGAGGCAGCCTTCGCCGAGCTTGGCAAGTATGTGGAAATGCGAGTCGCATAGCTTGCCAGCAGGCTGGCTCCCACAGAAACCTCAACTACGAAGCCGCTGTGGGAGCCAGCCTGCTGGCGAATACGGCCTCCGGTGTCAGGATTCGCTTGCAGGCAAGCTTCCCACAGCGGCTCCGCACTCAGGCCTGAGTCCCTTCTCTCGCACCCTCCGGCGTTGCCTTCAACAAACACCAGCACGCCGTCAGCATCCCGAGAAAGCCGGACAGCCCGCGCACATCCCGCAACAGAGACTGGGTCAGCCCGAAGCCGATGAACGCCACCACCACGATCACTTCGGACACCGCCAGGGCTCTGCCCTGAATGTCCTTGCGGCGGCACAGATTGCGGGCGAAAACACCATGGGCTTCTTTGGGCACCATACCCCAGTATGCAAACCTACTACTACAGGACCCCAAAATGTGATATTAGTCACAACATTGGGGGTGTAGAGGGCTACCAACCCTTATCATCAGAGCAATACGCAATCGGCAGACCAGTTCATAATAAGAGTCGAGAGAATTGCGATGACCTACTCTTCATCACTATTACCATATAATTTACGGTGCCTTGGGGAACATTGGCTCGCCGTGAGTTCGTCAGGCGACCATATCTTTTTGGATGATGCAGAAGCCGAATCTCTACGCGCTGGAGATCCGCAATCCCTGCCTTTATCAACGCAGGCGGCCCTCAAATCCCGCTTTTTCTTACGCTCAGAGCCAGAGAGTCTGGGTAGCGCCCGTCTTTTGGCTGCGCGCCGTTCAGCCCGACACGAGACACTGAAGACTGGACCAAGTCTCCACATCATTGTGCCAACGCTACAATGCGCCCACTCTTGTCAATACTGTCAAGTAAGTCGGGCTCTTGAAGATAATGGCCACACCATGCCTTTAAATGATCTCTACGCTGCCTGCGACAGTATCTTCGACAGCAACGCACCAGCGCTGACCATCGAGTTTCAAGGGGGAGATCCTCTGCTCAGATATGACTTGGTTCAGGCCGCCATATTACGGATAGTGGCGAGAAACGAGGTAGAGAAGCGGTCCATACGTTTCGTGGTTGCTTCGACCTTACATCAGTTAAACGAAGACATGTGTGACTTCTTCAAACAACACCAGGTTTACCTGTCTACAAGTCTGGACGGCCCTGCCTCCCTTCATAACCAAAACAGACCGACCCCAACACGTGATTCATATCAGAAAACCATACGGGGAATCGGCTTGGCACGGCAGCATATCGGGAAAGACAGCGTCTCTGCACTCATGACAACGGCCCAAATATCCTTGAAACACCCAGAGGTCATTGTGGATGAGTACGCCTATCAGCAGCTCCCAGAGATATTCTTAAGACCATTGAGTCTTTATGGATTCGCCAAGAGAAATCAAACGCGATTGGGATATACACTGAATCAATTCCAGATGTTCTATGAGCGGGCACTAGACCGCATCATCGAGTGGAATCGGCGAGGTGTCTATCTCAGAGAAGTCTATGCATCCATAATCTTGAACAAGATTCTATCCCCCTTTGATAATGGCTATGTGGACCTACAAAGTCCCACCGGAGCAGGTTCCAGCGTTCTTGTTTACAACTATGATGGTTATGTTTACCCCAGCGATGAAGCTCGGATGCTTGCGGAAACCGGAGACACATCATTAAGACTCGGAAAGATAGGAACATCCCTTGCCAAGCTCCAAGAGAGTCCTATCCAGCAATCGCTGATTCAAGCCAGCCTGATCGAACACTCCCGTGACTGCCGGACTTGCGTGTACAACCCCTTCTGCTCACCCAATCCCGTGGATGCTCAGGCGCAACTACATGACCTGTACGCCCCAGCATCCAGCACCGAGCATTGTCAGCGACACCTTTGGCTCTTTGATCTTTTTTATCGGCGCATACGCCAAGCCGACGATAACCTCCTGGATCTCTACTACTCCTGGGCGCAACCAGATAGTGTAGGAGAATAAGACATGCGCAAAACCACCGTTCAATGTTCAGAGTGGGCTGCCCCGGGGGTATGGAGAGTCATTGCCCCAAAGGAGATTGCGAACCAATGGCGGGATGATTTGCGGTTTCTGGTTCTCCTTGATGACGACAAGGACCAAGAAGCCGTCGATGCTCTTCACCGGCGGGGGCTACCCAATATCGCATGGCTAAAAACGGCAGGCTGCAAACCCGGAGATGTCGTAGCACTGACACAATCGCGCAAGGCCATCGTGCTCATACGGGACGGGGACCGACATCACTCACTACAACTTACCAACCGTTGTAATAGCTATTGTCTCATGTGCTCACAACCGCCAACCACACATAATGACGATTGGATGGTGGAAGAAGCCATGGAGGTGATACGTCACATGAAGGCCTCTCCGGCGGTATTGGGATTTAGTGGAGGAGAGCCGACATTATTGCGGGAGAAGTTAAGAAACGTAATTGACTGGGTAGCCATCCACCATCCAACCACGGAACTGGAAGTTCTTACCAATGCACGCCTGCTAAAGGACTTTCCCCTGTGCAAGATACTGAGCGAAGGCAGCCCTCCGGTATCCTGGCTTGTCCCCATATATGGACATGCGGACTTTCTGCATGATTTCGTCGTTCAATCCCCTGGTGCATTCGAAGACACGTTACAAGGCATCCTTAACCTGCAAGCTCTCCGTCAACCGATACAGCTGCGTATAGTACTCATTCCTCAGGTTTTGAATATTCTCCCTGAGCTCGCACTTTTTATAGGACGAAACCTGCCTTTTGTAAGAGAAGTTGCCTTGATGGCCTGCGAGTCCATAGGATTCGCGTTGGCGAACCGCGAGCAATGCGAGACCGACCTGACAAACTGGTGGCCAGCCTTAATGAGCTCTGGTCGTATTTTGCAGCGCCATGCAGTGCCCTTCCTCTTCATGAACACCCCATTATGCGCCCTTCCCGAGGAGCTCCGACCACACGCACATAAAAGTATCTCCGATTGGAAAAACGTTTACATGGACGATTGCTCAGTTTGCACAGCCCAACCGGACTGCTCGGGCTTCTTTTCATGGCATGAACGCGGCTGGAAGCCCACAAAAAAAATAAAAGTCATCCAGGAGGCATTATAATGAGCCGCTTTATAAAATCTCTTACCCTGTTTATCGCCAGCGCGGGGTCACTTATCGCCAAGCCGGGCTTCAGCACCGTTGGCACACCGTATCTCACCCCCGGTGCATTCGATAACCTCGATCCAGTTTCATTGCGTCCACTGAATTTCGACCATGAGAACCAGTTCGCTGCCCATAGATCGCACTCAAGCCATAGGTCCCACTCAAGTCACAGATCTCACTCCAGTCATCGATCCCATTACTCCGGGTCCAGTGGACGCAGCACCTATTCAGCACCTCCTCCTGCCTACCATGCTCCCGCATCCCCCCAAGTGGCCCCATCATCCGGGTCGTCGGCGGGTACGGCCAACCGCTTACTGACCCCAAGCTCTCAAGGAAGCAGATCAACGGCGGATTCGAGCTACCAGGAGAAACTCAAATTACAGGTCATGCGTGTGCAAATCGAACTTACATCCCGGCGTCTATATTCCGGGGATATTGATGGGCTTCTTGGGCCCGCTACAAAAGCAGCGCTAAAACGGTTTCAAACCAGTCAATCACTACCTGCCAATGGGTTGATGACAACGGCCACCTTGAATGCTCTGGGTATCCCTGCAGTGCAGTGAGATATTCCTCGCACAGTTGTGATTAAACACGTTGACACGCTCATCACCACTCGTGACCGGAAGGTCGATCTAAAGCAGGCTGGCACCCACAGAAACCTCGACTACGAAACCGCTGTGGGAGCCAGCCTGCTGGCGAATGCGGCTTCCGGTGCCAGGATTCGCTTGCAGGCGGAGCGCCGCCCGGCAAACTTCCCACAGCGGCTCCGAATTCAGGCCCGAGCCCCTTCTCTCCCACCCTCCGGCGTCGCCTTCAACAAACACCAGCACGCCGTCAGCATCCCGAGAAAGCCGGACAGCCCGCGCACATCCCGCAATAGGGACTGCGTCAGCCCGAAACCGATGAACGCCACCACCACGATCACCCCGGACAAGGCCAGCGCCTGCCCCTGAACATCCTTACGCCGTCGAAAGTGTTTAGCGAACAGGACGAGCGGTACACCGTACAGCAGCAATAACGAAATCAGGCCCACCAAGCCACGGCGGGCGGCGGTGTCGATCAGGTCGTTGTGGAGCTGGTCGTAACGGCTGATGCCCTTATCGTAAAGCCCCTCAGCCACCCATTGGTCACGGCGCGCTTCCAACCGCCCTTCCCCCCAACCAAGAATGGGCTTCTCGCGGAACAAGCGGGCACCGGCCCGCCACATTTCCAGGCGAATGCCCAGAGAGGAATAGGTATCGCCTTCGGTATATTCCTCCAGATTCTCCACCGCCTGGGCCACACGCTGGGTCACTCCTGCCCTGGGCATGAAGGACACACTCAGGACCACCACCGCCACCAAGACCGCCAAGGCCACCATGCCACCGCGGTGTAACTGCCGCCAGAAAACACCAAACACCAGCAAAATCAGTGCGGGGAAAACAATCCAACTGCCTCGGGTGCCCGACAGCACGGCGGCGAGCAAACCGGCACCGACGGCCAGCGCGTAGAAGCCACGCAACCACCACTCCCCCTTCACAGGGCGCATCCCCAGTCGCGCCAACAGCCCCACCAGCGATAGCGTTGCCAACAACAACGAAATATTACCGAAGGGAATGGCGTTCATCCCGTTATCCGGCCGCCCGCGCCCCAGCACCCAATGCTCATAGGAAGCGATGCCCCCGGCCAGCAACGCCCCCAACGCCACCCCGGCCCACCAAAACCCAGCCTTCGGCGAAAACGCCCGCCAGGCCATTAGCACCAGGGCCGCCAGCATGGGCCACAATGGCAGCAGAATACCCTGGTTACCTTCACCTACCGGCCACTTGCCAGTTCGGCCCACATCCGCCAGCCAAAGCAGAGAGAAGAGAAGAAGAACAGCCAGGCAAAGAATATCTCCCCGGCCCAGCCGCAACGAATGCCCCGGTTGAAGCCATACAAACACCAGTCCACAGAAGGCCACGCCTCCGGCCAGTAAAGGCACCACGGCATAGCTGTAGCGGAAGGTCATCAACAGGGAGAGGAAGGCGAAAAGCAGAAGGCTGGAAAGCACGGAGAAAAAACGATCCGGCCCAGACGCGGGGGGACAAGAGGAAACCATAATCACCTGTATTCCTTTATCAGGGCCAGTGTTTATCAAACCAGACCTGGCGAATGAATCCGTCGGTGATTGGACAGAAGGAAAGTAAGGCCGTTCCTGTCGAACGCATGAACAGGTTCACGAAACGGCCGAAAGAACAGAAAGACCATGGTCACAACAGGTGCGGCCCGCAGACCGCGCCATTCATTCAACAAACTACCTCACGACGGAGCTCTTAATCCCCATGAGGACCAGAAAATTGGGCCCCGGCAAAGTCCAAATACCCAAGCGGCGCCAAACGAACAACAATGCCACCAGATTTTGCACCACGAGGACAAAAGCCAGCGCCAGAGCGGCGCCGAGAGCACCGAAGGGAGGGATTAGTACGAAGAAGGCGAGCAAGCCAAGCGCATTGCAAATCAAGGCAATATTGCGCATCAGGCGCTCATGTCCAGTCATGTTCAACAGGAAGCCAACGGACCCCGTAGAAACATTCACCAGTTGTGCCAGGGCGATCATCCGTAACAACGGTGCACCATTCTGGAAGCCGTCGCCAAACCAACTCAATACCCAGCCCGGAAAGACCAAGCACAGCAAAAGGAGCGGCGCAGCAACCACAGCACCCAATAGCGCCCCCTGACGGGCCAAACGCCCAAGAGCCGCGATTTGCCCTTGGTGATACAGCGACGCAAAGCGAGGCGGGAAAATAGCGTTGATGACAATCAGAATAAAGCCGATCAAGGTCGCGGTCTGCTGAGACGATTTGAACAGCCCCAAATCTGTGCTGCTCAACAACCAGCCGGCAACCATCACGCCTAGCACTTGCTGCATAAAGCTGGCTAAATTCGTCATGAAGAATGCGCGGGAGGTTGCCGTGAACTGCGCTAAAGAAACAGGTGCGCCCTCTGAAGACGTCGCTTGCTCAGCGCGTCTCGACCACCAAGGTTGTCGGCGGCACCAGCGCCATACCTGATACCCACCTTGCAAAGCCACGAGCCAGGCCGCCACCGCATAAGCGTAACCAATAATGGTCAGACCAGCGCTGTTCCCTGTTTTTTCCCAAACCAGAATTAACACCCCGGCCACCAGAGCCACGGAACCATTTTCCAACAGACAGGCGGTGGCCGGTTTGCGAATGCCCTTGAAAAAACCGGAAAGCAGGAAGCCAAACGCATAAGCGGGCACCGCCAAGGCAATTCCCGTCAAAACACCGGCCAGCCCCGTGGCATCGAAAAGGGCTTCAAACCAGGGGCGCCCAACCCACAGGATCGCCGCTGCCACCAGGCTAATTATAAAACAGCGGGTTACCGCCCAACGTAAATAGCGCAATACAAAGGGCGAACTATGATCCTGGCCCACATAACGCATCAAGGCGTTATCCATTCCAGTCCGGGAGAGCAGTCCAGCCCCCAGTAAAAGCCCCTGAGCCAGGGCGTAAACGCCAACACCCGCCGGGCCATACAAACGTCCGATCACCAGCGCAAGCGCCAAGGCCCCGAGAGCAGCTATGGCCCGAGCGATAAAGGTGCGTATCAGCGCCTGCCCCATCTCCCCGCGGAGACGGCCTTGCAAACCAGCCGATAAACGGCGAACACGACTCAATTCATGACTCCACGCATATCAAGCTAATCACGGCTAGTGAGCGAGACGTTGCCCCACCTCTGCTACAAAGCCGCTGTAGGAGCCGCCAGCCCTGCTGGCGAACCCTATGCCGTTGCACCTTACATTCACCAATAGGCGGAGGACTAGTCCATCTGGCTCTAACAGATCCTGCCGCCACCGCTAAACCGACGCTTCCGCCATCACCGCCCGAATCGTCTCGCATGTCTTGTCGATATGTACCTGCTCCAGGGTGGGATGCACCAGGAACATCAGGCTGGTTTCGCCCAGTTCCTTCGCTACAGGCAAACGCTCTTTCGGTCCCAAGCCAAGATCTTGGAAGCACTTCTCCAGGTAAACTTCGGAACATGAACCGGAAAAGCAAGGCACGCCACGGGCAACGATCTCGTTCATGATACGGTCCCGGTCCCAGCCCTCGGCCAGTTTATCCGGCTGCACAAATACATAGCATTTGTAACCGGCATGCCCTACTTCGGCGGGAATATTTGGCACGCGCAAAGCCGGGATGTCACCGGCGGCTTGCCAAATGGCCTGGGAATGAGCCAGACGCTGACGGGTCCACTCCGGCATGCGCTTCAGTTGAACGCGCCCAATGGCCGCCTGCATTTCCATCATCCGCCAATTGGTGCCCACGCTCTCATGCAGCCAGCGGAAGCCCGGTGGATGGTCACGCTCATACACCGCATTCCAGCTCTTGCCATGGTCCTTGAAGCTCCACATGCGGGACCAGAGGTCGCGATCATTCACGGTGACCATGCCACCCTCTCCACCGGTGGTCATGATCTTGTCCTGGCAGAACGACCAGCAGCCCACATGGCCCAAGCCGCCCACCGGGCGCCCTTTCCAGGTAGCGCCATGGGCCTGCGCGCAGTCTTCAATAACATAGAAGCCGTGCTCTGCCGCCAAAGCCATCATAGCATCCATATCGCTGGGCCAACCGGCCAGGTGCACACAGATAACGGCTTTGGTACGCGGAGTTATCACCTTGGCTACGGTTTCAGCAGTGATGTTCTGAGTATCCGGATCCACGTCGGCAAATACCGGTGTTGCCCCGGCATTGATCACCGTGGTGGCGGAAGCCAGGAAAGTACGTGGCGTCACCACTACTTCATCGCCAGGCCCAATGCCCAGCCCTTGCAACGTCAGGTCCAGCGCCACAGTGCCATTGGCCACAGCAATGGCGTATTCCGTGCAGGCAAAGGCAGCGAATTCTCTCTCGAATTCCCGGCATTCCTGCCCGGTCCAGTAGTTCACTTTATTAGACAGCAGCACGCGTTGTACCGCGTCCGCTTCCTCCTGGGTAAAGGAAGGCCAGGGGGGAAAAGGTCCGTTGAGCATACTTAGCCCTCGACAATATCAGAGCATGGACGATGTGGTTAACGGCCGATGAAAGGCTCAGCCAAAGACGGTTTGCAGGATATAACGAATATCACCCCAGAACGTCCAATCGCGGATGTATTGCAGATTCACTTGGACTTTGTCCGGATAAATGACTTCACGATTGTATCGCTCAGGATCTGGTTGAGCCGCCAGAATGTCTTCTTCATCCCGATACTTCAGAGTAGCCGGCCCAGTTATGCCCGGCCTGATGGACAGGACTGCACGCTCTATGCCGGTGAGAGTGTCGGCATATCCAGGTACGTCCGGACGAGGCCCCACAAAACTCATATCACCCAGCAAAACATTCCACAGCTGTGGCAACTCGTCGATCTTCGTTTTTCTGAAGAAGCGCCCCAAAGGTGTAATACGTGGGTCTCCGGAGCGGGTCACCGTGGTTGTCGTTACCTTGTCAGGTCGCATGGTTTTGACCTTGACCACTCTGAAAAGGCGACCATCCTTACCCACGCGCTGCTGAATGAAAAAACCGCTACTTCTGGTATCCCAGCTAGCTGCCAGGAAAGCAAGGGCAATCAGCCACCATGTACAGATCAGACCAAACAAAGCCACCAGAAAATCAAAAGCCCGCTTGATAAGGGCCTGGGATACCGAAAGCGCAGGTACATCCGTCATGGTCCTAGAGGTATCCATATCGTTTCAGTGTTTCTCCGGTCAATGATTCCAGCCGCGCAACCTCTTCATCTCCCAGGGCTTTACGCCCCTTGCCTAGACTGCCGTTGGACACACCTTTAACTGCTGCCTGAACCTGTTCCAGCGAGACGCTGTAGTCCAGAAACTCGAGAATACGTTGCAGCTCCGGAGCCGGGTTGGACACAAAGTCCTCATAACGCACTCGAATAACACGCTCAGGATCGATCTGGCCCAAATCGTGATCCGCCTTGTCAACACAACGCTGCCACTGCAAGGCACACACTTCGTTCAATGTGTGCTTCTCTAGAATCTCATCCATGCCATCCAGTTTCGGCCCCCAGAAAGCCAGCCGTTTCTCCTTGGAGAACAACCGGTAAACCCGACTCCATAGGTAGCGAAAGCCATAATACGGCAGGTCCGTCGCCGGCACGAAACGCACCTTCTCCATGATGTAAGGGATATCCAGCTTAGCAGTCCATCTCAGCTTGGCCGAACCAGTGGCATCGATACCATCCCGATAAATGTAGACGTACTTGGCTTCCGGCAAAATACGGTCCACGAACGGCACTCTAAGGCAATTGGCGCAAGTCTTCTCTACAACAATGTCCGCCTTTTGAGCATGCCTAATGTCTTGGAAACGAGCGCGAATATAAGCGGAGACAGCCGGGGTCGCCCGATCCGCCGGAATTTCGTCCGAGGGATAGCGCACATTGCCGTGCCGCCAGATATAGTTGATTTCATCGCAAGGCCAGGTTCCAATGCCCTGAAATGACGTCAAAACATCTCTCAACATGTTAGTGCCCGATCTTGGGGCTCCGACAATTACCAAATCGGTGAATGCCATACTTACTTGTCATCCTTTGCTGATAACAACGCAGACCAGGTATCCAAAACAGGAGCTTCAGAGTATACCGTGGCCAGTTCCCCTGCCTTCTTCTTCATTACTTTCAAGTCATCGGCCTCGTCCGCCAACCTTAAAATGACGTCTTTAAGCTGATCGACGTCGCCACCCGGAACCGCTACTCCGACATGATTACCCACGATATCTCTTGCTAATTGACTATGCGTCTCCACAGCAAGCAGAACGGGACAGCCTTGTTCCAGATAGGTTATTGTCTTGCTTGGGTAGGCATACTTGTATAGCTCAGGAACTAGGCTGACAAATCCTACGCTGGCGTTTCGCATAGCCTGTTTGGCAACCTCAACTGGATGATGCCCAACAAAGCGCACATTAGCCTGTAACGATTCCACCATCTGCTCCAGTGATGCCTTCGCCGTCCCCTCCCCCATCATCAACAGGCAAATGTCCTCCCGATGCTTGATGTCCGCCATAACTCGCACCAGAGTCTCAAGCCCCTGGAAACGTCCGATATTCCCAGCAAAAAGAATCACGAAGGGTTCTTCTGGCCAGACAAATGGTAAAGCGGCCTGAGCGGAGTCATTGGACGGTAGGCTGAAATTATTGATCACCTCTGTTGCCGGCCCCTTGCTGGGGTTTCTGGCCTCCAAGCTATGAGCCATGTCCTCGGAGAGCACAACAACCGGGGCAGCCTGACGGCAAGCCCAAGCATCCAGCTTCTTTAAAACCCCGAACACATGAGGATTACTGAACTCACCCGATATCCTGCCAATTTCGGGATGAATATCCATGCAATGATAGATAAACCGTGCTCCGCTCAAGCGTGCCGCCAAAGCGGTAAACCATCCTGCCAAGACCGGTGGCGAGGTCGAAACCATGACAACGTCATATCGTTTCTGGATAACCACACGCCATAAGATACAGAGCCCCAGTTTCAGCGCATTGGTAATTCGCCTTATTGGACGTCCAGCTTCAGGAGGCAGTTCTATGCGGGTGACGGTTGCGCCATCCACATCCTGCTTGCTCGGTTGTCGTTCGTTATTCAGGGCTGCCTTATAAGAAGGCTGTGACGACAACACATCGACCTCATGCCCGTCATCCACCCATCGCCGTACAATGGAGCGCAGCATTGATGCGTAAGGAGGCGTATCCGGCCAATAGTATCTATGAATCGCGAGAACTTTCAGGGGTACAACCGGAGAACTCATCGGCCGCTCAGCTCCAATCATACCGGCTGAACGAATCCATATTTTTCCAATGGCCGGCCAGTTTGGCCGTACCCGTAATCAGGCGCACCACCCGCTCCGAGGTGTTTCTGACCTTGTATTCCTCGGGAATCTCCCGTTCTACTCCGGAGAAAACATCACGGGAAGCCGTGGCAATCTTCACCCCTTCAATCAATACTTCCTTGTCCAAACCGGTAAGTGCGATAGAGCCGGTATCCAAGGCCTCGGGGCGCTCAATGGAGCGACGCAGGGTTACAGCAGGAAAATCGAGAATCGAGGATTCCTCACTGATGGTGCCGCTGTCGGAAATGGCACAGAAGGCGGTCATCTGCAGTCGGTTATAGTCGAAGAAACCGAAAGGCTTCAGGAATCGAATGGCATCACTCTCCTGCGCCAAACCCAGCTTCTCCAGACGATTACGAGTACGGGGATGGGTGGAGACCACCACCGGGAATCCGAACTCGTCATGGAGCGCCTGTAAAGCCTCAACAACTTGCGTTAGATTTTCCCGGCTATCCACGTTCTCTTCACGGTGGACACTCACAATAAAGAAGCGTTTCTCGTCCAAACCTAATCTATCAAGCACATCAGACTGGTTGATCTTATTCAGAGAGTGTTCCAGCACCTCTCTCATTGGGGAGCCCGTCAGATAAATGAAGCGATGAGACAGCCCCTCGCTTATTAGGTGACGGCGGGCATGCTCTGTGTAGACCAGATTGAAGTCCGCCAGATGGTCCACCAACTTACGATTGATCTCCTCCGGCACATTGGCGTCAAAGCTGCGATTACCTGCCTCCATATGGTAGGCCGGTATTTTCATGCGTTTTGCCATGATGGTGGCCGTGGCACTGTTGGTGTCACCCAACACCAGCACTGCATCGGGCTGTTCTTTAAGCAACACTTCCTCGGTCTTGATCAGGATTTCACCCAGGCTACGACCAAGAGAAGAGGTATCCACGTTCAGAAAGTGGTCCGGACGCCGTACACCCAGCTCCTCAAAGAACACATCATTGAGTTCGTAATCGTAGTTTTGGCCGGTATGAACGATCTTGTGGTCCACTACCTTGTCCAGGGCCGCCATTACGCGGGACAGACGAATAATCTCCGGGCGGGTGCCCAGAATAGTCATAATTTTCATCAATCAGCTCTCCTGATCCTGCAGCACCGGCAGGAAATAGGTATCCGGGGCGCCAGGATCGAAAATCTCGTGACTCCAAAACAGCGTCATCACTTCCTCACTCCCTACGTTAGTGATGCTGTGGGTGTGGAGGGTGGGCATGTCGATATAGACTGGTTCACTGCCGGAAACGTGAAACTCCTTCACCTCGTCATCGAACAGGCGACGCAGCCGAATGACCGCCTCGCCCTTGATAACCAGAAAGCGCTCCACCTTATTGAAATGAAAATGATTACCGCGGGTAATGCCAGGTTTCGTCGTCGAAAGGAACGCCTGGCCGCCGTTATCCGCCTTAACCGCCTCAAACAATGAACCCCGATCGTCGGTGTGCAGCGTCAAGGCGCAGGGGTAATGGGCAGGATACAAGAAGGAGCGCAAAGTGTTGAATAATTCCAAATCGAACCGATCACGCAGATCTGGTACTACATGCCCTGTATAGCTGGCGTGCATAGCGGACAGCTTGCCGGCGACCTCTGCAGCGGAGATAGACCGCCCTTTCAAGCGCAGCTCACCGACTTCTCTCTTCTCAAGCACATCCACGATACGGGCACAGATATCCTGGGCATGCAGCAGTTCCAGCATACCACCCGCATTAATAGACAGGGACTCCCCCGCTACGATCTGCTGACAGAATGTGAAAACCGCTGAATTGTAGAAGGCCCGCCCACCTTCACCAAACACGTGCGGCAACACCAATTCCATGTATCGGGCGCCTTCACTTTCCGCCCATCCGCGAAGCACCCGGTCAGCGCCAGCCTTACCCCGGCCATAGGCATTATCGCGCTCTTTATGGATTGTGTTGGTATAAATCAAGTGGGGTCTGGCACCGGTACGGCGCATGGCGGACACCAATCGGTCCGCCAAATCAATATTGCCCTGCTCCAGTGCCTGGTCATCAGCCCGGTTTATACCCGCACAATGAATAACAACCTCTGCGCCACTAAGAGCCGCATCGAGGGTAGAGTCGTCGTTAAAACCGAGACGATCCAGCGCGACAACCTCTTCCTTCCAGGCATCGAGTACGCTCAGATGGCTACGCAGATGCCAACCCAACAGGCCAGCAGCGCCGGTAATGACGGTCTTCATGAGAAGCTCCTTCAGTGTTCCAGTGCGGCTTGCACTTCGGGGAGAGTCAAAAGCAGGTCTTTCAACTCATTTTTGATGAGTTGGTAGGTGTTATGAGAGTGATAGTCCTCAACAGCCGACTCCTGAACATCACCCTCAGTGAAATACTTGGCGTAGTTGAGATCCCGGTCGTCGTAGGTTACCCGGTAATAGTCGCCCATATCCTCGGAGCGACGCAATTCCTCGGCACTGGCCAGCGTCTCATAAAGCTTCTCACCGTGACGCATACCGATAACCCGAATGTCGTTATCAGCGTTAAATATCTCCTGCAGCACCTCTGCCAGAAGCCGAACAGTGCAGGCAGGCGCTTTCTTGATGAAAATGTCGCCTTGGTTGGCATTCTCAAAAGCGAAATGGACCAACTCAATGGCATCATTCAAGGAAAGCATGAAACGAGTCATGGAAGGCTCGGTTAATGTCAAAGGCTTACCTTCCTTGATTTGCTTGATGAAGAGAGGAATAACAGAGCCCCGCGAACACATCACGTTACCGTACCGAACACAGGAAATGACCGTGTCGCCCTCACCTAGTTGGCGGCTGGAAGCTTGCGCCACCTTTTCCATCATTGCCTTGGACATGCCCATGGCATTCACCGGCATCACCGCTTTATCGGTACTGAGGCACACCAAGCTCTTCACCCCCGCGTCCACCGCACTATCGATAACATTCTGGCTGCCGATGATGTTGGTTTTCACCGCCTCCATCGGAAAAAACTCGCACGAAGGAACCTGCTTCAGCGCAGCAGCGTGAAATACCAGATCGACGCCCTTCATGGCTTTATCAACCGCGGCACGGTCCCGAACATCACCGATATAAAATTTAAGCTCAGGGCGCCCGTAGGCAATTCGCATTTCCTCTTGTTTGGCTTCGTCCCGGCTGAGGATACGGATCTCTTTATAACCTTCGGCCAACAACTTGCTAACCATCGTCTTACCGAATGATCCGGTTCCTCCAGTTACAAGAACAATATTTTCAGCTTTGTTTTCAGCCATGACTAGGTAACCTTTCCTGTGAACTGATGTATTCCACGGTATCCATCCTTAATCGAATCGAGGTGGCTGGCTAAATCCGCATCACTATTAAAGCGATTTTGAATAAATTTAGCGGGCACACCACCCCATACTTGTCCTGCAGGAACGTCCTTAGTAACTACTGAGCCTGCAGCGACTATACTAGCATCCCCAATTTTGATGCCTCGCATAATGATAGAATTCTGCCCAATCCATACATCATCGCCAATATGAGTATCAGCGACCTCCTCCCTGCCAGAAAAAATTATTGGCACGCCAACAGATCGAAAAGCGTGGTCCCCACCAATAATCGAAACATTCTTAGCAAACATAACGTACCGGCCGACTAAAACCCGCGGATATATCAACGCTCCGGAGTTAACAAACCCGCACTCCCCCATAACAAAGTCTTTTGATATCTTTGACCCAGCAGCCAAATAACACGTATTATGGACTTTGGACAAGCCGTACTTAATTAGCCTTAACCTTCCTATGATTTTTCTAATCAGTAGACGCATCATCTCCACCTGTAACAGCTGCATGAATCCTTCTAGCCTGAGGAACGGGAGACCACTTAGATATAACTTCGTCCAGGCATCGTGCCCTTATCTTAGATCTATCCTCTGGGCTATTATATATAGTTGCGGCCTTCAAAATAGCATTCGCCAACCCCTCAACATTTCCTATTTCGAATAAAAAACCTGTCTCATTTTCTATAACCGCCTCAGACTCAGGTGCCTGTCTCGTATTGTCGGAGTGTGTAATTACTGGAACCCCATGAGACATACTCTGAATGGCAGTCAAACCAACCATTCCCGGAGCGACAGTCACTGCGGCTGAAGAATAAAGAGAGGAAAGTTCTTCTTTATCATATGAAGATCCCCAGAATTGAACTTGAACTCCATATTCTTGTGCACATTGGACCAGAAAATCCCGCTCAGATCCGTCCCCAACAAGCAAAAGCTGTGGTCGCCAGCCATGCCGATCTTCTATTATCTTCATTGCCTTAATTATTTCATCAATGCCCCGCTTCTTTTCAAGCCTCGTCACACATATCAGATAACCAGGGTCAAGCTCTGTAATATTATCCCTCTCTTTCATATTGCCAGCATCAATACCCGACACCGAATTATATACAGAAAAGATCCATTTCTTTGAAAGAAAAGGAATTCTTTTCATTATCTTTTTATTTCTATCGTTATACAAAAGAATCCCGCTTGGAATTAAGTAATAAAAAATCTTCACCATATCTCTAAGAGGACGAAGCGGCCGATGCCAACCTATAGTCCAAAAGAAAACCTTTTTCCCAAGCATTCTCGCCGCAAGCGCCGAAACCCAAGTAGAAAGATAATAGGGATTTGCCAAATAAATCAAAACATCATAATCATGCGATATAGAGTTTGAAAAAACCCCTTTCTGCCACATAAATTTCTTATAAACTTTAATGCACCTAGTTTTGGTAAAGCTCCGCAGCTCTTCCTTGCCAACACCTTTTATACCTTGAGAGGTGTAATCATTTTCGTCAGCGAAGAAATGATAATCCCCTTTTTTCTCCAACTCTAAAAACACTTCTTTTCTATAATGAGCAATAAAATGATAAAATATGGCGACCTTTTTCATATAAACCAAAACTCATTCACGCCCAACAATAGATCGAGAGAAGTATAGCTTATCGGCCATCAAGGAAATTAAGTACGCTGCGATCAACAAATACACCGTATTGTTGAAATTACCTCTCACAAGATAAGGTAACCACATCCCCATCGTACTAATCACTGTCATCCAACGCAAAGACAAGGGGCGGATTAAATTAAAAAAACAGCCCCACAAAAACATGACAATGCCACCGCCCCAGTATCCGAAATTGATATACGCATCACCTATAACACCAGGAGAAACACTCACTCGGCCTACAACCCCGTCTACAACTTCGTTGGCAAAGACGTACGCTGTAAGCTCCGGACGCTCTACAAAGGGAGCGAACCCGTACAATATCCTGAGATACGAATCCCCATTTAAAAAGGGGTGAAACTGAGGAAAGCGTTCCAGCGCCTGCCTAACATAATAGGCATATCCTAGATCGGTCCTCTCTATAGATCTTCTAATAATAATTTCTGCCCGCTCCATATCGATATTATCAAATCCAGAAACAAAGCCAGACCTCAAAATAGCAACTCCAACCACCAAAAGGACGACCACAAATATCAAGGCCATATACTTAGGGATGCTTGCTATCTTGAGCCCCTCTGTAATCAGGAAACCCTTTCTATAAAAAACATAGCCAAAATAGAAGGAAAGAATAATAGCAATAGGGAATGATCTAATTCTGTACACTGCAAAATTCGCCACAACAACGAATATAACAAATAGTATATTTCTTACTTTAAATAGATTACCAGACGCCCCCGACAGGAATATCGACATCGGAGCCATTAGAAGGAAGTACACAAAAAGAGCGTAAATTAAAGAGATCCCTCCCCCCTGCACCCGAACACTCTTCTCAGCAACTAGGGGGTTAACCCCGCTGGCGAGCATAATACCCAAGAAAACAAAAAAACCTATAATAACGGCCTCTTGCATTCTTTTTGACGCCCAGAGCAACCCTTCCGAACTATATAGAACTCTGTCTTTCTCTACCGAACCAATCAAAAGATCAGAAACCACCAGCCCCAAAACAAAAAAAACGTACCCCATCCCAATTAAAAGATTAGAAGAGATAAGCGTTAATGACGAACCGTAATATTCAACAACCCCAAAACTTATGAGCAACGGATTCGTCATAAAAAGCAGAACATACGAAAGGCAAAAAAGCCCTGAAATCAAAGACTTATTTATTATGTAGCAAGAAAGAACTGCGGATTCGATGAAGAATACCGAATAAATAGTATGATAAATATAGTCCGCATGACCCTCTGAATAAAATGATTGAAAAAAAATAATAGCCGCAAGCACAGTAATGTGAATTATCAGGCCAGGCCCTAGTATAGCTCTTCTGACAGGGACTATTGTTGTAATAGCAGCCATTCCGCTTTACTACCTCCACAACCCCAAATCTTTCTTTGTAATTTTCTCTAATTCCAGAATATCATTCTGGAAGATCTCTTTCATTTCCGCCTTTAACTTATCCTCAACCTCAACTCTCCCACCCTCTCTAGAATTCATTCTTTGTAATTTAGACGCAAGCCCCACGGAGGAATGCAGCCCCATTTTTCTTTTCGCTTTTCCGAGAAGGGATAAAGCCTTATTTAGAAACGGATACTTGATCATAAACCCTGAATTTTCAACAGGAAAATCAAATCTTCCATCATCCTCGACACCAATAAAACCCAAGGTTTCCAAGTAAACTTTTCTTGGGGCTTTTTTTAGCTCATCGAAAATCACAAAATGGACACTGTCACTATGCACTTCATTTATTAATTTCTTACACTGCTGTCCCAACATGCATCTATCAATGTAGTTTTGTAAATATTTTTGTTTTGGGCTCAGACTTTTTTTATTTCTATTCAGCTCCAGACTATGTTTCCAGCTCTTTGCAAAATCCTCATTGAACGCATAGTCACCTCTTATAGCTTGACCATGAAGGGAAATACACATATCAACTGGATTCCTAAGAGCAACAATAAACTTTGCCTGTGGCTGGTACTCCATTATCTGCCTCACAGCATTGTCAGAGTGCAAGTAGCCTGTAGATGCGTCTATGACAGCCGTGTGCGACTCGTTAGCACGAGAAAAAACCCGCTTGTATTCATCCCAGCTACTAACCCCCCGAATATCAACATCCTCAAAAAATGCAGGTTCCTTTGGGTTACTTACAAACACATCGGGGTGGCCAGACAAATATGTAGCCAACGAAGTTGTCCCGCACTTTGGCGCTCCGAGCATAAATACATTAGGCTTCTTCATTTTATAACCCATCTCTTTTAACAATACCTTTAGTGTCAAATATCTCGCCAGACACTTTTTCGCTTTTATCTAAAAACTCTTTATGGTCCACGAGAAAAACATGCAAATCACAACATTTAGCAGCCTGATCAAACTCCTTCATAACACCTTGCCCTTCCAAACTAGAAGGCAGCTTTTTTATGTTCGGTTCTACAAAAACAAACTCAGCATCAATGTTCGAGACAATCAACTCACTCACCCTCATAGCAGGGCTTTCCCTCAAATCATCAATGTCAGCCTTAAATGTTAACCCGTATACACCCACCGTAACATTGCCTTTCTTATTCCTTATCCTCTCTACAGCTTCTTTCACTTTCTCAAACGTCCAGATCGGCTTTCCATCATTAACATCTCTGGCCGATTTTATAACTTTGGACTCATTGGGAGACCGGCTTACGATAAACCACGGATCGACTGCAATGCAGTGACCACCAACTCCTGGACCAGGATTAAGAATATTTACTCTTGGGTGTCTATTTGCCATTTTAATTAGCTCCCAAACATCGATGGAAAGCCCATCACATATAATGGAAAGCTCATTGGCAAACGCGATATTCACGTCCCTAAAGGCATTCTCTGTCAGTTTTGCCATTTCCGCTGTTCGAGCAGTTGTGGTGAGACACTCCCCTCTTACAAAGGTTTTGTAAAGGTCACAAGCTGCAGTACTACTCTTCGCGGTCATACCACCAATGATACGGTCATTTTCGATTAGCTCGTACATAACACGTCCAGGAAGCACCCGCTCAGGACAATGCGCCACCATAACATCCGCCTCCTCTCCCGCTTGTTGGGGGAAGGTCAGATCAGGTCTTGCCTCAGCCAGCCAATCAGCCATTTGCTCCGTTGCCCCCACAGGAGATGTGGATTCCAAAATCACCAGGTTTCCCTTCTCCAGTACTGGTGCAATGGAGTCCGCTGCCGCTTGTATGTAGCTCAGATCGGGAGAGGGGATTTCGTCTTCCGCTTGCCTCTTCTTGAAGGGAGTCGGTACTGCTACCAGGAATGCGTCCGCTGGCTCCGGGCGGGCAGTCGCCCGCAGATAACCTTCTTTGACGGCGGCATGCACCGCAATATCCAACTCTGGCTCAACAATATGGATTTCACCACGGTTAATCGTGTCCACCACATGTTTGTTAACATCCACGCCAACCACCTTTTTGCGGCGAGATGCGAACATGGTGGCGGTGGGCAGGCCGATGTAGCCGAGGCCAACTACACAGATCGTGTCGAAGTTCATACGGTTCCTTGTCCTAGATCAATATTCGTGTTTGGGGGTGTCGTAGCGGCCCTTTCTGTATGAAGAGAACCGCTCCTACAAGCGTTAGGGGGATGCTTGGGCAATATGATCTGCAATTTGGGCTGCTGCAGTGCCGTCACCGTAGGGATTGTGCGCCCGACTCATCGCTTGCCAAGCGTCTTCGTCGGTGAGCAGGCGGTGTGCTTCGCTGAAAATGTTCTCACTTTGCGTGCCGACCAGCTTGACCGTCCCCGCAGATACGGCATCCGGGCGTTCGGTGGTATCGCGCATTACCAGTACGGGCTTGCCTAATGAGGGTGCCTCTTCCTGGATACCGCCGGAGTCGGTGAGAATCAACCGTGCGTTCATCATCAGCCAGACAAAAGGCAGGTAATCCTGCGGTGGGATTAGATGAACATTCCTATGGCCTTTCAGCAAACGATTCACCGGCTCCTGAACGTTGGGATTCAAATGCACGGGGTAAACGAATTCCTTCTCCGGGTGCTCCCCGGCCAATTGAGCGATGGCCTGGCAGATGCGTTCAAAGCCGCCCCCGAAGCTCTCACGGCGGTGACCGGTGATCAGAACCAGAGGCCGCTCCGTGCCGTAAGGGAGTTGGCCCTTTAAGTCCGCTCGTAACCCGTTGTCGTTTTCGATTCGCTCCTTCACCCATAGCAAGGCATCAATAACGGTGTTGCCAGTCACTTTGATGATGTCCTCATTGACGCCTTCCGCCAGCAGCGCGTCCCGTGCTGTATTGGTAGGCGCGAAGTGTAGCCGGGCCAAATTACCCGTGAGCTTGCGGTTGGCTTCTTCCGGCCAGGGGGACATCAAGTTGCCGGTGCGAAGTCCCGCTTCCACGTGGCCGATGGGAATTTGCTGGTAGAACGCGGCCAGCGAGGCGGCCAGGGTGGTGGTGGTGTCACCGTGCACCAGGACCATATCGGGCTTTTCTTCCTTCAGTACATCGCGCAGCCCGACAAGGATACGGGACGTGATGTCATACAGATCCTGACCTGGCGCCATGATGTTCAAATCGTGGTCCGGGGTCAGTTCAAACAGATTCAGTACCTGATCCAGCATTTCCCGGTGTTGAGCGGTAACGCAGAGACGGCTGTCGAAGCGCGGGTCGGCGTCCAGCTGTTTGACCACCGGGGCCATTTTTATGGCTTCCGGGCGGGTGCCGAAGATGCTGAGGATGCGTTTCTGTTTGGTCATTGGGGTTTTACTTCCCGTATTTCTGAGTTGCGGGTCCCGGTAGTGGGGCCAGGTAATTCGTGTGTAGCTTCGGGCCTTGGGGGGCACCTCGTTCGCCTGCAAGGCAGGCTCCTACAGTGACTCTGTTCGCTTGCAAGCAAGCTTCCCACAGCGGGTTTGTCGGCGTTGCGTGGGGATACAGAGAGTGTATTCCACGGGACCGAAGGTTCATTCGCCAGCAGGCTGGCTCCCACAGGGGTATAAAATGCGGCATTGGGGGAGCAGGGCCTATGCCCATGCCGCGATTTCATTCACTGCTTCTTCCCAGGCTTTGATCATGGCAGGTGCCACATCCGGAAAGCGCGGGGAGGCGTCTTTCAATTCAGGCAAGGTCGTTGTCAGCGCGCTGCCCACGGCGCCAATCGTCTCTTTGACCTGCCGGGTATTCTGGGCACAGTGCCGGGCGCCAAATTCGGCCAGACGATCCAGAGGCCACCAGCGCTTACTGCCTGCAAGATGGAGCGCCGGCACATCGTTACGCAGGTACGCCGTGGTGGTCACGATATCGTAGGCCGGGGCCAAAGCCACCGTGCCGCCGGGGCGGTCATAGATCACACCAAAGTTCTTCAGGTGCGCATCGCCATTTCGCACCGCCCAGGAAAGCACGATGGAGCGAAACAGGCTGGCCAGCGCGGTTTGTCGCAATGCCGGCGATACGAATTCGGATACGGCTCTGGCCAGGCGCTCATAGGTGCCGTCGTATTTTTCTTCCGGTGACAGTCCCTGCAATACGCAGCCATCTTCAAAGCCCAGGTAGGCGCCCGTTTCCGTGACGTCGAAGCGTTCCATGATGAACAGCCGGCCGTCACGGGAGACATCGAAACGGGGAACGTCCAGCCCCGCCCTGCTGGCGGCCCGCATACAGAAATATTCATTCAGCGCCAGGTCCGGGTAATCCGTGCCCCAGGCTTTGACGATCAATCTGCTGGAGCGAATCGCGGCTTTGTCTCTTGGTGGTTCAGCGGCAACATCCACCAGCAGTTTGGGTTGCACTCCCGATATACCCGAGTTCAGTGCGTACTTTTCCACCAGCTCGGCGAACAAATCCGGATTGTCTGAATCCAGCAGTGTTTCCAGCCTTTCGGTCGAGTGCGCCATTTCCGTGGCCTGGCCTGGCAAAACATAGCCCAGGCGGCCGATCTGGTATGGGCCAAGCGCGGCGAGCAACGCCAGATCACTGGCACCGTGCAGTTTGCTTACCGTGCGGCGAATGGCATCCCGCAAATAGCCTTCGGGAAGGTTCTGGGCAAACGCCGGGTGCAGCCTCGGGAACTGGTAGGATGCGGTGCGCAGCGGCATGGTCAGCGAGACCGCCCGTTCCGGCTCATCGGTACGGTAAGCGAAGCTGTACTCTTCGCCGGCGTGCCTGGCGCTCCTGCTCAACCGTCCCGCCAGTTCATTGCCACTGGTGACGTCGAGTTCGTCTACTGAGGCCATTCACGCTCCCTCACCAGATCATCCAGCGTCGGCGTTTTACGGGACTTTGGCGCCAGTTCCATCCCATATAGCGCGAATAGCCGCTCCACTTTGCTGAAGCCCAGTTCCGTGATCCGGCCGGATTCAAAGCGGGAAACCGCGGTGCGATCCACCCCGCTCATGGCGGCCACTTGTTGTTGGCTATGGCCGTTTGCCTTGCGTAACCCGGCAAACTGGGTGCCAAGTTCTTGCAATGTCATGTGAATATATGCCTCAAATTCGATTAATTTACTTTGTTTGTAGCATATATTCACATTACATCCAAGCGACCTAAGCCTACGGAGCTGGCCATTAAAGTCATTCGCTTGCGAGCAAGCTTCCCACAGGGGGCTTCGAAGCCGCTGTGGGAAGCGGCCCGGGCGGCGCTCCGCTTGGCCGCGAATACAGCGTTCGGCATGGCTTATTCGCCAGCAGGCTGGCTCCCACAGGGGTATAAAATGCGGCATTGGGGGAGCAAGCGCTTCAGCTCGCCTTGCAATGTCCTCTTTGCGCCATCGTCGCCGTGCACGATGCGGATGGCAGTTGGAGCCTTCCGCATGCCAGTGACAAACCGTATCAACCCTTGCTGGTCGGCGTGGGCGGAGTAGCCGCCTAGGTTGTCCACGCCGGCCTGGATGGCGTGGTTTTCTCCGTCCAGAGTCACGGTACCACCCTGCCCTTGCCGTTGTATTTGCCGCCCCGGTGTGCCTTTGCCCTGGTAGCCGACAAACAGCACATTATGCCTGGGATCGTGCAGCATCGCCTTCAGATAGTTGACGATGCGGCCGCCGGTGCACATGCCACTGCCGGAGATCACCACGGCGGGGCGGGCACTGTCCGCCAGGTGGCGGACCATTCTCAGGTGGGCGTCGTGGTCGTCCACCGTGAGCAGTTGTTTAAAGCCCAGGGGCTTGCGGCCCTTGGTGATCCGCTTGAGCGCCTCCTGTTCCCAGAAGGGTCTCAGTTCCCGGTAGGCCCTGGTGAAGCGGCTGGCCAGCGGGGAGTCCAGGATCACCGGCAGTTCGTTCCAGGGCAGGGTTTTGTGCACTCTGCTCTTTGGGTTGCGGTGGAGGATGTCCTCCAGTTCGTACAACAGTTCCTGAGTGCGGCCGATGCTGAAGGCCGGGATCAGGACGGTGCCCTGGTCCTGCAGGGCGCGGGCTAGTACCCGCTGCAGCCGCTGCTGGCGTTCCTTTCTGTCTTCGTGGTTGCGGTCCCCGTAGGTGCTTTCGATCACCAGGGTGTCGCAGCCGTGGGGCGGCTTGGGTGCTGGCAACATGGGGGCGTGCGGTGCGCCCAGGTCTCCGGAGAACACCACCCGGTGCCGGCCCGGCGGCCCTTTTACGTCGCATTCCACGTAGGCGGAGCCGAGGATGTGCCCTGCTCGTCTCAGCCTTATTCGTATCTGGCCGTGGCCGGCGTCCAGGGCGGTGTGCCATTGGTCGTAGGGCAGCGGCACCAGGCGCCGTTTGATCACCCGCAGGTAACGGTCGATGTCGTCTGGCCGGCGGCTGAAGCCCAGTTTGAAGGCGTCCTCGAGGACGATGGGCAGCAGCTTCGCCGAGGGTTGGCTGCAGAGGATCGGGCCTTTGAAGCCCGCCGCCAGCAACCAGGGTATTCGGCCCACGTGGTCTATGTGCACGTGGGTGATTACCAGGGTCTTGATTTGGGCCACCGGGAAATCGATGGTCAGGTCGTCGGCGTTGGCGCCGCCGGGGCCCTGGTCGCGGCCCTGGAACAGGCCGCAGTCCACCAGTAGGCTGTGCTGGTGGTCCAGACACAATTCGTGGGCGGATCCGGTGACGCCGTCGACGGCGCCGTGGTGGCGGATTTCCGGCCAGCGGGTGCTGGATTGGTGCATTGTGGTTCCCCCCTTCCTTGGTGTTGCCTTTTTTATGTTTTTTTGTCCGTTCTCCCTGTTGGGGAGAACGGATTCGCCAGCAAGCTGGCTCCCACAGCGGCGGTGTAGAGGGCGGGTTCGCTTGCGAGCAAGCCTTCCCACAGGGGTCTCGAAGCCGCTGTGGGAAGCGGCCTTGGCCGCGAATACGGCGTTCGGCGCCGGCCTACTTCGCCAGCAAGCTGGCTCCCACAGGGGTATACAATACGGATGGCAGTTGGTGCTTTTCGTATGCCGGTGACGGAGATCATCTCTACATGTTGAACGGTGGTTCAGGCGCGGAGCCCGCTCGCAACGCCTTTAGGGCGGTTTGCAAATGGCCACCGACGGCGCTGGTCAGATAGTCCAGGAACCCTGCCCTTTTGAGGGTCCGATCCAGGGTATCCTCGGGCAGAAAACGGCTCAGTGTATCCATGAACGCTTGGCTTTGGATACGTCCCGGCAGTTCCTTGATGGCCTGTTCCAGCTTGCCGGGATAATCCTCAAGCCCATAATCATCGATTTTGGCGCGCAGTACGGCTTCGTCCATTTTAGCTTCCCGCTGGGCCAGCCATTGCAAGTCCCAGATGTCGCGGTAGCGGGGGTGCGCCGTTGCCGAAAATGCACAGCTTTTCCACCACCGGGCGCATGTGGGTCCGGCCCGGCACCGCCATGGCCCGGGTGACCAGCGCCTCGAAATCCTTACTGGCCATCACCGGCCCCCTCCTGTTCCATCAGATGGCAATTGCGGCCTACACGGCGCAAGTCCCGGCGGGCGGCGGCTAGCGTGGCGATGCGCAATGGCCGCCCCGGTACCGGCACCATGCTCTTTAATATCTCGTCGAGCCCTCTCTTGGTATGAGTGAACTCGATGGTGCCGTGACGGGTCCGGTAGGTGCCCTTGCGGCCGGTAGTCATCACGGTGAGCCGGTCGATGGGGATCTGCGAAATCACGCCATATTCGCTCAGGGCGGATTCCAGACTCACGTAGTTGTAATCACCGGGACGCAGCGCCTTGGCGATATGCTCGATGGCGTAGCCGTCCTGGCTGCCGGCGTAGGGGTTCAGATATACCCCTCGGGCGGCGCGCTGCAGCAAGCCACGCTCTACCATGCGCGCCAGACTCTTTTCCAATGACTTTTCCGATTCATTGGGAAACAGGCGCCGCATCTCGTGGCGGGAGAAGACGTACCGGCCACGTTTGTCCCATTCGCTCAAGGTTTTCTGTAGTTCGTCTCGGGTCATAAGTGCACATTTACACCCCTTTATTGGGGGTTAAGTGTACACCTTTTTATGAATACGGGCATTTTCAATGTTCGCTTGCGAGCGGAGCGCCGCCCGACAATCTTCCCACAGGGGGCCTCGAAGCCGCTGTGGGAAGCGGCCTTGGCCGCGAATACGGCGTTCGGCGTGCCTACTTCGCTGGCAAGCCCGCTCCCACAGCGGCGATGTAGAGGACGCCTTATGCTGAGAATGGGATTTGGGGCATATAGCTCATCGAATCAGTGCCCGGGCCTTCTTCAATACCTCATCTCCGGGCGTGGGTTGGATCACACCCTCGTCCCATTCCGTTGCTCTACGCTGAGCTTCTCTGAGCCAATCGTCTCTCAATTCCTCATTGGAGGAGGCTTCAATAGTCCGAAAATTCATATCCTTGCCCTCTGCCTCTTTCATGGCTCCGATTTCAAGGTTATGTGTCCGCGGCCAGGGTTTTGACAGGGTATTGGAGGATATGTTGATCCACTGTTACCAATGTCAGCCCTTCCGCCTGGGCCTGGACGATCAACATCCGGTCAAAGGGGTCTCGATGAAGGTCCGGTAGTGAACCCGCCTGATCACCGTGGTAGACGGAGATTGGCAACTTGCTGAAACCTTCATCCTCGACCACTGCGTCGATATCGTCTGGTGCCCGCAGTTTACCCAGCCCCTTCTTGATGGCAATTTCCCAGGCGGTCACGGCGCTGACATAAACTTCATTTCGTGGATCGGCCAGCAGTGTGCGGCAGTGCTCGCCGAGACGAGCATCATCACCCAGCCACCACAGAAAAGCGTGGGTATCCAGCAACAGACGTCTCATCCGTCACCCTCGAACGCTGCGATAATCTCTTCGGGGGTGTCATCGAAATCCTCGGCGATGACGATCTGCCCTTTGTATCGACCCGGCCGGCGAGGCTCCTCCTGGTGAGGCACCAAATCCAAATATGGCTTGCCCGCACGGGCAATAATGATGCGCTCACCTTTCCACGCTTTTTCTCCCAGCTTGGAGAGTTGCGACTTGGCTTCATGCATATTGATTTTCATCGGGCCCATCCCGGATTAGCTAGGTTAGCTATATTCTGCCCCTGCCTCGCTTGCGAGGCAAGCCGATTCGCTGGCAAGCCCGCTCCCACGGCGGCTCCGTAGTGCCCGCTGTGGGAGCGGGCTTGCCAGCGAATACAACAGCCGGTCTGGTTCCAGGCACGCTACCGCCACAGGGTTTACCGTCGGTTCCCTGAGAACGGGTGGGCAGTGTTGGCCCGGTTGCATTGTATGGCCGCCGATCCGGTTGGCCATTCCCCATTTGGGGGATGGTCTAATGGCGGCTGACGTCCTTGATGGACAGGGTTAACTGGTGCTGCTTGTGCAGCATGCCCATCAGAACAATTACTCTTTCCTGGCCATCAAAGCGCTGGAATACCGCTTCCAGATCCTTGAACGGACCATTTTCAATGCGCAGGGTGTCGCCAGGAGCAAAGGCCTGCTCCTGGTGCTGACTTTCGGTACGGGTTTGCAGTTCTTCCACCACCTGGTCGGGCACCGGCACCGGCTGGTTGCCGAAGGTGACCAATTTTTGCACCCCACGAGTGGAGCGCACCGTGTGCCAGCCACCGGCGCGATCGAGACGGATAAACAAATAGCCGGGGAACAGCGGCTCCTCGCGCTGGATACGGCGTCCGGCGCGCAGGCGTTCCACGGAGAGTTCGGGGAGAAAGCAGGTGAAGCCCTGGTTTTCCAGGTTTTCCCGGGCTCGGTAGTTCTGGTTGGCGCGGCACTGCACCACGTACCAGGCATTCTGACTGGCGGCGGTGTTCATGGCGGATGAGCTGGGGTCCAACATAGGTTACCCGAAGCCTCTACAAGCGGGCCGGCATGGGGTGCCGAACTGTGGCTGTCGCGGGGCGTCCCAAGCTGCTTGCCTCCTCATGCCGATCGCATCCTTACATCCTGGCTGTTACCAACTACTCGGCCTGGCCCGCGATCATTCCAATCGCGCCAGCCGCTCCGCACTGTACTGGGATCCCCCTGACCTGAACATTGAGCGGATACCGGTTTGTGAAGTTTTTACACCCCTGTAACACTTCATCGGTTTCTATTATTTGCAGCCGCCGCCCGGGCACGATACTACCGATACCCCAATACGTTCACAATATTGTCAGCTGGCGATTCTGGTAGTCTTTTGTGACCCTTTCCTGACAATACCGATTTCCGTAAAAGTGTTGCCGCTTCAAGGGGTTGGGTTGGACGATGGTGCTCTTTTTGGCTAACCCTAAAGGGTTAAGGATAAATACCGGACAATGCTTTTTTATTATCCTGGCATTTTTTGATGCGAAGGGGGCACGGCATACATTCGCTAGCAAGCTCGCTCCCACAGCGGCTTCGTGGATTGCTGTGGGAGCGAGCCTGCTGGCGAAGGTTTAAGCAAAGAACCAATAGATATTGAACCCCCCGGCCAAAGCCCTACCATAGCGGGCTGCCAGCCGGCATTTACCATCAATGGAGGATTCAATGAGCGACAGCCCTTATCAGAAGCGTGAGCACGACGCCAAGGCCGAAGTGATCTGGCACCAATCCCACTTGACCAAGGCCGACCGGGCCAAGGCCAAGGGCCAGACCCCCAAGTGCATCTGGCTGACCGGTCTGTCCGGTTCCGGCAAATCCACTCTGGCCAACGCTCTGGAAGTGGCTCTGACTCAGCAAGGCAAGCACACCTATCTGCTGGACGGGGACAATGTGCGCCATGGCCTGAACAAGAACCTGGGCATGAGCGACGAGGACCGCACCGAGAACATCCGCCGTGTCTCCGAAGTGGCGAAGCTGATGGTGGACGCCGGCCTGGTGGTGGTGACCGCGTTCATCAGCCCCTTCCGGGCCGACCGCGATGCCGCCCGGGCACTGTTCGAGGACGGCGAGTTCGTGGAAGTGTTCGTGGATGCGCCGCTGGAAGAGTGCGAGAAGCGTGACCCCAAAGGGCTGTACCAGAAAGCGCGCCAGGGCATCATCAAGGAATTCACCGGCATCGACAGCCCCTATGAGGCGCCGGAGAAGCCGGAGGTGGTGATCAACACCGCCGAGAATGATATTGAGACCTGCGTGAAGCAGTTGATTGAAGGGATTGGGGTTTAATTCGCTGGCAAGCCAGTCTCCCACAGCGGCTTCGTAGTTCGTCTGTGGGAGATTCTCACACAATAAGCATGACTACGGAGCCGCTGTGGGAAGCGAGCTTGCTCGCGAATAGTGTTTCGACAGAATTCAGAACGGCCAGACCAACGGGATCAGCGTGATGGATACCGCCCCCGCCAGCAGGCTCATGGGCACGCCGATGCGCAGGTAGTCGGTGAAGCGATAGCCGCCGGGGCCCATGACCATGAGATTGGTCTGATAACCCAGCGGCGTCATGAAGCTGGCCGAGGCGGCGAACATGACCGCGACGATGAAGGGCGTCGGGCTCACGCCCAACTGCTCCGCCACTCCCAACGCCAGCGGAAACACCAGCACCGCGGCGGCGTTATTGGTGATCAGCTCGGTGAACAGCGCTGTGATCACATAGATCAGCACCAGCGCCATCCACGGCGAGGTGATGTGGGCACGGAACAGGCTGTCCACGATCCAGCCCGCCGCCCCGCTCTCTTCCAGCGCCGTGCCCAAAGCAAAGGACGCGCCAATCACCACCAGCACCGGCAGGTTCACGCTCACGTTCATGCGCGCGCGGTTGACGGTGACACAGCGGGTCACCAGCAACAGCCCGGCGGCCAGGAACGCCGCTTCCAGTACCGAGAACCAGCCCAGCACGTTCATCAGAATCATCAGCCCGAGAATGCCGGTGGCCAGCGGCGCCTTACGGAAATCCGGCGGCGTGGAATCCCGCAGCGGACTCACCAGCATGAAGTCCCGGCGGTAGCGGTACTGTTCGATAAAGCTCTCGCCGGTGTCCAGCAGCAGCGTATCCCCCACCTTGAGCACCATTTCCCCCACCTTGCCGGGCAGGCGCAGGCCATGACGGCTGATGCTGAGAATGGCGGCCTGGTAGCGGGTGCGGAACGCCGCTTCCTTGACGGTCTGGTTGACGCCGGGGAATTCCGGCCCGATCACCACTTCCACCAGACAGCGCTGGTGGGTGTTAAGGTTCAGCTTGTGCACGGCGCCGTGGGCGGGCACCAGGCCGTTGATGCGCTGCAATTCCCGGGCGGTTTCCGGAGCGCCGATAAAGGCCAGCTGATCGCCGGTCTGCAGCTGCATGTCCGGGCCCACCGCGGTATAGAGATGGCCGTCGCGCTGGATCTCGGTGAGATAACCGTGGGTGAGATTGCGCAGGCCGGCTTCCTGGATGGTCTTGTTATGCAGCGGGCTGCCCTCGGGGATGCGCATTTCCACGTGGTATTCGCGGGCGTGCTCCAGTTGCTCCACCAGCCCTTCCCGGCTGGGCAGCAGACGCCGCCCGAACAACAACAGAAACACCGAGCCGATTACCAACAGCGGCAAGCCCACCCAGGTGAGGTCGAAAATGTGGAACCCGGGCAGCCCTTTTTGTTGCACCAGGCCGTCCACCACCAGGTTGGTGCTGGTGCCGATCAGGGTGCAGGTGCCACCAAGGATGGCGGCGTAGCTGAGCGGCATCAGCAGTTTGGAGGCTGACAACCGCAGACGCTGGGCCCATTCCTGCACCGCCGGGATCATCATCGCCACCACCGTGGTGTTGTTGAGGAAGGCACTGAGCAAGGCGGTGGGCGCGATCAGACGGAGTTGGCTGCCGAAGGCGGTTTTGGGCTGGCCCAGCAGCTTGTGGGCCACCCAATAGATGGCGCCGGTATCCCTCAGCGCGGCGGCCACGATGTACAACACGCCGACGGTCATCAACCCTTGGTTGGCGAACCCCGCCAAGGCCTGCTTCGGGGTGATGATACCGGTGACCAGCACGATCACCATGGCCCCCATCATGGTCACTTCCGCCGGTACCCGGTTACTGGCCAAAGCGATCAACACGCCCAGAACAATCAGCAGTGTGAACAGGATTTCCGGAGTCATAGGTCAGGGAGCGCCCGTGGTCAGGTAGCGGATTACCTTAAAGCCATCCATGGTACTGGCTCGCATATTCCATTCAATGATTGATTGGCTATGGGAATATAGCGTTTGGGTTTATGTGTGGATTTACTGTGGGAGCTAGCTTGCTAGCGAATTGCTCTTACGTATGAATAAAAACATTCGCTAGCAAGCTAGCTCCCACAGAGAGAAGCTCAACTCTTATCGCTACTGTACTTGTAGTAGCTGTAATAGCCGTATTCGTTGGAGGCGCGGCGTTCAATGCAGTTGAGGATGGCGCCTTTGATGGTGACCTTGTTCTGCTCGAAGCGGTTGATGGTGACGTCGATTTCCTTCACCGAGTTCTGGCCGTAGCGGGCCACGATCAGGCTGGTGCCGGCCAGCTGGCCGACAATGGCGGCGTCGGTCACCGCCAGGATCGGCGGCGTGTCCACCAGCACCAGATCGAATTGCTCGGAGAGTTTGTCCATCAGCTCGCCGAAGCGCTTGTGCATCAGCAGCTCCGCCGGGTTCGGCGGGATCTGGCCACGGGAAATGAAGGAGAGGTTTTCTTCCTTGGTTTGCACCAGCACCTGCTCCAGATCCGCCTGGCCGGAGAGGAACGACGACAGCCCGGTCTGGCCATCGTTCTCAAAGTAGCGGTGCAGGTGTCCCTTGCGCATATCGGCGTCCACCACCACCACGCGCTGCCCCACCTGGGCCAGTACCGCCGCCAGGTTGGCGGTGACGAAGGATTTACCCACCCCCGGGCTGGGGCCGGAGATCATCAGTACCTTGTTGTCCGCCTCCATCATGGCGAAATGCAGGCTGGTTCGCAGGCTGCGCAGCGCCTCGATGGCCAGATCACCCGGATCTTTTTCCGCCAGCAACGGAATCGGCTCATGTTTGCTGCGTTTGCGGCGACGCAGGGCATCCAGTACCCGATCCAGTTTTTGCTGGCTTTCAGACAACGGCACCGCCGCGTAGACGGAAATGCCCTGCTCTTCCAATTGGTCTGGGGTCTCCACGCCACGATTGAAAGCGGCACGGACCAGCACATAGCCCACGGACATCATCAATCCCAACAACGCCGCCAAAGCAGCGACCAGGCCTTTTTGTGGTTTCACCGGCTGCGGCTGAACCAGCGCATTGTCAATAACACGCACATTTCCCACGGTGCTGGCCCGCATGATGCGCAGCTCCTGCACCTTGTTCAACAGGGCAACGTAGATCTCCTGATTCACTTCCACATCGCGCATCAGCCGCAGGATTTCCTGCTGAGTTTCCGGCAGTTGATTGATCTGTTTGTTGATTTCCGCTTTCTCGTTTTCCAGGGAGCGGCGCTGTTGCAAAAGGGTGCGGTAGGCCGGGTGCTCACGGGTAAAACGGGCGGAGACCTCGCTTTCCTTGATCTTCAGCTCGTTGAGCTTGGCCTCGATGGAGACCAGCCGCTCCAGCACGGACTGGGTTTCCAGGCTCAGGTCCACGGACTCGCTCTTGAGCCGGTAGGCATTAAGCTTCTCTTCCGCGCTGGTCAGCGTGCTTTTGATTTCCGGCAGTTGCTGATCCAGGAACTCCAGGCTCTTTTCCGCCTCCTCGGCGGTGCGCTGAATGTTCTGCAATACATAGTTATCGGCAATGGCGTTGAGCACGGCACGGATGCGGCCCTTATTAGGACCGGTATAACTCATATTGATGATACCGGTCTGTTTGCCCACTTCACTGACGCCAAGATTGGCACGAATACCGTTGACCACGGTCAGCACCGAATATTTGGTGAGGATCAGCTCTTCTTCACCAGGCTGCCACTCGCCCAGCTCCAAATGGATGCCGCCGTCCTCGCTGCGCAGGGGCTGATCCGCCGGGCCCTTGGCCACCAGTTCTCCGTCGTAATAGAGCGCCGGCTGGCCGTCCTCGGATTTCAAGGTAAAGGGTTCGTCCAGCAAACGGTCCGGCACATTGAAATGGTTCACGGTGACGTAGGTTTCGCTATCCCGGAAACCGGCGAACAGCGGCACCTGGGTTCCTTCCGGTGCCGGCTCCGGCGCCCCGAAAGCCCCGATCAACGGCAGCCGGTCCGGCGCCAGACCAATGTCCATGTGCAACTGATCCACCACCTGGCCGAGCACCATGCGGGAGCGGATCAACTGGATCTCGGCTTCGGAGGAGGATTCCTGACTTAGCAGCTCATTCAGATCGCCGATGCTGGCCATACTGCCTGTTTTGGGTTCCACCTGCAGCAGACCATCCGCTTTATAGATCGGAGTCGCGACGAAGCCATAGGCCAGCCCCAATACCAGGGCGAGCACCGTGGTGCCGATGACCAGCCAGCGGGCGTCCAGCAACAGCCCCCACAGGCGGCGCAGGTCGATTTCGTCGTTGATCACATTGAGGCGGCCGGAGTTGTCGGTTTGCGGGCTGCTCATAGGGAAAGATCGTTCCTTTTGATCAAAGTTTGCCGGCCCAGGCCTCGGTGGCCTGCCGCAGCATGGGGTAGATGCGTTCAAACACTTCCCGCCCGCGGCGGAAAGGGTCCGGAATGTCGTGACCACCGTTCCAGTGGCTCAGCAGGAAGGTCTTGCCACTGGCCTCGGGAAACTGGCTGATAATGCGGTCCCGCTGGCGGGTTTCCATCACCAGAATCAGGTCGGCGCCGCGACACAGGGCACTGGTGAGCTTGCGCCCGCTATGGTCGCCACAATCGAGGCCGTTGGCCCGGGCCACGTCCCGGGCCATCTGGTCCATATCGTGCCCTTGGAGGCCCACCAAGCCGGCGGAGCTCACCGTCTTTTCCGGCTTTAGCTCACGCAATAGCGCTGCCACTGTAGGGCTTCGACAGATATTGCCGTCACACACGACCAGGATGTTCTCAAACATCAGCTGTCAGGGTCCCGGATTCTGTCATTGGCCAGCGCGCCGAAATAGATCATCTGCACCGTAGGCAGAATATTCTGGATAATGCGATTCCAACGGGCCACCGGCGCAGCCGTAATATAGACGATATCGCGCGATTGCAACGTGAAGGCATCGGCCATGACCAGAGCCGTGGCGTCCTTGGCATTCAGTTGATACACATCCACCAGGTTCTCCGCACCCGGCTGAGCTCTACGAATCACGAAGACGCCGGATGCATCCGCGGTCTGCTGATTGAAGCCGCCCACGGTGGACAGGGCTTCCGCCAGGGTCAGGCCATTGCGGGTCATGGGTACCGGTTTCGGTTCCTTCACTTCACCCAGCACAAAGACCTTGTTGTCCTCATTACGCGCCACATGCACCACATCGCCGGGGCGCATCAGCACGTTATGGGCCGGATTCCCTTCCTGGTATACCGCTCTCAGACTCAGACGATAGTCCGTACCATCCCGGCTCAGATCCACATCGGTCCAGTCCGCGTTTTCACCCAGGCCCCCAGCGGCGTTCACCGCGTCCAGCAGACGCATGGGCACATTGGTGATGGGGTAAGCCCCCGGCTGTTTCACTTCACCGGTGACGTAGACCTTCTGGCTGCGGAACGCCGCCACGGTAACATCCACTTGCGGGTCTTCGATGTACTGGGAAATGCGGCTGGCGATCAGATCACGGATCTCGGTGACCTTCAGACCATTGACGTCGATTTTCCCCACATAGGGGTAAAAGATGGTGCCGTCGTTGTGCACCCAGTTACCGGACTCAGACGGGCTGCGCATGGAGCCGGCGGGAATGGTCAACTCCGGATGATCCCAAACGGTGATTTGCAGTACGTCACCGGGGCCCACCCGGTAATCGTAATCTTCCGGCTCTTCCAGCAACGCCTCGGGGGGCATCAGCGGCCCTTCCTGCTCCGTCTGCCGCAAAATGGCGGTGCTGATCTCGTGTATTTCCACCACATCGGGCAGCGCCTCGGCTTCCACGCCGTCGTCTTCGCTGAACCAGCCCGGCGCGTTGGAGATGTGCGCGCCCGGAGCGAAGGCACAACCGCCCAACGCACCCAACAGGGCGGCGATCAGCAGGGACTTGGTAGTTGTCGTCATAGTCACCGGAAAATCCTGTTACCAGTCAAAGGTACGGCGCCATTGCGCCATGGCGGTCAAACGTTCGCTCTCGCCAGCGAAGGTTTCCACCGGATCGTCGGTGGCGGCCAAGGCCCAGGTGAGCCGGCCACCGAGAAAATCGTGTTCCAGACGCAGCTCGCCGAGAATCACATCCTGCTCATCCACGGCCTGGAGGATTTCAGCACCGTCCGGGTGCACCTGGGCCCGTTTGCCGCCGTCCACATTGAGGGTGGCGCTGCTGAGGGCTGCGGTGAATACCACACCGCTGCGGAAAAACTGCTGTACCCCCAGGGTCGCCACCTTGGCGTCGCTTTCCCAGGTGCTGGCCAGGTTGCGTCCATAATATCGGAAGCCGCTGGTATATCTTGAATGTTCGTACATCACGCCTTCACGGGCATTGCCGAACAGATCGCCGGCAACGGTGTTGGCGCCCTCAATAAAGAAGCGCTGACTGCCCTTGCCCATATGGGTAAGGAAATCGAAGCCAAACTGGGTGGCGTACTTGGACGGCATATAACCGGCCTCGTCCTCGCCCATGGCCTGGCCATAGAAACTGGTGGGCACACCGAACAGCGGGAAGCTGGCCCGGAAGTCAAAGCCAGCGAGTTGGTTACTGGGGTCCTCGCCTTCGTCAAAGCCCGAGGTTTGGCCGTTGTCCTTGCCGATGATGGCGTCGCCCAGCGAGCCCCAACTTTCGGAGGCGCCTTCCCCACCCCATTGGAATAAACGGGTGAAGCCGATTTGCAGGAAGGAGGCCGGGCGCAAAGTCAGGCGGCCACCCAGCAATTTGGCATCGGGGATGCCGCGATCCTGCTCCAGTTGCCCGCCGAACATCTGCAGATCCCAGGGACCGATCCAGTTTAGCCAGCGGGACTGGGGTGCATAGGGGGTTTGGCGGCTGACCCAGAAACCGGCCACGGGCCGGGCATTGGACGACCACGCCAGGGAGCTGTGCCAGCCCGGGCCCCACCAGCGGTCGATAGCGCCGACGCCCAGTTGCCAGTTGCCGAAACGGCCGGCCACGTAGCTGCCGTCGGCGCGCACTTCGCGCTCATCCCGGTCGTTGTCGATGTATTGGGCTTCGATGTTGGCGGCCCAGCGCCGGCCGGTGTAGCTGACGGCCATGCGGGCATCGGCTTCGCCCATGGGCTGGGAGCCGAAATGGGAGAACAGCGGTTCCTGGTTGGCGCCTCCCAGTGTGAGGGTGGCGGTGCGGGTCTGGCCCTTGGCCTGATCCATGGCGGCGCGCAGGTACGCAGCGTGGTCTGAGCTGCGGCACTCTTCCGGCATGCCGGACATGCCCACGGCAATCGCCGACCAGTTCAGCGGCCAGGTCAGGGTCAGGCCCTTGAAGCAGCCCATGGCGGACAGCGCTTCCACGTGGTGCCTGGCGCGCAGATCACCGGTTTCCACCCAGGGCGCGGCTTGCGCCCCGGACACCCATCCAACCAGCGCGACGGCGGCGCTGCCTTTTAACCACTTAGCCCAATCAACCACTGGGGATCCTTTTCCAACCCGTTTTGACACTCCTTCCGGAGCGGGATTATGACCCGGCCGTTACGTCGTGAATACGGCGGCAGGCGGCATTTTACATCGACTTTACCACCAGATGGCTATCCCAACGGCGATTCCCCGATCCTGCCCGGCCCGAGGCCCTGATCATTTCGCCATCGCCAGCCCCGGCGCGCTGTGTTCTGTTCGACAGAAATCACGGTTGGCACGGTGGCCTGCTCTAGCGCCACAGAGCAACAGGGTCAGGACTCTTTGTTACCGGTACATGACCACCCCCGGGGCCTGGCAAGCCAGGACGGTACCGGCGGGGAGGCTCCAGCGCAAGGGGCTTGGGCGTTTTGGCGCGCCGGCCCAGCCCTGGTTGCGAAATTGTTACAGTGCATTAACCGGACTGTTGCTTCATGGCGACCAGGCGGGCTTCTTCCAGAGCAGCGGTGCGGTGACGGGTGGCTTCCCGGTATTCCGGGTCCGCCAGCATATCGGCGAAGGCCTGGATCGAGGGGTAGCGTACCAGCAGCACTTCATCCCAGTGTTCGTCCGGCGGCGCGATCACCCCGGCCAGGGCGTCCCCGGACCAGATCAGTTTGCCGCCCACGCCTTCGACTTTGCGGAACGCCACTTCGGAATAGCGACGGTAGGCTTCGCGGCCATCGTAGTCGGCGTCGCCGCTTTTCCGATAGTGGGCCACGGCGCGGAAACGCAGCAGGTTGAGCATGACGATGGGGGTATCGGCGGGAATGCCGGCGAGGATCTCCGGCAGGCGGTCTTTGTCCGGATCAACAATGGACATGGGGCTCTCCTTTTATTATCGGAATGGGGCTTTCGAGAGTGCCTGGAGTGGAATGGTTAGCCCATGGTGAAAGGCGTCATGTGTTTGGCTTGGGGCTTCCCTGACTCTGTGGGAGCCAGCCTGCTGGCGAATCCCGGTCTGTGGGAGCTAGCCTGCTGGCGAATTCCGGCCTCCGGCGTTGGCACATTCGCTTGCAGGCAAGCTCCCACAGCGGCTTCGTGGCACGATCTGTAGGAGCCAGCCTGCTGGCGAATTCCGGCCTCCGATGTTGGCCCATTCGCTTGCAGGCAAGCTCCCACAGCGGCTTCGTAGCATGGTCTGTGGGAGCCAGCCTGCTGGCGAAGATTCCATCCCCCTACAACTTCTCGATGGCAAACCCATGCGCCGCGCAGAACGCCCGTAGATCCGCCAGGGCCAGGTCCGGCAGACTGATGCGGGCGGTCACGCCCTCGCCGTACCGGATCTCCATCAGTTCGGCTTCATGCTGGCCGCACCAATGGCGCAAGGGTTGCTCGCCGGCGAAGTCCAGGCTCACGGCCACCTCACAGGTGGGCTCCTGCTCGACCACTTCCATGGCCGCCAGCACCGCTTCCGCCGCGGCGGAATAGGCCCGCACCAGGCCGCCAGCGCCCAGCTTGACGCCACCGAAGTAGCGGATCACCACCACCATGGCGTCGCCCACGCCTTTGTGCTGCAGCACATTGAGAATTGGCCGTCCGGCGGTGCCGGAGGGCTCGCCGTCGTCGTTGGCGGCGCCCTGCGCGGAGGATGGCGGCCCGATCAGCCAGGCATAGCAGTGATGGGTGGCGTCCGGGTAACGCTCACGGGCTTCCGCCAGCACCGCCTGTGCCGCCGCCCGGTTGGTGACCGGTCGCAGCCAGGCGATGAAGCGGCTTTTGTTGATTTCGATCTCCCGCTCCACCGCCGCGGCGGGGACCGGATAAGAAGGGGGGGCCGGTTCCGTCATGGCGGCATTGTACGGGGTCCCGGCCTTTGTGTCCGGTCTCGGTGTTCACTCCACGCGTGAGAACGCTTTGGTGAGCCGGTTTCGCGACCATGATTTCACAAACCCGTCTACGAAGCCGCTGTGGGAGCTTGCCCGCAAGCGAATACCTCAACACCGCAGGTTCGGAGTTCGCCAGCAGGCTGGCTCCCACAGCGGCTTCGTAGTGATCTGTATTTACACCTTCAATGCCACCGCGCCGCTGGTGAGACGATCCTCCATGTCCTGGTGCGCCTGGCCGATCTGCTCGAACGGATACACGCGCGGCGGCTCCGGTGTCAGCACACCGCTTTTCAGGGCCTCGAAGAAGGCGGCGGCGGTGGCGTCCCGCACTTTCGGATCACGGGTGTAGTGGCCTCGCATGGGACGCACCACGGTGTTGGAGCCGCGCGCCAGCAACGACACCGGCATCGGTTCCACCGGGCCGGAGGACTGGCCGAAGTTGACCAGATGTCCCAGCGGCGCCAGGCAGTCCAGGGACTTGTAAAAGGTGTCCTTGCCGACGGAATCGTAAGCCACCGCCACGCCCTCGCCCTGGGTGATCTCCCGGACCCGCTCGACGATATCTTCCTCACGGTAGAGGATCACGTGGTCACAGCCCCGGGCGCGCACCAGCTCCGCTTTCTCCTCACTGCCGACGGTGCCGATCACCGTGGCGCCCATGTGGTGTGCCCATTGCACCAGCAATTGCCCGACACCTCCGGCGGCGGATTGCACCAGGATGGTTTGGCCGGCCTGTAGCGGAAACACCTGATGCAGCAGGACGTGGGCGGTGGAGCCGCGCACCATCATCGAGGCGGCGCTGATCTCGTCCACGCCATCGGGAATCTTCACCAGGGTATCGGCGCTGATTAGCCGTTCGTCCGTGTAAGCGCCGTAGTTACCGGACACGTACACCATCCGCTCCCCTACCGCGAAGCCTTCCACGCCCTCACCCACCGCGGTGATTTCTCCGGCGGCTTCCAGGCCGGGGACGCCGGGCAGCGGCAAGGTTTGATACAGACCGGAACGCACATAAATGTCATGAAAATTGACACCGATGGCGGTCTGCTTGATCCGAACTTCCCCGGGACCGGGGTCGCCCACGTCCACCTCCTCCACCCGCAATACTTCCGGACCACCGGTTTCACGCATTACCAAGGCTTTCGCCATTGTTGTTCTCCCGAGTTCGCAAAGGGTTTAACGGTACCCGGGCTATTCGCTTGCAAGCAAGCTTCCCACAGCAGCCCTGTAGAAAAGCTGTGGGAGACCAGCTTGCTGGCGAATCCCGGCCCTCCGGCGTTGGCACATTCGCTTGCAGGCAAGCTCCCACAGCGGCCCTGTAGAAAGGCAGTGGGAGATCAACCGGGCGGCGCTCCGCTTGCAAGCAAGTCTCCCACAGCGGCTTCGTAGCACAAATTGTGGGAGCCAGCCTGCTGGCGAATGTCTTTATAGCCAGACCGCATCCCAGAGCGAATAATCGCGAACGGAGCGGACCAAGCCTGCTCGCAGAGGATTCGCGATGATGTATTTGGCCACGGCGACGACATCGTCGTCCTTTCGGAGTGCCCGATCATGGAAGCCCCTTTGCCAAAGGGGCTCTTTTGTCCCCTCCTCAAGGCGCCAATATCTCGTTGCTACTGACTTCGCCTTCTGTACCGTTCCGGACAGGCCGGCATCACGTCGCAATTGCAGCAACCAGTGCAGATGGTCCGGCATCACCACGAAGCACAGGGTATCGGCATAATCCGAAACAGCCCGCAATGCTCTTACCGCACAGCGCCCCTGGCCGAGCTGCGCAAAATTAGCGTGTCGGTGATGGCACGTTATTGACACATGATAAATCCGCCCGGCTTCGCTATGGCGGCCTGCCCTTAGGCGATGTGACTGTGCCTTCCCTGGCATGTCGGTCTTCCGGTTCTTGATGGGACTCTGAACTTAGCAGGGTGAGCGTCGGGATACGGATACCGGTCGTCGTGGAAAAAACGCCATTGGACGGACGGCAACCCCGTTCGCTTGCAGGCAAGCTCCCACAGCGGCTTCGTAGCATGATCTGTAGGAGCCAGCCTGCTGGCGAATCGTTACGCCCCCTACCCCCGCCACTTCCCTGGCGTCACGCCGAACCTGTCGCGGAAGGCGGCGATGAAGGCGCTGACGTTATCGTAGCCGAGTTCCAGGGCGACGGTGGTCACCGGGGTGTCGTTGGCCAGCCGCTCCAAGGCGCGCAGCAGCCGGGCCCGTTGCCGCCATCGCTGGAAGCTGAGGCCGGTTTCCTGAGGAAAGCGTCGTGACAGGGTGCGCGCCGAGAGTCCGGCCCAACGCGCCCATTCGCTTTGGTCGCGCCGGTCCGCCGGCTCATCCAGCAGGGCGCGGGCCACTTTCAGCAGGCGTGGATCCGTGGGCATGGGCAGCCCCAACGGCGCTTCCGGCAGCTCGCGAATCTCGGCGGCGATGACCGCCGCCAGCGGATCCTGCTGTCGATCCCAGCTTTGCTGGTCCCAGCTGGCGGCACGTTTCACCGCTTCCATCAACAGCCCGGAAACCCGCACCGTGCAGGGCTTCTCCGGCAGCCCCGCGCACAGATCCTCACGCATCAGCAGCGCCCAGCCATCGAACCGGCCATGGGGGTCGATACCGTGCTCGCAGCGCGGTGGAATCCAGATCGCGTGAACCGCCGGCACCGCCCACAGGGTGGCGCCGGTCCGTACGGTCAGCAGACCGTCGATGGCACCGCACAACTGGCCTTCGTCATGACTGTGCACGCCGGCCATGCGCGCCTCGCGTTCGGCGTCCCGTTTGCTCCAGACACGAGCCACCAGAGGCCCGGGAAAGGCGGGGAAAGAACCGCTGCCAGAGGTTAAAGCCATGATGGCGAGTTTCCGTTATTGAATGACCTCCATACCGTATTTCAGTCATCCGCTTCGCGCTAGTCTGTTTTCACCCTCTTGTTCCCGCCCTTCCATTGAAAGGACCTAACCATGCGAGCCAATGACATACTGCCCGACGAGCAAAGCACCCTGAATCTCGACGGCGTCACCATCCGCAAGGGGTCGGTGGGCGCGTTTCTGGTCAATGCCCGCCTGTGGCTGGACCCGGCCACGCCGGAGCCGCAACGGCGGGAAGCGGAGCGGGATCTGGCGGAATTACTGCCCGCGCTGGAGGCGCCGGGACTGTTCGACATCCTGCAGGTGCGCCAACCCAGCCTGCGCCAGTGGCTGGATGATCAACGGGAGGGGCGATGATGACGCTGGACGACTTCGAGATTCACGACATCAGCGCCTTTCCCGTGGTGCGCTTCTTCCCCGAGTCCCTGCCGGAGGGCTACGCCCTGCGCTGGGAGGAAGAGATGGATGCCCTGATTGCCCAGCCGGAACCGTTCGTGGTGCTGCTGGGTAACGCCGAGGTGGCGGAGGAGACTCACCAGGACCGCAAGCGGCGCACGCTGTGGCTCAAGCGCAACCGGGACGCGCTGGCCCGTGCCTGCAAGGGCATGGTCGGGGTTCAGCCGAACGCCGCCAAACGGCTGGTGATGCAAACCCAGAGCGCGGCCCTGGCCGGACTGTTCAATGTGCCGCTGCGGGTAGTGGCCAGCGTTGAAGAAGCGGAACGGCTGGGGCGGGTGTTTTTGTCGGAGTGAGGGGCACTGCTCGAATCGCCTTTTCGACGTTGGGACATTCGCTTGCGAGCAAGTCTCCCACAGCGGCCCTGTAGAAAGGCTGTGGGAGACCAGCTTGCTGGCGAATTGGCCCTCCGGCGTTGGCATATTCGCTTGCGAGCAAGTCTCCCACAGCAGCCCTGTAGAAAGGCTGTGGGAGGCCAGCTTGCTGGCGAATTGGCCCTCCGGCGTTGGCATATTCGCTTGCGAGCAAGTCTCCCACAGCGGCCCTGTAGAAAGGCTGTGGGAGACCAGCTTGCTGGCGAATTGGCCCTCCGGCGTTGGCATATTCGCTTGCGAGCAAGTCTCCCACAGCGGCCCTGTAGAAAGGCTGTGGGAGACCAGCTTGCTGGCGAATTGGCCCTCCGGGCGTTGGCATATTCGCTTGCGAGCAAGCTTCCCACAGCAGCCCTGTAGAAAGGCTGTGGGAGACCAGCTTGCTGGCGAATTGGCCCTCCGGCGTTGGCATATTCGCTTGCGAGCAAGCTTCCCACAGCAGCCCTGTAGAAAGGCTGTGGGAGGCCAGCTTGCTGGCGAATTGGCCCTCCGACGTTGGCATATTCGCTTGCGAGCAAGCTTCCCACAGCAGCCCTGTAGAAAGGCTGTGGGAGGCCAGCTTGCTGGCGAATTCTGACCCTCCGACGTCGGCACATTCGCTTGCAGGCAAGCTCCCCACAGCAGCTTCGTAGCACCATCTGTGGGAGCCAGCCTGCTGGCGAATCCCGATACCTTTACAGCTCCTGCCCACACCCGTTCAGAGTGGTATCGCCGTAGCTGACCACCACAGTGTACGGATACTGTTTCCCGCTCATGTCGTCCTGGCAGGGGCTCTGTTCAATTTCCACGGTCAGGTCGGTGTCTTCGTTGCTGGCCTGATAGAGGGTTTTGCCGCCCTCTTCCTTGGGACCGGGATCCGGAGTGGCGATGGTGGTTTCACCGTAATCGGTGACCAGCTCCAGTTTCACCTGCGGATAGATGGCCAGGCTCCAGCCGGGCTCATTACCCGCCGCCCAGAACTGGGCGCCCTGCTCACGGACTTTCTGCGCCGCCGGAGACAACCCGGCCCCCTCCACCCCTTCCATGTTCTCCGGATTCTCCCGAGGCGTGTCGTCACCGGGCACCCGATGAACGATGACGGTTACCGGCTGGTCGTTGCTCTCGCCCACTTCCACGGTATGCCGTTCGGTGGTGGTCCACAGCAGCTTGTCCTGCTGATCGCGAATTTCCGCGCGCACCGCGTAGCCCATGCCCATGTCCGGATTGACGTCACCACGCATGTACGTCAGTTCAAACGGAATCGGCACCTGGGTTTCCGGTTCGATGGTCTGCTCGGCAATCACCTTGGCCGCGGCATCGGCCAGGGACACATCCTCCAGCACTACCCTCACGGTGACATCCGGCGGCAACGCGATGCGCTCCCGGTAGAGCACTTCGCCTTTGAGGGTCACCTGCTGTTCTTTCTGTTCCATGGCGGCGCCTCCTTGCCCGGAGGATTGGGAATCGTTGGCCGGCCCCTGGTCACAGGCGGTGAGCAAGGCGGCCACCGTCAGGGCGGAAAGAGAAAGCGTGGTTTTCATGATCGCTCCTTGAACATGGCACAAGACTGGGAATTCACCTGCAAACTCTAGCAGGCGCCGGGGCAAAAGCGATGATGACGGATGAAGGTTTGATGAAAATAAACAAAGCCCCTCGCCAGGGTCCTGGCAAGGGGCTCGGGGGCGGGAATCAGACCTGCACGTTCAGACTGACGTCGATGTTGCCGCGGGTGGCGTTGGAGTACGGGCATACTTCGTGAGCCTTGTTGACCAGTTGCTCCGCCTGGGCCTGATCCAGCCCCGGCAGGCTTACGGTCAACGCCACTTCCAGGCCGAAACCAGCGCCCACCGGGCCGATGCCCACCTGCCCCTGAACACTGCTTTCGGCGGGCAAAGCCACCTTGGCCTTGCCGGCGACCAGTTTCAGCGCGCTGAGAAAGCAGGCGCTGTAGCCGGCGGCGAACAACTGCTCCGGGTTGGTGCCCTCGCCACCCGGGCCACCCAGGGCCTGCGGCGTGGTCAGCTTCACATCCAGGGCGTTGTCGCTGCTCACGGCGCGGCCGTCACGGCCACCGGTGGCTTTGGCTTCGGCACGGTACAGTACTTTTTCGATGCTCATGGTGTTCTCCTTTACGGTCATTTTGCGCTATTAAATAGCGCACTATTTAAATAAACCCAAAGCAAGGCGCCAATGTGCAACGTGGCGCCCTACCCGTTCAGTTTACGGCGCAAGGCATGAAGCTGATCTTTCAGTGCCATCAGTTCTTCCGGCTGGCACTGGCTGGCGCAGGCCACCGCTTCGGGAATCGCTTCAGCCCGGATGCGCAGCTCACGCCCCTGCTCGGTAAGCCGCACCTTTACCCGGCGCTCGTCGTCGGCGGCCCGGCGGCGGGACAGCAGCCCCATGCCCTCGAGTCGCTTGAGCAGCGGCGTCAGCGTGGCGGAATCCAGGAACAACCGCTCGCCGATCTCCGACACGCTCTGTCCATCCTCCTCCCACAACACCATCATTACCAGGTATTGCGGATAAGTGAGCCCCAGTTCGCGCAACAACCGGCGGTAGACCTTGGTCATGGCCAGGTTGGTGGAATACAGGGCGAAGCAGACCTGGAGGTCAAGCTTGAGCAGACTGTCGGGGGTGTCGTGATCGTTCATGAGGGCGATATTAAATCGCGCGCTATTTAATAGCAAGAAAAAAACAGGGTCTGACAGCGGGCTTCCCACGGAAGGGAGCTACGAAGCCGCTGTGGGAAGCGGCCTTGGCCGCGAATTGGGACTGGAGATATGAATTCACACTGTATTCGCTGGCAAGCCAGCTTCCCACAGCGGCTTCGTAGCAGTGCCGTGGGAAGCAGGATTGCTCGCGGTAAGGACGTTAGCGCGGCAGGCGCTCGATCAGCATGGCCACGCCCTGGCCGATACCGATACACAGGCTCACCAGCGCGTAGCGGCCACCGGTGCGCTCCAACTGACGCAGCGCGGTCAGAGCCAGACGGGAACCGGAAGCGCCCAGCGGGTGACCAACGGCGATGGCGCCACCGTTCGGGTTGAGGCGCTCGTCGTCGCCTTTCAGGCCCAGTTGCTTGCAGCAGCCGAGCACCTGGGTGGCGAAGGCCTCGTTGATTTCGATTACGTCCATGTCCTTGAGAGTCAGGCCGGCACGGTCCAGTACCTTCTTGCAGGCCTCCACCGGGCCCAAGCCCATGACCCGCGGTGCCACACCGGCCACGCCGCCGGCGATGATGCGGGCACGCGGCGCGATACCGGCGGCTTCGCCGGCGGCGCGGGAGCCGATGATCAGCGCGGCGGCGCCGTCGTTGACCCCGGAGGCGTTGCCGGCGGTGACGATGCCGCCCTCAACGATGGCCGGCAGCTTGGCCAGTTGCTCGGCGCCGGTGCCCGGGCGCGGGTGCTCGTCGGCATCCACCACCAGCGGCGGCTTCTTGCGGCCCTGGGGCACTTCCACCGGCATGATTTCTTCCTTGAAGAAACCGTCGGCGCGGGCGGCTTCATAGCGAGCCTGGGACTGGGCCGCGTAGGCGTCCGCTTCCTCGCGGCTGATGCCCAGTTCGGCGGCCACGTTGTGGGCGGTTTCCGGCATGGTGTCGGCGCCGAATTCCTTCAGAATACGCGAGTTGGGGAAGCGCGCGCCGATGGTGCTGTCGAACACCTTCATGTCACGGCTATAAGCGGTTTGTGCTTTGGCCATGACGAACGGGGCGCGGCTCATGGATTCCACGCCGGCGGCGATCACCAGGTCGCCTTCATTGACGGTAACCATGCGGGCGGCGTCCAGAGTGGCGGCCAGACCAGAACCGCACAGGCGGTTCACGGTGACACCGGCCACCGACTCCGGCAGGCCGGCCAGCAAACCGGCGTGACGGGCCACGTTACGGGCATCTTCGCCGGCCTGGTTGGTGTTACCGGCAACCACGTCCTCGAACTTCTCCAGCGGGAAGTCATTGCGGTTGACCAGGGTGCTGATGACGGAAGCCAGCAGGTCATCCGGACGCACCGGTGCCAGGGCGCCGGCGTGGCGGCCAAAAGGAGTGCGCAAACCGTCGTAGATATAGGCGTCAAGCATGCTGTGAGGTCCTCAAAGGTTGGTCCCGAATCCAAGTGTTCCGGTGAGGCGGTAATCGACCGCAATGGCGGTCCATAAGCCGCTCCCACGAGGCACGGCGCCATTCATAGGGAAGCACGGGAAGTGGCGTCCGCTGTGCGGAATATTGTTTTGAAACTTGACGGAAAGGATAGGCCGTGACAGAGTGCCTTGCAAGTCGGGTGACCGCCCGGTCCGCCCATTCCAGGGAGGCGTCCACACCGCGATCCACCTCGCGGCTCCGGTTCATCCTCCGCGAAACTCTCTTGCCGATCGAAACGACAGAATCATGATTCGTGACTCCGAACTGCTCAACCAGCTCGTCGACACTGTTCGACGCTTTGTCCGTGACCGTCTCGTGCCCGCCGAGCAATCCGTGGCCGAGAACGATGCCATTCCCGAAGACATTGTTCAGGAAATGAAAGAGATGGGCCTGTTCGGCCTGTCCATCCCGGAAGAGTATGGTGGTCTCGGCCTGACAATGGAAGAAGAGGCACTGGTGGCGTTCGAGATCGGACGGACCTCGCCGGCTTTCCGTTCCCTGTTCGGGACCAATAATGGTATCGGCGCCCAGGGTATTCTGATCGACGGCACCGAAGAGCAGAAGCGCAAGTACGTGCCGAAGCTGGCCACCGGCGAAGTGATCAGTTCCTTCTGCCTGACCGAGCCGGACGCCGGCTCCGATGCCGCCAGCCTGAAAACCCGCGCCGTGCGCGATGGCGACCACTACATCCTGAACGGCACCAAACGGTTCATCACCAATGGCCCGAAAGCCAACCTGTACACGGTGATGGCACGCACCGACCCGGACAACAAGGGCGCCGGCGGCATCACCGCATTCATCGTCGAAGGCGATACTCCCGGCCTGATCCGTGGCAAGCCGGACGTGAAAATGGGGCAGAAAGGCGCCCACACCTGCGACATCACTTTTGAAGACTGCCGGGTACCGGCGGAAAACATCATCGGTCTGAAGGAAGGCCAGGGTTTCAAAACCGCCATGAAGGTGCTCGATCGTGGCCGGCTGCACATCTCCGCGGTGTGCGTGGGCGTGGCCGAACGCCTGATCGAGGATGCCCTGCGCTACGCCATGGAGCGTAAGCAGTTCGGCCAGCCGCTGGCCGAGCACCAGTTGATCCAGGCGATGCTGGCCGATTCCCGCGCCGAGGCGTTCGCCGGCCGTTCCATGGTTCTGGAAGCCGCCCGCACCAAGGACGCCGGCCAGCCGGTGAGCCTGGATGCGTCCTGCTGTAAACTGTTCTGCGCGGAAATGGTGGGCCGTGTGGCCGATCGCGCGGTGCAGATTCACGGTGGTTCCGGCTATATGTCCGAATACGCGGTGGAGCGTTTCTATCGCGATGTGCGTCTGTTCCGGATCTACGAAGGTACCACCCAGATCCAGCAGATCGTGATCGCTCGCAACATGGTGCGCGAGGCGCAATAAGCATAGCCGTCCTTTTCTGTATGAAAAGGACGGCTATTCGCTGCCAAGGCAGCCTCCCACAGCGGCTTCGTAGCACGGCTGTGGGAAGCTTGCTTGCAAGCGAATGTTTGCAATCGGGGGACACGTTAATTGAACAGGGAATGGCCCCGGCGTTTGCGCCGGCTGCTGGATTACGCCTTGCCGCTGTGCATGGCCGCCACCCTGGTTTCCCTGTTGTTCCCCAATCCGCTTTCCCCCTGGATCGCGCGCCCCACTCTGCTGATCTATCTGCTGGTTCAATGGCGCCGCAAGAGCAAACTGGCCAAGGGCCTGCTGTTGTTCATCGCCGCCCTGTCCGTCCTGATATCGAGCCAGAGTGACAATCCCCTGCCCCAGTTTCTGGCGGCCTGGGACCGCTTCTGTTTCTTCGCCACTTTTGTCTCCGCCCTGGGCCTGTTACGGGTGTCGGCCATGCGCTCCCGTCTGGTCCGTCACGCCGGTCAGGTGTTGATCCGCCAGCGTCCGGCCTGGCGTTATCCGACGCTGTCCATCGGCACCGCGGTGTTCGGCATGATCATCAACATCGGCGTGATCGGCCTGTTCGGCTCCATGGTGCAACGCAGCAACAGCCTCAGTGCCGCCGGCGGCGAACGGCGTGTGCAGGCGGTGCGTGAACGGCGGATGATGCTGTCGATTCTGCGCGGCTTTGCCCTGGTGCCGTTGCTGTCGCCACTGGGCGTGACCATGGCGGTGATGCTGTCGAACATGCCGTCGCTGCGCTGGCACACCATCGCGCCGGTGGCGCTGCCCACGGCGGTGCTGATGTTCGCCATCGGCTGGTTACTGGATTGGGTGCTGCGCCCGCGCAACCTGAAAGTGCCGCCGGTGGATCGGCGTTCTTCCAAACCCTTGTGGCAATTCACCGCCCTGGCCGCGGTGATCACTGCAGCCGTGTTCCTGTGTGGCTGGGTATTGGATGTGCGCTTGCCGGTGGCGGTGTTGATCGCCTGCCCGCTGAGCGCCTTCACCTGGTTGTCGTTGCAGCGGCGCCGGCTGGGTGGCGGCACCGGTGCGCGCCGGGCGGCCATGCTGTTGTACCGGCATTCCCGCCTGATCTTCGGCGCCAACCGTAACGAAGTGGCGATTCTTGGCGGTTCCGCTTTCCTCGGCGCGCTGCTGGTGCCGGCGATTGATCGCGACATGCTGGCCGAGGCGCTGTTGCACACCGGCCTGTATGGCCCCTGGTTCGCGGTCGCCGCGATGATGGCGGTGATCCTGCTGTCGCAGATTGGGCTCAACCCGATTGTCTCGGTGACCCTGATCGCCGGCCTCTTCGCCGACACCCATGAGATCGGACTGGAACCCGTGGTGCTGGCGGTGGCGCTGATGAGCGCCTGGTCCCTGGCGATGATCACCTCCCCCTTCACCGCCGCCATGCAGGTGCTTGAGCAACTGTTGCAGCGCTCCTCCTACATGATCGCCTGGCGCTGGGACGGCCTGTTCTTCTGGATCATCGTGCCAACACTGTGCGTTTGGGTGTTCGTGCTGCACTCTTTGCTGGGGTGAGCTGCCGGGGTGAGAGATGGGGGCAAACGCCCCTTCTCCCATCCTCTTGACGAAATACGTCTTAGACGTATACTGACCAAATGTACACGGTAGTTGAAACGCCCACTTTCGCAGCGGATGCGGACAAATTGTGGAGCACAGAAGAACGAGCCGAGTTTTGCGCCTGGATCGCAGCGCACCCATATGCCGGTAATGTCGTCCCTGGCAGCGGCGGTTGTCGCAAAGTCCGCTGGTCCCGGCCGGGAATGGGTAAAAGAGGCGGGGTACGCGTTCTTTACTTCACCCGCCTGGCCAATGGAGAAATCTGGCTGCTGGTGATGTACGCCAAAAACACCACTAGCACTATCCCGCCGCACCTGCTGAAAGCCATACGCGAGGAGTTGGAAAATGGCCAAGGATAAAACTCTGACCGGAGAGGAACTGGGCAAGAGGCTGCTGCAGTCGGTTCGAGAAATGAAAGCGGGCTACGTTGCCCGCAAAACCGAAGTGAGCGACAACGAAGTGGCCCAGGCCCGCCACCGTACCGGTTTGTCTCAGTCCGAATTCGCCCAGGCTCTGAATATTTCCCATCGCACTCTGCAGGAATGGGAACAGGGTCGGCGCGCGCCGTCCGGCGCCGCCCGGACACTGATCGCTATTGCCTTGCGCCACCCCGAGGTGATCGTGGAGGCGCTTGCCGACGAGGGATAATTCAGAGGTGGCTACGCGGCCGAGAGCCTATTCGCTGGCAAGCCAGCTTCCCACAGCCATGCTACGAAGCCGCTGTGGGAAGCTTGCTTGCAAGCGAAGGCCTGACTTATTCCGGCCGGATGTGCGCGGTGGCTTCGTCTTCCACGCGTTGCCAGATTTCCACGCCCATGGGGTTCTCCGATTCTTCCAGGATGTGCCCCACCAGGCCGATGGCGCGGGCCATGACGCCGAAGCCGCGCACGATTTTCCAGGGGAAACCGAATTCACAGCAGATCGCGCCGATGGCTCCGGTGGCATTGATCGGCAGTTGTTTGCCGGAAGCCGCTTCGGCTTTGGCGGCGATGCGCTGCATCAGATCCACGTAGCGACCGGACAGGCCGTTCTCCTCGGCGATCTGGAACAGCCGCGGGGTGCGCGGATCCACCGGCTTGTGCAGCGGGTGGCCAAGGCCTGGAATGATTTGCTTGCGGCCACGGAAGTCGGCGACCACTTGATCCGCCAGAGCCTCCAGATCCACATCGGCTTTCGGATCCGGCAGCGCTTCATAAAGCATTTTCGAGGCGCCTTCCATGCTGCCGACGAACACCGTGCCAAGACCGCACAGGCCGGCGGCCACCGCCGCTTGCAGGGATTCCGGCGCACCGGCATAGGTGATACGGGCGGCCAACGCGGACGGCGTGATACCGTGTTCCACCAGGGTGATGACGATGGCGTTGAACACCTTGGATTGCTGCTCGGTGGGCGCTTGCCCGGTCAGTTGCAGGTAGGCGAGATCCCCCAGATTCATGTGCCCGAGAATTTCATTGGGCAGATCCTTGCCCCGCACTTCGATGCGGTCACGGGTGCTCCAGGCGATGTCGGAGCGAATCGGTTTGTTTTGACGAGCCATGGTGACTTCCTCGTTTGGGTTCGTTGGTATGAAAGAACGGATCGCGTTACAGCGGCTTCGTGACTCCTGTTCTGTGGGAAGCTGGCTTGCCAGCGAACTGGCCTGAGGCATATCTTCAGGGCCCCATTCACTGCCAAGCGGAGCGCCGCCCGGACAGTTTCCCACAGCGGCTTCGTAGGCCGGTCTATCTGTAATAGAGCGACGATTCAGGTTTCGGTTTGCGCGTCCTTCCGGGTTCCGGGCAGTAGCAAACCGCTGAGGTAAACCAGCCCCACCAGTGCCACGCCGGCCACGTCCGTCTCCCAGCCGGGCACCATCATCAGCAGGCCGCCGATCAGGAACAGCAACGCCTTGAAGCGGCTCAACGCGCCGTGGAAATAGGCGTAGCGTTCCAGCCCGGCGGACAGCATCCAGACACCAATGGCGGCAGTGATGACATAGCGGACGATCAGTATCGGTTCGCCGCGCAGAATCAGTTCCGGTTCCACCACGAACAGGAACGGCAGAATGAACAGCACGGATCCCAGTTTGAAGGACTGAAAGGCGGTCTTCATCGCCGGCTCGCCGGCCACACCGGCGGCGGTAATGGACGCCAGCGCCACCGGCGGCGTGATGTAGGACAGCATGCCCCAATAGAGAATGAACATGTGGCTGGCCACCGGGTCCAGGCCCATTTTCACCAGCGCCGGCGCCAGCACGATAGCCAGGAAGATGTAGCAGGCGCTGGCGGTCATGCCCATGCCCAGCACGAAGCTGGTGAGCGCGCCCAGTATCAACAGCAGTGCCACGTTGTCGCCGGCGTACTGGATCAGTTCCCGGGAAAAAGCCGTGCCGGCGCCAGTCAGGGACAGCGCCCCCACCACCAGCCCGATGCCGGCCAGAATCGCCACCAGGTTGGCCACGTTTTTTCCGGACTCGACGATCACATCCAGGATCACCCGCTTGCGGTTACCGCCACGATGCAGAACCAAAGCGGTCACCAGCAGCGCCACGGACGCGTAGAACGGCGCCATGGATTCGATACGCCAGGCCAGCAGCAGAAAGACCAGCAGCGCCAGACTGAAAAGATAGATCCAGCCTTCCAGCAGGGTTTTCACCACCGATGGCAGCTCTTCCTTAGGCAGTCCTTTCAGTCCCTTGCGCGCGGCGTGCGCGTCCGCCTGCAGGAACAGGATCAAATAGAAAAACAGCGCCGGCACCAGAGCGGCGGACGCCACTTCCAGGTACGGGACATTGAGAAAGGACGCCATGATAAAGGCCACCGCACCCATGATCGGAGGCATGATGGTACCGCCAGTGGAGGCACAGGCTTCCACCGCGGCGGCATAGGTGCCGGGGTAACCGTAGCGCTTCATGGTGGGGATGGTCATCGGGCCGGTGGACAGCACATTGGACACGGCGCTGCCGGAAAGGCTGCCGAAAAAGCCCGAGGACAGAATCGAGACCTTGGCCGGCCCGCCACGGCGGGATCCCATCAGCGCGTAGGCCAGCTTCATGAAGAAATCACCGCCGCCGGACACCGTCAGCACCACACCGAAGACAATGAAGCCGATCAGCAGATCCGCCACCACGCGCATGGGAATGCCGATGATGCTCTCCACGCCCATGGCGTTGGCGCGCACGGCTTCCTCCAGGGTGTATTGGGATCCCCACAACACGCCGGGCATGCTGTCGGCGAACAGCGGATAGATGCTGAAAACCAGACACACCAGCAACAGGACGGTGCCACCACAACGGCGCACGCCCTCCAGCGCGATCAGGACCAGCACTCCGGACAGCACCGTGGGCAACATCGGGGCATCGATATCCCAGCCACTGTTGATAATGGTGGCCGCGTTGGAAGAAAAGTAGACGCCCACCGCCAGCGTTATCAGCGCCAGCAGCCAGTCGTACCACGGCACCCGCTCACGGCTGCCCTTGGTGGCCGGAAAAACCAGAAAAGCCACGGCCACGAACACGCCGATCAACAGGTAATAGAAAGCGGTACTCAGTGGCTGAAAGCCGAACAGCTTGAGTGTAAAGACCTGGTTCACCGCCAGGGTCAGCCCCAGGGCGGACAGTATCAAGACAGCGACGTAAGCGGCGCCGGATACCCGTGTGGCCTCCCCTTCCGGGCTCGTGGCCGGGGTGGCGTCGGGATTGGTTTCGGCCTGCATGGTGGTTTCTCCGTCATTCAGTCGATGGCGACGAAGCGGCCGCGACGGGATCACCGCGCGACCGTTTCGCTCACAAGCCTGAGCGGTCTCAATCTGCGCTCAGGGCCTCTTTGCGGTAGTCCATCCAGAATTGCGGCCAGGCGTCGTCACTGACGCCTTTGGTTTTGGCTTCGTCACGCGCGGCCTTCCATGCGGCCTTCACTTTCTGAAGATGCTCGATACGCTTCTGATTCCATTTGTCGTCCTCGGCGGTCCACACGCCGATTTCCTTCAGGTAGCGAATCGCACCGGGGTGGAAAGGTGCATCCACCGGCGGACGTCCGGACAACTTCACGTCCCAGCGGGGCATCACCGGATTGGAGTCCTTGTACAGGTCGTAGGTGGACACCACCGCCTTGGTCATGCTGTAGGCCTCGTCGTCGGAGAGCGCGGCGTAGGTGACGATCATCGGATAGCGGTACGCCGCCATCGGTGCCGGTTTGTCCTCGGACATACCGGCGCCCACGGTTTCCATGGCCGCTTCGAAGATCGGTGCGACCTTGTTCAGACGGTCCCAGGCGTCCTTGTCGTCCAGCGGGATATTCGGCCAGGCCAGACCGCGGGGGCTGGACTCCAACTCATAGAGCGTTGGCGCTCCCGGAGACACGATGGCGGCATCGACGGTGTCTTCGATCATGCCGCGCAGGGACGCGCCATAGGACGGCAGGCGCACCTGCTGGACGTCATCCCAGGTCAAACCGGCGGACGCCATCAGCGCTTCGGCTTTGATATTCACCGAAGGGTTGGCCTCCACATAGGCCACGCGCTTGCCACGCAGATCCTCGAGCGTCTTGATGTTGGCATCGGCGGCGGTGGCCAGCGACACCGAGGCCGGACGGCCCAGCAGCACACGCAGATCCTGGGGGCCCCAGTCGGGGCTGGCGAAATCGTAGATCCCTTCAGCGGCGAAATAGGTTTCGGTGGCGAGGAACGCGAACTTGACCCGGCCGGTTTCCAGCGGCTTGAGACGGCCAATAGCAGTACCGGAAGGCATGATGCGAATACGCACGCCGTACTCTTTCATCATCGCGTCGGCGATCATTGAGGCTTCGGTATAACCGGAGGAGCCCACATCGTAGGCGCTCCAGAGCATGGAACGTTCCAGGTTGACGTCGTCGGCCAGCGCGCCGTGCGCGGCGGCCAGAGGCAGAGCGGCCAGCGCCGCCCATTTGGCGAGGGACTTGAACATAATGATTATCCTTATTGTCGAGTGTTGGTCGTGAAAGGTCAGGCTCGGGTTGTTGCATGATCTGTAGGAGCTAGCCCTGCTGGCGAATTCCAGCCCTCCGGCGTTGGTACATTCGCTTGCAAGCAAGCTTCCCACAGCGGCCCTGTAGAAAGGCTGTGGGAGACCAGCCCTGCTGGCGAATTCCGGTCCTCCGGCGTTGGCACATTCGCTTGCAGGCAAGCTCCCACAGCGGCTTCGTAGCATGAGCTGTGGGAGCCAGCCTTGCTGGCGAATCCCAACCCTCCGGCGTTGGCATATTCGCTTGCGAGCAAGCTTTCCACAGTGGCTTCGTAGCATGGTCTGTAGGAGCCAGCCCTGCTGGCGAATCAAGGCCCTCCGGAGTTGGCACATTCGCTTGCAGGCAAGCGCCTACAGAGGCTTCGTAGCTACGTCGGGTGCTGGGAATGCCCTGTTAAATCGGATCCCAGGTGAACACGTCGCCGCTGCGCTCCAGCGGATAGAAGGTGGACTTCAGTGCCGGGATGGCGTGGTCGGCCACGGTTTCCGGAGTCCAGCCTTCGCCGCGGTGCACGCTCTTGAGCGGACGGCTCTGGCCCATGGTGAAAATCTCGTTGTTGCGCACGGAGAAGATCTGGCCACTGATGTCCTGGGCCTGATCCGAGGCCAGGAACACCACCAGAGGCGCGTTCTTGTCCGGAGTCATTTGCTTGAGTTTTTCCACTCGCGCTTTTTCTTCGTCGGTGCGGGCGGGAATGGAGCTGGTCATGCGGCTCCAGGCGAACGGCGCGATGCAGTTGGAACGCACGCCGTAACGCTGCATGTCCAGAGCGATGGACTTGGACAGCGCGGCAATGCCCAGTTTCGCGGCGGAATAGTTGGCCTGGCCGAAGTTACCGATCAAACCGGAGGTGCTGACAGTATGAATGTAGGCACCACTGTGCTGCTTGCGGAAAATTTCGGCGGCGGCACGGCTTACATAGAAAGTGCCGTTGAGGTGAACGTCCACCACCAACTGCCACTCTTCCAGTGACATTTTGTGGAACATGACGTCGCGCAGCACACCGGCGTTGTTGACCACCGCGTCGAGACGGCCGAAGTGATCCTGCGCGCAATCGACGATGCGGCGGGCGCTGTCCCAATCGGACACGCTGTCGGTGTTGATGACGCCTTCGCCGCCCAGCTCGCGCACCATGGCGAGGGTTTCTTCCGCCGGGCTTTGCGAACCGCCTTCACCGGTGAGGGATACGCCGATGTCGTTGATCACCACTTTGGCGCCGGCGGCGGCGGCCGCCAGAACATAGGCGCGGCCTACACCGCCGCCACCACCGGTGACGATGACGACTTTGTCTTCCAGCATGGGTTGTTGTGCCATGATTTCTCTCCCGTTGATACTTTTGTCTCAGGACGGCAGCCCGAGAACGTGTTTGGCCAGAATGTTGCGTTGAATTTCGTTACTGCCACCGTAGATGGTGGTGGGCCGGGACTGGATGAAAATCCCCGCCGGATGCAGATCCGGGTCACCGGGCAAGGGTTCCAGGGTGCCGGAATCCTCACCGGCGGTGAGCAGCGCCAGTTCGCTGATGCGTTGATACAACTCGGACTGGTGCACTTTCAGCATGGAGACGTCCGGCCCCAGGGACTCGCCGCGTTTCAACTGATCCGCGTAGTGCTCGTAAAGCGCTTTGTGGCAATCCAGGTCCATCGCCAGAGTGGTGTAACGGTCCTGGAACAGCGGGTCGTTCCAAACACCGAGCCGGCGCGCCAGACGCTCCACCCGCACCAGGGCGTTGGAAGATTGCTTCGGCGAGCCGAGGAAAATCCGTTCGAAGCCGAGCAGCGCCTTGGCCATGCTCCAGCCCTTGTTGACCTCGCCCACCAGATTGGCCTTCGGCACGCGCACGTCGGTGAAGAACACTTCGGCGAATTCGGCCTGGCGTTCCAGATTGGGAATCGGCCGCACTTCAATACCGGGGCTGTCCATCGGCACCAGCAGGAAGCTGATGCCTTGCTGCGGCTTGCCTTCACGGCTGGTGCGCACCAACACGAAGATCCAGTTGGCCTCGGTGGCCATGGTGGTCCAGATTTTCTGGCCGTTGATTACCCATTCGTCACCATCGAGCAGCGCTTCAGTGCGCAGGCCCGCCAGGTCGGAGCCGGCGTTGGGCTCGGAATAACCCTGGCACCAGATGTGCTCGCCGTTAATGATCTTCGGCAGAAAGTGCGCTTTCTGCTCGTCGCTGCCGTAACGGATCAGCAGCGGACCGAGCATAGTGATGCCGGAGTCCGGCAGACGGGCGCAGCCGTAATTTTCCATCTCCTCCATCATCGCCAGCTGCTTGCCGGCGCTGAGACCCATACCGCCGTGCTCGGCGGGCCAACCCGGTGCCAGCCAGCCTTTTTCCGACAGCTTCTGGTACCAGGGGCGGCAGGGGCCGATACCCAACCGGTACGGCGGATTACGGATTTCCTCCGGATAGTTTTGTTCCAGCCAGCGGCGCACCATGACACGGAAGTCTTCGTCGCTCATGCTGTTGTAGTCGGTGTTTTGCTCAGCCATGTTCAGTTACCTCCGAAACGGGGTGCGCGTTTTTCGGCGAAGGCGGCTTTGCCTTCCTGGTGGTCGGCGCTGATCAGCAATTGGCTCTGCCAATCCACCTCACGGGTGAAGGCCCATTCCAACTGACCGGCGAGCATGGCCTTGGTGGCGGCCACCGCCAGCGGTGCCTGATCGTTCAGGGCCTCGGCCTGTTGCAAGGCGGCTTGCAGGGACTGGCCGGCCTCCACCATGCTGTCCACCACACCCAGGCTCAGGGCCTCGGCGGCTTCCAGCCGCTGGTTGTACATCAGGATCTGACGCGCGCGAGCCATGCCGACCCGGGACGGCAAGGTGTGAAACAATCCCAGATCCGCGGCCAATCCCACTTTGCCAAAGCCCGATTGAAAGCGGGCGTTGTCCGCGGCGATCACCGTGTCGCAGGCCATCGCCAGGGAAAAACCGGCGCCCACCGCCCAGCCTTCCACGGCGGCGATCAGCGGTTTGCCCATGGTCAGCATCTGCTGCACCAGGCGGGTATTGCGGCGCATGCGGGTGCGGGCACTGGCCAGTTGGGTTTCGTTCATTTGGCCGATGTCGCCGCCGGCACAGAAGGTGCCTTCGGCGCCGGTGATCACCACGCAACGCACCCCGGCGTCCTGCTCCGCCGCCAGCAAGGCGTCATAGAGCTCAGCGCGCATTTCCATGGAGAGCGCGTTTTTACGGGCCGGCGCATTGAACGTGAGCACCTGGCAGTTGCCTTCACGGCGAGACAGCAAGGGACCGCTCATCAGGCGTCCTCCTCATCGATCAGTGACATGAAACGGCGTTTGTGGCCGTCGACACCGCCAAAACGGTTGAGCAGCACCAGCACCTTGCGCGGGAACAAACCGATGTCGGCTTCGTCGGTATAACCGATGCCGCCGTGGAACTGCACTGCTTCGCGGGTCACCAGCATGGCGGCGGTGGAGGCTTTTACCCGGGCGGTGGACACGGCGCGGCGAATGCGTTCGATGGGGAATTCCTGATCGATGGCGCGGGCGGCGCTGGTGACCATGGCGCGCGTCAGTTCGATCTGGATTTTCAGGTCCACGGCGCGATGCTGCAGGGCCTGGAAACTGCCGATTTCCTTACCGAACTGACGGCGGATTTTCAGATAGGAGAGGGTTTCATCGAACGCCGCCTGCATCACACCCAGCAGGTAGGCGGCACACCCCAGGGTGGCGTCTTCCAGCGCGGCATCCACATCGACGCTGCTCACCAATTCCCGCACCGGCGTGTTATTGAACTTCACGGTGGCGACGTGGGAACCGTCCTGCTGCAACTGACGTTCCAGGGTCAGCCCGGCGGCGTCCTTGTCCACCAGAGCCAGTCCCTGATCACAGGCCACCAGGAAGGCATCGGCGGCACTGGCCAGGGACACCCGGCGCACCTCGCCATCCAGCGCGTTATCACGGCACACCGGCGGCTGGTCAACGCCCCCGATCCCGGCCGGCAGAATCAGTTGCTCGCCCTGGATATGCGCGGTGGCGGCGGCTTGCGGCAACAGCGCGGCGGTAAGCGCGCCTTCAATCAACGGCTCCGGCACCAGGCCTTTGCCAAGCTCCTCCAGCAGCGCCACGTATTCCAGCATGCCCAGACCGGCACCGCCTTTCTCTTCCGGCACACGCAGGCCGGTCCAACCCATTTCACAGAATTCCCGCCAGATCGCGGGATCCAGGCCGAGGTCGCTGTAGCGGGTTTCGCGGGCCCGCTCCAACGCACCATGACGGGACACCAGCGTCACCGCGCTGTCACGGATCATCCGCACCTGTTCTTCCCGCGCCTCGAGGTCCTCTTGGGTCCATTCGATGGTCATTGTTCTCTCCCGAATTTATTGGCTAACGTCATTCGCCGCCAAGGCGGCTCCCACAGGGGCGCCGGTCAAACAAAATCCAGTTTGCCGTTGTTCACCACCACCACGTCACGCTCCACCACCCGGGCGCGGAAGGACCCGTCGCGCCAGATTTCAGTACGGATGGTCTCGCCCGGAAAAACCGGCGAGGAAAAACGCAGGGACAGGGCCTTGAGGCGATCTTCCCGGTAATCCACCAACTCGCGGAACAACGCATGGAAGACCACGCCAAGGGTGCACAGGCCGTGCAGAATCGGACGCGGATAGCCGGCGGCCTCGGCGGTGGCGGGATTGGAGTGCAGCGGGTTGTCGTCGCCGTTGAGACGGTAGTACAGCGCCTGCTCGGCACGGGTGGGCAGATCCACGCTGATGTCCGGCTCGCTGTCCGGCAGGGTGTGTACCGCGTGCAACGGCTCGCTGTCGCCACCGAACCCGCCCTGCCCGCGCAGCACCGTGGTCATGCCGGCGGTAGCCAACAACTCGCCGTTACCGTCGCGCAGTTCCTTTTCGCTGTACATCAGCGCGTTGTTGCCCTTGTCCACCACACCGGTGACGCGGGTTTCGCCCACCACTTCGCCCGCCACCGGCAGCGGCTTGTGCCACTCAATGCGCTGTTCGCCGTGCACCACGCGCACCGCATCGATGCCGGTATCGTCACGCGCCACCCAGAAACCGGGATGTCCCAGCACCACCGCGATGCTGGGCAGCGCGCGGAAATCCCGGGCGGAATCGACGAAGCGCAGTTGTTTTTCGTCCAGGGGGTCCATACCGAGGCCCACCGACAGGGCATAAAACGCGGTGTCCTTTTCGGTCAGTGTTTGACGTACCTGGGGAATGGGGTAATTGAGCAAATGTTGCGGATCGATAGCCATGCCGCTCTCACTTTTGTTCGTTCAATTGGATCACCGCGTCGGCGGCGAAGGCACCCTGCCCTTCGGGCATGGCGAAAACCGGATTGATATCGATGGAGTCCAGGCGCTCGCCGGCGCCGACCGCAAAGCGGGACAAATTGGCGAGCACCTGCGACAGCGCATCCAGGTCCACCGGCGCGCGACCGCGGGCGCCTTGCAACAACGGCGCGCCCTTGATCGACAGAATCAGATCGCGGGCTTCCTCGCGGTCGAACGGACAACGGCGGAACGCCACATCCTTGAGCACTTCAACGAAAATGCCGCCGAGACCGAACACCGCCACCGGGCCGAATTGGGGATCGCGCTGGATTCCCATGAAGCATTCCACGCCACCGACGATCTGCCGGGCCACCAACACACCATCCAGTTTGGCGTCCGGGACATGGCGTTCGGCATTGCCCAACAGTGTCTGGAAGCCTTCGCGCACGGAGTCCGCGTCGGCAACGTTCAACAGCACGCCACCGATTTCGGATTTGTGCACGATGTCGGCGGAGGCGATTTTCATCACCACCGGGAAGCCGATTTGTTCGGCGTAGGCGGCGGCCTCCTCGGCGCTGCCGAGCACTTTTTCCGGCACCGCGGGAATACCGTGCGCGGCCAGCAATTGTTTGGCTTCGGCTTCGCCGGGCGTGACTTCCGGCAAGGTTACCGGTGACACCGCTTCCCGCCGTGGCAAGGGCCGGGCGAAGGCGTCGCCCAACTGCCCCATGGCCTTGATTACTTTCACCGCGTCGGTGGGGTCTTCCATCAATACGAAGCCGGCCTCTTCATAGGGCCGGTTCTGCTCCGGCTCGCCGATCAGTGACATCACGAACAGACGATCCGGATGGGCATCCTTTACTTTTTTCAACTCCGCGCACAGTTTCGGCGCCACCGATGGCACCGTGCCGGCCTGGCTGAAAAACGCCAGCACCGAAGCGTAGCCGCCATCGGACACCATGCGCTCACCGAAGGTGCCGGCCAGGGTCAGGTCGTTGAGCACCTGGGCGGTGCAGTCCACCGGATTGATCGGGGAACAGAACGGCACCGCGGCTTTCAGGTCGGCCTGTGCCGGCTCCGGCATGGGCGGCATCGGCACGTCCAACTGTTCCGCCAGGTCGCTGACGATGATGCCGGCGCCACCGCTGATGGTGAGCATGCCGAGGGAATTGTTGGCCGGATAAATGCGGCGGGTGGCGGTATAGGCCACGTCCAGCAGCTCGGCGCTGCTCTCCACGCGGATTACCGCGTAGTCCGCCAGCATCGCGTCGAATACCCGATCGTCACCGGCCAGGGCGGCGGTATGGGACATGGCGGCTTTCTGGCCCAGGGCGCTGCGGCCCACCTTCTGCAGAATCACCGGTTTGCGCGCGGCGTGCGCGGCTTCCAGCGCGGCGATGAACGAATCCACATCGCGCACCGCTTCGGCGTAGGCCATCACCACGTCAATGTCCGGGTTCTCCACCATCCAGCCAATGGCTTCGCCCAGGGTGACGTCACATTCGTTGCCGGTGGCGGCGCAGATAGGCGTGCCCAGCCCGCGCGCCCGTGCCAGCCCCAACAGATGAGCGCCGTAGGCGCCGGACTGGGAGGCGATGCCGATGCGGCCCGGCAGCGGAAAACCGCGTTCCAGGCCGGACATGAAACTGCCGAAGAAGCCGATGGTGCTGTTGAAGGCGCCGGCGGTATTGGGGCCGAGCAGGCGCATGCCGTGGCGGCGCGCGGTGGCCAGCAGTTGCTGCTGTAGCGCTTCGCCCTGCGCGCCCACTTCACTGAAACCGGAAGAGAAAATAATGGCGCTGCGTCCGCCCCTGCGGCCCAGGGCATCCACGGTGTCCACCACCTGCGCGGCCGGCACCGCCACCACCGAGGCGTCCGGCGCGTCCGGCAGGTCATCGATGCTGGCATAGGCCGGCAGCCCCTGAATTTCGCTGCGTTTCGGGTTCACCGGCATTACCCGGCCCTGGAACTCACCGCGCAGCATGTAGCTTACTGGCCGGCCACCGATACGGGTGGCGTCGGCGGATGCTCCCACCACCGCCACGGACCGTGGCTGCAGCAGTGGCGTTAGAGAAGCGAACCGGCCGTTGGCGGTGCCGTTCGCGTTGGTGTCGTCTTGCATCACCGCAAGCTCCTTTCTGGTCCGGCTATTTCTGACTGTTCTTATTGAAGGGCTGACGAGGGACGCCCACCCCGTCGCCACCGGCGACAAAGCCGCCGGGGCGGGGGGATCTTCCCAGGTGAGCGCATGGGAAACGGAGTACAACGATCTCGGCGACAGCGGTGCGAGAACGGGCTATCCGGGCCGGGACCGGCGCCGGGACTAAAGGTATAGTGACGACGTGACCGGGACGGGCCACCGGGGGCATGCTCATCACTGTGCTCTCCCACTTTGTTGTTCTGTGCCGTGGTTTCGAGAATGGCGCCGGGTCGTTGCCCGGGCCGGAATTGCGGTTTATGGTAGATTCACCATTCTGAATGTCAATCCTTATTGTGAATACAAATCCATGACATCCCCAAAAGACGAACGCTCCGATACCAGCAACCGGAACGGCGGCAGCCGAAATGGCAGCACCAAGGACGTGGGCGCCGTGGTGAACGCGATCCAGCTTTTGCGCCACCTCGCCCACCAGCAGGCCCCGGAGGGCGTGGCCGCCATCGCCCGCGCCACCGGCGTCAGCCCCAGCAGCGCCTTCAACATTCTGCGCACCCTCAACAACGAGGGCTTCGTGCGCTTCGACGAAAGCAGCAAGACCTACCAGTTGGGCATTGGTCTGTCCGAACTGACGGTCAATCTGATCGGTCAGAGCTATGCCGATCTGATTCAGCCGGAACTGGAACGGCTGGCCCTGAATCTGGATATCCTGATCGTGTTGTGGCGCATCACCCACGACAACCATGTCAGCGTCATCGCCCGCGGCATCCCCAATGTGGCCCATGTGGATGTGCGGCTGGACAGCCGCCTGCCGGAGCTGATCGGCGCCTGCGGCCGCGCCATCGCCGGGGTACGCGACCTGCCCGACGCGGAACTCCGACGCCGCTTCGCACGGCTGCGCTGGGAGAATCCGCCCAGCTTCGAGGAATACCAAAAGGGCGTTAAGGAAGCACGGGAACAGGGCTGGGCCCTGGACGACAACTGCCTGTATCGCGGCATCAGCATGGTGGCCAGCGTTCTCACCGATCACCACAACCAGCCGCGCTTCGCCATCTCCGGTATCGGCATCACCGCTCAGCACAATGCCCGGGGCCTGGCCCGGGCCGGCGAGGCCATCCGCGACACCGCGCACTTCCTGGAACGCTCACTGTTTCCCCGCAACCTTAGGAAAAACACTATCGATGAATAGCATTCAGGATATGGAATAAAAATACCGAACACCTGGCGTCCAGCGTCTGGCGTGCTATGCTTTCATTGATATCAATGAAAGCATCCGGAGAACCCCATGGCCTCCATTACCATCCGCAACCTCGACGATGAATTGAAAGCCCGGCTGCGCTTGAGCGCCGCTGAACACGGCCATTCCATGGAGGAAGAGGTAAGGCAGATCCTGCATCGCGCGCTGGAACCGGGTTCGGATACCGGTCTTGGCACCCGCATCCGCGAGCGCTTTGCCGCTTACGACGCCGAACCGCCGGAGTTCGAACGGCGCCAGGACGCGCCCCGTGATCCAGGTCTGGATCAATGATTGTCCTGGACACCAATGTGCTGTCGGAATTGATGCGGCCGGCCCCCGAACCTCGGGTCATCGCATGGCTGGACCGCCAGAGCGGCCGGGATGTGGCGGTTACCAGTATCACCGTGGCGGAAATACTGCATGGCATCCGCCGCTTGCCCGCCGGGCGACGCAAGCGCCGTCTCACGGACCTGTCCATAGGCTTGTTCAACGAGGAGTTCGCCGGCCGCGTGCTGCCTTTCGACGCCCCGGCCGCCGCTTACTACGCGGAAAAACTGGCGGCCTGCGAAAAACGCGGACGGCCCGTGCACATGGCCGACGCTCAGGTCGCCGCCATCTGCGAGCGGCACGGCGCTGTACTGGCCACTCGCAATATCAAGGATTTCGAACCCTTGGGGGTGTCTTTACTGAATCCGTGGATGGCCGATTAGGTCACTGCCCCGCCAGCTTCCCACAAAAGGCCAGGGAGCCCCTGCAGGAGCCAGCCCTGCTGGCGAATGGGACTCTCCGGGAAGAAATTCGCTTGCGGGCAAGCTCCCACAGCCGCTCTGTAGAAAAGCTGTGGGAGACCAGCTTGCTGGCGAATTCCGGCCTCCGGCGTTGGCACATTCGCTTGCAAGCAAGCTTCCCACAGCGGCTTCGTGGCACCCACAAGGGACCCATCAGGCAGCGTAGTAGCGCCGGCCCTGGCGATCGGCACGGGTGGCGCGGCCGTGGGCGTGCAGGCAATTGAGGTGCGCGATGCTCTCCCCCATGGCGAACATCATCTGATTGTTGTCGAGCTTGCGGTTGAACAGCAGTGGCAACAGATCGTAGGCGGTCAGCGGCGCTTTCTCACAGGCTTCCTCGGCCACGCTCAACTGCTCGTCATGGTGCTTGACCAAAGCATCGATACGAGCGTGCAGACCATGGAAGGCCAGCCCATGGGCGGGCAATACCAGACTGTCTTCCGGCAGTGCGTTCTTAATTGCCGTCAATGAATCGACGAAAGCGCTGACCGGGTCATCATCCGGGTCGCGTGCATGCACGGTCAGGTTACTGGAGATGCGCGGCAGCACCTGATCGCCGCTGATCAGCACATGATCGTGTTCACGGAACAGGCAGGCGTGCTCCGGCGCGTGGCCCCGGCCGATGTGCACCCGCCAGGTTTGACCATTGATTTGAATGGCGTCGCCGGCAGCGATGAACTCCGGGGTCGGCGGCATGATCGGCACCACTTTTCGAAAACCGTTGCCGCGGCCACTGAGCGCATCCAGCGGCTCCCCATGCAGACCATGCAACCCCATGAAGCGGCGCACGTCCCGACGCACGGTGTCGTCCTCGGCGGAATGCAAATGATTGAGCAGCTCCCATTCCCCGCGCGTCATGCGTACCGGTGCATTGAATCGCTGCGCCAGCCAGCCGGCCTGGCCGACATGGTCCGGATGATAATGGGTGACAATGATGCGGCGGATCGGCCGGCCTTCCAGGGCGTTGTCGAACGCCTGGGCCCAGATTTTCTGGGTGTGGCGGGTGCCGAATCCGGTATCGACCAGGGTCCAGCCGTCCCCATCCTCCAGCAACCACAGATTAATGTGGTCCAGCGCCAGCGGCATGGGAAAGTACAACCAGTACACGCCCGGCGCTACTTCCAGACGCTCGCCGGGCCGCGGCGGTTGCGAAAACGGATACTGCAATTCGGACATGGGGTTCTCCCGAAGACCACTTTGTCGTTATTGTGTTGACCCAACCTCAGGGATGAAACCAGACGGAAAGGTGAACCCAGTATACCTATGGAATCCCTCATTTTCTTCCCTTCCCGGGTTCAGGGGAAGCACGGGGATTCACTCATAACGGAGAGAGCTATCCATGCAAGCGTGGCAGATCAACGACGGCACCATGGCCCTTGGCCCCTTTGATACCCCGGAACCGGCACCGGATCAGGTACGTATCCGGGTGCGGGCCGTGGGCATCAATCGCGCCGATATCCTGCAGGTCAAGGGCATGTATCCGGCGCCCCCGGGCTTCGACCAGCGGGTGCCCGGACTGGAATACGCTGGCGAGGTGGATGCGGTGGGCAGCAAGGTCACCCATCGCCAGGTAGGTGACCGGGTCATGGGGCTGATTCCCAGCGGCGCCTACGCGGAATATCTGGTGGTGCATGAAGATGAACCGCTGACACTGCCGGACAATCTGGACTTCGCCACCGGCGCCACCATTCCGGAAGCCTTCCTGACCGCCTATCGGGCGCTGTTCCTGGATGGTGGCCTGCAACCGGGGCAATGGTGTCTGATCCGCCCGGCCAGCGCCGGCGTGGGTCTCGCTGGCACCCAGTTGGCGGCGGCGCTGGGCGCCCGACCGATCGGCTCCAGCCGCAACCCGGCCAATCTGCGCACCGCCGAAGGCATGGGGCTGGTGGCCACGGTCACCGAGGACGACACCCTGGCCGAGCAGTTGAAGAGCATCACCGGCGACGGCGTGGCGGTGATCATGGATATGGTGGGCCCGGACTGGAGCCAGGTGCTCAAGGGCTTGCGCACCGAAGGCACGCTGAGTCTGGTGGGCGTGCTGGGCGGGGCCCAGACCATGATGGACCTGCGCCCGTTTCTGCAGCGGCGTCTGAAAATCACCGCCATGACCATGCGCAGCCAGACCCTGGACCGCCGCATCGCCATGGCCGGGCTGTTCAACGACCGCCTGGCACCGTTGTTCGCCGCCGAACGGCTGCGTCCGTTGCCGATGGAGACCTTTGCCTTCGCCGATGCTCTGGAGGCGCACCGCCATATGGTGGAGGACGACTTCAGCGGTAAGCGGGTGTTGGTGCTGTAGGGCTCTCGCCGGCACGTCATTCGCTTGCAAGGCAAGCTCCTACAGTGGCTTCGTAGCTCGGTCTGCAGGAGCCAGCCTTGCTGGCGAATGGGCTCCAGATCAAAAGATTCGCCTGCAGGGCAGGCTCCTACAGCGGCCTTGTAGCGACGAGTTGGGACACCCTCTCTTCCCTACTCCATGGTATGGCCGCCGCCGCCCTGCCCTGATATATTCCCGAAACGCAATTTCATAATAATGAGGTGCCGCAATGTCTCAAGCCACCGCCACCGCCCGGCCGCAAATGACCGAAGCCGAGTGGGAAGTTCGCAAGGACCTGGCCGCCGCTTATCGTTTGGTCGCGCTCTACGGCTGGGAAGATCTGGTGTTCACTCACCTGTCCGCCCGTGTACCGGGACCGGAGCATCACTTTCTGATCAATCCGTACGGTATGTTATTCGATGAGATCACCGCCTCCTCCCTGGTGAAAGTGGACCAGGACGGCGAAATCGTCGATCCCGGCGCCACCAACCGGGTCAACCCGGCCGGTTTCACCATCCACAGCGCCGTGCACATGGCCCGCGAGGAAGCCGGCGCGGTGTTGCACTTGCATGCCGCCGACGGTGTCGCCGTGAGCGCGCACAAGAACGGCCTGCTGCCGTTGAGCCAGACCGCCATGCTGTGTCTGGATCATCTGAGCTATCACGATTTTGAAGGTGTGGCTCTGAACCTGGACGAGCGCGAGCGTCTGGTGAAGGATCTCGGCGACAAGAACCTGATGCTGCTGCGCAACCACGGCACTCTGAGTGTGGGCAAGGATGTGGGTGAAGCCTTCACCTACATGTACTTCCTGATGAAGGGCTGCGAGATCCAGGTGCGCGCCATGGCTCAGGGTGAGACTTACCAGCCTTCCGCCGAAGCCATCGCCACTACCTCCGATCAGTCCAAGAGCCTGGGCATGGCCAGCAAGCTGACCTGGCCGGCCCTGCTGCGCAAGCTGGAACGCGCCGGCAGCGACTACGCGCGCTAAAAGAATTCGCCTACAAGGCAAGCTCCCACAGAGCGGCTTCGTAGTCCGCTGCTGTGGGAAGCTGCCTTACAGCGATGGTTCTGGTTGCCCTACCCCTTCCCTTCCAGATTGGCGCGCAGCACGGTGAGTGCCGCCATGTTGACGATGCGCCGTACCGTGGCGCTGGAAGTCAGAATGGTCACCGGCGCGTTGACGCCGAGCAGGAACGGTCCCACCGCCACGTTGCTGCCAGCGGCGGTTTTCAACAGGTTGTAAGCGATGTTGCCGGAATCGCCGTTGGGACAGACCAGCAGATTGGCCGATCCTTTCAGAGTGGAATCCGGCAGGATGCCCTGACGAATCGATTCCTCCAGCGCGGCGTCGCCGTGCATTTCCCCATCCACTTCCAGTTCCGGAGCCGCCTCACGGATCAGCGCCAGCGCCTGACGCATTTTCTCGCTGGCGGCGCAACGTTCGGAACCAAAATTGGAGCGCGACAACAACGCCGCCTTCGGTTCCAGATTCAGGCGCCGCATTTCCTCGGCGGCGGCCACCGTGAACTCGGCGATCTGTTCGGCGGAGGGGTCCTCGTTGACATGGGTATCCACCACCGCAACCGTGCGCTCCGGCAGTAACAGCACATTCATCGCCGCATAGGTACGGGCGTTTTCCTTACGGCCGATAACCTGATCGACAAAGCGCAGGTGCTCGGCGAACCGGCCCACGGTCCCGCAGACCATGCCATCGGCCTCACCCAGGTGCACCATCATGGCACCGATCAACGTCATGCGGCGGCGCATCTCGGTACGGGCCACTTCCTTGGTGACACCCTGGCGGCAAAGTTTTTCCCAATACTCGTTCCAGTAGCGGTGGAAACGTTCATCCTGCTCCGGATTGGTGACTTCCACATCCTCGCCGAGACGCAGGCGCAGCCCGTAGCGCTCGATGCGCATGGCCAGCACTTCCGGGCGGCCCACCAGAATCGGGAACGCCAACCCTTCATCCACCACAACTTGCACCGCGCGCAGCACCCGCTCTTCCTCGCCCTCGGTGAACACGATGCGGGCCTTGCCGCCGTCGCGCACCAGCGCCTTGGTGGCGGAGAACAAGGGCTTCATGAAGGCGCCGGAGTGGTAGACGAAGCGCTCCAGCTGTTCGGCGTAGGCGTTCAGATCGGCGATCGGCCGGGTGGCGACGCCGTCGGCCATGGCCGCTTTCGCCACCGCCGGTGCGATACGCACGATCAGGCGTGGATCGAACGGTTTCGGAATCAGGTACTCTGGCCCGAAACTGATGTCATAGGTGCCATAGGCGGCGGCCACCACCTCGTTCTGCTCTTCCTGGGCGAGACCGGCGATGGCGTATACCGCCGCTTTTTCCATTTCCCGGGTGATGGTGGTGGCACCAGCGTCCAGCGCGCCCCGGAAAATATAGGGGAAACAGAGGACGTTATTGACCTGGTTCGGGTAATCGGAACGGCCAGTGGCCATGACCAGATCATCACGCACCGCCTTGGCGTCTTCCGGCAGGATTTCCGGGCTCGGATTGGCCAGCGCCAGAATCAGCGGACGGGCCGCCATGCGCTGCACCATGTCCGGCTTCAGCACACCGCCGGCGGACAGACCGAGGAACACATCGGCACCGTCGATTACCTCGCCCAGGGTGCGTGCGTCGGTGGGTTGAGCGTAGCGGGCCTTGTCCGGATCCATCAGCACTTCGCGCCCCTGATACACCACGCCTTCGATATCGGTGACCCAGATGTTTTCCTGCGGCAGGCCCAGATCCACCATCAGATCCAGGCACGCCAGCGCCGCGGCACCGGCACCGGAAGTGACCACCTTGACCTGATCGATGGGCTTGCCCACCACCTTGAGACCGTTGATGAAGGCGGCGCTGACGGTAATGGCGGTGCCGTGCTGATCGTCATGGAATACCGGAATGCTCATGCGTTCACGCAGTTTGCGCTCAACGATAAAACACTCCGGCGCCTTGATGTCTTCCAGGTTGATGCCGCCGAAAGTCGGTTCCAGAGCGGCGATGATCTCCACCAGTTTGTCCGGGTCGCTTTCGTTGATCTCAATATCGAAGACATCGAGGCCGGCGAACTTCTTGAACAATACCGCCTTGCCTTCCATCACCGGCTTGGACGCCAGGGCACCAATGTTGCCCAGCCCCAGTACCGCGCTGCCATTACTGATCACCCCCACCAGATTGCCGCGCCCGGTGTAACGGAACACGTTGTTGGCATCGTCGACGATCTCTTCGCAAGCGGCGGCCACGCCGGGCGAGTAAGCCAGCGCCAGATCACTCTGGTTGGTCAGTGGTTTGGTGGCGACGACGGCGGTTTTGCCGGGAACGGGGAATTCGTGGTAATCGAGTGCAGCACGACGGCTGTCGGTGGCCAAGGTCAGGTCTCCTAATGGTTTTTCCTGGGAAGATTGTGCGAACCAGTGTACTGCTCCCCACCGGCATCACACTAGGGAGTAAAGCCCCTGGAACCCACCAAACTGTTACATTTCGCCAACTGTTACAATTCGGTTTGGTCAATCTATTCCGGAGTCACCGTGTCAGGAGACCACCCAATTCTCCAGGGCCAGATCCGGAACCCGCCGAAACTCACGGAGATTATTGGTCACCAGGGTCACGCCCAGAGCGAGCGCGTGAGCCGCGATGAGCGTATCCAGACTGCCTATCGGTGTGCCGCACGCCTCCAGATAAGTACGCAGGTCGCCATAGCGCTCGGACGCGGCCTCGTCGAAGGCCATCACTTCAAGCGGTGCGAGGAATTTGCCAAGTGCCTGTTGATTGCGCTTCGAACCGCTCTTAGCCACCCCGAACGCCAACTCCGCGGCAGTAATACTGGACACACCAACGTTACCCGCGTTCAGTAATTCGAAGTGACGAAAGACCTTCTCGGGCCGCCGATTGATGATGTAAATACAGATATTGGTGTCCAGCAAATAGCGCAGCCCTTCCATTGGCCTTACTCCATTGACTCTCGATCCTGTGCCGCCGGTTGCTCCCGTTCCATTTGGAAATCCGCGTCAAACTCCTCGAGAGCCTCGCGCATGATGTCCCAAGGGCGTTCCACCGGCAGCAATAACACACCATTACCAAAACGCCGGGCGATCACTTCCGTCCCTTCGAAGCGCAGGTCCTTGGGCAGCCGCACCGCCTGACTGCGGCCGGACATGAAGATTTTAGCGAACTGGGTCATGACAAACCCTCCGAAGAGCCCTGATACATACCGCCGGTATATATCACCTGGGACACGGCGTCAAGACCGTCACTATCCACTATCGCCCACCGGCGCCGCCCAGACGCTGTCCGCTGGCCCCTGCCTCACCCGCCGGGCGGTACGCTTCGCCGCCAGCATCAACAGCACCGCCGCAATCAGGGCCGTCCCTTCCACCGCCAACGTCGCCGGAGCGGTATGCAGCCAGGGCGGCAGGGAGGGCAGCGTCAGCGCCAGCAACCCGGTCAGAGGAATCGCCAGAGTGGTCAGCGCCGCCAACCACAGCAGTTCCACCACCGCGCGGGCGGCGCCGCGCCAGAACGCCCAGCCCACGCTGGCCAGGAAGACGGCATAGTAGACGCCCGGGTACCAGGCGTTGCTGTCCGCCACCAGTCCGTTCACCCATTTGCCCACCACCATGGCGGCGGAGACAGCCGCCACACAGCCCCAACAGACGCCCACGGTGGCCGCCGCCATCAGTTCGGTGGTGCGGCGCTGGGACACCGGTGCCTCATTGCGGCGTTGTTTGCGGCGGCGGGTTTCCACCCACAGTAAATTACCGCTGTAAAACAGAAAGGCCCCACCCAGCCCCATTAGCACATAAATCCAGCGCATCAGGGGGCCACCAAAATTGCCAAAGTGCAGGCCGAAAAAGGTGGTGATGATATCCACCCAGGGATCCTCATGGCCCGGCATGTAATCGGTATCGGTGATCTCGCCGGTATAGGGGTTGAGCTCGACGAAACCCCGATCCGCGCCGCGCACCATGTGCGCCGGATTTTCACCGGCGATACGCACCGAGGCCCGTGGACCAAGCACATCGGAGTACATCATTTCCCGGGGCTCGAAGTCAGGATCATAGTTCCGCACCGTAGCCAGCAGTGTTGCCGGCGCCACTAGATTGTCCACCTGCCGGGGGATACCGTCATCGGATGGCGCCGGCCTGGAAAACAGCGGCCGGTCTCCGTACGCCACCTTGCCCAGACCATCGTAAATCTGATCGTGGAAAGCAAACACAATCACTGTCAGGCCGATCACCAGATGAAACGGCAGGCTGGTGATACCCACCACGTTATGGGCATCGAGCCAGAACCGTTTGCGGTTCTTACCCGGTCGCAGGGCGAAGAAATCCTTGATCAGCGTGGGCAGCAACACGATCACGCCGGACACCAGCGCAAGCACATAGAGAACGCAGACCACTCCCATGACATAGACACCGAAGTAATGATGCCCCTGTCCGGGAACGCCGCCGGTCTGGTGCAGCAGATCGATCAGTTCGGCCATGGCCGAAGGTTGGTAGGACGCCGTCCGCAGAATGCCGTCGCCGTCCAGCGAGGCCCGTCCGGTGACACCGGGAAGGTGCCGACCGCCCTGCTGCTGCCAGGTCAGGGGCACCGGCGCGCTCTCACTTTGCCGCAGGTGCAAGGTGAAGCTCCGGGCCGCTTCCGGATGGGCCCGCAGCACCGCGCCGATCAGCTCCGGCCAGCGTTGCTCCCCGGTCCACCGCCACTCGCCCTGCTCCGCCACCGGCGGCGACGCCCAGCGATCCAGTTGCGCCTTGAACATGGTCAAGGCGCCGGCGTAAAAGCCGATGAACAGCATCATGCCGGCGATCAGTCCTGTCCAGGTGTGCAGCGTCTTGTAAGTCCGTATTACGTCGCTACGCATATCAGCCGCCTTCCATGATCACACGCACCACCGCCAAGGCGGAAAAAGCCGCCATATTGGCGGCTCCCAGCCACAACCAGGCACGCAGGCCGGTGCGAAACAGATAGACGAAAGCGAACACCGCCATCCAGATCACCGGTACCACCCACATATTGAATTGCACCTTGTTCGGGGCTTCGATGCCGCCCGGCCCGAGCCAGGCGAACAGCCCCATCAGTGCCAGGGCCAGGGTGAATCCGAGCACGCCGCCGGCCAGAGTCTTGCTCCACCAATGCGGTTGAATCGGCGATCGTTTCGGCTTGGCCATCAGGCGCGCCCCTCCTTGAGCAGTGACAGCAACGGCAAGGTGCCGAGCAACAGCATGAGCACGGTCAGAGCGGCGAAGAACCCTGCCTTGGCGTCCAGCGTCACCATCCATGCCGGCCAGGACAGCAACAACAGCGCCCACGACAGAACCCGCCAGCCGATACCAGCCAGCGGCCGCGCCAGCCACCGCTGATTGGGTGAGCGCAGGTACACCAACACGCTCCCGGCGACACTCAACAACAGGCAAATCGAAACCGTCATTTCATCACCCCGGTCACCAACGGTATTTGACGCTGGCGGTGATGTTGCGGGCGGAGCCGTAGGAGCAACCGTACTGGGTACAGTAGGTCAGGTAGCGCTCATCCTTGAGGTTCCGCCCCGTCAACGCGACGCTCACACCGGGCAACCCGAGATAGCTCATGTCATAGCGCAGAGACGCGTCGTACAACACATAGCTGTCCACCCGATAATTGTTTTCCGCGTCGCCATAAAGGTCGCTGATATAGCGGGCACCGACACCGAGCCCAAAGCCAGCCAGCGCCCCTTCACGCCACTTATAGTCCAGCCAGAGATTCGCCATATTGCGCGGCGCCAACGGCTTCTCGTTGCCCTCCTCCCCCTCTTCACCGTCAGTGACTTCGGTATCCAGATATGTGTAGCTGGCGGTCACGCTTAGCCCGCTTTCGTTCCACATTTTTGCTTCCAGCTCGGCACCACGTGTGCGGGTTTCACCGGTCTGGCGCTGGCAACTGTTGACCGCCTCGCACGGCGCGCCGGCCGGCGGACTGATATCGGTAACCACCAGGTTGGTCTGGCGCAAATCAAAAGCGGAAATCGTGATCATGCTGTTGCTGCGCGGAGGCTGGTATTTCAAGCCCGCTTCATACTGTTCACCTTCGGAAGGTTCAAAAGCGCTTTGCGAGGAGTCCTGCCCGCTAACCGGTTCGAATGAGGTGGCGTAACTCAGATAGGGGGCCAGACCGTTCTCTAACAAGTAGGTGGCGCCGGTTTGCCAGGTAAAGGCGTCGTCATCACTGGAATCCTCGTCTTCCAATGCATCCACCTTGAACTGATCATGGCGTACACCGAACATGAAACGCCAGTTATCCAGGGCAATCATATCCTGAATATACAAGCCGGTTTGGCGCTCCACGTTTTCTTCGTCGATCTGCACCATCAGGCTGTCTTCAAAACCCGCCGCACCTGAATACACCGGATCAAACACGTCGATGTCATCAATGGTGGCGGTCACACTGTAGCGGGTATGGTCCCAGTGGGTGCGCAGGTAATCCAGACCGAACACCAGGTCGTGGCGCAGACGCCCGGTGGAGAAAGCCGCTTTGAACTGATTGTCCACCGCCACTTCCCGCAGCTCACCCGCGCCTTTCACACCTCGACGTGGAAAAGTCCGGTTGTTGCTGTTCAAACCACCGTTGCCCACGGTGGTGCGAGGATTGGAAACCACAGTGCGGAACAATGTGTCCACGTAGCTGTACTTGGCGTTCTGGCGGAACGACCAGACATCATTGAATGTATGGTTCAGATCATAGCCAATGGCCCACTGCTCGCGATCATAGGTGTTCCAATCCGGCTCACCAAGAAAGGTATCACGGTCAATGTAGCCGTAAGGTGTCGGGTAAAGCAGGCCCTGAACGGGCAAGAACTGAAACGTGGAGCCACCCTCGTCCTTCTGATAGTAGCTAAGGAAAGTAATATCGGTGCTGTCGTTTACAAACCAGGTGGCGCTGGGGGCAATGTAGATGCGGCTCAACTCAGTCTCGTCCACCTGGGCGTCACCGTCGTTATAGCTGCCTACCAATCGCCCCAGCCAGTTGCCGCTCTCATCCAGCGATCCGCCGAGATCAAAAGCCCCTTCGTATTGATTAAAGCTGCCGCCACTGAGTATCACCTCATTCCGATGATCAAAGGAGGGCCGCTTCGCAACCATATTCACCAACCCGCCAGGCGTGACCTGCCCATATAGCACGGCGGCAGGTCCCTTCAGCACTTCTACTCTTTCCAAACCATAGGCGTCTACCTGCGCTGTGGTCCATTGTCCGCCCCTCGGTAACCGCAGCCCGTCGAGATACATATTGTTGCTCCAACTGCTGGCATCGAAACCACGGATCCTGATGTCATCCACCCGGCTGTCTATCCCCTGAAGCTCGGTACTTACCCCCGCGGAGTACGTCATTGCATCCATGACGCTGTTTGCTCCCCGGTCCTCCATCTCTTGTCGGGTCACCACCGAGATCGAGCGTGGTATTTCCACGATCGCGGCATCCGTTTTAGAAGCGGTTCCGGTATGCGTGGCCAGATAACCCATGCTCGCCGCGCCCCAGGCGTATTCCTCCATCGGCGTGTCCGCGGTGACCTCAACCGCCTCGATCCGGTGAGGCTCGCCCCGCCGCCCTACTTCCACGCCATTTTCCGTGAAGGTGTAGGTAAGCCCGGAGCCCGCCAACAGCGTGCGCAGAACCTGATCAAACGACATGGTGCCGTTGACGGCATTGCCGACTTCATCCTCGGCACCGGCGGGATAGTGAATCTCAACGCCGGTCTGGCGGGACAACGCGGCCAGGGAGGGGCCGAGTTTTTGCGCCGGCAGCGCGATCCGCACGCGTTGGTGCTGATGATTGTGGGAGGGTTCGGTGGATTGCGCCGATACGGCGCCGGCAGCCAGGCTGAGACAACAGGCAAAAGACAATAAAACGGCGCCACCAGTGGCCGCCGGAAAACGCCATATACGCATTGATGTGTCCTGAGATCAATCCGGAAGAATCATTAACGGTTGATAATAATTCTCGATTGTATAGATGGTATTGATTCTCATCAACAACAAAGCGATACGGGAGACATGCGGCATCGCGGCTCATGAGCCGCGATGCGCGCTTTCGATCAGCCCTGACGCATGCGCAGAGTCACCAGGACGGTTTCCAGACGCGGCACCGGAACGTTCAGGCGATGGGCAATGGCCACCACATTACCAAGGATGGCGTCCAGCTCGATGGGACGGTCGTTGAGGTAATCCAGCGCCATACTGTTTTTATAGGCCGGCATTTTTCGGGTGCCGGCGATATTGCTGTCAGGCAGGTGCGATGGCAGCGGGTGGCCGTCGGCTTCGGCCACCGCCATGACCTCCGCCATCAGGTCCCGGATCAGCTGTTCGCCGCCCGGAGTGTCCAGGATGGTGTAGGTGTCGGCGCCGTTGGCCAGCACCGATAGCGGATTGAAGGGGGTGTTCCAGACGCACTTGAGCCAGCGTTCGCCCACCACCTGTTCGGTGAGCTTGATGTCGATGCCGCCTTCCACGAACAGATCCCGCAACCGCGAACAATGTTCGTCGATACCTTCCGGGAAACGCCCCATGACCAGACGGCCGTAGGCATTGTGTTTGATCTGGCCCGGCGCCACCCGGCTGACCGCGATAAACGCCAGACAGCTGATGATCGGGTTATTGGGGAATGCCTCGGCCAGTTCCCGCTCGATATCCAGGCCGTTCTGAATCAACACGATACCGGTATCCTCCCCCAGCCACGGGCGGATCAGCGCGGCGCGGTCCGAGTTCGGCAGTACCTTGGTGGCGAGAATGACATAGTCCGGCTGGCTGTCGGCCTGATCGCCGTCCCGATACAGATGATCCGGTCGCCAGGAAATATCCCCCAGCGGGCTCTCGAACTGAAAACCACCGTCGCGGATAGCCTCGTACTCGGAACGCACCACGGCGCTTACGGTACAGCCAGCGCGCTTGAGAATGGCACCGTAGAAGCTGCCAATGGCGCCGGCACCGATGATCAGAACATGGGGTTGTTGACTCATTATGAGGTCTCCGTGCGTTTAAGGCGCTGTCCGCGCGACATTCGCGCGAGCGGCCACAGCGCCAGAATGAACAGCGACGCCGTAATCAAAAAGGCGTCGTCAAAACCGACTTCGAAAGCGTGAGGGTGGCCCGCTTCCGGGTGAGCATGCCAGTGACGGTCACTGAAAAATTGTACGCAAATAGCACTCAGGTTCACGCCCAGAGCGCCTCCGATCTGGCGGGCGAAATTCACCACTCCGGATCCCTGCGGAATCATTTCCGCCGGCAGCAGTGCCAGCGATCCGGTATTCACCGGCGGCATCATCAATCCCAGCGCCACCCGCCCCAGAGCGACCCAGAACATCAACCAGACCATGCTGGTGCCGATATCCGCCGCCCGCAGAAACAGCAAACTCGCCGGCATCAACAACAGCCCGGTGGTGATCATCACCGCGCCCGGCAGGCGGTCGGAAAGATGGCCAGACAAAGGAAAAATGATCGCCATGGCGATGCCGGCGGGGATCAATATAAAGCCCGCGTCCGTGGCCGTCATGCCCTGTACCTGCTGGAAGTACAGCGGCATCAGGTAAGTGGTGCCGAACACCCCGGCCCCCATCACCATGGCGACAAAAAAACCGCCGGCGAAACCGGGATAACGAAACACCCGCGGATCAAACAACGGATAAGGATGGCGGAACTGCCAAGCGGCGAATACGCCCATGATCAGCGGTCCGCCGACCAGGGCGGTGAGCAACACCGGATCCTGCAGGCCGCGCCGGGCCAGTCCCGCCAACGCCCATAACAATGCGGTCAGTCCGACACCGAGCAGAATAATGCCCAACCAGTCCAGGCGGTGATTGCGGGCGTGAGCGGTGCCGGGTAAGAAACGTGATGCCATGAATAGCGCCAGCAAACAACTGGGCAACACGGCGAAGAACACCGCCCGCCAGGACAGCGTGTCCACCAGGATACCGCCAAGCGCCGGCGCCACCGCCGGCCCCAGCACCACGCCCATGCCGTAGATGCCCATGGCCTGCCCGCGCTTGTTCCAGGGGAACACCTGGAAGATGGTGACCAGGGCATGGGGTTGAATCAGGCCGGCCATGACGCCCTGCACCGCCCGAACCGCCACCAGGACCTCGAAGTTCTGACTGAACCCGCCCATCACCGACGCCACGATAAAGATCGTCATGGCACACAGGAAGGTACGGCGGGAACCGAAACGCGCCAGGCACCAGGCGTTCACCAACATACCGACGGTCATGGCGGCCAGAAACGCGGTGGACAACCAGTGCACCTGATCCTGGCCAAGATGAAATTCGCCCATGATCGCCGGCACCGCCACGTTGATGATGGTGGAGGTCAACACCATGGACAAGGTGCCCAGCATCACGGTAGCGGTGGCCAGCCAGCGATAGCGGGGACCATGACGTTCGAAGAGTTGTTCTATGGTGGGCATGAAAACATCATCATCGCGGTCCGTGGGCGATTGGTGTCCCACAATGTCAGCAGAGTCTGACGCTCTGGCTTCTGAATTCCTGCAATGCCGCTGGGAACACGAACTCAGAGAGGGCTACAAGGCCGCTGTGGGAGCTTGCCTGCAAGCGAATCCAGAGGCCCGGAAGCCCATTCGCTCGCAGGCAAGCTCCCACAGCCGGGCAACTCGGCAATGGACGATCCGGGCTTCAGAAGCCATGCACCAGTACCGTCAAAATTCGTGGGACACCAGTGGTCCGTGGACCGCTCCCCTACAGGACCTCGTGATGCCAATTGCAGGAGCGGCTCACGGGCCGCGATCAGCGGGTCGGGTCTTCCCCCACCTGAATCAACAGCTTGCCACGGTTCTTGCCCTGCAGCAGACCCTGGAACGCGGATACCGTGTTTTCCAGGCCTTCGACCACATCTTCCTGATACTTCACCTTGCCTTCGCGAATCCAGGCGCTCATGTCGCGCTGGAAGTCGGCGGCACGGTGGATGTAATCGAACTGGATGAAGCCCTTGAGCAGCAGCCGTTTGACCAGAATCTTGCCCATGAACGCGGGCAGACGATCCGGTCCCGGCGGCAGGCCGGTGTCATTGTAGTGGGCGATACGGCCGCAAACCGGGATCCGGGCAAAATCATTGACCAGCCCCATCACCGCGTCGAACACCTTGCCGCCGACGTTTTCGAAGTAAACGTCAATGCCGTTGGGACACGCTTCGGCCAATTGCTTCTCGAAGTCATCATCCTTGTAGTTGACGCAGGCATCGAAGCCGTAAGCCTCCACTACCTGGCGGCACTTGTCCTCGGCACCGGCCACGCCGACCACCCGGCACCCTTTCATCTTGGCGATCTGGCCCACCACCTGGCCCACTGCTCCGGCGGCGGCGGACACCACCACGGTTTCGCCTTTCTGCGGCTTGCCAATCTCTTCCAAACCCGCGTAGGCGGTGAAACCGGGCATGCCCAGCACGCCCACGGCGGTGCTGATCGGCGCTTGCGCCGGATCCAGCTTGCGCAGTGCCTTGCCCTGTTCCACGGAGTACTCCTGCCAGCCGCCGCGGCCGAGCACGTAGTCACCCTGATTGAAATCCGGATGGCGGGATTCCACCACCTGCCCCACGGTGCCCCCTTCCATTACCGCGCCTTCCTCGACGCTGGCGGCGTAGGATTTGGCCGCGCTCATGCGGCCACGCATGTACGGGTCCAGGGACAGATAAATGGTGCGCACCAGTACCTGGCCGTCGCCACACTCCGGCACGGCGCCTTCCTGCAGCACCAGGTTGGATTCGTCCGGCATGCCTTCCGGACGCTTGGCGAGAATGATCTGGCGATTCACGGTCATACAAACTCTCCCGAATTTTATTATTTAATCAATTGATAGTTGATAGGTAACGTTGAGGCCTTCGCTTGCAGGCAAGCTCCCACAGGGGGCTTAACTGTTCACTATTAACTATTAACTGAAAAAAAGGCGGCCTCTCGGCCGCCCCTTCTTTTTACTCCACGTCCAGCAGGCTTTCCAGCCGGCCGAAGTGGTATTCGCTGTCGCCCAGGTGATGATCGATCATCACGATGCGCTTGGCGTAGTGGGAGATGGGGGTTTCTTCCATCATGCCCATGCCGCCGAACAGCTGGATCGCTTCCTCCGCCACGCGACGGCCGGATTTGCCGACCTGCGCCTTGGCCGCGGCCAGACGCTTGTCACGCAGTTCACGTGACTCGTTCAGGCTGCAAGCGGCGAGCATGGTGATGGAGCGCACTTTTTCCAGTTCCATGCGCATTTCCACCATGCGGTGTTGCAGCGCCTGGAATTTACCGATCGGCACGCCGAACTGCTGGCGTTCCTTGATGTATTCCAGGGTCTGATCACAAGCCACTTCCATGGCGCCGGACGCTTCCGCGCACAGAGCCACCAGACCCAGTGCCAGGGAATCCTCCAGGGCGTCAATGGCCTGGCCTTCCGCGCCCAGCAGCGCGTCGGCGCCGACCTTCACGTCCTTGAGGACGACTTCGGCGGCACGCAGACCATCGATGGTCGGGTAACCGCGGCGGCTGACGCCGGCGGCGTTGCCGTCCACCAGGAAGGCGCTGAGACCGTCACGATCGTCCTCGGCACCGGAGGTGCGGGCGATGACCACCAGCTGGTCGGCGCTGTCACCGTTGATGACCACGGCCTTCTCGCCGTTCAGGACATAACCTTCGCCGTCTTTCTTGGCGCTGGTGGTGACACGGTTGTGCTCGTAGCGGCTATTCGGCTCATACAACGCCAGGGACAGGCGGGTTTCACCGCCGATGATCGCCGGTATCAGGGCTTCTTTCTGCTGGTCGCTGCCGAGCTTGTCCACCAGAGTGCCGCACAGCACCACGGTGGCCAGGTACGGTTCCACCACCAGACCACGGCCGAAGCCTTCCGCCACCACCATCAATTCCGCGCCACCGCCGTTGAAGCCACCGGCTTCCTCGGAGAACGGTACGCCCAGCAGGCCCAGCTCGGCGAACTGCTGCCAGACGTCGGCGCTGAAACCCTGCTCGGATTCCAGGATTTTGTTGCGGGTCTCGAAGGTATAGGTATCACGTACCAGGCGACCGACGGTCTCTTCGAGCATGCGCTGCTCGTCGCTAAGTTTGAAATCCATGATCGCCTCCTTACAGACCGAGAATCATCTTGGAGATGATGTTCTTCTGAATTTCGTTGGAGCCCCCGAAAATGGAGAGCTTACGGAAGTTGAAGTAGCGGGCGGATACCGAAGCGGCAAACTCCGGGCCGACATAGTTGCCGTCGAAATCATCGTGCAGCGCTTCGTTGAGGAACGGCAGCGCGTAAGGACCGGCGGCGGTGCGGAACAGGTGGGTGATTTCCTGACGCAGCTCGGTGCCCATGATTTTCAGGAAGGAACTTTCCGCCCCCGGTACGCCACCGGCCTCGGCGGCGGCAACGGTACGCAGGTTGGTCATTTCCAGGGACATCAACTCCATTTCCACATCGGCCAGGCGGCGGCGGAAATGCGGGTCCTCGATCAGCGGGCGGCCGTTGCTGATCTGCTGCGCGGCCACTTGCTTGAGGTGCGCCAGGGCAGCCTTGGACTGGCCGACGCCGGCGATGCCGGTACGTTCGAAGGTCAGCAGGTACTTGGCGCAGGTCCAGCCCTTGTTCTCTTCGCCGACCAGGTTTTCCACCGGCACTTTCACGTCGTCGAAGAACACTTCGTTCACTTCGTGCTCGCCGTCCAGGGTGATCAGCGGGCGCACGGTGATACCGGGGGTGTTCATGTCGATCAGCAGGAAGGAGATACCCTCCTGTTTCTTCGCCTCCGGGTCGGTGCGCACCAGACAGAAGATCATGTCGGCGTGCTGCCCCAGGGTGGTCCAGGTTTTCTGGCCATTGACCACGTAGTGATCACCCTCGCGCACGGCGCGGGTTTTCAGGCTGGCCAGATCGGAACCGGCGCCCGGCTCGGAGTAACCCTGACACCACCAGTCCTCGCTCTTGAGAATACGCGGCAGGTAGTAGTCCTTCTGCTCCTGGGTACCGAATTTGATGATTACCGGAGCGACCATGTTGACGCCGAACGGAAGCACGGTGGGGGCACCGGCCTCGGCACATTCTTCCTCGAAGATGTGCTTCTGGATCGGGCTCCAGCCGGTACCGCCATACTCTTTCGGCCAGTGCAGAGCCAGCCAGCCCTGCTCGTTGAGAATCTTCTGCCAGCGGACCGTGTCTTCCTTGCCAAGGCGTTTGTGTTCCTTGACCTTGCGGGAAATATCCGCGGGCAGCTTGTCTTTCAGGAAGGCGCGGACCTCATCGCGGAAAGCGGCTTCCTCAGCGGTAAAGTTAATATCCATAACGTCCTCTCGTTGTTCTCGCAACGACACTGACATCGCGGCCCCGCGTTCCAGGGGCCGCGATTTTCATTGTCTGCTTCAGCTGTAGAAGCCCTTGCCTTCTTTGGCCAGTTTCTCCAGCAGCGGCGCGGGTTTCCAAACGTCATCGCCGGTTTCCTGGTGGAACTGGCTGACTTTGTCGTAGATCGTCTTCAGGCCCACCTGATCCGCCCAGAACAGTACGCCGCCACGGTAAACCGGGAAGCCGTAGCCGTAGATCCAGATCACATCCACGTCCAGCGGACGGGCGGCGATGCCTTCTTCCAGGATTTTGGCGCCTTCGTTCACCATCACGTACATGCAGCGCTCGAGGATTTCCTGATCCGTCACCTCACGGGTGGCGATGCCATTTTCCTCACGGAATTTGGCGATGATCTTGTCCACCTCGGCGGACGGCACGGGGGTACGGTCGCCTTCTTTATAATCAAACACGCCGGCCTGGGTTTTCTGGCCCATACGGCCGTTTTCCACCAGCTCGTCGGTCCAGTTACGCGCCGGCGCGTTTTCCGGGTTTTCCTTACGCAGCTCTTCACGGATACGGTAACCCACATCCATGCCGGCCAGATCGGACATGGCGAACGGCCCCATGGGGAAGCCCAGATCGAACAGCACCTTGTCCACTTGCGCCGGGTTGGCGCCTTCATTGACCAGTTGCACCGCTTCCGCCTGACGCTTGTGCAGCATGCGGTTGCCGACGAAGCCGTGGCAGACACCGACCAGGACGCCAACCTTGCCAATGCGGCGGCTCAGGTCCATCACGGTGGCGATGACGTCGTCCGCGGTTTTCTCGCCACGCACGTTTTCCAGCAGCTTCATCACGTTAGCCGGGCTGAAGAAGTGCATGCCGATCACGTCCTGCGGACGTTTGGTGAAGCTGGCGATGCGGTTGACGTCCAGCGTGGAGGTGTTGGTGGCGAGGATGGCGCCGGGTTTGCAAACCCGATCCAGCTCCTTGAACACCGCTTCCTTCACGTCCATGTTCTCGAACACCGCCTCGATCACCACGTCCACATCACCGAGGTCGTCGTAGCTCAGGGTCGGCTGGATCAGCGCCATGCGCTGCTCCACCTGTTCCTGGGTCAGACGGCCTTTCTTGGCGGTGTTTTCGTAGTTCTTGCGGATGATGGCGATGCCCTTTTCCAGGGCCTCTTCCTTCACTTCCAGAATCTTCACCGGAATGCCGGCGTTGGCGAAGTTCATGGCGATGCCGCCGCCCATGGTGCCGGCACCGATCACGGCGGCGCTGTTGACTTCACGCTTGGGAGTGTCCTTGGGCAGGCCCGGCACCTTGGCCACTTCGCGCTCGGCGAAGAAGACATGGCGCTGCGCCGCGGACTCGGAGCTGACCAGCAGCTCACCGAACAACTCGCGCTCACGCTTCATGCCCTCTTCGAACGGCAGTTCCACCGCCGCCTGTACCGCCTTGATGCAGTGGAACGGGGCTTTGAAGCCACGTTGTTTGCGGGCGATGGATTTCTCGTAGCTGGCGAACAGATCGGCTTCCTCGGTCTGTACGTCCAGATCGCGAATGCGACGCAGCGGCGCTTTGTCGGCAACCAGTTTGCGGGCATAGGCCAGAGCGCCTTCCAGCAGGTCACCGCTGACCACGTCATCAACAATACCCATTTGCAGGGCGTTTTTGGCTTTGACCGGGTTGCCGCCGACGATCATGTCGAGGGCAGCCTTGGCGCCCACCAGGCGCGGCAGACGCTGGGTGCCACCGGCGCCGGGCAGCAGGCCCAGCTTCACTTCCGGCAGACCCACCTTGGCGGAATCCAGAGCGACACGATAGTCACAGCCCAGAGCCACTTCCAGACCGCCACCCAGAGCGGTGCCGTGGATGGCCGCGATCACCAGCTTCTCGCTGCTTTCGTATTCGTTGATCACATCGGGCAGCGCCGGGCCGGCCGGCGGCTTGCCGAATTCACGGATGTCGGCGCCGGCGGGGAAGGTACGGCCTTCACCAATCACCACCAGGGCTTTGGCCTGATCATCCGCCAGCCCTTCCCGCAGACAGCTCTGCAGGCCCTCGCGCACCCCTTGTCCCAGGGCGTTCACCGGGGGGTAATTAACACTGATAACGCCGATTTCGCCTTCACGGCGGTAGCTGACAACCTCGCTCATGGTTCCTCCTTACCTAAAGGTTGGCCTCCGTGTTTAACGACGAGCATCACGGAAACCATGGGAATACGGGCGCGGGATAGATCCCGGGGGGGTCCCAGTATAAGAAAACCCGGCCCATTATCAATTATTTCGGAATATCATTTCATTTATCGGACCAAGGCTTGGAAGCGGATGATTCCGAGTCACCGGTCCCAGTCGATACCATTCGGTTTGAATACCATACCCCCAACCCATGCCATGGCACAGAGCCAACCACGCCATGGGTATAGGCCGGAAACGACAAGGGCACCCGTCGGGTGCCCTTGAAGAAACGACCTAGGAAAAATTACTGACTCAGCACATCAGACAGGCGACGCAGCACCACCTTGCCATCGATGACCTGGGCCAGTTGCACATCGGTCTCCAGAGCGCCGTTTTCGGAAATGCCGTTCACGTCGTAAGGGTTGTACTCGGCCGGGATCTTTTTCAACGCGGCCGGCATGGCGGCGCGGATCTTGGCCGGGTCATCCACGGAACCCGCTTCCTGCATGGCTTGCGCCAGCATATGCATGGCGAAGTAGTTGTATGCGGTTTCGGAGGTGGCCACGTTTTTGTGGTTCTGCTGGTACTTCTCGACGAACTTGCGCGCCCCTTCGATTTCGGAACTGCCCAGCGGCGTGACGCCCACGGAACCTTCCACCGCCTGCAAACCACCGGCCACTTTCGCCACTTCATCGATCTTGGCCTGGTCCATCAGGATGAAGCTGCCCTTGAAGCCCAGCTCACGGGCCTGACGCACCACCAGACCGGTGGGTTCGGAGGCGCCACCGATGAACAGCACGTCCGGCTTGGCCGCCAGCACCTTGCTTACACCAGTGTAGAAGTCCGCGGACTTGTTGTAGTCCATCGGGTTGTCAGCGACCACTTCACCGCCCATGGCTTCCCACTTCGGCACGAACGCCTTGGTCCAGTACTTGGCGTAGTCGTGGGTGGCGTTGGCCACCGCCACTTTCTTGCCAGACGTTTCCATGGCCATTTTGGAGAACGGCTCGATGTAGTCGGTGAAGGACGGCGGAATCTTCACGGTCAGTTTGTTGCCCTTCTCGGTCACGGACGGGATCGAGGTGTAGGACATGACGATGAAGCCATCACGCTGATTGAAGGCCTGCAGAGCAAAGGTGCCGCCGGAATGCGGAGTAAATACCGCCGGGGTTTTGTATTGCTGTACCAGGCGCTTGCCGTTCACCGCCGCCTGGCTCGGGGAATACTTGTCGTCCAGGGAAACGATGTTGATTTCGTAGCTTTCGCCGCCGACTTTCACGCCACCAGCGGCGTTGATTTCCTCGGCCGCCATGCGCAGGCCTTCCAGCGTATTCTCACCGTACAGCGCCGCGCCGCCGCTGAGCGGACCGGTAAAGCCGATGTTGACTTCGGCGGCGTTGACGGCCCCCATACCCATAACCAGAGCACTGGCGGTGGCCAGGCGAACAAACGTTTTCTTCAGTTTCATTACTTCACTCCCATTTATTGTAGGGATCAGTTATAGACGTAGCACATTACGCTAACGCACGTTAACGATCATAAAGCACCGAGCAGAGGCCGCCAGGGGCCGCTAATCGGATTGTGATCAGGCACCGATATAGGCTTTACGCACCGCCTCGTTACCAAGCATGGCATCGCGGTCCCCTTCCATCACCAGGCGACCGTTCTCGATCACATAGGCACGGGTGGCGATCTTCAGCGCGGCAAAGGCGTTCTGCTCCGCCAACAACACCGTGGTGCCCGCGCGGTTGATGGTCTGGATGGTCTCGAACATCTGCTTGACCACCAGCGGTGCCAGCCCCAGGGACGGCTCGTCCAGCATCAGCAGCTTCGGGCGCCCCATCAGAGCACGGCCGATCGCCACCATCTGCTGCTGGCCGCCACTGAGCGATCCCGCCGCCTGGTTTTTCTTCTCTTCCAGGATCGGAAACATTTCCAGCACCTGGTCCAGGGTCTTCTTGATGCCGGCCTTGTCGCGGCGATGCACGTAAGCGCCCAACACCAGGTTCTTCATCACCGACATTTCCGGGAACAGCTTGCGGCCTTCCGGACACTGCACCACGCCGGCCTGCACCAGCGCGGACGGCCGCCGTCCGGTCACGTCCTCACCATTCAGGGTGATGCTGCCGGCGGAGGGCTTCAGCAGACCGCTAATGGTGTTGAACAAGGTGGTCTTGCCGGCGCCGTTGGCCCCCAGCAGCACCACCAGCTCGCCCTGCCCCACGGTCATGGACACGTTATCCAGGGCCTTGAAGCTATCGTACTTGGCGTCGACGTTTTCAAGCTTCAACATCTTGTTCACTCCCCAGGTAAGCCTCGATGACCACCGGATCGTTCTTGATTTGTTCCGGGGTTCCCTCGGCGATCTTCTCGCCGTGGTCCAGCACCATGATCTTGTCCGCCAGACTCATGATCATGTCCATCTTGTGCTCGATCAGGCAGACGGTGATGCCGTGCTTGACCATCTTGCGAATCAGGTCGGCCAGATTCTCCGTCTCCTCGGGGTTGATACCGCCAGCCGGTTCGTCCAGCAGCACCAATTCCGGGTCCGTGGCCATGGCCAAAGCGAAGGCCACGCGCTTGCGTTCTTCCTGGCTGATATCGGCGATGTAGCGATGACCGATATGGGACAGCCCGACGAAGTCCAGCACCTCGGCGGCGCGGGAGCGGCACTTCTTCTCCTCGTCACGCAGACGCTTGGAGTTGATGATCACGTCCCACAGGCGCGACTGGGTGCGCAGCCGGTGACCGACGATCAGGTTATCCAGCACGGTGGACTGATCGAACAGCATGGTGGTCTGGAAAGTCCGCGCCACGCCGAGACGGGCAATCCGGTCCGGCGCCATGCCGGTGATGTCCATGCCCTGATATTCGATCTTGCCTTCACTGGGCGGCATCGCTCCGGCCACCAGATTGAAGAAAGTACTTTTACCGGCGCCGTTGGGGCCGATGATGGCGTTCACCTGATTGGCGGGAAATTCCACGCTGACGTTATTGACCGCCGCCAGGCCGCCGAAACGCTTGGTCAGATTACTGATCTTAAGCATTGTTGCCGGCCTCCTGTTTGTCCGCGCTGGGCGTGCTGGGGGTTTGGACGGAGGCTCGGGATTCCCCGCCCTGATCCTGTTGAGACGCTTTATTGGCCAGGCGACGTCCGCGCCAGGTCAGGAAACCGCCAACGATACCGCGCGGGAAGAAGATCACCAGGATCACCAGCATCGGGCCGAAGATGATCATGCGGTACTCTTCCAGGGACTGCAGCATCTGCGTCAGCCAGGTGATCGCCAGGGTGCCGAGCAGCGGCCCCATCAAGGTGCCGATGCCGCCCACCAGCAGGTAGGTGATCATGTCGAAGGTATGCACCACGTCCGCTTCCGCCGGGCCGATGAAACGCACCACGCCAGCGTACAAAGCGCCGGCCGAGGCGGCGTAAACGGTGGACAACACAAACGCCAGGACTTTGTTGCGCATCAGGTTTATGCCAAGCGATTGCGCCAGGTCGTCACTGATGCGGATGGCCAGAAAAGTCCGGCCCAACAGCGAACGGGAAAGGCGGCTCACCAGCCACACGGACAGCACCAGGAACGCCAGCACCAGATAGTAGAACGGCACGGTCTCGGTGAAATCCACGAAACCAAACCCTTCCGGCGGGGCGATGTTGATAATGCCGAGGGAACCGTGTGTCAGTGCCTCCCACTTTTCCAGTAGCAGGTAAATGATGAAGCCCACGCACAACGTGAAGATGGCAAAGTAATGCTCCTTCAGACGCAGGGACACCACGCCGACGAGGAAACCAAAGATGGCGCCGGCCAGACCGGCGGCGATGAACGCCGGCCAGAACGCCCACTCGTGATCCACCGTCAGGATCGCCACCACATAGGCACCAATGGCGAAAAAGCCGCCATGAGCCAGATTCAGCTGGCCACAATAACCGGTGATGATGTTCATTCCGTAAACGGCGATGGCCCAGATAAAGGCCGTGGCCATCACGTAGATGTGGTACTCGTTACTGGAGATCAGCGGGAATACCACCGCCAACACCAGCAAGGCCCATTTCAGCACCGGGCTGACCAGGAAATTCATCAGGCGATCCATTAGCGCACCCCCTTGGTGAACAGCCCGGTGGGTTTGACCGACAAAATCACCACCAGCAACGCGAAGGCGATGACGTCCTTGTATTCATTGGAGATATAGAAACCGCCCAGGGCTTCGGCGAAACCAATGATCAGACCACCGACGATGGCGCCGGGAATGCTGCCCATACCACCGAGAATAATGATCACGAAGGCCTTCATGATCAGCAGATGCCCCATGGCCGGGTAGACCAGGTTGATCGGCGCGAACAGGGTCGCGCCCACCGCCGCCAGCATGCCGGCGATGGCGAATGTCATCATCGCCACGCGGTTGGCGTCGATGCCCACCAGGAAGGCGCCTTCCCGGTTTTGCGCCATGGCGATGATGGTGGCGCCGGTCATGGTCTTTTTCAGATACAGGTGCAAGGCGCCCATCAGGCCGAAGGCACCCGCGATGATCAACAGACGTTGAGCCGGAATGGTGAGACCGCCGAAATGCAGGATCTCGGTATAGGGTGTGGGCATGCGGCGGAAATCCGCGCCCCAATACATCTGCACCACCGCCTCCAGGAACAACAGGATACCGATGGCGGCGATCTTGTCGTGAATGGGCGGCGCATGACGCAGCGGGTGAAAGACGAGACGCTCACAAAGAACGGAAAGGATGGCCACTACCGCGCCGGCGGCGATCATCGCCAGCCAGTAGTTCAGACCCAGGTCCACCATGGTGAAGTAAGCCACATAGGCCCCCACCATATACAGCGCACCGTGGGCGAAATTGGGAACATGGAGAATGCCATAGACCAGGGTCAGGCCCAGGGCAACCAGGCCGTAAATGCTTCCCAGGGTCAGGCCATTGAGCACTTGCTGCAGAAACAAGTCCAAAACTGCGACTCCTTATAATAATAATGAAACGCGCCTTGTGTAGTTATCCAGTGACGCTCCACCGCCACTCTCCACTGCCACTCTCTACCGCCAAATGGCACGCTTCACTTTCTGGGTTGTTATGGTACGGACGCTCTCGCCGGCACACTTTCATGCACGATGGTGCATGAAAGCCAAGACGCTAACAGCACCTCACCGAAGCGTCAATATTCGGAATAGTATTTCGCAGTGCGAAAACAGCAACGGCAATCCACCACCGGGATTGCCGTTGCTCAAAGGATCAGGAAGCGCTTTCGCTCTTCGCCCATTCCTGTTCTTGCAACGCCCGCCACATCACCTTGCCGGTGGGAGAACGAGGCAGCTCATCACGGAATTCGACGATCTGCGGCACTTTGTAGGCGGCCATCTCATTCTTGCACCAGGTGATGATATCGTCCTCGCTGACGTTATCTTTATCCTTGGCGCTCAAAACCACACAAGCTTTCACGGTTTCGCCACGGCGCTCGTGCGGCGCGGAGATGATGCAGCACTCCTGAATGGCGGGATGTCGGTACATCAGGCTTTCCACTTCGGCGGGCCAGACCTTGAAGCCTGACGCATTGATCATGCGTTTCACCCGATCAACGATGAAGAAATAGCCTTCTTCGTCGTAGTACCCCATGTCACCGGTACGGAAGAACCGCTTGCCATCCAGTTCAATGAAGGCCTTCTCGGTTTCCTCCGGACGGTTCCAGTAACCCTGGAAAATCTGCGGACCATGGGAAATGATCTCGCCCACTTCCCCGACGCCCAGCTCCTTGCCCGTGTCCTGGTCGATGACGCGGGAATCCACGTCGAAAACCGGAATGCCAAGGCACTGTTTCTTCGGCTTCTCGGCGGGATTGATGTGGGTGGCGGCGATGGTCTCGGAGAGGCCATACCCTTCGATATAGCGCAGGCCGGTAAGCTTGAACAGCTTGTCGGAGACCGCTTCCGGCATGGCCGCGCCACCGCCACCAATGTTCTGCAGGCTGGACAGATCGAAGGACTCAACCTCCGGATCGGACAGCAGATCGATGGCCATGGTGACGATGTTGGTCCAACTGGTGACCTGATAACGCTGAATCAGAGTAGCCGCGGTACGGCGATCCCAGCGGGTCATCAGCACGATGCAGGCACCGGTGTAGATGGGCGCGTTCATGGCGCCCTGCATGCCGGTGACATGGAAGTACGGCAGGGTGGAGAGGATGATTCCCTCACTGCCGCCACCGGAACGCCAGGCCACGCCATGCACACAGGTGGCCATCACCGACCGGTGGGTATGCATGCAGCCTTTGGGAGCGCCAGTGGTCCCGGAACTGTAGGGGAACACCGCCAGGTCATCCGGCCCCACCAGCAATTCTCCGGGGGTCTTGCCGGCGTCGATGGCGTCGCGCCAGGCGATGGCGCCTTCGGTTTGCAAAGGCTGCGCCGGTGCTCGCACTTCCGCGGGAAGGTCCAGATCGGTTTGCGGATCAATATAGTCGCTGTAGGACGCCACGATGACATGGCGCAGCTGCCGGGTGCCGATCAGCGGCGCGATATTGGCGAACACCTCCTGCGCCGCCAGCGTCACCGTTGCCTGGGTATCTTCCAGGTAGTGTTCCAGTTCCGCCGTGCGGTTCATCGGGTTGATCGGCACGACGATGGCGTTGGCGCGCAGAATGGCGTAGTAACCGATGATGAATTGAGGAGCGTTCTGCATGTACAGCAGGACGCGGTCACCTTTGTCCACGCCCAATGTTTGCAGGTAGCCGGCCAGAGCGTCGACCTGGCGCTTCAGTTCCCGGTAGGTGATGGTGTGGTCGTAATAAATGATGGCCGGTTTTTCCGGATAGCGCAGCGCGGAGACATCAAGATTGGTGCAAAGGCTGGTTTCCGGAATGGTCAGGTGATGCGGCAGGTTTTCAGGCCAAACGGCAAAATGCCGATCAAACATGCTAACTCTCCCTACGATTCGACTGTGGCGACAAAGGCCACTTTTTTCTTGGGGCCCGCGTTATGGAGGCTGGTACCCGCTTGTTGTTGCTGCATAGGCAACAGGTGATACGACGAAACCGCCACTTCCGGCCGGGGCGGAAATGCTTCGGAAAACGTCGTTAACCTTCGGCGGTCGAGACCCTTTCGTACTTCACGGCCCGCCAAATGGAATAGCCGGAGAATCTGACACGCGCCCCGCGGGGCGTCAATACTATTTCGGAATATGGTTTCATATTTTCGGTGGTGAATGATCTGACAGGCCGCCTACCACTCTCCTTTTTCCCACAATGCATCGGCCAGATCGTCATCACAGCGGGACGGCCGCAGCGGCATCACCGACACACGACCATCACGCAGTGCCACCACGTCGGATTGCGGGTGATCAATGGAATCCGGATCACGCTCAAAGGAGAGCCAGTGATAGGACAGATTGCGGCCGTCGCGGCCAGCCATCAACCGGGCCCGGCGAATGCTGCCGGGAACCTGGCGGGTGATACGATTACCCTTGATCTCCGCCGGCGGCAGATCGGGAAAATTGATGTTCCAACAGCAATCCCCGGCATGACGTTCCCACAATTGCCGGATCAGCTCCGCCGCCAGCTCGCTCACTGGTGTGTAATCAATGGCATCCCGATCCAGAAACGCCTGGCTCAAGGCCACGCCGGGCAGCCCCAGATGGGCCGCCGCCAGCACCGCGCCAACCGTACCGGAATACATCACCGAGTCACTCAGATTGGCGCCGCAGTTGACCCCGGACAGCACCAGGTCCGGCGGCGTTTCCTCCAGCCATTCGGCCATGGCGAACAGGACACAATCCGCCGGTGTGCCGGAAACCGCATAGCGGCGCTCACCGTGATGATATACCCGCAAAGGACTGTGCAGCGAAATACTCTGCCCCACCCCGCTTTGATCATGCTCCGGCGCCACCACCCAGACCTCCTCGGCCAGTTCCGCGGCGATCGCCTCGGCCACTTTCAGACCGGGGGCGTCGATGCCATCGTCGTTGGTAAGAAGGATACGTTGGAAGGGCTTCATGGTGGCTCCTGTGTTGTCCGAATTCTTGTTTACCGTCCGCGCCGCCAATGTTGTACGGCCGGGGTGAAGCGATGATGACGCTCGCCGATCGGGCTATTGGTGCATGCGGGCGATTTGCCAGCCGCGCTCGGCCATCAGTCCGGCCCGCTTACCGACTTCCAACGCGTCACGATTGCTGGCGTTGCCCTGCAGGGCCCGGGCATAAACCCCCTGCAGGATCGCCGCGGTGCGGAACAGCGCGAAGGCCAGGAATACCGGCCAGTCGCTGATGCCATCGCGGCCACAACCGCGACAGTAACGCTCCAGCAATGCACGCTCATCGGGAATACCGCGCTCGCTCAGATCCAGACCGTCCAGACCGCGTACCCCTTGAATACCGTGGGGCAGATGATATGGCAGACAGAAGTAAGCCAGATCAGCCAGCGGATGACCAATGGTGGCCAGCTCCCAATCCAGCACCGCCACTACCCTCGGCTGGTCCGGCGCCAGCAGCAGATTGCCCATGCGGAAGTCACCGTGAGCAATGGCGGCACTGTCGTCCTCGGGAATGTGCTCCTCGAGCCAGTCGATCAGGTTGTCCATGGCCGGCAGGTCGTCGGTCTTCGAGGCCTCGTACTGAGCCCGCCAGCGTTTCACCTGGCGTGCCACATACCCTTGAGGACGTCCAAAATCCTCCAAACCAGCGGCCTTGTAATCAACGCTGTGCAGCTTGGCCAGCGTGTCCACCATGGCCTCATAGACAGCACGGCGTTGCTGATCAGTGGGCAGGCATTCCAGCAGCGGCTCGGAAAATACCCGTCCGGGCACGAAATCCATGACGTAAAAGCTGGTGCCGATGACGTCATCGTCCTCGCAGAGAGCACGCATGGTCGGCACCGGCACGTCGCTATGCTCGCCCAATGCCTTCATCACCCGGTATTCGCGGTCCACCTGATGCGCCGAGGGCAACACCTTACCCGGCGGCTTCTTGCGCAGAACGTAGCGGCGCTCGCCACTTTCCAGCAGATAGGTGGGGTTGGACTGTCCGCCCTGGAACTGTTGCACCCGCAACGCTCCTGCCAACAGCCCGGCCTGATCCAGATACCGGGACAGACGGGATTCATCGAAACGATGGGCCTCAAGGACCGGCACCAGTTCCGGTTGACCTTCCATAAGGAACCTCAAAAATCGCTTAGCGTTTGCCTCTAACGCCGGTCGCGGTCCGCAAAAGCAAATGCGGCGCGCCCGCGGCCATCAACAAATGGTCTCGCCACCGTCCGCCACGATGGTCTGGCCGGTTACGTAAGCACTGCCGGCACTGGACAGGAACAACGCCACCCCGGCGATATCCACCGGATCGCCGATACGACGCACCGGCGTGCGTTCCTCGGCACGCTGACGGCGTACCGGATCTTCCACCAGAGCCTTGGCGAAATCGGTGCGCACCAGCCCCGGAGCAATGGCGTTGACACGAATATTCCTTGGTCCCCACTCCACCGCCAGGTTTCGGGCCAGAGCCGCTTCCGCCGCCTTGGAGACGCCATAGGTGCCAATCACGGTGTTGCCGCGCAGGCCAGCGATGCTGGAAATGATCACCACATTACCGCCACCGTTCTCGGCCATGATCGGCAGCACCCGGTTACACAACCAGAAAGTGCCCTTGACGTTGGTGTCGAGAATCTTGTCCCAGGCCTCGTCGCTGACTTCCGCGGTAGGGCCGTAAACCGGATTGGTGGCGGCGTTACAGACCAGAATATCGATCTTGCCAAAGGCGGCCAGGGTTTCATCCACCAAGTTCATCAAATCGTCCTTGCGGCCCACGTTGCAGGGCACGGCGATGGCCTCGTGACCTTCCGCCTTGATTGCCTCGCACACCTCATGGCAAGGCTCCGGCTTGCGGCTGGAGATCACCACCTTGGCGCCGGCGCGGGCCATTTCCTCGGCGATGGCTTTACCGATACCCCGGGTGGAGCCGGTGATCAGAGCGACTTTTCCCGTGAGATCAAACAGTTTACTCATCGTTATTCTCCTGTTCCGTTGGCGGTAGCGGCGGGCACCGTAATCACAGGCCGGGATTCACGGACCTGTCCCTTCGGGAGGGCACAGAATGTGACATGCGCCCCTGATCGCGTCAATTATTTCGGAACCACGTTTCGAAATCAGGAGGAAGAATCAAGAAGGAGAATCCGGGCATCCGGAAATGGAGGGGCACAATTTCAGTGTATTAAGATAGCAGTCCACATGATGGGCCGCTTCCTGCTCGAGATCAAAGGTCTCCGGCACCAGCAACCAGACATAAAGAAGGCCGCACACTTGCACATGCAGCAAGGTCACGGCACGCTCGATGTTCAGGCTTTCGGGCAGTTGCCCGCGCTCAATGGCACGGCCAAGGATGATTCGCATGGATTTGGAGGCTTCCAGGAAGGATTCCTTCTGGCGGGTCATCAGAGGATCAGTTTCCACAGTAAATTCACATTTTTGGAATATGATCTCCAATACCCGCCGACGGCTCGGATCACGGACGGTTTCACAGAGCACGTAGATCAGGAATTCCCGCAAACGCCCCAGCGGATCCTTCTCTTCAGGGTGCTCCGCCCGCTGTGCCAAAGCCTCGAGCGGCAAACGCTTTCGCTCCAACATGGCGGCAAAAACATCATGTTTGTTTTTGAAGTGCCAATAAATGGCACCACGAGTGAACCCCGCGGCGCCGGCGATGTCATTCAAGGAGGTCCTCGATACGCCCTTTTCATGAAAGACGCGCTCCGCCGCGTCGAGTATCTGCTCACGGGTCTCCTGAGCTTCCGCCTTGGTGCGCCTCATGGCCGGACTCCTGTGATCTCGCTGGAGGGAGAACTATACATACATCTACGAATGTATGTATACTCTTTTCGCTTTTGTGCAATTATCGGGTATCCGCGCTTTCTCGCCGTAACGGAAGCAACCAAAATTCATTGATTTTCATAGGAAACCGAGGTTTCTATGCGCGCACGATCGGTCCATTTTTCTGTCCTTTTCTTTTTTGCCCTCGCCCTGACCGCCTGCGGAAACGACACGCCTCAGCAGCAAGGTGCCGGCGGCGCGGCGCAGGTGGGTTTTATCACGGTTAAACCGGAACCTTACACCGTCGTCAACGAACTGCCCGGCCGCACCACTCCCTACGAGGTGGCGGAGATCCGCCCTCAGGTAAGCGGCATTATCAAGGAGCGTCTGTTCGAGGAAGGCGCCGAAGTTGAGGTCGGACAGGTGCTCTATCGCATCGACGATCGCCAGTTCAAGGCGGCACTGGCCAGCGCCCAAGCGGATCTGGCCAGCGCCCGCGCCACCCTGGAGTCCAACCGGTTGCTGGCCGAGCGCTATAAGAAACTGGTGGAAGCAAACGCGGTGAGCCGTCAGGAATACGATAACGCCCAGGCCAGTCTGGCCACCAACAAGGCGCAGATCGCCGCCGCCCAGGCCGCGGTGGAAACCGCCCGCCTGAACCTGGACTACGCCAGTGTCAAGGCGCCGATTTCCGGGCGCATCGGCCGTTCCAGCGTCACCGCCGGCGCTCTGGTCACCGCCAACCAGAGCGAGGCGCTGGCCACCATTCGCCAGTTGGATCCGATCTATGTGGACCTCACCCAGTCCGCCCGTGAGTTGCGTCAACTGCGCGTGGCCATGGAAAGCGGGCAGTTGGAACAGGTCGGCAAAGACAAGGCGCGCGTCACTCTGGTGTTGGAAGACGGCACCGAGTACGGCGAGAGCGGGACCCTGCAATTCTCCGAATACGCAGTGGATGAGAGCACCGGCTCGATCACCCTGCGCGCCCTGTTCCCCAATCCCGACGGCGACCTGCTGCCCGGTCTGTTCGTACGCGCCAAGCTGCCCCAGGGACAACGCGACAACGCCATCCTGGTGCCACAGAAAGCGGTCACCCGTGATCCGCAAGGCACCGCCAGCGCCCTGGTCATCGGCGACAACAACACGGTGGAAAAACGTCAGGTGGAAACCGTGCGCACGGTGGGCAACCGCTGGTTAATCGGCGATGGCCTCGCCGCCGGCGACAAACTGATCGTCGACGGCCTGCAAAAGATCGGCCCCGGCATGCCGGTGGAAGGTGTGGACGTCGAGGCGCAAAAGCAGCAAGCGCAGCAAACCCAGGCCCAGGACAACGGCCCGAACAACGCCAACGCCGAGTAATCGGGGAGCAACATGGCCAATTTCTTTATTGATCGACCCATTTTCGCCTGGGTGATCGCCATCGTTCTGATGATGGCGGGCGCCCTGGCGATCAATACTTTGCCGGTGGAGCAATACCCCACCGTGGCACCGCCGGAAGTCACCATCGAGGCCACCTACCCCGGGGCCTCGGCGAAAGCCGTGGAAGATTCGGTGACGCAGGTCATCGAGCAGCAGATGAACGGTATCGATAATCTGCTGTACATGTCCTCCACCAGTGATTCCTCCGGTAACGCGCAGATCATTCTGACCTTCGCCCCCGGTACCGACCCGGATATCGCCCAGGTCCAGGTGCAGAACAAACTGCAACTGGCCACCCCGCGCCTGCCCCAGGTGGTGCAGCAGCAGGGGGTGCAGGTGAGCAAGTCCTCCGACACCTTCCTCATGGTGGTGGCGTTCAATTCCAAATCCGGTGAACTGGATAACGCCGCCCTCGCCGACTATGTGGCGGCCAACATCCAGGATCCGATCAGCCGGGTGCAGGGCGTCGGTACCACCCAGTTGTTCGGTACCCAATACGCCATGCGCGTCTGGCTCGACTCCCAGAAGATGACCGAGTTCGGCCTGACCGCGGCGGATGTCACCCAGGCGATCACGGTGCAGAACAACCAGATCACCGGCGGTCAGATCGGCGGTAACCCGGCGGTGGAAGGCCAGCAGTTGAGTGCCTCCATCATCGTGCAGACCTTGCTGCAAACCCCCGAGGAATTCGGGCGGATTCTGCTGCGCGTCAATGACGACGGCTCCCAGGTACGCCTCAAGGATGTCGCTAACATCGAGTTCGGCAAGGAAAGCTACGATATCACCGGGCGCTACAACGGCACCTCCGCCACCGGCCTGGGGATCAACCTGGCCACCGGCGCCAACGCCCTGGATACCGCCGAACGGGTGAAGTCCACGCTCAACGATCTGAGCCAGTTCTTCCCCGAAGACATGCAGATGGATTTCCCCTACGACACCACACCGTTCGTGGAAATTTCCATCATGGAGGTGGTGAAGACCTTGTTTGAAGGGATTCTGCTGGTGTTCCTGGTGATGTACCTGTTCCTGCAGAATTTCCGCGCCACGCTGATCCCCACCATCGCCGTGCCGGTGGTGCTGCTGGGGACCTTCGCGGTGCTGTTCGCCTTCGGCTTCTCGATCAACACTCTGACCATGTTCGGCATGGTGCTGGCCATCGGTCTGTTGGTGGACGACGCCATCGTGGTGGTGGAAAACGTGGAACGGGTGATGGCGGAAGAGGGTTTGCCTCCCCGTGAAGCCACGCGCAAATCCATGGGCCAGATCACCGGCGCGCTGGTTGGTATCGCCCTGGTGCTGTCCGCGGTGTTCATTCCCATGGCGTTCTTCCCCGGTTCCACCGGCGCCATCTATCGCCAGTTCTCCATCACCATCGTTTCGGCCATGGTGTTGTCGGTACTGGTGGCACTGATCCTGACGCCGGCGTTGTGCGCCAGCATGCTCAAGCAGCAGGACGCCTCCCATGAGGACAAGAAAGGCTTCTTCGGCTGGTTCAACCGTAACTTCGACCGTGCCAGCCATGGCTATCACAACAAGGTGGAGAAAATCCTCGGCCGCCGTGGCCGCTACCTGTTGATCTATGTGGCCGTGGTGGCGGTGCTGGCGTTCACCTTCACCCGCTTGCCCACCGCCTTCCTGCCGGAAGAGGACCAGGGCATCATGCTGGCGCAGGTACAGCTGCCGGTCGGGTCCACCCAGGAGCAGACCATCGAAGTACTGAAGAAAATGGAGCATTACTTCCTGGAGGAAGAAAAGGACGCGGTGCAATCCATCTTCACCGTGGCCGGCTTCAGCTTCGCCGGTCGTGGCCAGAACTCGGGCATCGCGTTCGTCCGTCTGCGGGACTGGGAGGATCGTGATCTCAGCACCAATGGCATTGACCAGATCATCGGCCGCGCCATGGGGTACTTTGGTGGCATTCGCGAGGCGATCATTTTTGCCTTGAACCCGCCGTCAATCCCCGCTCTCGGGGTGGCCAGCGGTTTCAACTTCCAGCTCCAGGACCGTGGCGGCCTCGGCCATGACGCGCTCAACCAGGCCATGGGCCAGTTGCTTGGTCAGGCCAACCAGGATCCATCGATGGTACAGGTGCGTTACAACGGCCTGCCCGACGCGCCGCAGTACAAGGTCGACGTGGATCATCTGAAGGCGCAGTCCATGGGCGTCTCCATCGCCGACATCAATAACACCATGTCGGTGGCCTGGGGCTCCACCTACGTCAACGACTTCCTCGATCGCGGACGGATCAAGCGGGTCTACGTCCAGGGTGACGCGGAAGACCGCATGCTGCCGGAGGATATCGGCACTTGGTACGTGCGCAACAGCGACAACCAGATGGTGCCCTTCTCCAGCTTCGCCACCGGCGACTGGCAGTACGGTCCGCAACAGTTGCAACGCTACAATGGTGTCTCCTCGGTGAACATCCAGGGCAACGCCAGCCCCGGCTTCAGTACCGGTGACGCCATGACCGCGCTGGAAGGTCTGGCGGCGAATCTGCCGGAGGGCTTCGGCTACGAATGGACCGGACTGTCCTACCAGGAACGCCAGTCCGGCAACCAGGCGCCGGCGCTGTATGCCCTGTCACTGATCGTGGTGTTCCTGTGTCTCGCCGCCCTGTATGAGAGCTGGTCGATTCCGTTCGCGGTGATGCTGGTGGTGCCGCTGGGTGTGATCGGCGCGGTCCTGTTCTCGCTGGGCCGGGGCCTGGAAAATGACGTCTTCTTCCAGGTTGGTCTGCTCACCACCATCGGGCTATCGGCGAAGAACGCGATTCTGATCGCCGAGTTCGCCAAGGATCTGGAGGACCAGGGCTACTCGTTGTGGAAAGCCACGCTGGAGGCCACACGCATGCGGCTGCGTCCGATCCTGATGACCTCCATGGCGTTCATGCTCGGGGTGACACCACTGATGCTGAGCAGCGGTGCCGGCTCCGGCGCCCGAAACGCCATCGGTACCAGTGTGTTTGGCGGCATGTTCACCGCCACCGCCCTGGCCATTTTCTTTATTCCTTTGTTCTACGTGGTGGTTCGTAAACTGTCCGGCGTGCCGTTGAACGGCAAAGGCGACCGTAACGAGCCGTCCGAGGAGACCCGCGGATGACATTGAAACCCGCTTCCATGGCGTTGGCCGTCGCTCTGGCCCTGAGTGGCTGTACGCTGGCGCCCAGTTATGAACAGCCCCCGTCCCCGGTGCCGGATCAGTTCCGTGAAGGCGCCGACGCCACGCAGGTCACTCTGCCCGGCTGGCGGGATTTCTTCGCCGAACCGGAACTGCAACAGCTGATCCAGACCGCCCTGGCCAACAACCGGGATCTGCGGCTGGCCATGCTGGATGTGGAAGAGTTGCGCGCCCAGTATCGGATTCAGCGTGCCGATCTGTTTCCCGATATCGGCCTGAACGGCACCGGCACCCGGCAACGGGTGCCCGGTGACCTGAGCAACACCGGCGAGAGTCAGGTGCAGAGCCAGTACGGCGCCAATGTGGGCATCTCCGCCTACGAGCTGGATCTGTTCGGCCGGGTGCGCAGTCTCAAGGACGCCGCCCTGCAGAATTATCTGGCCAGCGAGGAAGCCCAACGCAGCGCCCATATCACACTGGTATCGGAAGTGGCCAACGCCTATCTGACATTGGTGGCGGACCGGGAGAACCTGCGCATCAGCGAGGAGACCATGGAGGCCTATCGGTCGTCCCTGGACCTGACCCAGCGCCGTTTCGACCTGGGTGTCGGCTCCGAGCTGGAACTGCGTCAGGCGCAGACCGCGCTGGAAACCGCCCGCGCCAATCGTGCCCGCTTCGCCCGTCTGGTGGCCCAGGACCGTAACGCCCTGGCCACCCTGGTCGGCGCGCCGCTGCCACCTCTGCCCAACGATAATCTGGAGGCCTCCGGGCTGGTGGAATTGTCGGATGTGCCTTCCGGGCTGTCCTCCAACGTGCTGCTGGCACGCCCGGATATCATCCGCGCGGAGCACTTGCTGCGTGCGGCCAACGCCAACATCGGCGCGGCGCGGGCGGCGTTCTTCCCGAGCATCTCCCTGACCGGGACCTTTGGTACCAGCAGTGCCGAACTGGACGGGTTGTTCGAGAGCGGCTCACGCAGTTGGTCGTTCTCACCGAGTATTTCCCTGCCAATCTTCACTGGCGGACGCAACCGCGCCAGCCTGGACGTGGCGGAAGTGCGCCGGGACCAGAGCGTCGCCACCTATGAACAAACCATCCAGACCGCCTTCCAGGAAGTCTCGGATGCGCTGGTGGCCCGGGAGACTCTGTTGGAACAGGAAATCGCCCAGCAGGCCCTGGTGGACGCCACCCGCCGCTCACTGGAACTGTCCCAGCAACGCTACGAGCTGGGCGCGGACGACTACCTGGCGGTGCTGGACGCGCAGCGCAGTCTGCTTACCGCCCGTCAGGAACTGGTGTCGATCACCCTCAGCAAGCTCGCAAATCAGATCACTCTGTATCGGGCCCTGGGCGGCGGCTGGCTGGAAGATCAGGCCACCGTGATCAACACCGCTCCGGAGCAGGAAGACAGCGACACCTCCGGCACACAAGGTTGAGCGTACTTGCCCGGCGCGAACGCGCCGGGCCTTTCCTTGCCTGTTCCCTTCTCTCTTCGTTCTAGTTCCTGAACCAATCCCCCGCGCACGACTTTCGTGCCACCCATCAGGTCACCACGGTCTTAAGACGCCTTCCCGACCAAAGCGGGATTCGCAGCCGCCCGCCACTTTCCATACTGCCCGCTCCGAACGACGCAAAAAACATGGAGCGAACCATGCACAACAACAAAAGGCTGCCCCTTACCTGCGCCCTGCTGGCATCCCTTGCCGGTGCCGGCGCCCAGGCGGAAATCAAACTGCACGATGACAATCGGACCACTTTTTCCACCGATGGCTACATCAATGCCTTCTACGTACACAACGACGTGGACCGCCCCGGTGATCAGTTCGACCGGCGCCAGTCCCGGGTGAAAATGGGATTCTTGCCGAACTGGATCGGCTTCAATTTTTCCCGCCAGGTCGGCGACCTGAAACTCGGGGCCCGCTCCTCGTTCTGGGTCACCATCAACGACAGTGAAACCAACGGCACCGAAACCGGCATCGATGTGCGCCAGTTTTATGGCACCATCGACGGCGGTTGGGGCCAGGTGTTGATCGGTAAGGACTTTGGTCTGTTCGCCCGTTCCAACATTCTCCGCGACGAACTGTTGTCGGGTTTCGGCCAGGCCAGCGATACCCTCGGCCTGATGGACGGTAGCGGTGTGTCCTTTGGCAATATCGGCACCGGTTATCCCTACCCTTTCCCCAGCGCGCAGATCACTTACCGCAGCCCACAACAACATGCCCTGAAAGTCGCCGTGGGTGTTCTCGATCCCTATGACAGCAACGAAGTCGGCGGAGCCGGCAAGGCCTACCAATCAGCACCGCGTTTCGAAACGGAAGTAAGCTACCAGACCAGCCTCGGCGCCACTGAACTGTACGCCTGGGTTAATGGCGCCTATCAGACCTCGGAAAACACCGACGGTAGTGTCGAGGATGTGACCTCGCGGGGGCTGGGCTATGGGGTTCAGGCCAAACTCGGCGACACCTCCCTCACCGCTTCGGGCTTCAATGCCGAGGGTATGCATCCCCTGTTCTCCAACAACCTGGGGCAAGCCAACCTGAAGGAGATCGACAGCAAGGGGTACCTGCTGCAAATCGGCCAGCAGATCGATAAATTCCGGCTGGCCCTGTCCTACGGCCGTAGCGAGGACGATGGCAATCTTCTTGGCGGTGAAGCTGACTACGAAAACAAAGCCGTGCTGCTCAGTTACGCGGTCAATGACAATCTGAAACTGCTGGGTAATTTCAGCCGCTTCGAAATTGATGACAAACAGGCCGGCGAGATTGAATCCACCGATACCCTGGCAGTGGGGGCCGCACTCTCCTGGTAGATCCGCTGAGCGGATCCATTCCACTGTGCCATTTGGCCGCCCTTGGGGCGGCCTTTTTTATCAGCGCCGTGGATATGATTTCGGAGACAGCTACAAGGCCGCCGTGGGCGCTGGCTTGCTGCCAATTCCGCTCCTCCGGCGTTGCTACTCGCTTGCAGGCAGGCTGCCCAGCGGCTTCCTGCTCATGGCACCAACACCGCCGCGCCGGTGAGACGGCCGGCGCGAAGATCGTCCAGCGCCTCGTTGGCCTCGTCCAGCCGATAGGTCCGGGTCGCGACCTCGATACCCGCCTGCGAGGCAAGGCGCAGAAACTGCTCGCCATCTTCCCGGGTCAGATTGGCAACGGAACGGATCACTCGTTCACCCCATAAATCAGCGTAGGGAAACCTCGGAATATCGCTCATATGAATGCCGCCACAGACCACCACACCGCCTTTGCGCACCGCGCGCAAAGCCATGGGCACCAAAGCGCCCACCGGAGCGAAAAGAATGGCCGCGTCCAGTTCCACCGGTGGCGCTTGATCTGATCCACCGGCCCAGGCTGCCCCCGTTTCCCGCGCGAACGCCTGAGCGACGGTATCGCCAGGACGGGTAAACGCGTAGATCTCACGTCCCTGCCAGCAAGCAAGCTGGGTCAGGATGTGCGCCGCCGCGCCGAAACCGTAGAGCCCCAAACGCGGCGCCTCCCCGGCCATTCGATAGGAGCGGTAGCCAATCAGGCCGGCACACAGCAACGGCGCCAGGCTGACGGGATCGGGTTCTTCCGGCAAGGCAAAAGCGTAGTCCTGTGAGGCCACGCAATGTTCGGCGTAACCTCCGTCAAGGGTGTAACCGGTGAATCCGGGCGTGTCACAAAGATTCTCCTGGCCCGCTTCGCAATAGCGGCATCGTCCACAGCTGTGTCCAAGCCAGGGAATACCAACGCGCTGCCCCAGAGAAAACCGGCTGCCGCCCGGCCCCAATTCCACCACCCGACCGACGATTTCGTGGCCGGGAATCAAAGGGAGCTTGCCCCCCGTCAACTCGCCGTCCACCACGTGCAGATCGGTGCGGCAGACACCGCAGGCTTCGACCTGAAGGCGCAGCTCGCCGGTGCCGGGACGGGCTGCCGGGCAATCGATCAACTCGAGCGGTCCGCCGATCTTTCGCAAGCTCATGGCTCGCATGGGAACCTCCGCTGTTATTGGAATACCACACCCATGATCCAGTGTAGTGCAAGCGGGGGCCTTGATCGCAATCAAGCAACGGTAGAAGGGGGGATGGACAGGAAAAGCGGCGGCACCGGCGGAGAGGTCGGGAGAACGTATCCCTTCCCCCTTCCGCCGGCTTATCCGTTGGCTTCAGAAGAAGCCAAGCGGGTTTACGTCGTAGCTGACCAGAAGGTTCTTGGTCTGTTGGTAGTGATCCAGGATCATCTTGTGGGTTTCCCGGCCGATACCGGATTTCTTGTAACCGCCAAAGGCGGCGTGGGCCGGATAGGCATGATAGCAGTTGGTCCAGACCCGGCCGGCCTGAATACCGCGGCCCATGCGGAACGCCACGTTGATATCCCGGCTCCAGACCCCGGCACCGAGACCGAACTCGGTATCATTGGCGATCGCCAGCGCTTCCGCCTCGTCCTTGAAGGTGGTCACCGCCACCACCGGGCCGAAGATTTCCTCCTGGAATACCCGCATCTTGTTATGGCCCTTGAGCAGGGTCGGCTGAATATAGAAGCCTTCGCCGTGTTCACCTGCCAGGGATTCGCGATCGCCACCGGCCAGGAACTCGGCGCCTTCGCTGCGGGCCACTTCCATGTAGGACATGATCTTGTCGAACTGCTCCTGGGATGCCTGAGCGCCGACCTGGGTTTCGGTGTCCAGCGGATTGCCACGCTTGATCGTGGCGATGCGTGCCACCACCCGCTCCATGAAGTCGTCGTACATGCTTTCCTGGATCAGCGCCCGGGACGGGCAGGTGCAGACCTCGCCCTGGTTGAAAAACGCCAGCACCAGCCCTTCCACCGCCTTGTCGATGAATTCCGGCTCGGCATTGAGGATGTCGGCGAAGTAAATATTGGGCGATTTGCCGCCCAGTTCCACGGTGGAGGGAATGATATTCTCCGCCGCGCATTTGAGGATGTGTGAGCCCACCGGCGTGGAGCCGGTGAAGGCGATCTTGGCGATGCGCTTGCTGGTGGCCAGAGCCTGGCCGGCTTCGTCGCCAAAGCCGTTGACCACGTTCAACACACCCGCCGGCAGCAGATCACCAATCAGTTCCATCACCTTGAGAATCGACACCGGAGTCTGTTCCGCCGGTTTCAGCACAATGCAGTTGCCCGCCGCCAGCGCCGGCGCCAGTTTCCAGGCGGCCATGAGGATCGGGAAATTCCAGGGGATGATCTGCCCGACCACACCCAACGGCTCGTGAAAATGATAGGCCACGGTGTTGGCGTCGATATCCGCGAGCGTGCCTTCCTGGGCGCGGATACAGCCGGCGAAATAGCGGAAGTGATCCACCGTCAGAGGGATATCGGCGTTGAGGGTTTCGCGCACCGCCTTGCCGTTATCCCAGGTTTCCGCCACCGCCAGGGACTCCAGGCTGCCTTCGATGCGGTCGGCGATTTTCAACAATATATTGGCGCGCTCGGCCACCGAGGTTCGTGCCCAGGCCGGCGCGGCGCGGTGAGCGGCGTCCAGCGCCAGATCGATGTCTTCGGCGGAGGAGCGGGGCACCTGACAGAACACCTTGCCATTGACCGGACTGATGTTGTCGAAGTACCGGCCCTTAACAGGAGCCACCCACTCACCGCCAATATAGTTTTGGTAGCGCTCCTTGAAGGAGACCAGGGCGCCCTGACTACCGGGATTGTCGTAAATCATAGCCGTACTTCCTCGCTTTTTTATGCTGATCCTGAGTTTTTCCGCCACACTCTCGAGCGGACTGTCTGGATATTCAGATTAGTGCCGCGCCGGTAACGCCCGCATGCTACCAAGGTACTAATTCGCCCCTTATTTGGTCGTATCCGGTTCCGCCCACAGCAACGCTTCCTCATAGTCGGCGTAGAAATGGCTGACACTGCGGGTCAGCTCGTAACGCACCAGCGCCATGCCGGCGAAGCGTTCCGGTAACGGTGCCTGAATCACCTCGTTACGGGTGGCGCCGCGAGCCGCCCCCCCGGCGAGACGCCGATCCAGCCAATCCAGATAGTCGAGGGTCTCTTCGATGGGCGAGCCGTCCCGGGACACCGGACCATGGCCCGGCACCAATGTTTTAAATTGCAGGGCACGCAGTTGTCCGAGCTGCTCCCGCCAGATGCCAATCCCCGGGGAATGCGGTGTGGTCGGTGCCCGGCGGTGGAATACCAGATCACCGGTGAACAACACCCCGGTGGCGGGATCGAGTACCACCAGGTCGGCGCCGGAATGGCCGCTGAAAGCAAACAATTGCAACGGATAATCGCCAAAGCGGCCCTCGCCTTGCTGTACGGACCGGGTTGGCAGTACCGTTTCGGTGCCGCGCACGGCGTCTCCCAGCCGTTGATAAAGCGTGGCGCGAAAGCTGTCGGCGTCCCGCTTCAGGGCGGCGCGGGTGGCAGGCAGCGCGGAAATTTCCGCGCCCTCGAAGGCCTGGTTGCCGAACACATGATCCGGGTGATGATGGGTGTTGATAATCCAGCGCACCGGCTGGTCGGTGACGGTGGCGATGGCCGCCCGCAGCGCCCGGCCATAATTCAGGGTGCTGCCGGTATCGATGACGATGACGCCATCACCGGTGGCGATGAACGCGGCGTTGGCGATATCACCGCCATTGTCCTCGGAGAGTTCCTCGCGCCGCCCTTCCACTACCCAGGTGCGCTCCGCCACGGCCACCGGTTTCAGCTCATACTCGAAGGCCAGCGCGTACCTAGGTGGTAAAAGGACGGCCCCCAACGCCAGCACGACAAACAGCGCCATCTTCGCCAGTCCGGGCCGGACCGCGCCGTCAAGGAATGGCATGGTCGAACTCATTGCCATTGTTGTCGCGGGCCTGGAACCGGTAGCTGGCGTCGGAATCCCCCTTGAGCGTCAGTGCCAGCTCCGGGTTTTCGCTCACAGAGGCTTGCCAGGCCATGGTCGCCGCTGGTTCGCCGTCACGAATGAACGCCACCTGTTCCACGTAAAACGGCCGGGTACTTGGAATCAGGCCGCTGTCCATGGGATGCGACAGTTTGACTCGCACCCGGCTGCCTGGCTCGTGGTCAAAACGCCGGGCCATGATCTTGCCAAAATCCCTGGACCAGTTGTCCTCGGTCTTGGCGATACCAGGCGTGGTACAACCCCCGCCCTCCCCTTCGATGCGGGTGCCGCCCACGTGCCAGACGCCATCGCTGAGTACCGCCACCCGCACCGCCGAGGACTGCTCCAGACGCACGTTGATGGAAAGGTTGGCCAGACCATCACTCAGTGGCCGGTAGTCGAACACCAGGGGGATCGGATTCAGTTCCACCCACAGCAGCATGCGTTGGAATCGGCCATTGAAAGCCGAGGCGTCCACATCAATGGGAACCTGCCCGGAATCCTCCGCGAAGGCCGGCGCCTGAACGCGAACCCGCTGATCGAAACGCACCGGCGTATCCCCGAGAAAACGTTCGCGGTAGCGCTCCCACATGAAGGAATCCAACGGGTCTTTTTGCGCTTCCGCGGTGATGCCCGGGGATGCGCAAAACAGCATCAGCACCGCCAACAGCGGCCGCAGGTAACCGGCCATGGCCATCCCTCCCTTGTTCACCGGGTACTCAATTGCCGCCGGTGGTTTCCAGGCTGACGGTTTCCAGCCAGGTACGGATCGCCCATAGCGCTTCCTGGCTGAGATAGTTGGCCATCGGCGGCATCAGCACCCGACCGTTACGGCTGGCGCCGTTGATCACGCGCTCTTTGTACCACTCGTCACCGTAATCGCCGTTTTCCAGCTCACGCAGATCCGGAGCGATACCGCCGGATTTCGCTTCCAGGCCATGGCAAGCGGCGCAGTTCTGGTTATAGGCGGACTTGCCCACATCCACCGCCAGTTCGTGTTGCGGATGCGATTCCCGGTAAGGGTTGGTATCACGCCACTCCTCGCCCAGCTCTTCCAGGCCTCGGATGTTGACCGACTGCGGCGTGACATTGCCGTGCCCCCAAGCCAGACCGGCCAGGGACAACAGGGAGGTGAGGGTGAGAATAAACATTGTTCTGGTCATTGTCGGGATCCTTCAGATCGCTGATTGCAATACGGCGGTAAAGCGCGAAGCCGGCTCAAAGGCCTCACATCGCATTTCAATCTAGCGATCCGTCCGCCATCGACCTACTCGTCCTTGGACCAAACCTGTCTACATCCTTGGTACTAGACCCAATTGGCTAGATTTCTCGGCCTGGTGTCGGTAGCGGCCAATCGCGCCCTCGGAGACTCTGAGCGCTGTCTTTATCCGCAGCGGGGCGGGAACACTCCGCGACCGATACCAACAAGCCGAGGAACAGGTATGAAAACAACAAGCCGCAACGCACCGTTTTCCGGAAAGGTCAAACGCCTTGCCGGCGCGGTTACCCTGGCCACCATGATCGGGGCCACCACGATCGGAGTAAGTGGCGCCGCGCATTCCGCCACCAAGACGGTAAGCTGGGAAGACATCGCCAATGATGCCGCCACCACCGACGACGTCCTGATGTACGGCCTGGGCATCCAGGCTCAGCGCTACAGCACACTCGACAACATCAACGCCGACAACGTCTCCATGCTGACACCGGCGTGGTCCTTCTCGTTTGGTGATGAGAAGCAGCGCGGACAGGAATCCCAGGCGCTGGTCCACGACGGCGTGATCTACGTCACCGGCTCCTATTCCCGCGTATTCGCCATCGACGCCCGCACCGGCAAGAAGCTGTGGGACTACGCCCATCGCCTGCCGGACGACATCCGTCCCTGCTGTGACGTGGTCAACCGTGGCGCCGCCATCTATGGCGACAAGATTTTCTTCGGCACCCTCGATGCCAGCATGGTGGCGCTGAACAAGGACACCGGCAAAGTGGTCTGGCGCAAAAAGTTCGCTGACCACAAAGTGGGTTACACCATGACCGGCGCTCCGACCATCGTTAAGGATCAGAAAACCGGAAAAGTTCTGTTGATCCACGGCTCTTCCGGTGATGAGTTCGGCGTGGTCGGCCGGCTGTTCGCTCGCGACCCGGATACCGGTGAGGAAATCTGGATGCGGCCGTTCGTGGAAGGCCACATGGGCCGCCTCAATGGCAAGGAGAGTACGCCCAGCGGTGATCCGCGCGCGCCGTCCTGGCCGGACGATCCCAACACCGAAACCGGCAAGGCCAAGGCCTGGAGTCACGGCGGCGGCGCCCCCTGGCAGAGCGCCACTTTCGATCCGCAAACCAATACCATCGTTATCGGCGCGGGCAACCCGGCGCCCTGGAATGGCTGGGCCCGCACCGCGCCCGACGGCGATCCCAAGGACTACGACAGCCTCTACACCTCCGGTCAGGTTGGCGTGGATCCGACTACCGGCGAGATCAAGTGGTTCTATCAGCACACACCCAACGACACCTGGGATTTCTCCGGTAACAACGAGATCGTGCTGTTCGATTACGTCGACAAGAAAGGCAAGCTCCACAAGGCCGGCGCTCACGCCGACCGTAACGGGTTCTTCTACGTCACCGACCGGGCCAACGGCAAACTGTTGAACGCGTTCCCATTCGTCGACGGTATCACCTGGGCCAAGGGCATCGACTTGAAAACCGGCCGTCCGATCGAGAACAAAGGCCAGCGGCCGGCACGCCTGAAGAAGGGTGAAACCCGCTCCGAAGTGGTGGAAGTGTCACCGCCATTCCTCGGCGGCAAGAACTGGAACCCGATGGCCTACAGCCAGGACACGGGCTTGTTCTATGTGCCCGCCAACCACTGGAAAGAGGACTACTGGACCGAGGAGGTGGAATACACCCCGGGATCCGCGTATCTGGGCATGGGCTTCCGCATCAAGCGGCTGTTCGACGATCACGTGGGTGTGCTGCGCGCCATGGATCCGACCACTGGCGAGGTGGTCTGGCAGCACAAGGAAGAGATGCCGTTGTGGGCCGGCGTGCTGGCCACCAAGGGTAATCTGGTGTTCACCGGTACCGGCGACGGCTACTTCAAAGCCTTTGACGCCAAGAGCGGCAAGGAGCTGTGGAAGTTCCAGGTGGGCACCGGGATTATCTCCCCGCCGATCACCTGGGAAATGGACGGCGAGCAGTACATCGGCGTGACCGCCGGCTACGGTGGCGCGGTACCGCTGTGGGGCGGCGATATGGCGGAGCTGACCCGGCCGGTCTCCCAGGGCGGTTCCTTCTGGGTGTTCAAACTGCCCAGCTTCGCCAAGGACATGGCGAAGAAATAACAACACCCGTCAGCGCGACAGGGAGCGGCGCCCGCGGGCGCCGTTCCCGTACCACAACAATAACACCGGCCCGGCGCAAGCCGGGCCCTGGGAGCATCTCATGGCACTGCGATCCAAACTTCTGCTCAGCAGCCTTCTGGTGGTCGCCGGCGCAATGACGTTGGGTAAAGCCCCGCGCGCCGCCGAAGACGACCTGTGGGCGCCGCCGGAACACAACGGCTGCGTTCTTGAAGCCCAGACCCATTGTCCCGGCGCGGACCTTTCCGGCGCCGATCTTGCCAACCTGGATTTACGCGGCGCCGATTTCAGCAACGCCAATCTGCGCGGCGCTGATCTGCGTCATACTGATCTGCGTGGCGCCAATCTGGAGCGCGCCGATCTGAGCGGCGCCGATCTGACACGCGCCACGCTGTACAGTACTAACCTGCGTTCGGCCAATCTGAGCCAGGCCAAGCTGGTGGCGGTACAAAGCTGGAATCTGTTCGCCCAGAATGCGCGCTTTGACGGCGCGGATCTCACTGGCGCGGATCTGCAGTTCGGCCGTCTCACCCGGGCCAGTTGGCAACACGCCACACTGCGTGCCGCCAATCTGGAAATGGCCTGGATGAACAAATCAAAACTGCAAAACGCGGATCTGCGCGATGCCAACCTGCAGGAAACCAAGTTGAATCTGTCCACTCTGGAAGGCGCCGATGTCACCGGCGCGCGGCTGCGCTTCACCAACTTTCAGGGCACTTACATGAAGAACTGCAGCGGCTGCCCGCGGGACTGGTGACATGATCCGGCGCCTTCTGCTCACATTGCTCGTCGCTGCCGTCGTGCTGCCCGCCTTCGGCGACGACGGCAGCTTCAATGCCGAAGGTTATCGCCTGCCGCCCTACCGTTCCCCTACTCCGAAGGTGGTGGAAGGCGCGGTAACGCTGAATACCGAAGCGCTGAAAGAGATGCTGTCGGCCAACCCGGATGCGGTGCTGATCGACGTCTACAATGTCGGTTACGCCAACGGCGGTTTTTTGCAGGACACTCCGCATTGGACACTACCCGGAGCAATCTGGTTACCCAACACCGGTAACACACCGCTGGAGAAACGCTGGCGGGACTATCTGTATCGGCATCTGCAACAGGTCACGGAAGACAACAGGGATCGCGCTCTGGTGTTTTTCTGCCGTGCGGATTGCTGGTTGTCCTGGAATGTGGCGAAACGTATCGCGGCCGATGGCTACACTTCGGTGTATTGGTATCGCAATGGCGTGGACGGTTGGCGGGAAGCCGGCGGCAAGGTGGAAGCGGTACGGCCGGAGCCGGTTGTTGGGGACGGGAACCCCTGACACGGCCCCGCCCTTGGCGTCTTCGCTTTGCTGAACTCAAAGGCAGCGGCTTCGTAGTGGCTTTTTCAGGATCCAGGCCCTCTACCGACCAGAACATGCTGTAGCGCCAGCTTCAGCTTCATCGGTTTTACCGGCTTATACAGCAACATATAGCCGTGGGTGGCGCAGCGCTGCTTCAGTTCCTGTTCACGGTCGGCGGTGAGCATGATCACCGGTAAGGGTTCGCTGCGTGCCGCGTTGATCTGTCCGGCGACGGTCAAGCCATCGTCGGTGTCCGGGTCCAGATGGTAATCCATGATCAACACCTGAGCATCCCCCGCGCCAACATCCACCTGCTGGCGCAGTTCCGGCAGGGATTCCGCCGCCACCACCTGGCAGCCCCACTGTTCCAGTAAGGTGCGCATACCGGCGCAGATGGCTCTGTCGTTGTCCACCACCCAGACCCGCAAGCCGGTCAAAGCGGAACGCTCCTCCGAGGACTGCGCCAGGGCCTGCTGGCCGGCCTGACTCAAAGTGGTCACGGGCAATCGCAGCAGGAACCGGGAACCCTGGTTTTCCCGTGACGTCACCGACAACGGATGCTCGAGAATACGGCTGATCTTTTCCACGATGGATAGCCCCAGCCCCAGACCGCGCTCGTGATACTCCACCGCCCTCTTGCCGCGCTTGAACTCCTGGAAGATGGAACCAATCTGATCCTGGCCGATGCCAATGCCCGTGTCCGCCACCCACACCTCCACTTCGGCGCCACGGCGACGGCACCCCAGCAGCACCGTGCCACTGTCGGTGTAACGGATGGCGTTGGAGAGCAGGTTGCGCATGATACGGCTGAGCAGTTGTGGATCCGAACGCACCACCAGGGAGGTGGGCACATAGCGGAAACGGAGCCCTTTCAGCGCCGCCATCTGTCTGAATTCTTCCGCCAGCACATCCAGCAACTGGCTTAACGGGAACGCCATGGTTTCCGCGGTGACCACCCCGGCATCCAGTTTCGAGGCATCGGACAAGGTGGTGATCAGCGATTCCAGATCGCGCAGCGCGGTGTCGATATGATTCAACATCGGCGACGCCCGTTCATCGGAGTCTTCCTGCAAGGCGCTGGTGAACAGACGGGCGGCATTGAGCGGCTGCATCAGATCATGACTGACCGCCGCCACGAATTTGGTTTTCGACAGATTGGCCTGCTCCGCTTTATCGGTGGCCTCTCGCAACCGCTGCTCCACCCGGCGGCGCTCCTCGATCTCCGCCATCAGTTGGCGGTTGGTTTCGCGCAGCGCCTGGGTGCGCTCACGCACCTGCTGGGCCAGGACCACGGAATGCTGAAACGCCGCATAGGGGGCGGTGGGGGCCATGCCGCTGCCCTCCACGCGTTCGATCAGAGCATCGCAAATCCGCCGGAGGCGGGCATTCTCCGCCATCAGACGCGCCTCGTGCAGATCCCAGGGGGACTGGCGGGCGTTGTCGGAATCTTTGCTGGTGTCAGCCATTACCGGCGCCCATCTTTCGCCCAATCACCACGCCGGTCAGGGTGTGATTGATGTGCATGCCGTTATATTGCTCGCCATAGGTGCAGAACCCCACCACCCGGTGCTGGCGCAACAGCTCCGAAGCCTGGGGAATCTCCTCATCGGCCTCCAGTTCCGCCCGGCGCAGACAGCAATCACAGCCGATCACCACCCAGGGCGGCCCGAGCCGCGACTCAATGTCATCCAGCGTATTGGTGAGATTGTCGTGCAGCGAGGCATTGCGCATGGCGGTAAGCACGATGCCGTTCTCCACCGCGCAATAGAACGACAAGCTCATGTCCCGATTGGCCTTTTGAATGGCGCGGGCGTAGTAGTGATCGTTGATGCGTACCGCCAGCGGGTAGCGGGCGAATACCACATCATCGAGCTGTTCCACCGGCACCCCGACCAGGCGGGCATAGGCCAGCGCCGCCGGTTCCGCGTCCAGTTCGTGCACCACCCGTCGTTCGGCATCGGCGGCGGTGACCACCAGCTTGGGCGTGGATGGGTGCAGATGGTGAGTGCTGAAAACCTCGAAATCCAGCGCCGTGCTGATCATCACGACGATGGCGGCGTCGCTGTAGAAACGGCCATCGCAGTAGACATAAGTTTGCGCCAGACGATAGTCATCGCCGGCGGAGCCGCCGAAGCTGGGAATCGATCCCAGTGCCGCATTCAGCGTGGCGATGACGATCTCCTCGTTCACCGACAGCCCATCGAGCAACGTCAATACAAAGGTATTGTTCTCGTCGGGCGTCAGGCCCTGGGCCCGCTCCCGGCATTGTGTCAGCAGACCATCGGTGAGTTGCTGGGCGTCGAGCAGGCCGAAGCCGTCCATGTGCTCGATCAAATGATGGCCGGCGGAGAAAAAGCGGGCATCGAAACCGATCGCCACCAGTGTATTGCGATCATAACCACGGGCGGTGATTTCCCCGGCGGAGGTACAGCCACATAGGGGCAAATTCTGGAATTCGCCGTTCAGAGCACCGGCGAGGCGGTCCAGATCGTACTCGATGGAGCAAAAAAACAGCACGAATCCCAGATTGGGATGAATCAGACTCTCAGCGATCTGGCGCGCCGCCACCTGTTCGTCGCGGGCGTCGCTGTAGGCGGTCAACACCGCCTGTGGCGGGGCAGCGGTCATGGTCTACTCCCGGATACTTGTTGTTATTTACCCGGCTTTCGTTACCCGGTTCATGCGTTCCCGGCGGCCGAGGCTACCGGGGACTCACCGCCGAATCCCGCGCCGTTACCGAAGGCGCTTTCAGATAGGCGGAAAAATCGATATCACTGGCGGACAGGATCGCCTGCACGCGATTGGTGGCGCCGAGCTTGCGCAGTATCGCCGAAACGTGAGCCTTGACGGTACTCTCGGCGATATTGAGCTTATAGGCGATGACCTTGTTGGATTCGCCCTGGGCCATGCGCTCGAACACCTGCAACTGTTTGCGGGTCAGTGTCTCCAGCAACGCCGGCAGGAATGAGGGGTCATAGCGCCCCATTGCCGCCCCGGCCCCTTCCGCCCGGATAATATGCGAAGGCAGATACACCGAGCCGTCAAGAATCTGCCGCAGCGCCTGAATCATCTGTTTGCGGGGCGAGGATTTGGTAATGAAACCCACCGCGCCATAAGTGATGCATTGCAAAATAACGCTTTTTTCTTCTTCCGCCGAGACGATCACCGCCGGTACCGTGGGAAATTCGTTGCGCAGCCGCACCAGGCCACTGAGCCCCTGCATACCCGGCATGTGGATATCCAGCAGCACCAGGTCCAGGTCGTCGTTGTCGGCCACCAGGCGCAGCGTGGAATCCAGATCCGATGCTTCCAGCAATGTGGTGCCGGGGAAACCATCGTCGATGACGCGGGCGATGGCTTCACGAAACAGCGGATGATCGTCGGCAACCAGAACCTGATACATGGGGGTTCCGCTCCTGCCTCAATCGGTCCAAGGTCGGAGTCCCCGCCCGCGGCGTCGCCGCCGGCCAGGGACACTTATACCATCGAGCATAGCACAGGGTTTTGACGGGCCTCGCCATCAAATGAGGGAATTAGCCGAAAGTACTATAAGGACGCGACTTAAGGATTAGCGGAACGCCGGCGAGGAAATCACGGGCTTGCCTCAGTAATCCACCACCACGCCCTTGGGATCCTCGGAGCCGCCACGCAGGCGGAAAGTCCCTTCACCGAATGCCAGCAACCGGTCGTTGGCATCCAGCACTTCCATGGACGAGTTGAAGATGCGGTTGCCGCCGGCCCGCTTCACGCCGATGGCGCGCACCAGACCGGGACCGGCCTGACCGGTGAAGGTAGTGGTCAGCGACAGGGTCAGCGCCTTGCGCACCCGCCCCGGATAGGGGCAATAGGTGCCGGAACAGGCTCCGGACACGTCCAGCAACGTGGCCAGCACACCGCCGTGAATCACATTGCCCAGATTGAGGTGTTTCTCCACCACATTGAGCCCCAGCACCACCCGGTCTTCTTCCCACTCCAGAAAATGGAAGCCAATGGTGCCCAGAAACCCGTGTTTGAATTTTTCCGCGGCCTGGTTCAGGGCCGGCACCGCGTCCGGCGTCAAACTACTGCTCACTCATTACTCTCCCGGACCGGACGCGGGGTCGGATCACCGCCCATCACACGTCCCGGCCCTGCAACATTTCCTTGACTTGTCCCACCAGCTCCTTGAGCCGGGGGCCGAGATTTTCCACCAGAATCCGCCGGCTCAAGCGCAGCGAGGAACCGCCGCAATTGAACGGAATCACGGTGGAGTCGTTATCCAGCACCAGGGGAACCCCGACGGCGCTGATATCGCGGTTCCATTCCCCATCGGAGGTGCAGAAACCGTATTCTTCATATTCGCGATAAGCCCGCTCCAGCCCTTTCTCCCACTCCGGCCAGCCTTCCGGATCGTGCTCGCGGATCAAACGGTGATGAGTGGCGCGATCCTCTTCGGAGAGACCGGCCAGATAGGCCCGGCCCACCGCCGACCCCGCCATCGGCACCCGTGATCCCACGGTCAATCGCAGTACCAGCGGCCCGCTGCCCTGGCACACCTGGATGTAGCTCATCCACGGACCATTGGGGGCGGCGATCGCCACCATGCAATCGGTGGCGTCGGCCAGGTCCTGCATGAACGGTCGGGCGATATCACGGACGCCTTCGCCGGCCAGATAGCGGTAGCCCAAATCCAGCACGCCGGGGCCAAGCCGGTACTTCTCCAGCCGCTCCACATAACGCAGGTAGCCCAGTTGCGTCAGGGTGGCGGTCATCCGCGATACCGTGGGACGGGGAATATTGGTGCGTTTGGCCAGCTCCGCGTTACCCAGGTAATCGTCGGAGGGACCGAAACAGCGCAGGATTTCCAGTCCCCGCGCCAGGGCGGTGACGAAATTCCGGTCTTTCTCCGCCGACTGGGCCTCTTTACCCATAGGGGCTCGTCGCATTGTGTTCTTTCCTCGGTCAGGCTTCGGGATTATGGCGAGCGGGTTTATCCCGCTCTTTCTTTATGAATGAATCTTATAGTTGTCGATAAAAGCGCCAAATATACCAGACTAGCCCGGTACCCGCGTCAATCAGACTTTCATACCAGGCAGGTTCAACGAGGCGGTATTACCACCGTCCACCGCCAAAGCCTGACCGGTGACGTAACTGGCGTCGTCGCTGGCCAGGAACGCCATGGCGGCGGCGATTTCGGAAGGGCGCCCATAGCGGCGCAGTTCGCAACGGCTGCCCAGCTTTTCTTCTTTGTTGTTTTCGCGGGCGTAATCGAATACCGGCTTGGTCATGCCGGTCTCGATCAACCCCGGGCAGACCGCGTTGACGCGAACGTTATAGCCGCCCAGATCACAGGCGGTGGTTTTGGTCAGGTTGATCACGCCGGCCTTGGAAGCGCTGTAGGCGTTCCCGCCAGCGCCGGAGCGAATGCCCGCCACCGAGGCGGTATTGACGATGGCACCGCCGCCCTGCTCTTTCATATAAGGCGCCACCGCGCGGATAAAGAACATGGGACCGAGCAGATTCACGGAAAGGATGGTGTTCCAGTTGTCGGTGTTGTTGTCGGTCACCGGAGAGTGATCGTTACCGGCGGTGCCGGCGTTATTGATCAGAACCTGGATGCCACCATGGGAAGCGGCGATGTCATCCACCAGCGTCTTCACCGCCTGCTCGTCGGCCACGTTCACTTCACGCAACGTGGCCTCGGTGCCGGCGGGCAGCGCCGCCCGGGTTTCCTCGAGGCCGGCCAGGTTACGGTCCACCAGCACCAGGCGCGCGCCTTCCTCGGCGAAACGCAAGGCGGCGGCACGGCCAATGCCACTGGCGGCACCGGTGATCAAGACGGTCTTCTGATCGAAACGGTTCATACACTCTCCTCGTTTGTTATTCGGAACCGGGGTGGTGGAGACCACGACGCAACGCCAGGGCTGAAACAGGGTCAGCGGAGCGGTTCTGATTGGGAGCGTCCGGGTAAAAGGCGGTGTCGGGTGAAATCGTCACCGGGTCGAGACCGATTCCCTGTTGCGTTGGGGGTTCCTTGGATTGTCGTTTTCCAGGAAGATGACATGAGCGGGCCGGCCGGTCAACATTTTGGAATAGTGTTTCATTAATTTGTTTTGACCCTCTGGCCGCCCCGGGGGCATTGTATTGCCCCTGTCCTCTGAATAACTGTATACCTCCAAATAACAAGGAGCACTCTCATGGAGAATCTGGCTCGGTTTTATATTAATGGCGCCTGGGTAAAACCCGGCGACGACGCCCGGGAATACCCCGTCATCAACCCCGCTACCGAGGCCTCCGAGGGCACTCTGTATCTGGCTGGCAAAAGCGACACCGACCGTGCCATCCAGGCCGCGCGCGACGCGTTCGACGACTTCGCCGCCACTCCGGTGGAAGAGCGTCTGGCGCTGCTGGAAAAAATCCTGGCCGCCTACAAACGCCGCCTGGACGACATGGCCGACGCCATCAGCCGGGAAATGGGCGCGCCACGCCACGGCCTGGCCGCCAAGGTGCAGGCCCCCACCGGTCTCGGCCACCTGGCCACTGCTCTGGAAGTGGCACGGAATTTCGAATTCGAAACCAACACCGGCAAAACCCTGATCCGGCATGAGCCGGCCGGCGTGGTGTCCATGATCACGCCCTGGAACTGGCCCATGAACCAGGTCACCTGCAAGGTCGGCCCGGCCATCGCCGCCGGCTGCACCATGATTCTCAAACCCAGCGAGTTCGCGCCGCTGTCGGCCTGCGTATTCGCCGAAATCATGGACGAAGCCGGAGTGCCCGCTGGCGTCTTCAACATGATCTATGGTGACGGCGCCGAGATCGGCCCGATGCTCTCCTCCGATCCGCGCGTGGATATGGTGTCCCTGACCGGCTCCACCCGTGCCGGGGCGTCGGTGAGCCGTGAAGCCGCCGATTCTTTCAAGAAGGTGTCCCTGGAACTGGGCGGCAAATCCGCCAACATTCTGACCCCTGACTGTGATCTGGAAAAAGCGGTCACCCATGGCGTCATGTCAATGATGACCAACACCGGACAGAGCTGTAACGCACCGTCCCGCATGCTGGTGCCGGCGGACAAACTGGCCCAGGCCGAGGAGATCGCCGCCAAGGTATGCGCCTCCATCAAGGTGGGCCCTTCCGCCGAGAAGGATACGCAGATGGGGCCCATCGCCAACGCCCGCCAGTTCGAGCGAGTGCAAACGCTGATCCAGCGTGGCATTGATGAAGGCGCCAAGCTGGTTTGCGGCGGCCCGGGCAAACCGGAAGGTCTGGAGCAAGGCTACTTCGCCCGCCCCACTGTGTTCAGCGAAGTGAACAATCAGATGACCATCGCCCGTGAGGAAATCTTCGGGCCGGTGCTGACCATGCTGCCCTACAACACCATCGACGAGGCGGTGGCCATCGCCAACGACTCCGACTATGGATTGTCCGGCTATGTCTACGCCGCCGACAAGGACGAGGCCGCCGCCATCGCCCGCCGTCTGCGTACCGGCATGGTGCATCTGAACGGAGCTCAACTGGACCTCAACGCGCCGTTCGGCGGCTACAAGCACTCCGGCGTCGGCCGTGAATGGGGCAGTCACGGCCTGGAGGAGTTCACCGAGGTGAAATCCATCATGCTGTAATACCCAAGCGCAGTTGGATCGTGGTCCTTTCTTTATATGGGGGGACTCTGTATGAGTGACCTTGTATGAAGAGGACCGCGATGCCTGCTCCCCACCCATACCCTCTTCCACGCCCCTCTTCCACGAAAATGAGAAACGGAGGCGTCCCATGACCGTCTCTTTGTCCGATATCACCAGAGCGGTGGAATCCTCTTACGACGGCATCTGGATCACCGATGCCATCGGCAACACCCTGTTCATCAATGAGGCCATCTGCCGCATCACCCGCCTTAAACGGAAGAATGTGGTTGGCCTGAACATGCGCACCCTGGTCGATCGGGGCATGTTCGACGTCAGTGCCACCCTGCTGGCATTGGAGAAGCAGGACGTCGTCACCATCCTTCAACACGTCAGCACCGGGGTGGAGACCATCGTCACCGCGACACCGGTATTCAACACCGACGGCACTATCGACAAAGTCATTTCCAACGTGCGCGACATTACCGAACTGAGCGCGCTGAAAGAAAAGCTGAAACGGGCCGAGGCCCGCAACCTGGCCTATCAGAACGAAATCGCCCGCCTGAAATCCCGGCTCGACGAAGACGGCAAACTGATCGCCGAAGACCGGACCATGCAAGCAGTGATGCGCCAGGCCGAACGTATCGCGGCCTTTGAAACCCCAGTGTTACTGCATGGCGAACCCGGATCCGGCCGGCATCGTCTGGCCCGCTGGATCCATGATCACAGTGAGCGGCGACACCAGCCGTTCATCAAACTCGGCTGCGGCGCTTTGCCCGAGGAGCGGTTGGAGCGGGAACTGTTCGGCAGCGAGGAGACCGACGACACCCAGGGCGCGGCGCGGGTGCGGCCCGGCCTGTTGGAGCTGGCCCGGGGCGGCACGCTCTATCTTGAGGATATCGCGGCCCTGCCGGTGGCGATCCAGATGAAGCTCGCCAATGCCTTCGCCTGCGGAGTCCATTATCGCCACGGCGGCAACAAGCCGGTTGAACTGGATGTGAGAGTGCTGTCCTCCAGCACCGACGATCTTGAGCAGCAACGCCGTCATGGCCGTATCCGCGACGACTTGTACTACCACGTCAACGTGTACCGTATCGACATCCCGCCACTGCGCCAGCGCCGCAAGGACATTCCGCTGCTGGCCCGTCAATTTCTCGACCAGTTGGCGAAACGCTACGGCAGGAAAATCGGCATCTCCACGGCCCTGTTGGCGAAACTTCGCGATGCACCCTGGAATGGCAATATCCGCGAATTGCGCAATACCATGGAGCGCCTTTATGTGAACAGTGAAGGCCCCACCATTGTCAGCGGCCTGTCACCAGCGGAAGGCGCCCCCCATGCCGCGGAGGGCACGCCGGAAGAGGCGTCGCTGAAACGCATCCTGGAAGACACCGAACGGCGAGTTCTGCAGCAAGCCTACTCACGGTACGAAACCACCTACGGGGTGGCCAATGCGCTTGGCATCAGCCAGACCTCCGCGGTGAGAAAAGCGCGCAAGTACGCCATCAAGGTGCGCCAGCCCGGCCGGCCAGGACTGGTCTGAACGTCAGTCATCGAACTCGAAGCTGACGGGTTGGGGACGGGTATTGGAAAAGCCCGTCACCGGCCGCTTGCTGCCGTCATCGATGACCAGCCGCGCCACGTCCGGGCGGGCGTAATGCCCAACGCAGTCGATCATATGTTTGGCTTTGCGGATATCCCCCAGATCCAGGTCCGCGTAGACAATGCCTTCCTGGTCGGTCATCGGCGTGCCGACGGGCTCGCCAAACGGGTTGTACACCGCCGCGATACCACCGCCCACGGCGAAGGTGTCCTTCAGTTCCGGGCACAACTGATGATAGAAGCGCACTTCCTCCTCGCCGATACAGGAAGACGACGCCACCACGAAAGTCTGCCCCTCGAAAGCAATGAAGCGGCACACGGTATCGATGGTGCGGGTCCGGTCACGGGGCTGGCTTTTGAAATTGGAGCCGGGCCAGTTCGCCACATGGATCTGCAGCCCCTGGCTATAGAGCGCGTAACGAGACAGTGCCATGGAGTTCTCGTAACAAATCAGGCCGCCCAACCGCCCTATTTCGGTGTCCAGCACCAGCAGATCGCTGCCATCGCCTCGGCCCCATAACGTGCGCTCCTCGCCAGTGGGCACCAGTTTGCGGCGCAGGCCAATCAGATCACCGCGGTTATCGATGAACGCCTGGCTGTTGTACAGAGTATCGCCACCGATTTCATTGATACCGATAACCACGTGAATATTACGGCGGCGCGCCTGGTAGCAGATCGATTTGAACACGTCACCGTGGACATCCACCGACTCCCCGGCCAAACGCTCGTACAGCTCGAGACGCTTGACGTTATCCACCGCCATCCAGATCCACCACGGATACATGGGCAGGAAGGTTTCCGGGAACACCACCAGCGAAGCGCCCTTGTCCGCCGCTTCGTTGATAATGTCGCAGCACTTCTTCGCCGTGGCCTCCAGATCGAAGATCACCGGGGACGCTATCACCGTGGCTATCTTGTGTTTCATCGCCGACCTCGCTCGTCGTTATTGTTGGATCATTCGAGCTTAGCCGCCGTAGGGCGATGGCTTCATTACCGGAATCGAACCGCTTCTGGTTTGATTTCGGGAGGGCGTGGGAGGGGTTGAAGGCGCCGTCTCGTCGAAACGGTGCGTGCGCGGGAAAAGAGTCGCTTTCTACTCAATAAGTTTATTTTGACTTATTGGATTCGCCTGCGGGGCAGCCCCCTACGAGGGCTCCGCAGAGACCTCCGTAGGAGCCTGTCGGGGCGGCTCTCCGCCTGCAGGCGAATGGCTCCTTATTTATTAAGAAAATTCAGCGCCAGACCGGGCCTTTCCCACGGCACCGCCACCAACCTTCCGGAGCTGGACAGGGTGATATAAGCGGTGCGCAAATCCTCGCCTCCGAAGCAGATGTTGGTGGTGATGGCATCGTCGGTGGGAAAATGACGGATGCTGGAGCCGTCGGGAGCGAAAATGGTGATACCCGGGTTGAAGATGGTCGCCACGCAAACATTGCCGTCACCATCCACCGCCAGGGAGTCAAAGAAGTTCAGCCCCGCGGGGGAGCCGACGAAGCGCCCGGGAAAGGGCCCCGGCGCCCGTTTGATTTCCCCTTCCCCGGCGATCTCGAAGGCCCACAGGCGACCGGGAATGGTGTCCGCCACGAATACGGTTTTCTCATCCGGTGACAACCCGACACCATTGGGACTGACGATGGGGAACACCACTTCCTTGACCATGGAGCCGTCGGCCCTGGCGTAGTACAGACCACCCCGGTCCTGAGTACGGCCACGTCCCTTACCCAGATCGGTGAACCAGAAACCACCGGCTTTATCGAAAACGATATCGTTGGGCCCCTTGAGCGGTTCGCCGTCCACCTCGGTGTACAGCACTTCAACCTTGCCGGTGCTCAGGTCAATGCGTTCGATGCGGCCACCGCTGTAGTCCTTGGGCATATCGCCGGGAAACAGCAAGCCGTTTTTTTCGTGGAAGCGCATGCCACCGTTGTTGCACACATAGCAGGCGCCATCGGGACCGATGGCGGCGCCATTGGGGCCACCGCCGGGCTCGGCCACCACCTCCTTGCGGCCATCGGGCAACACCCGGGTCAGGCGGCCGGCGGCGATTTCCACCAGAATCACACTGCCGTCGGGCATGGCGACGGGACCTTCGGGAAACTGCAGGCCCTCGGCGATCACGGTCATCTCGGACATACGGCTCGTCCTATGTTTGTTATGGAATCGGCGGAAGCCTCAGGGGTTCTCGTTGAACATGGCGATACGGCCGCCATCCACCACCAAATCATGGCTGTTGATGAAGGAGCCTTCATCGCTGGCCAGGAACACCGCCGCATAAGCGATATCATCGGCAAAACCGGAACGGGGCATCGGCGTGGCCTTGGCCAGGTTGGCCTGCAACTTGGCCATTTTCTTTTCGTTTTCCTCATCACTGAGGTTTTGAGCGCGCTGGGAACCGCCCCAGAAGATCGGCGTGGCCACGGCGCCCGGCGAGATCGCGTTGACACGGATGCCATAGGGGCCGAGGTCCGCGCCGGCCAGACGGGTCATGTGCGCCACCGCCGCTTTGGCGGCGGAGTACAGATACCCACCCTGGTTGCGGCGGTGTCCGGCGATGGAGGCGTTGTTGATGATGGCACCGCCACCGCTGTCCTTCATCACCCGCGCGGCGTGCTTGATACCGAATGCCGGCGCGCCCACCAGCAGCCGCATGATATGAGCGAATTCGGCTTCGTCGAAGGACTCGTAGGAAGTACGGTCACCGGCACCGGCATTGTTGAACAGGCAGTCCAGACGGCCAAACTTGTCCACGGTGAAATCCACCAGGGCGGCAATATCCTCTTCCTTCATGACGTCGGTGCGTTTGAACACCGCGCGTTCGCCCAGTTCCTTGGCCAGTTCCTGCCCCTTCTCCTCGGAGCGGCCAGCCAGCACCACGGTGGCGCCCTGCTCGATGAAGCGGTGCGCGGTGGCTTCACCAATACCACTGGTGGCACCGGTAATGATGGTGATTTTGTCCGCCAAACGATTGCTCATGATTGTTCTCCTATATGAAGTCCAACGTCGAACGTTCGACTTGTTTGTTGCCTTAAAACGCTGAAACTCCGCCGTCCACCGCCAACGCCTGACCGTTCATATAGGTATTGGCCGGTGACAACAACATCATCATCACGGCGACGATTTCCTCGGGGCGGCCCAACCGTTTCATTGGCGAGCCGGAGGCCATCATCGACAGTGTTTTCTCAGCGTCATCGCCGGAGGCGATGCCGTCGCTTCCTTCCAGCATCGGCGTCAGCGTATAATAGGGGCACACGGCGTTGACGCGAATATTGCGCCGGCCGTAGTCCACCGCCGCGGTGCGGGTGACACCGATCACCGCGTGTTTGGCGGCGGCATAGGGCGCCAGCTTGGGCGCGCCGCCGATACCGGCCATGGAGGCGGTGTTGACCACGGCGCCACCTCCGGCTTCGATCAACGCCGGCAGCTGGTATTTCATGCCGAAGATCACGCCTTTGACATTGACGTTGATCTGCCGGTCCAGCAGGGCTTCGTCGATGTCGTGCATGGCGACGAAATCATGGGCGATGCCGGCGTTATTCACCGCCATATCCAGGCGACCGAACTCCGTCACGGCGGTGTCCACCATGGCCTTGCAGTCCGCTTCCCGGGATACATCGCAACGCAATGCGCGCACCGGAATATCCTGCCCGGCCAATTCCTCAGCCACCTGCCGCAGGGCGGTTTCATTGATATCCCCGATCACCAGGGAGGCGCCACGACGCCCCAGTTCCTCGGCCAGCATCTTGCCAAAACCACTGGCGGCGCCGGTGATCAGTCCCACCTTGCCGGTGAAGTCCAGCATCGGATCCATGGTACTCTCCATACTTTCTGTACTTTCCCGCAGTCCTATTCTGAGGCGTCGTTCTGACGCCCCGCCCGGCCGGGATCAGATGGTGAACCCACCATCCACCACCACACATTCGCCGGTGACATAGCTGGATGCGTCGGACACCAGGTACAGCACCGTGCCCGCCATTTCGCGCGGCTCGGCGTGGCGGTGCATGGGGATCTGGGCGATGGCGCTGTTGTAGATTTCTTCCTGCTCGAACAACGCGCCGGCGAACTTGGTTTTGGTCAGACCCGGCAGCAGAGCATTGACCCGCACATTGAACTGAGCGCATTCCTGGGCAAAGGACTTGGTCATGCTGATCACCGCCGCCTTGGAGATGGAATAGATGCCCTGCATGTTGCCCGGAGACAGACCGTTGATGGAGGCGGTATTGACGATGGCGCCACCGCCATGGTCACGCATCAGTTTGGCGCCTTCCACGGACATGTAGAAATAGCCGCGCAGATTCACGTCCACGGTCTTGTCGAACGCGGTGACCGGGGTATCGAGGATATGGCCGAAGTACGGGTTGGCCGCGGCATTGTTGACCAGAATGTCCAGCTTGCCGTGCTTTTCCTTGATGAAGCTGAAGATGGCCTCGATCTGTCCCATTTCACCGATATGACAGGCGAAAGCCTCGGCACTGCCGCCGGCTCCGTTGATCGCATCCGCCACCGCCTGGCAGCCGTCGATCTTGCGGCTGGAGACGATCACGTGGGCGCCCTGCTCCGCCAGCAGCTTGGCGATTTCTTCACCGATACCACGGCTGGCGCCGGTGACCAGGGCAATTTTTCCATTCAGATCAAACAGGTTGGTGCTCATTCATGCTCTCCTTAAAAATTCTTGGAAGGACCTTTTGGAAAGGTCTCTGGAATCCCGCAGGGCGGCAAAGCCGCCCTTCCTCCGGCAGGCCTGCTGCCACGGCGGCTTCGAAATCCGCATCAGCGAAGTGCTATCTCAGGCGCCCTCGCGGACCACCTGCATGGCCATCTGTGATAGCGGCTCCACCACCTGAGCGGCCCATCCGGCGGTTTTGCTGGAAGCGTTACCGTCCAGAGCGCGCTTGGCCACGCCCTGGGCAATCGCCGCCAGTCGGAAGAAACTGAACGCCAGATAGAATTCCCAATGGTCGATGCCGTCGATACCACGCCGTTCGCAGTACGACGCCACATACTCTTTTTCCGAGGGAATACCGAGGGCCGCCCGATCCTTGCCCTGCAGGCCGGACAGGTTGCCGCTCTTCGGCGGCATGCGCAGCTGCATGCATTGATAGGCCAGATCCGCCAGCGGATGCCCCAGGGTGGACAGCTCCCAGTCGAGCACCGCGATGACACGGCTTTCCTTGGGATCCCACATCATGTTGTCCAGACGATAGTCGCCGTGTACCAGAGAGACCTGACCGTCATCGGCGGGCTGATTCGCTTCCAGCCAGGCCATCAGCTCTTCCATGGCTTCGATGCGATGGGTTTCGGAGGCCCGGTACTGTTTGCCCCAGCGGCCCAGTTGGCGTTCGAAATAGTTGCCGGGCTTGCCGTAATCGGCCAGCCCCACCGCCGCCGGATCAACGCTGTGCAAAGCGGCCAGCACGCGGTTCATTTCCGTGTACATGGCGGTACGCTGGGCGTTATCCACTTCGGGAATCGCCGCGTCCCAGAAGATCCGGCCTTCACAGAACTCCATCAGGTAGAACATGGAGCCAATCACGTCACGGTCCTCGCACAGATGGAATACCTTGGGCACGGGCACCTCGGTGTTCTTCAGCGCTTCCATCACCCGGTATTCCCGGTCCACCGCGTGGGCGGACTTGAGCAGCTTGCCCGGCGGCTGCCGGCGCAGTACATACTCGCCGGAACCGGCCTTGATGCGAAAAGTGGGATTGGATTGACCACCGGCGAATTTTTCCGCGCTGACCGGGCCTTTGAACCCGTCCACATGCTGTTGTAAGTAGTCCGCCAGACGTTCGGTATCCAGGGTATCCACCTGGGACATGCGATTCCTCCTTATGCCGATACGCAAAAGCCGGCAGCGTCGCTAAGCGACGCTACCGGCGATTGTTTCAACGTAACTCAGTGATAACCGAATGTCCGGTTTCAGCCGAGTTGTTTGGCCAGATTACGGCCCAACTGCATCATATGCACCTGATCCGGACCATCGGCCAGACGCAGAGTACGGGCGTAAGCGAAGAAACCGGCCAGCGGGGTATCCTGGCTCAGGCCCACGGCACCGTGAATCTGCATGGCACGGTCGATCACCCGCAACGCCATGTTCGGAGCGATGATCTTGATCATGGCGATCAGTTCCTTCGCTTCCTTGTTGCCATAACGGTCCATGGCGTCCGCCGCTTTCAGGGTCAGCAGACGGGCCTGTTCGATTTCGCAGGCACTCTTGGCGATATCCTCTCGCACGGAACCATGTTTGATCATCGGCTGACCAAACACCACGCGCTCATTGGCGCGCTTGCACATCAGTTCCAGCGCGCGCTGGGAAGCGCCGATCAAACGCATGCAGTGGTGAATCCGGCCCGGGCCGAGGCGGCCCTGGGCAATTTCGAAACCACGCCCTTCACCCAGGATGATGTTTTCCTTCGGTACGCGCACGTTCTCGAAGATCACTTCGGCATGGCCTTCCGGCGCGTCCACGGAACCGAGCACCTGCATCGCCCGTTTAACGGTAACACCCGGGGTTTTGGTGGGCACCAGAATCTGCGACTGCTGCTGGTGGCGGTTGGGGTTGTCCGGATCGGTCTTGCCCATCACGATCATGATTTCGCAAGACTTGCGCATGGCGCCACTGATGTAGAACTTGCGGCCGTTGATGACGTAATCGTCACCATCACGGGTGATAGAAGTTTCAATGTTGGTGGCGTCGGAAGACGCCACTTCCGGCTCGGTCATGGCGAAGGCAGACCGGATCTTGCCTTCCAGCAATGGCTTGAGCCACTGTTCTTGCTGCTGGGCGTTACCGTACTTGGCCAGCACTTCCATGTTGCCGGTGTCCGGGGCGGCACAGTTGAACGCCTCGGAAGCAATGTGATGGCGGCCCATCAGTTCGGCCAGCGGTGCGTATTCCAGGTTGGTCAGACCGGCGGTGAAGTCTCCGTGCTCACGCGGCAGAAACAGATTCCACAGTCCTTTTGCCTTGGCTTTCTCTTTCAGCTGGTCCAGCACCGGCGGCGTTTCCCAGGGATTTTTCGCCAGTTGCTCTTCATAGGTCGGTTCCGCCGGCACCACTTCGTTATCGATGAAGTCGCGCACCTGGGCGATCAGTTCCTTAACCTTGTCGGAATACTCGAAGTTCATTTCTCTCTCCCCGGGGTTGGCACCCCGTGTCACTGATTACGGCGTGTTTGTCATCACCGGCGGGGCCGGATCAGGTATAGGTGACGGCGTCCTGCCGGTCTTCGCGGTCCAGGTGCGGAACCTGATTGAACGCGGACAGACGAAACGCCTTCTGGTTGAAGAACCCTTCCGTGACGCTGGTGTTACGTATTTGCAGATTCAGTTCCACCACGGTCTCGTCAGCGGTTCGGAGCAAATGGTGCATCCACATGGCAATGGCACCGCCGGAGCTGACCACCAGCACCCGGTCGTGATCGCTGTAACGGCCCTGCAAATGGGTCATGGCGGCGGCCACGCGATCGGAGAACTGGCGCCAGGTCTCCGGCAAATTGCCGCTCAGACGCTGTTCCCGCCATTCCACCATGGCCCGCTTGAGCAGGCGGTAAAAAGCGGCGACCGGCGCACCGGGCTCCGGCATTTGATCCGGGTAGGCGCTGAGATAGGCATCCACCAGGGCATGAAACTGGAATTCATTGAGGCCAGGCTGCCGGTCGGTGGGCAGGTCCTGCCCCAACCCTTCGCAAATACCGGCGCCGGTTTCCACGTGACGCACCAGATCGCCACTGATCAGAGCATCGAAGCGCAGGCCCCGCTCGCGGAAATACTCACCCAGCCAGCGGGACTGCTGGTGTCCCAGATCAGAGAGCTTGTCGTAGTTCGCCGCGCCGAAGGACGCCTGACCATGCCGGATGAGATAGAAACGGGCCATGTAACGACTCTGCCTGTGAGCAAATGATGGTCACAGCCTAGAACAGGGGGGAAAGTTAGTGAAATTGATATTTTGAATTCCAGCGCATTAGTTTGATGCATGAAGATTTGGGGCATCCGGTTTTTTTCCTGTTGCGGAACGAAACCGAATTCCGATATTTTCCCTAGCCCTGCCCTCCACAAATGATGCCAACCGGGAGACCGAAATGAGTTCACTGGAGCTGAAAAGCGGCCACATCCGCGTTACCGAGCACGACGCCCTGATACAGGTCACCCTGGATCGCGCCGACAAGCTGAACGCGCTCACCGCCGAAATGTACCGGGATCTGGCCCGCGCCGTGGACCATTTCCGTGACCGTGATGACCTCAACGCCCTGTTGATCGACGGCGACGGCCGCTCCTTCTGTGCCGGCAACGACATCGGTGATTTTCTCAACGCCGACCCGGAATCCCGCAAGAACGGCAAGATCAGCCCGGCCATGGAGGTGGTGCATCGCCTTATCGACCTGGACAAGCCCGTGCTGGCCGCCGTCCAAGGCAACTGCACCGGTATCGGCACGACCCTGCTGCTGCATTGCGACCTGGTAATGGCCGCCGACAGCGCCCGTTTCTATACCGCCTTCATTAATCTGGGCCTGGTGCCGGAGGCCGGTTCCAGCCTGATTCTCCCAGGCCTGTTGGGTCGCCAGAACGCCAATCGTCTCCTCATCGCCGGCGACACCCTGACCGCCGAGGAAGCCGAACGCATGGGCCTGATCGCTTACCGGGTGAGTGATGAGGAACTGCGCGAGCGCGCGCTGGAACTGGGCAAGAAGGTAGCGGCCAAACCGCCGCAAGCAATGCAGTACACCAAGCAACTGACCCGCCACGGCGCCGACGCCATCCGTGAACAGATCAAACGGGAAACCGTGCTGTTCGCCGACCGTCTGTTCAGCGACGAAACCCGCGCCATTTTTGACCGGTTCCTGAATAAGTAAGGCAGGCACGACGGCACCTTCCCATTCGCGGCCAAGGCCGCTTCTTCCCACAGGGACACTAAGGAGTCACCGTGGGAAGCGGCCTTGGCCGCGGAGTCAGCAGGCTATCCCTTACCCGGCACCACGACGCCGGCCAGGGCCACCCGCACCACTTCCTCGACAACCTCGTCCCTCGCCCCCGGCCCGCTTTCCCGGCGCGGCTGGTACCAATTGATCACCGAGTTGAGCGCTCCGAACAGGGGCTTGATGGCAATGCGTGGCTGCTCCGCCCGTAATTTGCCTTCACCGATGCCCTGCTCCAACACCTCCAGGAACATTTGTTCATAACGGCGGCGGCGATTCTGCAGACGGGTCAGCTGGGCTCGCTGGGCTCGGGTGGTGCTGATGCGCAAATGCATTTGCACGCCTTCGGCCACCGCGCGCTGATAATGCTGGGTCTGAATCAGGGAATGAACGTGGGCCGCACTCATGGCCCGCAGTTTGCTCACGGCGTCATCCGTGCCCTCGGACAAGGGCTCCACGGCCTTGAACAACGCGTCCATGCCGATCTGATGGATCTCGAAGAACAGATCCGCTTTAGAGGAGAAGTAGTGATACACCATGCCTTTGGTGGCGCCCAGGCGACTGGCGATGTCGTCGATGCTGGTGGCGTTGAAGCCACGATCCATAAAGCAGCGCGCAGCGGCATCCAGGATGGTATCGCGGGGGCTCGCGGTGAGGTCGATGTCCGTCATGGTTCTGGTTATTCCCTATTGGGGCTTTGGAAAGGCCTCATTCTGCCACAGCCGGTGAGGACCGACATATTATTGGCGAAAACGGACATTATGACCTATTCGTTCCAATCTTTGCATTGGCCTAAGGTCTACGCTCACTTGGCGTTGAAGCCTTTAAATACGCCCTCCCGCCTCCATCGGGCGGCATGTCGCTTTTCACCAATGACACAACTGCCTTTGCCAATGGCGTTTTTCACACTGGACGCTCCACACCCCGCCTCACATACTTCCGGCCGTGTCCATAAATGAAAAACTATTTCAAAAGAGGAGGTGGACGGTGTCGGACCTTGAACAGTTCCGCGCGGAAACCCGGGAGTGGTTGCAAGCCAACTGTCCCGAAGAAATGCGCCAACCCGTACGCGGCCCCGAGGACCACTGCTGGGGCGGTCGCAAATGGCAATTCCAATCCGACGCCCAGCGTGTCTGGATGGAGCGGATGGCCGAGAAAGGCTGGACCGCGCCACAATGGCCGCAGGAATATGGCGGCGGTGGTCTGACGCCGGAACAGGCGGCGATCCTCGATGAAGAAATGAAGCGCATCAATGCGCGTACGCCGGTGAGCAACTTTGGTTTCTGGATGCTCGGCCCGGCGCTGCTGAAGTTCGGCAGCGACGAACTCAAGCGCAAACATCTGCCGCCGATCTGCCGCGGCGAAATCCGCTGGTGCCAGGGCTATTCCGAGCCGAATGCCGGTTCCGACCTGGCCAGCCTGCAAACCCGCGCCGAAGACAAAGGCGACCATTTCCTGGTCAATGGCCAGAAGATCTGGACCTCCTACGCGGATAAGGCGGACTGGATTTTCTGCCTGGTGCGCACCGACCCCAACGCCACCAAGCACAACGGCATTTCCTTTGTGCTGTTCGACATGGAAACCCCGGGCGTGACCACTCGTCCGATCGAGCTGATCTCCGGCGAGTCCCCGTTCTGCGAAACCTTCTTTGATGATGTCAAAGTAGAAAAAGATGCCGTGGTCGGTGAGCTGAACCGTGGCTGGGACGTGGCCAAGTATCTGCTGACCCATGAGCGCAACAACATCGGCGGCGAGCCGCCGGGCTACCTGAAAGGCCGTGCCCTGGGGCCGCTGGCCGCCGAGCATGTGGGCACCGAGAACGGCAAACTGGCGGATAGCGCCCTGCGCGCCGACATCGCCCGGCTGGAAACCGACCACATGGCATTCCGCGCCCTGGTCGCCAAGGTACGCGCCGAAGCGGAAGCCGGCGAAGGCGTGGGTGCCTTGTCCGCGGTACTTAAATACTACGGCACCGAGCTCAACAAACGCCGCTATGAGCTGATGATGGACGCCATGGGCACCGAAGGCCTGGAATGGGAAAGCGAGCGCACCCAGGGCGGCATGTTCGCCAGTGAGTGGCTGCGTTCCAAGGGCAACTCCATCGAAGGCGGTACCTCCGAAGTGATGCTGGGCATCGTTTCCAAACGGGTACTGGGTCTGCCGGACGCTTAAGGAGCCCTTTTCTGGGAGTAAAGAATATGAGACTGAACGACGAACAACAGATGCTCCAGGACTCCGTGGCCCGGCTGATGGCCGACAAGGGCCCGGTGTCCCGCCTGCGCGAACTGCGTGACAGCCGCGACGAGAAAGGCTATGACCAGCCACTGTGGCAGGCCATGGTGGAAGCGGGTCTGACCGGCATTCTGGTACCCGAGGAACACGGCGGCATCGCCTTTGGCCTGGTCGGCGCCGGCCTGGTGGCCCAGGAAATCGGCCGTAATCTCTCGGTGACCCCGTTCCTGTCCACCGCGGTATTGGGCGCCACCGCTCTGAGCACCGGCGCCACCGCCGAGCAGCAAAGCCAATGGCTGCCGGCCATCGCCGAAGGCACCGCGCTGGTGGCCCTGGCCGTGGACGAAGGCGCCAAGCATCGCCCCGACAACCTGAGCACCCGCTATGAAGGTGGCAAGATCAGCGGCGACAAACTGCTGGTTCTGGACGGCCACGTGGCCGACCTGCTGCTGGTCGCCGCCACCGACGGCAGCGGCAGCGCCCTCTATCTGGTGGATCCGAAGGCATCCGGCGTCACCATCGAGCGGACCATCATGGTCGACAGCCGTAACGCCGCCCGCATCCGCTTCGATAATGTTGACGCCGAACCCATGGCCGATGGCGCCGCCGCTCTGCAGACCGCTCTGCGCGCCGGCCGCGCGGTGCTGGCCGCGGAACTGGCGGGTCTGTCCCGGGAGGTGTTCGAACGCACTCTGGGCTACCTGAAAGAGCGCAAGCAATTCGGCCGCCTGATCGGTACTTTCCAGGCATTGCAGCATCGTGCCGCGCAGTTGATGATCGATGTCACCATGACCGAAGCGCTGGCGCTTCAGGCCCTGGATGCCTGCGACAACAACGCCGACGATGCCGATGCCCAGGTGTTCGCCGCCAAGGGCAAAGCCGCCCGCACCGCCCTGCTGGCCGGTCAGGAAGGCGTGCAGATGCATGGCGGTATCGGCATGACCGACGAATTCGATATCGGCTTCTTCCTCAAGCGTGCCCGCGCCGGTGGCGAAACCCTCGGTGACGCCAACTTCTGCGCCGACCGCTTCGCCACACTCGGCGGTTATTGAACCCGCACGGGAGCGGGCACGCCCGCTCCTCCAGTGACGATCAGGAGACAATAATATGTTCAACAACAAACTCAGCGTCGAACAACTGCGGGCCAAGGTAGGCGAGGATCTGGGCTCTTCCCGCTGGTTCCCGGTATCCCAGGAACGCATCGATCAATTCGCCGACCTCACCGAGGATCCGCAGTGGATCCACATCGACCCGGAGCGGGCCGCCAAGGAAACACCTTTCGGCGGCACCATCGCCCACGGCTTCCTGAGCCTGTCCCTGCTTTCCGCCATGGCCATGGACGTGGTGCCCGGTGTACAAGGCACGGTGATGGGCATCAACTACGGGTTCGACAAGATTCGTTTTCTCAACCCGGTACGCTCCGGCTCTCAGGTGCGCGGCCACTTCAAGCTGGCCCAGGTGGAACCCCGGGGCGACAACCAGCTGTTGATCCGCTATGCCATTTCCGTGGAGATCGAAGGCGTGGACAAGCCCGCCATCGCCTGCGAATGGCTGAGCCTGGTGGTATTGGGTTAAACACCGCGGTTGACCCGGTGCGCGAGGAAAAATCAGGAGAACATCAATGAGCATTAATTTCGAAGGCCGGGTGGCAATCGTCACCGGTGCCGCCAACGGCCTGGGCCGATCCCACGCTCTGGAACTGGCCCGGCTGGGCGCCAAGGTGGTGGTCAATGATTTCGGCGGCGCCCGCGACGGCACTGGTGGCTCCAGCGAGGCCGCGGAAAAAGTCGTGGCGGAAATCATCGAAGCCGGCGGTGAAGCCATTGCCAACGGTGCCGACGTATCCAATCAGGAACAGGTGCAGGCCATGGTGCAGCAGACCCTGGATCAATGGGGCCGCATCGACATCCTGGTCAACAACGCCGGTATCCTGCGCGACAAAAGCTTCGCCAAAATGGAGATGAGCGACTGGGACAAGGTGATCGCCGTGCACCTTACCGGCTCCGCCATCTGCACCCGCGCCGTCTGGCCGGTGATGCGTGAACAAGGCTACGGCCGCGTGATCATGACCACGTCCACCTCCGGTCTGTATGGCAACTTCGGCCAGACCAACTACGGCGCCGCCAAGATGGGCGTGGCCGGAATGATGAACACCCTCTGTCTGGAAGGCGAGAAGTACGACATCAAGATCAACTGCGTGGCTCCCACCGCCGCCACCCGCATGACCGAGGATCTGATGCCCAAGGAAGTGCTGGCTCTGCTGGAACCCAGCGAGATCACTCCCGCGGTACTGTTCCTGGCCAGCGATCAGGCCCCCAACCGTCGCATCCTGCTGGCCGGCGCCGGCTGCTACGCCACCGTGCGTCTGATGGAGAGTGAAGGTATCTATCTGCAGGAAGGCGAGCGCACGCCGGACGCCATCGCCGCCCATTTCGAGGAACTCGCAGACATGAGCAACGCCCGTGAAATGCACAACGGCGGCGAACATGTCTCCAAGATCCTGACCAAAGCCGCCCAGGCCAAAGGCATTAAACTGGGCTAACCTGACCCCCCTTTTATTTGAGCAACGAGGCCCATCATGAGAGAAGCTGTCATTGTTTCCACCGCCCGCACCCCCATCGGCAAAGCCTACCGGGGTGCCTTCAACGATACCCAGGGCCAGGCGCTGGGTGCCCATGCCATCAAGCACGCCGTGGAGCGTGCCAAGATCGATCCGGAAACCATCCAGGACGTGATCATGGGCGCTGCCCTGCAGCAGGGCAGCACCGGCGGTAACGTGGCTCGCCAGGCCGCTCTGCGCGCTGGTCTGCCGACTTCCGTTTCCGCCATGACCATGGACCGTCAGTGTTCCTCCGGCCTGATGTCCATCGCCACCGCGGCCAAGCAAATCATGGTCGACAACATGGACGTGGCCGTGGCGGGTGGTCTGGAGTCCATCTCCCTGGTACAGAACGACAAGCAGAACCGCTACCGCGCCGCGGATCCGTGGCTGAAGGAGCACCGCCCGGACATCTACATGTCCATGCTGGAAACCGCTGAAATCGTCGCCGATCGCTACAACGTTTCCCGGGAAGCTCAGGACGAGTACGCCTATCAGTCCCAGATGCGTACCGCCGCCGCTCAGGAAGCCGGTAAATTCGACGACGAAATCGTGCCCATGACCACCATCATGAAGGTCATGAACAAGGAAACCAAAGAAGTTTCCGACCAGGAAGTGACTTTGTCCAAGGACGAAGGCAACCGTCCGCAAACCAAACTCGAAGACCTGCAGAAACTGCAGCCGGTGTTCAAGGATGGCCAGCAGGTGAGCGAAGGCCGTTTCATCACCGCCGGTAACGCCTCCCAGCTGTCCGACGGCGCCAGCGCCAGCGTGCTGATGGAAGCCAAGGAAGCCGAGCGCCTGGGCCTGCAGCCGCTGGGTGCCTACCGCGGCATGGCCGTGGCCGGCTGTGATCCGAACGAAATGGGCATTGGTCCGGTGTTCGCCGTTCCCAAACTGCTGCAGCGCTTCGGTCTGAAAATCGATGACATCGGCCTGTGGGAACTGAACGAAGCCTTCGCCAGCCAGTGTCTGTATTGCCGTGACGAGCTGGGCATCGACCCGGAAAAATACAACGTCAACGGCGGCGCCATTTCCATCGGCCACCCCTACGGCATGTCCGGTGCCCGCATGGTCGGCCACGCGCTGATCGAAGGTAAGCGTCGCGGCGTGAAATACGTGGTGGTGAGCATGTGCATCGGCGGCGGCATGGGTGGCGCCGGTCTGTTCGAAGTATTCTGATCACGCCCCCGCGATACTCTTCCGGCGGTCTTCCCCGGCCGCCGGATTCCCGGTTTTACCGCACCAGCCTGGACGGCCTCCCAACCGGCCGTCCGCGTTGGCCGTGCCCTACCCTCTCCTGGGTACCCTTCCCCGGGCACGACCACATCATGAGGGCCGCTGGTGCGGTTTTTTTATGGCCGCCAATACATTCTCCAGAGAGCTACGAAGCCGCTGTGGGAGCCTGCCTGCAAGCGAAGAAAACCCTTCGCTTGCAGGCAGGCTCCCACAGCGGTGTTGTCGTCAGGGCCGGGCCCGTAAACGGTGTTTTCGGCGAGTCAGCAAGAGGGCATCACGTGGTCGCAAGTGCCGGCCGTGCCACAATCCTGGTCTTGACCACCGCCATGAGAATGAGCCCCGCCAACAGCCAGAACCCCGCCACCAGGTAGAGCGAGGCGTTGGGCGTACCCGTGGCGGTGTTGACGAAAGCCACCACCGAGGGCATGACGGCAGGCCCCAGATTGCCCAGGCTGCTGACCAGCGCGATACCGCCGGCCGCGATCTTCTTGGGAATGACCTCACTGGTGGCGGCGAAGAACAGCGGCGTGGCTGAAGATTGGCCAACCGTGAGAATAACCAGACCGAGGAGGGACAACACCAGCGTGCCTTGAGTAAAGACGAGAACCACCGCGCCAATGGCGCACAGGGAACAGCAGAACATGAAATGCCGGCGCCGTTCGTTATGTCTGTCGGAACTGCGCCCGATCAACACCATGGCGAAGATGGTGACCGCGGGGGCGATGGACGAGAGCAGCCCGACGGTGAAGACATCCTCCACGCCCCAACTCTTGATCAGTGTCGGCGCCCAGAACACCATTACATAAGTGGCGCCCAGAACCAGAAAGTACACAAGCGACATTACCCAGACTTTGGGGCTGGCAAGCAGTGCGCCGAATGAACCGTGCGAGGTTCCCCGGCCGGCCAATGCCTCGTCATCGTCAAGCAGTTGGCGCAGACGGGACTTTTCATCAGCGGACAACCAGTTGGCGTCTTCCGGTTTGTCCTTGAGATAAAAGAAGGCAAAGAGCCCCAGGAAGGTAGCGGGCAGGCCCTGGACAACGAACAGCCATTGCCAGCCACGGTAGCCCATCAGACCGTCCATGTACTTCATGATGGCGCCCGACATTGGACCGGCAAGGAGATAGGCGATGGTGGCGCCGGTCATGAAAAGAGCGATCGCCTTGCCGCGCCGGGGCCCCGGATACCAGTAGGTAAGATACAGAATGATGCCAGGGAAGAAGCCGGCTTCGAACGCACCAAGTAGAAAACGCAGGATATAGAATACCGTCGTCGACTGAACAAACATCATGGCGGAAGCGACCAGTCCCCAGCAGAACATGATGCGTAACAGGGTCTTGCGCGCACCGATTCTCTCCAGGATCAGATTGCTGGGCACCTCGAACAGCAAATAGCCGATAAAGAACACCCCCGCACCGAAAGCGTAGGCGGCGTCACTGAATGGCAGCGTCTCCCGCATTTGCAGTTGCGCGAAGCCGATATTGACGCGGTCGAGAAAAGCGATGATGTAGCAAACGATCAGCAGTGGCAGCAGCCGCCAGCTGATCTTGGAAAACAACGCCTCGTCCTGTGGACTGTACTGGACGGCCGCCGCTTTCCGCTCTGGAGCATAGTGAGCCATGACAGGTCTCCCTTGTTTTTCGTTTTATCGTTGTTGAAATGCTCGACAGGCCTCACACGGCGACACGACGCCGGGCTTCTTCATCGACCAGATCTTTCTTCGACAGCTTGCCCACGGCGGTCTTGGGTAGTGCTTCACGAATCTCCAGATCCCGCACCATCTCGTGCTTACCCAGCTTGTCCTTGAGGAACGTCTGCAGCTGTTCCAGCGTGAAAGGACTGGCGCCATGCTTGAGCGTGATGAAGGCCTTGGGGGACTGGCCCCGGTACTGGTCCGGTACGCCGATGACAGCTACCTCGGATACGGCGGGGTGTTGATAGATGGCTTCCTCGAGCACACGCGGATAGACGTTGTAGCCGCTGCACAACAGCATGTCCTTGCAGCGATCAACGATGAAAACGAAGCCGTCCTCGTCCATGTAGCCGATGTCGCCGGTGCGGAAGAAGCCATCGAAAGTAGTGCTCTCGGCGGTGGCCTCGGGCTTGTTCCAGTAGCCCTTCATCACATTGGGACCCTGGATGCAGATCTCGCCTTTCTCGCCCAGGGGCACGTAGTGTGTCGGATCGTCCAGATCCAGCATTTTTATCGTTACGCCAGGATGTGGAATGCCGCAGGAGCCGGCCTTGCGCTTGCCTGGAATGGGAGAGAAGGTGCCGGTCGGCGAGGTCTCGGTCATGCCCCATCCTTCCGCCAGCCAGGTACCGGTGATGGCATTGAAGCGATTGCCCACCTCCACCGGCAGCGGCGCTCCACCCGAATTGCACATCTTGAGCGTACGCAGGTCATACCGGGCGGCATCGGGATCGTTGATGACGGCGGTGAACATGGTCGGCACGCCGCAAAAGAAAGTGAGCTTCTTGTCGGTGATGTCACGCAGAGCGGCTTTCGCGTCAAAGCGCACATGCTGCACGATCTCGGCGGCGAGACGCACGGCCAGCAACAGATTGACGGTAAGCGCGTAGATATGAAAAGGCGGCAGCACCGCGAGCACGCGTTCCTTGCCCATCTCGAACATCGGCGGCGTGCCCAGTCCGGTGGTCACCACCTGCTCAACGGCCGAGGACAGATTGCCGTGTGTAAGCATCGCCCCCTTGGGCAGCCCCGTCGTACCCCCGGTATACTGCAAAATAGCCAGAGCCTCGTGGGGATCGTCGATGCCATGGGCCCGGTACCGCCCGTCATTGTCGATCAGTTCGGCAAAACGCATATGCCACTCATCGGAGGGAATGGCCACGGTCTCCCCTTTGGCGGCCATTGCCGCGACCACCTGCTCCGGGGCGCCCGACATTTCAGCCAGATTGCCGACGATGAGTTTTTTCAACCGTGTCGTGCCCACCATCGCCGCCATTTGCGGGTACAGGGCAGCCATGTCCAGCGTCAACAGGAAATCGGTCTGGCTGTCCTCGATCTTGTGCTTGAGCACATTGGCGGCGTCGAGCGGCGAGTAATTCACCACCGTGCCACCGGCTTGCAGTACACCAAAAAGGCAGACCAGGTAATGCGGAGTGTTGGGCAGGAACAGGCCCACATGAACGCCCGGCCCCACACCGAGCTGCTGCAGCCCGGCGGCCACGCGATCGGTCAGCGCGCCGAGCTCCCGGTAGTTCATGTTTCGCCCCATGAAGTCGACCGCGGGCTGCTCCGGATGATTGGCCACCGAATCGGTCAGGATCCGCTGGACGGCTCTGGGGGTGATTTGGGCGTCCCAACGCACGCCTGGGGGGTAGGACTTCAGCCAGGGTTGATTATTCATTGTATGTCTCCCGAAAAAAAGCCGGCACGCGCTCCATGGGCTGCGTGTCTTTGGCCAAGAAAAATCCGGTGAATACCGAAGAGGTTCGAGGCGAACCTTCATCGGCAGGGTGGACTTGTAGACATGCGGTAAGAGCATCCGCATCGTCTTTTCCCGGCGCTCAACCATCTTTTCGCGCCCCCGGAGGCCTGAAAAGGTGCGAATAGCCGGTCTGCCGGTGAGTTCAGGTCAGGCGAGCGACAAGCGGAGGTTTTTCGTGGAGAGCCGTAAGGCGGTTCAGCCTGTTCGTTGAGAACAACCACTTTTTCTCTGAACCGTGACAAAAAAAACCCGTCCAGAAGACGGGTCAGCTCATTGCTCAATGGAATGCGTAAAGGGTAGCGGCGGCGGCCAGGGCCGCCACCGGAATTCACACTTCGAGCCACTCCTTGCGGATCGCATCGTCGGCGCGCAGTTCTTCCGGCGTGCCTTCGAAGACAATCTGGCCATGGCCCATTACCAGCACCCGGTGCGAAATGTCCATGGCGATGGAGAGTTTCTGTTCCACCAGCAGAATGGACACACCGGCGTTGGCGATATCACTGATCAGTTCGCCAATCTGTTTGACGATCAGCGGCGCCAGCCCTTCGGTGGGTTCATCGATCATCATCAGTTCCGGGTCGCCCATCAGGGTCCGGCACATGGTCAGCATCTGCTTCTCCCCGCCGGAGAGTACACCGGCCGGAGAATCCGCGCGGCGGGCCAGATTGGGGAACATGTCCAGCATTTGCTGGACTTTCCATTTACCCGGCTTTCTCGGATTCTTGATGCCCAGTTCCAGGTTCTGGCGCACGGTCAGGGTGGGAAAAATATCCCGGTCTTCCGGCACATACCCCAACCCGCGCCGGGCGATGGCATGGCTGGGTAGTCCGGCGATTTCCTTGCCACGGAAACGAATCGATCCCTGCGGCGGCACTTCGCCCATGATCGACTTCACCGTGGTGGAGCGCCCCACCCCGTTACGTCCCAGCAGCGAAACCACTTCGCCTTCTTCAAGGTGGAAGTTCACCCCATTGAGAATGTGACTTTTGCCGTAGTAGGCGTGTAAATCCTTCACTTCCAGCATCACGCCGCCTCCTCGCCGAGATAAGCTTCCCGCACCTTCGGATTATTGCGAATATCCTCCGGCTTGCCGGTGGCGATGATCTTGCCGTACACCAGTACCGAAATACGGTCGGCCAGCTCGAACACCACTCCCATATCATGCTCCACGATCATCAGGGTCCGGCCTTCGGCCACCTGACGAATCAGCTTGATGGCCTGGGCGGTCTCGGTGTTGCTCATGCCCGCGGTGGGCTCATCCAGCAGCACCACCGGCGCGTCGCAAGCGATGGTCATGCCGATCTCCAGGGCACGCTGGCTGGCATACGGCAAGGAGCCAGCCGGTACATCACGTAGTGCCTGCAAACCGATCATTTCCAATACTTCCTCGGCACGCCGGTTGGCTTCACGCACCCGCGCCGCCGAACGCCAGAACACGTAGCCAGCTCGACTTTGCTTGAAGCAGGCGCAGCGCAGGTTCTCGAACACACTGAGATTGCCGAACACATTGCTGACCTGGAAGGAACGGGACAGCCCCCGTTGCTGGATCTTCTCCGGCGACAGGCCGTCAATGCGTTCACCGTACAGCTGGATTTCCCCGCTGGTCGGAGGAAAAGCGCCGGAAAGCAGATTGAAGAACGTGGATTTGCCGGCCCCGTTGGGGCCGATCACAGCGTGCACCTCGTTCTTTTCCACTACCAGGTCCACGCCACAGATGACTTCCGCGGGGCCGAACTGCTTCTTCAGCCCCTTGATGTTCAAGGCGCTCATGCGTTCACCTCCCGATTTTTCCTGGTCGCCCGCATTACCAGCACACCGACCACCAGGGCCGCCACACCGGCCAGCCAGCCAGTGGCACCACCGGCCTGGAACTGGATGCCGAAGACGTTCACGGTATCGCCGCCACCATGGCCGGCGAACAGCATTTCGATGACGATAATCAGGCCCAGGGCGATCAACAACACCGCCACGGCGCCTCCAAACCAACCAGGCAAACGCCGTGCCAGACTGCCTTCGCGATAAGCGGCACGGATATGCTCAAGACCTCCCGCCAAACCGCGCGGAGCGAACATCACGATGGACAGGAAGATCAGCCCCACATACAAAATGGAGGCGTCCGAATAGTCGCTCAACAGCGAGTTCATCAGCGTCACCAGCACCGCGCCGACGATCGGGCCATAAAACACACCCAGACCACCCACCGCGGCCATCAGCAACGCCAGACCCGAGGGAATCAAGCCCAGCGATTCCGGCGTGATGATCTCGTAGTTCACCGCCGCCATGCCGCCGGCCAGACCACCAAAGGAACCGGATGCGATGAAGACCAGAAAGCGGATATTACGCGGCTGGTAACCGATGAATTGCAAACGGTCGGCGTTGTCCCGCACGGCGTTGGACATACGCCCCAGAGGCGTGCGAGTGAACGCCCACATGGCCAATACGCCGGCGAAGGTCCAGAACGCGATGAACCAATACACGTCCGCCGCCTGCGCCAGCTCCAAGCCAAACCATTGCGGCCCGACCATGCGGTTGCCATAGATGCCCGCTTCGCCACCGAACACGGAAGGGAACATCTGGCCAGCGGCGGCGATCATCTCGCCGAGCCCGAGCGTGATCATGGCGAAGGCGGTACCGGCGCGACGGCAGAACGGCCAACCCAACACCAGCGCCACCAGGCCGCCACCGATCATGCCGATCAGCGGCATGGCAACCACCGGCACATGGGCCCAGAAGCCCTCGCCGGCATAGGAGGCGTCGTCGATGGCGATCATCGCGTGCATGGCGGCGTAGCTGCCCAGGCCGAAGAACACCGCATGGCCAAAGGACAGCATGCCGCCCTGGCCCAACAGCATGTTGTACGACAGAGCGAAAACGATATTGATGCCAATGGCGTTCATCAGCGTGAAGCTGAAGCCATCGGTAAAGATGAAAGGCAGGATCAACAGCACCGCGGCGAATACCAGCCACGGCACCAGCCCGCGCAGAGCAAAACGTTGATTGGAGCGGATCATGGTAGCAGTCATGTCGTCACTCATGGTTCAAGCTCCCCCATCAGACCACGGGGCCGGAAGATCAGCATCAGCACCAGCAGAATGAAAGGTGTCATCGGAGCCAGGTTAGCCAGGGTGATGCGCGCCACTTCGCCATACGGGTCGATCTGCAATCCGAAAATACCGAGGATGTCGGCCACGGAAGCGTCGATGGCCACGAAGAAGGTCTGCAACAGACCGATCAGCAGAGAGGCATAGAAAGCACCGGGCAACGAGCCCATGCCGCCGACCACCACCACCACGAATACAATCGGTCCCAGCGTGGCCGCCATGCCTGGCTCCGTGGCCAGCAGAGGACCACCGATAACACCGGCAAGTCCGGCCAGCGCACAGCCGAAGCCAAACACCAACATGAACAGCCGCGGTACGTTATGGCCCAGATGTCCGACCATGGCGCCATGGGTAAGAGCGGCACGGATCATCATGCCGACCCGGGTTTTCTTCAGCAGATACCAGAGCGCAATGAACATCAGAATGGAAATCAGGATAACCACGCCACGGAAAATGGAGTAGTCGGTACCGAACAGGGTGAACAGGGGCTCGCGCAAATAGTCCGGCTCCCGGTATGGCACCGCCACCGTGCCCCAGGTGAGTTGCACCAGTTCGTCGATGACATAGGCCAGACCAAAGGTAAACAACAACTCCGCCACGTGACCGTTGGCGTGCACCCGGCGCAGACCGAAGCGCTCCACCAGGCTGCCTACCACGCCCACCAGAATGGGAGCCAGGATCAGAGCCGGCCAGAACCCGGTGTGCATGCCCAGGGTGTAGGCAAAATAGGCGCCCAGCATATAGAAGCTGGCATGGGCGAAGTTAAGCACCCCCATCATGGAGAAGATCAGGGTGAGGCCACTGGACAGCATGAACAGCAAAAGACCGTACAAAATACCGTTCAGCAGGGAAAAGAGGATAATTTCGAGCATGAGCAGGCTCCCGGGGCAGCGGAATCTCCGCTGCCCTTACTGCATCAACAAGGAGTCATGGCCGCCTTTAGTTGGGACGGCGCATGCGGCAAGTGGTGGGCAGGGTCACGTCGTCACGAGCAATCTCCGCGACCTTGTGGAAGTTGTAGTCCGTGCCTTCCGCGCCGTACTTCATGCCGTCTTTCATTACGGAAATGAACATCGGCAACTGGATCTGGTGATCCTCGGCCCGCATGGTCACTTCACCGGTGGGAGTTTCGATGCTCAGACCTTCCAGTGCCTTGGCCAGGTCCTTCGGATCAGTGGAGCCGGCTTTGTCAGCGGCGGCCTTGAGCATGTCGAGCATGGTGCTCAGACGCAGATAGTAGAAATCCCAACCGGTTTTTTCATACATCTCCACTTGCTTCTTGGCCATCTCCGGATCTTCGAAATCACCGTAGTACTCGTTGATCTGATAGATGCGGTCCACGCCCTTGTCACCCAGCTGGGTCACCACGCCGGAGCTGGCACCGTAATAGGTGTAGAACGGCGCTTTCAGACCGAATTCGGCGGCCGCTTTCACCAGCAAGGTGATGTCCTGCCCCCAGTTGCCAGAAATCACCGCGTCGGCGCCGGAAGCCTGGATCTTGGACACATACGGAGTGAAGTCCTTGACCTTGGCCAGCGGGTGGAAGTCATTGCCAACGATTTCGATATCCGGACGCTTCTGCTTCAGCATTTCCTGGGCGGACTTGGAAACCGCGTGGCCGAAGCTGTAGTCCTGGTTGATCAGATAGACTTTGTGGATATCTTTATTGCTGGCGATGTAGTTGGTCAACGCGTTCATCTTCATGTCCGCGTTGGCATCGAAACGGAAATGCCAGTAAGAGCAGCGCTCATTGGTGAACGCCGGATCCACCGCCGCGTAGTTCAGATACAACACTTCCTTGCCCGGGTTACGGCGGTTGTGTTTCTCCACGGAAGTAATCAGCGCGGATGCGACGGAGGAACCGTTACCCTGGGTCACCAGTTGGATGCCATCGTTGATGGCCTTCTGCAACTGTACCAGGCTTTCCTGCGGGTTGACCTTGTTGTCCAGGCCGACGATTTCCAGTTTGGCGCCATTCAGGCCGCCATTGGCGTTGATACGTTCAGCTTCTAGTTTGAGGTGCTCGAACGCCGGCTGGCCGGCGGCGGCCATGGGACCGGTGAGCGGGTCGATCAAAGCGAGTTTCACTGTCTCCGCGGCGCTGGCGGCGGTACCAGCCAGCAGCAAGGAGGCGGTGACGAGGGTACGAACGGACTTCAACATTTAGGCTCTCCACTTTGTTGTTGTTTTGCCGTTTTATTTCATCGCCGCGGGCACGCGACGATCCACTTTCGTGGAACATCCTTCCGTTTCACAGGCCAGGGATATTCCTTTGATGATGCCAAAGAGGCATTCAATGTTATTTCCACGTTACCACCAGGAGCGGCGGACGCGGCCATGCCGTTAAGTATGTTCCTAAGTTTTTTTACCTGTCCAGCCCCATCTTGCGTCCAATTTAAGAACACTAAGTTGCTGTTTTTCCTTCATCTTTCTTCTATTTCCGCCACTAGTTGTAAAGTAATGTGCCAGCCTCCGTCCACCACCAAAACCGATAGAAATACGGTGAAAACCGTCATCCTTGAGTCCTTACCGACCTATTTCCACACATGACTGTCCGGTCATAAAAAGCGGCGACAAAAGACCAACGGTTTTTCTGCACGAAGCCCTTCACGTTTCGGCGCATTTACCGTCTTTACACGGCATTCCGGTCTCGATTTTGGCCATGTGTTACCATTCTTCCCATAGACAGTAACAGCACCTGCCGCACTCAACTCCTGTTTTGTTTTTTGTAGCACTGTCGTACCACGCCACTCTGCTTTCCGTTTACCTGTCCTCCCTCTCCATTTCCCCTGGCTCGTTACTAAAAGTAACATCGACAGAAAAAAGGTATACACGACAGCCGCACCCTTCTCTTTTTGTCTGTTTTTTAATCAAAAACGCCCCAAATAGATCGCTTTTCGATCAAAACAACTTACTTGCCCTTGTTGACCCTTCCGCCAGTGAGAGGTTGAATGCGCCCTCCCGGCGATTTTCAAAACACTGATTCACAAAATCGTCGGGAACGATTTTGGACATCGCTTTAGCGATAGTCCGGAGGATGGCCGCCATGGACGGTGGCCACACAAAATCGTCGGGAACGATTTTGGACGTCGCCTGCGACGGCCCGAAGGGTGACCGCCATGGACGGTGGTCACACAAAATCGTCGGGAACGATTTTGGACATCGCTTTAGCGATGGTCCGGAGGATGGCCACCAGGGACGGTGGTCACACAAAAGATCATTCCGCTACGGACCAGCGGCCAAACCAAAAGAACAACACCTGCCTGCTCCATTTTCGGCGCCATGGGGTACTGCCGGCCTTGCCGGACCACTCCCGCCGATATGGCCAGCCCCGATACCTTTTCCGGCACCGGTCCCACTCCGAAGGATCCTTGCACACGGTGCGGACGGTGACGTCGTCCGGTTTTCACCGTTGGTCGGAACAGACCGATTTGTCGTGACGCACAGAGAAAAACAGCAACGATCGGAGGCCGTTCGAACGGCCCCAGTGGAGAGCGAAATACAATGAGGATAAAAGTCCTGGCCGGGGTGGCCTGCACCCTCGGCACCCTGCCCCTGTGTATACCGGCCTGGGCCGGCGAAAACCAACTGAGCGAGGACGCCAGCGTCGCCTGGACGGTGAAGGGCGCCCTCGGTACCGCCATGCGGGTGCAGTCCGCCAACAAGGATCTGCTATTCGCGCCGGACGTGCCCGGTGGCGGCCAAACCAATTCGGCGGTGGCCGATGACGGCAACATGAATTATGACGCCGGTGATCTGGTCAATGGCGTGGCGCAGCTGTTCGGCCGCTTTGATTTCAAGTACCAGAATTATGGCGCGGTGATCAGCGCCAAGGCCTGGTACGACTATGTCCTCAAGGAACAGGATGTTGCCCATGGTCATTTCCCCAACGACTATCAGCCGGATACACCGCTCGACGACGACGACTTCGACCGGCGCGCCCGGTTTTCCGGCGGCAACCTTCAGGAAGCTTACGTTTACGGCAACTTCGAGGTGAACGGCCGGCCGTTGTCGGTAAAGATCGGGGATCAGTTCCTGCTGTGGGGCCGCAGCCTGTATTCCCGCGGCTCACTATCGTCTTTGAACGCGGTGGATCTGGCCGCATTGCATCGGCCGGGTTCCGGTTATCAGGAATATCTGATTCCCTCTGGCATGGTGAGCCTGGAATTCAGTCCGTTCGAGCACCTTTCCGCCAAGGCGTTCTACCAATATGACTGGGAGAAAGCCGTGCTGGATGGCTGCGGGACTTTTTACTCCTCCCTGGACAACACCGCCATTGGCTGCAACGGCACCTTCTCCGGCAGCACCCCACTACCGAGCCAGGACGCCAAGGAACAGGGACTGTACTTCGTGCGGGAAGGAGACGACGACGCTCGCGGCAATGGCCAGTACGGCTTCAAGTTCGACTACCAGTTCGCCGAAGCCAAAGCCAAGGTCGGCGCCTACTACTTCAACTACCACATGCGTTTGCCGATCTACTCCACCCGTAAACTGAAGACACCCAGTGCACAGCCGGCACCGTTCAACCGGGTTCACTATTTCTACGAGTATCCGGAAGACATCAAGGTGTTCGGTCTGACCGCCGACAAGACCTTCGCCGGTATCGGCAACCTGTCCATGAATCTGAGTTATCTGAAGGACATGCCGATCCAGATCAATACCTCGGACCTGACCTCGCAAACCGCCAGCAGCACCCTGGGCGGTAACAATGCCAAAGTACCCTCCGGCACTCAGGACTACATCAACGGGGTTGCGGCGGGCGATGTGGTTCACGGCTACCGGGAGTTCGACATCCAGCGTGCCGAATTCACCTTCACCACGGTAGTTCCCGAGTTTCTCAAGGCGCAAAAAACAGTGCTGTCCTTGCAAACCGCGTTTGAATGGATTCCGGACTTGCCCAGCACCAGCGAGATGCGTTTCCGCCGTCACACCCAATACGGCGTCGGCGACCCGGGCGACAAGGGTTACGTCACCGATTTCAGTTGGGGCTATCAGGTCTCGGTGAAATCCACCTACGCCAACCTGCTCGGTCCGGTCACCGTGACTCCGGGACTGTCGTTCCGTCATGGCGTGGACGGTTACGCCAGCGATGACGCCCTGCAGGAAGACCAGCGCTCGCTGGGCCTGTCACTGGGCTTCGATTACCGCAACACCACCACCACGCTGTCCTACACCACTTATAATGATCAGGCCTACAGCACCGTCTCCGATCGTGATTACGTTGCCCTGAGCACCAGCGTGACATTCTGATTTTTTTATAAGGAAGCCGGCGGCCCGGGCCGCCGGCAGGCAAGAGGAAAACCGATGAAAACATGGAAATACGCCTTCCCCGCTCTGTTGCTGACGTTATTGAGCGGTTGTCTTTCGGTGTATAGCAACACCAGGCTGGTGGAGGTGAAAGCCAACACCGAAAAGACCGCTCAGCCGCCTTACCAGTCGGTGGTGGTTGGCCTGCTGGTGGACCATGAAGTACGGCCACTGCTGGAACACGCCATCGTTGAGCGGTTGCGCGCCCGGGGCATCGACGCCCGGGCGGCGCTGGATGTTTACGGCCACAAAGGCATTGAAGGGAAAAGCCGTGACTATCTTGCGCAACGCATGCGTGACGAAGGTTTCGACAGTGCCGTGGCAATCCATTTACTCGACAAAAATGTGGAGGATGTGCACGTCGGTGGCGAGGCGTCCTCCCAGGCACCAGTCACCGCCGGCCTCACCATGCAGCCGGAAACCTTTGGCCCGGATTTCTTCATTACCGAAACCCTGTATGTGACCCGCACCGATTTCTGGGACGTGACGCAACAGGCGATTGTCTGGCAAGGCACCACGGTAACGGCGAACCAACGCGGATTGGAAGCCGGCGCGGAGAAATTCGCCAACACCATCGCCAACGGCCTGGTCGAGGCCGGGCTGTTTGACGATCAATAGGCCTAACCCCCCGGGCGGAGCATCCGGCGTTTTTGTTTTGTTCCGCCCATTCCCCACGGTATGCTGTTGTTCCTGTCGGGCCGGGACAAGCCGCGCCCCCATTCCAATAACAGCAGGCAGCATTTCGACATGGCAAACGCTACAGAGCAGCGCGTGGAAGCAAACGGTCTCACCTTCCACGTCAGTGAGTACGGTGAACGGGGCCGCCCCGCCATTATTCTCTTGCACGGTTTCCCCGAGTGCGGGTACTCCTGGCGTTATCAAGCGCCTTTTCTCGCCGGGCAAGGCTATCACGTGCTGGTACCGGATCTGCGCGGCTACGGCTACAGCGACGCCCCCAAGGACCCGATGGCCTACCGGCAAAGCGAGCTGGTCAAGGATGTGATTGGCATTCTCGACGCTTTCGATGCCGGGCAAGCGGTGGTGATCGGCCACGACTGGGGCTGTGCCCTGGCCTGGCAGGTGGCCCGTGAGTATCCGCAACGGGTGCGTGCCGTGGTCGGGCTTTCCGTTCCCTATCCCGGCATCGGCCCGCGCCGGCCCACCGAGCAAATGCGCCAGGCCTTCGGTGAGCGTTTCTTCTATCAACTGTACTTCCAACAGCCGGAAATCCCGGAGCAGGAACTGGAAGCGGATGTACGCGATTTTCTGCGCCGTATGTACCATGCGCTGTCCGGCCCCGGCATGCGGGAAAAACATCGCGCCGCCAAGCCGGTCACCGGCTTCCTGGACATTCTGCAGCCCCCGCAAGGGCCGCAGCCGCCCTGGATGACCGAGTCGGATCTGGACGTCTATGTGAAACGCTTCGAAAACAGCGGTCTGACCGGGCCGATCAACTGGTATCGGGCCATGGACGCGTCCTGGGAAGAACAGCATGCCGACGGCCGCCAGCGGATCCAGCCCACCGCCCTGTTCATTGGTGGCGAGGAAGATCCGGTGATCCAGTTCGCCGCCAAAGCGTTGGAACGCATGCCGTCGCAGATGGATGATCTCACCGATATCATCATCCTCGATGGCATCGGTCATTGGATCCAGATGGAGGCACCGGACCAGGTCAATCAGCACCTCAAGACGTTCCTGGACGGACTGGGAAGCTAGGGCATCATCTCCGCCATGGCGGCCCTCAGCACGCGGACTGCGCCAACATCTCCCGCACTTCCGCCACCAACGCCGACACCGTGGGCGTGGCGGCGGACATGTGAAAACGGACCGGCGGCAACCGGGGCAGTTTGAGAGCGTCATCGATCCGCCTCAGCCCTTCGGGTACCGCCGAGGCGTTCAGGCAGGCGACGCCGAGCCCCGCCGACAACGCCAGATGCATCCCCGCCACTCCGGACGCGGAATGGGCGATGTAATAGGGTCGCTGGTGGGCTTCCAGCATGCTCATGGTATAGCGGTGCAAGGCGCAACTGGCTGGCAGCGCCACTATCGGCACCGGCTCGGAAGGCGTCAATTCCAGAGAAGAATGGGCCACCCAGAATAACGGCTCACGGCGTAGCAGCCGCCGTTGCTCCGTGCCGGTGGGCGGCTGCGGTGCCACGTCCGGCAGCATCATGGAAATGCCCAGATCGTACTCCCGCGCCGTCACTTCCTCTTCGACGAAGGCGCTTTTCAGGATCGCCACATGCAAACGCAAGCGCGGATAGCGGCCCCGGATACGGCGTAGCAGGGTGGGCACCCAGTCCGGGCGAAAATAATCGGTGATCGCCAGCCGCACATCCCCGGCCAGCAACAGTCCCTGCATATCCTGATAAGCGACGTCGTTCAAAGCCAATAGCTTGCGCGCATGGTCCACCAGCCTTTGCCCCGCCGGGGTCGGCACCACGCCCTGCTTGCCGCGCACCAGCAACGGCACACCGCACTGTTGCTCCAGCTTCCTCACCTGCTCGCTGAGGGTGGACTGGGAACGGCACAGGATCGGCACCGCCGCCGACAGGCTGCCCTGCTCCACCGCCGTCACCAGGGTGTTCAACAATTCCAGATCGAAGCGTTTCATCGCACGTCATTCCAAACTTGCGCCATCCATCGGACTTACCGATGGATTCTATCTTATATTCCCGTTATTCGGATGGCCAAATCTGCTCTAGCCTGTCCCTTCCTGATCACCTAAGCCCCATCTGGAGACTTGAGCCATGCCCGGTATTGATCTGATCCTGTCCGGCACCCCCGACCCCGCACAGGCCCGCCATATCGCCAAAACCCTCACCGCCCTGACCTGCCGTGTGCTGGACAAGGAAGAGCAACGCACCATGGTGCAAATCCGATATCTGCCCAGGGAGCAATGGTTCATCGCCGGGCGCTCGCTGGCCGAGTTGGACAGGGACTCTTTCCGGCTGGTGGTGACCGTCACCGACGAGACCAATACCAAACAACAGAAAGCGGACTACCAGGACCGGGCGTTTCAGGAATTGAGTCGCCTGCTCGGCGATGTCCATCCCCACTCGAATATCCACATCGTCGACTGCCGCGCCGCCGCCTATGGCTACGGCGGCATCTCCCAGGAGGCCTACAGTTATCGCGGCTGAGGCGTCATTGGCGACAAACCGGAAGCGGCCCGGCTTCCGGTTTGCTTTGCCCCCGCCTCTCGGCTAGCCTCTGCGGCTTCGTCCACTACCGATTCACGAGAGCACCGTGTCCGCTTCCCGACTTGTCGCCCTGCTGCTTGGCCTCACCGCCGTTATTCTCGCCGCCTGGTTCTTCTTCGGCTTCGATGAAATGTGGCGCCTGATTCCCACCGGCCTGCTGATCGGCTTCGCCTATGCGGCGCTGAAAACCGCGGCGTCCAAGGGAGAAGACGGCTCGGGCAAACAATAAGCCGGCTCGCGGGGGCCGTCGGCGGCCCCCGCCACACATTCACCATTGCCTGATACGCGCCTGTATCTCGGTGATGATGCTTTTCCCATCCCGGCTCCGCGTGCGTAAGGTCATCTGGCTATTCCGGTTCAGCGTCCCCTGCAACAGCTTATAACGCTCCTTTTGCTCAAACGTCACCGACGCGCCTTCCCCTTTTTCCGAAACACTCCGGTCGCCTACCGTAACCGCGTGGTCGGAGGCAAAGTTCCATAAGGCGCGCTGTTGCTGAAGATACTCCGCACGGGTCAGGGAGATGACCATAGGCGGTTCCTGCCCCATCAGCAGCGTCACCTTGATCCTCGTATCCTCCGCCAGCAACGCGGCCAGAGCGGTATCATCCCTCTGCTGCAAGGCCTGCACATACCGCTCCACCAATCGGGAAGCGGCATCGGCATGGACCAGGGTGGACGACGCCAACAGGCCCAGCAGGCATAAACCATATAGCCAACGCATTACCATTCCCCTCCGTCCACGCACTCCGCCCGGGCGGGAGACACCTTGCAGCGCACTTTCTTCAGCCAACGCATCATATCCCTGTCGTATACGCCGGCCTCAATCAGGAAGCGGCGCGATTCGTTCATCATCTGCGCATACCGCTCCCGGTCCTTGTCCGGAGGCGGATAGAAAAACAGCAGGTCGTCTTCCGCGGCCCGGATCACCTTCATGGTCCGCTCAAACTGGTCGGCAAAATAGTGGCGGGAGCGGGCCATGAACTCCGGTGAAAAGCGCTCGTGGCGCAACACCAGTTGCAGCGTCAGTTGGACCGTGGTCAGCTTCAGCACCACACCTTGCAGGCCCACGCCCCGATAGAGCTCCAGCGGCCTATAGGCCACCGCCGGCGCGGCAATGACATCGACGACACCATTGTTGAATTTCGATGAGAAATTACTCACGTCGGACAATACCGGGCGCACACCGATATGTTCCGCCATCAGGATCTGAGCCCGGTCGTTATCGAATACCGCCATGGTATGGCCCGCCATTTTTTCCACGCTGTTGATGGCGCGGTCATTGATATGCAGATAAGCCGCGCCCAACGGCAAAATACCCGCGGTCTCATAGACACCATGGCGCATGGCGGCCGCCAGCCTCGGATCCGCCAGCAATTCGATCAGAACCCGCAGACTCCGGTAATTATGCAGGCCGCCAATGGCATCGATACTACCCGTGAACGGCACGAACTGGCGTGCCCGCATGCCCGTCATCATCAAGCCATCGCATAACCCCGCCTTGAGGTCTTCCGCCGCGATCCGCTCATCGGTGAAGACCCGTAACGACAGCGGCTCACCCCATTGCAGGGCCGCCACCCGGTAATCTTCCATCTGCTCCCAGAGTTCCCCCTGAGCACCGACCAGACTGAACACACAGAGTGTTCGCGCCGACAGCGATGGCGGCATCACCAACAGCAACAAGAACGCCAGATTCCGTATTGTCTTCCAGGTCGTTATTCTCATTATTTACCCCTTCCCTAATTGGCCGTGCCGGCGGCTGCCGGGCTGACCAGTCCTTCGGTAGCAAGCCGGCTGAGGATGCGTTGCCCCAAGTGCCGCAACCCCGTGGGCGTGCCCGGAACCCTTCGCAGGCGGGAGAGACCGGCCAGCATCGGCCGCATCATCCATAGTGCTTGCTCACCTCCGTGACTGACCGGAATTCCGAAGCCCTCCGCCATCTCATCGCCCAGCATGCGGCGGAACAAGGCAACCTGCAGGGGGCGGGGCAACCGCGATGTGGGGGGCAAAGAGCACAGTCCCTCCAGTAATGAGGCCATGATCGTTTTCGCGGTGTCGTCCGGGGCGAAAAACTGGCTCATGAACCAGGTGTCGAGGTTATCCTGTTGCCGTTGCGTCTCCCCCAGTAATTCCAGCGGCACGCCCAGCAACCGCGTGGTATATCGCCAGATCAGGCAATAGCCGGCCGCTTCTTCGTCGCTGATGCGGGCTCCCAGACGGCGCATGCAACCCAGTAAGTGAGCGCCAAAGAAAGCCGGCCCGGCGGCGGTGGCCAGTTGACTGACCGGCATGCCGTGACCGAGCTGATCCCATCCGTCCGCCAAACATTTCATTCTGACCAGCGCATGGACCAGGCGAACCTGTAAGCAGGCTTCCCACATGGCCTTGCCCGGAGCCAGGGCATCACTGTCACAAACACCGAAGAACAGCGAGGCCGATTCATTCAGACGACGGCTGATATTGGCTTGCATACGACCGGTGCGCACAAAGATGGCCGCCGCATCCGGATGGGCGAACGTCAGAGGCATGCAGCCGTAGGTCAGGCCCAGAATCAGATGAGGGAAGTGGCATTGCGCCATGGCGCCGCCCTGGCGCATCAGGCCAAAATCCACCCAATCCGGCACCGTTTCCATATCCGCCCACAGCCGCTGACAATCCACATCCCCTTCGTCAGCCAGTTGGCGAACCGTCGCCACGGCGCCCCCCGGGGAAGCACGCCGCTCCCGAAGCCGAGCGGCCACCGCTTCCGCCAACGGATCGCCCTGGTAATGCCAGGGCATCATCCTTTCCTCCCAATCCGTGCTGCTTCCCCCGCGGTCCGGCCTGACCGCCGGGGTCGGCCCCGATGTCACATCCATGACGTCCTCCTGTGGGTGTTTTTTAAGCAACCCTACGCCACCCAATCCAATCATTCAACATGTTGAGTATTAATCAAGTTTAGCGATGTGTACCATCAGCGGAGGAGGAAAAAGATGTCCCTACGCCACGTTTTGTTGGTCTATCTGGGTAGCGGCGGTGCCGCCGGCTACGACATCGTCAAAGGCTTTCAGCACACTTATGGCTATCTGTGGAATGCCAGCTTTCAGCAGATTTACCGGGATCTTGCCAAGCTGCATAAGGATGGACTGCTGGATTGCGAGACGGTGGACAACGCCCCGCGACCGCCGCGCAAGGTTTACCATCTGAATCAGGCCGGCTGGCAGGCCATGCAGGAATGGCTCGCCAAGCCCATTGCGGTACCCAGACTCAATGACGGCTTCATGGTGAAGGTTGCCTCCATGCACCTGCAGGACCCGGACACCCTGGCCACGGAACTGAACCAACTGCGGGAACATTATCGGCGGACACTGGAGCACCTGTACCGCAAACGGGCGGTATTCGAATCGCTGCCGGCCACCGTGCTGGGCAAATTCATGGGGGTGTTCCTGACCCTCAAACGGGGGATCCGGCTGGCGGAAACCTGGCTGGAATGGGCCGAGGAAGTCGATCAGGTACTCGCCGCCCGGGAGTGGCAACACATTACACCGGAGGAAGTCCGGCTGTTTCTGGATACCCTGCAGGGGGACGGCCTGCCGCAGCCCAATAGCAGTGAGCCTGCCGCCCGCAAGGGTACGGCAAGAAAAAAGAAGTCTGGTCGCGCAACATAGAGCGACACAATCGACATCAGAAGCCTTACACGCAAGCCGCTTTGTAGGGCTCAACCTCCTCGGCGATCACCTTCGCGGACATGTTTTCGGCGACACGAATATCATACTCCGCTTGCAGGTTCATCCAGAAATGCGGCGTTGTGTTGAAAAAGCGGGCCAATCGCATCGCCGTATCCGCGGTAATGCCGCGCCTCTCGCGTACGATCTCATTGACGCGCGGCGCCGAGACATGCAGCGCCCGCGATAGAGCATGGGCGCTGATACCCAGCGGCTCCAGGAATTCCTCACGCAATACTTCGCCCGGATGGACCGGACGCATTCCATTCTGAATCATGGCCTGGCCTCCTTAGTGATAATCCACAATTTCCACATCCTCCGGCCCGACACTTGTCCAACGGAAACAGATTCGCCATTGGTCATTGATGCGGATGCTGTGCTGTCCCAAACGGTCTCCTTTAAGCGCCTCCAACCTGTTACCCGGCGGTGACAACAAATCCCGCAGCTCTCTGGCGGCATGCAGCATGGCCAGTTTGCGTTGAGCCACTCTGCCAATCCCGCTCCAACGGCGGGTCTTGCCAGTCTCAAACAAGCTGCGAGTGTCCGGGCAACAAAAGCTCTTAATCATTGAGAGAAAATATAACGTTTAACGTTAAACGTCAAGGCCATGAGGAGGTGGCGGAGTTCTTTATTTGGCGGTGAGGGAGGGATTGTCGCTGACGCTCGGGGCTTCGCCCCGTCGCCCAAGGGCGACGTCCTGCGCCGGCCAAAGGCCGGCTGGTCGAACCGGAGGGCTCTCATCAAAACCGCCCACGACCGCCAAATAAAAAAGCCCTGAAAAATCAGGGCTTTTTATTTGGCGGTGAGGGAGGGATTCGAACCCTCGATACGTTTCCGTATACACACTTTCCAGGCGTGCTCCTTCGGCCACTCGGACACCTCACCGGGGAAACTCTTTGTCGTCCCAGCCCGTAGGCTGAGGGCGCGTAGAGTACCGGAGGGGCGCGGGTTAGGCAAGGGTTCGGGGAGGCGACTGCTCAGGGTTTAATCAGATCACAGAGGACCGGGAAGGTGTCCAGCGCCAGCCAGGCCAGCAGCACCATCTGCACCAGTAAAAAGGCGAAGCGGATCTGCACCAGCCAGTGATTCACCCCGATCAGATGAATCAGGCTCTGACCGATACGGGCGGCGAGAATCCAGGGCAAGAGCTGACCGGCCAGGTCGTTGCCAACCGCCATCGCCGCACCGGCGATAACGATCACCACGCCGAGCAGTTCCAGGGTGTTCTGATAGGCGCGCGAGAGACGGCTGAGGAATTCCGCCGGCTCATAGTGATATGGCGGGAAGGCATCGGCACGTCGGCGGCCGGACACCACTTGTAACCCGCGGCCGGCAACCAGAGCAAAGAGCAGGAATAAAGCCCAGCTACCGAAGCCGAGCAGATAGAGCAACGCGGAAGTATCCAGGGTCATGGTTTCAGTATCCGGGCAAGAAAGGTGCCCTGATACTGGCAGACCGGCTGGCCCTGTTCATTGTCCGCCCGCGCCATAATGCGCAGCGACGACTTGCCGCGCCGTTGCAGCCGTTCGCGGAAACGTTCCCGGTCAGCGGCTTCGGATTCGGCGGTGATCACCATATCGACGTCGAGCGGCAGCAGATAGTCCAGCGAAGAGGTGACCGCCACCACGTCCACGGCCTGGTCTGGCAGGATCTGCTCGGCCAGCACCGAGGTCAGCGACCAACCGGCCAGAGTCACCAGCGCCGCCTGGCTGCCGGCGAAGAAGGTGCCCTTGTCGTTGTGGTTGGGCTCCAGTGGTGCCCGCAAACGCAGCCGCTCGCCATTGAAGTCCAGGTACTCGAAGGCCAGATGGCGGGTCAGCGGGATCGCCTCGCGAACCTTTCCGGCCAGGGCCGAGAGATCAGTCATCGGGCAGCTCCCGCACATACAAGTCGGGACTTTCGTCCGGCACGGATTTCAGTGCGCCGGCCGGCGTGCCCAGGTAAATGAACGCTACCACCTGGTCCTTGTCGGCGAAGCCCAGACGCCGTTTCACCGCCGCGTCCTCGGCGATGGCACCGGTACGCCACATGGCACCAATACCCAGCGCGTGGGCGGCGAGCATGATGTTTTGAGCGGCGGCGCCGGCCGCCAGCACCTGCTCCCACACCGGCACCTTGTGGCCTTCGGTGACCTCCGCCGCCACCACGATCACCGCCGGGGCCCGCAATGCTTTGTTGCGGGCATTGGCAAGAGTGCACGGGTCCGCCTCGGCAAAGGATTCGGCGGTGTGCTGTTCCATGATGTCCGCTAACCGCTCCCGCTGGTCACCGCGCAGCACGATGAATCGCCAGGGCCGCAGCATGCCGTGATCCGGTGCGCGGATCGCGGCCCGCAGCAGCAAATCGATCTGTTCATCGCTGGGGCCGGGGTCGGTGAGCCGCGGCACTGACACCCGCGTGGTCAAGGCGGTGAGGGTATCCATGCATTCTCCTTATAAAGAGCGCTATTGTAGCCTCGTGCCCCAAAGACGCCACCCACGGATACGGCAACAGCGCCAGACTGCCCGTTGACGAAGATCATCCTTTTTTCTTATAAAACTTTCTAATAAGCTCGTCTGTTACCCCCAGGACAAGGAGTCGATCATGCGCCGTGCCACCGACGCCCTCGCGGCGTTATCTTTCCTTCCTATCGGGACCAACACCGTCCATGGCTGACACTGCCCTGTCCTCGCGCCAGTACCTGGATCTGAAGGCGCAAACCCGCCGGCAAACCCATCTGACCCGAATCCTGGCGTTTCTGGTGGCCAGTGGCATGCTCGGGGCCGGGATCGGATTACAGGTTTATCCGTTCTCGCTGCTCTGGGCGGTGGCGCCGTTGCTGGCTTACCCGCTGCTCATCCAGTTGTTGGCGATGGTGGCGGAAAAACGCGGTGTGGCCGCCGCCACGTTGTCACAGACGCTATTGCAGGCGGACGCCCTGTGCATCGGCTTCGCGTGTGCCTGCCTGTGGTTCGCGGTGGTCCCCAGCCTGGCGCTGCTGGCCATCGTCCACGCCAACGCCATGAGCCATGGCGGCTGGCGCCCCTGGCTCGGCAGCGTGGCGATGACCACCCTGGGCGCGGGCGCCGGTGGCGCCCTGTTCTATCTGCTTGATCCCACCTTCGAGCCAGTGCCGCAGGCTCCGTTGTCCCTGGTCGTCCTCGCCCTGCTGGGGCTGGCGGTGTACATGGGCGCCAGCGCTTTTTTCGCGCAACGGCAGACCCGCTATCTGCGTCTGGCCCAGCAGCAGTTACGCGAGCAGCAGCGGCAAGCCCTGAATATGTCACGCAAGCTGGCCAAATATCTGCCTCCGCAAATCTGGGGCTCTCTGTTCACCGGCAAACGGGACGCCAAACTGGAAACCCGGCGCAAGCGCCTCACCGTGTTCTTCTCGGACATCAAGGGCTTCAGCGCGATTTCCGAAGAGCTGCCGCTGGACACCCTGACCGCCATGCTCAATACCTATCTGAGTGAAATGACCCGTATTGCCCTGCGTCACGGCGGCACCATTGACAAGTTCATCGGCGACGCGGTGATGGTGTTCTTCGGCGACCCCAAAAGCGAGGGCGCCCAGGAGGATGCCTTCCGCTGCGTGGCCATGGCCATCGAAATGCAGCGCCATATGCGTCTGCTGCGCCAGCGTTGGAAGCACGAGGGCATCGAGCAGCCGCTGGAGATTCGTATTGGCATCAATACCGGCTATGTCACGGTCGGCAACTTCGGCACCGACAGCCGCATGGACTACACCATTCTCGGCACCGACGTGAACCTGGCCAGCCGTCTGGAATCCGCCTGCCGTCCGGGCCAGGTGCTGATTTCCGAATCCACCCATGAACTGGTGCAGGACCGCATTCAATGCCGCAGCGTCGGCGACATCAGCGCCAAGGGCTTCAATCGCCCGATTCCGGTCTACGAAGCCCGTGATCTGAAACGCCACGCCGGAGCCCGCAACCGCTATGTCAGTGCCGAAACCGAAGGTTTTGCCCTGCATATGGACCTGGAACGTATTCACAATTTCGACAAAAAACGCATACTCGGGACATTGGCCCGTTCGGCCACGGACTTGAAAGACAACAAACCGGTGTCCCTGGACTTCGAAGCGGAAGGCTTCGTGCTGCATCTGGATTCCGACCGTCTGCATCATCGGGAACGTCCCCGGGTACTGGAATTCATGGGACGGTCGGCGCGTCGGGTACAGGAGCAGCTTCGTCTCTGAGTAGTTCGGCGGACAGAGGCACCACCGGGAGCGACTATGGCGATTTCTGCATCGGCGGGCTGGTTGAGCCGTCTGGAACGGCTGGGCAACCGGCTACCCCACCCCACTCTTCTGTTCGTTTGGTTATGCGTGTTGATGCTGCCTCTGAGCGCGATTCTGTCCGCTCTCGGCGCCAACGCCTTTCACCCCCAGGAACAAAAGGAAATCGTGGTGCGCTCGCTGCTGGACAGCGACGGCCTGCGGTATTTGTTCAGTCACATGATCGGCAACTTCACCGGGTTCGCACCGCTGGGCGTGGCGCTGGTGGCGATGCTCGGCCTGGGTATCGCCGAGTATTCCGGTCTGCTGGGTGGTAGCCTGGCGGCACTGGTACGCCGGGCCTCCCATCGCACGCTGGTGGCCACGGTGGCGTTCGCCGGGGTGATGTCCAGTATCGCCTTCGATGCCGGCTACGTGGTGCTGATCCCGCTGGCCGGCTTTCTGTTCCAACTGGCCGGCCGCTCTCCTCTGGCCGGCATCGCCACCGCGTTCGCCGCGGTATCCGGCGGTTACAGCGCCAACCTGCTGCTCGGCCCGGTGGACGCGGTGCTGGCCGGGATTTCCACCGAGGCGGCGCACATCATCGATCCGCAGCGCACCGTCAGCGCCGCCGGCAACTATTGGTTCATTATCGTATCCACCGTGCTGGTGACCACGCTGGTGACCCTGGTGACGGTGCGCTTCGTCGAGCCCCGGTTGGCCGCCGGCGAAGCGGACGGGAGCGTCCGGGACGAACAACCGCACCTGCACCGGCGCGCGGCGATCTGGACCCTGGTCACCCTGGTGGCGGGTCTGGCGTTTCTGGCCTGGCTGGGGCTGCCGGCGGACGCGCCGCTGCGTAACGCGGACACCGGAGCCCTGCTGCAATCACCATTCATGTCCAGCATCGTGGTGTTAATTGCCCTGGTGGCCGCCGCCTGCGGCGTGGTCTACGGCCGCGTCAGCGGGGCGTTCCGCTCCGCCGGTGACGTCATTACCGCGATGGAAACCACCATGGCGTCCATGGCCGGTTATCTGGTGCTGATGTTCTTCGCCGCCCAGTTCGTGGCCTGGTTCAACTACAGCCAGTTGGGTCTGGTACTCGCCATTCGCGGCGCCGCCTGGCTGGGCACGCTGTCCTTGCCCACCGTGCTGCTGCTATTGCTGTTCGTGTTGATGAGCACCGCCATCAATCTGCTGATCGGCAGTGCCTCGGCCAAATGGTCGATCCTGGCGCCGGTGTTCATTCCCATGCTGATGCTGCTCGGCATCGATCCGGAAGCCACCCAGGCCGCCTATCGCGTGGGCGACTCCAGCACCAATATCATCACCCCGCTGATGCCCTACTTCGCCCTGGTCCTGGGCTTCGCCCGCCGCTACCAGGCGGACACCGGGGTCGGCACGCTGATCGCGCTCATGCTGCCCTACAGCCTGACCCTGCTACTGGGCTGGTCGATTCTGCTGGGCGTCTGGATCGCGGTGGGATGGCCGCTGGGAACGTGAGAAAAGCAGTGAATAGTGAAGGAAAGGGTGAGGGTTGCGGATACGCAAGCCCTCTTTTTTAACCGTTCACTTTTAACTCTTCACTATTCACTGTCTTATTGTGCGTCGGTTCTCCGGCGCCGCTTCGAAGTTGCTGCGGAACGGGTTGATGTCGAGGCCGCCGCGGCGGGTGAAGCGGCCGAGGACGGAGAGTTTGGCCGGGGCGCATTGGCGCTGCAGGTCGACGAACATCTGCTCGACGATCTGTTCATGGAAGCCCTGGTGGTTGCGCAGGGAGACCACATAGCGCAGGAAACCCGCCGGATCGATGGGCACGCCTTCATAGCGCACCACCACCGTGCCCCAATCCGGCTGGTTGGTCACCGGGCAATGGCTGCGCAGGAGGTGCGAATAGAGTTCACCCTGGTGTGCCTCCCCCGTCGTGGTGGTCAGCAGGTCCGGGCGGTACTCGACGGTGTCAATGGTCAGATCCAGCTCATCCACGCAAACACCATCGCTATGCCAGGCCGGTTGGGCCGCCGCCTCGTCCAGGGAAAGAATCCGCACCGTCACCGCTTCTCCGGCCACCTTGCCCAGGTCGGCTGTGATGATCTCCCGTACGGAATCGGCATTGGTGTAGCGGCTGTTGGCGAACGAATTCAGGTAAAGCTTCAGCGATTTGGACTCGATGATGTTGTCCGAGGTGCACGGCACCCGGACTTCCACCAGCGCCACATGGGGTTTGCCGCCCTGGTCCAACCAGGACAGCTCGTAGCCGGTCCATAGATCCTCGCCCCGGAACGGCAGGGTGCCGGTCAGCGCCAGGCTTTCCCGTGCCAGTGCCCGGGGCACCGGATACAGCAGTTCCGGTGCGTATTGATCCACGTACTCACTGGTTTGCCCCAGCGGGGCGTCTTGCAAATAGCTCATTGTCTTGTCTCAGGCGCGGATACCGGTGCCACGGCGCAGCAGCCACAGGGCCAGAATGTAAAAGCCCAACACGAACAGCGCGATGGTCCCCAGGGACGTGTACACATTAACGTCACTGACCCCCAGAATACCGTAACGGAAGGCGTTGACCATGTAGACGATGGGGTTGGCCAGGGTCACCGTACGCCAGAAATCCGGCAGCAGCTCCAATGAATAAAACACCCCGCCCAGATAGGTCAGCGGCGTCAGCACGAAGTTGGGGATGATGCTGATGTCGTCGAAATTACGGGCGAACACCGCGTTGATGAAACCACCGAGGGAGAACAACGCCGCCGTCATCACCACCACCGACAGCGTGATCCAGGCATGCTGCAGCGTCAGATGGGTGAAGAACAGACTCAGCACGGTAACGATGCCGCCGACCATCAAACCGCGGGCGATACCGCCCACCATGTAGCCGGTGAGAATGACGTGGGCCGGCATCGGCGACACCATCATCTCCTCGATGGAATGCTGGAACTTGGTGGAGAAGAACGAACTGACCACATTGCCGTAGCTGTTCTGGATCACGCTCATCATGATCAGACCGGGCACGATGTATTGCATGTAATCGAAGCCGCCCATATCACCGATGCGGCTGCCCACCAGGTTGCCGAAGATGACGAAATACAGGGACATGGTGATCGCCGGCGGCAGCAACGTCTGCGGCCAGATACGCACGAAGCGCCGGATTTCCTTGGTCACCAGGGTGAGAAACGCCACCCACTGTTCAGTAAAACTCACGAGGCGGCCTCCTTGCCGGCAAGATCCGCGTTGCGTTCCACCAGTCGCACGAACAATTCCTCCAGCCGGTTGGCTTTGTTACGCATGCTCAGCACTTGAATGTCCTGTTCCGCCAGGGCACCGAACAGGCGATTGAGACTCTCGGTTTTCGGCACATCCACTTCCAGGGTGGCGGCATCACGCAGGCGCACGTGGAAACCGCACAACTCCGGCGCGCTTTGCAGCGGCCGTTGCAGATCAAGCACGAAGGTCTCCACCTGCAGCTTCTCCAGCAGGGATCTCATATCGGTGTTTTCGACGATCACGCCGTGGTCGATGATGGCGATGCGCCGGCACAGCGACTCCGCCTCTTCCAGATAATGAGTGGTGAGAATGATGGTGCGCCCTTGCTCATTCAGACCGATGAGAAAATCCCACATGGAGCGGCGCAACTCGATGTCGACGCCGGCGGTGGGCTCATCCAGGATCAGCAGCTCCGGTTCGTGCACCAGCGCGCGGGCGATCATCAGGCGGCGCTTCATGCCCCCGGAGAGCATGCGCGCGGCGGACTGGCGCTTCTCCCACAACCCGAGCTGACGCAGATATTTCTCCGCCTGGCGCCGGGCCTCGGCGATGGGGATGCCGTAGAACCCGGCCTGGGTGACGACGATGTCGTACACTTTCTCGAATTGATTGAAGTTGAATTCCTGCGGCACCACACCGATCTTCTTTTTTGCCAGTGCCCGCTCCCGGTCCAGGGAATGCCCGAAGATCTCGACCTCTCCGCCGCTCTTGTTCACCAGAGAACTGACGATGCCGATGGTGGTGGATTTGCCGGCGCCATTGGGGCCCAGCAATGCGAAGAACTCGCCTTTTTCAACGGTCAGGTCGATGCCCTTGAGCGCCTGGACACCGTTGCCGTAGGTTTTGGTCAGATTACGAATGGTCAAGGCCGACAAAAATCACCTCTCTTTCCGGTCTGGGGCGGAAAACGGATCCAATCCGAGTGCTTTACCAATCGGTGCGTAGCGAACGGTAGTTAATGGGGATAACCAAAGACAAAATCAAGCAGAGGCACGCAGCAAGCGGTGGCCACGTTCACCACGCCATACCCAGTGCATGCCGCCGTCCTGGAACCAGACCCACAGGCCTTCCATCATCCAAGGCCAATCGTCCTGGTTGATGGAGCGCCGCCCTTCCAGCTCCGCCACCAGCACCGCGAGAATGGTGTCATGGGTCACGTGCACCGCCAGTTCACCGCGGCCAGGCTCCCGGTCCCGCAAGTAGCCGGCCAGCTTGGCGCAGCCATCCGCCGGCGACAGCATGCCCTCGAACGGATTCTGCAAATGGCGATTGAGGAATCGCATGGCGCCCATCTTCAGAAAGGTGGGTCCCACCCGATTCATGTCCTGCACATAGCACCCCGGTTCCACCAGCGTGTTATCGGTGAGCACGTCCATGGGACGATCGATCAAACCGGCGCGCAGCGCGCCCTCGGCCATGGCCTTGGCGGTATCCACGCAACGTCCCACCGGGCTGGAATAAAACGCCGACACCGGGCGCGCCAGCTGCCCTCCCCAATCCCGGGCCAGTTCGATGCCTTCCGGCGTCAACGGCAAACGGTAATCCGCGAACCCGTTCTTGGCCAGCTCCCGAACCGAGTGGCGGGTCAACAAGTGCACCGGCCGGTTCGACGGCAATAAATTGAGTGCATGCAATAATCGAGGGTGTAATCGGGCCATGGCAGATCGTCTCGCTGTCCCGCACATCTTAGGGCCTGGGGGGATTTTCTGCACCCTTCTTGCCAGGAGTTATTGCAACGATTAACACCTCGATCGCCAACGGACTACCGCGAGCGCGGCGAGGCCGGCTCGATGCCGAACACCTGCTGAAGACGAGCACCGTCGATACCCTCTGCTCCACGCCAACCGGCCAACGGCAGCACGATATCCGAGCGCGGGCTGCCCTTCACCTGCTGATGGGCCGCGATCCGCTCGCTGTAGGGAATATGGCGATCCCAGGACGGATCGAGGATCGGGTTGGGGATCACTCCGACCTCCGCCAGCGCCTGCAGCATGCCGTAACGGGCGTACTTGTCGCTTTTGGGGATCAACTTGAGCCGCGCCAGATTCTTTTCCAATTCCCCCGGCGTGGTGTCCGGCGCCTGCGAGCCAATCACCTGGATCAGCCGCCGGAACACCGCCTCGTCATCAGCGCTGGGCGACGGTAACCCTTGCGCGGCGGCTGCCTCCAGATCAGGCAGAAAATTCGCCGGCAGCTCATTCCAGACATAGCCCAACGCCAGTCGCAGTGCCTGGTCGCTGAAGTTAACTTCGGACCTCTCAGCCAAACCGCAGTCCGGCAGGCCCGAATCGGTCCTGGGTGCACCGGACAAATGCCGGGCCCAGGCATAGGAGATCAATATCTGCCGCCCGCGTGGGTGGCTGCCGCCGACGCCGGCCACGAACGCGGCGGCCACCTGATCGGGTTCCAATCGGGCCGCGGCGGCGATAGCTCGTGCGATCAGATCGGCGGCGGACAGCGAGATGGTCTGCGCAGGCGCCCAGCCCAGCCGTTCCGCCTCGGCCAATTCCTCAGGCTCCGGCGGAACCGGGTCGACGGCCACGTTACCGGCACGGTTGAAACGGTAGCCGCAACAGCGCATTAACAGCGGCAACTCTTCCCCTTCGGGTATACGCTCGGGCCAGTCCTTTGCCATTTTCCTCTCCCATCGGTTTCATCAACGGCGTTTTTATACCATCGCGGCTGGCACACTTACACGCCACACCGCCAGCGAATTATGAGACAGCACGGGCGGCTCACTGGCCGCGATCCTGACCCTCGAGCCGGCCATCCACCAAATGCAGGCGCCGGTCCATGCGCGCCGCCAGCTCCATATCGTGGGTTACCGCGATTACCGTTTTACCGCGCTGATGCACCAGATCGTGAAGAATGGAGAAGACCTGTTCGGAACTGGCGCTGTCCAGGCTGCCGGTGGGCTCATCCGCCAGCACCAGGGGCGGATCGTTGGCCAGCGCCCGGGCCACCGCCACGCGCTGGCGCTGGCCGCCGGACAGTTGATGCGGCCGTTTGTGCAGATGCGCTTCCAGGCCCAGCACCGCCAACAGCTCGGCGGCGCGTTCGCGCTGCTCGCGGTCGTTGCGTTCACCCAGCTTGCGCATCGGCAGCATGACATTGTCCAGGGCGCTGAATTCCGGCAACAGAAAATGGAACTGGAATACAAACCCCAGGGTTCGCAAACGCAATGCGGCCCGGGCGACTTCGTCCAGCTCGGCGGTGTCCTGGTCAATCAACACCAGACGGCCCCGGGTTAACTGATCCAGCAGGCCAAGCAGGTACAGCAGCGAAGACTTGCCGGAGCCGGAGGGGCCGGTAATGGCGACGAATTCCCCACCGGATACCGTCAGGGAGACGTCGTCCACCAGCGTCACCGGCACGGTACCCGGGAGAATCCGCGTCAGGTGCTCACCACGCAACAATACGCTCATGACGCTCCCCGGATAATATCCACTGGATGCAGACGGGCGGCGCGACGGGCCGGCAGGTAACCGGCCATGGACGCCGAGGCCAGTGCGCATCCGGCCGCGACCAGGTAATGCCAGACATTCCAGGCCAGTGGCAGATGCGTCATCTCCTGGGCCACGCCGGCACCGGAGAGCTCGAAACGCACCATCGACATGGCCACGCACAACAGTGCGCCGATCATCCAGCCGATGACCGAGCCGGCAACCCCGAAGGCCACGCCTTCCGCCACGAACAACCGGCGTATGTCGCGCTCGGTAAAGCCCAGGGATTTGAGGATGGCGATGTCGCGGCTTTTTTCGTGGGTGATGGTGGAAATAATGTTGAAGATGCCAAACCCGGCCACCACCAGAATGGCGCCGACCACCGTGTACATGATCACATTGCGCACCACCAGCGCTTCCAGCAGGGATTCGTTGGCTTCCTGCCAGGCCACCGCCTTATAGCCGATCCGCCGCTCGGCCCGGCGCGCCACCTCCGGCGCCAGCGCCGGATCCGCCAGCCGCAGGCGAATGTCGTTGATGACATTGGGCCGGTCACTGAGAGTCTGGGCTTTGGTCAGCAGCACATACCCTTCCCCCTCGTCACGGGCGGTGGTGCCGGTATGAAACAGACCGGTGATCTTGAAGGAACGGGACTCACCGGTGGCGGACACCAGCGACACTGTGGTGCCCAGCCGGGCACCCAGTTTTTCCGCCAGGCGATCGCCGACCACCAGATTGTTGCCACCGAACGCCAGTGACTGGAAATCCCCGGCGATGAACTCTTCCGGCTTGATCGCCGCCACCGCCTGGGCCTGATCCGGCTCGATGCCGACCAGAGTCAGGCCCTGGTCCCGGCCGGCATAACGGACCACCCCCTGGGTACGCAGACTCCAGGCCAGTGAGCCCGGCACCCAACCGGAAAGGCGGGCGCGCACCTCCACCGGATTGAGAATGCCGCGCCGGTCCTCCTTCGGGCGCAGACCAGCGATGGCAACGGCATCGAAGCGATCCTGCACCGGCTGGCGCCGGGCATGACGAAATTCATCGGTGATCCGCACATGCGGCATGGCGTTGACCATCTGCTCGATCATGTCGTCCTCGCCTCCCTGCATCAGAGCCGCCATGGCAATGGAGAACCCGACGCCCAAAGCCACGCTGAGGACCGCCACCAGGGTCTGCCGGCCGCGTCCCAGCACATGGGAGCGGGCCAGATCCAGGACCACCGGCACCTTCATGGCGGCGCCTCCCGCCGCTCCGGGCGCACCCGGTCTCCGTGTTCCCGATCGTCCGGAAAGGGCACGATCACAGCGGTTTCCGCGGACACGCCGTCACGCACTTCCACCTGATCGATGCCGCGAATGCCCACCACCACCGATTCGATCACCACGCGGCCATCCCGGACCCACGCCAGCCGGTCACCGTCGAACGCATTCGCCGGCAACAGCCAGGCGTGGCGGGAAACCCGGGTGACGATATTGGCCTCCACCGTCATCCCCACCCTCAGCGGGGTGCGCTCCGGCAATGCCAGATAAACCCGGTAGGTCTTGGCCACCGGATCGCCCTTCGGGGTGATTCGTTCGACCCGGGCTTCCAGGGATTGCCCTGGAAAGGCGTCCGAGTTGAGCAGAACGTGCTGACCGGTCTCGACCTGGGGAATGTCTTCCTCATTGACTTCCGCCACTACCCACAGCGGCCGTGGCCGCCCTATCCAGAACAACGGCGTGTCCGGGCTGGCGATCTCTCCGGGTTCACCCTCATCGCGCAACACATGACCATCCATGGGCGCCCGTATCTGATGGTATTCCAACACGGTGCGTTGACGCTCCACCGCCGCTCGGGTCTGCTCCGCCTCGCTCCTGGCCTGGTCCAGCGCCTGGCGACTGACCGCGTTGCGGGCCGCCAGCACCTTGAGGCGCTGATAATCGATTTCCGCGCGCCGTTCCCTGGCCTCCAGTTCGGCCAGAGTGGCGCGGGCCTCGCGATCATCCAGGCTCGCCAATACCTGACCTTCACTGACCTGTTCCCCCTCGCAGCGGCAATGGGTTTGCAGACGCCCACTCACCAGCGGCGCCACCCGCGCCCAATAGCGAGGTTCCACTTCCCCGGTGGCGTAGACCACCTCGGCGGCATCGCCACGTTGCGGAGCCACCACCGTCACCGTCGGTGGCCGCCACAACCAGAACCACAGCAGCCCCAGGAATAGCATCAGCGCGAGCAACCACCCGAACCGCTTGAGCAAAACAGGCATACCGGAGAACCATTGCATCCCTTGCCCTCGCTGCTTAATCTGAGCACAGACCGACCGTCGGTTTATTACAGACAGACCGTCGGTCTGTCGTCAAGCCCACAGACAGGACACGGTGATGCCACGCACCCCGCAAAATCCGGAACGACGCCGGGATCAACTCCTGGATTGCGCCCAGGCTCTGTTCTTTGAGCAGGGTTATGAAGCCACCACCGTCAACCACATCCTGCAGCGCTCCGGCCTCTCCAAAGGGGGCTTCTATCATTATTTCGCCTCCAAGGAGGACATCCTGGAAGCCATTGTCGCGCGGGTGGCGGAACGTTCCGTGGCCCAGGTCAACGATTTGGTGGAACAGGACAACGGCGATGCCCTGACCCGGCTGAACGCCTTTTTGCGGCGCTCCCGGCAGCTCAAGCTGGAGACCGCGCCGCAGTTACGACCGCTGTTCAGCGTCATCTTCAGCCCCGGCCATCAGTCCTTGTTTCATCGCATCAACCAGGCCAATATGACGCTGGTTGGGCCGCTGCTGGCACGCCTCATCCAGCAGGGTATCGAGGAAGGCCGTTTCCAGGTGCCGGATGCCACCGCCGCGGCGGAAATCATCATGCAGTTGGGCGCCAGCACCTATGATGCGGTGGGCCGGGCGGTAGACGCCCAGGGCACGCCTGAAGCCAAGGCGGCGAACCAGGCGCTGGAGCGGCGTCTTCAGTTCCAGGGGCTGGCCATCGATCGTATTCTCGGCCTGCCGGATGGCAGCATCCGCTACATTGACCCCGGCTTCGTCGAGGCGCTAATGCGCCTGCTGGATGACACCGCTGAATAACCAACGGCGAACACCGGGTCTCAGTGCCACAGTGGATCCTGACCGAACCATTCCGCCAGATAATCCAGCAGCGCCCGTAACGCCGGCGGCATATGACGCCGTGAGCGGTAAATCGCGGAAATGGCCAGATCCTCGGGGCGCCAGTCCGGCAGCAACGCCACCAGGCGGCCGCTGTCGATCAGAGGCGCCGCCGCGTAAACCGGCTGCAGGGCAATACCCAACCCCGCGCTGGCGGCTTCCAGCAGTGCCATGGGATCGTTGGCGTTGAGGTTGCCTTCCACCGGCACCGACACCTCGCCGCCAGCGCCTTCACCATCATGACGCTGGAAACGCCAAAGACTTTTACCGAAATAGGAATAGGTCAAACAGTTATGGTCGGCCAGTGCCTCCACCCGCTCCGGCATGCCGCGCGCGGCCAGATAGGACGGCGATGCGCACACCACCGAAGCGCAATTGGCCAGGCGGCGGGCGATCAGATTGGGATCCAGCTGGTTGGTGATGCGGATCGCCAGATCAATGCGTTCTTCCACCAGATTCACCGGGTGATACCCCACCTGGAGGTCAATGGCGGTGTGCCGGTAGGTCTGCAGATAGCCGGTCAGCGCCTTACCCAGCGCCGCCTGGGCCAGCGACGGCGCGCACGCCACCCGCAACCGGCCACGTGGTTGGCCATCGTCGGTGCCGCCGAGGGTTTCGATATCCTCGGCCAGTGCCAGCATTTCCCGGCACCGGCTCAGCGCCCTTTCGCCCGCCTCGGTGAGACTCAGGCGCCGGGTGCTGCGGTGCAGCAGCCGGGCATCGGCCCATTGCTCCATTCGTGCCAGATAACGGGTGACTTGAGCCCGGGAAAGATCGAGCGCGCGGGCGGCGGCGGACAGACTGCCCTGCTCAACGATGCTGACAAACACCCTGGCGGCGATCAATCGATCCATATTGTTTCCAGATTCGCAACAGTGGTGTTCATTTTACAGGGTATTTGCATCCTTTATTGCAACTTACCATGAAGGCCTGACTCAATCAGGAGATCCTTTATGTCCCTCAAATCCATGCTCATCCAGGCGCTCGGTGGCGGCCTGCTGGCGTTGAGCGCCCTCACGGCCCAGGCGGCACCGCTGCATCTGGATGTGTATAACCCCGGCGAGGCGTCGGTGTTTCCGGTGACCTCCACTTTGATCACCGGCGAACGCGAAGCACTGCTGATCGACGCTCAGTTCCAGCGCGACGACGCTCAGGCTCTGGTGGACAAGATCCGGGCCAGCGGCAAGACACTGACCACCATCTACATCAGCCATAGCGATCCTGATTATTACTTCGGCCTGGACCTGATCCATGCGGCATTCCCGGCGGCCAAAATTCTCGCCACCGGTGAGACCCGCGCCAAGATTCTGGCCAACAAGGACCGTAAATTGGAGTACTGGGGGCCAATCCTGAAAGACAACGCGCCACGGCAAATTATTGTGCCGGACGCCATGGAAGGCGATCAGCTGGCACTGGAAGGTAAGTCACTGAATGTGATCGGCCTCGACGGGCCCGCCCCCGAGCGCACCGTGCTGTGGATCCCATCCCTTAAAACGGTGCTCGGCGGCGTACCGGTCTCGGCCAACATTCACGTGTGGATCGCCGATACGCAAACGGAAACATCACGCAGTAACTGGCTGACCCTGCTCGAACAACTGCAAGCACTGAACCCGGATCAGGTCATCCCCGGCCACTACCTGCCCAACGCCGATGGCACCTCGCCCTTCGACGGCCAGGCCCTGGCGTTTACCCGTGATTATCTCACTGCCTTCGAGAGCGAAGCAGCCCGCGCCGACAATGCGGCCGACCTGATCACCGCCATGCAACGACGTTACCCAACCCTTGAGGACAGCAGTTCCCTGGAACTCAGCGCCAAGGTGATCAAGGGAGAGATGAGCTGGCCCTGATGGGAAGGGATGCTCCGAGTCAGTCTGACGGATAGTATCCATTGAAGGGCGGCCTCTGGATCCACCATCGCGGTGTGTCGGCACGCCGGATCGGACAGCGCACCAGGGCACTGCCGTCAATGCTGATAGTGCGGCCATGCTCATGGCGCAAGACGGCGGAGGCCTGCCTCCCCGTGGCGCCACCGCGCAAGGCCGCGTCCTGTTCCGGCTTGTCACCGCAACGCAGTTGCAGAGTGCTGTGGAATTCACCCGGCGCCGGCGCCTCCCCCTCGGCCGTGAGCACGGCGCAGTATTGATCGAACCACTGCAGCGCCCCGCCGGACGGCCGCGACAAATCCAGGGACACCCGTTCGTCAGCGCCGCCACGATCGCACCCTCTGGCCTGGCGCGCGTAAACGCCGTCATAGAACCGGCCCGCCCGTCGCCGGTACGGCTCCGCCGGATCAGGCACTTCATCGACCCTCTGAACAGACAGTACCTGGCGAATCTCCCGCCGTTCCCGCCGGGGGTCCGCCAGTACCATCGCTTCCACCTTACAGAGGGCGTCCTCGCGGCAAGCCGCTTTAACCGGGTTCAGGATCGCACTGCCGGCGGGGATAGAGCAGTGATAGTCGCCTTTAATGACCATTCCGGTCTCACCGGAGGCCGTCCGCGGATAGCCGTAGCACAGCGCCCATTGCAGAGCCTCCGGTTCCACGGTGGGTGTCATCCGTGCCCGAATCGCCGGTGGAATCCGGTCCGCCTCGGAAGGGCAAGGCTCATACCGGGTGGCGATACGCTCCCCCTCCATATACCAGTCCGCCCCCTGCACGCCCGGCTCCACCCCGGAAGAGAAACAGGCCGCCGCCGGCGCGCCCCGCGGTGAGATCAGCAACGCCCAACTAACGTCGCCGCCACTGGCCGGGTCGAAGGCATGCATAAGCAGGCCATGGTCCGTTACCAGGATTTTCCCGGCGACCCCATCGCGGGTCTCAACCAGAAGGGCCTGGCGAATGCCGGGATCTTCCACCGCCGCGGTGACCGCGGCTTCCACTAAGGGGGCATCCAGGAAGGAGGCGCCGTCGACGTCATCCCACGGATACCGGCCCGCGTAACGATCCAGGGCCGCCGCCGTATCCGCGCTGCCAACAGCGGGCAGCACCATTAACGTGGCGGCCGCCACCGCCAGCCATTTCCTTTGATTCATGCCGGACGCCCCTTTTTCCGCCCAGATCCGCTTTCACCGCGCGCCTTGCGCAACAGAATACCGCCGACAATCAACCCCGCGGCGCCGATCACCGTGTAAGGCAACGCCATGGCCAGCAGCCAGAACCAGAATGCGGTGGAGGCATCACTTTCCGCCCGGGAGCCGGGGTTGATCAGGGCTCCGAGGTCCAGCCCCGAAAACAACAGAGTGGAAACGATGTTCAGCAGCAACACCGCGCCCAGTATCACCAGCCCCCAGCCGATCAGCCGTTTCATCACGGAGATCCGCGCCAGCCATACGGCGCTGGCAACGGCCACTACCAGTTGAATCACCAGCGCCGCGATGATCACGTAATGGAACGCCGTGGGATCCTCGGCCAGCCACTGGGGCTCGGCACCAAGAACGGGAGAGAGGAAGGGAGCGACAATGCCAAAACTGACCCGCCCGATGACAACACCGAAAAGAATCCCCGCCAGCCACCTGATCCATGTGGATTTCATTCGGTCCCTGCCTTGTTTGTAAAAGCCGATGGGAGATATCGGGTTTGGCGCGCAATCGCACCCGGCCAATAGTAAACGGATGTGGTCGGACGCACCAAGCATATTGAGCGCCGTACCGGCGGTGGCGAACGCCCTTTTCGCGGGCGGGGGTCGGCCGGGATTTTGAGCAGGATCAACTCTCCCGCCATCCGCTGGCGTACTGTCGAATTGTGGCCCCGTGAATGTTCACGGCGCCGTCATCAACCCCGCCACGCCTGTCGGGAGGAGGTTCCATGTTCACCACCGCACTTGTCGCCCTGGACCAGTCACCCGCCGCGCCGCCCACGCTGGCCCGTGTGGCGGATCTGAGCAGCTGGGGTATCAAAAAAGTGATTCTCGCCCATGTGGTGCGAGTCGGGTACAACCAGTTCGCCGCCTACGACCACGGTGAGAATTACCGCGAATGGCTGGAACGCTGCGCCGAGCCGCTCAAGGAAGCGGGCCTCGAGGTTACAGTCTGCGTGCGGATCTCCGGTCTGGTGGCCGATGAGTTACTGGCCATCGCCGCGGAGTTCAGAGCGGATTTGCTGCTCATCGGGTCCCGGGCGCACAGTCGCGTCAGCAACCTGTTTCTGGGTAGCGTCGCCCGTGACCTGATCCGCAAGACCACCCTCCCGCTGTTTCTGGAATGGATTGCTCCCGAAGCGGACGACACCGGAGCCCAGGACATGCCCCCCAGCAAGTCGGCGCTGGGCCACGTGCTGTTGGCCACGGACCTGTCCAAATACGCCAGCGGCGCGGAAAACCTCATCCGGGAGTTGTCCACCCAGGCCAAGCGCATCGATCTGCTAACCGTGCTAACCCCCGACGGCCTGAATAACACCCCGGCCTTGCCGGTGATGGCCCTAGCGGCACTGAATCACATTCGTGACTACCTACCCGACGAGGCAGGAGAGGTCAGTGTGCTGACAGAGCGTGGAGCCCCGGCGGAAACCATACTGCGCATCGCCGCCGAGCGAGACTGCACCTTGATCATTATCGGCAAGCACGGTCAGGGCTGGCTGGAAAGCAAGCTCGTCGGCACCACCGCCACCGAAGTCTGCGAAGCGGCGCGGCGCCCGGTGCTGGTGGCGCCCCTGCTGGATCATCAATAGCAACGATGGCGACGCCAGGCAGGTCGATTCTGAACGGGATGGTGGCAGGAGCCGGCGGGACCGCTCAGCAATCGTATTGAGGTTCCGGGATCCGCAGCGGGCGGTTCAGGATCCTGCTGAGATGGGAGGCGAGATCGTCCAGTGTGTCCATGTCGCCGTGGGATCCTGAAATACTCACTTCCCTCTCCATTCCATCAGTGGCTTGAAAGACAGCGGTCAAGGCAGCGCCACCCCCACCCTTGGCCGGTCGAAGCTTTTGCAGGCGAAGCGCGACAATGCACTGAGCCGGTATGATGTGCAGCTGCCGCGAGCAAACGATCAAGGCCTTGCGGTCCGGCGAATGGCCGACCTGACCCAAAAAATTGTCCTGATCCAGAGGAGGCAGGCAAACGAAATCCTGGCCGTTGTCGCCAGGGGCACTGGCCCACAATGCCCGCAGTGTTGATGCCAGCGCCGTCCCACCCACTTTGTCCAAAGGGGTAAAACCTCTCAACCATTCTCTTTCCTGCACCGTCATCGGGCGACGATAGCCGGGCTCGATATAAATTGAGCAGGCGGTTTTCAGCCGCCGGTCTCGCTCATGGGCCGGGATGTTCCTGTTCCACCCCGAGGGTTGGAGCTTTGGCGGCCAGACGGTCAGCGAAATACGAGCCGGACCGGCACGCCAGATCGAGGAGACCGTATTGTTGCGAACTCCGATTGGAGCCGGACTCAGCAGTTCGGCCATGCGACGATGAGCATGACGAAGGTTGGCGAGGGGATCCGTTTTGATCCAGATGCTCCCGCTGAACCCTTGAGGCACCTGATCGCGCAACGCTATCCGGGAGAGTTGCGGAGAGATGGGATAGAGCAAGCCGTCGAGAGACAAGGGACAAGGCATGATCGGGCTTTGCTCCCAGTCGTAGGCGGGATGACGAACCAGGCCGAAGCGGTCAATGAGTTCCTGGCAGCTTGCCCGCCAGGGGAAGCCGAGGCTGTCCAGCATATCCTGAATGGTGTTTTCCGCACCCGGGGCCCAGGGCAGCTCGAGGTCAGTCGGACGGTCTACAATCGGCGGCCTCTCTTCACGCACTCCGAAAAGTTCGCGCAGCTTGCGAAAAACGCCCGAAAATTCAGGGCTTGTCATTGAGGGCTCCTCATTCAAGGGGATACTGGCACGGCGACTACCCCTCTTTACTGTATGGACAGCACGATGGACAGGATCACATTCTTATTCACTATTATCCGGATGCCCTGTCTCACCGAATTTTTCGCGATATATGTCTCGAGCCCAATCGATGAATACGCGCACTCTGGGAGAAAGCTGCCGATGAAATGGGTAGAGCGCACTGACGGGCAGTGCGGGACAGGTCCATTCAGGCAGCACTTGGACTAGACGTCCAGCCCGCAGGTGCTCTTCCAGCCGGAAACGAGGCACCTGAATCAGCCCGCAGCCGGCGAGTGCAGCGCTCGTGTAACACTCTGCATCACTCACCGAAATCCAGCCACTCGCTTCGAATTCAGCCACCTTACCGTCCACTATGACGGTGAAGGGATAACGGCTGTCATTGCCCCGGGAAAAAAAGCCAATCCCCTGGTGCTGCACCAATTCACGCGGATGTTCGGGGGTACCGTATCGAGCCAGATACTCCGGACTGGCGCAGATGATCTCCGGCATGTCCGCCAACTTTCTGACCACCAGCGACGAATCGCGTGGCCGGCCAGCTCGTACCACGCAGTCAATACCTTCTTTGACCAGACTTACCAGGCGGTCGCCACTGCTGATAACGACATCAATTCGGGGATAGCGCGCTCTGAACTCGCCGATACGCGGCAGGATGATCATCGTCGCATGCGCCCCATGGAGATCCAGCCGTAACGTCCCGTGGGGATTGGCTATCTGGGTGCTCAGGCACGTTTCCGCCTCCTCCAGTTCAGCCAGGACGCGCCTGCTGCGTTCGTAGAAGGCCTGTCCATCCAGGGTCGGTTTCACCTGACGTGTGGTGCGATCCAGCAGGCGGGCCCCCAACCGCTTCTCGAGCGCCTTGATCGTATGTGTTGCCGTAGCACGCGGGATATTCAGCACATTGGCGGCTTCGGTGAAGCTGCCGAGTTCCACAATGCGAGTGAACAGCTGCAAAGCATCGAAGCGGTCCATACCAATCCAATTGTTGATACTTCTTGAATTAAGAAGCCAATTTAACCTCATTTATTCATTAATGCTCAATCCGCACCATCGACTCCATAGCGCCTGCTATATCGTCACGCGGGATCGACGAGTGTCTACCACCATGCACATCAAGGAAACCATCATGAGTACCAGCAAGTCATCCACCGTACCACCGCCGGTCCGGACAGCCATTATTACCGGCGCCTCCCGAGGCATCGGCCGCGCCATCGCACTGCGCCTGGCCGCCGATGGCTTCAAAATCGCCGTCAATTACTCAGGCAATGCAGCCAGGGCTCAGGAAGTCGTCTCGGCCATCGAAGCGGTGGGTGGGGAAGCGGTCGCCGTGCGGGCGGATGTATCCCAAGCGGCGGACGTACAACGACTCTTTGCCACGACGCAGGGTGCCTTCGGTGCCATCGGTGTGGTCGTCCATAGCGCTGGTGTGATGACTCTGGCCCCCATCAGTCCCGAGAGTGTCGAGACTTTCGATCGCGTTGTTGAAACCAATCTTCGCGGTGCCTTCCTGGTGCTGGGGCAGGCAGCTCAGAAATTGCAAGCCGGTGGCCGAATTCTCGCGCTGTCGACCAGCGTGATCGCCAAGGCCTTCCCTGAATACGGCCCCTACATAGCAGCTAAGGCCGGTGTCGAAGGTTTGGTTCATGTGCTGGCCAATGAATTGCGTGGCCGCGGCATTACGGTCAATGCGATCGCCCCCGGTCCCGTCGCCACCGAACTGTTTCTCAAAGGCAAGACCGACGAACAGATTGCCCAGCTCAGCAAGGCATCTCCCCTGGAGCGTCTGGGACAGCCCGAAGACATTGCCCGCGTGGTGTCGTTCCTGGTCGGCGCCGATGGGGGCTGGGTCAATTCTCAAATCGTGCGCGCCAACGGCGGGTTCGCCTGAGCGTACGCCGCTTCAACCCGCCAGGAGTCAAGCTTATGAACCTCACCATTTTGATCACCGGTGCCTCCACCAAAGGGCTCCATGATTTTGCGCACAGTGGCCGCCCTGTCACCTATATCGCCGTGCCCCGTTTATGCGCCCCGGGAGGTGCGTAATGGCCAATAACGCACTGTCTGACCATCTGAAAATAGTGATTGGCGAGTCGGTCATCGCATCATCGGCCGCCACACTGAGCGTGATGGCTTTCGAAGTCCCGGTGTGGGCCATGTTTGTCGGCTGGATTTCGTTCTTCACCCGTGGACTGAACCTGAAACAGGGAGTCATCAACCTGGCCTGCGTGCTGATCGGCGTCGCCTTGGGCATCGGCGCAGCCCAGGTCATGGCGGTTCTGACACCGCTTCTGGGAAGCTACGCCATCAGCGCGGTGGTGTTCGCCGTCACCGTAATTGCGCTGTCCCTGGCCAAGGCGCCCGTATTCAACAATCTGCTTGGTTTCTTCCTGGGCCTGGTGGCGTACTTCGCCTCGCACCAGCCCCCATCAGTCATGGCGTTCGGAATCTTGGCTCTGGCCGCGACGCTGGGTGCGGCAGCCGCCTTTGCTGCGTTTTCGCTACAAAAGAAAATCCAGCGAAACGCAGCGCATTGACCGCGAAGGAGATTCACATGAAACGAATCCCAATCATTTGTTGTGCCGAGCCGGATCAACGTCCAAACACCGGACTTTACGCATCACCAACCCAATCCGAGACTGCTTCCAAAGAAACGAATAAAACTTATGAGCGCCTGTTGTTTCCACGGCTAGGCGTGCTTTATGAGCGTGCGGAACCGGTCCTGTACGCAATGCTGCGTTTTGCCTTCGGCGCCGTCCTGTTCACCCACGGCCTTCCCAAAGCCCTGGGGACATCTCACGGCTCCATGGCTGACCCGATGGCAGGCTCCGTCAACCTGATCCAGAACGTCATGGGTTTGCCATTCGCACCACAGCTGGCCTTTTTGGTCATGCTACTTGAAACCGTTGGCGCCCTCATGCTGGCTATTGGACTATGGGCTCGCCCGGTCGCGTTCATCATCACGTTGCAAATGGCGGGTATCAGCTACGCGCTCGGTCCCACCTGGCCCTGGATCGATCGCGGTATAGAGTTTCCGGTATTGATGGGGTTTCTTGCGCTCTATATTGCGGTGCGCGGTAGCGGCCATTTCGCGGTCGATCGCAAGCTCAGACTTGTCATCTAAAGGAAATTGGAGCGGGAAACGAGATTCGACCGGGCTGGCGCACCAGCTCGCGATCCCAACCAATAAAAGGCGGGGTCGCCCTGCTAAGCACGACGATGCTTTACGAATCCCGAAAGTAGATTGGAGCGGGAAACGAGATTCGATCGGGCTGGCGCACCAGCTCGCGATCCCAACCAATAAAAGGTGGGGTCGCCCTGCTAAGCACGACGGTGCTTTACGAATCCCGAAAGTAGAATTGGAGCGGGAAACGAGATTCGAACTCGCGACCCCAACCTTGGCAAGGTTGTGCTCTACCAGCTGAGCTATTCCCGCTTGTCACTGCTTCGCCTGAACGAAAATAGTGGCGTCCCCTAGGGGAGTATTCACCGCTGCGCGGCTCACCCCTTCGGGGCTGTCTTCGCAAGCGAAGACATTCCGTGTCCCCGGCTTTGCCGGTGACCGGTCGAACCCCACTAATGAAGGTTCGACTCTTGGGTTCCAATCAACGAAGTGCCAGTTCGCGGACCGTTACCGAACCCGATTCAGTGGCGTCCCCTAGGGGAGTCGAACCCCTGTTACCGCCGTGAAAGGGCGGTGTCCTAGGCCACTAGACGAAGGGGACCCGGACTTGTCGGCCAATCCCGTTGCGGGACTGCCCTGTCAAGCGGCGCGTAGTCTAGGAATCCGGGCCGGCAGCGTCAAGGGGAAATTCCCCCGGTCGACACCGTTCGTTCATAATCCGTTCAATCTCGGCGATTCCGACGGTTTTCCCCTGACCGGGCGGTCCCCTGTTGACCCTTCCGCGACACTGCTATATGCCTGTTACCCCAGCCGCCCGTCGGATTCACGGGTTGAGATCCGCCTGCGGCCGGCCCGCTTTCGAGTGGGCCGCACCAGGCCCAACATCACAATAGAGACCGGGAGATCCCAATGACCATCAAACTGTATGGCGCCATGCTGTCGCCGTTCGTGCGTAAAACCCGCGTGGTACTGGCCCTCAAAGGCGTGGAACATGAGACCGTCAACGTGGACCCGCGCAACGCGCCGGACTGGTATCGGGACCTCAACCCGCTGGGACGCATCCCGGCACTGGACTACGACGGCCAGATTCTCGCCGATTCCGGGGTGATTTGCGCCTTTCTGGAGAAGAAACACCCCGAGCCGTCCCTCTACCCGGAGGATCCCTACGAGTACGCCCGCACCCTGTGGTTCGAGAAATTCGGCGACTACGAGCTGGGCGTCAACTGTACCTTCGGCGTGTTCTTCAACCGGGTGGTGCGGCGTCTGATGGGCAAGGAAGTGGATGAAGCGGCGGCGCAGAAAGCGCTGCAGGGCGCGGTGCCACCGCTGCTCGAGTACCTGGATCGGGAACTGGAAGGCAAGACCTACTTCGCTGGCGAACGGCTCACCGTCGCCGATATCGCCGTGGCCAGCCAGTTGGTGAACTTCCAGCACGCCGGTGAAGGGGTCGACCAGTATCCCAACCTGGCCGCCCACAAGGAACGCCTGCACGCCCTGGAGCCGTTCACCCAGACCATAGCCAAGGAAAGCGGCTTCCTCACCAAGGTCCTCGGCGGCTGATCAGGGCGGCCCTCCAGCCCCCTCGCCCGTGCCCTCCCCGGTGTCCTCCACGGACACCAGGGCGGCACGGCCATCGGTGGCGATACGCACCCGCGCCAGACCGCCCTGCCGTAATCGCCGCTCCAGTTCCAGCGCCTTATCCTTTGGCGCGAAATAGGCTTCGATACCGTATTCCACCGTCACCGAACCCACCCGCACCGCGCGGATATGCCCGCGAATAAAATCGCCCGGCGGCGGTGAATAACGGGTATCAACGGCTTTCCACACCCGCCCTTTCCGGCGCAACTGCACATACACTTCCCGCCCTACCCGCGGCACTCCCACTTCCGGCATCGGCGCCTCACTGATGTCGTAGCGCAGGCGGGCATAGTTGCCGCGCAACAAATCACGCGGATCCACCGGCACCGTGCGCAGCACCACTTCCTTGCCGAACCAGACCGGATACCGCGCATAGCCCAGCAAACCGAGCAGCACCAGAACCTGCAACACCAGCGCCGCCACCAGGGCGCGCAGCCGCCAGCGCCTAGTCATGGGCCACCTCCGGATCGCGCTGGCGCCAGTAGCGGGCGCCAGCGTAGAGAATGCCGGCCATGACCAGGAACAACAGGGCCGCCCCCAGGTAATCTCCAATCAGATCGACATAACGCAACAGCGCCAATACCGCCACCGTGCCCAAACCGGCGAAGAAACGGCGCTGGTCGGCGCGCAGCAATCCCTGGCGTATCCAGGCCATGGCCACCAGCAGAACCACCAGATTGGCCGCCACGCTCCAGTACAGGCTCTGTTCCGGCCGACCCAGACCATGCGCCAGCAGCACCCCGGCCAGCGCCAACCAGGGCAGGATGCCACGGGGCTTGAGGGCGATCGCCGCCAGCAGCAGCGGCAGCGCCGCCCACAACCCGGGATCCAGCCAGCCCCAGTGGCTGTGCAGATATTCTTTCCAGAGGTCCTCGAACGTCAGCGGCAACAGCACCAGCAACGACAACCGTCCAAGCCACGGCAAGGGTGCCCAACGCGAGTCCCCGCGCAGCTCCAGCCGCTGGCAGAGCACCTGAGCCAGGACCAGAAGAGCAAGATTGAAGGTCAGGTGGCCAGCCCGCCAATGGGGCCCGAAATCGGTGTGGAACACCCAGGACAACATCAGGTTGAGCCACAACACCAGAGCCGCCAGCACCGGCAGCATCACCACATTGGAATGGCGGCGCCAGGCCAGCCAGCCGGCCACACCGAGAAACACGATGCCAGCCCAGGGTGGCGAGAACGGGGTTTCCATCACCATCCACAGGGCGGTGAGCGCCACCAGCAGCAGTGTCACCAGCAGGCGCCGGGAGAAAAAGGCCACCGGCAACGTGCCGATCATCCACAACAGCACGCCGTTGGGGAAATGCTCGCCAAGGTGGTACATCTGCCCCACCAGCATGATCGAAGCGCCATAGCAGACCGCGCCGAGAAACAGCCAGCCGCCCCCCTCGCCATGACGCCCCCAGCGCCACACCCCTACCCCGTTGGTGGCCACGGTGAGGGCCAGCAGAGCGGCGAAGCGCACGCCCCGGGGCAGACCGTCCCAATGGGCGGACACCACCAGCAGCAGCGCCAGGCCGATGAACAGCAGAGCACAGGCGGTCAACACTCGCGCGCCCAGGGAGCCGCCACTGGCTTCCAGACCGTTGCCATAACGGGCCAGAATGCGCCGGGCCTGATCCTCCTCGATCAGCCCCTCGGCCAGCCACTGTTGCATCTCCCGGCGCAGAGCGTCTTTACGTATCACGTTGTTCCCAATCCTTTTGGTGCGGGCTTCCTGAGCATGCTAGCACGCTGGGTGCGCGCGGCTCTCCGCAGCCCGCTGTAGCAGCCTGCCTTGCGGTCGAATAGACTCCTGCGTCCGAAAATTCGCCTGCGGGGCAGGCCCCTACAGAGACTTCGAATCAACACCGGGCGAACCGCGACATTTTCAAGCCGTCAAAGCGGTAACCCCAGCCGCCGTGCTTCCATGCGGCGCAGGAATTCCAGCATCACCTGCCGGTACAGGTCCTCGCCCAGCCACAGGTCCTCGACGCCGGCATCGATGTTGGGATTGTCGTTCACCTCCATCACCACCACCTGATCGCCGGACTGCTTCAGGTCCACGCCGTACAGGCCGTTGCCCATCAGCCGGGCGGCCTTGAGCGCCACTCTCAGCACCTTCGGCGGCACTTCGCGGATCGGTACCGTGCGCGCGTTGCCGGAGGCGGTTTTGCCGCCGTCCTTGTGATGATAAATCTGCCAATGCCCCTTGCTCATGAAGTACTGGCAGGCAAACAGCGGCCGGTTGTTGAGCACGCCGATGCGCCAGTCGTAATCGGTGTACATAAAAGCCTGGGCCAGCACCACGGCGGATTGTTTCAGATAGCCATGCAGGGCGTTGCCCAGCGCCTCGCGGTCCTCCACCTTGCTAATGCCGCGGGAGAAACTGCCGTCCGGGATCTTCAGCACCATCGGCAGTCCCAGTTCCCCGATCAGGCTGTCCACCTGTTCGGCGGTGTCGCTGAACACAAAGGCGGTGGGCGGCACCGGCACGCCATTGGCCTGCATCAGTTCCGCCAGATAAATCTTGTTGGTACAGCGCAGAATCGAGCGCGGATCGTCGATCACCACCATGCCTTCCTGCTCCGCCTTGCGGGCGAACTGATAGGTATGGTGGTCAATGGCGGTGGTCTCGCGAATGAACAGGCCGTCGTATTCACCCAGGCGGGCGTAGGCGTCGCGGCCGACGATTTCCACCTTGATGCCCAGTTGCCGGCCGGCCCGTGCGAATCGCTTCAAAGCGGCGCGATTGCTCGGCGGCATGGCCTCCTCGTCGTTCACCAGCATGGCCAGGTCATAGCGTTCACCACGGCGCCGGCGCGGGCCGCGCCAGACACGGGCGTTGAACTGCTCCAGGGCACGGGCGAAGGCATCTTCCTGGGCACCCTTGACCTGTTTCAGACTCGGCGTCTTGATCGCCTCCAGGGTCCACCGGTCCCGGCGCCGGAACGACACCCGCAGAATCGGACACGGCAACTGGTCAAAGATCTGCCGCGCCAGTTCCGCCAGCCCTTCCTGCTCGGTTTGGCCGAAGTAGATATTGAACGTCACCTTGGTGGCATCGCCGCCCTGCTTCTTCATCGCCTTGTCCAGCGCCGACTCGAAATGCTCGAAGTGCAGGCCGTACAGCGCCTTGTAACTGAGGTCGTTGACCGTGCGTACCGAGGGCATGACGCGCTGACCGCGGGCCTCCGCCAGCAGCGAACAGTAGTAGCCGGGGGACAGGTATTTGTAGCTGCGGCACAGATTGATCACCTGCACTTTCTTGTCGGTGCAGACCGGCTCGGAAGCCTGCAGGTAATCACGGGCTGACAGCAGATTGCGGGCGGGATAGTACGCCGCCCAGTCCGCCGGGTCGTCCACCAGGATAATGACTTGGCTCATCGGGGTTCCATTGAGAAGGCTAAGGACGCCGGATGTCCGGCGCCCTTAGAATATCGCGGCTCGTGGACCGCTCCTACAGAAACCGCCATGCCCGGTCCGAGCCGGTCAGTGGCCCTGGTAGACCACGCGGTAGATGGCGCCGGCGTGATCGTCGGCGATCAGCAAACTGCCGTCGGCGGCCTGCATGACGTCCGCCGGACGTCCCCAGCGGGTGCCGTCCTCACGCAGCCAGCCGCTGATGAATGGCTGGTACCCGGCAACCTTGTCGATGCCTTCCACGCCGACCCGGGTGACCCGGTACCCGGCCGGCGTGCTGCGATTCCAGGAACCATGCTCGGCGATGAAGATGTCACCCCGGTAGTCCTCGGGAAATTGCTCCCCGGTATAGAACGTCATACCCAGCGGCGCGTGATGCGCCGGCATGGTTTGCATCGGCATGGCGAATTCACCGGGATCATGGTCCTTGCCAAACTCCGGATCCGGCACCGTGCCACCGTGGATAAACGGATAGCCGAAGTGTTCGCCGTCCTCGCGCACCCGGTTGAGTTCTTCCGGCGGGATCTCGTCGCCGAGCATGTCGCGGCCATTGTCGGTGAACCACAACTGCCCACTGCGCGGATGGAAATCAAACCCCACCGAATTGCGCACTCCGCGAGCCACCGTGGTCATTTCCCCCGAGTCCGGGTCATAGCGTTGGATGGTGGCGTAGGGTTCTTCCCGGTTGCAGATGTTGCACGGTGCCCCCACCGGCACGATCAGTTTCCCTTCGCGGTCAAACGCCAGATACTTCCAGCCGTGATGGGAATTGGAGGGAAATTGGTCCGTCACCAGCTCCAATGCCGGCGGATCGTCCAGATGATCGAGAATGTCCGGCAGCGCCAGAATCCGGTTCACCGCCGCCACGTAGAGGGTGCCGTCGCGATAGGCGATCCCGGAGGGCATGTTCAGCCCTTCCGCCAGCACCCAGGTGCGCTCGGCGCGGCCATCGCCATCGGCGTCGCGGATCGCGTAGACCTTGCCCTCGTCACGGGAGCCGGCGAACACGGTGCCATCCTCGGCCTGGGCCAGTTGCCGGGCGTTGGGAACATCGTCGGCGAACACCGTCAGGGTGAAGCCCTCGGGCAGGGTCAGGCTGTCCACCGGCAGGGACTCGGCCATGACGGGAGCGGCAAAACCGAGTAGCAGGCCGGCCAGCCAGTGCCGGCCGTGAATGGCGGGAAGATCGCTATGAGCCCGCGGCGTCCTTCCGCGCGCCGGGGTGTCCTGCTTTTTCCAAGGCATCTTGAACCTCCGGAGGCATGTAGGTCTCATCGTGTTTGGCGAGCACTTCTTCCGCCTCGAACCGTTCCCGGCTCACCAGCGTGCCGTTGGCGACGATACCCTGCCCTTCACGGAACAGGTCCGGCAGGATGCCCTGGTAATGGACGGTGAAGGTGCCCTTGCCGTCGGTGACGTCAAAAGTCACGTCCAGAGTGTCGGGGTCGCGTACCACCGATCCCTCCATAACCAGACCACCCACACGCATTTTAGTGCCCACCGGTGCTTCACCGCTGACCACCTGCTGCGGGGTGAAAAACAGATTGATGTTCTGGCGCAGGGCGTACACCGCCAAAGCAGTGGCCAGGGCCAGCCCCAGAAACACCGCCAACACCACGATCAGGCGCTGTTTACGAACCGGATTCATGCTTAACCTCCCGGGTTTCCCGTCGCCACTGGCGAGCCACGTCCTGGCGCACCCGCGCCAGCTTGCGCGCCGCCAGCACCATATTGATCACGATCAGCAGCGCACAGATACCGTAAGCGCTCCAGACATAGGGCCCGTGCCGGCCCATGGCCAGAAATTCCGCGAAGCTGTCGAAATACATCAGTGCCCCTCCACCAGTTTGCGTACCCAGCCGCTGCGGCGCTCCCGGCTCAGCACTTCGGCCCGGGCCCGCATCAGTACGTTGGCGGCGTACAGCAGCCACATGCCCAGCATGCTGATCAGCAGCGGGTACTTCATGGCCGGGTTGATGGAGGATTCGCTGAACAGGTTCAAGGTCGCCCCCTGATGCAGGGTGTTCAGCCACTCCACCGAATACTTCACGATCACCACGTTGATCACCCCGACCAGGGCCAGCAACGAGGCGGCACGGGCGGCCTGGCGGGGATCACGGATGGCGGACTGCAACACCATCACGCCGAGATACATGAACAGCAGGATCAGCATCGAGGTCAGGCGCGCGTCCCACTGCCAGTAGGTGCCCCAGGTGGGCTTGCCCCAGATCGCGCCGCTGATCAGGGACACCGCCGCCAGCACGGCACCGAACGGCGCCAGCGCCTTGAGCATGACCTCGGCCATTTTCATCCGCCAGACCAGGCACACCAGCCCGGCCACGCCCATGGCGATGTAGCCCATCAGGGCGCCGCTGGAAGCCGGGACATGCAGATAGATGATGCGATAGCTGTCACCCTGGTAACGCTCCACCGGCGCGTAGGCCAGCCCCCATACCAGGCCGATGGCGAGAATGATCAGCGCCAGCGGCCACAGCCACGGCAGCACGGCATCGGCGAACCGGTAAAAGTAGCGGGGCGAGCCCAGTTGGTGATACCAGCGTTTCAGAGTGTTCCACATAACTTCGACTCTATTTTTTTGTCGTCGGCCCCGGCGGTTGTCGTCATCGACCCCGGCGGTCAGTCTCCGGCGCTGATACGCAGGCCCATGGCCACCGCCAGTGGCCCCAGACTCAGCGCCAACGCCAGCAACGCGCCCAATACCGCCAGCAACCCCTGGGTGGGAGAGCCGTCCACGGCGGCGCGCACCACACCGGCGCCGAACACCAGCACCGGAACATAAAGCGGCAGAATCAGCAGCGCCAGCAAAATGCCGCCGCGATTCAGGCCCACGGTCAACGCCGCGCCAATGGCGCCGATCACCGTCAGCGTCGGCGTTCCCAGCAGCACGCTGTAAGTCAGCGTGGCCAGGGCCGGCACCGGCAGCTGCATCATGTAGCCCAACAACGGCGCCATCAACGCCAGCGGCAAGCCGGTCAGCAGCCAGTGCGCCAGCAGCTTGGCCGAAACCGGCAGCACCGACACCACCGGCGCGGTCAGCATCTGATCCAGGGCACCGCTTTCCTGGTCACGGCGGAACAGCCCGTCCAGCGACAGCATCACCGCCAGCAGTGCCGCCACCCAGACCACACCCGGCGCCACCAGCGCCAGTAATTCCGGCTTCGGCGACAACCCCAGCGGGAACAGGCTGACCACCACCATGAAAAAGAACAGCGGCTGCACCATATCCGCCGGGGACCGCCAGATCAGAGTCAGTTCCCGGCGCAGGGTCGCCCACCAGGGTCCGCTCATGCCGGCGCCTCCGTGCCCAAATGCAGCCGCCGCACATCATCGCCGACCCGGTGGTGGGAGGTATACAGCACTAAAGTGCCGTTGCCGGCGGCATCACGTATGCGCTGGTCCAGGCGTGCCACCCCGCTCTGATCGATGGCGGTGTAGGGTTCGTCCAGCACCCACACTTTTTTTGGCGCCAACCACAGCCGCGCCAGCGCCACCCGGCGCTTTTGGCCGGCGGAGAGATGCGCCGCCGGCACGTCTTCGAAGCCGTACAGGTCCACCGCGTCCAGGGCCGCGTCCACGTCTCCCGGCTGGTTGTTCAGCGCGGCACTGAAGCGCAGATTCTCACGGGCGGTCAGTTCTTCACGCACGCCGGGCTGATGCCCCAGATAGAGCAGATCCGGCGCCAGCGGCGAATGCCAGCGCACCTGGCCTTCATAAAAGCCGTGCAGCCCTACCAGAATCCGCAACAGAGTGGTCTTGCCCGCCCCGTTGGCGCCGGTAATCTGCCAGATCTCGCCGGCGCGGGCCTGGAACGCCAGATCACGGAACAGCACGCGCTCATCCCGTTCGCACTGGAGCTGCCGGACGGTCAGACGAAGGGAGTCACTGCTCATGGGGCTCCTGATCAGGAAATAACAGGCGTTGGGCTCGGTTCGGCGGCGCAGTATAGCATGTATTTCCGCTATGATTGGTGGGACAAAACAGCATACGGGGAGAGCCCATGGGCATCGAAATCGAACGCAAATTCCTGGTCCGCGACAGCGCCTTTCTCGATGGCCTCGACGGCGAGCGTCTGACCCAGGGCTATCTCAGCCACGACAAACGGGCCACGGTGCGGGTGCGGCTCAAGGGCGGCAGCGCCTGGCTCACCATCAAGGGGGAAACCCACGGCGCCAGCCGCAGCGAATTCGAATACCCGATCCCGCCACGGGACGCCCGCGCCATGCTCGACGAACTGTGCGGCGAAGGCGTCATCGACAAAACCCGCTACCTGATTCCCCACCAGGGCCACACCTGGGAAGTGGATGTCTTCCACGGCGAAAACCAGGGCCTGATCGTCGCCGAACTGGAACTGGACCACGAAGACCAGACCTTCCCCCTGCCCCCGTGGCTCGGCGACGAGGTCACCGGCGACCCGCGCTACTACAACAGCGCGCTGAGCAAAACCCCCTACAAGCAGAGCAGTTAATAGTTAGAAATGAACAGTGAATAGTGCGCGAGAGGGGGCAAGCGAAACTGAAAGGCAAAGCGCCGCGCGCAACGGCTGAGCAGGTCCCTTGCCGCGGAAAACAAAATTTGAAACGTCATTTGCGAGTACGCAACCACCATTTGCGATACCGCAATCTTTCTGTTTTTTTAACTGTTCACTCTTAACTGTTCACTCTTAACTGTTCACTCTTAACTGTTCACTCTTAACTGTTCATTGTTCCCTGCCTTTTCTTTGCTCTATTATGGTGCATACCCCAAGGACGACCTCGGGGCGCGGCGTTGAGCGCCGCCTGTTCCGGGGACGACCCCGCCACGAAAAGGACCTCGTCATGGCGTGGTATCTGCTGTTCCTCGCGGGTCTGCTGGAAACCGGCTGGGCCATCGGGCTCAAATACACCGAAGGTTTCACCCGCCCGCTCCCGACCTTGCTCACCGTCACCGCCATGGCCATCAGCTTCTGGCTGTTGTCCACGGCGATGAAAACCCTGCCAGTAGGCACCGCCTACGCGGTGTGGACCGGCATCGGCGCCACCGGCGCGGTGATTCTCGGTATCGTGCTGTTCCAGGAACCGGCGACACCGGCCCGGTTGCTGTGCGTGGCCGCCATCGTCGGCGGCATCATCGGACTCAAGCTGATAGGTTGACCCGCCGGATGCCGGACAGGTTTTTGAAGCACAGTGCCTCGGCGGTCTCCATGAAGTCCTGAATAAAGGGCACCGTCTGATCCCCCTGGCGTACCGCGGCATACAGGGTGCGCCAGACCCCTTCCTCGCCCAGCCTCACGCTTTTCACCAAACCCAGATCGAGATACTCGGTCAGCGCCCAGTTCGGCAGCGCCGCCACGCCACGACCAGCGGCCACCAACTGCACCATCATCGGCGTCAACTCGGCGGTGCGCACGGAGCCCGGCGCCACCCCGGCCGGGTCAAGGAAAGCGGTGAACACGTCCAGCCGTTCACGCTCCACCGGATAGGTGATCAAGGTCCGCTCCGCCAACGCCCCGGGCTCAATAAAGCGCCGCGCCGCCCATTCACTGTCACGCGCCACCGCCAACACCAGCTCATAGCGGAACAGCGGCAGGTAGCACACCGCCGGGTCGTCCACCGGGTCCGAGGTCACCACCATGTCCAGATCGCCCCGGGTCAGCGCGGTCAGCGGCTCGAAGCCGAAGGCGGCGGACAGATCCAGCTCCACTTCCGGCCAGTCCTCGCGGAACCGGTCCAGCGCCGGCATCAACCACTGGAAGCAGGAGTGGCATTCGATGGCGATGTGCAGACGGCCGCTGTCACCGGCGGAGAGCCGCTTCAATTCGGTCTCGGTTTTCTTCACCAGCGGCAGGATCTGCCGGGCCAGCGCCAGCAGGCGGCTGCCGGCGGTGGTGAACCGCACCGGCCGTGTGCGCCGCACGATCAGTTCCAACCCGAGCCGGTGCTCCAGATCCTTCAACTGATGGGACAGGGCGGACTGAGTGACATGGAGCCGCTCCGCGGCTTCCACCAGGGAGCCGGCATCGTCGATGGCCTGCAGGGTGCGCAGATGGCGCAGCTCCAACATGAGATACCCTCATATTAAAGATTAGATATTTGATTTTGTCTCAACAGACAGTCCCACCACAATAGCGCCATTGAAATCCGACCGCATTCGAAAGGACCGATCATGACCACCTTGCACAACCTGGGCTTCCCGCGCATCGGCGCCCGCCGGGAATTGAAACAGGCACAGGAGGCCTACTGGGCCGGCACCTTACAGCAAAGCGAACTGGAACACGTTGGCCGCAGTCTGCGCGAACGGCACTGGGCCCTGCAGGCACAGGCCGGCATCGATCTGCTGCCGGTGGGCGACTTCGCCTGGTACGACCAGATTCTGGAATTTTCCTGCCTGCTCGGCGTGGTGCCGGCGCGCTTCGGCCAGGACGCCGATGCCGACGTGGATCTGGACACCCTGTTTCGCATGGCCCGTGGCCGCGCGCCCACCGGCACCCCGGCGGCCGCCTGCGAAATGACCAAGTGGTTCGACACCAACTACCATTACATCGTGCCGGAACTGGCCGCCGATCAGAACTTCCGCATCGCCCGCGAAAGTCTGTTCGAGCAGGTCGAGGAAGCCAAGGCCCTCGGCCACGATCCGAAACCGGTGATCCCCGGCCCGCTGACCTACCTCTACCTGAGCAAGGGCGAGGACTTCGACGGCGCCGACGACAGCGCCAAGCTGGCTCTGCTGGAGACTCTGATTCCAGTTTACCGCCGGATTCTGCAGCGGTTGGCGGATCAGGGCGTGCAATGGGTGCAGATCGACGAGCCGATCCTGGTGCTGGATCTCCCCGACGCCTGGCAGCGCGCCTACCTGCGGGTGTATGACCAACTGGCCGCCGCCAGCACCGCCCGGCTGCTGCTGGCCACGTATTTCGGCGCGCTGAAGAACAACCTGTTCACCGCCCTGGAACTGCCGGTGGCCGGCCTGCACCTGGACCGGGTACGCGGCGATGACGATCTGGAACAAGTGATCAGCCGGCTCGGTGACAAGGTGCTCTCCCTCGGCTACATCAACGGCCGTAATATCTGGCGCACCGACCTGGATGCCGCTCTGGCCACCCTGAAGCCGCTCAAGGAGGCACTTGGCGACCGTTTGTGGCTGGCGCCCTCCTGCTCCCTGCTGCACAGCCCGGTGGACCTGGACCAGGAAGACAAGCTCGATACCGAACTGAAAAGCTGGCTCAGCTTCGCCAAACAAAAGCTGGACGAACTGGCCCTGCTGGGCGGCGCGCTGGACGGCGATGCCGCCGCCGAGGCGGGCCTGCAAGCGCAACGCGAAGCACTGCGGGCACGCTCTGAATCCACCCGCATCCATAACCCGGCGGTGGCCGAGCGGATCGGCGCCAGCGGCGACCTTTCCCGTGATCGTCTGAGCCCGTTCGCTGAACGTATCGCCAAACAGCAGGACGCGCTGAAACTGCCGGCGTTCCCCACCACCACCATCGGCTCTTTCCCGCAGACCCGGGAAATCCGCGAAGCGCGCCGGGACTGGAAAGCCGGCAAACTCGATGACGCCGCCTACACCGAACAGATGAAGCAGGAAATCGCCCGCTGCATCCGTTATCAGGAAGAAGTGGAACTGGATGTGCTGGTGCACGGCGAAGCCGAACGCAATGACATGGTGGAGTATTTCGGTGAGCTGCTGGAGGGCTTCGCCTTCACCCGCTTCGGCTGGGTGCAGAGCTACGGTTCCCGTTGCGTGAAACCGCCGATCATTTTCGGCGACGTGCGGCGCCCCAATCCGATGACGGTGGAATGGGCCCGCTACGCCCAATCCCTGACCGATAAACCGGTGAAAGGCATGCTCACCGGCCCGGTGACGATTCTGCAATGGTCCTTCGTGCGCGACGATCAGCCGCGCTCGGAAACCTGCAAGCAGATCGCCCTGGCCCTGCGTGACGAAGTGCGGGATCTGGAAAACGCCGGCATCAAGGTGATCCAGATCGACGAGCCGGCCCTGCGCGAAGGCCTGCCGCTGCGTCAGGGGGAATGGCAAGCCTACCTGGACTGGGCGGTGGACTGCTTCCGCCTGGCCACCGTGGGAGTCGATGATGACACCCAGATCCACACTCACATGTGCTATTCCGAGTTCAACGACATCATCGAGGCGATCGCCGCCCTGGACGCGGACGTCATCACCATCGAGACCTCCCGTTCCAATATGGAGCTGCTGGATGCGTTCCGCGACTTCCAGTACCCCAACGACATCGGTCCGGGGGTGTATGACATCCACTCCCCCAACGAACCGGATGTGGCCTGGATGGTGGGCTTGATGGAAAAAGCCGCCGAGCGTTTGCCCAAGGAACGGCTGTGGGTCAACCCGGATTGCGGCCTGAAAACCCGCAAGTGGGAAGAAACCCAAGGCGCCCTGGCCAACATGGTGGCCGCCGCCAAGCAATTGCGCACGGCGTAAAAAAGGTCCATGGCGGCTTAGCGGGAGCCGTCATCCTCCATCAGGGACAGCGGAGCCGCGTTACGCCTTTGCGGGAACACCGTGAAGCAGAGTCCCGCAAAGGCGTAACGCGGCTCCGCTTCGAGGTAACCGGCAAGCACAGGCGTTCTTTCAACCACTGTGAAACCTCTGAAAAACGTCATGCAGAGGTGAGAGTGCGATTTCTCCTGTCCTGAAAGGTTCGTCGTTGTCGGAGCCCCAAACGCGGCGGTTCACTCCAAGCGGGTCTGTACGAAGGCCTTCCGGGACCCTGTTTGACAGGGACGTCAAACCGGGAGCCTACATGGACGTATTCACGGCGTTCCCGGAAGGCCTTCGTACAGACCCGTGCCCCCCCGATGAAGCCCTCACTCCACCTGCAACAACCGGTCCGGCCCCAGTTCCACCGGCGCTGGATCGCCGGGTAGCCGCCACTGGCCGGCGTGCCTTTCCGCCGGCTTGTGATCCACCTTCGGCAGATTGGTCAGATCCCCCACCGCGTCCCGATACAGATCCGTGCGGTAGCATTGCGCGGCGAAAGTGCTTGTCTCTTCGATGCGGCCCTGCCGCCATCGCTGCATCTCGCCGAGCAGAAATTCCGCGTCCGAGCGCCAGGGAAAATTGGCCTGGTAGGCGGAGAAGACATGGAAGTGATGACGCGGAAACGGCTGACCAGTGAGCCCGCCGGGCAAGCGCTGGGAAAACGGCGCGCCGATCACTTCCGCCGGCACGCCCAGCCAGGCCGGATGCGCCAGCCACTCAAGGCACTCTTGCAGACGCTCATCGGCATGGGCCGCCGCCCGATACAGGGCGCGCAGCAGAGCGCGGTGGGCATCCGGATGGGCCGCCGCCCACTCACGGGTCACCGCCAGCACTTTTTCCGGCGCGTTCTCCCAGATCTGGTAGCCGGACAGAATGCAATGTCCGGCACCGGTGAGCGCCGCCAGACTGTTCCAGGGTTCACCCACGCAGAAGCCGTCGATATGACCCAATCGCAGGTGATCCACCATTTGCGAGGGCGGCAGCACCACCAGTTTGACGTCGTGGTCCGGGTCGAGTCCGGCCACCGCCAGCCAGTGACGCAATTGATAGGCGTGACAGGAAAACGGGAACACCACCGCCAGTACCAGCGGCGCGTCACCGGCGCTGGCCCGGGCCGCCACCAGCTTGTTCAGCGCCACCGCCATGTCCTGGGGCGAGGGCCCCGGCGCCAGCGCGCACAAACCGTGGTACAGCATCGGCGACACGGTCACGCCATTACCGTTGACGCCCATGGAAAAGGCGGTGGCCAGCGGTTTCTTGATGCAACCCAGGCCGAGCGATGTGCCCAATAACATGGGCGCCAGCATCGGCGCCGCGTTCACCTGCCCCACCAGCAAGCGATCACGCAGGCTGGCCCAGCTCCATTCCGGCTGCAGTTCCACCTCCAGTCCTTCATCGGCGAAATAACCGGCTTGCTGGGCCACCACCAGCGGCAGGCTGTCGGTGAGCGGCATATAGCCAATGCGGACATGCTGAGTTTGCTTCATCGTCACCCCTGGGCTTTCAACAGATCGGCGTAATCCAACACCGAACGGGCCACCTGGATCAGAGGTTGCCCGGTGTTCATGGCCTGCCGCCGCAGCATGGTGTAGGCGTCCTGCTCATTGAGGCGGCGCCGTTGCATCAACAAGCCCTTGGCGCGCTCGATCAGCTTGCGCTCCTCCAGCGCCTCCCGGGTCTTCTCCAACTCCTCTCGAAGCGCTTGGTACTCACGGAAGCGGGCGGTGGCCACCCGCATCACGCCGCGCACCCGGGACAGGTCGGTTTCACCGGCCACATAGGCGCTGACGCCAGCGCGCAAGGCGGCGACAATCAGATCCTCGTCGTCCTGGCCACAGAACATGACGATGGGACGGGGCATGTCGCGCTGCACCAGCGCCATACTCTCCAGCGTATCGCGGTCCGGCGCGTTCATATCGACGATCACCATGTCCGGATTGCACGCCATCACTTTCTGTGACAAACCGGCGGCGCTGGTGAGGCGGCACAGAATGACGTGCCCTTCATCTTCCAGGGCCCGCTCAAGCATCGCTGCCCGCGGCGGCTGATCGTCCACCAGCATGATCTTCAATGGCATGGGCTTGTCGGCATCCATGTTGGTTGGCTTCCCCCCGGTTGTAGCAACCGCTGTGCCAAGCGGTCATGGCCCGGTTTTCATGCCGCGCACGGACGGGGGCGCGGGAAACGCACCGATCAGGTGCAAACCCGCGCCCTGATCCGCACCGTCATGACGCCGATTACGCCTGCCGCCGCTGCGGCGGCGCCGGGTCCGGACGGCTGGGCAAGGCGGTGACCTTGTTTTGCTTTTCATACAGAAACCGCAGCACCTTTTGCCGGCAGCGGTGGTAAACGGGATCGTCCGCCAACGCCAACCGGTCCCTGGGGCGTGGCAGCGCCACTGGCAGCACTTCGCCGATGGTGGCGGACGGGCCGTTGCTCATCATCACGATGCGATCGGACAACAGCACCGCCTCGTCCACATCGTGGGTGATCATGATCACGGTGGTGCCCAGTTGCGCGTGAATCGCCATCAGTGAATCCTGCAGGTGGGCGCGGGTAAGCGCGTCCAGCGCGCCGAAAGGCTCATCCATGAGCAGCACGCGCGGTTGCATGGCCAGCGCCCGGGCAATGCCCACCCGCTGCTTCATGCCGCCGGAGATCTCTTGAGGGGTCTTGTCCATGGCATGCGCCATGTGCACCAGCTCCAGGTTATAGGCCACCCAGTCTCGCATTTCCTTTTTGCTTTTCTGTTTTCGGAACACCTGGCGCACCGCCAGTTCCACGTTCTCAAAGGCGGTGAGCCAGGGCAGCAGCGAGTGATTCTGGAACACTACCGCCCGTTCCGGGCCAGGCTCGGTGACTTCCCGCCGCTCCAGAATCACGCCGCCATCGGTGGCGCGCAGCAAGCCGGCGACAATGTTCAACACGGTGGATTTGCCGCAACCAGAGTGACCGATCAGCGACACGAATTCACCGGCGGCGATTTTCAGGTTCACCCCCTTCAAGGCTTCGAAACGCCCGGTGGGTGTATCAAAGGTCATGCCTACGTTGGATAGTTCCAATAACGCTGTCATAAATCCCCCTAGCGCTGCGCGGCGCTCTTGTCCCATACCAGAAACCGTTGCAGCGCCAGCATCAACCGGTCCAACAGAAAACCGATCAACCCGATCACCAGCACCGCCACCATGATGCGGCCCAGTGACTGGGAGCTGCCGTTCTGGAATTCATCCCAGACGAACTTTCCGAGGCCCGGATTCTGCGCCAGCATTTCCGCGGCGATCAGCACCATCCAGGCGATTCCCAGACTCAATCGCAGGCCGGTGAACATCATCGGCAGCGCCGAGGGCAACACAATGCGGCGCACATGCTCGAAAGCATTAAGACGCAACACCCGCGACACATTGGTCAGATCGCTGCTCACCGAGGTCACGCCAACCGCGGTGTTCAGCAAGGTGGGCCATAAACAACACAGCGTGACGGTGAACATGGAAGTGAGAAACGACTTGGCCAGCCAGGGATCACTGCTGGTGTACACGGCACTGACCACCATGGTCACCAGCGGCAGCCAGGCCAGCGGCGATACCGGTTTGAAAATCTGGATCAGCGGATTCACCGACGCGTGCACGCCGGCGCTCAGGCCGACCACGATGCCCAGCGGTATGGCCAGCGCCGAGGCCAGCAGAAAGCCGCTCATCACGGTAATCAGACTGGTTCCGACCTGATCGAAGAAGGTGGGCGCACCGGTATAGTCCCGGCGCACCGGTTGCCAGTCCGGTTGCTGCGCCAGGCGCGTCTCGATGTATTTTTCCTGACGCTCATGGAAGGCCGCTTCCCGCTGCCGCCCTTGACGATGCTCCTGGTAGAGCGCCTGGGCTTGCTCCCATACGGTGGCGGGGCCGGGAAACTGCCCCAGCGATGTTTGAATGTTCTGCGCCGCCCAATGCCATAACAGCAGGAACAGCGCTATACCCAGAAGCGGCCATACCAGTTGCCGCAACACGGCCTGTTGTTGTGCCGGCCCGGCCTTGCCGCGCATCAGATCAAGATAAGGCGCCAGCCAGCCCGGTAGCGTCATCGTCGCCATGGTTCCTCCTCGCCGCTCAAAGGCGGTCGCCGTCCTTCAAACCGATGGGAAATTGTTTCAGATAGGCGTTCGGGTACCGGCCGTCATAGGTGATGCCGTCGATGAACTCGCTTTGCGGCGGCTTGAAGCCGTCTTCGCTGTCGAAGTCGGGAAAATCGGAAGTGCTCATCTTGCCTTCATCGATCAGAGCCTTGGCGGCAGCGGCATAGACATCGGGCCGATACACTTCCTTCGCCGTTTGCAGATACCAACTGTCCGGTTTGCTTTCGCTGATTTGCCCCCAGCGGCGCATTTGCGTCAGATACCAGATGGCATCGGAGTAGTACGGATAGGTGGCGTTGTGGCGGAAGAACACATTGAAGTCCGGCACCGGTCTGATATCGCCCTTTTCATACTCGAAGGTGCCGGTCATGGAATTGGCGATCACTTCCTCGTCGGCGCCCACATAGTTGGGGCGGGCCAGGATTTTCACCGCCTCGGCGCGATTGGCGTTGTCATTCTCGTCCAGCCACTTGGCGGCGCGAATCAACGCCTTGACCACGCGGATATGGGTGTTGGGGTATTTATCCGCCCACGTCTTGCTGACCCCGAACACCTTTTCCGGATTGTTTTTCCAGATTTCGTAGTCGGTGATCACCGGTACGCCGATGCCCTTGAACACCGCCTGCTGATTCCAGGGTTCGCCGACGCAATAGCCGTGAATGGTGCCTGCCTCCAGAGTCGCCGGCATTTGCGGCGGCGGCGTTACCGACAGCAGCACATCGGCCTGTAACTGGCCACTGGTATCGCCTTTGTGCGGCGCATAGAAGCCGGGATTCAAGCCGCCCGCGGCGAGCCAGTAACGCAACTCGTAGTTGTGGGTGGAAACCGGAAACACCATGCCCATGCGAAACGTCTTGCCGTCCTTGCGATAGGCTTCCACCACCGGTTTCAGAGCGTCCGCCTTGATCGGATGCAGCGGCTTGCCGTCCTGCTCGGGAATGGACGTTTTCATCGCTTCCCAGACCTCGTTGGAGACGGTGATGCCGTTACCGTTCAGATCCATGCTGAACGCGGTGATGATATGAGCCTGGGTACCATAGCCAATAGTGGCGCCCAGCGGCTGTCCGGCCAGCATGTGGGCGCCGTCCAGTTGCCCGTCGATGACCCGGTCCAGCAGCACTTTCCAGTTGGCCTGAGCCTCCAGCGTCACGAACAGCCCTTCTTCCTCGAAGTAACCCTTTTCGTAGGCCACGGCCAGCGGTGCCATGTCGGTCAGTTTGATGAAGCCGAACTTCAATTCCGCCTTCTCCGGCCAGCCCACGGTCTCGGCCAGGGCCGGCATCGCCACCAGCCCCATCAGCATCGCCAGCCGGCGGCACCACCGTTGAATTCCCATCATGCGTCATACCCCTTCTGTGTTTCGGAACCGCAAACAATTGCCGGGAGCAATGTTCAACGTCGCTTCAGTGACGGCCCGCAGGGTGGCCGCCATGGACGGCGGCCATAAAAAATTGTCGGGAACAATTTTTAACGTCGCTCCAGTGACGGCCCGCAGGGTGGCCACCACGGACGGTGGCCATAAAAAATTGTCGGGAACAATTTTTAACGTCGCTCCAGTGACGGCCCGCAGGGTGGCCACCACGGACGGTGGCCATAAAAAAAGCGCCCAAGAACGATTGGCGGATATCGCCGAACGTTCTTGAGCGCCTTTGCTCGTGGTCGCGCCACCGCCGTTGGCGGCGCGACCACTGGTTTGTCATTCCGGGCAAGACAGGAGCAAACCCTGTGCCAAAAGGAAAACTTCTTTAAGCTCAGCCGGTTAGCAGGGGCAGGTGAGAAAATCGGAGAACACGGGCGTAACCAAAACAGGGAGGGCGCACCAATTCGGCGCCGATTCGACGTACCGATTCAGGGCATCAGGGCGTCACATCGAAACGCAGAACCCCGATCACTTGCCCCCGGCCGGTTCGCACCTCCACTCGCCAGCGGCCTTCGGCGTGTTCCGGGAAATGCCGTTTATGGGACCAGGTACGATAGCCTTCCTGGCGGCCACCCGTGAGCTCGAGACCGATCCGGTCCACCAGTTGGCCATCGTGGTACCAGTAATGGCTGACCGGCTGGCCCAGCCCCAGCGGGGCGCGGATCGCGGTATAGGCGTACAGCCCGCCACTCAGCTCGGACGCGTTGAAGCGGGTCCCGGTCACCAGCGGCTCGCGGCGCTCCCGATTGAGCGTCAGCGCCATGGCCCGGTGCTCCAATGACAGGGTCAGCGGCGGCACCAGCCGGGCGCCCCACAGCGGCACACTGGCAATGGCCAGGGAAAACAGCACCAGTGCCACCCAGCGATACAGCGGTCTGGGCCCGCCCACACGCCAGAAGCTGGGCAGCGCGACCAGAGCGGTGAGAATGGCGGCGCCATCCAGAGCCAGATTGGTGGGCACCTTGACGATCAGGGGCAACAACACCAGCAACGCCACGAACAGCGCCCAGGCGTGGTAGCCGAAATACAGGGCCCGGTGCGCCGCCAGACGGAAATACAGCGGATCGACGATGCTGACCAGGGCGCTGGCCATCACCAGGCCCGTGAACAGCACATAGGCGGCGCCGCCGGACCATTGCAGCAGAATGAACGGCAGCGTGAAGAAGAAGGCTTCCTGGTGCACTCCCTGGAGCATCAGTTTCAACGCCCCCTGGGACAGCTTCTGCATGGCCTGGCCGCGTAAAAATCGCGACCACAGGCCCTCGGTGAGCAGCGCCAGCCAGGTGGTCACCAGAATCACCGTCAGCACGGTGGCCAGCCAGGGTTTGCGTTCCACCAGGAAATAGCTGCTCAGACCGAGCAGAAAGCTGCCCACCGCCCACAGGTAGCGCAGGCGGTGAAAGCGGAGCATCAGGGCATCAAGCCATGTGGAGTTCATCATCAGCCGGAGTGGTTATAGGGGTGCCCCAGGATACCGATACCGACGTCAGCCCACCATGTTCAGCAGCACACCGGCGGCCACCGCCGAACCGATGACGCCGGCCACATTGGGCCCCATGGCGTGCATCAGCAGATGGTTATGCGGATTGGATTCCAGCCCCACCCGGTTGGCCACCCGCGCCGCCATGGGGACCGCGGAGACCCCGGCGGCGCCAATGATCGGGTTCACCGGCACTTTGCCAACGGCGTTCATCAACCGGGCCATCAGCACACCGGAGGCGGTACCAATCACGAAAGCCGCCAACCCCAGCAGCAAAATGCCCAGGGTCTCCAACACCAGAAAGCTTTCGGCGCTGAGCTTGGCGCCCACCGCCAGCCCCAGCAGGATGGTCACCGTGTTGATCAGGGCGTTGCTGGTGGTGTCCACCAGCCGGCTGACCACCCCGGCCTCGCGCATCAGGTTGCCGAAGCAGAACATGCCCAACAGCGGCGCCGCGTCCGGCAACAACAAGGCCACCAGGATCAACAGCAACACCGGGAACAGAATTTTTTCCAGACGCCCCACCGGACGCAGTTGCTCCATGCGAATTTCCCGCTCCTTGCGAGTGGTGAGCAGGCGGATTACCGGCGGCTGGATCAACGGCACCAAGGCCATATAGGAATAGGCGGCCACGGCGATGGCGCCAAGCAGATCCGGCGCCAGGCGGGCGGTGACGTAGATACTGGTGGGGCCGTCGGCGCCACCGATGATGCCGATACTGGCGGCATCGGCGAGAGAGAAGTCCATGCCCACCGCGTTCAGCGCCAAGGCACCGAGCAGCGCGGCGAATATGCCGAACTGGGCGGCGGCGCCGAGCAACAGGGTGCGCGGATTGGCCAGCAAAGGGCCGAAGTCGGTCATGGCGCCAACGCCCATGAAAATCAGTAGCGGGAACACGCCGGTGGTGAGGCCGACGGTATAAATCAAATACAGCAGACCGTCGCTGAAATTGGCATCGGTGGCCAGGTTGTGCAGTTGCGCCTGCAAAGCCGGCGCCGCCTGGTGATAAGCCCGCATCAAGGCTTCCACACCCGCCGCCGGGTCAACGCCAAGCGCGGAAGCCATCTGCGCCAGCAAGGCGCTGTCACCGAAGTGCAGCGCCTGGCTCACCGCCGACTCCGCCAACCCGGCCACTGGAATATTGGCGAGAATACCGCCGAAGCCGATCGGCACCAGCAGCAGCGGTTCGAAATTCTTGCGGATGGCCAGGTACAACAACACCAGACCCACCCCGATCATCACCGCCTGTCCCCAGGTCAGGTGATACAGGCCGGTGCTGTGCCAGAGACTGAGCAAGGCTTCCATGGATCAGTCTCCTATGACCAGCAGGACGTCGCCCACCGCCACCGCGTCGCCGCTTTTGACGCGGACCTCCTGAACCGTGCCGGCACGATGGGCGGACACATCGGTCTCCATTTTCATCGCTTCCAGCACCAGGACTTTCTGTCCTTGTTCGATTTTTTGTCCGGGTTTGACCAGCACCTCGAAGATGTTACCGGCCAGCGGAGCACTCAGTGGTTCTCCGGCGCCGCCGCCCTGGGAGGCCGATGCGGCGGCCGGCGCCTGAACACCATTCTCGGACAATGGTCGGATGCCCTCGACATCACCGCCATCCGCCACCGACACCACATAGCTCTGCCCTTCCACGGTAACGGTATAGACCCCCTCGCCTTTGCCATCGCCGTCTTCTTCCGGCGCCGGTTCAAAGGCCGCCGCATTGCCACGGTTGGCCAGAAATTTGAGCCCCACCTGAGGAAACAGCGCATAGGTAAGCACATCGTCCAGACGTTGCTCGCCCTGTGCCAGCGACACATTCTGCTGTTGCGCTTTGTGTTCCAGTTCCTGTTGCAACCGTGGTAGTTCGGACTCCAACAGATCCGCCGGACGGCAGGTCACCGGCTCGTCCCCTTCCAGTGCCCGTGCCTGCAATTCCGCGTTGAACGCCGCCGGCGCCAGGCCGTATTCGCCGCGCAGCACGCCCCGGGTTTCCTTGCTCAAGGCCTTGTAGCGCTCGCCGGCAAGCACGTTCAGCACCGCCTGGGTGCCGACAATCTGCGAAGTGGGGGTCACCAACGGAATGTAGCCCAGGTCCTTGCGCACTCGCGGGATTTCTTCCAGCACCTCATCGAAGCGGTCCTCCGCGTTCTGCTCACGCAGCTGGCTTTCCATATTGGTGAGCATGCCGCCGGGCACCTGTGCCACCAGAATGCGTGAGTCGACACCACGCAGGCTGCCTTCGAAGCGGGCGTACTTGAGCCGCACCTGGCGAAAATAAGCGGCGATGTCTTCCAGACGTTTCAGATCCAGTCCGGTGTCCCGTTCCGTTCCCTGCAGCATGGCCACCACCGTTTCGGTAGGGCTGTGTCCGTAGGTCATCGACATGGAGGAAATCGCCGTGTCCACGTTGTCGATGCCGGCTTCCGCCGCTTTCAGCGCGGTGGCGGTGGACAGTCCGGTGGTGGCATGACAATGCAGGTGTACCGGTATGGACAAGTCCGCCTTGAGACGCTTCACCAACTCATAGGCGACATTGGGGGTCAATAACCCGGCCATATCCTTGATCGCCACCGAATCAGCGCCCATGGCTTCGATCCGTTTGCCCTGCTCCACCCACACCTCCAGGGTGTGCACCGGGCTGACCGTGTAAGCGATGGTGCCCTGGGCGTGCCCGCCCTGCTTGATCACCGCCGCCACCGCGCGCTCGATATTGCGCATGTCGTTCATGGCATCAAAGATACGGAACACGTCCACGCCGTTTTTCACCGCGCGCTCGACAAAGGCGTCCACCACGTCATCGCCGTAGTGGCGGTAGCCGAGCAGATTCTGCCCGCGCAGCAGCATTTGCTGCGGCGTGTTCGGCATGGCCTTTTTCAGTTCCCGAATGCGTTCCCAGGGATCTTCCCCAAGGTAACGGATGCAGGCGTCGAAAGTGGCGCCGCCCCAGGATTCCAGAGACCAATAACCGATCTGGTCGAGCTTCTCTGCGATGGGCAGCATGTCATCCAGACGCAGGCGCGTGGCCAGCAAGGACTGATGGGCGTCGCGCAGGACGACATCGGTGATGCGCAGGGGTTGGGTCGCGGTCATGGGAGGTTCCGATCGGCTCAGGGGCGGGTAGCCCGATGTTGTCGAATGGCGGCCTGAATCGCGGCCAGAACTTGCGGAGACGGTTGTTCGGCGGAGCAAGCCGGGTTGTCCGTAGCGGCGGGCGGCGCCGTGGCAGCCGGCGCGAATCGGTTAATCAGCGCGGCCATGGTCACCATCACACCCACCAGAATCAGCAGGAAGGTCATCACCACTCCCATACCGAGCAGCATCAACTCCAGACCCTGGGACAGTAATGCGGTCATCAGGCGCTCCCCCTGTAGGATTCAGCGTCGGGCCTTGACGGCCTCGTCATATTTCAGCCGCCTTTTGGGCAGCGAAAGCCAACTCTTGTGCGGCGCAATGTAGCGGCATTGTCGACAACAGGCAAGATGGCGGATTGGACGATTTTTTCTGCTAAAGGTCGGAAACGCAGTGTTAACAGGGCTTCGAGGTGTTCAGGGGAAAAATTCTTAGCTGTGGATATTGGGAAGTTGTCGACATTCAGGCGAAGGGAGAGGATTCGCTGATCCGATGAGAAAGTGCCGGGCTGGTCGAACCGGGGGGTTCTGCTGAATAACTCCCACAGTACGATACAAACAAAAACGGCTCCCTAAGCGGTAGCAAGCTCGGCGGGACTGGAAAGCGACGGTGCGGGGAGGATAGGCTCGCCGCCTTTGGCGGCTCGGGGCTGCGCCCCGTCATCGCTTGCGATGACGCCCTGCGCCCGGCAAGCCGGGCTGGTCGAACCGGGGGGTTCTGCTGAATAACTCCCGCAGTACGATACAAACAAAAACGGCTCCCTAAGCGGTAGCAAGCTCGGCGGGAATGGAAAGCGATGGTGCGGGGAGGATAGGCTCGCCGCCTTTGGCGGCTCGGGGCTGCGCCCCGTCATCGCTTGCGATGACGCCCTGCGCCCGGCAAGCCGGGCTGGTCGAACCGGGGGGTTCTGCTGAATAACTCCCGCAGTACGATACAAACAAAAACGGCTCCCTAAGCGGTAGCAAGCTCGGCGGGAATGGAAAGCGATGGTGCGGGGAGGATAGGCTCGCCGCCTTTGGCGGCTCGGGGCTGCGCCCCGTCATCGCTTGCGATGACGCCCTGCGCCCGGCAAGCCGGGCTGGTCGAACCGGGGGGTTCTGCTGAATAACTCCCGCAGTACGATACAAACAAAAACGGCTCCCTAAAGGGAGCCGCTTTTGTTTGTATGGCGCGCTGGGGAGGATTCGAACCCCCGACCTTCTGGTTCGTAGCCAGATGCTCTATCCAACTGAGCTACCAGCGCTTTAACTGTCTTCAGAGCGTGTCGCCCTGAGAGGCTGCGCATTATTCCCAAAGCCCTTTTGAGAGTCAAGGGAAGAGCGGCTAAAAGTTGCGCGATCAGTCTTCCGCGGTTTCCATTTGTTTCTGCAGGTAGTTTTCCAGACCCACCTTCTCGATCAGACCCAGCTGCGTTTCCAGCCAGTCAATATGTTCTTCCTCGCTTTCCAGGATACGGCGGAACAAATCCCGGCTGACGTAATCCTGCACCGACTCACAATAGGCCATGGCTTCACGCAGATCCGGTACCGCCAGGTGCTCCAATTTGAGGTCGCAGGAAAGCATTTCCTTGGTGTTTTCACCAATCATCAACTTGCCCAGATCCTGCAGGTTCGGCACCCCTTCCAGGAACAAAATGCGCTCGATGAGCCAGTCCGCGTGCTTCATCTCATCGATGGACTCGTGGTACTCCTTCTCATACAGAGCATGAAGTCCCCAATCCTTGTACATTTTGGCGTGCAGAAAATACTGGTTAATCGCAATCAGCTCATTACCCAGCGCCCGGTTCAGGTGCTCGATAACCTTCTTGTCGCCTTTCATGGGTGGTCTCCGTGCCGGTATTTGGGGTGCCAATATTGTTCAGCAATAGCCCGGCACGGGCAAGGGATATCGGAAAAAATTCCAATAAATACAAGTAGTTATACAAATGAGAATCAGTCTTTGCCGACCTTGCTCATGGGATCAAGCCGGCTGCGGCCAATATTGCACCGCAACCGACTGATCGGAGGAAACAGAGACGGAGGTCGCCGCTACCGCGCTACGGGTATCACGCAGTACCTGACGGGCGTGGCGGGCACATTTGGCACACTGACTGCCAACCCCAAGTTCCCGACGAAGATCACGCAGGCTGTCGCAACCATTCATGGCCGCTTCCCGTATATGACCGTCAGTGATGCCGTTGCAGAGACAAACGTACATGCCACACCTACTCCTCAATCTCTGGAAAGCAGGTTAACCCTAATGCGAATTATTATCAACACGTTTCTTTGATCTAATTATTGCACAGGAATAGTGCGGAAAAGGAACGGGAAGCCCCTCTGGCTTCAAGGGCATGTTGACGCGATCCAGGTCGGTCTTTGCCGTCCGCTCGCTCCGGCCCCGGTGACTGCCGGCTCCGGAACGAAAGAGAGATCAGGCTCGGAAAGGAGCTCCGGTCCCCGCCATGGAGACGGGGCCGGAGTGATCGAAGGGACTTAGCTTGCGCTGCCAGTGGCGGCCTTCTTGCGGGCCGGAGCACGACGAGCGGCTTTCTTGCGCGCCGGAGTCTTACGGGTCGCGCTCTTGCGGGTCGCTGCCTTTTTGGTTTTGGCCCGGGTCGTGGTCTTCTTACGCGCAGTGGTTTTCTTGGCGGTGCTCTTGCGAGCCGCGCGCTTCGCTTTTTGCTCTGCTTTCTTCTGCTCGGCCTTCTCTTTCTTGGCCAGCTTGCGCTGATATTCACGCAGCTTGCTGGTCAGATTGCGCTGAGCAGTACGCAGCTTTTTATTCTCGCGAGTCACCACTTTTTTAGCCGCCTGGATTTCCGCGCGAATCAGTTTCGCTTCACCGCGCAGGTCCTGCAGCTTCAAACGTTGGGTGTTGAGTTTGCCACGAGCGGTTTCGACGGCACGCTTGGCGGCGGCGGTAGCTTTTCCTTTCGCCTTGTCGCGCTTGGCGGCCAGATCAGTGCGGAGCTTGGCCAGCTTGCCGTTCTCCGTATCCACTTTTTTCTTCTGGCGATCCAGTTTGGCCTGCGCCTGGGCAACTTTCTTCTCTGCCTGGCCGACCGCTTTTTCCTGCAGTTTGGCTTTCGCTTCCGCGTTGCTTACGGACTTCGGAACCGCCGGTGCTTTGCTGGCGGTAGCGGCCTTTTTACGGGTCGCTGTTTTCTTCCGCGCTGCGGCTTTCTTTGCTTGTGCCATGATCGATCTCCTAATCCTATGACGTCACTTACTTCGACAATCGGAAAATAGCATAAAAAAAAATCACTTGGTACATTATTTAATCAGATCGATGCGCGACCGCGTAAAAAGAAAACAAAAGAAGATTTCCATCGCTCTTCAGCGGCGGAAGAGACGCTCGCCCTTCTCACTCCGCCGTGACCGGCAATAACGAAAAGAATCTTCGTTAGCGGATCGAACAACACGCCATCCGTATTCCATTTCCCGCCGGATTGTTGAATGGCGACACACCTCCACTCTCGCCACTTTGCTTTACCGAACGCAACGAAGTGTTACCACCGGTGGCACTGAAGAGAGATTGAGCGGAAAAAATGGGGGCACTCGGAGAGGGAGGGGAATAAAAGAAACCAACATCCCCATCGGAATCACCGTGACACCGGCATGGAAGAAGCAGGAACAACAAATGCGACAACCGCGTTGATTAACCTGGCGAGCGCCGCTGATAAGCGCCCTTATAAACACAGTCTGGCCGTTCCGCCGATTGTCATGGAACAACAGATTCGCTGCCAAGGCAGCTTCCCACAGCGGCTTCGTGCGATAGAAGCCCGATATCCGCGGGGCATAAAAAGAGGGTCCGGAGCCATTTTTTAATGTTGCACTGCGGCCGCCCGAAGGGTGACCGTCATGAACGGCGGGTATAAAAAAAGGAGCCGTGCGGCTCCTTTTTCCACTCTCATGAGAGAGGTTCGCGGGCGTGTGTTATTTGCCCAGCGCTTTGAAGATGCTGTCCCGGATGCTTTCCACCGAGCCGACACCGGGCACGCGCACATAGGCCGGCGCCTTGCCAGCATCGCTCTTGGCCAGATCCTGATAGAAATCCACCAGCGGGCGGGTTTGCGCCTGATACACTTCCAGACGCTTGCGCACGGTGTCTTCCTTATCGTCGTCACGCTGCACCAGTTCCTCACCGGTAACATCGTCCTTGCCCTCTTCCTTGGGCGGATTGTGAGTGACGTGGTATACCCGGCCGGAGCCCGGGTGCACCCGGCGGCCGCTCAGGCGATCGATGATCTCCTGATCATCCACATCGATCTCCACCACATAGTCGATGTCGATCCCCGCATCCACCAGCGCCTGGGCCTGCGGAATAGTGCGTGGGAAGCCATCGAACAGGAACCCGTTGGCGCAATCATCCTCGGCGATGCGTTCCTTGACCAGGCCGACAATGATGTCGTCGGAAACCAGGCCACCGGCGTCCATGACTTTTTTTGCTTCGAGGCCGAGTGGCGTGCCGGCCTTGACGGCGGCGCGCAGCATATCCCCGGTGGAGATTTGGGGAATGGAAAAAGCGTCCTTTATGAACTGCGCCTGAGTGCCCTTGCCTGCACCGGGCGCGCCAAGCAGGATGACACGCATAGGAATCTCCCTTCTTACCGCGAATGGGCGCCGAAAAGCGGCGCCCTTAATAAGGTGTCGAAAAAGCCAGACCGTGGCTTCTTCAAGCCCCTCTTCGCGGTCTGTTTCGCCAAGAGGAACGTGGAAAATCAACCGCTTGCGGCGTTTGATTGCGCTGACGCCCCGATGGAGACGCCAGTCCAGACCGCACTTTAACGGCCTCTCAAAGGTCGGGAACTTTACCGTGCGGGTCAGCGGCGTACAAGGGCGACCTTTGTACAGGCCGCTTCCGACCAAAGGCTTGAGCGGCTACTGCCCCAGTGTCAACTCCGCCTGCAAGGGCGAGCCGCGCAGCGGTTCCGGCGCCACCCTGAGCCCGGCCTCGTCGACGCTGGAACCCGGCGCCGGGGTATAGCGGGCACCGGCGCGCAAATCGGAAAGGTCCGCCGGATAAGACTGCAGCCAATCCTCGCGACGCAAAACCACGGTGGCCGGGAACCGCTCCACCAGCACACGACGGGCCGCCAACGGCTGCCCCCCCTGCTCGCCCTGGCGCAGGAACACGAACAAGGTGCCACCGGCGGCCACGTCGCCGGCATTGACGGTGATACGCAGATCATCCAGTTGCCGCGCTTTGGCCAATTGCCGTTCGGTATTGGCCTTGCCCTGCCGCAGCAGGTCACCGGCTTCGCCCTCGCCATGGCGGGCGAGCAACGCCTGCCAGGACCGCAGCGCCAGTTCATAACGATGGGCGCGGCTGGCGGCCATGGCTTGCAGCATCCAGGCGCCGTCGTGCTGCGGATAGGCCTCCAGCACTTTCTGGATTTCCGCTTCGGCGGCGTCGGTGAGACGGCCTTCGTTGGCTTGAATCAGTGACCGTGCCAACAGCAAACGGGCGGCATCGTTGTCGGGTTCGAGAAACAGTGCCCGCCGCGCCGCTTCCTCGGCCTGGGCCGGGGCACCCAATTGATCGTAAAGCAGGCCCAGGGCGTACCAGCCGTCCATGGTCTGATGCTCGCGGACCACTTCGGATTGCAGCACCCGGGCGAAGGCGGCGGCACTCAGGTTGTCATTGTCGATTTCCGGCGGTTGCCCCTGGATCACACGGCGGGCGGCGTCGCTCAGTTCACGGCGGTCGCTCAGCCACTGGGCGGTTTCCGGATGATAGCCCAGGGTCAGATAGCCCAGCCCGCCCAGCACCACCACCAGCAGCGGCAGCGCCAAGCCGGACCAGGAAGCACGGTCGCCGTCACGGCGGGTTTCCCGCCGCCATAACAGAAACACGGACAGCAAGGCGATCAGCAGGACGGCACCGAGCACCGCAAGCAGGAAGGTCATTGCTCGTCATCCTCCACCCGGCGGCTGGCCCGCCGGATCAATATCACGATGGCACCGCCGCCCAGCAACAGCAGTATCGCCGGCCCCAGCCACAGCACCAGTGTCTGGGCGTTCACCGGCGGCCGGTAACTGACGAAGTCGCCATAGCGGTCAACGAAATAGTCGACGATGGCCTGGTCGTCATGCCCTTCCCGGATCATTCGCGCCACCCGCTCGCGCATGTCCTGGGCAATCCCGGCATCGGAATCGGCGATGCTCTGGTTCTGGCACTTGGGGCAGCGCAATTCCTCGGTCAGCACGCGGAAACGGGTTTCCTGTTCTTCCGTGTCGAATTGGTAAACGTCAATGGCGGCCAGGGCGCCCTGCCCCAGCACCGTCAACAAGAGCAACAACAACAGACGCATTACTGTTCTCCCCCACTCCCTGCCTGGTCGAGAACGGGCTGGAATTTTTCTTCCCAGACCCGCTCGTTCAGATCGCCGGCGTGCCGCAATACCACCCGCCCTTCGGGATTCAACAGGAACGTTTCCGGTGCGCCGTAAACACCCAGGTCGAGCCCCAACTGACCGTCCTGGTCCACCACCACTTCGCTGTAGGGGTTGCCCAGATTGGCCAGATAGTCCCGCGCCGCGTCGGTCTCGTCCTTGTAGTTGAGTCCGATGATGGGAATCCCCCGGGCCGCCAGTTGCAGCAGATAGGGGTGCTCCACGTAGCAGGTCGGGCACCAGGTGGCCCAGACGTTCAGCAACTTCCAGTTCTGATCCCGCAGGGAAGCCGGTGTGATGGTCCGTTCACCTAATAAGGAAGGCAGTTGGAACGCCGGTAACGGCTTGCCCACCAATTCCGATGGCAGCTCTTCCGGGTTACGGCCCAGGCCGCTGGCCAGCAACACCGCCAGGGCCACGAACGCCACCAACGGCAGGAACACCCACAGACTGACGCCGCGCTGATGGCGCGGCTTACCACGATCAAGCCTGTTCACGAGCCACTCCTCCCATGGGTTTGCGATAACGCCGGTCGGACAGTGCCAAGGCACCACCGAGCGCCATGACCAGGGCGCCCAGCCAGATCCAGCGCACCATCGGTTTGTGATAGATGCGTACCGCCCAGGCGTCATCACCCAGGGGCTCGCCCAGCGCCACATAAAGATCACGCATCAGCCGGCCGTCGATGGCCGCCTCCGTCATCACCTGACCGGAGGCCCGATAGGTGCGTTTTTCGGGGTTCATTTCGGTCACCGGACGGCCGTCCCGGCTGACCAGAAAGTGGCCTTTCTGGGACTGATAATTCGGCCCCTGTGGATCACTGAGGCTTTCGAATTCGAAACGGTAGCCACCCACTTCCGCCACATCCCCGGGGCGCATGCGAACATCCCGTTCGGTCTCATGGAAGCTGACCACGGTGACGCCGGCCACCAGGACCGCCAGCCCGCAATGGGCCACGACCATGCCTATATAGGAACGGGTCAGTTTACGCAGCCCGGCGAACAGGCCCTGGTTGTAGGCCAGAGCCCGGCGCACCACATCATCCAGATGGGCAAGTACCAGGAACAGAGCCAGAATCAATGCCAGGGTACCGGGCCAGGGCGTCGCGCCGGGCAACCGCGCGCCCAGCCAGCCGCCGATCAGGGCCGCCGGCGCCAGCCACAGCAGACGGCGCACCAGTGGCTTGCCGGCCTGGCGCTTCCAATTGCTCATCATGCCGGGGACCAGCAGCAGGATCAGCAGCAAGGTCAACGGTACGAAGAAGGCGTTGAAGTAAGGGCTGCGGATCGACACCTTGATGTCCATGGCCTCGCCCAGCAGCGGGAACAAGGTGCCCATCAGCACCACGAAAGTGGCGGCCAGCAGCACCAGATTGTTGCCCAGCAGGAAGCTTTCACGGGACATGGCCTTGAAGCCGCCCTGCCCGGACAACCGGCCGGCGCGCAGGGCGAACAGAGTCAGCGCGCCACCGGCCACCACCACCAGGAAAGCGAGAATGAAGGCACCGCGGCTGGGGTCATTGGCGAAGGCATGGACCGAGGTGAGTACCCCGGAACGCACCAGAAAAGTGCCGAGCAGACTCAGCGAAAAGGTGACGATCGCCAGCAATACGGTCCAGGCGCGGAACAGGTTGCGTTTCTCGCTCACCGCCAGGGAATGGATCAGCGCGGTCCCGGCCAGCCAGGGCATCAACGAGGCGTTTTCCACCGGGTCCCAGAACCACCAGCCGCCCCAGCCCAGTTCGTAGTAAGCCCACCAGGATCCCAGCGCGATACCAACGGTGAGGAAACACCAGGCCACCGTGGTCCAGGGACGGGCCCAACGCGCCCAGGCCGGGTCCAGATTGCCTTCCAGCAAGCCGGCGACGGCGAAACCGAACGCCACGGCGAAGCCCACGTAGCCCATGTACAGCATCGGCGGATGGACGATCAGGCCGGGGTCCTGCAGCAGCGGATTAAGATCGGCACCGTCGATGACGAACCAGGGCAGAGCCCGGTCGAAAGGGTTGGAGGTAAACAGCATGAAAGCCAGGAAGCCCACCGCGATCATGCCCATCACCGACAGCACCCGCACCACCATGGGCAACGGCACGCTGCGGCTCAGCAGCCCGACCAGCGCGGTCCAGCCCGCCAGCATCCAGCCCCACAACAACAGCGACCCTTCATGGCCGCCCCAGATCGCCGACAGGCGGTAGCCAAGCGGTAATTCGGAATTGCTGTGGTTGGCCACATAGGTGATGGAGAAATCGTTGATATAAAAGCTGTAACCCAGCGCCACGATAGCCGCGGTCATGGCCATCCACTGCAGCCAGGCCAGCGGCCGCGCATAGCGCTGCCAGGCCAATACGCCACGGTGGACGCCGATCAGAGGAAAGATCGCCAGGACCAGGGATGCCGCCAACGCCACCCACAGGGAAAGATGTCCGATTTCCGCCGCCACCAGTTACCTCCTGAGACACGCCTGGGAAGGATCGGCCCGACCGGCCATCCGGGAGCCAACGGCCGCGCGCTCTGTTGTTGTTTCACGTTGCCATATCACGGCACCAAGGGGATTCGATGGCCGCGCCGCCCCAGGGTTCCCTGAAATCGGCCCCCTTGCCCTGTCACGGATCATTCTTTCGGCTGATCCGGTGATTGGGTCCGGGTCGGTCAGTCCCACGACCGAATGTCCGAAGATGACACCTTGAGACGACGGGGTCCTGCCCCACAATAGATTAGACTGGCGGCCGGCCTCGCGGAGGCCCGCGGCCGCCGGCGCATGATCGGCACAACGCCGCCGCAATGCAAGCCCGGCGCCCGGCGCGGCGGGCCGCCAGGAGCGGCGATGCTGGACATATTTTGAGACGCTTACGTCCGTCCCGGTCATTTCGGGTCTGCTAGTATGGTGACTCTGCATGGCAAAATGTCTTAATTCTGCAGTCAAACAGTCATCGGGCATCCATATACTCGCTCAACAACATACTAGCTCAACAATAATGGACGCCGGTCTTTATCCCCCGCTGGGATGCCATTGCCGAATTGGCCTGTGTGGAGAGTCAAAGATTTGAGTAACGCTAACGTAGAAAGACAATCATCCTATCAGCGCGACGAACTGCTCGCCTGCGCCCATGGCGAACTGTTCGGCCCGGGCAACGCCCGCCTGCCGCTGCCCAACATGTTGATGGTCGACCGCATCACCCGCATTGCCGAGACCGGCGGTGCCCATGATCGCGGTGAGGTGGTCGCCGAACTGGATATCCACCCGGATATGTGGTTCTTCCAATGTCACTTCGAAACCGATCCGGTGATGCCCGGCTGTCTCGGCCTCGACGCCACCTGGCAGTTACTCGGTTTCTACCTGGGCTGGCTCGGCCACCCCGGTCGCGGCCGCGCCCTCGGTGTGGGTCAGGTCAAATTCTCCGGCCAGGTGCTGCCCACCGCCAAGAAACTGACCTACCAGATCAATATCAAGCGGGTCATCGCCCGCAAACTGACCATGGGCCTCGCCGATGCGGTGGTGTCCGTGGACGGTAAACCCATTTACCAGGCCGACGACCTGCGTGTGGGCCTGTTCACCTCGACGGAAGGTTTCTAGGAGTCATTATGCGACGCGTCGTTATTACCGGCATGGGCATCGTTTCCTGTTTGGGCAACGATACCGATACCGTCTCTCTTGCGCTGCGCGAAGGACGCTCCGGCATCCGTTTCAAGGAGGAATATCAGGCTCAGGGCATGCGCAGCCAGATCGCCGGCAGCCCCGACATTGATCTGGAAGCGCTGATCGACCGCAAAAGCCGCCGCTTCATGGGCGATGCCGCGGCCTACGCCTATGTGGCCATGCAACAGGCCATCGCCGATTCCGGCCTGGAAGACAACCAGGTCAGCAACGAGCGCACCGGTCTGATCGCCGGCTCCGGCGGCCACTCTTCCCAGAATCAGGTGGAAGCGGCGGACATTGCCCGCTCCCGCGGCGTCAAACGCATCGGTCCTTACATGGTGCCGCGCGTGATGGCGTCCACGGTCTCCGCCTGTCTGGCCACGCCGTTCAAGATCAAGGGCCTCAACTACTCCATCACTTCCGCTTGCGCCACCAGCGCCCACTGTATCGGCAATGCCGTGGAGCAAATCCAGATGGGCAAGCAGGATGTGGTGTTCGCCGGCGGTGGCGAGGAAGAGCACTGGACCCTGAGCTGCCTGTTCGACGCCATGGGCGCGCTTTCCACCAAGTACAACGACACTCCGGCAACCGCATCACGGGCCTATGACGCCAGCCGCGACGGCTTCGTCATCGCCGGCGGCGGCGGCATGGTGGTGTTGGAGGAACTGGAGCACGCCAAGGCTCGCGGCGCCCGTATCTACGCGGAAGTGGTGGGCTACGGCGCCACCAGCGACGGCTACGACATGGTCGCGCCCAGCGGCGAAGGCGCGGCGCGCTGCATGCGTCAGGCCCTGTCCACGGTGGAAGGCCCGGTGGATTACATCAACGCCCACGGCACCAGCACTCCGGTGGGGGATGTGGCGGAGTTGAAGGCGATCCGCGAAGTATTCGGCGGCGGCACCGTGCCGAGCATCAGCTCCACCAAGAGCCTGACCGGCCACAGCCTGGGCGCCACCGGCGTACAGGAAGCCATCTACTGTCTGCTGATGATGCGCGACGGCTTCACCGCCGCTTCCGCCAACATCCAGGAGCTGGATGAGCAGGCCGCTGGCCTGCCGATCCTTACCGAACGGCTGGAGCGCGCCCCGGATCTGGCGATCAGCAACAGCTTCGGTTTCGGTGGCACCAACGCCACCCTGGCACTGCAACGCTGGCAGGGCTGATCGGAACCAGCACGATCAAAAAACGGCCCCATCAAGGGGCCGTTTTTTTTGTAACCGGACACCTCTGATTCATATCCTTGAGGTCGCGCACCAGCGGCCCACGGACCTCAATCAGAACTTGTGCGCCAGCCCCACTGACACCAACCCGCCTTTACCGTCGTCATAACCGGCGGCGTCATCGTCCACGTCCGCATCGGACACTGACAGCAGCGTATAGGCCGTGGTCTGGGCGCCCAGCTTGTAATCCGCGCCGACGGTGCCGGTGGTCAGGGTGTAGCCCAGATCGTCACTGTCGAAGCGGCCCCCCTGTGCCTTCAGGGTCAGGCGCGGGCTCATGGCCAGACCGGCGCTGAGCAGGTAGGAAGTGCCGTCGAGACGGCTGGCGCCGGGATAGTCCGGATCCAGACGCAGTTCTTCAACGATCGCGCCCAGGGACAGGTTACCTAGCCGCATCCCCAAGGCCCCGCGCAGCACGTCCCGGTCCGCGGGCACATTCAGGCTCACCGGTGCGGGCAGCGCTCTTTCGGTATAGCCGTGCTCGTAAGCCAAGGCGGCGTAAAGGGCATCGCTATTCCAGGTGGCGGACAGCGCGTAAATATCGGCCAGGCCGTCCTTGGTCTCGTCGTAGGGCGGCGTGCCCAGTTCATCCTGTTCGCCCGGCGCGAGCTGGGCTTTCAGTACCAGGTTGCCCAGGTTCGGGCTGACCCAGTTCAGGGTATTGCTGTTGCGATATTGGCTGGTGAACACCGTCTGCATGTCAGCGGCGGTGTTGTTGAACTGATCCAGCTTGCCTTCCGCCTGTTTGACCAGGCTGTCATAACGACCGGCGAAAACCCGCCCCCACGGCGTTGCCAGACCAATGTAGCTGTTGCGGGTGCTAAACGTGCGACTGCTGCTGCCGTCCACATCGTAACCGGCTTCGAACTGGTAAATCAGTGACAATCCACCCACATCCAGGGGCACTTCATCACGCACACCCAGATAGGAGTTATAGGCTTCCACGAACCAGCCGTCGCGTAACGGTGAATCGCCCTCGCCCATGTCATCCAGTGCCGAAGCCAGAGTCCGGCTCGGATAGTCATCGGTGCCTTCCAGTGCGATATCGATGCGGCCATAAAACTGCGGCGCGGCCAGCGCCGAGGCCGGCAGAAAAACCAGCAATGCCGGAATGAGTCCGCGATGTACGGTGTTCATGATCCCTACTCCCTCACATGAAAAATGGGAGCACACTATATGACGATTTAATGGGTATACGGATTTAATGGTTGATGGGGCACCTTCACCCCATCAATCTGATACCACCCTCAGATGGTTGATAGATCGACTCCGTAGTTGAGTTCCTCTGCGAAGTCCGGCAGTCCGTAACCGATGGTTTTCTTGTAGAAAGGAGAGACCTTCGCAGTCGGTGCCTTCTTCTTGTGCTTCGTGGTGTAGAGCATTCGTGCCCGCATCACCTCGAAGGAGTAACCGCGCCCTTCACGGTTCTTGTCCTTGGCCAGTCGGTTGATGGACTCCGTGTAAGCGTTGGTGACGGGCATGTCCGTCTCGAAGTAGGTCATGGTCTCTTCGCGCCAGTTTCCCACTGCCCTGACCAGATCGCTCCAGACTTCCTTTTGGCCCTTCGGGATGGTGGCTATCCACTCGTCCAGGGCGGCTTCTGCCTGGAGCCGTGTGGTGGCGTCCCAGATGCCGTAGAAGCGCTCCTTGTGCTCGTAGGCGGCCAGCAGTTGCGGGAACGCGCCTGTCCAGGTCTCCATGATGAGGCGCTCCCGGTCTGAGACTTCGTGAGCGCGTTTCAGCAGGATTTTCCGGTCTCCCTTGAGAGTCCGGCTCTGGGACGGTTTCAGCTCCTTTCTGAGGCCCTTGCGCACTCTCTCTAGGGCATCGTTGGCCATGCGCACCACATGGAACTTATCGACCACGATACGGGCCTGGGGCAGCACAGCCTTGACCGCTGCCCGGTAGGGGTTCCACATGTCCATGCTGACGATCTCGACCTTCTGCCGGTCTTTCAGCTTCATCAGGTAGTTGGTCACCACGTCCTGGCGGCGGGTGGCCAGCAGGTCGAGCAGGGTTCGCTCCTCAATGTTGGTCAGAATGCAGCGGTAGCGCTTGTTCAGGTATAGCTCGTCAATGCCCAGGATGCGGGGCGTCTCGAAGCGGTGCCAGCGCCCCAGGAACTCGGCGCGGGCGTTGAAGATGTCGCGCACCGTCTTCTCGTCCAGGCCGGTCTGTGCCGCCACAAAGGTGTAGGGGTGGTTGAAGGATTCCTTCTCCACGTACTCATGCAGCCGCAGTGTCATACGGAATCCGTCCACCATCTCCGGTAGCTGGGGCCTGAATGTTGTCTTGCAGGCCCGGCAGGTGTATCGGCGGCGGACCACCCAGAGAGTGACCCGCTTGCCGTGGATGGGCAGATCACGATAGGGAACGTCACGCTTGCCGAACCGTACGAACTCACCCTGCACGCCGCATTCCTCGCAGGCGATGGGATCGGGCACGTCCACCTGGAAGTGCATTTCGTCGTCGGTTGATTTGCAGCCCAGTACTTGGTATTGCGGCAGGTGAAGGATGTTGTCGGGAAGTTCGGTCATGGTGTTGTATAGGCGTAGGTGTCAGTCAGATCCATCCGGCTCGGCATTGGTGTTTGCTTTTTTACCCAACAAGCTGCTGGAAACGAAAAGTAAGGCACCGAGGACAATTGCAATATCAGCCAGGTTGAAGGCCGGCCAATGCCAGTCTCGCCAATAGAAATCAAAGGAATCCACAACATGGCCGCGAAAGACCCGGTCAATCAGGTTGCCCATGGCGCCACCGAGGATAAGACTGTAAGCGATGGCTTCTCCTTTATGACGATTTTCAAGGATCAGCTTGATCAGAAAAATCGAGACCACTACCGCGATTCCGATAAATAAGTAGCGCTGCCAGCCTCCACCATTCGCAAAAAGACTGAATGCGGCACCGGTGTTCCATAGGTGCACCCAGTTAAAGAACGGGGTCACCGAAACATACTCGCCATAGGCCATTGATTGCTGCACCAGCCACTTTACAGCCTGATCAGACGCTGCCAGCAGGCCCGATATGGACAATAGGGCATACGGCGAGAGCTTTTTGCCAATAATGAGCATTATTTAACCCTTCAACGCCAAAATGCGTCTGGCACCGTTAAGTACAATGCCCCCCGCGATGGTGCCGATAATCAGATCCGGATAATTGGAACCGGTCCACGCGACCAGGGCGCCGGCGGTGATGACCCCCAGGTTGATCACCACGTCGTTGGCCGAGAATATCCAGCTTGCCTTCATGTGCGCCCCGCCTTCCCGATGTTTGGATATGAGCAGCAGACAACTGGTATTGGCAATCAATGCGACGAATGCGATAGCCATCATCACCAGCGATTCAGGCTCACTACCGAATACAAAGCGTCTCACCACCTCTACGAGCACGCCCACAGCCAAGATCAGTTGCAGTACACCAGCAAGATGCGCGGCACGTACCTGCATTTTCACGCTATGTCCAACCGCATAAAGGGCAAGCCCGTACACCGCCGCATCGGCAAAATTGTCCAGGGATTCTCCAATCAGGCCGGTGGACCGGGCGATCAGACCGGCAGTCATTTCCACCACGAACAGAAGTGCATTGATGCCGAGCAACCAGCGCAGGGTCCCGGATTCTTGCTTAGCAGAAGCTGCCGAAAACTCGGCGGCCTTGATGGTCTCCGGATTTGCAGCGACGGTTTCCTGAAGCGAGGCGCCTAGCCCCAAGGTCTTCAGTTTCGAGGTGACGGGCTCGACCTCGCCGTCATGCACGACCTTCAGCCGGCGGTTCGACAAGTCGAAGGACAGCGCCCGAATCTCCTCAAAGCCGTTCAGGGCTAGGCGAATCATTCGTTCTTCTGATGGACAGTCCATCTTCGGCACGGCATAAACACTGACCCATCTCCCTGGCGCCTCGGAGGAGGCCTGTATATCGGTATCCGCTGCGGACGTTGCATCACCGCCACAGGCGCCACCACAGGATTTGCTCATGATACGACTCCACTTGAACAATGTTGTGGTACCATTTAAAACTATAAAGCTACTATAAGGTCAATAGAGTAAAGAATCCGTTGGGGAGGAGGCTGATGCGCATTGGTCAGTTGGCGCAGTTGGTAGGGGTCGAAACACAGACGATCCGCTTCTATGAACAGCAGGGCTTGTTGCCGCCGCCTGATCGGCAGGACAACGGTTACCGTGTCTATACCGAGAAGCATGGTGAGGGGCTGGCCTTCATCCGTCGCTGCAGAATCCTGGGCCTGTCACTGGCTGAGATTCACGAACTACAGAGCTATCAGGACGACCCTCATCAGCCTTGTACCGCCGTCAACACCTTGCTCGATGATCACATCTCTCATGTGCGGTCGCAGATAACCGCTCTGCAAGCGCTTGAGAAACAACTCGTTTCACTGAGAGCGAGTTGCAACGATGACCGGGAAGTTGAGGCGTGTGGGGTTCTTGCTGGAATTAGCGAAGGAAACATGCACCAGCAGTAGGTGAAGCATCAACCAGATAATCCGATGAGATGCCGGTCTGTCTCACTCTCATGCAAAGGTAAGATCAACCATTTAATCCGCTTACCCGATTTAATGACAGGACCAATGAGAGCGGTCAAAGAACCGTATCACGGTCCGTGGATCGCTGCTGTCCCACAGCGGCTCCGTGGTTTCCTCCGTGGGAAACTGCCTGGCAGCGAATAAGGTGTGAGCTCATAGCCGCAAGGCGGCACGGGCGGGCCAAGGGTTTGGCGTGTAAGCGTCAAATAAAAAAAAGCCCGCCAGGAAGGCGGGCAAGGCTGTCACTTGCTTCGAGGAAACTTCAGGACGTGAGTCCGTATTCTTTAGAACTTGTGCTCCATGCCCACACCGAAGGTGGTGTCGTCACGGTCTTCACCGGCATCCGGTTCCAGGGACACTTGGGAGAAGTAGGCGTAGACCTTGGAGGCCTTGGCCAGTTTGTAGTCGGCGCCAACCGCCATCAGAGTGGCTTCGTCGTCAGTCTGATCGCCCTGGGTCATGCCGTACTGGGCTTTCAGCTTCCAGCGGTCGATTTTGTAGGCACCGCTGACCAGGAAGGACTGGTCTTCGCCGTCGGCTTCGGATTCTTCGGCGATCTGGTACAGAGCGCCCAGTTCCACGTTACCCGGCTTCAGCATCACCGCGGCGCGGGTGATGTCCAGAGTGGTACCGGTGGTGCCATCAACAACCAGCTCGTCTTCGATATCAGCATCGTGGGACAGGGCGCCGTAGAAGATGCCCTTTTCAGCGATGATCGCGATGGAGTAGGAATCCGCCAGATCGTTTTCTTCCTGGCCGTCGCCGTCCAGGTCTTCGCCTTCACCCGGGATGAAAGCACCGTGGATGGTGACCATGTCACCGAGAGTCGGGGTGCTGTACTGAACGATGTTTCCGGCACGGTTTTCACCGGCCATGATGTTTTTGATATCGCCCTGCAGATCGTTGAACTGATCCACTTTACCCTGGGCAACCTTGGTCGGGGTGTCGAACTTACCGGCTTTCAGCACACCGAAGTCGCCGGCCAGACCACCGAAGATATTACGCTGGCTGAACTCGTCATCATCGCCGTCAACGGAGATTTGGTATTCCGCCTGGTAGATCGCCTTCAGACCAGCGAAGTCCAGATCGAAGTCGCCTTTGATACCAACACGGGAAGCGTTGCTGTTCAGGGACCAGTCGTCGTCCACACTTCCGGACTGACCGATTTCATTTTCCTGGTTTTCCAGTGAAATGTTCACTTTACCGTAGACGGTAGGACCGTCCGCCAGGGCCAGGCCAGGCAGAGCGACGGCCGCCCCCACAGCGATCGCGAGCAAATTCTTTTTCATCGCAGCATCTCCTATCAATCAGGCAAGTTAAAAACAGCACGGAAGACGTCGAGCGGAAGCCGCGCGAACATCCTGGTTGCTTGGGGGCGGAGTATGGGGAGAGCGAATGACGGAAAAGTTGCTTTTATGTGAAGTTTTTATTTCACAGTCGCGAGGCGGGACGTGACAGGCAGATGACGAAGCCCCCGAGACGCCGTCATCAGCGGCGTCGGGGGAATTACTCCTGGTCCTTGGCGTGACGCCAGAGTTGTTCCAATTGTTCCGTATTCAGCCCGGCCAGGGGTGACGAGCTGACGGTTTCCATGTGACGGAAGCGGCGTTCGAACTTGGCGTTGGCACGACGCAGCGCCTGTTCTGGATCCAGTTTCAAATGGCGGGCCAGGTTGATCAGGGAAAACAGCACATCACCGAACTCGTCTTCCACGGCATCGATATTGTCGCCATCCAGAGCCTGATCCAGCTCCGCCCACTCCGCTTCCACCTGCGCCCGCACCGGCGCCGGCCCGGGCCAGTCAAACCCCACCTTAGCCGCTTTCTTTTGCAGTTTGGTGGCACGTTGCAAGGCCGGCAGACCTTCCGGTACACCATCGAGCGCACTGCCATGCTCACGCCCCTTGGCCCGCCGCTCCTCGGCTTTGATCGCCTCCCAGTTGGCGTTCACCGCCTGCTCGTCAGCGGCCGGGTCGGCGCCAAACACGTGGGGATGGCGGCGGATCATTTTTTCGCTGAGGGTTCGCGTCACCTGCTCGAAGTCGAACAACTCCGCTTCCCGGGCCATCTGTGAGTGAAACACCACCTGCAACAACAGATCACCCAGTTCTTCCTTGAGCTCGCCATAATCCCGGCGGGCGATGGCCTCGGCCACCTCGAACGCTTCCTCGATGGTATAAGGCGCGATGGTGTCGAAGTTCTGCTTCAGATCCCAGGGACAGCCGCCCTCCGGATCCCGCAAACGCGCCATGATGTCGAGCAGTTGCGCGATGGCACTGGTCGCGTTGTTGTCCGTGCTCAAGAAAACCTCCTGGTGAAATATCGCGGGTAGGCAACACGCCGATTCGCCGCCCCTTCACTTCTTATAGCGCCGCACTTCCAGCACCCCTTTGAGCTGGTCCAGCTTGGCCAGCACCTTGCCCAGGTTGCCCAGCGAGGAGATCTCCAGGGTCAGCAGCATGGTGGCGGTGTTGTCCTCGGTGTGGGATTGGGTATGCACGGCGGTGACATTGACCTTTTCGTTGGAGAGCACCGCGATCACATCGCGCAGCAGCCCCTGACGATCCCAGGCGCGCAGGAACACATCCACCGGATAGAAGATGCGATCCGCCTCGCCCCAGCTCACCTCGATCACCCGGTTCGGGTCCTCGCCCTGCATCGCCAGCAGGTTCGGACAGTCCGCCCGGTGCACGGTGACACCGCGGCCCTGGGTGATAAAGCCCATCACCGGATCGCCCGGCACCGGCTGGCAGCACTTGGCCATCTGCGTGAGCAGGTTACCCACCCCGTGGATGGTGATATCACCGGATTCCGAGGCCCGCGAGCGCGCCGGCACGAACGCCAGTTCCTGTTGCGGATTATCCGGCGACAGCGCCTGGGCCTGATTGACCACATGCCCCGGGCGCAGGTCACCAGCACCCAGCGAGGCCAGCACGTCGTCACCGCTTTTCAGGTTGAGCTGCGGCGCCAGCAGGTCCAGGTCGATGCGATCCAGAGCCAACCGGGACATTTCCCGCTCCAGCATCGCCTTGCCCTGGGCGATGTGCACATCGCGGTCCTGGCGCTTGAACCACTGCTGGATGCGGGCCCGGGTGGAGGAAGCGGCCACATAGCCCAGTGACGGCGTCAGCCAGTCACGGCTGGGCCCGCCTTCCTTGGCGGTGAGGATTTCCACCTGCTCGCCGGTGTTCAGGGTGTAATTGAGCGGCACGATGTGACCGTTGACCTTGGCGCCCCGGCAACGGTGCCCCACCTCGGTGTGGATGTGGTAGGCAAAGTCCACCGGAGTAGCGCCGGCTTCCAGATCGACCACGTGGCCATCCGGGGTGAACACATAGACCCGTTCGCTGGTCAGGCCGTGCTTGAGCTCGTCGACCACGCTCTTGGCGTTGTCGCCCAGTTCTTCCTGCCATTCCAGCACCTGGCGCAACCAGGCGATGCGGTGCTCATAGTCGCTCTGCCCGCGGCGCGCCTTGGAGCCTTCCTTGTAGCGCCAGTGAGCGCACACACCGAGCTCCGCTTCCTCGTGCATGTCGAAGGTGCGGATCTGCACTTCCAGCATCTTGCGTTCCGGGCCGACCACCGCGGTATGCAGACTCTGGTAGCCGTTGTCCTTGGGGCTGGCAATGTAATCGTCGAACTCCTTGGGCACGTGCTTCCACAGTGAATGCGCCACGCCCAGCGCGGCGTAGCAGTCCCGCACCTCCGGCACCAGTACGCGAACGGCGCGAACGTCATAGACCTCGCCGAACTCCAGGTGCTTCTTCTGCATTTTGCGCCAGATGCTGTAGATGTGCTTGGCCCGGCCATACACCTGGGCGCCACGGATACCGCTGCGCTCCAGATGACCGCGCAGATCCTCGATCACTTTTTCGATGTAGTGCTCGCGGTCGAGACGCTTCTCGTCCAGCAGCTTGGCGATCTTCTTGTAGGCCCCCGGTTGCAGGTAGCGGAAGGACAGGTCCTCCAGCTCCCATTTCAGATGACCGACGCCGAGACGGTGGGCCAGCGGCGCGTAGATATCGAAAATCTCCTGGGCCACCTTGCGCTGGCGCTCCGGCTCCGATTCCTTCACCGCGCGGATGATGACGGTCCGCTCCGCCAGCTTGACCAGCGCCACGCGCACGTCATCCACCAGCGCCACCAACATCTTGCGCACATTGTCGAGCTGGCCGTCCTGCTGCCCGAGCACCGCCTTGCGGGTGGGGTTGAGCACGGTGCTGATGGCGGCCATGCGCAGCACGCCCTCGATCAGCCGCGCCACCCGCTCACCGAATTCCTTGTCCACCTCCAGCAGCGACATCTGCCCTTCGCGGACCGCCCGGTACAGCACCGCCGCCGGCAGGGTTTCGGTATCGGCACCGAGGTCGGCGAGGATATCCGCCATTTCCAGACCGATGGTCAGGCAGCCCTTGCCGTAGGGCCATTTGGCGCCGGCCGCGTTGCCGGCCAGTTCGCATTGTTCGGCCCGGGCGCAGGCCTGCGCCAGGGTTTCCGCGTCGCGCACCACGGTGCGCTTCTGTAACTGCTCAAGCCATGCCTGCCAGTCATGACTCGGGGTTTCCAGGGGTTGCTGCCGCCGTACGGTGACCATGGAATACCTCCGTGATGTCTTGGCGCCAAATCACCACCGCTGACCGCCCCGATAACGCGCATCGGAGGGGCACGCTGACGACCGCGCATTCTTGCGGACGGACCAGCCCTGGCCGTCCCGTTATCAATCCGCTGACCCGATCGCCCTGATCGGCCATCGGGCCCTCGCCCGGCAAACCCGCACTCTGTGCCGATTTGCACTCAATCGGTTCATCGCCGCCGGCCCGGCCGGCGCGCCATCAATCGCGGTCGAACACCGCGATCGACTCGACGTGGGCGGTATGGGGGAACATATCCATCACACCCGCCGCTTTAAGACGGTAACCCCGGCTCACCAGTTCCCCGGCATCGCGCGCCAGGGTCGCCGGGTTACAAGATACATACACCAGACGGCGCGCACCGAATTGGGGCATAAGCCGCACCATTTCAAGCGCCCCGCTCCGTGGCGGGTCAAGCAACACCCGATCATACCGCCGTTGCGCCCAGGATTGCCCCTGTGGCGGCTGGAACAGGTCCCAGGCGTGAAACTCCAGGTTGTCCAGGCCATTGCGGCGGGCGTTCTCGTAACCGCGCCGAACCATCGCCTCGCTACCTTCCACGCCGACCACACGGGCGGCGCGACGGGCCGCCGGCACGGTGAAGTTGCCCAGGCCGCAAAACAGGTCCAGCACCTGGTGATCCGGGGCGATCTCCAGCAAATCCAATGCCAAGGGCACCATTTGCCGGTTTATATCGCTGTTGACCTGGGTGAAATCGGTGGGGTGGAAAGCCAGTTCCACATCCGCCTGTGGGTAACGCGGGTCCGCATGACGATAGTAAAGACGCTCTTCCCCTTGTTCCGGCCATACCCGGTGCACGGTGGATTCGTTGCCCGGCTGCAGGTACAAATGAAACTCGCTCTGCTGGCAGAACGTCAGCAGCCGCTGCTGGTCGGCCTCGCTGAGCGGGTCCATGTGGCGCACGATCAGGGCCACCGGGCCATCGCCACGGGCCACTTCGATCTGCGGAATACGGCCGCGTCCCTCGAGGCCATCGATCAGGGCGCGGAAGTCCATGAAGCGATGCCCCACTTCCGGTATCAGCACTTCACACTGACGCAGATCGGCGATGAAGCTGTTGCGCTTCTCGCGGAACCCCACCAGCGTCTCGCCACGCCCCTCCACGTATTTCACGCCCATGCGCGCCTTGGCGCGATAGCCGGTGACCGGCCCGGTGAGCGGATCGAGCCAGCGCTCCGGAGCCAGGCCGCCGAAATGGGCCAGCTGCTCCTCCAGCACCGCCTGCTTGCGCGCGATCTGCCGTTCCGGCGCCACGTGCTGCAGGCTGCAGCCGCCGCACAGGCCGGCATGCTCGCAGGGCGGCGTGACCCGGTCCGGCGACGGCGACAGGATTTCCACCGCCCGGCCCTCGTCGAACTTGCGCCGCCGGTAGGTGAATTTGAACATCACTTCCTCGCCGGGCAGGGCGTTGTCGATGAAGGTGGTTTTGCCGTCCAGGCGGGCGATCCCACGGCCATCGTGGCTGAGGGATTCAATGGTGGCGGCCACCGGTGTTTCCGGCAGTTTTTTCTTGCGACGTGGGGCCATAATCCAAATCTAAGTTGACAGTTAATAGTGGACAGTTAACAGCGAAAGACGAAAGACAAGGAGGGTGATCTTTAGCCACCGTGGGAGCTTGCCTGCAAGCGAATGGGGTTCGCTCGGGCGTTTAGCGATATTCGCTTGCAGGCAAGCTCCCACAGCGGCTGAAGATCCGGCTGCTTTTTTCTCTCTGTCAACTGTCCACTATCAACCGTCAACGGATTCCCACTGCTCCAGGAATGCCAGAAAGTGCGGGTGGCCTTCCTGGCGGAGGTAATCGCGCAACAGGGTCAGTTCCTGTTCGTAGCCGGTGGCGTCGATCTCGCCGCGCATCAACTGGAAGCGCAGGAACACCAGCCAGGTGTTGAGCACATCGGTCTCGCAGTAATCGCGGATGCCCTTGATGTCGCCTTCCTGGAAAGCATCGAACACCTTGGCGCCGCTCATGCCCATCTTGCCGGGGAAACCGAGCAGCGAGGCGATCTGATCCAGCGGCGCCACCGCGCGGCCGTTGAACATGGCCAGTTGATCCATCACGTCCAGATGGCGCTGGTGATAGCGGCTGATGTAGTTGTTGAAGCGGAAGCTGGTGTCCTCGCCGCCGGTTTCCCAGAACCGCCGCGCCACCACGCCATGTTTGAGCGCGCGGTAGTTGAGCACCGGCAGATCAAAACCACCGCCGTTCCAGCTGACCAGCTGCGGCGTGAACCGTTCGATGCCGTCGTAAAAGCGCTCGATCAGCTCCTTTTCGCTGCTGTCCTCGTCCCCCAGGGACCAGACCTTGATGCCCTGGGCGGAACGCAGCACCACCGAGATCGCCACGATCCGATGCAGGTGCAGACGCAGGAACTCAGTGCCGTTTTCCTGGCGGCGCAGATTGAACAGCGCGCTGGCGGTGTCCTTGTCGTTGAGCCCATCCAGATCGTAGAGACGGCGGCCGCCTTCCAGATCCGGAATGGTCTCGATGTCGAAAACCAGAACGTTCATGCGGTGCCTACTCCTGACCGGCCGAGAACACGCCGGTGGACAGGTAGCGATCGCCACGATCGCAAATGATCGCCACGATCACCGCATTCTCCAGTTGTTCGGAAAGCTGCAGGGCACCCGCCACCGCGCCACCGGAGGAGACCCCGCAGAAGATGCCCTCTTCCCGGGCCAGACGGCGCATGGTGTCCTCGGCCCGTTCCTGGGTCATGTCGATCACCTGGTCCACCCGCGCGTCATCGTAGATGCTCGGCAGGTATTCCTTGGGCCAGCGGCGGATACCGGGAATCGAGGCGCCGTCGGTGGGCTGCAGGCCAACGATCTGGATCGCCGGGTTCTGCTCCTTCAGATACATGCTGCAACCCATGATGGTGCCGGTGGTGCCCATGGAACTGACGAAATGGGTGATGCCGCCGGCGGTGTCGCGCCAGATTTCCGGCCCGGTGGATTCATAATGCGCCAGCGGGTTGTCGGGATTGGCGAACTGATCCAGCACCTTGCCTTCGCCGCGCGCCTGCATCGCCTGGGCCAGATCCCGCGCCCCTTCCATGCCCTCCTCGGCGCTCACCGAGATCAACTCGGCGCCGTAGGCGGCCATGGCGTCGCGCCGCTCCTGGCTCTGATTGGCCGGCATGATCAGCTTCATCTTGTAGCCGCGCATGGCCGCCGCCATCGCCAGGGCAATACCGGTGTTACCGCTGGTGGCCTCGATCAGCGTGTCACCGGGCTGGATCTCGCCGCGCTCCTCCGCCTTGCGGATCATGTTGAGCGCCGGGCGATCCTTCACCGAACCGGCGGGATTATTGCCTTCCAGCTTCACCAGAATGGTGTTCGTCGTGTTCCCCGGCAGGCGCCGCAGCCGCACCAGCGGCGTATTGCCGACCGTGGATTCAATGGTTTTGTAGTTCATGGGCGGCATTGTAGCCCAAGCCCGATGGCGGGCCCATAGCTTCGCACCGGACACGGTGAGCACCCCGCCACTGGCAGCCACCGCAAACTCCGGCATAATGACCGCCACCGAATAGCAATAAGGCAAGCATGGCCCGATCCAGTCTGCGCACCCGCATCATGGCGATGACCGCCCTGCCCGCTCTGTTGGCGGCGCTGGTGGTCGGCGGCTATGCGCTGATCAATCGCATTCTGGAACTGCGCGTGGACGATGCGCTGCGCCAGCAATTGATCATCGACAGCTATGCCGCCCGGCTGGCCGCCCTGGAAGGGATGCCCGACACCTCGCGCGACCAGTTGCTGCGCGAGTTGCTGGAACAACCGGACGTCCGCGCCGCCAGTCTGGCCGACCACCGGGCGGGCTGGCATTTGCACGCGGGGCCGCGGCTGCGGCCGGTGGAACGCAGCGAAACCAACGAGGTGGGCGGTGCCCGGTTGCTCACCGACTCCAGTTGGCAGCTGGTCCGCCCCCTGCCGGGCCGCCCCAATCAGCTGCTGACGGTGGAGTTTTCCCGCCAGGGCCAGTACGTGGAAATCCTCGAATCCATGCTCACCATGTTCGGCGTGGTGATGCTGCTGATGGCACTGGCGCTGATTCCCGCCTCGCGGCTGGCGGCCCAGGTCACCCTGCCCATCGGTGGCCTGCTGGATACCGTGCGCCGGGTCCGCGACGGCGATCTCAGCCCGCCGCCAAAGACCGGCGCCCTGGGCGAGCTGGCCGATCTGGAGGACGGCCTGCGCAATATGGTGGGCGCCCTGGACGATGCCCAGGCGGAGCTGCAGAAAAACGTGGATCAGGCCACCCAGGATCTGCGCGAGACCCTGGAGACCATCGAAATCCAGAACATCGAACTGGACATGGCGCGCAAGGAAGCGCTCAAGGCCAGTCAGATCAAGTCCGAGTTCCTGGCCAACATGAGCCATGAGATTCGCACACCGCTGAACGGCATCATCGGCTTCACCCGGCTGCTGGAACGCTCGGATCTGTCGCCCCGCCAGCAGGATTATCTGAACACCATCCGCAAGAGCGCCGAGGCGTTGCTGTCGATCATCAACGACATCCTCGACTTCTCCAAGATCGAGGCCGGGCGCCTGTCGCTGGAACACATTCCCCTCAACCTGCACGACATCATCGAGGACGTGCAGACCATGCTGGCGCCGCTGGCCCAGGAGAAAGGCCTGGAACAGGCGGCGATCATCTATTCCGATCTGCCCTCCCATCTGCTCGGCGATCCGCTGCGCATCCGCCAGGTGCTCACCAACCTGGTCAGCAACGCGATCAAATTCACCGAGCACGGTTCGGTGGTGGTACGGGCCATGCTGGAGGAGCAGAAAGGCGCCGAGGCGGTGGTCAAGATCACCGTCACCGACACCGGCAACGGGCTCAGCGAGGACGTGCAGCGCGGTCTGTTCAACGCCTTCACCCAGGCCGACCAGAGCGCCAGCCGCCGGGCCGGCGGCACCGGGCTGGGGCTGGCCATCTCCAAGCGTCTGGTGGAAGGCATGGGCGGCGAGATCGGCATCGACAGCACCCCCAGCCAGGGCTCCACCTTCTGGTTCACGCTGCGCTGTGAGCGCGATGTGGGCACCCGCCCGGAATCGCCGCCGGCGGAGCTGGCGCGGCTGTCGGTAACTCTGGTGGAAGCCAGCGAGTACGCCCGCCTGGGCCTGTACCATATGTTTTCCGGCTGGCGCATGCGGATCAGCGAAATCCAGGGCCTGGACGTGCTGGATTCACACCTGGCGGCGGAGAACCTGCCGCAAACCGATTTCTATGTGGTCGGCGTGCCGGCCATGACCCGGGACCCGGTGGGCCTGGCGCCGCTGATCCAGCGGCTGGCGCGGCACAGTCAGGCACCGGTGCTGGTGCTGGCCAACAACGGCGACTATCTGGCGGACGAACTGGCCGACCAGCCCCGTTGCCGGGTGCTGGGCAAACCCGCCACCCGCCGCCGCCTGCGCGACGCCCTGCTGGAATTGAGCGGCCTGGGCGGCGACCGCGCCCGCCACCAGGAATTGCTGACGCCCCTGGGCTGCCATCCGCGCGTGCTGGTGGTGGACGATCATCCCGGCAACCTCAAACTGGCGCGCATTTTTCTCGAGGAACTGGGCGCCCAGGTGGTGCCCTGCGCCGGTGGCCAGGAGGCCCTGGACGCGTTCAGCCAGGGCACCTTCGACCTGATTTTCATGGACGTGCACATGCCCGGCATGGACGGTCTGGAAACCACCCTGGCCCTGCGTGAGCGGGAAGGCGAAAGCCAGCGCACCCCGATCATCGCGCTCACCGCCCACGCCCTGGAAAACGAAAAGCGCGCCCTGCTGGCCGCCGGCATGGACGACTACCTGAGCAAGCCAATCACCGAGGAGCAGTTGCGCCATACTCTGGAGCGCTGGGTTCTTGGTCAGCAAAGCAGCGCACCGGCGCAGCCGGAAAACAAGACCGCTGACATCGACATCGAGCCGGACACCCCGGTGGTGGATCCGGAACTGGGCCGCAAACGCGCCGGCGGCCGCGACGCCCTGGCCCGGGACATGTTCGAGATGCTGCTCAACAATCTGGAACAGGACGGCCCCGGCATCCGTGACCTGGCGCAAAGCGGCGACCAGGAAGAGCTGCTGGAACGGGTCCACCGCCTCCACGGCGCCACCCGCTACTGCGGCACCCCGCGCCTGGAACAAGCCGCCCGCCGCCTCGAGGAAGGCCTCAAGGGCCACCAGCCGGACGCGCAGCTGAATACCTTGGTGGGGCAATTATTGGCGGAGATTGAGCAAGTGCAAGAACATGGAAAGGCAGTGAATAGTGAACAGTGAATAGTGAACAGTGAATAGTTAACAGCGAAAAGCCAAAGGCCTTGCGACTCTGCAAAGACTGATTGCGTATCGGCAATCTGGTGCTACTGGTTACTTTTTTCAAGACAACGAGGCCACTCCCGGACTTTGGGCGCGGCCTCGTTACGACCCGGCGGCTCCTTCCTCTTCCGCGCAACTATTCACTGTTAACTGTTCACTATTAACTGCTTTCAATGATTTTCTTCATTTCCCGCACCGCTTCGTGCAGGCCGCTGATCACCGCTCGGGCGATGATGGCGTGGCCGATATTGAGCTCGTTGATGCCGGGGATGGCGGCGATGTCGCGGGTGTTGTGGTAGTGCAGGCCGTGGCCGGCGTTGACGATCAGGCCTGCCTTGAGGCCCAGCGCCACGCCTTCACGCACGCGCTCCAGTTCCGCCAGCCGCGCGGCTTCATTGGTGGCGTCGGCGTAATGGCCGGTATGGATCTCAATGGCCGGAGCGCCGCAGCGATGAGCTGCTTCAATCTGCGCCGGGTCGGCGTCGATGAACAGGGATACTTCGATCCCCGCTTCCGCCAGGCGATCACAGCAGGCTTTGATCCAGGCTTCGTTGCCGACCACATCGAGGCCGCCTTCGGTGGTCAACTCCTCCCGTTTCTCCGGCACCAGACAGCAGTGGGCCGGGCCGATACGGCGGGCAATGTTGACCATCTCCTCGGTGGCCGCCATCTCCAGATTCATGCGCGTCTGCAGGGTCTGCGCCAACAGTTCCACGTCACGATCCTGGATATGCCGCCGGTCCTCGCGCAAATGCACCGTGATCCCATCGGCGCCCGCCTGCTCCGCCACCAGCGCCGCCTGCACCGGCTCCGGATAGCGGGTGCCCCGCGCCTGACGCAAGGTGGCGATGTGGTCGATGTTGACGCCGAGAAGAACGGAAGAAGGCATGGGGATTGGCACCGTGGGTGGTTGGTGGGACAGCCATAATAACGGACAGGCAATGAACAGTTAACAGTGAATAGTGAACAGCGAAAACAAGTGCCGCCGAAGATACTTTGCGTGTACCGCAAATACAATTATGCGTTTCTGCAACGATGTTTTGACTTTAGCTATTCACTATTCACTGTTAACTGTTAACTGTTAACTATCAGCTGGTGCCGCGAAATAATTCGCGGCTCCTGAGCGGTCTTCCGCCCAGGTGCGGCGCCAGGGCCTCGCGCAGCAGTTGTTTGGCCATGCGGCGCACGGCCGGGGTCCAGCGGTCTTCGGCCAGGGCTTGCAGGTCGGCGCCGGAGTGGCCGTTTTTGTTGGGTATCAGTCCCAGGTCCGGCACCCAGCCGTAGCGCAGTTCCGGCGAGAGCGGTTGCCCTTCGCCATCGTGTTCGAGCACCAGGCCATAGCCCACTTCTTCCAGCAGTACCATTTCGAAACGGCGCAGGGTCACGTCCAGGGGCGTGTCGCCTTTCAGTTCGCGCAAAGTGTATTCGTAAGCAGGCCAGAGGTCCGGATGGGGATCATCGCGGTGCAGCAGGCGCACCAGCAGCTCGTTGAGGTAGAAGCCGCAGTACAGGGCGGTGCCGGTCAGAGAGACGGCGGCGGCGCGCGGTTCCACTTGGCGCAGGGTATGGAGTTCGCCGCTCCCCCGCTGTAATTGCACCCACAGCGGCACGAACGGGGCCAGCGCCGGGTTACGACGGCCGCCGCGGGCCACCGCGCCGACCCGGCCACCGCCGGGCAGGAACAGGTCGAGAATCAGACTGGTGTTGCGGAACGGCCGGCGATGCAGCAACCAGGCCGGTTCGAGGCCGTTGGCGCCGTCAGGATTGTCGCGAGTTGTCATAGCCCAGGGAACGCAGGGCGCGATCGTCATCGGACCAGCCGGCCTTGATCTTCACCCACAGATTGAGCATGACGCGGCGCTCGATCAGGTTTTCGATGTCGCGGCGGGCCTGGGTGCCGATGCTCTTGATGCGCTCGCCTTTATCGCCGATGAGAATTTTTTTCTGCCCGCGCCGTTCCACCAGAATGGTGGCGGCGATGTCGGTGACACGGGGTCCGTCCTCCCACAGGTCGATTTCCACCGTGACCTGATGGGGGACTTCCTGACCCAGTTGCCGGACGACTTTTTCGCGGATGATTTCCGCCGCCATGAAACGCAGGCTGCGATCGGTAAGCTGGTCCTCGTCGAACCAGAAATCACCTTCCGGCAAGCGGGAGACCAGTGCTTGTTCCAGCACGTCCAGGTTGTGTCCGCCCAGCGCGGACACCGGAATCACTTCGGCGAAGTCATGACGCTGATTGAGTTTGTCCAGCAACGGCAGCATGGCGGCCTTGTCGTCCAGGCGATCCACCTTGTTCACTACCAGGATCACCGGAATATCACCGGCCCGGGCCAGTAACGACAGCACGTGCTCGTCGCCTTCGTTCCACTTGTCGCTGTCCACCATGAAACAGATGACATCCACATCGGACAACGCCGACATGGCCGCTTCGTTCATGGCGCGGTTGAGCGCCCGTTGCTGGCCGGTATGGATGCCCGGGGTGTCGGCGAACACGATCTGACAGTCGTCCCGGGTCAGAATGCCGTGGATACGGTGACGGGTGGTCTGCGGCTTGCGCGAGGTGATACTCACCTTCTGGCCGATCAAATGGTTCATCAGCGTGGATTTACCCACGTTGGGACGGCCGATGATCGCCACCAGGCCACAGCGACGGGATTCACTCATGAGTCTGCTCCAGCCACTCCAGAGCCTGCTCCGCGGCCTGCTGCTCGGCACGCCGGCGGCTCGGGCCGCTGGCACGGAAGGTTTTCTTCAAACCGCTCAGTTCGCATTCCACCTCAAAAGATTGTTTTGGCGCCTGGCCGCTGACCGACAGCACACCGTAGACAGGTAATTCATATTTGCGCGCCTGCAGCCATTCCTGCAAGCGGGTTTTGGCGTCCTTGCGCACGCTCTGCGGGCTGATCGCCGCCAGCCGGGCTTCGAACCAGCTCAACACCACCTCGCGGCAGGCGTCTTCACCACCGTCGATGACCATGGCGCCGATCAGCGCTTCCAGGGTATCGGCCAGGATGGACTCACGCCGGTGGCCGCCGCTTTTCAGCTCGCCGCCGCCCAGAATCAGGTATTCCCCCAGACCCAGCTCGCGGGCCACTTCCGCCAGGGTCTGGCCACGCACCAGTGAGGCGCGCATACGGGTCAGTTGCCCTTCCGCCGCGTCCGGAAAACGGTGGAACAGTTCCGTGGAAATGATCTGGCTGAGCTGGGCGTCACCGAGGAATTCCAGCCGCTCGTTATTGTGACGCCGGCTGACGCTACGATGGGTCAGCGCCAGTTGCAGCCGTTCCCCATCGCTGAAGCGATAGCCCAGGGCCTTTTCCAAACGCTCACGGTGTTCGATCACGGCGCCGCCGATTTGCTGAACGTGTCCTGGAACGTCATCACCACGGACACATTGTAGAACAGCGGTTCACGGACCTCGTAATCCACCGCCACCGACACACGGCCGCCTTCCTTACTCACCACCAGGTCATTGGCGGTGATCGCATCGATCTGGTTGATGACAAAACGCTTGCCAAGCGCGTCGCGGATTTCCCGCTCGGACATCAGCGCGGTCTTGCTGTCGCCAAGCAAGGAGACGGTCGCCGATTTGATCGTGTTGTACTCCATATACGCCGGCACCATGCGGAACGCGGCGGTGCCGAACACCGCCAGAACGATCAGCACCACGATCCAGCCCAATAGGGAAAGCCCCCCCTGACGTGCGCGCCCTTTCATGTTGTTATGTCTCCACTTTGTCGATCGCGCCGTTCCGGGAAAAACTGGGCAGCGAGAAGAACGGTTCCCAGTGCATCCAGATCAGGAACGCCTTGCCCACCACCAGATTCTCGGGGACGAAGCCCCAGAAACGGCTGTCGTTGCTGTTATCCCGGTTATCACCCATGACAAAGTACTCCCCCTCGGGTACCTGCCACTTGCCCTGGGTGTTACGGGGAATGACCTTGTCTCCGGTGTACGGATTGACCGGGCCTTCCTGACGGATCAGATGCGGGTGTTCGCCGAGCATTTCGATGTACTCACGGCGCCACGCCTGGCTGTTGCTGCCGTTCTTGATCAGGTCGCGCCGCACCGCTTCACCGTTGACGTACACCACATTATCACGCACTTCCACCACATCACCGGGGAGACCGATCACTCGTTTGATGAAATTCTGCGCGCGGTTTTCCGGAAACTTGAACACCATCACATCACCGCGCTCCGGTTCGCCGGTCTCCAGGATCTTGGTGTTGGTCACTGGCAGGCGCAGTCCGTAGGAAAACTTGTTGACCAGAATGAAATCGTGCACTTCCAGGGTCGGCAGCATGGAGCCGGAGGGAATGGTGAAGGGTTCCACCACGAAGGAACGGATCACCAGCACCACGAAGAACACCGAAATCAAAGAATTCGAAGTCTCCACCGTGCTGCCCAGACTTCCGCCTCTCTGACGCAGTTTAAACAGCCGGTCGAGTATCCATACCACCACGGTGACCAGCAGCGCCAGGGTCAACCAGAAGCCAATATCTATATCCATCAGTCATCCACCTTCAGCACGGCAAGGAAGGCCTCTTGGGGAATTTCCACGTTGCCCACCTGCTTCATCCGTTTCTTGCCCTCCTTCTGTTTCTGGAGGAGCTTCTTCTTACGAGACACGTCACCGCCGTAACATTTGGCGGTGACGTTCTTGCGCAGCGCCTTCACCGTCTGGCGGGCAATGATCTTGCTGCCAATGGCGGCCTGGATCGCCACGTCGAACATCTGCCGGGGCACCAGTTCCTTCATCTTCTCGATCAGCACCCGGCCGCGATGGGCGGATTGGTCCAGGTGGCAGATCATCGCCAGCGCGTCGACCTTGTCGCCGTTGATCAGCACGTCCACCCGCACCAGTTTGGTGGCCTGGAAGCGCTCGAAGGCGTAGTCCAGGGAGGCGAAGCCCCGGCTCACCGACTTCAGCCGATCGAAGAAATCCAGCACCACTTCGGCCATGGGAATGTCGTACACCAGCGATACCTGCTTGCCCAGGTACTGCATGCCCTTCTGCTCGCCACGGCGCTCCACGCACAGGGTGATCACGTTGCCCACGTACTCCTGCGGCACCAGGATATTGACGCGGGCGATGGGCTCGCGGAATTCCTCGATCTTGTTGCCTTCCGGCAGCTTGGACGGGTTGTCCACGTAAAGCAGGCTGCCGTCACTGAGCATCAGTTCGTACACCACGGTGGGCGCCGTGGTGATCAGGTCCATGTCGTATTCCCGTTCCAGCCGCTCATGGATGATCTCCATATGCAGCATGCCGAGGAAACCAACGCGGAAGCCGAAGCCCAGGGCATCCGAGGTTTCTGGTTCGTAGAACAGGGAGGCGTCGTTCAGCGCCAGCTTGGACAGTGCGTCGCGGAAGTCCTCGTAGTCGTCCGCGGAGACCGGGAACATGCCGGCGTAAACCTGCGGCTTGACCTTCTGGAAGCCGGGCAGCGCCGGCACGTCCGGGGTGTTGGCATGGGTCAGGGTGTCACCCACCGGCGCACCGTGAATGTCCTTGATGGTGGCGCTGACCCAGCCCACCTCGCCGGCTTCCAGGTGTCGGGTTTCGGTGCGTTTGGGGGTGAAAATCCCCAGGCTGTCCACCACATGGGTCTGGCCGGTGGATTTGACCAGGATCTTGTCGCCTTTCTTGAGGCGGCCGTGCTTGACCCGCACCAGACAGATCACGCCCATGTAGTTGTCGAACCAGGAGTCGATGATCAGCGCCTGCAAGCGGCCGCCGCGCTCCCCTTCCGGCGCCGGGATGCGTTCCACCAGCTGCTCGAGCAGATCCTCGACACCGATGCCGGTCTTGGCCGACACCCGGCAGGCGTCCATGGCGTCGATGCCGATGATCTCCTCGATTTCCTCGATCACCCGTTCCGGCTCCACCTGCGGCAGGTCGATCTTGTTCAGCACCGGCAGCACCTCCAGATCCTGCTCGATGGCGGTGTAACAGTTGGCCACCGACTGCGCTTCCACCCCCTGGGCGGCGTCCACCACCAGCAAGGCCCCCTCGCAGGCCGACAACGAGCGGGACACCTCATAAGAGAAGTCCACGTGGCCGGGGGTATCGATGAAGTTGAGCTGGTAGGTTTCCCCATTGCGGGCGGTGTAGTGCAGCGTCACGCTTTGCGCCTTGATGGTGATGCCGCGCTCGCGCTCCAGATCCATGGAGTCGAGAACCTGCTCCTTCAGTTCCCGATCGCTGAGGCCGCCACAGGTCTGAATGAAGCGGTCCGCCAGGGTGGATTTGCCGTGATCGATGTGGGCGATGATGGAGAAGTTACGAATATGGGTAATGTCGGTCACAGATTGCCGCCAAGGAACGAAACGATGGAGGGCGATTCTAGCGGATTATGCACCCGGCAACCAAAGTTGTTGGTCGCCGGGCGCCATAAACCGTGTCAGGCGGGCCGCTCGCGGCCCTTTCGTCGGTGGAAAGGGCCGGCAATGATCACTGCCCCAGCTTGAGGGCAATGAAGCGGGCGTTGCCACCACGGTTGACCAGGGCCGGCACGGTGCCTTGCTCGGGCAGATTCTCGACGATGTCCTGCAGGGTGTCGATGTCCTTGACCGGCTGGTTATTGAGGGAGACCAGGATATCACCGCTGCGGACTCCGGCGGCGCGGGCCGGGCCCTCTTCCACCTTGGCGACGATGACACCGGATTCGGCCTTGGCGCGGGCCAGCTCGGCGGCACTGGCGTCACGCACCTGCAGGCCGAGCACGCCGCCCTGGGCGCTCTCGCCACCGCCGGCGGCGGCCTGGCGCGGATCCTCGGGCAGTTCGCCAACGGTCACCGACAGGTCCTTCTTGCCGCCGTCACGCATCACGGTCAGATCCACTTCGCTGTCCGGCTTGATGGTACCAACCACCTTCGGCAGGTCACCGGAGCGCTCGATCTGGTGGCCATCGAACTCGATGATCACATCACCGGGTTGCAAACCCGCGGCCGCCGCCGGCGAGCCGTCCACCACCTGGGCCACCAGCGCGCCCATGGGCCGCTCCAGGCCGAAGGACTCGGCCAGATCCCGGTCCACTTCCTGGACCAGCACACCGAGCCAGCCGCGGCTCACCTTGCCGGTGTCCTTGAGCTGTTCCACCACGTCCATGGCCATGTCCATGGGAATGGCGAAGCTGAGCCCCATGTAACCGCCGGAACGGCTGATGATCTGGGAATTGATGCCCACCACTTCGCCGTTCAGATTGAACAGCGGCCCGCCGCTGTTGCCCGGGTTGATGGCCACGTCGGTCTGGATGAACGGCACATAGTTGTCCGATGGCAGGCTGCGCCCCTTGGCGCTGACGATGCCGGCGGTCACCGAGCTGTCGAAGCCGAACGGCGCGCCGATGGCCAGCACCCATTCGCCCACCTTGAGATTTTCGGAGGAGCCGATGTTGACCACCGGCAAGTCGGAAGCCTCCACCTTGAGCAGGGCCAGGTCGCTCTGCTCATCGGCGCCCACCAGTTCCGCATCCAGCTCGCGGCGGTCCTGCAGGCGCACCACGATCTCGTCGGCGTCGGCGACCACATGATTGTTGGTCAGCACATAGCCATCGCTGGAGATGATGAAGCCGGAGCCCAGGGAGCGGACGTCTTCCTGTTCCGGCATGCCGCCGCCAAATTCATCGAAGAAGCGGCGGAAGAACTCCGGCAGCTGCTCCATCTGCTGTTGCTGGTCGCTGGCGTCACGGTGGGTGACGGTGCTGATGTTGACCACCGCCGGCCCCTCTTTCTCCACCAGCGCGGTGAAGTCCGGCAAACCGGTGACCAGAGGCTGGGAAGACGGCTGCGCCTGGGTTGGCGGGGCCGCTTGGGGCTGCTCCGCCGGCGCCGGTTGTTGCTCCGAACCGCCGCAACCGGCGATCACCAGCCCCACCGCCAGCAGCGGCGGCAACAAATAGTGTTGAATCATTCCCATGGAAAGCTCCCTGTGCATCGATGGAGTCTCTTGCCGCCCTTGAAGGGCTTCTCTACCCCAAAACAAACCCCGGTCAGTGTGTCTTGTGCTGACACCCGTTATGACGAAACGATCCTGACCGCCCCATCTTCCCGCGCCGGACAGCGGCGCAGGACCGTTGGTTGGTACGCCCGGCCGCGATCACCGCGATCGCGCCAGCGATTGATGATGAAACCCAGCAGCAGGCCCAGCACCCCGAACAGCGCGGCGCCGTCGAACGGCAGCGGCAGGGCGCCGCCGAGCAGAGCGCCCGAAAACAGTAAAACCAGGGGTAAAGCGTAAACCCACAGAGCACCGCGCAGCAAAGCGCCTTCGGGAATGCCCACCACCACTTCCTCGTCTTCCTGGAAAGTGTCGCGGGTCAGCACGCGAAGACGGGCCCGCTGCCCGCCGCTTTGATTGATCAGACGATGGCCGCAACCCTTGCGGGCCTGGCAGGCATCACAGACACCGGCCCGCACGGTTTCCACCCAGATCGCGCCGGGCTCCCGTGCCACCACGCGCCCGTGCTCCTCGATCATTGCGCCGTGGAGACCTGTATTGATTGCATGACCCGTTCGGCCGTGGGCTGGGGGATTTCACCCACCAGGGTCATAAGGAAGGTAATCGGCCCGTTCTGGATGTGGCGGCTGATCGCCACGGTGGGACCGACCCGGCTGACACCCTCTTCGGGGCTGGCGCCGTCGGTGGCTTCGGCGAAGACGGTGAAGGTGGCGAGACCATCGCTGTAACTCTGTGCCGCCACCGGATCCGCCACCGTGTCGACACGGCGCCAGTCCCGATCCACGGCCTCGAAACCGCCGGGCAGCCATTGCGCCTCGATAACGAAATTACCGGGCCGGGAAGACGCCACGTTTTCCAAGGCCCGTTCACTGTGGGTCTCGGGCACATCGAAATCGGTCCGTTGCAGCCCGGGATTCAAATCCAGGGTGACGAATTCCACCCGCTCCAGTGCCAGACCGTTGCCATCCACCATTTCCGACTTCAGCAGCAGTTTGCTTTCGTCATCCAGCCACAACCGGTAGCCGTAACGGTGATTGTCCAGCGGCGCCACCCGCACGCGCAGGGTCGGGCGGCCCGCGACGCGGCCGTCACCGTCAAGAAGGACGTTGTACTGGGAAGGGATGGCGCTGGCCAGCCGGTCCTGGAATTCCAGTGGCAAGCCGTTGGCATCGGAGATCCGGGTCAGGGTGCCGTTGGAATGCAGGCAGACCAGCTCCGGTCCACGCCGCAGCACTTCCACCAGGCGGCCGTCGAGATGGGTCAGACGCTGATATTGATGGTCGTCGAAGACCGCATGGCTTACCTCCATGGTGCTCACTTCGGCACCAAACTGATAGAGGAAACGGCCTTTATAGTTGAGTTGCCGGGACGCCTCGGACATGGATTGCAGCAGGGTCGCCGCGGGGGCTTCCTGAGCCGAGGCCGGCGGGGCGAGCAACAGCGCCGGCAGCGGCGCTATCAGGGTCAGACCAAAAACGAGGGTTCTCAGCATTCGTTAGCGTGCTCCGTTGCGGGCGTCCATGCTCACCAGACGGGCGTAAGGCATCATGCCCTGACCGCTGTGGCGCGCGGCGAACTCACTGTGCCGCATCAGCATGGCGTTGACCCGCGGCTGGGCCGCGTTGACCTGCACCGGCACCGCGCCGGCACCGCCACGGGCGCTTTGCGACACCAGCGAAAGATCACCGAACGGACGACTCATGCGCTGATCATTGGCGGCCAGGGTGTTTTGCGGCGCGCCGGAAGACAAGGAGGAGCCGGAGGGCCCGCTCCAGTACTGCCAGCCCACCACGGTGGCCGCGGCCACGGAGGCGGCCACCGCCACCCGGGCGAAACCACCCACCAGGCCGGACCGGCGCGCCGGCGCCGATTCCGCCGCCAGCGCCTCGGACAGACGCGCGTTAAAGGACGATGGCACCGGCCGAACCGCCTGGCCATGCATCACATCACGGGTGAGTTGCCAACGGGCCAGGGTATCCAAACCATTCTCGTCCAGATCCCGCAGCACCCGCCGCGTCTCGAATTCATTGGTTTCTCCGTCCAGCAGGGCGGACAACACTTCAAAGTCCCGTTTCATGACCTCACCCTTTGTCTCCACGTTGCGACCCTAGCAGGGGCCGCACCGCCTCGTCGATGGCTTCCCGAGCCCGGAAGATGCGCGAACGCACCGTTCCCACCGGACATTCCATGACCACCGCGATGTCCTCATAGCTGAGGCCCTCGAATTCACGCAGGGTCACGGCGGTCTTGAGTTCCTGGGGCAGTGCCTCGATGGCCCGGTGGATTACTGCCTCCAGCTCCTCAGACAACACATGGGACTCAGGGGTTCCAATCTCGTGCAGGATTTCCGCACCACTGTACTGTTCCGCTTCGGCGGCATCCAGATCGGTGCCCGGAGGACGGCGCCCCTGGGCCACCAGGTGGTTCTTGGCGGTATTGACGGCGATACGGTAAAGCCAGGTATAGAAGGCACTGTCGCCACGAAATCGCGGCAAGGCGCGCCAGGCTTTGATGAAGGCTTCCTGGGCCACGTCCTGGACCTCATCCTGATCACGGACGTAACGGCTGATGAGAGCGAAGATACGTTGCTGGTACTTCAGTACCAACACTTCAAAGGCGCGCTGATCACCATTCTTGGCTTTTTTGACCAACTGTTCGTCGGACACCTAGCACTCCTTCGGGATGGTCGTGGCAAAACGAGCGGCGACATCCCGTCGGCACGGCACGCGCGGCGCATACCGACCAGGCGCCGATGGCCCTGTTTTTCCCGTCGTGAGCTGGTGTTGCAGAAGCACTGTGCCCCCCGGAACGTCGCGATCTTCGCCTTGCCCTGGCCGTGCCGGAGCGGATTTGGCCCCCGCCAGCCAGGATTGAAGCGCGGTATTGTAACAGGAGTTGCCTGGACCGCTATACTGGCCTCCCTGAACATGGCCGGTTTTCACAATGGTTCAACAATTCACCTCCATAATGCGCCGCTTTGCGTACCGTCCCCGGTCACGGTGTCGAGCCGGCAGCGCGGATAACCGCGGATAGCTATGGCAACCTTTCATTACGACGTTCTGATCATCGGTTCCGGCGCCGCCGGCCTGACCGTGGCCCTGCGCCTGCCCGACGATGCCCGGGTCGCGCTGCTTTCCAAGGGCGAACTGACCCACGCCAGCACCTATTACGCCCAGGGCGGCGTGGCGGCGGTGCTGGATGAATCCGATTCCATGGACAGCCATGTCCAGGATACCCATGTGGCCGGCGCCGGCCTGTGCCACGACGACGCGGTGCGGTTCACGGTGGAAAACGGCCCGGAAGCGATCCGCTGGCTGATTGAACAGGGGGTGGATTTCACCCGCATGCCCGGCGGCCAGGACGCGCCCCTGCCCTACCATTTGACCCGCGAGGGCGGCCACAGCCACCGGCGCATTATCCACGCCGCCGACGCCACCGGCGTGGCGATTTCCAGCACGCTGATCGACCGCGTCAAGGAAAAGACCAACGTGGAACGGTTCGAACACCGGGTGGCGGTGGATCTGATCACCCAGGTGCACGATGGCGAGCGGCGCTGCTGCGGCGCCTATGTGCACGATATCCGCAGCGGCGAAACCGATGTCATTCTGGCCCGGTCGGTGGTGCTCGCCACCGGCGGCGCCTCCAAGGTGTACCTGTACACCTCCAATCCGGACGTGGCCACCGGCGACGGCATCGCCATGGCCTGGCGCGCCGGCTGCCGGGTGGCGAACATGGAATTCATGCAGTTCCATCCCACCTGTCTGTACCACCCCAAGGCCAAGAGCTTCCTGATCACCGAGGCGATCCGCGGCGAAGGCGGCAAACTGCTGCTGCCCAACGGCGAGCGTTTCATGCCGCGCTTCCATGAACGGGCGGAACTGGCGCCACGGGATGTGGTGGCCCGTGCCATCGACCATGAAATGAAGCGCCTGGGCGCCGATTGTCTGTATCTGGACATCAGCCACAAGCCGGCGGATTTCATCATCGAGCACTTCCCCACCGTCTACGCCAAGTGCCTGCAACTGGGCCTGGACATCACCCGCGATCCGATCCCGGTGGTGCCGGCGGCCCATTACACCTGCGGCGGGGTGATGATCAACGAAAACGGCGAAACCGACCTGCCCGGCCTTTATGCGCTGGGCGAGACCAGTTTCACCGGCCTGCACGGCGCCAACCGCATGGCCAGCAACTCCCTGCTGGAATGCCTGGTGTACGGCCGCTCCGTGGCCCGCCACATCAGCGAGCACCTTGCCGGTCTGCCGCTGCCGCGCGGCGCCGAGGAATGGGACGACAGCCTGGTCACCGACTCCGACGAAGACGTGGTGATCAGCCACAACTGGGATGAGCTGCGGCGCTTCATGTGGGACTACGTGGGCATCGTGCGTACGGTGAAACGGCTGGAGCGGGCCCAGCACCGGGTGGATTTGCTGCAGAAGGAAATCAGCGAGTATTACAGCAACTACCACATCAGCAACGACCTGCTGGAACTGCGCAACCTGGTGGTGATCGCCGACCTGATCATCCGTTCGGCGCTGCAACGCCGTGAAAGCCGGGGCCTGCATTTCATGCGCGAGTTTCCCGGCCCCCAGGATCCGCCACGGGACAGCGTGCTGGTGCCGGACAACAGCCCCTTGGGAGCCCTTTCGCCGGTCAGCGCCGCCGATTGAGCCAGAGCACCTGACGCAGCGGCGTGAGCGCCGCTTCCCCGGCCTGATCGGCGAAGATCCAGACCCAGCCCCGGCCGGGGCAGCGCAGCGCCAGCCAGGGCCCGGGCGTCCAGGCGCGGAACGGCGCCGTCACGGTGATCCGGCTCTCTTTCAGGTCCGGATTTTCCAACACCAGAGTCACTTCCGTGGCGGTGACCGCCACGGCCGTCACTAGTGGCGGCCGCCACCGCCACAACCACCAGGCCAGCCCCGCCAGCAACGGCGGTAATGCCCACACCGGCACCGCGCTGTGCCACAGCGCCAGAGCGGAAATCAGCAAAGCGGCCAGGCGCAGCCGGCGCGGCCAGGCCGAAGGGCGCAGCTCAAGACGAGGCGGAAACGAGGCCGAGTATGTGGCGGACATAGGCGCGTAACTCCGGGTCTTGCGGTTCCGAACGGGCGGTGAACCACTCCAGCATGTCGACGTCCGCGCATTCCAGCAGTTTCGGGAACAGCGCCCGGTTGGCCTCGCTATCCTGCTCGAAGTGATGATCCAGATAGCCGTACAGCACCACCTCCACCTCGGAAGCGCCACGACGGCACTGCCAGCGATAACGACGTTTCAGATCGGCCAGCGACATGTCTTTCCCCAATACGATGTGCAGGCGGGCAATTGTATGTCAGGCGACGTTCCGGCGATATGGTAAGAGCCTGTTTAAGGTCTCTACGGCTGACAGCACCCACCCCGATTCCCTATCATGTGTGACCAGCCAACAACCGGGAACACTATGAGCGCTTGGTCCTCTTTGATCGCGGAAATCTCCCCCGCCAACGGCGGCGTTACCACACCGGCCCTGGCGATCTGCGACCATCTGGCGGTGGTGCGGGTGCGCGGCGAGGAAGCGGGGTCCTATCTGCAAGGGCAACTCACCTGCGATCTGAAACGGATCGATCAGGGCGAGCACCATGCCGCCATGCATCTGTCGCTGAAAGGCCGGGGCCTGGTGAGTCTGCGCCTGGTCCGCGATGACCAGGGCTATCTGATCCTGTGCCCGGCGACCATGGCCGAAGCGGTGATCCGTTGCCTGGAAAAATACCGACTGCGCGCCAAGGTGACCTTCGAGGTGGCCGAGGATCTGCGCGTGATCGGCCTGGCCGGAGCGCTGGAGCAAAGCGGCCTGCCGCTGCCGGATGCGGGCCATGGCCGCCACCATGATGGCCTGACTCTGCTGCGTTATCCGCTCACCGAGCAACTGCTGGTGATCGGCGCTGACGACGCCCTGGCGGAACTGAGCCGGGCGCAACGGAAGCAGGCAAGCCGCACCCCGGTCGACGGCGAGGGCTGGCGTTTTCTCGATATCGGCGCCGGCGAAGGCCAGATCTACCCCGGCGGCGAGGATCTGTTCCTGCCCCAGGTGCTTAACTACGACCTGCTCGGCGGCGTCAGCTTCAACAAAGGCTGCTACACCGGCCAGGAAGTGGTGGCGCGCATGCACTTCAAGGGCAAGCTCAAGCAACGCATGGCCGCCTTCACCTACAACGGCCCGCCCCTCTCCCCGGGACAACCTCTGCGCAACAGCGACGGCCGCGCCGTCGGCGAAGTGGTCGACAGCGCCCGCGGCGAACCCACCCCCCGCCTGCTCGCGGTGGTGCGCCTGGACCATGAGGGGGAGTTGTTCGCTGATGATCAGGCGTTGGGGGCGGCGGCGATGGCACTGCCATATGGGAAGGGCAGTGAATAAGTAACAGTGAATAGTGAACAGTGAAAAGAAGGCGGCGTTGCGATGACGCAAGGGCCGTTTGCCGATCCGCAATAGCCCGCTTTTTTATTTTTCCAATCAAAGAGGCCGCACCCAGGTTTGGGCGCGGCCTCTTTGGTTTCAGTCAGCACCTTTCGTAGCGCGCGCAACTATTCACTGTTCCCTATTAACTATTCACAGTCTTTCCATTCTTCTTCCAGCGTCCGCACCAGCTCCGCCACCGGCATCTCCCGGGAACGGTGCGCCCCCGTGCCGGCCCAGAGGCTTTTCCAGTCGGCGCCAGCGCCTTTGCGCAAAGGGGAAGTCAGGCGGTGTTGTTCCGGGTAGGGAGCGATGTCCTTGGGGGCGCGCTCATCCATCCAGGCGTTGGCCAGGCCTCGTGCCCAGCGGCCGGAGACCGCGCGGGTGACGCCGGTGGCGCCGGGGGCCGCCTCGGCCAGCCGTTGTTTCCAGACCGCCGCCGTGTCCGCTTCCGGGCAGCGCAGAAAGGCCGTGCCCAGTTGCGCGGCGGCGGCACCGGCACGCATTACCCTCGCCATGTCGGCGCCGTCCATCAAACCACCGGCGGCGATCAACGGCAGGGACACCACTTGCCGGCAAGCCGCCAGCAGATCGTCCAGCACCATGCCCGGCGCCAGCGGGTCGACGCTGCCACGATGGCCGCCGGCTTCCTCGCCCTGCAGGACCACCGCGTCAACACCGTCCTCGGCCAGCGCTTGCGCCTCCGCCACACTGGTGGCGGTACCCACCAGGGCGATACCGCGCGCGCGGCAGGCGTCCATGCGATCCCTGGGCAGACGGCCGAAGGTGTAGGAAAACACCGCCGGGCGCGCTTCCAGCACCGCTTCGAACTGCTCGTCGAAGGACGGCAGCGGCGCGAACTGTTCCGGCATGGTCACGCCGGCGGCGGCATAGCAGGAACGCAGCGCCGCCTTTGCTTTCACCACTTGTTCGGCGTCCGGCGTTTGTGACGGCGGGATAAACAGATTGATGGCGAACGCATCGCCGCCGGCGTCGCGCACACCCCGGGCCGACTCGAGGATCGCGGCGCCGCTCAAATAACCGGCGCCCACTGAACCAAGCGCCCCGGCGCGGCTCGCTTCGGCGACGAAACGGGCACCACTGATACCGCCGGCCATGGGCGCTTGAATCAAGCTGTAATGCTGGAAAGACATGCCTGGCTCCCTGCTTGGAACGAAGAAGGAGCCTAACCCTACCGCCGGGCGGCGCGGGGCACCAGCACAACGCGGGCATACTCATTATCACTGGTATTTATGGGCGGAGAAGATAAACCCGCTGACACACCATTCGCTTGCAGGCAAGCTCCCACGGCGGCTTCGTAGCGCAATCTGTGGGAGCCAGCCTGCTGGCGAATCCCGGCCCGTCTTCTCCAAAACCAGTCAGCAGGCTTTGGATATAGCGTGCCGGCGTGTTGCGTGTAGGCGTGCCCACGAATCGCTTTTTTCCGCTAGGATCCCAAATCCGCCAGCGGATGCCGCGGCGCCGGGTTTTCGAAGAAAGTGTCGATGTACCCCGGCGGCACCTCATGCACACTGCGGTGGCGGAAGCGCGGCTTGCCGTCCTTGTCGATCAACAACGCCCGCACGCCTTCGCGGAAATCCGCGTGCAGCGCGCATTGCACCGACAGCGTCCATTCCATTCGGAACACATCCTCAAGTGACAGATAACGCGCCCGGCGCAGTTGCTCCCACACCAGGAAAGCGGTTTGCGGACAGCCGCCGGTGAGGTTGGCGCGGGCCTTGTCGAGCCAGCTGTCGCATTCCTTCGCCGCCAGCAGAGTGTCCACCACTTCCGGCAGGTCGGCGCCGTCGCACCAGTTGTCGATGAGATTACGGCGGGCACTGACGGCGCCGTCCAGCTGCAACGGATAGTGGGCGGCATCGCGGAAGAAACGAAACAGCAGGGCATGGTCGGCGGCGCGCTCGCCAGTGAAGCTCTGGCCGCCGAGGTCATCCAGCAGGTGCTCCGCGTCCTGGTCCAGGCAGCGATCCGCCAGCCCCAGATTCAAAGCATCGCGGGCATCGAAATGAACACCGGTGAGCCCCAGGAACAAACCGGTACGGCCCGGCAGGCGATTGAGAAACCAGCTGGCGCCCACGTCCGGGTACAGACCGATGTTGATTTCCGGCATACCGAGCCGGCTGTTTGCCGTCACCAGCCGGAAGGTGCTGCCTTGCATCAGGCCCATGCCGCCGCCCAACACCAGGCCGTCCGCCCAACAGATCACCGGCACCGGCGAGCGGTGCAGACGGTGGTCGAGGCGGTATTCGGCGGCGAAGTACGCCTCCACTTCCGGATTCCGGTCCTTGCCCGCGTGGCGCACCATGGCCCGATGCAGGGCCACCACATCACCGCCGGCGCAAAACGCCTTGTCACCGGCGCCTTCCAGCCAGATCGCGACGATGTCGTCACGGTCTTGCCAGTCGTCCAGCCGCCGGCTGAGTGACTCGATCATGTCCAGACTGAGCGCATTGAGGGCGGCGGGAGCGTTAAGGGTGGCGCGGCCAATCACATGGCCGGAGGCGGTGGGCAATTCCTGAAACAGAACGGTGTCGGTCATGCCGGCACGGGCTCCTTTTTCCGATAGAAATCCCGATCGAAAAAGAATCGATTGGAGAAACAATCGCTATAGCAAGTATCAAACCACGGAAAGCACCCGGGTGTTGCAAAAAGCCGTTAAAGGGCCCAATCCACCGGCGTCTTGCCCTGTTGAATCAAATACTGGTTGGCGCGGGAAAAATGGCCGCACCCGAGAAAGCCGCGGTGCGCCGACAGCGGCGACGGGTGCGGCGCGGTCAGCACGCAGTGGCGCTGACGGTCGATCAGGCGCCCTTTCTTTTGCGCGTAGCTGCCCCACAGCATGAACACCACGCCCTCGCGCTCACGGTTGATGTGGTCGATGGCCTGATCGGTGAACTCTTCCCAACCCTGCTTTTGATGGGAAGCGGCCTGGCCGGCGCGCACGGTGAGCACCGCGTTGAGCAACAGCACGCCCTGCTTGGCCCAGGGCTCCAGATTACCGTGATCGGGGGCGGGAATGCCCAGATCCCGTTCGATTTCCTTGAAGATATTGACCAGCGACGGCGGCACCCGCACGCCCGGCTGCACCGAGAAGCACAGGCCGTGGGCCTGGCCCGGCCCGTGATACGGGTCCTGGCCCAGGATCACCACCTTGACGTCCTCGAAGGGGGTATCGTTGAAGGCCCGGAAGATGTCCGGGCCCGGCGGGAACACGGTCTCGCCCTTTTGCTTTTCCTCACGCAGGAACGCCCGCAGACGCACCATGTAATCCTTGTCGAACTCCGCCGCGAGGACGTTCATCCACCCCGGTTCCAGGGCGGCCTTGGCGTCAGACATGGGGTACCAACCTGTCCAATAAATGTCGTGTCCGGTTACGCAGGGACGACTCGTCCACCCATTCGGGGTGCGCCAGCAGACGCACCTCGATGACCATGATCTGGCCGTGGATCAGTTCCGCGTCCAATTGCGGCTTGTCCGAGCCAAAGGCCCGGCAGGCCTCCACCAGAATATCCGTTTGCTGCTGCAAATAAAGGTCCGCCAGCTCCCGCAGCCTCTGGTCCAGGATCGCTTCCTGCAGGAACGCCTGCTCGGCGATCAGGTGCTCGCGCCGGTTTTGCAGCTCATCAAGGATAAAGCGCGTGGTCAGCTCCGCCAATTGGTCAATCAACTGGTCCCTTTGCGCGGCATTATTGATCGGCGCGCCGTCGAGCTGCCGGATCAGGGCGAAGGCCTGATCCCGGAACGGCCCGATCACGTCGCTGAGGGCCCGTTCCGCGAACAGCGTGAAGGTGTCGGCGATCAGATCGCCGATGTCCTTGAAATAGTAAGTGGTGGCGGACAGCGGCACATCGGCCTCGCGCGCCACGGCCCGGTGCCTCACGGCACGGATACCGTCGCGGACGATGATCGTCAGGGCAGCCTCGAGAATGGCGCGCCGGCGCTGTTCGCTGCCGGCGCGGCGGGCCTTGCGGCCCTGGTATTGAATGGTCGTGGTCATAGGACGACTCGTTGTTCTGCTAATGATGGCCATTCCAGCTTACCAGCAGGTGTAAGCTTAGTAAGGCCTCACTTTGCAACGCTTCGTGACCAGAGCCACCGGGCTCGCTGGCTGTCAACGGCCCTGGGGCCGCATGTGCGGGAACAGGATCACATCCCGGATCGACGGCGAATCGGTGAACAGCATCACCAGCCGGTCGATGCCGATACCCTCGCCGGCGGTGGGCGGCAGGCCGTGCTCCAGGGCGTTGATGTAATCCTCGTCGAAGAACATGGCCTCGTCGTCGCCGGCTTCCTTCTCCGCCACTTGCTGCTTGAAGCGCTCGGCCTGGTCCTCCGCGTCGTTGAGCTCGGAGAAGCCATTGGCGATCTCGCGGCCGCCGACGAAGAACTCGAAGCGCTCGGTGACGAACGGGTTGTCATCCCGGCGCCGGGCCAGCGGTGACACTTCAGTGGGGTAGTCGGTGATGAAGGTGGGGTCCTTCAACCGGTGCTCCACGGTTTTCTCGAAGATCTCGATCTGCACCTTGCCCAGGCCCCAGATCGGCTTGAGCGGAATGCCCAGCCCTTCGGCGATACGGCGGGCGCCCTGCTCGTCGGCCAGCTCGGCGGCGTCCATATCCGGGTTGAACTGGAGGATCGAGTCGAACACCGACAGCCGCGCGAACGGCTTGCCGAAGTCATAAATCTCGCCCTGGTACTGGATCTCGGTGGTGCCCAGCACGTCCCGCGCCAGGGTGCGCAGCATGTCCTCGGTGAGGTCCATGAGGTCCTGGTAGCCGGCGTAGGCCTGGTAGAACTCCAGCATGGTGAATTCCGGGTTATGCCGGGTGGAGAGACCTTCGTTACGGAAGTTGCGGTTGATCTCGAACACCTTCTCGAAGCCGCCCACCACCAGCCGCTTGAGGTACAGTTCCGGCGCGATGCGCAGATACATGTCCAGGTCCAGGCTGTTGTGGTGGGTGATGAACGGCCGCGCCGTGGCGCCACCGGGGATCACCTGCAGCATCGGTGTTTCCGCTTCGATGAAGCCCTGCGCCACCAGATAATTGCGGATACCGGCCACCACTTGCGAGCGGATCTGGAAGGCACGGCGGCTGTCGTCGTTGACGATCAGGTCCACGTAGCGCTGACGATAACGGGCCTCGGTGTCGGTGAGGCCTTTGTGTTTTTCCGGCAGCGGCCGCAGCGCCTTGGTGAGCAGACGGTAGTCGTCCATCATCACGTACAGATCGCCCTTGCCGGATTTGCACAGCTTGCCGCGCACGCCAACGATGTCGCCCAGGTCCCAGTGCTTGGTGTCTTTCTGCACGTCCTTGCTGGCGTAGATCTGGATCCGTCCGGACATGTCCTGGAGCACTTTGAACGCCTTGCGGTCCAGCATCAGACGGCCGGCCACCGCCACCTGGATGTCCCGCTCTTCCAGCTCTTCCTTGCTCAGCTCGCCGTATTGGGCCTGCAGATCGGCGGCCAGCGCGTCACGGCGGAAGTCATTGGGGAAAGCCGCGCCCTGTTCGCGCCAGGCCGCCAGTTTGGCGCGGCGCTCGGCGATCAGACGGTTTTCATCGGCGCTATCGTTGGCGCTACCGTTGGGAGTGTTCTGTTCGTCAGCCATTATCTCTCTAACCTGTTTCGCGGTCCGGCGGCGGACCCTGGTATTACAGCCGCGTCTTTCTTTACAACCCGCTTTTAAGGGACGCTTCGATAAAGCGGTCCAGATCACCGTCCAGGACCTGCTGGGTATTGTGGCTTTCCACGTTGGTGCGCAGATCCTTGATGCGGCCGTCGTCCAGCACATAGGAACGGATCTGGCTGCCCCAGCCGATGTCCGACTTGGCGTTTTCCTGTGCCTGCTTGGCCGAGTTGCGTTTCTGCATTTCCAGTTCGTAGAGCTTGGCCATCAGCATCTTGGTGGCCTTGTCCCGGTTCTGGTGCTGGCTGCGCTCGGACTGGCACTGGGTTACCACGGTGTGTTCCTGGCCGGTATCCGGATCGGTGAACACATAGGTCAGACGTACCGCGGAGTCGGTCCGGTTAACGTGCTGACCACCGGCGCCGGAGGCGCGATAGGTGTCGGTGCGCAGCTTGCCCGGGTCGATCTCGATGTCGATGTTGTCATCCACTTCCGGTGCCACGAACACCGAGGTGAACGAGGTATGGCGGCGGCCGCCGGAGTCGAACGGGCTCTTGCGCACCAGACGGTGCACGCCGGTCTCGGTCCGCAGCCAGCCGTAGGCGTAGGGCCCTTCGAAACGCACGGTGGCGGATTTGATACCGGCCACGTCGCCGGCGGAGGCTTCCTCCAGGGAGGTCTTGAAACCGTGGGCCTCGCCCCAGCGCAGGTACATGCGCAGCAGCATTTCCGCCCAGTCCTGGGCTTCGGTGCCGCCGGATCCGGCCTGAATATCCAGGTAGGCGTTGTTGGCGTCCATTTCGCCGGAGAACATGCGGCGGAATTCCAGATCCGCCACCAGCCGTTCGAGCCGCTCCAGGTCAGCTTCCACTTCCTGGACGGTGTCTTCATCGCCCTCTTCCACCGCCAGTTCCAGCAGGTCGCCGGTGTCGATGACGCCTTGGCCGGCCTCATCGAGGGTCTTCACCACCAGCTCCAGTTGCGCCCGCTCCTTGCCCAGGGCCTGAGCCCGCTCCGGTTCGTTCCACACGTCCGGGGTGGCCAGTTCCCTTTCTACTTCGACCAGTCGCTCGCTTTTTACAGCGTAGTCAAAGATACCCCCTAAGCGCTTCCACGCGCTCGGACAGGTCGGCAAGGTGCGTACGCAGCGGATTGACTTCCATAAGGCGTCTACTCGAATCGTCTCAAATGAATGGGGAAAGGCGGCGATTTTAGCGGTTTGCGCCGCCACTGACGAGGGGCCTGCCCGGCCGGATGGCGAAGACGGCGCTAATCTTTCAGTTCGAAGACGTGATACGCCTCCGGTTTGAGGGTATCCAGGGTGGTGCCAATGTAGCGGGCGTTGTCGGGAATGCCGCTGCCAGTGGCGAACACCTTGAAGCGCCGGGTTTCCTTCGGCGTGTCGATGACGGTGTCGGCGTCCACTTCCACCCACATATAAATCAGAGCTTCCTGGGCCACGTAGTCCACGCGCAGGACGGTACCGTCCTCGGGCAAACGCAGCTCCTGCACCTGGCTCGAAATATCCAGGCGATGCTTGTGAATTGTTTTCATGTCTCCCCTCCGTTAAGGGTCGCAGCTCCCCGGGATGGCGATAGCCGCCGGGGGGATGGTCAATCCGGCCTTTTGGGCCGGCGTCAGCGCCAGGCCGCAAGAGCGGCGGGGCGCGAAATCGTCGAGGCGCGGGCAGGCGCGAAAAGCAATGCTAGCAAAGTCCCCGGGGCGAGACACCTAATATGCGGGAGGGCGAGCGAAACACATCGCGGTTCGTGGTTCACGGCTGTATCGCCGCCAGGGCAGCCCCCACAGCCGCTTCGTAGCCGTCCTTGTGGGAGCCGCCCTGGCGGCGAATCGGCGTGGCGGCGGGTGTCAACGATCATGGGGCACCACTGGCCCGAGGGCCGCGTTTGTTCCTCCCTCACACCACCTGCAAATACTCAAACAACAACTGCGGATTGCGCTGGCCGCGGAATTCGTTGACTTCCAGCCGGTAGACACCTTCCACCCGCTGGATCCGGGAGGGCAGATCCGCCACCGGCGCGTTGAAGAAAATACCGTCCACCGCCGCGCCCACGTCCGGCAACCCCAGAGTCAGTTTGAGGTGACGCTCGCCCACCACCCGGTGATTGAGCACCTCGAACACACCGTCGAAACGCGGTGGCGGGAAGCCCTGCCCCCAGGGAAAACGGTGGCTGAGCAGTTCGGCGTTGGCCAGGGTGATGTCCCGCTCGCCCAGTTCGCCGTCAGTGTCGATCACGTCCAGGAACACGTCCTCGTCGGCCTGGGCCGCCACCGCTGCCTGGAACGCCGTGGTGAATTCGGCCAGATGGCGGCGCTCCAGGGTCAGCCCGGCGGCCATGGCGTGACCGCCGAACTTCTGCAGTAAACCAGGATGGCCGGTGGCCACCGCGTCCAGCACATCACGCAGATGCAGGCCGGGAATGGACCGGCCGGAGCCCTTCAGCAGCCCCTGCTGCCGGGCCGGAGCAAAGGCGATCACCGGCCGGTTCAGCGCTTCCTTGACCCGCGAGGCGAGAATCCCTACCACCCCTTCGTGCCAGTCGTCGCCGTGCAGGCACAGCGCCGGCGGGGTCGGCCCGGTGAGCCGCGCCACCTCGGCCATGGCGGCCTCGCGCATGCCCTGCTCGATGCCGCGCCGCTCGCGGTTGATGGTGTCCAGTTCCTGGGCGTGGCGTTCGGCTTCGGCGTCGCTCTCCGCCAGCAGACATTCGATGCCGTGGCTCATGTCCGAGAGACGCCCGGCGGCGTTGAGGCGCGGCCCGGCGGCGAAGCCCAGATCGGCGGCCACGACTCGCGCGGGATCGCGGCCCGCCACCCGCAGCAGCGCGCGCACCCCCGGTGAACCCTGGCCGGCACGCAGACGGCGCAGCCCCTGCTCCACCAGAATGCGGTTGGCACCGTCCAGCACCACCACGTCCGCCACCGTGCCCAGCGCCACCAGATCGAGCAAATCCACCACCCGGCCGCGCAGCTCCAGCGCGCTCTGCAACGCCATCAACACATAGAAGGCCACGCCGACGCCGGCCAGGTTGGCGGCGGGAAAGCCCTCGTCGCAGAGACGGGGGTTGAGAATGGCGTCGGCGTCGGGAAGCGTGTCGCCAGGCAAATGGTGGTCGGTGATCAGCACCCGCAAACCGGCGGCCCGGGCCGCCGCCACGCCATCGATACTGGCGATGCCGTTATCCACGGTGATCAACAAATCCGGCTGGTAACGCTCCCGGGCCAGGTCGACAATGGCCGGCGACAGGCCGTAACCGTACTCGAAGCGGTCCGGCACCAAATAGTCGGGACGGACGAAGCCGAGCTGTTGCAGGCCCTTTACCATCACGGCGGTGGCGGTGGCGCCATCGGCATCGTAATCGCCCACCACGCACACCCGCCAATGCTCGCGCCGCGCTTGCAGCAGCAGCGCCACCGCCTGCTCCAGACCACCGAATTGACGCGGGTGCGGCAGGCGGTTCAGGCTCAGGTCCAGCTCCTCGGCGCCGCTCATGCCCCGCGCCGCCAGGATTCGTGCCAGCAACGGCGGCACCTCGGCCAGCCCGGCGGGGATTTCCACAAGACGGCGGCGAATGGTGGGGAAAGCACGGACCACGGCGGACAACCTTTCATCAATTTGAAGCGGGGGCTGAGTATACAGGGTCGAAGGCGCGGCCGCCTCCGACCATAAAGTCACAAAAGGGGCTAAATAAACCGCGCCCGCTTTCTTATACTTGGCGCCCAATCCGGATACCGTACCAGCACGCGGAATGACGATTTAATCCGGGGCTTCAGGGCATTTCGTCGCTGGAGGTGTTAATAAGTGGCACAGAGATGCCCATGCTTGGCACGCATCAGGCGGCCCCAAAGCGCGCCCGACGCCCCCGTGTCGCTGGACCAGGCCCCGGCCTGGCGCGGCGCGACCCGAGAACATCGGGCGCACTTTGGAACTCGCCTGCCACGCACCATCTGGTACGGCATCCGGATTCATGGTTTCGCCATTCATGTGAGTGTTTACTCACGTGCTGGCACACGGGCCTCCACGGAGGCGGAAGCAGGCTCACCAAATGCGGCGACACGCCGCGGACTTTGGGACTGGAGAGCAATCTTATGATCTATCAAGGCAACGCCGTAAGCGTACAACTGCTTGACGACGGCATCGCCGAGCTGAAGTTCGACCTTCAGGGCGAGTCCGTCAACAAGTTCAACCGGGCCACCCTGGAAGACTTCCAGAAAGCCATCGACGCCATCAAGGGCAGTGACCAGATCAAGGGTCTGATCGTCACCTCCGGCAAGAAGGTGTTCATCGTTGGCGCGGACATCACCGAATTCACCGAAATGTTCGCCCAGGAAGAAGCGGAGATCGCCAAATGGTCCCGCGAGGCCAACAACATCTTCAGCGCCTTCGAGGATCTGGACATTCCCAAGGTGGTCGCGATCAACGGCTTCGCCATGGGCGGCGGCCTGGAAATGTGCCTGGTGTGCGACTTCCGGGTGATGAGCGAACAGGCGCAGATCGGCCTGCCGGAAGTGAAACTCGGCATCTTCCCGGCCTTCGGCGGCACCGTGCGCATGCCGCGCCTGGTGGGCGTGGACAACGCCGTTGAGTGGATCGCCACCGGCGCCCAGCAGAAACCGGAAAAAGCCTTGAAGGACGGCGTGGTGGACGCGGTGGTCAAGCACGACGACCTGCACAACGCCGCCATCGATCTGGTCAAGCAATGCCTGGCCGGCAAGATCGACTTCCGCGCCAAGCGCCAGGAAAAACTGGAGCCGCTGAAGCTGCCGCCGATGGAAAACATGATGGCGTTCCAGACCTGCACCGCCATGGTCATGCAGCAGGCCGGCAAGAACTACCCGGCGCCGGTGGAAGCCGTGAAGGTGATGCAGAAAGCCGCCGGCATGAAGCGCGAGGAAGCACTGGACGTGGAAGCCCAGGGCTTCGCCAAAGTGGCCAAGACCCCGCAAGCCACCGCCCTGGTGGGCCTGTTCCTGGCCGACCAGCAAGTGAAGAAGGTCAACGGCAAGGTCGCCAAGACCGCCAAGGACATCCAGCAGGCCGCGGTACTGGGCGCCGGCATCATGGGCGGCGGCATCGCCTTCCAGTCCGCCCTCAAAGGCACCCCGATCATCATGAAGGACATCGCCGACAAGGCGCTGGACCTGGGCATGAACGAAGCCTCCAAGCTGCTCGCCAAGCGCGTCGCCAAAGGCAAGATGGACGCCGCCAAGATGGGCAAGGTGCTCTCCTCCATTCGCCCGACCCTCAACTACGGCGACTTTGAAAACGTCAACGTGATCGTCGAAGCCGTGGTGGAAAACACCAAGGTGAAACAAGCCGTACTGGCGGAAGTGGAAGAGAAAGTGGCGGACGGCACCATTCTGGCCTCCAACACCTCCACCATCTCCATCACCAAGCTGGCGGAAGCGCTGAAAAAACCGGAAAACTTCGGCGGCATGCACTTCTTCAACCCGGTGCACATGATGCCCCTGGTGGAAGTGATCCGTGGTGAGAAAACCTCCGACGAAACCATCGCCACCCTGGTCGCCTACGCCCAGAAAATGGGCAAGAACCCGATCGTGGTCAACGACTGCCCCGGGTTCCTGGTGAACCGCGTGCTGTTCCCGTACTTCGCCGGCTTCGGCATGCTGGTACGCGACGGCGCCGACTTCCAGCAAGTGGATAAAGTGATGCAGAAATTCGGCTGGCCCATGGGCCCGGCCTACCTGCTCGACGTGGTCGGCATCGACACCGGCGTGCACGCCGCCAAAGTGATGGCGGAAGGCTTCCCGGACCGCATGCAGCACGACTTCAAGGACCCCACCGAAATCATGTTCGAGAACGAGCGCTACGGCCAGAAGAACGGCATTGGCTTCTACTGTTACGAGCAGGACAAGAAGGGCAAACCGAAGAAAGTGGCCGACGAAGGCAGCTACGAGCTGCTCAAGCCGATCGCCGCCGAGCGCAAGGAATTCGACGCCGAGGAGATCATCGCCCGCATGATGATCCCGATGTGCACCGAAACCGTCCGCTGTCTGGAAGACAACATCGTCGGCTCCGCCGCCGAAGCGGACATGGCGATGATCTACGGCATCGGCTTCCCGCCGTTCCGTGGCGGACCGCTGCGCTACATCGACAGCATCGGCACCAAGGCATTCGCCGACCTGTGCGACAAGTACGCACACCTGGGCGCCCTTTATGAAGCGCCGCAAATGCTCAAGGACAAGGCCGCCAAGGGCGAGTCCTTCTTCGCGTAAGGCACGGGCAGAGGAGATTTATTTATGAGTTTGAATCCGAAAGACGTAGTCATTGTTGACGCTGTCCGTACCCCCATGGGGAAAAGCAGAAACGGCCAGTACCGCAACGTTCGCGCGGAAAAGCTGTCCGCCCTGCTGGTGGAAGCGCTGCAAGCCCGTAACCCGGGCTGGGACCTGAGCAAAACCGAGGACGTGATCTGGGGCTGTGTGAACCAGACCAAGGAACAGGGCATGAACATCGCCCGCAACATCGCCATGCTGGCCGGCCTGCCCCGCACCACCGCGGCGCAAACCGTGAACCGCCTGTGCGGCTCCTCCATGCAGGCGCTGCACTCCGCGGCCCAGGCGATCCAGACCGGCAACGGCGAGGTGTTCGTGATCGGCGGCGTGGAGCACATGGGCCATGTGGCCATGGACCACGGCGTGGACCTCAACCCGGAACTGTCCAAGGTCACCGCCAAGGCCTCCAACATGATGGGCCTGACCGCGGAAATGCTCGGCCGCATGCACGGCATCACCCGTGAACAGCAGGACGAGTTCGGCGTGCGCTCCCACCAGAAAGCCTGGGAAGCCACCGAACAAGGCCGCTGGAAAAACGAAATCGTGCCGATCGAAGGCCACGACGCCGACGGCCACAAAGTGCTGTGCGAAATCGACGAAGTGATCCGTCCCAACGCCAGCATCGAGGACATGGCCAAACTGCGCCCGGTGTTCGACCCGGTCAGCGGCACCGTCACCGCCGGCACCTCCTCGGCGCTGTCCGACGGCGCCTCCGCCATGCTGGTGATGAGCGCCGAACAAGCCCAGGCCATGGGCCTGAAACCGCGCGCCAAGATCCGCAGCATGGCCGTGGCCGGCTGCGACGCCGCCATCATGGGCTACGGCCCGGTACCGGCCACCCAGAAAGCCCTGGCCCGCGCCGGCCTGACCATCGACGACATCGACTACGTCGAACTCAACGAAGCCTTCGCCGCGCAATCCCTGCCGGTACTGAAGGACCTGAAGTTGCTCGACAAAGTCGAAGAGAAGGTCAACCTCAATGGCGGCGCCATCGCCCTGGGCCACCCCCTGGGCTGCTCCGGTGCCCGCATCACCGGCACCCTGCTCAACGTCATGGAATGGAAAGACGGCCAACTCGGCCTGGCGACCATGTGCATTGGCTTGGGTCAGGGGATTGCTACGGTGATTGAGCGGGTTTAACGCCCTCTCTTACACCGTTGCCAAGAGCTCAAAAGCCCCGGCGGGTTTACCGTTGGGGCTTTTTTCATCTCAATCTCTATGTAGCAGGACTAGTATCTAACAAACCCTCATCCTCAGGAGAGTGGGCATGCACGTCTCACTAACCCCCGAACTCGAAGCCCGCATCAAAGCCAAAGTGGACAGCGGCTTATACAACAACGCCAGTGAGGTGGTCCGGGAAGCCCTGCGGTTCGTGGACACCCACAAGGAATGGATCAACGAACTCAAACTGGCTCGGCTACGCGAACAGCTTCAAGAAGGCATCCTGCCATTGAACCAGGACCAAGCCATTCGCGTTGACAGCAATGCCGGACTCGACCGCCTGTTTGACGACATCAAGACCTGATGACGCTTGCTCTGATCTTCTCGCCCGCCACCCGCAAGGATTTGCGCTCCATCCACTAATACGGATCGCGCCATTGGGGCCTGACCAGATCGGACGAGTACATGAACTCGCTCAAAGCCAAACTCCGGCAACTGCTTCGGCAACCGAAGACCGGCAAGGCACGACCTGAGCTATCCCCCGACATATACAGCGCTTCCGTTACCAGCCATATCATTTTCTATCGAATTCACCAGCAAGAATTGCAAGTCATTCGAATTCTTCACGCCAGACAGGACGTTACGCGACAACTTTGAGCAGAGCAGTAGTCTGCTTCCCTCGCGGTTAGGCCCGCGCCGGCCTGATCATCGACGATATCGACTACATCGAACTCAACGGCGGCGCCATCGCCCTAGACTGCTCCGGTGCCCGCTCCGATTACAAATAGAGACACCCTGCTCAACATCATGGAATGGGAAGACAGTCAACTCGGTCTGGCGACCATGAGTATTGGCTTGGGTCAGGGGATTGCTACTGTAATTGAGCGGGTTTAAGTCTCCACTTCATTTATTGCTGGTGATATGAAGAAACCCCGGAGAAATTGCCCATTGGGGCTTTGATTCAATCAATTCAAATTTTCTCAGCGGGAGCAGGAAAAACCAAATAACTTCAGAGCATAAGTTAGAATGTCACACCCAACGCGCCGGCATTTAATATTTCGGCGCCGTATAATAATTCCCATTACCACTCCAGAATTGCAAATGGCCGTCAGGACCGATTATGTAGAACTCACCACGCTCCCTACCACCCTCATCGTAATACCTGGTCACCCCCTCCACATTACTCATTGAAATTTCTTTTTCCTGGCCACTCCCATCGGAGTAAAGGGTTTTCATGTAGATCTTCCCACCTCTATCATAGATCGCAGCCTTATATTCACCTCCCCAATCAATTAGCCAGTGACCAATCAAGTCACCAACGATCTTCAGGTCGACGGAGATCATGTTTTCATGGTCTTCTTTACTAGAACCCAGGATAGAAACTTTAAGATCAGGATCATAATTGGTTGTTGCCCAATAATAGCCTTTACCTTCCCCCTCCAATCTATAACCAATAAATGTCCTGTCAAACCCACTCCTGTATACCTCTTCTGCAATTTTTCCAAGACCTTCTTCATCAACACGCTCTGACAGCAAAATTTCTACCGTTCTTTTAATATCACGAAACTTTTCATCCTTAGTGATTTCATAATCCACACCAACAGAGTCCCCACATCCCAACAAGAAACCACAGAAAACCCACAAAAAAATTCTAAAATTTATTTTTTTCACAAGAAAATCCTCCATACAAAATTAACAAAATATCCCGCATTGTAATTAGCCCATACCTTAAACTGGCCATATTACCTTGAATACACCTTTCACCCCTAAACAACCTGATCACAGCATTCCCGGCTCACAGGAATATTGAAGTCAAGACCAATCCTTACTATAGAAAATAGCTTAAACCAAACCCTAGAAAGGAGATCAGAAAACCACATTAAGCGAGCGCCAAAGCATTTTGTGTATTTTAATATGATTACTCCTTCTTATCTCGCTTCTCGATATTGTAGGCTGATCAATGTAGGACCAGATGAAGGTATCAAGCGAGCTTATTTTCACTCCTATTGCGCCAACATGATATAAGGACATTAGCATCGTAGTAACGATGTCGGAGCTTTTTATTTTTCCACCACTATCGCCAAAATATTTTTTTACAACCCTTACACATGGGTCACGACTATTTCCCTCAAAGAGCGATATGCAAACATCATTAATTCTATCGTCCGTCATCTGGCCGCGTGTAAACGTATAATCTAGCCCTCTCAAAATTTCAATCGTCTCGAGAAGCTCAGGATAGATATCGCCCCATTCTTCTTTCAAAGAGTTAAGTCTCTTCTTTGAATAAATCGACTCAGCTGCAAAAATATCCCTCCATGAAATTTTTTCACTTCCTGAGGCTACTTTAAATATTTCATTTACGAATTGAAGTGCATCCCTGGGGCGAAGAAGGGTGCGATCAAGAATATAGTCAATAGACTTTGGCCCACCCCCTTTCTTTGGAGGCGGAAAAATATCATCAAACCCAACACCCTGCTTAGTGTATTGACGAACAAAAATTTCATTAATTCTCTTATCAATTACCCGCCCCAGCTCATCCCTTTTCCAAACAACAGGAAGCAGATAAGATTCGTATTTCTCTTCTTGAAATCCAGACCCTCTTGTTCGATCGAAAACCATATCCAAAAGATCGTGCCGCAAAGCAGCAATAATCTTAACATTTTCAAGGCGCCGAAAAGTTTTCACCTCCTCAATCAGAGCCCTTATAAATTTGCATCTAATATCAGTTTCTGCCCAGTCAACATCTAATTTATCAATAAAAACGTAATATCTCTTTTGCCTATCTTCAAATGCATATTCGGACAATAGATCAAGCACTTCATTCAACTTCTTAATCTGAAGCCCACTAACAACCCGACTTGCTCGCTGTGATACTTCAACTTTATCTGATTCACTCAGGTTAAGCGCCCCACTTCCTGTAAGTGCTATGGTTCCCCATCCTGCTCCTATCTCTGTCCGAACATCTCGCTCAAGTTTTCTGGTAATTTCCCTAAGGTGCTCATCTGTATCAATCCAAAAACGGTCGCCCCACTCTGTAAAATACTCTAGGGCCTTCTTTTTAAGTTTATCCTTTGCCATCAACCTATAAAATTTCTCAAGGAAGCTCTTATTATCATGCTCACTCTTCAAACCATATCTCATTCTTAAAAGTTCAACCACCAAAACATGACGCCAAAGAACTTGATAAAACAGGTCCAACTTGACACCTAACGCATCAAAAAACTGTATTATATCTGAGTGCTCCAGAAACCTTATAGAAATATCACTTGGATCCAAAAAAACAGAATTATTAACAGCAGCAATACCTTTCAAAATCAGGGCACTCTTCCCGGAGCCAGTCCGCCCCAAAATTATCGCCTCCGGCGCCTTAACATTGAGCAGTTGAGAAAGGTCGCCTTTATCTATAAAACACGCACCGAGCAGATCCCGATCTGTTTCTGCCTCCAGATCTCCAATTTTCATATTCTTTTTTATAGCCAGAGATGTTTTCTTTCTCACCATGCCAAAGCCTTTATAAAAAAATAAGAATCGTTATGAAATTAATCCACTCTTCTTCTTTTATTCTAAAATTTCCTTATCGACCAAACCTCCCCACAAACCAATTCTCTCCATTCCCCGTCAGCAACAACTGCTGCCGCGCCCGTGTCATCCCCACGTATAACAGCCGCACTTCGTTCTCCAGGTTCTCTTCGTCATCCTTCAACCCACCCAGCCCCACCAGAACCACGGTGTCGAATTCCAGCCCCTTGCTGCTTTGCCGGGTTAGTAGTGCCACGCTTTCGGCGTTGGCGTCGTAGGCTTTTTTGTCTGCGGTACTTTTCAGCCAGGCGTTGGGTATGTCGACGGCTTTAAGGGCCCGTTGTAGAGTTTCGGCCTGCCAGTGGTGGCCGTAGATTACGGTAATGGTGTTGAGGAGCTGGCCGTTCTGGTGCCATTTGCGAATGCAGCGGGCGATGTAGTGGGCTTCGTCGTTAAAGGTGTCGAACTTGCGAGACTGCGGTTCTGGCCCGCTGGCGCCAGCTACGTCTGGGGCGATCAGGGAGGTGTGGTCGTCGGCGTCTTGGGCTTGCAGGAAGTCTTTGGCAAAGTCGTAGGCGTAATTGAGGACTTTGAGGGGGCCTGAGTAATTCGGTCTAAATACAGCGGCACAGCCCATTCTCTGGACGTTAGCGCCTGCATAGTCAGTAATACTTCGAAGCCCCCCAAAAGGCCCCGGGATAAAGCAATAGGAAGACATCCCTTCCCCCACTTTTTGGTTTTACGCCGTGCCTCTTCGGGACGGCGGTTTCTGGCGGCCGCCTTCCTAGGCGGTCTCCTTCCAGGACGCCGCTGATGCGGCGTCTTTTTTGTGATCTAAGTCCGAATTTACCGGCGGCGAAAATAAATGCAAGCGGCTGTTTGGGTCATTCCTTGATCATGTCCGGCATGGGCGGTGTGTAGGTATCGTCTGGTGCCGGAGCCCTTCCCTACCTTCAAGCCCCATTTTGGGGGCGATCACCCCCAAAGTGGGAATCTTAATGCCCTATTTCTGGGAGGGGCCCTTTCAGTTTGAAAATCAAATAATTTGCGGCGTTTTTCGCCGCAAAAATCCTCTTTCTCAAACCACCTTTCGAGTGAACACAAGCCGCATCCACACCGCCAGCCCCAATCCCCAGGCGCCGTTGACGATCAGGCCGCCCACCACCGTGTTGGCGTTGACGTCCAGGCCTTTCAGGGGAAACACCACCAACATGGCCACCAGGGTGGGGCCGATGGCGCCGGCGATCAGGGCGCCAAGCCAATGACGCAGGCCCCGCCAGCGGCGGATCAGCCACCATATCGGAGGCCCCCAAACACCACCCCAGAATGCCAGGGACAGGACTTTGGGAATGCCGAACGGCGGCACCGGGCTCATGTTCCAGGGCGCCGCCGGAATCAGGCCGGCCAACCAGAACAGGGCGACGATGCCCTGATGGAACAACAAGGTGGCAATGAAGCCGCCAATGAAGGCCTGCAGCCATTCTTTCCAGCTGGGCGGGTGTTGTGCGTCGAGCATGTGGCGTCTCCTGTGAGCGGGCGCGTCACAAACGCTACCACATCCAGTGGGAGGGCAGGCATTGGGGTGTTCGGGGCTGAGTTACGGCGGGGCTGGTTGGTATGAAGCTGTAGGAGCCAGCCCTGCTGGCGAATCAGGGCTCTCGGGAGAAGAAATTCGCCAGCAGGCTGGCTCCCACAGGGGGAGCGAGCGGACGGGTTGCTCAACTCAGCCCTCGTCCGGGATTTCCGGGTCCACCAGTTGCGCCAGTTGGATCAGGGATTCCTGCCAGCCCTGGTAGCAGAATTCCAGCGGGATGGCATCGGGGACGCCTTCCTGGGTGATGTGCACCTCGGTGCCGCACAGCACTTGCTTGAGGGTGACGGTGACCTGCATTTGCCCGGGCAGGTTGGGGTCCTCGAACTGGTCGGTGTAGCGGATCAGCTCGTTGGGTTTGAGTTCCACGAAGCGGCCGCCAAAGGCGTGGCTCTTGCCGGTGGTGAAGTTGGTGAAGGTCATGCGGTAGCCGCCGCCTTCGCGAGCGTCCATGTCGTAAACCTTGCCGGTGAAGCCATGGGGCGGCAGCCATTTGACCATGGCGTCCGGGTCGATGAAGGCGCGGTAGACGCGGTCGGGGGTGCCGCGCAGGACGCGGTGCAGACGAACAGTGTTGCCGGACATGGGTGTTCTCCTTTTTTGATCTCTGAATGCCGGTTAGTCGGCTGCCGGCCGGCCATTTCGACACTGACCGCACGCCGGAGCAAACCATCGAATAATCCGATTCAATGCCGTCACTTTTCTCTGTTTTTTATCAGTCTGACCGATCCTAAAGTGATGCCATCGAACGGTCAGGCACCGATGCCTGCCAAGGAGGACATTATGATCAGACTGCGACCCTTTAATGAACTGGGCGGTGCCCGGCACGGCTGGCTGGATACCAAGCACCACTTTTCCTTCGCCAACTACTATGATCCGGAGCGTCTGCACTGGGGCGAGCTGCGGGTGTGGAACGATGACACCATCGCCCCGCAGACCGGTTTCCCGCCGCATTCTCACCGGGACATGGAGATCATTACCTACGTCCGCGAAGGCGCGATCACCCACCAGGACAGCCTGGGCAACAAGGGCCGCACCGAGGCCGGCGATGTGCAGGTGATGTCCGCGGGCACCGGGATCACCCACAGCGAGTACAACCTGGAGGAGACCGAGACACGCATCTTCCAGATCTGGATCATCCCGAACGCCACGGGCCTGCCGCCCACCTGGGGCAGCAAGCCGTTTCCCAAGGGTGACCGGGCCGGCGGGTTCGTGACCCTGGCCAGCGGGGATCCGGCGGAAGACGGAGCGCTGCCGATCCAGGCCGACGCCCGGGTGGAGGCGGCGACGCTGAATGACGGTCAGGAGGCGGTCTACGAGCTGGCGCCGGGGCGCAAGGCCTATCTGGTGCCGGCCAAGGGCCGGGTGCGCGTCAATGGTGTGTTGGCGGAAGCCGGGGATGGTCTCGCCATCGACGACGAAACCCGGCTGACGGTCAGCGCCGAGGCGGACAGTGAGGTGGTGCTGGTGGATGTGGTTTGATGTAGCCGGACTGTAGGAGCCTGCCCTGCGGGCGAATTTCGCCGAACACTGGCGGGATAATTCATTCGCCAGCAGGGCTGGCTCCTACAACCGGGTTCTGGTTGCCTTTCAGGGATCAGACCACGCCCTGGCTGCGCAGGTAGTCCTCGTAGTTGCCGTGGAAATCGACGATGCCGGTGGGCGTCAGTTCGATGATGCGGGTGGCCAGGGAGGAGACGAACTCGCGGTCGTGGCTGACGAACAGCAAGGTGCCGGGGTAGTTTTCCAGCGCCAGGTTGAGCGACTCGATGGATTCCATGTCCAGGTGGTTGGTGGGTTCGTCGAGCACCAGGATGTTGGGCCGTTGCAGCATGATCTTGCCGAACAGCATGCGGCCCTGCTCGCCACCGGAAATTACGTCCACGGTTTTGTTGATCTCGCTGGAGGAGAACAGCAGCCGGCCCAGAGTGCCGCGAATCACCTGCTCGTCGTCGCTGGGTTTGCCCCATTGGGCCATCCAGTCGAACAGGTTCAGCTTTTCCTCGAAGTCGGCGGCGTGATCCTGGGCGTAATAGCCCAGGGTGGCGTTTTCCGACCATTTCACTTCGCCGGCGCTGGGTTCCAGGTCGCCGACCAGGCAGCGCAGCAAGGTGGATTTACCGACGCCGTTGGGGCCGATAATGGCGATGCGTTCGCCCACTTCCACACGCAGATCCAGTCCGGAGAACAATTCCTCGTCGAAGCTTTTCGCCAGGCTCTTCACTTCCAGCGCGTTGCGGAACAGCTTTTTCTCCTGCTCGAACACGATGTACGGGTTCTGACGGCTGGAGGGTTTGATCTCCTCCAGTTTGATCTTGTCGATCTGTTTGGCCCGCGAGGTCGCCTGCTTGGATTTGGAGGCGTTGGCGGAGAAGCGGCTGACGAACTGCTGCAGGTCGGCGATCTGCGCCTTCTTCTTGGCGTTGTCCGCGCGCTTGCGTTCCAGCGCCTGGGTGGCGGCGGTCATATACTCGTCGTAGTTGCCCGGGTAGACGCGCAGCTCACCGTAGTCCAGGTCCGCCATGTGCGTGCACACGCTGTTGAGGAAGTGGCGGTCGTGGGAAATGATGATCATGGTGCACTGGCGCTGGTTGAGCACGTCTTCCAGCCAGCGGATGGTGTTGATGTCCAGGTTGTTGGTGGGCTCGTCCAGCAACATGATGTCCGGGTCGGAGAACAGTACCTGGGCCAGCAGCACCCGCAGTTTCCAGCCCGGCGCCACTTCGCTCATGGGGCCGAAATGCTGCTCCACCGGAATACCGACACCGAGCAGCAGATCGCCGGCGCGGGACTCGGCGGTGTAGCCGTCCAGCTCGGCGAATTCCGCTTCCAGTTCACCGGCGCGGATGCCGTCCTCTTCGCTCATCTCGTCTTTCGAGTAGATGGCGTCGCGCTCCTCCTTGACCTTCCACAGTTCCTCGTGGCCCATGATCACCGTGTCCACCACCGAGTACTGCTCGTAGGCGAACTGATCCTGGCGCAGCTTACCGATGCGCTCGTTGGGGTCCTTGGACACGTTGCCCGCGGACGGCTCCAGATCGCGGCCGAGGATCTTCATGAAGGTGGACTTGCCGGAGCCGTTGGCGCCGATCAGTCCATAGCGGTTGCCGTCACCAAATTTGACGGAGACGTTCTCAAACAGCGGTTTGGCACCAAACTGCATGGTGATATTGGCGGTGGTCAGCAAGGTCGGATTCCGGATCGAAGAGCGAATGGGTGGACTGAATGTACAAGGCGATAGCGGGAAAAGAGGCGGCGATTATGGCACAGTGCCCGGTTCGGGTCACACCTTCAGGGCAGCCACGATGAACATCTACTACCGCGAGGAGCGCCTTTGCGGCGGCTTGTCCGGGAACGGAGAAAAACAGGACTGGATCGACCGGCTGCTGGAACGGCCACGGCAGGCCAGGATCAGGGAAGCGTTTCCCCTGGACGACATCAACCGCGTGCTCCACAACCACCACAACTCCTTCGGCTGCTCGGTGAAGGCGCCCATGGGCAACATCATGTGGCGTAGCGAGGCATTGCATTACACCCTGCCCTGCGATGTGGAGGCCTACATTCCACGACACATATCCTTCACCGACGGGCAGCGCGATTTCTATCTGGTGGTGATCGGCGATGCCTGCGAACTTCGTGTCTGGCCGGACAGCCGCCTATGGGAGCGGCAGGAGGCGCACTGGTTTTCGCATCAGCCGGTGACGGACTATCGGGACTTCAAGGCGCTCAAGGTCGCTTTCGACGCCCTGCTGGTCCATGTCCGCAAGGAGGACCGGTTAGCCGGCCACTGACCGGCGCCGCGCCATCATCCCTTTCTCCAATGCCAGCACCAGCAACAGGCTGAGTCCCGCCAGCGGCAACAGCGCCAGCAGCGTCAGTGTGATTGCCAGCCAATAGCGTTTGCGGATCGGCGGCGAGTCCGGCGCGCCGAGGCCACCGGCCGGCCGCCGGCGCCACCACATCACCACGCCGGTGATCACCAGCGCGACAATGGCGACGCAGGTGAGCAACATGACGATCTGATTGGCGCGGCCGAAGTAGTTGCCCATGTGCAGCGCCACGCCCAGTTCCACCGCCTTGGCGATGGCGCCGTAATCGTCGAAGCCCACGTTCACCAGCAACCGGTGGCCGCCGCTGTCCACGTGCAGGGTACGCTGGCCCTGGGGGCGGTCCGGGTAGGTATAGGCGCTGTAGGGATCCCCCGCGTCAGCGGGAATCGACAGCCGATAGCCGTAAGGCAACCCCTGCCCGGCAAGAATGTCATGGACACGGTTGATCGCCGCCGTCGAAGTATCCAGCTCACCACCGTGCTCGCCGTGATGATGGTGGACATGCGGCAGCGGCGCTTGTTGCAGCGCCCAGGGCGCGTTACCCAGCGTATCCACCATGGTTTTAACAGGCTCGGCGGATGCTTCGCCGCCGCCGTGATGGCGCAGCTGCGGCGGGTAACCCAGCCCCAGGGCGTTGCTCACCGGGCTCAACACGCGGTCGCCCCAGAACGACGCCCAGGGCAGACCGGTGATGATCAGGAACACGATCATCACCGCCGTGTACACGCCCACCAGCCGGTGAATTTCCCGCCAGCGTTTGCGGCCCCGGGTGCGCCGGCCAAACGTAAACGCCCTGCTCCGGCGTCCGCGCGGCCACCACAGATGCAGCCCGGTGATCACCAGTACCAGCGCCCAGCTGGCGGCCAGTTCCACCAGTGCGTCGCCGCCGCGTCCCAGCAGCAGCGAGCCGTGCATGACATCGGCGAAGCCCACCAAAGTGTGGGCATAAATGACGTCACCCAGAATCGTCCCGTCCCCCGGATCGACGAACACACGCAGCGACTCGCCCTGCTCCGGCGTCACGAACACCATGGCGGTGCGGCCGGGGTTCACCGGCATGTCGATACGGGTGACGGTGTCACGCGGATAAGCCTCGCGCACCGCCGCCACCAGATCGCCGGCGGGCAGCACGGCGTCGCCGCTGGGGGCGAAACGCAGTTGCGGATAAATCAGGTCGTTGAGTTCATCGTTGAACAGATAAAGGGCGCCGGTGATCGCCAGGATCAGCAGAAACGGGGCCGTGAACAGCCCCGCGTAGAAGTGCCAGCGCCACACCGTGGCGTACCCGTTACGCGCCATCAGAAGCGGCCGGTCCAGCCCAGTTCCACGGTGCGCGGTTCACCGACATACACCTGGGTGGGGCTGTAGCCGGACCATTCGGCGTAGAACTCGTCGGTGAGGTTGCGCCCGCGCAGGGTCAGGGTGCCGCCGGCCAGCGGGTAGCCGACCCAGGCGTCCAGCAAAGTGCGGCTGGCCACCCGGTATTGGTTGGCGGTGCCGGTGAAGAAGTCGCCGGTGTAGCGTACCGCGCCGCCGACGGTGACCGGCAACGGAGCGAAGGTGTAGGCGCTGCTCAGATTCCAGGTTTTCTCCGGCACGTTGGTGAGCCGGTTGCCGGATTGGTCGGCGCCGCTGCTGCTGGTCATGCGGGTGTACTCGGCGTCGTTGAAGGCACCGTTCAGGTTCAGCCACCAGCGCGGGTGCGGGCGCAGGGTCAGATCCACTTCCACGCCCTTGGATTCCAGGCTGCCGCCCTGGATCGAGAGGCCGGCATTGTTGGGGTCACGGGTGATGATGTCGTCCTGACGAATGCGGTACACCGAGGTCATCAGCGTCAAACGGTTATCCCACAACTGGCCGCGGACCCCGGCTTCCATGGAGTGGCCGGTGGTCAGATCGAAACGGGCATTGGTGGCGTTGCTCAGCAACAGCCCGCCCACCGGAGCCGAAGCCCGGTTGTACTGCAGGAACACCTGAGTGGTGTTGGTCAGGTCATAGACGGTGCCAAGCCGCCAGGACAGATCCTCGAAGGTCTGGCCGAAAGTCTCTCGGCTGCCGGCGTCGAGATCGTCGATGCCCCGGTCCAGATCCAGATACTCGTAACGCAGCCCCGCCACCATCAGCCAGCGCGGCGTCAGGTTGAGGGCGTCCTCCACAAACAGAGCGCGGCCGGAGACAGTGCTGTCGTAGTCAACCCGGGAAGAGGTGTAGTTCGCCGGCGAGTTGGGCGGCAGATAGCCCCGGTCCGGGTTGAACGGGTCCACCGCCGTGGTGGTGCCGAAGCGGCGGCGGGTGTCGAAGTCGGTGTACTGGTATTCCACGCCGGCGGTGAAGCGATGGCGGCGCTCGCCCCAGTAACCGTCATAGGCGGCGTAGGCCCGTTCGGAGGCGAAGCGGTGATGGTGGTTGATGCGGGTGGTGCCGCGTTCCAGTAAGCCCGTGCCACTGTTTGGATCAGCGTTATAGGTGAAATCCTCGGAATTGGCCCAGTCGCGGTTGGCGTTGTACAGGCCCAGTTCGTTGACCAGCCGCCAGTCGGGCGTCAGTTCATAGCCCACCTTGGTGCGCAGCCACTGGCTGTCGGCGGTCATGGCGCCGTCACGGACGTTGTAGTTGTTGTCGCGGATTGATTCGTCCAGCACCAGATCACCGCCGGACACCACGTCACTGGGATCCCGTGCCACCGAGGCCGGCAGCAACGGCGCACCCTGATAAGGGGTGGTGTAACGGTCCTGGTAGACATCGAAGGCGGCGCTGAGGGTGAGCCGTTCGGTGGCCTGGAACAACAGGCTGGTGGTCAGGGCGTTGGTGCGGGACGAAGTGTCGTCGATGTAGCCGTTGCTCTCGCCGTGGCTGAGATCGGCACGCAATGCCAGCCGGTCGCTCACTACTTTGTTGCCGCCAATGCCGAGACGCACGGTGTCATTGCTGCCGTAGGAAATCATGCCTTCGCGGCTGTCCTCCGACAGGCTGGCCTTGCGCGGCACCAGATTGATGCTGCCGGCGAGCGCGCCGGTGCCGTGCAGCACCGAGGCGGGTCCTTTGAGAATCTCCACCCGCTCCAGATTCCAGGTGTCCAGGTTGCGCGCCACCATGCCCGGATCCGCCACCCGCACGCCATCGAACAGGTAACCCACGTCGGTGAGGCCCCGCATCACCGCGGAGGCCGGCGAGCCGGGGATGTTGCCGGCGCTGACGCCGGGGGCGCTGCGGTACAGCTCGATCAGGTTGCGCAGGCCTTGTTGCTCGATGCCCTCGCGGCCCACGCTGTTGACGGTGGCCGGAACCTCCCGGGGTTCCAGGCCCAGCCGCCCGGCAGTGGTGGTCGGCCGGGGCTGGGCCTCGATGTTCGCGCCCACTTCCACCGACTCCAATGCATGGGGCTCCGGCTGTGGCCAGGCCGCTCCCGGCCAAAGGGCCGCACAGAACAAACAACCGGACAGGGCGTAACGCGAAGAGATGGAACGTGGAGAGACAGGGAACGGCAGCGGCAAGAAAACCTCCAGGCGAACGCGGACACTTTGGCGCGCAAGCCTAGCGGTACGGGGGCAGAAGGAAATGTGGCATATTGTCGCGGCGCCATGCCGCCCGGATCAGCGCAGCTCGACGATGATCCGGCGACCGCCGCTGATCTGGACCTTGCCTTCCTGGCTGACCCGGGTTTCCGGGCCAAAGTTGGCCACCACGGTGCGGCTGCCGGGCTCCAGACGAACGGTGGAGTTGACCCGGTAGCGTTTGCGCTCGTCCACCAATACCACGATCAAGTGGTAAACGTCGCCGCCATCACGACGCACGTCCACCAGATAGTCATCGCCCTTGCCCTGCCAGCGGACCCGCTGATCGGCGTCATGCAGAATTACCCGCATCACCTCGGTGTCGCCATCCTGGTCGACGGCCACCGCCAGGCCGTCCACCGGTTCGGGGGTGCTGGCATTGCGCCACAGAAACACCGCCACCAGCCCCGCCAGCAACAACAACGCCAACAAGGGCTTAATAATGCGTCTCATCGTCATCCTTTTCCGTTCGTCCTGGTACAACCACTCAGGCATAGACCCGTGGGGAAGGAACAAGTTGCCCGAAAATGGCGGCTGCAACCGTAAAACAGGGTAACCGCCGCCGTTCAGCCTTTGTCCACCAGGGCGAGAAAGAAGCCGTCCATGCGGCTGTTGGGCCACACTCTCAGGGTATCGGCACAAGCGTCGGGCAAGGGCCGTTGCTTGCTGTCCCGGGTCAGCCCCGGGGTGAGATTGTCCAGCGCCAGGTTTAGCGGCCGCACTCGCGCCCCCTCCCGCTTACGCAGCAGGTGCGCCACCACCATTTCGTTCTCCTCCGGGGCGTAGGAGCAGGTGCAATAAAGCAGACTGCCACCGGCCTTGAGCGCGTCAAAAGCGCTGAGGATCAGGCGCTTCTGTTTGCGGGCGCACTCGCTCACCTTACGCGGTGTCCAGTGCCGATAGGAAGCCGGATCATCCGCCCGAAACCTGCTCTCCGAGGAACAGGGCGCGTCCAGCAACACGCGGTCAAAGGTAGCCGGCTTGAGGGAGCCCACCGCCCGGCCGTCCTTGAGGTAGGCGCGGGTGTTGCTGACACCGGCCCGCTCCAGGTTGGCCTTGAGCCGGAAGAAGCGGCCCTTGACCGGCTCCACCGCGCTGATCGCCCCTTCGTTTTCCATCAGTTCCGCCAGCAGCACGGTCTTGCCGCCCGGGGCGGCGGCCAGGTCCAGCACCCGCTCACAGGGCCTCGGCGCCAACAACAGCGGCGCCAGCATACTGGACTGACTCTGGATGTAGATGTCACCGCTTTCCGCCGGCGCGCTGTGGGTCAGCGCCTCGCGTTGTTCCGGCGGCACTTGCCAGGCGGCGATCCCTTCATCACGGGCCCAATCCACCGCATCCAGTTGCAGACCGGCGGTGCGCAAGTCCCGGCACACGCTGTCTTCATCCGCCTTGAGACGGTTGACGCGAAAGCTGGTCCACTTGGGCTGTTCGAAGGAATCCCAGGCCGCGGCCTTGAGATGGGAGGGACAGAGCTGGTCAAAACGTTGAACAAATTCCGCGGGGAGCATGGCAAAAAAAGTAACGGCATCCGAGAATGCCGTTACTTTAGCGACGCTTTTACCAGGCCGCCAGTGCGGCGGCGCGGCCGGTTACAAGTGGATGCCGCACTCGGTTTTGGCTTTGCCCTGCCAGCGGCCTTCACGGCCCTCGCCTTTCCAGGTGCAGTGGCTGCAGCCGATGGAGTGGTACCCTTCCTTGACCAGCGGGTGGAACGGCAGGTCGTGTTCGGCGATGTAGGCGTCACGCTCTTCCCGGGTCACGTCGATCATCGGGTTGAATTTGATCATGCCGCGACGCTCCTCGAAGATCTCAAGGCCGGCGCGGTGCTCGGTCTGCCAGGACATCAGGCTGGAAATCCACAGGTCGTAGTTCTCCTTGGCCTCTTCCAGCGGTGCCACCTTGTTCACCTGGCAGCACAGGTCCGGGTCGGTTTCCCACATGCGCTCCTGCTGGGACACTTCGTGATGCTGCGGATCCGGGGTCACGTCGATGACATCCAGATCAAAGCGCTTGATCAGGTAATCCTTGTAATCCAGGGTCTCCTGGAAGTGGTACCCGGTATCGATGAAGTGCACCTTCTGTTCCGGCCGGATGGTGGAAATGATATGCAAAAAGTACGCGGAGGTGGCGGCGAAGGACGACGTCACCATGATCCGGTCCGGGGCGAAATCCTGATACACGCGGCGGATGCGCTCGGCGAAACTCAGCGAACGGTAGATCCGGTTCAGGTCGGCAAGGGTATCCCGGGACAGACCGGCGCTGTTGTCGCCTACCCGTGTAATCAGTTGTGCATTGCCCATGACGTCGCTGTACCTCAAGTCGCTTTAGGTATCTGGAGTGGCCATGATAAGGGGGCTGGACACATTATAAAGAAATAAATAGTGCTACTTTTATACCTAACTGAAATATAAAAGATAAGCCCGTCACATTCCGGAAACGTCCATCGAACCTTCGTTGTGATCGCTGTCGGACTCTTCAGTGGCATGCCTGGAAAGCATGCCGTTGTCACGGAAGCAATCAGGAGGAAACACCATGAAAGCTTCGTTCAAGGGCCCGATGGTCGCAGTGGCCACCTTTGTTCTGGCCACAGGCGCCAGCAGCCTCGCGCTGGCGCAACAGCACACCACCGAAAACCCGGCGGCGCCACCGGCCGGAGCCGCGCAGCAGGCTCCGCAACAGCAAGGCGCCATGCCACAAAGCGCCGACATTTCCGATCAGGATGTGCAACGCTTCGCCGAGGCCCAGGGCAAGGTGAACGACATCAAGCAGGAGTACCAGGGCAAGCTGCAGGAAAGTGCCCAGGATCCGCAGAAAGCCATGGAAATACAGCAGGAGGCGCAACAGGAGATGGTACAGGCGGTACAAGACAGCGGCATGGATGTGCAGCAGTACAACCAGATCGCGCAACTGGCCCAGTACGACAACGAATTGCGCCAGCGCATCGAGTCCCAGTAACGGCTCTGCCCGGAACGCAACGTCCATAACCCAAAAGGACCGGCGAATGCCGGTCCTTTTGTTTTTGGTTCCACCTTCAGACGTGCGCCTTAGGTCAGAACGTCACTCTCATGCCCAGCCAGTAGCGGCGGCCGTCTTCCACGTAGCCGTATTCATCGTAGGTGATGTCTTTGTCGGCCAGATTATAGATACCCGCATTCAACGTGGTTTGCGGTGACAGCTGGAAGGCAACACCGGCGTCCACCAGCGTATTCGACGGCGCGATAATGTCGCTGCCTGAAGGCGTGCTCACCGGCTGACTCTCCTTGCCACGATAATGCACCGACGCCCAGGGCGATACCCGATCGGTGGCCCGCCAGTCCGCCCGCAGGGACGCCAGGTGCTCCGGAATCTGGGTCAGCGGCTGCCCTTTGTATTCGCCGGACTTCTGCTCGGAATCGGTGTAGGTGTAGCTGAAGGTCAGATCCAGTTGGCGCCACAGGGTGGTGGCCAGGGTGGCTTCCACCCCTTTGGTCACCGCCTCGTCCACGTTGATGCGGTAAGTCGGATCGGAGCCCCAGTCGTTGGCCCCATCGGTACAGATGCTCACCGGGCAGGTGACCCGGGTGATCTTGTCCTCGAAGTCGTTATGGAACACGGTAAGGCTTGCGGTGAGAGCGCGGCCGGCATTGAAGTACAGGCCCAGTTCCTTGTTCAGCGAGGTTTCCGGCTCCAGATCCGGGTTACCGTAAATGTTGCCGCCCCGGCTCACCTGTCCCCACCCCGGGGTGATTTCGCGCAGGTTCGGCGAACGGTAACCAGTGGAAACGCCCCCCTTGATGGTCCAGCGCGGCGCGAAGCCCCATACCGCATAGAGTCGCGGACTGACCTGGCTGCCGTAATTTTCGTCGTCGTCCAAACGCACACCGCCGGTGAGGCTCACGTTGTACGGCAGCATCCATTCGTCTTCCACGAACATCGCCCATTTGGAACTGTCCACCCGGGTAAGGTCGGAGATGCGGTTCGACGTCTTGTCGGACAGCTCTTCCTTTTCGAAGTCCGCGCCCAGGGTCAGCATATGATCCCCCAGCGGCACCATCAGGCTGCTCTTGGCGGTGGTGTTGGTGATGGTCATCTCGCGGCTTTCGTTTTCGCTTTCTTCCCGCTGTACATAGCTGTCGGAAGTGCCGATGGCCCAACGGCCGGTATGGGTCAGCGCCAGCACTTCACGGCGGAACTCATCGTCGTTATCGGTACAGGGGCCACGGCAACCGTCCGGGTCCACGCTCTCACCCACGTGTCCCCGCCGACGCTGACGGGTTTCGCCGGCTTCCAGGGTGAAGTCGTGATCAGCGGTGGGCGTGAACGCCAGCTTGGCGTTGAGACTGCGCAGACTTTTATCCTCGAAACCATAAGCGAAGCGGTCTTCATCACGATTGCTGAACTTGCCTGAAAGCTGCAAACCCAACAGGTCTTTTTTCAGCGGGCCATTGAGAAAGAAGTTCGCCTGTTGCTGATCGCCGGAACGGGAGTCGTCCTGAATAATGGCATCCAGCTGCATGCCGCCGCCCCACTCCTCGGCGACCTTGCGGGTGATGATATTGATCACGCCGCCAATGGCGTCGGAGCCGTACAGCGTGGACATGGGACCGCGCACGACTTCGATACGCTCGATGGCCTGCAGCGGCGGCAGCCAGTCCTGTTCGAAACCGGCGCTGCCGTTGGGGCGGCTTTCCCGGGAGGACACCGGTTTGCCGTCCACCAGGATCAGCGTGTATTGAGCCGGCATCCCGCGCATGACGATGTCGTTGCCGTTGTCGCCGGAACCGCCGCCGGTAACGATGACACCAGGGATATCCCGCAGCGCATCGGTGGCGTCCTTGTAGAAGCGTTGTTCCAATTGTTCGCGATCAATAACGCTGATCGAAGCCGGCGCATCTTCCAACTGCTGGATGCGTCCCGCGGCGGTCACCGTGACCCGTTCGATCTGGTTGACGGTGTCATCGGCGAAAACCGATCCCGCCCCCAAGCCGAGTACCACCCCGGTCAAGGCACAACGTAATTTCATTCCTGAACTCCCGCAATTTCCCAATGGCGTCCAAAGACCCGATCCCGGACGTAAAAGTGCGAACAGGAATGATATAGATTCTTATTTGATGAAAAAGGCAGGATTACACTTTATACATTTCCGGCCGCCGCCAGACGCACATGCACGCGCAGACCGGGGTGGCCATTCTCCGCCCACAACTCGCCGGCCTGCCGGATCACCGCACGGCGCGCGATACTGAGCCCCAGACCGAAACCGCTGTCGGTGGTGCGGGCCGGGTCCAGACGCACGAACGGCGCGAAGATCGACTCCAGGCGTTCCTCCGGTACCCCCGGTCCCTGGTCCGCCAGCCACAGGTGCCAGTATTGCCCTTCCCGGTTCCCGTGCAGCACCACTTCGCCGTTCACCGGGGAATGGCGAATGGCATTGCGCACCAGGTTTTCCAGGGTCAGCGCGAAGTCATTGAGGTTGCCGAGCACCATGGCGTGCTCGGGCAACTGGCAACGGAACCGCAACGGATCCCAGCCGCTTTCAAAGGCGGCGTCGTCCACCACCAGATCCCAGATTTCCCGTACCGACAACGGACCGGTTTCCGAGCCGCGTTGTTCGGTGTCGTGCCACACCAGGGCCAGGGTGTCGTCCACCAGGGTGCGCATCTTGTCCACTTCCGTGGCGACCCGCTGGCGCAGGGCCGGTTCGTCCAGCGGACTGTCCAGCGCCACATTCAACCGGCTCAGAGGCGTGCGCAGCTCGTGGGACATGTCATGCAGAAGCTGCCGCTGGCTTGCCAGCAAACCGGACACCCGTTCCGCCATGCTGTTGAAACTGCGCCCCAGTTCCCCGAATTCGTCACGCCGTTCGGTAAGGGTGGTTTCCACCCGCGACGCGGGCTCGTCGCGGAAGCGGTGCACCTGGGCTTCCAGCGCCCGCAACGGCACCATGATGCGCCAATAGATCAGAATCACCGCCAGCAGCGCCATGATGCCGGGCAGCAAGGTCAGAATCAGGATGCGTTGCAGCGGCCAGGCCCCACCGGGCATGTGTTCCGGCGGTAACTGCATTACCAGGCGGCCCTGGTCCGGCGCGCCGGGAAACGGCATGCCGATGAACGGCATTTCGCGGTAGCGGAAGCTCATGCGCCAATCCAGCTCGCGCTGAAAACGAAAGCCGGCGATCTGGTTGTCGGTGAGCGGGGTGCCACTCAGAGAGCGTCCGGCAGTGTCCACCACCATGGCCTCCCCCGGCACCCGCTGGTCGAGCTCCGCCAGCCAGGCGGCCACGCCCTGCTCGCCGCCCGCCCGCCAGGCCGCTTCCGCCTCATGGGCATAGCCCAGCATTTCCGCCTTGGCCTGATCACTGAGCAGCACCACCTGGTTGGCCACCCAGATCGTCACCCAGCGGCTGCAGGCCACGATCACCACCGCGCTCAGACACAACACCAGGGCAAGGCGCCAGAACAGGGAATGACGGCCGGGCATTACAGCGCCTCGGACACCAGGGTGTAGCCCTGGCCCCAGACCGTGCGCAGCGGTTGTTCCGCCATGCCGACATCGCGCAGCTTGCGACGTAGATGGCTGACGTGCAGATCAAGGCTGCGATCATGACGGCCATAGCCGCGATGCAACACCGCCTGATACAGAAAAGCCTTGCTCAGCACCTGATCACGATGTTCCAGGAACACCTGCAGCAGACGGAACTCCGTGGTGGTCAGCCCCAGATCGGCCTCCCGGTACCAAGCGGTTTCATCCTCGGTGCGCAGGACCAGAGCGCCCACCGGCGCCACGCCCTGGCTCTGGCGCCGCTCCAGCGTCACCCGCCGTAATACCGCTTCCACCCGCACCGCCAGCTCGGCGGAGCTGAAGGGCTTGGGCAAATAGTCGTCGGCTCCTTTCATCAGACCGCTGATACGATCCTGCTCATCGCCCAGGGCGGACAGCACGATCACCGGAACGCCGCTGCGCTGACGCAGCTCCGCCAGCAAGTCGAGGCCATTCATGCCGGGCAACAGAATGTCCAGCAACACCAGGTCGAACGGCTGGTCCAGCGCTTGTTGCAAGCCAGCCCGGCCGTCGCGGCATACCGTTACCTGGTGCTGCCGGGAGGTCAGAAAGTCCTGTAAATGGGTGCATAGCACGGCGTCGTCCTCGATTACCAAAAGACGGGCCGGGCAGGGGGATATCGCAGTCATTTGTAAAGAATAAGAATTATCATTCACAAAGGGAATGGCTGGTTCGTCCCTGATCTCGCCGCAAGGTTCCCTGCTTACATTCTTTACCCGCCTCCTTCATTGTTAGTGCGAACCATTCGCAATAACATGCCAGCCATCCGCAAACCCAGGGCAGTGGAAGATCTCCGGCTTGGACAAGAAAGCAAAAGCGCGTTGGCTCAAGCAGCTTCACCAATGGCACTGGGTCAGTTCGGCCCTGTGCCTGGTGTGCATGGTGCTGTTCAGCGTCACCGGCATCACCCTCAACCATGCCACCCAGATCGACGGCGAACCCAAAGTGGAAGAGCTGACCGCGACCTTGCCCGAACCGTTGCTGGCCGAATTGAACCGCCAGGATCAAGGCGCCCTGCCCCGGCCACTGCGGGACTGGCTGAGGCGGGATCAGGGCATCGACGTGAACGACCGCGAGGCGGAATGGTCCGGCCAGGAGGTGTATCTGGCCATGCCCCGGGCCGGCGGTGACGCTTGGCTGGCCATAGATCGAAATAGTGGCGAGGTGCTTTACGAAAACACCGACCGGGGCTGGATTGCTTTTCTCAATGATCTGCACAAAGGCCGCGACACTGGCACCGTATGGCGCTGGTTCATCGATATTTTCGCCGTCGCCACCCTGCTGTTCGCCTTCACCGGCCTGGCTCTGATGTTCCTGCATTCCCGCCGGCGCCCGGCCACCTGGCCGGTCACGGCGCTTGGCTTGGTGCTGCCGTGGTTGCTGATTGCCTTTTTCATGCATTAGGAGATGGTCATGCGTTTGATCCCGATAGTAATGCTGTCCGCCCTGGCCTTCGCCGCCGAGGCCGCCCAGTTCCAGGTGGAAGTGGAAGTGCCACGGTTGCGGGTGGCGGAATACCACGCGCCCTATGTGGCGTTCTGGATCGAGACGCCGGAAAACACCGTGGCCGCCCCGCTGGGACTCTGGTACGACGACCAGGAAAAATGGCTCAAGGACCTGCGCCAGTGGTGGCGCCGCACCGGCCGCTCGCAAAGCGCCCCTTATGACGGCCTCACCGGCGCCACCCGTTCGCCGGGCCAGCACAGCGTGGACTTTTCCGAGCTGCCGGCGATGGCCGAACTGCCTGCAGGCGACTACCAACTGGTGGTGGAGGCCGCCCGCGAAGTGGGGGGCCGCGAGGTAGTACGGATTCCGTTCCAATGGCCTCCCGCCAGCGCCCAACAGCTCCGTGCCGAAGGCACGGAAGAACTGCATGACGTCACTCTGACCCTTACTCCTTAGCTCTTTCCCTTTAAATACCGGCATTGACAGGAGCCAAACCATGAAACCCGTTTCCCTGGCCGCCGCCGCGGTCTCCGCGCTGCTACTGCTCTCCCCCGCCGCCCAGGCCCACAAGCGCTGGCTGCTGCCGACCCACACCGTGGTCTCCGAAGCGCAATGGATCAGCGTCGACGCCAGCGTTTCCAACGACATCTTCTACCCGGATCGCGCTTATTCCCTGGAACGCCTGCAAGTCACCGGCCCCGATGGCAAGGCGGCGGAAACCGATCATCTTCTGGAGATGCACCGGCGCAGCATATTTGACGTCAATCTGGCGGCAACCGGCAGCTATCGCATTGCCCTGCCGGGCCATTTCTTCCTCGCCTTCTTCGAGCAGGACGGCGAACGCAAGCGGCTGTTCGGCGAGGATGCCGAGGCACTGCTGAAGAAGGTGCCGAAAGGCGCCGACAAAGTGCGCCTGCTGGAATCGGTCAGCCGCATCGAGACCTTCGCCTCCGTCGGCGCCCCCGACACCGCCGCGCTGAAACCCACCGGCAAGGGCCTGGAACTGGTGCCGGTGACCCACCCTAACGATCTCTACAGCGGTGAAACCGCGCGCTTCCGCTTCGTCGTCGACGGCAAGCCCGCCGCCGGCCTGGAGGTTCATCTGCTGCCCGCCGGCACCCGCTACCGCGACGCCCAGCAAGACTGGACCGTCACCAGCGACGACAACGGCGAAGTGGCGATCGAATGGCCCCACGCCGGCCGCTTCTTCCTGGAGGCGGAAGCCAGCGACCAGAACGTCAGCCACAAACAGGCCGAACGGCGCCGCCTGGAGTACCTGGGCACGTTCGAGGTGCTGCCGCTGTAAGGCCAACCACACGCTATTCGCTGCCAGGGCAGCTCCCACAGCGGGTTTTACAAAGCTGCTGTGGGAGCGATCCTCCCCATGCAGGCGTGCCGACAAAGAAAAAGATGCATTCTCCCGCCATTTACCGTATAGTCCACGCCCCCCGCCATACTGGCCTGCGTCCTTTTCACTGAAAGGTCCCCTTCATGTTGCATAGCGATTCCGGGTTCGCCGCTTTGGGCTTGCCCGCGCCCCTTCTTGATGCCATCGGCAAACTGGGTTTTGAAACCCCGTCGCCGATCCAGGAGCGTAGCATCCCCGTCCTGCTGGACGGCGATGATCTGCTCGGCCAAGCACAAACCGGTACCGGCAAGACCGCCGCTTTCGGCCTGCCGTTGCTCGCCCGTATCGATCCAGAGCAGCGTTGCCCACAGCTGCTGGTGATCGCCCCCACTCGCGAACTGGCCCTGCAAGTGGCCGACGCCATGGAAACCTTCGCCCGCCAGTTGCGCGGCGTTAAGGTCGTGGCGGTATACGGCGGTAGTGAATACCGCACCCAATTGCGCGCGTTGCGAGACGGCGCCCAGGTGGTGGTGGGCACCCCTGGCCGGATCATGGATCACATGCAGCGCGGCAGTCTGAACCTGGATCGTCTGCAGGCGCTGGTGCTGGACGAAGCCGACGAAATGCTGCGCATGGGCTTCATCGACGACGTCGAATGGATCCTGGAACACACCCCGGACGAGCGGCAGCTGGCGCTGTTTTCCGCCACCATGCCGAATGTGATCCGGCGCGTGGCCGAGCGCCATCTGAAGTCACCGAAGTGGATTCGCATCGAAAGCGATACCACCACCAATAACGGCATCCGCCAGCGCTTCTGGCCGGTCTCCGGCCTCAACAAGCTGGACGCCATGTGCCGTATCCTGGAAGGCGAGCCCCACGACGGCGTCATCGTCTTCGCCCGCACCAAGCAGTCCACCCTGGAGCTGGCCGAGCAACTGCAACGCCGGGGCCTGCGCGCGGAAGCCCTGAACGGCGATATCCCCCAGGCGCAGCGGGAAAAAACCGTGGCCCGCCTGCGTGAAGGCCGCTTTGATCTGCTGATCGCCACCGACGTGGTGGCCCGTGGCCTGGACGTGCCGCGTATCAGCCACGTGATCAACTACGACATGCCCGCCGACACCGAAGCCTATGTGCACCGGATCGGCCGTACCGGCCGGGCCGGACGTAACGGCGAGGCGATCCTGTTCGTGTCGCACCGTGAGCGGGGCATGTTGCGCGCGATTGAGCGTGCCACCGGCCAGAGCCTGGAATCCATGGACCTGCCCAGCGTCGACGCACTTAACAGCAAGCGTCTGGCCAAGCTGCAGGAGCAGCTGGTGGCGGGCCTGGAAAGCAAACATCGCGAAGAGGCGGAGACGGTACTGAGCGCCCTGCGCGAACAGCTGGATCTGGACGATGAAAAGCTGGCTCTGGGCCTGGCGGCGCTGCTGGTGGCCAAGGAGCCGGTGATTCTCAAGCCGGCCCCGGTGGGCAAACCGCCGCGCGCTCACAAAGAGGGCCCTCGCAAGGACCATCCGCGCAAGGAAGGCCGGCCGGCCAACAATCGCCGCCGTGCCGCCGGCAGCGACGGCGACGCCAACGGAGACATGCAGGTTTACCGGGTGGAAGTGGGCCACGCCCACGGCGTACGGCCGGGCAATCTGGTCGGCGCCATCGCCAACGAAGCGGGTCTGCCGAGCCGCCTGATCGGCGCCATCCGCATTCATCAGGAACACAGCACCGTGGCGCTGCCGCAGGATCTCACCGCCAAGCAGCTGAACATTCTCAAGCGCACCCGCGTTTGTCAGCGGCCGCTGTCGCTGGAAGCCCTCTGACGCCGACACACGCCAACGGATTGTTCCGTTGGCGTGTGCTTCAGGCCAGCTCAGACGTCAACTCGAAAGCCCACCTTCACCACCACCTGGAAATGGGCGACTTTGCCGTTTTCCACATGGCCGCGCGTCTCCCGGACTTCGAACCATTCCACGTTCTTGACGCTCTTGCCGGCGGCGGCGATGGCGTTATGAATCGCGCCTTCGATGCTGTCCTTGGATGAACCAACCAGTTCCAGCTTTTTGTAGACGTGCTCGCTCATGGGGAGCCCTCCCTATTCAATGTCTGTTCTCCATCTCTGACAGCATGGCAACAGTTTTTCAAGCGAAGTATCGTGACCGCCAAACACCGGATCAGGCTGTGGCGAATACCCGTTCCAGCACCATCGGGAGCAGCGAATCGGGCACCGCCCGCGAATCGGTAATGCGCTCAAGACCGAGACCGTTGGCCAGCGCGAATACCAAGGTGGCACTCCATTCCGCAGGCAGCGACGCATCCGATCCAAGAGCATCAACCACTGAGCGGCGCAATGTCATACGCAAGGCCCCCAGCCGTTCCCGCAACGCCGTATCACGCAGCGCATGAATCCAGAACTCGAGCAATAACGGTGGCCAATCCGGCTCCAGATCCATGAGGTCCGTTAGCGCCACGCCCAACGCCCGTGCGCGGGCCTTCCCCGGTTCCACCTGAGCCAGCTTATCGATGACATAGCGAGACCGTTGGGCTACCCGTTCCACCAACAAATCCAGAAAGATCTCGTCCTTGTTGGCGAAACTGGAATACACCGCGCCTTTGGTAAAACCTGCTCGCTCAGCGATTTCCTCGATTCTCGACGGATGGAAACCCCGTTCACGAAACACCGCGTCAGCGGCGGCCAGAATACGCTCACGGGTCTGTTCCCGGGTAGGGCGAACCCGTGGTCGGCGGCGTTGCTTGGGTCGAGTCCCGGTCACCGTTATCTCTCTTCTCAATGCGGGATTAGCAGTCTAGCGCACCCCCAATGCAATTTCGATACGCACGGTATTGACTTTTCGATACGCAAAGTATCGAATTGCTCATCGACATCAAATAACAAGAGTCCTCGCTTTGCGAAGAGGAAAATACATGAACCAACGTCCTCTGCCCGGCTGGCGGCTGGCAGCCTTTGCCGCCCCTTGTGTTCCCATCGCCGCCCTGGGGCTCCCCATATCGCTGTATCTGCCCCAGTTTTACGCCTCATCCCAAGGGCTCGGTCTTGGTTTGGTGGGTACCCTGTTCATGGTCGCCAGACTCTGGGACGTGGTTTGTGACCCACTGATCGGATTCCTTTCGGATCGCTACCCTTCACGTTGGGGCCACAGGCGCCCCTGGATCATCGGCGCCACACCGCTGATCTGCATCGCCACTTGGTTTGTCTTCATGCCGCCAGCCACGACTTCTGCTACCTACCTGCTGGGCTGGTTGCTGGTTCTATATCTCGGTTGGACCATGCTTACCATTCCCCACCTCTCCTGGGCAGCGGAATTGTCCGAGGATTACCATCAGCGCTCCCGCATTCATGGATTCCGGGAAGCCGGGGAAATCATCGGTATACCATTGGTGCTAGTGCTTCCCGCCGTTATCGAACAGATCGGCGGGGAGAACATGGAAGCCCACCGGATAGCCGCCATGGGTGGCTTCCTACTAATTCTTCTCCCTGTCGCGGTCTTGATCAGTGTGCGCTCCGTCGGCGAACCTCCCAGGCGGACGGTTCCACCCCTGGCCCTGGCAAGCACTATCAGGGCTTTGATCACCAATCAGCCCCTGGGTCGCGTTATTCTCGCCGACACGATCAGTGGAGCCGCCGGCGCTTCAGTGGGCGCCTTGTTTCTTTACATGGTCAGTGAGAAGTGGCACCTGGGAGGCAGCGCCAGCTTGCTCATGCTGATCTACTTTCTCGCCGGTCTCGGTTTTGTTCCTCTTATCGTCAAGACCAGCTACCGGTTCGGTAAGCACCAGACACTGATCGGTTGCTGCGCTTTTTACGTCGCCTTTCCCCCGTTGGCGCTGCTGGTCCCGGATGGCAATTTCGCCGCAGCCGCCGGGCTGATGGTCCTCCTGGGTATCAATGTCGGCGGAGCCGGCCTGTTGCTGCGTTCCATCATGGCCGATGTCGCCGATCTGGATGAGCATCGCACGGGCGAAAAACGTACCGGCTTGCTCTACTCATTCATGGCATTGACCCGCAAGGCCGGCGGAGCCTTGGCGGTGGGTGGCACATTCTGGGCATTGCAAGCCATCGGCTTCGATAGCCAGGGGCATAATTCCAGGGCAGTCCTTGACCAACTTGCCTGGCTATTCGTCGCCGTGCCGACCTGCTGCAACCTGGTGGTAATGGCATTGATGTGGCGTTTCCCGCTGGACAGCCGTCGGCAATCACAATTGCGCGAAGCGCTGAGCTCTTCGCCGGTGGCTGATCTGCCAGGAAAGTGAGGGCGAGGTCAGAATCCCACGCTTAGCCGCAAGCCGACAGGCATGAAAATACTCACGAATACAGCCCGCGCCACGCCAACATGGGTTAAAATCCCCAACCATGCAACGAAGCGCCCATTTTTCCCGCTGCCGCCAATACCGCTATGCCCTCTGGCGCCGCTGGGCCGAGGGCGATGACTATGTGCTGCTGGTGGCGCTGAACCCGTCCACCGCCGATCACCGCCGCGATGACCCGACCATTCGCCGCTGCATCGGTTTTGCCCGGGACTGGGGCTATTCAGCGCTGTGCGTGGCCAACCTGTTCGCCTATCGGGCCACTTATCCGAGCGACCTGTTCGCCGCCGACGATCCGGTGGGGCCACGCAACGACCAGTGGCTGAGCAAGCTGGCCCGCGACGCCAGCCTGGTGGTGGCCGGCTGGGGCAATCATGGCCGTCATGGCAATCGCGCCGCCCAGGTGCGCGACCGCCTCGGCGACGCCCTGCACTGTCTGCGCATGAACGGCTCGGGGGAACCCGCTCATCCGCTTTACCTGCCGAAAGCGCTCAAGCCGATTCCGATGCCACCGGTTATCCCTGCCAACCGGCCCGATCGGCCCGGTCGCCGCTGATTCACGTTTTCGCCATCGTGGTCAGACAATATTCCGATCCGCTAGACTGCCGGTGAGCGACGACCGAATCACGACCGGAGGGAACCCAGGTGACAAGATTGCAAAAGGCTCTGTTGGGAGCCGTGGCTTTTTTTGTGCCTCTGATCGGCATCGGCGCGGCCGCGCCCTCCTCCTCCGGATCGGCACAGCCGGTTTCCTTTCAGCAGCAGGTCAGACCGGTCCTGGAGCAGCGCTGTATCGCCTGCCACGGCTGTTATGACGCCCCTTGCCAATTGAAACTGGAATCGCCGGAAGGGCTGGCCCGGGGCGCCAACCAGACGCCGGTGTATAACGGCCAGCGCACCTCGGCGGCAGCGCCGTCCCGTCTGTTCATTGACGCGAGGAGTTCCGGCGAATGGCGTAATCGCGGCTTCTTCTCGGTACTGGAAGGCCGCCAGACCATGGACGAAGGCCTGCTTTATCAGATGCTGGTACTGGGCCGGCACCACCGCTTCGAGCCGAACAGCAAGCTGCCGGAAGAGATTCAACTGGGATTGGGCCGCGCCAACGTTTGCCCGGCACCGGAGGACATGGCGGACTACGCCCGCGAGCATCCGCTGGAAGGCATGCCGCTGGGGCTGCCGCCATTGAGCGAGCGGGAATTCGATCTGCTGACAGGCTGGCTGGCCCAGGGCGCGCCGCTGGAGGCCACGCCGGTGAAGCTGACATTGGAAGAACAAGGCCGGATCCGGGCCTGGGAAAGCTGGCTCAACCGGGAAAATCCGCGCCAGCGTCTGGTCGCCCGCTGGGTCTACGAGCACCTGTTCCTGGCTCACCTCTACTTCGACGATGGCCGCCAGAGCCGGCCGCGCCACTTCTTTTCCCTGGTTCGCTCATACACGCCGCCGGGGGAACCCATCGAGCCGGTGGCCACCCGCCGCCCCAACGGTGATCCCGGTGCACCGTTCTGGTACCGGTTGCGGCCGATCACCGAGACCATCGTCCACAAGACCCATATTACCTACGCGCTCACCGACGCCAAGCGCGAACGCATGGAGACGCTGTTCTTCGATACACCCTGGGAGCCCGGTGCGCTGCCCGACTATGACGCCGATGCCCGCGCCAATCCGTTCGAGACGTTTCAGGCCATTCCCGCCCGCGCCCGTTACCAGATCATGCTGGACGACGCCGAGTACTTCGTGCGCACCTTTATTCGTGGTCCGGTATGCCGGGGACAAATCGCCACCGATGTGATCCGCGACCAGTTCTGGACAGTGTTCCAGGATCCGGACCATGACCTTTATGTGGACGATGCCGACTATCAACGTCAGGCGACGCCGCTACTGGGCCTGCCCGGCCAGCACGACGATCTGATTTCACTGGGCCCGCAATGGCTCAAGTACAAGCACAAACGCAATCGCTACCTGCGCGAACGTCAGCAGGCCTACGCCCGGCACGCGCCCGGCGGCCCCACCTGGGAAACGCTCTGGGACGGCGATGGTGATAACAGCAACGCGTTGTTGACCATTTTCCGCCATCATGACAGCGCCTCGGTGCGACGCGGTCTGATCGGCGACCTGCCCCTGACCACCTGGGTCATGGATTACCCGCTGTTCGAGCGCACTTACTATGCCCTGGTGGTGAATTTCGACGTGTTCGGCTCGGTCTCCCATCAGGCCCAGACCCGCCTGTATTTCGACCTGATCCGCAACGGCGCTGAACAGAACATGCTGCGTTACCTGCCGGCGGCGGCGCGCAAGCCGGTGCTGGACGATTGGTATCAGAAGACCGGCAAACTCAAGTTGTTCATCAGCTACGCCAGCGTCGATACCGACACCCCCACCGGCATTGACTATGGCACCAGCACGCCCAAGCAGGAATTCGACGGTAAGCTGCTGACCCGTTTCGCCCATCTCAATGCCCGCCCGGACCCGCTGAACCGCTGCCAGGACGAGCATTGCGCCCTGCCCGGCGCCAACGGTCTCGAACAGCGCGTGCAGCAGGCACTGAGCGTGCTGGCGTCACGGCGGGCCGACGATCTGCCGGTGATCGATCACCTGCCGGAAGTGTCCCTGCTGCAGGTGCGTGGCGAGAACGGCGATCTGGCGGTGTACACACTGCTGCGCAATCGTGCCCACAGCAACGTGGCGTTCATGATGGGCGAATCACTGCGCTATCAGCCCGAATTGGACACGGTGACGATTTACCCCGGCGTTCTCGCCAGCTATCCGAATTTCATGTTCCATCTGCGTGAGGGCGAGTTGGGAGACTTTGTGCGGGCCATGGAGCGGGCGGGCGATGAGAGCGGCTTCGAACGGCTGGTTCAGCGTTTCGGCGTGCGCCGTACCCACCCAGAATTCTGGCGTTATTTCGACGATCTGGGGGATTATTTGTTGGAACATGAACCGACCCAGGCCGGGGTGCTGGACCTGAACCGCTATGAGAATCTTTAACAGTGGCGGGCGTTGCGATATGAAATCCGGCAGTCCTACAATGAGGAACGCATCACGCTGAGCGGGAGCTACCCATGGAGCCGGACGACCGCAATAGCAGTAGATATGCCCCATCCCCCCTGATCCGGGCGACAATGAGCGCTTCGGCCCTGTTCCTGACGATCTGGATTTCCCCAGCCCTGGCCGAGGCAATCCCCTCGCGGGACGGTTGCGTCACCTCGACCATTCCGCACATTTCCCCCGAGCTGGCCAGACAGGCCGGCATGACCCGGCTGCCCAATGGCCAGTATGAGCTGGACATGGCGGCGCTGGCCGCCAGGGCCGGCGGCCCCGCTGCCCTTCTGCGAGTCAGCCGCCGGCAATACGAAGCCAACATGGCATGGCTGAGCGAGATGGCCTCCCTGGTCGCCGATCCCGGCACGCCGTTGCTGCCTCAAGTCCAGTCGGTGTACCGGCAGGGCTGGGAAACCAATGTGGTGGAAATGTCGATTATCCAGGCGATGGAGTGCCAACTCGGCCTGGCGCCCTCCGACCTCGAAAGACCGGCGCCCCCATCGGAGGCGATCGCCGAGCGTCAAAAGCGGATTGCCCAGGGCCGTGCCGAGGCCGAAGCCGAGGCCCGCAAAGCCGCCCGCTGGAGCACGTTCAGTGACATCATGATCGGCGTATCCAATGCAGTAGGCACCGCGGCGGGAGCCATGTCAGGCTCGGGAGGCGGAGGGAGCCCAAGCGGCTCCGGCACCTGCCCGGGAGGGACGCCCAGGGATTCAGCTGGGAAGTGCGAAGTCGGTTACAGTAATTAGTCCTAGCCGGCTACCATAAAAAAACCAAAAAGGCGGCTAACCATGCACACGTTCGCCCCCAAAAGCTTTGCCTCCCACTGGCGTCTTATCGCCGGCTTGCTACCCTGGTTACTAGCCGGTTGCGCCAGCGCGGGTTATCAAATGCCCGATCTCTCTCTCGACGGCCTGTTCAGCAGCGACCAGGCGGCCGCCAGGGATCAGCCCGTGGCCAATATCGGCATCACCCACTGTGATCAACTGACAACCCATGAAGACGACTGGGATCGCGTCAAGGGCATCTCTCCCGTGGAGGGTGAGGATATCGATATCGCCTCCGCGATTGCCGCCTGCGAAAAAGCACTGGCCGAACACCCCGGTCACCGCCGCCTGCAGGCGGAACTGGCCCGCGCCTATGCCGAAGCCTTCCGCTATGACGAAGCCTTCAGGCTCAGTGGCCAGGCCGCCGAGGCGGGCAGTCTCTACGCGCTGATCCAGCAAGGCCATGCCTACCGGTACGGCAGAGGCACGCCAAAGGATATCGACAAGGCCGTCAACGCCTACCAAAGAGCCGCCAAAGCCGGGCACGTCGGGGCGATGAATTATCTGGGCAGCACGCTCTACCAGCGCGATGGCTGGGGCGACCGCTCCAAGGCCAAATCCTGGTACCGGAAATCCGCCGATGCCGGCGATGCCACCGGCATGGCCAACTTCGCCCAGCTCCTTCTCATTGACGGGAAACAGGAAGAGGCGTTCCCCTGGTTCCAAAGGGCCGCCCAACAAGGCAATGCGTTCGCCCTTCAGCAGATCGGTACTTACTACGCCGTGGGAGGAGAGCCGGCCATCAAAGCACCGTACACGGCACTGTCCTACTTTGAAAAAGCAGTGAAAAAAGGGCGGCCCAGTGCCAGCGTCAAGGCGGCGAAGCTCTTCATCCAGGAGGCAGGCGACACCAATTCGCACCTGAATGAGAGTGAACGGCAGGCAAAGGTCCTGTATTGGGTCAAGTACGGAATGCCGACGTTATCAACCCGTCAGTAATACGATACACCGTCAAACCATGGCGGGGTGCGATAAACAAAAAAAACCCCGGACCTGGGTCCGGGGTTTAAAGTACCGTCACAGCATGCCTGCGAAGCAGGCTCCCGAGCCTGATGACGATATACGACTTACGCGGGCAACCAGCCCGGCTGAATCAGCGCCTGTTGGCAAGGTCACCACCGGCATCTGGCAACGTCGCACCGGCAATGACCACAGGATTCAGGAGTGATCAAACTAATAATGGCACCCTTCCTCCAGGGCTGGTATTGTCGCCTATGACTTATTCATGGTGATTTGCGACAAACCTACCAAGGACAACAATGTATCAAGTCAGCGTCCTGGCCTATGACGGCGTTTTCGCCTCCGCCCTGGCAGGGGTGGTGGATCTGCTCAACCTCACCGGCGTGACCTGGAACCGCATCCACGGTCTGCCCCTGGACCGGCAATTCAAGGTTCAGGTGGTCTCCCGCGGCGGCCAGCCGGTGCGCTGCAACGCCGGGCTGAGACTGGCGGTGGATAACGCCATCGAGCGGGTGGACAGCAGCGATCTGGTGCTGGTGCCCACCATTGGCAACGAGATTACCAGTGTGCTCAAAGCGGAACAGGACACCCTGGAATGGCTGCGTTTCCTGCATGCCGGCGGCGCCGATCTGGCCAGCAACTGCACCGGCGCCTTCCTGCTCGCCGAAGCCGGCTTGCTGGACGGACGCCGCGCCACCACCCATTGGGGCTACAGCCCGTTGTTCCGCCAGCGTTACCCGCAGGTGAACCTGAACGAACGCGAGTTGATCACCCGGGATGGCAACATCTTCTGTGCCGGCGGCGGTACCGCCTGGCGCGACCTGACCATCCTGCTGGTGGAGCGCTATTGCGGCGCCGACATGGCGCGGGAGCTGGCCAAGTCGTTCGTCATCGACGTGCGCAACGACCCGCAAAGCATCTACGCCGGTCTGCCGGCCAAGACCTATCACCGCGACGAGCAGGTGCAGCAGGTGCAGTCCTGGCTGCATGAGCACTATGCCGAGCCCACCACCCTGGCCGATCTGGCCCAGCGCGTGCACCTCAGCCCCCGGCAGTTGCAACGGCGCTTTATCGCCGCTCTCGGCGAGCCGCCCCTGCAATATTTACAACGGGTGCGCATCGAGGCCTCACGCAAGATGCTGGAGCGCGGCGCCACCAATCTGGGCACCCTGGCCGAACAGGTCGGCTATCAGGACGTGAGCAGTTTCTCCCGGCTGTTCAAACGCCACACCGGCTTGTCGCCAAGCCATTACCGGCAGCGTTTCGCCCGCGTCGGCGCCCTGCGCGACTGACCTCGGGCCTGTTCACCCTATTTCCATCGCGCCTGCTGGATGCCCTTTTTGCCTCCAGCGAGGCGGAGGGCGCGCGGTTTGGTCATTCCAAATGAGCAACCGACAACGACGCGGGAGGTAAAAAGGGCTCCAGCCCTTCGGGTTGCGGCTAAAACGTCACCACTCCGCGTTACTCGTCGTTCATTTGGAATGACCAAACTTCTCTCCTCGTGCCTGGATTGGTGACGTTTTAGCCGCAACAGGCGCGATGCAAATAGCGTGAACAGGCCCTAGGCGTGCAATTCCAGGCTTCACTCCTTAGAGTGAAGCTTCATGGATGAATCAGAATCACAACTCGAACTGATACTGGGGAAGATCGTCGGCTTTGTCTGGGGCCCGCCACTGGTCACTTTGCTGGTGGGCGGCGGCCTGTTCTTCCTGCTTTATTCCCGTCTGCTGCCCTATCGCCATCTCGGCCGGGGCCTGCGCCTGCTGTTCAAACCACCGGACCATGACGACCAGGGCTCGCTGTCCCATTTTCAGGCCCTGAGCACGGCATTGTCCGGCACTCTGGGCATGGGCAACGTGGGTGGCGTGGCGGTCGCCATCGCCACCGGCGGTCCGGGCGCCATATTCTGGATGTGGATGAGCGCCCTGCTCGGCATCGCCACCAAGTTCTACACCTGCACCCTGGCGGTGATGTACCGGGGCAAGGACAGCGAGGGCACGCTTCAGGGCGGCCCGATGTACATCATCCGCGAAGGCATGGGGCGGCGCTGGCGCCCGCTGGCTTACTTCTTCGCCTTCGCCGGCCTGCTCGGCACCATGCCGATCTTCCAGGTCAATCAACTGGTCCAGGTGGTACGGGACGTAATCGCCACACCAGCCGGCTGGACCACTGATGACCAGCACTTTTTGTTCGACCTCGGACTCGGGGCGCTGCTGGCGATCCTGGTACTGGGGGTGGTGGCCGGCAAACTGCCGCGTCTGGCCCGGGTCACCTCCACCCTGGTGCCGGCCATGGTGCTCAGCTATCTGAGCCTCACCGGCGTGGTGCTGATCGGCAACAGCGACCAGATTCTTCCCGCACTGAAGCTGATCGTCGTCGATGCCTTCACCGGGCAGGCGATGGTCGGCGGCGCTATTGGCGCGATGATCATCACCGGGGTCCGCCGCGCCGCTTTCTCCAATGAGGCCGGCATCGGCACCGAAGCCATGGCCCATGGCGCCGCCCGCACCCGCGAACCGGTCAGCGAGGGTCTGGTGGCCATGCTCGGCCCGGTCATCGACACCCTGGTAGTGTGCACCTGCACCGCTCTGGTGATTCTGATCAGTGGCGTCTGGACCAGCGGCGACAATGACGGCGTCTCACTGACCGCCGCCGCCTTCGCCAGCCTGTTCGACGAGGCCGGTTCGGTGGTCATGGCACTGACGGTGAGTGTGCTGGCCTTCAGCACGGTGCTGACATTCTGGTACTACGGCAGCAAATGCCTGGGATTCATGATCGGCGCCCGCCATCAGCATCATTACGTATGGTTTTACCTTTTTTTAATAGTACTCGGCGCCATTGCATCGCTGAATACGGTGATCAGTGTGGTGGACACCATGTATGCACTCATGGCGATCCCCACCATGACCGCTTCTCTGGCGCTGGCACCCAAGGTGAACCAGGCGGCGCGGCGTTATTTCCGTAAGGACGCCGGGGGAAGCGGCTAGCGCCGGCGCGCATCCCCATTTCGTGGAAGTTGTGATGCCGCCCGGCGCAGGAGGCGATCGTTTTTGCCACTATCCCGTCCGATTCCAGGGAAATGCTCCCAGGAACGGCGATATTTGCGGCTCAAACGGTGCCGAACGTAAAACGGGTGTTGTGGGGTAGACGGATCCTTGGCTTCGAGAATGAACGCGACGCATTTTGGGGGGCGCGGCTTCGAGTATCCGGCTGGCGGGGAGAATACCGCCGCCACCGGGCCAGGCATTTCGCGGAGACCGAAGGTGACGGTTGTCAGGAAGTGGTTCCCGCCCCACAATATACAAAAAATATCACAATCAAGCGGTGTTTAATTATGTTGTGGGGGAAAACACACTCATTCCATCGGTTTGTCGACACCCAGCTACGGGACCTGCGCGAACGTTACGGCCTGTCCCTGTGGATGCTGATTCGTAAAACCGGCGACGATTGGCGCCTGCTGCGCAGTAACGGTAGCGGCTATGCCTTGACCATTGGCGAACACTTCAGATGGCCGGATACCCGCGGCCGAACCGGATCGCCAGCCCATACCGATGCCGGCGTACTGCTGGACGCCGAAGCCCATTCACCGCCCTATCCGGTGAATCGACCGATGAAGGTCGGGGCCTGTCTGCGACTGCCGCTGTACGGCGACGGGGATCGCCTGCTTGCCGTGCTTTGCGCGCTGGATCCGGAACCGCAGCCCCATCTGGCCGAGCACTTATTGCCTTCCTTGAAACGTCAGGCGTTTCTACTGGAAACCGCCTTGTCATGGAACCTTTCCCTGCTCAACCAGCAAAGGGTCAGTGACTTTCTTGAAGATGATGGCCGTGATCCGGATACCGGCATTCTCGATGTCACTGGATGGTCGCGGATTCTGGAAAAAGAACGCCAGCGCTGCCGCGACTACGGTCTCGGCGCCACCATTTTGCGTTTGCACGGCACCGGCCTGGAACGGTGTGACCGCCGCCAGCGGCTGGCCGACTCCCTCGCCGCCCTGGTGCGTGAGCAGGATATGGTGGCCTATCTCGGCCATGGCCAGTTCGCGATACTGCTCGCGGAAACCTCGATAATGCAAAGCCTGCGCATGCGCGCGCGCATCCTTGATGCCCTCGCCGCCAAGGATCTGCCGGTGGTGTGCGAGCCGGAAAGCCTGCTCCTTAATTCCAGTGTTCTTCAGCCCGAGGTGCTGTTACACAGCGCCGTCCATTAAGGCCTGTTCACCAACAAGCCGCTTTCCACCGCGAAAAATCAAGGCGCGGTGGAAAGCCTGCCCGCCAGCGAAGCGTCCTTCCCTCCAGGGAACTTGCACCCGTCCCCACCTGACCGGATACTCTCAGCTTCCAGGAAAGAATCGATTTTTTGGGGGGAAAACCATGGCGTCGGCTCATAGTGCTCATTCGGATTCGCCGACACCGGTCAGGGCCGGGGACCGCTTTTATGCCTTACGCATGACCGCTCTGATTACCTTTTGCGGTTTGCTGCTGTCCTCCCTGATCACCAGCATCGGTGTCTTGCTTACCGGCGAACGGGACTGGCTGTCCGCGATCTGCCTGGCCTTGTTGATTCCCCTGCTGTTGCTCCCCCCTCTGGGCTATCCGCTGTTGTTGCGCTTGTCCTCCCTGCGACGGGAAAATCGCGTTCTGCAACAGCAGGTTCGCGAAGATCATCTCACCGGTTTGTTCAATCGCCCGCACTTGCTGGGCATGTTGGAACGCGAACTGTCCCTGAGTCAGCGCCACGATTACGTGGTGTCCGTTTTACTTTTGGATGTCGCCGATTTCACCGATCTGGCCGACCGTCATGGCCGCCGCGCCGCCGATCGCCTGCTGCGGGTATTCGCCGACCGCATCCGGGACAAGATTCGCGAAAGCGACCTGTTCGGACGTATCGACGGCGCCCAGTTCCTTCTGGTACTGCCTCATACCAGCCAGCACGATGCCCTCCACATGGCGGAAGGCCTGCGCGCGCTGGTCACCAGCATGCAGGTGCCGGGGATCGAGGACAGCCTCCAGTTTGAAGTTCGTCTGGGGGTGGCCAGTACGGAGAACACCGGCCCCAATCTGAACGCTCTACTGAATGAGGCCGACTACACGCTCTATCAAAGCCGGAATGATCTCCGTCACCGCGCCGGCCAAAACTAACCCTAATTACCTACACATAATGCAACCTTCTGGTACCAATCATTAACAAACTGACGTTTTTCATGTCGCTGTATGACATGTGTTTGTAAATTTTCTTATTAATAAGCGCCGCCCCATTTACTCCTAAAATATGCATGACAAACTGTTCCAGTGTTTGTTCTGCCTACACGATAAAAAGGAAGGAGTTATGGACGCTAAACGTTTTCTTGCCTCCAGCATCGCACTGGCATCCGTATCCGTTGCGAGTGTTGCCACGGCCGCGGATATCCCCGATCGGTATTTCTATCTCGGTGGTCACGTCAGCCAAAGCTGGATGGACATAGGCGATCACTACGAGGGTGACGGGTATATTGACGACAACGTGCCCGGTGTCAGCACCGATACCGTGACCCTGCCGGGCGCGCAACTCGGTTACCGCTTCAACCGTGACTGGTCCATCCAGGCATGGTGGGAACGCAACAACTACAACAGCGTGGACCTGCGCAACAACTTCGTCAGCCTGCGCAAGCACTTCCGTGGTGACGCTTCCCCGTTCGAAACCTATGTCGGTTTGAACGCCGGTGAAACCCGTACTGAGTTCAACAGCCAAAGCGACGACGATTTCAAGGAAACCGTTGGTGGTGTTGAATTCGGTGTGCAAACCGCGCTGGCTCGCAACTTCCTGCTGGACGTAGGCGCACGCCCGACCTACAGCTTCCGCAGCGAGCGTTGGGATGGCCAGATCTACGCCGGCCTGAACCTGCTGATCGGCGCTTCCAGCGCTGCCAAGCCGGCTCCGGTAACCGACGTGGCCACCGACAGCGACGGCGACGGTGTTCCGGATGATCGTGATCAATGCCCGAACACTCCGGCCGGCGCGGTAGTCGATGCCCGCGGTTGTGAGCTGGACGACGATGGTGACGGCGTACCGAACAGCGCTGACCAGTGCCCGAACACCCCGGCCGGCGCGAAAGTCGACGAGGTGGGCTGCCAGCTCTACCTGACCGAAGACATTAAAGAAACCCTGTACGTGGAGTTCGAGTTCGACAAGGCGGTTGTTCGTCAAACCTCCTACCCCGAGCTGGAAGGCCTGGCTACCCGCATGCGCGAGTACCCGTCCGCGAACCTGGTTCTGGAAGGTCACACCGACAGCACCGGTCCGGAAGGCTACAACCAGAAACTGTCCCAGCAGCGTGCCAACGCCGTGAAGGACGTGCTGGTTAACCACTTCAACGTGGACAGCAACCGCATCTCCACTGAAGGTTACGGCGAAGCCAAACCGATTGCTGACAACAGCACTCGCGAAGGCCGCGCTCAGAACCGTCGCGTGGAAGCGATCATGAAAGCGACCGTGAAAGAAGCTCAGTTCCAGGATTAATCGGAACCGCTTCAAACAGAGAGTCCTCGACTCTTGGAAAAGCCCGGCCTTCGCGCCGGGCTTTTTTTGTGGCGGAATAACGGGAATGGAGGGCTCGAGTCTGTGTGGACAACCGCTGGCACGGAAAGGGCTACCAAGCCGCTGTGGGAGCGTGCCTGCAAGCGACTAGGCTCTCGGGCCCCAGGATTCGCTTGCAGGCAAGCTCCCACAGCGACGTTGTAGCGGCTCCGCTGTCCACGATGGAGAGGGATGCCGTTTTTCTCCATCCCCCTGCCCGGCAACCCCTAATCCGTCAGCGTCAAGACTGCTCGGTCATTGTCGTGGCTGCGCTGCCGCCTCCTCTGGTCGAGGCAGTCAATCCCTGAGAGGCCACCTGCCCCATAATCGGATCATTCGATAACGACCACGGGGATTCTCATGGCCAAAGATGCTATTGGCTACGCACTCACTGCCCTTAACCGTCTGGCGTCCTCCGAGTTGCTGGACCGGCTGGGTATGCGCCATACCGCCGAGCGGCTGGCCTATCGCTTGACCAAGGGCGGTTTCCAGGTGCTCACCACTTCCGCCCGCGCCTTCAAGTCCGCCCGTAAAGTGGATCGGCCCGAGCGCCTCAACGCGCCGGGTACCACCACGGACCTGTTCGATCTCAATATCACCGAAGAGCAGCAGATGATCCGCGACAGCGTGCGGGCTTTCGCCGGCGAGGTGCTGAGAGAACAAGCGGAACGGGCCGATCATGACCAGGGTACCGCCGAGGAGGTGATGGGCCAGGCGCGGGAGCTGGGGCTGAATTTCTTCGCCGTCCCGGAAGCGCTCGGCGGCGCCGCCAACGAGAGCACCACCGTCACCAGCATGCTGGTGGCCGAGGATCTGGGCTGGGGTGACATGGGGCAGGCGGTGGCGATTCTGGCGCCCATGGGCGTCGCCAATGCGCTGACCCGCTGGGGTACGGCCACACAACAGGACAAGTACCTGGGCAGCTTCGCCGAGGAACAGGCGCCGCTGGCCACCATCGCGGTCACGGAGCCGCGCCCGCTGTTCGATCCCATGGTGCTGAACACCCACGCCACCCGCGATGGCGACGACTGGGTCATCACCGGTGAGAAGTCCCTGGTTCCGCTGGCCGCGGAAGCCGAGCTGTTTCTGGTGGCGGCGGCCACCGAGGAAGGACCGGCGGTGTTCATCGTCGAAGGTGGCACCGAGGGGCTGACCGTGGGAGAAGACCCCGCCATGGGAATTCGCGCCAGCGCACAACGGCCGCTGCGCCTCGATGAAGTGAGGGTCCCGGAACAGAATCGCCTGGGCGACGAGGATTTTGACTATCGCGCCTTCGTCGACCTCGGCACTCTGGCTTGGTGCGCTCTGGCTATCGGCACTGCCCAGGCGGTACTGGATTACGTGGTCCCTTACTGCAATGAGCGTACCGCTTTTGGTGAGCCGATCAGCCACCGTCAGGCGGTGGCCTTCATGATCGCCGACATGGCCATCGAACTGGATGCCATGCGTATGCTTACCTACCGCGCGGCGTGCCGCGCCGAGCAGGGCAAATCGTTCCGCCGCGAGGCTCATCTGGCCCGTACTCTGGTCAAGGACAAAGCCATGAAGATCGGCACCGATGGCGTTCAGCTTCTCGGCGGCCACGGCTTTACCAAGGAGTATCCGGTGGAACGCTGGTACCGTGATCTGCGTGCCGTTGGCGTCGCCTTTGGCGGCCTGCATCTGTAAGGAGGGAAACCCACATGAATATCGAGATTCCAAAGAAATTCAAACCGCTGATCAATAACGCCTATCAAGTGGCGCGCAGCACCCTCCGTCCGATTTCCCGTAAGTATGACCGCGGCGAGCACGAATACCCCAAGGAGCTGGACATGCTGGCCGCCGTGCTGGACGGCTTCAACGAAGGCGATCCGGCCAACTCCGCCGGGGCCGCCACCACCGGCAGCGGCAAGGTGGAGGACAGTGGCAGTGTGAAGAACGGCGCCAATATGGGCGTTTGTCTGGGCGCCATGGAAATGTGCTATGGCGATACGGGCTTTCTGCTGGCCATGCCTCGCCAGGGGCTGGGCAATGCCGCCATCGCCGCCGTCGCCAATGACGAACAGCTGGAGCGTTTCAAGGGCAAATGGGCCGCCATGGCGATCACCGAACCGGGCTGCGGTTCCGATTCCGCCGCCATTCGCACCACCGCGAAAAAGGATGGCGATCACTACGTTCTCAACGGCGAGAAAATTTTCGTCACGTCCGGCCAGCGCGCCGACTGCGTGGTGGTTTGGGCGACCCTGGATCCACAGTTGGGCCGCGCCGCCATCAAGTCATTCGTGGTGGATTGGGGCACACCGGGCATGGAACTGGCCCGCCTGGAGAAAAAGCTGGGCATCCGCGCCTCCGACACCGCCGCCATCAACTTCGTGGATTGCCGGGTACCGGCGGAGAATCTGCTGGGCAGCCCGGAGATCGATACCAAGAAGGGCTTCGCCGGAGTGATGGAGACCTTCGACAACACCCGCCCGCTGGTGGCCGCCATGGCCATCGGCTGCGCCAAGGCCTCATTGGAACGTATCAAGGAATTGCTCGAAAAACAGATGAGCTACGATTACGGCAAACCGGTGGACAACTGCTCCGCCGTGGAAGCTGAAATCTACAAAATGGAAGCGGACTGGGAAGCGGCTTATTGGCTGGCGGTGAAGGCCGCCTGGATGGCGGACAACAAGAAAGCCAATACTCTGGAAGCTTCGATCAGCAAAGCCAAGGCCGGCCGGGTCGGAAACTATATCACTCTGCGCTGCGTGGAACTGGCGGGCAGCCTCGGCTACACCGAGGACGAACTGCTGGAAAAATGGGCCCGTGATTCAAAGATTCTCGACATCTTCGAAGGTACCCAGCAAATCCAGCAACTGGTGATTGCCCGGCGGGTGCTGGGGTTGAGTTCGAAAGAACTGAAATAAAACCGCGCGGTCCTTTTCTTTATCAAGGAAGAGGACCGCGATTGTCGTTTTATAGCGACGCGGCTAGTTCGGCGCCCTGGCGAATGGCCCGCTTGGCATCCAGCTCTGCCGCCAGTTGCGCGCCGCCGATCAGGTGAAGATTCTCCTCACCTTCCCGATACAGTTCCTTGAGCGGCTCCTGACCGGCGCAAAGCACCACGTGATCCACATCCAGTAGCCGGGCTTCGCCGTTTACCGTCAGATGCAACCCCTGATCATCCACCTTCTGGTAATCGCAGCCGGGCAACATTTCCACCTGGCGCTGTTTCAAGGTGGCCCGGTGCACCCAGCCCGAGGTTTTGTTCAGGCCCTTGCCCACGGAGCTGTCCTTGCGCTGCAACAGGTACAGGCGCCGTTGTGGTTTCGGAGGTTCCGCTTCCACCAGGCCACCGCGCGCGTCGGAAGTGAAATCCACGCCCCACTCCGCCATCCATTCCGGCAACGGTTGATGGCCTTCACGGGGGGCTTCGGCGAGGAATTCCGCCACATCAAAGCCAATGCCGCCGGCACCAATGATGGCGACTTTCTCTCCTACCTTAACCTTGCCCTGCAGGACGTCCACGTAGGACACCACCTTGGCGTGATCGACACCCGGGATTGACGGCGTGCGTGGCACCACGCCGGTGGCCACCACGATCTCATCGAAACCCTGCTGTTGCAGTTCCTCGGTGGTGACCCGCTGGCCCAGACGCAGTTCCACGCCGGTCACCTCCAGACGCCGCTGGAAATAGCGCAGGGTGTGATAGAACTCTTCCTTGCCCGGGATGCGCTTGGCCATATTGAACTGGCCGCCAATGGCGTCCGCTTGTTCGAACAGCGTGACCCGATGCCCCCGTTCCGCCGCCACCGTGGCGCAAGCCAGCCCCGCCGGGCCGGCCCCCACCACCGCGACCCGCTTCGGATTGGCGGTTTTAAGATAGATCAGTTCGGTTTCGTGGCAGGCGCGCGGGTTGACCAGACAGGACGCCCGCTTCAGTTCAAAGGTGTGATCCAGGCAAGCCTGATTGCAGGCGATGCAGGTGTTGATCTCATCCACCCGTCCCTGTTCGGTCTTGCGCACGAACTCAGGATCCGCCAGCATCGGCCGCGCCATCGATACCGCATCGGCCCAGCCGTTGGCCAGAATATTCTCGGCCACATCCGGGTCATTGATACGGTTTGAGGCCACCACCGGGATCGACACCTGATCCTTGATCTGTTTGGTGACCTCCGCGAACGCGGCCCGGGGCACCGATGTCACGATGGTCGGTACCCGCGCTTCATGCCAACCGATACCGGTATTGATCAACGATGCGCCGGCGCCTTCCACTTCCCGCGCCAATGCCAGCACTTCTTCCCGGGTACAGCCGTCCGGCACCAGGTCAATGGCGGAGAGCCGGTACATGACGATGAAATCATCACCGCACCGGCGACGGGTCTCCGCCACGATTTCCACCGGGAAGCGGCGGCGATTTTCCGCCGAACCACCGTACTGGTCGGTGCGCTTGTTGGTGCGCGGCGCGGTGAACTGGTTAATCAGATAGCCTTCCGAGCCCATGATCTCGACACCGTCGTAACCGGCCTGTTTGGCCAGCGCCGCGGTGCGGGCGAAATCCTGCACGGTGCGGCGGACTTCGCGGGTGGACAGGGCCTTGGGCTTGAACGGGTTGATCGGGCTTTTGATCGCCGAGGCGGAACCGGAGAACGGGTGATAGCTGTAGCGGCCGGCGTGCAATATCTGCAGCACGATCTTGCCGCCCTCGCGATGCACCGCGTCGGTCACCAGGCGATGATTACGCACATCCAGGCGGCTGTTGAAGGTGCCCGCCAGCGGATAGAACCAGCCGCGCCGGTTGGGATTGAAGCCGCCGGTGACGATCAGGCCGACACCGCCACGGGCGCGCTCGGCGAAATACGCCGCCAGTTTTGGAAACTGCCAGAAACGGTCCTCGAGTCCGGTGTGCATGGACCCCATGATGACCCGGTTTTTCAGCTGTGTGTGCCCCAGGTCCAGGGGCGAAAGCAGGCGCGAGTATTCGCTCATCAGTGCTCTCCAAATTGGCGGCGGCTTGATCTGGACGCCGTCAAGTTAGGATACTGTCTTGACACTGTCAAGATATCCGGGAGTCTCGATGAGCCAAACCGCCCGCTACCACCACGGCGACCTGCATGCCACGCTGCTGCGCGAAGCCGCCGTGCTGCTGCGCGAACAAGGCATAGAAGGATTGTCACTCAGGCGTCTGGCGGAGCGGGCCGGGGTTTCACGCACCGCGCCCTATCATCATTTCGCGGATAAGAACGCGCTGCTGTGCGCCCTGGCGGAACAAGGCTTCCGCAAGCTGGAAACACTGATGCAGGAGGAAGATCTGGAATCAGAACCGGCCCGGGGGCTGCGCCGCTTCGTCCACGCTTATTTGCGCTTCGCCAGCCAGGATCCGGAACAGTATGAATTGATGTTCGGCCGCACTCTGTGGAAAACCGGGCGCCCCACCGAATCGCTGACCCGGGTGGCCCACGGCTGTTTCCGCCGCTATATCGATCTGATGTACCGGCCGCCGCTGGCCTCCCGCCTGCCGCCGGGCATGGACCCGCTGCGCCTGGCCCAAGCCAGTTGGGCCACCCTGCACGGCCTGAGCCGGCTGCTGCTGGACGGCATCTACCTGGATCAGAATGACATGGAGGCGGTCAGCGATCAGGCGGTGGATCTGATGATCGCCGGCCTGCGCCTCGGCGAAGACGTCACCGGCGGGTAAGCGGCCAGCACACCCGCGCCATCAGACCACCAAGCGCTTCGCTGTGTCCCAGCGTCAATTCACCGCCGTAGGCCTCGGCGGTGTCACTGACGATGGCCAGCCCGAGGCCGTGGCCGGCCACGCGCTGATCGAGGCGCTCGCCTCTGCGGATCACCTGATCGCGGCGCGCCGGTTCGATGCCGGGGCCGTCGTCCTCGACACTCAGCCACAACGCCTCGGGCTCCCGCCACAAACGCACCGATACCCGGCCTCGAGCCCACTTGCAGGCGTTGTCCATCAGATTACCCAGCACTTCCAGCATGTCATCCCGCTCCACCGGCTGCGGCGGCAGCTCGGTGCCCATCAGTTCGATGCGGCGGCCATCCCCGTAAACCTGGATCATGGTGTCCCGTAGCGCCACCAGGTCCTGGTCCGGGTGAAACAAGGTTCCGGGGGTGGCGCCGGCGGCCACCCTGGCCCGGTTCAATGCCCGGCGCACGGTGTCCTCCACCTGGGCCAATTGCTCATCCAGCAAACGGTACAGATCCGGATGCTCACGCCGCAGGTCTTCGTCGCAGCGGTTACGCAACACCGCCAAAGGCGTTTTCAAAGCGTGTCCGAGATCGCCAATGGCGTGGCGGGAACGGCGCAACTGCTGGTCGGTGTGGCCCAGTAACCGGTTCACTTCCTGCACCAGCGGCCGCAATTCCGTGGGTACATCGCAATCCAGCTCGGTGCGTTCACCGTCACGCAGTTGCTCAATCTGGCGGCGAGCCTCGTTGAGCGGCCGCAGGCCACGGCGGATCAACCAAAGTTGCGCCGCCGCCAGGCCGGACAGGATCAATACCCATGCCAGCAGGCTCACCGAGCGGGTATTGCGGAAATTTTCCAACTGCGGGGTGTAATCCTGGGCCACTACGATAGCCACTTTATGGCCGTAAATTTCATAGTCACCACGATACCGCAACAACTGCTGGCCATCCGGGCCCGGCACCAGTTCATTGTCGAGACCACGGCTTTCGGTGTCCGCCATGCGCTGATCCCAAAGGGATCGCGAACGCCAGATGTGGTCATCAAAAGACACCATGAAATAGCGGCCGGAAAACGGCTGGCGATAGGCCGGATCCAGCATCGGCTGCTCCAGTTGCAGCCCGGACGGCCCTTGGGAAATCGCGGCCAGCACACTGACCGCTTCATCGCGCAAACTGGCGGTCATCACTTGCCGTTGGCGTTGGTCCAGCCACCACAGCGCGCCCTGCCCCACCAGAATGCCGGCCAGCAACAGGCTGACGAACAAACTGACGCCAAGGCGGCCGGCAATGGAGGTCACCGGGGCAATCCCGTGAAGACGTAGCCCTGCCCGCGCCGGGTCTGGATCACCGGCGCCCCCAGCTTGCGCCGTACGCGATTGATATGAACCTCCAGCACATTGCTGTCCCGTTCACTCTCACCATCATAGAGATGATCGGCCAATTGCATCCGCGACAGCAGTTTGCCGGCGTTCAGCATGAAATAACGCAGCAGCCGGAATTCGGCGCCGGTCAGCGCTATTTCCTTGCCTTCCAGCCAGGCGCTTTGCCGCTCCTCGTCCAGCTCCACGCCGCCCACGTTCAGACAGGCCTGGTTGGCGTTGCCATGGCTACGGCGCAGCACCGCCTGCACTCGCAGCAGCAACTCCTCGGGATGAAACGGCTTGGTCAGATAATCATCGGCGCCGGCACGCAGACCATCCACCCGCTCCGCCCAGCTGTCCCGGGCGGTGAGGATCAACACCGGCACCGTGACGCCTTCCTCGCGCCATTGTTTCAACACGTCCAGGCCCCCCATGCCGGGCAGCCCCAGATCCAGAATCACCAGGTCATACGGGTCGTCATGCACGCGCACCAAGGCATCACGGCCATCCGCCAGCCAGTCCACCGCGTAACCGTGATCACGCAACAACGGATTGAGCTGGTCGGCCAGGGCCACGTTGTCTTCCACCAATAGCAGGCGCATCAGTCGTCCACATCGTCCTTGAGAACGCTGCCGGTACGGGCGTCGAGCTCCAGCTCGCGTACCACACCATCCGGAGTCAGCAACTCGATTTCATAAATCAGATGACCGTCCTCGCGCTCCAATTCCGCCTCCAGCAATTGTCCGCCGGGGTACTGGCGCAGGGCTTCCGTCAGAATCTGTTCAAACGGCCGGATGCGGCCCTCCTGCCGCAGGCGCAAGGCTTCATCGTGCCCCACGTCCAGCGCCGGCAGCGAACCGCTCAAGACCAGCAGGGCGGCGGTTGCCGCCCCGCGGAGGGGTAAAGACATCAGTCGTCCCGTTCGTTACGAATCACTTCACCGTTGGCGGCGTTCAGTTCAACGTCCCACTGTACGTTGTCCTGATCACGCAGCTCCACTTTGTAGACATAGCCGCCAAACTCTTTTTCCAGCTCGGTTTCCTCGATTTTGGCGTTGGGATGCTGGTCCAGAGCCGCTTTATTCAACTCCTCGAAGGGCTTCACTTTGCCGTCCTGAACCAGTTTCATCGCCTGATCGGGCCCCACGTCGTCGGCGTAGGCGCCGGCGGTCAGGGTGGCGGTACCGAGAAACAGGGCGGTCAGAATCGCTTTCTTGGCTTGCATGGGTTATCTCCTTTGAGTCACTTCCGTTGGGGTACGAAAGTCACTTTATTCGTCACCGCTTAACCTTCCCTGAATGGAATCTTAACCCATTGTTAAGACCGTCAACCCCCTTTACCCTCTTGCAAAATCCGCCACATCCGGTCACTTTGAGCCTTTTCCGGCAGCCCCGCCGCTGTCCAGACCGTCAAAGAACAAGAGCGATTCCATGCATACCGATCTTTCCGATTTGCTGCAACTGCTTGACCTCACCGAACTGGAACCCGATCTCTACCAAGGCGAAGGCCGCAATATCGTTGGCCCCCGCATCTTCGGTGGCCAGGTGCTCGGCCAGGCACTGCGCGCGGCCTCCCACAGCGTACCCGGCCGCACCGCCCATTCCTTGCAGAGCTATTTTCTACGCCCCGGAGACGCACGGGATGCGATTATCTACCGGGTGGAACGGGTGCGCGACGGCCAGACCTTCTCCACCCGCCGGGTGGTCGCGGAACAACGCGGCCGGCCGATCTTCGACCTGTCCGCCTCCTTTACCCTGCCGGCGGAAGGCCCTTCACACCAATGCGATGCACCGGTCCCCGAAGGCCCGGACGGCCTGCTCACCGAACAGGAGCTGAATCGGCGCTATCTGGAGCATGAGGATATCTCGGAGAACTTCCGCAACGCCATGCTGAGAAGAAAGCCGCTGGAGATGCGGCCGGTGGTGAAACGCCATCCACTGCGCCCGGAACCGGCACCGCCCTTGCGCCAGGTGTGGATGCGCGCGCCGGAAACTCTGCCGGAGGATCCGGTGCTGCACCAGTGCATTCTCGCCTACGTCAGTGATCACAGCCTGATGGGTACGGCGATGCTGCCCCATGGCCTGAGCTTCCTCACCCGTGACCATCAGATGGCGAGCCTGGACCACGCCCTGTGGTTCCACCGCCCGGTGAATATCAATGACTGGCTGTTCTATCAGAGCGACAGTCCCATCGCCACCGATGGCCGCGGCTTCAATCGCGGTCAGATTTTCAATCAGCGGGGGGAACTGGTGGCCTCGGTGGCCCAGGAAGGGTTGATGCGGAAGATGTAACGCGCCTGTCGCGGTCCTTTCCTGTTATGGAGAGGCTCCTTATGGAGAGGACCGCGACGTCTTTCCTTATTACTTCTCGACGATCGCCACCACGCCCTGCCCACCGGCGGCGCAAATGGAGATCAGGCAACGGCCGGAGCCTTTCTGGTTCAGCAGCTTGGCGGCATTGGCCAGAATCCGCCCGCCGGTGGCGGCGAACGGGTGGCCGGCGGCCAGTGAAGAGCCCTTCACGTTGAGTTTGTTACGGTCGATGCTGCCCAGCGGCTTGTCCAACCCGAGCCGCTCCTTGCAGAAGGTTTCGTCTTCCCACGCTTTCAGAGTGCTCAGCACCTGGGAGGCGAAAGCCTCGTGGATTTCATAGAAATCGAAATCCTGCAGGGTCAGACCGGCGCGGGCCAGCATGCGCGGTACCGCGTAAGCCGGCGCCAGCAACAGCCCTTCTTTCTTGCCAACAAAATCCACAGCCGCCACTTCGCAGTGGGTGATGTACGCCTGCACCGGCAAACCGCGCTCCTCGGCCCACTGTTCGGAAGCCAGCAGCACCGCGGACGCTCCGTCGGTCAAGGGCGTGGAGTTGGCGGCGGTCATGGTGCCTTCCGGCCCGCCGAACACCGGCTTCAAGGTCGCCAGTTTTTCCAGGGTGGAATCGCCACGCATGTTATTGTCGCGCTCCAGGCCCTTGAACGGCGTGATCAGGTCTTCCTGCCAGCCTTCCTCATAGGATTTGGCCAGATTCTGGTGGGAGCGCCAGGCCAGCTCATCCTGATCCTCGCGGCTGATGCCCCATTCGGCGGCGGTGATCGCCTGATGCTCGCCCATGGACAGGCCGGTGCGCGGCTCGGCGTTCCGGGGAATGTCCGGCACGATCATCTTCGGGTTGAGCAGTTTCAGCGCCGCTTTGATTTTCTCGCCATTGGTCTTCGCCTTGTTGATGTTCATGAACACCTTGCGGGCGTCCTCGTTCACACCCAGCGGTGCGTCGGAGGTGGTGTCCACGCCACCGGCGATGGCGCTGTCGATTTGCCCCAGCGCAATTTTGTTGGCCACCAGAATGGCGGCTTCCAGGCCGGTGCCACAGGCCTGCTGCAGGTCATAGGCCGGGGTTTCCGGCGCCAGACGGGAGCCCAGCACGGACTCGCGCACCAGATTGAAATCCCGGGAGTGCTTCATCACCGCGCCGGCGGCCACTTCGCCAACCCGCTCGCCCTGCAGCTTGAAGCGATCGACCAGGCCGTTGAGGGCGGCGGTGAGCATGTCCTGGTTGCTTGCGCCGAAATACACCGTATTGGAACGGGCAAAGGGAATCCGGTTACCCCCCACCACGGCCACCTTGCGAACCGCGTCGCCTGCCAGCATAGTCAAATCCTCCACAATGGCGTTTCCGCCAAGATTAACAGATGAGCGCAGTCTATCGTTCCGTTGACGCGCCTCATTGGCTACGGCGCCCCTGGCGTTTCCCAGGCGGGTCAATCCGCGTGTCACGGACGGGTGATTCAATACGCAGCCAACAGTGACCCGTAAGCGTGTTCCGCACCGAGGGTCGACATTCCGTACATCGCACGGCGAAGGACAGGATCATGAACGATACCTATCAGACGATTGCCAACTCTTCCGTGGGCAAGGCCCTTTTCAACGCCATCAATCTGCCGATCCCGGTGATCCTGGAGCGCTGGCAGCCAGGCCAGGCGTCGTTCATCGATGGCCGCGTGCTGGTGGGTGCCGCCGAGGGCGGCAGTGCCATGGATACCATCCTGGCCACCCTGAAAGCCGCTCCCGGCGCGCAACTGGCGGTACTGGCCAACAACGGCAACGCCAGCGAGCTGCAAAAGCAGGCGGCCGCCGCCGGTGTCAACGCCGACAATTACACCGCCACCCGTGAAGACGATACCCGCTTCAAAGGGCTGGTGTTCGACGCCACCGGCATCGAGAATCCGGATCAGTTGAAAGCACTGTGGGCCTTTTTCCACCCGGTTATCAAGAAGCTGGACAAATGCGCCCGGGTGCTGGTGATCGGCCGCACCCCGGAAACGCTGAGCGGTGCCGCCCGGGTCGCCCAACGGGGCCTGGAAGGCTTTACCCGTTCGGTCGGCAAGGAAATCAAACGCGGCGCCACGGTTCAGTTGATTTACGCCGAAGCCGGCGCCGAGAGCCAGCTCGCCGCGCCGCTGCAGTTCTTCCTGTCGCCGAAATCCGCCTATGTTTCCGGTCAGGTGGTGCGCGTCCGCCAGGCCGGCTTCGATGCCGAGGGCTTTGACTGGCAACGCCCGCTGGCCGGTAAAAAAGCCCTGGTCACCGGCGGCTCCCGGGGCATCGGCGCCGCCATCGCCCGGGTCCTGGCCCGCGACGGCGCCGAGGTGATCGTGCTGGATATTCCGCCCATGGCGGAGGACCTGAACAAAGTGGCCGGCGAAATCGGCGGCCATACCCTGGAACTGGACATTACCAGCGATGAAGCACCGGGGATTATCGCCCGGACCGCCAAGGAGCACGGCGGGCTGGATATCCTGGTGCACAACGCCGGGGTCACCCGCGACAAGATGCTCGGCAATATGCCGGAAAACCTCTGGGACATGGTGCTGAATATCAATATCGCCAGCCAGTTGCGCATCAATGAACAATTACTGGCGGACGGCGCCATGGGCGAAGGCGGCCGCATCGTCTCGATCAGCTCCATCGCCGGCATCGCCGGCAACACCGGCCAGACCAACTACGGCTGCTCCAAGGCCGCGGTGATCGGCATGGTGGACGCTTATCGCGAGGAATACGCGAACCAGGGCATCACCATCAACGCGGTGGCACCGGGTTTCATCGAAACGCAGATGACCGCGGCGATCCCGTTCACCATCCGCGAGGCCGGGCGGCGCATGAACGCCATGAATCAGGGCGGCCAGCCGGTGGATGTGGCGGAAACCATCGCCTTCTTCGCCAGCCCCGCCGCCCAGGGCCTGACCGGCAATGTGGTCCGCGTGTGCGGGCAAATGATGCTCGGCGCCTGATCCAATACCGGACCGGGGGCTTCCCCGGTCCCTCCTCTTTTTACCTGCCTTGGAGAGATACATTCGGAGGCCGCTGTAGGAGCGCAATCTGTGGGAGCCAGCCTGCTGGCGAATACGGCATCTGGTATTGGGATATTCGCTTGCAGGCAAGCTCCCACAGCGGCTTCGTGACCCCTTCTGTGCCAGCGGTCAATGTTGCTGGACAAGAGAACGCCTCGGCAGCGGTCGGAATGATTCCTGAGCCTGCCGTTTACCTCGAAGCGGAGCCGCGTTATGCCTTTGCGGGGTTGAATTTCCCGTCCTTACCGCCATCTCTTGGGACAGGTCGTCGTAGGCAAGGTTAAACCGTGCCGCGACACGTCTCCCGGCTGCGACGCCGTCACCAAGAGGTCCCCATGACGTTTGGCCGCCTGTTTTTCGTGATTTTCGCCTTCGCCTTGCTGGAGGTATTGGTCCTGGCCGCGGTGGCCGACGTGATCGGCTGGCCGGTCACCATCATTCTGACGCTGGCCACCGCCATCATTGGCTCCTGGTTGTTCCGCAGCCAGGGTCTGCAAACCTGGACGCGCCTGAATCAGCGCATGCAATCCGGCGAGATGCCCGGCCAGGAGCTGGTGGAAGGTCTGCTACTGTTGATCGGCGGCGCTTTGCTGATCACCCCCGGTTTTGTCAGTGACATTGTCGGTTTTCTCATGCTGCTGCCGTTCAGCCGCCACCGGCTCGCCGCCATTCTGGTACGTCGGGGCACCCTGCAAACCTTCAGTGGCCGGCAGGGCTCGGCGTTTTTCTATCAGAGCGGGTCCTTCAATGGCGGCCCGTTCGGCCCCGGAGGAGGCCCGTTCGGTGGCGGCCGCCCTAATCAGGGCAGCAGTCAGGGCAACGGCGTGGTCATCGATGGCGAGGCCCGGGAAGAACCACAAACCCCCGATCAGTTGGAACGGGACCAGGACCGGCGTTAAGAGCCGGTCTTCTTTAACCGGTAGAAAAGATTTGGCTCGCTGACCAGGTAAAGATCCCCCTGATCATCCATGGTCACCCCTTCCAGTTGCGGCGCGTCCCGTTGCATATCCTCATTGGCACGCAAAAAGGCCCGGAAACTGACGTAGCGCCCCTCCCGGTCCAGTTCCACCAGGGAATGGGAGCGGTCGCTCAGTAACAGCAGGTGACCGGTGGCGCCGTGGTAAAACACATCCGAGAGATCCCGGTTGAACACCAGCCCTTCAATCCAGCTGGTCAGATCACGAATGTGCAAGGACAGGCCTTGCTCCAGACTGGCGCCGAATCCCTCGATGGCGTAGAGCTTCTGCGGGCGGCTTTCCTTCACCACGAACAGCCGATCCCCTTCGGCATCATAGGAAATGCCTTCAAACCCCTTGTTGCCATCTTCTTCCATACCGAGGGACAACGACTGGATTCGCTGCTGGTCCACCGCCGCGCCGGGCTCCGGCATGGCAAACACGCTGAAACGCTGGCGACGTTCATCCACCACCACCACGCGGCCGTCACCCAGTGAAGCGACCCCCTCGATATCACCAAACCCTTCCAACTGATGGCGGTCCAGCACCTCACCCTGTCGATCCAACTCCAGCATCACCGGTGGATCATTGGTCACCGCCAGCAACCGGTCCCGCTCACGGTCATAGCTGATCGCGGAGAGATTGCGACTCACACCGGCAACGGCCTTGCCTTCGATAACTACGCGATATCCTTCCAGCCGCAATCCCTGCCGCGGCCCCTCGATCCGTTCCTTCAGATGGAAAAACAGAGGTTCATACCAATGCTGCCAATACGCCACGCCAGCCATTAGCGCCATCACCAGCGCGCCACCGAGCCACCAGCGCGCCTTTGTGGCGTGCCAGGAACGACGATTAAAGGAAAGTTTCCCCATAAAACACCGCTATCCTACTCATGCCGGAGTGCAAAACCGCGCTCCCGTCAGGACAGGCTTAGAGAGGTGTTTCCGGGGATGGTTCCAGAGCGACGGCGCCTTAGAGTCTGTTCACGATCTTTACGCCACCGCCCGCGTCAACCGCGAGCGGCGGCGTCCTCTTCGGCTTTCATCTTGCGGTATTCAATGGGCGTCATGCCCACCCAGCGCTTGAAGGCCCGATAAAAAGTGGAAGGCTCCGAGAATCCCGTCAAATAGACGATCTCGTCGATGGACTCGTCGGTACCGGCCAGCAATCGCTTGGCCAGTTTGCAGCGATAATCCGCCACCAGCTGGTTGAAGTTGGTGCCGGCATCCGCCAGGCGGGTGCGCAGTTGACGCGCCTTGATGCCAAGACGTTCCGCCACTTCTTCCAGATTGGCATGTCCGGATTCCAGCAGCTCGGCGATGAGGCGATTCACCTGAGCCACCAGGTCCTGCTTTTCCAGCCTCGCCACCTGTTCACTGGCAAGCTGCTCGTGCAGGCGCAGTAATTCCGGCTCGTGATGAGCCGACGGAAGGGCCATCAGGCGCGCATCGAAGTACACACCAACCGAGTTCATCTCGAACTTCACCGGACAACCGAAGGCCCGTTCGTACTCACTCGGATCGGCGTGGCGCTCATGGGCAAAGTGAATTTCCAGCGGCTCGAAGGCGCCATCGGTGACGAAACGGAAGAATTTGATCACCCCCACCATCACGCATTCATTGAGATGGGCCAGGCGGCGGCCCCAGAACGGCTGGCGCAGGAAGGCACGGTCTCCCTCCTCTTCCATCAGCTCCGCCCGGGCGGCATCGGACAGCAAACGCTGATAGTTCAGCGCCCGCCGCAAGCCTTCCCCGAATGAGGGGCTGGAGAGAAACAGGTATTCCAGGACCTGGCCTTTATAGACCGGCATATGTTGGCCCAGGTGCAGACCGATGTGCGGGTCCTTGGAGACCTTTTCCGCGGCCTGCCAGAACCATTCCTGGGCATCATGCGGCGTACGCAGGTCAGGCACCTGGAGAATGGCGCGGTCCACGCCTACTTCAGCAAGAACCGCGTCTGCATCAATGCCTGCGTTGACCATGGCCCGGTAGGCCATGCGCAACAACACGCCGGAGTCGGTAAGCTCTGCCATCCTTTCGCGACTTCCCCGAATTTTTTGGTATCAACGAGCGAGAGTAGCACATGCCCGGGGAGGCCGGAACAGCATCAGCTCACCGCCGCTGCTCCACGGCGGGAAGGCAGCGCCAAACGGTGGATGCGCCGCATCACCGAGCCGAACTGACGGCGCAAACTGCCGGAGTTGTAGTGCAAACCGTACCGCTCGGCGATCTCGCGGACCTTGGGAGCCACCTGCTGGTACCGGTTGGACGGCATATCCGGGAACAGATGATGCTCAATCTGATGGCTGAGGTTGCCGCTGAGTATATGAAACAACCGACCGCCCTCCAGATTGGACGAGCCTAACAGCTGGCGCAGATACCATTGCCCGCGGCTTTCGTCTTCCACCTCTTCCTCGGTGAACATCTCCGCGCGCTCGGTGAAGTGGCCGCAGAAAATAATCAGGTAGGACCACAGATTGCGCAGGATGTTGGCGGTGAAGTTACCGGACAGCACGAACAGGAAAAACGGCCCCGCCAGCAACGGGAACAGCACGTAATCCTTGAGCACCTGACGGCGTACCTTCTTGAGGATCAGTTTCCGCTCCTTACGGTATTGTTCGCGGCTTTTGTCGCCACGGATCACCCGTTCGATTTCCAGATCGTGGAACGCCACCCCCCACTCGAACAGCAGCGCCAGCACCCAGTTATAGATGGGCTGGAACAGATAAGCCGGGTTCCAGCTCTGGTGCTCGGACATACGCATGATGCCATAGCCGACGTCACGGTCCTTGCCCACCACATTGGTGTAGGTGTGATGCATATAATTGTGGGAATGTTTCCATTGCTCGGCCGGGCAGGTGTTATCCCAGTCGTAGTGAGCGGAATCCAGATTCGGATCGCCCAGCCAGTCCCACTGGCCATGCATCACGTTGTGGCCAATCTCCATGTTCTCCAGAATCTTGGAGAGCGCCAACAGACCGGTTCCCGCCAACCATGCCGGCGGCAGAAAGCCGAGGAACAGCAGTCCCCGGCCGGCTACTTCACAGCCTTTCTGGAAGCGCACCACACGGCGGATATAGCGGGCGTCGGCTTCGCCACGGTCCGCCATCACCTGCTGGCGCAGAGCTTCGATTTCCTCGCCGAAAGCATCTACCTGGGAACGGGTCAGGCTGACACCGTCACGTTGAAAGACGATTGGGTCGTGCTCTTGTTGCATTGCGTATCCCATTATTCAACTCCTTGTGTTTGTGTCGCTTACAACGCCACTTCCACGTCGCCTTCGGCGGCATGGATACAAAGTCTTACCAGTTGGTTGTCCACCGTCCGGCTCTCGCCGGTCTGCAGGTCGCGAACTGAACCGCGTACCGGGCAGCGGCAGGTATGACAAATGCCCATACGGCAACCATGGGCCGGATTCAGCCCGCTGCGCTCGGCGGCCTCCAGCAGGCTTTCACCGCCACCGGCCTCGGTGGTTAGATCACTGCCGGAAAAGCGGATCTGGCCGCCGTTGCCGGCATTCTTGGTCAGCGGCTGGAACCGTTCATGCAACAACGGCGCACGGCCTTCGGCGCGGTGCCATTCACTGACCGCGTCGAGGAAGCCGGCCGGCCCGCAGGCGTAGACCTGACGGTCGGCGGCGTCCGGCACCAGAGCGGCCAGCAACGCGGCGTCAAAGCGGCCCTGTTCATCACCGGGCAGCGGGGCCTGATGCCCCAACACCACACGGGCGTTCAATTGGGAATGGCGTCCCAGTTCCCGCAAGGACTCCAACAAAATCACATCCTCATAACGGCGATCGAAATGCAGCCATTCCACCTGACCGTCAAAGGAGGTGTTTTCCAGGTATCTTGCTATACTGTGAACGGGTGTAATGCCAGAACCGGCGGTCAGGAACAGCAACCGGTCCGGAATTCGGGCCGGCAACAGGAACTCACCGGCGGGCTCGCTGAGCGTCACCACGTCACCCGGGCGGGCGCGCTCAAGCAGATGCTCGGTCACACCGCCGGCCCGGTGACACTTGACGGTGACGGTCAAGGTCCCCGATTGCGGGGCGCTGGACAGGGAAAAGCAGCGCCATTGCCGCGCACCGTTCACGTCGATGCCGAGCATTACATGCTGGCCGGCCTGAAATCCGGGCCACAGACGGTTCGGCCGCAACGTCAGGGAAACCGCCCGGCCGGTTTCCCGGTGAACACCGGTGACGCGGGCGCGGATCTCCCGGGCCGAGGCCACCGGGTTGATCAGCGCCAGGTAGTCTTCCGGCTGAAACGGGCTGGTCAGGGCCTGGCCGAGGCGGCCAAACCAGCCCCGACGAGGCTCGATGATGGTCTGCATACGGCATTTCCTATCAATTTTGTGAACAGTTGTACACTTTTTACAGGGAGCCGATTTTATAGTCAACACCTGTTCACAAAAATAATTGTGAACGGAGTTGTCAAGCGCTTTGCTATATCCCGAGGCGGAAATTGAATACCATTGCCGCCGGAGCCCGGGACAAAGCGCAACGACAATACCCAGGCCGCATCACTGCTTCTTGCTTGATTGGTTAGATTTGATTCGTTGGTTAAAACAACAATTCGGGAGACTGTCTGACACATGACCAGAGAAACCGCCCCCCGGGGAAGGAAAGCCAGAAAGGGACGGACTCGCCAGGCGCTGATGGACGCGGCCTTGGATCTGGTGGCGAAAAAGGCCCCCTTTTCTTCCCTCAGCCTCAGGGAAGTGACCAAGAAAGCCGGTGTTGTACCCACCGCGTTTTATCGTCATTTCACCGACATGAGCGCGCTTGGCCTGACCCTGCTGGATGAGTCGTTCCGTACTCTGCGGCAGATGATGCGTGAGGTCCGCCAACATCAACTGCCCAATGAGCAGATGATCCGCGGATCCATGGAGACCTACTTCAATTATGTGCGCAACAATCGCACTTATTTTCTTTTTGTCTCCAAGGAGCTGTACGGGGGCTCCGCCACCATGCGGCAGGCAATCCGGCGGGAAATCCGGCTGTTCGTCAGCGAACTGGCCATGGACATGGCGCGCTTCCCTTTCCTTATCAATGTCAGTTCCCAGGATCTGCAGATGATGGCCACACTGGTGGTCAATAGCGTGGTGGCACTGACGCAGGAAATGTTGGAATTGAGCGAGGACGATGAAGCCGGCCAGAACGAAATGCTGATCATGGCGGAGAAACAAGTCCGTCTGATTTATTTCGGCGTGGCCCAATGGCGTTCCGAACCCGACAGGATTGCCTGAGCCGTCGGCGATACGGCCAATCAGCCTCTCCGGCGCTCTGCCTATACTGCCACGACATTGCGCTAAATGTTCGTGGGAGAAGGGTGTCCTTATGAGTGAGGTTCGATTCAAGGAGCTGCGTCACGCGCCGCCCATGGCGGTGAATTTCGCCAAAGCCGTACTGCGTGCACGGGTGCGCCCGGGCAACGCTCCGGTACTGCCCGACGAGGGGCTGCGGCTCAACGATGTTGCTCAGAAATCTCGCCATTTGGCGGCCTACCGCCAGGTATGCGGTTTCAGCGCCGACGGTCATCTGCCCATCACCTACCCGCACATGCACGCGTTTCCGCTGCACATGGCACTGATCCTGGGTGACGGGTTCCCGTTCCCTGCCATGGGGCTGGTTCACGTGCGCAACCGCATCACCCAGTTCCGCCCGATCGGAGAACGGGAACAGCTCAATATCAAGTGCTATACCGGCAATCTGACCCAGGTGGAAAAAGGCTATGAGTTCTCCATCTTCACCGTGGTCAGCACCGCCGGTGAGCGAGTCTGGCAGAGTGAATCGGTGAATTTCCATCGCGGCGGCGGCCACGGTGAGAAAAAGGCCCCGGATGCGCAAAGAGAGGCGCGAACCACTGCCCCTGCTCCGGATCTGGTCGAGGAATGGGAGGTCCCCGGCGACACCGGACGGCGCTACGCCAGCGTCTCCGGCGACCGCAATCCGATTCACCTGTATCCACTGACCGCCAAGGCCTTCGGCTTCAAGCGCCAGATCGCCCATGGCATGTGGTCCAAGGCACGCTGTCTGGCGGCTTTGCAGCCAGAACTGCCGGAGCAGGCTTTCACCGTGGATGTGCGCTTCAAGCTGCCCATGTTCATCCCCGCCAAGGTCAAGTTTGCCCGTACCCGGCAGAATGACGGACTCGATTTCCAGTTGCTGGCCGCCGACGGCGTCAAGCCCCACTTGAGCGGCGAGGTGCGTCCGGTCAGCGAATGACCGGCGCGCCCTGCCTGCCCAACCTCGGCCCGCCCAAATCCCTATCTGTTCAAACCTATCTGCTAAATTAAAAATGGGCGGTGTACACTGCCGCCCATGACCCGTGACGACACCAACGACTACGCAGCGCTGTTCCTGAACGACACGCCGCTCCTGGATGTCCGCGCCCCGGTGGAATTCGCCCGGGGCGCGTTTCCCCATGCCACCAACCTTCCTCTGATCGACGACCAGGAACGTCATCTGATCGGCCTGCGTTATAAGCAGCAAGGGCAACAGGCGGCCATTGATCTCGGCAATGAGCTGGTCCGTGGCGAGGTCAAGGAGCGCCGTCTGCGCGCCTGGCACGATTGGTGGCGGGCGCACCCCAACGGCTATCTCTATTGTTTTCGTGGCGGCTTGCGCAGCCGCACCACCCAGAACTGGCTGCGTCAGGCCGGTATCGACGCGCCCTTGGTAACCGGTGGCTATAAAGCCCTGCGGCGTTTTCTGTTGGAACACCTGGAACAGCATGTGCTCCAAGGGCCGCTATGGGTGCTCACCGGCCGCACCGGTTGCGGCAAGACCCGCGTCCTGCATCAACTGCACCGGGCGGTGGATCTGGAGGGGCTCGCCCACCATCGCGGCTCCGCCTTCGGCCGCCGGCCCGGCGGGCAGCCGGCGCAGATCGACTTTGAAAACGCCCTGGCCATCCGCTTGCTGAAACTCGGCGACCAGGCGCCGGTGCTGGTGGAGGACGAAGGACGCCTGATCGGCCGGTGCGCGTTGCCACTGTGCTTGAACCAGCGGCTGCGAAGCATGCCGCGCATCGACATCGAAGAGCCGCTGGAAAGCCGGGTGGACGTGATCCTGGAAGACTATGTCCTCACACCGCTGCGGGAATTTCTCGACGGCCACGACGAGGAGCAGGCCCACGGCCTGTTCGCCGAGCATTTGCTCGGCGCGCTGGACCGCATTCGCAAGCGCCTCGGCGGCGCCCGTCATCAGACCCTGCGCGAAATCATGATCCGGGCACTGGAACAACAGCGCCGGGGCGATGGCGGCGATGAGCACCGCCACTGGATCCGAGCCCTGCTAAGCGACTACTACGACCCGATGTATGACTATATGCTCCGCCATCGCCAGGGGCCGGTGTATTTTCGCGGCAACCGCGACCATGTCATCGCCACGCTGCAGGAATGGGAACGCGAAGAGCAGGCACGGCCGGAGGGCCGCTCACGGTGATGACGGCGGTCGCGCATCACGACCTGGTGCTGGTGGGAGGCGGGCACAGCCACGCGCTGGTACTGCGCCGTCTGAGCATGCGGCCGGTGCCGGGGCTGCGCCTCACACTGATTTCCCCCGACAGCCTCACCGCCTACTCCGGTATGCTGCCAGGTATGCTGGCGGGCCATTACCAACGGCATGAAACCCACATTGATCTGAGCCGGCTGAGCCGGGCCGCCGATGCCCGCTGGCTGCCGCAACGCGTGCTTGAGCTGGATCCCGTCCAGCGCCGCTTGCTACTGGATAACGGTGACCAGGTGGAATACGACACACTCAGTCTGGATGTCGGCGCCACCCCGGATCTGGATAGCGTACCCGGGGCCCGCGCCCACGCGGTGCCGGTAAAACCGGTAGCGACTTTCGAGCAGCGCTGGCGCCATCTATTGGCCGACCCCACCGCGGCTCGCCGGGTCGCGGTGGTGGGCGCCGGAGCCGGCGGCACCGAGCTGGCCGCCGCCCTGGCCCAGCGGCTTGGCGCCACCACCGAAATACAATTGATCAGCGCCAGCGAGCTGCTGCCTGGCTACCCGGACCGGGCGCGCTCGCTGATACGAAAGCGGCTGCTGACCGCCGGCGTCCGCATCGTGGAACAAGCGCCGGTGCAACGGGTCAGCGAAGGGCAGCTCCATTACAACGGCCAGCCCCAGGCGGTGGATCTGGTGTTCTGGTGCACCGGCGCCCGGGCGCCGGCCTGGCTCGCCGCCAGCGGCCTGCCCTGCGATGAACGCGGTTTCCTGCGTGTGGACAGCACCCTGACCAGCCTGGGCAGCCCGCACGTTCACGCCGCCGGTGACTGCGCTTCGTTCCCTTCGCCTTTGCCCAAGGCGGGGGTCTACGCGGTGCGTCAGGCACCGGTGCTGGCCGATAATTTACTCGCCGCCACCCGGGGAGGACGCAAACGGCCCTACCGCCCGCAACGGCACTTCCTGTCACTGCTGTCCGCCGGGGCGGGTGATGCGGTGGCCTCCAGACCGCCCTGGCCGGCGCTGGCGGGGCCCTGGATCTGGCGCTGGAAGGATTGCATCGACCGCGCTTTCATGAAGCGCTTTGAGAATCTGCCTGCGCCAATGCCCGCCGCGCCCGCCGACAGCGACGCAATGCACTGCGCCGGCTGTGGTGCCAAGGTTGGCGCCGCCACCCTGAATCACGCTCTCGCTGATCTTCAGACCAGGGTCCGCGATGATATCGAAGCTGGTGTGGCCCAGGGCGATGACGCGGCGGTGATCCGCTGGTCCGGGCAACACCGGCTGGTGCAAAGCGTGGACTATTTCCCCGCCTTCATGGATGAGCCCTACCTGTTTGGCCGGGTGGCCGCCCTGCACAGTCTCAGTGACATCTACGCCATGAACGCCGATCCCCATTCAGCGCTGGCTACTCTGTGCCTGCCCCGCCACCACCCGCGTCTGCAAGGCCGGGACCTGCGGCGCCTGCTGGCCGGAGCGGTGGAAGAGCTGAACCGGGCAAGCTGCACGCTGGTGGGAGGACACACCATCGAAGGGCCGGAAATGGCCGCCGGCTTCACCATCAACGGCGCTCTGACCGCAGCGGCCTGGAGCAAGGAGGGTGCCCGGCCGGGGCAGGTTCTGATTGTTACCAAACCACTTGGCATTGGCATTCAACTGGCGGCCTGGATGCGCAACGTCCATCGGGGGCCGGATCTGGACGCTACCCTGGCAACCCTGTTGCAAAGCAACGGCCCGGCCCGTGCCGCGCTGTCCACCCTGCCGCCAAGCGCCTGCACCGATATTACCGGCTTCGGGCTGCTCGGACATCTGTTGGAACTGTGCCAACACAGTCAGGTGAGTGCCCGCATTGATCTGAATACCTTGCCCATACTGCCCGGTACCCTGGCGCACATACGCCGAGGCATTCACAGCACCTTGCGGGACAGCAACGATCAGGTGCTGGGTCATTGCGAGATTGCCCCCGCCCTGCTCGGCCGGCCGGAACTGGTCGCCGCCACCGACCCGCAAACCAGTGGAGGCCTGCTGTTGGCGGTGACCAGGGAGCGCCTCGAAGCCACCCTGGCAGCCCTGCGCGGGGCCGGCGCCGATGCCACCGTGATTGGTGAAACCGTTGTAAAAAATCACAAAGCCGCCGCCACTATCACGCTGCATGAATAGTGTCTCGTGCTACTCTCGATGCATCATTCAAACAGGGAGCGACAGCCCATGAACAAGCGTCTCACTGGCGTTTTTACCGCCGCCGTTCTGCTCATCACCCAGGCCCTGTTCGTCCCCATGGCTCACGCCGCCATGGTCGGTACCGATACCCTGGTGGCCAGCGAACAACGGGCGGCCATGGAGCAGAAGGTCCTTGCGCTACTCGAGCATAAAGCCGCCGCCAAAGTACTGGCGGACAATGGTGTCGAATCGGAACAAGTAAAGGACCGTCTGGACCGGCTCAGTGATCAGGAACTGACCCAACTGGCCGAACAGGCCGATGACCTGCCCGCCGGCCAGGGCGTTCTCGGTGTCATTCTGGCGGTGATTCTGATTCTCGTGCTGCTGGATCTGCTCGGCGCCACCAACGTGTTCCCGGCGATCTGACCAATCCATTGACGTGACCTTTCGCAAGATCATCGTCGGGCTGGTTTTGCTGCTGGCGGGGTGCCAGACACTGCCCCCGCCGCAGTCGGCCCGGCAGCCCGCCGACCAGCAGTTGGACGTCCCTTTCATTGCCCAGGAAAAATATCAGTGCGGCCCCGCCGCTCTGGGCATGATGCTGCAATGGAACAGCCTGCCCGGCGACGCCGAGGCGCTGGTGGACGAGGTTTGGTTGCCGGAACGCAAAGGCAGCCTGGGCATCGAATTGATGGCCGCCGGCCGCGCCCGCGGTTTGCTGGCGTATCCCGTCAACCGGCCGGAAGCGCTGTTCAGTGAGCTGCAAGCCGGCCACCCGGTGCTGATTCTGCAGAACCTGGCGCTGAAGCGCTGGCCGCGGTGGCACTTCGCCGTGGTCACCGGCTACCGCGACGGCGGCGACCGGTTGATTCTGCACAGCGGCACCCGCGAAACCACCACCAGCCATTGGAATCGCTTCATTCGCACCTGGGCGCGCGCCGACTATTGGGGCATGGTGCTGCTGCCCGCCGGAGAGTTACCCGCCAGCGCCCGCCCCGGCCCTCTTCTACACGCTCTTGCCCCGCAGAAAAAGGATGCCTTGCGCCATTGGCAAACCGCGGTATCCCGGTTCCCCAACGACGGCAAACTCCATTTCGCCTACGCCAACGCGCTGTGGCAGGCGGGACGGAAAGCGGATGCCCTCAAGGCCTTCGAAAAGACCGTGACACTCGCCCCCACTCTTGCTCCGGCCTGGAATAATCTGGCCTACGCCCGCCTCGACCAGGGTCACCGTGAAGCCGCCCGGGAAGCGGTCTGCCGGGCCCGCACGCTGGCGCCGGATGACGCCAACATCGATGGCAGTGTCGCCGAAATCACCGACGGTACCGGCTGCCCCTGAGATCATGAACAGGCTCCGGACAACGCCAGGGAAATGGCGTCATTTCCGTTTTATCGCTATTGTCTAAGCTCCCGTTCATTCTCTGACAATGGATTACGCGCTTCCCTATGAGACCCGGTCGATCACGGTTACTGCTTTCCTTACTGCTCTTCTGGATGCTGTGCGGTGTGGCCGCGGCACAAGGCAGCGGCTTTTCTCTGCCCGGCATCGACGATCTGGAGAAACAACTTACCGGGGATGGCGACAACGCCGATACCCAAAAGGAAGGCGAACCAACACCGGAACGCACGCTGTTGGAAGAGACGCTGAAGCTGCGCAAGGAAATCGACGCCAATCACGAGCAGATCAAGAAGCTTGAGCAACAGCAAAACGCGCTACCACGGGAGAAAGCCGCGCTTCAGGACGAGTTGGAAAAGATTCGTCGCGAAAGCACCATCGACTGGGCCGAACGCTATCAGAGCTTGTCGATTTCCGCTCTGGCGGAGGAGTTGGGGCAGAAGCTGCAAGCGTTGGAGCGCAACCAGGAAAAACTGGCGGCCACCGCCAGCGATGTGACCAGCTCCCAAACCCTGCCGGAGCGGGCCCAAAACACCATCAGCGACAGTCTCGCGGAAGCCGACGATATTCGCCGGCAGTTGAACCGCCCCTCGGTGGAAGAGACGCTGAGTGAGATGGAAGTGCAGAACCTGCAAGTGAAACTGGCGGTGCTGGATTCCCGTATTGAACTGCGCAACCAGGAGCTGGCCGTGGCCAGCGCCAGCGAACAGCGCTCACGTCTGCAGCAGCGGGTACTGGAAGCGGACGCGGAACTGATCCAGAAACAGCTGGATGTGCTGCAACCGCTGATCAACCAGCGGCGTCAGCAACAACTGCAGGACGAGTTGCAAGCAGCCTCCGTGGACCTGCCCGCCGAAGTGGCCGATCACCCCGAGCTGGCGGCGGCGGAAGAGCGCAACAAGGCCCTGCGCAAACAGTTGGTTCAGACCAGCGAGGAAGTCAATGATCTGCTGCGTGAAAACGTGGCCACCAAAACCCAGTTGGATCGGGTTCGGGCGCTTTCCACCACCGTCAACGACCAGATTCGCATGCTCGACGGCAGTTTGCTGTTGTCACGGATTCTGTACGAGCAGCAGAAGAATTTACCGGATTTCAAGCCCCGGGAAGGCCTGCCCAAAGCCATCGGCGACACCCGTCTGCGCCAGTTTGAAATCAGCCAGCAGCGCCAGCAAACGGAAGCCAGCATTGTCCGGATCGATGACCAGGACATCTCACCGGAAGACCGCGCCGCTCTGCAGGATGCCCTGGGAAGTCTGCATGACATCCACGTGGAATTGCTTAATCAACTGGACACTGAACTGGGGCGCAAGCTGAATCTGCTGGTACGGCTCAACCTGGTACAGGATCAGTTGGGGGATGTTTCCCGCAATCTGCACGACACCATCTCCGAGCAGACTTTCTGGATGCCCAGCACCCAACCGATCAATCTGTCCTGGTTGCGCGAGTTCCCGGCTCAGGTCCGGGATCAGATCAACGCCATGCCCTGGTTGCGGATGGGCAAGGACGCCCTGGCATTACTGAAGGACAAGTGGCCCTGGCTGCTGCTGCCGGCCACATTCGCGGCGGCGCTGATGTGGTGGCGCCGACGGCTGCGTACCCGCATCCGCAAACTGAACAGCGACATTGGTTTTCTCCGACGGGACAGTCAGTTGCATACGCCACTGGCGATCCTGATGACGGCGCTGATGTGCGCCCCCGGGCCACTGGTATTGAGCCTGCTCGCCTGGGGGCTGTGGATTCAGCCCGGCACGCTGTCCACGGTGTTGGGCGCGGCTCTGCTGAAAGTGGCGCTACTGTGGCTGGTGTTCGAAATGTGCTACCGGTTGCTGGCCCGTGACGGCATCGCGCAACGGCATTTCCGCTGGTCCGCCGACGGCAACACCCAGCTGCGCCGACGCTTGCTGGCGGTGGGCCTGGCAATGGTGCCGATGACCCTCATCATCGCCTTCGGCGAACAATGGCCGGCGCAGCTCAACAACGACCGTATTGGCCTGGTTATCATGGTGTTCGGGCTGGCGGTCATGGGTATCATGCTCACCCGGGTGGCGTTGCACTTTCCCATCACCCGTTTTTCCACCGCTTACAAAACCATAGCGGCGCTGGTATGCGGCGGCCTCCCCTTCGCGCTGATCGTGGTCATCGGCCTGGGTTACTACTACACCACGGTGCGTTTGTCCGGACGCATCATCGACAGCTTCTATCTGCTGCTGTTGTGGACCCTGATCGACGCCACCGCGGTGCGCGGTCTGGCGGTGGCGGCGCAGCGGCTGGCCTACAAAAGAGCCCTGGCGCAACGGGACAGCGACGCCAAGGAAACCAGCGTGGAAGGCATCGAGGTGGAAGAACCGCAATTGGATCTGGAGCGGGTCAATCAGCAGTCCCTGCGCCTGATCCGCATGGCGCTGGTGGTGGTTTTTGGCTTCCTGTTCTATTGGGTCTGGGCGGACATCCTCAGTGCCTTTTCCTATACCGAGAACATTCTCCTGTGGGAAACCACCGAGGGCAGCGGCAGCACGCTCACCCAGGTTCCGATCAGTCTCGGCGACGTCATGTTCGCGCTCGCCGCCACCGTGGTGACATTAATGCTGGCACTGAACCTGCCCGGCCTGCTGGAGGTGCTGTTGTTATCGCGGATGAACCTGAAACAGGGCAGCAGCTACGCCACCACCACGCTGCTATCCTATGTGATCATCGCCCTGGGCGTCATGGTAGTGCTCGGTTCGCTGGGGCTGACCTGGAACAAACTGCAATGGCTGGTGGCCGCCCTCGGCGTGGGGCTGGGTTTTGGTCTGCAACAGATCTTCGCCAACTTTGTTTCCGGTATCATCATTCTGTTCGAACGGCCGATTCGCATCGGTGACGTGATCACTATCGGTACCTTGTCGGGCACCGTCAGCCGGGTGCGGGTGCGCGCCACCACGGTGATTGATTTCGACCGCAAGGAAATCATCATCCCCAACCAGACCTTCGTTACCGAACAGTTGATTAACTGGTCGCTGAGTGACACGGTAACGCGATTGATCATCACCGTCGGTTTCGCCTATGGCTCGGACCTGAACACCTGTCGAGAGATTCTCCAGACCGTGGCCCGCGATCATCCTAAAGTGATGAAGGATCCGGAGCCGATGATCCTGTTCATGGGCTTCGGCGCCAGCACGCTGGATCATGAACTGAGGGTCTACGTGAAGGAAATCGGCGACCGCCTGAGCACCACCGACGAACTCAATCGCCGTATCGATCAGTTGTGCCGGGAAAAGGGAGTGGAAATCGCCTTCAGCCAGATGGATATTCACATTCGCAGTATCAATGGCGGCGACAACCTGACCATCCCCGGCGAGCGCCGCGAATCCGGAAACAGCGACCCACAGACGGACGCCTGACCACCGGCGGGAAAATCAGGTACACAGCAGGCTTCCCTTTTAGCAGCAAGCACGGATGCTCTTCTGGCCTTGGAAGCATGAATTCGGCGTCCGCTACAACGCCGCTGTGGGAAGCTGACTTGCAAGCGAATGGACTTCCGGCGAGAAGATTCGCTTGCAGGCAAGCTCCCACAGATGCCCCCCCTCTCTTCTCTAACCAGGAAATTCCATCATGCTCACTCACCGCCTCCCCCATGGCGGGGCTATTGTATTGTCCGGTGGCCCCGGCGCCGGCAAGACCAGTTTGCTCCAGGCCCTGGCCGGGCTTGGTTACCTCACCGTCACCGAATCCGGGCGGGCGGTGATTCGACAACAACGGGCGCTTGCTGGTGATGCCCTGCCCTGGCGAAACCGCCAGGCCTTCGCCGCCGCCATGCTGGACCGGGACCGGCGGCAGTACCGGCGGTACAGCCGCCGTGGCGGACCGGTATTCTTCGACCGGGGTGTGGTGGATGTGCTCGGCTATGCCCGCCTGGAACGGCTGCGGGAGAGCGCCACCCTGCGCTGGGCCGCGCGGCGCTACCGTTATGCGCCGGAAGTACTGATGCTGCCACCCTGGCCCGACATCTACCGGCACGACCAGGAACGCAAGCAGACACTGGCGGAAGCCGAGCGCACGTTCCAGGTGTTATGGGACACTTACCTTGACCAGGGCTACCGCCCGCTCCTGGTGCCCCGGGGAACGATAAGAGAACGCCGTGACTGGGTCCTGTCCCATCTCGGTCTGGCTTGCTCCCCCATCCATGACGCACCGGGAAAATGCTAGACTCGCGTTCCCCGACACCACGGTAACCGGACACCATGCCATTGCTGACTCTGCGTGACTTGCAGCTTGATTACGGCGACCAGCCACTATTCGACCATTTGGACCTGACCATCGAGCCCGGCGAACGGCTGTGCCTGGTGGGCCGCAACGGTTCCGGCAAATCCACCCTGCTGAAAGTACTGGATGGGCAGGTGCAGGCGGACGATGGCCAGATCGAGCGCACCCAGGGCCTGGTTGTGGCGCGCCTGGAACAGGAGGTCCCCGAGGATCAGGACCACAGTGTCCAGGAGATGGTGGCCCAGGGACTCGGCGAGTTGGGCGGCCTGCTGGCCGAGCACGACCGCCTCAGCCACAGGCTCAACGATGGCGACGACGCGGTGATGGCCCGCTTCCAGCAGCTCAGCGACCGTATCGAAAGCGCCGGCGCCTGGCAGCTGTTCCAGCGGGTGGAGACGGTGCTCTCCAAGCTGCAACTCGATGGCGAGCAGCGTTTCGCCGGCCTCTCCGGCGGCATGAAGCGCCGCGTTCTGCTGGCCCGTGCGCTGGTGCAGGAACCGGATCTGCTGCTCCTGGACGAACCGACCAACCACCTGGATATCGACTCGATCCGCTGGCTGGAAAGCTTCCTGCGCGACTACCCGGCGACCCTGGTGTTCATCTCCCACGACCGCGCTTTCATTCGCGCCCTGGCCACCCGCATCATCGAGCTGGACCGCGGCCGGCTGACCAGTTGGCCCGGGGATTACGATCGTTATCTGGAAGGCAAGCAGGCGGCCCTGGAAGTGGAAGAAAGAAACCAGGCCGAGTTCGACAAGAAGTTGTCCCAGGAAGAACGCTGGATCCGTCAGGGCATCAAGGCCCGGCGCACCCGCAACGAGGGCCGGGTGCGGGCCTTGCAGTCGTTACGTAAAGAGGCTGCGCAGCGACGCCAGCGCCAGGGCACGGCGGCCCTTTCCATCCAGCAGGGCGACCGCTCGGGTAAAACAGTGATCGAAGCGGAACACCTCAGCTATGCGGTGGGCGGACAGACGCTGCTGCGGGACTTCTCGCTGACCCTGCTGCGCGGCGACCGTGTCGGTATTCTCGGCCCCAACGGCTGCGGAAAGTCCACCTTGATCCGTATTCTTCTGGGCCGCTTGGCGCCCGATGGCGGTAGCGTGAAGCAGGGTACCCAATTGAAAGTGGCCTACTTCGATCAATTGCGCGACAGCCTGGACGGCGAAAAAAGCGTGATCGACAACCTGGCGGAAGGCTCCGATGTAGTGGAAGTGGATGGCCGTAAGAAACATGTCATGGGTTACCTGCAGGATTTTCTGTTCGAGCCGGCCCGCGCCCGTCAGCCGGTCAAGTCCCTGTCCGGCGGCGAACGCAACCGCCTGCTGCTGGCCAAGCTGTTCACGCGGCCGTTCAATCTGCTGGTACTGGATGAGCCCACCAACGATCTGGACGTGGAGACCCTGGAATTGCTGGAAGAGCAATTGGTGAATTACCAGGGCACCCTGCTGCTGGTCAGCCATGACCGTGCTTTCATCGACAATGTGGTGACCTCGACACTGGTGTTCGAGGGTGGCGATCCGCACTGGTATGTGGGCGGTTATGAGGACTGGTTACGGCAACGTCCGGAACCGTCCGCGCCGGAAACCGTCAAACCCGCCAAATCCGCCGCTCGCCCCGAACGCAGCGAAGCGGCGAAACCGGCGCGCAAGAAGCTGAGCTACAAGGAGCAGCTTGAGTTGCGCGATTTGCCGGCTCGCATCGAAGAGCTGGAAGCAGCGCTGGAGGCGCTGCAAAGCACGATGTCGGACCCGGCCTTTTACAAGGAAGCCGCGGAAACCATCGCCGCCGAGCAAAAACGGCTCTCCGAACTGGAACACACGCTGGCCGAAGCCTACGCCCGTTGGGAGGCGCTCGACCAGCTCAACAGCTGAGACATCACAATGACCGCACGCTGGTCCCTGACCATCGCCCTGTTGGCCGTCCTGGCACCCTGGCCGGCCCTGCACGCCGACGAGAGCCCCGTCGACGACACCGAACCCGAGGCGCACGCGGCTCCAGCCAATCCTCCCGCGAAACAGGTGGTCGACGACACGCAGGTGGTCGACACCGTGACCGCCGGCAGCCATGAGCCGCCGGCGCCCTCTTCCACCGAGGAGCCGCCGCCCACGGTGCGGCCGCTATCGCTGCTGGGCCGTAATGTGGTGCCGGGTAGCTTCGCCACGCTGCACTGGACACCGGATCAATCCTTCGCTTCCATCGCCACGCCGGTGCCGGTGCTGGTGGCCCATGGCAAGAAACCCGGCCCGCGCCTGTGCCTGACCGCCGCCGTCCACGGTGACGAGTTGAATGGTATCGAGATGGTGCGCCGTCTGATGTACGACCTGGAGCCGGAAACCCTGTCCGGCACTTTGATCGGCGTGCCCATCGTCAATCTGGAAGGCTTCCGCAACGGCTCGCGCTATCTTTCCGACCGCCGCGATCTCAATCGCCATTTCCCCGGCCGTGGCACCGGCAGCGCCGCCGACCGCGTGGCCCATTCCCTCTATGATCAGATCATCCGGCATTGCGAGTATCTGGTGGACCTGCACACCGGCTCGCTCAAACGCATCAACCAGCCGCAGTTACGCGCCGATTTGAAAAATCCGGATGTTCTGGCTTTCGCCAAGCACTTTGGCGGCATGACCGTGCTGCATGGCCGCGGCGCCCGCGGCACGCTGAGACGGGCGGCGGTGGACGACGGCATCATGGCGGTGACAATGGAGGCCGGCGGTCCCAATCGCCTGGAAGAAGAGGCGGTCAGCTACGGCGTCCAGGCTCTGGAAACCCTGCTGGAAAATCTTGGTATGCGCAAAGCGCGCCGGTTCTGGGGCGCGCCGCAGCCGGTGTTCTATGAATCGCAATGGATCCGCGCCAGTCAGGGCGGCATCCTGCTGTCGGAAGTCAAACTGAATGACAAGGTGAAAAAGGGGCAAATTCTCGGCACCGTCACCGATCCCATCACCAACACCGGCAGCGCCATCATCGCCCCCTACGACGGCCGTATCCTGGGCATGGCCATTAACCAGGTGGTACACGCCGGCTTCGCCGCTTACCGGCTTGGCGAGGAGCAAACCCCGGAGGAGGTGGAGGCCAAGGCCGAGCAGGCGCAAAGCGTGAAGCCCGCCGACGGTGACTCACCGGCGAAAACGGAGGATCCCGAAGCCCCCGCCTCGACGGCGCCGGCGGCCGCGCAAAAACCGGCCGCCACCGACGCCGGGGTGGAGGACGAAGAGCCGGAGGAGCCGGACGACCGCCAGCGGGATTGATCGGCCCAAAGGTCCGGCGGGATGCATTCCGCCGCCGGATCTGCCACCCTAGAGGACTGGTTTTCGTTGTTCGTTCCGCCCCAAGGACGAGGCTATGCTATCGACTCAGCGGGTCTATCTGACCTCCGCCGCCATCATCGTTTCCCTGGTCGCCCTCGGCGCCGCCTTCCCCAAAGCCTTCGCCAGTACCGCCGCCACCTTGTTATCCAGCCTGAGCCGCTACTTCGGCTGGTTCTACCTGCTCAGCGTCTTCGTGTTCGTGGTGTTCCTGCTGGTGCTGGCGTTCAGCAAGTACGGCAAGATCCGCCTCGGCCCCCAGGACAGCACGCCGGACTACAGTCTGTTTTCCTGGCTCAGCATGCTGCTTTCCGCCGGCTTCGGCGTCGGGCTGGTGTTCTACGGCATGGCCGAACCGATGCTGCATTTACAGGAGCCGCCCCACGGTCTGGCCGAACCCGGCACCCGGCAAGCCGCTGCCCTGGCGATCCAGTACAGTTTCTTCCACTGGGGCGTCAATCAATGGGCCGCGTTCACCCTGGTGGGCCTGATCATCGCCTTTTTCCAGTTCCGAAAAGACCGCCCCGGGCTGGTGTCGACCATGGTGGAACCGGCCCTGCGCGACCTGCCACGCCGTCAGATCGCCTCCGATACCCTCGACGTGATGGCGGTGATCGCCACCGTCACCGGCGTCGCCACGTCTCTCGGGCTCGGCGTGCTGCAAATGAACGGCGGCCTGGAGTCGGTGTTTGGCTGGCCCAATGATGTCTGGAGCAAGGTCGGCATCCTCGGCGCCATGTTCCTGTGTTACATGGCGTCCTCCTATACCGGCCTGGACCGCGGCATCCGCATCCTCAGCAATCTGAATATGGTGCTGTGCCTGACGCTGATGGCCTATATGCTGATCACCGGCCCCACCGTGCGGATCTTCGACGTGTTCGTGAACGGCCTGGGTGATTACTTCGGCAACTTCATCGAAATGGCGCTGACCATTCCCCCGTTCGAGCGCGGCGACTGGATGGACCGCTTCACCGTGTTCTATTGGGCCTGGGTCATCGCCTGGTCACCGTTCGTCGGCACCTTCGTGGCGCGGGTATCGCGCGGGCGCACCATCAAGGAGTTCGTGTTCGGCGTGCTGCTGGTGCCGCCGTTGCTGGCCTGCGCCTGGATCGCCGTATTCGGCGGCACGGCGCTGGACCTGGACCTGACCCAGAACGCCGGCCTCGCCGCCGTGGTTCACAACGACGTTGCCAGCGGTTTGTTCAAAATGTACGAGATGCTGCCTTATGGCTATCTCCTCAGCGGCCTGACCATGGTGCTGCTGTTCATTTTCCTGGTCACCTCGGCGGACTCGGCCACCTACATCGTGGCGCAGATGACGGATCAGGGCTCTCTCAATCCACCACTGAAAAAACGCCTGACCTGGGGCGTGCTGATTTCCGCCATCTGCATCACGCTGATATCGGCCGGAGGGCTGAAGGGCCTGCAATCGGCGGCACTATTGGCCGCCCTGCCGTTCGCCCTGGTGCTGTTTCTGATGGTGATCGTACTGGTGCGAGAACTGCGCGAAGATCGCCGCAATATGCTGCTGGATCTGTATCACCGCAATGAGGGCACACCGGTGGGCGGCGACCCGTTCGAAGCGGAGGAATTCACCGATCTGGCGCCGGAGGAAAAGATTCGCCGGCGCCTGACCGCGGTGAATCGCACACCGCCGGGCTGACCAATCGCCCTTGAGAGGAGACGACGAAGCCGCTGTGGGAGCTTGTAGCAACCTCTGAATTCATGTCCCCGAGACTTGTTGCTCCAGCTCTGCCAGGGAAACGGCCGGTTCGGCTTCGTAGCACCGGCGCAGCAAGCGCATGAAGGACTCCGCCTCCGGAATCGTGGTCCCGCCAATGGCGGTGACCGCGATACCCGGTGTCCATGAGTTCATCACCGCCGCCCCGGCCAGATCGCCAAGACGCCCCAGAGTGATCTCTTCATGACGCTGGGCAATGCCAAGGCGATCCAGTTGCCGCTGAACCATGCCCATCATGGTGCCGTGCAGGATCGCCGCCCTGGGCCAGACAACCGCGTCGCCATCCCAGAACACCAGATTCCAGATGGTGGCTTCACTCAATCGCCCCTGCCGGTCGAGAAAAGCGGCGTCGTCAAAGCCCTGACGGATGGCCTGATGCAGCCAGTAGGTCTTGCCGGCTTCGCCAACATGTTTGATCGCCGCCAGGGGACGTTCATGCTCCACCACGCTCAACCTCAGCGGCCCCCGGGGGCCCTCCGCCGGAGTATCGGTGCGCACCAGCACCTCCGGCTCTGTATCCATGCTGCGGCTGCTGAATTCACCACCACCAACGAAAACCGTGACCGTCAGTGATTGATCCGCCGGCCCGGCGTCGATGGCCGCTTTGATATAGGAACGCATCCGTTGATCGGACACCGCCACGCCAAAAAATTCGATGGAGGCTTCACGCAGGCGGGTCAGATGCAGATCGAGCCCTTTGACCTTGCGGCTTCGCACCTGCATCGCGGTGAAGTGCGCGAACCCCGCGAACGCCAGGGGCGTCACCTCCGCGACGGTGACCGGACGGCCGTTGATGGCGGCCTGATAGGGACGGTTTTCAATGGACATGCCACGCTGCTCCTGATTCACATGTAGGAGCCGGCACCTTAAACTGTGACAGCGCTGTCAGAGTCAAGACGATGAGATGAAAATAGGCGAGCTGTCGAAACGTACTGGCGTGAGCATCCGCATGCTGCGCTACTACGAAGCCGAAGGGCTGCTCAAACCGCGACGTACGGCCAGCGGCTACCGGGACTATGATGCCGCGGAAATACGGACCGTGGAGCGGATCAAGCTGCTCGGTTCCGGAGGCATGACGCTGGCGACGATCCGCCAGTTCCTGCCGTGTGTGCGCGGTGAGGGTCCGGTGTTCGAACCCTGCGATGAGCTTCGTACCGTCCTGCATGAACAGATCCGCCAGGCCGACCAGAAAGCGGAAAAACTGGCGCAAAGCCGGCGGATTCTGCGTAATTTCCTGCACGAGATCGAACAACCCTGAGCCGCCGCGCCTCAGGCTAGGGCCCGCACTAATGGGACAGCACCTGGAAACGGCGCCGCAGACGAAAGCCCTGATCGTCCACCAGCGTGAGCGTATGCCAGCCAGGCGCCGCCTGGATCGCCCATTCGTGGAAATGAGCGGTGCGCCCCAGATAGCGGTCGTCCAGGTGCCAGAACAGTTCGGCGTCATCACGTTCATGCACCACCCGGAACACCGCCCCGCCACGCTGCCCGCCCAGTTCCACCGGCAGATAGAGCGCGGAGCCGGCGTGGGGATAGATCACCGCCATCGGCGCCCGTGAACTCAGCGCCCGGGCACCCGCCGCGCAGTCTTCCCGCCAGGCCGGCAGGGGCCGGTATTCCGGGTGGCGGAAGCGGTAGAAATAAGCCTGCGCCGGCGGCAGCACGAACCAGTCGCGGGCGCTCATGGCGGCCACGTTCTCGCAACCGCTGTGCACCCGCCGCCCTTGATCGTCCACATGCACACGCAAATGATGTGGCGTGACGGCTTGGAAGTGGCTGTCCAGCGGCGCCAGCACGGTACGCGCCGAGCACTGCCCGCCGGCCAGATAGCCATCGTCACGGCACACCCGCAGTTCCTTCAGATCGCCCAACGGCGCCTGAGGCCACTCCGCCGGCCCCAGCAGGCTGAACAGATCCAGCATCAGCGGCGCCGCGGTGGTGGCGCCACCCAGCGCCGGAGCCGGTTCGCCGTTGCCGTTACCGGCCCAGACGCCCACCGTATAGCGGCCGTTGCTGCCTATCGCCCAGGCGTCGCGCAAACCGTAGCTGGTACCGGTCTTCCAGGCGATCGCCTGGCTGGAACGATACAGCCGCCATTGCCGGGCGGTGCCGGGCCGGGCCACGTCACGCAGCGCCTCCAGCGTCAACCAGGCAGCTCCCGCGCCGATCGGAAACGGCTCCGGCAGCGGCTGCACATCGCTCAGCACAGTAACCGGCGCCGCCTGGCCGTCACGGGCGCTGGCCATCAGTCTGGCGTACAGCGCCGTCAGCTCCATCAACTTGCCTTCGGCACCGCCCAGCACCAGGGTCAAACCGTAGTTCTCGGCATCCCTGAACAGCGTGCTCATTCCCATGGCGCGCAACTGGTCATGGAAGCGGGCCACGCCGTATTGGCGCAGCATACGCACGGCGGGGATATTCAGCGACTGGGCCAGGGCCTCGTGGGCCGGCACCGCGCCCCGGTATTCACGGTCGAAATTCTCCGGACTGTAACCGCCGTAGTTGGTGGGCAGATCGGGCACCAGGGTATCCGGCAGCAGCAGGCCTTCCTGCAGCATCAAACCGTACAGCAGCGGCTTGAGCACGCTGCCGGTGGAACGGGGACGCCCGGCGATGTCCACCGCCGCCCCATATTCACGGCGGTCGCCGTGGGTGACATTGCCCACATAGGCGCGCACCGCCAGATCGCGATGGTCGATCACCACCACCGACAGATTATGCACGCCGTCGTTGGCCAGACGCCGTCCATGCTGTCCGGTAAGGGCGTTCACCCGTTGCTGCAGCCCGGCGTCCAGCGTGGTGTGAATCAGCGGGGAAGTGGTGTCGGCCGCCAGGGTGTCGAGCAGATGCGGTGCCAGCGACGGCAACCGCGCGGTGCGCGGCAGCGGTTCCAGCTTCGCCAGCCGTAACGCGTCCGCATCGATCAGCCCCCGTTGCCGCAGGGCTTCCAGCAGACGGTCCCGCTTCGCCAGTAATTGCTGCCGCTGCCGCCCCGGGTGGATCAGCGCGGGGCTGTTGGGCAGCACCGCCAGCAGTGCCGCTTCCGCCCAGCTCAGGTCGTCCGGCGCGCGCTGGAAATAGCGCCATGCCGCCGCTCTCAATCCCACCGTGTTGCCGCCGAACGGCGCCCGGCTGGCGTACTCCACCAGAATCCGCGACTTGCCCAGGCGCCATTCCAGTTGCAATGCCAGCAACGCCTCGCGGGCTTTTTCCCACAGGGTGCGGGGCGGATCGTCCCGCAACAGCCGGGCCAACTGCATGGTCAGGGTGGAGCCGCCGCTGACCACCCTTCCGGCGCGAATATTGGCCACGGTGGCCCGGGCCAGCGCCAACGGATCGACACCCGGGTGCCAGCGGAAACGGCGATCCTCGAAGGTCAGCAGGGCTTCACGGTACTTGTCCGGCAGCGTCTCCACCGGGGCGAAGCGCCATTGTTGATCCGCGGCGATACGGGCCGCCAGGGGCCGCCCGTTTCGATCCAGCATCAACACCGCATAGTCACTCCGCTGCAGCGACGCCGGCAGCGGCGAAAACTGCAGCAGCGCCAACGCCGCCAGCACCACCAGCAGCAGTGCCGCCAGGATGCGCCGGCGGCGTGAGGGAGACGGTTTTGTCATCGTGTTCCAGATGTTGTCGGGTAGCGCCCGGTGACCGGCCGGACCATTCGCGGCCCGGCCGGTGAGGGCTATTCCGCCACCACTTCCACCCATTGGCCACGCTTACGGGACTGAATAAAGCCCTGATACATGGCTTCCACCTGCCAGCCGGGCAGATAGAAACGGCCGGCGAACGAAGCGTTCAGCTCCACATTCACGGTACGCGTGGCGCCGGGTTTCAGGGAGAAATAGCTCAGCACCCGGTCGTCACGCACGTCCTGGTAATCCAATGGGGTTTCCTTTTCGTCCTTGGCATCGTCCACGCCAGTGGACGACAAACGCGAGGCGATCTGCCAGCCGGAGGGCACGATTTGTGTCAGCGCCAGATTTTCCAGACGGCGGTTGGTGCGATTGGTCACCTTCACCCGGGCGCGGAAATCCGTGCCCTGGGTCAGCCGCGCGGGATCCAGCGGCGAGCCGTCCATCGACAGGAACGTCACCGACAGGTCGAGTCCCTCGGACACCGCTTTTTCCTGACCCGGAGCCGGCGTGCCGACGGTGGTCATGGTGGCGAACAAACGACGATCGCTGTCGTTGCGGACCACGATGGACTCGCCGTCATCTTGGATCTCCAGCGGCTGCTGGAACACCGGGCTGGTGGCGTGGGTTTCCCGCCAATCGCCCTCGCCCTGCCGCCAGGCCAGATCATAGCCGTCCCCGGCGCTTTCATCGCCGGCGAAGCGTGCCATGGCCATCAGCGACCAGGCCAGACTCTGGGTGGAGAACCAGCGATCGGAGGCCAGATCATCGGCCACCACCCGGGCTTCGTCCCAGGCCCGCGCCTGATCGCCGCGGGCTTCCAGCACCATCATGCTGATGGCGCGGTCACGCAACGCGGAGCCGAAGGTGGGGCCGGGCTCATCGTAGTCGCCCACCTCGCCATCAATGGCGATCAATTCACCGGCCACATCGGTCAGTCCCATTTGCTGATAGGCGGCGGCCAGCAACCAGCGGGCGGTATAACGGCCATGCTGGTTGCGGCTGTCGCTCACCGCCAGCGCGCCGCGCAGACGGTTCATGGCACCGACTTCCGGCTCCCCGGCCAGCGCCAGGGTATAAAGCCGGTAAGCCTGGCTCGCCCACTGCCAGGCGTACTGACCGGGGTCGCTGGCCAGCCGCCGCTGATAGTTCCGCCAGCCGTCGATCATCTGCGCCGGTACCGCGTAGCCAAGGCGGCGTGCTTCCACCAGGAAGTGACCGGCGTAGGAGGTGCCCCAGTCGCTGGCCTGGCCACTGCCGGGCCAGTAGCTGAAGGCGCCGTCGTTCAGTTGGAAGCGGCGCAGCCGGTCAATGGCGCCGGCGATGTTGTTCTGCACTTCCTGTTTCTGGGCGTCACTGAGCCCAACCAATTGGTGCAGGTACAGCTGCGGCAACACCGTGGAGGTGGTTTGCTCGACGCAGCCGTGGGGATAGCGGATCAGGTATTCCAGCCGCCGCTCCAGTCCCATGGCCGGCAGACTGCTGACCGTCAAGGCGCTTTGGTTGGTGCCCGGCAGACCATGGGGAGTCCAATCCAGCGCCCAGCTGTCTCCAGGTTCCAGCACCTTGAGCTGCTCCCGGCTGGTGGGCGGGTTGGCGGTGCGGATCGGCAGATTCACCGTCTCCCCGGCCTGCTCCTTACCCGCTTTGGCCGACACCGTGACCCGGGCGATCCCCACCTGGTCACCGGCCTCCAGTGACAGCGTGGCGATCTTGTCTCCAGGCTCCTCGAAGGTCAGCCGGGCGGTGTCCCGGGTGACCTTCAACGGCGGTTCCGCCTCCAGGTTCAAATCCACATCGGTAATGGTGTCCTCAGTGGCGAAGACATTCACCGGCACCTGCAGGGACTCTCCCGGCCCCAGCACCCGCGGCAACGTCGACAGCAGTGTTAACGGCTGGGTCACGGTGACCGGGGTGTCCGCCTTGCCGTAGGCACGCTGCTGGCCGTCGCGATGTCCCGCCACCACCATCACCCGGACCTCGCCCATGTAGGCCGGCAACTGAACCTTGTGTTCCTGCTCAGACTTGGCCTTCAGTTCGAATGGTCCGGCGAAATACACCACCGGCGGGAACCGGCGGCGCTGGGCTTCGGAGCCATCCATCAGCCCCTCCGAGCCGCCCACCGCCAGCATCCGCTCCAGCTCCCCGCCGTAGGCGCCCACCACCTGATCGAACAGATCCCAGGTGAGCACGCCCAGCGCTTCCCGGCGGAAGAAGGTTTGATGGGGGTTCGGCGTTTGGAAATTGGTCAGACCCAGCAGGCCTTCGTCCACCACCGCCAGGGTATAGGTCATCGCCCTGCCCTGCTTCTCGGACACCGTCACCGTCAGTTCGCTTTCCGGACGCACTTCCTCCGGGGCTTCTATATCCGGCTCCAAGCGCGTGTCCGGGTCTTCCACCAATAACGGCACGATGCCATAGAGGCGAATCGGACGGTCATTGTCGCGGTCCTTGTGCGCTTGCAGCAGAGTGGCGTGCACGTAAACGTTGGGCGCCATGTCCGCGGTCACCGGAATCTCCAGGGTGAAGTTCTCCTTGTCACCGGGTTTGACCCAGTAGTGGCGCAAGACCCGCGAGCCGCTTTCCAGGCTGACCAGCAAGCGTCCGGAGCCGGACACCGGCACCTTTACCCTGGCCATCTCCCCGACCTGGTACTGTTCCTTGTCGGTGGACAACGCCAACCGGGAGGCGGCGTCACCGCCACCGCCGCGCTGGCCGCTCCAACCCAGGTATACGGTCCGTGCCGCGCAATGCCCGCCTTTGTCATCACAGACGCGCACCAGGTAGCGGCCCCAATCGTAATCCGGACCGTTCAATCGCCATTGCACCCGCCCCTTGTCGTTGGTGGTGAGCTGGGTGGCCTTCACCTTGCGGGTATGCGGGTTACTGATGAAATTGGCGAGATCATTGGCGCCCCGATCCCACCACCAGCGCCAGTCGATACGATAGACGCTCAGGGTGACGGAACGGGATTCCGGCTGCCCGTCCTGGTCCAGGGTGAGCAGATCCAGATTATGGTTCTGGTCGCGTCCGAGAGCACCGCCCCAGCCATCACCTTCCGGAACCCGCAGTCCTACCCAATGCCGATACGGCGCCACCGGCAATCGCTGTACCTGGGTGCTGTAGTCGCCGCCATTCTCGAAAATCCGCGTGGTCACCAGCGCCGCCGCCATGCCCGGCGGCGTGACCGCCGGCACCGCCAGATTCACGGTGGCGTCGCCGGCGTCGTCCAGGCGCCCCTCGAAAGCGGTGAACGGCTCCGCCTGCAGGGTGCGGGACGGATCCTTGAAGGTGTAGCCGGCATACCCCGGGAAGGGGTCGGCGCCGTTGAGCAGGCGCACCTTCACATCGGCCTTGAGGGCACTGGCGCGGGCACCATTGAGCCATTGTCCGTGCAGCGCCAATGGTGTGCTCTGACCGGCGAAGACCTGCTCGGGGGCGGTCAGCTCAATACGCAGCCGGTTGGGTTTGATCGCTTCCACCCGTAGCCGGGTATCGAAGTCCCGCTCACCCAGACGTGCCACCGCCCGCCAGTTGCCGGTGGGGGCGCTTTCCCCGGTCTTCAGGGTAAAGGTGTAGAACCCGTTCACCGGCTCGTCGTTGGTATAACTGGCGACCTTGTTACCGCGCGGATCAAACCAGTCCACCGTGACCGGGTGATCCGCCGGCATGCGTTGTTGCGGGTCATCCAGTACAAAGGTCAGATGAATATCATCACCGGGCCGCCAGACATCCCGCTCACCGTAAAAGAACCCTTTCAGGCCATCGAGAACCCGCTCGCCGCCGGTGTCGAACTGGTTGGAAGGCAGCGCCCGGTTGCGGGCCACCTTGAGATAGCCTTTTTCCTTGCCGTTTTTCGCCACCAGATAGAAAGGCGTGCCGGATAATTTCAACTCCGCAATGCCGTTATCGCCACTGCTGGCACTGCCCAGGGACTGGTGCTGGTAGTTGTAGGCGGTAACCTGGGTTCCCGCCAGGGGCGTGTTGGTATCCAGGGCGGTGGTGACCACCAGCATCCGGTCGTCCTCCCCCTGCTTGGCCAGCAAACCGAGGTTGGAAGCAATGAAAGAGCGGGAGCTTTCCGCCTGGTTGTTGTAGGCGTAATAACTGTCGCTGCAGGGATTATCACGCTCGTCCCAGCGCAGGTAGCCGGCATCGTGATAATAACGGCTCACTTCATCGTCCTGGCCCGGTCCTTCGTAGTTGTCTGGTAGCGTGTTCTCACGCCGCGGCCCGCCATCGCCGCATTGGTAATGAATGCTGCGCGGGTCCACCTTGAGGGTAAGCAGGACCAAACCATTGGGGTGTTTGGCCATCAGCTCGGTCAGATCGAGCCGGTACCGTTGCCATCCCCGCTCCTCGGATGGCGGCAACTCCAGGGTTTTCTGCCAGAGATAACGGCCGGAGCGGGTATCCGGATGCTGGTTCTCCAGATCACGGGATTGCAAATAGGAGGTGATGTTGTTCTCGAACACCTCGAACGCCTGTACCTGGATAGCACCGGCGGCAGCGGCCTCGAACGGCACGCTGAGCACTTCGCCCCGTGGCAGAATGGCCCCTTCGCCAACAAACCGCACAGCGGGCTTGGCCATACTCAATACCAGAGATTGCCGGTACATCTTCTCCAGCGTATGGCGGGAGGCACTGACCACGCCCGGAGCGATCTGCAACACCGCCTTCTCGTCCACCTCGTCGCTTGGATAGACCAGCAACCGGGAGCCGTCGACCTGCACCCGGGCGCTCTTGCCACCCAGCGCCACCATTCCCAGGAAGTCCTGTCCCGCCTGCAGGGCCTCAGAAAATTGCACCACCACATGACGGTCGGGGAAGCTCTCCGAGCGGACCGAGGTAACGGCGAACTGGCCGGGCCGAGGTACCGAATAACTCCGCTCGCCCGCCCCCGACTCGCCCACGGGCTCACCATCCCAGGCCAGGCGGACCTCCTCGCCGACATCACGGCGGATGCCGGTAACCTGGAAGCGGTGGGTCAAACCAGCGGACGGGTGTTCCCACACGATCGGCAGCGACGTCTCACTCTGTTTGGCGGAGAGCACCGATTCCAGCGCCTGGTTATCCACCAGATCCAGGGTATCAATCCGCCCTTTCAGGATCATGGTGTCGCTCCCTTCCGCCGGCGCCAATGCCTCGACCCGGATGGTCAGTTGCTGGCGCAATACGGTCAGCCTGGTTTCCAGCGGAGGCAGACTGTCATCGACTCCGGAAAGGCCCTGAGGAAACAGAGTGACAGTGAAATTTTGATCACTGCGCAAGGGTTCCAGAGGCCGTATCTCAAGCCGGTCACGGGCGGTGAACACCGCCGTGAAAGGCCGCTCCGGGCGCAGTTTCACCACGCTTTTCTGTGGTTCGTTGAGCGCGCTCTGCTCCACCACCGGATGGGTGAAACGGAATACCAGTGGGGAGCGGGAGCCCGTTTCTCCCCGCGGCCAGCTGTCCAGATGAGTACGCCAACGGGGATCGGGCTCACTGTCGGCGGCCACCGCGGACCCGGCCTGTTCGCTTTTATCCCTGGCGGACGACGCCGATTCGTCGGAGGTGTCACATGCCCATAAACCCAACAGCAGCAGAGACACGCCAATCAGGCGTAGAGCGGAGCTTTGCATTCCTTGCCTACCTTATTGGATGGTGTAATCAGGCTAAATTAGCACACTTCCAAACCCGACCCCATGCTGTCGTCTGTGCACAAGAATTGACCACTCAAGCCGAAATCCCGGGCGATAAAGCAAATGTTTTTGCATTTCAGTGGCGCCATACTCAAAGCCGTCAACGAGGTCCCATCTGTTGACATCGGAGTTGTACTCCGTGATAGCTCTCCCGAGCCAAACGATTCACGGCGCCCCATGGGCGCCGTTTTTTTTGCGTCGAGAACAGGGGAGCACGGGGCTTGGTGGTCCGGACAGCGGAAACTCTCACAACAACCGGCTGTTCTTACCGAACTGATTGCGCAGAAACGCCATCTGGTCACCACGAATACGATGGCTGTTAATCAGCGCCAGATACTCGGCCATATTCGGCACATAAGGCAGTGCCAGCAACTCCATGCCGATTTCCTCCGGCAGGCGATTGCCCTTGTGCTGATTGCAGCGGCGGCAGGCGGCCACCACATTGAGCCAGTGGTCGCGGCCACCACGGGATGTGGGGCGAATATGATCGCGGGTCAGTTGGGATTCCGGGAACGGCTTGCCGCAATAAAGACAAACATGCTGGTCACGGCGAAACAGCGCGCGATTGGTCAACGGCGGACGGGTACGGCGGCGCGGGCTGGCCAGCCCATCGCAAGCAATAATGGAATGCAGGGACAAACGGGAGCGATCGCCGGTGACACGGCAGAATCCGCCGCGCAGGCGATAAATCACATCGCCCAGAGTCCAGGTCACCAGACCCCGCGCGTACAGGGTGGCCGCGGCCTGCCAGTCCAACCATTCCACCGGCGTGCCGGCCTTATCCAATCGCAGAATGCGCTCACTCATAGGCACCCTCGCCTGCTCGACGAACTTCTCCCGCTGTGGCGGGACCATGAAAGCCTGTTATCGTGACGATTCTGCGACAGGGAATGAAAAAAGCGTCGGCGGGAATGTGGGCCCGTCCCCGTGAAGGGGATCTTTGCGACGAACTTCCTCTACCCTGATCTCTGCTTAACCGACCCGAACCGGCTAAGCAGAAAACAGCGCCTCGCGGCAAGCTGCGCAAAAGTTGTACTGTTGATAAAAGTTGTATTGATCATAAACAGCGCTCCGCTCCCCCGCAAGCGCGCTGTCGCTGACTTTGCCGGCCTGGCGGTGTCCGGATTCGGCCAATAACACCGAAGCGTGGCGGGACTAGTATGCGAGGATAGTGACACAGGACGCCCCCACGGTTCACTGCCGGGGGCAGCGGACCGGTCAGAGAGCCGATAACAACCAAGGGCGAGCGGCATGCAATACGATTACGTGATTGTCGGCGGGGGTTCCGCCGGCTGTGTATTGGCCAACCGGCTGTCAGAGAACCCCAACAACCGGGTGTGCCTGTTGGAAGCCGGGCCACCGGACAACAGCCTCTTCATTCGCATTCCCGCCGGTATCATCCTGCTGATGCGCTCCAACAGCCGTAACTGGCGTTACTACACCGTGCCACAAAAGGCGCTCAATAACCGTCAGATCTACATTCCCCGTGGTAAAACCCTGGGCGGCTCCTCCGCGGTCAACGCCATGTGTTACACCCGTGGCCACCCCTGGGATTACGATCACTGGGAGTCCCTGGGTAACCCCGGCTGGGGTTACCAGGATGTCCTGCCCGTGTTCAAGCGCTCCGAACATTACGAAGCCGGCGAAGATGATTTCCATGGCACCCACGGCCGTCTCAACGTGGCCGATCTGCGTTTCCGGCACCCGGTCAGCGAGGCGTTCGTCAGCGCGGCTCAGGAAGCCGGTTATCCGGCCAGTGATGATTTCAACAACGCCACCCAGGAAGGGGTCGGCTTCTACAAGGTGACGCAAAAGGACGGTGAACGCTGCGGCGTCGCGCGGGCCTATCTGCACCCCGCCCTGGAGCGCGAAAATCTGACCGTGATGACCGGCGCCCTGGTGCACCGGGTGCGCTTTGACGGCCGCACCGCCACCGGCGTGGACGTGGAGCATCAAGGGCAGGTGCAAACGCTGTCCGCCGGCCAGGTGATTCTCTGCGGCGGCACCATCAATTCCCCACAGTTGCTGAAATTGTCCGGCGTCGGTCCGCGCCAGGAACTGGAGCAGCATGGCATCGACGTGGTCCACGACCTGCCCGGCGTCGGCGAGAACCTGCAGGACCATCCGGACGTGCTGGTGGTGCACCAGAACCTGAAACGCGACACCCTGACACTGTCGCCCTGGGAACTGCCCACTTCCGGCCTGCGTGGCGTCTGGGACTTTTTCTATCGTCGCACCGGTCAGTTGACCTCCAACGTGGCCGAAGCCGGCGGCTTCATCAAATCACGGCCGGAAGAGCCGATCCCCGACCTGCAATTGCACCTGACCGCCGCCAAACTGGACAACCACGGCCTGAACTGGACGTTCAGTATCGGGCACGGTTATTCAGGCCACGTCTGCATCCTGCGCCCCAAGAGCCGCGGCGACATCCGGCTGCGCGACGCCAACCCGCGCTCACCGGCGCTGATCGATCCACGTTTCCTGGAGCATGAGGACGACATGGAAGGCATGGTACGCGGGGTCAAGGCGATGCGCGGGATCATGGCCCAGCAAGCCCTCGGCCCCTGGCGCGGCAATGAGATCTTTCCCGGCAGCCAGGTGCAGTCCGACGATCAGATCCGCGCTTTCCTGCGCGAGAAATGCGACAACATTTACCACCCGGTGGGCACTTGCAAGATGGGCGTCGATGACATGGCGGTGGTGGATCCGCAACTGCGCGTGCACGGCCTGGAAAATCTGCGGGTGGTGGATGCCTCCATCATGCCAACACTGATCGGCGGCAACACCAATGCCCCAACGGTGATGATCGCCGAAAAGGCCGCCGACGATATCCTCGGCGTGGCGTGACAAAAAGAGTTGCCCCCCGTTAGGGACAGCGGGGCCGTGTTACGCCTTTGCGGGAACGCCGCTATGGGAGCTTGTCTGCAAGCGAAGTAGAGGAAGTGGGCCCGACTCGCTTGCAGGCAAGCTCCCACAGCGGCTTCGTAGCCCATTCTGTGCCAGCGATCAACATTGCTGAAGCCCGAAGCGCGACGGTTCCCTCGAAGCGGGTCTGTCCAGACCCGTGGCCCCGATGGAGACCTCCCCCCTTAGCACGACTGTCATTTTTCACTTCCACACTGGCACCTTTGGGTTGTTAAACACAAACATCTGGGGGGCTACCATGGGCGACGACACGCCGGCTCGCGCGCGTCTGGTGGAATTGCTTTGGCAGTTAAAGCAAAACTACGACCGTGCCGGGGATACAGGTCTTGGCTTCATTCATTTCAACACCTTGCTGAACGACGCCCGCTACCGGGCGGAAATTATCGAACGGGCATGTCACAGCCCGCACAGCCATATCCGTCATCTGGGAGAAGAACTGGCGCGCCTTGACCACGCCGACGCGGCCAATAGCGCCCGTCCCCAAGCGGCCTCCACGGGTTCTTCCCGTTTCGCTTACCGGCGGCTGGCATGGCCTCTGGTCATTGGCACCTTGTCGCTGTGCCTGCTGCTATTCTGGTGGCTGGCTCTGCCCTACCTGCAAGGCGACCAGGTAGTAACCGGGGTGATCGACCAGGACCAGACCTGGAGCGCCGACCGTGATTGGGTACTGGGGGACGTGGTGTACGTAATGCCCGGCGTGCGCCTGACCATCGAGCCGGGCGCCCGCATTCTCGGCCGCGCCGACTCGGCGCTGGTCGTCACTCGCGGCGCCCGTCTCCACGCCGCCGGCCGCGAGGATGCCCCCATCGTTTTCACCAGCAGCCAGCCTGAAGGGAAAAGAGCCGCCGGCGATTGGGGCGGGCTGGTCTTGCTGGGGGACGCTCCGGTCAACGAACCCGACGCTCAAATCGAAGGCATTGATGCCGGCGATCCGCTCGGCGCCTATGGCGGGCAGAACCCGCAAGGCAGTTGCGGCGTACTGGAGTACGCCCGGATCGAGTTCGCCGGCTTCGAGGTTTATGCCAACAATGAACTGAACGGACTCACCCTGGGCGGTTGTGGCAGCGGCACCATCGTCCGCCATGTGCAGGTGCACCGGTCCCTGGACGATGGCGTGGAAGTGTTTGGCGGCAACGTCGATCTACGTCACATCGTTATTACCGGTGCCGGCGACGACGGGCTTGATTGGGATCTAGGCTGGCGCGGCAGAGTGCAGTTCCTGCTGATACAACAGCACGAGGATACCGGCGACAACGCCTTCGAAGCGGACAACAACGGCGCTCATCACCAGGCACGCCCCCGCTCCGAACCGATCATGTACAACATCACTCTGGTGTCACCGCGCAGCAGCACCCGCCATCATCGTGCCATGACCCTGCGCGAAGGCACCGGAGGCCATTTCCACAATCTGTTAATCAGCGGCTTTTCCGGCGAAGCCATCGATCTGCGCGATGGTGCCACGGTGGCGAACCTGGATACCGGCACGCTGGATTTTCAAGGCGTGCTGATGCATGGCATTGGCCCGCGCGGCCTGAGTTATTTCGAAGCGGAGCAAGAAGACGCGGACGACGACAACGGCTTCGACGAAGACGCCTTTTTCCGGGGATTGAGCAGCGTCCGTTTCGATGAGGACCCGCGCTTCAATCAGGATGCGATCAATCCGTATCATCCCAATGCCACGCCGGCTCTGCGCTCACCAGCGGCGCGCGGCGCGGTACCAGTACCTCAAGGCGAATTCTGGGACGAAGCGGCCAACTACCTTGGCGCGGTGCGGCCCGGCGCCAGTGCCACCTGGCTGGATCGCTGGACTGCGTTTCCGGCCCGTTAGCGAAGACCGGGCCCGGCTGTCCCACCATTGTGGGACAGCCTTATACGCCCGTGTCAGGATTTACCTGGATCAGCGCACCACCACGAAGAACACACCGCCGTCACGATTGACACGCAACAACAGGGCGGCATCGGCATCGGGCACCGCCGACTCCAGTTCCTTCATGTTGGCCACATTCTGACGATTGGCATTGATAATCACATCGCCGCCACGCAAGCCGGCACGCCAGGCCGGGGAATTACGTTCCACCGCTTCCACCAGTACGCCACTGTCAGCGTGCCGCAGCTCACCTTTACGCAGATCGCGCAGACTGGCGCCTTGCAGGAACTTGGAGATGGCGTCGCCACCGGACTGGCGTTGATCGGACTCGGTAATGACCGCCACGACTTCGCGCTTACGACCATCGCGAATAATGTTGAGCCGCACTTTTTCGCCCACCGGCGACAACCCGACCTTGTTACGCAAATCCGCCGCCCGGGTCACCGCCTGGCCATCCACTTCCACCACCACGTCACCGGCCTTGAGACCGGCTTTATCCGCGGCGCTGTCTTCCACCACATTGGTGACCACCACGCCACGCTGCCGTTGTTTCACCTGGAAGGCGTCCGCCAGCTCCGGTGTCAGATCCTGGATCGTCACGCCCAGCACGCCACGTCGTACCTCGCCATGCTCGATCAACTGCTCCATCACATTCACCGCCATCTCCGTGGGAATGGCGAAACCGATACCGACGTTCCCTCCGGAAGGCGCCAGGATTGCCGTGTTAATACCGACCAGTTCGCCACGCAGGTTGACCAGCGCACCGCCGGAATTGCCGGGGTTGATGGAGGCGTCGGTTTGAATGAAGTTCTCGTAGCCTTCAATGCCCAGGCCGGTCCTGCCCAGCGCGGAGACGATGCCGGAGGTCACGGTCTGGCCCAAACCAAATGGGTTGCCGATGGCCAGAACATAATCCCCCACCCGCAACCCGGTGGAGTCGCCGATCCGGATCTGGGTCAGATCATCGGTCTTGTCCAGCTTGAGCACCGCCAGATCCACTTCCTCGTCCAGCCCCACCAGTTCCGCGCTCAGTTCGCGGCCATCGGTGAGAGTCACTTCGATTTTATCCGCGTTCTTGGCCACATGGGCGTTGGTCAGCACGTAGCCTTGCTTGGCGTCGACAATAACGCCGGAGCCGGCGCTGATGGCACGCCGGGTGGAAGGCTGCTGCTGTTCGGGAATATTGAAAAAGCGACGGAAGAACGGATCCTCCAGCAACGGATTGCGGGCGGTCCGCACCCGCGTCTCGATGGCGATGTTCACCACCGCCGGCGCGGTTTTTTCCAACATCGGCGCAAGCGTCGGCAACGATTCCCCCTGCGCCACGGGCAACGCCGCCCGAGCCGGTACGGCGGCGGCCAACAACAGAGCAACGCAAAGCGCGCAAATAAAGGAATAATAGGATCTCAATGGTGCGTACAAGGCCACATCCTCCTGTACCTGGGCACTAACTTAATCGGGCTTGAACTGGCCATCAACACGACAGCCAGGTTAGCGGATCGTGAACCTTCGACCCTCGCCCGGCCTTCAGGGTTCCAACAAATGGGGGTCCGATAAAAACAGCCGTACCTGGTTGAACTCATTGGCTTCCCCCAGATCCGGCCAGGTGGTCGCATGCCAATGTCCCAGCAGACGATACCCCGGAGGATTCAGTCCGGCGATACGGGAATCCGCCAGCAACACCGGCGCGCCGGCCTGGCGAAAGCGGTCCAGCAGGGGCAGGTTATCCCGGTCGTAGAGAATATCGGCGGCGGTAACGCGATCGGCCACAGCCAGACAGGCCTCCAGGTCGCCGCTCAATTCCACACTGACCCCGTTGAGGGCGGCGTTGGCTTCGCTGGCGGCCAGCGCGTCCGGGTCCAGGTCGCAGGCAATGACCCGACGGGCACCGGCCCGGGCGGCGGCCACCGCCACCACACCGGAGCCGGGCCCCACGTCCACCACACAGCGGCCCTTCACCCACTCCGGGTGGGTCAGCAGGTGACGTGCCAACACCTGCCCCGAGGCCCAACATAACGACCAGTATGGCGGCGCTTCCATCAAGGCATTGGCCACCTCCTGTTCCAGACGCTGGTCCGCCAGCAGCCGGTCCAGCAGCCATAAGGACAGCTCCGGTACCAGCGGCAGCGGCGTGGCACACAGTTGGATTTCCGGCAGCAGGGCATTGAGGCGGGCCTGCAGCGCCAGTGGCGCCGATACGCTCACGACACCGCTTCCCGCCGCGCCTTGGCGGCGGCCAGTTCCGCGTTGAATCGCGTGGCATGACGCACTTCGCCGCTGTCATTCAATTCCGGATAAGGCAGGCCATAGCGATCACAATAGCCCGCCAGTTTTGGATGCGCCCAGCGGAACAACGTATGCCGGTAGGTTTCCGGATCCAGCCGGGGGCGATCGTAGAATCCTGCCGCGCGCCGCTGTTCGCAGGCTTCGGACAGGATAATCGCCGCCGCCACGCTGACATTGAACGACGCCACCATGCCCATCATCGGCACGATCACATGGCCGTCCACGGCGGCGCCGGCGGCTTCGCTGACACCGAAGCGCTCGGTGCCCAGCAATAACGCCGTGGGCTTGGTGAAATCCACTTCGCGGTATGGCAGCGCGGTATCGGAAAAGTGGGCGGCCAGCACCTGCATGCCCTGGGCGCGCACCTGTTCGATGGCGGCCACCCCGTCGTTATGCTTGTGCAGATTGATCCAGCGCTGCGACCCCATGGCGATGCCCGCCGCTACTTTGGCGCGATTTTCCGGCAGCACGGCGTGCACGTCGAGAATGCCGACGGCGTCGCAGGTGCGCACCACGGCGGCGATATTATGGGGTTTGTGCACCCCTTCCATGATCACGGTGAGATCCGGCTGGCGGCGATCCAATGTATCCAGCAACCGGCGATAGCGTTCCGGGGTCATGGGGACTCCTGTTGTTGGCGAAGCGCGATTGTAGCACGGGGTTCGCCTGTGCCCGTTCCGTCGGGCACAATGCGCTCAGATAACGAAGGAAGACCCGATGAGCGAACGTTCCCTGCCCCTGGCCGGTATCCGCGTGGTGGAACTGGGCCAATTGCTGGCCGGCCCTTTTGCCGGCACGCTGCTCGCCTATTTTGGCGCTGACGTGATCAAGGTGGAGCCTCCCGGCGGCGACCCGATCCGTCGCTGGCGATCCCTGGATGACACCGGCACCTCGTTCTGGTGGCGCAGCCTGGGCCGCAACAAGCGCTCGGTCACTCTGGATCTGAAGACCGACCGCGGCCGCCAACTGGCCGGGCAGCTGATCGACCGCGCCGATGTGCTGATCGAGAATTTCCGCCCCGGCACCCTGGAATCCTGGGGGCTGGGCCCGGAGCGTTTCCAGCAAAGCAATCCCGGCCTGGTGTACGCGCGAATTTCCGGCTATGGCCAGGACGGGCCCTACGCCGACAAGCCCGGCTACGCTTCAGTGTGCGAAGGGGTCGGCGGGCTGCGCTACGTCAACGGCTTTCCCGGCGAACGCCCGGTGCGGCCCAATCTGTCCCTGGGCGACACCATCGCCGGCCTGCACGCGGCCCTTGGCATCGCCCTGGCCTTGCTGGAACGGCACGGCAGCCAACAAGGCCAGGTGGTGGATGTGGCCCTGTACGAGTCGGTGTTCAATCTGCTGGAAGCGGTGATCCCGGAATTCGATGGCGCCGGCCTGGTCCGCGAACCGTCCGGCTCCACCGTCACCGGCATTGTCCCCACCAATACCTACCGCTGTGGCGATGGCAAGTACGTCATTATCGGCGGCAATGGCGATTCCATCTTCAAACGGCTGATGCAGGCCATGGGCCGTGAAGATCTGGCCGATGATCCGCGCCTGGCTCACAACCCGGGACGGGTGGAGCACGAAGCGGAGCTGGACGCCATTATTGGCGATTGGTGTGCCGGCCAGGACAGTCCCCGGGTACTGGCACGGCTGGAGGAAGCCCGGGTGCCTTGCGGTCCGATTTACAGCGCCGCCGACATGATGGCGGACCCGCACTTCCAGGCACGCGGCTTGTTCCAACAGGTGGAAATCAACGGTAAACCGCTGCGTATCCCCGCCCTCACGCCACGCCTTGCCGGCACCCCCGGCGGCACCCGTTGGCCCGGCGGTGAGGCCGGCACTCACACAGAAGCGGTATTACGTGAGGATCTGGGGTTGTCCGAGGCGGAGTTCCAGGCGCTGCGGAACGAGGGCGTGCTGGGATAGCGGCGGAGACCTGAATTCAAGGATTGCCACGAAGCCGCTGTCGTAGCTTGCCCTGCAAGCGAACAGACTCTCGGGAAAAGATTCGCTTGCGGGGCAAGCTCCTACAGCGGTGTGTATAAGCCTCTCAACGGCGCTGTGACAGCTGCTCGTAGAGATTGTCGATGATGCGCGCGGCCAGTTGCCTTGCACGGTCGGTATGGGGCCCTTCGAAGTGCTGGTCCAGATTGGCCATGAACAACCCCAGCCAGCGCTCATGATGGGCGCCGGTGAGCGGCATCTTGTCGTCCACCGCCCGGTGTTTGGCCATCATATGCCGATTATAACGGTCATCGCCAAGCAACAGTTTCTTCCAGAAAGCAGCGATCAGCGGCAGGTGCTCATCGAGATCGATGCGCGCCACCTCGAGAAAAACCGGCGCCAACAACGGATCCTCGAGAATCCGCTGATAGAACAGCGAGACCATGCGATCAATTTGTTCCGGACTATCCAGATCGGGCCGCCCGGACTTGGAGCGATGCCCGGCGGCACCGGGCTGAAAAAGCCGTACCCGTTGCCGTTCACTCACCAGCGAATACGCCCGGTCAGGATATCCTTGAACATGACAAAATCACCGGCCAGGCTGTACCACGGATGCTTGAAGGTGGCGGGCCGATTCTTCTCGAAGAAGAAATGCCCCACCCAGGCAAAGCCGTAACCGACCACCGGCAACAGCAACAACCCCCACCAGTTACCGGAAATCAGAACACCGAACAACACCGCGAACAGACACAGCGTACCGATGAAATGCAGGCGCCGGCAGGTCGGGTTGGTGTGCTCCTGCAAATAGTAGGGGTAGAACTCCGCGAAGCTCTGGAAATCAGATTGCTTTACCGTCGTCATAACGTCCACCTGTTCCGTTGCGCCCGACACCGCTGGTGGCCCTGGGGTCATCGGCCCAGGGCAGCGGCGCCAAGCCATCTGGTACCGCCATTGTCCACCATACCCGGGCACAAACAACAGCCCTGATCGGGCCATCCGCGAGATGGATCAATGACCATGACCAGCCTTTCCCTTCCCGCCGGTTTCAATGCCAGCGCCGTCACCGTTCCCCGTCATCTGACGCCGGTCACCGACCAGGGCGACGAGTGCGCCGCCGCCGAGGCCGGGCTGCGTCCGCAACAGGTCGCCACCATCTGGCGCCACGTCCGCGGGCTCTACCGCACCGGCATGAACCCCGCCATCGCCCTTTGCCTGCGCCGTCGTGGACAGGTTTTTCTGGATCGCACCCTCGGCTACGCCGATGCCGGCCAACAGCGCCTGCTCACCACCGACACTCCGATTTGCCTGTTTTCCGCCTCCAAGGCGGTCACCGCCATGCTGGTGCATCATCTGGCGGAACGGGGGGAACTGGATCTGGACCGGCCAGTGTGCCATTACATCCCCGAATACGGGGCCATGGGCAAGCACCGGACCACCCTGATGCACGTGCTGACCCATCGTGCCGGGGTGCCGCGCATCCACGAGCCGGTGGCGGCGGAGGACCTGTTCGACTATGAGCGGATCATGACCTTGCTGTGCCGTGCCAAGCCGGAAAACCCCGGGCGTCAGCAGGCTTATCACGCGATCACCGCCGGCTTCGTGCTTGGCGAGGTCATCCGGCGTGTCACCGAGGAGAGCATCGATGCCCTGCTGGACCGGGTGATCCGGCGGCCGATGGGGATGCGTTATTTCACCTATGGTCTGCGGGAGCCGGCGGTGGCACCGGCGGAAAACGCCGTCACCGGACTGCAATTGCCGCCGGTAAACGCCTTTCTCACTCACGCCGTGGGCGCACCGCTGGAGGAAGTGGTGGGCCTCTCCAACGATCCCCGTTTTCTCGACGCCACCATCCCCGCCGGCAACCTGTACGCCACCGCCGAGGAGGCCTGCCGCTTCTTCCAGATGCTGCTGGACGATGGCCGCTATCAGGACCAGCAGTTATTCCGTCCGGAAACCGTGCGCTTCGCCACGGGCCGGGCCGCCACCAAGGGAGGCCGCCTGGATCGTACCTTGATGGTACCGCTGGCGTTCTCGCCGGGTTTCATGCTCGGCGCCCGTGCCCTGAGCCTGTACGGGCCGGGCACCAGCAACGCCTTCGGCCATTTGGGTTTCATCAGCATTTACTGCTGGGCGGATCGGGACCGGGATCTTTCCGGCGCCCTGCTGACCACCGGCAAGGCCGCGCTGGGCCGGCATTTCCCGGCCCTGCTGAAGTTGCAGATGGCGATCAACCGGCATACGGCCTGACTGTTATCGGAATCCGCCACAGACAGGACTACGAAGCCGCTGTAGGAGCTTTCTTAGAAGTAAAAATCGAACGCCACATAAACGGCGTTGAAATTACCTTCGTAGACATCACCGTTGGCGTCGATGTCGCCGTCGGACCACAGGTATTCCAGATAGAGCCAGCCGGGGCCGTACTTGTAGCGAATACCCGGAGCGTAAAACTGTACATCGCCGGCATCATTGTTACGTGTATCTGTGCTGGCCACGCCGCCGTCCAGGTAATATGCCCAGTTGCGGTTCTGATACATCACCTCGGCCACGTGCCGCTGGGTTTTCACTTCCTCATCCGCGGGCGCGGCGTCGGAGGCCAGGAAGGCATCGAGACCACCAAAGTCTCGGCGGGCGTCGACAAAGCGGTATTTGAAGCTCCAGGGCCCACGCTGGTACAGGTAGTGCAGATCATAGGCCACGTGCTCGCCGTCGGCCTTGCGCCCGGAAGCGGTGTCCGCGGTGAGGTCCTGCATCCGCCCATATTGCACCGAGGCCCCCACGGTATGGCCTTCCTGGAAGCGCCAGTCCAGATTCAGCACGCCGGTTTTCAGCTTGCGGTAACTGTCGCTGGTACCCCAGTGCCCGTTGTCATCCAGAGTGTCGGTGCTGTCCTCGCCCCAGTCGTCCTGGTGGTAATAGGCGGCGTCATAGTGGAAGTCACCGGCGTCGCCGCTGAGTTTGAAACCAACATCCATCTGATCGCCGTAACCGCCCTGAAGACCGTCTCCAGGCCAGAAGTTCACCGTTTTCCAGCCGAACGGCACCTGGCTCTTACCGACTTTGAGCAAGGTATGGTCGTTGAACTCATAACCAATCCAGGCTTTGTGCATGGCGAAGGTATCGCCACTGCTGTTGTTGTTGACGTCGGTGAAGGAGCCTCTGCCGATACGGGCTTCGGCGCTGAAACGCCAGGGGCCGTGACCACCGTCGTCATCGGCGTAGAGAATGAACGCCGGGTCGGCGAAATTACCGCCGGTTTCCCGGTCCAGGTCCGCGTCGAAGGCGGAATTGGGACCGCCAAAATCGGATTTATCCACGTACTGGTACACCCACCAGACGCCGGCGCTGAGCTCAGCACCCGCCTGCGCATTTTGTACCAGAAACAAAGAGGATACGGCGCCCAGCGCCAGGGCCGGTAGAGCCCGCTTATTGTCTGCCATCGGCTTCTCCCCAGTCGAGTCAGAACTTTTCATTGAAGTAAGGTTTCGTTCCTTGCTGCCCGCTTTTTCGGATTATGACGTGCCCGTCGCCTCGCTCGGCGTCGGCATGGAAACGGCGAACAGGACGCGCTCACCCTAAGGGTGTATCACAACCAAACAGGCGGGGTCACGTCAGGAGTGTTTTACCGGGCCGCGAAAACCGCCCGGTAAGAACAAGAAAAAGCGGCCACGAATGGTGTCGTGGCCGCTTCAATTGAGGATTACAGATTGTCCAGAATAGCTTTCTTCACCGCGTCCAGCTCGGCATCGATGGTCACCATACGGGCGCCGGAAGACAGTTCCTGCTGACATTGCGCGATAGCGGTATCCGGATCCTTGAGTCCGTTACCCGTCAGGGTGCAGACAATGGTGCTGCCTTCGGCGATCTTGCCAGCCTTGATGTCACGCATGGCGCCACCAATGGAAGCGGCGGAAGCCGGTTCGCAGAACACCCCTTCTTTTTGCGCCAGCAGTTTTTGCGCGGCCAGGATTTCCTCATCGGTCAGTTCATCAAACCAGCCTTCGGAATCCTTCTGCGCGGTCCAGGCTTTGTCCCAGGACTGCGGGTTACCGATACGGATGGCGGTGGCCACGGTTTCCGGGTTCTCCACCGCCGCGCCCCGCAGGAACGGCGCCGCGCCCGCCGCCTGGTAGCCCACCATGCGCGGCACGCTGCCGGCGATACCGGCTTTGTGGTATTCGCTGTAGCCCATCCAGTAGGCGGAAATATTGCCCGCGTTGCCCACCGGCAGGCAGTGGTAATCCGGGGCCCGGCCCAGTTCCTCGACGATCTCGAAAGCCGCGGTTTTCTGCCCCTGCAGACGGAACGGGTTCACCGAGTTGACGATGGTGACCGGCGCTTTCTCGGCCACCTGCTTGACCAGTTCCATGCCCTGGTCGAAGTTGCCGCGGATCTGCATGATCATGGCACCGTACATCATCGCCTGGGCCAACTTGCCCATGGCGATCTTGCCTTCCGGGATCAACACGAACGCAGAGATGCCGGCCCGGGCCGCGTAGGCCGCCGCCGCCGCCGAGGTATTGCCGGTGGAGGCACAGATGATGGCATTGCTGCCCTCTTCCACCGCCTTGGTCACCGCCATAGTCATGCCGCGATCCTTGAAGGATCCGGTGGGGTTCAGGCCCTCGTACTTGACGTAGATATCCACGTCCTTGCCGAGCAGGCGCGGAATATTCTTGAGCCGGATCAGCGGGGTGTTGCCTTCGCCCAGGCTGATGATCGGCGTGTCGTCGTTCACCGGCAGGTGGTCGCGGTAACGGTTGATCAGGCCTGTGTAGCGGTCACGGAATGGCATGGCATTGTCTCTGCTTCTGGTGTGGAGGCCCGGATACGGGCCCCACGGGTATTAATCGTGTCGTCTTTTCAAGCGTCCAGCGTTTCCACGCGAATACGCATTATATCGTTATCCACGGTGTCCAGGGCAGCGATTCGCTTGAGCGCTTCGTTCATGTCACCCTCGCGCACCCGGTGGGTCAGGATGACGATGGGCACCAGCCCTTCGTCCACTTCCTTCTGCACCATGGCCTCGATGCTGATGCGATTGTCGCTGAGAATGCGGGTCACATCCGCCAGCACGCCCGCCTTGTCCTGGACATGCAAACGCAGGTAGTAACCACAGGAGATATCCTCGATGGTCAACACCGGCTCGTCGGACATCTGGTCGGTGTGGAAGCCCAGATAAGGCACCCGTTCGTGGTGATCCACGGTCAGTTCACGGCCCAGCTCGATGATATCCGCCACCACCGCCGAGGCGGTGGGCTCGGCGCCGGCGCCGGCGCCGTAATACAGGGTGGGGCCGACCGCGTCGCCATCGATCATCACCGCGTTCATCACGCCGTTCACCGCCGCCAACATGATTTCCTGCGGGATCAGCGTGGGATGCACGCGCAGTTCAATACCGTTGCCAGTGTCCTTGGCGATCCCCAGGTGTTTGATGCGGTAACCGAACTGGGCGGCGCTGTTGACGTCCTCGATGGTGATACGGCTGATGCCCTCCATATAGACCTTGGAGAACTGCAGCGGGATACCGAAGGCGATGGAGGCCAGAATGGTGAGCTTGTGGGCGGCGTCCACACCTTCCACATCGAAAGTGGGGTCGGCTTCCGCGTAACCGAGTGCCTGGGCTTCCGCCAGCACTTCATCGAAGCCGCGCGCGCCCTGCTCCATTTCGGTGAGGATGTAGTTACCGGTGCCATTGATGATGCCCGCCACCCAGTTGATGTGGTTGGCGGCCAGACCTTCGCCCAGCGCCTTCAGGATCGGGATACCGCCGGCCACAGCCGCTTCAAAAGCCACGTCCACGCCGTGTTCCTGGGCGGCGAGGAAGATCTCGTTGCCGTGCTCGGCGATCAGCGCTTTGTTGGCGGTGACGATGTGTTTGCCGTTACCGATGGCGGTGAGCACCAGTTCGCGGGCGACGTCGGTGCCGCCGATCAGTTCCACCAGGATGTCCACGTCCGGGTCGTTGGCGACGTCGAACACATCCCGGGACACCCGGATACCGGTAATATCGCAGGCGGGATTATCACGCCGCGCACCAATGTGAGCGATCTCAATGGGCTGACCCACGCGCCGGGCAATTTCCCCCGCGTTGCGCTTGAGTACATTGACGGTGCCTGAGCCCACCGTGCCCAGGCCAGCGATCCCAACCTTAATCGACTTCACTTGGTCCTCTCCAGGGTGTGTGTAATGCATGGGGGCCAACGGCGTCAGCCCACGATCAGCCCATCGGCGCGGAACATCTTCTTGATGCCTCGCAGCGCCTGACGGGTACGTTGCTCATTTTCAATCAGGGCGAACCGCACATGGTCATCGCCGTATTCGCCGAAGCCAACGCCCGGAGAGACCGCCACACCGGCCTCCGACAGCAGCTTTTTGGAGAACTCCAGCGACCCCAGCGCCCGGTAAGGTTCCGGAATCCGGGCCCAGACGAACATGGTGGCGCGGGGCTTTTCCACCGTCCAGCCCAGGTCGTTGAGGCCGTCGCAGAGTACGTCACGGCGTTTCAGGTACAGATCGCGAATTTCGGAGACACAGCTCTGATCGCCTTCCAGAGCGGCGATAGCGGCCACCTGAATCGGCGTGAAAGTGCCGTAATCCAGATAGGACTTGATGCGCGCCAGAGCGTGAATCAGCTCCTTGTTGCCGCAGCAGAAGCCGACCCGCCAGCCCGGCATATTGTAGCTCTTAGACAGGGAGAAGAATTCCACCGCCACGTCGCGGGCGCCTTCCACCTGCAGGATCGACGGCGCCTCGTAGCCATCGAAAACGATATCGGCATAGGCGATATCGTGCACCACCCAAATACCGTATTCCCGGGCGATCGCCACCACCTTCTCGAAGAAGTCCAGATCCACGCACTGACCGGTGGGGTTGCCGGGGAAATTCAGCACCAGCATCTTCGGCTTCGGCCAGGCTTCCTTGATCGCGCGTACCAGTTCCTCGAAGAAGTCCACACCCGGCACCAGCGGCACGTGACGGATATCGGCGTTGGCGATGACAAAGCCATAGGGGTGGATCGGATAGCTGGGATTGGGCACCATCACGGTGTCACCGGGGCCCATGGTGGCCAGCGCCAGATGCGACAGCCCTTCCTTGGAGCCGATGGTGACGATAGCCTCGGATTCCGGGTCCAGCTCCACGTTGTAGCGGCGCTGGTACCAATCGGTGATCGCCTTGCGCAAACGGGGAATACCGCGGGACTGGGAATAACGGTGGGTATCGCCGCGCTGCACGGTTTCCACCAGTTTTTCCACGATGTGCGGCGGAGTCGGCTGGTCCGGATTGCCCATGCCGAAATCGATGATGTCCTCGCCCCGCGCTCGCGCCGCTTTCTTCAGCTCTCCAACGATATTGAAGACATAAGGCGGCAAACGGCGAATACGCTGAAAATCGGCTTCCACGGCTGAATCCTTCAAGAAAGATGGCGCGGTCCGGGACCGTACCGAAACGGGCACGTCACGGGCCGTGGCGGGGTTACTGGAAGCCGGACACATTAACGGCGCCAAAGGGCGCCGTCAATGTGTCCCGAGGGGCGGGAGGCCCGCTTAAAGCTGCAGCCGCTGCAGCATTTGCGCCGGGGTCAGGTAACCGCCCAACTGGGTGCCTTCGGCGGTGTAGATCGCTGGCGTGCCGCGCACCCCGAATTCCATACCCAGGGCATACTCGTCGTTTACCTGGGCGGCACAGCTGCCCAGCTCGTTTTCGACGATCTTGTCCTTCAGTTTGGCGTCGGTAAGAGCGCTGGCCCGGTCCTTGGCGCACCAGATATGGCGCATGTTCTCGGCCGCCTCGGAGGCCGGCCCGCCACGCGGGAAGGCCAGATAATGCACGGTGATCCCGGCCTCGTTGTACTCTTCGATGTGCTCATGCATCTTGCGGCAGAAACCACAGGTGATGTCGGTAAAGGCGTAGATTTCCGCCTTCTGGTCGGCGGCGGCATAGGTAATCATGCGCTTACTGTCGATCTTCGCCAGGCCTTCCTTGCGTACCTTCTCAAGGCGTTCCTCCGCCAGATTCACCGGCTTGCCATCACGCAGCTCAAGCAGATCACCGGTAAAAATGAAACGACCATCACCACTGGTGTATACCCACTGGCTTCCACCGCCGCCCTTGAGTTCCACCTGGGCCATGCCCTCCACCGGCGCCGGCTCGATTTTGCTGACTGTGAACTGGGGGAAGGTATCGGCGAAGTTCTTCCTTACCGCCTTCTCATCCACCCCCGAATCCGCCACCGCCAGGGTGGCCGCGACCAATCCCAGGGCCGCCATCATCATCCTTTTCATGACATTCTCCAATGGTACGCCGCCCCCTGCGGCGATTATCGTTATTTGAGTGGCGACAGGCGCATCAAGTTCCCGCCCGGGGATGATGTTGCTCATAAAGCGTCTGTAGCCGCTGCTGCGCCACATGGGTATAGATCTGTGTGGTGGACAAATCACTGTGCCCCAATAACAACTGCACCACCCGCAGGTCGGCCCCGTGGTTGAGCAAATGTGTCGCGAACGCATGGCGCAGTGTATGGGGTGACAACGCCTTTTGCACCCCCGCGCTGACCGCGATCTGTTTGATCCTGTACCAGAATGCCTGACGCGTCATTGTCTCTCCGCGACGGCTGGGGAACAGCACATCCTGATCCGGGTGAATCAGCAAGGGTCTGGCTTCCCGCAGATAGCGCGCCAGCCAGTGCAGAGCCTCTTCCCCCAGGGGCACCAGCCGCTCCTTGTCCCCCTTGCCCACCACCCGCACCAGCCCCTGGCGCTGATTCACCTGCCCCAGGGTCAGGCCGACCAGCTCCGACACCCTCAGACCGCAGGCATACAGTACTTCCAGCATGGCGCGATCGCGCAAACCGAGCGGATCGTCCAGATCCGGCGCCGCCAGCAGCGCTTCCACATCGGCCTCGCTAAGGCTCTTCGGCAAGGCCCGGCCGGTCTTGGGACGTGCCACGTTCAGGGTCGGGTCCTCGCCGATACGCCCTTCCCGTTTCATCCAGCGGAAAAAACTCTTCAAGGCGGAAAGCTGACGGGCCACCGAGCGAGCGCCCAATCCCTGCTCATGGCGGTGGGCGAGGAACTGCAACAGCTGATGGCGCTGGCACTGTTCCAGCGGGGTGTGCTCCTCCCTGTTCAACCAATCTCCGAATTGACGCAGGTCCCGGCCATAATTTTCCAGGGTATTACGGCTCAGCCCCCGCTCCAGCCATTGATTGTCGAGCCAGGCATCCACCAGCCGTTGCCGGGCTTCGGACAGGTCCGTCATAACCTATTTCCCGTTTCGTTTCCGCGATTCTGGCGCCATGCGGTACTCTCAGCAAGCTGGGGTTTTACTATTTATTACCCGGGTCGTGCATCCATACGGGGCATACTCAAGGGGCTTTGAGTTACCAGAGGTAAGGAGTGCCCTATGGAAATTCTTTCTTGGATCGTACTGGGTCTGATCGCGGGTGTGATCGCAAAATGGATCATGCCGGGCAAGGATCCGGGCGGCTTCATTATTACCATTCTGATTGGTATCGCCGGTGCTTTTGTCGGCGGCTGGCTTGGTTCTCTGGTGGGAATCGGCGCGGGAGCGGCATCAAATTCGTTATCGATCGGCAGTATCATCACCGCCATCGTCGGCGCACTAGTGCTGTTGTTCCTGTACCGGTTGCTGGCCAAGCGCTAACCCCCGCTGCAAACAAAAAGGCCGCCCCTTTCATCGAAGGGGCGGCCTTTTTATGACCGCCGTCCATGGCGATCACCCTACGGGCCGTTGCAAAGCAACGTTAAAATTGCTCCCGGCAATTTTTTGTTGTCCGGTGGGAGCATCCTTGCTCGGCCAGAGGTCGCTTCCGAATGCCCTACAGCAAAGGCTGAAGCGACAATAGCTCGCAACCGGAGCGAGTGGCGTATTACCGGATTTTTTCCTTGATACGCGCGGACTTACCGGAACGCTCACGCAGGTAGTACAGTTTGGCGCGGCGAACATCGCCGCGGCGGACGACTTCAATGGAGTCGACCAGCGGGCTGTGCAGCTGGAACACCCGCTCCACACCCACGCCGTGGGAAACTTTACGAACAGTGAAATTGGAGTTCAGGCCACGGTTACGGCGGGCAATCACCACGCCCTGGAACGCCTGCAGACGCTCACGGGTGCCTTCTTTCACTTTTACTTGAACGGTGACGGTGTCACCGGGACCGAACACCGGCACGTCGCTTTTCAGCTGTGCCTGTTCGATTTCCTGAATCAGGGGTTTCTTGCCGCTCATGGCGTGCTCCTTGGTTCATTGATCGCTGTATTGCTGCTCGTACTCCCCAATGTATTCATTGAGAAGCCGCTCTTCTTCCTCGGTCCAGCCACTGGCGCGGCGGGCTTCGAGCAAGTCGGGGCGCCACCGCCAGGTGCGCCCCAGTGCCTGCTTCAAACGCCAGCGGCGAATCCGCTCGTGATCGCCGCTACGCAAGACTTCAGGCACCACCCGGCCCAGGTGTTCCTCGGGCCGCGTATAGTGCGGGCAGTCCAGCAGGTTTTCCAATTCGCCGGAAAACGAATCCTGGGCTGCCGAATCCTGGTGCCCCAGCACTCCCGGTAACAGGCGCGCCACGGCATCCACCAGTACCAGCGCCGGCAGTTCACCGCCGCTGAGTACGTAATCGCCGATGGAGATCTGCTCATCCACCCGCGCTTCGATAAAACGTTCATCGACCCCTTCGTAGCGGCCGGCAACCAGGATCAATGCCGGCTCGGCGGCCAGTTCCTGGGCCTTGCTCTGGGTCAGCGGCCGCCCCTGAGGTGACAGATAGATCACCCGGGCCGGGCCCACTCGCTCCCGGGCCGCGCTCAGCGCGCGTTCCAGGGGCTCGACTTTCATCACCATGCCCGGCCCGCCGCCAAAGGGGCGATCGTCCACGGTGCGGTGGCGGTCATCGGTGAAATCCCGGGGATTGACCGCTTCCAGACTCAGCCGGCCATTTTCGATGGCCCGCCGGGTCACGCCGAAGCCGGTTACCAGCCCGGTCATTTCCGGGAACAGCGTCATCAGCGCGATTCGCATTGAGCGCCTCCCTGTCCACGTCCGCCGTGGCTCTAGAATTCCGGGTCCCAGTCCACGCGAATCTCACCGCGCTCCAGCGCAACGTCGACAATCACGTCGTCCGGCACCCAGGGCAGCAGCCGTTCACGGCGGTCCAGGCTGTTGGCATCGCCGATCACCACCAGCACATCGTTGGCGCCGGTTTCCATCAGCCGATCCACCCGGCCCAGATCACGGCCGTCCGGCAGCACCACCCGCAGACCGATCAGGTCCCGCCAATAGAACTCGCCGTCTCCGGAACGGGGCAGCAGAGACTCCGACACGGCGATTTCCCGCCCCACCAGTTCCCGTGCCGCCTGTTCGCGGTCACCGATACCGTCAATGGCGACGACCAGCCCCTTGCCTTGGGGGCGGGCGCCGGCCAGCTTCACTTCTTCCCAGTCCCGGCCCTTGCTCAGATACCAGGGCTGGTACTCGAAGATGTTCTCCATGGGATCGGTATGGGAATAGACTTTTACCCAGCCTTTGATGCCGTGTACCGCCATGATGCGGCCCACGATCACCTTGTCCGATTGAGATCCCATGGGTCTGGTCTGGATCAGAGAGCCAGGATGCTCAAGCGCTCTCGCTCTTGCGCGCTTCCTTGACCAGGTTTTTGACCCGGTCGGACAGCTGGGCGCCTTTCTGAACCCACTGGTCCACGGCTTCCAGATCCACTTTCAGACGGATTTCACCGCCACGGGCAATCGGGTTGAAGTAACCCAGACGTTCGATGAAGCGGCCGTCACGGGCATTACGGCTGTCGGTGGCAATGATTTGGTAGAAAGGGCGTTTCTTGGAGCCACCACGGGCGAGACGAATAACCAGCATTTTTCAGTCCTGTTTCAATCCGGTGTCCCGGCCAGACGCTTATCGCCCGGCCATCGTATCCGCTTGAAGATCCCTCCGAATGGGCCGGAGGGCGCGAAGGGCGCAGATTTTACGCGGGGTTGGCGGGGAAGGCAAGAACGGAGACTGTTTTCCCCCTCCCCCCTTACCTCGGCCCTTACATGGGCGGCAAGCCACCGCCGCCGCCCATACCGCCGGGAGGCATGCCGCCCGGGGGCATGCCGCCGCCGGGGCCGCCCTGTCCGCCCATCATGCCTTCCAGGCCGCGCATCATGTTCTTCATGCCGCCTTTGGTGCGCATCTTCTTCATCATCTTCGCCATCATCTTCTGCTGCTTCATCAGGCGATTGAGATCCTGGATCTCCAACCCGGCGCCGGCGGCGATGCGTTTCTTGCGGGAGCCCTTGATCAGATCCGGGTTGCGGCGTTCCTTGGGCGTCATGGAATCAATCAGCGCCTCCATGTGCTTCATGTTCTTCAGAGCCGCCGGATCCTGAGCCGCCTGCATCATATTGCCCATGCCGGGCAGCTTGTCCAGCAGGCCGGCCATGCCGCCCATGTTGCGCATCTGCTGAAACTGGTCCTTGAGATCCTCGAAGTCCATCGCCTTGCCTTTCTTGAACTTCTTGGCGATCTTCTCGGCTTTCTTCTTGTCCAGCTTGCGCTCGGCTTCCTCCACCAGGGACAGCACGTCGCCCATGCCGAGAATCCGGCTGGCGATACGGTCCGGGTGGAACGGTTCCAGGGCATCGGTTTTCTCACCCATGCCGATGAACTTGATCGGCTTGCCGGTGAGATGACGCACGGACAGCGCCGCGCCCCCGCGGGAGTCACCGTCGGCCTTGGTCAGAATCACCCCGGTCAGCGGCAGCGCTTCGTTAAACGCCTGAGCGGTGTTGGCGGCGTCCTGACCGGTCATGGCGTCCACCACGAACAGCGTTTCCGCCGGCTCGATGGCGGCGTGCAGCCGTTTGATCTCCGCCATCATGGCGTCGTCCACGTGCAGACGACCGGCGGTATCGACGATCAATACGTCCATGTAACGGCGGCGGGCCTCGGCCAGGGCGGCGTTGGCGATATCCACCGGATCCTGGTCACCGGTGGACGGGAAGAAATTGGTGTCCACCTCCCCGGCCAGGGTTTTCAACTGCTCGATCGCCGCCGGACGGTAGACGTCGGCGGACACCACCATCACCTTCTTCTTCTCACGCTCCTGGAGGAAGCGCGCGAGCTTGGCCACGGAAGTGGTTTTACCGGCCCCTTGCAGGCCCGCCATGAGGATGATCGCCGGCGGCTTGGTGGCCAGATTGAGGGCGTCATTGGCGTCGCCCATGGTGTGGACCAGTTCGTCGTTGACGATCTTCACGAACGCCTGGCCAGGGTTCAGGCTTTGCAGGACTTCCTGCCCCAGAGCCTTCTCTTTGACCTGTTCGACGAATTCCTTGACCACCGGCAACGCCACATCGGCTTCCAGCAGGGCCTTGCGTACCTCGCGCAGAGTATCGCGAATATTGTCCTCGTTGAGCTGTCCCTGGCCGGCCAGGCTCTTCAGCGACTGGCCCAGGCGCTCGGTGAGATTCTCGAACATGATCATCAACCTCCTGAATCGGGTGGCCGCCTTCCGGCCCGGAAAACGGCGACAGGGCGCGATTATAGGGCAGGCACCCCTCCGCCGTCATGGCGAACGCTTCAAAAGCCGGGGCAGCTGTGCCAGACTTCGGCGGCTTTTCCCGGAAAACCACCATGGAACCTATGACTCCTGCCCTGGCCTTCGGCTTACCCGCCACCGCCCTGTACGTGTTGGCGTCCATACTGGTGTACCGCCAGTTCCGGGGGCAAGCCTCGCCTTCAAAAGCGACCATTCTGATCCCCGGCGGCCTGGCGGTGATCGCCCATGCGCTGACGCTGTACGCCCAGCTGATCACGCCGCAGGGCCTGCTGCTGGGCCTGTTTCCCGTGGCTTCGGCGGTGGCGCTGGTGGGCGCCGCCCTGGTGGTGCTGTCCAGCTTGCTCAGGCCGTTTCAATGGGTCAGTGCCCTGGTGTTTCCGTTCGCCGCCGCCACCATTCCCGCGGCGCTGTGGCTGCATACCGGCTATGTGGCCCATCCGCTGGAACACGGCATCGGCATGCATGTGCTGCTCTCCATCGTCGCTTACGCGGTGCTGGCGCTTTCCGCCTGCCAGGCGGTGTTGCTGTGGGTCCAGCACCGCCAGCTCAAGGGCGGCCACATCCGCGGCGTGATGCGGCTGTTTCCGCCGATCCAGATGATGGAATCGATGCTGTTCGACGCCCTGTGGCTGGGCGAATGCCTGCTGACCCTGGCGATCCTGTTCGGCTTCCTCTACGTGGATGACCTGTTCGCCCAGCATCTGGTCCATAAAACCGTGCTGACCCTGGTGTCCTGGGTGATTTTCGCGGTGTTGCTGTCTGGCCGTCATCTGCGCGGCTGGCGTGGCCTGACCGCGGTGCGCTTCACCCTGGCCGGCTTCGCCGTGCTGCTGGTGGCCTTTTTCGGCACGCAACTGGTGCTGGAAGTGATTCTGCGCCGCTGATCACGACGGTGCGGTTAGGGCCTGTTCACCCTAGTGCTTGACACCCCGGAACCCGGCACCGAACAATAGCGAGCCAAACAGCAACCAAACGACCGTCTCTTGGCCAGCATCCCGGATGGGTGGTTATTGATCACCCTGATCATTCTGATCCTCTTTTCCGCTTTCTTCTCCAGCAGTGAAACCGGCATGGTGGCGATTAACCGCTACCGGCTGCGTCACCTTTCCCGGCAAGGCCACAGCGGCGCCGGCCGGGTGGAAAAACTGCTGCGGCGTACCGACCGGCTGTTGTCGGTGATCCTGATCGGCAACAACTTCGTCAATAACTTCGCCGCCACGGTGGCGGCAATCCTGGCGATCCGCTGGCTGGGCGACTCCGGCGCGGCGGTGGCGCCGGTGGTCATCACCCTGATCATGCTGGTGTTCGCCGAGATCACGCCGAAGACCTACGCGGCCATGAAACCGGAGCGGGTGGCGTTCCCCGCCAGCCTCATGCTGCAGCCACTGCAATGGCTGCTGGCGCCGCTGGTGTGGCTGGTCAACGGTATCAGCGGCCTGTTCCTGCGCCTGTTCGGCGTGCGCACCGACAGCGCCGAGGAAGACCACCTCAGCCCCGAGGAACTGCGCACCGTGGTCAACGAGGCCGGCGGCCTGATTCCGGAAAAGCACCAGAAGATGCTGCTGAACATCCTCGACCTGGAAAGCGTCACCGTCGAGGACATCATGATTCCGCGCAACGAGATGATCGGTGTCGATCTGGATGATGACATGAACGACATCCTCAACACCCTGCGCACCAGCCAGCATACCCGGCTGCCGGTCTACCGCGGCGACCCCAACAACATGTTGGGCGTCCTGCACCTGCGCAAGCTCAGCCGCCTGCTGCTCAAGGAAGAAATCAATAAAGCGGAGCTGATGCAGTACACGGTGGAACCCTATTTCGTTCCCGAAGGCACTTCGCTGAATCGCCAGCTCATCCAGTTCCAGAATGCCAAACGCCGTATCGGCATCGTGGTGGACGAATATGGCGACGTGATGGGCCTGGTGACCCTGGAAGATATTCTTGAAGAGATCGTTGGCGAGTTCACTTCCGATCAGGCCGCCACCACCAATCCGGACATCCTGCCGCAGGAAGACGGCAGCTTTGTCATTGACGGCTCCGCCAACCTGCGCGACATCAACCGGGCGCTGCACTGGGACATCCCCATCGTCGGGCCGCGCACCCTCAACGGTCTGATCCTCGAGCACCTGCAATCGATTCCCGACGCCAATATTTCATTACGGGTGGAGGACTACCTGATCGAGATCCTGCAGGTAAAGGACAATATGGTGAAAGCAGCGAGAGTCAGGAAAAAGCAATGAACAGTGAAAGGTGAAGAGTTAAAATCACAGAAAGAGGTCGCACCCAACGCTTGGACGCGGCCTCTTTCGTTTCAGTTCACGGAGAAATTCCTCTGCGCACTGTTCACTATTAACTATTCACTGTTACCTGTCTTCCCCAACCACGCCCGGATATCGCCGGCATGGCGCTCTACCAGGCGGCGGCCTTCGTCGATGGCTTCCTTGGCACGGTGGAAGTCCATCAGGGCAAAATCCTCCAATAGCGGGATCAAGGTGATTTCCGGCGGGTCACCCGCCATGCGGGAGCGGGTGATGCGGTCCTGCATGATGTTGACGCTGGAGGCGATGACGTCAAAGAAACCCGGTGCCTGGCCGTCCCCGCTGGTGAAATAATTCGCCATCTTCTGCCAGAGGCTGTGCTCTTCCTCGGTGGCGCCATTCTCCCCCGGCGGTTTCTGCCGGGACAGGTGGGCGCCCACCAACTGAGCATTGAGATTGACGGCGATGACCACGTCGGCACCGAAGGCGCGAGCGGCGGACACCGGCACCGGATTGACCAGGCCACCGTCCAGCATCCAACGCCCTTGGTGTTTGAGCGGCGTGAACAGCCCCGGCAACGCACAGGACGCCCTTGCCGCCTGCAGAATCGGCCCCTTGCTGATCCAGATCTCGCGGCCGCTCTTCATATCCGTGGCGACGGTAACGAAACGCTGCTCCAGATCCTCGATGTTGGGGTTGCTGTGCCGCTCCTCGAAGAAACCGAACAGTTTCTCCCCCTTGACCACGCCACCGGACAAGGTGAAGTCCATCAGGCCGAATACATCCTTGGTGGTCAGCGTCTTCACCCAGTCCGCCAGGTCATCAAGCGCACCGTTGACGTAGGCACTGCCCACCAGGGCGCCAATGGAGGTGCCGGCCACCACATCCGGACGAACCCCCATCTCTTCCAGGGCCTGGATCACACCAATATGCGCCCAGCCGCGCGCCGAACCACTTCCCAGCGCCAGTCCCAGACGCGGCGCCGGCGGCGTGTCCTGCTCCCCTTCCGTACTCATCCCGGCACCACTTCGTCCATCAGGCAGGGCGCCAGCTCACCGGCCATGCGCCGCTGACACCGGCGCAGCACTTCCACCTGGCGGTCAGCATCGAGGCGCCCCCAGTGGCTGATTTCCTGACCGGTGCGAAAGCAACCGACACAGACATCGTCACCGTCCAGCGCGCAGATCGACACGCACGGCGAGACCGGCTTGGGACTATTTGAAACGCTCATCTTCTTGCAGGTGCTCCGAGAAATGACGGGCGTGGGCCACATAGTGCTGGCTGCCCATGGTGATCATCGCCTTGTGGCCATCGGTGATTTCCTTCACCACCTTGGCCGGCGCGCCCATCACCAGGGAATTGTCCGGGATCTGCATGCCTTCCGGCACCAGAGCGTGGGCGCCGATAATGCAATTGCTGCCTACCTTGGCGCCGTTCAGTACCACCGCGTTCATGCCGATCAGGGTGTTGTCGCCGATGGTGCAGCCATGCAGCATGACTTTGTGGCCGACCGTGACGTTCTTGCCGATTTTCATCGGCACGCCCGGATCCACGTGCAACACCGAGTTTTCCTGCACATTGCTGTTATCGCCGATCTCGATGACGTCGTTATCCGCGCGGATCACCACGCCAAACCAGACACTGGCGTTTTCACCCAGCACCACGGACCCGATCAGGGTGGCGTTGGGCGCAATCCACTGGCCCTCGCCACGGAATTCCAGCTGGCGGTCGTTAATCGTATAGATCATTTTCTTGTCCTTGCCTTAACCGTTTCCATCGTCGCTGACATCGAAACGGATATCGGTATCGTAAACGTGATTGATCAGATCCAGGATCATGAACGCGGTCAGCCCCCAGATCCGTTTATCCTCGAAATAGTAGTTCGGCATGCGCAGACGGCGGCCGTATACCTCCACCGGCGCGGTCAGATCCGGCTCCTGCTCCAGAAAGAAACGCAGCGGTACGTTGAAAATCGAGTCGATCTCGCCGGGCTCGGGCGTCAATTCCACATCCGCATGCACCACGCCAACAAAAGGCGTTACCTTCATGCCGAAACGGGACGGGATCGGCGACAGATTGCCGAGCACTTCCACCGCTTCCCGCGCCAACCCCACTTCTTCCTGACTCTCGCGCAGCGCGGTCATCATCAAATTACGGTCGGAGGGGTCCCGTTTACCACCGGGGAAGGCCACCTCTCCAGCGTGAGTCGGCATGGAACGGGAGCGAACGGTAAGAATCAGTTCAGGTTCCGGCTTATCGACAAAGGGCATCAAAACCGCCGCTTCGGGCAAATCCAGGGGCAACTCGATCAAACGGTAATCCGGCAGCCGCCTACGCAGGCGTTCCAGGTCTGTCATCCGCGCGTCTCCCGCGGCCATCCGCTGATTGGACCTTCGCAGCACTGCTTCACTCTCTTACTCCCCTTTTCTTTACTACTCAGTTTGACCATCGCCCGCTCCGCGGGCAAGGGCGAGGCACCGCTTTCGGATTGCCAGGGTTCCGGTGAGCCAGTAGGCTGGCGTACTTCACCACGGCGAGAACGATCATGAAGTATTGCAGCCATTGCGGGCAGGAAGTGTTGTATTCGGTTCCCGAAGGAGACAACCGGCCCCGCTATTGGTGCAACCATTGCGGCACCATCCATTACCAGAACCCGAAGATCGTGGTTGGCGCCATCCCGGTCTGGGAAGGTCGCATTTTGCTCTGCAAACGTTCCATCGAGCCCCGCAAGGGCTACTGGACCCTGCCCGCCGGCTTCATGGAAAACGGGGAAACCCTGCAGGAAGGCGCCGCCCGGGAAACCTGGGAAGAAGGCTGCGCCACGGTAGAGGTTGGGGACATTTATACGATTTTCAACCTGCCCCATATCAACCAGGTCTATGTCTTTTTCCTGGGTAATATGGCCAACGGTGACTATGGCGTGGGCGAGGAAAGTTCCGATGCCGGAATGTTCACGGAAGACGAAATTCCCTGGGATCAGCTGGCCTTTCCCACCATCGGCCGTACCCTCAAGTTTTATTTTCAGGATCTGAAAACCGGCGACTTCCCGGTACGCACCCAGGACATCCCACCGCTCAAGCGCAAACCGGCGCTGGATGAGAATATCTAGGCCGGTATCGAGCAACCAATAGCGGGCCAGCGCGATCCGTCAAACCGGTAGCGGCGCCAGCGGCCATAGGTCGATGGCCGGCTCCTCGTAGGGGTGGGCGTCACGCAAGGCGCGGACCGCCGGTTCCAGACAATCCGCCTCGCAGATCATCTCCACCCGGTACTCTTCCACCGTCTCCACCTGTCCCTGACTGCCCAGATAGGGATTGCTGCCGTCCAGGGGTCTGAACTGGCCCTGACCCAGCACCTGGAAGCTGCAACGATCGTAGTCACCAATACGGCCGGCACCGGCGTCGAACACCGCCGCCTTGACGGTTTCCACGTGACTCACCGGAACATAGAAGCAAAGCTTGTAGAGCGTCGTCATCGGTCCTCCTGATGATCGATTCAGGCCACGTCGCTGTCGTTTGCCAGGTGCGCGTATTCCGGTCTGAGACGGTAATCCCCCTGGGAGGAAATCCAGATACCGCTGGCCGCCACGGTTTGCACGCCGTCGACGAAGACCCGTGCCTCGTTAAACAGCTTGCGACCCTGCAGACGCACGAGCCGCGCCTCGAAGTTCACTTCACGGTGCAGCGGCGTGGGCGCCATGTAGCGCACATTGAGCGTACCGGTCATGCCCAGGCTGGTGACGAAGTCCTGGGTCTTGGCCAGTAGCATATCCAGCGCCAGGGACAGAACGCCGCCATGCACCTTGCCCGGCGGCCCCATGAAAGCGCGACCGAAGGTGGCACGGGCACGCACCACATCGCCGTCAAGCCAGAAGGTCACCGGCGGTGACATGGCATTGGCGGGACCGGACAGAATCTCGAAATCCGCCATGTCCAGGGCATCCTGTCGATTGCCCTGACCGCTGATCAAACGCCCGAGAATGTCACGCATGCTGCGATGGGAATACCCTTCCAGGCTTTCCCGCAACGCCCGCGCCTGCTCGGTGGCGGCCATCAGCGCCGCCTCGTCCACATCCAGGCGTACCAGCTGTTCGTTGATCGCCGCCAATTCCCGGGCCAACTCCCGGCGCCGCGCCGACACCGGCGTCGGCTCCGGCAACTCGCCGATCGGCATGTCAAAATAATGGTACTTTTCTTCCGTCATATTGGTGTCTGATCAGCCTGTTACTTTAATCTATCGCCTACACGCAACACGGTGACAGGCCAGCGTCCCACAGCCCTTTCTCTTGTTTTTCGCTTTTGCCTTTCGCTGTTAACTGTCCACTATCAACTGTTAACTGCTTTTTATCCCACCCACCTGCGCGCATTGGCGAACATCCGGAACCAGGGGGCATTGTCGAAGCGGCGCCAATCATCCGGGATCCAGCTGTTCTGCAGCACGCGGAACACCCGCTCCGGGTGCGGCATCATAATGGTCACGCGGCCGTCCCGGGTGGTGAAACCGGTGGCGCCCTGGCTGGAACCGTTGGGGTTGGCCGGGTATTGCTCGGTGGCATTGCCCATGCCGTCCACGTAGCGCAGGGCCACCAGGCGCTGCTCCACATTGCGGGCCAGGTCGGCGTCGCTGATCTCCACCCGCCCTTCGCCATGGGCCACGGCGATGGGCAGGCGGGTGCCCGCCATGTCGCGCAGCAAGATGGATGGGGAATCGCCGATTTCCACCAGCGAGGTGCGGGCCTCGAACTGCTCGCTCAGATTGCGCACGAAGCGCGGCCAATGTTCCGCGCCGGGCACCAGGTCCTTGAGGTGGGCCAGCATCTGACAGCCGTTGCAAACGCCCAGAGCGAAGGTGTCCTCGCGGAAGAAGAAACGGTTGAAGGCGTCACGCAAGCCGTTGTGATACAGCACGGTCTTGGCCCAGCCGCCACCAGCACCAAGCACGTCGCCATAGGAGAAACCGCCACAGGCCACCAGGCCTTTCATGTCGTCCAGATTGACGTCACCGGCCAGCAGGTCGCTCATATGCACGTCCACGGCGGCGAAGCCGGCACGGTCAAAAGCGGCCGCCATCTCGGTTTGGCCGTTGACGCCCTGCTCGCGCAGGATCGCCACCTTGGGCCGGGTACCGCCGATGAATGGCGCCGCTACGTTTTCGCTCATGTCGAAGGTGAGCCGCACGTTCAGGCCTGGATCATTGCTGTCCGGGATGGCGTCGAACTCCTGGCGGGCGCAGTCCGGGTTGTCGCGCAACGCCTGGATACGATAGCTGGTTTCCGACCAGAGCCGCTGCAGACCGCGACGGGGCCGCTCCATCAGGATGGCGCCGCCCAGGCGTACCCGCACCACATCGTCCACGTTGAGCCGCGCCACGGTGTGCACACAGCCGGCCAGACCAGCATCGGCGTAGCGCTGACGCACCGCCTCCGCCTCGCCTTCCGGCACCTGCAGTACCGCACCCAGTTCCTCGGCGAACAGGGCCGCCACCGCTTCCGGTCCATCACCGGCGATGTCGTCCAGCACGATGTCGATGCCGACCCGGCCGGCGAACGCCATTTCCACCAGGGTGGTGAACAAACCACCGTCGGAGCGATCGTGGTAGGCCATCAGCTTGCCTTCCGCCAACAACGCCTGGGTCACCTGGAAGAAGGCCTTCAGGTCGGCGGCATCGTCCAGATCCGGCGGCACATCGCCGACTTTTCCAAATACCTGCGCCAGCGCCGACCCGGCCAGCCGGTTACGGCCGCGGCCAAGATCCACCAGCAGCAGTTCGCTGGCCTCGGTGGTACGCAACTGCGGGGTCACGGTCAGGTTGATATCACTGACCTGAGCGAAGGCGGTGACGATCAACGACAACGGCGAGGTGACACTCTTGTCGATGCCACGCTCATTCCACACTGTGCGCATGGAGAGAGAGTCCTTACCCACCGGGATGGCGATACCCAGCTCCGGACACAGCTCCATGCCCACCGCCTTGACCGTATCAAACAGCGCCTGATCCTCGCCCGGGTGACCGGCGGCGGCCATCCAGTTGGCGGACAGGCGGATTTGCCCGAAGCCGCCGATGTGGGCGCCGGCCAGATTGGTAATGGTTTCCGCCACCGCCATGCGGCCGGAGGCGGCGGCGTCCACCAGCGCCACCGGGGTGCGCTCCCCCATGGCCATGGCTTCACCGGTAGTGATATTGGCCTGGTTGGGGTTGAAACCGGTGGCGGTCACCGCGCAGTCGGCCACCGGCACCTGCCAGGGTCCCACCATCTGGTCCCGGTGAACCAGACCGGTCACCGACCGGTCGCCGATGGTAATCAGGAAGCTCTTGGAGGCCACCGTGGGCAGCCGCAGCACCCGATCCACCGCATCGCGCAGTTCGATGTCGTCGGTGGTGAAAGTCTGGCGCTGGAAGTCTTCCCGATCGAAGGCACGCTGCATCTTCGGCGGCTTGCCGAACAGCAGGTCCATGGGCAGGTCCACTGGCGCGTCGCCGAAGTGCTCATCGGACACTTTCAGGTGCTCTTCCTCGGTGGCTTCACCAAGCACCGCGAAGGGCGCACGCTCGCGCCGGCACAGTGCCTCGAAGCGCGCCAGGTCTTGCGGCATTACCGCCAGCACATAGCGTTCCTGGGCTTCGTTACACCAGATTTCCACCGGGCTCATTCCCGGCTCATCACTGGGCACCCGGCGCAGTTCCAGGTTGGCGCCACGATCGGCATCGTGGACCAGTTCCGGCAAGGCGTTGGAGAGGCCGCCGGCACCGACGTCGTGGACGGAAACAATGGGGTTGTCGTCACCCAGGGCCCAGCAGCGATCGATCACTTCCTGCACCCGCCGCTCGATTTCCGGGTTACCGCGCTGCACCGAGGCGAAATCCAGGGCCTCATCGGATTCGCCGCTGGCCATGGAACTGGCGGCACCGCCGCCGAGACCGATCAGCAGCGCCGGGCCACCCAGCACGATGATTCTGGCGCCCGCCGGAATACCTTCCTTCTGCACGTGGCCGTCACGAATATTGCCAAGGCCGCCGGCGATCATGATCGGCTTGTGGTAACCGCGCCGTTCATCCCCATTGATCCCCGGGGCTTCGATTTCCAGGGTGCGGAAATAGCCGCACAGATTCGGGCGGCCGAACTCGTTGTTGAAGGCGGCACCGCCCAGCGGCCCCTCGATCATGATGTCCAGGGCGGAGGCAATGCGCCCGGGGCGGCCGTAGTGGTCTTCCCACGGTTGCACGAAATCCGGAATGCTCAGATTGGAGACCGAGAACCCGGTAAGGCCGGCCTTGGGCTTGGCGCCGCGACCGGTGGCGCCTTCGTCACGGATCTCGCCGCCAGCGCCGGTGGAAGCCCCGGGATGGGGGGCGATGGCGGTGGGGTGGTTATGGGTCTCCACCTTCATCAGCATATGCACCGGCTCATTGACGTAGCGGTACTCGGCGTCGTCCGGACCGGGGAAGAAACGGTCCGCCACCGGCCCAGCCACCACCGCGGCGTTATCCTTGTAGGCGCTCAGCACGCCTTCACTGGCGTGTTTGTAGGTGTTGCGGATCATACCGAACAGGCTCAGTTCCTGAGCCTCGCCGTCAATGGTCCAGTCGGCATTGAAGATTTTGTGCCGGCAATGCTCGGAGTTGGCCTGGGCGAACATCATCAGTTCCGCGTCACTGGGGTTGCGCCCCAGAGCGGTGAAACGTTCCACCAGGTAATCGATCTCGTCGTCCGCCAGAGCCAGACCCAGCTCGCCGTTGGCCCGGGCCAGCGCGTCGCGGCCGCCGCCGATCACATCCACCGTGGTCAACGGCTTGGGCTGATGATGGCTGAACAGCGCCTCGGCCTGCTCGGGCTGATCCAGCACCGCCTCCACCATGCGGTCATGCAGCGGCGCCACCAGCTCCGCCCGGGCGATATCCGGGTCCGCCCGCAGCCGATATTCAATGCCCCGCTCCACTCGCAACACCTTGTCGAGGCCAGCGTTATGGCAGATATCGGTGGCTTTGGAAGACCAGGGAGAGATCGTGCCGGGGCGCGGCACCACCAGGAACCGGCGGCCTTCCACCTGCTCCTCGCTGATCGTCGGGCCATAGCTCAGCAAACCGTCGAGCACCGCCTGTTCCTGGGCGGATAACGGCGCGGAAATTTCCACGAAATGAACGAAACGGGCGGACAGTGCCTCCACCCGAGGCAAAGCGCGCAGCAATTTTTCCTTACGAAATGCGGAGAGAGCCGGGCTACCGGGTAGGATCAGCATGGGCTGGCTTTTCCTTTGGATCGACGGGGGATTGGAAGAAGCCGCAATGATACCGGATTCCTGGGGGGCGGCGCGAGGGCGCGAACCCGGTTTCCCGCCTTTATCTCGACAGAGCGGCGACACGGTGGAAACCGTCATCAACCGGTCCAATAGCGGCAATTGTTGGACAAAAAAGTAGCGGCCCGGGGGTTGCGGATGGTAAATTCGCCCCCAATTGTAAAAGCACCGCTTATTTTTTGTACCCGTCCTTCATGGCGGACACCCTGGCGGGCCGTCGCGAGCGACGTTAAAAATCGCTCCCGGCGATTTTTGATGCCCTGCCATCCATGGCGGGCACCCTAGCGGGCCGTCGCGAGCGACGTTAAAAATCGCTCCCGGCGATTTTTTGGTCATTCCAAGCCGTCTCAATCCCGGGCCTGCGCCGAGGCGTGGTCCGGCGACGGCTTCGAATGTCCTGCTTCCGGCAAACAAGGACCGTTTCCGGAACCGAGGAAGCCCCGAAAACCAAGCAATGGGCGCTTCCAACCTATCTGGCAACCCCAGGAGGCAGCAAGGACATGACGATACGGTTACGCCGTAAACTGCTGGCATGGGCACCCCTGGTGCTGCTTGCCGCACTGATCCTGGGCCTGTTTCTGCGCCCATCCGGCACCGCCCTGGAACGGATCCAGGCCCGCGGCGAGTTGGTAGTGGTCACGCGCCCATCCCTGACCACCGTTTACGGCGATGAAAACGGTTCCACCGGCATGGAATACGAACTGGCCCGCGGCTTTGCCGAGCGGCTGGGCGTTAAGTTACGTCTGGTGGAAGCCGATGACCTGGCAACCGTGCAGAAGCTGCTGCTGGCCGGCAAGGCCGATTTCGCCGCCGCCGGGCTGGTGATCACCGAGCAGCGCCGCCAGCAGTTGCGGCTGACTACCCCCTATCAGAAAGTCGATACCCTGGTGATGTACCGGCTCGGCGAACCGCGCCCCAATACCCTTGTTGATCTGGACGGCAAGAGCGTCGCCGTGGTGTCCGGTTCCAGCAACGCCGATCTGCTGGAGCAGGCCAGGGCCGCCCAGCCTGAGTTGACGCTGGATGTCTACACCGGCACCACCGTGGAGCAAACACTGGCCCGGGTGGAGGAAGGCGAAGCCGATTACGCCTTGATTAATTCCAACGATTACGCCATACACCGGGGTCTGTTCCCGGATCTGGCGGCCGGTTTCACCGTCGGCGCGGATCAAGGGCTGGCCTGGGCCTTCGCCCCCGGCAGCGACGGCAGCCTGTATCAAGCCGCCCAACGCTATCTGACCCAGCAAAACGCCATTGGCGCCACCGAACAGCTGGCCAAGCGCTTCTACGGCCATGTGGAACGGTTTGATCTGTATTCCGCGCGCAGCTTTATCCGCCACCTGGACGACCGTCTGCCTGACTACACCAATGCCTTCCGCGATGCCGCCGAAGACGCCGGCTTCGACTGGCGCCTGCTGGCCGCGGTGGCCTATCAGGAATCCCTGTGGGACGCCGGCGCCATCTCCCCCACCGGTGTGCAGGGCCTGATGATGCTGACCAATCAGACGGCGCGGGAAATGGGCGTCACCGACCGCACCGACCCGGCCCAGAGCATCCACGCCGGCGCCGCTTACCTGCGCAAATTACACGACCGCATGCCCGAACGCATCGCCGAGCCGGACCGCACCTGGCTGGCCTTGGCCGCCTACAATGTGGGCTTTGGCCATCTCGAAGATGCCCGGGTCCTGACCCAGAAGCAGGGCGGCGATCCGGATCGCTGGCAAGACGTGAAACAGCGTCTGCCGATGCTGGCAAAACCCGCCTATGCCGGCCAATTGCGCTACGGCCCCGCCCGTGGCGGCCAGGCGGTGGCGTATGTGCGCCACGTACGCGGCTACTACGACCTGCTGGTGTGGGCGGAAAACTCCGAACGCCACCGCCCTACCCTGGTGGCAGCGGCGGAGTAACCGCTCAATAAAAGCCAATCGCGGCTCACGAGCCGCGATTCGTTTGTCTTTCGCTATTAACTGTTCCCTGCCTCTCTCATCGTTTGCGCCGGAAAAAGTCCCGCATCAGTTGCGACGCCTGGTCCGCCAGCACCCCGCCGGTGACTTCCAGGCGATGGTTGTAGAAATCCCTCTCCGGCAATCCCAACTGGCTTTCACACACCCCGGCACGAGGTTCGCGGGCGCCGTACACCAATCGCGCCACCCGGGCGTGGATCATGGCGCCAAAACACATGGTGCACGGCTCGATGGTGACGTAGAGGGTGCTGTCCGGCAGCCGGTAGTTACCGGCGCGGGCGGCGGCATCACGCAATGCGCCAATTTCCGCATGGGCGGAGGGATCATGGCTGAGAATCGGCCTGTTGTAGCCCTCACCAATGATCTCGCCGTCACGCACCAGCACCGCGCCCACCGGCACCTCGCCCTGCTCCGCCGCGCGTTCCGCCAGGGCCAGCGCCCGCGCCATCCAATATTGATCGTCCACTTGTCCGCCCGGGGTTGATTGGGATGCTTTCGGCGCCAATGGTAGGCGCGACGGCGCCGGGGTGAAACTCTTCCCTCGCGATGGCGGCGCTTTTCGCTACAATCTTGTTCATCCAGGCGGGGTTGGCCCCCGCGGAAGCCATTGTTTCGACGATTTGTTCGATGAGGAGACGGCATGACCACCATCGGTACCCCTTATTCCGACAACGCTACCCGCGTGATGCTGCTGGGCAGCGGTGAACTGGGCAAGGAGGTGGCCATCGAGCTGATCCGCCTGGGTTGCGAGGTGATCGCCGTGGACCGCTATCCGCGGGCGCCGGCCATGCAGGTGGCGCAGCGCTGGCACGTAATCGACATGCTGGACGCGGACGCGGTGCGGGCAGTGGTGGAAGAAGAGCGCCCGGCGTTGATCGTGCCGGAAATCGAGGCCATCGCCACCGCCGAACTGGAAGCTCTGGAGCAGGAAGGGTTCACCGTGATCCCCACTGCCCGGGCAGCGCGGCTGACCATGAACCGCGAGGGCATTCGCCGCCTCGCCGCCGAAGAGCTGAGCCTGCCTACCTCGCCCTACCGGTTCGCCGGTGACAAGGACGAATACCTGGCGGCGGTGAAGGCAGTGGGCCTGCCGTGCGTGATCAAGCCGGTGATGTCCTCCTCCGGCAAGGGGCAGAGCCTGGTGAAAACCGAGGACCAGATCGACGCCGCCTGGCAGTACGCCCAATCCGGCGGCCGCGCCGGCCAGGGCCGGGTCATCGTCGAAGGGTTCGTCGAGTTCGACTACGAAATCACCCTGCTCACCGTACGGCACCGCAATGGCACCGATTTCTGCGCGCCCATCGGCCACCGCCAGGAAGACGGCGACTACCGTGAATCCTGGCAACCGCAGCCGATGAACGACGCGGCGCTGGAGGAAGCCCGCCGCCAGGCTGGCGCCATCACCGCCGCCCTGGGCGGCTGGGGCCTGTTCGGTGTGGAGTTCTTCGTGCGCGGGGACCAGGTCTGGTTCAGTGAAGTGTCACCACGCCCTCACGATACCGGTCTGGTAACCTTGATGTCACAAAACCTCTCCGAATTCGCGCTGCACGCCCGCGCCATTCTCGGGCTGCCGATACCGAATATCGAACAGCGGGGTCCGTCCGCGTCCTCGGTACTGCTGGTAAAAGGCGATTCGGAAACCATGCGCTACGGCAATCTGGATCAGGCCCTGGCGGAGCCGGACACCGACCTGCGCCTGTTCGGCAAGCCGGAGGTGCATGGCAGCCGCCGCCTCGGCGTCGCTCTGGCGAAAGCGGATAGCATCGAAAGCGCGAGAGTCAAAGCCAACACCGTGATTACCAATATCGAGGTAAATCTATGAACCCGCGGATTGACGATACCCACAGCAAGATCATTGGCTACGCCCTCTGGATCTTTGGCTTCATGGGGTCACACCGGTTCTACTATGGCCGGCAAATTACCGGCGTGATCTGGTTCTTCACCCTGGGATTGTTTTTCATCGGCTGGATCGTCGATTTGTTCCTGATCCCGTCCATGGACCGCGACGCCGATCATCGCTATGTCTCCGGCCCGGTGGATTACAACATCACCTGGCTGCTGCTGACCTTCCTTGGCGTCTTCGGCCTGCACCGTTTTTATATGGGCAAATGGGTGACCGGGCTGATATACCTGCTGACCCTGGGCTTGTTCGGGCTGGGCATTCTCTACGACTTCCTCACTCTCAACGAGCAAATCGCCACCGCCAACAGCCGCAAGCGCTGGACCTGAATGGATTCGGAAGGGGCGGCGAGGTTTCTCCGCGGCGCCCTAACCGGCCAGCACCAGCACCACCCCGGCGGCCAAGGTCCCCAGTGTCGCCGTCAGCAACAAGTCACCCAACAAATGGCCTCCCCGTACTCTTGCCACGATACGGTGTAGCGGTCTTTTTCTTCTCATGGCTTTCCTCCTTTCCCCCTGAAGCGTCTACCCTCCGCCGGCGAAGTGATAGAGCTCCATCGCTTCTTCGGTGGATAGCGCGCCGTCATCCAACATGGTATTGGCGAACGCATTCTTTGCCATCGACATGCCTACCGGGTTTTCTTTCAGTTCCCGTATCGGATAGTGCTGATGAACGGCTTCCGAGGTCTCGACAACCACCTTCAGGGTCTCCACCAGTTCCCGCTCGACTTCGGGTAAATGCCCGGCCACCGCACTTTCCAGCTCTTCCGGGTTCTCTTCCAGGTATTCGAATTCCGCCGCGCCACCAACCGCCGCATAAGCAAGACGGGTAGCGTGAATCGACGCCATGACACCGATATCGGCCTGCTCCCGGGTAGGCAATTCCGAGACCGTCTCGCCTTCCAGGCGCAGTCGCAGGGCCTGGCGTCCATTCAGAAAACGCACCCGATAATTATCACTGTCCTCGACCGCCGCCTGCTCAATGAGGATGTCCTGCAAAGCCATGGAAGAAAAAACCTCGATCCTGTCACCGTTCTCATCGGCCATTTGAATGGGCACCGCGCCGACCTTGATGGCGAATTCCGATGGCGCCATGCCCGATTGCATGGCAAGGACATCCGAATAAAGTCTTTTGATCTGCTCGCTGCCAGGGTGAGCCTCCAGCAGTGCCACGATGTCCGTCGCCGCCTCCGCGTAGCGGTCGCCCTGGATGTTGTCTTCGATGGCTGCCAACAGCGCCTTCTCCTCCGCCGTCAATTCCACATCGGAAATATCCAGCCCGGGCTCCGGCTCAGGTTGCACAACGTCGCCACCTCCCGAGCTACTGAGGTCATCACTTCCACACCCCCACAGAAGGGGGAGCAGCAAGGTGATCGATAATGCCAATTTGATGTAGTTCATTTTATCCACCCGATTCCGTTCATCGATCCCCCGTTCAGGGACAATCACTCAAGGATTCACCGCAGTAATAGCCGCTCAGTGCGGTGACGGTCGCGTCACCTTCCATATCGCCGGTCTCGAACGTCACTTGCAGTTGGTAGTAAGCGCCGTTATCCCGCTTCAATTGAATGGTATGGCCGACATCAGCATCGAGTACCGCGCCATTCTCGAGGTTCACCAGAGCAAAGGGCTCGCCACTGCTGTCGTAAAGGTTGGCGGAGTTTTCTCCGGACCAATAGCCATACAAAAATAGGGCGGTGTCCGGCCCCACCGCGGGCTGTGCGGCGGTGGCCGTCAAACGATTGTCCCCGTCGATATCGATAACGATAACGCTCAGGTCGCCATCGTCGTCGACTACCGGCAAGGCACTGCTCAAAATCAGAGGAACGGCACTGGATTCTTCCGCGGTGATCGAGGTGACATGGCTGGAGGTTTCCCCCTCGGCATTGGTGATGGTCAGTTCGACCTCGTAACCCCCCGCCACATCCGTTATCAGACTGGCTTGCGTACCGTCCGCTGAAATCACCAATTCCGCGTTGCTCCCCTCCGGCGCGGAGCTCAGCGTGTACTTGAAGGAAGAACCACCAGGATAAGATGAGCGGTCCAAATCGAAGGATACCTCGTCACCAACCCAGTGCTCCGTCTCATCGGTCACCGGACCGGCCACGGGCGTGGAAACAAAGGAAAACGACTGGCTGCTGATAATTGGATCCGGCCGGGACGGCAACTTCAATCGGGCTTCGACGGTATAAGTCCCTTCCATTACGTCCGGAGTCAGGGTCGCCCTCTTGGCGTTGACGTCGGGCACCATCTCCACGCTGCTTCCGCCGGGACGTTCCGTGACCGCCCACCACAACTCCGCTCCCGGAGGTACCGTCGAGCCACTGGCATCGAACAGCACCAGCTCCCCCATATTGATGATTGCCGGCGGCGGGCGAAACACCACATTCACGACCGGCTCAAGCACCGTGACCACCTCGCTCAATGTGACGTCGCCATCCGTGCCCGCACGGGTTCGTTTAACGGTATAACGGCCGACTTCCCCGGCAACAAAGTGTCTTTCTTCAGGCAGCGCCGTGGTCAGCAGCTCGGAGGACTTATCCACCGTTTGCCCCCCTTCCGGCGTCAGCAGCAATTCCCAGGTTGCGCCGTTGCCGTCCGTCTCTCCATTATCATCCAAACCACTCCAATAAGTGGCGACGATGTCGTCTCCGGGCAGCGCGTATTCCTGATTAAGTTCCAGACTCGGATGAACGTAACGGGCGGCCAGAGCCACCGATGCGGAGTCCCTCGTACCGTCGGAGCCGGTGGCGGATACCGTCAAGGTCGCGGCGCTGGGGCTGCTGGCTTCCCTTGCCGTTCCCATGTACCGCAGGTATTGCGTACCGCCTTCCTCAATGATGGCCCAGTCCGGCTCATTGGCGGACCATGAGCCCTCCGCCACCTCGGAAAGAGGTCCGTCCACCCAATATTCGGGCAATGGCACCGGCCCGCTTTCGTTATCCAAAACCAGGAAGGGCTCTTGAAGAGCCACGCTCAAACTGTTCATTCCCTGCCTGGTTGCCGGTAGAGTGCCCGTACATTGATGAATTCGGCCTAGTGCATCCTGAGTCTGCAAAAGATAGCCGTATGCTCCGTCAGAGGGATCAACGGGGGTGTACGAATAGGTGTAGTAATCCACCACTCTGAACTGTTCCCGAAGAGCTATCGAGGTCTCATCTATCTTATCTTTCCCTTCATACACCAGCGCATCGGGCCCCATCGGCAATGCCTTGACAATGGGATAACCTTCCCACACCCACACCTCGAGCTGGCAGTTACCGTCCTCAGCCCAGCAATCGGATAAGCTGCAAGCAATTTCGGGTTGCTCATCGCAACTGCAATTCACCAGTACCAACGAGCACAACATGAGCAGCCCGACCTGGCTTGCCGATTTTATTCTCAATGGAAAACGTCGTAAGGGTAATCGCACGGCACTGGCCTCCAGCCGATGGATTGTTCGAATTATCAACAGCCCTGAAGTTGATTTTTTCCCAACAAGAACTGTGTGCTTTTCGTGCGAGGATAAACCACCCCTCCACCCCATACCCTTCCCTATTTAGGGGGGGGAGCTGAAAGATGCTGGAGGCTTATTGCGAGCCGGAGGAACTCCTCCGGCTCGCTTCTGAATGAAGAGTCTAGTGGAAGTGACAATGATGCTGCCGCGAACTTGCCGGCCAGCGAACAGTGGTTGCGTTTAAGCGTATTCCAAGGCCGGGCCCATCAATTCCTCATTGCGTACTTGCCGGCACCGAGGAAGAACAACGCCGCAGCGGTGAACAGATAGAATCCCTGCAACTCAATCGCCCAGCCACCGTTGTCATTGATCGCGAACAGCTCGTTCATGTGCACCAGCACCAACGCCACCAGCATGTTGCCGACGATCAATGCCGCCCCTACCCGGGTGTAATAACCAACGATGATCATAAGCGGCGCGATCACCTCGCCGATAAACACCCCGTAGGCAAAAAAACCGGGCAATCCCATGCTTTGCAGCGAGCCGGCGATCCAGCCCACGCCATGCAGCATTTTCGAGATCCCGTGCAAAAGCAACATGCCGCCCAGGCTCAAGCGCAGGATCAGTTTCCCCAGATCCGGATGGTTCATGGCGTTCTCCTCGTCCTCTGTTGATCGGTGATGTACCGATATTGAACGGGTTTCCCGCCACGAAGGAAAGACACCCATGACACAAACCGGCAGCCACGCCCGCCACGGCGCCAAGAAAAAATCGTCGGGAACGATTTTTAACGTTGCTTAAGCGACGGCCCGGAGGGTGACCGCCACGGACGGCGGTCATAAAAAATCATTTACATGATACCCATCATGCATTTATAAATTATATCCATCATCAAAAAAGGAGGACCGCCATGCGTGTCAGCCGAGCACAAGCCGCCGCCAACCGGCGCCGAATCGTCACCGAGGCTTCCCGGCTGTTTCGGGAAAGAGGTTACGACGGCGTGGCCGTGGCGGACCTGATGAAAAGCGCCGGCCTCACCCACGGCGGCTTCTACGGGCACTTCGAGTCCAAGGAAGCGCTGATGGCGGAAACCTGCGCCTCCTCCGGCGATATCCGTACCCGATGGGAACGCCTCACGGCCAAACGCCAGCAACCCCCCTTTCAGGTACTGGTGGAGCAATACCTGAGCCCGCGCCATCGCGACCAGCCCGGCCACGGCTGCCTGTTCGCCGCGCTCTCGGTGGATACCGCCCGGCAAACGCCGGAAGTGCGCCACGCCTATACCGGCACCTTCCGCAAGTTCGCCGACATGATCGCCGACTGGCTCCCTGGCCGTCGCGCCAACCGCCGGCGCCGGGCCCTGGCCACGGCGTCCAGTCTGGTCGGCGCCCTGGTGTTGTCCCGCGCCGTGGATGACCCGGAACTGTCCAGCGAAATTCTCGACGCGGTACGCCAGCAACTGCTCGGCGCCACCGCTTCCGCAACCCCGGCTTCCTCCGGGAAGCCCGCCAAGGAGTAAACCGTGAATCAATCCAATACCGCCCTGAAAGCCATGACTGGCCTGGAAACACTGCAGATGATGATGGAGAAGGATCTCCGCGCCGGCATCGGCCAAACCATGGACTTCACTCTGGTGGAGGTGGAGCGGGGACGGGTCGTGTTCGAAGGCTCGCCCAGTGAAAAAGTCTATAACCCGATCGGCACCGTCCATGGCGGTTACGCCGCCACCTTGCTGGATTCCGCTTGCGGCTGCGCCGTGCATTCCAACCTGGAGGTGGATCAGGCCTACACCACCGCGGAACTGAAAGTGGCCTACCACAAGGCCATGACCAAGGACACCGGCCCGGTACGCGCGGAAGGCAAGATCATTACCATGGGCCGCCGCCTGGCCTTCGCCGAGGCCCGCCTCACCGACAGCGAGGGCCGCCTTTATGCCAGCGCCACCTCAACGTTGCTGGTAATGCAACGGTAAACGCCGATGAACCGAGCCGCCGTCGCCACCGCGCCCCTGTCCGCTCCCCCTTCGAATGCCGGAGAGCGGGCACGCAGAATCCTGCACGCGCCGGTACTGCCTACGTTACTGAAACTGGCGCTACCCAATCTGGTGGTGATGCTGGCTCAGGCCCTGGCCAACTTTCTGGAAAGCTACTACGTCGGCCTGATCGGCGTGGACGCCCTGGCCGGGGCGGCACTGGTGTTCCCACTGGTGATGCTCATGATGATGATGTCCGGCGGCGGCATCGGCGGCGGTATTTCCTCGGCGGTGGCGCGCGCCCTCGGCGCCGGCGATGCCGACAAGGCCAACGCCCTGGCTCTGCACGCGGTGGTCATCACCGGTGTACTGGGTTTGCTCTGTTCAGCGGTGGTGATCGGCTCCGGTCCCGCTCTCTACGCCCTGCTCGGCGGCCGCGGCCAGGCCCTGGACGCCGCCCTCGCCTACTCCAACGCCCTGTTCGCCGGCGTCACCTTTCTGTGGCTGATGAACGGCCTGTCGGCGGTAATGCGCGGCGCCGGCAATATGCTGATGCCGGCGCTGGTGCTCACCGGCGGCGTGTTGCTGTTGCTGGTGCTGTCGCCGCTGCTGATCTTCGGCATCGGTCCACTGCCGGGTATGGGCATTACCGGCGCTGGTCTGGCGCTGGCCGCCTATTATCTGATCGCCACGGCGATTCTGGCGGTGGCCCTGATGCGCGGCCATGGCGGCGTCCGGTTGGACTTGCGGGCACCGCTGCGCAAAACCCTGTTCGCGGAGATCCTCGGCGTCGGCCTGTGGTCCGCCCTGAACACCGTGTTCTCCAATTTGTCCGTGGTGGTGGCCACCTTCTTCGTCGCCCGCACCGGGATGACGGCGCTGGCCGGCTTCGGCCTGGGTATTCGTATCGAATACCTGCAGATCCCGCTCAGCTTCGGTTTCGGCACCGCCCTGGTGGCCATGGTCGGCATGAACATGGGCGCTGGCCAGATCCAGCGCGCCCGTCGCATCGCCTGGATCGGCGCCGCCCTCACCGCCGCCACCACCGGCACCGTGGGCCTGCTCGCCGCCGCCTTTCCCACCGCCTGGCTCGGCCTGTTCACCGACGATGCCGAGGCGATCGCCACCGGCGCCATTTACCTGCGCACGGTGGCACCGGTGTATGGCTTCTTCGGCGTCGGCATGGCGCTGTACTTCGCTTCCCAAGGCGTCGGCCGTATGCAGTGGCCGATCGCCGCCAGTCTGACCCGCCTTGCTGTTCTTGGCATCGGCGGCACTCTGATGACGACACTGTTTCCCGGCGATCTGGTGGCCCTGTGCGCGGTGATGGCCGCCTCCCTGGTGGCACTGGCGGCGGTCAACAGTATTCCCTGGCTGATCAGGAGATAATCATGAAAGCCGTTATCGCGGGCTACGCCCGTTCCCCGTTCCACTTCGCCCGCAAAGGGGCGCTCGCCGAAGTACGCCCGGATGATCTCGCCGCCCAGGTGGTGAAGGGATTGCTCGCCCGTACCGATCTGGATCCGTCGCTGCTGGAGGACGTGATTCTTGGCTGCGCCTACCCGGAGGCCGCCCAGGGCAACAACATGGCGCGCATCGTCGGGCTGTTGTCAGGCCTGCCCCGGGAGGTCGGCGGCATGACCATCAACCGCTTTTGCGGCTCGTCCATGTCCGCCATCCATATCGCCGCCGCCCAGATCGAGGCGGGCATCGGTGACGCTTACCTGTGCGTGGGCGTGGAAAGCATGTCCATGGTGCCCCAGGGCGGTTTCAACTTCTCCCCCAACCCCTGGTTGCGGGAACATACCGACGCTTACGTATCCATGGGACGCACCGCCGAGAACGTGGCGCAACGCTATGAAATCCACCGGCCCGAGCAGGAAGAACTGGCTCTGGTCTCCCACCGCAAGGCCGCCGCCGCGCGGGACGGCGGTCTGTTGCGCGATGAAATCATCGCCATCGATACGGGAACGGGCGCGAACCGGATCGAGGACGACGGCTGCATCCGTCCCGGCACCTCTCTGGAAGCTCTGGCGAAACTGCCGCCGGCGTTTGATGAAAACGGCGTGGTCACCGCCGGCACCTCTTCACCGCTCACCGATGGCGCCAGTGCCGTGCTGGTCACCAGCGATGACTTCGCCCAGCGCCACAATCTGCCGGCCAGCGCCCGGATCCGCGCCGTGGCCACCGCCGGTTGCGACCCGGCGGTAATGGGGCTCGGTCCGATTCCCGCCACCCGCAAGGCACTGCAACGGGCCGGTCTCAGTGTGGAGCAACTGGACGTGGTGGAAATCAACGAAGCGTTCTCCTCCCAGGCCCTGGCCTGCATCCGCGATCTGGGACTGAACCCGGATACCGTGAACCTGGACGGCGGCGCGCTCGCTCTTGGCCACCCCCTGGGCGCCACCGGCGCGCGCATCACCGGCAAAGCCGCCACCCTGCTGCGGCGGGAAAAGGCCCGCTACGCCCTTGCCACTCAATGCATCGGCGGCGGCCAGGGCATCGCCACCATCCTGGAGGCCCTGTAACAGCCCGTTCGCGGGCGCCCACCTTTTCGTCCGTTACTCCGACGACCCGGCGTCCCTGGCGTTCCCACTACGCGCCAGAGACAACGCCACGGTGATGGCTCCGCCATCGTCCTCTCCACGGCCGTGGCACCGGGGTCGCCGGGGGCTTTTTATGGCGGCCATCTTTAAGGTCTTTGGAGCCTCCATTCAGACATTGCTACAAGGCCGCTGTGGGAGCTTGTCCGGGCGGCGGGCCGCTGCAAGCAATGGGTCACGCTGGAGGGCCGTATTCGCCAGCAGGCTGGCTCCCACAGCGGTTCTGTAGCGCCGTGCAGAGGGAACCCCAAGCCCCCAAGCCAGATTTTGCGTCAACTCCTTTGCCTCATTATTAATCGCGTTTTAATATAAGCTTATATCAATACATTTATTGTGGGCTTTTTCGGTCAGGACCTTCGCTCTGACCGCACGCCAGGGAGTTCCGTCATGCCAGCTTCACTTGCCAGCAAGCGGGCGCTACGCCTCAGCTTGATCCCCTTTCTGTTTGTTTCAGCCCTCGCGGCTCGCGGCGCCGACTCCGGAGAAACCCTGGCCCGTCAGGGCGCCAGCGGCGCGCCACCCTGCGTCACCTGCCACGGCACCGATGGCCGCGGCAACGCGGCCGGCGGCTTCCCTTCCCTGGCCGGCCTCAGTGCCGACTATCAGGCCAAGCAACTGCATGACTTCGCCAGCGGCAAGCGCGCCAATCCGATCATGGCGCCGATCGCCAAGGCGCTCAGCGACGAGCAGATCCAGGCAGTGGCGGAGTACTACGCCGGCCTCGATGCCGGCTCCGGTCAAACCGATCAGCAAAGCAGCGACAAGGCCGCTGCCTTGCCAGGGCGCGATTGGGTGGTGAATGGACACTGGCAGGCCAATCAGCCCGCCTGCGTCGCCTGTCATGGTGACGGTGCCCGTGGGGTGGGCAACCACTTCCCGGCGCTGGCCGGGCAACATGCCGGTTATCTGGAAGCCCAGCTCAAGGCCTGGCAAAGCGGGCAACGCAAAAACGACGCCGGCGGGCTGATGGCGGCAGTGGCAAACGCCATGACCGAGCAACAAATCAAGGAAGTCGCCGCCTATCTCGCCGCCCTGCCCACCGCTGGGGAGATCCCGGAGCATGCCCGGCCGGATCCGGCACCCCGTGTCGCCGACGCCCTCAACAATTACTTCCAGCCGCCGCTGTTGGAGGATCTACCCGATAACGAATTCGGTGCCTCGGTGCGTCGCGGCGCGGATATTTTCCGCCACACCAGCACCGATGCCGAAGCCGGCCGCTACGTGGGCAATAGCCAGAGCTGCGTCAACTGTCACATGAACAACGGCCGCCAGGCCAACGCCGCACCAATGTGGGCGGCCTGGGGACAGTACCCGGCCTGGCGCAGCAAGAACCAAAAGGTGAATACCATGGCGGAACGCCTTCAGGGTTGCTTCACCTATTCGCAAAACGCCCAGGCCTCCGAGGCGGGACAGGCGCCGGCGGCGGACAGTCAGGTCATTGTTGATCTGATGAGTTTCATGTTCTGGCAATCCAAGAGCACCCCCACCGGGGAAGCTCTGCCGGGCCGGGGCTATCCGGAACTGGACAAGCCGGCGCAGCCGTTCTCACCGGAACGGGGGGCCGGCTTGTACGCGGAGCATTGCGCGCTGTGTCACGGCGACGACGGCCAGGGCACCGCTTTGGCGAAACGCCGCTACCAATTCCCGCCGCTGTGGGGAGATCAGGCCTTCAATTGGGGGGCCGGCATGCACAGGGTCAACACCGCCGCCGCCTTTATCCAGGCCAACATGCCCTTGGGCAAACCGGGCAGTCTGTCGGTACAGCAGGCCTGGGATCTGGCCGCGTTCATCACCAGCCAGCCACGGCCACAGGACCCGCGCTTCAAAGGGGATCTCGACGCCACCATTAAAGACTTCCACGGCAACCGGGCCATGGATTACTACGGTAAAACCGTGAACGGCTATCACCTGGGCGCGCCGGGAACCCTGGAGCAATGGCGCAAGGAGAGGACCACCGGCCGCTAGCCGTGATCGTCGAAGCTGCCGTGGCGCCCTGCTCCCCGGGCGAAGCGTTGTGCCCCGGCGATGGCTTCGGCGAATACCACCGGATAGCCGCCGGCGCCCTCACGGCGCAGGGCTTCCGTCAGATCGTGATCCCACTGCTGATAGGTGGAAAGGCGGTCCGCGCGCAGGCACCGCTGCGGGAACGCGGCGATCTCCCTGGCCAGGGCCTGCGCCTGGGCCAGGGCGTCGCCGTCCGCCACCACCCGGTTGGCCAACCCCATGCGCAACGCCTCATCCGCCTGCACCGGGCGACCGGTGAGAATCATGTCCAGTGCCTGCCCCTGGCCGATGATTCGAGCAAGCCGTACGGTACCGCCGTCAATCAGCGGAACCCCCCAGCGGCGGCAGAACACACCGAACACCGCCGAGGCTTCCGCCACGCGCAAGTCGCACAACAGTGACAGCTCCAGGCCGCCCGCCACGGCATAACCTGACACCGCCGCGATCACCGGTTTACTCAGCAGCATGCGCGAGGGACCCATGGGGCCAGGACCGGTGCCTTCGGGTTCCACTTCGTTGCGGCGCTGCTCATCGCCCATGGCGGACAAATCGGCGCCGGCGCAAAAGTTGCCGCCGGCCCCGGCCAGTACCGCCGCATGAACGCTGTCATCCTGTTCGAACGCTTCAAAAGCAGCACGCAGGGCGTCGGCGGTGGGCCGGTCCACGGCATTGCGTTTATCAGGGCGGTTAATGATGATCGTGCGAACCGCACCCTCGGTGTGGGTGATAACCGGCGAATTGGACATGGGTTGTCTCCTGGTTTGAGGTCTGTACGGTTTTGAGGCATGCGCCGCGCGCCATTTGCCGCACCAAAATGCAATTTTTCGAAGCTAGGATATATTTCACTAAATGTCCAACATGGTAAAACTCAGTTACATTGAAGGCATGGAACCGACCGCTTCGGATCTGGTGCTTGATCTGCTATCCACCCACGATGCCCGGGAGCTGTCGATTGCCGCGCTGTGCCGGGCGGGCGAGGCCTGCGGCCTGCGGCCGCAGAACGTGCGGGTGGCGGTGAATCGTTTGCTGCGTCATGGCAAGATCACCAGCCCCGCGCGCGGAATTTACGCGCTCAATCCCCAGGGCAATTCTCTTATCGAGGATGTGCGCAACTGGCTACGCAAGGAGCAACAGGCGGTGGCCTGGGATGGCGGCTGGATCGGTGTCATCGACGCCGCCGTGCCAAGACGGGAAAAAGTCGCCTGGCGCCGTCATGAACGGGCGTTGGCGTTGAGGGGATTTCGTGCCCTGGCGAACAGCGGCCTGTGGCTGCGCCCGGACAACCTGATCGGTGGCGTCGCGACGGTGCGGGAGGATTTGAAACGCTTGGGTATGGCTCCGGCGGCACGGGTCTTTGGCGTCAGTGCGTTGTCCGGGCAGGATGAAGCACTGATTCGGGCACAGTGGGATACCCGGGCAATGACCTCGGCCTATGAGACTATCGGCCAACGCTTGAGAACCAGCGAGGCGACCCTGGACACGCTGCCACTGGCACAGGCTGCCCGCGACAGTCTGTTGCTGGGGCGTGCCGCCATTCGCCTGATCATTCATGATCCGCTGCTGCCCGAGGCCCTGATGGGCGGCGATGCACGTCATCGTCTGATCGATCAGGTGCGCGCCTATCAGGTCAGAGCCAAAGCGTTGTGGGCGCGGTTCCTGGAAGACGGCTGATCAACGGCGGGGGAAACACCGGCAGGACCGCCACTTCCGACACGGCCCCACCGGATTCCTGCTTATCCGCCCCGGCTAGGGCCTGTTCACCCTATTTCCATCGCGCCTGCTGGATGCCCTTTTTTGCCTCCAGCCAGGCGGAGGGCGCGGTTTGGTCATTCCAAATGAGCAACCGACAACGACGCGGGAGGTAAAAAGGGTTCCAGCCCTTCGGGTTACGGCTAAAACGTCACCACTCCGCGTTACTCGTCGTTCATTTGGAACGACCAAACTTCTCTCCTCGTGCCTGGATTGGTGACGTTTTAGCCGCAACAGGCGCGGTGGAAATAGGGTGAACAGGCCCTAGTCACGGAACCACAAATAGTCGTGGGGCTGCTGTTGAGCCGACACCACCACCCGCAGCGCGTCCCGTTCCCCGATAACCGCGTTCTGCAGATAGAGGGCACCGTTGGCGCTGGCGCTAAAGGGTCCACAGGCACCGGCGGTTAGCGCCAGCGAGGCCGGATCACCACTGCCCGCCGTGGTGACACTGCCCTCAAAGGCGCAGTCGCCCGATTGCGCCGACACCAGGCCCTGATCGCTAATGCGCACCGACCATAACGTGCCCTTCTCGTCCACGAACACGTAGTCCCCCGCCAGCGGGTCGTCGGCGATACTTTTCTCATCGCGCTGTAACACGAAGGTGCCGTTGAGGTCTCCCAGTGATAGTTCACCGCGTACCACGGCGGCGTCGGCATCGTCATCGGTAAAATGCACCGGTTCGCCCGCCTTTCCGTCCTGTTCCGCGATGCCGTCAAAACCGGTGTCATCCAGTTGGCCTTCCAGCAGAATCCGGGCGCCATCGGCCTCGTCGTCAAACGCCAACAGCGCGGTGCCATCTTCCTGTACCAGAGCCGTGATCCAGTTGGCGCCGCCGTCGTCGGCAAAGAAAGCGCCTTGATAGAGGCCAGCCAGGGACGCCGGCGTGCCAGCGGGAGAATGATCACCGCTGTTGCCGCCACATGCCGTCAGCGACAACGCCAACAACGCAACGCCAAGAGATTTCAATTTGCTCATCGTTCCACCCTCCGGCTCAATCGGTTTCGGCGTCGCCAATACCATGGAGGGAAACCCGGGTCAGCGCCTTGGCGGCCCGGGGACCATTGAAGCTGGCATGGAGCGTGCTGATGCTGATGTACCCTTCACGCTGGGCGATGCCTTCCTCACTGATCTCCTCGGCGGGAATGTCCTGACTGGCAAAATCGAACACATAACCGTCCAGGGAAACGGTACCGTCTTCCTGTGGCTGAAGATCAATGGATAACGTGGAGTGTGATCCGGCGTCGGTGAACAACAGGCCTTTGGGGGTGCCCGCCGGATAGTTGATATTGAGCGCGACTCCCGGTGGCAACAACCTGTCCCCTTTGGCGTTATCCTGCAGCTTCCGCACCACGTCCGCCACCAAAGCGGCGGCAGCGGCGTAATTATCGGAACGCACGGAAAGACTGACCGCGATGGCGGGCACCTCTCTTTGCACCGAAGAGACCGCCGCCGCCACGGTACCGGAATGCAACGTGGAACGGCCCACGTTCTCTCCGGAGTTGATGCCCGACACCACCAGATCCGGCGCCTCGCCCATCAAGCGCAATCCGACATAGGCACTGTCCGCCGGGCTCGCGCTGACGCGCTGGCCCAGTTCCAGAAACGGCATCGGCAAATGATCCACGGTGCCGCAGTCTTCACCGTTGGAGACTGACACCGCACTGACGCAGTAGCCGCCAGCGGCGGGCTCATCGCCTTTGAGGTCCGAGGTCAGTGTTTCAAAACGCACACCGCAATCACCACTGGGCAGCGTCAGCCGCGACCCCTGACCGCTTTGCGGTCCGGCCGGAGCGTACATGGTGATGGTGTGCCCATGGCTTTGCAGTGTCTCGGCCAGGGCGTTGATCCCCGGCGCGGCGCAGCCATCGTCATTGACCAGCATGATGTTCAGCGCCGCCGCCTGCGTGGACAAGGCCAGAACGCCGATTCCCGCCGCGTATTTCGCCACTGTCCAGCCAGTGATAAAAACACCTGTCTTTTTCATCGTGATCTCTCCCGATCTTGTTGTAATTCGTCTGTGTTATGGCGCCGGTTGTTGAGCACCAAGCAATAAACGGAAGGCGGTACGGGCGTGCGGCATGGCGGTGTCGTGGCCGCTGATGATGTCGCCATAAAGAAAGGACTCGCCGACACGCACGATCAGGTAGGCCAGTTCGGCAAGTGGGATCGGCGACCGCCAGCGGCCGGCGTCGGCCTCGCTTTGCAGCAGGCCGCGAATGACTTCGATGGAGCGCCCCTGAATGATGCTGGACTTGGAGGTCAGAATCCGGATTGCGTATTCGGTGTCCTGGCGGATAAAACGCTGTAGCGGCTCGTTTTCCATGATACGCACCACCACCTGCTCACAGGCCCACGCCAGGTACTCGCCACCGTCACCTTCCGCATCCTCGATAATCTGATCGAACAGCACCCGATAGAACGACCACAGGACTTCCCCGAGCAACAGGTCCTTGTTACCGACCCAGCGGAACAGCGTCGCCCGATTGACGCCCAGTTCCTCCGCCAGTGAGCCCATATTGAGGCGCGAATGTTCGAGCCAATGTTTGCGGGCGAGCTTGAGCGCATCCAGTGGCGTCGCCTGTACTTTTGCTTCCTGCTGAGTAAGGGCGCGGGTCAGTGGGGTATCGTTATGCATCATTTTTCAAATTTATTCTTTAATGCGTCATTTTTATTAAATGTCGCATTCATCCTAGAAGTCCTTTCCCTCCTCTGTCAATTGCCATCCCCCGTGTTATCGGTAGCGTGCCGTGAGCAAGGGTGTCAGCCGCACTGCCACCATGATGGCAGCAGCGCTCGCACCCTGGGGTGGGCAAAGCGGTCGTCGATCAGATGCACCACGCCTTCGTCATCGCCGGTGCGGATCACCCGCCCCGCCGCCTGGACCACCTTGCGCAGCCCCGGGAACAGATAGGTGTAGTCGTAGCCGTCGCCAAACAGCGCCGCCAAACGCGTCTTGAATTGTTCGTTCACCGGATTCATCTGCGGCAACCCCAGCGTCGCCACGAAAGCGCCAATCAGGCGCCGACCGGGCAGGTCGATGCCTTCGGCGAAGGCGCCGCCGAGCACCGCGAACCCGATTCCTTCCCCGCCTTCTTCGAAGCGATCCAGAAACGCCTGACGAGCCTCTTCGTCCATGCGTCTTTGCTGGGACCAGACCGGCACGTCCGGATGGGCCCGGCGGAACACCGAGAGCACGCCTTCCAGATACTCATAGCTGCTGAAGAACGCCAGGTAATTACCACGGCGCTGCTGGAACTGATCACCGATCAACGCGGCGATCGGCGCCAAAGAGGCCCGGCGGTCGCGGTAACGGGTAGAGATGCGGTGGCCGATGCGCACCTGTAATTGCTCCGCCCGGAACGGCGACGGCACATCCACCCAGGCGGTGGTGTCCGGCAGCCCGAGCAGATCGGCATAGTAACGGGGCGGGCTGAGCGTGGCGGAAAACAGCACCGCCGCCGAAGCGGTTTCAAAACGCGGCGCCAGCAAGGCCGCCGGCACCACGTTACGCAAACACAAAAACGAACCGGGCCGGCCACGGGACGGAGCACGCCAGTGGCTGTCAAACAGAAAGGCATCACTGTCGAATCGTTCCGCCACCCGGTTGAAATGCAGCGCATCGAAATAGAAACGGATCAGATCGCTGTCCAGAGCTTCCGGTTGTTCGGCCAGATAATCGGTGATCGCCGCCACGCCCTGCTGCAAGGCGAAAAGAAATCCCTGGGGCGGATCATCATGAACGCGATAGTCGGTGTCAGGCTGGGCTTCCTCGATCTCTTTATTTAGCGCGTTCCAGTGCCGGTGGATGCGTTCGAACGCGCCTTTCAGGGATTTCGGCACCTGTTTTTTCAGGCGGCGAAAGGCGATCTGATCCAGTTCGGCGGAATACATGCCACGGGCACGGTCCACCAGGTTGTGGGCTTCGTCCGCCAGCACCGCCACGCGCCACTGGTTTTCCGTGGTGAGCCCGTGCAACAGCGCGGAAAGATCGAAGTAGTAGTTGTAGTCCCCCACCACCACATCACTCCAGCGCGCCATTTCCTGGCTCAGATAATAGGGGCAGATGTGGTGCCTCAGTGCCACCTCGCGGAGCTGCCGACGATCCAGTATCGGTGATTCGACCGCCGCTTGCCGGGCGGCGGGCAGACGGTCATAAAAGCCCGCCGCCAGCGGACAGGATTCCCCATGACAAGCCTTGTCCGGATGTTCACAACTTTTTTCCCGGGCAATCATTTCCACGGTACGCAACGGCATCGTGCCGTCGCCGGTGAGCGTGCGCACCGCGTCCAGCGCCAGCTTTCGTCCCGGCGTTTTGGCGCTGAGGAAAAACACCTTGTCCAGCACTCGCCCCGGCGCCGCCTTTAACAGCGGAAACAAGGTCCCCAGGGTCTTGCCGATACCGGTGGGCGCCTGGGCCAACAGTGGCCGGCCAGTGCAGGCACTTTGATACACCGATTCCGCCAGTTCACGCTGGCCGGAACGGAACCGGGCATGCGGAAAAGCCAAGGCGGTCAAGGCCTGATCCCGCGCCTGACGATGGGCCAGCTCACGGTCCGCCCATTGCAGGAAACGTTCACAGTGTTCATCAAAAAAACGGTTGAGGGACTCCGCCTCGTGGACTTCCCGCAGCGGCGTTTCCTTCTGCTTGACCACATCGAAATAAACCAGCGCCAGTTCCACCTGGTCCAGGCCGCGCTCACGGCACAGCAAAGCGCCGTATATCTTCAACTGCGCCCAATGCAACACCCGATGGTTGGCGGGCTGCCGCTCCAGATCGCCACGAAAGGTTTTGATTTCTTCCAGGCGGTTACGGCGGGGATCGTAACCATCGGCCCGGCCACGCACATGCAAGTGGCGGTAGTCACCGGCCAAGGGTACTTCCCGTTGATAACTCTCACCGCGACGGCCGGTGACGGTGGTGTGCCCGGCAATGCCCTCCTGAGCGGTGGGCGAAGGGGTGAAACGCAAATCCAGGTCGCCGCTTTTGGCGGTGAACTCCGCCAGGGCGCGCACCGCCACGGTATAGCGGCTCACTCCGTCTCCCGCCAACGCACGTGACACACCGCCACCGGAATATCGTGCCGCTGAAAATAGTCGAGCCAGCGCCGCTGATTATCCTGCAGACGATCGCCGGGCCCCTTCACCTCCACCATTCGATAACGGCGCTGTCGCGGCCATAGCTGAATCAGATCCGGTAACCCCGAGCGGTTGGCGCGCGGATCGGCCAGCAGTCGCTCAAAGCAGAGGCGCAGATGCTCGGCGGGAATGCAGTCCAATGCCTGAGTCAGCAGCTCCGAATCGAGCGCATCCCAAAACAGGAACGGCGACAAACGCCCTTGCTTTTCCTCGAAACGTTGCAGGATCACGGCGCGATAGCTGCCATCATTCAGGCGCGCCAGCGCCTGTTCAAACAGATCCCGGCGGCGGCTGACAAAATCGTCCCGATAGAGGTCCGCCGGCCCGCTTTGAAATGGATGGAAAAAGGCACCGGGCAGGGGCGCGAACAGCGCCTCCCAGCACAGCAGCCCGAACAGACTGTTGATCAGGGTGTTTTCCACGTAGTAGACCGGCTCCGAGGCGGTCCGCATATGGTTCCTCACCGCCAGCTCCACCCACGGATAATACGGCAGCGTCAGTTCGAACTCATGATGCGTCGGTATTGCTCCGGCACGCTGCACGGGATGCCCGAGTTTACGTTGCAGACGGGGCAACACCCGCTGCACCTGCTGCCACTCCGCTTCATTGCGGGGCTCCGCCTCGGCGCTCCGGGCCAATTGGTAAGCCTCGGTATAGCGGCCGGTTTTTTCCAGGACCCGCAGCTCACGGGCACGGGCCTCGGCGTAATGGCATCGCTGATACAAAGCCAGGGCAGCCTGTTCCTCGCCACGCCGCTCCCTCTCCCGCGCCACCTTGAACAACAACTTATGTCCGCGCTCGCGCAACCACGGGTTATCCGGCAACGCTTCCAGGCGCGGCAGCAGCGCCTGTTCCAACGCCTCCAGATCGCCATCGCCATCGAACTGCTCCCGGCAAGCGGCCAGATCGAGATAGGCATCCACTTCCTCGCGACTCTGAAAGGGACGCGAGGCGCGGGACAAGGTCACGGTTTCATACAGGAAGGTGCCTTGTTCGGCGAGCACGAACTCGGACCAGTCCTGGTGCAGGTTGCCGAAAAACATCAAACGCAGCCGATCACACAGCGGCCGAATGCGCAACTGATAGACCGGCACACCGTCCCAGCCCCACGCCTTCGCGGTACGGGCCTGATCGTCGTCTTCCCGCAGTGCCGCCAGCCAAAGCGTCTTGCGCGCCGACAGCGCCAGGCCCCGCTCCACCAGGCGCTGGTGCAAAGCCGACTTCAACTCATCACGGGTACAGAGGGCAAACAGCGTCTCCAAGGTCAGGAGCGGGTCGCCATCAACCCAGCCCGCGCTGATCAGCGGCGCCATGGCGGTAGCCGTGTCGCCAACTTCGCGGTAGCCCAGCCGGTCCCGGCGGAAGTACTCGCCCTTGCGCATCACCATCCGCGCCAGCAAGGCACGGCTGGGCTCCGGCAAAGCGCGAAAGGCATCCAGGAATGCCATTTCCTCCGGCGCCAGCAGATCGCCATGGCGCTCCCCCACCCAATCCAGCACGGTCTGGAAGTTGTGCAGGTAGTAGAGCGGATCGGCGAGATCGGCAGTGAGTGGACGAGATGTACTGGTCATCCGGTTAGCATACCAATGGACAGTATTCGGTACCAACCATTGAGCATCTTCGATGCTGACAAAAAGATCTAAATATCAGAACAAAGAAAACAGATAATACCTATTTTTCATCTAATCACCTGCCCTTTTAATACCCCCATCACCGCACGGTCCAGCGGGCCGGTGCCACTCTCAACCTTTAAGAGGCTTTCGATCATGACGTTATTGCAACCCGCTCTGCAGACTCGTAGCACCTGGGCACCGCTGCTGCTGCGCATCCCCGTGGGCATTATTTTCATGGCCCATGGCGCACAAAAACTGTTCGGCTGGTTTGGTGGCCATGGCCTGGAAGGCACCGGCCAATGGATGTCCTCCATCGGCCTGGAACCCGGCGTTCTGATGGCTCTGGCGGCGGGTTCGGCTGAGTTCTTCGGTGGCTTGTTGTTACTGATCGGCCTGCTGACACGGCCCGCGGCACTGGCACTTGCCTTCACCATGGTGATGGCGATTGTCACCGTCCATGTCGGCAACGGCCTGTTCATGAGCAACAACGGCTACGAATTCGGGCTTGCGCTGTTGGCGGCTTCGGTCTCACTGTTGGTCTCCGGCGGCGGCAACCTGAGCCTGGACCGGGCCCTCTACCCGGCGGACTGAAACACGCGGTCCTTTGCTTCCATCACTGCTCCGGTGCCGCCCGGCACGCCACGGCGGTACCGGCATGTTGCTCAGAAACCCTGTCGATTCTGAATCAGCGGACAACACTCCGCGGCCGCCCGGCGGCGTGCCTCCCTGGTCCGTGCCCCGATTCGCTCCGCCGATTGCCCGTGTCGGGCCTTGCGCCCGGCGCGCACATAAGCGACGACGAACAGCACCGATAGAATCAACACGATGGTGGGCGCCGGCGCGCTGTCGATAAAGAAGGACAGATAAACGCCACTGAAAGCACCGAACACCGCCACCAGCACCGACAGCAGCAACATCGCGCCGAAAGTGCGTGTGAGCAGGAAGACAATGGCGCCAGGCGCGATCAGCAGAGCGATGGCGAGAATCACCCCCACCGCCTGCAGCGCCCCGACGATGGTCATCGAGATCAGCGCCAGCAGCCCGTAATGCAGCCAGCCGGTTTTCAACCCCACCGCCCGAGCCTGGGCCGGATCGAACGCGTGCAGTAAAAGATCCTTCCATTTCAACCCGATAACACCGGTGGTAATCAGTGCGATCAGTGCCGCGGCAAGCAAGTCCGGGCCGGCGACACCAAGCAGGTCGCCGAACAGGATGTGATCGAGATGGACTTCCGACTGGATCTTCACATACAGCACCAGACCCAGCCCGAACATGCCGGCGAATACCACGCCCATCACCGTGTCCTGTTTGACCCGGCTGTGGTGATCGAGAAAGCCGGTGCCAACTGCACACAGCATGCCGGCGATGAACGCGCCCACCGCGTAAGGAATACCGATCAGGTAGGACACCACCACCCCGGGAAATACCGCGTGGGACATGGCGTCGCCCATTAGCGACCAGCCCTTTAACACTAGAAAACAGGACAGCAGCGCCATGGGTATCGCCATCAGCATGGCGACGATCAAAGCGTTGATCATGAAATCGAACTGAAACGGCGCCAGCAGAGTATCGATCAACGTCATACCGGCTCCGCGCAGGCCCGTGCCGCCCTTTTGCGCGCGGCCAGCAAACCGTGTTTCGGCGCCAACAGAAACACCAGCAGAAAAATCATCGTCTGCAGCACCACGATCACACCGCCGGTGGCGCCGTCGAGAAAATAACTGGCGTAGGCGCCGGTCAGGCTGGTGAGCGCACCGATCGCCACGGCGATCATCAGCAATCGGGCAAAGCGGTCGGTGAGCAGATAAGCGGTGGCGCCGGGCGTCACCACCATGCAGATCACCAGAAACGCGCCCACGGTCTGCAACGCCGCCACCGTCGACGCCGACAATAAGGTGAAGAACAGGATCTTGAGCCGGGTTGGATTGAGACCGATGGAGCGCGCGTGGCTCTCGTCGAAAAACGTCACCATCAGGTCCTTCCATTTGATCAGCAGCACGGCCAGGGAGACCAGGCCGATCACCGCCAGTTGCAGCGTGTCCGCTGGCGTGATGGCGAGAATGTTGCCCAGCACGATGGTCTGGATGTTCACCGCCGTGGGCGATAGAGAAACCATGAACAGCCCCAACCCGAAGAACGCGGAAAAGATCAAGCCGATCACCGCGTCCTCCCGCAGTTTGGTGCGCTGATTGAGAAACAGCATGGCGGCCGCCGCCAGGCCACCGGAGAAGAACGCGCCGATAAACATGGGCAGCCCGAACAGGTAGGCCCCCGCCACGCCGGGCACGATGGAATGCGACAAGGCGTCACCGATCAGCGACCAGCCTTTGAGCATCAGGAAACAGGACAGAAACGCGCAGACACCGCCGACCAGCGCGGATACCCACATGGCATTGACCATGTAGTGGTAACCGAACGGTTCCAGCAGCAAGGCGCTCATGGGTTATCGCCATTCCCTGCCGCGCGGGCCGATGCCCGGCCGTCCCTGAGAATCAGCGGCCGCTCGTCGTCGGTGAATACGCCAATCGGGATCGGCATGCCGCTGCCCGCCTCATTGACGACGAAGTGGCGCAGCACACCACCAAACGCCTGCTCCAGATTACGCTGGGTAAACACCTCGCTGGTGAGGCCATGGGCGAGAACGGTACGCTTGATCAGAATGGTGCGATCACAGAACTCCGGCACACTACCGAGATTATGCGTCGAGACCAGCATTACCCGGCCCTCTTCGCGCAGCTCCCGCAGCAGCGCCATGATCTGCTCCTCGGTTTTTACGTCAACGCCGGTGAAGGGCTCGTCGAGCAGAATCACCTGGCCGTCCTGGGCCAGCGCCCGGGCCAGAAACACCCGTTTTTTCTGGCCGCCGGACAGCTCGCCGATCTGCCGTTTGCGGAAGTCGGTCATATTCACCCGCGCCAACGCCGTCTCCACCGCCTGGTGATCGGCGGTCCGGGCCCGGCGCAACAGACCCATATGGCCGTAGCGTCCCATCATCACCACGTCTTCCACCAACACCGGGAAATTCCAGTCCACCTCTTCCGCCTGCGGCACATAGGCCACCAGATTGCACCGCAACGCCTGCCGGATCGGCATGCCGAGCACGCGAATGTCGCCCCGGGCCAGACGCACGAAGCCCATGATCGATTTGAACAGCGTGGACTTCCCCGAGCCGTTGACACCGACCAGCGCCGCGATGGTGCCACGCGGGATACGGAAGCTGGCGTCACGCAACGCGGTATGGCCGTTGCGGTAGGTCACCGTGGCCTGTTGCACGGCGATCCCCTCTCCGTGCTGGCGGGCGACACATTCGGCGAGGCGGGCGGCAACGGCGTTCATTGAGTCAGTCCTTTGGTAATGGTGGCGGCGGTGACCCGCAGCAGATCCAGATAGGTGGGCACCGGGCCATCCGGGCTGGTGAGGGAATCCACATAGAGCACGCCGCCGTAAGCAGCACCGGTTTCCCGCGCCACCTGACGGGCCGGGGAAGCGGACACGGTGCTTTCGGAAAACACCACCGGGATGTTTTCCGCCCTGACCGTATCGATCACCTTGCGGACCTGCTGGGGCGTGCCCTGCTGATCCGCGTTGATCGGCCACAGACACAGTTCCTTCAGATCAAAATCACGGGCCAGATAAGAGAACGCGCCCTCGCTGGTCACCAGCCAGCGCCGCGCCTCGGGCACCGCCGCCAGTTCCTGGCGAATCGGCTCGACCAGCGCCCGGATGCGGGCTTTGTATTGCTCGGCGTTGCGCCGGTAGGTATCCGCGTTGCCCGGGTCGTAACGCACCAGTGCATCACGAATGTTATCCACGTAGATCAACGCCGAAACCGGCGACATCCAGGCGTGAGGATTGGGCTTGCCGCGATAAGGCCCGTCACCGATACCCAGAGGCTCGATGCCGTCCGACACCACCACCCCGGGCACACCCCGTAAATGGCTGAAGAAGCGTTCGAACCACGACTCCAGATTCAAGCCGTTCCAAAGGATCAGATGCGCGCCCTGGGCGCGTTTGATATCACCAGGGGTGGGCTGATAGTTGTGGATCTCCGCCCCCGGTTTGACGATGGACTCCACGGTGGCGGCCTCCCCGGCCACGTTGCGGGCAATGTCGGCGATCACCGTGAAGGTGGTGACCACCTTGAACTTGTCCCCGGCTATCGCCGGCGTCATCGCCGACAGCATGATCAGCGCCGCGCCGATCCCCACAACCAGGACCAGCCGAATCGCCTTGCCAAGCATCACTCAATTCCTCCAATGACCCACGCCGGGTCCGTCCGGATCGTCCTCCCTATAATGAGTGAAATTGAGATTCATTTGCAAACAGGAATTACTTGTACTTATTCGACATTGCAGAAGAACAAGACTGCCCTCCACGTACCGCGCCACCACCGGTGCCATTGATTAATCGCTCTGCTCCAATCGCGCCAGCGCCTCACGGATCACGGCGATATCGGTGGGGCGCACCACTCTCGCCATCTCTTCACCGTCGCGCAGAAAAATCAGCGTCGGCCACAGCTTGACCCGGAACGAGCGGCCCAACCGCCGGCCCCGGCCGTCTTCCACCCGGATATGGTCGGTGGCGGCGTGCTCCAAAACCTCACGGATCAGCGGTTGCGCGGCAAGGCAGTGGCCACACCAGGGCGTGCCGAATTCCAATACCAGATTGCCCTTGCCGGCATCGATTTCCTCTCGTTCCGGCTCCCGCGCCACAAAGATTTCGTTGTAGCTCATTGCTGATTCTCCTGTTCCAAAGAGGCGCGAAAAGCGTCGACGAAGGCCCGCACCCGGGCCGGAATATAACGCCCTGGCGGATACACCGCGTGGATGCCGCCGTCCGGCAACCGCCAGTCCGCCAGCACCCGCACCAGACGGCCGGCCCGGATCTCCGCTTCCGCGGTGGGCTGAGCCATGACCGACAAGCCGGCGCCACGCGCCAGCATTTCCCGCAGGACACCGGTGGCGTTGGTGCGTAACCGGGCCTGCATTTGTACCCTGCATTGCCGTTCGCCTTTGCGAAAGTTCCAGGTCAATGGCGAGCGCAACGGCGTGAAGGCGACCCAGTCATGGTCGCTCAGAGCTTCCGGCGTGGCCGGTGTGCCTCTTTTGCGCAGATACTCCGGCGAGGCCATCAACCATTGCTGAAAGTGGCCCAGCACAGTGGAACGGAGCGTCGAATCCCGTAGCCAACCGAGACGGATCGCCAGATCGATGCCTTCGCGAACCATATCGGTGATCCGGTCGCCGCCGCGTAACTCCACCTGCAATCCCGGGTGCTCGGCACTGAATGCCGCCACCACCGGCGCCAGAGTCTGCATGGCGTAGTCCTCGGGAGCGGAGATCCGCAACTCACCGGTCAAGGTCTGCCGGTCCGCTTCCAGAGTGCCCAGCGCCGCTTCCAGGCCACTCCATAACGGCCGACATTGCTGATAGAACGCCTCGCCGGCCGGGGTCGGCTGCACCTGCCGGGTGGTGCGATGAAACAGGCTCTGGCCCAGGCGCTCCTCAAGACGACGGATCTGCAGGCTGACCCGGGTCTTGGTGCAGCCCAGGCGCTCGGCGGCGGCGGTGAAACTGCCCGCTTCCACCAGGGCGATAAATACCGGCAGGCTGTTGTAGTCGAGATCTTCCACGGCGGCCATGGTCAGCCCCATTGTTATCAATTTAAAAACACTGAATTATTGATTGGGCTGTTTTTCAAATCAATCACCGGTGCCACCATGGCTTTGTTTTCGAGCAATCTCTTCCTCATAAGGAGTTGGTTATGAACATTGCACTGATTGGCGCCAGCGGCTTCATCGGCTCCGCCCTGCTCAACGAGGCCCTGGAAAGGGGCCACCAGGTCACCGCCGTGGTCACTCACCCGGAACGCTTGCCGCAACACGAAAATCTGACGCCGGCGAAAGCGGACGTGATGGACAGCGAAGCCCTGGCCAAGGTGCTGGCCGGCCATGACGCCGTGATCAGCGCGTTCAGCGGGCATGCCCAGGACGACGTCTATGGCTACTACATCAAGGGCGTGGAATCGATCCTGCGCGCCCTGGAGAACGTCGACGCCAAGCGCTTCCTGATCGTCGGCGGGGCCGCGTCACTGGAAGTGGCTCCTGGCAAGCTGCTGTTCGATACGCCGGAGTTTCCGGAGCAGTACAAGGCCACCGCCCAGGGCGCCAAGGCGGCTCTGGAACTGTTGCGCGGCCAGAGCGAACAGACCTGGACCATGCTGTCCCCGGCGGCGGAGATCTTCCCTGGCGAGCGCACCGGACGATTTCAGCTCGGCGGCGACCAGTTGATCACCGATCAGGACGGCAACAGCCGCATTTCGGTGCAGGACTACGCGGTAGCCATGATCGACGAACTGGAAAACCCACAACACCGGGATCAGCGCTTTACCCTGGGCTATGTCTGATCAGATATTGGCGCCACCGTCCATGGCGAACTCCGAGCCGGTCACCGAGCGGGCCTCGGGGCCGGCCAGCCAGGACACCAGCGCCGCCAGATGATCGGGGTCGTTGTAGCGGGGAATCGCCATGAGCGCCCGCTGGCCATCGGCATGGTCGCCGCCCGCGGGGTTCATATCGGTGTCGGTGGACCCCGGATGCACCACGTTGGCGGTGATACCACGCTCACCCAGATCCCGGGCCAGCGCCTTGGTGAAACCGATCAATGCCGCCTTGCTCATGGAGTACAAAGTCAGCCCCGCCCAGGGCACCCGTACCGCCAGGCTGCTGCCCAGATTGATCACCCGTCCCCCCTCCGGCAGCAGGTCCACCGCCGCCCGGGTGGCGACGAACACCGCCTGGGTGTTCACCTCCATGACCCGCCGATAATCCTCCAGGGTCAGTTCGCTGATCGGGCGCATCTCGAAAATGCCGGCGTTGTTGACCAGGATATCCAACCCGCCAAGAGCGTCCGCCGCCTCACGCACCGCCGCCGCCAGAGTCTCACTGTCGCGGTTGTCGGCACGTAACGCCAGCGCCCGCCCGCCTCTGCTTTCGATATCCGCCACCACCGCCTCGGCAGCGGCCGGCTGGCTGGTGTAGGTGATCGCCACCCGGGCGCCGTCGGCGGCAAGGCGACGGGCGATGGCGGCCCCGATACCCCGGCTGCCACCGGTCACCAAGGCCACTTTACCGTTCAAATCCGTCATGACTCTCTCCAAATATGTAGTGATCAATACAAATAAGAAATGACGTGCGGAATCGACGCCGTCAAGTTATTTTTTATTGATCGATACATAAAAAGGAGCCCCCATGCCACCCCGCGGCAGACCCCGCAACTTCGACCGGGAAACGGTATTGCGCAAGGCACTGGACGTGTTCTGGCGCAAAGGCTTCGAACACGCCTCCATGGCCGACCTCACCGCCGCCATGGGGCTGAACCCGCCCAGCCTGTATGCCGCCTTCGGCAGCAAGGAGGGGTTATTCCGCGAAGTCCTGGAGCTGTACCGGCGGCACGGCGGCAGCGGCATCTGGGAACCGGTGGCGGACAGCGCCAGTGCCCGTGAGGCGGTGGCTCATGTGTTGCGCCAATCGGCTCGGGCGTTCAGTCATGAAGACCGTCCGCCAGGCTGTCTGATCGTACTCGCCGCGCCGCAATCGGAGGGCGCCAGTCCAGCCATTTGCGAAATATTGAGGGAGCACCGGACGCGCAACATCAGCGTCCTGCGGGAGCGCTTCGAACGGGCTGTCGCCGAGGGTGAACTGGCGCCGGAAACGGATTGCCAGGCCCTGGCGACATACCTGGCGACGCTGCAGCACGGCATGTCGATCCTGGCACGCGATGGCGCCGACGGCGCCACCCTGATGAGCGTGGCGGATACCGGCCTGGCCGCCTGGGACGCCCTGATCAGCCGGCCGCCAGCACCCGCGCCAGATCCGCACTGAAATGGCGCGCCACCTCCGGCTCCAGTCCGGTCACGGTGACGCGCAAAGCGCCGGCGCCGGCGCCAAGACGGAAAGGCCGGTCATCGCGCACCAGCCAACCCCGCCGAGCCAGCGCCGCGGTGACCGGCGCCGCCGGCCCCGGCAGCGGTATCCATAGATTGAGACCATCGCCGTCCCACGGACACAGCCCCTGATCCCGCAGAGCCCGTGACAAGGTATCCCGGCGCCGCCGGTAATCGGCGGCGGCCTCCGTCACCCGCGCCATTACCGCGCTGCTCTCCAGGCACGATGCCACCATATCCTGCAGCAAATGGCTGACCCAGGCGGTACCGGAGGCCAGCCGCTGGCCAAGCCGGCTGGCGCTGTCCTCATCGCTGACCACCAGCGCCAGACGCAGATCCGGTCCAAAACACTTTGATACCGAGCGTACCACTGCCCAATGCCGGCTCCGCGACGACGCCAGTGGCTGGTATTCCGCCCGCGACAACGGGGCGAAGTGATCGTCCTCGATCACCAGCACGTCCGGATATTCGGCCAGCACCTGGCGCAATGCCGCGGCCCGACCCGCGCTGAGGTTGCACCCAGTGGGGTTGTGGGCGCGCGGTGTGCACAAAACGGCACGGGCGCCGCTGGCGAGGGCCTGACGCAAGCCATCCACGGTCATGCCTTCCCCGTCCACCGGCACGCCCATGGGACGCAGGCCCAGTAAACGCAGCGTATGGATGCTGCTGAGGAAACAGGGATCTTCCACCGCCACCGGATCGGCGGGCACCAGATGGGCGGTCAGCAGCCGTTCGATGGCGTCCACCGCTCCGTGGGTCACGGTCAGCACCGGATCTGGACAGGGCACGTCCCGGAACCAAGGCTCCGCCAGAGCCGCCAATCGGGGCGACACCGGTGGCTCACCGTACAGGCGCGGTTGCCCGGACAGCGCCGCCGCCAGGGCGCGCGGGTCCGGCAACCAGCGCGGGTCCGGATTACCGCTGGCGAGATCCATCAACGGCGAGTCCGGTGCCGCGCCTTCCCGTGGGCCTGGTGCCGCAGGCTCTCGAATCAGCGTCCCCAACCGCCCCCGGGTTTCCGCCACGCCAACCACCACCAGCCGCTTGTAGGCAGCAGCCACGGTATTGCGGTTCACGCCCAGCCGCGCCGCCAGTTCCCGCACCGGCGGCAGCGCCTGGCCCGGTTCCAGGGCACCGCTTCGCACCTCGGCCCGCACGCTGTCGACGATCTCCGCCGCGCTTTGTCCCGTAATCGCCATTTTTTGTCCTATGACAATATGGATTTTGACCTGTGACAATCATAAACTAAGCACTCTCCAAGTGCCCATGGGAGCCCGGTGATGACACCAGACCCAACCCAAACGCCCCCTTCATCCTACCCGCCAGCGGCAACGGAGGCGCGGATTCGCGCCAATCTGGCGTCGGTGCGCCGGCGCATCGACGATGCCTGTTACCGGTGCGGCCGGGACCCGGCCACGGTACGCCTGCTGCCAGTGAGCAAGACCGTGGCGGTGGAACGGCTGCGGCTGGCCTACGCCGCCGGTTGCCGGGAACTGGGCGAGAACAAGGTTCAGGAAGCCCGCCATAAACATCAGACACTGGCGGATCTGACCGACCTGCGCTGGTCGGTGATCGGCCATCTGCAGACCAACAAGGCCCGCTACGTGGCCCGTTTCGCCAGTGAATTCCAGGCCCTGGACAGCATCCGGGTGGCCGAGGCACTGGAACGCCGGTTGCAGCAGGAAGGCCGCGCCCTGGACGTCATGGTGCAGGTGAACACCTCCGGCGAGGACAGCAAATATGGCCTGGCGCCGGATCAGGTGGCGCCATTTCTGAAGGCATTGACGCCGTTCTCCTGCCTGCGGGTCCGAGGCCTGATGACCCTGGCGTTGTGGTCGTCCGACACCGACCGGGTGCGCGCCTGCTTCGTCCGGTTGCGCCAGTTGCGGGACCAACTACGCCAGAGCGCGCCGGACCGGATCGATCTGACGCACTTATCCATGGGCATGTCCGGCGACTTTGAAACCGCCATCGAGGAAGGCGCCACCGTGGTTCGGGTGGGTCAGGCCATCTTCGGCGCGCGTCCCCTGCCCGACAGTCACTACTGGCCGGACGCGGCTTCTTCTCCCACACCGCAAGCGGAGCAAACCCAATGACGATGAACACCGCCGTGGCCCTGCGCCACCTGGCTTTCGAGGATCTGGGCACGCTCGAGCCCCTGCTGCGCGAATGGGGTTGGCAAATCCAATACCGCGATATCGGCGTGGACACCCTCGAGGATTTATTCGATGCCCCGCCTGGCCTGCTGATCGTACTCGGCGGTCCGATCGGCGCTTTCGACGACCGTCTCTATCCGTATCTGCAATCCGAGCTGGCCCTGATCAGCGAACGTCTACTGCGACGGCAGCCGTTGCTCGGCATCTGTCTCGGCGCGCAATTGATGGCCCGGGCCCTGGGCGGCCGAATCAGCGCCATGCCGGAAAAGGAAATCGGTTTCGCGCCCGTTCAACTGACCCGCGCCGGCCTGGCCTCGCCGCTGACCGCTCTGGAAGACGTGCCGGTGTTGCATTGGCACGGCGACCGGATTCAATTGCCGGCGGCCGTGTCCAGTCTGGCCACGACGACGCCTTGCCCGACCCAGGCGTTCGCCGCCGGCCACCACGCGCTGGGCCTGCAGTTTCACATCGAAGCGGACCCGGAAAAGCTGGAGCGCTGGCTGATCGGCCACACCCTGGAACTGTCGGGGGCCGGCATTGATCTGGAACAGTTGCGCCGGGACGCCGCGGAACACGGCCATTCTCTGATTCGGGCGGCGCGACGGCTGATGACTCAGTGGCGGGATCAATGGGAGCAAAAACAATGACGCAGTACCGTTTGACCATCCACCACCGGGGCCGGCTGTTGGGGCATTTCGAAACCGATAGCGCCGACGCCAGGGCGGCCATGGAACAGGTGCGAGGCTGCTTCTCCGAAGCCTCCGGCTACCAGCTCTCCGTCCAGGTGGCGAACGAGGAATACCGTTTGCTGGAAAGCGGACCCGACGGTTTGAGGGTTCTCGGCCGCCGGCCCTTGTACCAGCCACTCCCCGGGGAAGCCTGATCAGGTTCCGGTACCGCCCAGCATGGCCAATAGCCGCTGGCTGAGAAAGCGCCCCACCTCCTCGCTGTCCCCACCGCGGGCGATGAGGTCATCGGCCAGACCGTGCATGCTCCAGAACGCGATGACCGCCAGCCGCCGCCAATCCGCCTGAGGCCAGGCGCCGGCTTCACCGCCGGCGCGCAGAATCGCCTCCACCTGATCCAGCACCTGGTTCAGATCAGGGTCACTGCGATCATGATAGTGATCGGCGTACACCAGATCGTGCAGCCGAAAGTCCTCGACGCAGATCGACAGGCTGCGCTGGCACCAGGCGCTGAGCCGGCCGCGCCAGTCGTCTTCGGCACAGGCTTCCACCGCTTCCGACACCCGTTCCAGGAAACGACGGGCGAAGCGCTCGCGAAGTGCCGGCAACAAGTCCGTTTTGGTGTTGAAGTAATGGTAGAAAGTGCCCTTGGCGACACCGGCCCGTTCGACGATATCGTCCACCGTGGTGGCCTTCATACCCTTTTCCAGAAACAACACCTGGGCCGCACTGACCAATTCATCCAGACGTACTTCCGCGGGCTTCACCTGCCGCTGCCGTTGCTTGGTTTTCAAGGGACTTCCTTCCATTAGCGCCTTCCACGCGAGAACACCATCGCCCGTCAGTGTATCCGTTCACGCCGGATCGTCCCAGGAAACCGCCTCCGCCGTCCCATGTGTCGCTAATGCAATCATAAAAGCGCTATATTCACTCCACTCGTCGAGTGATACGAACAATGGAGGCGCGCCCTGGACCGGTTGGAGCTACTCAGAATCTTCGTGCGTGTGGTGGACTGCGGCAACTTCACCCGTGCCGCGGAAACCCTGCCGCTGCCGCGCTCGTCGGTGTCCGGCGCGGTCAAAACGCTGGAACAGCGTGTCGGCGCGCGGCTGCTGCATCGCACCACACGCCAGGTCACCGTCACCGAGGAAGGGCATCGTTTCTACGATCGTTGTGTGCGCCTGCTTGCCGATTACGAAGAAACCGAGGAGCTGTTCCGCCCCGGCAAGGCCCCGGCCGGCCGCATCCGCGTCAATGTGCCGGCCCGTATCGGCCGGCTGGTCCTGGCTCCGGCGCTACCGGCCTTTCTTGACCGCTATCCGGATATCAAGGTGGATCTGTGCGTGGCCGACCGCCAGGTGGACCTGGTGCAGGAAGCGGTGGACTGTGTCATCCGCGTCGGTCCACTGGCCGACTCCTCGTTGATCGCCCGGCCGTTGGGGCAATTGGAGCTGATCAATTGCGCCAGCCCGGCGTACCTGCGGCGCCATGGTACACCGCGTACAGTGGAAGAACTGCCGTCACATCGGGCGGTGCACTATATCGCGCCCAGCCAGGGCCGCCCCGAGCCCTGGGAGTATCTGCGCGATGGTGAATACCACCAGGTGGAGATACCCGGCGCCGTGGCGGTGAACAACACCGAGTTGTATATCGCCTGCTGCCGGGCCGGGCTGGGTATGATCCAGGTGCCGGCCTACGATGTTCGCGAGGATCTGGACAACGGCCTGCTTTGCGAGGTACTGCCCGAGTGGCGGGCGGAGCCCATGGACATCACTTTGCTGTATCCGCAGCGCCTGCATCTGTCGCACCGCTTCCAGGTGTTTTCCCAGTGGCTGGAAACGGTGATCGGCGAACGCCTGCGCCCCGCGCCCCGGCGTTAAGAGTGTTCATCCCGCGCGTACACCACCAGACGCAGATGGCGATCCTCGTCCACGATCAGGGTGGTGTGCTGGTAGCGCTGGACTTGCCCATCGCGAAACAACTCCCGGCTGCCCGTGCACGGCGCTTGCACGTCCTGGCCGGGCCACCATTGGCGGAATTCCGGCGAGGCCCGTTCCAATTGCCGAACCAGATCGGTGATGCTGGGATCGGTGGTGGCGCGCACGAAATCACGGCGGAAGCTGGCCAGCATGCGCGGCGCTTGTTCGGCCCAGTTCACGAACACGCCGCGAAGGTCCTCGGCGGTGAACAACAGCCACAGCAGATTGCGCTGCCCCGCCGGCCGCCGTTCGAAATCAAACAGGGTCTGGGCCGCCGCGTTCCAGGCCAACACATCCCAGCGCAAATTGAGCACGTAAGCCGGATGGTGGGGCCAGTCGTCCATTAAACGCCGTACCAGCGGGGGCACCGAGCACCAGGTTTTGCCCGGTTCCACCGGCGGCCGGTTCTGTGCCAGCAAAAACAGATGGCGGCGCTGGGCGCCGTCCAGTTTGAGCACCCGGGCGATGCGTTCCAGTACCGGCGCGGACACGCCGATCTCCCGTCCCTGCTCCAGCCAGGTGTACCAAGTCACCCCGACCCCGGCGAGCGTGGCCACTTCCTCACGGCGCAAACCGGGCGTGCGCCGGCGTCCACTGTCCGCCAGCCCCACCTGCTCCGGAGTGATAGCCTCCCGGCGGGCGCGCAGAAAAGCGGCCAGTTCCCGGCGTGTGCGCTGCAGCCTTGGCGTGGCCATGGGGGTTACCTCTTGTAATAGGATAAAAAGCTAAATTGTAATGCGATAAAGGGTCGCCAGAATAGCTCCTCTTCACCCACAAGAGGAGACCATGATGGCATCCCGTTCCCCCCTTGCTTCGTCCCTTCCCCATGGCAAGGGCATTCCCGGTCTACCGCTATTGTTGCTCGGCGGCTTTGTCACCATTTTTGATCTGTTCGTGGTCAACGTGGCGATCCCCAGCATGCAGCGGGACCTGGGTGCCAGTTTCGCGCAAATCGGCTTCGTGCTGGCTGGCTATGAACTGGCCTTCGGCGCTCTGCTCATCACCGGCGGCCGTCTCGGCGACCGCTTTGGACGGCGGCGTCTGTATCTCTGGGGGATGGCGCTTTTCACCCTGGCTTCTCTGCTGTGCGGCATCGCCCCCACGGCGGAAGCGCTGATCGCCGCCCGGGTGTTCCAGGGCGGTGCCGCTGCTCTGCTCTTTCCGCAGATCTACGCCTCTCTGCGCGTGCTCTACGACGCCGACACTCAGCGCCGGGCGTTTGCCTGGCTGGGCATGACACTGGGGTTTGCGGCCATTGCCGGGCAAGTGCTGGGCGGCTGGCTGGTGCATCTGGACCTGGCCGGTCTGGGCTGGCGCACCATCTTTCTGATCAATCTCCCCATCGGGCTGCTGACACTGCTGTTCGGCGGGCGCGTGGCCGAATCCCGCCTGGAGCAGCGGCCGGATCTGGATGGTGCCGGTGTGCTGCTGGTGGCCGCCGGTTTGACACTGTTGCTGGTAGCACTGCTGGAAGGCCCGGCCCGGCACTGGCCGCTGTGGTGCTGGGGCGCGCTGGTACTATCCGGCCTGTTGCTGGCGCAATTCAGTCTTCAGCAACGTCGCCGGCAACGCCGGGGGCTTCTCCCTCTGGTGGATATGACGCTACTGCGACAACCGGCTTTCGCCCTGGGCTGTGTGCTGGTCACACTGATTTATTCCACCTCCAGCTCCTTCTTCCTGTGCTTCGCGCTACTGGTGCAAACCGGGCTGGGGCTGGATCCGTTCCAGGCCGGGGCGCTGTTCGCACCGGCCAGTGCTGGTTTCATGGCGTCGTCATTGCTGGCTTCACGCTGGGTATCACGCTATGGCGCCACGACACTGGTAGCCGGGGGTGGTCTTTACGCGGTTTCCCTGGGCTTACTGATCATGCAGGTGAAGTGGACAGCGGAGGGAGGCCTGTTGGCCTGGTGGATTCCGGCATTGATCGCGGTGGGCTTTGGTCAGGGCCTGGTAATGACCCCGTTGCTGAATCTGATTCTTGGGGTGGTGCCGCGGCGGCAGGCGGGCATGGCCTCCGGGGTGATCTCCACACTGCAACAGGTGGGCGCCGCCCTCGGCGTCTGCGCCATGGGCATGCTGTTCCTCGGCACTTTGCGGGCCGCCCCGGCGGCGGAGCCTGCCGCCGCCCACGTGGACGCGTTCGTCGTTGCCATGTTGTACAACCTGACGGCGGCGGTGGTGTCCTGCGTGCTGTTGCAGCGGCTGCGCAGGTTGGGGCATAACGCCTGACGCCCCAAAATGGAAACCGCGCCCACCATCCCTATCGGCGGGCGCTTACCGTCGGCTGATTTCGTTATTTTCTTTTTTCTTCTTCCCTTTGTCGTAGTGCCACTTGATGGCGAAGAACATGCCCGTGCCGAACACGACAATCTTGAACGTAAAGAAAACTATAGGGATCCAATTCATCATTCGGAGTCTTTCCAGTCCATGACTTGACACTGTCTATCGTGAGGGGCGCCTCAACGGGTAGTGCCACTTGTTCGGACAGTGTTCCGGGATTTTCGAGTGGAACGCGCCAGGCAATCGTGCTGCCGTTTTAATCGCGGGCAGCGTCGCGAAGTATGCCTCATCCGGGGTTTGATCGGCCAGGACCGCGTGTGATATCAAGCGCTCTTCACAACATCCGAACGTCCACCACCGTGGACCAGGCGGTGAGCAGCAACAGCAGCGCCATGGCGCGGTTGAACCAGCGCAGGCGCCCCGGCGAACGGGTCCAGGCGGCGGCTTTGATGCCCAGCCAGGCCCAGATCGCCATGCACGGCAGCGCCACCAGAAAGAAGATCAGCGACAACAAAGCCACGCGACCACCTTGCCCGGCGCCCGGGGTGACGAACACCCCCATGACCGCCAGCGCCATCATCCAGACTTTCGGATTCACCAGTTGCAGGGTGGCGGCCACGGTGAAGCCACGGCCGCGGCCGAGCGCCCGTTCGTCGTCACCAAGGGAATCGCTGCGGAACAGATGCCAGGCCATCCAGCTCAGCCAGGCCACACCCGTCCAGGCGATGGCCCGCTGGATCTGGGGGTGCTCCGCCAGGGAGCGGGTCAGGCCGCTGCCGACCAACAGCACGATGGTGGTGGCGGCGGCGCAGCCGCCGATCACCATGGGCAGCGCCGAAGGCCAGCCATGACGGGAAGCGTTGCTCATCACCAGAACATTAGTGGGACCGGGCGTGATCGAGGCGACAAAGGCAAACAGAAAAAACGCGACCAGGGATTCCATGACACCAACCCTCAACCAGATGGGAGGGCTATCGTCGCGTAGCGGCCGTTGTCAGTCTGGAAGCTTTGAGCAACGATTACGGTAATAGGCCGGCGTCATCGCATAAGCACGGCGAAACCAGCGTCCAAGATGACTTTGATCGGCGAACCCGGTGGCCGCCGCCACTTCCGCCGGTGTTTCGCCCCGAGCCAGCAAGCGGCGGGCTTCGACCAGACGCAGTTGCACCAGATAAGCGTGCGGCGACATGCCGAACGCCGCTTTAAAGGCCCGCGTGATACGGAAACGGTCGCAGCCGAGCGCCCGCGCCACGTCGTCCATGCCGATATCCTCGGCAATATGAGCATGCAGGAATTCCCGCGTCTTCGCCGCCAGCAACGGCATCGCCGGATGCGGCTGCGGCCGGCGCCGCCATTGCACATGGCAGGTCAGCCGCTCCAGCAGCGTATCCAACGCCGCCTGCCGGGTGATACGAAAATCGCCGTGATGCATCACATCGAAAGCAGTACCGATGGCGCGAGCCAGCCGCACGTCGCTGCTCATGGCATCCTGAAACGCCATGCGGTAATGATCGGGGCGCTGTTCGAACAATCCTCCCAACCGCTGATGCAGCCATTGCGGATCAATGTACAGTAGTCGGTAGGTAAAGCCTTCCGGCGTCGGCCCGTGGCCGTCATGGACATCACCGGGTTCCAGCAGAATCACTTTACCTGGTGTGCTCTCATGGCGGGTGCGCCCCAGATGAAACCGCTGCACGCCCTGTTCGGTGAGCCCGATGGCATAGGTATCATGCCAATGCGGATCGTAGGCGTGACCTTCGAAATGGGCGCGCAAACTCTCGATCCCGGTTTCCGGATCGCGAGACAGATCAACCCAATTGGTGGACGTCATTGCCGTTCCTTGCCACTGTCTGGAGCGGATTCGCCCCGTGGTGTCATTACTATTACAGAAACAGGTACAGAAATAGATACAGAAATCGGTTAGTGCAATTGATCATCAATACAACCCCGGACGGGGGTGCGTCTGGAACATTTGTGCAGCGCCCCTCTACTCTTCAGTGGTATCAGCATCCCATGGGAATAAAAAATGAAATTTCTCTGTCTGGCCTATGAAGCGGAACAGGCTCTCACCGATCTGACGCGGGAACAATGGCAGGCGCTGCGCCAGGAAACGCTGGACTATGTGGAAACCTTGCGCGCCGGGGGGCACCTGGTCGACACCCACGCGCTGCAAAGCGCGCGTCGGGCCAAAACCACCCGCGTCCGTGGCGGCAAGGTCTCGGTCACCGATGGTCCATTCGCGGAAACCAAGGAGCAGCTGGGCGGCTTTTTCCTGATCGAAGCACAGGATTTCGATGAAGCCCTGCGCCTGGCCCAGGGCTGGCCGTCGGCGCGGCTGGGCACGATTGAAGTGAGGCCGGTCGAGGAGGCTCTGCGCGAGGAAGGGCGGTATTGAAGGAGCTCTACGAAACCACTGAAGGAGCTTGCCCCGCAAGCGAATTACGCTGCATTAGATGAATTCGCTTGCGGGGCAAGCTCCCACAGCGGCTTCGTAGCTCTCCCCGAGGGAAGCGAGCCGCAATCAGTTCTGACCGGCAATACGCTCCGCACGCAGCCGTTGGATCGCTTCGGCGGACAGCCCCAGGGTTTGCGCCAGCACCTCGTCGGTATGCTCACCGAGAAGCGGCGGCGCGGTGCGATACTCCACCGGTGACGCCGACAGCCGCAGCGGGCTGGCCACCTGCGGTACCGTGCCCAGACTCGGGTGCGGCATTTCCAGTTGCATGCCCCGGGCCTGGACGTGGGGATCCTGAAACACATCGGCGATGCTGTTGACCGGCCCGCAGGGCACACCGGCCTGTTCCAGAACCTCGATCCATTCCCGGGTGGTGCGCATTACCGTGGTCTGCCGCATCAACGGAATCAAGGTGTCGCGATTGTCCACGCGGGCGCGGTTGGTGGCGTAGCGGTCGTCCGCGGCCCACTCCGGGTGTCCGGCCACCTCACAGAAGCGGGCGAACTGACCGTCGTTGCCAATCGCCAGGATCACATCGCCATCAGCGGTGGGGAAATCCTGGTACGGCACCACGCTGGGATGAGCATTGCCCATGCGCGTCGGTGCTTGACCGGTGGTGAGGTAATTGAGTGTCTGGTTGGCCAGACAAGCGACCTGCACATCCAGCAGCGCCATATCAATGTGCTGGCCTTCGCCGGTCTGATTGCGATGTTCCAGCGCGCCGAGAATGGCAATGGTGGAATACAGGCCGGTGGTGATGTCGGTGAGCGCCACGCCCACTTTCATCGGGCCGGCACCGGGCTCACCGTCACGATGGCCGGTGATGCTCATCAACCCGCCCATGGCCTGAATCAGAAAATCGTAGCCGGGGCGGCTGGAGTAAGGCCCGGTCTGACCGAAGCCGGTGATGGAGCAATAAATCAGCCCGGGGTTGTCCTCGGACAAGGATTCATAATCCAGACCATAGCGGCGCAGGCCGTCTTTTTTGAAGTTCTCGATCACCACATCGCTTTGCGCGGCCAGTTCACGGATCAGCGCCTGCCCTTCCGGGTGGGCGATATCAATGGCCACCGATTTCTTGTTGCGATTGGTGCACAGATAATAGGCGGACTGGTCACTGTCGTGACCCTCCGCGTCCTTGGCGTAGGGCGGCCCCCAGATACGGGTATCGTCACCGCTGCCGGGCCGCTCCACCTTGATCACCTCGGCGCCCAGATCGCCCAGGATCTGGCCGGCCCAGGGGCCGGCCAGAACGCGGGACAAATCGAGCACGCGCAGGTGCGACAGCGCGCCACTCATAACAGTCCCTTAGTTGGTGAAGGCTTGCAGGCCGGTTTGCGCGCGGCCGAGAATCAGCGCGTGCACGTCGTGGGTCCCTTCGTAGGTGTTCACCACTTCCAGGTTGACCAGGTGGCGGGCCACACCGAACTCGTCGGAGATGCCATTACCGCCCATCATGTCACGGGCCAGCCGCGCGATGTCCAGCGCCTTGCCACAGGAGTTGCGCTTCATGATGGAGGTGATTTCCACCGCCGCGGTGCCTTCGTCCTTCATCCGGCCCAGACGCAGACAGCCCTGCAGGCCCAGGGTGATCTCGGTCTGCATGTCGGCCAGTTTCTTCTGGATCAACTGGTTGGCGGCCAGCGGACGGCCAAACTGCTTGCGGTCCAGGGTGTACTGACGGGCGGTGTGCCAGCAGAACTCGGCGGCGCCCAACGCCCCCCAGGAAATACCGTAACGGGCGGAGTTCAGGCAAGTGAACGGACCACGCAGGCCGGACACGCCCGGCATCAGGTTTTCTTCCGGCACGAACACATTGTCCATGACGATTTCACCGGTGATGGAGGCGCGCAGGCCGACCTTGCCGTGAATCGCCGGGGCGCTCAGACCTTCCCAGCCTTTTTCCAGAATAAAGCCGCGGATCTTGTCGTCCTCGGTCTTGGCCCAGACCACGAACACATCGGCGATGGGGCTGTTGGTGATCCACATCTTGGCGCCGGAGAGCAGGTAGCCGCCGTCGGTTTTCTTGGCGCGGGTGACCATGCTGCCCGGGTCGGAACCGTGGTCCGGCTCGGTCAGGCCGAAACAGCCGATCCATTCTCCGCTGGCCAGCTTCGGCAGGTATTTCTGCTTTTGCTCTTCGCTGCCGAACTCGTTGATCGGCACCATCACCAGGGAAGACTGCACGCTCATCATGGAGCGGTAACCGGAATCCACCCGTTCCACTTCACGGGCAATCAGGCCGTAGCACACATAGTTGAGGCCCGCGCCGCCGTAGGCTTCCGGAATGGTGGCGCCCAGCAGCCCGAGTTCGCCCATTTCACGGAAGATTTCCACATCGGTGTGCTCGTTGCGGAAGGCGTTGAGCACCCGCGGCATGAGTTTGTCCTGCGCGTACTGGTAGGCGGTATCGCGCACCATGCGCTCGTCTTCGGTGAGTTGCTGATCCAGCAGGAGGGGGCTCGCCCAGTCAAAGGCTGCATTATTGGCCACGGTTATTCCACCTTTTCACTTCAAGAAGGGATGAGAGACTGCCCGGTCAGGCACGAAGGCGCTATTTGGGCGGGTTTGGCGCCATGCTATACAGGCCGCGGTGGTCAGAACAAGCCACTTTCTCGCACGCCTTTGTGCTATTTTATCACTTGTGAATGGAAACCGACCGGGAAGACCCGTATGCGACGCAAGATCCCCAGCACCGCCGCTTTGATCGGCTTCGAGGCGGCCGCGCGCCATCAGAGCTTCACCAAAGCCGCCGAGGAACTGGCCCTGACGCAAAGCGCCGTTTGCCGCCAGATCGCGGCCCTGGAGGACTTTCTGGGCGTCAAACTGTTCCGCCGCTCACGCCCGGGCGTGCGGCTCACCGAAGCGGGTCGCGATTACAGCCGCCGGGTCAGCGTCCATCTTGATGAATTGGAACGGGATACACTGGCGGTGATGGGGGACCACGGTGCCGCCAACACCCTGGAACTGGCGGTGGTGCCCACCTTCGGCACCCGCTGGCTGCTGCCGCGGCTGAAGGACTTCCGCCGTGCCCACCCCGGCGTCACCGTTAATCTGACCAACCGCACCAAACCCTTTCTGTTCGCCGAAACCCGCTTCGACGCGGCGATCTATTTCGGCGACGGCGACTGGCCCGGCACCGAAGCCACCTTGTTAATGCATGAGGAACCGATGCCGGTGTGCAGCCCGCGTCTGATCGCCCCGGAACGGGAGCTGGATGCACAGACCATCGCCGGCCTCACCCTGCTGCAACAAACCACCCGCCCCTACGCCTGGCGTGAGTGGTTCGATTCCGCCGGTCTGCGGGTGGAGCGTGATATGACCGGCCCGCGTTTCGAACTGTTCACCATGCTGGCCGAAGCCGCCATGCAGGACATGGGGATTGCCCTGATTCCACCGTTCCTGATCCGCGAGGAACTGGCCTCCGGACGGCTGATCCTTCCATTACCGCACAGCTACCGCAGTTCCTGGGCTTACCACTTTATCCTGCCGGAACAGAAGGCGGAGAATCCGTTGTTGCTGCTGTTTCGGGATTGGCTGGTGGCGGAAATCGAACACTTCCGGGAGCGCGGCGGGCTGACAGCGGCGCCGGCACCACAGGCGGTTTGACGCCGGGCGAGACGCATGGGTGTCGTGGCTCACACGCCGCGATCTTTTCCGCATCCGATGTCTTCCCTATGTCATTTCCTGGCGTTAACCTTGGACACGATGTCGAATTCCCCACCTCGTCGTTCGACTCAATGACGACTCAAAAAAAGGAGAGACCAATGAACTACAAAGGAAGTTGTCATTGCGGAAACGTCGCCTTCGAAGCCGAAGGCGAGTTGGACGGCGCCATGTCCTGTAACTGCTCCATCTGTCAGCGCAAGGGATCCCTGATGTGGTTCATTCCCCGGGATCACCTGCGGCTGCTGACGGCGGAGGACGACATCGCCACCTACACCTTCAATCAGCATGTGATCCAACATCACTTTTGCCCGAAGTGCGGCATTCACCCCTACGGTGAGGGGGTGGATCCGGAAGGCAATCGGATGGCCGCGATCAACATACGTTGTCTGGAAGGTGTCGACCTGGATTCGGTTCCCGTGCAGCGGTTCGACGGCCGCGCCATGTAACCGGTCCGGTTCGCCGACCAACCCGCCGAGCGACTGACCCACGCTCTTCACACTGCCCTTCGGGCATACCCGAACCTCATGGAGGTTCCTCTGTCGCGTTGCGGTAACGGGAAACCGTCGGCCCGTTCCCGCCACCTCCGTTCCAACTAACCTATGGTGGCGTACCGCGCGGCATCTTGTAGTAAGTGAAAGGATAACGACTGTGACACAGGAGAATATGGAAGCTTCCAACGCGTCACCACCCGCCGCCACGCGGCGTGAGTGGCTGGGTCTGGCGGTGCTGATGTTGCCCACGGTGCTGCTGGCCCTGGACATGACCGTGCTGCATCTGGCGGTACCACAGCTGAGCGCGGACCTGCACCCCACCAGTGATCAGTTGCTGTGGATTCTCGACATCTACGGTTTCATGATCGCCGGCTTTCTGGTGACCATGGGCACGCTGGGTGACCGCATCGGTCGGCGTAAACTGCTGCTGGCCGGCGCCACCGCTTTCGGTGCCGCTTCGGCGTTGGCGGCCTTCGCCACCAGCGCGGAAATGCTGATCGCCGCCCGCGCGCTGCTGGGCATCGCCGGCGCGACCTTGATGCCCTCCACCCTGTCGCTGCTGCGCAACATGTTCCATCAGGAGCATGAGCGCACCGTGGCGATTACGGTGTGGATGACCGGCTTTATCGTCGGCAGCGCCATCGGCCCGCTGGTGGGCGGCGCTCTGCTGGAATTTTTCTGGTGGGGCTCGGTGTTTTTGCTGGGTGTGCCGGTGATGGCGCTGTTGTTGGTGTGCGGCCCATTATTGTTGCCGGAATTCCGCGACGAGCAGGCCGGCCGCCAGGATTTTCTCAGCGCCCTGCTGTCGGTGGCCATGGTGATCGCGGTGATCTATGGCTTGAAGGACATGGCCCGCAACGGCATATCCTGGGCGCCCTTGCTGTCCATCGCCGCGGGCCTGGTGATCGGCATGCTGTTCGTGCGCCGGCAACGCCGTTTGGCGGAGCCGATGTTCGATCTGGCGCTGTTCCGCAACCGTACTTTCAGCACCTCGGTGGTGGCCATGCTGCTCACCGTGCTGGCGCTGTCCGGTGCCTGGCTGATGGTGTTCCAGTATCTGCAGGGCGTGTTGGGGCTGTCGCCGTTACATGCCGGTCTGGTGATGCTGCCGCCGGCGGTGATCCAGACCATCGTGTCGCTGCTGGTGCCACGCCTGACCCGCTATATGAGTCGAGGCGTGCTGGTCAGTGTCGGCCTGCTGTTGTCGGTGTTCGGCTTTCTTTCCATGGCCATGGTCACCGGCATGGACAACATGGCCTGGCTGGTGGCCGGCATGGTGATCATGGGAGTCGGAGTCATGCCGATGATGATCCTGGGCACCGACATGGTGGTCAGCGCCGCTCCACCCAACAAGACTGGCGCCGCCTCGGCGACATCGGAGACCGCCACGGAACTGGGCATGGCCCTGGGTATCGCGGTGATCGGCAGTGCCGGCGCCGCGGTTTACCGCGCGCACATGGCCGGAGTCCTGCCGCCGGATCTGCCGGCGGATCTGGCGCTGGCCGCCGGTGACACTCTGGGCGGCGCTCTGGATGCCGCCAGTCAGCTGCCGCCGGACGTGTCCGATCTGGTGCTGTCGGGGGCGCGTGAGGGCTTTACCCAGGCCCTGCACACCAATGCCCTTATCGGCGCGGCGATCGTTGCCATCACCGCGATTATGGTGGGCTGGCTGCTGGCTCGCCGTCAGGCCATACCGGCCGCCCCGGATGACACCACGCAAACCGAAACCCCGTGACCCAACGCCGGGCTCCCTCCGAGCCCGGCATCACCCCCGGCGCGCCCGCTCCAGCGCCTGCCAGTCCAGTTTCTTCATCGCCATCATCGCCTCGGTGACCCGCGCCGCGGCAGTGGAGCCGGCCCCTTCCAGCGCCTTCGGCAGCCACTCAGGAAATACCTGCCAGGACAGGCCGAAACGGTCCTTCAGCCAGCCGCACTGCTGCGCGCTCGGATCGCCCCCCTCGGACAAGGCCCCCCAATAATGATCCAGTTCCTCCGGGCTCCGGCATGGAACCTGAAACGATACCGCTTCATTAAAAGTAAACAGTGGCCCGCCGTTCAAAGCCACGAAAGGGTTTCCTTGCAACTCGAAGGCCACCACCATGACATCGCCGGGACGCTGGCCATGGATCTCCTTGCCCGCCTCACCGTAATGACTGATGGTGGTGATACGTGAATCGGGAAACACCTCGACGTAGAAGCGCGCTGCCTGTTCGGCTTGGCCGTCGAACCAGAGACAGGGGGTGATCGTCAGTTGGTTGCCCATCGTTGGCTCCTCGTGTCTGGATTGGACTCTGGTTAATCGCTTGCCGACGGTACGGTTCGACATGTCCACAGTGGTCCGCCGGTCCGCACTGTGGCAATCTCGAAGCAGATCATCCGGATAGGAGGCTGGTTTGATGAACGAAAAAGAAAAAACATCGTCCTGGGTATCCATTGTTACCGTCCTGGTGGGCCTGCTCATGATCGTCGCCGGCATCGGGCTGCTCGGCGGTGGTATTTACCTGATCCTGCTGGGCGGTTCCTGGTACTTCAGCCTCGCCGGTATCGGCCTGGTGATCTCCGGCGGTCTGGTGATGGCCCGCCATGTTCTGGGGTTCTGGCTATACGCTGTCGTTTTCATGGGCACCGCGTTGTGGGCCTGGTGGGAAGTGGGTCTGGATTTCTGGCCCCAGGTGTCCCGCCTGTTCGCACCGGCGGTGCTGTTGTTCCTTCTGGCGCTGCTGGCGCCGGCTTTACGGCGGGGCAAACCGATCAGTGGCGGCACCGCCTATCCGGTGGCGGCGGTGATTCTGCTTGGTCTGGCGGCGACGATTTTTCATGCTTTCTATCCCGGCCCCATCATCGCCAGCAAGACCGAACCGCCCTCCTTGACAGTGACGGATCAGGCTCGGGAATGGCATCACTACGGGCGCCAGCAGGATGGCACCCGCTATGCGCCGCAGGATCAGATCACACCCGATAACGTGGACCAGTTGGAAGTGGCCTGGACCTTTCGCACCGGTGATATTCCCAATGCCAACCCTCCCGGAGCCGGCGGCGAGGACCAGAACACACCGATCCAGGTCGGCGATACGCTTTATGTTTGCACCGTGCATAACAAAGTGTTCGCCCTGGACGCGGACAGTGGTGAACAGAAATGGAGCTTCGACCCCGAAGCGTCCTCACCGTTGTGGCAACGTTGCCGGGGCCTGGGTTATTACCAGGCTTCCAACAACGAAGAGACCTGCGCCGGCCGCATCGTGCTGTCCACCATCGATGCCCGCCTGATCGAGCTGGACGCGCAAACCGGCGCGCTCTGCCCTTCCTTTGGCGATGGCGGCACCGTGGACCTGAAACAGGGCATGGGAGAGGTGAAGCCCGGCTTTTATTTCCAGACCTCGGCGCCCACGGTGGCGCGGGGACTGATCATTATCGGCGGCTGGGTGTTCGATAATATGATGACCGGCGAGCCCTCCGGTGTGATCCGCGCCTTTCGCGCCGACAGCGGGGAACTGGCCTGGGCCTGGGACCTGGCCAATCCAGCACTCACCGGCCTGCCTGCGGAGGGCGAGACCTACACCCGCGGCACACCGAATGTCTGGTCCACGCCGGCGGTGGATGAGGAACTGGGATTAATCTATCTGCCCACCGGCAATGCCACCCCGGATTTCTATGGTGGTCACCGCACCGATGCGGATGAAGACTATTCATCCTCCATCGTTGCCCTGGATCTTCATACCGGCAGGGAGCGCTGGAAATTCCAGACCGTGCATCACGATATCTGGGACTACGACGTGCCCTCCCAACCCGCTTTGTTCGATGTGGATGACGGTAATGGCAATACCGTGCCAGCGCTGATTCAAACCACCAAACGCGGTCAGATTTTCATGCTCGACCGGCGTACCGGCACCCCCATTGCCGAAGTGGAAGAGCGCCCGGTTCCACAGGGCGCGGTGGATGGCGACTGGACCTCGCCAACACAACCCTATTCCGTGGGCATGCCCGCCATCGGCGCGGAAAAGTTGTCGGAAGCCGCCATGTGGGGCGCTACCCCTTTCGATCAATTGTACTGCCGGATCCAGTTTCGCAAACTGCGTTACGAAGGCGATTTCACTCCGCCAGGACTGACTCCCAGCCTGCAATGGCCGGGCTATTTCGGCGGTATGAACTGGGGCAGCAACACCATCTACAAACCCGGCGGCTATCTGATCGTCAATGACACCCGTTCCCCTCAGCGGGTATTGCTGGTACCGCGCGAGGAAGCGGACAAGGAAGACGCCTCGGCCTCTCATACCGGTTTATCTCCTCAACACGGTACGCCCTATGGCGCCTCCAAGTATGTGTTCATGTCGCCGCTGGGCGTGCCTTGCCAGAAGCCGCCTTACGGTACCCTCAGCGCCATCGATTTGAATCGGCGCGAAGTGGTCTGGCAGATCCCATTAGGAACCGTGGAGGATACCGGCCCCCTGGGACTGAAAATGCATTTACCAATTCCCGTGGGCATGCCGACGGTGGGCGGCCCCATGTCCACCGCTTCCGGCCTGGTGTTCTATGCCGGCACTCTGGACTACAACATTCGGGCCATGGACGTGGCCAGCGGGGAAACAGTGTGGAAACATCGTCTCCCGGTGGGCTCCCAGGGCACGCCAATGACCTACATCTCCCCGGCCAGCGGCAAACAGTACCTGGTTATCTCCGCCGGCGGCTCCCGGCAATCTCCGGACCGGGGCGACTACATTGTTGCCTTCGCTCTGCCGGACAAGCAGAACGGAGCCACCCGCTAACGCGATGGAGCGCCGGTATCCGCGCCGGCGCTTCGCCGTTGAAGGAGCACGTGCAATGCCACCGCCAGCACGGCTCCTATCGACGCCAGCGCCATATCCTTCTGCGCGTCCCAGATGTCGCCCTGAGTCCCCAGGAACGCCTGCCCCAGATCGCCACCGAACCAGACCGCGGCAATCCACTCGATCAGTTCGTATAACATCGACGTGGCCATGATGATCGCGCTGGCGAACACGTAGCCCCAGCCACGCCCCAGACCGACCGCGCGCCGGCAGAACTCAAACAGAGGTATGGTTAACAGCAACCCGTAGGCCAGATGCACCAGCCGGTCGAACTGATTGCGCTCCCAGCCCATCAGTTGATCAAGACTGAAGCCGAACAGCTTCCTCAGCGCCGGATCGTAGGGCACCAGGGAATAGGTATAGTGGGAGCCCAGCTCGTGCAAGGCGAGAAAAGCAAAGATCAACAGATAGGCCTGGTTGGAGAAAACGAACCAGCGCCGGGTGACAATCAGCGCCACAACCGCCAACAACACCAAGGCGTTTTCCAGCATCCAGTCCGCACGATCGTGGGGCTCGACAGCCATCCAGACGACAAACACCGCCAACAGGGAGAGTAGAAGCATAAAGACAGCGCGACCGGACATTCCGTGATTCCATATCTGAAAGCATTTCAGGCAAGCGGCCAGCGCGCGGAAGGTCAAGATTGGCCGTCGTCGGCAATGGCGACCAGCCAACGCCTGACGACCTTTTCCTCTTCGGCACCAAGCCCTTTCATCAAAGCCTGTTCTACCTTATTCACCTTTGCTCTGCACTGTTTCAAAAGCCGCCGGCCCGATTCACTGGCCTCGATTCTCTGAATACGCCCATGTACCGGATGCGGCTGTCGCCGCACCAGGCCAGCTCGCTCAAGATTATTGATGATCACGCTTACGGTCTGTGGGGTGAGCATGGCCAGCCGGGCCAGATCAGCATTGGAAATCCCGGGATAGGCCTCCAGCATGGTAAGGGTCAGAAACTGGGGTAACGTGATCTCCTTGTCGGCAAGCGCCCTTTCCATTCTTAATCTGTGGGCGGCGCTGGCCTGGCGTAGTAGATAGCCCAGGTACCCCTGCTCTCCCCGTTTTCCTTCCCCGATATCCGGTACGTGCGGCGATGTCTTGCGCATATTATCAGCACTCTTATATGATGTCAGAGCACTGATAATACACAAAGCCCTTCTCTATCGCCAGCAACGGGGCGGCAGTGAAGGCAATGAACATGAAGGGAGAGAGCCCGATGTGTCCGTCCTACACCCTGCACACCCTGCGAGACGAGTCCGAGGTATCGACGTGCTTCCCGCTTATAAAGCAGCTCAGGCCCCATCTGTCCAGTCCAGCGGAATGGGTTTCCCGATGGCGTGCTCAGAGTGCGGAAGGCTACCGTTTGTTGGGGTTACGGCAAGAGGACCACTTCGTCGCCCTGGCCGGATATCGGCTCCAGAACAATCTGGTGTACGGCCGTTTTCTCTATGTGGATGACCTGGTTACCGATGAGAGCCACCGTAGCTGTGGGCTGGGCGAAAAATTAATGGCGGAAATAAAGTCGATAGGAGAAACGGAAGGTTGTGCGAAAGTGGTTCTGGATACACCGCTGAGCAACGTTCTGGGTCATCGCTTCTACTATCGTAACGGCCTGTTGGCCACCGCCCTGCGCTTCAATTTCATCTTGGAGAGAGCATCATGATCCGGATCCTGCATGTCTCGGCCAGCACCCGGGAGGCGTCATCCCGGAGCCGGATAGCCGCCGATATGGTATTGGCCAGGCTGCGTGAATCCCACCCGGATCAGAGTATCGTGGAGCGTGATCTGGCAGCCCGGCCGCTACCTCACCCGGATGTCGGCTTCGTGGAAGCCACCGCACTGCCCCCCAAAGCGCGTACGGAACAGCATGCGCACAGCCTGGCGTTGTCGGAGAACCTGATTCGTGAGCTGGAGCTCTCGGATCTGCTACTGATTTCCACTCCCATGCATAACTTTACTGTACCTTCCGTACTCAAAGCCTGGGTTGATCACGTGGTACGTCCATACCGAACATTCCAGTTGAGTCCCGAGGGCGAGATCGGTCTGCTTCGTCCCCGGCCTGTCCTGGTGATCAGTGCCTGTGGTGGCGGATTTATCGATGACATGCCAGGAGAAACACCTCGAACAACGGGAAAACAGAAGGATTTCCTGACCTCATATTTGCGCTACGTTCTGGCGGTCATCGGTCTGACTCAAGTGCAGATATTGAGACTGGAGCATCAGAATGCACCCGGCGCCGGTGACATTACGGATGAAATCAACAGCTGGGCGGATCAGGTGCTGGACCAGTTGGAACTCTGATCGCTTTCCGGTCATCCCTTATCGGAGTGCCCCAAAGGAAAGGCAGCGAAGGTCCGCGATGACTTTCCATCTTTCCCCACACACTTCGCTACCAGCTTGGCTTTTTCCCGGTCGCTGTCATCATGCCCCAGAGCCAGTTGATCTTATAGCGCTCCGAAGCCACCGACTGGAAGCCAGCTTCGCGCAGCAGATTCTCGCATTCAGCACTGCGATAGGTTTTGAAATGAGCGGGATCCGACCACTTCAGATACCAGTCACACAGGCGGCAACTGAGGTAATCATGGCACCAGTCGCTGATCACCAGCCTTCCGCCTGGCCGCAGCACCCGGAACATCTCCGCCAGAGCGGCGTCAGGGTCACGGATATAATGAAACATGCTCAAGGAGACCACGACATCGAACTGTTCATCATCGAACGGTAGTTGCTCCGCCCAGCCTTCCTTGAGGGTCACTTCCTCGCGCAAACGGTCACGCGCCCGTGCCAGCATCTGCGGCACCGGATCGATACCGGACAGGAGTGGTGGCGGATGGCGTTCAGCCAACACCGCCAGCAGGGCACCGGTTCCGCACCCCACCTCCAAGACACGTTCTCCTCCATGCAGAGGCATCCGCGTCAGCGTCTCCTGGATGGTCCGGCGCAAATACCCGGACCAGCGTCGATCATAATCCGCGGCGAGACGGCCATAGGATTCCAGTACCGGCGGCTTGGATTTCATTTCGTTGCTCTTCTCACGGCAGGTTGTACGGCGGATCATCTTCCATCAAGGAATTCACAAGCAATTGCTGCGCCGAAAAGTCAATAGGAAAAGGCCACCCTGTCTTGTAAGCCTTTTACTCGAGAAATTCCGTTCTGGCTGATAGCTACCCCATGACAATTTTATTACTCTCGGCTGTGCTCTCGTACTTTATTAGGAGATCACGGATATGGAAATCCGACACGCACTGGAAGTCCTGCGGGATCTGGCGGAAGGCGTTGATCCAGTCACCGGGCAGCCCTTTCCGCAACACTCGCCTTATATTCACCCGGATATAACCCGGGCTCTGTTCACCTGCCTTCAAGACATTCGCTATCGGCGCGCCTCCGCCATCACCCTGAGAGACAACCGGGCAGCGGTGCCCGTGGTCAAGGGGCCTTACTACCTGAACCGTCCCTGGACGCCGGAACAGAGCCGGCAATTGCGGGATGCTTTCCTGTCAGGGCTCTCAGTGGAAGCTCTGGCACTATGCTTCTCCCGTTGCCCACCAATGGTCAGGAGCGAGTTGCAACGTCAGGGGCTGGTTCCCGGGGGGGACGATGAGACCGCGATATCTTCCAGGTGAACCCCATACGGATCACTGCTGCCCGACAATCCAGGAACCGCCAGTCTCGCCCGGCAGCTCCACGGAAAGGACCGCGATACCGCTTACTCGCGGTCCGGCAAATGCTTCAAGAGCACTTGAGCATCGTCGTACGCAGTCAGCGCCGCCACCACTTCCGGCAGCGGATCAGGATAATAGCCGGGCAGATCCCTCTCACCCGGCAGATCAAGAGGGAACGCCAGGCGCTCCACCGGCGGCTCGAAACGGGCATCGACTCCCGGCCGATTACCGCGTGCATCTATCCGATACCAGCCGTGCTCCGGCAGGAACACCGCGTTGAGTCCGTGCAGACAATACGGAGCTCCGTCGTCATTGACGCTCAGGCGCTGATAGCAAAAGGCCGCGGGCAAGCCATTCGCTCTCAACAGTGCCGCCAGCAAGTGGCTCTTGGCGTAACAGAAGCCGCTGCGTTCGCGCAGCACTTGCGAAGCTGAGCAGGTCACCGGGGAAAGCTGATAATCGATGGAATGCCGAATCTCATCGCGCACCCAGAGGAAACACCGCTGCGCTATCCCCGTGGGATCCTCCTCCTGACGCGACAACTCATCGGCCAAAGCCCGAACATCCGGGTGGTGCCAATCCACTACCTCGGTCGAAGCCAAAAACGTTTCCATACCCTTCCTATCTCTCCAAAATGGACATCACCCGTACGAACGAGAACCCTATCAGTGCGTCAGTTTTCCGTACAGTTGGTCAAAAGGAATCAGAACTCGTCGTCGGTATGCGGAACGCTCACTCAAACGCTGATACCAGTCGAATACCGCCGGATGGCGCGGCACCGGCACTCGCCCGTGAGGATTCATGGCCAGGAATTCAGGATCGTCCAAACCACCGTGGTCGCCGCCCAGGCTGATGTGCCGGTACTCCAGCTCCAACTCATCCAGCAACCAGAGCACTTTCTGAACATTAAAAGCGCTATCGCGCCCCCATAGCGTCAGTGCTTCGGTGGAGGGTTCAACACTATAGCCAACGGCCACAATCGGTCTCCCGGACGATACGGGCATACTGCTCTTCGGTGATGATATCGGCATCGGAAAGCCAGTCCAGTATTGCTTCCAATGCTTCCAGCTCTTCATGGTTGCCACAGTGCAGGCTCATGAGGCGGCATGACCGCTCCAACACAGCCGCGTATTCCTCATCTGTTAATGCACCCCGACAGTCGGACACTGCTTTTGCCAAGGTCCATTTCGCCTCCACGACGTTATCTTCCCTGATTAACTGGCGTTCCACAGCCGACATCAGTTTATTGGCTTCCACATACGCGTTCTTATTTCCCGCCATGTCAGTTGACCTTTTCGACAACGTGCTGGCCCACACCAAACATGGCACCCAAAACCAGCAGGCATAAGGCATACAGCCCCACCCTGCGGCCTTGGGCCTTACCTTCGTCGGAAGCGGGGGCAGCCGGCTCGGTCCTGTTACCGAAGATACGGACCCACAATCGATATGGAAGCATGAGAATCGCGGCCACGCCTGCTTCCATCAATCCAACCAACGCCGCCAGGATCAGGAATCCTATCAGGACTTTTATACCCCCCATCAGAACGAGGGTCGCCAACAAATACCCGGCCGCCAGAAACAACAAGCCGACCCCGAACAGCGTCAACAAGCCGGCCCCGTCCAGTATTTTCTCGAAGAGCGTTTTCATCCCTGATCACCTCTTTCACCGCCTGTTTGCTTGGGGAACCTCTGAAAACCTCCGTCATCCCGGGCGGCACCCGGGATCTCCTTCTGTAAGACGCATGGCTTCGTCGAGGAAGATGCCGGACCGAGTCCGGCATGACGTTTCAGGGTATCAGTATCCGGCCTTAATTCCAGGGTGACCGTTAGTTCACCACCAGCGTCCCTTTCATCATCGTCCAATGACCGGGAAAGCTGCAGAAGAAAGTATAGTCTTCCCCCGCTTGCAGACGACTCCCCGGAATCGTCAGCGAGGTGGATTCACCACCACCAATCATGTCACTGGCGCCGATGACTCGGCCATCGTTGACCGGAACATAGCCGTTCCCAGGCCCGGCCTTCATTCCAGCCTTGGCCACGTCCTTGAAGTCTCCGGTCAGCGTCACCACCACATTGTGTCCCATGACGTTCGCGCCGAGCTTGCCGCTGTGCACCAGTTCAATGGTCACGGCTTCGCACTGGGAGGATACCGTAAGCTGGGTTTGATCAAAGCGCATATTGTCGTCGCCACGCAAGGCAACATGGCAGTTGTCGGCGGCCTGCGCCAGCGAGGAGCATCCCCAGATCAGTAAACCGACAGAGGCGTAAGAAGCAATGTTCATCAGTGATCTCCTTGGGCTTGGGAGTGATAGGCTGCCATGACCGCCTCGACCTCACGGACGAAAGCCGGGTCCGGGGCGCCGGCCATTTTCTCGGTGCGCGCCACGATGCGGCCGTCGGCGTCCAGCAACAGCCAGGCATTGGTGTGATCGAAGCCGCCGTCGTCACGCTGACGGAACCGGATATCAAGCAGCGCGGCTATGGTTCGCTCCTGATGATCCCGGGGCCGCAGGAAAGTGGCCCGTCCGGGCGTCAGCCGATATCGGGCCATGGTTCCCGCCAGTACGTCGGGAGTGTCATGGTCCGGGTCCATGGAAATGATCAGTAGACGGGGAACCGCCGAACCCTCTTCCAGAAGCCGCTGTTGCACGCTCATTCCCTGGTGAATGATCAGCGGACAGCTCATGCGGCAGCGGGTATAGACCATCGAAACCAGACGGGGCTGGCCACGCAGATCCTGCCACCGCAGCGTCTCCCCTTTTTCATTCTGCACCGTGGCGGACAGCGCGTAGACGGAGTCGCCGGGCGGACTTTGCTCGCCACGTACCGCCTGAGGCATCAGCATCGCCAACACCAGCAAGGGCAGTAGCACACTCAGGCAGTCCCAGGGCCTGCACACGGCAGGGCGGGATTGGGTATTTTTTTCACGATTCGCTTTCATGGTAGCTCCTTGGCACAACGAAAGCCGAGATTGGACAAGGTGGTGCGCGCGGACAGAGCCGACAGCAAGGCCACCCGTTTGATCACCGCATAGTCGCGGCGATCGCTGAAGGCCAGCGCACTGCCACCGCAGTACCGCAGCGGATTTTCGGTATCGACGTTGCGGCTATCGGCAGCGGCCATCATGCTGGCGTGGTCCCAGGGCCATTCCCAGACCAGCCCATGCAGATCGTGCACGCCATACACATTTGGCACGCTCTCTCCAGCGGCGCGGTAAGCGCCGGGGGTACCCAAGGTCAGGATCCGGCGGCGGCGGCCGGCATCATCACGGGCATCCGTCTGGCGGGCATCGGCGGCGGCGAATTCCCACTCCAGCCAGGTCGGCAACCGCGCGCCCCGGGCACGGCAGTAGGCATCCGCCACGAACCAGCTCACCCGTGTCACCGGGAAATTCAGAGTGCCGGGGCGCGGAGCCAGCGGCCTGTCCCAGTGAGACAGGTAGCCGGCGTCAGCGAACAGTCCGGGAATCCGGTCCCGACGCCATTGTGGATGCGCTTGGACAAAAGCCAAAAACTCCGCTTCGCGCACCGGCCGTGACATCAGTTGATAGCCTTCGACAACGACCTCCCCGCCGTTGTCAGCAAACCGCAAGCTGGAGTGGAAGGGGCCGCCGGACAACGGAACGTACTCGTTCGCCAGCGCCGCCGTGGTGAGTAAACACAGCAATGGAATCCAGCTCCCCTTCCCTTTCATTCTCTATCTCCCACCTTCGGCTTCAGGGTATTCCCCACTGAACTGCTGGCCAGTGTAGATCTCCGGTTTCATCGTTCCGTCCACGCTGAGAATGCCCAATGCACCTTTGTTGAAAGTACGGAAGATACTGTGATCAACCAGGATGAAGTTGCCCGGGACATCGGTGGTGAACTCGACCATGGCGGCCCCGCCGGCCGGAATCAGCGTGGTTTGCACATTTTCCTGATACTTGCTGCCCCCTTCGTAAAAGACGCGATCGAAGATCTCACCAATTACGTGGAAGCTGGACACCAGGTTGGGGCCCCCGTTGCCGACGAACAGACGAACCTTGTCGCCGGCGTTGGCGGTCAGCGCCCCTTCCCCGGTCAGCGCCCCTTCGCTGCCATTGAAGACCACGTAGGTGGGATGCTCGTCCACCGCCTTTTCCAGGCTGAACGGTTGCAGCCCCGGTTCCCCGTGGTCGCCCTCGGTGTAGAAGTCGCCTTGCATGACGTAGTACTCACGATCCACCGGTGGCAATCCCTCTTCCGGCTCCACCAGAATCAGGCCGTACATGCCGTTGGCGATATGCATTCCCACCGGCGCCATGGCGCAGTGATAGACGTACAGGCCGGGATTCAGAGCTTTGAAGGTGAACTGCGTTTTGTGGCCCGGCAGGGTGAAGGTGGCCTCCGCGCCGCCACCGGTTCCAGTGACCGCGTGCAGATCAATATTGTGCGCCACATGAGAGTCATGGCGGTTCTTGAGGTGGAACTCCACGGTGTCGCCTTCCCGGATCCGGATGAAGCTGCCGGGCACCGTGCCACCGAAAGTCCAGAACTCGTAAGTAACGCCATCGGAAAGGCGCATTTCCTGTTCCACCATTTCCAGGTCCACCACCACCTTGGCGGGCCCTTTTCGGGAAATCGGTGGTGGCACCATAGGTGGCGCCGTTAGTTGCGCTTGCTCCACCGGAAGCGGCGCTTCGGACACCGTCTTGCCGGTTGTGCATCCACTCAAGAGAAGTGCCAGAGCGATCCCCCCGGCGAGCTGCTTCAGTACGGTATGTGATGTTAATCCAGACTTCATGGCCGACCCTCACTTTGGCTATCGGGCTCTCCGTCGCGGTCTGGATTAAATATGCATTTTAAATGAATCTTTATGTTTTGACCGGTATCAATGGGCGAACCGGCCCAACAGCTGGCGATGACAAACCGGATTGATCAGTGATCTGGATCAATAACGCCGGGTATCCCCGCGTGCCTGACGCCGCAACGCTTGTGGGGGATGTCCAAAACGACGAACGAAGGCGCGACGCATGCGTTCCGGATCATTGAACCCATACATAATGGCAATCCGCTCGATGGGCTCATGGCCGGCTTCCACCCGGTGCCGGGCCGCTTCCACCCGCAGCCGTTCCACCGCCCGCGCCGGGGTCTCTCCGGTTTCGGCACGGAACAAACGGCTGAACTGGCGCGTTCCCAAACAGGCCGCCTCGGCCAAGCGTTCCACCGGCAGCGGTTCATGCAGATGGGCGCGGGCAAAATCCAGCGCCATGCGAACACGATCGGATTCAGGCTCCAGCGCCAGCGCCTCGGAAAACTGGGACTGATCACCGGAGCGCCGTTGCTGTACCACCAGCTCCCGGGCGGCGGCTCGCGACAATTCCAATCCCAGATCCTGCTCGATCATGGCCAGCGCCAGATCGATACCAGCGGTGATGCCGGCGGAAGTCCAGATATGGCCGTCACGGATATAGATGCGGTCGCCTTCCACCTTCAATGCCGGATAGCGCCGTTGCAGTTGAGCGGCATAACGCCAGTGCGTGGTCACACGGCGCCCATCCAGCAGCCCCACCGCAGCCAGAATCACCGCGCCGGTGCAGACACTGGCCACCCGGTTGGCCCGCCGCGCCAGACGCCGGACAGCCTCCCGCTCTTCACGCTGCTCGGCCAACCGGTGGGCACCCCGGCCGCCAACCACGATCAACGTATCGACCATAGCGCGACCGGGTTTGAGGGTGTCTATGGTGATACCAGCGGTGCTGCGCACGCCACCTCCCTGACGGGAAAGCACGCGCAAATCGTAGGCCTGCTCGGGGGCCAGCTGGTCCAGCCTTTGAAAGGCCGCCAGCGGACCGCTGAGGTCCAGCAACTGGAAATCGGGAAAGACATAAAAGGCAATTCGGTGCATGGCGCAAATCGAGGGAAACTGGTCATTGGCGCCATCACCTTGCTCCCCTAATCTGGGGGCGTCAAGCAGGAGACCCACCATGACGCAAACTTTGAATATCGTGTTCGCCGTTTACGATGATGTTACTCATCTTGATTTCACCGGCCCGCATATGTTCTTCGCACGGCTGCCGGGTGCCCGGATCCAGGTTGCCTCTCTGCACGGTGATCCGGTGCACGCCGACGGCCTGGTATTCGCCGAGCTGGCGGCACTCACCGATATCCCCCACTGTGATGTGCTGTGTGTACCCGGCGGCCTGGGCTGCATGGCGGTAATGGAGGATCAAGCCTATCTGTCGGAACTCAGACGGTTGGCCGCCAGTGCCCGCTATCTGACCTCGGTGTGCACCGGCTCCCTGATTCTCGGCGCCGCCGGACTGCTGAGCGGCAAGCGGGCCGCCTGCCATTGGGCCTGGCGGGACATGCTCGGTGAGCTCGGCGCCATCGCCGATCCGGAGCGGGTGGTACGCGACGGCAATCTGATCACCGGCGGCGGGGTGACCGCGGGTATTGATTTCGCGCTTACAGTAATCGAGGAACTGGCCGGCGCCGATGTCGCCCAATCGATTCAGCTCGGGTTGGAATACGCGCCACAGCCCCCCTTCAACGCGGGTCGTCCGGAAACAGCACCGGCACCAATACTGAATAAAGTGAATGACGCCATGGCCGCGGCCATGCCGGCACGCTGGGAAGCCACCCGCCGGGCGGCCCGGCGTCTGTCGCAAGACAAGTGAGGCAACCGCCTCAGTCCGGACGATGCCCTGGGCGGTCGGGACGGTAATGGGATGGCGGCTGGCCGAACCGCCGCCGGAACATGGTGGAGAACGACGCCGGGCTGTCGTAGCCGTATTCAAGGGCAATGCGGGTGATCGATTCCCCCGCCGTCAAACGCTCCAGCGCCAGCACCACGCAGGCCTGTTGCTTCCAACGCAGAAACGACAGGCCTGTTTGCTGTTTGAACAGGCGGCTGAAGGTGCGTTCGCTCATGGCCAGATGCGGCAGCCAGTGGTCGATACGAGCGTGAATATCCGGCTCATCCAGGAACGCGCGGCAGACCTTCTGCAAGCGCTCGTCTCCGGGCAGCGGGATATGGAACGGCAAAGACGACAGCCGCGCCAGCTCATGAAATACCAGATCCGCCAAGATACCGTCACGACCGTCAAGGTCATACAGCAAAGGTAGCTTTACTGCTTCCGCCAACAGCTGACGTAACAACGGCGATACTTTCACCACCTGGCACACAGGCGGTGGCCTGATCACCGCGTCGGGTTCCAGATAAAGGCTGTGCGTGCTCACCCCGAGCATGCGCACCTGATGCGCTTCCTCGGCCGGAATCCAGACCGCCTGTCCGGGCGGCACCACCCAGTTCCCCGCCCGCGTGGCAACGTGCATCACACCCGTAGCGCCGTAGAGCAATTGCACCCGGCGATGACGGTGCCAGGGCAACACCTGCCCATCGGCATAATCAGTGTGGATCGCCACCAAAGGACGCGGCGTATCGTCAATGTCGTCGATAGGGATGTTTCGCATCGCCTTCTTCCGAGCCCCTGTACCCATCCTGCCTCACCCTGGCCGAAACACGATCAGAGTTGGCCGGATCGATGATACCCGCTCAACGCCGGCGACGTATGCTGGCCACCTCCAAAATAATCCGGGCGCAACGGAGCCCAGCTATCATGGACTACTTTATCGTCATTGCCATGGCGGGCTTCGCCACCGGCATCACCACTTTGCTGTTCGGCTTCGGCGGCGGCTTCGTGGTGGTCCCCTTCGTCTATCATTTCGTCAACGCCACCGGCGTTGGCGAAGGCAATGGTATGCGCGTGGCCGTGGCGACGTCCACGGCGGTGATGATCCTGAACGCCGGCTATGCCACTTACACCAATTGGCGTCGGGGGCATCTGCATAGCGAAGCCCTCACCCCGCTCCTTGTTCCCATAGGCGTGGGCGCCGCGCTGGGTGCTGGTCTGGCTGATCTTCTCGGAGATTCACTATTGCGCATACTGTTCAGTCTTTATCTGGCGGGAACGCTGCTGGATGGCCTGCTGCGCAAGGGGTTCCTGGGTAAATCCGCGCCCCGCAGCATAGGCCCGGCAACCCGCTGGGCGGGCGGTGCGCTGATCGGCGCTATCGCCACACTACTGGGTGTTGGCGGCAGTGTCATGACCGTTCCACTGCTACGCCGGCATGGCTATGACATGAAGTACTGCGTCAGCGCCGCCAACCCGTTATCGATGCCAGTGGCTATCGTTGGCACGGTGATGTACGCCTGGCTCGGACAAGACCAGTCGCTTGGCGCGGAATATCTGGGATACGTTAACACCAGGATTTTCGGTGTTCTGGTGATCGCCGGCGTCGCTGGAATGCTGTTCGCGAAACACTGTATTCCGGCGATTAATGACCGGCTGCACGCCCGGGCTTATCTGCTGCTTCTACTGTTGATGCTGATCGTCAGTGTGTGGCCATAACCCGCGAAGACTACCGCCATTGCCCTTTTTTGGGGGAAGCGGGCCGGAGTAGTGGCACCAGTTGTTCGAGCAAATCCTGTTGCCGCCGCGAAGGGGTTCCCTCCACCCGGGTGATTTGCTCCACCAGTTCCAGTGCCGACTCAGCCTGCTCCGGCGAGAACCGCTCAAGGCTGGGCCGCACCACCGCCGCCAGGTTATCCCGGATTTCCTCGCCCTTACCAAACAAATGCACGCAAGCGGCCAACAGATCCGAGGCCTCGGCCTCGGGCAGGTGGAAGGTCTCCCGGAACAACGTCAACAGGGCCCGCTTTTCATCACCGCTCATATCGCCATCCAATTTGGCGGCGGCGGTCATTAATAGCGCCGTCAACTCCATGGGACTTTCCAAAGCATAGATCGGGTTACCCTGGCTGCGGCTGCGCCATTGGCGGCGACGGCGCCAGGCCCAGGGATTCAGTCCGCCCAGATCGATGCCCATCTCCGCCAGGCGATAAAGCAGCCACAGAATCGTGACCAACGTCCCCAACAAACCCAATACGATATGCATGCCCGTACCTCCCTGTCTCCATGACGTCATCGGCGCCGCGATTATAGCGGCGTTTTGCCCATCAGGCTCAGCTGAATCCCACCACATCATGAGGAACGTACGCCTGCTCCAAGGCGGCGATCTCTTCCCCGGACAGCTCCAGGGACAAGGCATTGATCGCATCGTCCAGTTGCGCCGGTTTACTGGCACCGACAATCGGCGCGGTCACCGGAGACTGATGCAGCAGCCAGGCCAACGCCACTTGCGCACGCGGTACGCCGCGGGCGATGGCCACCTCGCCCACTGCCTCGATCACGCGGCGGTCCGCTTCCGCCATTTGCACGTACAGCCCCTTGCCAAATTCGTCGGTACGCTGCCGATCGCTGTCCTGATCCGGCTCCCGCGCCAAACGCCCTCGTGCCAGCGGGCTCCACGGCAGCACACCGATGCCCTGATCGGCGCAGAACGGCAGCATCTCCCGCTCTTCCTCCCGGTACAGAAGGTTTAAATGGTTCTGCATGCTGACGAACTCAGTCCAGCCGTTCTGACGCGAGGTAAACACCGCCTTGGCGAACTGCCAGACGTACATGGACGACGCGCCGATATAGCGAGCCTTGCCGGCTTTCACCACATCGTGCAGCGCTTCCAGGGTTTCCTCGATGGGGGTGTGATAATCCCAGCGATGGATCTGATACAAATCCACATAATCGGTACCCAGGCGTGTCAGGCTGTTGTCGATTTCCCGCATGATCGCCTTACGGGACAAGCCGCCGCCATTGGCATCGCCGGACATCGGCATAAATACCTTGGTGGCCAGCACGATCTCATCACGGCGGGCAAAATCACGAATGGCACGCCCGACGATTTCCTCCGAGGTGCCGTCGGAGTAGGCGTTGGCGGTATCGAAAAAATTGATACCCGACTCCAGTGCCTGGCGAATCAACGGCCGGCTGCGCTCCTCATCCAGGGTCCAGGCATGCTTGCCGCGATCGGGAATGCCGTAGGTCATGCATCCAAGACAAAGCCTGGACACCTTCAGGCCGGTACGCCCCAGTCGAGTGTATTTCATCTCCGCTCTCCCCGTGCTATTAAAGGACGAAACCAGCACTGAAAAAATGGGCAGCGATTACGATGCCGTGCCCAATCAGAGACAGTGCATGGTGTTGGTCGCCCCGGTCGGTATCAGGAACTTTATACCCATAGGCCGCGCAAAACATCCCGTTCAGCCCGGTTTCACAAGGAGGAAGAAACATGGTCCGGTTCAACCGCTCTTTTGCGCTCCGTCTCGCCACTGCGCTGACTCTGGCCACGACGCTGTACGCCACCGCCCAGGCGTGCACCCGTTTGGTCTACCTGGGCCCGAATGACAATGTCATTACCGCCCGATCGATGGACTGGAAAAATGACATCGCCACGCATCTTTGGATCTTCCCGCGGGGCATGGAACGCAGTGGCGAAGCAGGCAACCGGTCGTTGCACTGGACCTCCCGTTACGGCAGCGTTATCGCTTCCGGCTACGACATCTCCACCACCGACGGCGTCAACGAGGCCGGCCTGATGGCCAATGTGTTATGGCTGGTGGAATCCCAATACCCTGAATTCACCGGAAAAAAGCCGGGGCTGACCATCGCCGCCTGGGCACAGTATGTACTGGACAATTTCGCCACGGTGGAGGAAGCGGTAAGTGCGCTGCGTGAAGAGCCCTTCACAATCGTCACGGACAAAGTCCCGGGAGAGGAACGTCTCGCCACCCTGCATCTATCGTTATCCGATTCATCCGGCGATAGCGCCATTGTCGAGTACATTGAAGGGAAACAAGTTATTCACCACGGCCGCCAATACCAGGTGATGACCAATTCCCCCACCTTCGACGAGCAACTGGCCCTGAACGAATACTGGAAACAAATTGGCGGCACCGTGATGTTGCCTGGAACCAATCGGGCCTCGGATCGTTTCGCTCGCGCCGCCTTCTACGTCGACGCCATCCCCCGCGAACGGGATCCCGACCGGGCCCTGGCCAGTGTCTTCAGCGTAATCCGCAACGTATCGGTCCCCTACGGCATTTCCACTCCCAACCAGCCGAACATTTCTTCCACCCGCTGGCGCACAGTAGTGGATCACAAACGGCGGCTGTATTTTTTTGAGTCGGCGTTGACACCCAATACGTTCTGGGTCGACCTGAAGAAAGTCGACTTCTCGGAAGACAGTGGCCGGGTCAAGAAACTGGATCTGGGCACCAACCAGAACCACACCTACTCCGGCGACGCCACCGACCGCTTCGTCGATACGCCGCCATTCCGTTTTCTGGGGCTACCTGAAAGCTGATCAAACGGGAGCCGGCCGGGGCAACAACCGCTTGTGTTCCCTCCATGCCCCTGCCCTTTATTCCTCACCTCCGGCGGCTTCGCTGCCGGAGCGCTCCGGTATCCCCATCGTCCATGACCAACACCCTGACCGGATTCAAGTCTGGTAATTGACAGTAACCATCGTCTAGGGCACTTTGAATCGCATTGTTACCCTGAAAAACCACAGCAGCATAAAAATGAAACAAGCTGATCGGAAAAATCTCTATGAGCGTGCCCTCGCCTCGCTCTCGGGAGAACGTCCGGAGGGCAACCAGGCATCCGCTTCGATTCCAGTCTCCCGCTATCTGTCCAGGACTGTTTTCGAACAGGAAAGGGACCTGCTCCGCCGTCGCCCGCTTCCAGTGGCGGCGGCGTCCGAGCTGTCGGCGGCTGGTGACTGGTTGTCCCTGGATTGCTATGACACCCCGTTGTTGCTGGTACGCCAACCCGACGGTACGGTGCGGGCCTTCCTCAACGTTTGCCGTCATCGTGGCGCGCGCGTGGTGCCCGCCGGGCGCGGTCATGGTGCGCGGTCTTTCGTTTGCCCTTATCACGCCTGGACCTACAAACCGGACGGCGACCTCAAGGGGCTGCCGCAGGATTTCGGTTTTCCCTGCCTGGACCGATCACGCTCGGGCCTGCGCCGGCTGGCGGTGAGCGAACGCGCCGGCATGATCTGGCTGATTCTGGATCCGGATCAGGCCGATCAGGATATCGACACACACCTCGATCCCTTAATGACGGAGCTGGAGACCCAGGACCTGGCACAGCCCCAGGGCTTCGCCTCCCGTTCCTACCTGGTGAAGGCAAACTGGAAATTGCTGGTGGACGGCGCCTTCGAGGCGTATCACTTCAAAATTGCCCACCGCAACACCATCGCCCACATGTTCACCGACAACCTTCAGATCGTCGACGAGTTCGATCTGAACCGCCGTCTGTACCTGCTCAAGGCCAATTTCGATCCAGCCTCGCCGCCACCTCGCGACCGGTTCCAGCCACGGGACTACGGCAACATCATCTACTATTTCTTTCCCAACACCACCTTCCTGGTGCAACCGGACCACACCCAGTTCAGTACCCTCGAACCCCTGGCTCCCGGCCTCACCCGGGTCCATGAGACCACGCTTCTGCCACAAACCCCGGACAGCGAAAAAGCACGGAGCTACTGGCAGGCCAACGTGGATTTGTACCGCCGCACCCTGGCGGAAGACTACGATCTGGCGGAGTCGATCCAGAGCGGGCTCGCCAGCGGCGCCAATGAAGCGCTGACGTTCGGTACCTTCGAATACAGCGCCCCGCGCTTTCACCGGCAGTTGCAACAGCTTCTCGAACAGCGCCAGCCCCACGTAGTAACGGTGTAATACCTCTCAGCCATCGGCCCCTGCTAACTTTTCCCCAGTCCATACCAACAACAGCGGGAGGCCGACATGGGCGCCAAGACGATTCTGATGATTACCGGTGACTTCACCGAGGACTACGAAACCATGGTGCCGTTCCAGGCGCTGCAAGCTGTCGGACATACCGTCCATGCGGTGTGCCCGGACAAGAAGGCGGGCGATACCGTGGCCACCGCCATCCACGATTTCGAAGGGGATCAGACCTACACCGAGAAGCCGGGGCACCGTTTTGCCCTGAACGCCGACTTCGACGGTGTCGATCCCGCCCGTTACGACGCGCTGGTGGTGCCCGGTGGCCGGGCGCCGGAATACCTGCGCCTGAACACCGAAGTGCAAAATCTGGTACGGCACTTTTTTGACACCAACAAGCCGGTGGCCGCCATCTGCCATGGCGCGCAATTACTCGCCGCCGCCGGGGTGCTGGAAGGCCGCACCTGCTCCGCCTACCCGGCTTGTCAGCCGGAGGTGGAATTGGCCGGAGGTACCTATGCCGGCATCGACGTTGACGATGCGGTAACCGATGGTAATCTGGTAACAGCACCGGCCTGGCCGGCCCACCCGGCCTGGCTGGCCCAGTTCTTCAAGCTGCTCGACCAATAACCGGGCCAGTGCGGGTGCCCCGGCCACGGGTTCGGGGCCACCCGAAGGACCTCATCATGTGCAAGCTGTTCATCAACGCCGACCCGCAACTCTGGGTCAGCCGTACCCATTCCCTCCGCATCGACGGCATGGTCACCAGTGTGCGCATTGAAAACGCCTTCTGGCGCGTGCTTGAGGAGGTAGCGGAACGGGACGGCATGAACCTGCCGCAGATGATCACCCGGCTCTATCATGAGTCCATCGACGCCGGCCATGATCTCGGAAATTTCACGTCCTTCCTGCGTGTCTGCGCCATGCGCTACCTGGCCCTGCAGTTGAGTGGCGACATCCCCGCCGACAACCGGGTGGCCATCGCCTCCCTGGACGCGGAAGGCATTCTGGCGCGCGAGCCCGTCAGCGGCGCACCTCGCGGCAGGGCAGTCAAAACCACCCATTAACCCGTTCGTCTTGCGGGAGTCATGCTCATGAACGACCGCCCGATCAAACAACCCGGCCCCGATCATCCGATTGACATCCATCCCACACCAGGGCGCGTGGTGGTGATCGCCGACGGAGCCATCGTCGCCGACAGCCGCGCGACACTGACGGTGAGCGAGGCCGACCTGCCGGATGTGTATTACATTCCCCGCGCCGATACCGACCTGTCGTTGCTGACGCCGACACCACTGAAAACCTACTGTCCGTACAAAGGCGAGGCGAGCTACTTCAGTCTACCCGGAGAGCAAGGAGAGAACGCCGTGTGGAGTTATCCGAAGCCTTTCCCCGCGGTAGCGCAAATCAAGGAATACCTGGCGTTCTATCCGGATCGGGTGGAGGACATCCGGGTTCTACCCGAAGCCTGAGGCTCGCGCCCAAGGGTCAGGGCATCAACCACAGCGCCATCGCCGCGGTGGCGGCCGACAAAGCCGCCGCCAGAGCTCGCACATGGTTCCAGAACGTCCACTCACGCAAGTACAGAGCCCAGTAACGGCGGGCCTCCTGCGAACCATCCGTCATTCGCGCCAGGCGCTCATTGCGGGGGACGTTGAACAACATGGTGACCAGAAACGTACCCAGCAGATAACAGACCCCGGCGGCCATCATCCACAGCGACCGCCCGGCGTGCCAGGGCACGAAGGCCGCCACGATGGCGGCAACGGAGAGGATTGCCGAGCCCATGAAGATCCCCAGAAACCCGGGATTGAGCACGGTGACATTGATACGCCGCATGGCATCGGCACCGTGCTCCGGTGGTTGCCCGGCCAGCGCTTTCATGATGAAGGAAGAGAACGCGAAGAAGACGCCGGCGATGATGCCCGCGCCAATGCACAGCAGGAAGAGAATCAATACGCTCATGGCAGGCCCTCGGTGGTGACCCCGTTTTATGGTTGTCGAGTTGATCCTCGCCGTTTCGACATTAAAGCCACATCATCGAATCGGCATACCCCGCCCTACGCCTTTGGAACCTGCTCGATGGTCACGTGTCCCGGTTGCCCGCTTACCCGATCCAGCCAGGCCTGAACATGCGGATACAGGGACAGATCGAAGCCACCTTCATGAGCTTCGTGCGTGTAGGCATAGAGGGCGATGTCGGCAATTGAATAGCGTTCGCCAACCATGAACGTGCGCGTGCTCAAGTGCCGGTCCATCACCGCCAACGCCTCATTACCGGCCTTGTGTTTCTGTTCCAGCAGTTGGCGATTGAACGGCGTCTCTTCAAGCCCCTTGATCGCCAGCCAGAAGCGGGCGGTGGCGATGTTCGGTTCATGGCTGTACTGCTCGAAGAACAGCCATTGCATCACTTGCGCCTGCTCCACCTTATCTCCGGGCCAGTAATCGGTACCCTGCGAAAGATAAAACAGTGCCGCGTTGGACTCCGGCAGGAAAGTGCCGTCATCCAATTGCAATACCGGAATGCGTCCGTTGGGGTTCCTCGCCAGGAACTCCGGAGTACGGGATTCGCCGCGCAGGATGTCCACGGGCACGTATTGGTAGGGAATCCCCAGTAACGCCAGCAGCAAACGGATCTTGTAACCGTTGCCGGATATCGGGTCATCGTACAGAATCATGGCGTCCTCCTTGCCCTTCCCGTTATTTACGTTCTTCCAGTGACAGCCGGATCGCCAGACCCGCCAGCACGCCGCCCATCAGATAGCGCTGCAACGCCAGCCACAGCGGGTTACGGGCGAACCAGCCGGAAATACCAGCGGCGGACAGCGCAATGGCAAGGTTGACGGAAAAACTGACCAGAATCTGCGTCAGCCCCAGCGTGATACTTTGCAGGAACACCGAGCCGTGCGCCACGGCTATGAACTGAGGGAAAATGGACAAATAGAAGACCGCTATTTTCGGGTTCAACACATTGGTCAGAAACCCCATGAGGAACAGCCTGCCATCGGAATCCGCCGGCAGATCACGGGGCTCGAACGGCGAACGGGCACCCGGCCTCACCGCCTGCCAGGCCAGCCACAGCAAATACGCGGCACCGGCCCACTTCAACAGTTCATAAGCCAAGGGCACCGCCAGGAACAGGGCGGTCAGCCCCAGCGCCGCCGCCAGCATATGCACCAGAAAACCAGCGATCACGCCAAGCAGGGAAATCACACCAGCCCGCCGCCCCTGACAAATCGAGCGGGAGATCAGATAGATCATGTTGGGGCCCGGTGTCAGCACCATCAGCAACGCCGCACCGGCGAAAATAATCAGATCCTGCAGTGGCACCATGTTTCAGTCCCCCGGTCGCGCCTTACACCAGCGCTTCCTCCGGCGTCTTTGTCCCGTCCAGCAGACCAAATTCCCGGTTCACCAGAGACCGGGTCCGTACCAGATACAGCAAGGCCACCGCCACATTGGCGCGGGACACCACGTTGTCGCCGGCCTCCTCCACGCTGGTCGCCACCCTGCCGGTGGCCGCGTCGTCGGTGAGACGGCCCGGCTTGAGAATAACGTAGGGCACGCCCCGGTTCTTCAGGTAATCGTCCGCCGCTTTTTTCGCCGCCATGTAGGGCCGCAACTTCTCCGGCGCCCGCAGCGGATCGTCGGCGCGCAGGGCGCTCACCATGATATAGCGGGACAGCCCCTTGCTTTTGGCCAGATCGGCCACCCGCATGGCGCCGTGCAGGTCGATCAGCAGTGTCTTGTCCGCCCCGGTATGCGGCCCGGAGCCGGCGGTGAACAACACCTGATCACAGCCGTCGAAGGCATGGTCAAGATCCCCTTCCAGATCCGCCAGCACGGTATCCATGCCCCGTTCCCGGAACCAGGCTTGCTGTTCCGTACTTCGCACCATGGCCCGGAAGGGGACCGCCGCGTCTTGCGCCAGTTGGCAGAACTGCCGTCCGATCTGCCCGTTGGCACCCACCACCAGAATCGTCATTGCTCTACTCCTCGCGGGAACTTCGGCCCTCCGCGTTCTCAATTCAACGGGAGTTTCACATTAACCCAGTCCGCGGAATCCGCAACCTTGCGCCAGACCTCAGCGCCTTCGATGTGCTCTCGGAGAATCCATTGGCCCGGCCCTGACCAGGCGAGCTCCACATAAGGGCCTTCCAAGCAGCCCACGGCGATCAAGGCCGCAACCTCATCCACTGGTCCCGGCATCATACCGCCGGCGGCCACAGGCAGGCGGCTCGCCAACAGTTGCCGTAGATGGCGGTACAATGCGGATTGATCAGAGAACTTCAGAGTATGACGCGGCTCACCGCCGCCAGCGAAAACCAGTTCCCCCGACGACACCTCCGTGTGCATGGCGGCGAGATAGCGGGGCGGCTCCCCTTCTCCCAAACAATAGCGGGCCACCAATGAGTTCACGCCGTCGACACCGGAGGCTCGGATTGCTCAATAAAGGCGCCGTTGCCGTCCCGCACGAATTCCGCACCCACTTCCCGGTCGAGCAGCCCGATAATGCTGTCGTCCTCGGTCAGCACCGCGCCTAGGGATACGTAGGCGGTATTATCCGGATCATCCAGATAGGCAGGATCCTCGTTGCCGGCAAGAATGCGCCAACCGCTGTCATCCTCGGATTCCGGCGTCTCCCGGTAGAGCAAGCCCACCGGTTCACCATCGCGCAACACTTTTCTGGTGACGAAACAGCGTGGCAGATATTTGTCGGCAAGGCTGGAAACAGGATCAGGAATCTGCACCCCCATGATGTGACGAGCCTCGAACCGCACCGGATCATGGGCTCGCAGGTCTTTTATATAGAGAGGGATATTCTCCAGGCTCCCGCTGAAACGATGATTATCATGGATGTCGGTGATCAACACCCACATCCGCTCCGCCCCTGGCGCCTGAGGGTCGTCACTGTCGAACTCGAAAATCAGCTTGGCCAGATCGCCGATGCGAAGCCGGGCAATGGCTTCCGGCGACGGCTTGTAGAAAGTGTAGGGATAGTGATCCGCCAGCGCCTGGGCATCACCCAGCCTCCAACTGTTGTCCATCAGATTCCGCCCCTTGATGTCATCCCATGGTTCCTTAGTGGATCCGCTACTTCAGGAAGGAGCGGAAAAACCGGCTCAAGGCGGTCAGGTCCTCGGTTCGTTCGGCGGGGTCTTCCTGATAACTGGCCAGGCGCGAGAGCTCCTTCTCGATAAACCGGTTCAAGGTCGGGATCACCGGCACGAATTCCTTTTCCTGACTGCGCTTCTTGCGTTCCAGTAGCTTGCTGATCTCATCGTTTACCCCCGGCGCGTCCGTAAGGGTTTCACGCAGGCGCTCGAACTCGATGGGGGCGGGCTCGCCATGGGTCTCAAGCCAGCGGATCGCAAGCAGCGGCCTGAGCACGTAAAAGTACTTTTTCAACGGCACCAACTGGGCTTTCAGGTATCCCTTATAGTTGGTCTTGGCCATGCTGTGGTAGTGGTGCACGCCCTTCGCCACCGAGTATATACCCGGCATCAGCGAGCGGACGCCTTCGGAGAAGGTACGATCGTCCACATAGACAATGGGGGACTGCATCCACTCGACAAAGGACGGGTTGGACTTCCAGAACAGTTTCAATGCCTTACGCAGATCCCAGCCATTGATGTCGATGTCGTCGACGATTTCGTACTCGATGACATCGCGCTTGTCTTCCAGATCCACACTGAGATACCAGTCGTGGGGGTGCACATAGATAAAGCGCACATCATAGTCACTGTTCGGGGAGGCAAACCCCCAGGCCCGGCTGCCGGATTCCACGGCATAAAGCACACGGACCCCGTGCTCCTGCTCCGCGTCGCGAATGCGGCGCATGATTTCTTCTCTTACTGCCTCATCAATCATAGTCCGGTTTTACCTCTTCCTCCGGTTGGTCATCGCCGGTTCGCCCTTACCACCACCATCACAACAATGGAGCATGACATGCAACCCGCCAGTCCGGGCAAGCGGGCTCGCCAGTATGCTCGTGACAGCGGCCATACTGAGTGTACCCGCATGCCGTTTCGGCTACTTTTTACGTTCCTTGATGGATCGGCGGGATCAGCGGACGGCAATCGCGGCAAGGTGTTCGACCACCATGGCCACGGCGCGGGGCAGACAGCCCTTGAAGAAATGGTCGGTACCGGCGAACACCACCACCGGCCGTTGTTGCGGGCGGACCCATTGCAGCAGGTCCGTCAACGGCGCCCGTTCGTCGTTTTCGCCATGCAGCAAAAGTGCATTATCGGGGATGGGCTGCGGCTGGTAATAGCGGCCATCCGGGACCTGTCCCACCGGCAATCCCATCAACACCAGCCCATCCACCGGCTGCCGGGGCTCCAGTCTGGTGGCGGCCCGCGCAAACACATAGGCGCCGAAGGAAAAGCCCACCAGCGCCAAGGGAAGCCGCGGATACTCCTCACGCAAGGCCGTGATCATCAAGAGGGTATCCTGCTCTTCCCCTTCACCGGCACCGTGCTCCCCTTCCGAGTCATCAACACCACGAAAACTCGGTCTTACCACCAGCCAGCCGGCATCGCGCAAGACCCGCGCCAGAGAATGCGGCACCGGATGCCGGGGGGAACCGCCCAGCAACGGCTGAGGATGGCCCACCAGCACCACGCCACAGGGCGCATCATCAGGATGATCAAGCGTCAGGCGAAGGCGCCCCGCCGGGCCTTGCAGATAACGGGTTTCACGTTGAGAAGCTGATGCGCTCATTAGAACAGGGAATTCCGGCTGACAGACTGACGATGGCGGGAGTCTAACACGATCCTCCGTGCGCTCCGCCTTCCCCTCAATACTCCTCGTCCAAGTGCCAGCCGATCAAGTCACCCACCTCATCGTGGACATTGGCCAGCACTTCACAATCACAATAGCCGCCGTGTTCGTTCAGCCAGGGCACCACAAGCTCCGACGCCAGGCCCTGTTGATTCAGGAATACCCGTGTCCGGGTCAGGGAATGGTCGCAAGGCGGGGCATCGGTACGATCAAGAAAGGAGAACAGTGCTTTCAATTGTGCCAATGGCATCGGCAAGGAAGCACATAATGCCGCGCGCCGTTTTGCTTTGAATTCAGCCTTGAGCGCCTTCTTGGCCGCTTGATCCATCCGTCTTTCTCCGGCGCGGCGCCCGGTGTCCGCGCCATGGTATGAATTGAGGGGGGGGGGGGAGGAACCGGCCTTGCCGATGCTTGCCTACACGATAGAGGCCGGAGTCCCCTTTCCACTGGAGTGCTTTGCCGGTCAAATGGTTCCGGATGGACAGCATCACCAGCGTGATCTGTGACTGCGTTCTCTGCAATTATCACATCTGGTGGTCCAGCCAGGATCCCGTTCAGGACATACCCCGTGGTTGGTCCACTTTCGCTTCCGGGAAATACTGTCCAGCCCAACCCATAAAATCCGTCTCGGTATGACATTCCAAACAAGCTCCCGAGCAGGGCTGGTAAAGCCATAGTGCCTGCCCCGAACTCAGGCGCTTGTGCAAAAGACGCAGTTTGCCTTCCAGCCATTGCATCGGCGTGGCGGTACCGTATTGATGCGCCTGCAGCAGACGTTCAAAGGTATCGCGATCCACCCTGCCGGAGCGGGCCAGGTGGGCATCGAGTTCATGATTGAAGGCGGCGGCATCCATGGTCGGCGTTGTCACCCGGGGCGATTTACGACAGGGACTTACCCTAACGCAGGCGGGCCGCCCGGTCATCCCGGACGGCCCGCAGCAGACACCGGGAATCAGGCTTTGGCCGGCAACGGTTCAGTACGCAACCCCACGGAAACCAGCAGCCCGGCGAAGATCAATACCAGACCGCTTATGGCGAACACGCCGGTGGCGCCACTGACGTTGAACACCGCGCCGCCGGCGGCGGCCCCCAATGCGATGGCGAACTGAATCGCCACCACCATCAGCCCGCCACCGCTTTCCGCCTCGTCAGGCACGGTACGGGTGATCCAGGTGGACCAGGCCACCGGGACGGCACCGAAAGCCATGCCCCACAACGCCACCAGAATGGCATCGCTCACTGGCGTACCGGTGAGCATGGCCAGACTCAGACCGGCCACGCCCATCACCAGCGGCATCACCGCCAGTGTCAGTCGCATGTTACGTTCCACCAGCGCGCCGCCCAGGAAAGTCCCAATGAAATTGGCCACGCCGAAACCGAGCAAAATGGCTGAAATGCCGGACACCGCCACTCCGGTGACGTTTTCCAGGAAGGGGCGGACGTAGGTAAACAAGGCAAAGTGGCCGGTGAACACCAACAAGGAGGCCAACATGCCGAAACCCATGCGCGGCCGCATCATCACCTCGAACATGGTACGCAGACGGGTGTGACCATTGGGCGCCATGCGTGGCAGGGTGGCGAGCTGCACCAGCAGCGCCAGGATCCCCAGCAAGGAGGCCAGCAGAAACACATTCCGCCAGCCGATCTGATCACCCAGATAGCTGCCCAGTGGCGCCGCGAACACCGTAGCCGCCGACACGCCGCTGAACAATAGCGACAATGCCCGCGGCACCAGCGCTTCCGGCACCAGGCGCATTACCGTGGCCGCGGACATGGCCCAGAAGCCACCGATACCGATACCGAGAAACACTCGTCCCAGTAGCAGCACAATCAGATTAGGCGCATAGGCCACCAGCAGATTCGACACCACCAGCAGCACGGAAAAGCCGACCAACACATGGCGCCGATCAATCCGCCGGGTGACCGAAGCGATAAACAGACCGGTTATCATCGCCAGCACCGCGGTGATGGACACCGCCTGGCCCGCCAGACCTTCACTGACCGCCAGGTCCGCCGCCATCGGCGTCAGCAGACTGGCGGGCAGGAATTCGGCGGTGACCAGCCCGAACACTCCCAGGGTCAGGGAAATCACCGCTCCCCAGGCGGCGGTCACCGGAGCGCTCGTGTTCTCCCGCGCAGTATCAGACTTGTTCATGGGTCTCCCTTCTTTCTCAGATGGCATCACGAAGGGGGCCAGAATAGAGTGGACAAACCAGACGATCCATGCCATATAGTCGCTCATGCTTGATCAATCGTCCGAACCTCAATCTGATCTGTCCCGTTCCTCCAACGCTGATCTGATCAGCGAATTGCTAGCGGGAATGCGACTGCGAGGCCTGCGCTACCATCGTTTGAGGCTGACGCCACCGTTCGGCGTGCGCTTTGGCGAGGGAGGCACGCCCCGGGCCCATTTCCACTTCGTGGCGCGGGGGCAAGCCTATTTGCGTGGCGAAGACGGTGTTTTGAATGAATTGAACCACGGCGCCGCGGTGTTGATGCCCCGCGATGCCCCCCACGCCCTGCTCTCCGAACCGGCGCTGCCGTGCCGCCATATCACCGGCTTTGACGCCGCTGCCCTCTGCGATGCCGTCAATGACGTGCGGTCCTGCGACCCGGACACCTGCCGCAGCCAGGACACCTTGATCTTCAGTGGCTGCATGGAGCTGGATTTGGGTTCCCTGCATCCCTTGGTATCACTGATGCCGGCGGTCATGCGGGTGGACCCTCAAGCGGACCGGCAGTCGGAATTGCTCCCCATTCTGGAAGCCATGGAACAGGAGGTCTGCGGGCAGCGGGCGGGCTTCGCCAGCATCCTCACCCGGCTGGCGGAAGTGGTCGCCGCCGCCATCATACGAAGCTGGGTGGAATGCGGCTGCGGAGATGCCAGCGGCTGGGTGGAAGCATTGCGCGACCCACGCCTGGGCGGAGTGATCGCCGCACTGCATCGGGAACCTGGCCGGCATTGGACGGTGGAATCCATGGCGCGGGAGATGGGCGTATCCCGCTCGGTGTTCGCCGAACGCTTCCTTGCGGTGACCGGCATCACGCCGCTGCGCTACGTCACCGAACTGCGTATGCGCCTTGCCAGTCAGTGGCTGACCCGCGAACGCCTGCCTGTGGAGGACGTGGCGGAGCGGCTCGGTTACAGCTCCCAGGCGGCCTTCAGTCGCGCTTTCAAACGAACCACCGGCCACTCACCGGGGGCTTATCGCGCCGCCCTCCCCCACCAATCCGAAGAGACTTGACGAGGGGGCTGGCTCCCGGTCAATCACCAATCCGGCTGAAGGTTTCGAACGGCACCGCGCTGGCGCACAAAAACGCGTACAGCCGAACCGATTCATCGCCGGCAAAACGTTGCTTCAACGCCGCCAGCACCGGCTTTCGGGTTTGCAACGCCGCCCTCAGTTTCGGCATATCAGCGGCCTTTATCGTCCATTGCCATTCATATTCACAACAACCAAAGCTATCCGAAACACCCGCGCCCAGATCCTGTCCCACGAACACCAGATCACCGTTGCTCTGCAATTCGGCGGCAAGATAGCGATAGCCGCGCTGATCCCGGTTTCGCCGAAGTATCACTTTGTTTGGACGCCACCAGCGGCCCATAACATCATCCATCCAGTTGCTGTCACCGCACCGTCCCTGCGTCTGGCCATCAGGCCTTTAACCGTTGCTTCCAGGGGCGAAGTCCCTGCCTGAGATTACGGGAAACCCGCTTGGTTACCAAAATGAAACCCACCTCTCGGATCCGGAAAAAGGAAACTGCTAGATTGTACGTGAACCGTCCATAAAGGCTTCCAGTTGATGCCCTCCACCCCTTCCCGTTTTCCGGACGGCTTATTCCTCCTCTCCAGGCATCCGTTTTTGGGAGCGTTTTTCCCGGCGTATCAGGTAAAAGTCCTCCATCCACTCCATGCCCCAGAGCAGAATGTAGCCCGATACCACCAAGACGACGCCGATCAAGAACGCCGCCATTGCCACCCCGCCACCATTCAAGGCTTCTTGCATTCGAACACGCCCCATAACCCCACGTCAGGATCGTTTCCAAGCCCAACCTCCGATAACAGGCCAACAGGGGATCACTCCGGAGGTCTGCTCCGTCCTTTTTTCACGCTTTTCCCGATTCGGCAATGCCGCTGACACGCGGCATTCACCGACACAAAGCAGGTCATAAAACAAACAAAATAGGCGTCATATGCCTCTTTTTGTCCTTTTATCTACATTCTACACATACAAGTTAGCCATTCAACATCACATTTACAACAAAATTCATCATAAAACGTCGTTCTTGAAGGCCCCGCTATCTGCTGAACTGCCCGGCAGGAGAGGAGCAGCCATGAAGAACCCCAAACAACTCATCGGCCAACGCATCAGCTTGTTGCGGCGTGCCCGGCATCTGACCCAGAACGATCTGGCGGAAGGCGTCGGTGTGGACAGCCGCCATATCTCGCGGCTGGAAACCGGCAAATACTTTCCGTCACTGGATACTCTGATAACGATGGCCGAGGTGCTGGGAGTGGAGTTACAGGAGTTCTTTCTGTTTCCGTCGGTGGAAACGGAAAGCGAAATGCGGGAGGCCCTGGTCGCTATCGCCGAAGAAGCCCCGGAGCCGGTGCTCCGGGAAATATTGTCCTTCGCTCGCAACCAGCTGGCCCAGCGCCGGGGGGGGCGGCAGCGATAACCACGCAGGGAAATGACGTCAGCGCCTGTTATGCAGCGAGTGCACCGCGCCCGGTTTGTTTTTTATTCCCCGGACCATCGCTTTATGCACGAACGGCGAGGTCATAGCCCTCATCAAGGCACTGTAATTGACGCCGAAGCGGACCTCGCCGCCCACCTGCAGCCGGTGTGCGCCGCTATTGAGAATCAGGTGATCACTGCTGGCGCCAAGGATGGACAAGCCCTCGGGAGGCCACAGCCCATCCGGATCCAGATCCTGTTCTCCGATGGCCAGAATCGCCCGGGCCATATCACCACGATCCATGGACGTAACGCCTTCATCAAAGGCGGTTTCCCCCAAGGTGCCCCAAGGGAGGGAGGGTTTGATTTTGGACTCGATCACCTCCGCCACCAGGGCAATGGCGTCGGTATAAAGGCCGTCGACCGGCTGGCGATGTAGCGATTCCCGACCCAGCAAAATCGCTTCTCCCAGGCGCAAGTGGTTGACTCGCCCCTTGCGGCCCGCCCCCAATGCCCAATCCAGGTTGGCCGAATTACCACCGGATACCAGTTCCAGCTTCACTTCCAGTGTTTCCTCCAGCTCATCGGCCAGCGCCGACAGATCCGCCATATTGGCCGCATCCGGCGCCACGCCACTGTGGCAGGCCAGATTGGTGCCAATACCGGTAAGAACCAGATTGGGAAGACGTAACACCTCCCGGGCGGCATTGACCAGATCACCGGGGAGAATACCTTCGCGCAGGTCACCCAGCTCCACCATCAACACCACACCGTGAGTTCGCTCCGCGAGCTGGGCCGCGGCGGAAAGCCGGCGTACCACCGCCAGTTCGGTGTTGAAGCTGATGTCCGCATGCCGGACCACCCTTTCCACCTGGCTGAGCATGGGTGAGCGAATCAACATGATCGGCGCCGCGATGCGCTGTTGACGCATCGCTTCGATATTTTCAATGCGGGCGTCTCCCAGCCCGTTGACCCCGGCGCGCAGCATCGCCTTGGTGACCTCCACCGATCCCATGCACGATTTGGTGACACCGGTCACCGTGATGCCGTTTTCTCCCAACTCTTCCACCAGGAGACGGGCATTTTGCGTGATCTTGTCCAGATCCACTTCCAGGCGCGGAGCGTTCATTGCGTTTCTCCTTGAGACCGGACGGCGAGCTCCGGAAAAGCCGCGAACACCATATCCACCAGGTATTGGGCGGGTCTGGACAGCGCATCAGTGACGGGAACACCAAGATCGCGGGTGTAGGCATTGATGGCCGAAGCCACCTGACTCTCGTCCATGTGTTCATGATTGAGTGTCAAACCAATCACCCGCGTAGGTGAAAAGGTCTCGATCAAGCGGATTTCGTCGGCCGGATCCGGCATGGCCATGGTGGCGAAGTCGCATCGGAATTCACGTGCCGGAGCATGCTGCAAGACCACGCCATGAGGGCAGGCTCCACGCAGCACGAAGGAGGTCGTGGAAAAAGCCGGGTGACTCAGCGCGCCCTGCCCTTCGATGATGATCACATCGGGTTGCTCAGCGTGAAAGGCCTCGACGATGGTGGCTTCCAGCTCACCGGCACAAAACTGCGAGGGCACGGAATCCAGAGCCACACCATAGCGAGCCCCCTGGATCAGCCCTGTCTGTCCGGTACCAACCATCACCGCCTTGAGCCCCATGGCGTTGAGTGCCGCGGTGAGAACAGTGGCGGTGGTGCGTTTGCCGATGGCACAGTCCGTGCCCAACACCGCGATACGAGGACACGTAACCTCACTGATACGGCCGCTGAAAAGGCGCAGAAACTTCTTCGGCCGGGGACAGCGGACATCGACGATATCCACCTTATGGGCAATCCGGGCGGCGGCGAACTCCGGATCGTCGTTGAGGAACTCATGCAGTCCGTTAATGATGCTCATGCCCTCGGCCATGGCGGCCAGCACCACTTCCCGTTGCTCGGTGGAGAGCAGCCCGCTGGCCGGCGCCATGCCGAAGATAAGAAAATCCGGCACCGTATCCACCTGGCTCAGAGCGTCGCTCAGATCACGGCAAACCGGAATGCCGTTGGCGCTACCATCCAGAATGGTGCCGGTATCCTGACCGGCCTGACGGCTGTCGATCACCGACAGAACAGCGTATTTCTCGGAGTGGCGGATCAGCCCGTTAGCGGTTTTGCCATCGATATCACCGAACTGCCCTTCACAGTAGACAATCGCGGTAGCGATGTTCGCACGCGCGCGGGTAACAAAAGTGTGAGCGTTATGAAGAGGAGGTTCAGGAGGAACAAGCGGCGGGCGGGATCGGGAGGACGGGGCGACGGCGGGCGGAGCCTGTGCGGAGTAAGGACGGGCTCGCAACGAAATGGGGGAAACGATGGTCATGGTGAACTCCTCAAGCGGCGCGACGCTTAGAGGGGCAATAGCGATTAGGCCGGCCAGAGTGGCCGAAAAAACAACGAGAGATCCCCACTAAGCGGTGGGGTGGTCGACAGCCATGGTATCACGGATACGCCCCAATATAACAGCCACGCACTCTCACCAGGCACGGGGACGTTCCCCTTGCAGCAGACACTTTCCCTGCTCCACACTGACCAAAGCAACCAGATGGCGGGAACCGCCGCCATACGGGAGGCAATCTCATGATACAGGTGCGGATTTACCGTTATATCCCGGAAAACGATATCGAACCGCGGATGGAAGCGTTTGAAGTCGAGGAGGCTTTTCGTCAGCGCATGGTGCTGGATGTGCTGGAACACCTCAGGGAGAAAGACACAACCCTCGCCTATAGACGCTCATGCCGGGAAGGGGTCTGTGGCTCCGATGGCATGAACATTAACGGTAAAAACGGCTTGGCCTGTATAACTTCCGTTGCCGATACCGTTGGCCACTCCAACCTCCTGGTGATACGACCGCTTACCGGAATGCCTGTAATCCGAGATCTGATAGTGGATCAAAAGCACTTTTTTGAACAGTATCGACAGATCCAGCCCTGGTTGATCAATGATGGGCCGCCCCCTGCCATCGAGCGAACACAATCACCTGAGGAACGAGCCCGCCTCGATGGTCTCTACGAGTGCATCCTTTGCGGCTGCTGCACCTCCGGCTGCCCTTCCTGGTGGTGGAACCCGGACAAGTATCTGGGCCCGGCGGTGCTATTGCAGGTCGAGCGCTTCTTGAGGGACAGCCGGGACACCGCGACCGGCGCCAGGCTCGCCGCCCTAGATGATCAGTTCAGTGTTTTCCGCTGCCGGAACATTCAGAACTGCGCCGAAGTCTGCCCCAAAGGTTTGAATCCGATGAGGGCAATCAGCGATATCCGCCGCCGCCTGTTGAAGGAGGGGATTTGAGTAGCGGATCACCGACAGTTTCTACCATCCATTTTTATTGTTTTATTACTGAGCCATCTTACTAGCTCCCACGGTCTTCTCTTGGCGGCACATGACATCATCCACCAAAGTCCGCGCAGCTACCGCTATACGTCTCCCCGGCAAACTCCAGCAAGCAAAATCCATGACCGAATGGATCCGAGAACGTAATGCACTTGGAGGCATTCCACTCAATACACTCACTTTCGCGAACGGCGCCGGCACGAACGGCCCGGGCGGCGGCCAACTCAATGTCATCAACCACGAAATCAATATGGACCGGCGTCCAGTGCCTGACGTAGTTGCGTACCTGTGGCAGTGTGTGTGCCACACGCGAGCCGGTATCCTTTTTGAGAAGGTAGATCACCGCGGACGCGCCCGTCAGCTCCGCCACGTCGTTATCCAGTGTACGGCTGTACCTGAGCCCGAGAGCGTCGGTGTAAAACTCGATGGCTCGGGCCAGCTCAGGAACATCAATATTGACGATCATTTTCATGGTGGGAACTCCCGTTCGGAGAGCCCTGCAGGGACCGGTGCCGGCCTCTTTCCCTGCGATCCGTCGCAGCCAAAGCGCCCAGTTCCGGCCTACCGGGCAAATCTTCCGGTAAGCGGATCAACCATGCCAAACCGAGATCCCGCAGGCGATTCAACACCCACCAGCCCGGGGCCGGTTGATTCCCATACAATCCCAGCAACGCCGACCCTGGATAAGCGTGATGATTGTTATGTCAGTTTTCCCCATGGTCAGATAAGTCGCGGCGGGAATGTTGAAGCCCTGTACCGCCGCGCCTTCGCTGGCGCCCAACGTACCCGGCCCGAGACTGGACTGGTACCCGGAAACGCCAGGATTCTCGGCGTATGAGTGTTGGTATCCATACCGCACTCTCTCTAAGTTACCGTGGTGTTACGATCCCGGACCGGCGGCAGTCCGTACATGCGGGCGTACTCCCGGGTAAACTGAGACACACTGGCGTAACCGACCTCGAAAGCGACCCGGCTAGAGGTCTTTCCCTGGGATAGCATCAATCTGCGGGCTTCGATCAGGCGTAACTGCTTCTGGAACTGCAGCGGCGATAGCGAGGTAACCGCGCGGAAGTGCTTGTGAAAAGCGGAGCGACTCATGCCCGCTGCTTCCGCCAAACGCTCAATCGGTAGCGGCTTCGCATAATCTTGGCGCAGCATGGCCACCGCGCGGGCGATGCGTCGAACCTGACTGTCCGGCAAGCCCAGGCGGCGAATCGCCTGCCCCTGGTCTCCCAGCAGTAACCAGTAATGTATCTCCCTGACCAGTTGCTTGCGCAGCACGGACAACAACCGCGGTTGCTCCAACAACCTCACCAGCCTGAACATCGCATTATGAAGTTCTTCGTCGACGTTGATACCCACGGGTTCCTGAGGCGAACCCGCCATAGTCATGGCCACATCCAGATCGGTAATCACCGCCGGATCCAGATCCAAGGCCAGGGCCAGATAGGGCCTGGTGATTGTCGCCTCACTGATCCGGCTGGCCGTCGGCACATTGGCGGTGACGATCATCGAGTCACCCGCGGTAAAGGTGAACCCCCTATTGCCAATGGTGACTCGCTTACTGCCTTGCAGCACCAGACATACCAGAGGGCTGGCAATGGCATGTTCCAGTTCGCCAGGCGAGCAGCCACGCACCAGAAACAGACCGGGCACCGGGGTACCGGCGACACCATCCGCGTTGGCATGTTCACGGGTATAACGCTGGACCGCGTCACGTAGAGCATCAAACATGATTTATTTTTGCCCGACGACTTCGACCACGTAAAGTGAAATGGACAATCAGGCAAAAACCGGCGAGCTTCGGGCATCACCGGAGTGCCGTACCGTTCTACCGTAAAACCTCTGCAATGGAGGTGAACGATGAAAGACGAAACGAAATCAAGCGGCGTGGCAACCACCGCCTCTCCAGGACCAACCCCTGATCCGGCGCCATCTCCCGGGGAGCACCCTCATCGTGGTGTCCGCGTATCCGGACGGGATGGCGCAGAAGGGCCAAAGGCCTTCTATATTCACATCGAGGCTCTACCCGGTAAGGAGAATCAGGTCGTCCGTATGCTTGAAGACATTCTCGGCTGTGTGGAGGAGGAGCCGGCCACCGGCCCATGGTATGCGGTACGGTATTCGCAAACCACTTTTGGTATCTTCGAGGTTTTCCCGGATCTGGCCGGGCGGCAGGCGCACGTGGAGGGCGGCGGCGGCGATATCTTCCGGGATGTTGAGCGGATGAACGCGCTACTGGCCTATCCCGCCCATGTCCATAGATTGGATGTACTAATGAGCAAAGAGGTGTTTGCCCGGCGCTGAAGGCTCCTCTCCACCGCCAATCCACCATCAGCCCACCACCCGCCGCCGGTCCCTTGGTTCCGGCGGCGCGCTCCCCGGCTCGGCCCGGCGTCAGGCCACCTGACCTGCCTTAACCCTCTTATCTGTGCGACAATCCGCGCGATGCGCTTCCCGCCCTTGCGGCCAGGCGAGTTGCCACTCTCCGGCTTACTCTGGCCGGGCACGCGGGAATGCACACTGGAGCCAGTCTGACAGGAGTCCCGATCCCATCATGAAGAAAATCCTCATCGCGCTTTCTGGTATGGCGATAGCCGCCGTCATCATTTTCCTGATGATCTCCCATGATAGGTCTCCGGATATTCAAGCGCTGACGGACGCGATGCTGGAAAAGAAGGACGCCAGGCTCACACGATTGGAATCCGTGGAAGATAAAGTACTCAGGAAGTCACTTCTTAACCTGGTGTACGACGCCATGTTCACCGATGGAATGGAACTGGACTTCCGGGCACCGCCACGAAACACCACCTATACCACCGCCAAGCTGGCCCGCCTGGACGATTATTCGAGCATCGATGAACTGACAGAGGTATTCCTGGCCAACCAGATCGCCGCCACCACCTATCCGGACAGAAGCTGCGTATGGCCGCGCGAACCTTTCAACTACCCTTTCCAGCATCGATTAGCCTGGACTGCCATTCGGCTGGATAACGGCGAGATCACGGCATTGCCGAATCACTTTTCGGGAAGCGCCTACAATACTGAAATAGAGTACAGCGGCGCCCGGAATACGTTTTGCTATCGTGATCCCCTTGGCCCGGACAAACCGGCCCCCGTCGCACTGGTCGGTGAGTTCTCCGTTCAGCTTCCGAGAAAGCTGATCCAGTTTGACTTCAGCCGCTCGGATATCGACCAGCCCCAATCGAAGGACGGGTACACGGTGACTTTGGTGGAGGCCAATGACTTCTCTTACGCCATTGAAGTGTCCTCCCCCAACGGCAAATCGCCACCATTAGGCAGCAAGGACATCATCGGCGAAGCTCTTGATGACACTGGAAAGTACCTTTCCCATACAGGTACCCGCACCGGCCGCTCTGAACTTTATGAAGCTTCCGACCTTATCATCGACGACCTGATTGATCGGGCAGTTGAAGGGACACTGACGGAGACTCAAATAGACCAGCGATTCGATGAAATGCAGAATGAGCTGAATGAAAAATATGGAAACAGGCTCCATAAGCACTTCTTTTTCAGCGGCTCCGTTAAAACCGCCCGTATAACCCTGCTCGACAAGGAAGCGAAGCAAACGCCTTTTAAACAGCATCTCGACTTACCCATTCGCAACCTGGCCAGGCGGCAGCCCACGCCGAGCCTCGATCTGGATACGCTGGAGCGCATTCCCACCCTCAGTCCTGTCTACGACCATTCGATCCAGAACAAGGTGGAGCTCAACGCAGACGAAATGAAGACCGCCATCGACATTCGTCAGAATGAGATATCAGCGGATTTGGAGTACAGCGCCCAGGTAAAGCTTTATTATCCCCAGGTACAAAGCGACCGCTTTCTCGGTATATTCGATCGCTACCAAAAGCCTGGGGTTCACGACATCGTCTTTCTTAATGCCGAAGGCACTGCCATCAATCTGCCCAGTGACGACCCGGACTATTATCGATTCATGGTGAGCCGGATAGAGTATAACCCCGGGCGCTTTCCTGAAAAGCCGGTGCGGCTCTCCGCCACCGTGCCCGTGGTAACCACGCCAGAGCTGACCAAGAAAAGTCACGATCGAAACAATCTACCTGATGGTGTACGCATCCTGGACAACATGATCATTATTGACCGCGCCGTCTTTGGGCCCGCGCGCAATAGTGAGCCTTCCGAGAAGACTCATCTGTTCTTCGCCAAGAGCGCCGGCCAGCGCTATCTGAGCAAGGTCACGGATCTTCACTTCCCAAGAACCGAGGGCCCCGGTGTTGATGTCATCTACTACAACGGCCTGCCGGAGATCTTTGAAGTCTGGCACAGAGGGGACACGAAGACCGTGGACTATCAGGTCGATCTGCATCTGAAGGAGCCGGCCGCAAGGGAATAAGCGGCCGCACCGTCATTCGTGTTGCAGAATATTGACCAGCTTCCCAAACGGATCACGGACATAGAATCGCCGCACGCCCCAGGGTTCGCTGACGGGACCGTACTCCACCGGGATCCCGGCTGCCTTGAAGCGCGCCAACGCCGCCTCGACATCATCAACTTCGATGGAGAGATCAGGTACCGGGGTTCCCGAGCCGCCTTCCGAGGCAAAACTGACCTGAACCCGCATCGTCTCGGCCGAGCCGTAAGTCCGTAACCAGCCGTGATCCATCAACAGGTCAAGGCCCAGCATTTCCCCATAAAAGAACGCGGCCTTCTCGACATCCGATGTCTCGATGTTGGCCATGATGCGCTTGACTCTCATAGTTCACCTCAACTGTGGCAAAACCGCGCGCCTCCAAGCCGTTTCTGCAGCTGGCGACGGGATTGCGACGATAACGTCCGGTATTGAAAGGACAGGCTGCGTGGCCGCCCTTCCACAACATCTAAATACGAACTTCCACCACCAGAATATCGGTTCCGTAGAGCGTCTTCATTTCGTCCAGGAACCAGGGAGCAAACGCCTCGCCAAAGGCGTTCCAAAGGGTGATGGCCACATTACTGAATGCCCAGGGCGGTTCCTTGCCGCCGTGATCGGTCCGATATTCAGTAATATGAAATGTCTTCGCGCAATTCCGGCATTGCGGATAATCGTCTTCTCTTTCGTACCAGGCGCTGATGCTATCCGCCGCGTCCCAGCCCATGTCGTGATTACACTCCGGGCAAGCAAAATGGAGGTCGGCACCCTCCATGGGATGGAAAACCCGGCGGCTGCCATGATGCAGCTCCAGACCATGGGTCAGCAGCGTATGTTCCGAACTGTCCGGTCGTGGTTCTTCATCGAAGATCCGTGATATCTCCGGCAGAAACCGGTAGCCCGGTTCACCCAGGGTGCAGTCGGACAGCGCATTTTCCACCATGCCTCTTTTCTGGAACCAGTAAAGGATCTCCTTCACCTTGGCATGATCGTCGGGGTAGTCCCCTTTATGAACCGGCACGATGTGGGTGCAGTTGTCACTCATTACGGTGTTCTCTCTTTTGATCCAGCACCCCGGAGTCTGCTCCCGGGTTACCCGTGCAGATCCAGAAAGATGCCATGAACCCATCATCTTGCCTTTTGCGCCGATCAAACGCACGCTCCCAGTATCCCATCCCACACGGATACGGTGAGGGAAAGGCGAGACAGGACAACCCGGCGGACAGACGCCGGCAGAGAGGGAGAAATAATAATGTCGCGCGACATTCTGGTACTGGGAGCCGGCATGGTCGGTGTATCCGCTGCCTGGCATCTGCTTGAACGCGGTCACCGGGTAACCCTGGTCGACCGTAACGAGCCAGGCCGGGAAACCTCCTTCGGCAACGCCGGTATCATCCAACGCGAAGCCGTTCGCCCCTACCGTTTCCCCCGGGACCTGGCCACGCTGATGCGGGTGTTGCCCAACCGGCAAATCGACATCCGCTACCAACCCTCTGGTATGGTTCAGGCGGCCGGCCCGCTGTTTCAGTATTGGCGTAACTCCGAGCCCGAGCGCTACGCCCGCATCGTGCCCGAGTACGCCGCTCTCATCCGCCATGCTTTGGACGCTCATGCGCCGATGATCAATGCGGCCGGCGCCGAAGCGCTGGTTCGCCGTGAAGGATACCTCGAAGTGTTTCGCAGCACCGAGGCTTTGGAGCAAGAATGCCGGCTGGCACAAGCCGATGCGCAACACTATGGCGTTACCCATCGCGTTCTGAACAGCGCGGCGCTGGCCGAGATGGAACCGGATCTCGCCGCCGGCCTCGCCGGTGCCATTCACTGGACCCAGCCCTGGACCGTCACGGATCCGGGCGCTCTGGTCGCCGCCTACGCCAAAGCGTGTCAGGAGAAAGGCGGACAGTTTATTCAGGGCGCACTGCGAAAACTGGGCCATGACGGCAACGCCTGGCGGGCGGAGATCGGCGACGAGATTCGATCGGCCCAACAGGTCGTACTGGCATTGGGGCCCTGGTCCAAACACTGGCTGTCACAACAAGGTCTTTCCGTGCCCTTGTTCGTCAAACGCGGCTATCACATGCATTACGGCGCCCGTGGCGGAGCCCGCCTGCGGCACTGGGTGATGGACGCCGAGATCGGCTACCTGCTCGCCCCCATGCGCGCCGGTATACGCCTCACCACCGGTGCCGAGCTGGCCCGCCACGACGCCACACCCCACTACCAACAGCTGGCCGCCGCCGAAGCCACCGCCCGCCAGTTGTTTCCTCTGGGCCAACGCCTCGACCCTCAACCCTGGATGGGCGCGCGCCCCTGTACCCCGGACATGAAGCCGATTATCGGCCCGGCGCCTGGTTTATCCGGACTATGGCTGGCCTTCGGCCACGGCCATCAGGGGTTCACTCTGGGCCCCATCACAGGGAAGTTACTCGGACAAATGATGGACGGCGAGCCCACCGATGTGGACCTGGGGCCTTATCGGGTGGACCGGTTTTGATCTCCGGATAGCAGCGAGGCGGCCTGACAATGAAAGAGCCCGTCGACGACGGGCCCTTATCTCCTTGTGGTTTACTGGATGGTGGCAACCACACTGGTGGGAGTATAGACCAACTCCACCGCGACATCGCCGGCATCAACGGCGTCGAACGTTCCCGCCACGGCCGCGCCACTCAACAACGTGAACGTCTCACCGCTTTGCGGGGCGAGCGCCTGGAAATCCAGCACCAGATTTCCGCCATCAACATAAATGGTTTTCCCCACAGTAAGCTGACTTTCATCGTCATCCATTCGTAACGTCAGCCCGCCACCGTCCACTGTCAGATTACCACTGATGGCCAAAGCCCCATCCACGTCCACCAAGACCATGCCTTCCTCCACATACACATCGCCGACGCCGAACGCGGATGGGGAGAGCGCCGCCAGAGTGCCATCCTCCACCAGGGTTCCGCCGGAGTAGGTGTTTTCGCCGGTCAGCGCCAGATAGCCATCACCATCCTTGCGCAGACGGCCCGCACCAGAAATATCGTTCCGCCAGGCGTCCCGTGCGTTGAACCCACCAAGACCGGCATCCATGGTCACGGAGACATCGCCGAGGAAGGCGCCATAGCCATCCGCGGCGGTCACCAGATCCAGGCGGCCCCAGCCATTGGTGGCATCCAGGACTGGGTACCCGGAGTCAATGGAGGTGGTATAAAGCACCGCCCTGCGCTGCTCGTCGGTAAGGTACGGCAGGCGCGTGGCCAACAGGACTTCCGCGCCTTCCGGTACGATCGGGTCCTGGCCGGCCTTACCCGGGTCCCGCGGCAAACCGTAGGTCATGCGGAAGCGGTACGCTTCCTTGTTGGCCTCGTGATCGTCATACAAATTGTTGTCGTAGACTTCGGTGCGAACATTGGCTCCGTCAATAAGTCCCGCCTGGTCGGTTACCGGACGATGGGCGTATTGGTACAAATCCATCCCCTCGGCCTCGGCCAGGTCACCGAAGAACTGCTGGGTACGCTGGTACGCCGCGGTCGCCTGATCCAGGATAGCCGGCTGATTGAGCGCGTAGCTGGCGACGATCATGGATTGCACACGCCCTCCGATCACATCAAGCGGAGAATGCATGCCCGCCATGATCCGGCTCTCACCCAGTTGCGAAGCCCGGGTCAACATCTCTGAATAGCGCTGCGGCAGCGCATAGGCATAGGCCATGGCGGCAAGATAACCGGCGTTGGTATGGCCACTGGGATAGCCACCATCCTTGCGACGGTTCTCGGTGTCCTCGGTGTACAGCCCTTTGTCATGATCACCGCTACTGTGAGCACGGCGGGCGCACATCAGACCCGGCACCACTTTCACACTGGTGGTATAGCTGTCCACCGTTCGCACCTCACTATTGCCGGCGCTGTCCACGCAGGTGTAATCCTTGACGGTACCCAGGAAATCGATCTCGCCATTGTCGGTCATCCGCCAGGGACGCGGCGTGGAGAAGATGTACTTGGACGCGTTAGTGGATGCCGGCGAGCGCTGACGGAAAGCATCCACCAAAGTGACGACTTCTCCCAGCGTGGAGCTCTGATCCCCGGCAAAGACGATGTTGTCATTGGAGCCCGGCTGATAGTGCTCGTCCTCCAGCACCTGGGTGATGGTCGGAACGGGGATATCCACATAAGCCCCGGAGTTCTCCACATAAGTCTCGGTGAGCGGCCCGTAGCCATCGATCACGCTGTAGTTCTTGCTTCGGCTATCGTCAAGAAACGCCAGGATCGCCTGCTCGTCGGAGCGCTCATGAGTCACATTGATGACATACCGCATGTTGGCGGCCCAGACCTCGGCATTGATGATCGGATTCGCCAGATAGCTGTCCGGACCGCTGCCTGACGCCGCGCTCTGATAGCTGTCCGACGTTCCCTTCCAAATGTCATTGATACCGCTGAGAAGCCTGGCAACAGGGTTGTCACCAATGACCCAACGTAAAGTGTCATCCGCATTGTTTTCGGCGTACCGGCTGGCAGGCAGGGGGTAAGTGACCGACGGTGTTGCCACCGTTAGTTCACTGCCGGTACCCGCGGGCTTATTAGGCTTATCGATATCGGAAGGGGAGTCACTATCGCTTGAGCTGCCACCGCAGCCGGACAAAGCCAGTGCAGCCACGGCAGCCAGAATCAGAGAACTGGAACGCTCTCCTGGCAACGAATGGAAAGTCATGGACGGCTCACTTATCGAAGATGGAATCGGATTGAGTTTCTTGTCACAAGAAAGGAAGACGGTGATCGCTTTTGCAAACCTCTCCACCCTTGTCAAAAGGAGCCATCCTAGTCAGAAAGCATGAACCTTCCGTTACATACCGTTATGAATGACAGGCACCCGAACAAGGCTTGGAACGGCGCCGGAGCCGACCTCACCCTCCATCTAGCGAAGTTGGATCAGCCCGCCGCCAGCATTCAATCGAGGAACCCCGCCATGCTTGATAAAATAGGCATCGATGGCCAGTGCCTCCTGCCAATGCAAAAAGCCGGCCTTCAAATGAGACGCCATGCACTCTTCAAGCGGGAAAAAAGCGACATGCATCCTCTCACTTGCTCCTTCCGGCCACCTCCATGCTGCTGAATGCCCTGAATAACGGCCTTCGTAATGAATGCCCGCGGATGACGCAAACTGAGACATCCGGTTCTTGAAATTGTCGGTCATTCCGATGTACTGCACTTCGATTGCCGAGGGACAAGGGACCTCCTTCGGCGTTCCCCAGGCAATGGCGTAGATTCCTGACATTTTTCTTACCGGTGCAAGTGGAGGGTCCACCTTGTCGGAGCGCCCTCCTGGTCCCGGCCAAAAACAGCGATTGATTCTGCTCCAGTGAAACCACTGATCAAGAAAAGGCTTTAACCTGAACCTGTCCAACCCCTACCCCTCAAGACACACTAAAAGTCATTTTCCGTCTTTTACCACGTTACAAACCGGCATCGCCGTGCCAGTACAGCTACCAGCAGCGTAAGATACGCACATAACGCCGATTGCGGCTGTATGAAGGCGGCTGCCCGAACCAGCGTTGGTAGGTACGTGACAAATGCGCGGAATCAGTGAAACCGGCGGCATGGGCGATCTCAGTGATGCTTCGGTCCGAATGGAGCAACTCAAATACCCGTTGCAGCTTTCTCCACGCCTTGTAGTCACGCAGAGACATACCGAATACGTCACTGATCACCCGCGACGCCCAAAAATAGGATACGCCCAATTGTTCGGCCAGTTGAGCCAGAGAAACTTCTGGCTGAGCTTCCAGGAGTGTACGAAGACGTCCCGCCCTGGGATCCACCCGGGGCGGTACCGGCATGTGCCGGAAGGGCACCCGCAACACTTCTTGATAGACCTCTTCAGCTTTGCAGGCCGGTAATCCGCCCCGGAACAGCGCTTCCAACTCTTGTTCCAGATTGCCGAACTGCCCCCGATCCAGCAGCGATATCCGCCCCTTGGCCAACCCATTGAGGGCATCATAATGGGGGGAAGCCGGCATAACATGGAAACAAACCAAGGGCACATTGGCCGCCAACAAACTGCGGGGAACGAATGGAGGCACCAGGATGGCGCGGCCGCGCCATTCCTGTCCGCCAGCGGACACGGTAAACCGGCCCTCGCCAACGGAAAGAAGGACCGCCGCCGACGGCGGCCGGGTGTCACGGGTATCGATCCACGGCGCGGTATAGATAAAGCCGGACCGACCCATCATGTAGACGTTATCCTTCACCTCGTGGGACAGGATACCGAACCCCGAACTGTCCCGTTCCGAGTGTTTCACCGCCATGGAATCTCTCCTCCGCGCGGCCTAGTCTTCCACGGCCAGCTGCTGCCCCGCTCACTCCATCATAGCCGAAAGCACGATCCTGGAGACTTGTACGTTTTTGCGGTAACAGGGCAAAACCGTTCAATTCTTGACGACCCGCTTTAATCCATCCTGGTGTTTGTCAGCTCAATCAGAACAGACGCGGCGAGCGCGCCCAAAAATCAAATAATTGCATTTCCATCCAAATCACGACGGCTCGCCCAAATCACAACAACAAGGGTCAGGAGAACTGTACCATGCTCAAGCAGGTCCCCCACCGGCGTCAGCGGTACTCCACCGCCGTGATCGCCTTTCTATCCTCGTTATTGCTCTTGATGTCCGGGTGCGGTGGCTCATCGTCATCGGATTCCGACAGAGAGCCACTTTCCGGTCTGTTCGGCGCCCTTCCAATATCCGGCGTCAGCTACCGGCAGGGTGACGCGCCATGGCGAACTACCGGCGAGTTGGGTCAATTCCACTATACCGGGGATGAGACACTCACCTTCGCCCTTGGCGATCTGACCCTGGGAAGCACCTCCGGAGCAAAAGCACTCACCGTCGCCAATCTATCGCCCGCTGCCACACCGGCGGAGACGCCGGCGATGATCAATACCCTGGTGCTGCTGCAAACCCTGGATGCCGACGGCAGCCTTCATAATGGTATTCAGATTACACCACGGATCCGGGAACGGGTTTCCGAGCAGGCCGCCAGCCTGACTTTGGATCAGCCCACCCCCGATTTCAACGCCGCCCTGCAAAGTGTAGTGGATGATCTGGAAAGTGCCGGCGCCTTCTCCGACACCGATTCCAGAGCCCGTCGGCTGACCACGCCCGATGATGCGGAGGAGAACTTCCAACGTGCCGTCTCCCCCCGCCGGTTGGTTGAAACCAACGGCGGTCAGCTCAGTGGCTTCCAAGCCGATGAAAATACCTGGCAGTTTCTTGGCATCCCCTATGCGAAACCGCCATTGGGCGAACTGCGCTGGCGCCCGCCGGTGGATCCCGAGCCGTGGTCCGGCATCCGCCACGCCGTTGCCTGGAGCGATCAGGCCGCGCAAAACACCGCCCTGGAACGGTTCGGTGAGGGCGGCATGAGTGAAGATTCGCTTTATCTCAATGTGACGGCACCGAAGAACGCCGATGGCCTGCCGGTGATGGTCTGGTTTCATGGCGGAGGCTTCACCGCGTTGACCAGTAACACCAAGCCGTTCAATAACCCGCAGGCAGTGGCGAGCAAAGGCGTGGTACAGGTCTCGGTTAACCACCGGCTGGGGCCGTTCGGCTATATCGCACACCCCGAGTTGAGTGCGGAGAGCGGTTATAACGGCTCAGGCAACTACGGACAAATGGACCTGATCGCGGCCTTGGAGTGGGTGCGTGACAACATTGAAGCCTTTGGTGGAGATCCCGGTAACGTCACCATATTCGGAGAATCCGGTGGCGGCCGCAAAGTGCTGTCGTTGATGGCCTCTCCCCGCGCCGCCGGCCTGTTCCATCGGGCGATCAGCCAGAGTGGCACGCTCTATCCGGATACCCGTACCCTGGCGGCCGCCGAGGCCGTCGGTAGCCAACTGCAAACTGAACTGGACGCTTCGTCTCTGGCTGAGATGCGCCAGAAGAGCTGGCAGGAAGTAGCGGCTGCCGCGGCGACGCTGGCGCCCTACACCAACATTGACAACCACTATCTACCCTACGCCGAACGCGTCGCTTTCGAATCCGGCAATCAGAACGACGTGCCGTTTATGTTCAGTATCAACGCCAACGATACCCCGGACCCCACCAATACCGCCATTGAGGTGTTTCCCTGGATGGCGCCACTGTGTTCGGCCAATCACTACGCCACCTATTTCACTCACCAGCCCGCTGGCTGGAAAGCCCGGGGCGTGGAAGCCTACCACGCCGCCGAACTGGCCTATGTGTTCAACATGCCAGAGAGCGTCATCACCCACTACCTGCTGGGCCTGGTCATCGATCCGGCAACCGGCGGTTCGTTGGTCATTGATGATCTCAACGGCAACGGCGTGTCCGGATCCCAAGGCGATCCCGCCGATATTCTTGCCTCCGCCGGTTTCGATCAGACCGACCAGGCGGTAATCGATCGCATGCTCACCATCTGGACCAACTTCGCAAAAACCGGCGATCCGAGCATTGAGGGTGACATCGACTATCCGCTTTATGACGCGGCCAGTGAAAGCTATGTGGAAATAGGCGCCAACAGCGAAGCGAAGACCGGCCTCGGCAGTGTGCTGAGTGACTGAAGGCAGATAACGGTGACTGGAATCAAGGAGATCACCATGCAAAAAGAACAAAGGCAAGGCTCACGGCTGATACATCTCATTGCCGTGGCGCCCCTGATCCTCGCGGGCTGCGGCAGCGATAGCGACAATCACGGCGGCCCCTCCAGCCCTGATACCCAGACAGGTACCTTTATCGACAGCCCGGTGGCCGGGATCGATTACGTCGGGACCGAAACCGTGGCGGGTATCACCGACCAGGCCGGTCAGTTCCACTATCAAAGCGGAGAGCAGATCACTTTCTCCATTGGTGAATTGAAACTGGGCAGCGCGGAAGGGGCGCCCCAGCTCACCCCGCTGAACATCACCGAGGACGCCACCTCCGCTGAAGACGAACGCGTGAGCAACAAACTCATTCTTCTGCAGTCACTGGACCAGGATGGCGATTTGAACAATGGCATTCAAATCACCGATATGATTCGCTCACAGGTTTCCGACAACGCGGAGATCATCAATTTTAACCAGTCGCCCGACCAGTTCCGGGAGGCTCTGCAATCGATCCTCACCGATCTGGAAAACAACCAAGCCTTCTCGGATACCGATCCACGCCCACGACGTGTCCGCTACCTTGACGAAGCAGTGGAGCATTTCACCCGCTCCATCAGCCGGCGGATCGTCGTCGCCACCACCGGCGGTGACCTGCGTGGCTTCGAAGCAAACGAGAACACCTGGCAATTTCTCGGCATCCCCTACGCTAAACCACCCCTCGGCGAACTGCGCTGGCGGCCGCCGGTGAAGCCCGAACCCTGGGAAGGCATCCGCGACGCCGTGGCCTGGGCCGACCAATCCGCCCAGGCCACGGCTCTGGAAAGCGTCAATGAAGGCGGCATGAGCGAGGATTCCTTGTACCTCAACATCTCCGCTCCGAAAAACGCCGACAGCCTGCCGGTAATGGTCTGGTTCCACGGCGGTGCCTTCGCCATTCTTTCCGCCAACTCCAGGCAGTACAACAACCCGGACAGCCTCACCAGCAAGGGAGTAGTACTGGTAACGGTCAACCATCGCCTGGGACCGTTCGGCTATATCGCCCACCCCGAACTCAGCGAGGAAAGCGGCTACGGAGGCTCGGGCAACTATGGGCAGATGGATCTGGTAATGGCACTAGAGTGGGTGCGGGACAATATCGCCGCCTTTGGCGGAGACGCCGGCAACGTCACTCTATTCGGTCAATCCGGCGGCGGCGGAAAAACCTATTCACTGATGAATTCCCCCCAGGCCGCAGGTTTGTTTCACAAGGCCATCGTGATGAGCGGCTTCGCGCCTCTGGAAACGGGCGGCGCGCCAGGGGATTCACTGGCGGAATCCGAACTCGTGGGCACCGCCCTGTTCGACCGGGCCGGCGTGGATACCCTGGAGCAAGCCCGGCAGTTACCTTGGACCGCGTTCACCGATGCCGACGCGCAACACGGCATCCCACGCCAAACCTACCGGCCCAATGTGGATTACTACTATCAGCCCAAGACCTACTATCAAAACGTCATCGACGGCATGCCCAGCGACGTCCCCCTGATGGCCGGTGTCACCGCCGGTGACTATCCCCATTTGCGCGCGGCCCTGCCTGTATGGCTGAGCCAGCGTTCCTCGCATTATCAGTCCGACCAGTACGTTTATAAGTTCAGCCGGGTCCCATCGGGTTGGCTGAGCCGGGACATCATGAGCTGCCACGGGTGCGAATTACCCTACCTGTTCAACCATCCGGCCGGTCTGGTGCAGAACTATCAACTTGGGCTGGTCAACACGGTGGACGGCGAGAAACCGGAAATCAGTGATCTGAACGGAAACGGCATCGACGGCGACGTAGCGGATGTCTTCGCTTCCATGAGCTACGGCCAGGACGATGAAACCGTGGTGGAGCTGATGATGACCATGTGGACCAACTTCGCCAAAACCGGCGATCCCAGCCCGGCCCATCTGCAGTGGCCCGCCTACACCGAGGACAACGGCAGCTTCCTGGAAATCAGGCAGGATACCGAAGCTTCCGTGGAAACCGGCGTTGCGGAGGCCATGGGGTTGGAGTAACCCTAAACAGAAACTGAGAGCCAATCGAAAATTGGCGCAAAGTGAGGTCTGGTCTTGTCTTGGGCTCAAAGAGAAGACCAGACCTCCTGTTCTCAAGCCGCTAACATCATTCCGCTCAAGCCTCAAACCCCACCCCGGGCTTTAGCTTTCGGGTCAGTGCCCAGAACACCAACGCCAACAAACTCACCACCGCTCCCAGGGCACAGACGCCCACCCAGCCTGAATACGCGTAAGCCACCGTGGTACTGATGGCGCCAAGGCCGCTGCCCACCGAGTAGAACAGCATATAAAGCCCCACCAGACGGCTGTGCGCTTCCGGGTGCGTGCGAAAAATCATACTCTGGTTGGTAACGTGCAGCGCCTGGCCACCGAGATCCAGCAACACGATGCCAATCAACAGCGCCCACAGCGACCATGCCATCAACGATAGCGGAATCCACGATAACAACAGTAATACCAAAGCGGCGGCACTGGTGTATTGACCGTAACCCCGGTCGGCCCAGTAGCCGGCACGGGCGGCAGCCGGGGCTCCGGCCGCCCCCACCAGCCCGAAGGCGCCGATCAGGGAGTGCGAGAACTCATAGGGAGGAGCGCTCAACGGCAGCACCAGTGCACTCCAGAAAATATTGAAAGCGGCGAACATCAGCAACGCCAATACACCGCGCACTTGCAATACCCGCTCTGTTCTCAGAAGCGTGAGCATGGAACGCAATAAACGCGGGTAGCTCATGCTATCCGAAAGCACCACCAGAACCGGTAACCTTCGCCACAACGGCCAGGCCAGCGCCAACATCATTGCCGCCGAGCAAAAATAGACACCTCGCCAACCGGCCACATCGCTGACACCGCCGGCAAAAACACGGGCCAGCAACAACCCGACGAACACACCGCTCTGAGCCGCGCCCACCACCCGGCCCTGTTCATGGGGCGCCGCGGCACTGGCAGCGTAGGCAATCAGCCCCTGGGTCATGGCGGTACCCAGTAACCCCACGGCGAGCATGCCCGCCAGCAACACCGGCGTTGATTGCGCCAGGGCCACCGTGATCAACGCGATCACCAGGGCCAGCAACTGCCCCGCCATCAATCGGCGACGGTCCAGCCGATCCCCCAACGGCACCAGTAGTAACAGAGCCAGGGCGCACCCCACCTGAGTAGCGGTAACCACACCACCCACCGCCGCATGACTGATACCGAAATCCAGCGCCAGCGTATCCAGTAACGGTTGCGCGTAATAGACATTGGCCACGCTCAACCCGCTGGCGGCGGCGAACAGCAGAACCAGAGCACGCGGTAATACAGCACGCGCCGTTGATGAACAGGAAACGGGGGACGTCGTCATAGCATCCAACCAGTTGCAAATAGAAACTGGTTGGATGCTATGCATTCCAGTTTTAAAATGCAACCACAACATCCACCACCTGATATCATCGGAGACGCCATGCCCCGCCGCTCCAGCTCTGACAGCACCTGCCCGGTGGCCCGCGCCGTCGATGTGATCGGCGATCGCTGGTGCCTGCTGATCCTACGGGATGCCTTTGACGGCGTATGTCGCTTCCGGGACTTCCAGCGCGATCTCGGCATGGCCCGCAATATTCTCACCGACCGCCTGCGCCGCCTGGTGGATGCGGGTGTGCTGGACACCCGGCCGGCTTCCGACGGCACCGCCTATCAGGAGTATGTGCTGACCGCCAAGGGAGAAAGCCTGTTTCCCGTCGTTGTCGCGCTACGTCAATGGGGTGAGCATCACCTGTTTGCCCGCGGCGAACGCCATTCGTTACTAATCGACAAGAACACCGGCAAGCCGGTGCCCTTCATGACCCCTCGGGATGAGGATGGCCATATGCTGCCCCCGGATCAGTCGGAAGTGAGGAAGCTGACGTAAAGAGAAGCACAGGCGAGGAGCAGGCACCGTCTCCTCCCCGCCCGGCAGGATTCAATCCTGAAGGGGAATATCGAACGAATAGCTGGCGTGGGAGCCCGGGCCTTTTTCGATAAACAGAAAACCCACCGGCTCATCGTAGAAGTGGTAAGCGCGCCGGGGCCACCCCTCGTCGAACGAATGACGAACTTCGGCGATTTTTTTCAGATAACGGCCCCGCGCGTCCCGGGCAAGCACCAAATCGGGGATATGATTATCCGCCGCCGCCGGACCAAAAAGCACCTGTTTCCCATGCATTTCATAGCCTTCGGGTAAATCATCGATGGCAACCCAGCGTACCTTGATGTCTGGCAGCAGCAAAACATCCAGTTCTCCACGGGCGCGCACTGGGGGCCGCTCGAAGCGATCCGGATGATACTCGATCCGATTGACGGTGAATCTCACCGGGCCCTTCCGATCCTCCGGATCAAACCGGTAAACCGGTTCGCCATCTTTATCCAGGAAAACCAGTTCCTCGACATGATCGAAGCGATCAAAGTCGGACACCAGGCGGTTGCTCATTTGCTCCGGAAAATGAAAGTACAGTTTGTCGGCTATCGGATCCGATAGCCCCGGGTTCACCCCCTTTTTGAATTCCACCTGGATCAGTTCATCCAGTAAGGCGGGGTCGGCTTCCAGCGGCTGGTCCAGTTCCCAATCGCTGGCGGTGTGATCATACACCCGGGCCCGCACACCAAAGGAACGTGGCTCGGCCTGGTTGTCCGGCACATCAAACTGTACCGATGTCAGATCCAGCGGCACGATCAGCGTTGTCTCACCGGAAAGCCCTGGCAGCAGCACTTTCACCTGCTTCACCGTGCCACTGAACGCCACCTCCACAAACAACTGCCTATCCACACCCTCAAACATGGCCTTCCGCTGCGCCTGCATGCGCTGCTCCATGGCCTCCTTGTCCTTCAGTTCGCCGGATTCCGCCGCGTCGATCAGCTGGTCCAGCATCTCGATGATCAGGGTATCGTCACCGGCCGGCCCTTTCCCTGTGCTGCTGCTCGACAACAGGCGACCGGTGCTGTCACTGGCCTCCACCTCAATCTGATTGAACCTGTCTTCCGCCTCGGCAAGCGCCATATCTTCCGGCACCTTGAACAGCAACCGAACCCGATGCCCTTCGACTTCTTCCAAGGTGATGCGCCACCCGGACAACTCCTGATGGTCGCCCACATCGGAGGCTGAGAAATCAACTTCCGGCAGTGTTTCCGGCACGGTCAGGATCATCTCGCCACGTGCCCGTGCTATCGGTGACGGTGGTTGCGGCACCTGACCAATGGGCAGGTTTTCGTGTTTTTTCACCTGGGTGGTGAAACGCTTATATGAGGTATTCCACAACGCCACCGGAATCAGATTGCTTTGATCGGTGAACGGGTCCCGCTCCACCACCGGCAGTTCGGTGCCATCCGCCAACACCACCTGCTCCCAGTTGACCTTGAGGTCAAAGGGATACGCGAACGGGAGCTCGAGTCGCGCCTCCTCGGGACGGTAGCGCGGGTCATGGGTCAGCAGCACGCCGGCGGCCAACTGATCGGCCATGTCCTTCGTGTCCTTATAATCACCCAGGATCGCGTAGGGCGAGGTGCTATATTGCACCTCCTCCGGTGGCACCTGGCGCTCCAGGTCCCCTTCTCGTATCCAGAACATGACATCGGTTATCGACGCCAGTGTTTGTTTGACGTCCTGATCGGGCAGGGCTTCGATCCGTGCCTGATACTCCGCCTTCTGTTCTTCCAGGTCCTGCCTTTGCTCTTCGAGGGTTTTCTCCGAACACCCCGCCGACAACACCGCAAGAAGCGGCAGCCATAAAAACAACAACGTCATTCTGCGCATGGAAAACCTCGGAAATGGCAAACATCCTTATCGCCGCCCTGGCGGCTCCGCCTTCCCGCCAGGAACCGGCCTGTTCCGGCTGACATTCCCCGCGGACTTTTTTCATTGCCCGCTATCCTACCCCAAGGTGCTAGGCCAAGGCCTCCCCATCCGTCTCACCGAACGTCCCGGACTCGGCTTCGAAGACCAGAGTCTCGCCATCCTCGGGAATCAGCAGCTGTTGTCGCAGACCGGCGCGATCCCGGGCATCACGCAACTCGGCGCGGGAAACCGGGCAATGGTCCAGAGCTTCCAGATGATTGGCCACCACCCGCCCCGCGCTCAGCCGCGCCACCTGTAAAGCCGCTTCCCGACCCATAATGATGTCGCCGCCCAGGTCGAAACGGGCACCGCCGGCGGGGATCACGGTCACCGCTGGACGCCGCTCTCGCAAGTGCTGACGAACAGTGTCGGTGAGCAACGTATCGCCGGCCAGATACAGGCTCGGCTCATCCGGCCACTCAAGGTGATAGCCATGGCCATGGGCCATCATCCTCCCCACCAGACCACGGCCATGCAGGCAAGGTACCGGCGTGACCCACCCGCCCAGAAACGGCTGACGGATATTCTCGCGCAAAGGCCGCACCGTCAGCCCCTTGCCGCTGAGGAAATCCGCGTCGCCTTCCATGCAGAACACCGCAATGCCGCGCTGACGCAGCCATTTGGCGCCGGCCCGGTCCAAGTGGTCGAAATGGCCCTTCTGACAATGAGTGATCAGCGCGTGGGTCACGGTGTTCAAGCGTTGATCCGTGCCCGGCGGCAGGTCCACCAACGGATTGCGGCGGCGGCGGGCGGTGGCGTATTTGAGGGCGGGAATGGCACCGGCCGGCGCCAGCATGGGGTCCACCAACACCCGGTGGGTACCAGCTTCAACGATCAGGGTGGCGTTGCGCAATTGGGTCAGTTTCATGTCTCTCCTCCAAACGAGGGGCCATTGTAGGAAGGGACACGCCCGGCTAATCTGGCAAGAACTGACAATAACCAGACAATTTCAGCCACCATGAATCTTGGTCTGCTGCTTTACCCTGGCTGCCTTCCCACCGGGCTGTTCGCCGCCTCTGACCTGCTTCTGGCCGCCAACCTGCGTCTGGGACGGGAGCTGTTCCGTTTCCAATGGCTGAGCCCGGACGGGCGGCCGGTGGCCTGCGCCAACGGCCCGGCCCTGCCCGCCGAGCCGCTGGGCGACGCCCGTCTGGATGCACTGTTGATACCCGGCGCCTGGCGCGACGCCGACCACGTGCCCGCTCCCGGTGACGATGCCCTGGCCGCGGCTCTGGCCAGCCTGGACCATGACGTGCGCCTGCTCAGCTACTGCACCGGCGTCTGCCTGGTGGCGGCGGCCGGAAAACTGGATGATCACCCCGCCACCACCACCTGGTGGCTGGCCTCCGTGGCGGGAAAACACTGGCCCAAGGTACGCTGGAAACTGACCGAAACCGCCGTCCACGGCCCGCGCCACGCTACCGCCTCCGGGGTCAACGGCCACCTGCCTCTGACAATGCGGCTGATCGAGGAATATGGCGGTACCGCGGTGGCCGAGGATATCCACGCCGCCATGGTGCTGCCCCGGCCCGGACGTCACCACACGCCGTTTCAGACCCTGACCGCGCTGCTACAACAAAGCCCTCTGATCCGTCGCCTGGTGCACTGGGTGGAAGCCACGCCGGCCACCGATCTCACTCTGCCCCGAGCGGCGGCCCACCTGCACCTCACCGAGCGCACTCTGGCCCGGCGCCTGAAAACGGAAACCGGCGACAGCGCGGCCCATCTGATTCGTCTGATTAAGTTCAACCAGGTCAGCGACCGCCTGCTCACCAGTACCGATCCGGTGGGGCGCATCAGCGATCTTCTGGGGTTCGCCGACGACACCACTCTGCGGCGCGGCTTCAAGCGGCTCACCGGCCTGACTCCGGCGGCCTACCGGCGCCGCTACGGCTGATTCTTTCTTTTGGGGGCTCTTCTGAGCAGCGGAGCGAGGTGTGCGTCTTGATTCAGTTCACGGCTTCCGGCGCCCGGATCGCCTTGCTGTAGAACCCCGAAGGATCAAAGCAACAGACCCGTTTTTTGCCCGAGGCCAGCATGTCGCAGGCGTCATCAATCCGCTTGGCACGGGTCTTGGCCTGTTTGGCGGTGGTGATCCAATGAATCCAGTCGACACGGGCCAGAGTGGTGGTGGCTTCCCAAACCGCCCTGGCCTCCGGAGCAGCCTGCAAAGCCTCCCGCAGATCCTCGGGGACCTCCGGTTCCGGCTCCCGAGCCACCGGACTGATTTCCAACCGGGCGACATCGCCGAAGGTGGTGCCGGACGCTTCCATCAACGGCTGATCGATGCGAAGCCAATGGCTCTTGCGGCCGTCCGGTTCCAGCAAGACCCGGAATGCGTGGCCGTTCAGTGTGGCATCCACGGAGGTGCGGCCCCGTCTGGGCAGCTTTGCGCTGACCTCTCCGGGCAGTATCACGAAAGCCCAGGGCTCACCGTCGCCTTGCTTTCGGGGGCAAAGCAAACGTGCATCAAAACAGGATTTCTTGTCTTCTCCGGTCATATTCCATTCCTGACGTTATCCGGGAGCAGCAAGGTGGGTGAGATTCAGCGAATCCCAAGTTTGCCAAGGCGGGGTCCGCTGTCAACCGCGGCGCCCCATAGCGTGCCGCCCTCAGGCCAGTTCCGCCAATGGGTACTGGCGACGGCGCCTCTTGTTCCAGCTCATCCCTGCTCCCGTCGATTCGCCCACGCCGACTCCGCGGCCGGCGCGCCTTTCAGGCCCGCTTTTCCGACAGCGTGGCGATAATGGGAGCCCCCTTGGTGACGATAACGGTGTGCTCGAACTGCGCGGAAAGGTTGTCCGGATGGCCCACCAGAGTCCACCCGTCCTCCGCCTCCGTCACCAGCGTACTGCGGGTGGATAGAAACGGCTCGATGGCAATGACCTGGCCGAGCCGCAATCGGCGGGTATCGCGGCGGTCATAATAGCCCACGATGTCCTCCGGCTCTTCATGCAGTGTCCGCCCGATACCATGGCCGGCCAGATTCTTGATCACCTTGAAGCGATGCGACTTCGCGGTATGTTGAATCACTTTGCCGATGCGATTGATGGGAGCACCGGCTCGTGCTTCACCCAAGGCGCGTTTCAAAGCCAGCCGGGTGGCATGACAAAGGCGTGCCTTCAGCGCCGACCCCGGCGGAACAACCGTCGTGCCGCCGGTATCCGCGAAATAGCCATCCAGTTCAGCGGATACATCGACGTTCACGATGTCACCGGCCTGGATCACCCTTTGCCCCGGAATACCATGGGCGGCTTCCTCATTGACGCTGATACAGGTGGCGCCGGGAAAATCATAAGTCACCCTCGGTGCCGATCTGGCGCCGTACTGTTCCAGCAGCTGCTCTCCCAGCTTATCCAGCTCCGCCGTCGTCATGCCCGGTTCAACCGCATCAAGCATGGCATCGCGCACCCTGGCGACGACCCGCCCGGTGTTCAGCACGCCATCAATGTCGTTCTGGCCTTCCACGGTCATGCGTTCACCTCTTGTCCGTTTATGCTCTTCAATAATATTCCATGACTCTTTTCTGAACGTAGATCAGAGCACCATTGTCGTACTTTTCCCTGTTCGTCCAATTCCCGAACTCGTCGTAGTCATACTCATAGACAACACGCTGCGTTCCGGCGTCGCCGTCTACCCAGCTTCTGGATGCCACGTCGCCATACTGGGTGTACTCGATCGTGTAAGGGATATTTCCCCAATCCTCCGATATGCTTTTGGATTCAATCAGGCGGCCGGAATCATCGTACTTGAAATCCATCACGACCTTTACCGATCCATCCTGGCGCAGTTCGGTTTCTTTCACGACATTGTTTTTATTGTCATATTCAAACAGCCTTTTCGACAAAACAATGGAGTCGGATGATTTGTGGATCTCGGAAACCCTATTTCCCTTTGAGTCGTACTCCCGGGAATGAATGGCGGAGAGGCGGTCAACGCCAAAATAACTCCTGACTTCCACGGTACGCCCGGCTTCATCAAGTTCGTGGACAAGCCTTTTCTTTACTTCTCCATTTGCCGCAGCGTAAACAATTTCCAGCAGGCGCCCATGATCGTCTCTCTTGAACGCTCTGGTCTCGAAAAGCGTACCTTTCAGCCAGTATTCGCGCCTCGTGATATTCCCACTGCCATCGTAATGAGAAACTGTTTTAACCCTTTCCTTGAGAACAGGGTCGGACTCCACCGTATCGCTTCGCTCAACCTTGTATGCTGTTTCCGTTACGGTCTTGAGAGTGGGCGCCTCATCAGCCTTATCCGCGCAGGAAGTTAAGGAGAGAACCAGGGCTGCCCAGAGGGGAGCAATCCTGGCTCTATGTTTGAAAAAAGACATACAGGTCCTCTCTGTTCCTATGGTCCCTGGCAAGAATCCGAGCGATCAACCGCGAGGATCAGCGTATCTACCTCATGGGGCCCGGCCGGTGAACCACACCGGCCGTCAGCCGACTCCAGAAATGTATAACCGCCACGCCATCGGCAATGTGGTCAACATCAATGAGCTCATTATCCAGAGTGGAATGCTATAAGTTGTTTCGTGAATAGGGACGTGGAGCGCCACCATCTCATCGATACCACGGACATAATGTCCAAAACGATTGACGAAGGTGGGACCATCATCAAACAGACTGACAAACTCCGACATGTCATGAGCGTTCCAGGCAGCCTGGAGCACCGCCGGTGCCTCCTCTGGCGTGTTTATCCTGGTCACAAACTAAGCCCTGTATTGTACCGTGCCCGAACACGACGCCCTGTCGTGCCTATCAAAGCTTACGCCCCTGAAGGAAATCAAGACCTGCCACGGGACACAGCACCAGCCAACCATTGACATATACTACATATGCAACTTAACCGTCCGTGGAACACGTTAGCGCCTCCCAGGCGTCAATTTCAGCAGCGAGAGCATCCAGCTTATCGCGCACCAGGGCGAGTGCGTCGCTACCTAACAACAAGTGCGTCGGCGGCGTATCGCTGTCGATTACCGTCAGCATGGCGCGCGCGGCTTTCACTGGATCGCCGAGTTGGCTGCCGCTCTTTTTCTCACGTGCTTTGCGGATCGGGTCGAACAAGGCATCGTAATCCGCGATGGAGCGAGGCGTGCGGACCATGGATCGGCCAGCCCAGTCAGTGCGGAAAGATCCCGGCGCCACCGCCGTCACGGCAATGCCAAAGGAAGCCACCTCCTTGCCGAGCACTTCGGAAATCCCCTCCAGAGCGAACTTACTGCCGCAATAGTAGGCGATGCCCGGCATGGTGATAAAACCGCCCATGGAGGTGATATTGAGAATATGCCCCCGGCGACGCCGGCGCATGTAAGGCAACACCGCCCTGGTCATGGCCACCGCGCCAAACACGTTGACGTCAAACTGCCGGCGCAGCGCGTCCAGTGGCGATTCCTCCATGATGCCTTCCTGGCCATACCCAGCGTTATTGACCAGCACATCCACCGGCCCGACGTTCTCTTCCACCTCCGCGATCAAGCCATCCACCGCTTCGAAGTCCGTTACGTCGAAGAGGCGCCCGAACGCCCGGGAAGGGTTCAGCACCTCAAACGCTCGCTTTGCCTCAATGCCACGCACTGTACCGATCACCCGATGACCGGCGGCCAGCGCCTCTTCCGCCAACGCCCGGCCAAAGCCGCTGCTCGCGCCCGTGATCAACAGTGTTTTTGACGATGTCATCTGGATAACCTCTGGCAACGATGAGAAAGTGCATACTATTCTCATAACCTGGCGCCGAAACGGCCTTATCTTTTAATTCTATTGCCTGTTTTTATGAGTGATCAGAATACGTTGATAGACTTGATCAGAGCCCTCGCCCCGCAAGAGGGCTACAACCTGACGGCGTTGCCGGACGTGCGTATCCTGCGCTCCGATCGTCCGCTGACCCGCACCCCGGTGCTCTATGACCCTGGGATCGTCATCGTCTGCCAAGGCTGCAAGCGGGGGTATTTTCAGGACCGGATCTACCACTACGACGAACAGCACTACCTGGCGGTGGCCGTGCCGGTACCGTTCACCATGGAAAGCGACGGCTCACCGGAAAGGCCCTTGCTGGCGGTCTACATGCATCTGGATTTTCAGGTGGCGGCGGAGGTGATGTTGCAGATCAATCGCCAGGGCCCACCTGCCCCTGAAGCCGTACCGCAAAGCATGATCTCCAGCCCCATGACTCCAGCGCTGATCTCATCGTTGCGGCGTTTTCTGGAAGCCTTGAGCGATCCTCTGGAGGCCGCGGTGCTCGGCCCTGCCCTGGTACGGGAACTGTATTTCCGAGTGCTCACCGGCCCCCAAGGCAACACAATGCGTTCGGCGCTGACGATGCAAGGGCAATTCGGCAAAATCGGCCAGGCCCTGCGCCGCATCCACGCCACTTACGCGCAACCGTTGAACCTCACGCAATTGGCCCGCGAAGCGAATATGAGCGTGCCGACTTTCCACGGCCACTTCAAAGCCATCACCGGCATGGCCCCCATGCAATACGTGAAGTCCACCCGGTTGCACCAAGCGCGGCTGCTGATGGTCCGCCAGGCCATGACCGCCACCGCCGCCAGCCACGCCGTGGGCTACGAAAGTCCTTCGCAATTCAATCGGGAATTCAAGCGCCTGTTCGGCCTGCCGCCGGCCCAGGAAGCTCGTCGTATGCGCGACAGTTTCTCGTTGCCGCCAGCGCAGGCAGCGTCGGAGTACATTGCTTCGCACTAGACGTTTGTCGATGTTGGCTCATCGGCCGGGCCCTCAGGCGCGGATTCGGCTTTAGCCTGCCGGTCAATCTCCTTCCGAATGCAATTCGCCGAATAGGCTGAACGGCATGACATTACCAATGCCCAGCCGGTAAGGCTCGAAACCAACCAGGTGTTCCAAGACCCCACGGGTTCACTGCCCAGTATCAGCAGCATATAAAGTGTCCACAGAAGCACCCCACAGGACACAGCGAACAATGGGAGTCCGGTAATAAGCCCGACCCACATCATCAGCCACTCCACATGACCAAGTTTTATTTTAAGCATGCCCTTCTCGTATCCAACATGGAATACAGCACGCTTGAAGTGCACAAACGGTAGCCGCCCACCACTACCCTCATAGATCCTCAGCAACGCTTCCCGCGGTGCTTTTTCCATCATGATTCCGGTGGCGGCGTAAAAATGCTCGGTAGCGGCCTGCTCCTTGAGGCAAGCCCTTTCAAGCCCTTGCACATATTCCGACTGCAGCGCGGCCTCCACACCTTTCAGACGATGCCTTTTGCGCTCGACCAGAAGGGGATACAACTTATGCGCATTCAGTACGACAAAAAACACCATCAGAATGATAACGAGCGATATGTTCCCGTCCCGCAGGCCTTCCGTAAGCACCTGAGTGAATTCCCCCATGCTTCCCCCCTTTTTATTCAGGCAGGCCGGCGATAACCGGCATCCTGTGTAAAACTCCCCGAACGACTTAATCGATGGCTTTCATGGGCTCCGAGACTTCCCCCAAAGTCGGCCAAGGAACCCGCACCTGAAAGGCAAGTCCCTTGGCCATGGAGCTTCTGCCGGCCCGACTACTTAACCCGATGAATCGCGCAGAGCTTGTTGCCGTCAGGATCACGCACATAGGCCAGATGCATGGCGCCCATGCTGCCTTCGCGCAGCCCCGGCGGATCCTCGATGGGCTTGCCGCCCTGAGCGACCGCCACATCATAGAATTCCTTTACCTGCTCGGGCGAATCGCACTTGAAACCGATGGTGCCGCCGTTGGCGCAGGTTGCTTCTTCGTCGTTGATCGGCTCACTGATCGCGAAGGTGCTGCCATCGTGGATATAGAACAGCCGGACGTGGCCGGAAGGCGCCACGTTGCGAAACGGCTCGCGCGCGCCGAGTACACCGAGCACCGCGTCATAGAATCTCTTGGAACGCTCGATGTCATTGGAACCGATCATGATGTGGTTGAACATGGTTGCTCTCCTTCTACAGTTTGTCGTTATGTCTTATTCGCCCAGCCATTCAGCCAACAGGGCCCGTATCGCTCCAGGCCTCTTTTATCGCCGCCCGCCCACCTGCCAAACCTTCCCGGCATCACGCCGGATCACGCCAGTGGCGGCCCTCCCGGACTGGCTTGGGACTAAAGGCCGGATAGGCCAGGCAGGCACGGCGAAGCGTTATATTCACCCGCCCATGATCCGGCGGCAACCCGCCTTTTCTCATCGCCGCGCCGCTAACGACTGGCCGGTGCCGAGCGATAGGCTTTGCTCGGGACGTTGATTGCCTCTCTCCATTCCACCCCGCGCGTTCACGTGAGGTCATGGAGCAGATGAATATCGTCCGGCTCCCGCCGATACAACGCTTCATCCGGCTGCTCGCATAACCGGCAGCCCAGTCTCATGTAGAAATCCACGGTGTTACGCGACGGCGTCGCCGAAACGTAGAGCGCGCCAGCCCCCACCTGCCGGGCCCGGGCGACAGCGAGACGGAAGAGATGGGCGCCGAGGCCACGGCGACGGTAAGCGTGACTGAGGTGGAGGAATGTCAGTTGTAGCCATTCCTCCCGCGGGCCGAAGCGACGCGAATCGACAACCACCGCGCCGATCAGGCGGCCCTGGTCGAACAGACCGAGGAACCAACCGCCACGGTCAAAGCAGTCAAGCAGGATGGGTGTGTAGTGCTCGGCCTCGCCGTCCGGCCAGCCGCTCATATCGTAAAACTCGGGACGGAGCACCAGCTTGCCGTCCTTGAGGGAATAGATCTCTTTGATCACTTCGCTGCGGTCGATCCCCCAGACCAGGGCGACCTCGTCTCGGCGCAACAGGCGCTCGTCGATCATCGTGGTTTCCCTACGCTCAGGCTGCACACAGAAACGAAACCGCGCCCCTGTGTCCGTGACCTCTTAGTGATGGTCGGGTCAGTCCTCTCCCAATACGGACGGCGAGCGTCCTTGCAAGAGGGCGTCCGAATCGTACAGAAACAGAATCGATAACACGATGCCACAACCCAACCATGTGCCCGAACCCGGTCTTGCTTTTTACCAGCTCCCAAACCCGCTATATCCGACGCGCCCGGTCCAGCGTGAGACACAGCTCTCATTCAAAGCGCATCCGGAGGTCGTGGAGGGTTGCGTTATGGCACTCACGCCACAAGATTCAGTGCTCGCACCGGCCAAGAGTTCCTTTTTCATGTCCGACCATCCGATCCTGTCCATCACCGACGTCTCCACCCCCGAGGCCTACCCCGCCATCACCGCCGCTACCCTGAGTGGCGAATGGCCGGCGCTCACCGAGCGCCTGGAACGCACCGCCGCGGACTATCGCCGCGCGCCGTCCCTGCACACGCTGGTGCAACTGGAAGGCACGCTGCATGCCATCCTCCGCGCGCCGCGCGACACCCTCGATGCCTGGACGGAGACGGAACCAGACAACCCCTGGCCCAGGCTCGCCCAGGGCATGGCGGACACCTACGCCGGCATCGACGCCCGGGGCGAAGAGACCGCCGACCAGCTCACCGACGCCCAATGGGAGCAGGTGGTGACATCGCTGAACCGCGCCCGCGCACCGCTGACCCGCGCCCTGGAGCTGGGCGCGCAGCCCGGCCCGGCGCTGGCCGCCCTCGGCCAGGCCGCCACGATCCTGGGCGTGTCCGAGGAGGACCACCAACAACTGCTGGCGCAACTGGCGGAGGCCGACCCGAACTGGCTGCCCGCCTGGTCCAGCGCCCTGGCCCGCAGCGAAGCCCGCTGGGGTGGCAGCCTGGCGCGCATGGGCGAAGTGGTGGCCCTGGCCGAGCGCGCCATGACCGCCCCCGAGCTGCACCAGCTCCTCACCGCCGAGCACTGGTGGTGGCGCGCCAACCGCGCCGCCACCATTGACGGCGACCTGGTCACCGCCCGCGGGCACTTGCGCGCCGGCCTGGAAGACTGCCCGCCCGGCCGCACGCGCGCCGCCTTGCTGGTATTGGAAGCACAAATCCTGGCCTCCATGGACGCCCCCGCCCGGGAGATCGCCGAAGGCTGGCAGGCCGCCGTGGACGCCGCCCCGGACGACCCCACACACCAGTTCGACCTCGGCCTGGCCTGGGTCGACGCTGGCGACATCGAGCGGGCCACCGCCGTGCTGACCCGCCTGGCGGAACGGCCCGGCCCGGAGGGCCTGGAAGCCGCCAACTGGCTGGGGCGGTGCCTGGCCCGAGGCCGGCGTGGCTTTCCACAAGATCGCGCGGCGGCGGAGCGCTGGTTCCACCGGACCGCTGAACAGGGCCCGGACGGCAAGCTCAACCTGGCCGAACTCCAACTGGAGGACGACCCGCACTCCGAGCAGGCCCTGGCCCTGTGCCGCGCCGCCATCGCCGAAGGCAACGCCTACGGCGCCTTGCCCCTGGCCCGCGCCTACCTGGCCCGGGGCGAACAGGCCGAAGCCAAAGCGGTGCTCAACGACGCCCCTGTCGAGTTTACCGCCTGCAAATACGCCCTGGCCCGCGGCCTGGACGAAGGCTGGTTCGGCACGCCCGACCCGCGCGCCGCGCTCGAGGTCAGCAACACCGTGCTGCCCCAAGTGTTCGACCCGTACCTCTCCGTGCTGCACATGACCCTGCTCAGCGCCCAAGGCAATTGGGACGCCGCCCGCGACCACGGCCACTGGCTGCTGGAGGCAACCGCCGAGGGCCAGCTCGACCTGCCCGACCCACTGCCTAACGAAGTCCGGCGGCTGCTGGGCGAGATCCCCAAGCCCGGCCTGGGTGGGTTGCTGAAGCGGACGTTCAGTAAGGATCGGCTGCGGATGGAAGTGGAATCACCGGACTTGTGGGCCATCTGAGTCCGGGAGTCAATTCAAGCATCTTGATCGCTAAAACGTACAAAACATCCCTTTATGTACATTTATGAGCACATAAGGCATAGAGACGTTCTTGACGAATCACAAGGAACGCCATAACGTACATTTAACGCCGCTTTGTACGGTTTAGTGATCAAAATGCCCCGGACAGTCGATTCTCCCGTTTATCAAAAGGCCCAGATTCTCGATGCCCTGCGCGACACCGGCGCCCTGATCGCCGAGGCCCGCAAGGCGCGCGGCTGGTCACAGACCGACCTGGGCGCGCGCCTGGGCAAGGTGGACCGGCGGCACGTGAGCGCCCTGGAAAAAGGCGACCCGAAGGTCGACGTCGGCCTGGTGGTGGCGGCCCTGTGGCTGCTTGACCTGCCCCTGCTGGCGACCCTGCCCGAACCGGGCCAGCCCACCCCAAAAGGGTATTACCGGGTCGCCGAGAGCCGTGCCGGCGCGCGCCGGCCCGCCAGCCGGCGCCGGTTCCGGCCCCAGGACGTCGACAATGATTTCTGATCGCGCCTACCTCTGGCTCTTTCCGCCGGGGCAGGCGGAACCGGTGGTGTGCGGCGTGGTGGCCTGGGACGGCGCCGAATACGTGTTCCGCTACGGCAAAAGCTACTTGGCCCGGCCGGATGCCATCCCGCTCTCGATCCCCGGCCGCCCCCTGGGCGAGCTCACCGGTGAGCCCTACGTCCTCGACCACGAGCTCAGCGGCGCCGTGCGCGACGCGGCGCCGGACGCCTGGGGGCGGCGCATCATCCAGCGGGAAATCGCCAAGACCCTCGACCCCACCGGCGATGCCCCTTACCGCCTCGAAGGCGAGCTCGGGGAGATTGATTACCTGCTCGGCGCCGGCGCCGACCGCATCGGCGCCCTGGACGCCACCGACCGGCCGGACGCCTACGCGCCCCGCCCCAAGCCGATCCGCCCGCTGGCGGACGCCCTGGAAGCGGCGGAACGGATGGAACGCGGCCAGGAACTGGATGATGACCTGGACGCCGCCCTGAACCACGGCACCAGCATCGGCGGCGCCCGCCCCAAGGTGCTGTTCCGGCGCGGCAAGTCCTGGCTGGTCGCCAAATTCAGCTCCAGCCGGGACACCCTCAACATGATCGCCGCGGAAAGCGGCGCCATGCGGCTCGCCGCCAAAGCCGGCCTGAACGTGGCGGACACCCGGGTGCTGGAAGTCTCCGGCAAGGACGTGCTGCTGGTCCGCCGCTTCGACCGCGACACCAACGCGACCGGCCACCCGACTCGCCGCCACATGCTCAGCGCCATGACCCTGCTGGACCTGGACGAATACGCCGTCCGCAGCGGCGAAGCCAGCTACCTGGAACTGGCCGACGTCCTGCGCCAATACGCCAGGGACTTCGAACGGGACGGCCCGGAGCTCTTCCGGCGCATGGTCTTCAACATCCTGATCGGCAACACCGACGACCACGCCCGCAACCACGCCTGCTTCTGGGACGGCACCGCCCTCGACCTGACACCCGGCTACGACATCTGCCCCCAACCTCGACTGGGCTACTCGGCAGACCTGGCCATGGTGGTCGGCCACCAGGGCCGCGCGGCCACGCTCCACAACGCCCTCAGCCAGGCGGAACGGTTTGGTCTGAGCGAACGGGAAGCCACCGAATGCGTCGACGCCATCAAGCAGGTGGTGGAACAACACTGGAAGGAATTGTTTTCAGCGGCAGGGATGGAAGCCGGGGATATCGAGTACCTGGCGAAGGCGACGGTCTTGTCGCCGTCGATTTTTGATTAGGCGCCAAGGCACCAGAATTCAATCACCGGCCCGCACCAGATTCTCCCGAGAAAGCTCCCCAACCGCCCTCGCCCCGGTCAACGTCATCGCCACCTTCATCTCGCTGGCGATCAGGTCCAGCAGGTGGGCCACGCCCTGCTCGCCGGCGGCGGCGAGGGCGTAGACGAAGGGGCGGCCCAGCAGCACGCCGTCCGCGCCCAGGGCAAGCAGGCGCACCACGTCCAGGCCGGAGCGGACGCCGGAATCCGCCAGGATCGTCAGGTCGCCCCGCACGGCGTCGGCGATGGCCGGCAAGGCCCGGGCCGAGGACAGCACGCCATCGAGCTGGCGCCCACCGTGGTTGGAGACGACGATACCGTCCGCGCCGAAGCGCACCGCCTCGCGGGCGTCCTCCGGGTCGAGAATGCCCTTGAGCACCATCGAGCCTTTCCAATAATCACGAATCCATTCCAGATCCCGCCAGCCGATGGACGGATCGAAGTTCTCGCCCAGCCAGCCGATGTAATCCTCCAGGTGGATGCGATGGCCCAGATAGGCCGACACATTGCCCAGATCGTGCGGCCGCCCGCGCAGGCCCACGTCCCACGCCCAGCCCGGGTGCGTCACCGCCTGCAGCATCCGCCGCCAGGCCGCGAACGGCCCGGACATCCCCGAATGCCGATCGCGATAGCGCGCCCCCGGCACCGGCATATCCACCGTGAACACCAGCGTCCGCACCCCCGCCGCCCAGGCCCGCTCCAGCGCGTTCTTCATGAAACCCCGGTCGCGCAGCACATAAAGCTGAAACCACATCGGCCGCGTCATCGCCGGCTGCAACTCCTCGATGGGACACACCGACACCGACGACAACGTAAACGGCACGCCCCGCGACGCCGCCGCCCGCGCCGCCTGCACCTCGCCCCGCCGCGCGTACATCCCGGTGAGCCCCACCGGCGCCAGCGCCACCGGCAAGCTCACCGCCTCCCCGAACAACCGCGCCGACAGATCCACCTCCCCCACCTCCTTCAACACCCGCTGCCGCAACGCCAGATCGCGCAGATCCGCCACATTGCGCTCCAGGGTGTGCTCGTCGTACGCGCCCCCGTCGATGTAGTGGAACAGGAACGGCGGCAGGCGGCGCTTGGCGGCGAGGCGGTAATCGTGGGTGGAGGAGATGGTCATGGTTGTCTCAACAAAGCGGGAAAGTGCTACTTATCGTCTGTAGACCGTAATTCGTGGTCTGCGCTCTACTGCATGGGTCGATTTAAGGAGAGTAATTGAAGGAGAAGGAGATGACCAAGCCGTACGATGTGGAGCGGACCGAAGTGGGTGATATGGCGTGTTTGGCCGTTGAGCAGTTTAACTATTTGGAGGCGCTTTTCTCGGCTCTCGCAGGTCGGTTGGATACTCTTGAGCGCGGAGACCGAACAATCAGGGATGCCAGAAGACTTGCCTTATTGGGCCGCAGTCATGCGGAGCAGTGGGCTTGTGCCTTTCTGGATGAAATCAATGGATAACCCAGCAGACAGAGGAAACATCATGAAAAAGCGCAAGCCGGACATTAAGATCGGGCACTACCGGGGTGGTCGCTATTGGGGCGTTTGGGTTGATTCTGAGCTGCTTGCCGTGGTGTGTTATCGAAAAGGAGCGGAAGCAATCAGATCAGCTTTACTACATTGTTAGTGGCTAAAGGAGAGAAGGAGCTAAGAGGCATGAAAAGTTAAAGTTCGCTGTAACGGTGAGTCAATATTAAAAACGAAATCGGCCAGAAAGCCATGTGGCTTTTAGTGGGAAACACCCCACTCAGAAATCGTCCATTTACATACCACGCATTTTGTGCGTCTCCTCAGGCAACGCCGTCAGCTCCCGAAACATAGCTCTTTTGCATTTTGGAAATATACTCACCCCAGAGACTCAAACATCTCTCAGCCAAATCTCGAGCATCGTATCTATGACCACCCGAAATAATCTTGTACGAAGCCTTATAAGAAGAAGGTTTCCCAGAGGCCGGCGTATAGTGGCTCACACGATATTCCCTATAGGCGAGATGAGGTTGACTACCAGTTCTCTTATTACGCTCAAGGCGGCAATGCTTCTCCCCGTTGCAAAAATCCGCGCAAATTTTCAATTCTTCATGACTATTTATGAAGGTATCAATTTCGGCGCCATTGATATTTATCTTTGAAAGACTGACAACCCAATCTTTAATATGATAACAGTGTATGAAAAACGAAACCACCTCATCTTCATAATGCTCTGCTGAACCAGGAAAATAGGTACCTTCATAGATCATTCTGATTCTATCCAGGTACCTCTCCGCTCTCTCATACTGCTTTAAATGAGCATACATTTCTGAGCACCTTATATCCTTGTCTACACATGTATTGAAATATTGGGAGGGGAAGGAGGCCAAGCGTCCATTAACGCGGCAAAATCAGAATACTTCCTGCGACGAATTATTAACCACCAAAACGCTCTCTCAACCAGTCTACGGCTTCACTGACATCTGAAATGACAACACATGAATAGTCCTCTGCCAATTGGAGATGCTTTTGCTGAAGAAGTGATCTCAACGGTTTCTCCGTCATGAAAGCGTCACAGTAGCCAATCGCAGCGGCGGCATGGTGAAAATCATATAAATCATTGGCCACTAATTTCCTACCTTTATCCCACCGAACCGCAGCATAGCATAGGGCTGGAACGTGCAAACTTGGCAATCTCAATGCCACAGCTTTCTTTGCGACTAGATTGCCGAATACTGTATGCCAATTCGACTCACGCGCCTCCCTTTCCCGATCGGAAGATGGCGCCGAAACTCCCGATGCTCTTTTATACTCGCTTTCCGACCACATCCGGGGTACGTGCATAAACAGGCTCAACGCACCACGGATTTCATCAAGATAAACCTTATTAAAACCCCCCACTCCCACTTGATGAAGCCGATTGAGTGCATTCAACCGATCTGCCACCTCACCGAAACTTTCAGGCGGGAAATTATTTTCGTCCTCTAGGTAAGAAATCACCTCAACCAATGGAATCTTCCACATATGGTCAAAAAACGCCTTCTGAATGACAAGTTCATCTTCAGCGTCAAAAGCAGTCTTTGATGGATGGACTAAACCCAATACATAGCTAAGCTTAGACCACACCAGCTCCTTCGGTTCATGATACTCTGGACCATCAGGCCTCGGCAAAGCGATAATACCGACCAGTTCCTGTGCAACACGTTGTTCATAAGGAACCAGTGTAACCCCGTGACTGAACTCATCAATCAGACTTGCCGTGGCTCGACGGGTTATCAAATCTTGTTGCTTCATCAGCTCTAGAAACACCGACTCGCTAATCGGACAGAGGGCCTTTTTGCCCGCTACGGCTGCTCTTATCTCACCGAGCAGCTCATCGGCTGCCCGCACTGTTGATCGCTCCATGTAAGCATCGCGAAGCAGCACCCAAAATCGTGTGTCGAGATATATTTTCTCAACGCCATGAATCGATTCTGTAAGCTCCAATGCCTTCTCTTTGACGTGTTGATCGATAGAAATCTCTGGATGTCGTCTATGGAAGTCACATGATGCTGATATATCCGGCACTTTGAATCTCTGCATGAGTGGACTCGGTTGCTAACATCCAAGCTCAGTTGCCGACCGGCGCGCAGCAGCTACATGGTCGGTCAACTGTAGCCCCATATTAGAACTATTTTCCGATATTTTTTGGCAAATGGACTTTCATCCCGGGCAAGTAAATGCTCACGGGATTATCTTCTGAGGACTCTTCACCATTTTCGCTTAGGTAATTCTTTACGTGCTCACGAAGTTCGTTTTTAGCCGAGGCCATTCTATCCAAGAGCGTGTATATATCGGATACGTCGATCACGATAGTTCGGCCTTGCGCCACGTCAAATGGAATTTTGTCACCCTTCCGGATTATTTGAATCGTAGGAAGCTTAGTCATATGCCGCACACCGAGCTCATAGAACGCATTCGGGTTACCAAACGATAAATCTGCGACGCAGAATTTGCTTGACACTATATATTCAAATATCTGCTTAGATATTAATCCAGACCTACCGATCTTATCAGCACGAATAACTGTGACATTGAATTCATTGAAAACGGGCTCGATCAAATGCCGAAGCAGCATATCGGCATGCTTTCTTTCGTCTGTTCCGTCGTCTCCAATCGGTGTTATGTAGAAGCAAGCTTGACCCGCCTCGATAGCTGTTATCTGACCCGCTTCTTCAGCATCCTCAAAGACGCTTTCTTCGATTTCAGCATGGTCATCCTCGACCGAAGTTTTATCATTTACTTCTTGTGCCAAACCTACTGGATGCGGCGGCGCAACACCTGCCTCAAGGCGTATAGTTCTCTTGTCGTCCGAATGCGTAGTTACTATTCCCGCATACTCAGCGTTAGCCAAGATGATCTTTTTAGCTTCTTCGATTCTATTCCTCGGAACCGAATATCGATTCTCGAGGACATTATCAAGGTATGCGTCTGGGGGTATTAATTTACCATCATAGTCTGAGTAAAATTTGCTAGGTATCGTCGGTATTCGGATCGACTTTAAAGCAGCCTCCGACTTCTCTTCCGGATAATTAGGCGCAAGCAGCTTCCGCCCAGTCTCAGAAAGAGAAAACTTTTCACCATCTTTTGTAATTAGTTCGTAAGCTTGGGCGCTCCATATTAAGTATTTCGTGTTGTTCGATTTCGCGCCAACACCCATGGCGCTAGCTATCTCGTCCCAACTCGCGGTTGCGCCTGCATATATTTCATGTATAGGGCGGATTACCTCCAAACACTCTTCCAGAGTTTTTCTGGGTAATTCGCCAGCCGAAACCTGTTTAGTACCGCTTTTCGGGCCACGCGTTTTACTTGACTCTCGGTCATTGAGATCATTTTTCCTCGACACTACTACCTCCTATGTATTGGTAGCTCTAACGCCTCTGTGCAGCGGCGAGCGCAGCGAGTCCAGCGCCAATAGGCGCGAACTGCCACGGCTTGTTATGGCCAAACAAACTGTCGCAGTGGCGGCTCATAGCCTGGAAAGCAGTTTGCGACGAACTCTTCAATTGACATTGCCGTATAAATAATGTAATCAGCAATATCAAGCACCTGCCCTGCAGTAAGCGGCTCTTCCTCATGTCTGAACCCTTTTTTCATCTTCGCACTTAACTTCCTTCTTCTAACTTGTTTCTTGGCATGGTCGTACACCCAAGAAGAGTGCAAAAGTCGATTTCTCATCTCCTCGGATTTTGAACACATATAAAGTAAATCTTCGAACTCCTTTTCCGAAAAAGGAAACTCTTCTTGCTGGTATCTAGACCTCATGAGAGAGGAGAAAACGCTCAGCTTTGCTCTAAAAGACATCTCGCTCGCAACAACCAGGCCCTCTTCGATCTTGCAGTCCATCAGGCATATGACGGCCGAGGAAATCTCATCCTCGAGCGTAGAAAAATTCATCGCTAGGCTGCCAACCGCCGAGTTTAGCTCAGAAGGATTGGTCATCTCGCTAAATTCGCAACCAGTATATTTAAAATCTCTCTCGAAGTACTTCACACTTTCAATGCCCATAATAGGTATTAGGGCGCTGGCGCAAATATCCAATGAACGCACCAGCGTCATATCTCTTTTCTTGATTTTCCCTGACACAAAATAAAACCAGAAAAGCCAACCACTGACAAACGCTTTGAGCCATTCTTCTCCCGACATCTTGGCCAACCCTCTATCCCAAAAAACAAAAAGGCCGCCAACGCTGCCACGCCAACGGCCTTTTAAGTAACCCCTTACTAACCCCATAAATTAGATAAATCCCGAATCAGCCACCCACGCTGCGCCAACCCCGGCTAACCCCCTCCCCAGGCAACGGCAACCCAGCAATCCGCCCGGCCTTCTCCGGCGACACCCCCAACGCCTGCAGCACCATCTCCGCGGCAATACGGTCCGCGTGTTCCACCTCGCCGTCTTCCACGAGCAGGCTCATGGCGCCGAGTGTGGCGGAGATGGCCATGCTCATGGCCATTTCTTCGTGGGCGTAGTGGAAGTCGCCTTGGCGGCGGCCGGCTTGGAGGTCGGCGCGGAGGTAGGTGGCGAGGGCGGAGCGCATGCCTTCGGCGTAGCGGACCACGGTGATGAGGGCGCGGGTCCAGTCGGGGTCGGTGCGGGCTTTGTTCATGAAGGTGCGCACGGCGATGCTGAGGCGTTCGGCGCCGCTGTCGACGGCTTCGCTGACGGTGAGGGTCTGTTCGGAGAGCTGCACGGCGAGTTCCAGGCCCACGGCTTCGAGGACTTGTTCGCGGGAGCGGAAGTCGTTGTCGACGGTGCCGTTGGGGACGCCGGCTTCGTCGGCGAAGGTGTTGAGGGCCAGGTCGCCGACGCCGGCGTGGGGGCAGAGGCGCAGGGCGGCGTCCAACCGTTATTGTCGGCTGCATGGCCCACGGAGACACCCACGGGTGGGGCGGAGAGCCATTTGGAGCGGCGCCTAGGAACACGTATTCGCTTAATCCAGAAGCCTTTCCGGTGCATCCATGTACTCATGTAGCACACGAACTACTAGCACCTTCGCTTCCAGCACTCGATAGAACACCGCGTGATGCTCAACCTGCAATCGGCGATAGCCGGGAAGAACATGGGCGTAGTCGGTCCCGAGCAAGGGATGCTGAATCAGCGGCCTCATGCCCGCTTCCAGTTGATCAAAGTCGTCATCGGCCTGATCCGCGCCCCACTCTTCGCAGGTATACACCCAGACGTCGAGGAGGTCGGATTCCGCCTTGGGTGTAAGGCTCAGCGTGCGCCCTACTCCGGCGCCTTCATCCGCTTACGGCCAGCCGCCTTGATCGCCGCCCTATCGACTGGCTTGCGCTCGCCGCTTGCTTCACCGTCAACCAGGGCTTGCCTGAGCGTGGCAAGCCGTTCCTGGGCTTGTTGGTCCTGCCGGATGAGATGGCGGATATACTGGCCGCTTTCGATCCGGCTCTTTACCCAGCCGTTCTGTTGTTCGGTGAGGGTGATGGTTTTCCGGTGCAGGCTCATAGTGGGTACTCCTGGGTCCAAACAGTATGACAATGTCATACCAAGCCTTTGCGGCGGATCAATTCCGTCTTCCAACCGGCGGCGGCAGGCAGGGTGTTTGTTCAGGCACCTTCAAAAGCCTTTGAGCTCGTCCTCATCAGTGGTGGTCTGGCCGTCTTCCGCCGGTGCCCCGGGAGGTCTCGCCTTTGTTTTCTTGCCGCCAGCTGACCGTACCCGTTGAGGCAACTGCTGCTGCGTCAATTCCAAGCCCAGGGTGTCCTGGTCCAGCGCCATGATCCTGACCATGTCCTCAAGGCGACCGAGCACGTGCAGGGCGCGCAGGAAGGTGTGCAGGGCCGTGCCGGGGTTGCCGTCTTCCATGCGCCGGACCGTGCTCACCGATGTGTCCATCCGCTGCGCCAGGTCCTGCTGCGTCCAGCGGCGCGTACGGCGGGCCACCGACAGGTCATGGCCGAGCTTGCGCAGTGCGCGCGCCACGGGCGGCGGTATTGCGGTCGAGTTGTTGGAGCCTTTGGGGGCGGAGGACTTCATCGCTAACCCTTCACACATGAGTGCAAAATGCTATTAAGAAATCATATTTGATCTCTTTAACGCTGAAAAGCCTTCCGCGAATAGGCCGGTCCGGGCGCCCGGCGTCCGGCGGCGATCCGGGTGGCGAGTCCTGCAATAAAGATCAACACCTATGCGCAACATTAGCTGCGCGCAGCTTAGATCGTTGCGCATAGGCGTGATTAATTGCGCATAAATCCCAATGCACAACCGATCCGATCATGGCGAAATCCATACCCTGCATCAGCCTGGCAAACCGTTCCTTGGCTTGCTGGTCCTGATCGCGGGTGCTCCCGGGATCGGTAGAGTATGACCCTATCACCCTACTCACTGGAGGCGGCCCGATACCCTATTCCTTGCCATCCTCAGTCCGCCGAGCGTAGAATCGTACGGAAACCCCGTACATGAACTGGTGCCTGAAATGGATACCGTGAGCGTCAACAAGTTCAGAGACAACCTGAAAAAGCTGGTGGAACAGAGCCTTAGCAAACATGAACCCCTCAGAGTCACCCGGCGATCCGGGGAGGACTTCGTGGTGCTCAGTGCCGAGGATTGGGAGCGCGAGCAGGAGACGCTGTACGTACTGCAGAACAGCAGCCTGATGCGCCAACTGGCGGATTCGGCGAAAACGCACAGTGAGCGCACTGGCTATACGCCAACCAACGAGCAAATGGATGAGATCACTGGTCTTTGAGGGTAGAACCTGGGAGGCGTATGAGGCCATGCGCCAGAAGGACAAAAAACTGCACAATGCCGCCCGCAAGGTGATCAAGGAACTGATTCGTTGCGACGACCCCACCGTGGGTCTCGGCAAACCGGAGCCGTTGCAGCACAACCTGTCCGGTTTCTGGTCCAGGCGCCTGTCCCAGAAAGATCGGATTGTGTATGAGTTTGATGCCTCCTCCATTTATATCTTCGCGCTTGGCGGGCATTATGATCAGCCCTGAACCCGCTTTCCCCATTTCACGCGCAGAGCCGCTATGAACGCATCCTCCATCGGCCGCAACGCGCCCTGCCCTTGCGGCAGCGGCAAGAAATTCAAACACTGCTGCCTGGGCCGGGAGAACGCCACGGCCGCAGACCCCGGCGCGCCGGGCCTGGCCCAGGCATTGCGCGAGGCGCTCCAAGGCCAGCAGTTTCGTTCACTGGAAGAAGCCCAGGTTTTCGCCGACGAGCACATGCGGCAACAAAATCAGCGTCCGCTGGATGACTTCGATGGCCTGTCCCCGGATCAAATGGCCGGGCTGCTGAACCGGCCATTCAGCGCTCCGCGTCTGGTTGTCTTTCCAGACGTCCTCGACTCACCGCCGGGCGCGCCGATCACGCGGCTTTTCAGTCTGCTGGTGGAGGCCATCGGTGAGCAGGGCCTGAAACCCACCGCCAAGGGCAACCTGCCCCGCCGGTTCTGCCGCGAGGCCGCCCTGGCCTACTGGGGCGAGCAAAAGTACCAGGAGGAGACTCGTTTTGGCGGCATCAATCGGGAAGTGGACTTTTTCGATCTACATGTCACCCGGCTGGTGGCAGAGCTGGCTGGGCTGATCCGTACCTACAAAGGCAAGTTTATCCTCAGCCGCGACTGCCGCCGCCTGCTGGCCGAGAGCGGCCTGGCGGCGGTGCATCCCAAGCTGTTCAGGGCCTATGCAGAGCAGTTCAATTGGGCCTACCGGGATGGGCATGCCGATGTGCCGTTTATCCAGCAGGCGTTTTTATTCACCCTGTATTTGCTCTGGCGCCACGGCGATACCTCACGCCCGCAAACCTTTTATGAAGACGCTTTTTTGCGGGCCTTTCCGATGGTGTTGAATGATGTGCCACCCAGCCCGGTCTTTACCGCCGAGGAGGAATTACGCCGCTGCTATACCTGGCGCACCCTGGTGAATTTCGCGGGCTTTTTCGGGATGGCCGAAGTGGAGAAAGTCTCCGAGGATATTCTGTGCCGCGAGTATCGGGTCAAAGCCCTGCCTCTGCTGGGCGACGCCTTGCGGTTCCAGGTTTTGGGGTAGCTCTTCGTGGTGAGGAAGTCATGGTGAGGAAGCCACGGCGAGGGGGCGAAAACCGAGATGCCCCCGAGCGCCCTGCTCGTTCAACCAGACAATTCTCCATTAAAAAGTAGTGGAATTATCATCGAGTTAAACGGCGCTCCGCGCATTGGCCACACAGGCCACCAGATTCAAGACCGATAGGATCAGGTATTTCGAATCCTCGTTGGCCATCGATAATGCCCCGTTGTCTTGTAGCAGCCCCACGACGTATGCGAGTAGCCACGGCTCTTTTTGGAAACCGACGTACTGCCTGACTGATTCATTTACCTGAGATAACCCCAGCCCTTCCGTGAACCGCACCGACGCCACAAGCCCCTGAAGCTCGCGCTCTTGCTCCTCCTCCGTTATCGTCTCGATCCGCTTATCGGACGCTTTTAGCGCAAGGTGCATCACCATGAGCGCCTCCAGAGCCATCTCCACATGCCGCAGAGGGATATCCTTTTTTGTTAGGACCAATACCGAAGCCAGGAGATTCGGCTGTTCCACGAATATCTCATCACAAATCGCTTCCCGGGCACCGGGATCCGCATCCGCGATCTGCTTAATGGCGGATACCAGGTTTGCTTGGGTAATTCTACTCATCATCTGCTTCCGGGCTTACAGCGGATCAAACTCCACCCGCAGCGCTTCCACCTTCGGCGTGCCCCTCGGCTTGAGGGCGACTTGGCCACCTTGATCGCCGCTATACGGTCGGTTCTATGTTTTTTTCTTGGCGAGATACCTGACGTTCGGCAGGCCCTTGAAGTCATTATCCTGGGTCCAGAGTACGGCGGAATGCTTTTGAGACGTGGCAAAGATAATGCTATCCGCCAGCGGCAGCTTATGAAGGGCGCCAAACTTAGCAGCATCCATTGCCAGCTCTGAATCCAGAGGGACCACTTTGCCCTGCTTCATGTGGGCCGTAACGATCAACGCCGCCTCTTCGCCACGCTGGCGCAGCACGTTCTTGAACACTTCCGTGATCGTGATGCTCGGCACTAACAGTTCCGGGAGTGCTTCGATGGGCTCAGCGAACACCATTGCATTCTTGTCACTGGCGAAATACGACAACCAGGCTGACGAATCAACGACGTTCATACCCGATCTTCTTCCCTGTCGACACTGGTATCAATGCCTTTAAGAAACCCTCTCATTTCCTTCATGGGCTTTAGGGGAATCAACTCAATCCGCCCCTGGTAAGACATGACCTGGACTTTTTGCCCGGACACGATGCCCATGGATTCGCGAATTTCCTTGGGGATGACGATCTGGTACTTGGGGGAAACGGTCACGGCGGTCATGGTAGCACCCATCGATAAAGGTTTGGTATTACGATACCCCTATCGATAAGCGCAATCAAGGTGCAGGCGGTAGGCCGTGCTGCGAGCCTGGGCCGTGGGTATCGGCAAACCGGAGCTGCCTGTCTGGTTTCTGGCCGAGGAGGGGCGACGTCTATTCGGTACTCACCTCACCCTCATTGGCCACACTGATCTCATCCGCAATCAGATTCATAACGAGCCGGGCCATCAGATCCTTGGCCTTCGGGTCGCTTTCGGCGATCAGCAGCGTAAGCGCGGTCAAGCCCTGCTCGTTGAGCGTCAGGCGCATGCCTTCCTGGCGCAGGTAGAGCAGGAACAGGAAGGCGCCGGAGCGCTTGTTGCCGTCCGAGAAGGGGTGGTTCTTGATCACGAAATACAACAGGTGCGCGGCGCGTTCCTCGCGGGTGCCGTAGAGGGGCTCGCCGAACATGCTTTGTTCCAGGTTCCCGAAGATAGAGGCCAGGCCGTCATCCCGGTCCCGGGCGAAAAGGTCGCTGGCCTCTCCCCTATCGCGCAGTTCTCCGGCCAGCGCATCCAGGGCACGGCGAGCTTCATCCACGCCCAGCACACCCCGGGCCGGGCGGGCCCCAGGAGGCACGCCCAGCGCGCCTTCGTCATAGTCCTGGAGCAAGCGCCAGGTGCGCGCATAGCCGAGGATCAGACCGACCACCTCCTGACCGATGTCGGAGACCAGCTCTTGTCGGGTCAGGGTCTGGCCGAGCAGTTCCACGGCCTGCTCCAACTCGGCGAGGCCCTGCCGGGCCAGCCGGTGCTCGTTGAGGCTGTAGCCCTGGGTCAGGTGTTCGCGGAGGACGCGAGTGGCCCATTGGCGGAAGCGCACGCCCCTCTGGGATTTGACGCGGTAGCCCACGGAAATGATGACATCGAGGTTGTAGTGATCAATCGCGCGCCGAACCTGCCGGTTGCCCTCCTGGCGAACTATCCGGAATTTCCGGATAGTTGCCTCACGGCCTAACTCACCCTCTTCGTACACATTGCCAACGTGCTCGTTGATGGTGCGCAGGTCCTTCCCGAACAACTCCGCCATCTGCTTCTGAGAGAGCCAGACGGTCTCGCCCTCCAGACGCACTTCCACCGGCCCGGTGTCCTCCTCAAAAATGACGATGTCACTCACACAACCTCCTTGCTGTAATCATCCGCACTGGCCATATTGACAGTACATTACACGAAGGTACACTTACTTGAGGAGCCTAGAAACTCCAACAGGCGGGCAAAGCCGCACCCCGGAAACATTGCGGCTTTTTTGTGCCTAGGCCATCCCTGGCCGGCACCCTGCGGGCCGTCGCCCCACCGGGCGACGTCAAAAATTTCTCCTGGAAATTTTTTGTGCCCGAAATCCGGGACGTAATGGCCGGGAGGTCCGGCGAATACAACACCTGCTTGCAGGAAATAGTCGGAGCAGTACCTGTTGCTGTTTCTAGCCTCCCGACCGCCCTATTTACGCAACCTAGAAATTGCACAACAGGAGCAAGACCATGAAACAGCGCAAACTGAAAGTCCGCAAAGGCCACCGGGACTACACCCTGAAGAGCAAGCCTTGTAGCGGCAATCCGATTATCCCTTTTCTTCTTCTCAAAGGTACCTGGCTAGAACAGGCGGGATTCACCATTGATACGCCCGTCTCCGTGACCGTGGAGGATGGGCGGCTTTCGATTGTTCGGGATTGATGTCGGTGAGGGGCTGGCCCCGACGGTAGGCCGGGGCTTCTTGCGGCAGGATAGGCTAAGGGCAAGGCTTAACACCCGTCCGCTCTCCGCCTCTACCTTAGCTCGGGAAAAGGTCGCGAACGCGAAGAAAGGGCATGCCGGTTTCCGCTGCCCTCCGTACCTTCCGTTCGAGAACCTGGTCAAGCGGTATGTCGCGGTCGAGCAACTCATAGAGGTCAAGGCCATCCATACAGATGACGCGTTTGCCTCGCCCAAAAGCCGCGAGGCCATCATCGGTGAAGCCGCTGTTGCTCACGAATAGACCTCGTGTCCAGGCAGCCTTCTGTTCAATCTTCCCATGGAAGGTGTGTAAATCGGCGACGCCAATTGGCTGACTGTGCCACTTGGCTTCCAGCAGATAGATTTCGCTGTCAAGCTGGAAGCTGCCGTCGATTTGCTCTCCGCGAAGCCGGAAAGGCTCCTGGGCAGCCAAACCGAATGCGTCAAATAATCTCTTGAGAAACCCCTCGAAGGCGAAGCCACGCGCCTGTGCGCCAAGCGAGGAGACCTGTAGCAGGTCGGCTTTAATGATGTCGAGCTTTTGCCGGTCCACAATGGGTTGAGGCTGGGTTACCACAGGATTTTTACCGCCGGAGAGGCGATTAATCAAGCGTTGATAACGCGTTTGCGCGTCGATCAAAGGATCTTTGTCACCTCTTCGGATAAGATAGTCCGCACGGTACTCCCAGAGAGCCTCGAGCACGCGAACGGCCGTGGCATCGTCGCAGTTCTGTAGAAAATAGCGCAGGCGCTTCCCTTTGGAACCACCGTTCGCCGCGTATCTGGGATCATCGATATCGACCTCAAGCTCCGAGGCGAAGAAATCCGCGAAGCTCCGGTCGGAAAAATCAAGCACGAACCCAGGACCCCGGATGAAATCAACAAGGTCATCCACAAAACGCATATCGATCGATCGTATGGAGCTAATAAACCCTCCCCCACGGGCTGATACTTATCCACTTCATGCCGTGATTAATATTCAATCGTTCCGTCAATAGCAAATCTTAATAGATGCGGCATTATAATACGAACCAGCACACAGCCACTCCTGAGCTACCCGGCCTTTACCAGACTCGCAGTCTCAGGATCGTAGATATACCCAGTGATGCTTCCATCCTTGATTCGCACGACAGCCTCGTCAATGACGAACAGTGGGACGAGGAACCATTCCTCAGGCTGCACAGGATGGCCGAAACGATCGTTGATCGTAATGCTCAACCGCGCTGGTGCAAACAACCTGTGAAACAAGTTCTCCATCCGCGTGCGGTTGATACCCGAAAGCTTGTATGTTGCGACCACTTCAACTTTCGCCAACAGGTATGTGGAGTCGTGTTCGGCGTTGGCGATGCGAGTCTCTACCTTGCCGCCGGTCACACCGATCTTGTGAATGACATCACGATGCTCAGCCACATAGGGGTTATCGGATAGCGAGCGCAACACATAAATGGTGCCACTTTCCAGATCTCCCTCTTCCAGAAAATCGCTGAATAAAGGCCCCATATCCGGATCAGTAATTCGACGTGCTGTTTCGTCTTTATACAAAGCACGAGCCAGGGACAACCGCAGCAGGTTGCTTTCGGTACCATTCGAGTAAATGACGCGCAGTCGAGCATCTTTCTTCCCTTGTGGCGAGTCAAACTCTTCGCCCTCCTCGGCGACGTATGCCGTTTGACCATCCAGGATGAACCAATGTCCCACTTCAATCGTTGCGTACTGCCCGAAAGGCCGTGTCACTCTTAAACCTGAACTCAGATCACAGCGCACCTGATCGAATAGCGACTTGAACGCATCAAAATCCTCGCAAGGCTTGCGATCCGCAATCTCCTCGGCGGTGCGCTTTTCGGCTCTGGTGCGTACGTGACGCAGGACAGTAATGTCATCGGGACCAGCAACATCCGTCAGTTCGGCAGCCAGATCGTCGATGTCGATGATTTCGTCTCCCGAAGCAGCAACGGTCTGGGCCTCAGCAAGCAAGCCCTGATGATCCAGCGACTCAAGCAAGGAGCGGCAGTCCGGGAGCGCACGTAGACAGTCGAGCCGCACTGCATATAGGCGCTCGAATATGTCGCGGTCTTCCCCATGCTGCGGCGCACGCCCATGCTGCTCGGCGAAACGCTGGATTTCCTGAAAGCCGGCGATGACACGCTCTTCGCTGGCTGGGCGCCCTTTTTTCTTTTCAGGAGGCGCGAAGTCCGCCAGTTCTGCCGCCAAGTCGTCAAGGTCGGAGTTACTCATAGCACCCCTCCGTTCTGAAACGCATAAATGCGGCCGCGCCTTCCGCAAGGTGCTTTTCCCAGGCATCTTGAGAGATTGCGGATGGGAGCCGCCCACGCTCACGTTTAAACTGAGCCGCACGCTTGGCGATCACCTTCGCTTCGTCAGGCGTGATCGAAGTGCGCTTGGCCGAAATGGCGGCCGCGACCTGCTTCAAGCTGTCCTCGCTCATGGTCTTGGCAAGGATTGCGTAGGCTTCTCCGAAGGGGTTGATGCGGTCGATCAGATCGATATCCAACTCTCGCACGTCCATCGCGAAGCGGCGTACGCCGTCGATCAGTGCGGTGTTTGGCGACCCATCGCTCTCGCCTTCGGTGACAAGTCGCTTGGCCTGCTGCGTGAGGTTGAGAGCGGCGATGGCGTGCTGACGCACGGCTTCCTGATCTTCGGCGTCAAGTTCGGGATACTTGTCCTTAATGATCTTACCCATGCGAACTTGCGTCAGCTCCTCGGGCACCAGCTCCTCATCGAACAGACCGCGCTCGATGCTCGACTTGTCCTGCACGAAAGCCGTAATAACTTCATTCAGGTCTTCCTGACAGATTCGAGCAGCCTCCTTGCTCTTGGGCTCGGCGAGGCCCGTGATCTCAATTTGGTACACCCCCGCCTGCTCATTGACACCGACATTGCAGCGCCCCTCGTCGTAGCCACCTTCCCCGTAGTCAAAGCCCGGCGTTGGCCCGCTGTCGGGGTTCTTAGGCTTGAACTCGAAGCGCGGAGCAAGAACCTGCTCCATCAGCAAGCTGGCTGCAATGGCCTTAAGTGTATCGTTGATCGCCTCGGTGACCGCTTCCTCGCTCGCGTCCGGCTCTGCGATCAAGTTGGTGAACCGTGCGCGGGCCTTGCCCGGCGCATCGCGGGTGGCACGCCCGATGATCTGCACGATCTCGGTCAGGCTGGCGCGGTAGCCCACGGTCAGCGCATGTTCGCACCAGATCCAGTCGAAACCTTCCTTCGCCATGCCGAGCGCGATGATGATGTCCACATGGTCACGGTTGTTCTTCTGCGTCGGGTCTTTCAGCGCGGCGGATACGCGGCCACGCTTCGTGGCATCGTCATCGACTAGATCAGCGATGCGCAACACGCGGCCATCGGGGCGCTTGACGAGCTGGAAACCAGTGGCGGGGTCGATGCCCTGCCACTCCCCCAGCGTCTCGATGATGTGCTCCACCTCGCGCATTTTGTCCTTCGTGCTTTCGCGCGAGTTGACGTTGGGAATGTGGATGATGGTCTTCTCGCCAGGGTCGAGGACTTTAAGGATGTCATCGACATAGGCGCCGCTGTAGAAGAAGTAGCCGATATCGAGTTGCTTGAGGTATTCGTAGCCGTTGAGCTGCTCGTAGTAGGTATAGGTGACGGTATCGAACTTCGACTCATCTTGCGGGGCCAGCACGGTCTCAGCGTCACCCCGGAAGTAGGAGCCGGTCATGGCGACGATATGCGTCTTGTCCCGCGCAATAAACTGTCCCAGGTGCTGACCGAGTTTATTGTCCGGGTTGGCCGACACATGATGGAACTCATCGACGGCGATCAGTCGGTCGTCGAATGCCTCCACGCCGTAAGTATCGACCGCAAAGCGGAAGGTCGCATGGGTGCAGACCAGCACCTTGTCGTCGCCTTCAAGGAATGCGCCCAGCGACTTGACTTTCCCGCCATTTTCGTTGCCCGGCGCGTTGCATAGATTCCACTTCGGCTCGACGTGCCAATCAGCCCAGAAGCCGTACTTCGACAGCGGTTCGTCGTTGAAGCTGGCACCGATGGACTTCTCCGGCACAACGATGATGGCCTGCTTAATGCCCTGATTCTTGAGCTTGTCGAGCGCCACGAACATCAGCGCACGGCTCTTGCCCGATGCGGGCGGCGACTTGATGAGCAGGTATTGCTCGCCCCGCTTCTCGTAGGCACGCTCCTGCATGGGACGCATGCCAAGGGCATTGGCCTTGGTCGACGCGCCGTTGCGGGCGTAGGTGACGGAAACGGACGGTACGGTTCTATCAGCACTATTGGTCATATCTTGCTCTTCTGTTGAGATTCGACACGGTCTTTTAGGATGGCCTTGCCAAACCAGTCCGGCACGTCGGTTACTCGGGAATCAACAACGTTCTCCGGCACGTCCCGCCAGAACGCCAAGATCGCGTCCGACAACGCCTGAAACTGATCATCGCTTACCTTCAGATGCGTATGATCACGATATCTCGTGTCCGACAACGCCCCCCCGAAGTCTTTGAACGGATCATCGAGATATTCAGGATAGCTATTCCTCAGATCGTCGAGAGATTTTCCTTCTCCGTGCTTGTACACATTAACCACCAGGCGGCACCCATCAAGCGTTCGAAAGTAGTCCGCAGCGCGGAGATTCCAACCGAAGCTTTCCAGTAATTCGGCGATCTGACCGAAGTCGGCCGACCAAACCTTCAAGGTGGCATTGTTGCCGCGATGCCAGTGCTGAATCTCATGTGCCAGCCAGTCACGTAGCTGCTTATCCCACTCGTGGAACATCCCAGCGACAACGCTCAAGCGCGTTTGCTCGCGCATGTCGCTCAGTAATCCGTAGAACTCAATACCGACATCGTGCGCCTGTTCATAAAAATCACCTGGGTCATGCCGATCCGGATCAAAATATTTTCCACTTTGCTCCAGCCAGTCCTCGGCAGCTCGGTCAGATTCGGATTCAATGTCGTCGAACTGCGAAAGCAAACGCTTCCGCGCCTGTTCGACATAGAACAAATGTCCCTTAATCAACGATTGCCGGAATGGCTCCCACATCTGAAACAACACATCGCCTCTCATACACCGCCCCTCGCCTTGCGCTTGTTGCCCTTAGTCGGTGCAGCCGAAGCGGCCATTTTGGTATAGAGCTCAAACAGCTTTTCCAGCCGCTCGGTATCGTTCTTGAAGCGCCGACCGATGTATATCCGCTCCAGCACTTCGTCGTTGCGATCATGGGCGGCACGCAGGTCAGCGGGCATGTTCTCGGGGTCGTACAGGTCTGCGATGGCGGCCGGGAAGTGATGCTCCCGTGCGAGCAAGATGTCTTCGGCACAGCGCGTGAGGTCGGCCTTCATTTTTTCGGTGAGCGTGGGGACTGGGAAGGTGTTCCAGCCAAGGGTGTTGGAGTAGCGGTAGCGCGTTTCCAGCTTGCCGCAGACGGTGGCGATCCAGACAAGATGCAGGCGGCTGGCGATGACGGCGAGGTTCCAGAGAGGGGCGTCGTAGAGGGCGAATGCTTGATCTTGGATGATGGCGTCAGAGTCAAGCAATCCGACCGGCAAGCAGGGACGGCTCTCTGAGCTGACACGGGGAACCACAAGAATGTGATTCCTAGCTGTCTGCTGGTCGCGGAAGCGATAGGGAGTCTCAGCCAGCTTCTGGGCCGCCTTGTCTTGTTTCTTCGCGCGCCTAGCACTCGCTACGGCGCTCATGCGCTCAGCTATCAGCGGAATGGCCCCCGCTTCGTCAGCCTCATCGTCGTCAATCCACAGACAGGCACGTGGCACAGCGGAGATGAACTCTTGGGAGCCGTAGAGCGGGCGGATGAAGCGTGCTGTGCGCGGGTCGGCCGACCGCATCTGCTGCGCTTCGGAGGTCGAAAAGATCAGTGATGCGCCGTAGTAGGGGTGATTGCCGAACTGCATAGTTGCAAGGCTGTCGGCTGGACGGCTGGCCCCCTCCACAATGACGTTAGGGCCGGCGATCAAGTAGGCGTTGATGTGCTCCGCCTCACGAAGCGTCGTCGCACCATTATCCCCAGCAGAAAAGAGGCGTCGCAACTTTCCTGCACAGTTGGAAATTCCGACAATAACAACTGTGACCCCGGCGTTGTGAGTAGCAAGGTTCGACCACTTAAAGCTCGTGTACGCGAAGCCGATCTCGTGTCCTGTCCTGAAAATCTCCGGCCACAGAATCGGTACTTGCTGCCCTTGGCAGACCGAGTTGGTAGCGACAAGAGCGGTCACGGAACTTGTGTGGCTGCCGTAGTCCGCGGCTTTTAGGAACCAGCCAGCAACGTAGTCGAGCGACTTCCAGTTCTTCACGCGGCCAGCGAAGATTGCGCCAAGATCGGCTTTGTGCTCATCCGTCTGCCACTTTGAACCGAGGTATGGTGGGTTACCGCAGATGTATGTCTCGCCGCCCTCGTTCTCAAAGTCGATCTCAGCTTGATCGAGCGGAGAACCGAACAAGTCATCGGCTTGCACCTTCACGCCCGTGCCGGTCGGTGGGCAAATGCTTAACCAGTCGAGCCGCAGCGCGTTTCCGCAGGTGATCCAGTTTTCATTGCGCAGGGGCAGAAACTCGGCCAGGGCCAGCTTCTGCCCCCGGTACAGCACGTCGCACTGATACTCGGCGATGACCAGCGCAAGGCGGGCGATCTCCGCCGGGAAGTCGCGTAGCTCGATCCCGCGAAAGTTGGTGACTGGGATTTCTGATGCGCGATCCAGCTCGCCGCGCCGCCGGTTGATCTCGGCCTCGATGGCGCGCATTTCCTTGTAAGCGATGACCAGGAAGTTGCCCGAACCACAGGCCGGGTCGAAGACCCTGATCTTGGCGATGCGCTTACGCAGGTTGAGCAACATGCGAGCGTTATCGCCCGCCTCCTCCAGCTTCTCCCGCAGGTCGTCAAGGAACAGCGGATTCAGCACCTTCAGGATGTTGGGGACACTGGTGTAGTGCATCCCCAGCTCGCCGCGCTCCTCGTCTTCGGCAACGGCCTGGATCATTGAACCGAAGATGTCGGGGTTGATCTTGGTCCAGTCCAACCCACCGACGTGCAGCAGGTAGGACCGCGCGATCTTGCTGAATCGCGGCACCTCCTCGCCACCAGAGAACAATTGCCCGTTGACGTACGGGAAGTCTTCGGCCCATCGGGGAGTCCTGGCGGCGGCCCGGTCCTCGCGCTTGGTGTTCATGGCGCGGAACAGCGTGGCGAGAACCTCGTGCGTGTTCGACGAGTCCCTGGCGCTCATCTGCGCGACGGTTTCGGTGAAGCGCCCCTTGCCGACGAAGATGTCGGTGTCCTCGGCGAAGAAGCAGAAAATCAGCCGCGCCATGAACTTGTTCATGTCGTGGCGACGCTCCGCCGTGCCCCATTCGGGATTGTCTTTCAGCAATTCAACGTACAGACGATTCAGGCGGCTGGTGGCCCGGATGTCGAAGGCGTTCTCGCTGATCTGGCGGACGGTGCTGATGCCTGCCAGCGGCAGGAAGAAGCCGAAGTGATCCGGGAAGTCTTTGAAGGCGCAGGCGACGGTCTCGCCGCTGGTCAGGTCTTCGGCCTCAAAATCTTTGCCGTCCGTGGCAAGGATGAACTTCGCCTTGGCCTTGATTGTTGCCGGACTAACCTTGAGCGCGGCCAGCGTCTGGGTCACCTGCCCTGCGTCGCAGGTCAGAATATGAATGTTGTTCGTCTGTAGAACACCGCCCAGGTCGGATTTATTCGACGCCCCGGCGCGCAGGCGCTTGATGGTCGTCGCCTTGTTGCCGAAAGCTTCAAGGAAGGCATAGGGAAACTCAGCGAGGTCAAAGGGCTGCTCCGCAAGGTCTGTGATCGCTTGTTCGATTTCTACGGCGTTCATGGCGTACGCACACTCTGTTAGTCCATACCATTGTGCCAACGTTGCCCTACGATTCACTCATTTCCGGGCCAAAGCCAGACGTCAGATCATTCCCACTCAATCGTAGCCGGCGGCTTGGACGAGATGTCATACGTCACTCGGCTGATCCCCGGAATCTCGTTAATGATCCGGCTGGAAACCTTCTCCAGAAACTCATACGGCAGGTGCGCCCAGCGGGCGGTCATGAAGTCGATGGTTTCGACGGCGCGGAGCGCGACCACGTATTCGTAGCGGCGGGCGTCGCCGACGACGCCGACGGATTTGACCGGGAGGAAGACGGCGAAGGCCTGGCTGGTTTTGTGGTAGAGGCCGGCGGCGTGCAGTTCCTGGATGAAGATGTGGTCCGCCAGGCGCAGGGTGTCGGCGTATTCCTTTTTCACTTCGCCGAGGATGCGCACGCCCAGGCCGGGGCCGGGGAAGGGGTGGCGGTAGACCATGTCGTAGGGCAGGCCGAGCTCGAGGCCGATTTTGCGCACTTCGTCTTTGAAGAGTTCGCGCAGGGGCTCGACGAGCTTGAGTTTCATGTGCTCGGGGAGGCCGCCCACGTTGTGGTGGGATTTGATGACGTGGGCGCCGCCGGTTTTGGAGGCGGCGGATTCGATCACGTCCGGGTAAATCGTGCCTTGGGCGAGCCAGTTGGCGTTGGTGAGCTTGGCGGCTTCGGCGTCGAAGATGTCGATGAAGGTGTTGCCGATGATCTTGCGTTTCTTCTCCGGGTCTTCCACGCCGGCGAGGCGGGTGAGGAAGTTGTCCTCGGCGTCGACGCGGATGACGCGCACGCCCATGTGGTCGGCGAACATTTCCATGACCTGGTCGCCTTCCTGGTGGCGCAGCAGGCCGTTGTCGACGAACACGCAGGTGAGCTGGTCGCCGATGGCTTTGTGCAGCAGGGCGGCGACCACGGAGGAGTCGACGCCGCCGGAGAGGCCGAGGATGACGTCGTCGGTGCCGACCTGCTCTTTGATGGTGGTGATGGCGTCTTCGATGATGTTGGCCGGGGTCCACAGGGCTTCACAGCCGCACAGTTCGCGGATGAAGCGTTCCAGCAGGCGGCCGCCTTGCAGGGTGTGGGTGACTTCCGGGTGGAACTGGACGCCGTAGAAGCGTTTTTCGTCGTTGGCCATGCCGGCGATGGGGCAGCTGTCGGTGGTGGCGGTAACGACGAAGCCTTCCGGCACCGCGCCGACGCGGTCACCGTGGCTCATCCACACGTCCAGGTGTTCCTCGCCGCCTTCTTCGTGGTCGACGATGCCGTCCAGCAGCGCGTTGCTTTCGGCTTTGGCGACACGGGCGTAGCCGAATTCGTGTTTTTCACCGGCCACCACGGCGCCACCCAGTTGCTCGGCCATGGTTTGCATGCCGTAGCAGATGCCCAGCACCGGCACGCCCAGCTCGAACACCGCTTGCGGCGCGCGCGGGGTCTCGGCGGCGGTGACGGATTCCGGGCCGCCGGAGAGGATGATGCCTTTGGGATTAAACTCGGCGATGTCCTCGGCGCTGATGTCGAAGGCGCGGATTTCGCAGTAGACGCCGATTTCGCGCACGCGGCGGGCGATCAGTTGGGTGTACTGGGAGCCGAAGTCGAGGATCAGGAGGCGCTGGGCATGGATGTCTTGCATGGTCCGTTTCCGGTTAGGGCCGGCGGTTCGGGGCCGGCTTTAAATGCAAAGGCCGGCGGTTGGGCCGGCCAGTTCTATATCTGTTGCGCTTCGTCGGGGCACCGTGCTTGCCATCCCTGGCGCAACGCCCCCTCTCCAGAGCGCCCTACCCGGCCGTCCATGGCCGGGCGTGAGCCGCGCTGCGAAGCAGTGCTTCGGTCGCGTCTCACCCCACCGGGTAATTCGGCGCTTCCTTGGTGATGGTCACGTCGTGTACATGGCTTTCTTTCATGCCCGCGTTGGTGACCTTGACGAATTCCGGCTTGGTGCGCATTTCGTCGATGCTGGCGCAGCCGGTGTAGCCCATGGAGGCACGCAGGCCGCCCATCAGTTGGTGGACGATGGCGCTCATCGGGCCTTTGTAGGGTACGCGCCCTTCGATGCCTTCCGGTACCAGTTTCTCGACGCCGGCCGCGGCGTCCTGGAAGTAGCGGTCGGAGGAACCGGAGGAACCGGCCATGGCGCCCAGGGAACCCATGCCACGGTAGGCTTTGTAGTAGCCGCCCTGGAACAGTTCCACTTCGCCCGGCGCTTCCTCGGTGCCGGCCAGCAGGGAGCCGATCATGATGGCGTGGGCGCCGGCGGCGACGGCCTTGGCGATGTCGCCGGAGAAGCGGATGCCGCCATCGGAGATCAGCGGCACGCCGGTGCCTTCCAGTTCGGCGGCGACGTCGGAGACCGCGGTGATTTGCGGTACGCCGATGCCGGCGACGATGCGGGTGGTGCAGATGGAGCCCGGGCCGATGCCCACTTTCACCGCGTCGGCGCCGGCTTCCACCAGGGCGCGGGCGGCGGCGGCGGTGGCGATGTTACCGCCGATCACCTGCACGTCCGGGAAGTTCTTTTTGACCCAGGCGACGCGGTCGATGACGCCCTGGGAGTGGCCGTGGGCGGTGTCGACCACGATCACGTCCACGCCGGCTTCCACCAGCGCGGCGACCCGTTCCTCGGTACCGGCGCCGGTGCCAACGGCGGCGCCCACGCGCAGGCGGCCCTGGCTGTCTTTACAGGCGTTGGGGTAGCGGGTGGCTTTCTCGATGTCCTTGACGGTGATCATGCCGCGCAGGGCGCCGGACTCGTTGACCACCAGGATTTTCTCGATGCGATGTTTGTGCAGCAGGCCTTGCACTTCGTCGGCGCTGGCGCCTTCCTTGACCGTCACCAGGCGCTCCTGGCGGGTCATGATGTCGGCCACGTGCTGGTCGTAGTCGGTGATGAAGCGGGTGTCACGGCTGGTGACGATGCCCACCACCTGCTCGCCTTCCACCACCGGCACACCAGAGATGTTGTTGGCTTCGGTGAGGCGCAGCAGCTCCGCCACGGTGGCGTCCGGGCTGATGGTGATCGGATCCTTCACCACGCCGGATTCGTATTTCTTCACCGCGCGCACCTGACGGGCCTGGTCCTCCAGCGGCATGCTCTTGTGCAGGATACCGATGCCGCCTTCCTGGGCCATGGTAATGGCCAGGCGGTGTTCGGTAACGGTGTCCATGGCGGCGGAGACCAGCGGAATATTCAGTTCGATTTCCCGCGTCAGGCGCGACTTGAGGGACACATCCTTGGGCAGTACATCCGAGTGGGCAGGCAGGAGCAAAACGTCGTCAAACGTCAGGGCTTCTTGGGCAATTCTGAGCATATTGCACCGTGGGAGCTGGGGGAGATTCGGCCTGGCCGAAGATGCCGGGCGGCACCGGACGGTCATGGGGCGCCGCCACGTCAAACCGGACCAAAGGCTCCGTTAAATTAAGCGGGGCATTATACGGTATGGCGGTCCTTCGCGGCAATCGGGGATCGCGGTCCGTCCGCCGCGGGCGAATGCACAATAATTGACAGATTCAGGGATTGGGAAGATTCGCCTGCGGGCAGGCTCCCACATCCATGGGCCGCGACGCTTGCGGCGGCGGCGGGGGGCGCTTACATTGCGCGGCATGACTTCATCACGCACCGAACCCTATTCCATCAGCCGTCTCAACCTGGAAGCCCAGGGACTGCTGGAAGGCAGTTTCCCGCTGATCTGGTTGCAGGGGGAGCTGTCCAATCTGTCCCGTCCCCGTTCCGGCCATTGGTATTTCAGCCTCAAGGACGACCGCGCCCAGGTCAACGGCGCCATGTTCCGCAATCGCAATCAGTTGCTGCGCTTCCAGCCCCGCGACGGTCAGCAGGTGCTGGTGCGCGCCAGGGTCACGCTGTACGTGCCGCGTGGCGGTTTCCAATTGGTAGTGGAGCACATGGAAGAGGCCGGCGAAGGGGCGCTGCGGGCCCAGTTCGAGGCGCTCAAGGCGAAACTGGAGGCGGAAGGGCTGTTCGCCAGCGAACGCAAGCGCCCCCTGCCCCGCTGGCCGCGCCGCATCGGCGTGATCACCAGCCCCAGCGGCGCCGCGGTGCGCGATGTGGTGCAGGTGCTGAAACGCCGCTGTCCCGGCATTCCGGTGCTGGTCTACCCGGCGGCGGTACAGGGCGATGAAGCACCAATGCAACTGCGCCGGGCGTTGGACCTGGCGGTGCGGCGGGCGGATTGCGACGTGCTGGTGATCGGCCGGGGCGGCGGTTCGCTGGAGGATCTGTGGGCGTTCAACGATGAAGCCCTGGTGCGGGCGGTGGCGGCTTGCCCGATTCCCATTGTCTCGGCGGTGGGCCATGAGGTGGACGTGGCGCTGACGGATTTCGCCGCTGATTTGCGCGCGCCCACGCCGTCGGCGGCGGCGGAGCTGGTGAGCCCGGACGGCGAGGCGATTCTGGCGCGGCTGGATCAGTTGCAGCGCCGCCAGCACCGGGCGGTGGCCGGCACGCTGCAATATCGCCGGCAGCGGCTGAGCCAGCTGGCCCACCGGCTGCAGTTGCGCCACCCGCAGCGGGAGCTGGAACAGCGCCGGCAGCAGGTGGACGAATATCAGGCCCGTCTGCAACGGGCGCTGCAGCACAAGCAGACGCTGCTGCAAGCGCGGCTGGATCGCTTGAAAGGGCGGGTGATGCAGCAGTCCCCGCGTCAGCGGCTGGCGCTGCAGCGGCAACGTCTGCTGGGCCTGCAACGGCGGCTGCCGGTGCCGTTGCTGCACCAGCGCAGCCAATTGCAGCAGCGGCTCACCGGGCTGGGCCGGCGGTTGCACACCGCCAGTCCGCTGGCGACGCTGGACCGGGGTTATTCGCTGACGCTGGCCGAGGGCCAGCCGCTGCGTTCGGTGGAAACCCTGCGGGAAGGCCAGACCGTGGAAACGCGGCTGGCGGATGGCCGCTTCGAATCCAAAGTCACCCGGCTTCTGCCGTCTTCAGATAACGACTGAGCAACTTCGCCAGCAATTGCCGGCGGTAGGGTTTGGCCAGGTGGTCGTCCATGCCCGAGGCGAGGCAACGTTCCCGTTCCTCTCCCAAGGCGTTGGCGGTGAGCGCGATGATCGGCACCGGCGAGCGGCCCGCCGCCCGTTCCCAGCGGCGGATCGCCCGGGTCGCTTCCAGGCCGTCCATCACTGGCATTTGCACGTCCATCAGCACCACGTCGAAGTTTTCTCCCTGAATGGTGTTGAGCGCGGTTTCGCCATCGCCACAGCTGACCACTTCAAGCCCCAGATTTTCCAGCATGCGCGCCGCCACCATGCGGTTGACCAGGTTGTCTTCCACCAGCAGAGCGCGGCCGCTCAGGAGGCCATCGTCGATGCGCGGGCCATCGCTGGCCAGCTCCCCGGCGACCCGGGCGCGCACACGCAATCGCAAGGTGAAACAGCTACCCTCTCCGGGCTGGCTTTTGACGGCCAGATCGCCCCCGAGCATTTCCGCCAGGCGCCGGGCAATGGCCAGCCCCAGGCCGGTACCGCCGTAACGGCGCGACGGCGACGCATCCAGTTGAGAGAAGGCCACGAACAGGCGGTCGCGTTGGGCGTCGGAAATACCGATGCCGGTGTCGGTGACGGACAGCGACAGGTTCATCAGGCCGTGCTCGTCGGCGGCGGCCTGGATGGTCACCCGCACCCCACCCTGCTCGGTGAACTTCACCGCGTTGGAGATCAGGTTGCTGAGAATCTGCCGCAAGCGCGTGGGGTCGGAATACAGGTCATAGCCTTCCAGTTGCTCCAGCCCTTCCAGCTCCAGGTACAGGCCTTTGTGGCGCGCCACGTAGCGGAAAGTGCCCATGCAGTTTTCCAACAGCGGGCCGGGGGCGAAGAAGGTCTGATCGATGTCCATGCGCCCGGCTTCGATGCGCGAGAAATCGAGAATGTCGTTGATCACTTCCAGCAGGTGGCCGGTGGATTCCAGTGCCGCCTGGGTGTACTCGCGCTGCTCCTCATTCTGCTTCGTGGTTTCCAGCAGTTGCAGCATGCCGAGCACGCCATTCATGGGGGTGCGCAGTTCATGGCTCATCATCGCCAGGAAGTCGGTTTTCGCCTGGCTGGCCTGCTGCGCGCTGCGATGGGCTTGCCGCAATTCCCCCATGGCCCGTTGTTGATCGGCGCGGGCGCGCTCCAGACCAGAGGCCAGTTCGTTGATGTCCCGCTGCAGATCCGACAGTTCCCCCTGCAGATGGTGGTCACCGCGGGCGCGGTAATCACCGCCGCGAATCACCCGCACCAGACCGGACAGATAGGACAGCGGCTCGGCGATGCGGCGGGCCAGATAACCAGCACACACCAGGCCCACCATCATCGCCAGCAAGGCCGGCACCAGGCTGGCGGCGAGGATTTCCTTTTGCCGCGCCGCCAGCAGTTCCGGGGCCAGCCCCAGCACCACTTCGCCGACCCGGTCTCCGGGATCCACATAGCGCTCGGTTTCAGAAGCGGACAGCGGCTGCCGATAGATGCCCGCGCGGAATTCCAGCAGTCCGCCGCGCCCGTCGCTGGTGGCCCGGCCTTCGCTCAATAACACCTGGCCGGTCTCGTCACGGAACGCCACGTAATAGACGTCCGGGCGTTGCAGTGCCATGTTGGCGTGACGGCGCAGCTCCGAAGTGTTGCCGGAGAGCACGCCGTACTCGGCGGCGGCGGCCAGCTGGCGGGCCAGGAAGCCGCCCAGTTCGCGCACTTCGTTGTCGGCGTCCTGCAGACGCTGCCAGGTGAGTGTCACCAGCACCAGAACCAGCATGATCAGCGCCGGTATCACACCGAGCCAGCGCAACTGCCGGCGAATCCCCCCCTGGGCCATCATGGCTGTTCCTCCCATTTTCGTTGTAACGCCCGGGGTTCCCAAAGCGGCAGGTTATAGGCGCGTGCCACGTGCTCATTGACGCTGATACTGCTGTGCTCGACAAAATCCGGCGACGGCCAGTGCCCTTGTCGCCGCCATTGGTCGAGCCAGCGCAATGTTTGCCGTGCCAGCGCCGGCAAAGAGGAATGAACACTGGCGACACTGCCGGCGTTGACGAACCCCTGACCAGGGCCGACCACGGGCACTCGTTGGCGGTAGCCGGAGAGTAAAATGAGTTTGGCGGTGCCGGCGTTGAACAGCGTCTCGTCTTCCGGCAGTAACAGCAAATCCCACTGTGGCAAGTACCTTCTCAGCAGCGGTCCGATGCCGGCGGCGGAGGAAACCGGCATCCAGTCCAGTTGCAGGGAAGCGGTGGCCGCCGACGGCAGCGGCTGCCAGGCGCTGTCGGGGCCATACAAAACGCCAACGCGGCTGACTCCGGGAAAGAGGATCTCGATCAGGCGCAACTGTTGTTCCAGCGACACGCCACTCCAGATCGCGCTGCACTGGCAATCCCGGCGTCTGGCCTCGTCAACCACCGCCGGCGGCACCGAAACACCCAGCACCGGGCCGCCCTCTTCCACCGCGCGCCGAAACGGAGCGGCGCCCAAAGCCAGGGTAACGTCGGCGCCACTTTCCACCAGGCTCCAGGGCAGCGCGGACGGCACCTGTTCCAGGGCCAGCAGAAAGGCGCCGCGATGCTGCGGCTGATCGCTGATCACGCGCACGCGCAGCGGGTCGTCGGCCGCCGCCGACAGCGAATATAACGCGAGGGTTGCGAGCAGAATCCGGGCCTTCCTTGACCAGCGCACGCTCAATGACCTCCCCGCGGTGCGACACCGATCCGCTCCCCGCCGGTGAAGGCGAGGAGTCGGACGTTATGGAAAAGGCGTCGCTCCGTCATAGTCAGAACCGCAAAGCCAGGGTTAGCCAGAACCGTTCATCAGCCCGATAGCGATTTTCCTCGAACACCACCGGCTCGTTTTCGAGGAAGTGCTGCACCAACAGGCTGGCCTCCAGGTGGGTCGCCCCCAGGGCACGGCGATAAGCCAGTTGCAGATCCAGGCGTTCGTAAGGGTGATTGTTATAGTCCCGCGCCAGGTAATAGCCGCTGGAAAGCCACCAGTTCCGCAGCACGTGCCATTCCCACAGGGCACTGCCGCTGTCACGGGCGGCGAAGCGTAATTCCGTGTCACGGTTGCTGCGGGTATGGATGTGGGCGCCGCTGAGACGCAGCCAGTGATGCGCGCCGGGCCGCCAGCTGAGCTGCGCTTCGGTACCGCGATGGCTGACCTTGCCGCTGTTGTCGGCGTCAAAATTCACCGGGCTGATGGGGCCGCTGATCAGGTCCCAGAGTTCTTCCTGGAAATAACGCACATCCAGTTCCACGTCACCGAAGTGGCCGTAGTAACCCCATTCCCGCGAGCGGATACGTTCCGGTTTCAGATTGCCATCGGCCTGTTCGCTGACAAAGAAGTAGGCCGGATCCCACCCCAGCCAGTCCGCGGTGCGGTCGCCAAAAGGTCCGTTGAGCCGGCTGATCGGCGCGTTGGAATGGGCCTGGTCCTCGTAGATATCCGGCGAGCGCAGGCCACGGGCGTATACCCAACGCAAATGGTGTCCGGGCATCAGTTGCCAGGACAAACCGACGCGCGGCGTGAAGTGCTCGCCGTTGAGGTCATCATATTCCCAGTACCCGCCCAGATTGGCGGTGAACCGGAACAGCGGCTTCAGCGCCAGATTGGCGAAAGCGCGGCGGCTGACGTTATCGGCGGTGCCGCTGAGGTAGGTTTGCGAGTTGCCCCGGTCGTAGCGCAGGTTGAGTCCCGCCACCAGCCGCGCCCACGAGTTGATTTGAACGGTATCCTGAATTTCCAGGTCGTAACGATGCTCGCGCACGTCCAGGTAACTGGTGCCACAAAAACGGTCAGCGCCGCTGCTGAGCAAGTTGGCGTAGCGCTGCTGTACCGCCGGGTCGGCGGGCGCGGCGGCCAGTGTGGCGTCAATGTCACCATCGTGGGCCAGATACAGGTCGCGCATTTCCTTCGAGAAAAGCAGGCCGCCGCCAGCGCCGTGCCGCCCGGTGAGCGGGTCGAAATAACACATGGTCAGCGGCAACTCTTCGTCCGAATACTGGGCGTAACCCGAGACCTTAAGTTGATGCCAGTCAGACAGTTGGCGTTCCCACACCATGCCGGCAAAGGCGCTGTCGTCGCGCTGTATCGCCAGACGCTGATAATCGCCCAGCCCGCGAAGACTGCTTTCCGGCGCCCGTTCCAGTTTTGAACGGCTACCGCCGAAGTAAAGGCTGAGCACGTCGCCATTATCCAGCTCCCAGGCTCCGCGACTATTAACGCTTTGGGTGCGTTTGGCATCGCCGTCCTCCATCGGCGGCAAGCCGGCGTCGTAACCGTCGTCGGCGCGGCTCTCCACGGAGATCCGGAAGGCACTGTCGCCGAGGTGCCAGCCGCCGCTGACATAGGCGTCACGAATGCCATTGTTGCCGGCGCGCAGACGCACTCTCTGGCCTTCGCTGTCGCGTGGATCGCGACTGATGATATTGATCACCCCGGAAAAGGCGTTGGCGCCGTAGGCCGCGGCGGCCGGGCCACGAGTGACCTCAATGCGCTCCACATCCTCCAGAGCGATGGGGAGATCATTCCAGTTGACCCGCGCCAGTCCCGGCCGATAAACACTGCGGCCGTCCAGCAATACCAGCATGCGGCGATGATCACGGGCCTGGGTGCCGTGATAGGACACCGACGGTACATTGCCGTCGGCCTTGGCCACGCTCATGCCGGGAACCAGCCGCATGACCTGATACAGTTCCCGGGCGCCGCTGGCGCGAATCATGTCCTGGGTGATGATGGTGACACTGGCGGGGACTTCGGAGAGAGGCTGATCGAGGCGGGCCGGGGTCAGCACCCGGGGGATATCCGGGCCGGCCATTTCCTGGGCATGGCTCAGCCCCACCGTACTTGCCAGTACGGCGGCGGACCAGAGCCGCATTCCACAGTGGTATCGCACCCCGTGCTCCCCCCGCTTGATCCGGAACCGTGCCGTCCCCACGACGGCAGCCGTTCTCCGTTTTTTCTATCGGAATCCGAGTTATTTCTTGATGTGCTTCATCATGCGCCGACGACGGCGGATCTGCCGATCAGTCAGCGGATTCTTGCGCCCCTCGTAGGGGTTGTCGCCGGATTTCAGCTCGAGCCGGATCGGCGACCCCTCGATTTTCAGCAGTTCCCGGAACCGGTTCTCCAGATAACGCCGGTAACTGACCGGCAATGAATCAGTACGGTTACCGTGAATCACCACCACCGGCGGGTTCGAGCCGCCCAGGTGCGCGTAACGCAGCTTGGCGCGAAAACGGCCGCTGCGAGGCGGCGGATGGGAATGGGTGATGTCTTCCAGCATGCGCGTCAGGGCATTGCTGCCGATCTTGATGAAAGCGGAATCCCAGGCCCGCTCCACCAGACCGAACAAGTCGCCGACGCCGGTGCCGTGCAGGGCGGAAATGAATTTTATTTTGGCCCAGGGCACGAATTGCAGGCGGCGATCCAGTTGCTGCTTGACCCACTCTTTGTGATCGCTTTCCAGACCATCCCACTTGTTCATGGCGATCACCAGGGCGCGGCCGGCTTCCAGCACATAGCCCAACAGGTGCAGATCCTGGTCACTGATGCCGTCGCGGGCATCCACCACCAGCAACACCACCTGGGCAGCGTCCACCGCCTGCAGCGCCTTGATCACCGAGAATTTTTCGATGGTCTCGTGGACTTTTCCCCGGCGGCGCACCCCGGCGGTGTCGATCAGCACATAAGGCCGGCCATTGCGCTCGAACGGCACCTCAATGGAATCCCGGGTGGTGCCGGCCTGGTCGAACACCACCACCCGCTCTTCGCCAAGAATACGGTTGATCAGCGTGGATTTGCCCACATTGGGGCGGCCCAGCACCGCTACCCGCACGGTGTCCGGGGCTTCCGGTTCTTCCTCTTCACCGGTTTCTTCCGGCTCGGGGAAGACGGCCAGCACCTCGTCCATCAGCGCGCGTACACCACGCCCGTGGGCGGCGGCGATGGGCAGCACCTGGGTCAGCCCCAGAGCGTAGAAATCCGCCATGGCGGAATCCGGGTCCAGGCCATCGGTCTTGTTCACCACCAGAAACACCGGCTTGGGCAGCTTGCGCAACTCCGAGGCCACCTGTTGATCGGCGGCGGTCAGGCCGGCGCGGCCGTCCACCAGGAACAGCACGGCGTCCGCTTCACCCACGGCAAGCAGGGCCTGATCGGTCATCGGCCGGTCTATGCCCTCCTCGCTTTCGCCGATACCGCCGGTATCGACCACGATGTAGGGCCGGTCGCCCATGCGGCCGTCCCCGTACTTGCGGTCACGGGTGAGCCCGGGAAAGTCCGCCACCAGGGCGTCCCGGGTACGGGTGAGGCGATTGAACAGGGTGGACTTGCCCACATTGGGGCGGCCCACCAGGGCGATAACCGGTTTCATGCGGCACTCTGACGGTATATTGGGGCGCTATGGTATTAACTTAGCGGGAAAGTTGCCAAATTAATCGGCAATGGCTGGGACGATGGTGTCGGAATGGCTTCGCCTTTCCTCAAACGCCCCCTCTCCCCTCAAGGGAGAGGGGGCCGAATAGAAAGGTCTGTCTCGTCTCCCCTCTCCCTTGAGGGGAGAGGGTGAAAAGAGTGTCCCGGATCAGTCCCGGGCTTCCAGGCGGTAGGCGGCCAGACGGCCCTCGCTGCCAAGCACGTAGATGACGTCGTCGTGGCGGATCGGCGCGGACACAATGGGCTTGCCGCGATGGCGATAGCGGGCCACCAGCTTGCCGTCGCTCTGATCCATCCAGTGCAGATAGCCTTCGTAGTCACCGACCACCACCAGGTCGTCCTGCACCGCGGTACCGGTGAGGCGGCGGCCATAGAGCTTGTCCTGCTGCCACAGGAAGGTGCCGCTGCGCTGGTCGACGCCTCGAACCAGGCCCTGATCATCGCTGACGAACAGCGTGCCCAGATCGGAACTGAGGCGCTGGTGGCTGGAAATGTCCTTGGCCCAGTAGGGGCGGCCGTTTTCCCAGTCCAGCACCGCCACCTTGCCCTGGAACGTAGCGGTGAACACACCGCCGTTCTCCACGATCAGGCTGGTGTTGATGTCCACCAGACGGTCCAGTTCGGAGCGGCCGGTGGGCTCGGCCACCCGGCGCTCCCAGATCGGCGAACCGGTCTGTTCGTCCAGGCACACCACCTTGCCGCCGGAAAACGCCGCGTAGACACGCCCGGCGGTGACCACCGGCTGTGTGCCGCCCAGCAGAATCAGGTTGGGAATGGCGGTCTCGTACTCCCAGCGCGGCTCACCGGTTTCACTATCGAGCGCCTGGATACGGCCGTCGATGGTCTGGTACAGCGCCAGGGAACTGGTGCCGGTGGGGGCGGAGAGGATCTCGCTGCTCAACTGGCGGCGCCACAATTCGCTGCCGTCCTCGGCGGACAGCGCCACCGCCTCGCCTTCCCGGGTGCCGTAGTAGACCTTGCCGTAGCCGGCGAAGAGGCCGCCGGAGATGCGATCCTCGGTCTTTTTACGCCATTGCCGGTCGCCGTCTTCGCGGTTGAACGCGTAGACCTGACCGTGCACGTCGGCGGCGAACACTTGCTGGCTGGTCACCGCCGGGCTCAGTTTTATCGAGGTCTCGTCCATGCCGTCGCCGGCATTGGCTTTCCACAGCCGTTTGACCTTGTAGGCACTGTCGAAGTCCGGCAGATCATTGGGCTCGATGGCGTTGGGGTTGCTGCTGCATCCGGTCAGCACCAGCGCGCCCGCCACCAGGGCCACCAGGCCGCGCGTGGTGAGGGAGCGGCGCAGACCGCCGGAGGCTTGGGAGGCTTTAAGAGGCTGCATAAATCTCACGATTGACGGTTCAGGTCATCCAGTTTCATTTGCACGCGGTCACTTCCCCCCTGGCCGCCCATGGCTTCCAGTGCGGAAGCATAAGCGTCCCGTGCTTCGTCCCATTGCTGCCTGGCCTTGGCGACATCGCCTTTGAGCTCCAGGGCCTGCCCCTGCATGGCCTCGGGCCAGGTACGGCCCAATTCCTTGCCGGCGGCGTCCAGCTCGTTCTGGGCGATCAACACTCGCACCAGGCGTAAACGGGCCACGTGTTCCAGTTCCTTGGTGGCGGGTTTGTCCACCACCAGGCGCAGTTGACTGGCGGCTTCGTCCAGATCACCGTCCTGCACCGCCAGTTTGGCCAGTGCCAGATGGGCGTAACCGGCGTAGCTGCTACCGGCGAACTGGTCGATCAAGGCTTCGGCATTGGTTTTCACCACGCCGGCATCGCCGTCGCCGGCGCCCGTCGGCATCGCGCCGATCATCTTCTCGTACAGGCCGGAGGCCTTGCCGGCTTCAACGCTTTGATGCTGCTGCCATTGCCGCCAGCCGATCATGGAACCCACCGCCAGTACGATCACCACTACCGTGGCCACGCCGTTTTTCTGCCACCAGTTGCGCAGACGCTCGGCTTGTTCTTCTTCGTCACGGATGTAATCGGCCACCCCTGTTTCTCCTTACGCTTGTGATCTTGCGAGACGTTCGGCCAGCCAGTCGGCCAGGTCGGTCTCGGGCAATTGCTGTTGTTCCGCGTCCTCACGCAGCGGTTTCACCGCCACTTCCCCGCGCGCCACTTCGTCCTCGCCGAGGATCAGCGCGTAGCGGGCGCCGCTGCGGTCGGCTTTTTTCATCTGACTCTTGAAGCTGCCGCCGCCACAATGGGCGACGATGCCGACGCCGGGGAACCGGTCCCGCAGGCGCTCGGCCAGGGCCAGAGCCTGGGACTGCACTTCGCCCATGGCAGCAATATAGAGTGCCACCGGCGCCGGCAGTTCCGGGTTTTGTTGTTCCAGCAGCAGAATCAGCCGCTCCAGGCCCATGGCGAAGCCCACAGCCGGAGTCGGCTTGCCGCCCAGTTGCGCCACCAGGCCGTCGTAACGGCCGCCGGCGCACACCGTGCCCTGGGCGCCCAGAGCCCGGGTGGTCCATTCGAATACGGTTTTGCCGTAATAGTCCAGCCCGCGCACCAAATAAGGGTTGAGGCGGTATTCGATCCCGGCGGCCTCAAGCAACGCACACAGCTTGCTGAAGTGCTCACGGGCATCGTGGTTAAGAAATTGTTCCAGCCGCGGCGCCTGTTCCAGCACTTCGCGGGTGCCGGCGTCCTTGCTGTCGAGCACGCGCAGCGGGTTGCGTTCCAGCCGGCGGCGGGAGTCGTCGTCCAGGCGTTCGCTGTGTTCGCGCAGGTAGGCTACCAGGGCATCACGGTAGCGGGCGCGGTCTTCGGCGTCTCCCAGGGAATTCAGTTCCAGGGTGACCTGATCGGATAAGCCCAGGGCTTTCCACAGGCGCGCGGAGAGCAGAATCACCTCGGCGTCGATGTCCGGTCCGTCCATGCCGAAGGTTTCCACGCCAATCTGGTGGAACTGGCGATAACGGCCGGCCTGCGGACGCTCATGGCGGAACATGGGCCCGGCATACCAGAGCCGCTGGGTCTGGTTGTAGAGCAGACCGTGCTCCTCCGCGGCGCGCACGCAGCTGGCGGTGCCTTCCGGACGCAAGGTCAGGCTGTCGCCATTGCGGTCCTCGAAGGTGTACATCTCCTTCTCGACGATATCGGTGACTTCGCCGATGCCGCGCTTGAACAGATCGGTCTGCTCCAGGATCGGCGTGCGGATCTCCTGGTAGCCATAGGCCGCCAGCACCCCGCGCACTTTATCTTCCAGCCACTGCCACAGCGGCGTCTGCTGCGGCAGGATGTCGTTCATCCCGCGAATGGAGGTGATCTTCTTACCCACCGGTTCTCCTTGTTAACGCTCGACGCCCGACGCTGCACGCCCGACGCTTGAAACCCGACCGGAAACAACAAACGCCGGAGACTTGCCGCTTTTCGGCGTCAAGCGTCCGGCGTCCGGCACCCGGCGTTCTTTATTCACTACGCGCGATAATACCCTTGGCTTCGTCGTCGCGCATTTTTTGCACCTTGGCGCGCACCATCCGTTCCAGTTCGCTCACCAGGTCTTCCTGCTTGACGTGGTGGCTTTTCTGGCCGTCCTCGTAGGACAGATTGTTCGGGGTGCCGCCGGTGAGACCGACATCGGCTTCCCGCGCTTCGCCCGGACCGTTGACCAGGCAGCCGATCACCGCCAGGTCCACGGACTCGTTGATGTCTTCCAGGCGCGCCTCCAATTCGTTGACGGTCTGGATCACATCGAAGTTCTGCCGCGAACAGCTCGGGCAGGCAATGATATTGACGCCTTTCTTGCGCAGATTGAGGCTCTTGAGAATATCGAAACCGACGCGGATTTCCTCCACCGGGTCGGTGGCCAGGGAAATACGGATGGTGTCACCAATGCCTTCCAGCAGCAGACCGCCAAGCGCCACCGCGGATTTCACCGTGCCGGAGCGGAACGTGCCCGCCTCGGTGACGCCCAGGTGCAGGGGTTGCTCCACCTGGGTGGCCAGCTTGCGGTAAGCCTGCAGGGTCATGAAGACATTGGAGGCCTTGACGCTGATTTTGAATTCCTGGAAATCGTGGCGGTCGAGAATCTCCGCGTGCCGCAACGCCGACTCCACCAGCGCGTCACTGGTGGGTTCGCCGTATTTGCGTTGCAGTTCCTTCTCCAGCGAGCCGGCGTTGACCCCGATACGGATCGGAACCCCGTGATCACGGGCGGACTGAATCACCGCCCGCACCCGGTCCTCACGACCGATATTACCCGGGTTGATACGCAGGCAGTCGGCGCCTTCGTCGGCCACCTTCAGGGCGATCTTGTAATCGTAGTGGATGTCCGCCACCAGCGGCACCTGCACCTGTTTGCGGATCTTGCCGAAGGCCTCGGCGGCGTCCATGGTCGGCACCGAAACCCGCACGATATCGGCCCCCACCTCTTCCAGGCGGCGAATCTGCGCCACCGTGGCGTCCACGTCGCAGGTGTCGGTGTTGGTCATGCTCTGCACGGAGATCGGAGCGTCACCGCCAACGGGCACGGATCCCACATGAATCTGCCGGGATTTGCGGCGTTGAATGGAAATTTCCGGTTCCATACTGACTCCTGAAGAGCTGAAACGTCTGATCGACTTATCGCGGCCCGGCACCGGGCCGGGCATTCAACAGCGTTGGGCGACCACGGTAATACGGGGCTACGGTAAAGAGAAACGCAGCACCTGGCCGGATCCGCTGCCGGGCAGGGTTTCCGTCTTGCCGTTGAGTGTCATCTCGCTGACCGCGGCGGCGTCACCGACGGTCAGCCGATAAGGGGCTTCGCCATTGAGGGACACACGATCCCCGGCGCTTTGCACACCTTCCACCAGGCGCTTGCCGGTGGCGTCGACGACCCGGATCCAGCAATCGCGGGAAAAAGCCATTTCCAGCCGGTCGCCGCTGGTTTCCGCCATGGCGGCTCCGGTTTCGCTGTCCGTGGCGGCCTCATCAGCCGGCTCCGGAGTTCCCGCCTGTGGCTCCACCACCGCGGCCCCGCTGTCCATGCCATTATCCTCCGTATTGGAAGACGGCTCCATGACAGGTTCCGGGGCCACCGTTCCGGAGTCCGGGGAGGGCTCCGACGGCGGTGCCGGGCCCAGGTCCGTATCGGACCCGGTGTCGGCCGGCGCCGCTGGTGACGGCTCCGGCACCACGGATTCTTCCACCGTATCGGGGTGCGTGCCCACCGGCTCGGGCTCGCCGGCCGAGGGCCATAACCACCATGCCAGGGCCAGCAGCAACAGGACCAGCAGCACCAGCAGCAACGGCCAGCGCCAGTCGCGCCCGCCACTCAGCGGTTCATGCACGGATTCGGTGGGCGCCGGCTCCCGGCGGTTCTGGTTCACATGCTGCTGAAAGCGGGACGCCAGTTCCTCGCCGGGCAGGCCGAGCAGACGGGCGTAATTACGTAAATACCCTTTAATAAAGGGCGGCTCGGGCAAACGCCCGTAGTCATCGTCCTCGAGAGCCTGAAGGTAGCTCATCGAAAGGTGCAGGTGTTCGGACACTTCCTCACGGGTCATACCCCGCTCTTCACGCACTCGACGCAACTCGGCGCCGGGCAGTTCCGTCCCTGACTCGCTCATTAAGGTGCCTCCTGAGCGTCGCGCCACTCCTGCCAGAGCCGATATTCACGGGAGCCCCGGTGGAGATTCTGCAACGCAAGCTCATAACTGGATTGTTGGTCTTTACGGCCCAACGCATGGGCCAGCCGCACCCCCAACCACAACCCGGCGGGGTCCTGTCGACCCACCCGCTGGGTGTATTGTTGGTAATAGTCCCAGCCCAGATCGTAGCGCTGCTCCTGATAATACAGCCGCGCCAGCTCCAGATTCGGTGTCACGGATCGCGGTTGCAGACGAAGCGCCTTGATAAAGGCTTCTTTCGCCTCCTCCGGCTGGTCCAGGCGCAGATGGCACAGGCCGATATTGCTATAGGCACTGCCCCGCCCTTCATAACCCGGGTCGTTGGCGACCCGACCGAACAGCTTGAGCGCTTCCTGGTACCGACCCTGGCTGTACAGCAGGGTTCCGTAGTTGTTCAACGCCGGCGCGTAATCGCCGTCGATCCGCAGGGCGCGTTTGTAATGACGCTCCTCATTCTCCGGATCGCGCTCGTAGTTATACAACAAGGCCATGGCATTGTGTGCCTTGGCACTGTTGTCATTGAGTGACAGAGCCCGGGAAAAATGTCGCCGGGCCTCGCTGGGATTGCCCTGCTGAAGATATTGAAGACCAGCGGCGACGCGGCTGGTGACCGCCTCATCCACCTTGACGTTGTTACGACTGCTCTCCACCGCGCAGCCGGACAGCCAAAGGCCTCCGGCCAGCACCACAACCAAAGAAAAATGTCGTTTTATCATACAGACGCCGCATTGCCATCGGCCTGTTCGGTGCGGTGAAACACCGATTTTTTCCAACGTTCGGCACGACGGGTGCGGTCCTGCACCGTGCCCACCAGTTGCCCGCAGGCAGCGTCGATGTCATCGCCGCGGGTGGTGCGTACCGTGGTCAGCAGGCCATGGTCATTAAGGAATTTATGGAACTCCAGGATGTCTTTTTTCCGGGAGCGCTCATAGCCAGCGTGGGGGAAGGGATTGAAGGGAATCAGGTTGACCTTTACCGGAATGCCGTTGAGCAGCTTGACCAACTGCCGGGCGTGCTCCGGTTTGTCGTTCACGTCACGCAGCATCACGTATTCCATGGTGATGGTGTTGTGACGGTGGGTAATATTGTCGCTGTAGCGTTTGCAGGCGGCCATCAGTTCCGCCAGCGGGTATTTGCGATTGAGCGGCACCAGTTCGTTGCGCAGCTCATCATTGGGCGCGTGCAGACTGACCGCCAGCGCCACATCCAGATCCTGGCTGAGCTGGTCGATCTTCGGCACCACGCCGGAAGTGGACAGGGTAATGCGCTTCTTGCCGATGCCGTAACCCAGGTCGTCTTTCATGATGCGCATGGCGGTAAGCACTTCGCCGTAATTCAACAACGGCTCGCCCATGCCCATCATCACCACGTTGGTGATCGGATGCTCGCCCAGATTGCGGCGTGGGCCGAAGGCACGGCCCGCCTGCCAGACCTGGCCGATGATCTCGGCGCTGGTCAGATCGCGCTGAAAACCCTGTTTACCGGTGGAGCAGAAGCCGCAATCCACGGCGCAGCCCACCTGGGAGGACACACACAGGGTGCCGCGGCGGCCATCGGGGATGAACACGGTTTCCACCGCGCCGCCGCCGTCGGCCTCGAACACCCACTTGCGGGTGCCGTCCCGGGAAATACCTTCGTGCAGTACTTTGGGGCCACGAATTTCCGCCACTTCGGTCAGCTTCTGGCGCAGCGCCTTGCCGACGTCGGTCATCTGGTCAAAATGGTCCGCCTGATGGTGATGGATCCACTTCATCACTTGCTGGGCACGGAACTTCTTCTCCCCCATTTCGAGGAAGAACGTTTCCATTTGCTCACGGCTGAAACCGAGCAGATTGACCTTTTGCGGGGCACTCATGGCTTCCTCCTGCGGCGGCGTAACGCCCCGCCCTGCGGCGAGGCGTTCACCCACCACCTTAGCGGGTGCGCGGGCAGATTTCTTCGTCGGAGAAGAAATAGCTCACTTCACGGGCGGCGGACTCAGTGGAGTCGGAGCCGTGTACCGCGTTTTCGTCAATGGTTTCGGCGAAGTCGGCGCGAATGGTGCCGGCTTCCGCTTCTTTCGGGTTGGTGGCGCCCATCAGGTCACGGTTCTTGAGTACCGCGCCTTCGCCTTCCAGCACCTGCACGATGACCGGGCCGCTGGTCATGAAAGCCACCAGATCACCGAAGAAAGGACGCTCCTTGTGCTCGGCGTAGAAGCCCTCGGCCTGCTCACGGCTCAGGTGCAGCATTTTCATGGCCACGACCTTCAGGCCCGCTTTTTCGAAACGGCCAACGATCTCACCGATGACGTTTTTGGCCACGGCGTCGGGCTTGATGATCGAGAGAGTACGCTCTACTGACATCGCTGTGTCTTCTCCAGAATTGCATGAATTTGCATTGCTTGTAGTGAATAGGCGCCCGCGCCATTCGGCCGGCCGCGCCCGTGGACTCGGCCTGGGCGGTCCTCGCCGCGATCCGGGGGCCTGAAACCGGCGGATTATACGCATCCGGGGTTAAATATGATACCGTTGGCGCCGGTTTCAGGCCCCCGGGGCCACCGCCTATCGATCCCATCGCCACTCTGGATTCCACCCTGCCGTCGGATCCCGTATAATACCTGACTAAATTACTCTGGTATTCTGAGATTATGAGCAGCCAAGCCGAACTGGACAAAGTCATCCGCTCCGAGTACGAGGCCGGATTCACCACCCTGGTGGAGTCCGACACTCTGCCGCCGGGGCTCAGCGAAGACGTCATCCGCTTCATCTCCGCCAAGAAAGGAGAGCCGGAGTGGCTGCTGGAATGGCGTCTGGAAGCCTACCGCAAGTGGCGGGAGATGCCGGAGCCGGAATGGGCCCACCTGCATTACCCGAAGGTGGACTATGACGCTATCTCCTACTATTCCGCGCCGAAAAGCATGGAAGACCGGCCAAAAAGCCTGGATGAGGTGGACCCGGAACTGCTCGACACCTACAAGAAGCTCGGCATCCCCCTGCATGAACAGGAAATGCTCGCCGGGGTGGCGGTGGACGCGGTGTTCGACTCGGTTTCCATCGGCACCACCTTCAAGGAAAAGCTGGCCGAGGCCGGGGTGATCTTCTGCTCCATTTCCGAGGCGGTGCAGGAACATCCGGAACTGGTGCGGAAATACCTGGGCTCCGTGGTGCCCAAGAGCGATAACTTCTTCGCCGGGCTCAACTCCGCGGTGTTCACCGACGGTTCCTTTGTTTACATCCCCAAGGGCGTGCGTTGCCCCATGGAGCTGTCCACCTACTTCCGCATCAACGAAGCCAACACCGGCCAGTTCGAACGCACCCTGATCGTCGCCGACGAAGGCAGCTACGTCAGCTACCTGGAAGGCTGCACCGCGCCGCAGCGTGATGAGAATCAGCTGCACGCGGCGGTGGTGGAGCTGGTGGCCCTGCCCGGCGCCGAGATCAAGTATTCCACGGTGCAGAACTGGTATCCCGGCGACGAAAACGGCAAGGGCGGCATCTACAACTTCGTCACCAAGCGCGGCGTCGCCCATGACAATGCCAAGATCAGCTGGACCCAGGTGGAAACCGGCTCGGCCATCACCTGGAAGTATCCGTCCGTGGTGCTGCGCGGCGACAACTCCGTGGGCGAGTTCTATTCCGTGGCCCTGACCCGCCACGCGCAACAGGCGGACACCGGCACCAAGATGATCCACCTGGGCAAGAACACCAGAAGCACCATCGTTTCCAAGGGCATTTCCGCCGGCAAGAGCTCCAACGCCTACCGCGGCCTGGTACGGATGGGCCCACGCGCGGAGAACGCCCGCAACTTCACCCAGTGTGACTCGCTGCTGCTGGGCGATCGCTGCGGTGCCCACACTTTCCCGTACATCGAATCCAAGCACCCCAGCGCCACGGTGGAACACGAGGCCACCACCTCCAAGGTGAGCGACGACCAGTTGTTCCTGTGCCGGCAGCGCGGCATCGATCCGGAGAAAGCGATTTCCATGATCGTGAACGGCTTCTGCAAGGAAGTGTTCAAGGAACTGCCGATGGAATTCGCGGTGGAGGCCGGCAAGCTACTGGAAGTGAGTCTGGAAGGGGCAGTTGGTTAGTTAACAGTTAATAGCGAAAACCGGCCCCAGGCCTCGTCCTCCGCAGCGAAGCGTTGTGGGAAAGTCTTAGACAGTTAATTTATAGGCGTTATTTACATGCTGGAAATTCGTGATCTGCACGCCGCCGTCAACGGCAAAGCCATTCTCAAGGGTCTGGATCTGACCGTGAACCCGGGCGAAGTACACGCCATCATGGGACCCAACGGCTCGGGCAAGTCCACCCTGGCCAATGTTCTGGCCGGCCGTGACAATTACGAGATCACCGGGGGCCAGGCCATTCTGGATGGTCACGACCTGGCGGAGCTGGAACCGGAGGAGCGCGCCCAGGCCGGCCTGTTCCTGGCGTTCCAGTACCCGGTGGAAATCCCCGGCGTGTCCAACATGGAATTTCTCAAAGCGGCTTTGGAAGCGGTGCGCAAGGCCCAGGGCAAGGAAGAGTGGGACTCGGTGACGCTGCTGCGCAAGGCCCGCGAAGCCTGCAAGCAGGTCAATCTGGACGCTCAGTTCCTCAAGCGCGGCGTTAACGAAGGCTTCTCCGGCGGCGAGAAGAAACGCAACGAGATCATGCAGATGCTGCTGATGGAGCCGCGTCTGGCCCTGCTCGACGAAACCGACTCCGGTCTTGATATCGATGCTCTGCAAACCGTGGCCCGGGGCGTCAACTCCCTGCGCAGCCCGGAGCGCGGCATCGTGCTGGTCACGCACTATCAGCGGCTGCTGGATTACATCGTGCCGGACCACGTCCATGTGCTTTCCGATGGCCGCATTATTAAATCCGGCGGCAAGGAACTGGCTCTGGAACTGGAACAGAAAGGCTACGGCTGGCTGACCGGCGAGGAAGAGTCCGCATGAGCCTCCCTTCGAAACAACAGGGCCTCGAACTGAAGACCCTGGCGGTGGAAAACGCGCGCCGCTCCGAAGCCGGGGACGCGCTGGCGCCGTTGCGCGGTGACAGCCTGAACGCCCTTGAGGCCGCCGTTTTCCCCGACCGTAAAACCGAGCAGTGGAAATACACTTCCCTGCATCCGCTCACCGACGGCCATCTGAGAACCGCCGCCGACGGCGCCCTGCCCGAGCCGCTGCCGAACCTGGCCGCTCATCGCCTGGTGATGAGCAATGGCCGCTTGCAGGAAAACCTGAGCCAGTTGCCGGAAGGCGTGACACTGCATCGCCGGGCCGGACAGCGTGACGAGTTGCTGACGCCGTTCGCGCTCTACAACGGCGCGGCGCTGACGGACGCCATCACTCTGGAAGTGGCCGCCAACACCGAAGTCAGCGCGCCGCTGCACCTGCTGCTGCACGCCGCCAGCGACACGCCCGCCCATTGCCAGACCCGGGTGGAAGTACTGTTGAATCCGGGCAGCAAGCTGACCCTGATCGAGCATTACATCGGCCAGGGCCCGGTGCTGAACAACGCGGTGACCGTGATCGAGGCCCGCGACAACGCCAGCCTCACCCACTACCGGCTGCAAAGCGAGCGGGAAGACACCCTGCACATCAGCACCTTGCTGTTCCGGCAGACCGGGGTCAGCCGCATCGACAGCTACCAGCTGATGGGCGGCAACCGGCTGCGCCGCAACGACGTACGTGCCCTGCTGGAAAAAAGCGGTGCCGAACTGAACATGCAGGGCGTGTTCGTGGCCCGTGGCCAAAGCCACATCGACAATCAGCTGTGCGTGGAACACCGCGTGCCACACTGCACCTCCAATCAGGTGTTCAAGGGTCTGGCCGGCGAAAAGGGCAAGGCGATCCTCAATGGCCGTATTCACATCCACGAGGGTGCCATGGGCACCCTGGCGGAACTGAGCAACAAGAACCTGCTGCTGAGTCCCGGCGCGGAGATCTACACCAAACCGGAACTGGAAATTTACAACGACGACGTGAAGTGCGCCCATGGCGCCACCGTCGGCCAACTCGACGCCGCCCAGCAGTTTTACCTGCAATCCCGGGGTATCGCGCTGGCGGAAGCCAAGCGCATGCTGAGCCTGGGCTTCGTCAATGAACTGATCCTGGCGCTACCGGACGAGAGCGTGGCGCGGTGGGTGCAGCCGTGGCTGGCGGGGGAATTGAGCCAATATCCCGGCGCCAACGAGGAAGCGGCATGACTCTGAACGTTTCCGCGCTTCGCGACGCCTTCCCGATTCTCCACCAGGAGGCCAACGGCAAACCGCTGGTGTACCTGGACAACGCCGCCACCACGCAAAAACCGCGGGTGGTGATCGACGCGATACGGGATTACTACCAGGGCACCAACAGCAACGTGCACCGGGGCGCTCACTACCTGAGTGACCGCGCCACCGCGGACTTCGAAGCGGCGCGGGATACCGTGGCGGCGTTCCTCAACGCCGATCGCGAGGAGATCATCTGGACCAAGGGCACCACCGAAGGCATCAATCTGGTGGCCCAGTGCATCGGCCGCGAGCGGCTCAAGGCCGGTGACGAAGTGCTGATCACCACCCTGGAACACCACGCCAACATCGTGCCCTGGCAGCAGGCCTGCCTGGCCACCGGCGCCAGCCTCAAAGTGGTTCCACTGCGCGAGGACGGCAGTGTGGATAGCGAGGCGTTCCACCAGTTGCTGAATGAACGCACCCGCATCGTGGCGCTGTCCCATGTCTCCAACAGCCTGGGCTCGGTGACGCCGGTGGCGGAGTTGATCGCCGCCGCCAAGGCCGCTGGCGCCATCACCCTGGTGGACGGCGCCCAGGCGGTGTCGCACTTCCCGGTGGACGTGCGCGCGCTGGGCTGTGACTTCTATGCCTTCTCCGGCCATAAGGTGTTCGGCCCCACCGGCATCGGCGCCCTGTATGGCCGCCGTGAGTTGCTGGAAGCCATGCCGCCTTACCAAACCGGCGGCGAAATGATCGAGGTGGTGACGTTCGAGAAAAGCACCTGGAATCAGTTGCCGTACAAATTCGAACCGGGGACGCCGAACATCGCCGGCGTGGTCGGTCTGGGCGCGGCCATCCGCTGGCTCCAGAGGCAGGACCGGGACGCGCTGGCGCGCCATGAGCGGGCCCTGTTGAGCGCCGCCCATGAACAGGCGGAAGCGTTCCCGGGGTTGAAAATCATCGGTAACGCCGCCACCAAGGCCAGTGTATTGTCGTTCCTGTTGGACGGCGCCCACCCCGCCGATGTCGGCGTGTTGCTGGACAAGCAAGGCGTGGCGGTGCGCACCGGGCATCATTGCTGCATGCCGCTGATGGACAGCCTCGGCATTCCCGGTACCGTGCGCGCCTCGTTTTCGATCTACAATACCCTTGATGAGGTGGACGTCCTGTTCCAGGCGCTCCATAAAGTACGTTCTTTTCTATAGGTGATGATGTCATGACGGTACAGACTTTCGTGCCCGGCCAGGCGCAAATTCACCTGACCGAATCCGCCCGCCGCCAGGCTCTCAAGGAGATCGAGCGCGCCGGCGCCGCCGGCATCCGCTTGAATCTGGATGAGTCCGGCTGCTCCGGTTATATGTACGTGCTCGACTTTGTCGACGAACCGCGCGACGGTGACAAGCGCTTCGACATCGACGGCATTGCGCTCTATGTGCCGGAAAAATGGCTGGTGATGCTCAACGGTCTTGAGATCGATTATGTCACCGAGGGCGTCAACAGCCTGTTCAAGTTCCGCAACCCCAACGCCACCGGCGAATGCGGCTGCGGTGAAAGCTTCACCGTGCACGAGGTCTGAAGGTCTTGACCAGCGCCCCTTCTACCTCAGAGCAACGCACCGTGGTGGTCAGCCGGGATGTACCCGCCCGGCGGGTTCCCAGCGGCACCCGCATCACCATCAAGAAGAATTCCTTCGTCAATCTGCGTCAGGCGCTGGGCGGCACTTATACGGTGACCGTGAACGGCAATATGGCGCGTATTGACGGCACCGACGCGGACGCCATCGGCCAGCAGCCTCTGGAACTGGACTTCGATGCTCCCGAAGCGGACGGCACGGTGCGGGACGAGGATCTTCAGAAGACCCTGAAAACCATCTACGACCCGGAAATTCCGGTGAACGTTGTCGACCTGGGCCTGGTTTACGGCTGCGATGTGATTCGCAGGGACGATCAGAATGTGGTGCAGGTACGCATGACACTCACCGCCCCCACCTGCGGCATGGGCCCGGTCCTGGTCGGCGATGTGGAAGACCGGCTCGCCAAGGTGCCCAATGTGGACAAAGTGGAAGTGGCGCTGGTGTTCGACCCGCCCTGGAGCCGGGATATGATGACGGAAGAGGCCCAACTGGAACTGGGCCTGTTCTGACGGCAGTAATTGAGAAGGTGGTTCAACTTGTCTGATTTCGATATTCGCGCCATCACCCTCGGTGAGAACGTCACCGCCGAGGATGTCCGTGACGACCTGGAATTCCTGGACGACTGGGAAGAGCGCTACCGCTACATCATCGATCTCGGCAAGCAACTGCCGGAACTGCCGGACACCCTGCGCACCGAAGACCGCTTCGTGCGCGGCTGCCAGAGCCAGGTATGGCTGGTCACCGACTACGATGACAGCGAGGGCCGCCTGTATCTGGCGGTGGATTCCGACGCCATCATCGTGCGCGGGCTGGCGGCGATCGTGCTCACCGCCCTCAACCGCCGCTCGCCGGAACAGATCGCGGCGGTGGACATGGACGCCTTCTTCCAGGACATCGACCTGTTCGGCCATCTCAGCCCCACCCGTGGCAACGGCCTGCGTGCCATGGTCGCCCGCATCAAGCAGGAAGCGGCGGCCCTGGCCGCCTGACCCCCAACGTTCCGACGTTCAGGCGGCGGGTTCCAGACGCACCACGAAGCGCCGCACGCCGCCGTCCACCTGCTCCGACTCCAGTATCTCCACCTTCTCCCCATAGAACGCCGCCACGCCGTGGACGCAGCCCAGCGCCAGCAGGCTCAGATCCCGGTGGGAACGGTATTCCACCTGCAGCACACGTGGCTCCAGCTCACGGACATCAATGCGCGGCGGCGTCGCCTCCGGGTTCTTCAGACGAATGACCCGCTGGTGGATGCGTTCCTCCACGTTGAGCAGGAACGCCACTGCGTCCCATTCCCGTGGAATCATCGCCCGGTACATATTGATCAGGGGCGGGATCACCCAGGCGCCGAATTCCTCCAGCAAATCATCACGGTGCAGCCCGGTGACCGACTGCAGCGCCGTCACCAGGTCTTCCAGATGGTTGTCCGGGTAAAGTTGAATCGGTACGTGCAGGCAGTCGGTCAGGCCCGCTCGGTGATTGACGTCATCCCATACCGACTGACCATAGCGGTCGGTAACGAAATGACGCAGATGGGCAAGGATCACTCCGTGCATGGTTGGCTCCGTCCTTTGGTGTGATAACACCTAAGCAAGCTGCACGCCGGTTACGGAGCCTTCCGTCGGACAAAAAGAGCCGCTTATCCCCTTTGAGCGGCGGCGTCACGCAGGCGGGTGACCACCTGCGTCACATTCTGTATTACCGTGTCGATTTGCGTCTCATCGGTGAAGCGGCCCACCGAGAAGCGCAGCGAGCCGTGCGCCAGCGAATCGGACACCCCCATCGCCTTGAGCACATAGGACGGCTCCAGCGACGCCGAGGTGCAGGCGGACCCGGTGGACACCGCCACGCCGGTCAACGCGGTCAGCAGCATCTCCCCTTCCAACCCTTCGAACGCCACGTTCATATGGCCGGGTAAACGCGGCGCGCCGGCACCGTTGAGGGACACGCCGGGCAGCGTCCGGATGCCATCCCACAAGCGATCCCGCAACGCGGCGATACGCTCGTTCTCTTCATCCCGGCTGGCCATGGCCAATGACAAGGCCTCGCCCATGGCGACAATCTGGTGGGCGGGCAAGGTGCCCGACCGCATGCCCCGCTCATGGCCGCCGCCGTGGATCTGGGCGGCGACCCGGACATCCGGATGGCGCCGCACATAGAGCGCGCCAATGCCTTTCGGGCCGTAGATCTTGTGGGCACACAGGGAGACCAGGTCCACCGTGGTTTCCCGAACATCCAACGGCAACTTGCCCATGGTCTGGGCGGCGTCGGTGTGAAACAGAACGCCACGCTCCCGGCACAAGGCGCCAATGGCACCGATATCGTTGATCACCCCGGTTTCGTTGTTGGCGTGCATGATCGACACCAGCACGGTGTCCTCGCGCATCGCCTCTTCCACCGCCCGCGGGGTGATCCGGCCATCCGGCTCCGGCGCCAGATAGGTGACCTCGACGCCACGCCCTTCCAGCCAGCCGCAGGGGTCCAGCACCGCCTTGTGCTCGGTGGCGGAGGTGATCACATGTCCCCCGCCCCGCTGCTCCAGAACACCTTTGATGGCCAGATTGTTGGCCTCGGTGGCACCGCTGGTCCAGACGATCTCCCGGGGATCGGCGTTGAGCGCGTCCGCTACCTGACGACGGGCATTTTCCACCGCCTCCTCCGCCAGCCAGCCGTAAAGATGGCTGCGCGATGCCGGATTCCCGAAGGTGCCGTCCGGCCCGAGAAAACGCACCATCGCCTCCACGACCCGGGGGTCCACCGGGGTAGTGGCGGCGTAATCCAGATAAACCGCTTGCGACATGGATGTTGATTACTGTGTTGATAATGGAAGGATCAAAGCGTGCTGACCGGCACCCGGTTCAGTTGGCTCTGAGTGATCTTCTGGCGCTCCGCCACCTGACGCACCTCATTGCGGGACACCAGTTCGCCCAGCGTGATGTGCGACAGGAAATCCTGGATCTGATCCGACAGATCACACCAGAGGTGGTGTGTCAGACAAATGTGGCCGTCCTGACAATCGCCGTTGCCGCCACAACGGGTGGCATCCACGGACTCGTCCACGGCGGCGATCACCGAAGCCACATCAATATCGTCACTGTCCCGGCTCAGCCTGTAGCCGCCGCCGGGACCGCGCACACTGCTCACCAGATGCCGCCGGCGCAACTTGGCGAACAGCTGCTCCAGATAGGAAATGGAAATTCCCTGACGCTCGGAGATATCCGCCAGGGATACCGGGCCCTCATCCGCATGAAGAGCCAGATCCAGCATCGCGGTCACCGCGTATCGGCCTTTGGTGGTTAATCGCATACCCACACCTTTGGTACGTGAATAGGAAGTCAGACTATAAAGACCAACCAAATCAGTCAAGTATTATCGGAGAATAATTGATAACCGTTCTCATGTAAAAAGGTCTGAACAAGAAATAGACGGTTGGTTCCCGAAATGGCCCGGATCGACTCCCTCGTTCTTGACAGCGCCCCGGAGCTCACGGACAATTCGCGGCCTTGAAACATGGCAAGGTAGCTCAGCTGGTTAGAGCACAGCACTCATAATGCTGGGGTCGGCGGTTCAAGTCCGCCCCTTGCTACCAAATATCCAGGAAAGGCTGCTCAGTTGAGCAGCCTTTTTTGTTTCAGGCGGGCCAAGGTTCTGATCCAGGGGCCGACACTGCTTTTTCTGGGCTGGGGTCGGCGCAGGCGGCCTGCCCGTTCAAGTCCGCCCCTTGCTACCATATATCCAGGAAAGGCTGCTCAATTGAGCAGCCTTTTTTGTTTCTGACGGTCCGGACTCGCCTCTTAACGCGCACGAACTCAGATAGAGCACCACGAAGGGAGCTTTACTCATATACGAGTAAAAAACGAGATTAAAGGCTCTTTTTACTCGTATATGAGTACAAGAAACCCAGTTCCGTCTAACCGCAGGCGTTACCCGGGACCCGGAAGGCCCGGATCAGGTGTAGCACGAAGGGGCAGCAGATGACCCACCAGGTGGAGAGCGCATTGACCACCGGACCGGATTGCCCCCAGATGAACGGTATACCGGCATAGCCGGCGTATCCGCATACGGTGGCCAATACGGCGAACCCGAGGTGGAGATACAGGCGCCGCCGGAACGCAAAGGTATAGCCCACGCTGAACAGCAACGGAAACAGCCACCAGAACACCATGGTGATGTAATCCCAGGTGGTCATTTCGAATACGAGCTCCACGCTCTCCATGTCCCTTCCCTACGGCGCCTTTTTCTTACAACACGTTTCTTACAGCACAATCAGATGATTGGGCAGTTCATTCTTCTGCTCGGTGGCCGGCACGTGGGTGATCAACTCATCGCCACAGCTGGCCACGCATTCCAGGAAGCCATTCAGGGTATCCCTGGCCTTCACGTGAGCCGTGAAGGTATCGACGATGGACTGCCAGCGTTCGTTGGGCACGTGGCGGGCAATGCCCTGGTCCGCCAGGATTTCCACGTAGTGCTCCGCTTCGCAGACGAAGATCAAGACGCCGGTGCCGCCCTTGGTGTGGTGCAGCCCCTGATCCAGAAACACCCGCCGGGCCAGGTCCGCGGCGCGGCGCTGTTTCACCGAGGCGGGCACCAGCCGCATCATCAGCGGCGGCCAGCGGAACACCAGCGCCAGCACCACCAGGGTGGTCCACTGTGCCAGCAGCACTTCCAGCGGAGCCAGCCAGATCGGCGTGAAGGCGAGGATCAGTGGCACCAGCAGGGACAGCAGCGCCGCCCACATCATCGGAATATAGCGATAATTGTCCGCCTGCCGGGCCAGCACCGTCACCAGCTCGGCGTCGGTGTCCTTTTCCACCGCGGCAATGGCGCGGGACACCCGGTTTTGGTTCTCTTCATTCAATAACATCACCAGCCTCCCGAGGCGCCACCGCCCCCAAAGCCGCCGCCTCCACCGCCGAAGCCGCCGCCGCCGAAACCACCACCGCCGCCGCCAAAGCCGCCCATTCCGCCAATGGCAATCGGTGCCAGCAGGCCTCGCCCACGACGACCACCGCCGCGTCCGCCGCCGCCGAAGGTCAGCAGCATGGTCAACACCACCAATACGATCAGATAGATCAATGCCTGGAGGTTACTGCCCTTATTGGCTTTCCTGGCCGGGGCGGTGTACTCGCCATCGATGGCGGCAAGAATGGCCGCGGCCCCCTGTTCGATCCCGGTGAAGTAGTCCCCTTGACGGAACGCGGGCTGGATTTCGTTCTGAATAATGGCGTGGGACAACGCATCGGTGAGCACACCTTCAAGGCCGTAGCCCACCTCGATGCGAATCTTGCGTTCCTTGGGCGCGATGATCAGCAAGGCGCCGTTGTCATGTTCGGCCTGACCGATCCCCCAGGCCCGACCCAACTGATAACCATAGTCCTCGATGGCGTAGCCCTGCAGATCCGGCAGGGTCACCACGACGACCTGGTTGGAGGTGCGGCTCTCGGCCTCGGCCAGGCGCTGTTCCAGTGCCCGGGCCTGTTGCGGCGACAGCAACCCGGCATTATCCACCACGCGGCCGGTCAGAGCGGGGAATTCCGGTGCCGCCCAGGCGGAGGGCAGCACCAGCATCAGCAGAGTGCAGAGCAGTAGTCGCATCAGTTGAAGTTAACCTGGGGCGCTTGTTCCGCCCCTTCCGTGGTGGCTTCGAAGGAAGGCCGTACTTCCATCTCACTGTACAGCATGCTGTGCCAGATACGACCCGGGAAGGTGCGAATCTCGGTATTGTATTGCTGCACCGCGGTGATGTAGTCCCGGCGCGCCACGGCGATGCGGTTCTCGGTGCCTTCCAACTGCGATTGCAAGGCCAGGAAATTCTGGTTGGCCTTGAGATCCGGGTAGCGCTCCACCACCACCATCAGGCGCTGCAAAGCAGAACCGAGTTGCTGCTGCGCCGCCTCGAACTGCTGCAGCTTTTGCGGGTCGTTGATCAGACTTTCATCGGCCTGAATGGAACCGACCTTCGCGCGGGCTTCGGTGACCTCCACCAGCACATCCCGCTCGTGTTCCATGTAGCCCCGTACCGTACTGACCAGGTTGGGCACCAGATCCGCGCGCCGCTGATACTGGTTTTCCACCTGTCCCCAGGCGGCCTTCACCTGCTCGTCATAGGTGGGAATGTTATTGATGCCGCAGCCGGTAACGCCGAACAGAATCGACAGCAACAGGACAAAACGCCAATGCTTCATTGCGGGGTCTCCATATCCAAACCGAGGACGTCCAGCACTTCCTGAACATCGTTTGTATTGCTTTGCCCAATGGCCAGCAACCGCTCCTTGACGGTGCGCGGCTGCGCCTTGATGCGGGCTTCGAGCCGGCAGGCGCTGGCGCGATCCGCCACCGCCGCCCGCCAAACCAGGGTCACCGGCCGCCGTGCCCGAGTATAACGGGCGCCACGGGGGCCTTCATTGTGCTCCCGGTGACGGCGCTCCACATCCGTGGTGACGCCGGTATACAGTGAACCGTCCACGCAGCGCAGTATATAAACCCACCACTGTTGCATGGTTTTACATCTCCCGCGTCGACAGTTGCTATCATCAAAACATACCCAGCTCCGCCAGCGAAGGCGGCGACACTACAATACAAGGATTTCCGGAGACACGCATGATTACTTATCTCTATTGGGTACTGGTTGCGATCCTGATTTTTCTCAGTCTGTTCCTGGTCGGTGCCCGCATGGGCAAGTGGAAACCGGCGGTGATTCTGGCGGTGCTGGTGTGGCTGGCGGGCACCGTGCTGTATTACTTCTGGCTCGAGCAGATCTTCGTCAAGCGGCTGGGCGGCACCATGACGCTGAGCGTGCCGGCGGGGCAGCAGCACATCGCCGCCACCTGGAAAGGCGATAATCTGTGGATCGAGAACTACGACCCGGAGACCAACCGCTGTATTTTCCGTGAATACTCCCGTGGCAATCTGCTGGAGGGTCAGGTGGTGATTGAAAACTGTCACCCCCTACGCGCCGGTGGCAGCGCCGACAACAGTGGCGCCGAGGACAGCACCACTATTCCCAAACGCCCACGAACCGCGCTTTAACCCGGGAAATGCGCCACCAGCGATCTTCGCCGGTGGCCTTCCCGTCGCCGCGCTGCTATCTTTGAAGGTCGTCCACGCCGATGATTCGCCTTCCCCATGAAAGTGCGTACCACCAAGGAACAGCAGCGCGAGCGACTGCGCCGGGATATGGAGCGTTTTCTGTCCCGGGGCGGGAGTATCAAGCGCGTGCCCCCCGGCACCAGCGGCGAGCCCCCGCGAGGTGCCCGACCATTATCTCCGTTCAGCCACACGCCCAGGCCCCCGCGTACCGATTTGTCACGGCTGGCCGCCACCATCGACGCCCGCAAGCATAAGCCCAAGGTCCGCCGCGCCCGATCCGCCGCGCCGCGCCGCCGGCTGATCTATGATGACTTCGGTGAGCCTTTACGCTGGGTCTGGGAAGACGCCACCACCGCCCCCGACACCCCGGACAAGGAGAATTCATGAACCGCCTGATCGCGCTGAGCCTGCTGCTGCTCGGTTCCCTGGTCCACGCCGACATTATCGAACAGAAAGTGAACCTCCCCGGCGGCGTCGGCACTGGCGTACTGTACATGGACGAGGACCAGGAACGGCTTACCGCCGGGGTCATCGTGGTCCACGAATGGTGGGGGCTGAACAATTACATCCGCAACCGGAGCCGGCAACTGGCCGCGGAAGGCTACGTGGCACTGGCCGTGGACATGTACAACGAAAAAGTGGCGCAGCACCCCAAGGACGCCAAGGCGTTCATGGAGCAGGCCCTGGCAGAGCCGGAAAAGATGACCGCCCGCTTCAATGCCGCCAAGACGCTGCTGCGCAAGATGCAGTATGTGGATGACAACCGGATTTACGCGGTGGGCTACTGTTTCGGTGGCGGCGTGGTGCTGGAGCAGGCCCGCAGGGGCAATGATCTGGCCGGCGTGGCCAGCTTCCACGGCACCCTGGCGACGCAAAATCCAGCGGGTCCCGGCGACATCAAGGCACGCATCCTGGTGGCCACCGGGCAGGCCGACCCCATGGTGCCACCGGAGCAGGTCTCGGCACTGGTGGAGGAACTGAGCAACGCCGGCGCGGAATATCAGCTGCTCAGCTTCCCCGACGCCAAGCACGGCTTCACCAATCCCGAGGCGGATCAGTTTGGTCAGCGTTTCGACATGCCCCTGGCCTACGACGCCGAAGCCGACCGGGAGAGCTGGCGGGCGCTGACGGAGTTTCTCGATAGCACACCCTGACGCCCCTGAATGCACCACCTTCGGGCATGGCGCACCAAACTGGCGCCATGCCCGCCCCATCCGCAGGCCCTCCACCCCGTTTTTCCTCCCCCGATCCCCCGCAATCCCTGGCCTGCACCGATTTGGCACCGCTCTTGCTGGTATACCGGCGTGAGGAATCGAATGGCCGGTGGCCATCCACACTCGACAATTTGCTTCCAATAGACCGCTAGGGTTCCGATCGGCGCCGCCGATGCCTGGTCCGAGAGCAGTCGACCTTCGCTGAAGGTTACACGGCGGGACAAAAGCCCGGGAGGACACGATGACACCTGTCATTGGATTCCTCTTCGTCCGTAACCCAGGAGGTCCGACATGACCCGTTTGCTCACCACCGTCTGCACCACCGCCCTGCTCGCCCTGACGCTCGCCACCCCTGCCCAGGCCCAGGCCCGGGACAGTTTCAAGGTCTGCTGGTCCATCTACGTGGGCTGGCTGCCCTGGGACTACGGCGCCGCCGAAGGCATCGTCGACAAATGGGCGGACAAGTACGACATCGACATCGAAGTGGTACAGATCAACGACTACATCGAGTCCATCAACCAGTACACCGCCGGCCAGTTCGACGGTTGCACCATGACCAACATGGACGCCCTGACCATCCCCGCCGCCGGCGGCGTCGACAGCACCGCGCTGATCGTTGGTGACTTCTCCAACGGCAACGACGGCATCGTGCTCAAGGACGCCGATAAACTCGAGGCCATCAAGGGCCGTCGCGTCAATCTGGTGGAACTGTCCGTCTCCCACTACCTGCTGGCCCGGGCGCTGGACAGCGTGGGACTCAGCGAGCGCGATATCACCGTGGTCAACACCGCCGACGCCGATCTGGTATCCGCTTTCAATACCCCCGACGTGACCGCCCTGGCCACCTGGAATCCGCTGCTGGGTACAATCAAGGAGTCTCCGGAAGCCAATCTGGTGTTCGACTCTTCCAAAATTCCCGGCGAAATCATTGATCTGATGGTGGTGAACACCGACACCCTGAAAGCCAATCCAGCCCTGGGCAAAGCGCTCACCGGCGCCTGGTACGAAATCATGGGGCACCTCAATGACAGCGGCTTCCGCCAGCATCTGGCCAATGTCGCCGCCACCGACCTGGACGGCCTGCGGATGCAGCTCGACGCCACCCGCCTGTTCGACAAAGCCGAGGACGCGGTCACCTTCACCAACAGCCCGGCGCTGAAGGACACCATGCAGAAAGTGGCGGAATTCTCTTTTGACCACGGTCTGCTCGGCGAAGGCGCCCCGGATGCCGGCTTCGTTGGCGTGGAAACCCCCGCCGGCGTCTACGGCAACAACGGCAATATCAAACTGCGCTTTGACCCGACCTACATGACGATGGCCGCCGAGGGTGAGCTGTAACCGGCCCCTCGTGCCTTGTCACCGCCCACAGGAGTCGCCATGAAGAAGTTGATCAACCGGCAACCCGGACGGGTCGCCACCTGGGCGCTGGGGCTGTTGCCCTTCGCCCTTCTGCTGGTGGTGTACCTGCTGGCTTCCGACGCCCGCCTGGAAGCCAACCCCAACGACAAACTGCTGCCGGCGTTCAGTGCCATGGGCGATGCCATTCAACGCATGGCGTTCGAACCCAGCAGGCGCAGCGGCGAGTACCTGTTATGGGCGGATACCCTGGCCAGCCTCACCCGCCTGGCCATCGGCGTCGGCATCAGCGCCTTGATGGGACTGGTCTTCGGCATTGTCACCGGCACCCTGCCCTATGCCCGCGCCGGGTTGTCCCCGCTGATCACCGGGCTGTCGCTGGTGCCGCCGATGGCGATCCTGCCGATCCTGTTCATTCTGTTCGGGCTCGGCGAACTGGCCAAGGTGATGCTGATCATCATCGGCATTACGCCTTTTCTGATCCGCGACTTGCAGCAAAGGGCCCGGGAGATCCCCGCCGAGCAGGTGATCAAGATGCAAACGCTCGGCGCCAACACCTGGCAGATCATTCTGCGTCTGGTATGGCCGCAGATCATGCCGCGCCTGATCAGTGCGGTGCGGCTGTCATTGGGCTCCGCCTGGCTGTTCCTGATCGCTGCCGAAGCCATCGCCGCCACCGAAGGGCTGGGTTATCGCATCTTCCTGGTGCGCCGCTACCTGTCCATGGACGTGATCCTGCCCTACGTGCTCTGGATCACCCTGCTGGCGTTCGCCATCGACTTCCTGCTGGCCCGCTATTCCCGCTGGCGTTACCCCTGGTTCCACGGCAGCCACTGAGCAAAGCGAGGAGAAGCCCATGGCTATCATCGAAATGAACAATCTGTGGAAGGAATACGGCGACCAGGTGGTGCTGGAACGCCTCAACGCCGAGGTGCGGGAAGGGGAATTCGTCACCCTGGTCGGCGCCTCCGGCTGCGGCAAGACCACCTTTCTGAAAATGCTGCTCGGCACCGAATCGCCCAGCCGGGGCAAGTTGCTGCTGGACGGCGCGCCGATCCCGGATCAGCCGGACGAGACCCGCGGCATCGTGTTCCAACGCTATTCCGTGCTGCCGCATCTGAGCGCGCTGGAAAACGTCATGCTGGCCGACGAGTTGCACCGACACAAACTCATCGGCCGCGCCTTCGGCGGCAAACGCAAAGCCTTGAAGGACGCCGCCATGGCCATGCTGGAATCCGTGGGGCTGACCCAGGCCGCCGGCAAGTTTCCCCACGAGCTGTCCGGTGGCATGCAACAGCGTCTGGCCATCGCCCAGGCATTGATGAAACGGCCGCGCATTTTGCTGCTGGACGAACCCTTCGGCGCGCTCGATCCCGGCATCCGCCGCGACATGCATCACCTGGTGCTGGATCTGTGGCGGCAACAGGGCCTGACCATCTTCATGGTCACCCATGACCTCGCCGAAGGCTTTTACCTCGGTACCCGGCTGTGGGTATTCGACAAGACCCGCCTGGACCCGCAAGCCCCCGGCGCCTACGGCGCGCGCATCACCTACGACCTGCCAGTGGGAGATTGCGACAAAGGCACGCTCACGGCCATCCAGGAGCAGGCGGACGCCACCGCCCGCACCATGGCCTAGCGCCCGTTTTGATTTGGAAACGTACAAGGAGACCTTCATGACCGAACCGCTGTACGACTACACCATGCCCGGTGGCGCCCATTGGTCGTTTCGCCTGCGCCGTGGCACCGCTCTGCGTCTCACCGATCTGGAAGGCGGCGCCAACGTCGGCATGCTGTTCTACAACCCGGAAGAAAAACTGGAGCGTTACAACGCTCCGGACACTCTCAAGGGTCAGCACACCTTCAAACTGACCCGCGGTAATTGTCTCTACTCCGACATGGGCCGGGTGTTCGCTTCCATTGTCGACGACAGCTTCGGCTGGCACGACACCGTCTGCGGTAACCTGGACGATGCCCGCCTGCTGGAGAAATACGGTGAGCACAATTACCAGCAATACCGCAACGACTGGACTCTGAGTGGCCACGCCAGTTTCCTCACCGAGTTGGCAAAATATGGCCTGGGAGAGCGAGACCTGGCCGCCAATCTCAATCTGTTCAGCAAGGTGGTCACCGACGATAACGGACAGCTGCGTTTCGACGCCGGCGCCGCCCGCGCCGGGGCGCAAATCACCCTGCGTTTCGAGATGGACACGCTGGTGGTGATGCACACCTGCCCGCACCCGCTCAATCCCGCCAGCGACTATCCACGCAAACCAGTGCGGGTGGAAATGCTCACCGCCGCGCCGGTGGCAAAGGACGATTACTGCCTGAATTTTCGTCCGGAAAACGCCCGCGCCTTCGAAAACAACCGCCTCTATCACCTGGGCCTTTAGGAGACCATCATGATTCGGGAAAGTCAGCTGAAGCCCGCCGATGCTCATTTCCGCGACACCGTCCCCGCCGGCGATTACTTTCTTAAAGTGCTGAAGGAAGGCGAGACCCTGCGCATCCTCGATCTGGAAGGCAACCAGGCGGCGGACACGCTGTTTTTCAATGCCAAGGACACCGCCGAGCGCTACAGCGCCATGGACACCATCCGCGAACAAGGCAACGTCTTCCTCACCGCCGGCACCGTGCTGCGCTCTAACCGCAACCGGCCGATGCTGGAGATCATCGCCGACACCTGCGGCCGCCACGATACCCTCGGCGGCGCCTGCGCCACGGAAAGCAACACGGTGCGTTACGCGCTGGAAAAGCGCTGCATGCACGCCTGCCGGGACAGCTGGATGCGGGCCGTTAACGAAAATGAGGAATACGGGCTGAGCAAGCGCGACATCACCCACAACATCAATTTTTTCATGAACGTCCCGGTGACCGCCGAAGGCGGCCTCACCTTCGCTGACGGGATTTCCGCACCGGGCAAGTATGTGGAAATGAAAGCGCTGATGGATATCACCGTGCTGATTTCCAACTGCCCGCAGCTCAATAACCCGTGCAACGGCTACAACCCCACGCCCATCGAAGTGCTGATCTGGCACTGACTATCGGAATAAGGCGCCGGGGACGACCCCGGAAGCCGGACGCTTACGGCGGGACGACCCGCCATCGCCGCAGAGCCGACATCATGTTCAAGAAGGTACTGATCGCCAACCGTGGCGCCATCGCCACCCGAATCATCCGTACCCTGAAAACCCTGGGCGTCACCAGCGTCGCGGTCTACGCCGACGCGGACGCCGATTCCCGCCACGTGAGCCTGGCCGACGAGGCTTATTGTCTGGGCGACGGCAGCGCCGCCAGCACCTATCTGAATCAGGATAAGTTACTGACACTGATGGCCGAACAGCAGGTGGATGCGGTGCATCCCGGCTATGGTTTTCTCAGTGAGAACCCGGATTTCGTCGAGCGTTGCGAAGCCCAAGGCATCGCCTTTATCGGCCCCACCCCGGAACAGATGCGGGACTTCGGCCTCAAACATACCGCCCGCAAGCTGGCGGAAGACAATCAGGTGCCGCTGCTGCCGGGCACCGGTCTGCTGACCGATCCGGAACAGGCGCTGGCCGCCGCCACCGGCATCGGCTATCCGGTGATGTTGAAAAGCACGGCCGGCGGCGGTGGTATCGGCATGCAGATTTGCCACGATGCCGAATCGCTGCGCAAAGCCTGGGACACGGTACGCCGGCTCAGCGCCAACAACTTCTCCAACGATGGCGTGTTCCTGGAAAAATACATTGAGCGCGCCCGCCACATCGAAGTGCAGGTGTTCGGCGATGGAAAAGGCCAGGCGGTGACGCTCGGCGAGCGTGACTGCTCCGCCCAGCGCCGCCATCAAAAAGTGGTGGAGGAAACCCCGGCGCCCAATCTTCCCGAAGAGGTTCGGCGCACTTTGCACGACACCGCACGGCGTCTGATGGCGGCGGTGCAGTACCGCAACGCCGGGACCGTGGAATTCATTCTCGACCAGGATACCAACCGCTTTTACTTCCTGGAGGTGAACACTCGCCTGCAGGTGGAGCACGGCGTCACCGAGCAGGTTTACGGCGCCGACCTGGTGTCCTGGATGGTGCGGCTGGCCGCCGGCGAACTGCCGCCGCTGGAACACCTGGCCGGCGATCTCACGCCGCGCGGTCATTCGATCCAGGTGCGTCTCTATGCGGAGGATCCGAACAAGGATTTCCAGCCCAGTGCTGGTCTGCTGACCACCGTGCGTTTTCCTGAAGCGGACGGCCAACGGCTGCGGCTGGACCATTGGATCGAAGCGGGACTGACCGTATCCCCGCTGTACGACCCGATGCTGGCCAAGGTCATCGTTCACGAGGATGATCGCGAGCGCGCTCTGGCTGCCCTGGAGCAAGCGCTCGGCGACACTCTGGTGGAAGGCATCGAAACCAACCGCGAGTATGTGCTGGCGATCCTCGCCGACCCGGCGTTTCGGCAAGGCCGCATGACCACTCGCTATCTGAACGACTTCCGCTACCAACCCGATACCCTGGATGTCCTTGCCGGCGGTACCCTGACCACCGTCCAGGATTATCCCGGGCGCGGCGGCTACTGGCCGGTGGGCGTGCCGCCGTCCGGCCCGTTCGACAGCCTCAGTTTCCGCCTCGGTAACCGGTTGCTGGGCAACGACGAGAATGCGGCCGGCCTGGAATGCACGCTCAATGGCCCGACCCTGCGCTTCAACCGCGACACCCGGATCGCGCTGACCGGCGCGGATATGGGCGCCACGCTCGACGGCGAGTCCGTGCCCCGCTACCAGGCGGTGACGGTGATCGCCGGCCAGACGCTGAAGCTGGGCAAGGTCAACGGCACCGGTGCCCGCGCTTACCTGGCCGTGGCTGGCGGCATTCAATGCGAACCCTACCTGGGCTCACGCAGCACTTTTACGCTGGGTCAGTTTGGCGGCCACGGCGGCCGGGCTCTGCGCACCGGCGATGTGTTGCATCTGAGCCCGCACGGCGCGGTCCCGCAAGCCATCGAGGTGCCGCCCGCGCTGAAGCCGAAGCTGCGCGATACCTGGACATTGCGAGTCATCTACGGTCCCCATGGCGCCCCGGACTTCTTCACCGACAACGACGTCGCCACCTTCTTCAGCAGCGATTGGCAGGTCCATTACAACTCCAGCCGCACCGGCATACGACTGGTGGGGCCGAAACCGGAATGGGCCCGCAGCGACGGCGGCGAAGCCGGCATGCACCCTTCCAACATCCACGATAACGCCTATGCGGTGGGTACCATTGATTTCACCGGCGATATGCCGGTGATTCTGGGCCCGGATGGTCCGTCGCTCGGTGGCTTTGTCTGTCCCGCCACGGTGATCAAAGCCGACCTGTGGAAACTGGGACAACTGAAAGCCGGGGATAAAGTCCGCTTTCAACCGGTCTCCCTGGAAGACGCCGACCGTCTGTGTGAAGAACAGGACCGCTGTCTGCAACACCTGAACGCACCCGAACTGGTAGTGAAGTCCGCCCCTGTGATCACCCCGGTACTGGACCGCCTGCCGGAGGAGGAAGCCGGTGTGGAGGTAGTCTACCGAGCCGCCGGTGACCGTTATGTGCTGGTGGAATACGGTCCACTGGAACTGGATTTGCGCCTGCGTTTCCGGGCTCACGCCCTGATGCTGTGGCTGGAGCAGCAGCGGATTGACGGCGTGCTGGAACTGACCCCCGGCATTCGTTCCCTGCAGATTCATTTCGATCCACGGCAGCTGCCGCGCAACACCCTGTTAACGCTATTGAAGGAAGCAGAACTGTCCTTGCAGCAACAGGATGATTTGCAAGTGCCGTCACGTATCGTTCATCTGCCACTGAGCTGGGACGACGAGGCCTGCCGGCTGGCGATCCAGAAATACATGCAATCGGTGCGCAAGGACGCGCCCTGGTGTCCGAGCAATATCGAATTCATCCGCCGCATCAATGGCCTCGACAGCATCGACGAGGTCAAACGGATTCTGTTCGAGGCCAGCTATGTGGTGATGGGGTTGGGTGATGTTTACCTGGGCGCCCCGGTGGCAACGCCTTACGATCCCCGTCACCGGCTGGTCACCACCAAATACAATCCGGCGCGCACCTGGACCGCGGAAAATTCCGTCGGCATCGGCGGTTCCTATTTGTGTGTGTACGGCATGGAGGGCCCGGGTGGCTATCAATTCGTCGGCCGCACCCTGCAAATGTGGAATCGCTATCGCACCACCGAGGCCTTCACCAAACCCTGGCTGCTACGGTTCTTCGATCAGATTCGCTTCTACGAAGTCAGCGCCGGGGAACTGCAACGAATCCGCCGGGACTTTCCCAAAGGCGACTACCCGCTCAAGGTGGAAGAGACCACATTCAGCCTCAATGCTTATCAGGATTTTCTGCGGCGCAATGACGACAGCATCCGGGCCTTCACCGGGCAGCGGAACCAGGCCTTCGAAGAGGAACTGCAACGTTGGGTGGAAAGCGGCCAGATTCATTTCGAGTCGCAACAGGATCTGAATGGCGACGACGGCGACGGTCTGCCGGAAGGCACGCCGGTGGAATCCCCCACCGCCGGCAACATCTGGCAACTCAACGTGGCCGAGGGCGACAATGTGGAAGCCGGCCAGGTGGTGGCAATCCTGGAATCCATGAAGATGGAGATCGAAGTCACCGCCCCGGACGCCGGCCAGGTGCTGCATATAGCGCGGCAGGAAGGCCAGCAGATCAACGCCGGCCAGGCCATCATGGTGCTGGGCTAGCAGCCGGACCACGCAGCCGCTGTAAAAGCTTGCCTGCAAGCAAATACCCAACACCGGAAGGCCGGGATTCGCCAGCAGGCTGGCTCCCACAGTTTGGACTACGAAGCCGCTGTGGGAGCTTGCCTGCAAGCGAATCTCCCAACACCGGAGACCACATTCGTGTTGCTGGGCACCATAGAATCTCCGCCTACAGCGGCCTTGTAGCAATCTCTGGATTCAGAGCTTTCTCTGTCTGAACTAGAGCGTACAGCCCCCGTCCACGGCGATAGCCTGGCCAGTGACGTGTTCGGCACAGGCCAGGTACACCGCCAGTTGCCCCATGTCTTCCGGGGTTTGCGCCACGCCCTGGGGCAACAGGGTTTTCTGGTGGCGAGCCCAGGATGCCTCCTCGCTTTCCCCTTCTTCCCGCCAGCGCCCGGCCAGGCCATCCTCGCCACGCCACATGCCAGTGCCAACGATGCCCGGGCACAACGCGTTGACGGTGATGCCGTCCAGGGCCACTTCCTTGGCCACCGCGTTGGTGAAGCCGATCACCGCGAATTTGGACGCGGTGTAATGGGACAGATCCGGGAAGCCGATCTTGCCGGCGATGGAGGCCACGTTGATGATGCGCCCCCAGCGTCGCGGCCGCATCACCCGCACCGCGGCCTGGGTACAGAGGAAAACCCCCTTGGCGTTCACCGCCATGATACGGTCGAAGTCCTCGGCGGTGAGTTCCTCGATGGACTGAATACTGATGATACCGGCGTTATTGACGGCGATATCCAGGCCGCCCAGCTCCGCCTCCACCTTTTCCACCATGGCACGCACCGAATCCGGCTGCGCCACGTTGACGGAGATCGCCACGCTACGCCGCCCCGCGGCCTCTACCTTGGCGGCGGTTTCCTCGGCGATGGTCTGATCCAAATCCGCCACCGCCACATCCGCGCCGGCCCCGGCCAACGCCAGCGCAATGCCCTGCCCGATACCCCGGCCACCACCGGTGACCAGGGCGACTTTTCCTTTCAATTCCATGATCGCTGCTCCTGTTCAATGAGTCCCGGCGTTCAGCATAGGCGGGACAGGCCCGCCCGCCGCTGACGCAAATCAATCAAGCCAGATGATGCACTTCCTGCTGGCCATACACCGGCGTGTCCAGGCCTTCCATCCGTGCTTTCAATTGCAGCGCCAGGAACTGCGAGTAAAACCGGGACTGGTGCAGATTGCCGCCATGGAACCAGAGCGCCTGCTGCCGGGTGGGCTTCCACATATTGCGCAATTCGCCTTCCCAGGGGCCCGGGTCCTTGGTGGTATCCGAACCCATACCCCAACATTTACCCACTTTGTCCGCCACTTCCTGGGAAATGATGCGCGCCGCCCAACCGTTCATGGATCCATAACCGGTGGCGTAGACGATCAGATCCGCCGGCAACTCGGAACCGTCGGTCAGCGTCACCGAATGCGCATTGATGCGCTCGATGCCGACACCGCTTCTCAATTTGATATCACCGTTGGCCACCAGCTCGCAGGCGCCCACATCGATGTAATAACCGGAGCCGCGGCGCAGATATTTCATAAACAGGCCGGAACCGTCGTCGCCGAAGTCCAGCATGAAACCAGCGTCGCGCAGACGGCGGTAGAAATCCGCGTCCTTCTCCGCCACCTGTTCATAAACCGGAACATGAAACTGCGGCATCACTTTGTAGGGAATGGAGGCGAAGGTCATGTCCGCCATTTCCGTGGTGATACCGTTATTCACCGCCTCTTCGGAGTACAACGGCCCCAGCACCAGCTCCATCAGTGTTTCCGATTTGATCACGTGGGTGGAGGAACGCTGCACCATGGTGACGTCGGCGCCGTGCTCCCACAGGGCCGCGCAAATGTCGTGGGCCGAGTTGTTGGCCCCCAGCACCACGCACTTCTTGCCGGCATAGGCTTCACCTCCGGGGTGCTTGCTGGAGTGATGCTGCTCGCCCTGAAAATCTTCCATGCCCGGAATTTCCGGCACATTGGGCATGCCCGACATGCCGGTGGCGAGCACCAGTTGTTGCGGGCGCAAGGTGACACGCTCGCCATCGCGGTTCACCTCCACCAGCCATTCCTGCTTCTCCTCATCGAAACGGGCGGAGGTGCATTCAGTGGATCCCCAGTAGTTGATCTCCATGATCCGGGTGTACATCTCCAGCCAGTCGCCGATCTTGTCCTTGGGCGAAAACACCGGCCAGTGATCGGGAAACGGCAGGTACGGCATGTGGTCATACCAGACCGGATCGTGCAGACACAGGGATTTGTAGCGGTTGCGCCAGGAGTCGCCGGGGCGCGGGTTCTTTTCCACCACGATGGTGGGGACATTCAACTGCCGCAGACGCGCCGCCAGACCGATACCGCCCTGGCCGCCGCCAATGATCACGCAATAGGGCTGGCGGCTGTAACCCAGCTCCGCTTCCTCCTCGCGGCGTTCCTCCAACCAGCTTTTACGGTTCTTGAACACGCCATGGCGGGCCCCCTTGGGCCGCAGGGCATTACGTTGCTCCGGATAATCCCGCAGTTCCTTTAGCGTGGTCAGCAGAGTCCAGGCCTTGCCCTCACGCAGACGCAGGTGGCCATGGCCTCGTCCCACCGCGGTCTGGAAAGTAATCCAGGCTTCCACCACGCCGTTTTCCTCCCGGGCGTCACCGGCCAGGTTCCAGTCGAAGGGTTTGGTGTTGGCGACGGTGGCGCCAATCATGTCGCGCAGGGCGGCATGCCCCTCCACGGTTTTGATGTTCCAGGTGAAAGAGACCAGATCGCGCCAGTAACCGTTTTGCTCGAACAGTTCGGCGGCGGCGGTGGGGTCGTCACCGCTCAGGGTACGCTCCCATTCGCTAAGCCAGTGTTCCACCTGTTGGTTCGGCGTGTTCGCATTACTCATGATTTGCTCCTCGCATGCGTTGTTGTTTTTCGTGTTCCGCCACCGGCGTCGTGGTCGATACGGACGCGGGGGCGGATGCAGGGACAAGAGCAGAAGCCGTGCCAATCCCCCGGCATGGCCGCCAATTGAGTTTTAGAGCATTGATTCGGAAAAGAATTTTTAATGGAACCGGGTACAGGACAACGTTTCTTGGAGAGGTTTAATAGCCTTCTCAGGCGTAACGGCGCGCAACGCTTTGCGTTACAGGTGTAACGTCCGCGGGGTGCATTTAGTACTCAAGTCGGATGGAGCCGTCAGGGCCATGGGGCTAGGCTGAATCCCAGGCAAAAAACAGAACAACAATCCAACGCGGAGGCCCGGGCATGAGCAGCCTGCATGCGCAACAACGCCGCCACATCGACGACATTCTGCGATACGCGGACGGCGGCTATCGTCCCACCGTGTCCCCTGGCGACGCCATGATCGCCCGATCCTGGAAACGCTGTATCGAAGAGTACGGCCTGGATCCGGCGCGGCCCCGCCCGGCCCGTATCGTTACCCATCAGACCCTGCGGGAACATCAGGAAAGCGCCGACGAGTTTCTCAATGTGGCGCGGGCCGGCGTCGAGCAGTTGTATGGCCAGATCGCGCGACTTGGCTATGTGCTGCTGCTCACCGATCAGCGCGGCATTACCGTGCAGTTTCTGGGTGACCGCCGACACGACCAGCGGCTGCGCCAGGCGGGGCTCTATCTCGGCGCTGACTGGAACGAATACCACGCCGGCACCTGCGCCGTGGGTACTTGCATCCGCGAAGGCGAGGCACTCACCTGCCATCGCCAGGATCACTTCGACGCCACCCACATCGGCCTCACCTGCACCTCGGCGCCGATCACCGATCCCCAGGGTCGTCTACTGGCGGTGCTGGACATTTCCGCCCTGGATTCCGCGCCGACCCGGGACAGCCAGAATTTCGCTCTGCATTTGATCCGCCTGTACGCGCGCATGATCGAGGATGCCTACTTCTTGCGCCTTTACCGCCACCACACCGTGTTCCGCTGCGATACCTCACGGGAGCTGGTGCAGGTCAACGGCCAGTATCTGTTCGCTCTCGACGGCGACGGCCGGGTACTCGCCGCCAACGGCGTCGGCCGGCATCTGCTGGCCCGGGCGCGCACGGACGACGGCGACATCGCCTTGCCGGAAATGTTCGACTGTGACGCCCGGGATATCTGGTCCATCCCCTATGCCTGCGAAGATCAGGTGCGTGCCTTTCGGGTACAGGCTCTCGGCAGCACCCTGTTCGGCAGCCTCATCGAACCGCGCCGGCCGGCCCGGCCCGCCGCGCCGCAAGCGTTGATCCCGGAAGAGGCGGTACCTGAGCTGGACCGGCTGGCGGCCGACGATCCGGCCATGCGCCGCACTCTGAAGCTGGCCAAGCGTCTGCGGCAACGGGACGTGAGCCTGTTGATCCTGGGGGAAACCGGCACCGGCAAGGAAGTGCTGGCACGGGCCATTCATGACGCCGGGCCGCGCCGGCACAAACCGTTCGTGGCGGTGAACTGCGCCGCCATTCCCGAATCCCTGATTGAAAGCGAATTGTTCGGCTACAGCCCGGGCACCTTCACCGGCGCCCGCGCCAAGGGCATGCGCGGCCTGATCCAACAAGCCCACGGCGGCACCCTGTTTCTGGACGAAATTGGCGACATGCCATTGACGTTACAGACCCGGCTGCTAAGGGTATTGGCGGAGGGGGAAGTGTTGCCGCTGGGTTCGGAGCGGCCCATATCGGTGGACTGCCGGGTGATCGCCGCCACGCACCGGGATCCGGCCAGATTGATCGCCGACGGCTATTTTCGCGAGGATCTTTATTACCGGCTCAACGGCGCCACACTGCGGCTGCCCGCGCTCCGGGAACGAGCGGACAAACAACATGTGATCATCTCGGTGATGGGCCAACTGGCCCGCGCCGTCGGGCAACCGCGGCTGCAGTTACGCGCGGATGCCATGAGCGCGTTGCTGGCCTGCCCGTGGCCCGGCAATATCCGTCAGTTGGTGAACGCCTTGAACTTTGCCGAGGCCACTTGTGACGGCGAGCAAATCACGGTGAACGATCTGCCGGAAGAGTGTCTGGCCCAGGTGATCGGCCCCGGCACCACGCCGGCCACCACGGAGGATGACGACGATGGCGACCCGCAACGCGCCGGCCTGCTGTCGATCCTGAAACGCCACCACTGGATGATCAGCGCGGTGGCCCGGGAACTGGGCGTATCCCGTCCCACCGTCTACCGTCGTATGCGCAAGCACGGGCTGACACCGCCGAATCAAAGGGATAGTTAGAGCCGCCGGACGCCGGACGCCGGACGCCGGACGCCGGACGCCGGACGCCGGACGCCGGACGCCGGACGCCGGACGCCGATAATGCAAAACCAGACCCAACACCCTGGCAAGTACTAAAACGCTTATTTATTTCCGCAATGCTCTTCGACCTGGTGTTCTAAAGCGTCCGGCGTCAAGCATCTGGCGTCCGGCCTCTTGTTTAAAGCGTCCGGCGTCAAGCGTCTGGCGTCCGGCCTACCTCAATCAAACCGCCGCTCATCGGCGATCACCTTGCCGTCGTTGGGCAGGGAACCCGGTGCCACCAGTTCCACACCGCCACGCAGCTTGGTGACCACCTGCAGGGTTTCGGTGACTTTCTCGGCGAAGGCGCTATCGCTGCTGTCGCATTCCGCCGACAGCACCATGCGGTCCTGCTCGTTTTCCCGCGTCACCACCAGACGGGCCCGCTGGATTTCCGGGTGCCGCTGCATCAGCTGGTTGATCTGCTCCGGCGCCACGAACATGCCCTTGATCTTGGTACGCTGATCGGCCCGGCCCATCCAGCCTTTTATACGTGGCGCGGTGCGTCCGCACGGGCTGGCACCGGGCATGATCGCGGTCATATCACCGGTGGCGATTCGGATCATCGGGAAGCTGGCATTGCGCAGCACGGTCACCACCATCTCACCGACCTCACCGTCCGGCAGCGGGTCCCCGCTACCCGGACGCACCACTTCGATCAGCACGTCCTCATCGGCGATCAGTCCTTCCCGCGCCTCAGACTCATAGGCCACCAACCCCAGCTCGGCGGTTCCGAAACTCTGCGACACCTTGACGCCCTGGGCTTCCACTTCCTGACGCAGGCTGCTGCTGAGCGGTTCGCCGCCCACCGAAGCCGCCACCAGAGAACTGGTGTCCTTGCCCAGTTCACGCCCCTTGTCCAGCAGCATTTTCAGAAACGACGGCGTGCCGCCGTAGTAGCTCGGACGCAGTTGCTGGATGGCATCGAGCTGCATCTCGGTGTTACCGACGCCGGCGGGAAATACCGAACAGCCAATCGCCCGGGCGCCGCTGTCCACCATCATGCCGGCGGGGGTGAGGTGATAAGAAAAGGTATTGTGCACCAAAGCGCCAGGGCGCATGCCCGACGCCCACATGGCGCGACCAAAGCGCCAGAAATCCGTAATCGCCTCGCTGGCTTCGTAAATCGGTCCTGGCGACAGAAAAATCCGCGACAGCTCGCCCATGGGCGCCGCTTCCATGCCGCCCAGTACACCCTGTGCCTGGATCGTGGGAATATCGGACTTGCGCGTCAGCGGAATCCGGGCCAGGTCCGCCGGGCCTTGAATCGCCTCGGGGTCGATATCGGCCAACACGCCGGCCCAATAGCGGGATCGCGCCTTGGCGTGGGCCAGCGCCGCGCGCAGCGCTTCCCATTGCCGTGCCGCCCGCTCATCGGGCGAGCGGGTTTCACGATCATCCAGATACGCGGAATGACTTGCCATTGTTGTTCCTCCTGAGGGCGGCCGGCGCGGGCCGCCAACAACGTTGAGTACCCGTCGACGCGGGCGTCAGGACAGCCAGCGCTTGCGGCGGCGGTAGTGCTTGGTATCGCGGAAGCTCTTGCGCCCTTCCCCGGATCCCACGCCAAGATAGAATTCCTTGACGTCCGGATTTTCGCGCAGCTGGGCGGCATCGCCGTACATGACGATGCGGCCGTTCTCCAGGATGTAGCCGTAATCCGCGTGGCGCAGCGCCACATTGGTGTTTTGCTCGGCCACCAGGAAGGTCACGCCCTCCTCCTTGCGCAGCGTGGAGACGATGTTGAAGATCTCCTCCACCAACTGCGGCGCCAGGCCCATGGACGGTTCGTCCAGCAGGATCATGCGCGGCTTCGCCATCATCGCCCGGCCCATGGCCAGCATTTGCTGTTCACCGCCGGAGGTATAACCAGCCACTGACCGGCGGCGCTCTTTCAAACGGGGGAAATAGGTGTAAACCATCTCCATGTCGCGCTGCACCGCGGCAGCGCCATCACGCCGGCCGTAGGCGCCGACCAGCAGATTTTCTTCCACGCTCAGGTGTTCGAATACCCGGCGTCCTTCCATCACGTGCAGCACGCCGCGGCGCACGCGGTCGGCGGCGCTCAGGGTATCGATGCGCTCACCATTGTAATGAATCGATCCACGGGTAATGTCGCCGCGTTCCCCGGTTAGCAAACCGGAGATGGCTTTCAGGGTGGTGCTCTTACCGGCACCGTTACCGCCCAGCAGGGCAACGATGGACCCCGGCCCCACATCCAGGGATACCCCTTTGAGCACCAGTACCACGTGGTTGTACACAACTTCGATGTTATTAATGGAAAGCAGGGTCTGTTCGGCCTGTCGAGCCGTGGCTTGTTCCGCCATGTCGTTTTTCCTCTGTTCGGTCAGCGGTGCCGGAGTGTCTACTGCTCCGGCACCGCGCCGTTAGTCACAGGACCGTTAGTCGCAGGATTTGGGGGTGATGCCTTCCTGCTTGGCGTAGGCTTCCGCCGACGCTTTGTACATCGGGAACACCAGGTCCTTGTTCGGCTTGCGGAATTCAGTGACCTGCTTCCAGGCTTCGCCATTCCACTGCTGGATCAGCGCCATGCCGGGGCCCTCGTGGTCCAGACAGGTGATGTGCACCGGCGGCATCAGGCCGCCCATACCCAGCTCCTTGGTGCGGGCCTCGGGGATATCCAGACTCTGCCACGCCTTCAGCGTTTCCTCGCGGGTGGAGGGCCGGCCTTTCTCGGACATTTCCTGAGCCTGACGCCAGGCTTCGACGATATAACCGGCGTTGATCAGGCCGCGGTTATAGGCGATGGTGCCTTTGGCATCACCGGAACCGGCCGCCAGATCCTTGTCGTAGACGTGCTTTTTCAGGTCCTGGTAGATCGGGTAATCGGCACCGGGACCGTGGAAGGTAACCGCCTTATAGCCCTTGGCGTCGTCTCCCGCCGGTTTCACCGCATCGTCCTGGGCGGCGTAGATACCGCCAATCATGCGGCTGACGTCGATGCCCATGGAAGAGGCGGTACGGATGGCGGTGGGGTTCATCACGCCCCAGCCGAACAGGGAGATCCAGTCCGGTTTGATGCGGCGCACCTGAGTCCACACCGTGCGCTGCTCCACACCCGGCGGAGAGATCGGCATTTCGTGCAGAGTGAAGCCGTACTTCTCAGCATAGTGGCGCAGCACGCCCAGCGGCTCCTTACCATAGGCGGAATCGTGATAGGCATGGACGATATCCTTGCCTTTCAGGTTTTCCCAGCCGCCTTCCTGCTCGGCGATGTAGTCCATCACCACGGTGGTGCTGGACCAGTAGGTGGTGGGCACCATGAAGACATTATCCAGCACCGGGCCATAAGCGGCATCGGCGCGGCCATAGCCCATGGTGCTCATGGTGATGCCGTCCGCCCGGGTACGCGGAATCAGCGCATAGGTGATCCCGGTGGACAACGGCGCCACCACGGTGGCGCCGCCGTGGCGGTCCTTGAGACGTTCATAGCATTCCACGCCCCGGTCATTGGCATAACCGGTTTCACACTCCTCAAGACGAATTTTCACGCCGTTGATACCGCCGTCGCGCTCATTGATCAATGTCACGTAATCGGCGAAGCCATCAGCAAAACCGATGCCGCTGGGCGCGAAGGGACCGGTGCGGTACACCAGGCTTGGCAGGTACTGCTCCTTGGCCTCCTGCGCCTGCGCGGAGATCGCGCCGGTCAGGCCGATGCAGGCACTCAGCCCCATCAGCGCCGCTTTCCTCAACATTGTTGTTTTCATGATCGTCCTCCAAGGGGGCAAGCCCCCGACCCTTGATTGTTATTTCATTGTCCGCCCGACCGGGCGATTCTTCCTGTTACAGCCTTTTCCGCCACCGTCGTGATCAATAGGGGAACGGCCAAAGCCGCAGTTTCTGTTTGGCGATGCTCCACAAACGGGCCATGCCATGGGGCTCCACGATCAGGAAGAAGATGATCAGGGAGCCAAAGATGAACACTTCAATGTAGCTGATCATGGCGGTGCTCAATGGCAGCCCCAGAGCGCTGGGAATGATATTGAGGAAGATCGGCACCAGTACCACGAAGGCGGCGCCAAGGAAGCAGCCCAGAATCGACCCCAGACCGCCGATGATCACCATGAACAACACGTCGAAGGAAGTGTAGATATTGAACGCATCCGCCTCCAACTGGCCGAGGTAGAGGAACGCCCAGAGCACACCGGCGATGCCGATGAAGAACGAGCTCACCGCGAACGCCTTCAGTTTGGTGGGCATGGGCCGGATACCGATAATCTCCGCCGCCACGTCCATATCGCGGATCGCCATCCATTTGCGGCCCGTGGCGCTGCGTACCAGGTTCTTGGCCAGCAGTGCCATCACCACCAGGATAATCAGCGACAGATAGTAGCGGTCGGTAACCGTTTCGATGCTCCAGCCGAACATGTGGAAATCCGGTGCCGAGATCACCCCGGAAGCGCTGTAGTTATTGAACCAGGGACGCTGTAGCAGCCAAACCAGGAAGAACTGCGCCGCCAGCGTGGTCACCGCCAGATAGAACCCTTTGATGCGCAATGCCGGCAGGCCGAACAGCACCCCGGCGCCGGAGGTAATCAACCCCGCCAGCACGAAGATCACCGGCATCGGCAAGTCGGTGCGGATCGCCAGGTTCCAGGCGGCGAACGCGCCCACCGCCATGAAGCCGCCGGTGCCCAGGGATATCTGCCCGCAATAGCCCACCAGGATGTTGAGCCCGATGGCCGCCAATGAGTAAATCAGAAACGGCAGCAGCAACGAGTTCATCACATAGTTGGACGCGGTGAACGGAATCACCAGGAACGCCACCAGCAGCACCAGGATCAGGAAAATACGGTCCTGGCGCAGCGGCAGGATCGCCTGGTCCGCCTGATAGGTCTTTTTGAACTGTCCGGATTCGCGATAAATCATGCGGTCAGATCCTTTCGATAATTTTTTCGCCAAACAGGCCTTCCGGCCGCCATACCATGAACGCCATGGCAATGATGTACGCGAACCAGCTGTCGATGCCGCCGCCGATGATCGGTCCCAGATAGACCTCCGCCAGAGCTTCGCCGGCGCCGATGATGAGGCCGGCGACGATGGCACCCGGGATCGACGTGAGTCCACCCAGCAACAGCACCGGCAGCGCCTTGAACGCCACGTCCACCATCACTGGCTGCACCCCCAGGGCGCCGCCCCAGACGATGCCGGCGACCACCGCCACCAGCCCGGCGATGGACCACACCACCACCCACACCGTGCTCAGCTTGATGCCCACCGACTGTGCCGCCTGGTGATCATCCGCCACCGCTCTCAATACCCGTCCCATACGGGTCTTCTGCGAGAAAAACACCAGCCCCACCACCAGCGCGGCGACGATGGCGGCGGTGATCAGGTCATAGCTCTGCAGCAGCATGTCACCGAGAAAGATCGGATCGGAGGGGATACCCACGTCCAGCGTACGCGACCGGCTGCCCCAGAAAATCTCGGCGAAGCCGATCAGGGCGAAGAAAATACCGATGGTGGACATGAACAGGATGATCGGTTCCTGGTTCACCATCGGGCGCAATACCACCCTCTCGATGACCCAGGCCACGCCGATCATGATCACCAGGGTGATCGGGATCGCCAGCCAGTACGGCAAGCCCCAGTCGTTGTGCATGCCGCCCATGAACATGGCGGCGAACAGGACCATCGCCGCCTGGGCGAAGTTGAAGATGCCGGAGGCCTTGAAGATAAGAACGAAGCCCAGCGCCACCAATGCGTACATCACCCCGGCCAGCAAGCCGCCGATGAGAACTTCCAGAAAAAACATCATGGCTATGCGCTCTCCTGTTCCTGAACACCCAGGTAAGCCTCGATCACCTTGGGATCGTTGCTCACCTCCCTGGGCGTGCCCTCGCCAATCTTCTCGCCGTGATCCAGCACCACGATGCGATCGGACAGGTCCATCACCACGCCGATATCGTGCTCGATCAGACAGATGGTGGTGCCGTATTCATCATTGACGTCGAGAATGAAACGGGCCATGTCCTGTTTTTCTTCCAGGTTCATGCCCGCCATGGGCTCGTCCAGCAGCAGCAGTTCCGGCTCCGCCGCCAGTGCCCGGCCCAGTTCCACCCGCTTTTGCAGGCCGTAGGGTAAGGTGCCCACCGGGGTCTTGCGCACATGCTGCAGATTGAGAAAGTCGATGATCTCCTCGCAGAAGCGCCGGTGTTCCAGCTCCTCGCGGCGCGCACGGCCAAACCAGAACGCGTTCTCCAGCAACGAGGCCTTGGTCTTCAGATGCCGGCCGGTCATGATGTTGTCCAGCGTCGACATGCCCTTGAACAACGCAATGTTCTGAAAGGTCCGGGCGATGCCCTGACTGGCGGTCACGTAGGGCCGCATATGCTTACGCGGCTGACCTTTGTAGGTCAGGGTCCCGGAAGTGGGATGATAAAAACCGTTGATGCAGTTGAGCATCGACGACTTGCCCGCTCCGTTGGGACCGATAATGGAAAAAATCTGCCCCTTGCGGATTTCGAAGCCCACGTCACGAAGGGCACGGACCCCGCCGAAACGCAGCTCCACATTTTCCACTTTGAGCAGTACTTCCGACGCCTGCTCGCGTGGCGTCAGATCGGAAACCGTTGCCACCATGGTTCACCCCGCCTTGCTGAGCTGCTGATAGGTACTGGCGTCACTGATCGACAGCGTGGAACGCAGTTGACCGGTGCTGCCATCCTCGTAAGTCACCCGGACATCAACGTCCACCCTCTCATCACCGCCGTAAAGCGCCGAAATCAGCGGCTCATAACGCTCGGCGATGATGCGCCGGCGCACCTTGCGGGTACGGGTGATTTCGCCGTCGTCCGGGTCCAGCTCCTTGTGCAGGATGAGAAAACGGTGAATCTGGATCGATGCCATTTCCGGATCCTCGGACAGATCCCGGTTGACCGCTTCCACCTCTTCTCTGATCAGCTGGTACACCTCTTCGCGCCCGGCCAGGTCCATATAGCCGGTGAACGAGATGTTGCGCCGTTCCGCCCAGTTGCTCAGTGCTTCGAAGTCGATGTTGATGAACGCGGTGACATAATCCCGTTGATGACCAAACGCCACCGCTTCCTTGATGTGCGGGTGGAACTTCAGTTTGTTCTCGACGAACTTGGGACTGAACAGGGTACCGCCATTGAGACGCCCCACATCCTTGGCCCGGTCGATAATGCGCAGATGGCCATCCTCGGTGAACATGCCGGCATCGCCGCTGTGCACCCAGCCATCCTCGGTCTTGGTTTCACGAGTGGCTTCTTCGTTCTTGTAGTAACCCATGAAGACACCCGGGCTGCGGAACAACACCTCGCCGTTTTCGTCCAGCCGCACTTCCACGCCTTCCGCCGGCGGCCCGACGGTATCCGGGCGCACGTCGTTGTCCTTCTGCAGGCACAGGTACACGGAACATTCTGTCTGCCCATACAGCTGTTTAAGGTTGATGCCCAAGGCGCGGAAGAAGTCGAAGATGTCCGGACCCAGCGCTTCACCAGCGGTATAGGCCAGACGAATACGGCTGAAGCCGAGCACATTACGCAGCGGTCCGTAGACCAACACGTTACCCAGGGCGTAATGCAACCGCTCGAACAACGACACCGATTTGCCTTCCAGAAGACGCACGCCAACCTTGCGGGACACCTTCATGAAATGTTGGAACATGATCTGCTTGAGACGGCTGGCGTTCTCCATTCTCACCATCACATTGGTGATCAGGTTTTCCCAGATCCGTGGCGGCGCGAAGAAGTAAGTAGGCCCGATTTCGCGCAGATCGGTCATTACCGTTTCCGGGGATTCCGGGCAGTTGAAGCAGAAGCCGGAGATCAGACTCTCGCCGTAAGTGATGAAGTGATCGCCCACCCACGCCATCGGCAGATAGGCCAGGGTTTCGTCTTTCTCGGTGATGTTGTCGAACTTCACCGCCAGCTTGCCGGTCTCGATCAGATTGTCATAGCTGAGCATGACCCCCTTGGGCCGGCCGGTGGTACCGGACGTGTAGACGATGATGGACAGGTCCGGCCCTTGTCCCAGGGCCGCTTCGCGAGCGAAGAAATCACTGTTCTCACGGGCGTAGGCGCGGCCTTTTTCCTGCACCCCGGTCAGTTCGTGCAGAAACGGTTCCGGGTAGTTGCGCAGGCCCCGCGGATCGTCATAAACCATGGTCTCCAGACTCGGCACCTGGCTTTTGATGTCCAGCACCTTGTCCACTTGCTCCTGGTTTTCCACCACCGCGAAGCGGACCTCCGCATGGTGCAGCACATACTGCATTTCGTCGCCGACCGAATCCTGATACAGCGGCACCGGAATGGCGCCCATGGCCTGTACCGCGGCCACCGACCAATACAGTTGCGGCCGATTGTCGCCGACCACCGCCACCCGGTCGCCGCGCTGCAGCCCGAGCGCCTTCAGCCCCCCGGCCAGGGCTTCCACCTCCTTGTACACCTGGCGCCAGGTCCAGGTCTGCCAGATGCCCAGATCCTTTTCCCGCATGGCATCCACATTCGGCCGATGCTCGGCGTTATGAATCAGCAGTTTGGGAAATGTGTCCAGTTCATTGACCGACATGGCGGAAACCTCCCTTTTTTCTCATACCAAACCGAAGGTTGGTCACGGTGAAACAGGGGGTTGCCACGGAGATTCCGGTGCGGCTCGGACAGGCTCGGGAAGCGATGACGGAGCAGGGCCGGACAGGGGAATAACAGGAAATCGCGGTGCTCATGGCAGCCGTGGCACGTTCAATAGACCTACTGGCGCCACCAGTGCCCGCCAAACGAGGGATACACGTCAAGGCTCTCACCTCCAGCTTTTGCGTGGCCGCTCGGACCACGACGTTATTGTTATTAACCATTCTTATACTTACTCTTTTCTGTTTCAGGCTACCCGCCTGACGGCCTTTTGCAAGCGGTCCGCACAACGGCGTCCGCGGGATCATCCAGGGCCGGCGCATCAGCGCATGACCATCTATATCATCGACTGGCTGCACCAAGCTGTCGTTTCCGCGACAATCTGGGAAAGAAGCTCTTTTTCAGACCGGAGTACGGGATTACAACACCATGTCCGTCAAAGATCATAGCGATGACATCACCACCTCCCACGGCGACGTGGAGAGCATGCTGCGCGACTCGATCTGGGCCCAGAACCTGGATTCCGTGGCACTGGATCACGTGCGCAGTCAGATCACCGAGCGGGAGGTGGGCCCGGGGGAGTATGTCTGTCATCAAGGTTACCCGGCGGACCATTGGATCGGCGTGATTCAGGGGCTGGTGAAGCTCAGTGTGCTGTCGCCGGAAGGCAAGGCGATCACCCTTACCGGGGTCAATGCCGGCGGCTGGTTCGGAGAAGGCTCATTACTCAAGGACGAGCCCCGCCGCTATGATGGTATCGCGGTGGGCCAGACCCGGGTGGCTTTGATGCCCCGCGTCACTTTCACCTGGTTACTGGACAACAGCATCGCCTTCAACCGTTTCCTGCTGCGGCAACTGAACGAGCGCCTCGGCCTGTTCATCTCCATGGTCAGCTTCGATCGCATGCTGCGCCCCGAGGCCCGGGTGGCCCGCTGCCTGGCCACGCTGTTCAATTCCTACCTCTACCCCAACGGCTCCCTGAGCCTGAAAGTCTCCCAGGAGGACGTGGCGCAGCTGTGCGGGATGTCCCGCCAGCGCGCCAACCAGGCCCTGCGCGAACTGGAAGCCAACGGCCTGCTGAAAGTGGAATACGGCCGCATCAACATCCAGGACCTGGAAGCGCTGCGGGACTATGGGGAATAGGGAAAGCAGGTAATAGTTAATAGTGAACAGTTAACAGCGAAAACCCTGGAGCGGCCCCGTAAGGGGTAATGTTTTGACCTTCGCTATTAACTGTTCACTACTCACTTTTCACTGATTTTTCCCGGTGGCTGGAAGCCGAATCCGGAGAAGGCCCGGGCCAGCCCGGGATTGTCCGGCGCCGTGGCCCAGCTGAGGAAGGCGCCGGAGGACACCGTCGGCAGGGGCACCTCCCCCACCACCTGTACCACGCGTCGGGCGATGGCGTCGCCGGAGTCGATCCAGTGCACGGGGCCTGGCGCCACGGCGGCCAGGGATTCCCGCAGCAGCGGGAAATGCGTGCAGCCGAGCACCACCGTATCCAGCCTGGCAATCGCCGCCAGAGGCGCCAGACACTCGGCGAGCACCCGTGCGTCCAGCGGCTCCCCGGCCAGCCAGCGTTCCGCCTGGGCCACCAGCGGGTCGGCGGCGACGCGCGCCACGGTACAGTGGCCAGCGAATTCCTCGATCAGACGGTCGGTGTAGGGACGCGTCACGGTGGCGGTGGTGGCCAGCAAGGCAATGACTCCGGTGCGGCTCAGTTGCGCCGCCGGTTTGATCGCCGGCACCGTCCCCACCACCGGAATCGCCAGCCGTTCACGTAACGCCTCGAGCGCCAGAGTACTGGCGGTATTGCAGGCCACCACCAGCACCCGGGCGTCACTGGCCGCCACCGCCGCCACGCAGACGTCGACGATCCGGCGCAGCAGCCAGGAGTCCGGCTTGGTACCGTAGGGCAAGGCGGCGTTGTCACAGACATAAGCCAGCGGCAGGCCCGGCACCTGTTGGCGCAGGGCGGTCACCACCGACAGACCGCCGACACCGGAATCGAACACCAACACCGGGCGGCTCACAGCACCACCCGCAGCCACAGCCACCACAGCCAGTGCTTTTGCCCGGCCAGGAAGCGCCTGGCGGCGTTGGCCACCCGTTCCTGACCGCGCAGGCGCCACCAGTGGCGACGCACCAGACGCAGACGTATCGCCGGATCGATCTCGTCACTGTCCAGCAGCCACTCCAGCGCGAAACCGAACAGCCCGCCGCGCCGCGGATCGCGGCGTAGCCGCTCCAGGTTAGCGAGCAGTTCATCGCCGGATACGCCGGCCAGCGCCTGGGCCCGGGCCCAGACGACCACCACGGCGTCGGGCATGTCGGGGTCGGCCAGCCAGTCCGGAACCGACCGCCACAGCGCCTGGCGGGCATCGGCGCCGGCGGCCGCCACCCATGCCAGCGGCTCCAGCAGCAACCAGTTGTTATCGCGCCAGTCCCGGACCACGCTTTGATACAACGGCCAGGCCGCGTCCAGCTCAGCGGACTCCAGCGCCAGCCGCAACTGCCGGGCGCGCACGAACACATTGCCCTCGTCGACCAGGATGCGGGTCATCAGTTCCCGCGCCCGTTCGGGGTGCCCGCTGTCCATATAGTGGTCCAGCAGCGTCAGTTGGATATAGGTGTCGGAATAGTCCCGCGCCAGGGCCCGCTCCAGGTAATCGGACACTTCCTCCTCGATGGCCCGCCGGGCGTCGCCTTCGGTCACCTCCAGCATCAGTTCGGCGGCTTCCACCAGGGCACCGGCATGCCCCGGCTGCAGTGCCACCAACTGGCGGCTGGCGTGCAGACAGGGTTCCACTTCACCGGCGTCCTTGTACCAGGTGGCCAGCAGACGCCAGCCACGGGAGAATGCCGGATCATCGCGCAGCACCTGATCCCGCATCATGCTGATGGCGGTGTCGCGATCGCCCTGCTGATGACGCAGCCAGGCGGTGAAGCCCAGCACCTCGGTGGGCGGCGGCCCGCGCCAGTAGTCCCGCGACAGTAGCGGCTCGATCTCCTTTTCCCGGCCGATCCGGTGCAGCACCTCGCATTGGTCGATCACCAGAGAGGGGTCGTGGGGGCGCAGCGCCCGTGCCCGTTCGATGAACGCCAGTTCCTGATCCTGCTCGTCGGTGAGCATATAGCAGTGGCGCCACAAATCAGCGTTACTCTCCTGCTCGTTGGCGAGACGTTCCGCCAGCGCCAGTGCCTCGCCACGGCGATCGGTTTCCCGCGCCCATTCACCCAGCTTGTCCCAGCCCCAATGGTAATCCGGGGTCTCGGCCAGGGCACGGACCATGGTGTCGAAGGCCTCCTCGCGCTGCCCGCGCCGCCACAGCAGATCGGACTTGTAGCCCAATAGCAGGCCTTCCCGGGGCAAGCGCCGCAAGGCGCGGTCGATGTGTCCTTCGGAGGCATCGAAGTCGCCCCGCACTTCCAGCACATCGGACAGGGAAATGACCGCCTGCACCCAGTCCGGCGATTGCCGCAGACACTCGGTCAGGTCGGCCTCGGCCCCTTCGGTGTCGTCCGCCAGCAAGCGCAAACGACCGCTTTCCAGCCACAGGCGCGGGATCAGCGGGAACCGCCGGCAGCCCTCCTGAATGCACTCCAGGGCGCGGTCCAGATGGCGTACATCGCGATGAAAATGGGCGGCGGCGAGCCAGCTCTGCCACAGGTCCGGACGCTCCGCGATGACCTGATCCACGAACGCCGCCACCTCCTCATCCGTGAGGAAACGGCGGGCCAGCGCCACGAACGCTTGCACACCGTCACCGAAGGTCACTTGTTCCAGTAATTGCCGATGAATGAAGCCCAGTGCCTCGCGCTTGGCGGCCACGTCCGGATAACACTCCAGCAAGCCGTGAAAGGCATCCGGCCGATCCACGCTGGCCCGGATAGCGGCACGGAAGGCCTGTGCCGCAGCGTCGTTGTCCTGGGCCAGCAGATGGGCGCGCGCGCTGATCACCAGAGCCCGATGGTCGTCCGGGGCTTCCGCCAGCACCCTGCTGGCGAAACGCAGGGCCTGAGCGTAATCGCCGCGCTCCAGGGCACAATCGGCCATGGTCTGGGCCACCCGGCTGTCGTCCCCGGCCTGCGCCGCCAACGCCTCCAGTTGCGGCCAGCGTTGACTGGGCGGCAGTGCCTCGAGGAAGTCGAGCTTGACGCCGCGAATACCGTAATCATGGGGATTCAGGCTGCCCTGGCGGTCGATGAACGCCAGTGCCGCCTCCAGGCTGTCGTCGCGCCGCAGTTGCCCGGCAACGAAGCGCAGCGCGCCGGTGTGGAACGGCCGCAGCGCCAGCAGCGCCCGGAAGTGAACACTCGCCTGCTCCAAGTCTCCGGCCTGGCGGGCGATATCCCCCTCGAACTCCAGCACCATCGCTTCCGGCAGATCGGCGCGGCGCTGGGCCAGTAACGCCCGGGCGCGTTCCAGATCGGAGCGGCTCTGATAGAAAATCAGCGCTTCATTGACCAGCCACACGTTGCGCGGATGCTCGTTCAGCGCCTGCTCGAACACCTCCGCGGCTTCGCGGCTCAAATCCAGTTGCTCCAGCATCAACGCCAGCGTCACCCGGGCGTCGGCGGACAACGGTCCAAGCCGGTCGGCGCGGCGGCGCAACCAGTCCAGAGCCTGGTCGGTCTGGCGCAGAAAGCGGGCCGCCTTGAAGTAGCTCTGGGCGTAGCGCTCCACCTTGTCTTCCAGGCAGGCACACAACCGATACAGTTCAAACGCCTGCTCGCGTTTGCCCTCGTCCCAGTTGAGCCCGGCCAGGGAATAGAGGGCGGTGGCTCGGGTCGGCTCCAAGCGCAACAAGCGCTCCAGCCATTGGTGGGTTTCCTCCGCCACCCGATAGTCGTGGCGCAGGGCATGGACCAGCGTCTGGATCAGCAGCGGATGGCTGTGGCCCGCCTCCAGTTGCTCACGCAGGTAGGTACGCTGCTCCTGGAAACGGCCCAGCTCACCAAGCATATCGGCCCGTGAAGCGATCAGGTTGAGGTCTTCCGGATAGCGTTCCAGCAGCGCATCCAGGGTCTTCAATGAGGCCGGCGCGTCGTGGTCATAGGCGGCCAGGCTGCGCTCTCCCCACAGCACCAGGCGGTGCTCGGCGCCTTCCTGGCGCAACTGTTCCAGCGCCGTCACCGCCGCCGGCCGGTCGTGCCGCTCCAGCGCCAGTTGCAGATCATGGTAGTGGTCGTACAGACGTGCCGCCGGCAGCTCAATGCCTTCCAGCCGCCCGGCCTGATCCGATGGCACCACCACCATGCAGCGCGGGCCAGTGGCGGCGTAGCGTTTGGCGGCACCGTCCATCAGCATTTCGCTGATCAGCGGCGAGAACGGATCACGGATTTTGTACACGCCCTTGCGCAAGTCGTAACCGACAATGGCCTGCATATGGGCGCTGCCCGGCTCCACCGTGGACAGCGCCACCGGCACGCCCCGATCCACCAGGGCACGAATGATGTCGTGATCCATTTCGAATTCACGCACATGCCAGCCCAGTTCGCTGATCCAGCGCCGTTCGGTGGAAGCCGGCGTGCCGTCATAGCAAATCTGTTCCGCCACCTCCAGGTGGTCGAACTGGTGCCCCCAATAGCGGGCCAGGGCCACGAAAGTGGCGGGCGCGCAGGTCATGTGATGCTGGCGCACGAAGGCCACCGGCAACAACGCCTCCGCCGGCTGGTCACGACGTTCACGTAGGCGCTCGCGGACACTGACCACGAACGGATCCTTCAGCTCGTCGGCGGCCTGCAGCGCCTGATCCAGCTCACCGCGCTCATAGTGCAGCTCGAACTCCCGGTAGACCAGTTCCCGGTCCACGGTGCCCGGCAGTTCCGGCACCAGGGAGCGGGCTCTTTGCAGCGCTTCAGCGGCGGCGTCGCGCTCGCCATTTTCCAGCAATAGATCATAGAGACGCAGACACAGCTCCACTGATTCCATGCGGGGGGCATGCCTGGCCAGCAACGCCACGGCGTCGTCCCGCTGGTCCAGCAGCAACAGCAATTCGGCCCCGGCGGCCACCACCGGACGCGGTGGCGTGGATGACGCCAGCCACGGCTCCAATACCGCCATGGCCTCCGGATAACGGTCTTCCCGCTGCAAAATAACGGCGTGCTCGAGCGCCAACCAGGAGGAATCCGGATGCAGGGCCAGGGCCCGTTCGAGGAACTCGTGGCTGCGTTCCCAATCGCGGTAGATGCTGTAAAGCGTAGCGAAATGACCCAGCCACAGCCCTTGCAGATGGGGGTCGTCCTCGCACAGAATCTCGCCGTGTTGCTGAATGAAGCGCAGCGCCGCCCAGGGCCCGCGCCGGCCGAGCAATTGAAAACCGCGATAATAGCGCTGGCGCGGCCGCTCCGGTGCGCCGCGCCAGGCGCGCTGCATCAGCGCCAGGGCGGTACGGGAGCGGCCCAGATGGTTCAGCGTGCGGCCGCCCAGCAATTGCAATTCCGGGTCTCGCCATTGAGCCGGTTCACCGTGTTCGCGACGCAAAATATCGAAGGTCTGCCGGTACAGCCCCTGTTGGTACTTTTGGCGCGCTTGCCACAACGCATCCGTGGTTTCGGTGACTCCCTGCTGCACGCTCCCCTCCCCTTGCCTTTAAAAAAGAGGGACATGTTAGCCGTGCGAGACAAGAACCGCACCGTATGCGGCGGTTCGTTGTGGGAACGTGGTCTCAGATTTGGCGCGCGACCACTCCGGCGGGCCCTGTCTGGTCGGCTTCCAGCCACCGCGCCAGACGCGCCACCACCGCCGCCGGCCGTCGTGCCCAGCGAAAATGGTCCGCCTTGTCATTCAATTCGCCAGCGCTCAGCACCTGCTCTTCCGGGCGATGACGCTGAAAGCGCCTTAACACCGAATCCACCGCGATGGCGGAGGCGAAAGGGTCATTTTCCATACGCAACATCAAGGCGGGGCCGGTGTAGTCCGCCAGGGCCTGATCCACCCGGCGGTCATCGGCGCCGACCCGATAACGATTGGTCAGCGCCAGGTGACGCCAGTCGCTCATCACACCACGCGCCTCGCGCCCCCCGAAACCGAGGCGGTCACCGGGGTAATAGCCAAACAGCAAGTGGCACAACGGAATCAGGCGGGTGAGCCGTTGCACCCGGCGGCGGTCCGCTTCCTGATAAGCGGTGATCCAGGGGCTGCCGCAGGCGCACATGACGATACCCTCGAAACGCTGCGGGTAGAGACCCGCGCACATCGCCGCATAGTGGCCGCCAAGGCTGTGGCCGAACAGGTAAACCGGCTGCCGCGGCGCCTCCTTCGCGATCCAGTCCAGCACCGCCGGCACGTCGTCCTCGACGACGTCACGAAAGCCCCAGTTATGCCGTCTCGAGGGACGCAGAGCACTGCTGCCCAGGCCCCGCTGCTCCATCAGCGCCACCGACCAGCCGCGCGCGGCCAGCTCCGCCACCAGTTTGTCGTAGAAGGGCGCGGCCACGCCGAGGGCGCCCATGACCAGAAAGACCGGGCCACCACCAGCCACCCAGGTGACCGGCACCGCATAGCCTTTCCCGTTATCGATGTGTGCCAACCGTGCTTCGTTCATCCCCTTTCTCCCCACGCCGGGAGAGGGCCTCCTCAGCGCGCTTCGATTTTCGTCTTGCCGCAACGCTGGCACCGGTAGAGGGTGACCAGTCGCCCCTGTTTGGAATCAAAGGTGGTGTCCTTCGCCACCACCCATTTATGAAAGCCGTGGCGGCACAGACTTTTGTTGGTGACTTTCTTTTTCGCCGGTTTCTTGAAGGGCAGGATATCGGCCATGGCCGGGCCTCGTGAGGTTAGAGCCTGTTCACGATCTTTACGCCGCCGCGCCGGAGTTCATTTTTCCGTCAGGCCGCGATTCCGATTGTGCGATGTAGTCATTCTACATAAACAAGCGTAATCGCGGCCTGGCGGACTCTCCACCTAAAGAAAGTGGGGCCCGGCCCTTCGGGTTGCGCTGGAAAAGCCGCCAGAGGACGCTGCGGCCCTTGACTTTGGAACCACCAGAGCCTGCAGTCCCCAACGCCCTCTGGCGGCTTTTCCAGCGGCAACGCGGTGACGTAAAGATCGTGAACAGGCTCTAAGAGCCCCTCAGCATAGCCGCCCCGCTCACCACGCAACAGCCGCCAACATCGCCGCCATCACCAGTTCCAGCAGCAGAAACCGCGCCGGCCATTTCGGCAGGACCCGGTCCACCGCCCAGGAAACCAGACGCCCCGCCGCCATCCCCAACAACGCCACCGCCACCGTGACGGTAATGCCGTCGCGCCAGAGCGGCGACACCCAGGCCACCAGCAAAAGTATGGCGATGGCGATGCCGAAACCGCCATATACCGCCCGCACTTCGTTGCGCATCGGCGCCGGCAAGGTATGAACGTCGAAATACGCCAGCACCATTGGCGGGCGGGCCAGAGCGACAAGCCCCATTACCAGAAACACCATCGCCACCGGAAGCAGTAACAGAATCATGGCGGATCCTCCGTGAACGGGGCGGCGCCAGGACGCCGCCCCAGGACATCATGCGTGCGCCGGCTGCCGCAGGCCCCGCCACTGGCACCACACGCAGAATGCGGTGATCAGCACCAGGTCCGCCAGCAGCAATTGACCGATATTGGAGAGCCAGGGCGCCGCCACCAGCATCACCACCGGCATCGCCACGACAAAAGCGGCGTCCGCCAGGGTCAACAATCGCGCCAGCAGACGCGGAATCGGCCGGCGAGTGGCGACCCAGGCCAGATCCACCGCCAACACCAGCAGCACGGCACCAGCGGCGGTGGCCAGCCACACCGGGATAGCGCCGGCATGAGCGCCGGCCAGACCGGCGAAGAAGGCGCCGGCGGTAACCAGGGGAACGCCGAACACGGCGCAGACAATGGCATTGAACAGCAGTGCGGATTTCAAGGATTGCCAGGGCATGATCATTCTCCTTCGTGGTTTCTGATAGAGTCAGAATCCCCGCCAGGGGTAATCAAAACAATTACCTCGGAGGTAATCACATGCAGGCAGGCACGATACTGGCGGACTGGCGCCGCACTCGACGCATCAGCCAACTGGAACTGGCCAATAACGCCGGCGTTTCCAGCCGCCATCTCAGTTTCGTCGAAAATGGCCGCTCCCGCCCGAGCGCGGACATGCTCAAACGGCTGGCCGGGGCGCTGGATCTGAGCCTCAGGGAAACCAATTACCTGCTCACCGCCGCCGGCCATCCGCCGGCCTTTGGCGAAACCCGCCTGGACGAGGCCGCCATGGCCCCGGTGCGGCAGGCGCTGAATCTGATGCTGGAGAACCACCTGCCCTATCCGGCGGTGGTGCTGGACGCGCACTGGAACCTGCTGCTGGCCAATCCGGCTCAGCACCGTATCGTGGCGGCCATGGTGGCGGAGCGCGGCCCGCTGCCGGAAACCACCAATATCATGGAACTGGCATTTCATCCCGACGGCTTCCGCCCGTTCATCGAGAACTGGCCGGTGGTGGCATCGTTCCTGCTGCGCCATCTGCGCCGCGATCTGCATGCGCGACCAGACCCGGCACTGCACCGCCTGCACCGTCGTCTGGCGACGCTGGCCGATCTCAGCCGGATTCCGGTGGACATGCCGGTGAGTACGGACCCAATGCTGACACTGGTGCTGAACATCGGCGGGCAACGTCTGAACGCCTTCTCCACCCTGGCCAGTTTCGGCACCGCGGTGGACGTGGTGATGGAGGAGTTGCGCATAGAACAATATTTCCCCGCCGATGAGGCGACGGCGCGGTGGTTCAGGACACAGGCGGGCGAGAACGGCGGTGGTTGATTCGTTTTTCACCGACACGCATCGAAGCCGGCGCCACAAACCCGTATAATCGCCCGCCCCCGCAACCATCCAGGCGATCGCATATCCATGACCGAATTTGTTCCCGGGCAACGCTGGCTAAGTGAATCCGAAACCGAGCTGGGTCTCGGTGTGATCAAGGAGGTGGACTACCGCCTGGTCACCGTGCACTACCCGGCGGTGGAAGAAGAGCGGACCTACGCCAAAAACAACGCGCCGCTGTCCCGGGTCACCTTCGATGTGGGCGAGACCCTGACCACCGACGACGGCCTGGAACTGAAAGTTCAGGCGGTCAATGACCTCAACGGGCTGCTGGTCTATCACGCCCATCCGGTGGATCAGCCGGACAATGTGCAGCCGGTACCCGAGTCCCATCTCGGCCATCAATTGGCCCTCAATGGTGCTCAGGAACGCCTGCTGGCCAACCAGCTGTCTTCCAATCGCTGGTTCGAACTGCGCATCAAGGCGCTGCAGGCCAAGGCCCAGAGCGAACGGTCTCCCCTGCAGGGGCTGCGTGGCGCCCGTATCGATCTGATCGGCCATCAGCTGTATATCGCCGAGCAGGTGGCGCGCCGCTACGCACCGCGGGTGTTGCTGGCCGATGAGGTGGGGTTGGGAAAAACCATCGAGGCGGGCCTGATTCTGCATCAGCAACTCTATACCGGGCGCGCGCAGCGAGTGCTGGTGGTGGTGCCCGATGCCCTGGTGCATCAGTGGTTCGTGGAAATGGCACGGCGCTTCAATCTGCGCTTCAGCATTTTCGATGAAAGCCGCCTGGAGGCGCTCGGTGCCTCCAGCGCCGCCAGCATCAAGAACATGCTGGCGGATATCATCGCCGAGGAAACCGGTCAGGAGTCGGCTACCCAGGACAATCCGTTTCTGTCCGAACAACTGGTCCTGTGCAGCACCACCTTCCTGGAAGGCTGCGACATCGATCTGCTGGCGGAGGCGGAATGGGATCTGCTGGTGGTGGACGAAGCCCACCACCTGGCCTGGAGCCCGGAACAGCCCTCCACGGCTTATAGCCGGGTGGAACAGGTGTCACGTCAGGCCCGTGGTCTGCTGTTGCTCACCGCCACACCGGAGCAGTTGGGTCTGGAAAGCCACTTTGCCCGCCTGCGCCTGCTGGACCCGGACCGCTACCCGAGCCTGGACGCCTTCATCGAGGAACAACAGCAGTATCGGCAGGTGGCGGAACTGGCCGGCGCCCTGCATGACGAACCCAACTGGTCGGCGTCACTGCGCGAAAGTGCCGCCCACTGGCTGCCCGGCGAAGACATCGACGAAAGCCGCCGTGACGCCATTCTTGGCGAATTGCTGGACCGCTTCGGGCCTGGCCGGGTGATGTTCCGCAACACCCGGCACAATGTGGCCGGCTTCCCGGAGCGGCGGGTTCAGGGTTACCCGCTGCCCTTGCCGGAGGCCTATCGCCTCGACGAGGACGAGGATCTGGAGCTGGCGCTGTACCCGGAAACCGCTTACCGGGACGACCGCTGGTGCGCGGAGGATCCGCGCACCGACTGGCTGGAGCAGTTCCTCAAGCAGCATCGTGGTGAAAAAGTGCTGGTGATCTGCGCGCATCGCAATACCGCCATCGACCTGCACGCCCACTGCGGCTACAAGCTGGGGCTGAATCTGGCGGTGTTCCATGAGGACATGGATCTGATCGAGCGGGACCGCGCCGCCGCCTTTTTCGCCGACGAAGTGGACGGCGCCCAGGCCCTGATCTGCTCCGAGATCGGTTCCGAAGGCCGTAACTTCCAGTTCGCCCATCATCTGGTGCTGCTCGATCTGCCGCGCAATCCGGACTTGCTGGAGCAACGCATCGGTCGCCTGGACCGCATCGGCCAGACCGACACCATTCAGATTCACGTGCCGCATTTCCAGGCCCACGCCCAGCAAGTCCTGTTCCGCTGGTACCACGAAGGCATGGGCGCGTTCGAGCACACCAATCCCGCCGGTCACGAGATAGGCCAGCGCTGCGGGGAAGCCCTGGAACAGGCCTTGCGCGCCCCGGACGATGACACCAAGGTCTCCGCCCTGCTGGCGCAAACCCGGGAGGTCACCGATGAACTGCGCCAACGCCTGGAGGAAGGCCGGGACCGCCTGCTGGAAATGGCGTCCTGCGATCGTGAACAGGCCGACGGCTTGCGCGACCAACTGGCCCAGGAAGATGAGCAAACGCCCATGGCGTTCCTCGGCGAGGTGTTCGAACACTACGGCGTCGATCAGGAAGACCACTCCGAACACGCCTGGGTTCTGAAGCCGGCGCCGCATTTGCGCGAACCCTTCCCCGGTCTGCCGGAAGAAGGCATCACCGTCACCGACCAGCGCGGCACCGCCATCGCCCGGGACGACATGCAGTTCCTGACCTGGGAACACCCGATGGTCACCGGCGTGCTGGACCGCTTGCTCACCGAAACCCGAGGCAAGGCCTCGGTGGCGCTGCTCAAGAACCCCAAAATCCCCGCTGGCACCCTGCTGGTGGAAACCATCTATACAGTGTCGTGCAGCGCTCCCCGGCATCTGCAGCTGGACCGCTTCCTGCCCACCGTGACGATCCGCCATCTGCTTGATCCCAAAGGGCGTGATCTGTCCCAGGCCATCGACTTCCCGGGCCTGTGCCGGCAGTGCCACAAGCTGGAAAAACCGCTGGCCCGCAAAGTGGTTGGCAGCCAGAAGGCGCTACTCGAAAAGCTGCTGCGCGCCAATGAATCACGGGCCAGGGAAGCAGCGGAAGAGCATATCAACAGCGCCCGCGAAGCGATGAACCGCCATCAGCAAGCGGAGCTGGCCCGGCTCAAGGCACTCCGCGAGAAGAACCCGGCGGTGCGTGACGAAGAGATCGAGTTCCTGGAAACGCAGACCCGGGCCCTGGCCGCTTATCTGGACCAGGCGCGGGTGCAATTGGAAGCGGTCCGTGTGATCGTTGCCGGAAACTGAGTTAAGGAGTGCCGGAATGAGCTATCTGCCCTGTGTGGAAATCGAACCGCCGCAGCCCGCCGAAACCAGCGTGATCTGGTTGCACGGCCTGGGTGCCAGCGGCCATGACTTCGAGCCGGTGGTACCGGAGCTGGCACGCAAGAGCACCCGTTTCATGTTTCCGCACGCACCGCAAATTCCGGTGACCGTCAACGGCGGCATGGTCATGCCGGCCTGGTACGACATCATCAGCCTGGGCGGCGGCGGGCCGATCGACGAGGACGGCATCCGCCGCTCGGCGGCCCGGATCGACGCCCTGATCGAACGTGAGATCGAGCGCGGCATTCCCGCCGAACGCATTGTTGTGGCCGGCTTTTCCCAGGGCGGCGCGGTGGCCTATGAGGTGGCTCTGCGCCATCCGGCACGGCTGGCCGGCCTGATGGCCTTGTCCACGTACTTCGCCACCGCCGACAGCATCCAATGCAGCGATGCCAATCAGGCCCTGCCGATCTTCATCGCCCACGGTACTTTCGATCCCATGGTGCCCGAGGAAGGCGGCCGCCGGGCGGCGGAAACGCTGACCGCCAAAGGTTACTCCACGGACTACAAAACCTACCCCATGGAGCACGCGGTGTGTCTGGAGGAGATCCAGGACATCGCCGCGTTCCTGCATAGCGTGCTCGACTGACCACCGCTGCCCCACTGATTCGCGAGCAAGCTCGCTCCCACAGCGGTATCACTACGGAGCCGCTGTGGGAAGCTGCCTTGGCAGCGAATCAGTCGGCGAACACCTCATCGAACAGGTCGTCCATGGCGGCGAAGGCACGCCGCGCCACCTTGGCGTTGTATTCGCTGGTGCCCGGGTTGCTGGCGTTGGGGTCGGTGAAGGAGTGCACCGCGCCACCATGGTTGATAAAGGTCCAGTCGGCGCCGGCGTTGTCCATCTCCACCTTGAAGGCGGCGATCGCTTCGGCGCTGACCATGGGGTCGTCGGCGCCGTTCATCACCAGCACCGGCCCGCGGATCGGACCGCTTTGCTCCGGCTCCGGCGTCTCCAGCAGGCCGTGGAACGACGCCGCCGCCCGGATGTGGGCGCCATCGCGGGCCAACTCCAAAGCGCAGGCACCACCGAAACAGAAACCGAACGCCGCCACCCGGTCCTCGGCCACGCCCAGTTTGCCCGCCTCCTCGCGCAACACAGCCAGCGCCGCCCGCAACCGGGCACGCAGCGCGGCGTTGTCGTTGCGGATCGCGCCCATGGCCTCCGCTGCTTCCCCTGCGCTGGTGGGGCGCACCTCCACACCGTAGGGATCAAGGACCAGAATGACATTGCCCTCTCCGACTCGTTCCCGAGCCAGCTTCTCGGCGGCATCGCTGACACCGTAAAAGTTCGGCGCCATCAGCAGGGCCCGGTCAGGCTTACCCTCCGCCGGATACAGCAGCCGCCCTTCGAAGGGGGCTCCGTTCACCTCATAGGACACGGTCCGCACTTCAACTTCCGACATATTCCTCTCCCGTCATATCAAACGGCGCGATAACACCGTGGCAAAGATAAAATCTCGTAATCCCGGGCTCTGGCACACTTTCTCGAACGCCATCCGGCTCTATATTGGAGAAACGAACATTGCACAGAATCCACAAGGAGGACGCAACCATGGGCCGCAAACTGATTACAACACTGGCTGTGGGCGCCCTGTTGGCCACCGGCGCGGCGCAGGCGGATCCGCCCCCCTGGGCCGGGAACGGCAACAAGCACAACGGCAAACCCCATAAGGTGGAAAAACGGATCGAGTACCATAACGATCGTGACTGGCGCGACTACCGCTTCTCCCGGGATGAACGGGACCGGCTTGGCCGCTTTTATCAGCGCTACCCTTCCCATTCGGATCTGCCGCCGGGACTGCGCAAGAAGCTGGCCCGCACCGGCGAACTGCCGCCGGGATGGCGCAAGAAACTGCAGTCCGGACACCGCCTGTCCGATGATCTCCGCCGGTTCGGCTATCGCCTGCCCAATAGCTACTACGGAGACGGCTATCGCGGTGGCTACGGCTACTCCGATTATGTCATCGACAATGAAGTGGTTCGCGTCCTGGACGCCACCCAGACCATCATCGACATCTTCCAGTTGACCCGCTAACGAAACCACGGAGGGAACCCCTGCTCTTCTCCGGCGTCACATTGAAAGTGCGACTTTGGAACCACCGACACGGATAATCAGGAGTTCCCATGCCCAGATTGGCGATTCAAGGCCTGCTGGCGATCACCGCCACGCTCTGGCTGTCCCAACCCACCCTGGCCCGGGTGGAGAGCAGCGATATCGACCCACCGTCGGTGGAAACCCTGGAACCGGGCGCCGCCTCCGCCACCGAAACCCCGCCCGGAGAAAGCGAAGAGGAAAAATTCTGAATTTGGAGGTTTTACCGGGAACTTGCCGTCAACGGCACTGACTAATCTTGTGCAGTTTCTCCCTTGTAGATAATCAGGCAACCCTCGGGGCGCCTGGCGGAACGAACCGCCGGCGCCTTTTTTTTGTGTCCACCATCCGAGGCGGATCCGCTATTTCTTGCCGCCAGGCCCGAACGGCATGGGGAAGGAGGTCACATTGGAGCCGGTGGCCTCGGTAATTTTACCTATTCCTTCCTTCTCCACCTCATCCACCCGGATGATGGCGTGCATGGGAATGAACGAGCGCTGGACGCCGGCGAACTCACTCTTCAGCCGTTCCTCGGACGGATCCACCACCATTTGCGATCGCTCGCCAAATAAAAATTCCTCTACTTCGATGAAACCGTAGAGCTCACTCTGATAGATCTGGGCGGCGTAGATCTCATAGATCTGCCCCTGATTGAGGAAAATAACCCTGTAAATCTGACGGCTTTTGGACATTCCTGAATCCCTGCGCAGGGGTCGAAACGGGGCGCGCAGTCTAGCATAAATCGGCCCGGGCACACCCTCCCCAAGCCACATGACATGCGGCATTCCGGCTGGACTTTACCCCCTTGAATGTCTAGAGTTACCCGCCGTATGCCGTGGGGCATTTTGCCGCACTCTGGAAATTCGAACCAAACCACTCATATTAATGTAATTTGTTGATTTGGTTGGGGTTTCCCCCTTCTCGAGACGTTTGGGCAGCCGCTTTTTTGGCCTGCCCCGCCCCGTTTTGGGCCTGGAATCCGGCAACGGCTCCACAGCATCCTCAAGAAAAAGCCTGGGCCCGGTTCCAGGTGCCGGTGACGGCTAAGAAGGCGAAGAATGGGCTTGGACTCCTTACTGGGGGGTACCTTGCCGGGGAAAACAGGGAGCAAACGCATGCAGTCAACTCTGTTCCACCGCATGGCGGTCGGCTTGACCTCGCTGATGATCAGCGGGTTGGCCACGGCCAGCGACTGGGCTGAACGTTCCGACCACAACCTACGGCCCGGGGTGACCGCCATCGCCCAGGAAATTCACGGCTTGCATAACACCGTGTTGTGGATCGTATCCATCATCGGCCTGCTGGTTTTCGGGCTGATCCTGATCTCGGTGATCCGTCACCGCCGATCCAAACACCCAACCCCAGCCACCTTCCATGAAAATATCTTCCTGGAAGTTCTGTGGACGATCATTCCCTTTATCATCTTGATCGCCATGGCCGTACCCGCCACCCGGGTACTGATTGAACTGGACGATACCGCCGATTCCGAACTGACCGTCAAAGTCACCGGTTATCGCTGGAGATGGGGCTACGAATACCTCACCTACCAGGACGACAACGACGTCGGTGTTTCCTTCATTTCCTCCCTGGCCACGCCTCCTGAACAGTACGAAAACCCGGTACTCTCCGGCGGCCTGTTCCCCTACGGCACCGCCAAGGACCGCGTCGGCGCGCCGTCCCAGGACAAGGACCACAACTACATGCTCGAAGTGGATAACCCGCTGGTTATTCCTTCCGGCCAGAAGGTTCGTTTCCTGGTCACTTCCGATGACGTGATTCACTCGTTCTGGATCCCTGATTTCGGCGGCAAGAAGGACGCCATCCCCGGCTTCGTCAACGAAACCTGGGCGCTGGTTCCCGAGGGCCAGGAAGGCACCTACTATGGTCAATGCGCCGAACTGTGCGGTAAGAACCACGCGTTCATGCCCATCGAGGTCAAAGTGGTTGCCCAGAGCGAGTTCCAGGAGTGGCTGGCGCAGAAGAAAGAAGAGGCCGCCGCAGCACCTGACCTGACTCCGTTCGAAAGCCTGGACGCCGCCATGGAGGTGGGCGAGAAGGTCTACGCTGGTCAGTGCGCGCTTTGCCACGGGCAAAACGGTGAAGGCGGCATCGGTCTGGCTTTTGCCGGCAGCGACTTCGCCACCAAGTCCGAGCATCTTGAGGAGCATATCCATGTGCTTCTCGAAGGTCGTAACGCCATGCCGGCCTTCAAGGGCCAGTTGACGCCGAAGGAAATCGCGGCGGTGGTGACCTATGAACGGAACGCCTGGGGTAACGACACCGGCGATCTGATCCAACCCGAAGACGTACACGAAGAAGAGTAAGGGAGGGGACCGCGATGAGCACTGTTGCCGCAGCACACGATGATCACGATCATCACCACGCCCCGACCGGCCTGAAGCGCTGGCTGTTCAGCACCAACCACAAGGACATCGGTACGCTGTACCTGTGGTTCAGCTTTGCCATGTTCCTGGCCGGCGGTTTCATGGCGATGATCATTCGGGCCGAATTGATCGAGCCCGGGATGCAATTCGTTGATCCGGAATTCTTCAACCAGATGACCACCGTCCATGGTCTGACCATGGTCTTCGGGGCGGTCATGCCCGGTTTCGTGGGTCTGGCCAACTGGATGATTCCGCTGATGATCGGCGCGCCGGACATGGCGTTGCCGCGTATGAATAACTGGTCGTTCTGGATTCTGCCGTTCGCGTTCGCCATTCTGCTGAGCTCGGTGCTGTTGAGCGCCTTTGGCCATGGCAACCCGAGCGCGCCGAACTTCGGCTGGACCTTCTACGCGCCGCTGTCCACCAAGTACGGCCCGGCCTCCACCGATCTGTTCATCCTCTCGGTCCACATGATGGGGATCTCTTCCATCATGGGCGCCATCAACGTGATCGTGACGGTGTTCAACCTGCGGGCACCGGGCATGACCCTGATGAAAATGCCGCTGTTCGTTTGGACCTGGCTGATCACCGCCTTCCTGCTGATCGCGGTGATGCCGGTACTGGCCGGCGCCGTCACCATGATGCTCACCGACCGTCACTTCGGCACCAGCTTCTTTGATGCCGCCGGCGGTGGCGACCCGGTTCTGTTCCAGCACGTGTTCTGGTTCTTCGGGCACCCCGAGGTGTACATCATGATTCTGCCGGCGTTCGGTATCGTGTCGGCGATCATTCCCACTTTCGCGCGCAAGCAGTTGTTCGGTTACGCCTCCATGGTGTACGCCACCGCTTCCATCGCGCTGTTGAGCTTCGTGGTCTGGGCCCACCATATGTTCACCGTGGGCATGCCGCTGGCCGGCACCCTGTTCTTCATGTACATGACCATGCTGATCTCGGTGCCCACCGGGGTGAAGGTGTTCAACTGGGTGGCCACCATGTGGCGCGGTTCCATGACCTTCGAGCTGCCGATGAAGTGGGCCATCACCTTCGTCATCCTGTTCACCTGCGGCGGCCTGTCCGGTCTGATGCTGGCGATCACGCCGGTGGACTTCCAGTATCACGACACCTACTTCGTGGTGGCGCACTTCCACTACGTATTGGTCTCCGGCGCTGTGTTCACCATGTTCGCCGCCGCTTACTACTGGCTGCCGAAGTGGTCCGGCGTGATGCCGAGCAAGGTACTGGGTGAACTGCACTTCTGGAACTCTCTGATTTCCGTGAACCTGCTGTTCTTCCCCATGCACTTCGTGGGCCTGGCCGGCATGCCGCGCCGCTATGCCGACTACGCTCTGCAATTCGCCGATTACAACTTCTGGATCTCCATCGGCGGGTTCTGGTTCGGTCTTTCCCAGCTGTTCTTCCTGGCTGTGTGTCTGCAGTGCGCGCTGAAGAAAGGCGAGAAGGCGGAAGCCAAGCCCTGGGACGGCGCCGAAGGTCTGGAATGGGAAGTGCCGTCTCCGGCCCCCTTCCACACCTTCGACACACCGCCGGTGGTGAAGTAACGGATCCGACGGAAAGAGGGAGGCACCATGAGCAACGACGATCTGCAGGCCCGCAACGCCCGCACTTTGAAGAAGCTCCTTATCTGGGCGGTGGCAATGTTCGGCTTCGCCTTCGCCATGGTGCCTTTCTATAACGTCATCTGTGACATCACCGGCCTGAACGGCAAGACATCCAACACCGCGGCGACCCAATCGCCGGAAACCGTGGTGGAGGACCGGGTCGTGACAGTGGAGTTCATTACCCAGAACGGGGCCGGCGTGAACGGCAGCTTCTACGCCAAAACTCACCGGGTGCGCGTGCATCCGGGCGAGATCACGCTGGTGAACTTCTACGCGAGCAACCCCAAGGACCACGACATCATCACCCAAAGCATCCCCTCCATTACTCCCGGGCAGGCGGCGCGCTACCTGCACAAAACCCAGTGTTTCTGTTTTGATCAGCAGACGCTGACGGCGGGGGAGATGAAGGAAATGCCGATGATTTTTTACCTGGATCCGGAGTTGCCCAAGCACATCACCACCCTGACCCTGTCCTACACCATGTTCGATGTGACCGAACGTGTAACCGGGACTGATAACAAAAGCGACACCGTGGTGCGCTAAAACCCGGTGGTAGAGGAGACCAATTCAATGGCAACCGATAAGTACTATGTACCCGAGAGCAGCCCCTGGCCCCTGGTGGCCTCGGTGGGGCTGTTCATGACCGCCTTCGGCGGCGCGCACTTCATTCAACAGGCCACCGACCCGGACACCTTTTCCGGTTCCTGGGGCCAGCCGCTGTTCTTCTTCGGCCTGGCCTGGCTGTGGCTGACCATCGCGCTGTGGTGGCGTGACACCATCAAGGAATCCCGTGGCGGGCTGCACAGCCATCAACTGGGCATTTCCTATCGCCAGGGCATGCTCTGGTTCATCTTTTCCGAGGTCATGTTCTTTGGCGCTTTCTTCGGCGCCCTGTTCTACACCCGCTGGCTGATCGTGCCGTGGCTGGGCGGCGCCGGCAGTAACGCCATGACCCACGAGCTGCTATGGCCGGACTTCCAGGCCATGTGGCCGCTGGTGAAAACACCGGGCGGCACCACCACCCAAGCCATGGGCGCCTGGGGCCTGCCGGCGATCAACACCGCCATCCTGTTGACCAGTTCCATCACCCTGACCATCGCCCACCACGCCTTGCTGGCGGGTAAACGCGGCAAGTTGATCGGCTTCCAGGCCATCACCGTGCTGCTGGGCGCAATCTTCCTTGGTCTGCAGGTGGAAGAATATATCCACGCCTATACCGAAATGGGCCTGACCCTGGACGCCGGCATCTACGGCAGCCTGTTCTTCCTGCTCACCGGTTTCCACGGCGCGCACGTGACCATCGGCACCATCTTCCTGGCGGTGACGCTGATCCGGGTGATCAAGGGGCATTTCGACGCCGAGAACAACTTCGCCTGGGAAGCGGGGGCCTGGTACTGGCACTTCGTGGATGTGGTGTGGCTGTTCCTGTTCGTGGTGGTGTACTGGCTGTAAACGCCGCCGCCATCCCGAACACCAAAAGCCCCGGCAATGCCGGGGCTTTTTTGTTCGAAGCTCCCACAAAGCAGCTTCGTACCACAAACTGTGGGAGCCAGCCTGCTGGCGAATGCGACCTCCAATGCTGGGATATTCGCTTGCAGGCAAGCTCCCACAGCGGCGTTGTAGCGACCTCCGAATTTATCTCTCCACGGCTCGATGAAGGGTAATGCCGTTTCCTGCTAGACGCTGGCGATCTCCGCCGCCGTCAGCGCCCGATATTGGCCCGGCGCCAGATTCGGATCGAGGTGAATTTCCCCCATTTGCTCGCGATGCAGAGCGACAACGCGATTGCGGAAGTGGCCGAACATGCGCTTGACCTGATGATAACGCCCTTCGTACAGGGTCAGGCGGGCGCGGTGGCTGCCCAGCAATTCGAGTTGGGCGGGCAAGGTGGTGAGATCTTCATAGGCAAAGTACAGACCACGGGCGAACACCTCGATGTAGTCCTCGCTGATAGGCTGCTCGGTATCGACCCGGTAAACCTTGGGTTTGCGCTGCTCCGGCAGGGTAATACGCCGCGACCAGTGCCCGTCGTTACTGAGCAACAAAAGGCCACTGGTATTCAGATCCAGCCGCCCGGCCAGGTGCAGTTCGTGTTTGTCCGCCTCATCGAGCAAATCGAGCACGGTGCGGTGGCTATCGTGCCGGGTAGCGCTGACCACGCCCACCGGCTTGTGCAGCATCCAGTAACGGGCGCCACGCCCGGCTTGCAGCAGAGTACCATCCAACTCCACACGCTGAAATGCGCTCACCTCATGACGAGGGTTACGCACCACTTCACCGTCCACCCGCAGGCGCCCGGCACTGATCAGCAGCCGGCTTCGCCGCCGGCTATAAAGTGGAGAGAGGCTTAGCAAGCGATCCAGGCGCATGCTTCCATCCTGCTTACAGCGGCTCGGCGTCCTTTACTCTCCTTGTTGCTGCACCGGCTCGCCGTACAAGGTGGTCGGATTGACATCGTGGGGCTGGATCCAGCCCATCATCATGCTCAGCAGAATAAATATGAACACCGCCGCCGAGAAGCCCACCCGCCAGGCCAGCGCGCGCATGGTTTTACCTTCCTTGCCTTCATTACGGACCAGGGCCATCAAGGCCCGTCCCAGGGAGACCACGGCCGCGGCCAGCAGCACGATGACGATCAGTTTCACCCACCACATACAGGCACCTTCCACACTCGCTGTTCATGTACAATGTGCGCCCATTGTAGTCCCCCGGCGGTGAAGTGCACGCTCCACCGGCCGCCGTGACCCGGAGATCGCCCATGGCCGGAAAACCCCGCCTGTTTTCCCCTCTTGCCACCGCACTCACCCTGGTGGTGATCACCGTGTGCCTGAGCTTGTCCTGGTGGCAGTGGCAGCGCGCGGACGAGAAGAGAGAATGGCTCGCGGACCAGGCCGGCAAGGCCGCCGGGGCGCCACAGTCGTTATCCGCGGCCTTGAGGCGTGAGGACCGCCAGCATCTGCCCATCACTGTCAGCGGCGAACTCGACAACGCCCGTCCGGTACTGCTGGACAATCGCATGAATCAGGGCATCGCCGGCTACTACCTGCTTTCGCCGCTGCGTACCGATGACGGCCGCTGGGTGCTGATCAATCGCGGCTGGTTACCCCGTGGCAGCGATCGCGCGGTGCTGCCCTCGGTGGCGCCAGTGACCGGTCCGCTCACCGTGGAAGGCACGGTATACGAGCCCTCCACCCGCGCCCTGGTACTCAAGGACACCCCTCTGCCGGACAATCAATGGCCTTTAAGGGTGCAAAAGGTGGATTTTGCAGCCATCGGCGCCCGACTTGGGGTAGAATTGGCGCCCTTTGAAATCCGCCTTGCCGCGGATCAAGGCCTGGGCGATCAGCCGCCATTGCCAAAACCCTGGCAAGACGCGGAAACCACTATCAGCCCGCAACGTCACGAGGCTTACGCGCTGCAGTGGCTGGGGCTGGCCGTGGCGGCCCTGGTGGTCTTTCTGGTAGCGAGTCGGCGGCAGGCACGCCGACAGGATCAACTGGACGTATAAACCGATGTCCCCTCGCAGCAAAAACAGACTCACTTTACTGGCCATTCTCAGCCCCTTCGTGCTGTTTTTCCTGGCCGGCCGTTACCTGATCGACCCCTGGGAACTGCCGCGCCAGAACAAGGGCCAGTTGCTGATCCCGCATATTCCGGTGTCGGATCTGGGCCTGATGGAAAGCACCGAAGATCCCTACCGGGCCGATGACATGAGCGGCCGCTGGACAATGATGTACGTCGCCGGCGACGGCTGTGACAGCCGCTGCAAGAACGGCCTCTACTATCAGATGCGCCAGGTTCGCCTGGCACTCACCGAGGATGCGCAGCGCGTACGCCGGGTCGTGGTGCTTACCCGGCAACCAGATGCGGACTTCCGTGCTTTCCTGGACGACAATGTCGCCGGCATGGAGGAGGTCCAGGGTGACCTGGAGACCCTGAAAGCCACGCTCGAAGCCGCTTACGGCGAGAGTCAGTCTTCACCGGTGGGGGATATTTATCTGGTCAGTCCCGACGGCCAGATTTTCATGCGTTACCCCACCCACGAGGACATGGAAGCCACTCTGGAAGAGGCGGAGAACATCCGCCTGGATTTGAAACGGACACTCAAGGGCTCCCTGATCGGTTAGCGCCTACCCGGCACCACCGTTTGGATAGCCCGTGCTTTTATCCCGCGCGGACAACCCGCGCGTAGATCGGATGAACACCAGCAGGTCCCGAAATCATGCAAACCCTGACGTCTTCCCAAATCTGGCTGCGTCGCGTGACGATCGTAGCCATTTTCCTCGCCGCCGGCGTGATCGCACTGGGCGCCTGGACCCGCCTCAGTGATGCCGGCCTGGGCTGCCCGGACTGGCCCGGTTGCTACGGCCACCTGGATGTGCGTAAAGCCGTGGCCCACGTGGCCGATGTCAACTCGACGGATCCCGGCGCATTGCGTGAAGCGCACAAAACCATCCCGGAGATGGTCCATCGCTATTTCGCCTCCGTGCTGGGCCTGACCATCCTGATCATCGCGGCGCTCAGTTGGATCAATCGCAAGCGTGCCAAACAACCGCTGAAACTGCCGCTGTTCCTGGTGGTGCTGGTGATCTTCCAGGGCCTGCTTGGCATGTGGACGGTGACCATGGGGCTGCAGCCCACCATCGTCATGCTGCATTTGCTCGGCGGCTTCACCACCCTCACCTTGCTGTCGCTGCTGGCCGCCCGCCTCTACCGCTGGCCGGAATTTCTCAACGACTGCGATGTCCGCACCCTCAAGCCACTGGCCGGCCTGGCCCTGGCGGCGGTGATTCTGCAGATCGCCCTGGGCGGCTGGACCACCGCCAACTACGCGGCGGTGGTCTGTACCGAACTGCCGGTGTGTGAGTCCGGATGGACCGAACACCTCAATTTCGCCGATGCCTTTATTTTCTGGGGGCATGAGCACGACCTGCCCGACTATGAATTCGGCGTGCTGGAAAATGACGCCCGTACCACCATCCATGTGATGCATCGTTTCGGCGCCTTGCTGGTCTCTCTGCTGGTGCTGACCCTGGTGGTCCGCATCCTGCGCCGTGCTCACAGCACCTTTTTTCGCAACTTCGCCGGAGTGATCCTGCTGCTACTGCTGGTGCAAGTGGGTCTCGGCATCGGTAATGTGGTATTTTCCGTGCCACTGCGGATAGCGGTGGCGCACAACTTCGGCGCGGTGGTCCTGCTGATCACCCTGGTCCTGTTCATCCGCGCCATCAACGTCAAATGCACCAGTGCCCGACCGGGCCCCAACGGGGAATAGCGTTCATGAGCACCACCACCTGGCGAGACTATCTGGCCCTGACCAAGCCTGGCGTGGTCATGCTGCTGATGGTGACCGCCGTGGCCGGCATGTTTCTGGCCACGGATCCGCCGGGCATGGTTCCGCTGCCAATCTTTATCCCGGCGTTCGTAGGGCTGTCTCTGGCGATGATGGCCTCCGCCGCCATCAATCAGATCATGGACCAGAAGATCGATGCGATCATGAAACGCACCGAGCAGCGGCCGCTGGTGGCGGGCAAGCTGTCACCGCGAGCGGCGGTGGCGTTCGCCGTGGCGCTGGCGATGCTGTCCATGGCCATGCTGTACTTTCTGGTCAATCCGATGACCGCCTGGCTGACCCTGTTCGGCTTTGTCGGCTACGCCTTCGTCTATACCCTGTATCTGAAGCGCGCCACGCCACAGAACATCGTTATCGGCGGCGTCGCCGGCGCCATCCCGCCGCTGCTGGGCTGGGTGGCGGTAACCAACGAACTTCACCCCCATGCCTGGCTGCTGGTGTTGATCATCTTCGTGTGGACACCGCCGCACTTCTGGGCGCTGGCGATCCACCGGGCCGATGAATACGCCAAGGCCGATATCCCGATGCTGCCAGTGACCCACGGCATCCCGTTCACTCGCGAGTCGGTGCTCTATTACACCATCCTGCTGTTCGTGTGCTCGCTGCTGCCCTATCTCACCGGCATGAGCGGGCTGATCTATCTGATCGCCGCGGTCATCCTCGGCGCCATCTTCCTGGTGCACGCGGTGCGCCTGCGCTTCTCGGAAGACCCCAAGTTGCCGATGAAGACCTTTGGCTACTCCATCACCTACCTGTTCGTGTTGTTCACCGCGTTGCTGGTGGACCACTACATCCCGCTTTACCCCTTCATCGTCTGAAAGACGCTTCCCACAGACCGGACCACGAGCCGCTGTGGGGGCGTTGTCCGGGCAACGGGCCTCGCGACAAGTGTTAATTCGATCACGCCGGCTCGTCGGTCTACTTGGTTGTACGGCGGCATTACAGTAACTTAACCCATGGGAATGAAGGTCCGCCGGATGCGAGGCCGGCATTCCCCAATAATATGAGGTCCCGTGGCCGGCCCCGTCCGCTCCTGACAACCGCCGCTCGCGAGGAACCACGATCCGGGGAACCACGTTACTATCATTCTGGGGGGATAGTATGGGGGAGTGGCTATTCGCCGGCGTTATCGCCGCGCTGCTGTTGTATCTGATCGCCGTCTACAACCGGCTGATCCGTCTGCGTAATCAGTATCGCAATGCTTTCGCTCAGATCGATGTGCAGTTGCAACGCCGCCACGACCTGATTCCCAATCTGGTGAGCGCCACCCGCGCTTATCTGCGCCACGAACAAGACACTCTGACCCGGGTCACCGAAGCCCGCCGGGACGCCGCCAAAGCCCGCACCGATGCCGCCCGCCAACCAGGCGAAAGCGATGCCATGGCACGTCTGTCACAGGCTGAGAATCTGCTTTCCGGCAGCCTTGCCCAGTTTCGGGCCGTGGCCGAGAGCCATCCGGAACTGCGGGCGGACGCCACCGTGTCCGAACTGATGGAAGCCCTCACCAGCACCGAGAATCGCATCGGTTTCGCCCGCCAGGCCTTCAACGACACCGTGATGGGCTACAACACCTACCGCGAGCAGTTCCCGAATAACCTGATCGGCGGTCTGTTCGGACCATTCCGCGCCGCCGACCTGCTGTCACTGGAAACCGCGACGGCACGTCAAGCGGTCACGGTCAGACTCTGAGGCCACGGCGGCGATGGACTTCTTCCAGCATCAGACCCAGGCCCGGCGCCGCACCCTGCTGCTGGCGCTGTACTTCCTGCTGGCCCTCGCCGGAGTCACCGCGGCGGTCAATCTGGTGACCGTGGTGCTGGTCCGCCTGTTGCTGCCCGGCCTGGCGTCCGCGCCCTGGCTCGGCAGCAGTCCGTTCTGGTGGGTCAGTCTGTCGACGCTGTCGATCATGGCGTATGGCTCGCTACGCAAGGCCTGGCAACTGCGCGGCGGCGCCACCGCGCTCACCGCGCTGCTGTCGGCACGGGAAGTGGACGCCGACGCCGGCGACCAGCCGCTGCGCCGGCTGCGCAACGTGACGGAGGAGATGGCGATCGCCAGCGGTCTGCCGGTGCCACGCCTGTTCGTGCTGGACAGCGAAACCGGCATCAATGCCTTCGTCGCCGGCGCTCGTCCGGATCAGGCTTTGCTGGTGGTCACCCGCGGCGCCCTGGAGCAGCTGAGCCGGGAGGAACTGCAAGGCGTGGTGGCTCACGAATTCAGCCATATTCTCAACGGCGACATGCGCCTTAACCTGCAATTGATGACCGCGCTCTCCGGTATTCTGGCGGTGGGAAAAGTGGGCGAGTTCCTGTTGCAGCCGATCTCCCGGCGGCATCGCTATCAACCGCTCTTTTTCACCGGCGGCGTCCTGATGATGACGGTGGGCTACGCCGGGCTGTTCTTTGGTCGACTGATCAAAGCCGCCATCTCCCGGCAGCGCGAACATCTGGCGGATGCCTGCGCGGTACAGTTCACCCGGCAAAGTGAAGGCCTGGCCGGCGCTCTGATCAAGATTCGCAACGGTGGGGGTTCCTTGTTGCATTCCCTGTATGCCGAGGACATCAGTCACATGGGCTTCGCCGAAACCGTGTCCGTTCATCTGCGCGCCCTGCTCTCTTCGCACCCGCCATTGGAGCAACGCCTGCGGGCACTGGGTCCGGATTGGAACGCGCGCGCCCGGGTACGGGCACGCCGCGCCCCCCGCGCTTCTCAACATATCGGTTTTCTCGACGATGCCAATCTGGGTTACGCCCGGTCCCTGGTGGCCAGTATTCCAGGACCCTTGCGGCAAGCCCTGGCGGGCAACGAAGGAGCCGAAACCATTCTGTACGCGCTGGCGCTGGGGCCCCGTCCGGTGCCACCGGCGCTGGCCGGCGGCAAACGCGGCGAGTGGATCCAGCAAGTACGGCAGTTGGGCACCCGCCTGCGCCTGCCGTTGCTGGATCTGGCGCTGCCAACCCTGGCGCGCCAGCCCTTGGCGCGGCGCCAGGCCATCATTGATCAATTACTGGGAATCGCCCGCCAGAGAGGCAATCGCGATCTGCTCTGCTGGGCCCTGTGCGCGCTGGCCCGAACCCGCCTGCTGCCCGCCAAACGACTGCCGGAGCCGGCCCTGCATCGGTTCGGCGCGGTGGCGGCGGACCTTCAGGTGGTGTTTTCCGCCCTGGCCTGGGCCGCCGACAGTGCCCGTCATACCGCCGTGACGCTGTTTCAACAAGCCACCCGGGGGCTGCTGCCAGCGGGCCGTCAACTGTTGCCTCCGGACCGCTGCACACCGGAGCGGATGAATCATTCAGTGGCGCGGCTGAATCGGCTGACACCACCGCTCAAATCAGCGGTGATCGATACCGCCGCCGACCTGATACTCGCCGACGGCCGGATTCAGGTGGCGGAAACAGAACTGTTAAGGGCCCTCTGCGCCCTTCTCGACAGCCCGATGCCACCTTTGTTTCGTCGGACCCGCTGATTCTCCGTCAATGCGGATGCCATGGAAAAAACAATGCATTTGGAAAAAATAAGCCACCGCGTCACCCGTGACGCGGTTCATCAAGCCACCCGCGAAGTACGCCAGGGCCAGCTCGATCCGGCGTTGAATCAATGGTTCTCGGACCAGGGGCTGGACCTGGGCCGCACCCTGTTCGCCAGTCTCTGCCCCTTCGATCAACATACCTACACCGGCACACTGGTGGATCCCCAGGGCCGCGTCCTGGAGTTCCTGGTGGATCTGGATGAGCCGGACAACAGCAGCCTGGAGGACGTCAGCGACGAGCTGGGCCCCAAGCACCCGGAACATCCGGAGGCGGATCCCTGCGATCGCATCACCATGGCATTACTGATGCAGCAGCAAGGCGACGTGGGGAACTCATGAAAGATCCGACCGGAACGGCAACAGCGTCAGCGCTTCTTCCCGGTAGCCGCTGACATGCCGGGCTTCCCGGGCACAGAAATCCGCCACCGCGCGTTGAAACTCCGGTTCCGCCAGCCAGTGCAAAGAATAGGTAATGACCGGTTCAAATCCGCGCAACAGTTTATGCTCGCCCTGCACACCGGGATCGAACTCCGCCAGCCCCTGCTCGATGGCGAATTCGATGCCCTGGTAGTAGCAAAGTTCGAAGTGCAAAGCATCGAATTCGCGCAGGCAGCCCCAATAACGGCCGTACAGAGCCTGATCGTCGAACAGGTATAAAGCGGCGGCCACGGTGTCGTCCCGATGGCGGGCCAGCGCCACCATGATCTGATCTCCCTGGGCGGCGGCCAGATCGGTGAAGAAGGATTCGGTAAGATAAGGCCACTGCCCTCGTTTCAGATAGGTGCTGGCGTAACACTGGTAAAAGTGCGCCCACTCCGCTTCACTCAGCGTCGATCCCAGCCGGCGTTCCACCTGAACCTCCTGCGCCGTGACTTTCTCCCGTTCGCGTCTCAGGTTCTTGCGCTTGCGGGACTGGAAGCGCGCCAGGAAATCGCCGAAGTCAGCATAACCGTGGTTGAACCAGCGGAAATGGCAGGCCTGCCGTTCGACCAAGGGCAGCTCCGCCAGCGCCATGCGGCTGGCGCGGTCCGGAAACAACAGATGCCAGCCCGAAGCACCGGTTTCCGCCATTCGCTCGCGCACCGCCCGCCACATTCGGCCGGCGTCGATGTCCCCCCGCCAACGCGGTCCCACCACCGGAGTATAGGGAATGGCACTGACCAGCTTCGGATAATAGCGGTAACCGTAACGCTCGTAGGCGTCCGCCCAGGCGTAATCGAACACGTACTCACCACGGGAGTCCCGGCGCTCGAATAGCGGCAGGAAACCGCCATCGAGTTGCACATGACGGGGCAGCCAGCCGGCGTCTTCACCAGTGGCGCCGCTGCGCGCCAGGGCCTGAAAGAAACTGTCGGATAAAAACGGATACCGCAAAGTAACGCCTCTACTGCTCAATTCGGCCCTGGCGGGTGTGAGATTATCCGCCGCCTTGGTTACAATGGCCCGGCGGCGATCATAATGATAACGCAGGCCGATCTACTCCGGGGCTCGCCCTTTATCCCTTCTTTGCCCGCGGAGGCGACGCTCCCCTACAAGAGGAAGCGCGCGGAAACGACCATCGGCCCTGGCCGCCCGCCGGTAGCGCCGGCGTGACGTTCCTCTCCGCTTTTCGGAGAGGGTCCCGAGCCCAATGAGCATAAGGTAACGTCCATTCCATGAAAGTTTCCAAACCTTTGGCCGCCTTTTATATGCTGGCAGCCTTGTTACTGGCCCTGTGCGGCGCCTGGCTTATTTTCGCGCCGCGCTCCCTGATTCTCTCCGTGCATGACATCGAGCTGATGGTCTCCCCGGTATTGTCCCAGCAGGCCGGCCTGGGTCTCCTGCTGGCCGCCGCGGTGAACCTGGTGTGCCCGCTTGGCGGGCCCGGCCGTCTGCCCCTGCATTTGGCGGTGTTCTTTTACCTGGCGGGGCTGGTACTGGCCCACGGCCAGGTGGCCTTCGGCGTTGCCGCCTGGCTGTGGATTCCGGTGCTGATTTACCTGCTGCCGTTGCTGCCCTGGCAAAAACTCCGACTCGGCGGCGGCACCATGCGCCATGGCGAGGTGAAGTGGTTCAATCCCAATAAAGGCTTCGGTTTCATCCTTACCGACGATGAGGAAGAAATTTTCGTCCACTTCAAGGCGGTACAGAATGGTGGGCGCCGCAGCCTGCGTACCGGCACCCGGGTTCGCTTCACCACACGGCAATCCGATCGGGGTGAACAGGCCGATCAGGTGTACATCGAACAATAACCGGATCTTCACGCCATGAATCTGGCCTTCGCCGATTGGGCCGTGATGGCCCTGTACCTGCTGGTGGTACTGGTCATCGCGCTGTATTGCTCGCGACGCAATACCAGCACCGAAGAGTACTTCGTCGGCGGACGCCGGTTTCGCGGCTGGGTCATCGGCCTGTCCCTGGTCGGCACCTCGATCAGTTCGGTGACTTTCCTCGCCTACCCCGCCGACGCCTTCAAGACCGGCTGGCTGCGCTATCTGCCCAATCTGGCGCTACCCTTCGCCATCGCCATGGCGGCCTGGTTCTTCCTGCCGTTTTTTCGCCGTGGCAATCTGACCAGCGCCTATGAATATCTGGAACAGCGCTTCGGGCCGAGCCTGCGGGTGTACGGGGCGGCGGCGTTCATCATCGCCCAGTTGGTACGGGTGTCGATGATCCTGTGGCTGCTGGCGCTGCTCATCCAGCAGTTGGTATCGATCCCGCCGGCCACCGCCATCGTGCTCAGCGGCCTGTTTGTTGGGCTGTACACCGTGGTCGGCGGTATCGACGCGGTAATCTGGACCGATGTGCTGCAAACCGTGGTGCTGATCCTGGGTGGCGTGTTGTGCCTGTGGATCGTGGTGGACGCCCTGCCCGGCGGGCTGGTCCAGCTGTTCAGCGAAGCCGGCCGGGCCGGTAAATTCGCCCTGGCGGAATGGGGTGAGGACGGCCCAGGGGCCACCCGCTGGACACTGTCCCTGAGTGAAAAAACCGCCACCATGATGTTGTTCATCGGCCTCACCAACTGGCTCACCGAATACGCCAGCAACCAGAACACGGTGCAGCGCTACTGCGCCGCCCGCTCCCTCGGCGAAGCCCGGCGCGCCCTGTGGGTCTATCTGTTCACGGCCTTGCCACTGTGGGCCTTCTACATGCTGTTGGGGACCGGGCTCTGGGTGTTCTTCCAGCACTTCCCCGACTCACAGTCACAGGAAGTTCTGGCCGGCACGGCCCGGGCGGAAACCATCGTGCCCTGGTTCATTACCGAATATCTGCCGGTGGGTATCGCCGGGCTGGTGGTGGCGGCGGCGCTGGCGGCGGCGATGAGCTCGCTGGATTCCAGCATCAACGCCGTGGCCACGGTTTCCGTAGTTGATCTCTACCGCCGCCACTGGCGGCCGAATCAGGAGGATCGCCATTATCTGGCGGTGGCGCGCGGCGCCGCGGCACTGACCATGGTCCTGATGATCCTGGGCGCACTCTGGCTCAACGGCGCCACCACTCACACCCTGCAGGACACCTCCACCATCCTGGTATCACTACTGGGCGGCGGTATGCTCGGACTGTATCTGCTGGGGTTCTTCACACGCACCGGTAACACCTTCTCGGCCTGGTGCGGCCTGATCTGTACTCTGGCCTTCACCGGCTGGACTCTGCTGTCGGAACAGAGCTGGTGGCCGGAAGCACTACGCGCCCCCTTTGATCTGTACTACACCGGCCTGATCGGCAATGTATTGATGTTTTTGGTGGGTTATGGGGTGGCTCATCTTAGTGGCCGGCTGCTGGCCAGCCGTTACGGTTGAAGGCTGGCTGGCGCACAACACGCCGGCACGCCAAACCCTTGGCCCTCTTGCAGGCCTGGGGACATGAATTCAGAGGTAGCTACAGCGGCTTCGTGAGAGTGTGCCTGTTCGCCTGCTTGTACCCGCGCTCTACTCAAGATTCGGTACGGACAGGCGCCGCCGATGCCGCCTCCGGCTGGCTCACCGCCAGACGCTGACGGGCCCGGCGCGCCAGCAGGCGATCACGGATCAGCCAGCCGCTGGCCCAGAACACCAGCCAGGGATCAATCAGATAGTCCCAGAGATTATCGGACGGCAGCAGACGCCAGGCGTAGGCCAGCTGCGCCACCACCAGAATAATGCAACTGGCATAGGCGCGGCTCAGCCAGGCCACCACACCCACCAGCAACAGCATGCAGCTGAATATCAGATCACCGAAACCCCAGGCATACGGGTCCTCGTAGCTGGAACCCAGGCTCATCGGATAGAACCACAGCGCCAGAAACACCAGCAGCAGACAGGCCATTCGGGTCTGCCCCATGGAAAGGAACTGATGGCCGCGCAGGCGATGCAGAATGGCCAGCAACGCCAACATGCCGGAGGTCAGACTGAAGTCCCCCAGGTAACTGAGCACCCAGGGCGCCAGGCCATAAGGAAACGGCAGGAGCGACAACACCAGCACCGCGGCCGCCACCAGAGCACGGCGGCGTACCGGCCAGCGGCTGGACAGACGCAGCGACACCGCCACCAGAATAAAAGCGCAAACCACTACGGACACCAGCATCACCCTCTCCCCCCTTTGCCCGGCTGTCTGGCCGGCAACCAGGCATGCCGGATGGCGGATTTATTCCAGGTATAAAGCACGTGGAGATCACCATTGCTGGCTTGAATAACGTAGGGATAGTCGTATTGGAATTCACAACCGCGCGGGAAACACTTGTTGTGTTCCACCCGTTGCAGATAGGGCTGATCGCGGATAACGCCGAAGGTGCCTTCCAGTTCCTCGCCGATCATGTTGAGGAAGCGGTTTTCTTCCAGGTCGCCACCGCGCCAGGATGCGCGATTATGAAAGTAGATGCGATCGGTCCAGGTGCGGCCGCTGTCCCGGGTTTCGCGCATGCACAGATCGTCTCGTTCCACCGAATTACAGTTCGCCACCAGCAACCAATGCCCCTCGCTCAACGCCACACCGCCAACAGCGGCGCTGGGGTTGGGCAGTCCGGAGGAGACCAGCGGCGTCCATTCGACACCGCCGTCGTAGGTATCACTGCGGTAGAGCATGCCCGGGTGGTCGTCGCTCTCGTTGCGGAGGAAAGCGGTGGCGCGGTGCGGACTGTCCACCAGCACCAGCGGCTGAATCGCTTTGCGGCCATGGCCGATGCGGGACTTGTCCTGAATCCGGTTATCCTCATCCAGACGCAGCATCTCACCGAATTTGCCGATCATCTCATGATAGACCGGCAGCCCAACCGAGCCATCGGCGAATCGCAACGGCGGCGTCTTCACCAGCGTGCTGATGTTGAGGAAGGGCGAAGTGGTCAAGGCCCGATCAAACTTCCAGGATGCGCCCTGATCCCAGGATTCCAGCACCACCATACGGCTGGCGGCCCAGCCACCGAAGCTTACCGCCACCACGAACAGGCGCATGCGGCCGTTATCGTCGAGAACTGGCACCGCATTACCCAACTTGCGCACATGGCGGCCCCAGCCCTGGCTGATCTGATCCCGGCTGACCACGGTGGTTTCTTCACTCCAGACACCGGTGCCGGGATCAAAAACGGAGGAGTGAATGCCCACATCCTGGGCTCCCTCCCGGCTGCCGGCGAACCAGAAGGCACGCAGACGGCCATCCGGCAGCTCCACCATGGAAGCGGCGTGGACCAGAGCGGTTTCCGCATCGGAGGCGAAACGCATCTGCCACTGCCCATCGACCACATCGTGAGAGGGAACGTGTTCGGCTATAAAGGGAGGATCGGATTGCAGCGCATGCCCCGGCAAACCCGCCAGGAAAGCCGCTACCAACAAGGCGCCCATCCCCCAATGCATCCATTTGTTCAAGGCCATGTAGATCGGCTTCTTCTATTCGTATGAAAAACGAAGGTTAACACTGGTTACAATTTATCCTCTAGCGTTCTTCGCTCCGACCGCGGCGCTCAATATCCATTTACTTGCACTTGAGCCGCTATTTTTAACATTGCGCCGCATTAATAACGGAAATTCCGCCGAAAAACGTCGACTGCGGCAACACTTTGACAAAAGCGTAACAATTCCAAAATCCACCTGTCATATTCGGCCATCTGCTCTAACATAGTGCATATCCTTGTTTGGACGGACGTGTTCGGGCACGCAGTGGTGGATCGGGAGTCGCGGTCGTGGTCAACGCCCTTTTCTTTGTTTATTGCTGGTTGGTTTTCGTTCCTCTCATGGTCTTGGCCACCGTGGCACTGTGGATCCTGTGCATGGCGCTCAGCCCCTTCGTCGGGCCACGCCGGGCCGGGCGTCTGACCGCCGTGCCGTGGTCCCGCCTGGGCTTGCTGCTCAGTGGCGTTTCCGTCCACATCCATGGCCGCGAACAGCTGGATCCCGATCAGAGCTATGTGATCGTCGCCAATCATCTGAGCCAGTACGACATCTGGGTGCTTTACGGCCATCTGGGGGTGGATTTCCGTTGGGTGATGAAGCAGGAATTGCGGCGCGTGCCGCTGATCGGCTACGCCTGTGAAGTACTGGGCCACATCTTCATCGACCGGAGCAATCACGAGCAGGCTCTGGCCAGCCTGGAAAACGCCAAGCGCCAGTTGGTCGGTGGCACCAGCATCCTGTTCTTCCCCGAGGGCACCCGCAGCCGTAGCGGCGAGCTGTTGGCGTTCAAGAAAGGCGCTTTCCGCATGGCCCAGGATCTTGAGCTGCCGATTCTGCCCGTCACCCTTACCGGTACCCGCGACATCCTGCCGCCGGATACCCTGCGTATGCAGCCCGGTCCGGCGCGGATCACCCTTCACACTCCGATTATTGTCGACGGCGACGATGAGCAGGCAGTGGAAAACGCCATGGCGATCAGCCGCCGAGCCATCGCCTCCGCCCTGGAAAGCGGCCAGTTCAGCCCCCAGCCCGACTCCCACTGATCGACATCAGGGCCCGCCACCAGCGGCGTCACAGCCAGTCCCTCGCCGGCAATTGGCCCGTTCTGCATGATCGATGCCGGTACACTCCGCTCCACGTACTCATGGGGATTTCCAACATGAAAAGTTTCAAGGACAAGGTTGCGGTGATCACCGGCGCCGGCTCCGGCATCGGCCGCGCATTGGCCGGCCAACTGGCTGCCCAGGGCGCCAAACTGGCACTCTCCGACGTCAACGAGGCAGGCCTGCGGGAGACCGTCGAAGCGCTTGGCCTGGATTCGGAACGAGTCATGTCCAAGGTGTTCGATGTGGCTGACCGGGACGCGGTTTATACCTTCGCCGACGAAGTGATGGCCCACTTTGACGCCGTCCATCTGGTCATCAATAATGCGGGCGTCGCTCTGGGCGCGTCCGTGGAAGAGATGAGCTATGAGGACTTCGAGTGGCTCATGGGCATCAATTTCTGGGGCGTGGTGTATGGTACCAAGGCCTTCCTGCCACACCTGAAAGCCGCGGGCGAAGGGCACATCGTCAACGTTTCCAGTGTCTTCGGACTGATTGGCGTGCCGACCCAATCCGCCTACAACGCCGCCAAGTTCGCGGTTCGGGGCTTCACCGAGTCCCTGCGCCAGGAGCTTGAGATCGAGAACGGCGGGGTCTCGTGCACCACCGTGCATCCGGGCGGTATCAAGACCAATATCGCCCGTAACGCCCGCATGGGCAGCGGCATGGAAAAGATCACCGGCACCGATGCCGACAAGGCCCGCCGGGATTTCGAAAAACTGTTCCGCACCACCCCCGAGGAAGCGGCCCGGACCATCCTCAAGGGCGTGCGGGCCAACAAACGTCGGGTACTGATCGGCTCCGACGCCCTGGCCATCGATGGCATGCAACGGCTGCTGCCGACCAGCTACCAACGTCTGATGGTGGCCGGCCAGAAGCTGATGCGGCGCTAGGGCCTGTTCGCCCTACCCACCGCACCGGTCGTGGCGGCGGCTACCCGAAGACAGGGACGATCCCACCACGACCGGACATCCTATGCAAAGACCGTTTTCCCAAGCCGCCGAGAACAACAAGGGGCCCATCGCCGAGATACTGGCCCACTATCTGGATCACGGCGACCTGCTGGAGATCGGCTCCGGTACCGGTCAACACGCCGTCTGGATGGCGCCCCGGTTCCCGGCTGTTCGCTGGCACCCCAGTGAACAGCCGGAGAACATGACCGGCCTGAACCGTTGGCTGGAGGCCCATCCCTGCCCCTCCCTGCAAGCCGCCACCATTCTGCGGGTACAGGGCCGCTGGCCGGAGCATCGTTTCCGTCACATCTACACCGCCAACACCTTCCACATCTTGTCCCGACCGCTGGTGGAGCGGTGCGTGCAACGTCTCTGTGAGCACCTGACGCCGCAGGCTCGTGCTTACATTTATGGCCCATTCAATTACCAGGGGCATTACACCAGCGACAGCAATCGCCGCTTCGATCTGCACCTCAAAAGCCAGTCCCTGAGCATGGGAATTCGTGACCAGGAGTGGGTGGCGGCCTTGTTTGCACGCCACGGACGTGTTTTATTGGCTGACCACGCTATGCCCGCCAACAATCGCCTGCTGGTATTCCACTGACGATTGTTTCCCGGGGGGCCCTTTCACTACTATGAATGACTGCATGGGCACAGGCCGACGTTTCCCTGATCCGGCCATTTCTTCCGTGATGGCCCGTGCTTTCCACCCGACGGCGAGAGCAATCCGAGCAACGTGATGCGACAAGACAAAACAAGCGATTGGGATCTGGACCAGTTCCAGGTACCGGAGAAAGAAGGCGAGGTCCGCTTCCATGACTTCGATCTGGAACTGCCTCTGATGCGCGGTATCGCCGAAACGGGCTTCCAGTATTGCACCCCCATTCAGGCGGAGGTGCTGCGCCACACTCTGGCCGGCGCGGATGCCATCGGCCGGGCCCAGACCGGCACCGGCAAAACCGCCGCGTTCCTGATCACGGTCATCAACGACTTGTTGCGTCACCCGCTGACGGTGCCCCGCTACGCCGGTGAACCACGCGCTCTGATCGTGGCGCCAACGCGGGAACTGGCGATGCAGATCGAAAAAGATGCGCTGCAACTGGCCCGCCATACCGACCTGCAGGTCATGAGCGTGGTCGGCGGCATGAACTTCAACCGTCAGCAGGAGCGCCTGCAAACCCGTCTGATCGACATCCTTGTGGCCACCCCCGGCCGCCTGCTGGATTTCGCCAAACGCCGCGACCTGTGGCTGGACCGGGTGGAATCACTGGTCCTGGACGAAGCCGACCGGATGTTGGACATGGGCTTCATTCCGGACGTCAAACGCATCGTGCGGATGACGCCGTCAAACCGCCACCGGCAAACCCTGCTGTTTTCCGCCACCTTCAATGAGGACGTCATGGCGCTGGCCCAGCGCTGGACCGAGGACCCGGTGACGGTGGAAATCGAGCCGGCCCAGGTGACCACGGAAACCGTGGAGCAAAAGGTCTATATCACCGCCACGGAAGACAAATTCAATCTGCTGTATAACCTGATCATCAGTGAAAACATGGAAAAGGTGATCGTGTTCGCCAACCGCCGGGACATTACCCGCCGGCTCAACGACCGGCTGGTGAAAAAGGGCCTGAAAGTGTCGCTGATTTCCGGTGACGTGCCGCAGAATCAGCGCATGAAGACCCTGGAGCGCTTCCGCGCCGGCGACCTTCGGGTATTGATCGCCACCGACGTGGCCGGGCGGGGCATCCACATCGACGGCGTCTCCCATGTGGTAAACTTCAATCTGCCGGAAGATCCCGAGGACTACGTCCATCGCATCGGCCGTACCGGCCGCGCCGGAGCCAGCGGCGTGTCGATCAGTTTCGCCTGCGAGGACGATGCCTTCCTGCTGCCGCAGCTGGAAGAAGCCATCGGCATGAAACTGCCCTGCGAGCATCCGCCGGCACCGCTACTGGAAGACCGGCGTCAGGCCTGAAACATTCCTGGTAAGCGGAAAGACCAGCAAACGCAGCTCAACTCAACGCAACTCAACGAGGAAGGCGTCATGGCCCAGCGAATCTCACCGGAACAAGGCCGGGAAACTCTGGACAGCGGAGAAGCGTTGTTCATTGATGTGCGGGACCCGGGCAGCCATGCCATGGCGCGTATTCCCGGCGCCATGCCACTGACCCAGGCCAGCTTGGACGATTTTCTGGCCACCACGTCCCGTGACCAGGCCCTGGTGGTCTATTGCTACCACGGCCATTCCAGCCAGTCGGCCTGTGACTTTCTGACGGAAAAAGGCTTCACCCGGGCGGTGAGTCTGGACGGCGGTTTCGAGCACTGGCGCCAGGCTTACCCGGACCGGGTCGAGGAAGGCTGACCACGGCAAAGCCGGGGCGGAGCGCCCCGGCATAGCATACCCCGGCAAGACAGGCGGGATTCAGAACGCCCGGCCGATACCGACCATCCACACCAGCGGATCCAGTTCCACATCGATTTTATCCACGGTGGAGCCGTTCACTTTGAGGCGCGCCTCGGTATCGATATCCACCCGCCAGGCGGAGAGGTTGACGAACCAGGTGTCGCCCATGGCCAGATCCACCCCCACCTGAGCGGCCCAGCCCACCGAGTTGGACAGCGACACGTCGGCGTTGGCGCCCCCGATCAGCGGGCTGACCACGCCATCGTGGATGTTCTCGTCAAAGAAGTAGGTGTAGTTGACGCCGAGCCCCACATAGGGACGCACCGGCCCCAGCTCCGGCAGGTAGTATTGGGCCATCAAGGTCGGCGGCAGATGTTTGGTATCGCCAATGTCGGTACGGCCCAGCCCCGCGCCTTCCACATAGAGATCATGTTTGAACGGCGTGGCTGCCAGCAGCTCGACGCCGAAACGCGAGTTGATCATGTAGGCGACCGTGAAGCCGAATTGGGTATCGTTGTTCACATCCACCTTGGCGCCGGTCAACGGCGCCACCGAGAAAGCGTCACTGTCCACGCGGGGCGACACCGTGGCCGCGCCGGCACGTACCAAGATGTCTCCGGCCTCGTACCCCTGGGCCAGACCCACACTGCCGATTAGCGCCAGCGCCAAGGCGCCACGTCCCCATAGTTGCATGTTTAGCTCCCTTCTTGGCTCATCATGTCCGCACCGACAATGGTGCCGTCCCGACCGCTCGGGTCTGGACACGAACCCTCGGCATCGCCAGGGTTCCGTGGTATTACACCCGGCTCATGGGCGCCGTCTCTTGTCGTGGATCAAGATCCAGAAGGATTCGACGGTCGGCGGCACAAGCAGTAAAACGGACAAAGCGGAACCGACACTGATGAAGCGGAAAGAACTGGCCGAAGCCTTACAGCAAGCTCATGTGGAACACGCCTGCCAGCGTCTGTGCGCGGAGGACTACTGGCACGACCTGCTGGACCAGGGCGTGGCGATAATCGCGGATAAGCCGCTGGGGACCCTGGTGGATGGCGAAGTGCTGGCTCAGGTGGTGGATGATTGGCTGGCGCATGTGGCCACCGTGGAAGGTCTGCAGCCGGTGATCGAATCCGTGGCCCACGCCCTGTTGAACCACGCCCGCCAGGATCCGGTGACCTTTGGCGAATTGCTCGACGAAGCCCAGTTCGAGGCTTTGCTGGAACAACTGCTGCGCCTGCGGAGTCTGCGTGAACGGACCATTCATGCGGTGCTGAATCATCCGCTGATCAGTCAGATGGTCAGCGAGATGCTCTATACCGGCATCAAGAACTTCCTGCTGGAAGAAAATGCTTTGGCCAAACTGCCGGGCGTCAGCAGCATGATGAAGCTGGGCCGCAAAAGCGTGGGCCGGGCCATGGGTGGATTGGAAGAGCCCATTCGTTCCTACCTGAGACAGAATATTCGTGCCACGCTCAAGACCGGTGAGCAGTGGTTGAATCGGGAGTTGAGCAACGATCGCATCGCCGAGCTGGCACGCGATGCCTATGGCCGTATCGCCCCGATGAAGCCGGCGGCGTTACTGCGAGATGTGCCGGACGACACCTTGCCGGGCCTGGTGCGTCAGGGGGCTTTGTTGTCTGATCATGCCGCCGCGCTGGACTACAGCCGGAGACTGGTGATGGAAGGCATTCGCGCGGCAATCGAGGCCCTGATGGCATGGAGTCTGCCCGCATTGCTCCAGGCCATGCGCACCGATACGGCGGCGCGCCGCGACACACTGGCGCCGGCGTTGGCGCGTGGCGCGGAAGTACTAAAGGAGCAAGGTGTATTGAGCGCCTGGGCGGAACTGGCGCTGGGGGATTTCTACCAGAGCGAAGCGTGCTTGTCGGTGCTGGGGCAGGCGCTGCGGGAGTGAGGAAGGCCGGACGCCTGACACCAGACGTCCGACGTTTTCTCCTTACAACCAGGTTTCCGCGTATTCCGCCAGCAGCGATCTCGGCACGCCATTGAGCTGCACCGAGCCGCCATGGGCGAAATGCTTGAAGCGTTCGGTCATATAAGTCAGCCCGGAACTGGTGGGCGACAGGTATGGCGTATCGATCTGCGCCAGGTTACCCAGGCACACCACTTTCGACCCTTCACCGGCCCGGGTGACGATCGCCTTCATCTGGTGCGGCGTCAGATTCTGGCTTTCATCGATCAGGATCAGCGATTTCTGGAAGCTGCGGCCACGAATGTAATTCATCGCCTTGAACTGGATGTTGGCCTTTTCCTTGACGTACTGGATGCTGCCGGAAGGATTCTCATCGTTCAGGTGCAACGCTTCGATATTGTCATTGATCGCGCCCAGCCACGGGTCCATCTTTTCTTCCTCGGTGCCAGGCAGAAAGCCATGCTCTTCCGCCAGCGGCGGCGTGGAACGGGTGGCGATGATTTTATTGAAGCGTTTCTGCTCCACCGTCATTTCAATGGCGGCGGCCAGAGCCAGAATGGTTTTGCCGGAACCGGCCGCACCGGTCAGGGTCACCAGATGAATGTCCGGGTCCAGCAGCAGGTGCAGCGCCACCGCTTGTTGAATGTTCATCGGCCTCAATCCCCAGGCCTGCTGATCCATCAACGTCTGCTCACTGTAGTGGCGCAAGGTGACCACACCCGCCTCCACCGACATGATTCGGCCAACGAAACCCTGCTCATCGAGAATGAACTGATTCGGGTACACCTCCTCGCCAAGAATGTCACCGACCAGCAGACCGTGCGACAGACGGTGCAGGGTTTCCGCGCCGTGCTGCTCGGTCTCCACCGCATCAACCCGGTCCCAGAACGAACCCTCCATCATGAAATAGCCCTGATTGAGCTGGCGGATATCGGAAACCAGCTGGTCGTTGTGGTAATCCTCGGAGTCAATCCCGCAGGCCCGCGCCTTCAGGCGCATGTTGATATCCTTGGTGACCAGCACGTAATGGCGATCCGGATCGGCGGCGATCATGGCCACCACGTCATTGATGATCCGGTTGTCGTTCAGATGTTCGGGAAGGCATGGCGGCGTCAGTCCGCTCTGTGGCATCAGAACGGTCAGTGTCCCCTGATGATGATTTTCCCCACGCTGAATAGGAATTCCCGCTTCCACTTCCGCGGGCGATGCTTTGCCGATGACCCGGTCGATCAAACGAATGGCCGCGCGGCAATCCGCGGCGGTATGGGACTTCCCGGTTTTCAACCGATCCAGTTCCTCCAGTACGGTCATCGGAATGACCACCCGGTGCTCTTCGAAATTCATCAGGGAGTTGGGGTCGTGGATCAGGACATTGGTGTCCAGGACGTAAGCTTTCGGGCGGTGTTCCGGTTCGTGATGGAGGCGGGATTGGGATGCTGCGGTTACGCTGTGCAAGGTGGCCGCGCGCTCTTCCATGCGTTTCCCCTTTCAAGGTTGCAGGACATGGCGACGGAGCCCTTCACAAATGTCACGCGATATGCGATTCACAAGTGACGTTCGCGCCCGCCGCCGATGGCTTTACCGGCAGTGCTGTTCGCCGAGCTTCAACAACAGTTGTTCCAGCGGATCGCGATCACTCCCGCAATGGCGGGATGTGAATTACCATAACCCAGCTTTTCTTCACTGACAACGATAGGCCTCTGAACATGGCATTGGAACATCCCGAGGTTCGCATTCCCCCTCCTTTGCTGCATCTGGGCGGCTTGCTGGTGGGTTATGGCCTGGACCAGGCGCTGCACTGGACCCTGCCGGCGTGGCCCGGCCAGTACGCACTGGCCACGGCGCTGGCGTTGTTCGCGGTGCTGTTGCTGGCCGGCGCGATGGTGCAGTTTTATCGGCACCGCACCACGGTTTTGCCACATCGCGCGGCGCGGGAATTGATCACTGGCGGTGTCTTCCGCCTGACTCGCAATCCCATTTATCTGGCCTTCGCCTTGCTTCATTTGGGCTGCGCTCTCAGTCTTTCCAGTCCCGGCATGCTGATCATGCTGCCGCCGATTCTGTGGGTGATGCATCACCACGTGATCGCCGCGGAAGAAGCGTTTCACGAGCAACGGTTCGGGGATCAGTGGCAGCGTTATCGGCAGCGGGTACGGCGCTGGATTTGAGTTGTTTCAGCCACTGCGCCGGCAAGAGCCGGCCAGCGGTGAGGCTCAGCCGGCGGGAGCCGAAATGGCCGGGAACGAAACGGTGGGGACAAACCGTGTCCGGCAGCCAGCCGAGCCGCCGGTAGCACTCCGCCACCAGCTCCGAACAGAACCAGCCGGAGCGACGGCGGCGTCCGGAAAAGCCACTCAGGGCGTCGTAGAAATTACACAGCAGATAGTTCTTGTAAGGCCGGTGCAGCAACCGCCGCACCAGCCGCTGCATCAATCGCTGCTGGAGCGGTGTCAGCGGCGGCCCTTCACGACGCCTTACCGCCACATCACCCGGATACTCCGCGATCTTGCGTGACAGCGGCACCAGCGCCACGCCCATCACCGGGTGTCCCAGTATCCAGTCCGCCGATTCACTCAGGCCGGTGGATTCCAGCACCAGCGGTTCCGCCACTTCCGGCAGGCGCACCACCATGCCCACATGGCTCCAGGGACTGCGGGTGAACCAGCGAATCACGGTACTGGTGACCCCTCGTCCGGCGAACAACAGCACATCCCCGGTTTCCAGGTTCAAGGCGAAGTTGTCGAGGCTCTGCATCACGGTGATTCCCGCCGCCAGCGTCAAGGGCAGAGTGGCCAGCGCGGATGACACTACACTGACAGTTGCATCGCAGTTCCATGACAAAAATGCAGCGCCGCAATCGTCATGAAACCTTAACCGGAATCCGCCATCCTGCCCTGTGCGCCTGCTTTGACGGGCGCCGACCGTCACCCACTGACGCGCGCCGATGGAACAACGCCTGTATCAATTTCAACGCCACCTGCCCGAATGGTTACACCTGGAGTCGCTGATCCGGCTGGGTCAAAGGCACCTGCGTGTGCATGACGTGGACACCATCCAGATGGGCGATATCACGCTGCCCTTGCGGGTGCTGGAGATGGGCAGCCGTTCCCCCGGCGCACCGGTGGTTGGCTTCTTTGGCGGCGTGCACGGCGTCGAACGGATCGGCTCCCAGGTGCTGTTGTCGTGGTTGCACAGTCTGATCCATCGATTGCAATGGGATGATCAATTGCACCGGCGGCTGGAACGGGTGCGGCTGGTGTTCATGCCGATGATCAATCCCGGCGGCATCTGGCGGCGTACCCGCAGCAATCCCAATGGCGTCGACCTGATGCGCAACGCCCCGGTGGATGCGGAAGGCAAGGTCCCCTTTCTGGCCGGCGGCCAGCGCCTGAGCCGTCACCTGCCCTGGTATCGGGGGCGCGCCGGTGAGCCCATGGAAACCGAGGCGCAGGCGCTGGTGAACACGGTGCGGCAGCGCCTGATGAACGCTCCGGTATCGATCAGCCTGGACTGCCACAGCGGTTTTGGCCGCCGCGACCGCATCTGGTGCTGTTACGCCCGCAGCCAGAAGCCCATTGCGCACCTCGCCGAGGTGTACCGTCTGAAACAGATCCTCGAGCACACCTACCCTTACCACCATCCTTATCTGATCGAACCGCAATCGGTGAACTACACCACCCACGGCGATCTGTGGGACTACCTCTACGACGAAGCCCGGGAGCAACACCCGGACCGGCTGTTCCTGCCGTTCACCCTGGAAATGGGGTCCTGGCTGTGGGTACGAAAAAACCCCCGCCAGCTATTGGACTTCTTCGGCCTGTTCAATCCGATCATCGGCCATCGCCACAACCGGGTGCTGCGTCAGCATTTGCCGCTGTTCGAATTCCTGGTGGCGATGGCGGTAAACGCCGGCAACTGGCTGCCGCGCGGAGAGGCGAGGGAGAATCTGACCCGGCAGGCGATGAAGCACTGGTTCGGGTGATCCGGACGCCAAAGAGCAGAAGTCAGGCCTACCGCTCTGGTAATCATTCAATGAGATTATTTTGGGTTCATCGCCAGTTTGAAAGGATACGGTGTCACCCTCCATCGAGCACAGCGGAACCGTGTTACGCCTTTACCGGACCCGGCTCCGCTTCAAGGTAATCGGCAACCATGGATGTCCTTTCAGCCGCTGCGGTCGCGTTAAATCCCAAGCCTGTTGCGGACCTTTCCGGAGCGTGCGCCAAAGTGGCCCTGGTTTTGCATCATTTTGGGCACGCTTTATATTCGCCTGACGGCTTCGCCCTTATTTGTCATGAGGACCCACCATGAAATACTTGCTTCCCCTCCCCGCCCTTCTGCTCGCCGGTTGCCAGATGCTCAGCTACACGGCGCCCACCGACGGAGACGTCGCCACCGTCACTTTCTCCAGCGACAACATCGCCGCACAACCAGTCGTATGCGTACCGGGCAAGGGCTTTCAGTCCACGCCCACTTCCCTGCAGCAGGTTCCCTTCGAGACCAAAGCCTTCGATGAACTGTTGAAGACCATGAAGAAAGCGCCGGAAGTCACCACGACCGTGCGAGCGGACGAGCAGGCGCGCATCGGTGTCATTTACCAGAAAGGTTCGGCGGGGAATCGGGATCTGTGCCGCGTCGCCGTGCAGTTCAACGCCCAGGCCGGCGCCAGCTACGCCGCTCGCTTCACCAACGACAACAATCAGTGCGGCCTGGAAGTGAGCGGAGAAGGCGGCCTGCAAGCGGACGCGGTCCCTGTTGGCTGGAAATGCCCCAAAAAATAGCAGGGAGCAATTTTTGACATTGCACAGGCAATGGTCCGCAGGATGGCCGCCATGGACGGCGGCCACAAATAAGCGCCCCACTTCGGTGCGCCGCACCATAACGGCGCACCACCCCTTATCGTCCTCTCCCGATTTTACCTTTCCCTCTCAGCCAGACCTTCGCATCCCACTGTTTTTTCTGGCTTTTTATATTTTGGCACGGACCCTGCTTTGCAAAGTGACAAGCCTCCCAGGCCAGTGCGCCAGGAGCGCACAACAGGACACATTAGAAACACTTGCCATTTGCAAAGAGGGTTGCACATGAAACACGCATTCGGGATGAAAAAAACCGTACTGGCCGCGGCGGTCGCCGCCGGCATGATCATGCCGGGCATGGCGGCAGCGGAAATCAGCGGTAGCCTGGGCATTTCCAACATGTATTTCTGGCGTGGTCAGGATATTTCCAACGGCGCGGCTCAGGTCTTCGGTAGCCTGGATTACAGCCACTCTTCCGGTCTTTACGCCGGTGTCTGGGGCAGTTCCGAAACCGATTCCACTGAATACGATTTGTATGTCGGTTACGGCGGCGCCTTTGGTGACCTCACCTACGACCTGTCCTACATCGACTACAACTACCCGAACGATACCGACTCCGATCTGGCCGAAATCGTTGCCAGCCTCGGCTACGCCGGGGTCACGTTCACCGGTTACTTCGGCGTGGGTGACTACGGTCACGGTAGCGACGCCACCGATAACAAGGACCGCTACTACACCCTGGGCTACAGCTACGACAAATACGGCATTCTGGTCGGTACCTGGGACAACGACGCTGACGATACCAACTACACTCACTTGGACTTGAGCTATGCGCTCACCGACAACCTGAGCTTCACCGTGTCCAAAGTGATCTCCGCTGACGACTGCGCCATCAACAACAACGACGACGCTCTGTTCATGAACGGGGAGTGTGTCGGCGACAAGGACGATGTGGACGACGATCTGCTGTTCGTCGTGTCCTACGCCTTCGAGATCTAACCGAACCGCGCTGGTTCCCGGGCGGCGACGCCGCCCACCGTTTTTCACCGTGGGGCCTTCCCTGGTCCTCGCAAACAACGCAAGCAGGTCCCACGGTGCTTTTCATCCTCTTCGGTTAGTCCGCCAACGCCCCGGCGTTCAGATAAATCCCCAGCACATCATGATCGGACACCACCCGGGTACCGTCGTGATCGTAGAGCACGTCGTAGCGCCCGGCATTGCCACGGCTGACCGCCACTTTCTGGACATGCTGCTTTAGCGACGGGGAGAAAAAGATGTGATCCAGAGCCTGCGGACGGCACTGATGCCGGAAGGAATAACGTTCTTTCTCGGGCAATCGCGACCAGGCACTGATCAGGTCCCCGTTCTCGAATTGCTCCAACGGCTCGCTGAAGCGGCCACTGTCCGGCGCGCTGTTGAAGTCCCCCGCCACCACCACGGGCCGGGTCTGGTCCGCCGCCCAGCCGGCGATGGCGGCGGCCTGGCGCCGGCGCTTCGGCGCCACCCAGTCCTTCTGATTCAGATCCCGGGCACTGCGCAAATGGACCACCACCAGATCGAAGACCACCGGGGTGCGCACCTCGACCTTCAAGGGAGGCCGGGTGAACAACGGCTGCCGTTGGAAGCGGTCGTCGGCGAACAAGGCCTGGTGACGTCCCAGCGTGACCGGCGCCCGGTACAACAGGCCCACATCCATGCCCGCCGGGTCGTGCCCTTCCAGCAGCACCACCTTGTAGTCCGGCCCGCCCGCCGTGGAAATAGCCCGGCTCAGCGCCTTCAGCACCGTGGCGCTTTCCACTTCCTGCACCGCCAGCAAAGCCGGCGCCCGCAGGTCCCGGGTAATGTACCGGGCCACTGCCTCGAGGCGGGCCTGGTACACGGCTTTCGATAAAGGACGGTCGAGCGAGCTGTCCTTTCTGGCATCCCGCAGACGCCAGAGATTGAACGTGGCCAGACTGATCTGGCCGTCCTCCGCCGAGGGCAACGGGCGCGCCGGCGCCAGATCACGGCAGTCCGCGAGTACCGGTCCGGTGACCAGCACCGCCGCGGCCAGAAGCCAGCACCGCCAGTATCGGCCGGTCATGTCAGGGCTCGTTGTGGCGCACCTGGAAGGCGCCACACAGGTCAGCATGATTCTGGAAGGCCAGACACACCTTCGGAGTCTCTCCCGCCTCCGGCACCGGGTCCATTTTCATCAGCATCAGATGGCGGCCACCGGGGGTAAAGGACAGACTCTTACCGGCCGGGATGGTGACTTCCTTCAGATGGGACATGCTGCGGCGGCCCTCACCATCGGTACTGGTGTCGTGCAACATGGCCATGCCGGCGAATTCCGCGCTGACGCCGGTCAGCACCAGCGGCTGATCGGTATCGTTCACCAGCACGAAATAACCGGCCATGGACGGCGACACCGGCGGCACCGCGCGCAGCCAGGCCTGTTCGATACGTGCCTCCGCGAAGGCGCCGGAGCTGGCGGCCGCCAACAGCACCGCACTAAAGAAGCGTTTTAACATCGGCTACCACCTCGTCGATATTGAAATCCGCCGGATACAGCTTGCGCACCCGGCCTTGCTGGTCCAGCAGGTAGATATAGTCACTGTGGGAAAAGTCCGCGTCCCCACTGTCTCCCTCTTCTTTGATGAACACCACCCCGTACTGTTCCGCCACCTTCTGGATCGCCGGCACATCACCGGTCAGCCCAATGATGTCCGCTTTGAACCAGGGTAGATATTCGCGCAGATGTTCCGCGGTATCCCGTTCCGGGTCGAAAGTCACGAACACCGGCTGCACGCGGTCCGCCTCCCCCTGCTCTTTCAGATTCCGGTACACCTGGGACACGCGGGCCAGCACCGCGGGGCAGATATCCGGGCAGTGGGTATAGCCGAAGAACAGAATCACCACCTCGCCGTTCAGGGACGACAGGCTGAACCGCTCCCCGTTGTGGTCGGTCAGGGTGAAATCCCCGCCCAGACGGGTATTGACCGGTAACTCCCTGGCCGGCTCGGAACAGGCCGCCAGTAACAGCACGGCGCCAGCGACCAGAATGCGGAAAAGGAATGCGCTTGTGAAACCGTCTTTGTTGTTCATACCTGTTAGCCATTATGAAGAAGATATCAGCGTCGGCCGCCCCGGTTTACCCGGTTTCACGGCTTCCCCCGGTCCCGCGCGTGCCCTGTTGACCCGATTCGCCGGCGGCTTTTCGATGACGCCCAGGGACCATACCCCCACGGCCGCGCCGTGGCCACGGGCCCGGCCGACATTTTGCCACCGCGACGGTTCGCAGTTTGATCAGGGCGGCGGTATAATTCGCGCCCATTTTCCCGGAGTGCCGGTGGCGGCCTGTTGTAGCCCATCACGGCGCCCGGCACACCCCGATGCGGCAAAATGACGCATCGGCATTGATCCACAACCACGGTTGAGCGACCCATGGCACGCAAGCTGTTTATTCAGACCCACGGCTGCCAGATGAACGAGTACGACTCGGCGCGCATGGCGGATTTGCTGGAATCCAGTCATGGCCTGGAGCCCACCGACAATGCGGACGAAGCGGATGTGCTGCTGCTCAATACCTGCTCGATCCGCGAGAAGGCCCAGGAGAAGGTATTCCACCAACTGGGTCGCTGGAAGCAGCTCAAGGAGCACAAGCCGGACCTGATCATCGGCGTCGGCGGCTGCGTGGCCAGTCAGGAAGGCGAGGCGATCCGCGATCGCGCGCCCTATGTGGATGTGGTCTTCGGCCCGCAGACCCTGCACCGGCTGCCCGGGTTGATCCAGCAGGCGGCCACCACGCGGGAACTGGCCATCGATGTGACCTTCCCGGAGATCGAAAAGTTCGACCGCCTGCCCGAGCCCAGCGTGGATGGCCCCTCGGCGTTCGTCTCGATCATGGAAGGCTGCTCCAAATACTGCTCCTTCTGCGTGGTGCCCTATACCCGTGGCGAGGAGGTCAGCCGGCCGGTGCGCCCGGTGTTGGATGAGATCCGTCATCTGGCGGATCTGGGCGTGCGCGAGGTCAACCTGCTGGGCCAGAACGTCAACGCCTACCGGGGCCAGGGCGCCAATGGCGAAATCCTGGACTTCGCCGACCTGCTGTTGCTGATCCGCGATATCGACGGCATCGACCGTATCCGCTACACCACCAGCCATCCGGTGGAGTTCTCCGACGCCCTGATCCAGGTGTATGAGGAGATTCCGGAGTTGGTCAGCCACCTGCATCTGCCGGTGCAGTCCGGTTCCGACCGCATCCTGGCGCTGATGAAACGCAACCACACGGTGCTGGAGTACAAGGCCAAGCTGCGCAAATTACGGCGTATCCGCCCGGATATCTCCTACAGCTCGGATTTCATCATCGGCTTCCCCGGCGAAACCGACGCCGACTTCGAAGCCACCATGAATCTGATCGCGGATATCGGCTTCGACAATTCCTTCAGCTTCATCTACAGCGCCCGCCCCGGCACGCCCGCGGCGGATCTGCCCGATGACGTGCCCATGGCGGTGAAGAAGGAGCGCCTGCGCCTCCTGCAACAGCGCATCGCCCAGAATACCCAGGACATCTCCCGCAAGATGGTGGGCAGCACCCAGCGCATCCTGGTGGACGGTTTCTCCAAGAAGGATCCCGGCCAGCTCAAGGGCCGTACCGAAAACAATCGGGTGGTGAACTTCCAGACCGACGAACTGGACCTGATCGGCCAGTTCGTGGACCTGACCATCCAGGAAGCGCTGCCCAACTCCCTGCGCGGCACCGACTACCGGCGGGTGGAGTGATCCCCGGGGGCTGAACAGCGCCGGATACGCTTAAACGCATATATGAATGGCAATTTGGTATAACCAACCCCCTTTAACCTCAGGATTGGTTATATAAAATGAGCCCTTTATGACTCACCATTCAAGGAGCCCGAGATGCGCGTCTTGCTGACCGCCGTCCTGCTGTCCCTGGCCTCGCTGGGAACCGCGCAACAAACCCTGTTGAACAGTTCCTACGACATCGCCCGGGAACTGTTCGCCGCCATCAACCCGAAATTCCAGGAGCACTGGAAGGCGGAGACCGGCGAGGACGTCACCATCAAGCAGTCCCATGCCGGTTCCTCCAAGCAGGCCCGCGCCATCCTGCAGGGCCTGAAAGCCGATGTGGTCACCTTCAACCAGGTCACCGACGTCAATGTCCTGCACAATCTGGGCAAGCTGATTCCGGCGGACTGGAATCAGCGACTGCCGAACAATTCCAGCCCTTACTACTCCACCACCGCCTTTCTGGTGCGCAAGGGCAACCCGAAGAACATCCAGGGCTGGGCCGATCTGGCCCGGGACGACGTCGATGTGGTGTTCCCCAACCCGAAAACCTCCGGCAACGGCCGCTACACCTATCTGGCCGCCTGGATGAGCGCGGTGGAACGCTTTGACGGTGACGAGGAGAAGGTCAAGGACTACATGGCCCGCTTCCTGTCCAATGTGTCGGTGTTCGACTCCGGTGGCCGCGCCGCCACCGTCACCTTCGCGGAACGCGAAATCGGTGACGTGCTGATCAGCTTCGAGTCCGAGGTAAACAACATCCGTAAGGAATACGGCACCGGCGACTATGAAGTGGTGGTACCGAAGACATCGATCCTGGCCGAGTTCCCGGTCACCGTGGTGGACAAGGTGGTGGACGAGAAAGGGACCCGCAAGGTGGCCACCGCCTATCTGGATTTCCTCTACAGCGAAGAAATCCAGCGGCTGCTGGCGTCCTTCAACTACCGTGTGCACAACGAGAAAGTAGTCGAAGAAACCGCCGACCGTTTCCCGCCGGTGAAACTGCTCAAGGTGGAAGACTACTTTGGCTCCTGGGAGAACGTGACCGACCAGCACTTCGCTTCCGGCGGCATGCTCGACGAGCTGCAAGCCAAGGCTCGGAGCCTGCGTTAATTGATCGCTCTGCTGCGCACCCGCCACTCCGTTCTGCCAGGCTTCACGCTCAGCTTTTCGCTGAGCGTGCTGTTTATCTGCCTGGTGATCCTGTTGCCTCTGTCCGGGCTGGCCATGCATGTGGCCGGCATGGGCTGGGACAACTACTGGGGGGTGATCAGCCATCCGCGCAGTCTCGCCAGCTTCAAGGTCACGGTACTTTCCGCCGCCGGCGCCAGCGTCATCAACGCCGTCGTCGGCCTGCTGCTGGCCTGGGTGATCACCCGCTATCGTTTTCCCGGCCGGCGGCTGATGGACGCGCTGGTGGATCTGCCGTTCGCGTTGCCCACCGCGGTGGCCGGCCTGACCCTGGCGGCGCTGTTCGCCGACAATGGCTGGCTGGGACAGTGGTTCTCGATCGCCGGCGTGAAGGTGTCTTACTCCTGGGTCGGCATCATGATCGCCATGAGCTTCACCAGCCTGCCGTTCGTGGTCCGTACCGTGCAGCCGGTACTGGAGGACCTGACCCCCGACGTGGAGGAAGCCGCCGCCACCCTGGGCGCCTCGCCCACCGCCAGTTTCTTCAAGGTGATCCTGGCACAATTGACCCCGGCCTTGCTCACCGGCACCGGCCTCGCCTTCACCCGCAGTCTGGGTGAATACGGCGCGGTGATTTTCATTGCCGGCAATCTGCCTTACGAAACCGAGATCGTCTCCTTGCTGGTGAATATCCGCCTGGAAGAATACGATTTTGCCTCCGCCAGCGCCCTGGCCTCGATCATCCTGATCGCCTCCCTGGTGCTGCTGTTCGGTATCCAATCGATCCAATCCCGTCTGGTTCGCCGTTGGCGGGGCGGCTGATGTTCCAACCTACAACGCCACCGCACGGCCAATAAACAGCACCGGCCCGGTGGGCCGGTCCTCGGGCGATCCTCCCTCTGGTTCCAGGGTCAGCTCGAACAGCTGGCCACTTTCCACACCGCCCACCCGGCTGGCCGGAATCACCAGACTCCTGCCCGGCTCCACCAGGCCCAGTGAGCGCGGCCCCTTGTCCGCTTCCGCCAGGGTCCAGAACTGCACGCTGCGGTCCGCCGCGTACTGCCCTTTCACCAGCGGCGTGAGCCGCAGATCACCAGCGTCGGAGACGGTGATGCGCCAGCCCGGGCGGGCCGACTCGCCGGGAGCCTGCAGCACCACGGTGTAGACTGGCGCCGGTTGGCGCAGCGGCCCGACCAGCAGCACCACCGCCACCAGCAGAGCCGCGCTCACCGTGCGCCATACCGCCACACTGGCCCAGCCGCTGCGCCACCAGGGGCGCGCCAGTCCGGTTTCCCGAGCCACCCGCCGCCACAGTCGCGCCGGCGGCCTCGCCGGCGGCAGTAAATCCACGGCGCCCACCCAGTGCTCACGCCAGCGCCGGGCGAGCCGCCCGGCCTCGTCATCCTCCGCCAGCCAGCGTTTGATTTCCGCCGCCCGCTCGCCGCGATGCAGGCCGAGCACATACTCGGCAATCAGTAAGCGACGCTCTTCGTGATCCTGGGGAATCATAGCCGCAGACACTCCTGAAGGCCTTTCAGGCCGGATCTCACCCGGCTTTTTATGGTACCCGCGGGCACCGCCAGAGCTTCCGCGATCTGCTCATAGGTAAGGCCGTGATAAAACGCCATCAGAATCGGACGTCGACGCTCACCCCGCAAGCCGCGCAGACAATCGAGCAGGCGGCGATCACGGTCCGCCAGCAGAGAGCACTGCTCCGGAGAGGGAGCCGGGTCGGGCCAATCGTCGCCGGGTAACCCCTGGTGTCCGATTTGCCCGCCGCGCCGCTGCTGGTTGATGAGCCGATAGCGCAACAGGCTGTACAACCAGGCCCTGGCGCTGCCCCGCTCCCGCCGGAAGCGGTGAGCGTTGCGCCAGACCTGGACGAAGGTGTCCTGTACCGCGTCCTCCGCCGCCGCCTGCTCACCAGTGAAACGGCGCGCCAGAGCCAGCATGCGCGGTGCTTCGATGGAATAAAGTCGTTGGAACGCATCCCGGTCGCCACCGGCACAGGCCAGCATAAGGGCATTGCCTTGTTCCAGATGCTGCTGATCGTCATCCATGGCCGGCTTCCAAGATGTGGCCTCACGAGGGTGTCTGCCGAAATCTTGAAGGCCGGCGCGAGAAGATCGTGTCAATGCCGGCAAAGCCGGCCGCCGGAGCGGCCTGCCTCACCTTATTCAGGCGTGTTACCCGGAAGAACCGTGATCAGCGACACCGACTCCGGTGACGCCTGGTCATAGCTCACCGACGGCGCCACATCCCCGCCGGTGGAATCCAGGATGTGGTCGAAACGCAGCACCTTGCCCTGGGATTTCTCCGCCACGTACAAATGCTGGCCGTCAAAGGCGATGTCCACCGGGTTGCCAAGCAGAGTGTTACCCACGGCATTGTTGTCGTTGTCGTCGATGCGCACCGATACATTGGTAATATCATCGGCGCTGCTGGCGTTATCCAGCACGTAGAGCTTGCCGTCGGTGGGATTGGTGCCGCTGCCCACGTCGGAGACAATCAATTGATCGCTGGCCGCGACATGTACAATGCCGTGCAGATTAGTGGGCGCGGCAAAGGCAGTGCCTCCCTCGGCGGGGATGATAACGCGGTCCGGGCCATCGGCGCCGCGAGCCAGGCTGAAGCTGTCGAACACCGCCACGGTGCCATCGGTGAGAGCCACATAGAGGCGGTCGCCATCCGGATCATAGTCCAGATCCCACGGCGCCACGCTCAGGGTGGTGGTGAACAGCGGCGCCACATCACCGCCAGCCTGAGCACCGAACACCCGTACCGCGGGGTCGCCCTGATCGGCGACCAGTACCCAGCCCGGGCCGTCGGCCACATCAAAACCCTTGGGCGCGGACAGGCCGGTGTTGCCGCCCTCGATCACCCGGTCCCGGCTGTGACTGAAGGTCTCGCCGTCGCGGCCGCTGGCCAGACGGTTGATCACGCCCACTCCCGTGTCATAGCTCACGTAAGCATCACCCAACTGGTTAAACGCCAGGCTCTCCCGGTCCAGGCCGGAGGTAAACGCTCTCTGCGGGGCGGTTAGCCCGGTATCCAGTATGAGCACATCCGGGTCACCGGGCGCAGCGGGTGGATTGCTGGTCACCGCCAGGCCGGTGAAGACAGTGCCGACAGTATCGATGTCGGACAGATCCGCGCCGATATCCGGCGACAAGACCAGCGCCAGGGATTCTGGTTTGGTGCTGTCCACGATCCGGTCGGGGGCCACGTCTCCGGACTCACCGCTGAATACGTTCCGGTAAATCAGCACCGCGTCGTTGGACTTCTCGGCGATGTAAGCGGTGTCACCATCCAGAATCAGATCCACGGGATTGCCCAGAGAGGTGGCCGGACCGGCCAGCGTGCGCGCAGGGGTTACCATGCCTTCAGCGCTGGCGGCACCTTCGATCACATACAGACGGCCATCATCAGCCACCGCCGCGTCACCCACGTCGGTGATCACCAGAGTGTCGGTGTCCGCCCGGTAGGCAATGCCATGGATATTGGAGACGGAACCGGCGCTGTCCGGGGTGATGGTGCGCGCCGGTGTACCCATGAAGCCGCCTTCCACGTAGTCGTCGATGACAATCACGGTGCCGTTGGTCATGGCCAGGAACAGCCGGTCGGCGGCCTCGTCGTAGGCCAGATCCCAGGCGTTGCCGGCCAGAGCGGTGCTGGCCAGGGGGACGGCTCCGGCACCGGCGGCGGTGCCGTATACCTCTATGCTGTTGCCACCGGTATTGGCGGCCATCACCAGCCCTGCTTCATTTGCGATGGCGATCCCTTTCAGAGTCATCGAGCCGGCCGCCTCGAAGTCACGATCAAGCGCGGCGTTGGGGCTGGAGCCATCCTGGCGTCCGGCGATCCTGTGCAGGGCCTGCAAGCGGCTGGGGGCGCCGCTGCTGTCATCGGCGGCATAGAGATTACCGAGCCGGTCCAGGGCAATGCCCTCGTTGGCGCCCGCGTTAAAGGTGGCCACCACATTCAGATCACCATCCAACCGGTCGATCCGGCCCACGCTATCGCCGCCATTGTGCATTACCAGCAGGGGCGCGGTCTGGAAATCGCCGTCGCCCGTGGCCGGGCGTCGATCATTGTCGTCGCCGCCGCACGCGGCCAGCGCCACGGCTACCACCAACGGTGAGAGCCCCCACAAACCTTTGCCTTTCGAGTTCATGCCTTTCTCCTTGAGTGGGTATCGGTTCGGGCACGGAGCCCGGACGGGACCATCTCGGCCCCTGCTTGATACCCACGAGGGCAGCGTCCGGATGTAATAAAAAATAAAGAACGGTGGCATTCAGGTAACCGGCGATCTAACGCGATGCCGAAAGGATCTAAAACAGCACTGTATTTTGCTGATACGGAATATAGAATCGGGGCCCCGCTTCCCCCGAACACGGAGCCGCTCGCGCATGCCTCGATACTGGCACCAATGGGCACTGATCGCCGCCGCCTTCGCCGCCGTCATTCTGATGCTGGTGCTGCCGCTGGCCTTGATTCTGCACCAGGCTTTCGCCCAGGGCGTGGCACCGGTACTCGAAGCCCTCTCCAGCAGCGATATGGGCCACGCCATCCGGCTCACTCTGGTGGTGGCGGCCATCACCGTCCCGGTGAATCTGCTGTTCGGTATCCTGCTGGCCTGGTGCGTGACCCACTATGAGTTTCGCGGCCGCAAGCTGCTTACCACCCTGATCGATATTCCTTTCGCCATGTCGCCGGTGGTGGCCGGCCTCTGCTATCTGGTGGTGTACGGCAGTCAGAGCCTGCTGGGTCAGTGGCTGAGCGATTGGAATGTGCAGTTGATGTTCGCTCTGCCGGGCATGGTGATGGTGACCATTTTCGTGTCCTGTCCCTACGTCGCCCGAGTGCTGATTCCGCTGATGCAGAGCCAGGGTCAGGACGAGGAGGAAGCGGCGGTTTTGATGGGCGCCTCGGGCTGGCAGGTATTCTGGTATGTGACGCTGCCGAAAATCCGCTGGGCGCTGCTTTACGGCGTGGTGCTCACCAATGCCCGGGCGGTGGGGGAATTCGGCGCGGTCAGCGTGGTGTCCGGCCTGATTCGCGGCGAGACCTTGACCCTGCCGCTGTTGATCCAGATGCTGCACGAGGACTACAACACCGTCGGCGCCTTCACCGCCGCCGGGCTGCTGGCCGCCATGGCCTTGATCACCTTGTTACTGAAAACCGTGCTGGAATGGCGTCAACGCGTTTAAAGGAAAGCCAGAAAGTGAGCATTCAAGTCGAGAATATCCGCAAATCCTTCGGCGCCTTCACCGCCTTGCACGACATCTCCCTGGACGTGCCCACCAATCAGTTGGTGGGGTTGCTGGGGCCGTCCGGTTCCGGCAAGACCACGCTGCTGCGCATCATCGCCGGTCTGGAACGGGCGGATAGCGGGCGGGTGCTGTTCAATAACGAGGATGTCACTCATCTGGACGCGCGCCGCCGCCGGGTCGGATTCGTATTCCAGCAATACGCCCTGTTCCGGCACCTCACCGTGGCCGACAACATTGCCTTTGGACTGCGCCTGTTACCAAGGGCCGAGCGCCCCTCGCGCGGGGACATTCGCGACCGGGTGCGCGATCTGCTGGGCCTGGTGCAACTGGATAATCTGGCCGGGCGCTACCCGGCGCAACTGTCCGGTGGTCAGAAGCAACGGGTAGCGCTGGCCCGGGCGCTGGCGCTGAAACCGGAGGTGCTGCTGCTGGACGAGCCGTTCGGCGCGCTGGACGCCAAGGTGCGCAAGGATTTGCGCCGTTGGTTGCGGCGTCTGCACGAGCAGATCTCGGTAACCAGCATCTTCGTCACCCACGATCAGGAAGAGGCCATGGAGGTCTCCGACAAGGTGGTGGTGATGAGCCAGGGCCGGGTGGAACAAATGGGGTCGCCGCTGCAGGTGTACGAGCAACCGGCCAGCCGCTTCGTGTTCGATTTCCTCGGCCACATCAACAGCCTGGAAGGGCTTTACGATGGCCATAATTGGCGCTCCGGCGATGCTTTTCTGCGTCTCGACACCCAGGGCGCCTGCCCGGACGGCGCGCTCACGCTCTATCTGCGCCCCCACGAAGCGGATCTGGCGGCGGCGCCCACCGAGGCCGCCCATCTGCCGGTGCGGGTGGCCGGGCGCAGCGTGTTTGGCGGTACCGTGACAGTGGAGCTGGAACCCCAGGGCTGGGGCGGCGAGGTGCTTGAAGTGGAGCTGGACCGTGTGCGCTGGGACGCGCTCCAGCCCGACCGGCAGCCGGCCTTGTACCTGCTGCCGCGGCGGTTGCAAACGGTGACCTGCGACGGCGACCTGGGCCCCCAGGTGGCGCCGGCCTGAGCCCCTCTTGCCTGCCCCCCGGCGGGCAGGCTACAGTGCCGGGAAATCTTCCCCCGAAAGCGCTTTTCGGGGTATGCTGAATCCATCGCAACCGCCCGCGGGGCCTCGCTTCCCAACTTGGACACACCACTCGCTTCCCAGAAACTCCGTCTCGAACCCTACGATTCCCAGCGGCTCGCCAATCTCTGTGGCCGGCTGGACGAGCACATCAAGCAGATCGCCAAACGCCTGAGCGTGGATATCCACAATCGTGGTAATGAATTTCATCTGTCCGGTGACGAACGCTCGGTAAAGGCCGCCAGTTCCGTTCTGCACGATCTTTACGATCAGACCGTGGACGGCACCGACATCACGCCGGAGCTGGTCCATTTGCACCTGCAGCAATCCGGTCTGACCGACAAGCTGGACAATACCGTGGCCTTCCCCAGCGACGAGATGGTGATCCGCACCAAACGCGCCCGTATCCGGCCACGTGGCGCCCATCAACGGGAATACGTGCGCAATATCCGCCGTCACGACATCAATTTCGGTATTGGCCCGGCCGGCACCGGCAAGACCTGGCTGGCGGTGGCCTGTGCCGTGGACGCCATGGAGCGCGCCGAGATTCAGCGTATCCTGCTGGTACGGCCGGCGGTGGAGGCGGGCGAGAAGCTGGGCTTTCTGCCCGGGGATCTGGCGGAGAAAATCGACCCTTACCTGCGCCCGCTTTACGACGCCCTCTATGAAATGCTGGGATTCGAAAACGTGGCCAAGCTGATGGATCGCAACGTCATCGAAGTGGCCCCCCTGGCGTACATGCGCGGACGCACCCTGAACGGCAGTTTCGTGATCCTGGACGAAGCCCAGAACACCACACCGGAACAAATGAAAATGTTCCTGACCCGGATCGGCTTCGGTTCCCGGGCGGTGATCACCGGTGACGTCACCCAGGTGGACCTGCCGCGCCACCAGCGCTCGGGGCTGGTCAACGCCCTCGAAGTGCTGGCCGATGAACAGGACATCGGCGTCACCCGTTTCGACAGCCGCGACGTGGTTCGCCACCCGCTGGTTCAACGTATCGTGGAAGCTTACGACCGTCATGAACGGAATACCGACCCCAACCGTTGATATCCAGTGGGCCACGGATGCCCCGGACGCACCGGACGAGAGCGACCTGCAACGCTGGGCTCTGGCCGCCGCGGAGGCTGCCGGCGGCGTGGTCGGGGATATCACCCTGCGGATCGTCGACGACGAGGAAATCCGCGTTCTCAACCGCGACTACCGGGGCAAGGACAAACCCACCAATGTGCTGTCCTTCCCTTTCGACATGCCCGAAGGCCTGCCCGACGACGCCATCGCCCCGCTGCTGGGGGATATCGTTATTTGCGCGGACGTGGTCCGGCGCGAGGCCGCCGAACAAAACAAAACCGTGGAAGCGCACTGGGCGCATATGGTCATCCACGGCGTACTCCATCTGCTGGGTTACGACCATATCGACGATGACGACGCCGAACAGATGGAATCCCTGGAAATCCTCGCTCTTGCCGGCCAGGGCTTTCCGGATCCGTATAACTCGTTGCCCCCATAATTCACAAACCCATAATATCGAAACCATAACATGGAGCCTTACCCCTGATGTCGGACGACTATTCAGACCAGAACAACGGTCGAAGTTGGTTGGAGCGCGTTGGCCAGTTCTTCACTTCCACTCCCGGCTCCCGGGAGGAATTGCTGGATCTGATGCGCTCCATGCGCGACGGTCACGTCATTGACGGCGACACGCTTGGCATCATCGAAGGCGCCATCGGCGTCAGCGACATGCAGGTCCGGGAGATTCTCATCCCTCGCACGCAGATGGTCAGCATCCGTGCCAGCAGCGACCCCCGCGATTTCCTGCCCACCATCATCGAATGCGCCCACAGCCGCTTCCCGGTCATCGGCGATGATCCGGACGAAGTCATCGGTATCCTGCTGGCCAAGGATCTGCTGGCGCTGATTCTGGAGCCGGCCCGCATGGAACGCTTCCAGATCAAGGATCATGTGCGTTCGGCCATGGTGGTGCCCGAGTCCAAGCGCCTGGACTCGCTGCTGCGGGAATTCCGCATCACCAAGAATCACATGGCCATCGTGGTCAACGAGTACGGCGGCATCGCCGGCCTGGTCACCATCGAGGACGTGCTGGAACAGATCGTCGGCGAGATCGAGGATGAGCACGACATCGAGGAAGACGATTACCTGATCAAGGATCTGGAGAACGGCGAGCACACGGTCAAGGCACTGACGCCGATCGAGGATTTCAACGAACATTTTCAGTGCGAACTCAGCGACGAGGAGTTCGACACCATCGGCGGTCTGGTGATGCACGCCTTCGGCCGCCTGCCCGGACGCGAAGAGTCCATCGATCTGGGGCCGTTCCAGTTCACCGTGCTAAGCGCGGACGGCCGCACAATCCGGCTGCTGCGGGTCACTCACCGGCAGGATGATCCGGCTCTGGACACCTCACCGGAGTAATCCCCGGCGCGCTCTTTTGGAACAAATACAGGGACGCCGTGAATTCGTCCCTGTAGGCTCCCTGTCGAACGTCCCTGTTCAACAGGGTCCCGCAACGCAGCTCACCAATGTTTATACGGCAGGAATTTCCCGTTCATGGTCACTACCACACGGTCCCCTTTGGGGTCTTCCTGTTTGTCCACCTCCATGGTGAAGTCGATGGCGCTCATGATGCCGTCGCCGAATTTTTCCTGGATCACTTCCTTCAGCGTGGTGCCATACACACCGGCGATTTCATAGAACCGGTAAATCAACGGATCGGTGGGCACGGTCTGGTCCCAGACCTTGGTGGGAAAGGCTTCCAGTGCCTTGGCCACGTCCTGATCCAGACCCAGATACTCGGTGATCGCCATGGCTTTTTCCGGCGGCGCGCCGTTCATGCCGAGGCAGGCGGACGCCAGCCACACCGGCGCCATCCCCAGGTCCTCGCCCATTTTTTCCCAGGTCAGTCCCCGCTCGGCCTTGGTGGTCACGATGATGTCCGTCATTTGCTGTTTATCCACGGTACTCTCTCCTGTTATGTGCCCAACTCAATGACACGCTTTCTTCCAAACCAAGCTCTGCAAGCTCCATACCAACTCAGAGATATGAGCCCATGGCGCAAGGCGGTTAATTTGCGTATAACGTGGCGTCATCATGCTTGCCCTATGACCTTAGCCGGGAACCACGGATAGCCATGCCCAACCTGTTGCTCGCCCTGATCGCGGGGCTACTGTTTCCCCTCGCCTTTGCCCCCTACGATCTGTGGCCTTTGGTGCTGGTCAGCGCCGCTCTGGGTTATACGGCTCTGGTACGGTCGCCGACCCCGGGCCGCGCTTTCACCGCCGGCTGGCTGTATGGCGTCGGCATGTTCGGGTTTGGCATCAGCTGGCTGCACGTCTCAATGACCGACTACGGCTTCATGCCGTTGTGGATGTCGATTCCGTTCACCGCTTTGTTCGCCATGGGATTGGCGCTGTTTTATGGGCTGGCTTTCTGGTTCACCAAGCGGCGCGGCACCCGCGCCATGGTCTTCGCCGGTACCTGGTTGGTGCTGGACTGGGTGCGTGGCTGGCTGCTGACCGGCTTCCCCTGGCTCTATGCCGGTTACGCCGCCATCGATACGCCGCTGGCCGGGCTGGCTCCATTGGGCGGCGTCTGGGCCCTGACACTGACACTGGTACTGGCCGCCGCCGCGGTGGTGGATCTGGCGCGGCCACGGGTAAGCGCCGGAGCGGCCCTGGCGGTGGTACTGATTCTGGTGACAGCGGGCCTGCTGGCCGGTCGCCATGCCTTCACCCACCCTTCCGGCCCTCGCCAACAAGTGGCGCTGGTACAGGGCAATATTCCGCAGGATCTGAAGTGGCTGGTCACCATGCGTGACGAGACCCAGGAGATTTATCACTCGCTCAGCGCCGACCTGCCCGAGGACACCCTGGTGATCTGGCCGGAGTCGGCGATGATCGAGTTCTATCAGGATATTCGCGGCTTCGTGGATGGCGAGGGCGAACGGATCGCCGCCAACGGCGGCGCCCTGATCAGCGGCCTGCCCTGGCGCGACGCCAGCACCTACCCGCCGCGCTACCACAACAGCGTGGCGGTGGTGGGCACCGGTCACGACGGCGTTTACCACAAACAGAAGCTGGTACCGTTCGGCGAATATGTGCCACTGGAAAGTCTGATCCGCGGCTGGATTCCGTTCTTCGATCTGCCCATGTCCAGCTTCACGCCAGGCCGCCCCGACCAACCCAACCTTTTCGCCCTGGGCCAGGAGATCGCGCCGGCGATCTGCTACGAGATGCTCTACCCGGCCCAGGTGGCGGAGCGCACCGGCAACGCGGACGTACTGCTGACCATCAGTAACGATGCCTGGTTCGGCCACTCCGCCGGGCCCCTGCAGCATTTTCAGATGACCCGTTTGCGCGCCTTGGAAACCGGACGCTGGCTGTTGCGCGGCACTAATAACGGTGTCACCGCCGTAGTGGACGCGCACGGCCAGGTGCGCGACCGGTTACCGCAATTCGAGCGCGGCGTTTTGATCAGCGAATACCAGCCGCGCCGGGGCCAGACTCCGTTCATGGTGGCCGGCGTCTGGCCCACGCTGCTGCTGGCTCTGGCCATGGCGGTGCTGGCCGGCGGAGAAGGCCGCCGCCGTGCCTCACGCTGAGCCGCGCCAGTACCGCTAAACCGGCCGTCATCTGTACCGTGACGACCCTTCGCGGTTGCGCGCATACTGAGTAATTCCATGTCCCCTTGCGGAGGTCCCATGCCCCACCGACTCAATCATGCCGATCTGCAGAACCATGCCCGTCACTGGATAGAGGCCTGGAACCGGGGTGATGTGGAGGCGGTGGTGTCCGCCTTCAGCGACGACGCCGAGTTCATCAGCGCGGTGGCCGAACCCTACGTGGGCACCAGCCGCATTCAGGGCAAAGCGGCATTGCGCGATTACTGGGTAGCGGCTCTTGCCGACCGGCCGGGTTTGCACTTCGAATTGGTGGCCGCTATTTGTGACGAACCGGGACAGCAGCTGGTGGTGCATTACATCGCCAGCGCCAATGGCAAACGGGCCTTCGCCTGCGAAATCATGCGCTTTGACAACGGGCGCCAGGTCTACGGCGAGGCTCTTTATGGAGCCCCGGTATTATAACCGGCCCGAATTACTTATCTCTAAAAAGAATAAGCATATAACTTATTTGACTTTCACTTCCGTGCCCCCTATAACGGTGCCATCCCGCAACGTTTTGGATGGATAGGGTCATGACCGGTCCGCAAGTGGAAAGCTTCTTCGACACTGATACCAATACCGTCAGCTATGTGGTGATCGACCCCGGTACCCGCCACTGCGCGGTGGTGGATTCGGTACTGGACTACGATCCGGCCGCCGGGCGCACCCGATACCACAGTGCCCAGCGGCTGGTGGATTACGTGCATGAGCACGATCTCATCGTGGAATGGCTGCTGGAAACCCACGTCCACGCCGATCATCTGTCGGCGGCGCCCTGGATTCAGCAACAGGTGGGCGGCAAGCTCGCCATTGGCTCCCATATTCGAACGGTACAAAACACCTTCGGTAAAATCTTCAACGCCGGTTCCGAATTCGCCCGTGACGGCAGCCAGTTCGACCACCTGTTCGAAGACGGTGAACACTATCGGATCGGTAATCTGGAGGCCGTGGCGTTGCATACTCCGGGCCACACCCCGGCCTGTATGAGCCACCTGATCGGCGACGCGGTGTTCGTCGGCGACACCCTGTTCATGCCCGACTACGGCACCGCCCGCTGTGACTTCCCCGGCGGCGATGCCCGCACCCTGTATCGCTCGGTTCGCAAGCTTCTCGCCCTGCCCGGCTCCACCCGTATGTTTTTGTGCCACGATTACCTGCCGGAAGGACGCGACCAGTATCATTGGGAAACCACGGTGGAGGAGCAACGACGCGCCAACATTCATGTTCACGACGGTGTCGACGAAGATCAGTTCGTCGCCATGCGCGAGAACCGCGATGCCGGACTGGACATGCCACGCCTGATCCTGCCGTCGGTACAGGTCAACATGCGCGCCGGCCATCTGCCCCCGGCGGAGGACAACGGCGTCCACTATCTGAAGATTCCACTGAATTCGATTTGAACGAACGGGAGCGCAATGAACGACTACAAGACTCTGACCCCGGCCATTTCGGTGACCGGTCAGTTGCAGCCCGACGACATGAAAGCCCTGGCCGAAGCCGGCTTTCATACCGTCATCAACAATCGCCCGGACGGCGAAGGCGAGGATCAGCCGACCAGCGATGCGCTGGCCGGAGCCGCCGCCGAAGCCGGCCTGCAATATCACTATCTGCCAATCATCCCCGGCGAGATCAGCGATGAACAGATCCAGCGCTTCGGGCAACTGCTGACGGACAACCGCGCCCCGGTCATGGCTTTCTGCCGCACCGGCAACCGCTCCAGCACGCTGTGGGCGTTGTCGCAATCCTCACGCCTGGATCCGCAAACGGTTCTGGCCACAACTTCCGCCGCCGGTTACGACCTGGAAAAACAGCGTCCTCGCCTGGAGCAACGCTGGCAGCAGGGGCAAAACGCCGACGCCGCCCGACGCTCGCCAGCCAACGATTGGGACGTATTGATCATCGGCGGCGGCGCCGGTGGTCTGGCCGCCGCCGCCAGCCTGCTGAAGCGGCGTCCGTCCCTGAACGTGGCGGTGGTGGAGCCCCGCGACACGCACTATTACCAACCCGCCTGGACTCTGGTGGGAGCCGGCGCCTTCCGCCGCCGCGACACCGCCCGGCCGATGACCCAGGTGATGCCTCGGGGCAGCAAGTGGATCCGGGCCCGGGTCGCCGGTTTCGATCCGGAGCGCAACCAGGTGATCCTGGATGACGGTGATCGCCTCGGCTATCGCGCGCTGATCGTCGCCCCAGGGCTGGAACTGAATCTGGACGCGGTGGAAGGCCTGCGCGACAGCCTCGGTCACAATGGCGTAACCAGTAATTATCTGTTCGAGCACGCGCCCTATACCTGGGAATGCGTACAGAACCTGAAACACGGCCGCGCCCTGTTCACGCAACCGCCAATGCCGATCAAATGCGCCGGCGCGCCACAGAAAGCCCTGTACCTGTCCTGTCATCACTGGGAGCAACGCGGTGTGCTGAAGAACATCGACGTGCACTTCCACAATGCCGGAGAGGCCCTGTTCGGCGTTGCCGACTTCGTGCCGCCGCTAATGGAATACATACGCCGTTATAACGCCACCCTGAACTTCCGCAGCACTCTGCAGGCGGTGGACGCGGGCCATCGCAAAGCCTGGTTCGTGGACAAGGATCAGGACGGCAACGCGCGAGAGCGGGAAGAAAGCTTTGATCTGCTGCATGTGACACCGCCGCAAAAAGCCCCGGCGTTTGTCGCCGACAGCCCGCTGGCCAACAACGCCGGCTGGGTCGATCTGGATCCGGCCAGCCTGCAACATCCCCGCTTCACCAATGTCTTCGCCCTCGGCGACGTGGCCGGCACCAGCAACGCCAAAACCGCCGCGGCGGTGCGGAAGCAGGCGCCGGTACTGGCGGAAAATCTGCTGTCGGTACTCGATGGCCGGTCTCCGGGCGCGGCCTATGATGGCTACGGCGCCTGCCCGCTGACGGTGGAGAAAGGCAAGGTGATCCTGGCGGAATTCGGTTACCAGGGCGTGCTGCAACCCACCTTTCCGCTGGCGCCCACCCAGGCCCGCTCGTTGTATTGGTGGCTCAAGGCCAAGGCCATGCCACGCATCTATTTCGATCTGATGTTGAAAGGCCACGAATGGCTCACCGGTCCAGCCAAATGAGCCTGTTCCCCCACCGGACTCACCAACGGTGAGTCCGGCCTCCCCTCGCCGTCGCCTGCCGTTGCCGTCCTGGCTGCCGGCGTCACGCTGGCTGGCGGATTATCAGCGCCGGGATCTCAGCGCCGACGGTCTGGCGGCGGTGATCGTCACCCTCATGCTGATCCCGCAGAGCCTGGCCTACGCGCTGCTGGCCGGCGTTCCGGCCCAGATGGGCCTCTATGCCAGCATACTGCCGCTGGTGGCCTATGCGCTGTTCGGTTCCAGCCGCACCCTGGCCGTGGGGCCGGTGGCGGTGATCTCTCTGATGACCGCGGCGGCGGCCGGCCAGGTGGCCGGCGGCGACAGCGCTACTTTCCTGCTCGCCACCACGGTGCTGGCCCTACTCTCCGGACTCATGCTGGTCGGCATGGGCCTGCTGCGTCTCGGCTGGGTGGCGAATCTGCTCAGCCATTCGGTGATCGGCGGTTTTATTTCCGCTTCCGGCCTGCTGATCGCCGCCAGCCAGCTTAAACATCTGCTGGGGATTCCTCTGCACGGTGACACGCTGTGGGCCCTGGGCGCTTCCCTGCTGGCGCAAACCGGCCGGATTCAATGGACCACGGTGATCCTGGGCCTGCTCACTCTGGCGTTCTTGTTCTGGGCCCGCTCAGGTTTGAAATCCCTTCTCGCCCGCACTCGTCTTTCCGCATCGGCGGCGGATCTTGTCAGCAAAGCGGCGCCGGTACTGGCGGTGATCCTCACCACCCTGGCGGTGGAAGGCCTGGATCTGCGGCGGGCCGGGGTGGCCACGGTGGGAGCCATTCCCGGCGGCCTGCCGGCCCTGAGTCTGCCTGCTTTCGATGCCGAACTGTGGCGGGCTCTGCTGTTACCGGCTTTGCTGATCAGCCTGATCGGCTTCGTCGAGTCGGTGTCGGTGGCCCAGACCCTGGCCGCCAAACGCCGGCAACGCATCGACAGCAATGCGGAGCTGACCGGTCTGGGCATGGCCAACCTGGCCTCGGCGGTCAGCGGCGGCTTCCCGGTTACCGGCGGCTTCTCCCGTTCGGTGGTGAATTTCGATGCCGGCGCCCGCAGCCCCCTGGCCGGCATTCTCACCGCCGTGGGGATCGCCTTGACCGCGCTGTTCTTCACACCCTGGTTCCAGGCCCTGCCGAAGGCCACCCTGGCCGCCACCATCATCGTTGCCGTACTCAGCCTGGTGGATCTCGGCGCCCTGGCCCGCACCTGGCGCTATTCCCGCGCGGACGGCCTGGCCATGGCCGTGACCATGGCCGGTGTGTTGCTGATGGGCGTGGAGGTGGGCGTGATCGCCGGGGTGCTGTCGTCGCTGCTGTTGTTTCTGTGGCGCACCGGCCAGCCCCATGTGGCGGAATTGGGCCAGGTGCCCGGCACCGAGCATTTCCGCAATGTGCAGCGGCATCAGGTGCAAGTCTCTCCCTCCGTGCTGTCGCTGCGGGTGGACGAATCCCTTTACTTCGCCAACGCCCGCCATCTGGAGGATCAGATCTACGACTGCGTCATGCAGCGGCCGCAAATCCGCCATGTGGTGCTGTTGTGCTCGGCGGTGAATCAAATCGACGCCAGCGCCCTGGACAGCCTGGAGAGTCTCAATCAACGGCTGGGGGACGCCGGTGTCACACTGCATTTATCCGAGGTCAAGGGCCCGGTGATGGATCGTTTGCGCCGTTCGCCCTTCCCGAAGCACCTGCACGGCCGGATCTTTCTGACGCACTTCGATGCCCTGCGCGCCCTGGATCCGGCGAGTCTCGCCCCGCCGCCCTAGGGCCTGTTCACGCTATTTTCATCCCGCCTGTTGCGGCTAAAACGTCACCAATCCAGGCGTGAGGAGAGAAGTTTGGTCGTTCCAAATGAACGACGAGTAACGCAGAGTGGTGACGTTTTAGCCGCAACCCGAAGGGCTGGAACCCTTTTTACCTCCCGCGTCGTTGTCGGTTGCTCATTTGGAATGACCAAACCGCGCGCCCTCCGCCTGGCTGGAGGCAAAAAGGGCACCCAGCAGACGGGATAAAAATAGCGTGAACAGGCCCTAGCAATAAGTCTAATTCCCCACGCCCGGCTCCGAGTGCACACTTGTTTGTTTTTCGTTATGCGCCTCAGGAGTCGTCAATGACCGACGCTGCCCGGCACCAGGCCGAAATCAAGAAAGACACCGATCTCGCCGCCTGGATCGGCCTGTTCCTCGGACCTCTATTGCTACTGGCCTGTCTGCTGACCGATCCGCCCGGCACCCTGAGCGAAGCGGGCTGGCGCACCGTGGGCCTGACCTTGTTAATGGCCACCTGGTGGTCCACCGAAGCAATCCCGATTCCGGTCACCTCCCTGTTGCCGATCCTGATGGCTCCGGCTCTGGGCATCAGCACCGTGGACAAGGCGTCCGCGCCCTACGCCAACCCGGCGATTTTTCTGTTTCTCGGCGGCTTCATGCTGGGGCTGGCCATGGAACGCTGGAATCTGCATAAACGCATCGCCCTGATGACATTGCGTGCCGTCGGCAGCCAGCCCGCCTACCAGGTGGCGGGCTTCATGCTGGCCACCGCCTTCCTCAGTATGTGGGTCAGCAATACCGCCACCTCGATCATGATGCTGCCCATCGGTATGTCGGTGATCACTCTGTTGGGCGATGACAACCCGCACAGTGAGCGTCTCTCCACCGGGCTGCTGCTGGGCATCGCCTACGCCGCCAGCATCGGCGGCATCGCCACCCTGATCGGCACGCCACCCAACGCGCTGCTGATTGCCTTTCTGAAGGACAACTACGACATCCACATCGGCTTCGGACAATGGATGCTGGTGGGTGTGCCGGTGTCGGTGGTGATGCTGGGCGTCACCTGGCTGTGGCTGACCCGGGGCGGCCTGCGCAAAGCGGCAAAGCTGGCCGACAGCGACGCCCTGATCCACGACGAGCTCAAGGCAATGGGGCCGTTGTCCCGGGGCGAGAAAGGGGTCGCGGTGGTCTTTGTGTGCGCCGCCTTCGCCTGGGTATTCCAGCCTCTGATCGCCAAAGTCGTGCCGGGAATCAACGACACCAGTATTGCCATGGCGGCGGCCATCGCCTTGTTCCTGGTGCCGGTGAGTCTCAAGAACCGGGAATTCCTGATGAGCTGGGGTCACGCCGGCAAGCTGCCCTGGGGCGTGCTGCTGCTGTTCGGTGGCGGCCTGTCCCTGGCCGCCCAGATCCGCGCCACCGGCCTTGCCGACTGGATTGCCCAGGGCATGGGCGCGCTTGGTTTCCTGCCGTTGATCCTGTTGATCGGCATGGTGGTGATGGTGATCATTTTCCTCACCGAGGTTACGTCCAACACCGCCACCGCCGCTGCTTTTCTGCCCCTGCTTGGCGCCCTGGCGGTATCCCAGGGCATGTCACCGGAATTGCTGGCGATTCCCGCCGCCATCGCCGCCAGTTGCGCCTTCATGATGCCGGTGGCGACGCCGCCCAACGCCATTGTTTTCGGCACCGGCCATCTGCGCATCGGCGACATGATCCGCGCCGGCTTCTTCCTCAACCTGGTGGGAATCGTGGTGGTGACCCTGCTCAGCTATGTGCTGGTGAGGACCATCTGGTAAACCTTTAACCCGTTAACCGTTGTAGGAGCTTGCCGGCAAGCTCCTACAACGGCTACGAAGTACGGTCTGAGGGTAGCTGTTTTTACCGCGATCATCACAACGGGTATTTGCAGTGATACCAGATCAGCGCCAGCCATTCGCGCCAGATCAACGGCATCTGTGACAATGCCCCGGCGGAGGGCATCCAGGGGCGGCGTGGCAGGGAAATCACCGCATGGGGTGTCACCTCAAGGCGCTGGGCTTGAAAACAAAGCGTGGCCCGGCACAGATGGGCCTGGTCAGTGACCAGCACCAGACTCTCGATACCGCGAAGACGCAGAACCCGGGCCGCCATCACCGCGTTTTCCCAGGTATTGCGGCTCTCCGCTTCCAGCATCAGGGGCGCATCCGGCCAGGCCCGGCGCACCACCTCGGCCATCAGCGCGGCCTCGGATTGCTCCGCAAGCAGCGGCTCGGCGCCGGGGGCGCCACCGCAAAGCAATAACGGCAATTGCCGCTCGCGGGCCAGTTCCAGCGCCACCCGCAACCGCTTCAGGCCCAGCGTGTTGAGACGGTAACCATCACCCTCACGGCGCCGGCCTGCCCCCAGCACCACCACCGCCCGCGGCGGCGACGAGCCACGCCGCGGCGGCACCGGCGGGTAGAACCGGGCGACCACCGCCGGCAGGGTGGCACCGGCCATCACCAGCGCCACCATGCCCAGAATCATTACCTCGTCCATTCGCTGTCTGCCCGCGCCCCGCTCATGTATCCTATGTTTCCTTTTATGCTATGTGCCCGACCCGTACACCGTTCGTCAGCCATGTGACACGACTTACGCGACGACACACTGACAGACACCGACTGACCAAACACTAACCAAGCACTAAGAGAACCGATGGACGCACAGTATCGCCCCGACCAGGTAGAACGGGAAGCCCAGGAATACTGGGAAAATCAGGAGACCTTCAAAGTCACCGAGCAGCCGGGCAAGGAAAAATTCTATTGCCTGAGCATGTTCCCCTATCCCTCCGGTCGACTACACATGGGCCATGTGCGCAACTACACCATCGGCGACGTGATCAGCCGGTATCAGCGCATGCAGGGCAAGAACGTGATGCAGCCGATGGGCTGGGACGCTTTTGGTCTGCCCGCCGAGAACGCCGCCATCAAGAACAAGGTGGCCCCGGCCAAGTGGACCTTCGAGAACATCGACTACATGAAGGGTCAGCTCAAGCGTCTGGGTTTCGGCTACGACTGGGACCGGGAACTGGCCACCTGCACCCCGGAGTACTATCGCTGGGAGCAGTGGTTCTTCACCAAGCTTTATGAAAAGGGCCTGGTGTACCGCAAGATGTCCACGGTGAACTGGGACCCGGAAGACCAGACCGTACTGGCCAACGAGCAGGTCATCGATGGCCGGGGCTGGCGCTCCGGCGCCCTGGTGGAACAGAAAGAGATTCCCCAGTGGTTCATCAAGATCACCGATTACGCCGACGAACTGCTCAATGATCTGGACCAGCTCGACGGCTGGCCGGAGCAGGTCAAGACCATGCAGCGCAACTGGATTGGCCGCTCCGAAGGGGTGGAAATGGCCTTCGCCATCGACGGTGAAGAGCCGCTGCGCGTCTACACCACCCGACCGGACACCCTGATGGGCGTGAGCTACGTGGCCGTGGCCGCGGCCCACCCGCTGGCGAAAAAGGCGGCGGCCGCCAACCATGAAGTGGCCGACTTCGTGGAAGAGTGCCTGCACAACAAAGTGGCCGAAGCCGACATGGCCACCATGGAAAAGAAAGGCATCTTTACCGGCCTCCACGCCACTCATCCGATCAGTGGTGAGCAAGTGCCCGTGTGGATCGCCAACTTCGTTCTGATGAGCTACGGCACCGGCGCCGTCATGGCCGTGCCCGCCCACGATCAGCGCGATTTCGAATTTGCCCGCAAGTACGATCTGCCCATCAAGCAGGTGATCGAACCGGCAAACGGTGAAGCGATTGATCTGGAAAAGGAAGCCTTCACCGGAAAAGGCAGGCTGGTGAACTCCGCCGAGTTCAGCGGCAAGACCTCCGCCGAGGCCTTCGACGCTATTGCCGCCTGGCTGAACGAACGCAACCTGGGCGAGAAAAAAGTAAACTACCGTCTGCGCGACTGGGGCGTGTCCCGTCAGCGTTATTGGGGCGCCCCCATCCCCATGGTGGAAACCGAAGACGGCGAGCTGCACCCCGCCCCGGAAGACCAACTGCCGGTGGAACTGCCCACCGACGTGGAAATGGATGGCGTAAAGAGCCCCATCAAAGCGGACCCCGAATGGGCCAAAACCACCTGGAACGGTCAGCCCGCCCTGCGTGAGACCGACACCTTCGACACCTTCATGGAGTCCAGTTGGTATTACGCCCGTTACTGCTGCCCGCAGAACGACCAGGCCATGCTGGACCCGGCCGCCGCCAATTACTGGCTGCCGGTGGACCAATACGTGGGCGGTATCGAACACGCTATTCTGCACCTGCTGTACTCACGCTTCTTCCACAAGCTGATGCGTGACGCCGGCCTGCTCGACAGTGATGAGCCGTTCAAGCGGCTGTTGTGCCAGGGCATGGTGCTCAAGGACGGCGCCAAGATGTCCAAGTCCAAGGGCAACACCGTGGACCCGCAGCAGATGATCGAGCAGTACGGCGCCGACACCGTGCGGCTGTTCATGATGTTCGCGGCACCGCCGGAGCAGTCCCTGGAATGGAACGACGCCGGCGTTGAAGGCGCGCACCGCTTTATCAAGCGGTTGTGGCGGATGGTTGCCGAGCATGTCGAAGGCGGCGCCGCGCCGGCACTGAATCCGAGTGCTCTGAGCGCCGCGGCCAAGGCCGTGCGCCGCAAGACCCATGAGACCATTCAGAAGGTCAGTGACGACTTCAGCCGCCGTTACACCTTCAATACCGCCATCGCCGCGGTGATGGAACTGATCAACGACACCGGCCGTCTTGCCGCCGATGACCCGCAGGCCGGCGCGGTCCGTCAGGAGGCGCTGGAAGCCGCGGTGCTGTTGCTGTCACCGATTATCCCGCATGCCTCCCATCAGCTGTGGCGGGCACTGGGCCATGATGACGCGGTGATCGACGCCGCCTGGCCCGAAGTGGACGAAAGCGCTCTGGTCAAGGACAGTGTGGAGTTGGTGGTGCAGGTAAATGGCAAGGTGCGCGCCAAACTGGAAGCACCGGCGGACGCCGACAACGCTGCCCTGGAAACGCTGGCCATGGCCGAAGAGAACGTGCGCAAGTTCATCGACGGCAAGACCGTGCGCAAGGTCATCGTGGTGCCCGGCAAACTGGTTAATATTGTTGCCAATTAATGGTTGCCAACTGACTTTGTCGCCAACTCAAGACCGGCAGCTCACGGAGATGTTCATGACGCTCGTCCCGCATCGCACACTGTTGCTTGTTCTCGCCACACTTCTGCTGACGGCGTGCAGCGGCTGGCAGCTACGCGGCCAGACCCACACGCCGCAGTTCGAAAGCGTGACCCTGGCCGGCGGAGCGGCTCAGTTGCGCTACACCCTGGAACGGGAACTGACGCCGCTGGGCGTGCTGCTGCACAACGAGTCACCCTACGTGATCAAGGTCATCGACGAGCGTTGGGACCGGCGCACGGCGGCGGTGGACGAGCGCGGGCGGATCGCTGAACTGGAACTGCACTACGAGCTGGTGTGGCAGTTGATCGACCGCGACACCCAGGCGCCGCTCAACCCGCCCCGCCACATCAGGGCACTGCGTAACCTGGCTTACTACCCGGACAACATCACCGCCTCTTCCGATGAGGAAGAAATGATCCGCCAGGACCTGTACGACGACATCGTCTACCGCCTGATCAACCAGCTGGCGGACGCTTCCCGCAAAGTACAACGGAACTGACCGCCATGCGGCTGCGCGCGGACCAACTGGGCAAACACCTCAAGGGCGAAGAGCTGCTGCCGGTCTACCTGGTGGCCGGCGACGAACCCCTGCAACAGGACGAAACCCTTGATGCCTTGCGCTCCGCGGCCCGCCAGCGCGGCTTCGAGGAGCGGCAACGCTTCAGCGCCGACACCGGCATCGACTGGAATGCGCTGCTCAACGAGGCGCAAAGCCTGAGCCTGTTTGGCGGACGCCGGATCCTCGAGGTGGTGCTCAACGACAAGCGCCCGGACAAAGCCGGCAGCCAGATTCTGCGGGACCTGATGGCCACCCCTTCCCCCGATACCCTGCTGCTGATCCGCTGTTCACGGCTGGACCGCCGCAAGGACTGGGGCAGCGCCTGGATCAAGGCGCTGGACGGCTGCGGCGCGGTCATTGAGATCTGGCCGGTGGAAGGGCGCCAGCTTTACCCCTGGTTAAGGGACCGTCTGGCCAGCCGCGGCCTCAACGCGGACGAAGACGCCCTGGAACTGCTGATCCAGCGCAGCGAAGGCAATCTGCTGGCCGCCGCCCAGGAGGTGGACAAACTCGCCCTGCTGGCCGAGAACGGCCACGTCACCCCGGAAACCGTGCAACAGTCGGTGGGCGATTCCAGCCGCTACACGCCTTTCGATCTCACCGACGCCACCGCCCAGGGCGATCCCGCCCGCGCCCTGCGGGTCCTGCGGACACTGCGGGCCGAGGGCGTGGAACCGCCGGTAATTCTGTGGGCCCTGAGCCGCCATCTGCGTGGCCTGGACGCCCTGCTCACCGGCGGCAACCCGCCACGCATGCCCCCCGCCCGCATGCGCGCCATGGAGACCCAGGCTTCGCGCCTGCGGCCGCGCCAGTTGCATCAGGCTCAGGCCCTGGCGATCCGCGCCGACCGCACCGTCAAGGGCATGGCCCCCGGCGATCCCTGGAAACACCTCAGCAGCCTGGTGCTGCGTCTCACCGGCCAACCCCTGCCGCCAATTCTGGAAAGGTAAGGTCGACCGCTGGCACGCAACACGCCAAAGCCAAAGCCGAAAAGCGTCATGCCGGCCTTGATCCGGCATCACCCTCTGTTCCCTCTACAACCACAGGGCTCCGTTGAAAGCGATCCCGGGTCAGGCCCGGATTGGCCCGCTCGGAATCCGCCACTCTGCTAGGGTCTGTTCACGCTATTTCCATTGTCGCCAGGAAAGAACCATGCCGCAGCGTCTGGACACCTCTTCGATCAGCTTTACCGCTCTTTATACCGGCCAGGTGTGGGTTCGAAACGGGCTTTCCTCGGCGGATTTCCAGACCCGCGCCGGGGCCTTGCTATACCATGCGATGACCCCCTTCGAGGCGGCGGGCAAACAGCTTCTGGGCGGCAACATCCGTACTTTCCTGTTGCAACGCCATTACCTCATCGACGCCCGCCTGCAGTCACTGATCCAACGCTATCCGGACTTGCAGATCCTGGAAATCGCCTGTGGTCTGAGCCCGCGCGGCTATCGCTTTCGTCAGCAGCACTCCGGCATCACCTATGTGGAGGCGGATCTACCGGACATGGCCCGGCGCAAACGGCGGCTGCTGGCACGGCTGGGGGCGCTTGGTGACCGGCACCGGGTGGAAACGGTGAACATTCTGCTGGAGCAGGGCGAGGACAGCGTGCCCGCCCTGCTGGCCCGCTTCGCCCCGGACAAGCCGGTGGCGGTGGTCACCGAAGGCCTGATCAATTATTTCTCGCTCACCTCGATCAGCCCGTTCTGGCAGCGGCTGGCGGCGTCACTGGCCGGCTTTCCCGATGGCCGTTATCTCACCGACAACTATCCGCTCTACGCCAACCGCCGTTTCCAGCGGACCCTGAAAACCCTGGGGGGTCTGCTCGGTGTCCTGTCCCGCAGTCAGGTCAGCTTCCATTTCGATTCCGATGAGGAAAGCCGGGCCCATTTTCGCGCCCTCGGCTTCCAGGATCTCGATATTCACGACCCGGCGGATTACTACCAGCGGCTGCCCATTCCGCGCACCCGTCGCACCCCGATGGTACGGGTCCTGGAAGCCCGTACCGGGCCGGCGTGACGGCGCCGGTTTCGCCGCTGTCGTCCTGCACCTATACTATGGGGCTTCCGATCGACACGGCATGACAGAACACATGGATATCCAGCAGTACATGGCCAACGTGGGCGAGCACGCCCGCGACGCCGCCCGGGCCATGGCCCGGGCCAGCGCCGGTGACAAGAACAACGCCCTGATGGCCATCGCCGGAGCGTTGCGCGAGCACCGTGACACCATTCTCGCCGCCAACCAGGGCGACCTGGCACGGGGCCGCGACAATGGCCTGGACGCGGCCTTGCTGGATCGCCTGGAACTGACCCCGGCGCGCTTCGAGGGCATGGTGGAAGGGCTCGAGCAGGTCATCGCGCTGGCCGATCCGGTGGGGGAAATCACCGATCTGAACTATCGCCCCTCCGGCATCCAGGTGGGCCGCATGCGCGTGCCCCTGGGCGTGATCGGCATCATTTATGAATCCCGTCCCAACGTCACTATCGACGCGGCGGCACTGTGTCTGAAATCCGGCAACGCCGCGATTCTGCGTGGCGGCTCCGAAGCCATTGATTCCAATCAGGCCATCGCCGCCTGCCTGCGCCAGGGTCTGGCCGCCGCCGGCCTGCCGGAAACCGCGGTACAGGTGCTGGAAACCACCGACCGCGCCGCGGTGGGCGAGTTGATCACCCATCCCGAGTATGTGGACGTGATCGTCCCCCGTGGCGGCAAGGGCCTGATCGAGCGCATCAGCCGGGAAGCCCGGGTGCCGGTGATCAAGCATCTGGACGGCAACTGTCACACCTACATCGATGTGGACGCCGATGCCGACAAGGCGATCAAGGTCGCCTACAACGCCAAGACCCAGCGCTATGGCACCTGCAACACCATGGAAACGCTGCTGGTGCATCGGGATATCGCCGCCACCGTGCTGCCGGAGCTGGCCCGGATGTACCGGGAAGAGGGTGTGGAGTTGCGTGGCTGCGAACGCACCCGGGCGCTGCTGAAGGACATCAACGCCGCCACTGAAAGTGACTGGGAAGAAGAGTATCTGGCACCGATTCTGGCCATTCGCATCGTCGATGATCTGGATCAGGCCATGGATCATATCCATCGCTACAGTTCCCAACACAGCGAGGCGATCATCACCGAGAACTACACCCGGGCACGGCGCTTTCTCGCCGAAGTGGATTCCAGCTCGGTGATGGTCAACGCTTCCACCCGCTTCGCCGACGGCTTCGAATACGGTCTTGGCGCGGAGATCGGCATTTCCACCGATAAGCTCCATGCCCGGGGCCCGGTGGGTCTGGAAGGGCTGACCAGTCAAAAATGGGTGGTGCTGGGCGACGGGCATGTGCGTCAGTAAGGTCGCCTTCGCGATGCCGGGTTTGCCGCCAAAAATGAATCGAATTTCCGCCAACGGACATTCGCTTCCCCCGCTTGCCGGAAGACTTCATGTTTAAAACGTCCGACGTGCGACGTCCGACATCCGAAATCAGCGGCGTAAAGCCGCTGATTCTTTTCGGTGGCACCTTCGATCCGGTTCACGGCGCTCATGTGCGCGCCGCCCTGGCCGTGTCCCAGGTGCTCGGTAACGCGCCGGTGCGCTTGCTCCCCAATGCAGTGCCTCCACACCGGCCCCAGCCCCTGGCGGACGCCAGCGAGCGCCTGGCCATGGTGCGCCTGGCCTGTGCCGGACATCCGGCCCTGCAGGCGGATGATTGGGAGTTACGCCAGGCCGGCCCGTCCTATACTCATCTGACGTTGCAACACTTTCGCCGTCTTATTGGCCGGCGGCGGCCATTGGTGTTCATGATCGGCGCCGACAGCTTCGCCAGCCTGCATCAATGGCATGGCTGGCGCCGCTTCGCCGCCCTGTGCCATTTGGCGGTGGTGCCCCGCCCCGGCGCGCCGGCACCACTGCCGTCGGTGGAAAAGGCCTTTCCGCGCGGCCGGCCACGCCTGCTGCAGGCCCTTCCGGCCGGGCGCCGGCTGATGCTGACGCATCCGCATATGGACATTTCCGCCACCGCCATCCGCGAGGCGCTGGAGCACCGGGGGCAATGCCGTGCCCTGACCCCGGTGGTGGAAGCGCATATCCGCCGCCATGGTTTGTATAATGTGCGGACATCGGCTGCCCCGGCGGCGCCCGGAACCATAGAACCCGACACCGACGTCACTGCCAACATCGACGCCAATACCTATACCGACGCCAATACAATGGAAACAACGAGGCCCCATGAGTTCTGACACCTCTCTGCTGGATCTGGTACTCGACGCTCTCGAAGAGCTGAAAGCACGGAACGTCACTCACCTGGATGTTCGCGAGCTCACCAGTGTGGCGGACGACATGGTCATCGCCAGCGGCACCTCCAACCGTCACGTCAAAGCACTGGCGGACAACGTGGTGGAACGGGCCAAACAGGCCGGTTATCGCCCGCTGGGCACCGAAGGCGAAAAAGGCGCCGAGTGGATCCTGGTGGATCTCGGTGACGTCATTGTCCACCTGATGTTGCCCGCCACTCGCGAGTTCTATGACCTGGAACGTCTGTGGCGCAATCCGGATCATCATCCCGAGCGGACCGGCACGCCGGCCAACAAGGATCCGGGCTGAACCCTCGAGCCGTTTCGCAGTCCCATTTGCCTGAGCCGGCATCATTCAGGGCAGGGTCAGGGGGGCGCCGCAGGAGAGTCTATGCGCATCCATCTGTTTGCCGTCGGCACTCGCATGCCGGCCTGGGTCGAGCAGGGCTTCCAGGAGTACCAGAAGCGGCTGCCCCCGGACATGCGCCTGCTGCTGGAGGAAATCCCGCTGCCCAAACGGGCCAAGGGCGACGTCGCCGCTCTGGTGCGAACCGAGGGTGAGGCCATCCGCAAGCGGCTGGAGAAACTGCCCGGCGCCCGCGTGGTGGCCCTGGAGGTCACCGGCAAAGCGGTGGACACGCCGATGCTGTCACAACGTCTCGGCGAATTGCGGGATCTGGGGCAGGATCTGGCGCTGCTGGTGGGAGGTCCGGATGGCTTGTGTGCCAGGTTGTCCGCCGACGCCGACGAGCGCTGGTCGCTGTCGGCGTTGACGCTGCCGCACCCGCTGGTACGGGTATTGCTCGCCGAACAGCTGTATCGCGGCTGGACGCTGCTTGCCGGCCACCCCTATCATCGCTGAGCAAAACCACCCGATAATCTGGCAGCCATGCGCGATCCACACTCACATTTCGTTCCGATCCCCGTGCCACGGCGACCGGGCGCGGAGCCGGTCACAGGATCCACATGCGCCAACCGCTGACCCTCAAGGACCACCATCACGAGCACCGTCTGTTCAGCCTGCGTCTGCTGGTGGCGGTAGCGCTGGTTCTGGTGTTGTCGCTGGTACTGGTCGGGCGCATGGCCTGGCTGCAGATCGCCCAGCACAGCCGGTTCACCACCCTTAGTGACAACAACCGGGTGCTGACCCAGGCGATGTCGCCTCCGCGCGGCCTGATCACCGACCGCAACGGCGAAATCCTGGCGGTGAACCGGCCGGACTTCACCCTGGAACTGGCGGTGGAACAAAGCGCGGACCTGAACGACACCCTGAACCGCATTCGTCAGTTGATCCCGTTGACCGACGATGACCTGGAGCGGTTCGAGCGGCGCCGCACCAGCGCCCGCCGCCCGTGGGAACCGATCCCGCTGCGCGGCCGGCTCACCGAGGAGGAAATCGCCCGCATCGCGGTGCATCAACACGAGCTGCCCGGCGCCCGGGTCACCGCGTCACCGGTGCGCTACTACCCTCACAGCCACCTGTTTTCCCATGTGCTCGGGTACGTCAACCGCCTCAGTGCCGAGGATCTGGACAACATGACCCTGGCCGAGCAGCGTAACTACAGCGGCACTCATTATTACGGCCGCACCGGTGTGGAACGCTATTACGAGCATCGGCTGCACGGCCAGGTCGGCTATCGTCAGGTGGAAACCAATGCCCGCGGCCGGATCCTGCGCGTTCTGGAGGAACAACCGCCGGTACCCGGTGACGATCTGCGTCTGTCCCTGGATCTGAAAGTACAACAGGCCGCCTACGACGCCCTCGGCGAGCGGCGCGGCGCGGTGGTCGCCATCGATCCCCGGGATGGCAGCGTGCTCGCCTTTGTCAGCCGCCCCGGTTTCGACCCCAATCTGTTCGTCACCGGCATTTCCCACAAGGACTACGCCCGTTATCAGCAGGATCACGATCACCCGCTGTTCAACCGTGCCCTGCAGGGCCGTTATCCACCGGGCTCCACGGTGAAACCCATGCTCGGTCTGGCGGGCCTGGATGCCGGTGTCACCAGTTGGGAGAGGACCATCCACGATCCCGGCTATTTCAGCCTCGAGGGCAACCCCCACCGTTACCGGGACTGGAAACGCTGGGGGCATGGCCAGGTGGATATGGAAAAAGCGGTGGTGCAATCCTGCGACACTTACTTCTACGATATGGGGTTCCGGCTCGGTATCGACCGCATGCATGATTTCATGGTCGGCTTCTCCATCGGCGAGGCCACCGGCATCGACCTGCTCAACGAATCCGAAGGGAATATGCCTTCGCGGGAATGGAAAAGGGCCGCCCGTAACGCACCCTGGTTCCACGGCGACACCATCAACACCAGTATCGGTCAGGGGTTCATGCTCACCACCCCGCTGCAACTGGCGGTGGCCACGGCGATCCTGGCCAACGATGGCCACCAGGTGGTACCCACCCTGGCCGCCGATGAAACCCATCCGCCGCTGCGCCCGGATATCACGCTCAAGGATCCCCGGAACTGGGAGCGCATGAAGCACGCCATGGAAGCGGTGGTCCACAGCAACCGTGGCACCGGCCGTGTCATGGCCAAGGACGCCCGCTATCATATGGGCGCCAAAAGCGGCACCGCTCAGGTGTTTTCGGTTGGCCAGGAAGAAACCTATAACGAGGAAGAATTGGCGGAACGCATGCTCGACCATGCTCTGATCGTATCCTTCGCACCGGTGGAGAACCCGGCCATCGCCGTGGCGGTGATGGTGGAAAACGGCCGCCACGGCGGCTCCGTGGCCGGCCCGGTGGCCCGTCAGGTGATGGACGCCTGGCTGCTGGACGAGGACGGTAACCTGAATATTCCGGAACCGCTGGCGCGGCCCCCCATACAGAATGCGTTGCCGACACAGGCCAGTACCACCGCCCAAGCGACCAGGACGGCCGCCCCATGAGCCAAGTCGATCCTGTCAGAACCACCGACAACGGTGGCCATGCCATCTTCCGCACCCCGGTGGCCACGCGCCTGCATCTGGACCCGCCGCTGCTGGCGGCCCTTCTGTTGACCATGCTGGGCGGCCTGGCGGTCCTCTACAGCGCCAGCGGCGGCAGCATGGACACGGTGATCCGCCAGGCCATCCGCTTCGGAGGCGGTTTGCTGGTGATGCTGGTGCTGGCGCAACTGCCGCCGAGGACGTTCCGTTTCTGGGCTCCCCTGGTGTACGGCGTCGGCCTGGTCCTGCTGGCACTGGTGATTCTGGTAGGCACCGAGGCCAAGGGCGCCCAGCGCTGGCTGAGCCTGCCCGGCATCGGCCGTTTCCAGCCCGCGGAGCTGATGAAACTGGCGGTGCCGGCCATGGTCGCCTGGTTCTTCAGCGACCGCACTCTGCCACCGTCAAAACGCAATGTGCTCGGATCACTGGTGCTCATCTTTCTGCCGACGGTACTGATCGCCATGCAGCCGGATCTGGGCACCGCCATTTTGATTGCCGCCGCCGGCCTGGTGGTTCTGTTCATGGCGGGGCTGTCCTGGCGGCTGATCGGGCTGGCGGTGCTGGTGCTGGTGGTGGCCGCGCCGCTAATGTATTTCTTCGTTCTGCACGATTACCAGCGCACCCGGGTGGATACCTTTCTGAATCCGGAAGCGGACCCGCGCGGGGCCGGCTGGAACATCATCCAGTCGAAGACCGCCATCGGCTCCGGCGGCATCGGCGGCAAGGGCTGGCAGGACGGGACCCAATCGCGGCTGGATTTCCTGCCGGAGTCCCACACCGATTTCATTCTCGCCGTGCTTGGTGAAGAGTTCGGGCTGATCGGGTTCCTGCTATTACTGGCGGTCTATTTGGTGATCATCGGGCGAGGCTTTTTTATCAGCTGGCAAGCCCAGGAGACTTTCAGCCGATTGTTGGCGGCGGCGCTGACCATGACTTTCTTCATCTACGTGTTTGTCAACGTGGGCATGGTGTCCGGCCTGCTGCCGGTGGTGGGGGTACCGCTGCCGCTGGTCAGTTATGGCGGTACCTCGATCGTCACCCTGCTGGCCAGTTTCGGCATGCTGATGTCGATCCATACCCATCGACGCTTCATCAACTTCTGAACCGGTGACGGATTCCATGGTCTGCACTTATCAGTCGCCGATGCGGCGCGCCGCGATCATGGTTTAACCTCGCCGACCTCGATATTATGGCCCCAGCCCCGTCCCCCCTGTTTTTATGGAGAAACTCATGGGTGTAAGACTGTCCGCCCTGCTCCCCCCCTTTGCTTTCCTCGCCGCCGTTTTCCCCGCGGCCACGGCCTTCGCCGAAGAGCAAGGGTATGCCGATCACCCCCAGGCGGAAGCCCTGATCCAGGAAGTGGTGAAAAAAGGCGTGGACGAAAAACGGGCCCGGGAGCTGCTGTCCCAGGCCCGGCGGCAGGACAAGATTCTCGAATCCATCGCGCGCCCGGCGGAACACACCATGACCTGGGCCCGTTATCAGAAAATCTTTTTACAGCAGGAACGGGTTGACGCCGGTGTCGCCTTCGCCAGAGAAAACCGGGAAGAACTGGCCCGGGCCGAGGCCGAGTATGGCGTACCCCGTGAGATCATCCTTGCCATCATCGGCGTGGAGACCTATTACGGCCGTCATAAAGGCACCTACCGGGTGCTGGACGCCCTGACCACCCTGGGCTTCGATTACCCGCCGCGGGCGTCCTTTTTCCGCGGCCAGTTGGTGGCCCTGATGGAGATGGAAAACCAGGCCCATATCGACGCCAGCGAGATCACCGGTTCCTATGCCGGCGCCATGGGACTGGCGCAGTTCATTCCCACCAGTTACCAGGCCTACGCGGTGGACTATGACCAGGATGGCGTGACCGATCTGGTCAACAGCCCCGCCGACGCCATCGGCAGTGTTGCAAATTATTTCCATCGCCACCACTGGCAGCCCGGCTTGCCGGTGGCCGCCCGCGCCAGAATCGAAGGTCAGGGCTATCAGGCGTTGGCGAAGAAAGGCTACAAGCCTTCCTTCAGTCTCGCCACGGCCCGGAAAAACGGCGTAGTGGCAGTGAGCTGCCAGGATGATACCCTCGGCAGCGAATACTGTTTTGATCTGGCGGATGACACCCAGGTGGCACTGCTGGACCTGACCGGTGAAAAAGGACACGAATTCTGGATGGTGACGCGCAACTTTTACGTGATCACTCGATACAACCACAGCGAACTTTACGCCATGGCGGTGCTGCAACTGTCCCGGCAGCTGGCCCATGCGCTGGAAGAGGACCGGTCTTGATGCGTGCCCTTCTGATCAGTGCGTTGGCCCTGGCTCTGGGGGCCTGTAGCCTGACCCCTCCGGCGACCACACAGGACGCGCCAACCGGTCTCCCCAAAAAGAGCACCGGTGATGCCTCACCGACCCAGCCCCCTGCCCGCGACCCCGCCGGCGCGCCGGGCTCGGACCGTTATGCCCATAGCACCGACAGTCCGCCGCCCGCCGAGGATCGCAGCAGTATCGAGCGGATACCGGAGCCGGTTCCCAAATCCGAGCCGCCGAGCCGATACGGCAATCCGGCCACCTACTCCGTGTGGGGACAAACCTATCATGTGCTGCCCTCCTCCGAGGGCTATGAGGAGGAAGGGCTGGCGTCCTGGTATGGCCGCAAGTTCCATGGCTATCGGACCTCCAGCGGCGAACCCTATGACATGTACCGGTTCACCGCCGCCCACCGCACCCTGCCGCTGCCCACTTATGTGCGCGTCACCAATCTGGACAACAACAAGCAGCTGGTGGTGCGGGTCAACGACCGTGGTCCCTTCCATTCCGACCGCATCATCGATCTGTCCTGGGCCGCCGCGGTTCGTCTCGGCATCGAGCAGAACGGCACCGGCCATGTAAGGGTGGAAGCGCTGACACCGGAGGAGCCCCCCGGCGGCCGCCGTCAAGGCACCGTGCCCACCGCGGTACGGGCGGCACTGGACAGCCCGCCACCGGAGGCCGGTAAGAACCAGGCCAGATCCGGGGATCTCTATCTCCAGGCCGGTGCCTTCCGTGCTCTGGACGGCGCCCGTGATCTGGAACGCCAGTTGCGCAACCGGCTGAAGTTGCCGGTAACCGTGCGCAAATTGGAGAACAGCGCCTACTACAAGGTGTGGCTGGGCCCCTTCGCCAGTCTGGACGACCAGGAACAGGCCCGTCAGGCATGCCAGCAGGCCGGCTTCGGCAACCCGATGCCGGTTCGCTAAGGCCCTATATTTCAGGCCCTGTGATTTTTTCCAAGGTCCGTGCCTCACGGCTGCGTTGACGTTGGAGACAGGCCATCACGGTATCCGGACCCGAGCCGGATTCGACAAGAAGTACTAACAGGCAGGAAACCATGACCCAGAGAATTGCCCTTCGCGATATCTTTTTTTTATTCGCCGCCGCCTGTCTGGCGCTGCTGCCGCTGACCGGGCAGGCCCAGAGCACCGTGCCACGCGCGCCCTCGGTGGAAGCCCGCAGCTATATTTTGATGGACGCCCGCAGCGGCCACATTATCGTCCAGCACAACGCCGACCAGACCATGCCCCCGGCCAGCCTGACCAAGATGATGACCGCCTATATCGCCGAGCGGGAGATTCAGTCCGGTAATATTTCGCTTCAGGACCAGGCGCCAGTCAGCGTCAAGGCCTGGCGCATGGGGGGGTCACGCACCTTTCTCAAGGAAGGTACCCAGGTCTCCATCGACGACCTGCTGCGCGGCATCATCATCCAGTCCGGGAACGACGCCAGTGTCGCCATGGCCGAGTATATCGCCGGCTCCGAGGACGCCTTCGCCGACCTGATGAACCAACAGGCGCGGGCTCTGAACATGAACGATACCCACTTCATGAACGCCACCGGCTGGCCGGCGGAGAATCACCACAGTACCGCCCACGACATGGCACGGCTGGCCCGGGCCATTATTAACGACTATCCGGAACACTACGATATCTACGCCGAGAAGGAATTCACCTACAACGGCATCACCCAGACCAACCGCAATCTGCTGTTGTGGCGGGATTCCACCGTCGATGGCCTGAAAACCGGCCACACCGACGAAGCCGGTTATTGTCTGGTGGCCTCCGCCAAGCGCGACGAGATGCGCCTGATCAGCGTGGTCATGGGCACCGCCTCCGAACAGGCCCGCGCTCAGGAAACGCAAAAGCTGCTGACTTACGGGTTCCGTTTCTTCGAATCCTACAAGGCCTACAGCGCCAACGACGTGCTGGCCAATCCGGATGTCTGGCTGGGCGCCGCCGACACCGTGCGTCTGGGTCCGGAAAAAGACGTGCAACTGACCGTGCCGCGGGATAGCGCCGACCGTTTGCAGGCGGAGATGACGATCAACCCGCAACTGCGCGCTCCGATCGAGAAAGGCCAGCAATACGGCACGGTCACCATCCGTCTGGACGACGAAGTGATCAGCGAAACGCCGCTGGTGGCGCTGGAAAGCGTGGAAGAAGGCGGCTTTTTCTCCCGCCTTTGGGACCACATCATGCTGTTCTTCAAGGACCTGTTCTGATGAGCACGGTCTACCTCAACGGCGCCTTCATGGCCATGGAGCAGGCCCGCATCTCGCCAATGGATCGCGGTTTCCTGTTCGCCGACGGGGTATACGAGGTGATCCCCGCCTTCAATGGGGTGCTGTTCCGCTTCGAGGAACACCTGCGCCGGCTGGAACGCTCCCTGTCGGCGCTGTACCTGATCAACCCGCACGACCGCGCCGGTTGGCGCCGCCGCTGCGAGGAACTGATCCAGCGCAATGGCGGCGGCAATCTGTCGCTGTATCTGCAAATCACCCGCGGTGCCGCCGACAAGCGTGATCACGCCTTTCCCGATCCGCCGGTATCGCCCACGGTGTTCATGAGCACCGCGCCGCTGACGGTGCCGACGGAGGACAGCCCGGGTCAGGTCACCGGCGCCGCGGCCATCACTCTGGACGATATCCGCTGGGCCCGTTGCGATATCAAGTCCATATCATTGCTGCCCAATATTTTGCTGCGGCAGCAGGCGATCGCTTCCGGTGCCCGCGAGGCGATACTGATCCACGACGGCTTCGTCACCGAAGGCGCCGCCAGCAACGTCTTTATCGTCAAGGACGGCGAAATCGCCACCCCTCCGGCCAGCCATGCCATTCTCGGCGGCATCACTCGCGATCTGGTCATCGAGCTGTGCCGGGCGCAGGACCTGCCGCTGCGCGAACGGGAAATCAGCGAGGCCGAACTGGGCGATGCCGACGAAGTGTGGATCTCCAGCTCCACCCGCGACGTGGTGCCGGTGGTCTCTCTGGACGGCCGCCCGGTGGGCTCTGGCCGCCCCGGCGAGACTTGGAAAATCCTCGCCCGCCACTATATAGCGTTCAAGCGCCGCCTTTGCGGCGTATAAGTATCCGCCACCGCAGCGAGAATCGACATGGCCATCCGTGAAGAGCTTTGGGAATTTCCCCACACCATGCATTTGAAAGTCATGGGCGCCGTGGACGCGCCGCTGGAAGATGCCGTGGTGGACATCATCGAGCGTGTGCTGGAGCAGGAATTCGACCGTCCGCGCAACCTCAGCGCCCGCCCCAGCAGCCGTGGCAATTTCATTGCCCTCACCGCCCGCATCACGGTTCAGGACAAAGGACAGGTGGAAGCCCTGTATCGGGAACTGAACGCTTGCCCCCATGTGAAAATCACCCTGTAACACGAACCGGAGCGTGCCGATGAACCTGCTCGTCCGCTATCTGCCACAGGCGGATTACGATACCTGCTGGCGGGCCATGCGGGATTTCACCGAACAACGGGATGACAGCACGCCGGATGAACTGTGGGTGCTGGAACACCCCCCGGTGTACACCCTGGGCCAGGCCGGCAAGCCTGAACACGTGCTCAACCCTGGTGATATCCCGGTGGTGCGCAGTGATCGCGGCGGCCAGGTCACCTACCACGGTCCCGGCCAGACCGTGGTCTATCTGATGCTCGATGTGCGGCGTCTGGGACTGGGCAGCCGCGGGCTGGTCAACGCCATCGAACAAGCGGTGGTGGACTATCTGGCGGCGCAGGGCATCAAGGCCGTCAATCGCGCGGACGCCCCTGGCGTTTACGTGAACGGCGCCAAGATCGCCTCACTGGGCCTGCGCATTCGCCGCAAGGGCAGCTATCATGGCCTGGCGCTGAATCGGGACGCGGACGCCACGCCCTGGCAGCGCATCAACCCATGCGGCTACGCCGGCCAGCCCATGACCAGCCTGGCCGCCGAAGGCCTGACACTGACCCGGCAGCAGGTGGAAGAGGATCTGGTTACGATTCTCGCCCACCGCCTGGGGCTTGAGCCCCGGACAGCACCGCCACCGGACTGGTACACTTTACCCCAGCGGAAACCCGAGGCCTGACGGCTTCAGCGGTAACGGAGGCCTACCCGGCCCTGATGACATTGAGCAAGCGCCCAAAAGGCGCCTACACGCCAACGCGAGAGAACAGATGAGCGAAGCACAGGCGAAACGTCCGGCAAAACAGAAAGTCCGTATCGGCGACAAGCTGCGTGGCGCCGACAAGGTCCGCACCATTCCCATGGTTAACGAGGAAGCGCCGGTACGCGAGCGCAAGCCGGACTGGATCCGGGTGCGAGTGCCCGCCAACGGCGAGATCCAGCGTATCAAGAGCATGCTGCGCCGGCAGAAACTGCACACCGTGTGTGAAGAAGCCTCCTGTCCCAACCTGCCGGAATGTTTCGGCGGCGGCACCGCCACCTTCATGATCATGGGCGATATCTGCACCCGCCGCTGTTCGTTCTGTGACGTGGGCTTCGGCCGTCCCAACGCGCTGGACCCGGAAGAGCCCCGTCACCTGGCCGAGTCAGTTGCCGATCTGGCCCTGAAATACGTGGTCATCACCTCGGTGGACCGGGATGATCTGGCCGACGGCGGCGCCGGCCACTTCGCCGACTGTATCCGCGAGATCCGCGCCACCAGCCCGGACACCAAGATCGAGATCCTGACGCCGGACTTCCGCCCGTGCCTGGAGGATGCGCTCGATATCCTTGATGCGACGCCACCGGATGTGTTCAACCACAACATCGAAACCGTGCCGCACCTGTACAAGAAAGCCCGGCCGGGGGCCCGTTACGAGCATTCCCTGAAGCTGCTGCGGCAGTTCGGCGCCCGCCGCCCGGATGTGCCCACCAAATCCGGCATCATGGTCGGCCTGGGCGAAACCAACGATCAGGTACTGGAAACCCTGCGGGATCTGCGCGACCACGATGTGGACATGATCACCATCGGCCAGTACCTGCAGCCGAGTCGCTTCCATGCTCCGGTGGAGCGCTACGTGCACCCGGACGATTTCAAGATGTTCGCCGAGGAAGGCCGCAAGATGGGCTTCACCTCCATCGCTTCCGGCCCGATGGTGCGCAGTTCCTACCACGCCGATCTGCAGCACAAAGGCGTCAATGTCGGCGACCCCGACGATCTGGCCCACCCGGCCTGAGAGAACGCCGCTTTCCTATAGTTGCGAGGCAATACCAGGCACTGGTCAATCGCGGCTCGTGAGCCGCGATAACTGTACGGTCTAAAAGGTCAAAAACGGCAGCAGCGTGATCAGCAATAGCGCGATCACCGCCAGCAACATGGCCAGCGCCTGTACCGGCTGTTCCCGCAATCGGCGCCACAGGGTCGGTGCGGTCCCCAGACGGCGGGCCTCCTCATAGGCGGCCCGTTGCCGCTGGCCCCGCTCTTGCTGGTACTCCGCCATCAGTGCCTGTGCCCGCTGCCGATCCTCCGGACGGGTCAGCCAGATCCCACCGGCGGAGACGCCCCAAAGGCTGGGGGTGGTTTCATAGAAAGGAATGTCATGCCGCTCCAGCAACGCGCGGACTTCGTCCGCCTCGTCGTCCGGTACCCGGCGCAGATTCAACAGCAAGGTGGTCATAAGGTCATCAGGTCGTGATTCCGGTTGCGCAGTGTAGTCATTCTACATGAACACGCGTAATCACGGTTTGGCGGGAATGAGTCTCTCCATCGGGGCACGGGTCTGTACGGAGGTCTTCCGGGATCCCGTTTATCGCTGGCACGGAAGGGGCTACGAAGCCGCTGTGGACCGAAAGAAAGCGAGGCCCGGCCCTTTGGGTCGCACAGTGACGTGAAGGTCCCAAACAGGCTCTAAGGTTTTACAAAGTGCGGCCCGGCTTGCCACTGACCGTGACCGGCAATTCGTATAGTTTATACCAATCCGTATTAACGTGGCCGCACGGGTCCCCAGCCGTCGCCGCGCCAAGGAAGCCCCGATCCTCTGCCCATGACAGAGGATCCGTATGCAGTATTCAAGGGAGCCCGCATTGACCATGACTTACCGTCCGTTCTGGTTGTCACTGTTTCTGATGTTTGTCGCCATATCCCCGGCCGGCGCCGAATCCTGGGCCGACAGCATCTATGAAAGCCTGCAGGAACGGAAATTGCCGGAAGAATCCCTGTCACTGGCGGCGATTCCCCTGGACGGTCCCGGCGAGCCCCGCTTCGTCAATGCCGATGAGCAGATGAATCCGGGTTCCACCATGAAGCTGGTCACCACTTACGCCGCTCTGGAATTGCTTGGCCCCAACTTCCAGTGGCACACCCGGCTGTACACCGACGGCGAGCAGAAGGGCGACACGCTCAAAGGTAACCTTTACTACGTCGGTGTCGGCGACCCCAAACTGACTCTGGAGCGCATGTGGCTGCTGCTGCGCGATCTGCGCGCCATGGGCATCAAGCATATTCGCGGTGATCTGATACTCGACGGCAGCTACTTTCATCTGCCCAACGGCGTTCCCCATTTCAACGACGATGGCGACAACCCCTACGCGCCCTATCTGGTGGAACCCAGCTCCCTGCTCACCAACCTGAATGTGTTCCGCATTCGTATGATGAGCCGGGACGGCAAGGTGCATGTCAGCACTGAACCGCCGGTCAGCAAGATCGTGATCGACAACCAGGTCACCGCGCCGGAGCGGGGCCGTTGTCCGGTGCACAATTCCAAGGCGCTACAGTATGAGCCGGACTTTTCCGACCGCAGCAAGATCACAGTTACCATCACCGGCGCCTTGCCGGAGAACTGCCGCGCCGACCGCTACCTGTCGCTGATGTCCCAGGAAGACTACACCGCCAATCTGATCCGCGGCCTGTGGCGGGAAATGGGCGGTACCCTGTCCGGCCGCGACCGCACCGGCCGGCTGGCACGGGGCGCCAAGCTGCTGGTCACCACCTCCTCGCCGGATCTGGTCACCATGGTGCGCGACATCAATAAATGGAGCAGTAACATCATGGCCCGCCAGTTGTTCCTGACCATCGGCGCCGAGAACCGGCTGGCCGGGGACAAGGACGACCTGGCGGCGGCCAACCGGGCCATCCTAGAATGGATGCGGTTGAAGGGTATCGACATCAGTCAAGTGGTGTTGGAAAACGGCTCGGGATTGTCCCGTGTGGAGCGTATCACCGCTCACCAACAGGCCCTGATGCTGCAACAGGCCTGGCGCAGCCCGTTCGCCGCCGAGTTGATCGCCTCGCTGCCGCTGGTGGCCATGGATGGCACCATGCGTAACCGGCTGCGCAATACCGCTCTGGTGGGCGAGGGCCATATCAAGACCGGCACGCTGAGGAATGTGCGGTCCATCGCCGGCTTTACCCGCGACCAGAACAATACCACCTGGGCGGTGGCGGCCATGATCAACGATCGCAGCGCCAGGAAGTCCCGAGCGGTACTGGATGAGGTGCTGAAAGCCGTGCACACCCTGGTGGAACCAGGCACCGACGCCAGCCGGGTCACCGCGGCTTCCGCCGGCGGCGGCCGATAACCCCGTTCACCCCGTCTCTGCTATGCTCCGGGCTTTGACATTGTCACGCCACGGTCCGGAGCATCCCAATGATCACTGTTCACCACCTGGAAAACTCCCGCTCCCTGCGGGTTCTCTGGCTTCTGGAAGAACTCGGCCTCCCCTACGAAATCATCCATTACAAGCGCGACCCCGTCACCATGCTGGCACCGGAAAGCCTGCGCCAAATTCATCCCCTGGGTAAAGCGCCGATACTGCAGGACGATGACCGGGTGGTGGCCGAGTCCGGCGCCATTCTTGAATACCTGCTGGACCATTACGGCCAGGGCCGCTTCCGCCCGGAACCGGGCGCTCCCGGCCGCGAAGCCTACCAATACTGGCTGCACTACGCCGAGGGGTCATTGATGCCGCTGCTGGTGATGAAGCTGGTGTTCTCCCGGGTACCACAATCACCGATGCCGTTCTTTATCCGCCCGGTGGCCAGGAAAATCAGCCAGGGACTGAATCAGGGCTTCCTGGACCCTCGCCTCAGCGATCATCTGGGCTTCGTCGAGCGCCATCTTGGCGAACATGTCTGGTTCGCCGGCGACGAGTTCAGCGCCGCCGATATCCAGATGAGCTTCCCGCTGCAGGCGGCGCTGGCCCGGGCGCCCGGGAACATGCCCAACATCCGGGCATTCATTGAACGGCTGGAAAACCGCCCCGCCTACCGCAAGGCGGAGGAACGTGGCGGGTCTCTGAAACCGCTCGGTTGATCGCCCCTGGGGGAATGTGCTCCAGTGCCCATTCCCCGCACTTTGCTATGGCCATCCAGACATAAGACGTTATGCTTAGTTTTAGTCACACCCTAACATCCTATTCAGGTCAGTTCCTGACCAGGGGGTGTATTCCGGCCATAGCCATGAAGTGGGGATCCATGATTCTGCTGTATTTTTTCATCGCCCTGGCGGTGGCCATCGCGGTCATCGAAGTGGCCCAGAGAATCCATGCCCGCCGCCGCGATTAGCCGGCGCGACCCGCTGTCCTTTCCCTCCCGGCCCCGCGCTGGTTAAAGACTGTTAAAAGCGTGAACGTGTTCACACCGGCAGCTTCTAATCGACTAGGATCACATAACGCTTGATCTATATGGAGATAGAAGCATGAAAAAGATTTTGCTTACTCTTGGTCTGGCCTCCGGTCTGGTACTGGCGGGCTGTTCTTCCACTCCCTCCAACCCTCAGGCGGACAAAGCCCTGTACAGCGGCATGCTGCCCTGCGCGGACTGCTCCGGGATCCGTACCTCCCTGACCCTGTACAGCGACGAGAAAGACCGTCCGACCCAATACGAGTTGCGTGAAGAGTACATGGACAGTTCCCGCGTGGGTCATACCGAAGTTGAGCGCGGCCAGTGGACTTATGGCAATAAGGAAATGGACGGTACCGCTTATCGCACCGTGGTGCTGAATCCGGAGTCCGAGGATGTCGAAAGCCAGCTGCGTTACCTGGAAACCGCGCTGAATGCGCTGGAAATGCTGGATATCAACGGCGATCGCATCGAGTCCGAACTCAACTACACCCTGATCAAGCAATAACCTCATGGGGAGGCGCCCACCGGGCGCCTCCCCCTCTCCCTCATCTTCCGCACTTATTGAAACAGCCTATCCATCGTCACATTCCTGTAAATAGGAATGACTTGCATTCACTGTGCGAAGTGCTAGACTCGCCCGCACACTGAGATATCGTCCCGTTACGGCGCCCCTGGTGCCGTTATCCGCTTTAGTACGCCCCGGTCGACGACGATATCCGCCTTTTCCACGATGGAGTTCGGCGATGACCTCTTCTCTGCAGTTTCACCTTCCCGAGTGGTTCGTTTCCGGTGGTATCACCATGTGGGTGCTTGGCCTGATGTCCGTGATCGGCCTGGCCACCCTGATTTCCAAGATACTGCAGTTCGCCCGTGTGCGCCCCAAGGCAAGCCGCCAGGCGGATGCCCTGCTGGCGAGCCTGGAGCGTGGTGAAATTCCGGCCCAACAAAAGCCGGGCCGCACGCCCATCGACCAGGTGGTGCTGACCTCCTGGAACCAGCGCGATATGGACGAGCAAAGCTGGGAAGAAGACTGTCTGCGCCGCGCCCGCGAATCCCTGGATGAGTTGCGTGGCGGGCTGCGGATTCTCGAGGTGATCAGCGCGCTGGCGCCGCTGTTGGGGCTGCTCGGTACCGTATTCGGCATGATCGGCGCTTTCCAGGCTCTGGAACAGGCCGGCTCCCAGGTGGATCCGGCGATTCTCTCCGGCGGTATCTGGGAAGCACTGCTGACCACCGCCGCGGGTTTGACCGTGGCGATTCCGGCCCTGGCCGCCTTCCACTGGGCGGACCGCACCATTGAGGTGTGCCGGGAAAAACTGCAGGACCGCCTGTCCCAGCTGAAAGTACAACGCCGCCGCCTCGACCAGGACAGCAGCGCTCCGACCCGGGACAGTGTTCCCAGCAGCGAGGCCCGTATCGCCCATGTATCTTGAGCCCGAACGTCACCGTTCGCCGGCTATCAGTCTCACACCACTGATCGATGTGGTTTTTATTTTGCTGGTGTTCTTCATGCTGGCCACCCGCTTCGGGGCCTGGAAGGACCTGCCGGTGAGTGTGGTACCCAGCGAAGCCGTGGAACGGCAGGACGACAAAACCTGGCTGGAGTTGCACGTCAACGCGGAAGGCAAGGTGGACTGGAACGGCGAAGCATTGTCCCTTGAACAACTGGGTGAAAGGCTGGCCGGCCACGACGAAGCCGTGCTGATCACCGGCGACCCGGACGCGCCTTTGCAGGCCGCCCTTGCCGCCGTTGACGTGGCCCGGGCCGCCGGCCTCAAGGAAGTGCAGCTGGAGCTGCTGCCATGAATCTGGAAGACAACAGCCCTCGCCGGCCACCGCTGGAGCCGGTGCTGCCGCTGATCAATGTGGTCTTTCTTCTGTTGATTTTCTTCATGGTGGCCGGCCAGCTGGCGCCACGCCCCACCGTGGATGTGACCGCGCCAAACAGCGCCGAGGCCGCCACCGAGGAAGACCCCAGCCAGCTGATGTTGATTCTGGATAAGCAAGGCGTGCTGTTCCATGACGGCGAGCCGGTGGCCGAGGCCAGCCTCGCCACGTTGATCGCCAAGCATCAGGCGGAGCGGGAAAAGGAGGCGGCTGACAAAGCGGCCGCAAACGGCGCCGCGGAAATCCCGGCGGCACCTGCCGCCGAGGGCGGGCAAGAAACGACATTACCGCTGGTACGTCTGCTGGCCGATGCCGGCGTGCCACTCAGCGTATTGCGCGAAAACCTGGGCAAACTGCGGGACCTGGGTGTGGAAGAAGTTCGTTTGGTAACCCAGAGCGAGAACACTCCGTGAGGCGAAGTATACGACTGATCATTAGTTGGGCCCTCGCGATCCTGGTTCACGGCAGCCTGCTGGTGACGGTGAATTCGCTCACCCTGGCCGGCGGTCGCGTGGGCATTCAGGGTGGTCAGCAGGCCATGACGTTGTCGCTGGCGCCCAATCCGGCACCGCCGGCACCAGCGCCTCAAGTGGCTCAGGCGGAACCCAAACCGCAACCGAAGCCCGAGCCCAAACCCAAGCCGGAACCCAAACCCGAGCCCAAACCGAAGCCGAAACCAAAGCCCAAACCCAAGCCGGAGCCCAAACCCGAACCGAAACCGGAACCCAGGCCCGAGCCGAAGCCGGCCCCCAAACCGGAGCCGAAGCCCGCGCCGGAACCCGCCCCTGAACCACGGGCCGAACCCGCCGGTTCTCCCGAAGCGGAACCGGACGCGGAGCCAACCGAACAGGTGGCGGGCGGAGCGCCTCAACCCAAGGGCCAGAAAGGCATCGCCGGGGAAATCGGCAAGGGCGTTCATCGCAGCGGTGACAACGACAACGCTCTGAACCGCTATCTCGGCAAGGTGCGGGATACCATCGAGTACAACAAGGTCTACCCGGCCCGGGCGCGCATGCGCCGGCAACAGGGTGAAGTGGAAGTCAGTTTCCGGGTCAACGCCCAGGGCCGCGCGGAAAATGTGGAACTGGTGGGCAGCTCCAACAGCCGCATTCTCGATCAGCAATCCCTGGAACTGGTACGCCGGCTGCGCTTCCCGCCGCCCCCGGCCCAGTTGGGAAGCGATCCGGTGGCGGTGCGGATTCCGATCAATTACACGCTATAAGGACAACGGACACGCACCACGTTAGCACCATTCGCCAGCAGGCTCTGGCTCCCACGGATCACGCTACGAAGCCGCTGTGGGAGCTTGCTCGCAAGCGAATATTGCAAACGCCTGGCAAGCCCCCTTCGCTTGCGGGCAAGCTCCCACAGCGGCTTCGTGGCACCCTATTTCCCGAACAGAAACCGACGAACACGTTGCGTGCCAGCGAACTATCCTATTCCCCTTTCTCTCCCCAGCGCGCCACCAGCGTCTGCGGCACGCCCAGGTGATCCAGCAGACGCGCCACCACGAAGTCCACCAGATCCTCCACTCGCCGCGGGCGATGGTAGAAGCCCGGCGCCGCCGGCAGGATAGTGACACCCAGCCGCGCCAGCTTCAGCATATTTTCCAAGTGTAAAGCGGATAACGGCGCTTCCCGGGGCACCAGGATCAGGTGGCGGCGTTCCTTGATGGCCACATCCGCGGCCCGTTCAATCAGATTATCGCTGGCGCCATTGGCAATGGCGGACAGCGTGCCGGTGGAACAGGGACACACCACCATGGCCGCCGGCGCGCCGCTGCCGGACGCCACCGGCGCGGTCCACTGCTCCAGGCCACAGACCACCAGACGGCCCTTATCGGTACCGCTCCAGTCCCGCAATGCGGTCTCCGCGGCACCGGTGCCGGCGGGCAGCTTGAGATCGGTCTCGGTACCGATCACCACCCGCGCCGCCTTCGACAGCAAGACGTAGACCTCGCAGTCCGCTTCCAGCAGACATTGCAGCAAGCGCAACCCGTAAGGGGCGCCGGAAGCGCCGGTGAACGCCAGGGTGATCCGTTGTCGCATCGCGCTCTCTCCCATTCAGGACCGTGCCGCATTCAGCGCGTCCAGCAGCTTGCCGTGGATGCCACCAAAGCCGCCGTTGCTCATTACCACCAGATGGCAGGGGCCGCGCTCACTGGCGGCCACCGCCGCCACCAGCGCATCGAGATCCTGCTCCACCCGTGCCGGTACCGGTGACTGCGCCACCACCTCATCCAGAGACCAGTCCAGACCCGGCGGCTGGTACCAGATCACCTGGTCGGCGGCGGCGGTGCTTTGTGCCAGCGTATCGCGATGACGGCCCAGGCGCATGGTATTGGAGCGCGGTTCGATGATCGCCACGATGCGCTGCTCACCGACCTTGCGCCGCAGCCCGTCGAGCGTCGTGGCGATGGCGGTGGGATGATGGGCGAAATCGTCGTAAACGTGCACGCCCGCTATCTCGCCACGCAGCTCCATGCGGCGCTTCACGCCCTGGAACTCACTCAACGCCTCCGCCCCCTGGGCCAGCGTCACGCCCACATGCCGCGCCGCCAACAACGCCGCCATGCCGTTGTTGACACTATGGCGGCCAGTTTGCGACCAGTTCACCCGGCCCACCACCCGGCCGTTTTCCAGCACCTCGAAGGCGGAGCCGTCCGCCGCCAGCAGACGGTAACCGGGATCGGCGTCTTCGCCGAAACGTTCCAGCTCACTCCAGCACCCTTTTTCCAGGGTCTTCTCCAGAGCCGGTTCTCCTTGCGGCAGAATGATCCTGCCCTGGGCGGGAATGGTGCGGATCAGATGGTGGAACTGGGTCTGGATCGCGGCCAGATCAGCGAAGATATCGGCGTGGTCGAACTCCAGATTATTGAGAATGGCGGTGCGCGGACGGTAGTGAACGAACTTGCTGCGCTTGTCGAAAAACGCGGTGTCGTACTCGTCCGCCTCGACCACGAAGAACGGACTCTCGCCCAGACGGGCGGAAACACCGAAGTTGGCCGGCACGCCACCGATCAGGTAACCGGGATTCAATCCCGCGTGTTCCAGAATCCAGGCCAGCATGCTGCTGGTGGTGGTCTTGCCGTGGGTACCGGCCACCGCCAACACCCAGCGTCCGGGCAACACCACTTCCGCCAGCATCTGTGCCCCGGAGGTGTACGGCAAACCACGATCCAGCACCGCTTCCACCGCCGGATTGCCACGGCTCAGGGCATTGCCGATCACCACCAGATCCGGCGCCGGCTCCAGTTGCGACGGGTCATAGCCCGCGGTGATGTCGATACCGGCGGCGGCCAGTTGATCGCTCATCGGCGGATAGACGTTCTCATCGGCACCGGTGACCCGGTGCCCTTGGGCCCGGGCCAGCTGCGCCAGCGATCCCATGAAGGTACCGCAAATACCCAGAATATGAATGTGCATCGAGTTCCTCTCGCCGGTGCCCCGGTGATCCCGGGCGAAACCTCCGCACCATAGCGATAACCGGCGGTCAGGTGAAGAGCCGGCGCCCCGTTCAACTGGTGAAATCAGCGCACTAGCAGACACCCGGCCGGATCAATGTACCGTGCTACCAGGCGAGGATGACGCGGGCCCCATCCCCGCCGTTGTTGTGTGTTACCGGATCGGCTAGCCATAAAGCCTCCTGAATGATAACAGGCAATAAACAGGAATGATTTGCATCCGCATTATACAAAGATTACACACTCCCGCCAGATCACATTCAGGCTCTGGCGCCAAAGGTTCCCGTCACCGCGGTTACCCGAGCCAGTTAATGGATTACCATGGAGCGTGGCCGCCCCTCTCTTCCTCACGGAAGCGGTGGCCCGTTTTTCTTATCGTTACTGTCTTGGGAGAAACCATGCTGACAATTAAAAGTCCCGAAGAACTGCAAAGCTGGGAAGGTAAGGAGCTCGGCGTTTCCGAATGGGAAACCATCAGCCAGGAGCGCATCAACCAGTTCGCCGAAGCCACCGGCGACCACCAGTGGATCCACGTGGACGTGGAACGGGCCAACAAGGAGTCCCCCATGGGCGGCCCCATCGCCCACGGTTACCTGACCCTTTCCCTGATCCCCATGTTCAAGGATCAGATCTACGCCATCGAAGGCGTCAAAGCCGGCATCAACTACGGCCTCAACGGCTGCCGCTTCCTCGCCCCCGTCCCCGCCGGTGCCCGCGTCCGCGCCCGCTTCGTGATGAAATCCGTCACCCAGAAAGGTGAAGGCCGCTACCTGCTCTGCAACGAAGTCACCATCGAGCTGGAAGGCAGCGACAAACCCGCCTGCGTGGCGGAAAGCCTGGGGATGGTGCTTTTTTGAGTTGACAGTTGATAGTGGACAGTTGACAGCGAAAGGCTAAAACCAAGCATTGCGGTTATGCAAAGATGGATTGCCAATTAGCAATCTCGCCGTTGTTACTGATTGTCCTTCCTGAAGGTTTATAAAACCTATGAGGCCGCGCCCAAAGCCTGGGCGCGGCCTCTTTACTTTTGCTCTGTTTTTTCGCTGTCAACTGTCCACTATCAACTGCTTTGGCGCTGGGGTGTTTGGGGGTGTAGGCGCCTCTTGCAGACCTGGATACAGAGATGTCTACAAGGCCGCTGTGGAAGCTTGCCTGCAAGCGAATGGGCTCGCGGCCCCCAAGATTCGCTTGCAGGCAAGCTTGTATGGTTTCCCGGCAAGTCTTAGAAGGAGAAGACTTGTCGGGGTGGAGGGACCAGGCAAGCTTCTGACCCTAGGGTACAGACTGTGGGAGATATGGCCCCACCCCGCACCTTCAAACGCCGATAAGGAATCCATCGGCTGAGCGCGCACTCAGACCGACGATACTCTGCAAGCCAGCGTGACGGTGCGCCCCGACAAGCCCATTTAACCTAGCTGACAGGGGAGCCCCATGGCAATGCCGGCAAGCCGCCCGGAGATCGGGATCGACGCTGCGAAAGACAACCTGGTGATCCACCATCAGGACCTGAACCAAACCCTCACCATCGACAATACGCCCCAAGCCATCCGCCAATGGCTGGCCACCCTCCCCGAGGGCTGCGATATCGCCATTGAGGCGACCAGCACCTATCACATGGACATTACCGAGCGCGCACACGCCAAGGGGCATCGGGTCTATGTGGTGGACGGTTACCGCCTCAGCAACTACCGCAAAGGCGTTGGAGGGCGGGCCAAGACGGATCTGGCCGATGCCCAGTTGCTGGCCCGCCATCTGCACAAGGAGAAAGACGAGTTACGCCCGTGGAGCCCGCCCCCAAAGGCGTACCGGATGCTGCAGAGCCTGCTGCGTCGCCGGGCCGCCTTGGTTAAGGCCCGCACGGCATTACGTCAGAGCCTGAGCGGAGAACCGGAGCTCAAGGCCCCTCTGCGTGCCCTGATCGCCAAAATGGACCGGATTGACTCTCTGATCCAGAAACGGCTCAAGAGCGCGGTGAGCGCCGCCGGCTTACAGACTCAGGTCCAACGCTGCGACGCGATCGACGGGGTCGGCGAGATCACCGCCACCGCCTTGGTCATGGCCTTCCTGAGAGGAGACTTCACGAACAGCGATGCCTTCGTTGCCTTCCTGGGGTTGGATGTCCGGGTCCGTGACTCCGGCAAACTCACCGGCAAGCGTAAGCTGACCAAACAAGGAGATACGGAGGTCAGGCGACTGCTGCACTGTGCCGCCATGAGTGCGTCTCGACACCCGGTCTGGCGCGCCTTCTATCAGCGCTATCGGGACCGGGGACTGCACACCACGCAAGCCTTGGTGATCCTGGCCCGGAAGATCGCTCGCACCGCCTTCGCCCTGATGAAGCAGCAACAAGAATATTGCCCCGCAAAGCTCTTCTAAGCATTGCAGGGCACCATAGAATCTCCCACAGCGGCTTCGTAGTCCAGGCGGCGCGTTAGCGGTTCAGCACCTCCGGCATGAACGCAGCCAGTGTCATGTAGGTGAGAATCAGCAGGGAGAACGCCAGCGCCAACCCCAGCAGCGGGCTGACATCCAGGGAACGGTGATAGATAAAACTCTGCACCGCCAGTTGCCAGCTCACCAGCATGAAGTAGAGGCCGTCGATGATCGGGATCGGCTGCGCCGCGGCCATGTTGACGATCAGCAGCGGCAGCGCCACCAGGGACAGCAACAGGTCCAGCCCCAGCAGCGCCATCATGGTCTGCACCCAACGTGTCAGCAAACCCTTGAAGGCCAGCGCGGCGGTGGTGACGGCGGTGACCAGCAACAGCGAAATCCACTGCACGGCGATCAACTGGCCGGCGGGCAGGCTGGTCTGCAGATTGGCGCTGAGCCCTTGCATGATCAGCCAGGCCACCAGCAGGATCACCAGCAACGGCGGCGCATAGGGCATATCCTCCGGCCCCTTGCGAAACAGACTCAGGCGCCAGAACAGGCGAATCAAAGCGTTCATATCTCCTCCCGGAGCGCTATTGTTCCAGAGCCGGCAGCCGGACACCATCCCGGGGGACAGGCCGGTGTCTTTTCCGCTAGAATGCGCGCGATTTCAACGGTAGGCCGCCGCGCCGGCGCGGCCAGCTCAGGGAGTTTGCAATGGGGTCCAGAAACGCCTTTTACGCACAGTCCGGCGGGGTTACCGCCGTGATCAACGCCTCCGCGGCGGGAGTGATCGAAACCGCCCGCGCCCACAAGGGCGTGATCGGCAAGGTCTATGCCGGTCGTAACGGCATCATCGGTGCCCTCACCGAGGATCTGATCGACACCAGCAAGGAAAGCAAAAGCGCCATCGCCGCGCTCAAGCACACCCCCGGCGGCGCCTTCGGTTCCTGCCGCTACAAGCTGAAGGATCTGAAAACCTCCCAGCGCGAATACGAGCGTCTGATCGAGGTGTTCAAGGCCCACGACATCGGCTACTTCTTCTATAACGGCGGTGGTGATTCCGCCGATACCTGCCTGAAGATTTCGCAGCTGTCCAAGACCATGGGATATCCGATCCAGGCGATTCACGTACCGAAAACCGTGGATAACGACCTGCCGATCACCGATGTCTGCCCGGGCTTCGGCTCCGTCGCCAAATACACCGCGGTGAGCTGCCGCGAGGCGGCCCTGGACGTGGCCAGCATGTGCGCCACCTCCACCAAGGTATTCGTGATGGAAGTGATGGGCCGCCACGCCGGCTGGATCGCCGCCGCCGCCGGTCTCGCCAAGGAACAGAACGAGGACGCCCCGCATCTGATCCTGTTCCCGGAAATCGCCTTCGATCAGCAGGCGTTCCTGAAGAAAGTGGACGAGACGGTGAAGAAGGTGGGCTACTGCGTGATCGTCGTCTCGGAAGGGGCCCGCACCGCCGACGGCACCTTCCTGGCGGACGCCGGCACCACCGATGCCTTCGGCCACAAACAACTGGGTGGCGTGGCGCCGGTACTGGCGCAGATGGTGAAGAACGAGCTGGGCTACAAATACCACTGGGCGGTCAGTGATTATCTGCAGCGGGCGGCGCGCCATATCGCCTCCGCCACCGATGTGGAGCAGGCCTACGCGGTGGGCCGCGCGGCGGTGGAGTTCGCCGTGGCCGGTAAGAACGCCGTGATGCCCACCATCGAGCGCAAGAAAACCAAGAAGTACGGCTGGACCATCGGTGAAGCGCCGCTGAAGAAGGTGGCCAACGTGGAAAAGAAAATGCCGCGTAAGTTCATCACCAAGGATGGTTTCGGCATCACCCCGTCCGCCCGCGAGTACCTGGCGCCGCTGATCGAGGGCGAGTCCTACCCGCCTTACAAGAACGGCCTGCCGCAATTCGCCAAGCTGAAGCTGGCCGCGGTGCCGAAAAAGCTGAACGATAAGTTCGAGGTATAAGCCGTCTCGAAGAGATCGTGGTCCACGGACCGCTTTGGCTCGCTTGACCTGTATTCGCACAATATTCGCCGCCAAGGCAGCTCCCACAGCGGCTTCGTGGTTCCTCTGTGGGAAGCTGGCTTGCCAGCGAATTACGGGACACCAGTGCTCCAGCAACGGCGATATTCTTGATGACCGGCTCGCCACCAAAGCAAACCATTCTCATTATTGCTACAATTCCCCCTGCCCACCTGGGTAACCAACCATAACGGGGATCACCATGCGACCAATCACCTTGCGGCTTTCCTCTCTCTCATTGTCCCTGCTTGCCATCGGCGCCTTCCCCACCGCACAGGCGCAAACCTCCGGGGAAGAAGATGGCGCCGAGCCGTATCAGCTGGCGCCGGTGGAGGTGCAATCCAGCGCGGACGCCTCCGCCGAAGGCCTGAGCAAGGCTTACGCCGGCGGCCAGGTGGCGGAAGGTGGCTCCGTCGGCATTCTCGGCAACCAGTCGGTTATGGAGACCCCGTACAGCTTCACCAGCTACACCGAGCAGCTGATCGAGGACCAGCAGGCCGCCAGTGTCGGCGAGATCCTGCTCAACGATCCGGCGGTGCGGGTGGCCCGGGGCTTCGGCAATTACCAGCAGGTGTATCTGGTGCGCGGCCTGCCGGTGTATTCCGATGACATGACCTACAACGGCCTGTACGGTCTGCTGCCGCGCCAGTACCTGGCGTCGGAATTCGTCGAGCGGGTGCAGGTGTTCCGTGGCGCCAATACCTTCCTAAAAGGCGCCGCTCCCGGTGGCAGTGGCCTTGGCGGCGGCGTCAACGTGCTGCCCAAGCGCGCCCCCAACGAGCCGATCAATCAGATCACACTGGGGGCGCGGAGCGGCGGTCAGGGCATGGTCGCCGCCGATGTGGCCAACCGCTCCGACGACGGCCGCTTCGGCATTCGCGTGAACGCCGCCCGCCGTGACGGTGACACCGCCGTGGACGGCGAGGAGTCGGAGCTGTCCATGGCCCATATCGGCCTGGATTATCGCGGTGACGCCCTGCGCGTCTCCGCCGACCTGGGGTTCCAGAAGCATCGTATCGACGGCGGGCAACCCAGCATTACTTTCGCCTCCGGAGTTCCGATCCTGGACGCTCCGGATGCGGACGAGTCCATCGGCCAGTCCTGGACCTATTCGGATTCCAACGATCTGTTCGGCACTCTGCGCGCCGAGTACGACTTTACCGACAACATCACTGCCTGGGCGGCCTTTGGGGCCCGGGAAGGCGAAGAAGATTCGATTTTTGCCAATCCCACGGTTGATAATGCCATGGGCCATTACACCGCTTACCGGTTTGATACCGCCCGTGAAGATTCGGTGCGAACCGGTGAAACCGGCGTGCGGTTCACATTCCAGACCGGGGCCGTGGGTCACAGCGTCACCGTCAGTGGCGCCAGCTACCAGTTGAAGTCCAATAACGCCTTTGCTTACTCCGATATCGGTGGCCTGAGCGGCAACATCTACAACCCTACCCCTCTCGCCCGTCCGTCCCTCAACGATGTCGGTGGAGGCGACCTTGATGATCCGGGCCGTACCATCAGGACACGTTTCCGGAGTGTCGCGGTGGCCGACCAGCTGTCGATGCTGGGAGATCGGTTGCTGGTGACCCTCGGTGCGCGCTACCAGGCGCTCAAGGATTACGCCTATGACTATGAGTCCGGCGACCGGCTGGCCTCCAGCTATGACAAAGAAGCCGTTACTCCCACCGTCGGCGTGCTTTATAAGATCACGCCTAGCGTTTCCGTCTACGCCAGCTATATCGAGGGGTTGCAGAAAGGCGAGCGGGTTGGTGGTGATTTTAAATCGGCGGGGGCCGACAACATCGGCGAAGTACTGGACCCGTATAGAACCGAGCAGGCCGAAGTCGGCGTGAAATACGATGGCGGAAGTCTCGGCGGCAGCTTGTCCGTGTATCGCAGCCGCAAGCCGGTAGCCGGTCTCAATGACGCCAACATTTACGAAGAGCTCTATGATCAGGAAAACACTGGCGTGGAATTGATGGCCTATGGCAATCTCACCCGCGATCTCAGCGTACTCGGCGGCGTCAGCTTCCTGGACGCGGATGTGGACGGCAACGACGCCATCGGCTCACCGGAAACCCAAGCCAATCTGAATCTGGAATACCGGGTGCCGCAATTGCCGGATCTGGCGCTGGATGGCCGGGTGATCCACACCAGTTCCCAATACGCGGATGAAGCCAACACCCAGAAAGTGGATTCCTGGACCCGGCTGGATCTGGGCGCCCGCTATCTGATCGCGCTGAATGATTCCATGTTCCTGACCCTGCGCGGGCGGGTGGAGAACGTCACCGGCGAGGATTATTGGGCCTCGGCCGGCGGTTATCCGGGCGCCGGTTACCTGACCGTCGGCGCCCCCCGCACCGTCCTGCTGTCGGCGACCCTCGACTACTAACCCGACAACCCAGGCGCCCCGCCCCGGGGCGCCCAGGCAGCTCTCCGCTATGAAACAGAAAACCCTGACGCTCTGGTCCGCCATCCACAAATGGACCAGTCTGATCTGCACCGCCTTCATGCTGATGCTGTGCCTCACCGGCCTGCCGTTGATTTTTCATGACGAGATCGACGCGCTGACGGACAGCGGCGATTGGCAACCCGCCAATCCGGACGGTCCCCTACTGTCTCTGGATCAGTTACTCGACGCCGCCCTCGCCCACCGCCCTGGCGAGGTGCCCCTGTTCATGAGCTTCGATACCGACCGGCCGGTGGTCAACGTCACTACCGGCCCCACCCCGGACGCCGCCGCCAGCGACATGCACTTCGCTTCCTTCGACCGCACCAGCGGCGAGCTGGTGCCCGGGCACGAAGGCGGTATCATGGATTTCGTTCTGCAGTTGCACACCGATTTGTTCCTGGGCCTGCCCGGCATGTTATTCCTGGGCGCCATGGGCGTTCTGCTGGTGCTCGCCATCGTTTCCGGCGTGGTGCTCTACGCCCCGTTCATGCGCAAGCTGGATTTCGGCACGCTGCGAAACAACCGCTCAAAGCGGCTTAAATGGCTGGACTATCACAACCTGCTCGGCATCGTTACCGTGGCCTGGCTCACCGTGGTGGGCCTCACTGGCGTGGTCAACACCCTTGCCACCCCGATTCTGGAAACCTGGCAAAACCGGTCATTGGCCGATCTCACCGCCGGCTATCAGGGCGCCACCGTGCCCACTCCGCGGGAGATGGCTTCCCTGGACGACGCCGTGGCCCAGGCTCGCGAGGCCGCCGAGGACATGACCTTGCAGTTCGTGGCTTTTCCCGGCGGCGATTGGTCCACGGACTATCACTACGCGGTGTTTCTGCACGGCAACACACCGCTGACCTCTCACATCGTCACGCCAGCGCTGGTGGACGCCCGCACCGGAGCGTTCGCGGCCATGCGTGAGATGCCCTGGTATAACAAGACCCTGGCGCTGTCCGGACCGCTGCATTTCGGTGACTATGGCGGTTTGCCGCTGAAAATCCTCTGGGCGCTGCTCGACGTGATCACCATCGTGGTGCTGATCAGTGGCCTTTACTTATGGCTCGCCCGCCGCTCTCCCGTCGCTGGCGCGGCACACCGCCAGACACAAGCGTCCCCCACGGGAGGCGCCTCATGAGCCGGCTGTCACCCAACCGGCGCCACAATACGCCGGCGCGCATTTTCGCGGTGCCTGTACTGATCGCCCTCACCAGCCTGATCGGCCTGATCGCGGCATTGCTGGGAGATGGCGTCCTGGATGTGGTGTCGTGGGTGGGGTTGGCGGTGCCCTTGGTAATCATCGGATGGGCGATGAAAAGACGGCGCTGATCGTGCCAGGCAGCCACTGTGGGAGCTCGTCCGGGGGGCGGGCCGCTGCAAGCGAATAGCCTCATACCAAAGCTGATTGATTCGCCAGCAGGCTGGCTCCCACTGAGGACAGAACGGCGCGGCCGCCGTGGAAACTTGCCGAAGAGCGGCTCTTTGCGTGGAACAAGAGCCGCGATTCCGGCGAGAAGGACTTCGACTAGTTGAAAACGGTGAAGCTTTCCGCGTTCAACCACAGGTGAGCGAGCACACTGGCGGCGTAGCCCAGCGCAATCACCGGGCTCCACTTCAGGTGTCCCATGAAAGTGTAAAGGCCTCGTGCCTGCCCCATCAGCGCCACCCCGGCGGCGGAACCGATGGACAGCAGGCTGCCACCCACGCCCGCGGTGAGGGTGATCAGCAACCAGTGACCGTGGGACATTTCCGGCTCCATGGTCAGCACCGCGAACATCACCGGAATATTGTCCACCACCGCGGAAATAAGACCCAAAGCGATATTGGCCCAGGTCGCGTTCCAGCCGGTATAGAGAGCCTCGGACAACATACCCAGGTAACCCATGAAGCCCAGGCCGCCCACGCACATCACCACGCCATAGAAGAACAGCAAGGTGTCCCACTCCGCCCGCGCCACACGGTTGAACACATCAAAAGGCACGATGCTGCCCAGTTGAGACAGGCGTTTGTCATCACCACGGCGCAGGTAATGGCGGCGCTTCTTCTCCAAGGAGCGCGGCAGGGTCCGGCGCAGGAAATAACCGAAGAATTGCAGATAGCCCAGACCGGTCATCATCCCCAGCACCGGCGGCAGATGCAGCACGGAGTGACAGGCCACCGCGGTGGCCACGGTGAGCAGGAACAGAGCGATGATACGACGGGCACCGCGCTTGAGCTCGACCTCTTCCTTCACGCCGCTGGGCTTACGGCTCTTGATGAACAGGCTCATTACCACCGCCGGGATCAGATAGTTGATCAGCGACGGGATCAGCAGATCGAAGAATTCAGTGAAATGAATCAGGCCCGCCTGCCACACCATCAGAGTGGTGATATCGCCGAACGGACTGAAGGCGCCACCGGCGTTGGCGGCCACCACGATATTGATACAAGCCACGTTAATGAAGGGTTTGTCCCCTTCCGCCACCTTCGTCACCACGGCGCACATCAACAGCGCGGTGGTCAGGTTATCGGCGACCGGCGAGATCAGAAAGGCCAGGATACCGGTGATCCAGAACAGCTGCCGGTAGCTGAACCCCTTGCGCACCATCCAGGCACGCAGGGCATCAAATACCCGGCGCTCGTCCATGGCGTTGATGTAGGTCATCGCCACCAGCAGGAACAGCATCAGTTCGGTGAATTCGAGCAGGGTGTGGCGGAACGCGTGCTCGGCCTCATCGGGCATGCCGGACTGGACGTAAACCCAGCCGATCAACGCCCAGATAATACCGGCGGCCACCAGTACCGGCTTGGACTTGCGCATGTGCAGCTTTTCCTCGGCCATCACTAGGGCATAGGCGAGGACGAAGATAGCGAGGGCAATGAACCCGGCCACCGAGCCGGTCAGATCAAGGCCACCGGTGGCGGCCAGGGCACCGGGAGCAAACAGCAGAGCCAGGATGGCGAACAGAATCCGGCCTGCTCCGCCGGGAAGGAATCGATATTGGGAGATGTCCAGAGGTCTCAACATGACAAGCCTTTCTGAATCAAAGATACGCGCACGGAAACAAAGCGGGGCGATGCTACCATGGATTGGTGTCTTCCAGTATTGATATGGGACCGTTCCGTAACGGAACCTGACACCACCTCCACGGCCCCGAGCGGGGATGAGCTGATGAAATTTCTGTTGGCGATTGCAGTGTTGATCCTCGCCGTACCGGCCCACGCCGACCCTGGAGAATCCTTGCTGGTGGTACGGCACCGCTGGCATACCGGTCTGGTGATACCCGCCGACAAGCTCGACCCTCACCTGCGGTTTCTGCGCGATCATCTGCCGGATACCGGCTATTACGAGTTCGGTTGGGGCGACGCCGACTTCTACCAACACAACAACAGCATCCCGCGTCTGCTCAAAGCACTGTTCTGGCCCACCGACAGCGTGCTGCACGTGGTGGCTCTGGAACGGCATCCGGCGCAACTGCCGCACAAGGATCTGGCCGCGCTGTGTCCGGAACCGGATCACTGGCACCGCCTGACCCGGGCGCTGGCGGCGGACTTTCAACGGAACGCGGACGGAACAGTGCGGACGGTGGGTCCCGGTTTGTATGGCGCCAGCCTGTTCTTCCATGCCGAGGGCACCTTCTGGCTCGGCCGCACCTGCAATCGCTGGAGCTCGCAACGGCTGCGGCAAGCCGGAGCGCCAATACGCGGGACCCTCACCGCTGGCGGCCTGATGCGTCAGCTCAAAGCACTGCCGGCGACCTGTAATGCGGGCCACTTAAACGGCCGGCGCCTTCCTGAAAATAATTAACCTTTTGGTTGACAATTAAAACACTTGCCCCCATATTCAACCACATGGTTAACAATAATCCCGACACACTCGATGCCGTTTTCCAGGCCCTGGCCGACCCCACCCGCCGCGCCATGCTGGCATTGCTCGCTGATGGTGAGCGCAAGGTGGGAGAGCTGGCGGCGCCTTTCTCCATGAGCCTGGCCGGTGCCTCAAAGCACATCAAAGCGCTGGAACAGGCGGGACTGCTGACCCGGGAAAAGCAAGGGCGCGTCCACGTCTGCCGGCTGAATGCCGCTCCCATGGCCGGGGCCATGGACTGGCTACGCCATTATCAGGCGTTCTGGAACGAACGGCTGGACGCTCTGGAACAGGCCCTGCGCCAGGGCGACTGACCTTCACCCCGACCCGGGCCCCACTCTTAAGGAGAACACCATGGATGATTACGCCAAGCTGACCAAACCCGACACTCTGACACTGGAGCGGCTGCTGCCGGGCCCGGTGGAACGGATCTGGGCCTTTCTGACCGAGTCCGAAAAACGCGCCCGCTGGCTGGCCGCCGGCCCCATGGGACTGTTCGCCGGCGGCGCGGTCACCCTGGAATTTCATCATAATGAACTGTCGGAACCCGGCGATACCGCCCCCGAATACCATGCCGACGCCGAGGGCGCGGTGCTGAAAGGCACTGTTACCCGCTGTGAGGCCCCGCATCTTCTGGCATTCACCTGGGGAGAAGGCGGTTCGGAAGTGACCTTCGAGCTGACCCCCGAAGACGACCAGGTGCGCTTGCGGATTACCCACCAGCGCTTGAGCGACACGGAAAAAACCAGCGTGGCCACTGGCTGGCATACGCATCTGGCTATTCTGGTGGCGGAGCTGAACGAGACCACGCCGCCATCATTCTGGGCGTTGCACACTGAGCTGGAAGCCTGTTACCGGAAGCAATTGTCGATGAATTGATCCCAGCGCGGACACCATTTTTCCAGCAAACCACTACGACTCCTTCCGGGACCGCCGCTGGCGCTCCGCCTGCAACCAACGCTGCGCCAATAACCGGCGGGATCCCGGATAGCTTTCTTCCATGACCTGCAAATCGGCGATGCGATCCGTGCGAAAGTGGCGGAAATCCTCGCGTAGTTCGCACCAGGACGCCAGGATCCGGGCACCTTCGAAAAACGCCAAAGTCAAAGGCCAGACGGTACGCTCGGTTTCCCGGCCCTCCACATCCCGGTAGACGATTCGCAGCTTCAGTTCCTCACGCAGAGCGCGGCGCAATACGAACAGCGGCTCGCCACGTCGGGGGGCGCTGGAGGGGCCCGCCCACAGGCCCGTGTCCTCCAGCACTTCGCGCAACGCCGGCGGCACCGCCGTGGCGATCTTGTCCAGAGCGCTATTGGCGGCATCGGCCAGTTCCTTGTCGCCCTGCTGCCCGACCCAGCGGGCACCAAGCAACAGCGCCTCCAGTTCCACCGGGCTGAACATCAACGGCGGCATGAAAAACCCTTTGCGCAGCAGATAACCGACTCCGGCCTCACCATCGATCGGCGCGCCCAGACCAATCAGACTCTGGATATCGCGATAGATGGTGCGGGTGGACACTCCGAGCTGCTCGCTGAGAGCGCTGGCGGTTACCGGCCAGCGATGCCGGCGCAAAGTGTCGACCAATACGATCAGCCGCTCGGCTCTTTGCATGGTCTCAATCCTTTGAGCGGGTATGCTCGATGAGATCATCCACCACCGCTTGCTCCTGGCGCAGATCGGTAACCACGGGATCACGGCCGGGCAGCAGCAGGTTCAGCACCACCGCCAGCACTCCGCACAAGCTGATCCCCTGCAAGGTGAAGCCACCACCGCTGATGACCATGCCACCAATGCCGAACACCAACGTGGTGGCGACGATCACCAAATTACGCTGGCGCGCCAGGTCCACCTTCGCCTTGATCAGGGTGTTCATGCCGACACTGGCGATGGAGCCGAACATGAGGATCAGGATGCCCCCCATCACCGGCGCCGGGATACTCTGCAACAACCCGCCAAAGCGGGACAGGAAGGACAACGCAATGGCGAAAACCGCGGCCCACACCATCACCCGGGGGTCGAATACCCGGGTCAGCATGACCGCCCCGGTCACTTCCGAATAGGTGGTATTGGGTGGTCCGCCAACCATCGCCGCGCCCATACTGGCGACGCCATCCCCGAGCAGGGTGCGATGCAAGCCGGGTTTGCGCACATAATCCCGCCCGGTGACATTGCTGATGGCGAGCACATCACCAACGTGCTCAATAGCCGGCGCCAATGCCACCGGCACCATGAACACGATCGCTTGCCATTCGAACGTCGGCAGCACGAACTTTGGCGGCGCCAGCCAGGCGCGCTCGGTGACCACGGCGAAGTCCACCATGCCCAGCATCAGGGCGGAAAGGTAACCGCACAGCACCCCCACCATGATCGGTAACAGCCGGAAAAACCCCTTTGCCAGGGTGGCCACCAGCAAGGTGGTGACCAGCGACACCATCGACACCGTCAGTGCCTGCCCGTACGGAAACAAGGTCTCCTGGCCGCTGCCGTCCATGCCCATGGCCATGTTCACCGCGGTGGGCGCCAGACTCAGACCAATCACCATGATGATCGGCCCGGTCACCACCGGTGGCATCAACACGTGCAGGAATCCCGGCCCGCGCCAGCGCACCAGTGCCGCCAGCACCACATAGACCACGGCGGCGACCATCAGCGCGCCCATGGTGGCCGGCAGGCCCCAGGCCTGCACGCCGTGGGATATGGGCGCGATGAAGACAAAGGAGGACGCCAGGAACACCGGGATCGAGAAGCCGGTGATGCATTGGAACAACAAGGTGCCGACCCCGGCGGTGAACAACGCCACGCTCGGGTCCAGTCCGGTGAGCAATGGCATCAATACCAGAGCACCGAAGGCAACGAACAACATTTGCGCCCCCACCAGAACGGTGCGTGGCGCGAAGAAACCGGGAGTGGCGGACATGGAGGCTCCGTGACGTGATCGGTTAGCGGGTACCGAAAATGCGGTCCCCGGCATCGCCCAGGCCCGGCACGATATAGCCGTCCTGGTTCAAGCCCTCGTCCACCGAGGCAGTATAGATGTCCACGTCCGGATGGGCCTGCGCTACCTTATGGATGCCCTCCGGGGCCGCCACCAATACCAGAGCGCGGATCCGTTCACAGCCCGCCGCCTTCAGCATATCGATGGTGGCCATCAGCGAGCCGCCAGTGGCCAGCATCGGATCGATGATCAGGGCGGTGCGCTCATGAATGTCATGGGCCAGCTTCTCGAAATAGGCCACCGGCTGCAGAGTTTCCTCATTGCGATAAAGGCCCACCACGCTGACCTTGGCGCTGGGGATCAGCTCCAACACACCATCGAGCATGCCGATCCCGGCACGCAGAATCGGTACCACGGTGACCTTTTTACCCTTGATGCGCTGCACTTCCACCGGTCCGGACCAGCCTTCCACCGTGGCCGGCTCCAGCTCCATGTCGGCGGTGGCTTCGTAGGTCAGCAAGACCGCCAATTCACTGGTGATCTGGCGGAAACTGCGGGTACTCAGTTTGTGCTGCCGCAGCAGTCCCAATTTGTGTTTCACCAGCGGATGGGCAACTTCTTTCACACTCATCGAATGGAGGCTCCGTTTTCAGCGCTTCGGGTACGATCTAGTAAGAGCCGCTATTGTGTCGGGTTATCCGCCGCTGAACAAACCCGGAGGCCGGGCATGCCGGGCATTTGCGCTTTTCGGCCGGTCACTTCGACCGGGCATGAGGTCGGTACTTTTGGCTATTAGCCAGCGCCGCGTCACGGTTGCTATAATCCGCGCCCATCGTCGATTTGAACCCTCGCTGAAAGGACCGATTCATGGATTTTACCAAGGTACCCGCCGGGAAAGAGATTCCCGAAGACATCTACGTGGCGATCGAAATCCCGGCCAATGCCGATCCGATCAAGTACGAGATCGACAAGGACAGCAACGCCGTCTTCGTCGACCGCTTCATGGCCACCCCGATGTTCTACCCGGCCAACTACGGCTACATCCCCAACACCCTGTCCGAGGACGGCGATCCCCTGGACGTGCTGGTGGTGACCCCGTACCCCGTGGTACCCGGCTCCGTGATCCGCTGCCGGCCGGTGGGCATTCTCAACATGACCGACGAAGCCGGTAAGGACGCCAAGCTGGTGGCGGTACCGCACACCAAGCTGACCAAGCTGTACGACAACGTCAAGGACATCAACGACCTGCCCGAGCTGCTGCTGGCCCAGATCAAGCACTTCTTCGAGAACTACAAGGATCTCGAAGCCGGCAAATGGGTGAAAGTGGACGGCTGGGACGGCGCCGAAGCCGCCAAGAAGGAAATCCTCAAGTCCGTGGAAGCCTTCAACAGCAAGTAAGTGTCCGCGGTCCGCGACCGGCCCCTCCGGTCGCGGCGCCCCTCATCATCGTCCTGCCGCTGCCCGCTTCTTCCCCTGTCCGCTTCTCAATACCCGCGTTCCCGGAATTGTTTCGGCGTTTCCCCGCTCCAGCGTTTGAACGCCCGGGAAAAGTTCGCCACATCGTTATAGCCCAAGGCATAGGCCACATCACTGACCCGCTGATGGCGATCCTTGAGCAGCGTCCGGGCCCGTTCATAAAGCACTTCGTCCTGCACTTGCCGGTAGCTTGACCCGGCCTGTTGGAGATGCCGTTTCAGTGTCCGCGGCGATACCGCCATGCGTTCCGCCATGGCCGCCAGATCCGGTAACGGTGCCGCCATATCACGCAGCACCGCCCTCACCCGTTCGGCCAGCGGCCCCTCCTGTTCCGCACGCCAGCGGCTGACTTCCGCCTCGCATTGTTCCCGCGCCAGTGCCGCGGTCTGCGGATCCGCCAACAGCGGCGTCACCGACAGCAGTGCTTGCGGCAAAACCAGCGCGTCCTCATCCTGATTGAAGCGAACCGGCACCGGCACTTCCCCTCTCAGCGCCATGGCATGGGCCGGTGGCGGTTGCCGGAAGTGCAGCTCCGCCCCTTCCGGTACCGCTTCCAGCAGCTGTTCCAACATATGAATGAACCCCACCAGCATGGCCTCCACCACGAAGGCATGGATCCGTCCAGGGTCGGCCGTGGCCACCAGCGGGAAAATCACCCGGCCCGCCTCCTCACGCCGGTCCATGTGCCAGAACGGCGCCCGCAGCCCCAGGTAGCGCCGGGCGGCATCGAGACCATCCCCGAGAGTGGCGCTGGACAGCGCCAGCAGCCCCACCGGACCATGCAGAGTAATGCGCATGGCCCGGGCATAACGGAACCCCAGCCCGGCGGTGCCGGCCATGTCCAGGGCCTGCTCGGCGCATCGCTGGGCCAGCTCCAGCGGCACCCGGCTCTGCGGCGCCAGCAGCTGCTCACGGCTTTCGCCGACGCCCCCCAGCAAAGCGGCGGGGTCCTTGCCCAGCCCTTTCATCACATCACACAACAGCACCACATAGATGCCGGGGATACCGGCATCGAACCAGGCACGGCCCAAAGTCACCACAGGTTGGCCCTCCACGACAAGACCCGTCACCGCTACTGGAGCATATTGACGGACATTCAACATTGGCAGAATCGCCAGGAGAGCCCGATGCGATTGTTTTCCCGTCGACGTAGCGAATCACGCCAGCCGATCAAGGTGCGGCGCATGAACTTCGATTTCAAAGGTCTGGAGAAAGCCGGCTATTGGTATGGCGATGATCCGGTGGCCACCCATCTTCTCAACGTCCTTTCCATCACCTTTCCTGATGGCGAACGCTTTTTCGTGGACGCGGTACGCGCCTTCCGCGACCGCGTCGACGACCCGCAACGGCAGAAGGACATCTCCGGCTTCATTGGCCAGGAGGCGATGCATTCCCTGGAGCACAAGGCCTTCAACGATCTGGTGGCGGGACAGGGTTACGATGCGCTGGTCGAACGCGCCCTGAACGTCACGCAGAAGCTGCTGGCCGGCGCCCGCAAGCATTTGCCGCCAGAGCGGCAACTGGCCGCCACCGCCGGTCTGGAACACATCACCGCGATCCTCGCCGACACCATTCTCAGCCACAAGGACGTGATCGAGAGCATGGATCCTTCCGTGCGCCCCTTGTGGGTCTGGCACGCCATCGAGGAAACCGAACACAAGGCCGTGGCCTTCGATCTGTACCAGGATGTGGATGGCGGCTACTGGCAACGCCAGCGCGCTTTCCTGATCAGCACCGCCTATCTGATCACCTTCACCAGCTATTTCACCTGGCAGTTTCTGAAGCAGGACGGCGTCCACCGGCAACCGCTGACGCTGGCCAAGGGCCTGTGGCGTCTGTTCGGTTACCGGGGCGTGATCAGCTCCACCGTACCGGCCTGGTTCCGCTATCTGAGCCCGCGCTTCCATCCCTGGGACGACGACAACACCGATCTGGTGGCGAAATGGCGTGACACCCTGCCGGAGCCGGCGGTCAGTTCGGTGGCGTGAAGGCAGTTAATAGTTAACAGGGAATAGTTAACAGCGCGCGAGACAGGACAGGTTCATCCGAAAGCATGGAGGCCGCGCCCTAGCCCTGGGCGCGGCCCCGTCTTATGGAACGCCCTAGAACCAGGTGGCCGGTAGACCGATCAGTATCAGTGGCATCCACAACCCCAGTGCCGCCAACGCCGCGCCGTCGGTTTTCGTGGCCAGAAAGACATGGTCCACATCGGCCTCGGGCTGGTCCGGATCACCGTACAGAAAGGCGGCGGAGAAATAACAGGCCGGCACCAGCGCCAGCCACGGCACCGGGGTGAACAACCAGGCCACGACCAGAGCGGTGCCCTCGATCAGACGGCGAAAGCGCACGCTGTGCCAGAGCCCGCGCAGCGTCGCCACCAATAACATCGCCGCCACCAACAAAATCAGCCACTGCCCTCTGTCCAGATGCCATTCCAGAATGCGCGGTCCGGACCACAACATGTCCACCGCCAGCAGCGCCGCTACCATTATCGACACGATCACGCCCCGGGCCGGATGACGCAACGTCCACAGCGGCAAGATGGAGGCTCGCCTTTTAGTGATCTCACCCGCCGCTCGGGACAGGAAGTGGAAGAACAGAAAGCCCGTCAGAGCCCAGTAAAAAGCGGGATGCTCTTGCGCCGCAAGCAGGTCGGTGCCTTTCTGACCGATCTCCGCGGCAACAAAAAATAAATAAGGATAAGAAGCGAGCCGGAATAACCGGGTGCAGACGCTGCCCCGGTAGATCGGCGCGTGCCTGACCGAGAAAGGTTTGTCGTACTTCTTTTCCATCGGCGGCCTGTAGGGAATCATGCGTGGAATCCGGGCGCGGTAATCCAGGTACTCGTCACCAAAAATCTCCACCAGTTGCTGATCCTCCTCCCATAACCGGTGCCGATAGGCGATGACCCAGAACGTCATCATCACCAAGCTGAACACCCCGTTATTGATGATCAGACACAGCCCCAGGTCCATGAAAAAATTGGACAGATGAAATGGGTCGCGGACCCAGCGGTAAGGACCGGACCGGGTCAGAGTGGCGTTCTTGTCCAAATGCCCTTTCGCCCAAACGTGCAGCCAGGCCGCCAGGGCCATGAACACCGCGCCCACCGAAAACGGCAACGCCGCCATGGTATTGAACCCCGCCAGGCCGAGCAGCACGCCGCCCCCCACCAGATAACTGCGCAGTTTGGTGCGCCGGATAGGAAGGTATTTTTCCCACTTATACTTATGCATCGAGGTTTTGGACAAGAGGCCCTCCCGTTCGACTATCGCATCAATTGGGTGTGTACCGCGCGGAATACCCTCTTTCCGCGCGCGCCCTGGATTCCAGCCGTGGCCCCGAAATCAACACAACTGTCATGATCCTGCGGGATACTCCAGGGAGACGGCATGCGCCAGCACATCAGAACCAAGGCAATGACCACCGATCCTGGTTGATTTCGGGGACAACTTTATGACATCCCAAAAAAAGGACCGTCTCTTCGCCGCCGAGGAACAGGCAATCAGCGATTTCGATTTCGGCGAGAACACCGCCGCCGTTTTCGACGACATGCTCGATCGCAGCATCCCTCAATATTGGGAGCAACAGCGGATGATCGGGGAACTGGCCCGGGAATTCGCGGTGCCGGGCTCCCGCATCTACGACCTGGGTTGCTCCACCGGCATCACCTTGAAAACGCTGGATCAAACCGTGGCGCCGGGTGTGGAACTGGTGGGCTGCGATTACTCCCCGGCGATGCTGGAACGGGCCCGGCACAATCTGGCCGAGCAATGCCTGTCTGGCCGTGTGCGTCTGGAATACGCCGATCTCAATGAGGGCGTCCAGGTACAAGACGCCTCGGTGGTGGTGCTCAATCTCACCCTGCAATTCGTGCGCCCGCTCAATCGCGAGGCCCTGCTGTACTCAATCGTCTCGGGACTAAGACCCGGCGGCACCTTGATTCTGGTGGAAAAAGTGCTGGGCAACGACGCCTTCCTCAACCGTCTGTGGATCAAGCTCTATTACGACATGAAGAAGCGCAACGGCTATTCGGAAACCGAAATCGCGCAAAAACGCGAGGCCCTGGAAAACGTCCTGATCCCCTACCGCCTGGACGAGAACCTCAAGCTCCTCTCCCGCGCCGGCCTGGACAACGTGGACGTGTTTTTCAAGTGGTATAACTTCGCCGGTTTTCTCGGAACAAAAAAAAGCAGTGAATAGTTAATAGTGAACAGTGAATAGCGCGCGAGACAAGAAAGGTTGATCGGACAGCAAAGAGGCCGCGTCCAAGGGCTGGGCGCGGCCTCTTCGTTTTCAGGAAAAACCATCAAACAGGTTTCTCAGAGAAAGTTGCGGATACACAAACACGCCTTGCGGAACCGCAAACCTTTTTCTTCGCTATTAACTATTCACTATTAACTGTTCCCTGCTTTTCCTACCCCTCCTGCAGCAACTTCCGAAGATCAATCAGGGAGGCGTTGGCGCGGGACAGGTAGTTGGCCATGACCAGGGAATGGTTGGCGAAGATGCCGAAGCCGGAGCCGTTCAGAACCATCGGGCTCCACAGGGTTTCCTGGGTGGCTTCCAGTTCGCGCACCATCTGCCGGAAGCTGACGGTGGCGTTCTTCTTGCGCAGCACGTCGGCGAAATCCACTTCCAGCGCCCGCATCAGTTGCACCAGTGCCCAGGACGCCCCTCTCGCTTCATAGAAAACATTATCGATTTTCATCCACGGGGTTTTCACCACCCGTTCCTTGCTGTCCAGCTGAGTCACCGGGGTATTTTCCTCGGTGTCCAGCGTGGTGCGCCCGACGCTGCGGCTGAGGTCCTGGCTGAGGGCGCCAAGCCGGTTCTGTACTTCGTTGAGCCAGGAATTCAGGTTGTCGGCCCGGGCGTAGAACCGGCCATCGCCACTGCGCAGGCTCTCCAGGTAACGCTCCAGCGCGCGGATACCCCTACGGTACTCGCTTTCCGTGGCGGGCATGGCCCAACTGCGGGAGTCGAAATTGAACTGCGGCTCGGCAATCGCCAGATTACGGTCTTCCTGACTCTGGGACTGGGAGCGGCTCATGTCCCGGCGCATCACCCGCACCATATCGCGTAACTGCACCAACACGCCGAACTCCCAGGACGGCATGTTATCCAGCCACAGTCGATGCGGCAGCACGTCGTTGCTCAAATAACCGCCCGGTTTGTCCAGCAGGGTACTGGCCACGTTGATCACTTCCAGCGTAGTGACCTCTCCAGGCTGGGCATTGGCGAGTGCCCGCACTTCCTGGAGATCCGGCTCCCAGCTCCAGTACCAGCCGAGCAGTACGTCCACCAGAAGCAGGATCACGATCAGCCACAGGGCGCCTTTCCATATCCGGTTATTGGCCGGGTCCAGCAACCGGTCGCCCATCTTCTGGGAGAACTTCTCATTACTCATCGGTGATCCCCACTCGCGTCCTCTCAGGCCGGCAGCGGCCTTTTCCAACATGTCGGAGCCCCGGCTCTGGGCTCCACGGCATTGTGCGCCAATATAACAGCCTTTGTCGCCAACGACAGGGTCCCGGCCGCCGGCGGCGGCGGTCTTTGCGTCCATTTCGGCATGGGGGCACAATGCGTTCTTCGCCGCCACCTGCTATCACTGCCTTAAAGCCCCTTTAATCCACGAGGCGCAGACTGGGAACCGATCCGCGCAGGCGGCCTCTATATTTACCCGGAGTATCAGGAATACGGGTAGCACCGGGGCCACCGCCAGCGGGTCGTGGCCGTGCTCTTATGTTTGGGGGAGACCGGGCCAGGGACAAAACCGGTTATCTGGAGAAATCAATGTCACAACGCTTGCGTTCACTATTATCCCTTTTTGTGCTGGGGCTGCTCGCCAGCCCCGCGCTTGCGCTGTCTCTGGGCGGGGGAAGCAGCGGGGGGTTGGGCAACGACCAGCCGCCCACGGTGGACGAGGCGATCCAGGTGATGGCGGATGCCGACTGGGACAAACAAACCGTGCTGGTGGGGTTTGAACTTCTCGACGACGTCTATCTGTACCGCCAACGCTTTGAGTTCATTCTCCGCGACACCAACGGCAACGTTCTCGATGACTTTTCCGGTTTCCAGATGCCCGCGGGCAAACCGAAGGTGGATCCCATATTCGGTGACGTCGAGGTATTCTACCAGCGGCTGGAAGTGTCGTTGCCGTTGCGCAGCGTGCCGCTGGCCGATACCGAGTTGGAGGTGCGTTATCAGGGCTGCATCGAGGATTTGCTGTGCTACCCGCCGGCCAGCAAGACCTTCGCCTTCGAGGAGCCCCGTCCCGGCAAGCCCCCCACGGCGCTGAGCGCCACCGCACCGGCCGCCACGCCAACCGCCGCCGCGAGCACAGGCGACGGGGGGTTCCTGGAAACGCTGTTTTCAGAGGACGCCAACGCCTTTAATCGCTGGATCTCCGGTCAGAGCCTGGGGCTGGTGATCGCCCTGTTCTTCGCCGGCGGTCTATTGCTGGCGTTCACGCCCTGTGTCTTCCCGATGATTCCGATCCTCTCCGGTATCATCGCCGGGGAACAGCACCCCAGCGCCCGCCGCGGCTTCCTGCTCAGCAGCGCCTATGTGCTCGGCGTGGCGGTGCCCTACACCCTGGCGGGGCTGTTGGTGGCCCTGTTCGGAGCCGGGCTGAACCTCCAGTTCCTGTTGCAACAGCCGGCCGCGATCATCACCAGTGTAGTGATCTTCGTGCTGCTGGCACTGGCCATGTTCGGCCTTTATGAGTTGCAGTTACCTGCGGCGCTGCGCGACCGTCTCAACCAGACTGGACCGAAGCGCAAGGGGCTGGCCGGCGCCGCCCTGCTTGGCATGATCTCCGCCCTGGTGGTATCCCCCTGCGTCACCCCGATCCTCGCCGGCGCCTTGATCTATGTGGCTGGCAGCGGCGATGCCCTGACCGGCGCCGCCAGCCTGTTCGCGCTGTCCATCGGCATGGGCGTGCCGCTGATCCTGTTCGGCACCGGCGGCGGCCATTTGCTGCCCCGGGCCGGCCTGTGGATGGAGGAGATCAAACGCTTCTTCGGCGTGGTCATGCTCGGGGTCGCCATCTGGCTGCTGGACCGCATCGTGCCGGCGCCGGTGACCCTGGCGCTGTACGGCCTGTTGCTGGCCATTTACGGCGTCCAACTGGGCGCCCTGGAACCGGTGAAAGAAGGCGGCTCCCGCCTGAAACGGGGCCTGGCTCTGGTGCTGACGCTGTATGGCGTGATTTTGTTGATCGGCGCCGCCTCCGGCGCCCGCGACCCATGGCAGCCGCTGGCCCACTGGCAGCAACCGGCGGCACCAGTGGCCGTTACTACCGGTACGGCGCAACCCATGGCGGCCAAGGAGGACCATGGTCCCTGGCGCACACTCACCGGCCAGGCGGCGCTGCGTCAGGCCCTGGCGGAGTCCTCCCGGGCCGGACGGCCGGTGCTGGTGGACTTCTTCGCCGAGTGGTGCGTGGCCTGCAAGGTGCTGGAGGAAACCACTCTGAGCCACCCGGACGTGCTGGCCACCATGGAGGGGTTCGATCTTTATCGAGTGGATATCACCGACATCAACAGCGAAAACCAGGCGATCATGACCGAATACGACATCTTCGGTCTGCCCAGCCTGGTGTTCTTCACCCCCGCTGGCGAGGAAGTCCCGGAGTCCCGGGTGCTCGGCGAGATGGGGCCAGAGCGGTTCATCCGCCATCTGGAACAAACTGTCTTGCCGGTCACCGCCTCCTGACCCGCCGCCGTGACCGGCGTCCCGATCCCGTCATCAGGGGCGCCGGTACATGTAACGAATAGTGTAAAGTTCTTTTTTCGCCGGGCGATTCCCCCTAGACTGCAAACTTCGGGAAAAGCCCCGGCCTGATGCCGTTTTTCCCTCCTGTTCACCGCAGATAACGACACATTCAGGGGTATCCATCTTGGCCACCATTCTGGTTCTGCACGGACCCAACCTGAATCTGCTCGGCCAACGCGAGCCGGACAAATATGGCGCCACTAGTTTGGCGCAAATCGACCAGGCCCTGCAGATCCGGGCCCGGAAGGCCGGCCATCATCTGCAGCATATGCAAAGCAATGCGGAATACGAGTTGATTGAGCGCATCCATGCCGCCCGCGCGGAAGGTGTCGACTTCATTCTGATCAACCCGGCGGCCTTCACCCACACCAGCGTGGCGCTGAGAGATGCCCTGCTGGCGGTGAGCATTCCGTTTATCGAGGTGCACCTTTCCAATATTCACCGGCGCGAAACCTTTCGCCATCACTCTTATTTCTCGGATATCGCCGAGGGAGTGATCTGCGGTCTTGGCGCCGACGGTTACCAGTTGGCGCTGGACGCGGCCATCCGCCGTCTGGGCACCGACGACGACATCTGACTTTTAACATCAACAGCTCCCAACAGGACTGGACATGGATATTCGAAAAATCAAGAAATTGATCGAGCTGCTGGAAGAATCCGGAATCGAAGAACTGGAAATTCACGAAAACGAAGAATCCGTACGCATCACCCGGGGCGGCTGGCGCAACGCCGCGCCCGCCCCCGCTGCCCCCGCCCCGGTGGCGCCCGCTCCGGCGGCTCCGCAACCCGCCGCGGCCCCGGCGGCCGAACCGGAACCGGCCTCCCCGGCCGGCCATCTGGTGCGCTCTCCCATGGTGGGCACTTTCTACCGGGCCTCCTCCCCCGGCGCCACCCCGTTCGCCCAGGTGGGCCAGAAGGTCAACGCCGGCGACGTGCTGTGCATCGTCGAAGCGATGAAAATGATGAATCAGATCGAAGCGGACAAATCCGGCACTATTGATGCCATCCTGGTCGAGGACGGCGAACCGGTGGAATTCGACCAGCCGTTGTTCTCCATCGTTTAACGGAGGTCGAAATGCTGGAAAAAGTCGTCATTGCCAACCGCGGCGAGATCGCCCTGCGCGTGCTGCGCGCGTGCAAGGAAATGGGCATCCGTACCGTGGCGGTGTACTCCAAGGCGGACCGCGATCTGATGCACGTGCGTCTCGCCGATGAAGCGGTGTGTATCGGCCCGGCGCCATCCACCGATTCCTATTTGAACATCCCCGCCATCATCAGCGCGGCGGAAGTGACCGACGCGGATGCCATTCACCCCGGTTACGGCTTTCTGGCGGAAAACGCCGACTTCGCCGAAAGCGTGGAACGTTCCGGCTTCACCTTCATCGGACCGCGCGCCGACACCATCCGCCTGATGGGCAACAAGGTGTCCGCCATCGAGGCGATGAAAAAAGCCGGCGTCCCCACCGTTCCCGGCTCCAATGGTCCGGTGGGCGATGACCCGGAAGCCACCCAGGCCATGGCCGAGCAGATTGGCTATCCGGTCATCATCAAGGCCGCCGCCGGTGGTGGCGGGCGGGGCATGCGCGTGGTGGAGCATGCGGATCAATTGCTCAACGCGGTGACCCTGACCCGTTCCGAAGCGAAAAACGCTTTCGGCGATGCCACCGTGTACATGGAGAAATTCCTGCAGAAGCCACGCCATGTGGAGATTCAGGTGCTCTCCGACGGTGCCGGCCACGCCATACACCTCGGCGACCGGGACTGCTCCCTGCAGCGCCGTCACCAGAAAGTGGTGGAAGAGGCTCCGGCCCCCGGCATTCCGGCTCACCTGAAGGAAGAAGTGGCGCAACGCTGCGTCAATGCCTGCAAGGAGATCAACTACCGGGGCGCCGGAACCTTTGAGTTCCTGTACGAAAATGAAGGCTTCTACTTCATCGAGATGAACACGCGCGTGCAGGTGGAGCACCCGGTCAGTGAGATGATCACCGGCGTCGACATCGTCAAGGAACAGCTGCGCATCGCCGGCGGCGAAGGCCTGACGTTGAAGCAGGAAGACATCACCTTTCTTGGCCACGCCATCGAGGTGCGGGTCAATGCCGAGGATCCCAATACCTTTGTACCCAGCCCCGGCAAGATCACCTACTTCCACGCACCAGGCGGCAATGGGGTGCGGGTGGATTCCCACGTCTATGGCGGTTATACCGTACCGCCCTACTACGACTCACTGATCGGCAAGATCATCACCTGGGGCGAGAACCGCGACGTGGCGTTTGCCCGCATGCGTAACGCTCTGGACGAGATCGTGGTGGAAGGCATCAAGACCAACGTGGCCCTGCACCGGGACAAGATCTTCCGCGACACCGCGTTCCAGGAAGGCGGCGTGGATATCCACCACCTGGAAAAGAAGCTGGGTAATCATTAAGGCATCGCGGCTCTTTCTTGTATGGAAAGAGCCGCGATGCCTCAGCCCAGCAAATGCCGGACCCGCTCCGCCACCTCGCCGATCTCATGGGACGGCAGGTCGGCGGCATCCCGGTAGCCCACCAGTAACGCCTCCACCAGATCATCACGCAGATGCGGGCGATCTTCCTCGCAGCGCAGGAAGTGCAGCCAGTTACGGCGCCGGGCCCAACGGGACATGGACCAGGGCCGCACCTTCATATCCAGCACATCGATCAGACCAATGCGCAGACCGTCGATGACAATGTTGCCCGGATGCACGGAACGGAAAAACACACCCAGCCGGTGCAGACGGGCGATAAACACGCCCACCCGGTACATCAGCTGGGTGTCCACCTGCCCGCGAGCCAGCATCTGACGCAGCGTCAGGCCCGGCATCGGCTGGTACACCGCCACCGTATGCGGCTCACCGATAATGCGGTGCAGGCTTTCCACCTCCAGGGTGGGGATGCGCAGTTGCGCCAGTTGCCGGGCATGGCGGGCAAACCGTACCGCCGCCGGGGACAACAATTCGCGGTTGAAGAAACGCTTGCGCCGGAAGTATTTCAGGTAGCGGCCATCACGCAGACGCAGCACCTTGATGCCGTGCCCGTCGCTTTCGACCACTTCCGAGTGGCTGATCACGTCCTCCAGCTGCTGGCGGCGGAGGGGATGAATCCGAATCATGGAAAAACGGCTCCTGAACCGTTTTAAAGGCGACCACCGCTATGGGGGCGCGAAAAGGGGAAATCAACGATAACGTCAACGATAACGAGAGAAACGCGGCAGAATCGCCGGAGTGCGCGCCATATAGTCCAGATAGCGATGACCGTACCGCTCCAGCATACGTTGCTCTTCCCTGGGCAACTGCAGCAAGTAAACCATTGTAAAGGTCAGCGCCGCCGCGGGGCCAGCCAGCCAGTTCTGTAACAGCAGCAATTGCGCCAGGGACCAAAGCAGCATGGCGGCGCAGGCCGGATGGCGCAGATAACGATAAACGCCACTGTCCACCGGACGTCGGGAGCAGCGGGCCAGATCCTCCTTGGCCCGCCAGAACAGCCACACCGCGGCGCTGCCGAGCAGCAGCCCCAGCCAGGCCACTTCATCCATGAATACGATGTCGGCGAACTCGAACCAGGGCACCATCATATCCAGGAAAGGAATCACCGCCATGGTGCAAAACATCATGCCGACCAGAATGACTTTCTCGAGATCCGGCGAGGTGCGCGCCGGCACACGCGGACGCCGCAAACGCGGCATCGCGAACCGGTACAGCAAGGCGCTGGCGATCACCATCAGCACCAATATCAACTCGGCGGCATCTTCAGTCATAGGCTGGTCAGTCCGATAGACGAATCCGGATAGTACCCCTTAACGGCCGGTGAAAAAATAGCCGGTCCGCAAGTGTCAACGGCCGTGACGGCCAAGCCCACCACGGCGCAAATTTTTCCTGTCATCGCTATACTGCCGCTTCTCCATGGAGGTGTCATGACCTGGCAACAACTACATCTGGCTTCCGACTCGCAACAAGCGGACGCCCTGCAAGACGCATTGGAAACCCTGGGCGCGGTGGCGGTGACGCTGACCGACGGCGCCGACCAACCGGTATTCGAACCGCCGCCCGGCGCACGGCCGCTGTGGCGGGCCACCGTGGTCACCGCCTTGTTCTCGGACCAGGACGACCTGCAAAAAGTTCTCCAACGCCTGGATGCGTTGGGCCTGACGCCCCAGGATCACCGTATCGAAAGGCTGGAGGATCAGGTCTGGGAGCGGGCCTGGATGGACGACTTCGCACCGATGCGCTTCGGTGAGCGGCTGTGGATCGTCCCCACCTGGTGTGAGCCGCCGGATCCGGAGGCGGTCAACCTGCGCCTGGATCCGGGGCTGGCCTTTGGTACCGGCACCCATGAAACCACCGCGCTGTGCCTGGAATGGCTGGAAGCGGCGCCGCTGGCCGGAAAACGGGTGCTGGACGTGGGCTGCGGTTCCGGCGTGCTGTCCATCGCCGCCTTGCTGCTTGGCGCCGGGCAGGCCCTGGGCAATGACATCGATGAACAGGCCTTGCTGGCCAGCCGCGCCAACGCCGAAGCCAACCAGGTGGCCGACCGGCTCGATCTGTGCCCGGCGGACGCCATGCCGGCGGGATTCCAGTGCGATGTTCTGGTCGCCAACATTCTGGCGGCGCCGCTGATCGAGCTGGCCCCGACCCTGGCCAGCTATTGCAAACCCGGTGCGCTGCTGGCGTTATCGGGCATTCTCGCCGAGCAGGCCCAAGCCGTGGCGGAGGCCTACCGGCCCTGGTTCGATCTGTCACCGATCGAGCAGCGCGGAGACTGGGTAAGAGTGGACGGGGTTCGCAAGCTGTCCGCATAACAGTTGCGGCGGGGCACCATGATTCGGTAAAACACCTTACACAGTCCCTACACGAAAAATCCGACCCACGGACCGCCAGCGCATGACCGGCCCTTACAAGACCCGCTGCCCCCATTGTGAGGCGCAATTCAAGATCAGCGAGGAACACCTGGCCCAGGCCAAGGGGGCGGTGCGCTGCGGCTCCTGTTTGCGGGTCTTTCAAGCCACCGAGCATCTTCTGGAAGGTCCGCCGCTGGTGCGGGAAGAAACGCGGCCGCCCGCGGTGGACTGGTCGGCGGCCCTGCCCGAGGAAGCATCGGCTCCGGCCACCGATGGCCATGACCGCCCTCACGCGGAAGACGACGGCCAATTGCAACTCAGCGACAGTTTCCTGTCTCTGGAAAAGGAAGACCCGATCCCAGACCTGGATCTGGAGCTGGGTAACCACCCCCATGAACAAACCGATGAATCCTGGGCCGAAGCCCTGCTGCGAGAGCTCGAATCGGACCCCGAGCCAAAACCGGAACCGGTAACCGCCGATGCCGAACCCGCGACGCCGGAGCCCGCTCGCGCCGAGCCGGAAGCGGCCACGGACGACGCCTTTGAATTTCTCAACGGACCGGCCACCGCCCGCTCGGCGGCGCGCCGCGAACTGGATTCCCCTCCCCGCCGCAGCCCGCTGGCACTGCTCGGCTGGACAGCGGCTTCACTGGCGGCCCTGGCGGTGCTGGCCGGTCAGTATTTGATTTTTCACTTCGACAGCCTGAGCCGGGATCCGCGCTGGCGCCCCGCCTTTGCCGAGGCCTGCGCGGTGGCCGGCTGCACCCTGCCGCCACGAGTGGATGCCAACCGCTTGCGCGGCACCAACCTGGTGGTGCGCAGTCACCCGAGGTTCGACAATGCCCTGGTGGTGGACGCTCTGCTGTTCAATGAGGCGTCCTGGCCGCAGCCGTTCCCGGAACTGGAGCTGACCTTTATTGACCTGCAAGGCAAGCCGGTGGCCCGGCGGCGCTTCCATGCCGATGAATACCTGCGCGGGGAATTGGCTGGCGCCACGGCCATGCCAATCCGGACACCGGTACACGTTTCCCTGGAAATCGTCGACCCGGGGCGCAAGGCGGTCAGCTACCATCTGCGGCTGCTGCCGGCGGGCGAAACGCCGGCGGCACGGCTTTCCGATGCCCACTGACCCGCGGAACCCCGGCACCGGCCTTTTCTCCCGGCGCCCGGACCTCTATGATTGGCGCCCCCATGCCGGCGTCTCCACCCGGTGAACCTGTTGCGTCCAACCGAGGACAATCATGCGCATCGGCCCCCATGCCCTGCCCAACCCGGTGATCCTGGCTCCCATGGCCGGCGTCACGGACCGCCCGTTCCGGCGGCTGTGCCGGGAACTGGGCGCCGGTCTGGTGGTGTCGGAAATGGTGACCTCGGACACCCGCCTCTGGCAGTCGGCAAAATCCTCGCGCCGGCTTGATCACAGCGGCGAGCCCGGCCCGATCTCGGTGCAGATCGCCGGCGCCGACCCTTTGATGATGGCGGAGGCCGCCCGCGCCAATGTGGACCTGGGCGCCCAGATCATCGACATCAATATGGGCTGTCCGGCGAAAAAGGTCTGCAAACGGGCCGCCGGCTCCGCCTTGCTGTCCGAGCCGGAGCTGGTGGCACGGATTCTCGAATCGGTGGTGGCCGCCGTGCCGGTACCGGTCACCCTGAAAATCCGCACCGGCCCCACCCGCGACAACCGCAACGCGGTAATGATCGCGCGCATCGCCGAGCAATCCGGCATTCAGGCGCTGGCCATTCATGGCCGCACCCGCGCCGACCGCTTCAATGGCGAAGCGGAATTCGAAACCATTGGTGAGGTGGCACGCTCCGTGGAGATCCCGGTTATCGCCAACGGCGATATCGATTCCCCACAAAAAGCGCAACGGATACTGCAAAGCACTGGTGCCGGTGGTATCATGATCGGCCGCGCTGCTCAGGGTAACCCCTGGATATTCCAGGATACGGTGCATTACCTGGAGCACGGTCGTTTAGCCCCGGCGCCATCGGTGGAAGAAGTACGCGCTCGCGTGCTCGCTCATTTGAGTGACTTGCATGACTTCTACGGCACGTATTCCGGTGTGCGCATCGCTCGCAAACATCTGGGCTGGTACACCCAGAATCTGCCGGGCGGGGAGCATTTCCGGCGCGGATTCAACAACCTGGAAAAGGCCACCGACCAACGGCGGGCCATCGAGCAGTTTTTCCAACAGATCAGCGCCAGCAGTGACCGGTTGCGCATCGGTTGCTATGGCGGGGTGTCTGCCCGGAACAAAGACGGAGCATTGGCCGCATGACCCTTTCTTCCATGAAGACAGTCACTGCACGGACACTGACAGAAATGAACACCGCTGAATCGCGTAAACCGCATCTGACTCTCGCCCGCAGCGAAACCCACGATACACTGCGTAACTGCGTGCGACGGTCCATCACCGACTATTTCAATCAGCTGGATGGGGAAGCGGTCAGCGACCTGTACCAGATGGTGCTGGCGGAGATGGAAATCCCGCTGCTGGAAAAAGTCCTGGAATACACCCGTGGCAACCAAACCAAGGCCGCCGAGTTACTGGGCCTGAACCGCGGGACGCTGCGCAAGAAACTCAAGCAGTACGGTTTGCTGTAACCCTTTCCCTGATGATCCAAGGGCAGTGCTGACTGCCCTTTTTTGTTTGACCCAGACTCGGTGACTCTCCCATGAGCAAGGTGGTAGAACGCGCGCTGATCAGCGTTTCCGATAAAACCGGTATTGTCGACTTCGCCCGGGCCCTGGCCGACCGGGGCGTGGAACTGCTCTCCACGGGCGGCACTTTCCGTGCCATTCAGGAGGCCGGCATCGCCGTTCGCGAAGTATCCGATTACACCGGCTTCCCGGAAATGATGGACGGACGGGTGAAGACCCTGCACCCCAAAGTGCACGGCGGCATCCTTGGCCGGCGCGGCCAGGATGATCAGGTCATGGCGGACAACGCTATCCAGCCCATTGATCTGGTGGTGGTGAACCTCTACCCCTTCGAGCGGACCGTCGCCAACCCGGATTGCAGCCTGGAAGACGCCATCGAGAACATCGATATCGGCGGCCCCACCATGGTGCGCTCCGCGGCGAAGAACAATGCCCACGTGGGCATCGTCACCGACGCCGGCGACTACGCCCGCGTGCTGGAGGACATGGACGCCAATAGTGGTGCCTTGTCCGATGGGTTGCGCTTCGATCTGGCAATCAAGGCGTTCGAGCACACCGCCGCCTACGACAGCGCCATCGCCAACTACTTTGGCCGCCGGGTCGGCAACGGCAGCGCCGACTTCCCGCGCACCATCAATCTGAATTTCATCAAAGCCCAGGAAATGCGCTATGGCGAGAACCCGCATCAGAAGGCGGCGTTCTACACCGAGCGGCAACCTGCCCAGGCATCCGTGGCCACCTCCCGCCAGTTGCAGGGCAAGGAACTGAGCTACAACAACATCGCCGATACCGATGCCGCGCTGGAATGCGTCAAGTCGTTCACCAAACCGGCCTGCGTGATCGTCAAGCACGCCAATCCTTGCGGCGTGTCGGTGAGCCTGGACGGCATCGGCAAGGCCTATGAGCTGGCTTTCCAGACCGATCCGGAATCCGCGTTCGGCGGCATCATCGCGTTCAACCGTGAGCTGGACGCGGACACCGCCAGGGCAATCGTCGACCGTCAGTTCGTGGAAGTGATCATCGCGCCGAAGGTCAGCCAGGAAGCCCTGGCGATCACCGGCGCCAAGAAAAACGTCCGTGTGCTGGAATGCGGTGAAATCAACGGGCCGGCAGCCGCCGGCCTGGACTACAAGCGGGTCAACGGTGGCCTGCTGGTGCAGGACCGGGACGTCGGCATGATCACCGAGGGGGATCTGAAAGTGGTCACCAAGCGGGCGCCGACGGAAGCCGAGATGCACGACCTGATCTTCGCCTGGAAGGTCGCCAAGTTCGTCAAATCCAACGCCATCGTCTATGCCAAAAACCGGCAGACCGTGGGGGTTGGCGCCGGTCAGATGAGCCGGGTGAACTCCGCCCGCATCGCCGCCATCAAGGCGGAACACGCCGGCCTGGAAGTGAAGGGCTCGGTGATGGCGTCCGACGCCTTCTTCCCGTTCCGTGACGGCATCGACAACGCCGCCGAGAATGGCATCCGCTGCGTGATTCAGCCGGGCGGATCGATCCGCGACGAGGAAGTCATCGCCGCCGCCGACGAGGCGGACATGGCCATGGTCTTCACCGGCATGCGCCACTTCCGTCACTAACCGGCCAGCAACGGAGACACACGGATGAAAGTTCTGATCATCGGTTCCGGCGGCCGTGAACACGCCCTGGCCTGGAAAGTGGCCCAGGCGGAGCACGTGGAAAAAGTGCTGGTGGCGCCGGGCAATGCCGGCACCGCCCGCGAAGCCAAGCTGGAAAACGTGGCGGTGGACGTGCTTGATCTGCCGGCCCTGGCTGACCTGGCCGAGCGCGAGCAGGTGGCTCTGACCATCGTCGGTCCGGAAGCACCGCTGGTGGCGGGCGTGGTGGATTACTTCCAGGAACGCGGCCTGCGCTGCTTCGGCCCGAGCAAGGCCGCCGCCCAATTGGAAGGCTCCAAGGCTTTCACCAAGGATTTTCTCGCCCGCCATCGGATCCCCACCGCCGCTTACGGCAACTTCACTGATGTGGACGAAGCCCTGACCTACGTTCGTGAACAGGGCGCGCCAATCGTGATCAAGGCCGACGGCCTGGCCGCCGGCAAAGGCGTGATCGTCGCCATGACGCTGCAAGAGGCGGAAGACGCGGTGCGCGACATGCTCGCCGGCAACCGTTTCGGAGACGCCGGCCACCGCGTGGTGGTGGAAGAGTTTCTCGACGGCGAGGAAGCCAGCTTCATCGTCATGGCCGACGGTGAGCACATCCTGCCGATGGCCACCAGCCAGGACCACAAACGGGTGGGCGACGGCGACACCGGCCCCAATACCGGCGGCATGGGCGCTTATTCGCCGGCGCCAGTGGTCAGCGACGCCGTGCACCAGCGCATCATGGATCAGGTGATCCGCCCCACCGTGGCCGGCATGGCCGCGGAAGGCATGCCCTATACCGGTTTCCTGTACGCGGGTCTGATGATCGACGCCACCGGCCAGCCCAAGGTGATCGAGTACAACTGCCGTTTCGGTGACCCGGAAACCCAGCCGATCATGCTGCGTCTGCAATCGGACCTGGCCGGGCTCTGCCAGGCGGCCCTGGATCGCCGCCTGGACCAGGTGGAAGCCCAATGGGATCCACGCCCGGCACTGGGTGTGGTGCTGGCCGCCGGTGGCTACCCGGATGACTACGGCAAAGGGGATGCCATCGAAGGGCTGGAGCAGGCCGATTCCGATCTGGTGAAAGTGTTCCACGCCGGCACCCGCGAGCAGGACGGCCAGGTGGTCACCAACGGCGGCCGGGTACTCTGTGTCACCGCCCTCGGTGACAGCGTCGCCGACGCGCAACGCAACGCTTACCAGGGCGTTGCCAGGATTTCCTGGAAAGACGCCTACCACCGTACCGATATCGGCTATCGCGCCGTGGCCCGGGAACAGAACTAGGGTGAACAGGCCCTAGCCTCCGTGCCGATTACCCCGGCGGCCTGACCGGCCGCCGTCAGCCCACGCAGGGAGTTCCATGCCTGAATCGCTGCCGCTGTTTCTGCTGGCCGTTGCCATCGGCACCTATATTCAGGCTGTCACCGGTTTCGCCCTTGGCATCTTTTTGCTGGCCGCCGTGACCCTGCTCCATCTTGGTTCCATCCCCGCCACGGCGACGGCCCTGAACATCATGAACCTGGCCCTTGGCGCGGTGGTGGTGGTTCCCCAGCTGAGAAAGGCGGATGGCCGTATCGTCGCACAGAGCCTGATCGGACTGGTGCCGGCCATGGTCATCGGTGTACTGCTGCTCAGCTATCTCAACAGCAATGCCCAGAACCTGCTCAAGGCCCTGCTCGGCGCCGTCATCATCGCCGCCGGCCTGGTACTGGTCTGCCGCCCCGATCCACTGCCCCGGCGTTCCTCGCCGGCCACCTTTGTCGGCACCGGCTTCCTGGGCGGGTTCTTTGGCGGCCTGTTCAGCGTCAGCGGTCCGCCCATCGTCTATCAGCTCTATCGGCAGCCGATCCCGGTCCAGACCATCCGTATCACCCTGCTGACCCTGTTCTCACTGGCTTCGCTGGGGCGCCTGGTGGTGGTCGGACTGCACGGTGATCTGACCCTGGATGTGGTCAAAATCGGGCTGCTGTCGCTGCCGGTGGTGGCGGCGATGGCCTGGGTCGGCAACCGCTTCCCGCCGCCGGTCAGCGAGCGCACCTTGCGGCGCGGCATCTTCGCCCTGCTGATGCTTTCCGGCGGCGGCACCTTGCTGATGGCACTGACCGCCTGACCTACAGCGACTTTGTAGCGACCGCTGGGCTTTGATTTGGCGTGCCGCCCCTCCCTCTGGCGGGACTCTTATCACAAAACCGCGGCCCGCCGGGCAGCACGGCGGGAAAACGCTTGGAGTAGCCGCTATCATCAGCCCAAACGCGACGTTTCGGGACCGAGAGTCTCATCACAACCATAATGATCGCCGCCCGATAAGGGTGCCCGGCTTCTTTTGATGCCGTGCGTTTGTTCAGGGGGAAAGTATGTCCATCACCACGCCGGATCCGTCCCGGCTCGCCGAGTTTATTCCGTTCGACAGTCTCAGCCACACTCACCTGCACGCCATCCAGGGCCAGTTGGAAGCGCTGAATCTGCCACCCGGCCGGATGGTGTTCAAACGGGGCCAGCACAGTGACAAGGCCTACTTTCTGGTGGACGGTGAGCTGGATCTGATCGATGCCGGCTTCAGCGTGCGGCCCTTCTCCGCCACCGACGACGAGAATTACCTTGCCCTGGACAACTACGCGCCCCATACCGTCAACGCCATTACCCGCACCGACGCCACCCTGTACACCCTGGATCGGGACAAGCTGGACTTATTGATGGCCTGGACCGGCGCGGTTGATCTGCTGCCGCCGCCAGGGCAGGACGAGCAAAGGGACTGGACCGACGCGCTGCTGGCTTCCGGCCTGTTCGCCCGCATCGCGCCAGCGAAACTGCATACGCTGTTCATGAAGTTCCAGCCCCGGGAAGTGGAAATGGGCACCACCGTGGTCCGCGAAGGAGACAGCGGAGACACCTTCTATGTGCTCAAACAGGGCCAGGCCATGGTCACCCGCGGCCAGGGGCGCGGCGCCAATACCCTGGCCACCCTGGGCCCGGGCCGCTTTTTCGGCGAAGATGCTCTGATCAGCGATCAGCCGCGCAACGCCACCGTTACCATGACCAGCGATGGCGTGCTGATGTGCCTGGGGCAGGATGATTTCCAGGAAATTCTGCAAGCCTCGGTGATCCGCCATCTGAATGAGGCTACTCTCAACGACATGGTTCGCGACGGCGATCACGCCTGTATTTTGCTCGATGTGCGGCTGGCGGCGGAGTTCCGGCACGACCGGACTCCCGGGGCCCGCAACATTCCATTGGGCGAATTGAGACAAAAAGCCCCCGCCCTGGAGCGGGATTTCACTTATATACTGTGTTCCGCCGGTCGACGCAGCGAGTTGGGAGCCTATATCCTTTCCGAAGCCGGCCTGGAAGCGTATGTGCTGGATCGGGAAACGACGACGGATGATGCCACCAAGGACGTTTTGGCCACGGAATAACACACCAGCGCGATGGCTGCCGCTGATATTCGGCCTGCTCTGGCTGGTCGCCGGTCGCGCCTGGGCGGCTCCCCCGCCGCCGTTCGTGGTCAACAGCGAGCCGGACAACGCCCGCATCACCATCTATTCCGAGTACCTGCCCGACCCGGACAACCACTATTCCCTGGAGGATGTGGTCAGCGGCGGCCTGGACCACCGGTTCCAACCGGCCTCCCGTTTCGTTGAGCGGCTCGGGCTGAGCAACCACGACTGGTGGATCCGCGTTTCCATCCACAATGAGCTGTCCGACCAGCAGCGTTTCGCGCTGGTGATGGCGCCCCGCGCCTACCAGGACAGCCAGTTCTACCTTCCCGATGGCCCACCCGGTACCACCCGTTATCGTACGCCACTGCCGGATGAGTCCTTTGTCCACCGCTACCCGATCCAGGTGCTCGATCTGCCGCTGGGCCAGCCCCAGGTGTTCTACTGGCGGGTAAATCCTCATGGTGAGCTGGTCTATTCATTGACGCTCACCACCATGCAGAAAGCGCTCGGCGACAACCCACTGTACGGCGTCTACTGGCTGCTGATCGGCATGTTGCTGGCCATGTCCCTGTACCATCTGGCCCTGGCCTTGATGCGCTCCGCCGCCAGCCATGGTTACCACGCCCTGTTCGGTTTCTGTGTCGTCGGCCTGATCGTCATCGGCAGCGGCTTTCTGGGCCATCTGGACGATCTCAGCAGTTGGGATCATCCGCTGCGCCTGACCCTGCTTTCCGGCGCTCTGTTCGCCGCCTGCGGCGCCGGGCGCACCTTTGTCGACAGCCGCCAGCATAGCCCGGCGCTGCATTACATTCTGCTGGTGCTGGGCGCGTTGGCCCTGGTTCAGATCCCATTGCTATTGATTCTGCCGTCACCGGCGGCCATGGGACTGTGCTGCATACTGGTGCTGCTCACCGCGCCCTGTTTAATCGCGCTGGGCTATCAGGCCTGGCATCGGGAAGTGCCGGCCGGAGCCCTGTTCTTCTTCACCAGCATCCTGGTCGGCGTTCCGGTGGCCATTCTCTGCCTGGTTACCCTGGGGCTGCTGCACACCGGCCTGGACGTGCCCCTGACGCTGCTTTTGGTATTCACCGTGGCGGGCACCTTGCAAACCGCCGGTCTGCGCCTGCAGCATCAGCGCCGCCAAAGACTCAAGGCGGAACAACTGCGCAATCAGGCCGTCGCCGAGACCGTCGAGACCACCCGGCGCGAAACCCTGGCGCGCATGGGCCATGACGCCCGCACCCCGCTCAGCGGCATCCTCGGCATGGCCGAATTGCTCGACGATACCCCGCTGACACCGAACCAGAAGGAGTGCGTCAGCGCCATTCACAATGCGGGCGAAAGCCTGTTGAAGATCATCAACGATGTGCTGGAGTACTCCCAGCTGTCGACCTCCGGCGCCGAAATCAGCCATGAAGCCCTGGATGTCCACGAGCTGCTGGTGGACGCCGTGGACCTGTTCCGCGAGCGGGCCGAGGAAAAGCAGGTGGAACTGATCACCCACGTGCACACCAATGTGCCGGCGCGCATGGAGGGGGACCCCGGGCGCCTGCGTCAGGTGCTGACCAACCTGATCGGCGCCTTCATCCGCCAGGCCCAGCACGGCGAGTTGATCATCGATGTGTCGCTGGAACCCACCGGCCAGGCCGGTCAGGTGCGCTTTGAATTCTCCGGTACCGCTCTGCGTGCCGGCACCCTGCATGATCTACGGGAAAACGGCGCCCGCCAGGACAGCAGCACGCTGAATCTGGCCATCGCCGAACAGCTGGTGGAAGCCATGAGTGGCCGCTGTGGACACCGCGACGGGCACAACCAGGAACCGGCCTATTGGTTCATCGTGCCGTTGTCGGCGCTGGATGATCCGGCACCGGACAATCCGGCGGACCGGGTGCCCCTGCTGGGCCGCAGCATGCTGGTGGTGGATGACTCCACCACCGTGACCCGGGTAATCCGCCATCTGGCCCTGAGCTGGGGCATGCGCGTCACCGCCAGCAACGATCCGCGCGAAGCGCTGGCCTCGTTACGTACCCAGGCCAATATCAATGAGCCCTACGATGTGGTGCTGCTCGACCACCAGATGCCGGGCATGACCGGGGTGCAGCTGGCGGCGCGGATCCACGAGGATCCGGTCATCACCCACTCACCGGTGCTGATCATGCTCACCGGTATCAGCAGCTCCCCCACCGATGTGGACGCGCGTAACGTCAGTATTCATCGGGTGCTGACCAAACCGGTGTCGGCGCCGCGCCTCAAACAGGTACTGAGTGAGGAGTTGGGCCTGCAGCGCCCGTCGGCGCCCCGCCAACGCAGCGAAAGCCCGGACCCCGGATTGCAGGTACTGGTGGTCGAGGACCACAAGCTGAGCCAGAAAGTCATCCGCGGCATGCTCAACAAACTGGGCATTACTCCGGAACTGGCCGCCAACGGCCTGGAAGCCCTCCACCGTGCCACCCAGAAGCGTTATGACCTGATCCTGATGGATTGCGAGATGCCGGAGATGGACGGGTTCGAGGCCACCCGGCGGATCCGTGCCCACGAGCGGGAAAACGGCCTGGTGGCGGTCCCCATCGTCGCCCTCACCGCCCATATCCTGCGCGAGCACCGGGAGCGCAGCCTGGCCTCCGGCATGAACGCCCACATTCCCAAACCGGTGGAACTCAATGTGCTTCGTGACGTGCTGATCCGCTTTACCCGGCGCGGCCAGGTCGAGGAATCCGGTGAAGAAACCTGACCCGCGCGAGGCGCGCCGCCGCGACGATGGCGAGCGTTGCCTGCTACACTATCGGCCCGGCCATGCCACCGTCCGCCACGGACATCGGCATGGCCGGCTTACCATCCGCCCCGTGAGCATCGTGGAGAAGTCGTGATGACGGGTCGTCACCTGACGCCAGTGGACCAATTGCTTAGCCGCGTGGACAACGCGCTGCGCACCCTCACTCCCGGGTCCACCCGGGCCTCCCGGCAGCCCGCCGCCCAGCCCGGCGGTGACGAAGCCGCCATCAAGGACCCGAGCGCCGCCCTGGACGCCCGGCAGCGGCGCCATATCGCCGGCCTGATGCGTATCAACCACACCGGTGAGGTCTGTGCCCAGGCGCTGTATCAGGGCCAGGCCAGCACCGCCACCTTGCCCCACGTGCGCCATGCCATGGAGGAAGCCGCCCGGGAGGAGGAAGATCATCTGGCCTGGTGCGAGGACCGTATCCGCGAACTGGGCAGCGTGCCCAGCCGTCTGAATCCGCTGTTCTACGCCATGAGCTACACTCTCGGCGCCGGCGCCGGGCTAGCCGGAGACCGCTGGAGCCTGGGCTTTGTCTCGGAAACCGAGCATCAGGTGGTGCGCCATCTGGAGCGCCACCTGTCCGAACTGCCCGCCGCCGATCACCGCACCCGTGCCATCCTTGAACAGATGCGCGAAGACGAGCTGAAACACGCCGTCACAGCCGAAGACGCCGGCGGCGCTCCCCTCCCCTCCCCGATCCGCCGTGCCATGACCCTGATGAGCAAGGTGATGACGCTCACCACCTACAGGATCTAGTGAACAGTGAATAGTTAACAGTGAATAGCGCGCGGATGAATTTCTCCGTACGCTGCAACGAAAGAGGCCGCGTCCAGGTGTTGGGCGCGGCCTCTTTATCTTTTGATTTTCGCTGTTAACTGTTAATTGTTAACTCTTCACTGCTTTTTTACATGTTCCGGCTGTAGAAAATCTCCAGCATCTCGGTCTGCAGGCGTTCCTTGATTTCCACCAGTTCGGCGTCGTCGAATTCGTCGCTGCCGGCGCCGAACAGGTAGTTTTCGATGTCGAAGTCCTTGAGCAGCATCTTGGTGTGGAAGATGTTCTCCTGGTACACGTTGACATCGATCATCTGGTAGGCGTTCTGGGTGTCCTCGACCAGGAAGTTCTGGATCGAGGTGATGTCGTGATCGATGTAGTGCTTGGTGCCGTCCAGATCCCGGGTCATGCCGCGGACCCGATAGTCGATGGTGACGATATCGGAGTCGAAGCTGTGAATCAGGTAGTTCAGCGCCCGCAGCGGCGAGATCACGCCACAGGTGGACACATCCACATCCACCCGGAAAGTGGAGATACCGTTGTCCGGATGGGATTCCGGATAGGTGTGGACAGTCACATGGCTCTTGTCCAGGTGCGCCACCACCGTGTCCGGCAGCGGCCCGGGCGCTTCTTCGTCCCAGTCAGTACCGCTCGGCGGGGTTTCGTGTTCCGCGATCAGCATGGTCACACTGGCGCCCTGCGGATCGTAGTCCTGGCGGGCCACGTTGAGGACGTTGGCGCCAATGATGCGCGTCACGTTGGTGAGGATTTCAGTCAACCGCTCCGCGTTGTAGAGCTCATCGATGTACTCGATGTACTCCTTGCGGTGCTGCTCGGTCTTCGCGTAGGCGATGTCGAAAATATTGAAGCTGAGCGACTTGGTCAGGTTGTTGAAACCGTGCACCGAAATCTTGGGATTGGGATCTTTTACCACCGCATTTCCCCGTTGGCGGTCGTCACCGCCCGTGGTTAACTCACTCAACCCCGGATACGGCTGACCGCACCGGGAATCCGCAGGTTTTTGGCGCCGGCCCAGGCCCGCCCGGCGCCTCGTCGCCTTGGCGAAGGGTATCCGCTCAGGCTTCGATGGTATAGCTGTGGGTGACCTCCACACCACCACGGGTGAGCATGATCGACGCGGAGCAGTATTTCTCCGCCGACAATGACACCGCCCGCTTCACCTGCGCCTCCTTGAGATCCTCGCCGGATACCACGAAGTGCAAATGAATTTTGGTGAATACGGCGGGGACTTCATCCTCCGCCCGCTCCGCGCTCAGCTCACAGCGGCAGCCTGTCACGTTCTGACGGGATTTACGCAGAATATGCACCACATCGAACGCGGAACAACCGCCAACGCTCATCAGCAGGGTTTCCATCGGGCGCGCACCGCGATTCTGGCCGCCATGATCGGGCGGACCGTCCATAAGGATGGTGTGACCGGAACCGGATTCCGCCTGAAAACAGGCTTCGCCCTGCCATTCAACCACAGCTTTCATCACCTACTCCTGCTCGGCACCGGAGCGGCCCGCCGGGCCCGCCCCCAAATGGGCGCGCAGATTACCACAGAGCGACCCCGCGACCATACCCTTAGAGCCTGCTCATGGTCTCCACGCCACCCTGTTTACCACCTCCGCCCGCCCCCAACAGCGGACCGGCGTCACCCCTTCGAGCTCTCGCGGGCTCCTACCCTTGGCAGCGATGTGAAAAACAGGCAATATCCTTGAGCTTAATCGGCTAAGACATTCTTCTGGCTTAAGCAGAGACCCCATGAGCGACGGCAACAAGATTATTCCCAATCTGGACCACTTTCTGGCCAACTGCCACCGTCGGCGGTATCCGGCGAAGAGCACCATTATTTACGCTGGCGATGAGTCCGACGCCCTTTATTACATTCTCCGTGGCTCGGTCACGGTGATGATCGAGGACGACGACGGTCGCGAAATGATCATGGCGTATCTCAACGAAGGTGACTTCTTCGGTGAAATGGGCCTGTTCGAGAGCGACCCTTCCCGTTCCGCCTGGGTGAAAGCGAAAACCGAGTGCGAAGTGGCCGAGGTGAGCTACGCCAAATTCCGTCAGTTGACCCGGGAAGACGCCGACATTCTGTTCGCCGTATCGGCGCAACTGGCCGGCCGTCTGCGCGCCACCACCCGCAAGGTGGGCGACCTGGCGTTCCTTGACGTCACCGGCCGGGTCGCCGGCACCCTGCTGGACCTGTGCAAGCAGCCCGACGCCATGACCCATCCCGATGGTATGCAGATCAAGGTCACCCGCCAGGAGATCGGCCGGATCGTCGGCTGCTCCCGCGAGATGGTCGGCCGGGTCCTGAAGAATCTGGAAGAACAGGGCCTGGTGTCCGTGAAGGGCAAGACCATGGTGGTGTATGGCACGCGCTGATGAAGGCAGCGAATAGTTAATAGGGAACAGTGAATAGCTCGCGGATAAAGCGCCGCGGACACTGAAAGCCAAGAGGCCGCGTCCAGAAGTTGGAGCGGCCTCTTGGCTTTTTCTTTGCTTTTGATTTTCGCTGCTAACTATTCACTGTTCACTATTAACTAGAAAAACAGCTTTTTCAGCGCCGCGCCGGGGTCTTCCTCGCGCATGAAGGCCTCGCCGACCAGGAAACCGTGGATTCCGTTGTCACGCATCAGGCGCACGTCGGCGCGGGTGTGGATGCCGCTCTCGGTGACCACAAGGTGATCGGCGGGTACTTGCGGAGCCAGTTCCAGAGTGGTGTCCAGACGGGTTTCGAAGGTGCGCAGGTCGCGGTTGTTGATGCCGACCACTTCCACGTTCAGCTTCATCGCCCGCTCCAGCTCCTCACCGGAGTGCACTTCCACCAGCACATCACAGCCGGCCTGCTGGGCGGCGTGGTAGAGCTCATCCATCTGAGCATCGGACAGTGCCGCCACGATCAGAAGAATGGCGTCCGCCCCCATGGCCCGGGTTTCGAACACCTGCCAGGGGTCAACAATGAAATCCTTGCGCAGTACCGGCAACGACACCGCGTTACGGGCGGCGCGCAGATAGTCCTCATGCCCCTGGAAGAACTCCTGATCGGTGAGCACGGACAGGCAGGCGGCGCCATTTTCCTCATAGCGCCGGGCGATATCCACCGGATCGAAGTCCTCACGAATGACCCCTTTGCTGGGGGAGGCTTTCTTGATTTCCGCGATCACCGCCGGTTTGCCCTCGGCCACGCGATCATACAGCTTGCGATGGAAACCTCTCGCCCGACGCTGATTCTCCGCCAGCGCCCGCAAATCCCCCATGCTGTAACGGCGTTTGCCGTCGGCGATCTCCTGCTCTTTACGTTCGATGATGCGATCAAGAATGGTGCCGTTGCTCATGGCCGCTCCTGGCTGTCTGAGCGGGCCGTGCGCCGGCCCGCTTTCTTTATCGAGGGTGGTCAAGCCACTCCCATTAGAACGCTCCCGGCGGGGGATGTTCAAAGGGCTTATGTTAAATCCTGTCCAACCCGCCGCTCTCAATCCGCCGCTTTCAAGGCACGGCAAAACTGGGCCAGTTCCCGCATGCGCTCGGCGGCTTCACCGTTATGAATCAAATCATCCGCCATCCGCACACCTTCCGCCAGTGTGCGGGTCACCCCGGACACATAGATCGCCGCGCCGGCGTTCAGGGCCACCATGTCCGCGGCCTTGGCCGACACCGGCCCGGTGCGCTTGCCGAACGCATCCCGGATCAGCGCCAGCGACGCCTCGGGATCGGTCACGTCCAGCCCCACCAGGGAATCGGACTCGATGCCCACGTCTTCCGGTGTGATCTGGAACTCCCGTACTTCACCATCCCGGAATTCCGCCACATGCGTGCGCCCCGCCAGAGTGATCTCGTCCAGGCCATCATGGCCATGCACCACCATCACGTGCTCCGCGCCCAGGCGTCCCATGACTTCGGCCATGGGCCGGCAAAGCCGGTCGGAGAAGACGCCGACCACCAGCCTCTGGACGGAGGCGGGATTGGTCATCGGGCCGAGAATATTGAACAGTGTGCGCATGCCCAGCTCCTTGCGCGGGCCGATGGCGTATTTCATGGCGCTGTGATGGCCGGGAGCGAACATGAACCCCACTCCCACCGCGTCCACGCACTGGGCCACCTGCTCCGGGGTCAGGTCAAGATCGATACCGGCGGCCTCCAGCAAGTCCGCGGAGCCGCTTTTGGAACTGACCGAGCGGCCACCGTGCTTGGCCACCCGGCAGCCGGCGGCGGCGGCGACGAAGGCGCTGGCGGAGGATACATTGAACAGATTGGCACCATCACCACCGGTACCGACGATATCCACCAGATGGCGGCGGTTCTCGATGGTCACCGGTTTCACCAGCTCGCGCATCACCATGGCGGCACCGGTGATCTCGTCCAGGGATTCGCTCTTCATCCGCAACCCCACCAGGAAACCGCCGATCTGAGCGTCGGTGGCACCGCCGGTCATGATCTGGCGCATTACTTCCCGCATTTCCTCGGTGGACAGATCGATATGCTCCACCACCCGCGCCAGCGCGTCCTGAATGTTCATTGTTATTGCCCCCCGTGCTCGAGAAAGTTCTTCAACATGGCGTGGCCATGCTCGGTCAGAATCGACTCTGGATGGAACTGCACCCCTTCCAGGGGCAGCTCTTTATGCCGCATGCCCATGACCTCTTCCATTTCGCCCTGCTCATTCTCGGTCCAGGCGGTGATTTCAAAACATTCGGGCAGTGTCTCCCGGGCCACCACCAGGGAATGATAGCGAGTGGCGGTGAACGGGCTCGGCAGGCCGGCGAACACCCCCTGGCCGGTATGGTGCACCGACGAGGTCTTGCCGTGCATCACTTGCCCGGCACGCACCACCTCTCCACCGAACGCCTGCCCCAGGGACTGATGTCCCAGACAGACGCCGAGAATCGGCAGCTTGCCGGCGAAATGGCGAATCGCCTCCACGGAAATACCGGCCTCGTTGGGCGAGCAGGGCCCCGGCGAGATCATCAGCCGGTCCGCCCCCACCGTCTCCATCCCGGCCAGATCAATCTGGTCATTACGATGCACCAGCACCTCGGCCCCCAGTTCCTGCAGGTACTGGACCAGGTTATAGGTGAAGCTGTCATAGTTATCGATCATCAAGACCCGCATCAGCGTTCCCCCTCGTCCAGATTAAGCCCGCCCAGGGCCATGTTCACCGCGCGGAATACGGCACGGGCCTTGTTCATGGTCTCTTTCCATTCCAGATCGGGCTGGGAATCCGCCACCACTCCGCCGCCGGCCTGCACGTAAAGCCGGCCGTCCTTGACCACCGCGGTGCGGATGGCGATCGCCATGTCCATGTCGCCATCGAAGCCGATATAGCCCACGGCGCCGCCGTAGACACCGCGCTTGGTGGGTTCCAGTTCGTCGATGATTTCCATGGCGCGGATCTTCGGCGCGCCGCTCAGGGTGCCGGCGGGGAAAGTGGCCCGCAGCACGTCCAGCGGCCCCAGTTCCGGGCGCAGTTTGCCTTCCACGTTGGAGACGATATGCATCACGTGGGAATAGCGCTCCACCGCCATTTTCTCGGTCAGCTTCACCTCCCCTGGCTTGGCCACCCGGCCGACATCGTTGCGGCCCAGATCGATCAGCATCAGGTGTTCGGCCAGTTCCTTCGGATCCGCCAGCAGTTCCTCTTCCAATTCCCGGTCCCGCTCCGGCGTTTCCCCCCGTTTGCGGGTACCCGCGATGGGCCGCACGGTGACGGTATCGCCCTCGACCCGGGTGAGAATCTCCGGCGAGGAGCCGGCGATGTGAAAATCTTCCAGGTCCAGATAGAACATGTAGGGGGAAGGGTTGAGATAGCGCAAAGCGCGATAAAGATCCATGGCCGGTGCCGGGAATTCACAGCTCATGCGCTGCGCTGGCACCACCTGCATCACATCTCCCGCCAGGATGTATTCACGAATCGTTTCCACCGCCTGGCCATGCCGGTCGCGGGGAAACTCAGAGACGAAATCCTCTTCTCCCACCGGTTCGCCATAGCGATGGTGGCCGGGCTCGGACAACGGCGCCCGCAGCTTCGCCTCCAGCTCGTCCAGACGGCGCAGCGCCCGGCCTTCGGCGTGGCTGTCCGCCGGGTCCACCTGCACGATCAGGAACAGGCTGCCGCGCAGGTTATCGAACACCACCACTTCCTCGGAGCGCATCAGCAGGATATCCGGTACGCCGAGCACATCCTCCCCCGGCGCCGGCCCCAGACGCGGCTCGAAGTAGCGCACGCTGTCGTAGCCGAAGTAGCCCACCAGACCACCGTTGAAACGGGGCAGACCGGGGATCTCCGGGGTGTTGTATTCCTGCCGGTAGGCCTCGATCCAGGCGATCGGATCCGGCACGTCCAACTGGCGCTCGCCGTCGGCATCGGTAATCAGAATGCGCTGGCCGTGGATGCGGATCACCTCCGCCGCTGGCAGGCCGATCATGGAATAGCGCCCCCAGCGCTCCCCGCCCTGCACGGATTCGAACAGGTAGCTGTAGGGCCCGGCGGCCAGTTTGCGATAGGCGGACAGCGGCGTGTCCAGATCCGCCAGCACTTCGCGTACCACCGGTACGCGGGTGTAACCCTGGCGGGCATACTCATCCAGATTTCGTGGTGACATGGTGGTCCCCGATCTTGATACAGACGACAGATTGTAGACGGAAATAAAACGCGAGGGGTGCCGCTATCGGCAGTAGAAGCGGCAAGCGAAGAGCGTCACCATCGCCAGGCGGCGACGGAACGGGGCAGGAACTTGATTTGGAGGTCGGTGCGGCTCACCGGCTTTCCTTCGGCTTTTTGTATTGAGACCGGATTCTAGGACGTGCTGGGCCGGGGCGCAACACGCCCCGGCGAATAGCGTGCCGCCCTACTTCACCTGCTGTTTGCCCAGCTTGCGGGCCAGGGTGCGGCGATGCATGCCGAGCCGGCGCGCGGTTTCGGAAATGTTGAAACCGGTTTCCGCCAGGGTTTCGTGGATGCGCTCCCACTCGAGGGTCTTGATCGAGGTCGGCCGTCCCACCACTTCCACCTCGGTGCTGCCGTCGGCACGATGAAACGCGGCTTCGATGTCATCGGTATTGGAAGGCTTGGCGAGGTAATGGCAGGCGCCGAGCTTCACCGCCTCCACCGCGGTGGCGATACTGGCGTAACCGGTCAGCACCACGATCAGCATATCCTCATCATGGGCGTGCAAGGCCTGGACGCAGGACAGCCCGGTGGCCTCCCCCTTCAGCTTGAGATCCACCACCGCGTAACGGGGTGAGTGACTCTCCAGCAGCGTCATCATCGATTCCATGCCATCGGCACTGATCACCGCGTACCCGCGGCGCTCGAAAGAGCGGGCCAGGGTGCGGGCAAAGGGGGCATCGTCCTCGACAATCAACAGGGTGTCCGCGCTGTCTTCATGCTGGTTATGCTCGTTCACCATGCTCCTCCTCCAGGGCAATCGCCGATAGTGGCAACGTCAGCGTCACTTCGGCACCTTTGTGCGGCCGGTTGCGGGCGGTGAGGTTACCCCCCAGGGTACGCGCCACATTAACCACCAGGAACAGCCCCAGGCCGCTGCCGGGGCGCCCCTTGGTGGATTGATAGGGACGGCCAATACGGCCAAGCATCTCCTCGCTGAAGCCCGGCCCCCGGTCCAGAACCGTCAGTATCAGGGATTCGCCGTCACGGCTCACCTGCAGCCCCACCCAGTCACGGGAGGCTTCCAGGGCATTATCCAATACATTGCACAAACTTTGTTTGAGCGCCGAGTCGGAAACGATATCCATATCCTCGCCAAAGGCGTTGTGATAATCGAACCCGGTCACCGGGCGGGTGGCCCGCCACTCTTCCACCAGCTCGTCCAGGAAAGCATGCACGGTGGTTTCTTCCGAGGACTCACCCCGGGCTTCACCGGCGGACAGCAAAATACCGCTGACGATGGACTTGCAGCGCAGCACCTGGGTCTGCATTTCGGTGATCTCGTCGAGCAGATCCGGATCGGATTTGAACACCGGCATATGCCGCCAGTCCCCCAGGATCACCGACAGCGTCGCCAGCGGCGTCCCCAGTTCGTGGGCGGCGCCGGACGCCAGCAGCCCCATGCGAACGATGTGCTCCCCCTCGGCGGCGCGCTGACGCAGATCCGCCAGCCGCGCGTCCCGCTCGCGCCGGTTGCGGGTAATACGGCTGATGAAAATCACCAGCAGCACGGCGTTGAGAACAAAGCAGATCAACATCCCCTGGATATACAGACTCAGCGGCCCCCGTTCGTAATCCGGCGGCATCACCAGGGGCAGCCCGGCGAATTCCAGCCAGACGAAGCAGCCCGCGGTCACCAGCAGGATGGTCCAGGTGGACCACGCCTCCAACAGCACCGCGGCCAGCACCACTTGCAGCAGATACAGGAAAATAAAGGGGTTGGTGGCGCCACCGCTGGCGTAAAGCTGCATCGTCAGTGTCGCCACGTCCACCAGCAGCGCCAGGAACAGTTCACCGTTGCTGACATCCCGGCGCAACCACCGCAGCCGCAACATGCTGAGCAGGTTGAACCCAATCAGCCCCGCCAGCACCGCGAGCATGAACGCCATCGGCAACGAAATGCCAAAACCGTACCGCACCAGCAGTATGGTGCCGATCTGACCCAGCACGGCGATCCAGCGCAGTTGGATCAACTGCTGCATGTTCTTGCGCCCGGTGGCGTCACCGTCGTCGGTCTCGCGTTGCGCCGGAATCGGCTGGGGGCTTTGCACCGCCGCCGCGGCCCCCTTCGTGGCTGTCATCGTCACCTTCTCCTGAGAGGTTGGCCCCTGAACAGGCTCCTAGTGCCGTGACCGCAGTTCCTCACGAAGCACGAACACAGCGCCCGCGGCCACCATCAAGGCAAGGGTATACCAGGTGACCGCATAGACCAGGTGATTGTTGTGAAAAGAGACCACGGTCAGCCCGCCCACCGGTCCCTCCGCCGGCGCCGGCCCGGCATCCGCATCGACGAAGTACGGTGCCACCCGGGTCAGGTCATGGGTCCGGGCAATGGCGGCCACATCCCGGGAGTACCAACGGCTCTCCGCGGGGACATTGTCCCGCAAAAAACCGCCGCCGGGCTCGCTCAAGCGCAGCAGGCCGCTGACCCGCACCTTGCCTTCGGGGGTCCAGGCGCCGGCGGCGGCCCGGTCGCGCTGTTGCTGGGGAACATAGCCGCGGTTGATCAGCACCACGGTGCCGTCGTCCCGTTTCAGCGGGGTCATCACCCAGTAGCCACTGCCCAGCTCGGTGCTGGCCTGGACCAGGGAGATGCGATCGGAAAGGAAGGTGCCGCTGAGCTGAACGTGCTGATATTCATACTCTTCGCGGCTGATTCGCGGCCACTCGGCGGGGCCCGGGGCGGGCACCGCCGGAGCGTCCACGCGGCTGGAGACGCGTTCGATCAGGTCCAGTTTCCAAGCCCGGCGCTCCACCTGCCAGTTGCCCAGGAACACCAGCCCGATGAACGCGGCCACCGCCACCAGCATCCACGCCAGCCGCGCCGCCCGGCGCGGGCGGCTCACGGCGGGCCGTGGGCGCGAGGGTTGGTTCACTGTCCGTGCACCGATTCCATCAGGCCGGGCATCATGTTGACGTTAAGGTGGTACATCACCCACAACGACCCCGCCAGGGTGATGAATACCATCACCGCGGTGAAGATCAGAGCCAACATGTTCCAACCGCCTTCGGATTGGAAGTTCATGTGCAGGAAGTAAATCATGTGCACCACGATCTGCACCGCGGCGAACCCCAGAATCACCAGGGCGGTGGTGCTGGAGGTCTCGAACACGCCGCCCATCACGATCCAGAACGGGATCGCGGTGAGGATCACCGACAGGATGAAACCGATCATGTAGCTTTTGAAATCGGCGTGCGGCAGCTCGTCGCCATGGTGTTCGTGGGCGTGATGCTCGTGAACGTTGTCGTGATGTTCGCTCATACCAGCACTCCCATCAGATAGACGAAGGTGAATACACCGATCCAGACCACGTCCAGGAAGTGCCAGAACATGGACAGACAGGCCACGCGACGCTTGTTCTCCGGAATCAGGCCATGCTTGCGCAATTGGAAGCACAGAGTAACCAGCCAGACGATACCGAAGAACACGTGCAGACCGTGGGTGCCCACCAGAGCAAAGAACGAGGTCAGGAAGGCGCTGGTTTGCGGGCCCGCGCCTTCATGGATCAAATGCGCGAACTCATACAATTCCAGGCTCAGGAAGCCGACACCGAACAAGCCGGTGATCAGCAACCAGCCGATGGTGCCGCGCACCCGGTTCTTCTGCATCTCCAGCATGGCGAAGCCATACGTGATGGAGGACAGCAGCAGCAGCGCGGTGTTCATCGCCACCAGCGGCAGATCGAACAGCTCGGCGCCGGTGGGGCCGCCGGCATAGCTGCGGCCCAGAACCCCATAAGTGGCGAACAGAGAAGCGAAGATCAGACAGTCGCTCATCAGATACAGCCAGAAACCCAGCATCGTGCCCGTCTGCGGGTGATGCTCCTCGGTCTCGTAGAACTGCAGCGGCTGCCCTTGCGCTTGTTGAGTTTGAGTCGTATCAACCATGGTTCGCGAGTACCCGTGTCCGTTCCGCTTCCACGCGCACTACCTCTTCCACCGGAATGTGGTAGTCGCGGTTGTAGTTGAAGGTGTGGCCGATGGCCACCACCAGCAGCCCCAGGAAGGACACGCCGGCCAGCAGCCACATATGCCAGATCAGCGCGAAGCCCAGCACCGTGCTGATGCCCGCCAGAATGATCCCGGCCCCGGTATTCTTGGGCATGTGGATCGGCAGGAAACCGCTCTCCGGACGCTTGTAGCCGTGCTGCTTCATCTGCCACCAGGCATCCAGATCGTGCACACGCGGGGTGAACGCGAAGTTGTAAGCCGGCGGCGGCGAGGAGGTGGACCACTCCAGGGTACGGCCATCCCAGGGATCACCGGTTTCGTCACGCAAGGACTCCCGGCGCATGAAGCTCACCACCAACTGAATCAGGAAGGCGGCGATACCGATGGCGATCAGCACGGCGCCGAACGCGGCCACCTGGAACCAGATCTGCAGGGACGGATCATCGAATTGGCTCATGCGGCGGGTCACGCCCATCAGGCCCAGTACATACAACGGCATGAAGGCGAAGTAGAAGCCGGTCAGCCAGAACCAGAACGAGACCTTGCCCCAGAACGGGTCCAGCTTGAAGCCGAAGGCTTTCGGGAACCAATAGGTGATCGCCGCCAGCATGCCGAACAGCACACCGCCGATGATCACGTTATGAAAGTGGGCGATCAGGAACAGGCTGTTGTGCAGCACGAAGTCCGCCGGCGGCACCGCCAGCAGCACCCCGGTCATGCCACCAATGACAAAGGTAACCATGAAGCCCACGGTCCACAGCATCGGCACGTCGAAGCGGATACGGCCGCGATACATGGTGAACAGCCAGTTGAACACCTTGGCCCCGGTGGGGATCGAGATGATCATCGTGGTGATCCCGAAGAACGAGTTCACACTGGCTCCCGACCCCATGGTGAAGAAGTGGTGCAGCCATACCAGGTAGGACAGCACGGTGATCACCACGGTGGCGTAGACCATGGAGGCATAGCCGAACAAACGCTTGCCGGAGTAGGTGGAAACGATCTCGGAGAACACACCGAACGCCGGCAGAATCAGGATGTACACCTCGGGGTGACCCCAAATCCAGATAAGATTGATGTACATCATGGCGTTGCCACCCAGATCTTCGGTAAAAAAGTTGGTACCGAGATAGCGGTCCAGGGTCAGCATCGCCAGTACGGCGGTCAGCACCGGGAAAGCGGCCACGATGAGCACGTTGGTGCAAAGAGCAGTCCAGGTGAACACCGGCATTTTCATCATGGTCATACCCGGCGCCCGCATCTTGACGATGGTCACCAACAGGTTCACGCCCGATAGGAGGGTACCGACACCCGCGATCTGCAAGGCCCATATGTAGTAGTCCACCCCGACGCCGGGACTCTTGTCTATGCCCGCCAGGGGTGGGTAGGCCAACCAGCCGGTCTTGGCGAATTCACCGATGAACAGGGACACCATGACCAGCACGGCGCCGGAGGTGGTCATCCAGAAGGAAAAGTTATTGAGGAACGGGAAGGCCACGTCGCGGGCCCCGATCTGCAACGGCACCACGTAGTTCATGATGCCGGTCACCAGAGGCATGGCGACGAAGAAGATCATGATCACACCATGGGCGGTAAAGATCTGATCATAGTGATCCGGCGGCAGGTAACCGGCGGAGTCGCCGAAAGCCCAGGCCTGCTGGATGCGCATCATGATGGCGTCGGCGAAGCCGCGCAGCAGCATCACCAGGGCCAGAATGATATACATGATGCCGATCTTTTTGTGGTCGATGCTGGTGAACCATTCCCGCCACAGGTAACCCCAAAGGCGGAAATAGGTCAGCGCGCCCAGCAGCGCGATACCACCGAGGACCACCGCGGCGAACGTGGCGATCAGGATCGGCTCATGATAGGGAATCGCCTCCCAGGTGAGGCGACCGAAAATGAGCTTGGTCAGGTCGATTTGATCAAACATTTTGCACACCGACGCCCAAGGCGCTTCATGAAAGGTGTATCGGAACGATGGAAGACCGTGTCATTCCATCACTGATGCTGTTCGTGCCCGGCGGCATGGTCACCATGACCACCGTGGCCTTCAGCCTTGTCGGCCTTGTCACCGCCATGACCACCGTGGTGGCCACCGTGACCAAACATCATCATGTCTTTCATACACATCGTGCCGGGCTCCACGCAGAGATTCAGGATCGCGTCGTAGAGCGTGGGATCCACCTCGGCATAATAGTGTACGGGCTCGCGCTCGCTCGGCTTCTCCAACTCCCGATAAACGTCGCGATCCAGGGTGCCGCCCTCGGCGGCGACTTTCGCCACCCACTCATCGAAGCCGGCTTCGCTCAGGCCATGGAACTTGAAGCGCATGTGCGAGAAACCGGCGCCGCTGTAGTTGGCGGAGAAACCGTCGTAGACGCCCTCTTCATTGATCACCCCATGCAGCTTGGTTTCCATGCCCGCCATGGCGTAGATCTGGCCGGCCAGCGCCGGGATGAAGAAGGAGTTCATGGTGGACGAGGAGGTGATCTTGAAGCGGATCGGACGGTCCACCGGCGCCGCCAGTTCATTGACCGTGGCGATGCCCTGTTCCGGGTAGAAGAACAGCCATTTCCAGTCCAGGGAGACCACTTCCACCACCAGCGGCTCCATGTCCTCGGGCACCGGCTTGCCCGGCGCGATGCGATCCAGCGGGCGATACGGGTCCAGTTTATGGGTACTGACGTAGGTCATCGCCCCAAGGGCGATAATAATCAACAGAGGCACGCCCCAGATCACCAGTTCCAACACCGTGGAATGGTCCCAATCCGGCTTGTAGGTCGCTTCCTTGTTGGAAGAACGGTAGCGCCAGGCGAACAACAGAGTAAGGATGATGACGGGCACGATCACCAGAAGCATCAACACCGTGGCCCAGACGATCAGATCACGTTGTTGGGCGGCCACATCACCGGATGGTGACATGACCACTGCATCACACCCCGCCAGCAAAGCGACGGCGGCGGCCAGTGACATCCCGCGTACTAGCTTGAGAATTGGCATTGCCGAGTATTGTAAGTAGTCCAGGGTGCCGCGCACTGTACGCCTCCAGCCCGGAATGTTGAATTGGACATTTTGTCCAATGGTGTCACGATATCGAGAAAGTGATTATGATCGGTTGGACTTGATTCCGTGAGGTACAGCAATGATAACAACTAACGACGCCGCCGCCGTGCCCTCCTACTCTTCCGCTCCCGAGGCCCATCAGGCCGTGGCGCCGAACGAGATCGCCGTGGGCGTGGTGATCGGGCGCACCTCAGAGTACTTCGACTTCTTTGTTTATGGAATAGCCTCGGTTCTGGTGTTCCCGTCGGTGTTTTTTCCCTTCGCCGGCCGCCTGGAGGGTTTGCTGTACGCCTTCACCATTTTTTCCTTCGCCTTCATCGCCCGCCCCTTCGGTACCGCGCTGTTCATGACCATCCAGCGCCACTGGGGCCGAAGCGTCAAACTGACCGCCGCTTTGTTCCTGCTCGGCACCGCCACCGCGGGCATCGCCTTCCTGCCCGGCCACGCGGTACTGGGTGGCTACGCCATCCTGGTGTTGTCGCTGCTGCGTATTTTGCAGGGGCTGGCCTTGGGCGGCTCCTGGGACGGCCTGCCCTCCTTGCTGGCGCTGAACACGCCGAAAAACCGCCGCTCCCGCTTCGCCATGATCGGCCAGCTGGGCGCCCCTATCGGTTTCCTGGTGGCCAGCGTCCTGTTCCTGTTTCTGTATATGAGCCTGTCCACCGAGGATTTCCTTGGCTGGGGCTGGCGCTATCCGTTCTTCGTGGCGTTCGCCATCAACGTGGTGGCCCTGTTCGCCCGCCTGCGGCTGGTGTTGACCCATGAGTACACCGCGGCGCTGGAAGAGAGCGAGCTGGAACCTCTGAGCACGCGCAAAATGTTGCAAGAACAGGGCTACAACATCTTCATTGGCGCCTTTGCCGCCCTGGCCAGCTACGCGCTGTTCCACCTGGTGACCATCTTCCCGCTGTCCTGGATCGTACTGAACGGCTCCCAGAATGTGCCGGATGTCCTGATCGTGCAGGCCATCGGGGCAATCCTGGCGATTTTCGGCACCATCGCCTCCGGCTGGATCGCGGAACGGATCGGCAAACGCAACACCGTCGGCTCGCTGGCGGTGCTGATCGGGATCTTCAGTCTGTTCACCCCGCTGCTGATGGACGGTAACGCGGTACAGCAGGATATCTTCATTCTGGTCGGCTTCGTTCTGCTGGGTCTGTCCTACGGCCAGGCTTCCGGCACCGTCACCGCCAACTTCCAGCGCCGCTTCCGCTATACCGGAGCGGCATTGACCTCCGACTTCGCCTGGCTGTTCGGCGCCGCCTTCGCGCCACTGGTGGCACTGGGGCTGTCGGCCAAATTCGGCCTGGCTTATGTCAGCGTTTATCTGCTGTCCGGGGTGATTTGCACGCTGCTGGCGCTGCGTATCAACAAGTCACTGGAAGCAAGTTAAGGTTGTCGCACCCTCTCCCTTCAGGGGAGAGGGTGCATCAGCGAGGGCGAATCAGCTGAGCGAACCCAGCGCTTTCTTGGTGAAGATCTCGATCTCCTCCTCGCGGCCTTCCCGCATTTTGATCAGCCAGTTCGGATCCTGCAGCAAGGCCCGGCCCACGGCGATCAAATCGAATTCATCGCTCGCCATCCGCCGTTCCAGCTCCTCGATACCCACCGGGTTGGCGGTGCCACCCATACCCTGATTGTTATGGCCGATGAAATCGTCATCCAGGCCCACACTGCCCACGGAAAGGGTCGGCTTGCCAGTCAGCTTGCGGGTCCAGCCAGCCAGATTGAGGTCGGAACCTTCGAATTCCGGCACCCAGAAGCGGCGGGTGGAGGCGTGGAACAGATCGACGCCAGCGTCCACCAGCGGGGTCAGAAAGCGCTCCAGTTCCTGCGGCGTGGTGGCCAACCGGGCCTCATAATCCTGCTGCTTCCACTGGGAATACCGCAGTACGATTGCGAAGTCCTCGCCCACCGCCTCACGCACCGCGCGCACGATGTCCGCCACGAAACGCCCGCGGTTGTCCATGTTGCCGCCGTATTGGTCATCCCGCTGATTGGTGCCTTCCCAGAAGAACTGATCGAGCAGATAGCCGTGTGCCCCGTGGATTTCCACACCATCGAACCCCAGATCCCGGGCGTGGCGGGCGGATTCGGCGAAAGCCCGGATAACGTCGTCGATGTCTTCCAGGGTCATGGCATGGCCGCTCTCCTTACCCGGCTTGAACAGACCGGAAGGGGAATAACCGGGCACGTCCTTGTCCGGGCCAACACCGGGCCGGCGCACCGCCCCCACGTGCCAGAGCTGGGGAATAATGGCGCCGCCGGCCTGGTGGACCTGGTCCACCACCCGCTTCCAGCCGGCCAATGCCAGCTCACCATGAAAAGCCGGTACCCGTTCGTAACCGTTGGCCGCCACATGGCCCACGGTGGTGCCCTCGGTAATGATCAGCCCCACCTCGCCTTCAGCGCGGCGGCGGTAGTAAGCGGCCACATCCTCATTAGGAATGTAGTCCGGAGAAAAATTGCGCGTCATCGGCGCCATGGCCACGCGGTTACGCAGCTTCAGGGACTTGTGTTCAAACGGACGCAACAACGCGTCCAGCGAGGTACTCATAGCCTGTTCTCCCGAGTCGTGGCGGCCCCGGCCGCCGTCCAATTTGGTTGCAGATCGCAACCGTAAACCAGGACGGTTTCATCATGCAACCGTTTTGGATAGAATGAAGCGGCTCTTATATATGCCAAATGCCTTGGAGGGCTGCGCCCGTGACCCGCAAACGCTTTGACGACCTGGACTGCTCCGTGGCCTGCGCCCTGGATCAAGTGGGCGACTGGTGGTCACTGCTGGTGGTCAAGGAAGCCATGCTCGGCACCCGCCGTTTCGTCGACTTTCAGCAGCGGCTGGGCATCGCCAAGAACATCCTCTGCAACCGCCTCAATCGACTGGTGGACAGCGGCGTGATGAGCAAGGTGGATGCCGGCGAGCACGGCACCCGCTACGAGTACCGGCTCACCGACAAGGGCCGCGACCTGTTCACGGTGATTGCCGCGCTGCGGCAATGGAGCGAACGCTGGAACGGCAATCGGGACGATCTGCGGCTGGTGGACCGGATCAGCGGACACCCGATCCGCCAGCTCCGCGTGGAAAGCGATGACGGCCAGCCCCTTACCGTCCGCGATGTACGTTTCGAGGATGCCGGGGCCGAACGTCTGGCGAAGGACGCCTGAGTCAGAAGCGCGTTTCGATACGGCGGGCGGTCCAGTAATGGGAACGCCAGTAGACATTATCCAGCGACGAAACCATCACTCCGCGGCTGGTGGAAGCGTGCATGAAACGGCCGTGGTTCATATAGATCCCCACATGACGAACCCCCCGGCCGGTACGGAAGAACACCAGATCGCCGGTCTGTAACTGATCCTTGGCCACTTTCTCCCCTACCCTTGCCTGCTGGTCCGTGGTACGCGGCAGACGCACCCCCAAACGATCGTGAAAGGTGAGAAACACGAATCCGGAGCAATCAACCCCCTTGCGGGACATCCCGCCCAGCCGGTAAGGCGTGCCTTCCCATTCCTGCAGCTGCGCGCTGAGCAAAGCGTGCACCATCCCTGGATTGGCCATATCCACGGAGTAATCCTCCATCGATACGGTCTGTTCCGGGTCGGCGTGGCTACCCGGCTCCGGCTCGTTTCGATCTTCCACCACCACCGGCCGGCTGGCACAACCGGCCAGCAGCATACACAACAGCGTCACTCCGCTTACCAGGCGCATTCGATAGTCCGCTTCTTCCTCGTCAAAAGGGTAGCAGCGCCACCCATAACGGCACCACCGCGCCGTAGGCAACGACGATGGCCGGGTGCAGCTTCTGCAACGCCCGCTGCATCAACCAATAGGAAAGGATACTGGTGAAAACCGCCAGGTAAACCAGCCGCCACCAATGATCCCAATGCCATTGCGCCACCTCCGGTAACCGCGTGACGCCCACCAGGCAGAGCAGCACGCCGGCGAACAGCAAGCTCCAGAAAGTGGTGGTAGCCGCCGCGGCGGGCAACCAGTTCCGCAAAATAGCCCCACGGGACAACACCGCGTAGCCGATCACCGCCGCGCAGCCGAGCAAATAGATCTGGCTTCCCGGCCGCGCCAGCAGCGCCATCAGGTCGGTGGGCACCGGCAGGATCAAATACTGGATCACCAGATACAACACCACGGCGAACCCCGCCAGCGGCACCGGGTGCAGATACTCCCGGTTGGCATACCAGGCCAGGATCGCGGTCCCCGGCGGCGACAGCAGATACAACAGAGACAACTCGACGCTGCCAACAGTTCGCAAAGCCTGGAACTGCGCCCAGAAAAACACCGCCAGCAGCGCGCCAAGGATCGCCCAGATGATCAAACGGCGCGGATTGAGCGCCACCCGGGCGGCCGCCGGAACCAATAGCAGCGCGGCGATCAGAAACCGCACCCCGGTCAGAGGCAGCGGGTGCGCGTCCCGAACCAGATATTCCGCGGTGGGAAAGGAAGTCCCGATCAGCAACGACCACACCAGCATTTCGCCATGCCCGGCGGCACGGGTGCTGATGCCGCTCATTCAGGCCCGGGCCAGTTCGGCGCGCATCTGTTCGATCACCGCGCCATAGTCGCTCTTGCCGAAAATGGCGGACCCGGCGACAAAGGTATCGGCGCCGGCGGCGGCCACATCGCGGATATTCTTCTCCGACACGCCGCCATCGACCTCCAGACGGATCGGCCGCTCTTGCCGATCGATCAGGGCGCGCACCTGCTCGATCTTCTTGAGGGTGCCGGGAATGAACTTCTGCCCGCCGAAGCCCGGGTTCACGCTCATCAGCAGGATCATGTCGAGCTTGTCCATGACGTATTCCAGGCACTCCGGCGTGGTCGCCGGATTCAACACCAGCCCGGCCTGGCAGCCGGCATCCCGGATCAGTTGCAGGGAGCGGTCCACATGACGGGAGGCTTCCGGGTGAAAGGTGATCATGGAGGCACCGGCGTCGGCGAACATGCCGATCAGATCGTCCACCGGCGACACCATCAGGTGCACGTCGATGGGCGCTTCGATGCCATGTTTGCGCAGCGCCTGGCACACCATCGGACCGATCGTCAGGTTCGGCACATAGTGGTTGTCCATGACGTCGAAATGAATCACGTCGGCGCCGGCGGCCAGTACCGCCTCGCATTCCTCTCCCAGGCGGGCGAAATCCGCCGCCAGGATGGAAGGCGCGATCCAGGGGGTTTGCTTACCCATCAAGTTCTCCAGCACCGCCCGGCCCCGCGGGCTCAGGCGCGTAAAAAGTGATCCAGCTGTTCCAGCCGCCGCGGGGTTCCGATGTCCCACCACTGCCCCCGGTGATGCTCGCCGCCGACCCGCTCCGCCGTCATGGCCGAGCGCAGCAGCGGCGCCAGCTTCTGCTCGCCGGATGCCAGACCGTGAAACAACGCCGGATGCAGGCAAGCGATGCCCGCGTAAGTCAGCCGCGAGGCGCCATTATCCCGTACCCGGCCCTGCTCTGTTAAATGGAAATCCCCGTCCGCGTGGTGTGACGGGTTATCCACCAGAACCAAATGCGCGTGGTCGGCCGCCAGATCCAGGTGCAGGCGGCTGAAATCGTAATCGGTCCAGATGTCGCCATTGACCAGGGCGAACGGCTCATCGCCGAGCATCGGCAAGGCGCGCAGAATACCGCCGGCGGTTTCCAGCGGGGTGCCTTCATGGGACCAACTGATATGCACACCGAAACGCTCGCCGTCCCCCAGCCGCGCCGGCAGTTGCCCGCCCAGCCAGCCGGTATTGATCACCAGTTCGCGGAACCCGGCGCGGGCCAGCCCTTCGATCAGATATTCGATCAACGGCTTGCCGCCCGCCTCCAGCAACGGTTTGGGGGTATGGTCGGTGAGTGGCCGCATGCGATTGCCATAGCCCGCCGCCAGGATCATCGCCCGCATCAGGGACACTCCCATTCGTCCAGCAGCCGTCCCAGGTCCGCCAATTCCGGGCGGCGGCCGATCACGGTACGCAGGTAAGTGAAAAAGCGGGGTACATCCTTCACATAACCCGGCTTGCCGTCCCGGTGCAGAATCCGGGCAAAGATCCCGATCACCTTCAAATGACGCTGGGCCCCCATCAGGTCACACCAGCGCAGGAAAACATCGAACTCCGGCAGCGGCAGCCCGGCGGCCAGGCCGCGCTGATGGTATAGCCGCAGCCAGTCCAGCACCCGCGGCTCGGGCCAGCTGATGAACGCATCCTTGAACAGACAAATCGGGTCGTAACTGATCGGGCCGAGCACCGCATCCTGGAAGTCGATGACCCCCGGATTGGGCTCGGTCACCATCAGATTGCGTGGCATATAGTCCCGATGCACGAACACCCGGGGCTGTTCCAGAGCCGACGCCACCAGCAGATCAAACACCCGGTGCAGACGCTCCTGCTGTTCGCCGGTGGGTATCAAGGACCGCTCACGCTGCAGATACCACTCCGGGAACAGCGTCAGTTCCCGGCGCAACAGCGCCTCGTCATAGACCGGCAGGCCGTCGGCATCGGCATGAACCTGCATGCGCACCACGGTATCGATGGCCTGACCAAACCAGGCGTCGGCATTGCCATCATTCAGGGTCCGCAACCAGGTGTCGGTGCCGAGGTCATCCAGCAACAAATAGCCACGGGGCAGATCACTGGCACGAATCCGGGGCACATTGACGCCGGCATCGGCCAGCCGCCGGGCCACATCGACAAAGGGCCGGCAGTCTTCCCGCGGCGGCGGCGCGTCCATGGCCACCAGCGAGGCCTGCCCCAGCGAATACCGAAAATAGCGGCGGAAACTGGCATCCTCGGACGCCGGCACCCCTCTCACCGCCTCGCCGGTCTGTTCACCGACCCATTGGTCCAACGCCAACTTGCGCGGATCCCGATCATCCTTCTCTGGCTGCATTGCCCATCCCATTCGTTTACACTGCGGCGATTGACGAAGACTACCGTGTCGCCCTGTTTCCTGCCCCGAGGTGGCCCCGACCCGAGCGCCGGCATCGGGAAACACCGGGACAAATCCCGGCCAACGGGGGCGTCCAGCGGTTAAAACGGCCTTTTTACCTGTTCTGAGCAGCCGATGCCACTGCACTCACGACTGATGTTTTCCTGCCTGGTACTGGGGTTCGCCAGCACCGCGGCAGCCAAGGACGATCTGAACTGGGTTGACCGTGAGGCAATGAACGAGCTTCCCGAGGTGCTGCAGCGCCCCATTCCGGTGTGGTGCGGCGGCATCTATTACAACCCCCGGGTCGGCCCGCGGGCGGAAGCCAGCGATACCATCATTACCGCCGATCAGACCAGCGCGTCCGAGGACGGCCTGATCGAAATGAGCGGCGACGTCCTGATCGAGCAGCCCGGTTCCCGGGTGGTCACCAATTCCGCTTTGTTCGACCGCAGCAGCGGCAAATTCGAAGTGGACACCCCGTTGCGTCTGGAGTCCAACCAATTCACCTTTCTCGCCGATTCCATGAGCGGCCAGACCAGCAGCCGTCAGGTCAGCCTGGGCAATGCCCGCTATTCCCTGTTCGGCCCCGGCGCTCACGGCTCCGCCGAGTATATTGATCAGGTCAGCAACCTGACCTCGGTGTTCAACGGCACCTATACCACCTGCCCGCCCGGCTCCAACAGCTGGCGTCTCTCCGGCGAGCAGATCCTGCTGGACCGGGACAAGGGCTGGGGCGAGGCGCGCAACGTGGTGTTGCGAGTAAGAGACGTACCGCTGTTCTATCTGCCCTGGATCACCTTCCCCATCGATGACCGGCGCAAGTCGGGGTTGCTGTTTCCCACCATCAGCACCAGCGACAACGGCGGCCTGGACTTCTCCCAGCCGATCTACCTGAACCTGCACCCGCAGATGGACGCCACCGTCGCCCCGCGTTATGTGGACGGCCGTGGCGCCGGCCTGGAAACCGAGTTTCGCTACCTGAGCCGCTATGGCCAGGGGCAGATCAGCTACGGTGTGCTGTTCCAGGACCGGGAGTTCGACGACCAGGACCGTGAGCTGGCGGCCTGGCGCCACGACGGCTCCATCGGCCGCTGGGGCCTGCACGTGGACATGAATTACGTGTCCGACGACTTCTACTTCAAGGATCTGGATACCGGCTTGCAGGTGAGTTCCCAGACCCACCTGCCACGGGTTGGGGAGCTGCGCTACTACGGCCGCACCTGGCAAGCGCTGGGCCGGCTCCAGGCCTGGCAAACCATCGACCCGACGCTGGCGGATGATCTCCACCCCTATCGCCGGCTGCCACAGCTGCAACTGACCGGCAGCCCGCATCTGGTCGGCCCGCTGCGGATGTTATGGCTCAGTGACGTCACCGCTTTCGACCGCAGCGACAAGGACACCAGCAACAACCCCACCGGAGTGCGCATGCACGCGCAACCGGCGCTGTCCGCCCGGATGGAGAACAGCTGGGGTTACGTCGAGCCCAGAGCACGCCTGTACCACACCCGCTATCAACTGGATGATGGCGGTCCCAGCGGCAGCGAACCCTCCCTCAACACCTGGGGTGCCAGCCTCGACGCCGGCATGTTCTTCGAGCGCTCCACCAACCTGTTCGGCCGTGGCTATACCCAGACCCTGGAACCCCGGGTGTTCATCAACAAGGTCGCCTACGAGAACCAGGACGATCTGCCGGATTTCGATGCCGGCGAACTGACCTTCTCCTACAACACCCTGTTCCGGGAAAACCGCTACATTGGTTATGACCGCATCGGTGATGAAGAGAAGATCGCGGTGGGCTTGACCAGCCGTTTCCTGCGCGACGACGATGGCCGCGAGCAACTGCGTCTGCGCGTCGGCCAGGGCTACTACCTGGACGACCGCAGGGTGCAACTGGACGGCACCGGAGAAGACACCGCCGATCAGACACCGGCGGTGGCCGATATGCGATGGAACTTTGGCCGCGATTGGTACCTCTATTCCGAAGGCCAATGGGATACCTCCGGCGGCCAGCGCCAGCGCTCCACCCTGCGGCTCGGCTACAACGACCGCGAGCGGCGGATTTTCAACCTGGGCTTCCACGACCGCCCGGAGGATAATCTGCGGCAATCGGAAGTCGCGGCGATCTGGCCGATCCACCGTAACTGGCGGCTGATCGGCCGCTGGATGTACGACGTGGAAAACCACCGCACCCAGGAAACCCTGGCGGGCGCGGAATACCGAAACTGCTGCTGGCGGGTACGACTGGTGAGCCAGCGGGAACTCTACGACGATGATGGGGACGGCACCCTTGAGCCGGACTCCACCGTGATGTTGCAGATCGAAATGACCGGACTGGGCGGCTTCGGCGGGCGAGTGGACTCACTGCTGGAGCGCAGCATTTCCGGATACAGGAGAGAATATGAATAGGGCTTTGTCGACGTTACTGACCGTCTGTCTGTGTCTGGGCCTGGCAGTCAATGCCCAGGCACAGGTGCGGATCCTTGACCGCATTGTCGCGGTGGTCAACGACGGCGCCATCATGGAAAGTGAGTTGCAGTCCCGGGTTGCCGCCATCGTTGGTCAGTTCGAGGCGGACAACCGCCCCCTGCCCCCGGCCCAGGTGCTGCGCGAGCAGGTGCTCGACCGCATGGTCATTGAGCGCATCCAGCTGCAACTGGCGGAGCGCGGCGGCATCCGCGTGGATGACGGCAGCCTCAACCAGGCGCTGACCGGCATCGCCCAGCAGAACAACATGGACCTGGAACAGTTCGCCAACATGGTCCGTGCCGACGGCTACTCCTGGGCCGAGTTCCGCGAGCAGGTGCGCGATGACATGGTCATTTCCCGTCTGCAGCAACGCTCCGTCTCCTCCCGGGTACGCATCACCGACCGGGAAGTGGACCGTTTCCTCAGTTCCGACCTGGGCCGGCGCATGTTCGCCGCCGATTTCCATCTTGGCCATATTCTGGTGCAAGTACCCAGCGGCGCGTCTCCGGATCAGATCGAACAGGCCCGGAACAAAGCCGACGGTATCGTTCAGCGTCTGCGCGGCGGCGCGGACTTCGCCGAAACCGCGGTGGAACAGTCGGACGGCCCGCAAGCACTGGAAGGCGGCGACCTGGGATGGCGGCCGGCGGCCCAGTGGCCAACCCTCTTCGCCGAGACCGCCATTGATATGCAATCCGGCGATATCTCCGAGCCGTTGCGCTCCGGAGCCGGTTTTCACATCCTCAAAATGATCGAGCGTCGTGGCGGAGGGGGCGAGCACGTGGTTACCCAGTACCGGGTACGGCATGTGCTGGTTCAATCCGACGCTCTGACCACCGACAATCAGGCCCGGGCCGAAGCCCAGCGCCTCCATCAACAGGTGGTCAGCGGCAGTGTCAGCCTCGCCGATGTGGCCCGCGAGCATTCCGATGACCCCGGCAGCCGCAATCAGGGTGGTGAGCTGGGATGGGTCACGCCTGGCCAGATGGTGCCGGAATTCGAGCAAATGATGAAATCCACCCCGGTGGGCCAGGTGTCTCCGGTGTTCCAGACCCAGTTCGGTTACCACTTCCTGCTGGTGGAAGAGCAACGTGAAGCGGACATGAGCGACGAATTCCGCCAGATGCGTGCCCGCCAGGCCCTGCAAAAACAACGATTCGACGAGGAACTGCAAACCTGGCTGCAGGAAAAGCGGGCGGAAGCCTACGTCGATATCCGACTGGATCAATGACCGCGCCGATCGTCATCACCAGCGGCGACCCGGCGGGTATCGGCCCGGATCTGATGCTGGATCTGCCGCGCCGCTATCCCGACACCGCCCTGGTAGTGCTGGCGGATCGGCGGGTGTTGCACGATCGGGCCCGGTCGCTAGGTTTGCAGGCCACCTGGCCACAATGGCAACCTGGCGACGCCCCACCCGCCAGCCCGGCGCTTTGGCACTGCCCCGCCGGCGCCCCCGTGACTGCCGGCCAACCGGACCCGGCCACCGCCTCCGGCACCCTGACAATGCTCGGGCGGGCCGCCCGGGGTTGCCTGGACGGCCAGTTCTCCGCCCTGGTCACGGCACCAGTGGCCAAAAGCATCATCCGTGAAGGCGCCGATCCGGCGTTTACCGGGCACACCGAATTCTTCGCCGAGCAAGCCGGCGTGGATCAGGTGGTGATGATGCTGGCCGCCAAGACCCTGCGCGTGGCCCTCGCCACCACTCATTTGCCGCTGTCCCAGGTGGCGGCGGCGATCACCGGGCCCACGCTGGAAACCACATTGCATATCCTGTGCCAGGACTTGCATGACAAATTCGCTATCGACTCGCCTCGTATTCTGGTCCTCGGGCTGAACCCGCACGCCGGCGAAGGCGGCCATCTGGGGCGGGAGGAGCTCGAGATTATCGAGCCGGCGCTGGAGAGGCTGCGCCGGCAAGGTTTGCGGCTCACCGGGCCAGTGCCCGCCGACACCGCCTTCCAACCGGAGCTGCTGGCGCGGCATGACGCGGTGCTGGCCATGTACCATGACCAGGGTCTGCCGGTGCTCAAATACGCCGGCTTCGGCGAAGCCGTGAATATCACCCTGGGGTTGCCGTTCATCCGCACTTCAGTGGACCACGGCACCGCCTTCGATCTGGCCGGCAGCGGGCGTATCCGCGCCGGCAGCCTGCATGCCGCCATCGACCTGGCTCTGGAACTGGTGGAGAAACGTTCCTCATGACCGAACACCGCGCCCGCAAACGCTTCGGGCAGCACTTTCTGCATGACCCGGGCATCATCGATCGTCTGGTCCGCACGGTGGCCCCCATGGCCGGCCAGAAGCTGGTGGAAATCGGCCCCGGACGCGGCGCGCTCACCTATCCACTACTGGAACAGGTGACGCATCTGGACGTGGTGGAACTGGACCGTGACCTGATCCACTTACTGCGCGAGGCGGTACCCGAGGAACGTCTGACCATCCATCAGGCGGACGCCCTGCGTTTCGACTTCCGCCCCCTGGCCGGCGACCTCAAGCTGCGGGTGGTGGGCAATTTGCCGTACAATATTTCAACCCCCTTGATCTTCCACCTGCTGGAACAGGCGGAAGTGATCGGCGACATGACATTCATGTTGCAAAAGGAGGTGGTGGACCGGCTCACCGCGGCGCCGGGCACGGGTGATTACGGCCGGCTGTCGGTGATGGTGCAATACCACTGCCAGGCGGATTATCTGTTCTTCGTGCCCCCGGGCGCGTTCCAGCCGCCGCCCAAGGTGGATTCCGCCGTGGTCAGACTGACCCCGCACGCCACCGCGCCCTGGCCGGCCCGGGATCCGGTCTATCTTGGCAAACTGGTCAACCAGGCCTTCACCCAGCGCCGCAAGGCGGTGCGCAATGCGCTGAAGACCCTGGTGGAACCGGACATTTTCGATGCCCTGGGCATCGACCCCGGCCTGCGTCCCGATCATCTTTCGGTGGCGGATTACGTCGCGCTGGCCAACGCCACCGGCTGACGGCGGAGGACGCCGCCCACCGGGTTTCCGACCCCGCGAGAGGGAATCATGAGCGACAGTAACAACGATGCCTACCGCATCGAGGTGTTCGCGGAAAGCGAGTACCTGCCGGAGCAAAGCGACGCCGACCAGAAGCGCTGGGCGTTCGCCTACCACATCCGCATCATCAACCGCGGCAGCCAGGGCGCGCGCCTGCTGACCCGGCACTGGATCATCACCGACGGCGATCAGCGCGTACAGGAAGTCCACGGCGAAGGCGTTCTCGGCCAGCAGCCGGAGCTGGCGCCGGGCCAGGAGTTCCAGTACTCCAGCGGCGCCATCCTGGAAACCGCCGTCGGCAGCATGCGCGGCAACTATCAGATGCTGTCCGAGGACGGCACCTGCTTCAATGCGCCGATCCCGGCTTTCACCCTGGCCGCCGATCGAGCCTTGCATTGAACCCCGGCGGCGGAAGCGGCACCCTGACCGACTCCGAATAACCACCCATAGCGAGCCTGACGGAATTTTCCCATGAGCACCTACGCCATCGGCGACATCCAGGGCTGTCTGGGCCCCTTCGAGGCCCTGCTGGAGCGGATTCGCTTCAAGGCGGACCGCGATCAACTGGTCCTGGCCGGGGACCTGGTCAATCGCGGCCCGGACTCGCTCGGCACCCTGCGGCGAATCCATGACTTGCGGGACAATGTCCTCACCGTACTGGGCAATCATGATCTGCACCTGCTGGCGGTGGCCCACGGGCAGACACACGCCAGGAGCAAGGATACCCTGGCGGCGATCCTTGAGGCGAAGGACCGGGACACCCTGCTGGACTGGCTGCAGCGCCAACCGCTGCTGATCGACCTGCCCGAATTCAACGCGGTGATGGCCCACGCCGGCATGCCCCCGCTATGGAGCCTGGAACAAGCCCGTGAACGGGCCGGGGAAATCACCGCGGTACTCGCCGATGGCGAGCAGGCGAGCACCTTTTTCGCCCATATGTATGGCAACGAACCAGCGGGATGGCGTGATGACTTGCAAGGTCCGGAGCGGTGGCGAGTGATCACCAACCATTTCACCCGCATGCGCTTCGTCAACGATGCCGGTGAACTGGATCTGGGCAGCAAAGGCGAAGCGGATCAGCCGCCCGAGGGCTATATGCCCTGGTTTGAACATCCTCGCCGGCGCGACCTGGGCCGTCGCATCCTGTTTGGTCACTGGGCGGCCCTGGAAGGCCGGGCCAGCGCCAATGACGTGGAACCCCTGGATACCGGCTGCGTATGGGGCGGCCAGCTTACCGCACTGCGCCTGGAAGACGGCCTCCGTATCGCTTGCCAGTGCCGTTGATCCTCCCTCCTCCCCTCTTTTCATGACGTTCCGGCGGTGACCGAATTCGGCTCCGCCGGTTCATTCCATCGCTGCAAAAAAAACAAAATTTTTTTTCGGCTTGGCTTTGACTCAGACTTTGTTTTGGCGCCATGCTAAAGACAAGGCCGGTCACCGACATCCCGTGACGGGATTCCCTGATCTTCGCGCCGCATCCATTTCGTTAAGGGTTTATTTTCATGTAGAAAGTGACGGCTTGACATTCAAGCGCCGCCAGGAGGGAGTGAGGAATGAGCATTATCAGCCATTATCAGGCCCGGTTTGACGCCACTCAGCAGGAGGAGTTGTCCCTGGAGGAGTATCTGGCGCTCTGCAAGAGCGACCCCAGCGCCTACGCCAGCGCTCCCGAGCGCATGCTCATGGCGATCGGTGAGCCTGAACTGGTGGACACCTCCAAGGATCCACGGCTTTCCCGGATCTTTTCCAACAAAATCATCCGTCGCTATCCCGCCTTCGACGAATTCTACGGCCTCGAAGAGGTCATCGAGAATATCGTCAGCTACTTCCGCCACGCCGCCCAGGGGCTGGAAGAAAAGAAACAGATTCTCTACCTGCTCGGCCCGGTTGGCGGCGGCAAATCCTCCCTGGCGGAGAAACTCAAGGCGTTGATGCAGAAGGTGCCGTTCTACGCCATCAAGGGATCGCCGGTGAATGAGTCCCCTCTGTCCGTGTTCGACGCCGACGAGGACGGTCCCATTCTGGAAGAGGAGTACGGCATTCCGCGCCGTTACGTGCGCACCATCATGTCGCCCTGGGCGGTCAAGCGTTTGCATGAATACGGTGGTGATATCAGCCAGTTCCGGGTGGTGAAATGCTACCCCTCCATACTGGATCAGATCGCCATATCGAAAACCGAACCCGGCGACGAAAACAATCAGGACATCTCCGCTCTGGTGGGCAAGGTGGACATCCGCAAGCTGGAGGATTTCTCCCAGGATGACCCGGATTCCTACGCCTTCTCCGGCGGCCTGTGCCGGGCCAATCAGGGCCTGATGGAATTCGTCGAGATGTTCAAGGCGCCGATCAAGGTGCTGCACCCGCTACTCACCGCCACCCAGGAAGGCAACTACAACGGCACCGAGCACATGGGCGCGATTCCCTTCGATGGCATCGTGCTGGCCCACTCCAACGAAGCCGAATGGCACACCTTCAAGAACAACAAGAACAATGAGGCGTTCATCGACCGCGTCTACATCGTCAAGGTGCCTTACTGCCTGCGCGTCACCGAAGAACAGATGATTTACGAGAAGCTGTTGCGCAACTCCAGTCTGCGTGATGCCCAGTGCGCCCCGGACACGCTGCACATGCTGGCTCAGTTCTCGGTGTTAACGCGGATCAGCGAACCGGAAAATTCCAGCATTTACTCCAAAGTGCGCGTTTACGACGGCGAGAACCTGAAGGACGTGGACCCGAGAGCCAAGTCGATTCAGGAATACCGGGATATGGCCGGCGTCGACGAAGGCATGGACGGCCTGTCCACCCGTTTCGCCTTCAAGATCCTCTCCAAGGTGTTCAACTTCGATCACTCCGAGATAGCGGCCAACCCGGTGCACTTGATCCACGTTCTCGAACAGCGCATCGAACAGGAGCAGTTCCCCCAGGAACGCCAGGAGCAATTCCACCGCTTCATCAAGGAGTACCTGGTTCCGCGTTACGTGGAATTCATCGGCAAGGAAATCCAGACCGCGTATCTGGAATCCTACTCCGAGTACGGGCAAAACATTTTCGACCGCTATGTTACTTACGCCGACTTCTGGATTCAGGATCAGGAATTCCGGGATCCGGATACCGGCGAAATATTCGATCGCCAATCACTCAACGAGGAACTGGAAAAGATCGAAAAGCCGGCGGGCATTTCCAACCCGAAGGACTTTCGCAACGAGGTGGTCAACTTCGTGCTGCGGGCGCGGGCCAACAACAGCGGCCGCAATCCAAGCTGGCTCAGCTATCAGAAGCTTCGTGATGTCATCGAGAAGAAAATGTTCTCCAACACCGAGGAGCTGTTGCCGGTCATTTCCTTCAACCCGAAAGGCAGCGAAGAGGATCGCCGCAAGCACGACAACTTCGTCAAACGCATGATGGATCGCGGCTACACCGAGAAACAGGTTCGGCTGCTGTCCGAATGGTACCTGCGGGTCCGCAAGGCGCAATAAAGGGCAATGAATAGTGAACAGTGAATAGTGGCGCGGGGCTGGCCGGATTGGAATCCGGCCCTCTGCCCGCGAAGCACAGTCCCACCGCCCTATCGGCCGAGACTGGAGAGCCCAATGAGCTATATCATCGACCGGCGTCTCAACGGCAAGCATAAGAGCGCAGTCAACCGGCAACGGTTCCTGCAGCGCTACCGGCGACATATTCGTGAAGCGGTCAATGACGCCGTGGGCAAGCGCTCCATCAAGGAAATGGAACAAGGCGAGCGCATTGTCATTCCCCGCAAGGATATTTCCGAGCCCATCTTCCACCACGGCCCCGGAGGCCAACGCAATATCGTCCACCCGGGCAACCGGGAGTTTCAGCAGGGCGACCGCATCAAACGACCCAGCGGCGGTGGCGGCCAGGGCAGTGGCTCCGGTCAGGCCAGCGACAGTGGCGAAGGCGAGGATGATTTCGCCTTTGAAATCGATCCGCAGGAGTTTCTGAACTTCCTGTTCGAGGACCTGGCGTTACCCAATCTGGTCAAACGCCACCTGGAGGGCACCCGCACCTTCCAGATCCGCCATGGCGGTATCGTCAGCCATGGCATACCCGCCAAGATCAATATCGTCCGTTCCATGCGCCAGGCGTCCATGCGCCGACGCGCGCTGACGGCGGCCAGCCGGCGCAAACTGCGCGAATTGGAGGAGGAACGGGAGGCCTTGCTGCAGCAGGATCAATCCCCTCAGCGCCAGGCCCGCCTGGCGGAACTGGACGAGCACATTGAGCGCCTGCGCCGGCGTATCGACCGGATCCCGTTTATCGATACCGTGGATCTGCGCTACAACCACCATATCAAGGTCCCGGTGCCGGTGAGCCGGGCGGTGATGTTCTGCATCATGGATGTTTCCGGTTCCATGAATCAGGATATGAAGGACCTGGCGAAGCGTTTCTTCCTGTTGCTTTATTTATTCCTGCAGCGCAATTACCAGCACACCGAGGTCGTCTTCATACGCCACCACACCAGCGCCAAGGAGGTGGATGAAGAGGAATTCTTCTACTCCCGGGAAACCGGCGGCACCATCGTCTCCAGCGCCTTGAAGCTGACCCGGGATATCATCAAGGAACGTTACCCGGTGGAGGAATGGAACATCTACGGTGCCCAGGCCTCGGACGGCGATAACTGGAACGACGACTCCCCCGGCTGCGCCGAGTTGCTGGAGAAGGAATTGCTGCCCCGCATGCAGCATTTTTCCTACGTGGAAGTCATGCCCCGCGCTCACCAGGCACTCTGGGACCAGTACGAGGGCATCATGGACCGGCACCCGGATGTCTTCTCCATGGCGCAGATCGACGACCCGGCGGATATTTACCCGGTTTTCCGCCAGCTTTTCCATAAACGCATGGAGGCCGCCTGATGCTGTTGTCCACCGGCTCCGACTGGGACTTCAACCTGCTTGCCCGCTATGACGAGGCGATCTCCGAGCTGGCGCACGGCAAGTATGCTCTGGACACCTACCCCAACCAGATCGAGGTCATTTCCTCGGAACAAATGATGGACGCCTATTCTTCCGTGGGCATGCCGGTGGGCTACCATCACTGGTCCTTCGGCAAACAATTCGTGGAGGTGGAAAACCGCTATCGTCGCGGGCAAATGGGGCTCGCTTACGAGATCGTGATCAACTCCAACCCCTGTATCGCTTACTTGATGGAGGAGAACACCATCACCATGCAGGCACTGGTGATCGCTCATGCCTGTTATGGTCATAACTCCTTTTTCAAGGGCAACTACCTGTTCAAGTCCTGGACCGACGCTTCGGCGATCATCGATTATCTGGTGTTCGCCCGTAAATACATCGCCGAATGCGAGCAACGCCATGGCGTCAACGCGGTGGAGGATATCCTGGATTCCTGCCATGCCTTGATGAACTACGGCGTGGATCGTTATAAACGCCCGACGCCGATTTCCGCCCAGGAGGAGCGGCGGCGACTGCGCGAACGGGAAGCAGCTTTGCAGCAGCAGGTCTCCGAGCTGTGGCGGACTTTTCCTGATCTGCAGCCCGCGGCTCAAAGGCGCGAAAGGAACGAGCGCTTTCCCCCGGAGCCCCAGGAAAACATTCTCTACTTCATTGAAAAGAACGCACCGCTGCTGGAACCCTGGCAGCGGGAGGTCATCCGCATCGTGCGCAAGATGGCCCAGTACTTTTATCCGCAGCGTCAAACCAAGGTCATGAATGAGGGTTGGGCCACTTTCTGGCACTACACCCTGCTCAATGATCTCTATGATCAGAAACAGGTCACCGACGGCTTCATGCTGGAATTCCTGCACAACCACAGCCAGGTGGTCTATCAGCCGCCTTTCGATTCCCAGTACTACTCCGGCATCAATCCCTACGCGCTGGGCTTCGCCATGTTCCGCGACCTGCGGCGCATTTGTGAGAATCCGGAGGATGAGGACCGTTACTGGTTCCCCGACATCGCCGGCAGCGACTGGGTGGCGACACTCAAGTTCGCCATGGAGAGCTTCAAGGATGAGAGCTTTATCCAACAGTTCCTGTCCCCGCGCCTGATCCGGGAATTCAAACTGTTCAGCCTGTTGGATGATACCGAGAAGGAATACATCGAAATCAACGCCATCCACGATGAGCGCGGCTATCAAAAGGTGCGCAACAAACTGGCCGAGCAATACAACCTGAGCATCCAGGAACCGAATATCCAGGTTTACGAGGCCAATGTGCGCGGAGACCGGTCGCTGGTACTACAGCACGTCCGCCAGCACCACCGCCCCCTGGACGAAAGCAGCAGCCGGGAAGTGCTCAAGCACCTGCATCGATTGTGGGGATTCGACGTGCACCTGGACAGCTTGGACAACGGCACGGTCGTTGAGCGTCAGTCAATTCAGGGTGGGCAATAAATATCGGTTCGTCGCGGAATAACGAAAACAGTCTCTCCATCGAAGCGCGGGTCTGTACGAAGGCCTTCCGGGAACGCCGTAAATACATCCCTGTAGGCTCCCGGTTTGACGTCCCTGTCAAACAGGGTCCCGGATGACCTCCATACAGACCCGCTTCGAGTGAATCGCCGCGTTCCGGGTTGCAACAACGACGAACCTTTCCGGAGACGGGATCAATCAGCCTGCCAGCAGATTGTTCAGGCGATTGCGAATGGTCTCGGTGCATTCGCTCATGATCTCCTGCACCAGCTCATCGCAGGAGGGGATGCTGTGGATCAACCCCTGCACAATGCCGCTGGTCCAGATACCGTAATCCACGTCACCTTCGGTCAGCGACACCTTGCCGCGAGTACCGGCGACCATGTCGCGGATCAGTTCGAACTTCATATCCTTGCCGGCTTCACGTTCGATCTCATTGACCTTCTCCGCCACCTTGTTCTTGTAAACCCGGGCGGTGTTGCGCAGCGGACGGTACACCAGCGCGGTATCCAGTTCACTGGCTTCGACGATGGCCTTCTTGATGTTCTCGTGAATCGGCGCTTCCTTGGTGGCCATGAAGCGGGTGCCCATGTTGATGCCCTCCGCGCCCAGCGCCAGGCAAGCCGCCATCTGCGTGCCGGTACCGATACCACCGGAGGCAATCATCGGGATATCCAGCACCTTGGCCGCCGCCGGCAACAGCACCAGGTTGGGCACATCGTCCTCACCGGGGTGGCCGGCGCATTCGAAACCGTCCACGGATACCGCGGAACAACCGAGTTTCTGCGCTTTCAGGGCATGCCGCACGGAAGTGCACTTGTGGATCACGCTGACGCCGTTCTCATTGAACTGAGCCATGAAGGGCTCCGGGCTGCGGCCAGCGGTTTCCACCACTTTGATGCCGGCCTCAATGATCACTCGCACGTATTCCTCATAGGGAACCGGCTTGATGGTCGGCAGCAGGGTCAGGTTGACGCCGAACGGCTTGTCGGTCATCTCCTTGCAACGGCGGATTTCCTTGTCCAGGTCTTCCGGGGTCGGCTGAGTCAGGCCGGTGATAATGCCGAGAGCACCCGCGTTGGAAACGGCGGAAGCCAGCTCCGCATAACCAACATTCTGCATACCCCCTTGAACAATGGGGTACTCGATGCCCAGCATCTCGGTAATACGTGTTTTCATGAAACTATCTCTCCCGTTGAGCCAGGGGCGGTCGGACAAAGCATCGGCCGGTGACGCCGTGATGACGGATGGCACGCTGGTGTCCACATGCCCGAATCAGGCAATGATCCGAATCAAATAACGACGAAGCACTAAACCATGGCCCCAGGCCCGGTTCAATGGTGATAAACGCCATGTAGATTGTCATTTCCCTTCATCGCCGGTCAGATTGGCAACCCAGGATCAGAGCAGGGACGCCCGCAGACCAGAAAATAACCGTTCGCGTCGATTTCGACCGCATTCCTTGCCCCGGCGGTTTTCCGGCCAGACCAGACATGACATTCTAATGTTTACCTGGAAGCGATAGCGAACATGATGGATATCTATCTTGTCGGCGGTGCGGTCCGCGACGAATTGCTCGGACTGCCGGTCAAGGAGAAAGATTGGGTGGTGGTGGGTGGCACCCCCGATACTCTTTTGGCACAAGGCTACAAACCCGTGGGTAATGACTTCCCGGTGTTCCTGCATCCGCGGACCGGCGAGGAGTACGCTCTCGCCCGTACAGAGCGCAAGCACGGCCACGGCCACGGCGGTTTTCTCTTCCACACCGCCGAGGATGTGACGCTGGAAGACGACCTGAAACGCCGGGATCTGACCATCAACGCCATGGCCAGGGCTGCTGATGGCCGCTTGATCGACCCCTATAACGGTCAAAACGATCTCAAGGAGCGGCTGCTGCGCCATGTGTCCCCCGCCTTCGCCGAGGACCCGCTGCGGGTTCTGCGGGTGGCCCGTTTCGCCGCCCGCTATCACTGGCTCGGCTTTCGCGTGGCCCGCGAGACCATGGATCTGATGACCGACATCGTGCTGGCGGGCGAGCTGCAGCATCTCAGTCCGGAACGGGTCTGGAAGGAAACCAGCCGGGCACTGATGGAACGCTCACCGCAAACGTTCTTCCGCATCCTGCATGAATGCGGCGCGCTGGCGGAATTATTCCCGGAACTGGCCAACCTGGATGGCATCCCCCAGTCTCCGGACCATCATCCCACCGTGGATGTGCTTACCCATCAATGGCGCTGCCTGGCCCAGGCAGCTCGGCAGAATCTGTCCCTGACCGCTCGCTACGCCCTGCTCTGCCATGATCTCGGCAAGGCCAGTACTCCGCCGGACCGCTGGCCGCGCCATCAAAATTACGAAAGACAGAGCGAAACGCTGGCACTGGAGATGTCCAAGCGGTTGCGGGTTCCCAGGGAAATGGCGGACGCCGCCGCCGTCATGGCGCGCTGGCAGAACCGTGGACGTCGCGTCCTCAAGTTGCGCCCGCCGCGAGTGTGGGAAGTCCTGCACGCCCTGGATGTGATCCGCCGGCCGCGCCGGTTGCGCTTCTTCGTTGACGCCTGCGAAGCCGATTACCGCACCTGCCAGGCCGATCCCAAAGCCCCCTTTCCGCAAGGCGAATTCCTGCTCGGCGTCGCTGAAGTGGTCCGCACCGTGGATGTGGCGGGGCTGCGCCAGGCCGGCCTGTCCGGCCCGGCGCTCGGCCGCGCCCTGGAAAGCAAACGCATTCGCGCCATCCGTCTTTACCGACAGGAGTTCGTGGAAAAATGGCCGCTCCCGTAGCCCTGGTCACCGGTGCCGCGCGCCGCATCGGCGCCCGCATTGCCCGTCGCCTGCACCAATCGGGCCACGATGTGATCATTCATTACCACCACAGCGAAGAACAAGCGCGAACCCTGGTGGACGACCTTAACCGGCAGCGTGCCGACAGCGCGGCTTGCCTGTACGCGGACCTGGTGGTGCCCGACCAGGTGCGGCAACTGGCCGCCGAGGCACTGGCTCTGAAGCCCGGCCTGCGGTTGCTGGTGAACAACGCCTCCCGGTTCTATCGCACGCCTTTGCATCAGGCCAGCGATGAGGACTGGGATCAACTGATGCACAGCAACCTGCGGGCGCCGTTTCTGCTCAGCCAGGCACTGGCCGCGACCCTGAAACAGCATCACGGCGCCATCGTTAATCTGGTGGATGTTTATGCCGAGAAGCCACTGCGAGAGCATCCGCTGTACTGCATGGCCAAGGCCGGACTGGCAATGATGACCCGCAGTCTGGCCCGGGAACTCGGCCCTGAAGTACGCGTCAACGGCGTGGCGCCCGGGCCAATATTGTGGCCAGAACAAGGCCAGGAATCCCAACAGGTGATTCTCGACGCCTTACCGCTGGGCCGCGCCGGCGACCCGGATGACATCGCCAACACGGTGGCCTGGCTCGCCGATCACGCCCCCTACATCACCGGGCAGATCATCGCCGTGGATGGCGGCCGTTCCCAATCCTTCCCCGGCGCTTGAGAAGCGGCGCCACGGGGATTGGCACGACCGTCCTTTGCCGCTATGGTTGATACCAAGACCGCATCGACGAAGGCCATGGGAGGCTGCTCGTCACAACATCAACAACGATGACGGTCGATCCTGTCGACTCAGGGATGGAGTCTAGCGTGAGCCAACCGGCTTAACTTTCCCGTCCCGAACGGAGCCGACTGACGCTTCTTTTTCGGTTTAGGGATATTGTCATGTCACTCTTCAATACCGGTTTCTCCCATGCACGGAGACTCACCCCCGTCTTGCTCGCCACGGCTCTTGCCGCCTGTGGTGGCGGTGGTGGTTCCTCCGGCTCGGGGGGCGGCGGCCAGGTGCCGTTTCTGACCATTGACGAGAACAACGCCGGCCCGTTGCTTTATTTGACGCTGCAAGGCAGCGAGGCATTCACTTTGCCACAGAGATTCGCAACGATTTTGTTCACTATGGAGGGGGAGTGCGGGAGCGGCTCCATCAGTGTCGCTGAAGGCCCCAATGGCCCGACCAGTGCCACCGCAAGCAACTGCGAGCTAACTGATGCCGGCACTCCGATCATCCTGGATGGAACCGTGAACTACGACTACGATGGCGGCGACATAGTGGAGGTGGAGACATCCGCCTTCAACGTGAGGATCGATGACCCACTGGGAGCCGATATCCTGATCGGCGGCGACTTCGACTATGATTTTTCAAACGGGGACCTGGATCGTTTCACCGATACGGATCTGCAAATCGACGTTCGAGGCCCCACGGAAGATGGCCAAGGCGAGTACCGGATCAATTGGCTGGTGGACAATCTGACAACCACTCAGGACTATTCCGACCCAGCCGTCATCACGTCCACCATTGAAGGCACCCTGCTGGTGGATGGCGGTGCCGAGCGTGTCAGCATCACCACCAATCAGCCCATCATACAGAGCACCGACGGGAGCGACTGCCCAAGTTCCGGCGATGTGCGGTTGCGCGGCGCCAATAACACTCACGCTGAAGTTAAGTTCATCGATGCGAACAGCATCACCGTGACCATCAACGGCAATGCCGAACCTTACACCTGCGAGCAGTTCGGCGACTATATGACCGAAGCGGAAAACACCTTTATCGAGTAGCTTCGCCATCAGGCCAGCGGAACGGCACTTGCCAGAGCCGCTGTCCCTTGAAGTCGGTTTCCGCCAGCAACTCCCGGTAGCGGCGCCCATTCCCCGGGTGCCGCGTCTCCGGCGCCAGATCCGCCAGCGGACGCAGTACGAAAGCGTGCTTCAGAATTTCCCCGCGCGGCAGCTTGACGCCATCCATCTCGCCAACCGCATCGTCGTAAGTGAGGATGTCGATATCCAGGGTGCGGCTGGCGAACTTCTTCTCGCCGCGAACCCGGCCGTGACCGCGCTCGATATCATGCAGCGCCCCGGCCAGTTCCCCCACTGACAGCTCCGTATGCAAAGCCACCACCAAATTGAAGAACGGGCTGCCCTTGAAGCCCACTGCCTCGCTTTCATACACCGGGCTCAGCCTCAGCTCACCGAACCGCTCCGCCAACGCATCGAGACCGGAATGAATATTGTGTTGCCGGTCGATGTTGGAGCCGAGACTGAGAAACACCTCCGCCATCAGGAACGCTCCCCGCGCTCGATGATCACGCCAACGTCACGGGCACCGCGCAGGGCACCGGGTTTGCTCAGCCGCAATCGCAGCCAGGGCACGTTGAACTCCTCCAATACCAGCGCCGCCACCCGTTCCGCCAGGGTTTCCACCAGCTGGAATTCACTCTCCTCGATAAAGGCGATCAGGCGCTTGCTGATACTTTTGTAGTCCAGGGCATCGTCGATGTGGTCGGTGGCGGCGCCCTTGCTGATATCCGCGGCCATCTCCAGATCCAGGCTGACGGTCTGACGGATACGCCGCTCCCAGTCGAAAATGCCGATCACCGTATCGACTTTCAAATCATTGATATAAACGATGTCCATGCTGTTCCTCGGTCCGGCCGCGCGCGGGCCTGATACGCGGTTAGGTTTGGCCGCGCCACTCCCGGGAGCCTGAACCCGGGGTGACGCGCGACAAGCGGCTTGTGTGTACAATGTCCAGCCTGTTGATTCGGGGATTATAGCCGGTGGTTGCCATGGCATTACAGGAAAGCTGGGGTTGGTTGCTGTCTTTATGCGCGGTGGCGTATCTGCTGGGCTCGATTTCCAGCGCCATCCTGGTCTGCCGTTTGTTCGGCCATCCGGACCCCCGCACCCAGGGTTCCAGCAATCCCGGCGCCACCAATGTGCTGCGCATCGCCGGCAAACCGGCGGCGGCGCTGACCCTGCTCGGCGATGTGCTCAAAGGCGTGCTGCCCGTCCTGGCGGCGACGGCCCTGGGGCTCTCCCCATTTGCCGTGGCACTGGTCGGTTTCTGCGCCTTCCTCGGCCACTTGTTCCCGGTGTTCTTCCAATTCAAGGGCGGCAAGGGCGTGGCCACCGCCTTTGGCGTGCTGTTTCCGCTGCACTGGCCCAGCGGCCTGGTGGCCGGCGCGGTGTGGCTGGTGGTATTCGGGATGCTGCGCATTTCCTCGGTGGCGTCGCTGAGCGCCTTCGTCGCGGCCCCCATCTGCCTGTGGTTCTGGCTGCCCGGCGCCGCGCTGCCGATGGCAGCCCTGACCCTGATCATGATCGTGCGCCACCGCGCCAACCTGACCAAACTGCTACGCGGCGAGGAACTGGGGTTCAGGAAGAAGGGTTAGGGGGGTACCGGTTAGCGGGCTCAATTCGCTTGCAGGCAAGCTCCTACAGCGGCTCCGTAGTCCGGGACCGGGATGTAGCTATCGGGCTCAGCGGACAGGCACCCGCGCCAGTTCCGCCAGCGGCCAACGCGCCCGCACGCTCACGCCCAGCCCCTCCTGACGCTCGCCGGCGGCCAGCCGCAAAGCCCCCGCGTAAGCAATCATGGCACCGTTATCCGTGCAATACGCCAGCCCGGGGTAATACACCTTCACCCCCAGCTTGCCCATGGCCCGCGCCAGCCGCTCGCGCAACATGCCATTGGCACTGACGCCACCGGCCACCACCAGGCGCTTGGCGCCCGTGGCCTGCATGGCCCGGCGGCACTTGATCACCAGGGTGTCCACCACCGCTTCCTGGAACGCCAGGGCCACATCGGCGCGGTCCTGGTCATTCAGCGCGGTGGCGCCCCCCAGATCGTGAATGGTGTTGAGCGTGAAGGTCTTGAGGCCGGAGAAGCTCATATCCAGGCCGGGCCGATCGGTCATCGGCCGGGGAAAACGAAAGCGCCCCGCCCGTCCCTGCTCCGCCAGACGGCTGATCGCCGGACCGCCGGGGTAACCCAGCCCCATCATCTTCGCCGCCTTGTCGAAGGCTTCACCGGCCGCGTCATCCACGGATTCGCCCAGAGGGACGTATTCGCCCAGGGCGCGGGCTTCCAGCAGCAGTGAGTGCCCACCACTGACCAGCAGCGCGACAAAAGGAAACTCCGGGGCGTCGTCTTCCAGCAGCGGCGCCAGCAGGTGCCCTTCCATATGGTGTACCGGTAACGCCGGCACGCCCCAGCCGTAGGCCAGAGCGCGAGCCACGCCGGCGCCCACCAGCAGGGCCCCGGCCAGCCCCGGCCCGGCGGTGTAGGCGACGCCGTCCAATTCCCGGGCGCCAATGCCGGCGTCGGACAGGACCTGGCGCAGCAGCGGCAACAAGCGCCGTACATGGTCGCGGCTGGCCAACTCCGGCACCACACCGCCATAGACCGCGTGCATGTCGATCTGACTGAACAGGGCCTGGCTCAACAGGCCCCGTTCGGTGTCGTACACGGCCACGCCGGTCTCGTCGCAACTGGTTTCGATGCCCAAAACGCGCATTTAGCCACCTCAAAAAGCGGAATCCGGCCAGCGGCGCACCCGCTGGCAAGGGCCGGCATGATAGCCCGGCGCGCCGCCATTTGCATTTACCTGCCGGTCACGGGTAGAATTCGCGCCCTGCCGCCTGGGTGGCCGTCCCCATGACGTTTGCCCCCGAGGGACCACCTGAGCCCGTGGCGGAACCCACACAACTCAACACTTTTTAGGTAGGTGATACTTCATGCCTCAGGTGAAAGTAAAAGAAGGCGAACCCTTCGACGTGGCCCTGCGCCGCTTCAAGCGCTCCTGTGAAAAAGCCGGTGTTCTGTCCGAAGTCCGCCGTCGCGAGAACTACGAGAAGCCGACTCAGGAACGCAAGCGTAAGCGCGCTGCCGCGGTCAAGCGTCACCTGAAGAAGCTGCAACGCGAGCAGCTCGCCCGTAAGCGTCTGTACTAAGACCGTTTCCGGTCTTTGACCATGAGCGCGATCAAAGCACAGCTCGCCGACGCCACCAAAGACGCCATGCGCGCCAAAGACAAGGCGCGCCTGGGTGTTCTGCGTATGGCCATGGCGGCGCTGAAGCAAATCGAGGTGGACGAGCGCATCGAAGTGGATGACGCCCGCGCCCTCGCCGTGCTCGATAAACTGGTCAAGCAGCGCAAGGATTCCGCCGGTCAGTACCGTGACGCCAACCGTCCGGAACTGGCCGAGGTGGAAGAAGCGGAAATTCTGATCCTCCAGGAATTCCTGCCCCAGCCCCTGAACGATGCCGAAATCGAGGCGTTGATCGACGAGGCCATCACCAGCACCGGCGCCGCCGGCATGGGTGATATGGGCAAGGTCATGGGCTTGCTCAAGCCCAAACTGCAGGGCCGGGCCGATATCGGCGCGGTCAGCGGCAAGGTCAAAGCCAGGCTCACTGGCTGATTCCGGACCCGGCACGCGGTTCCCGCCCATCCCCGGCGGCGCCCCCATCAGCCGTTGAGTGCCGGCCTCCACCACTCTCTCATTAGCCGGACTTGCCATCAGCCCGGGTGAGTCGGAATATTGCTTCCCATGGCCGGTTTGATTCCCGAACATTTTATTCAGGATCTTCTCGCGCGAATCGATATCGTGCCGCTGATCGACGCCCGTGTGCCGCTGAAGAAGACCGGACGCAACTATTCCGCGTGCTGCCCGTTCCACCAGGAGAAGACGCCGTCGTTCACGGTGTCCCCGGACAAGCAATTCTATTACTGCTTCGGCTGTGGCGCTTCCGGCGATGCGCTGCGCTTCGTCATGGAGTACGACCACCTCTCCTTCCCCGAGGCGGTGGAGCAACTGGCCGGCCGCGCCGGTGTCGACATCCCGCGCGAGGAGCATCACGACAGTCGTGAGGAGAAAGCACGCCGGAGCCGGTTGCAAACCCTGTACGATTTGCTCGCACGGGCGGAGCGCTACTACCGTCAGCAATTAAAAAGCGCCCCGGATCGGCAAAAAGCAGTGGCTTACCTGAAAGGCCGGGGACTCAGCGGCGAGATCGCCGCCCAATACGGTCTGGGCTTCGCCCCGCCCGGCTTTGACAATCTGATGACCGGGCTGTCGCTGGACCAGGCCGGGCTGGAGCAAGCCCTCACTGCCGGCCTGTTGGTGCGGCGCGAGGACACCGGCCGGGTTTACGACAAGTTCCGTGACCGGATCCAGTTCCCGATCCGGGACGCCCGCGGTCGCACCATCGGTTTCGGCGGCCGGGTGCTCGGCGACGGCAAACCCAAATACCTGAACAGCCCGGAAACCCCGGTGTTCCACAAAGGCCGGGAACTGTACGGGCTATGGGAATGGCGCCGCAGCCGCGACCGCAGTGATCGTCTTTACGTGGTGGAGGGTTACATGGATGTGATCGCCCTGGCTCAGCACGGGGTGCCCAACGTGGTGGCGACCCTCGGCACCGCCACCAGCCCGGAGCACTGCCAGACCCTGTTCCGGCAAGTGAACGAGGTGGTGTTCTGTTTCGACGGTGACAACGCCGGCAGACGCGCCGCCTGGCGGGCTCTGGAATCCGCCCTGCCGTCCCTGGACGACGGCAAGCAGGCGCGCTTCCTGTTCCTGCCCGACGGCGAGGACCCGGACACCCTGGTGCGTGCCCAGGGGCCGGAAACCCTGCTGGCGCTCACCGAAAAGGCGGACACCCTGTCCAGCTATCTGTTCCGGCACCTGTCCGAGGGGCTGGACCTCAACACCGTGGACGGCCGGGCGCGGCTGGCGCGGCTGGCGCTCCCTTACCTGAGCAAGCCCTCGGGGCCGTTCTACCGGGTGCTGCTGGAGGAGGAACTGGCGCGGCTGACACGGCTGGAACGCTCCTCTCTGGAGCGGCTGCGCCAGGAAGCGCCGGCGGAACCCGCGCCCCGGCCAGCCCCGGCATCCAGGCCGGCGGCACCGCCGCAGCGGGCCGTCCGCCATACCGACCATGCGGAGCAACCGGATTGGGACGACGCACCGCCTCCGGACTTCCCGCCGGCCATGGCGGATGAACCGGACCCTGTCCCGGACCGCCCGCGGTTGGGATCGCGCGCGCGCCAGCCCGGCCTGGGCCTGGTGGAACGGCTGGTCCTGCTGCTGCTCTCCCACCCCCAGGTGGTGCGCGACCGCCCTCTTCCCGAAGGGGTCGAGGAACTGGATCTGGCGCGGGTCGATCTGCTGCTGCAGGTGGCCGGCGCGGTACGCGAGCACGCCACCCCGGCGGCGGCGCTGGGCGCCATCATGGCACTGGAACAAGGCGAGTCCCTGTCCCGTCTGCTGCGTGAGGCGCTGAAGCCAACCATGGATGACGATACCGCGCGGCGGTACTGGGACGATGCCCTGCATCGCCTGCATACTCTTGCATTGGAACAGACTTTGAAAACCGAGGAAGCCCGCCCCAATCCAGACCTGGCGCGGCTTTCAGAGCTTCACCGCGCACTCGCCAGAGCGCGTGCCGGACACCAGGCTGAACCATAGCGGGGGTCTTGTGATTACTGGCTCAACCCCCCATATCAGCGTATAATACGCCGTTTTCCCAGGACCACGGCTCTTCCAACTACGGGCATTTCGCATGACGACTCAAAAGCAGCAACAGCAGTCACAGCTGAAGCAGTTGATCGCGCTGGGCAAGGAACAGGGCTACCTGACCTACGCCGAAGTGAACGACCACCTGCCCGAGTCCATCACCGACACGGACCAGGTGGAAGACATCATCCAGATGATCAACGACATGGGCATCACCGTGGTGGAAAAAGCCACCGATGCCGATGAGATCATGATGGGTGAAGGCGCCGACAGCACCGACGAGGTTGCTGCCGAGGAAGCCGCCGCCGTACTCGCCTCCGTGGAGAGCGAGCCGGGCCGCACCACTGATCCCGTGCGGATGTACATGCGCGAAATGGGCACCGTGGAGCTGCTCACCCGGGAAGGCGAAATCGAGATCGCCAAGCGCATCGAGGAAGGCACCCGTGAAGTCATGCATGCCCTGGCCTTCTGGCCCGGCGCGGTGGAGATGGTGCTGGATGAATATGACCGTATCCTGTCCGAGGAGCGCAAGCTGACCGACGTGATCGCCGGTTACCTGGATCCGGACGACGACGGCGCCGCCGCCACCAACGCCAACAAAGAGCCGCGCTTCAACCAGAAGAAGCAGGCCGAGGCCGCGGAAAAGGATAAGGACGACGACGAAGACGACGACAGCACCGACAGCGACGACGACGGCGAAGAGGATGAAGGCGGCCTGGATCCGGCTCTGGCGGCGGAACGTTTCGGCGAACTGAAGAAGCGCTACGAAAAAGCTGAACGGGCGCTCAAGCGCAACGGCCGCGACCACGCCAGCAGCGCCAAGGCGCTGGAAGCGCTGGCCGAGCACTTCACCCTGTTCAAGCTGGTACCGCGCATCTACGACCAGCTGCTGCAAGGCGCCCGTACTCACCTGGATATCGTGCGCAAGTTCGAGCGCCAGATCATGGCGCTGGCGATCCGCCGTGCCGGCGTGCCGCGCAAGGATTTCGTACAGCAATTCCCGGGTAACGAGACCAACCTGGAGTGGGTCGCCGCCCACGCCAAGACCAAAAAGGCCAAGGACTACTCCGAGCGCCTGCTGGCGGTGGCGGAAGACATTCAGCGCAACCAGCGCAAGATCATCACCGTGGAAGAAGTCATCGGCCTGCCGGTGGCGGACATCAAGGAAATCAACCGCCGCATTTCCATCGGCGAAGCCAAGGCCCGCCGCGCCAAGAAGGAAATGGTCGAAGCCAACCTGCGGTTGGTGATCTCCATCGCCAAGAAGTACACCAACCGTGGCCTGCAGTTCCTGGATCTGATCCAGGAAGGCAACATCGGCCTGATGAAGGCGGTGGACAAGTTCGAATACCGCCGCGGCTACAAGTTCTCCACCTACGCCACCTGGTGGATCCGGCAGGCCATCACCCGCTCCATCGCGGACCAGGCGCGCACCATCCGTATCCCGGTGCACATGATAGAGACGATCAACAAGATCAATCGGGTACAGCGCCAGATGCTGCAGGAAATGGGCCGCGAGCCGACTCCGGAAGAACTGGGCCAACGCCTGGAAATGCCGGAAGACAAGGTGCGCAAGGTGCTGAAGATCGCCAAGGAGCCGATCTCCATGGAAACCCCGATCGGCGACGACGAGGATTCCAGCCTGGGCGATTTCATCGAGGACGGCAACGTGGACTCCCCGGTGGATTCCGCCACCTCCCTGGGTCTGGAGGAAGCCACCCGGGAAGTGCTGGCCAACCTCACCGCCCGGGAAGCGAAAGTGCTGCGCATGCGTTTCGGCATCGACATGAACACCGACCACACCCTGGAAGAAGTCGGCAAGCAGTTCGACGTTACCCGGGAGCGGATCCGGCAGATCGAAGCCAAGGCCCTGCGCAAGCTGCGCCACCCCTCCCGCAGCGAGCACCTGCGCAGTTTCCTGGACGCGGATATGTAAGTCGTTATATAACTACCGGCCCGGACGGCGAGCGCCATCCGGGCCTTGTTTTTTCGGGGATAAACCAAGACACAAAGAACACCGGCAGCTCGCCACCGAGACCGCCGGCCGGGGCAGGATACCTCCTCCCGCTGTTGCACATCCTCCGAGTTCCAAGGGCCTATAGCTCAATTGGTTAGAGCAGCGGACTCATAATCCGTTGGTTCCAGGTTCAAGTCCTGGTGGGCCCACCATTTGCTCCGCTTATCCCCCTGCACCAAAAAACAAGTTCACCCTTCTAATCTCCACGAGAACGGGCCAGTCGAAAAACCTTCGCACTGAGCAAACGCATGGCCATTTCGTACGGCCATGCCCATTTTCTTTGAAACCAGTAACCGATGCGTACATCCAGGGACGTGAAGATCATATAACGGCCGTGTCGCACGCCCTTGAGAATGGCCGCCGCTGCTCTCGCTGGCGTTACCGCATGGCGCTGGAAGCGCCTTGTCATTGCCTGTATATCCGGGTCATCACGGTCCACACCGACAATGTCGATGGTATTGACCAATCCGGTGTCCACCGCGCCAGGGCACACCAGACTGACGCCAATATTGTGGTGGTCAAGGTCAAAGCGCAGCACCTCGCTGACCCCGCGCAAGCCAAATTTGGTCGCGCTGTAGGCCCCGTGCCAGGGCAGGCCGAACAAGCCGGCAGCAGACGAGACGTTCACAATATGACCGCCCCGCCCGGCGTTGATCATCCCTGGCACGAAGGCACGCAGAACCTGGATCGGTCCCATCAGATTCACCTCCACCAGCCGCCGCCAATGCGCTGATTCCAGACCTTCGATGGTGCCCCAGGTGGAGATCCCGGCGACGTTCATCACCAGGTCAACACTACCCTGAGTGCGGTGGATCTCGTCGGCGAACGCCATCACCGAGGCCTCATCACTGACGTCAAAAGCACGCCCGGCCACCACCTGACCACCTGCCTCCCCAACCAGCCGGATAGTCTCCAGCAAACCGTCCCGGTTAATGTCAGTCAGGCACAGGCGCGCCCCCTCTCCGGCCAAGGCCAGGGCTACGGCCCGCCCAATGCCGCTGCCGGCACCGGTCACCATACAAAGCGTTTCATGGAAGGTTTTCACCGCTGCTCCCGCGTTCGTTCATGATGGATAGATGGTCTCACGCGCGATCCGGCCCAGAGGTAACCAGGACCGCCACGACCAGTATCCATTTCCGCCACGGCGAGGTAAGCGGCTGCATTCGTGACATACTCCATACCAACGAAGCCCGAATCACAGGTCATGGCAAAGCAACCTCCTTTCAACGAGTGGATATCGATCCGCCACCTCCAGCATTTCCTGGCCCGCGGGCAGACCGCCGGGCTGGAGGGTCACGATCTCCTCAAGACACTGGGGTTGTCGCGGTCACAGCTTGATGATTCGGAGGCGGCTCTGCCCGTGGCGGCCCTGGAACCGGTTCTCGCTTATCTGGCCAGAACCTTTCCTGATACCCCGTTCGGCCTCCATCTCGCCCGGGATGTTCAACCGGCCACCTTCGGAGTGCTGGGTTTCCTGACCCAGAGCGCGCCCCGTTTCGCGGACGTTCTGAACCTCCTGGTACGCTACAATGGTTTGCTCAGCAGCATCGGCCTCTTCTCCCTGGAACATAGGCCAGGACAGGTATACATACGCTGGGCATGCCGGTCCGGAGGGCCTCTTTTCCGGCGTCACGCTCAAGAGTACGTGCTCGGCAGTCTGGTGGTGCTGGGGCGCGCCCTGTTGCCTTCCAGCATCGACTTTCCGATTACCGTTCATTTTTCCCATGCCGCGCCGAAGACACGCAAAGGCCGGCATCAGTACCATGAACTGTTCGAATGTCCGGTCCACTTCGAACAACCGGACGCGTCGCTGATCGCCGACAGCAGACTCCTTAACCTGCCGCTACGTCACAGCGACCCCGCCCTGAGCAAAGCTCTGGAACCCCACGCCAACACGCTCCTGCGGCAACGTCGGCGGCGCAATTCAAGATCGGATGAGGTCAGCCGGTTGATCAACACCCTGCTGAATGACCACACACCTTCCGTAGCTGAGATCGCTCAACAACTCAGTGTCAGTGAACGCACCCTGCACCGGGAGCTGAGACATGAAGGCACCCGCTTCCGTGATGTGCTTGATAGGGTCCGCTTCGAGCGGGCCCGGACTCTGCTCCGCGAAAGCAATGCGCCCCTCGATACTCTGGCAGCCAGAATTGGCCTGCAATCACGCCAGTCATTTATTCGCTGGTTCCGACAACACACCGGCACCACACCGGACCAGTACCGTAAGGGACTCCACAATGATTGATCGCGATCTCCTTGAGCCGGAACGGGGCTGGGCCACCCCTTCACGAGTACGGCTTCCACCTCCTCCTTCCGCCGAGCAGGGCATCTTTTTTCGCTTGATGTCCTTATCGTCCCGAGCTTTCGGGCGAGCGGAATTGCCCCGCGTCTTTTCGTTGATACACCGCAATCCCCGCCTGTTCTGGGGCTGGTTATGCTTCGCTTCCCGTCTCATGCCATGGGGGCGATTGCCGGCCCCGGTTCGTGAAAAAATCATCCTTCGGGTGGCTTGGAATTGCCGCAGCCGTTATGAATGGGCGCAACACCTGGAAATCGCCCTGCGTATCGGCGTGCGGGACGACGAGATTGTCGCGACAACCCTTTTCGAGGACAGCATTGAGGTCGAGCATGACCGGCTGCTGATGCGCGCCTGCGATCAACTCCTCCAGTGCAAATTGATTGATGAGACCACCTGGGAGGCGCTATCGCGGTCCTATAGCGACAAGGAAATGATCGAACTGGTCATGCTCACCGGCCATTATGAGATGATCGCCGGCGTCCTGATCAACAGTGGCATCGAGGTGGAACCCGCCATCGAAGACGTTATCCAGGCGTTCTTCAGGCGCCTGAGCTAGAGTCTGACGCTTGAAAGCCCGGAGTGGATGCGTTGCAGCGGCACCGGACATTCCCGGCAGGGGCCCATAGCCATTTAACACAAGAAGCTAGCCTGTACCGCTGCCTACACTGATCGGCACCTTCCACCGATCAGGAATCCCTATGTCCCCTCCGATCCTGCTTGAGATCCGCGACGCCGTTGCCCACGTCACCTTGAACCGGCCGGAGCAGGCCAATGTGCTCAATGACGAAATGTCGGCGGCGTTCATGGAAACGGTGGAAACCCTGGCGCGGGCTTGCGCCCAGGGCCAGGTGTCCGCGGTGTTGCTGTCCGCCAAGGGGCCGCATTTTTGCGCCGGGGGTGATATCAGTGGCTTTGTCGCCAGCGATGATCTGGCCGGGCTGATGGACCGGGGGATTCCGCCGCTGCACCGGGCCATTCACACCCTGAGCACCTTGCCGGTACCGGTGGTCAGCGCGGTGAACGGCTCGCTTGGCGGTGGCGGCATCGGCGTGGCGTTATGTGCCGATCTGGTGCTGGCGTCGTCATCGATGAAGCTGCGCGGTGGCTATTCCGCTATCGGCCTGAGCCCGGATGTGGGAGTGTCCTGGGTCCTTACCCGGCTGGCCGGACCGATGCGCGCCAAACATATCCTGTTCACCAATACGCCACTGACCGCGCGGCAGTGTCTCGCCGCCGGTCTGGTATTGGAAATCCATGAGGACGAGCAGTTGATGCCGGCGGCGGAGAAGCTGGCGCGTTCTCTGGCGGCGGGCGCCACCGGTGCTCTGGGCCGGATCAAGGCGCTGGTGGATCAGGCCGGCCGCCACTCACTGCGGGACCATCTGGAGCGAGAACATCACGCCATGGTGGTCAGCGGCGCCGGCGCGGAGTCCGGCGAGGGGGTGCGTGCCTTCATGGAGAAACGGCCACCCCGCTTTGGCGGAAACGATTAGTCCCCTATCTTCCACCAGGAGCCGATCATGTTGCTGAACCAGCGTTTGCACTCGCATCACTGGTACCACCGCACCGTTTCCCAATTGTTCGCCGAAACCTGCACTGTTTATGCGGACAAGCCGGCGATCCTGTTCGAGGATCAGGTAATCCGCTTTGGCGAGTTATTCGAGCAGGTTCAGGAGATGACCCAAGGGCTTCTGGAACTGGGTATCGACAAAGGGGATGTGGTCTCCACCCTGCCCAGCGCCACACCGGAATTCGCGGTGCTGTATTTCGCCACCTTGCAGATCGGTGCGGTGGTCAACCCGCTCAATTTGCTCTGGGGCACGATGGAATTGCAGGGCGTGTTGCAACGCAATCAGCCCAAGTTAATCGTCGCCGTGGATCGCCAGGGGCCACGGGACATCCTCGCGCTGCTGGAGGGCGCACTGCCGGATCTGGCATTCGAGCCGGAGACGAGCTGCTCTTCCCTGCCTTCTCTAAAGCAGGTTGTTTGCGTGGGCCGGCACGGCCCTGTGCCGCCGGGTTATCTCGATTTCAACGATCTGCCCCGGCCGGCCGATCACACCACGCTGCAACAACGTCGAGACCAAGGCCTGGCTACCGACGTTCAGTTCATGTGCCAAACCTCCGGCACCACATCGTTATCGAAAAGCGCGCTCTGGAATCACCGCCCGCCTCTCGCCACCGCTCATTTCGGCGCGCGCAATCTGAGAATCACCGAACAGGACCGCTTCATCTGTCTGGCGCCGTTCTACCACAACAGCGGTTTGTTCGCGCTCAACATGAACCTGGCCTATGCCGGCACCACTTTGGTGTTGATGGATGGCTTCGATCCCGCCAAAGCACTGGATCTGATCGAACGGCACCAATGCACCTGCACGTTCGGCTTCGACGCCCACTGGCAGGGGCTGCGCCGCCAGCCGGATTTCGAAAAGCGCCCGTTCACCATCAGCAAGGCGATCCTGGCGGGTGAGCCACGCACCTATGATCTGGTGCGCGACATGTGCCCGGCCGGTGCCACCATCAACAATCTCTACGCGCAAACCGAGAATGGCCCGCTGGTGTCTCTGGCGGACCATGAATGCGTGGACGAAGCGGTGAACAAATACACCCACGGCCGCCCTCTTCCTGGCGTGCAGGTGGTGATCAAACACCTTGATAGCGGCGCCCGGGTGGCCCAGGGCGAAGCCGGGGAAATCTGCTACAAGAGTCCGTTCCTGTTCCAGGGCTACCACCAGCAACCGGAAGAAGTGGATAAAGCCTTCGACGAAGAAGGCTATTTCCACAGCGGCGATTATGGCCATTTCGACAACGGCTATCTGACCTATCTGGGCCGTCTCGGCGGCGTGGTCAAATCCGGCGGCGAGAACGTGTCCACCACCCGGGTTACCACGGACCTTCTGGAACGCTTCGAGAATCTGTTCGACGACGTCAAAACCGTGGGCATCGACGACGCCTACTGGGGCACCCGGGTGGTCAGTTTCGTGCGCACCCGCGATGAGCAACCACTGCCGCCGTCACCGGAGCTTCGCGAGGCCTGCAAAGGGCATATGGCCGCCTATGAGATCCCCAAGGACTTTTTACCCTGGGACCGCGAATGGCCAATGACGCCGGAAGGGAAAATCGACTTCAAGCAGCTTCAGCAACGCGCCCGGGAGGCGCTCGGAGATAGCCGGGGCAAACGCTAAGTGAAACATCCGCACGGGAAGCGCGACCGGTTCAGGCGGGCGGCATAGCCCATAAGCAGGGCCCGCCAGATCCGGCGTCCGTCAGGGGAATCAGCCGGCCCTTGCCTCACTCCCGCCACGCAACCGCCCCACAAGACTCACCACCACCAGCACCACCATGCCGGCGATCAGCCCGCCAATCAGATTCACCAGCACCGGTACCGCCCAGGATACCGCCCCGGCCAGTTCGCTCAGATGGTGCACCCAATCGTGGGAGCCGGGAACGCCGTGCACCAGAATGCCGCCACCGACCAGGAACATGGCGATGGTACCCAGCACCGACAGGGTTTTCATCAGCCACGGGGCCAAGGTCAGCAATCCCCGGCCGAGAGCAATGCGGGCCGGAGCGGCGAAACGGTCCTCGGGAGTTTTCATCAGCAACAGGCCCGCGTCGTCCAATTTGACGATGCCGGCCACCAACGCGTACACCCCGATGGTCAGCAGCAAGGCGAGGGTACTCAGAGAAATCACCTGCACCCCGAAACTGGCGCTTTGCATGGCACCGAGGGAGATCACGATAATCTCGGCGGAAAGAATGAAGTCGGTACGAATGGCCCCTTTGATTTTTTTCTTCTCGAAGGCGACCAGATCCACCTTGGCATCCTGCAAGGCTTTGAGCCGCTCCTCGCGGCTATGTTCGTCCTTGCCGTGCAGGAACTTGTGCAGGACCTTCTCGGCACCCTCATAGCACAGATACGCACCGCCGATCATCAACAGAACGGTGATCGCCCACGGCGCGAAGGCGCTGATCAGCAACGCCGCCGGCACCAGGATCACCTTGTTCAGCAGAGAGCCCTTGGCCACCGCCCAGACCACCGGCAATTCCCGATTGGCGCGCACGCCGGATACCTGTTCGGCGTTCAAGGCCAGGTCATCCCCCAGCACCCCGGCGGTCTTCTTCGCCGCCACCTTGGTCATCAGGGATACATCGTCAAGCAACGTGGCGATGTCATCGATCAGCGCCAGCAAACTGGTTCCTGCCATACTTCTCTCCTTGGGGACGGGCCAACGCAAGAAAATACACGGGACAACCCTTATGCCGCAAACCCGCGGGTCTCCAATTCGTCGTGTTTTGCACTTGGCCGGCCTGGCCGTCCATGCCAGATTCGCCAGGTTCCGTTTCCTCATAAGGAGAACAACCATGGCCTTTTTCCCTGTTCGCCGTCACTGGCTCGCTCTGCTCGGCACCACCGTGGTGCTGACCGGTTGCGCCCATTTCTCCGACAGCGACGCGCCACCGGCATCCATGGAAATCGCCCGGGGCCCGGCCGGACTGGATTTCTACACACCGCCCTCCCCACTGCCTGAAGGTCACCACGGCGACCTGATCCGGGCCCGGGCACTGGATAACAACGCGGCCCTGCCCAGCGCCGCGCAAAACTGGCTGACGCTATACCGCTCCACCGACCTGGACGGCAACGCCATCGCCGTAAGCGGCACCGTGGCCATTCCCAAAGGCACGCCACCCGAGGGCGGCTGGCCGGTGATCAGCTGGACCCACGGCACCACCGGCATCGCCGACCGTTGCGCCCCTTCGCGCAATGACGACGACTATCCTGCACGGGGTTATGTGGATTTGATGAACGAGACCGTGGATCAATGGGTGCGGCGAGGCTACGCGGTGGTGAAAACCGACTACCAGGGACTGGGCACACCGGGTGTCCATCCCTACCTGGTGGGCGAAGCGGAAGCCCGGAGCGCCATCGACATGGTCCGCGCCGCCCGTCAACTGACGCCGGATCTGAGCCGGGATTGGCTGGTCATGGGGCACTCTCAGGGTGGTCAGGCGGCGCTCTACACCGCTTATCTCGGTCCGATATACGCCACGGAACTCAACCTCACCGGCGCCATCGCCATTTCTCCCGCGTCTCATTTGAGCGCTCAGATTCAATACGCCCTGACTCATCCTGAGATACGCTCGAACCCTTACGGCGCTTTAATGCTGGTCGGCATCACCGCCGCCACCCCCAAGGTGGATCTGTCCACGCTGCTCACCGAAGAGGGTCGCAAAAGAATCAAACAGGTGGATGAGCGATGCGTCGGCGAGATGCGCGGCGAGGATGGCTGGACCCTGACGGTGGGAGAGTTGAGTGATCTGGAAGCCGATTGGCAACCACTGATCCAGGCCGTGGCCAGCCTGGAGGACACCGAGAATCTGCGTCCGTCAGTGCCACTGTTGATTCTGCAATCCGATGACGACAAGGCCGTACTGAAACCCCTCACGGACAAAATGGTGGCCCGCTACCAATCCCTGGGGCTGGATGTGGAATACCGCACCTACCACATCGAGAACCAGGACCCGGCCTACACCAGCCACCAGATCACCGTGCCGGTGTCACGTCCGGCCGCCATGGTCTGGGCGCAGCGGCATTTGCCGGCGGGACGCTGAGCCAGACGGCCGCCCTCAGGGCGGCCGCTTCACGGGACGGCGCCCCTTCGTCTGAATGCCGCCAGGAGAGCCAGCAATGCCAGAGTAGCCGCACCTATACCGCCCCCATTGCCCGAGCTCTCCTGGTGACTTCCCAGGGTGTTCTCCACCGGCGCCACGCCGAAGGCCAGGACACCGGCCTCCGGGTTCAGATCCCAGGGGCCATTGTCATGCAATCGGATCTCCAGCGCATGATCGCTCAGTCGTCGATATGCATCGGACGCCATTAATCGATAGCGTTCGTTGCCGTCGATGACTTGAGAGGCGTACAGAAGAAGACGCGAAGACTCCGGCAGCGGTGCCTGGAAGGTAACACGCACCGTCACCGGCTCGTTTGTCATGGCGCTTGCCTGCAAATCGAACCGAATGAATCCGTATTGGTATTCCAGCCCGGCGTCACCGCGCGTGGTATCGGGAATGGAGGAATCTCCGTCCGGGTCCGTGGCCAGGGACATATAGCCGGTGGTGACGCCGGCAAAGCGCCAAGGCTCGCCCACGGCGGCCTCGGCGGTGGTGCCGGACAAGGCGTCTCCAGTCACCTGCCGCCCAGGGATACCGTCGAGCAGCGCCACACCGGCTGCCAACCGGGGATCCAGAGCCGCCGCGCCAGGCTCCAGAGCGTCGATGAGACCATCCGCATCCGTGTCCACCGGGTTCTCCGGGGCCTCCCCCAGTTCCTCCGCATCGGGCAAGCCATCACCGTCGGTATCCGCGTTATCGGCATCCGGGTTGAGCCCCAGCTGTTCCTTCAACTGGTCACTGATGCCATCACCTCCGCTGCTGCTGCCTTCCAGGCGCGCGTTACCTTCGAAGTCGGGCTGCACGGTCATCGGAAAAACACCCGCGATCTGAGTCCCCGGAATACCATCAAGTACGCCCGCCGGCTCATCATCCACGGTGATGATCAAGATACGATTGGGGTTATCCGGGTCCTCGGTGATCTCGAACCGGGTGCTGGTGTCGGCACGGGGATTACCGACATTCGGGTTGTAGATCTGAAAGCCGTGATAAACCGTGTAGGTGCCATCCAGATTATCGGTGAACCCGGCGGTAAAGCGATCGTCCCCTTGCCCTTGATTACCGATGGATTGGACCTCGTAATCGAATCCCACGGTCAGGGTGGTACCGCGAATCAGCACCCACCCCTCATCGAAGTTCCAGCTCCAGTCCGCATTTTGGATGCCTTTGCCCAGCACCAGTTCACTGCCGGCCTGGCAAGCTCCGGGACAACCTCGCATGGTGAGCAGGTGCTGACCATGATAGACACCGGTCAGGCCGGGAGTCCCGGCCATAGCCGCGCCGCAGATGATCAACAGCGGAGCACTCATCAAAGCAGTCTTCAATTTCATATCACCCCCTTCCTCGTTCCATATCGGGGGCTGCCGTGGCGCCCCTTCACCATCGGTAAGTTACTCCGGCGTAACCGTGAAATTCCGCGCCGGGCACGAAGGTCGGAGCGGTCAGGCTGGACTCGGGATCTTCCGCCGACAGCCCGCGGACTACGTAGGCCGTCTGCCAGGTCTCGTTGGTGAGATTGCGCAGATCCAGGAACCACTCCCAAGATGGCGTCGGACGATATGACAAAGCGGCCCCGAGCAGCAGATAGCTGTCCTGCTTCAGTCCCGCGTTGTAGTGATCGACATGGGTGTCTTGCGGCTGCCAACGGGCGGACAGTGTCAGGCCAAGCCGCCGCGACCAGTGATATCCCAATTCAGCGGTCACCAGGTGAACCGGAATGCCGGCGATCCGCTTACCGTCATACCGCCCGCCATGGAAACGGAAGTCGCTGTAGTTGTAGACCCCACGCACGGAGAGCCAGTCTCCGGAGCGGAGCAGCCCGCGCTCGCTCCGGGCGCTCATCGCCAGTTCAACACCCTGATGCACCGTGTCGTGATCGTAGTTCACCGTGGTGCCGTCGATAGCGAAGTTCTGCACCTCCGCGATCAACTCGTCCTTGACCCGCGAATAAAAGTACGCCCCTTCCCAGGCGAACGACCCGGCAATCCGCCGGGCGCCCACTTCAAAGGTGTTCGCCATTTGCATTTCGAGGGGTTTGGTCATCAGATACAGGCTCGCCGGCGATGCCGGCACCGACCCCGGCCCCAGATCCACCAATTGCCAGAAGGTGGGTGCTTCCGAACTCCGGCTCACATTGGCGTAGTAATGCGTGCCGGCGAAAGGCGAATAAATCAGTCCGAGCTTTGGATTGAGAGCGCGATAGGTCAGCTCGCTGTCGAGCAGGCCAGGGGCTCTCTCATCATCGACATTCCGTTGGTGCCACGCATACTGAAACGCGGCCACTGCCTGCCACCGTCGGGACAGGGGATAATTGACCTGCGCTCCTCCGACCACGTTGCTGGCCCGCAAATCGAGATCGGCGAAGCGCCTCTCCAGACTGCCGTCGTCGGGATGCACCAGATAGTATTCCCTGGGCATGGCGCCAGAGTTGGCGGACAGGAATACCTGATAGCGAGCCTCCGTTCCATCCGTATTGGGAACAAACACTTCCGTCCCGTAATCCAGACCGAAATTGCCCGCCTCGGTATTGGCTTGCCAGGCCGGATTCTTGAACCGGTCCCGTATTGACTCAGCGTACAACCCCAGACTGTGGGAAGCCTGTTCCGTGTACCAGATGGTTTTGTTGGCCAGTCTGGTCTGCCGGGTGTCCCGTTCCGGCTGGCGCACCCGGACGTTGAGAAAATCCTCTGTGCTTTTATTGTCCGGATCAGCGTAGTCCCCCATCACCGAGTCTGGATCGGACAAGGCCCTGTCCTTGGTAAGCAGAAAGGGGATGTCGAAACGGTTATCCGCCAGATTCAGATAGGTTCGGTTGATCCAGTTCCCGCCCCGGTATCCGAAGTTGACAACGATGGTGTTCCTTTGCGCGCCACTGTGGCTTCGCCAACCGTCGGATGCCTGATACCCGGCGCGTATGTAGCCATCCCACTGCTCTTTTTTTTCAGCCAGGGCGACACTGCCCCGCCAGGTGTTCCAGGATCCCCCTTCCAGAGAGACCGAGGACGGACTGTTTCGTGCCGTGCGCATATTGAAATCAATGGCGCCGCCGAGAGTGGTACCACCATATCGGAGCGCGTTGGCGCCACGGTACACGGAGATCAGGCTGGTTTGCTCGGGATCAATCAGGCCGATAATAAAGGAACCGTCCGCCTGATTGATCGGCAGACCGTCGTAAAGAATCTGCACGCCACGGCTGACCGGGTTATCCTGAATCCCTGATCCACGGATGTTCAGTCTTGGCTGATCATTGCCGCCGAAGAACTCCTGGATGATGATCCCCGGCTCAAAATCCAGCACCCTGGCCAGAGTAGCCTGGCTGCCCTCCTTCTCTGCGGGATCGATCAGATTGGTCGCACCGGGCACGTCATCGAGCCGGCGTTGCTGCTCCCGCTTTTCATGCACAGCTTCGTTACCGGCTTCGACCGTCACCGGGTCCAGGCGGTTGGGCTCCGCCGCCAGAGCGGTGGTGGCAACGAGCAGGCAACACGACAAACAACGCCTGGTCATCCCCCCACCTCCCACGGAGAAGAGGACGGACTGGTCAGGCCAGGTAGAACATGGCCTTGGCCAACACCACAATCAGCACCATGTGGATGAAAACACTGTAGTGGGTAATCTTGAAGCGCAGGGAGCTCATACTCCCACAGACGGAGGCCCGGATGGCGGTAATGAAATGTACCAGGACGCTCAGCGCGAGCACGATCTTCACGGTTAAAAGCGTGGAAAAAATACTGGAGAATGGCGGATACCAGCCTGCCCAATACACTCTCACCAGTAACCCGGTCCCGGTGAGGAAGAGCAGCCCCACCACATAGGGCATGATCTTTCGCGCTCTTCGGTGAATGCCCTCCTCCACCAGCGTCATCATGCCCGCGGGCAGATACCGGCGAATGTTCTCCAGAAAGATCACCTCGAACGCCACGATGCCGATAAAGAAGATCGCGCAGAACAGGTGCAGGGTGATCAACACTCCGTATTCCAATTGAATGCTCTCTCGTTAACCGGTCAGGAAATCGAATCATTGCTCACGAACCCCCTGAGCCTCAATGATATTTGTCATGGTGGAGAGGGGCGCCGGGCGCCCCGCTGCGTCGCGGCGCCTACCACTTGCGGCGGATAAGCAAGAGCGAAATCAGGCCCGACAATCCCAAGGGAAGGGAGCCGCCGCCCCCGGAGCCCCCTCCACCGGTTCCGCCGCCATCATCACCGTCACCGGTATTACCACCGTCCGTTTCCCCGCCGGAATCCGCCGGCTCGGTGGTGGCAAGCACCAGATTGACCAGTCGCCCGCCATCCTCATAAGGGTATTCGTCCGGCAACACAGTAATGTCCTGATCTTCATCAATGGGCGCGAACATATGGGTGGAAACCGTGAACTCGACAGTCTGATCATCGACTCGGGTAAACGGCACTTCGGCGGCCAGGCTGGCCCAGATGGTGGGCGCCAGCATCTCCTCCCCGTTGATCACCCCGGTGGTGCTGCTGAGAACACGCCGCACGGTAAACAACCGGAGTCCTTGCGGAATCTCCCCAGCGAATTCCAGCCGCATGGGCGGTGCATCGGGAAGCAGGCGGTAAACCACCGTGCCGTCGGACAGTTGTTCGCCCAGCCTGATGTAATCGACGATACCGGCATCATCGAGATACTCTTCGAAGCCGGTCTCGAAGACTTCACCGAACAGTTCGGTTCCCTGCGCACGCCACGCGCTGATCCCGGCTTCGAAGGCCGGCCGGGCCTGTTCCATCATGACGGCAAGGTCATCCATCAGTGCTTTCTTGCGGGCCAACAGCGTTTGCTGTTGCTCGGTCGGTTCATCCCCGAGACTGTCCCGATACGCTTCATAGTCGGCCTTGCGGAATAACCAGTCTCCCTTGGCGGAGAGGTATTCCCCCGCGTACGACTCGATGAATTCCTTGTTCCACCTGTCCCAATCGGTGTCCTTCGCCGTGGTGCCGAACTGAATCTGGCCCAGCCGGTAGCTCAGTTCCGCGCCGTCCACGGTAACTCGGGGTAAATGTTCACCCACCGAGCTGGATTCAAAATAACGGGAGTCGATGCCGGTAACCGCATTGCCCAGTTGGAAGCGATTCCCTCTACTGTTGATCAATGTCACCAAGCGCCCGTCGAGAAGCCGTATACCGGCGGCCACGGAATCGTCTCCCACGCCTTTGACGCCTTCGATCAGGTCGGGCACGCCATCGTTGTCAGCATCAATCGGCATGGTGACGACGTCGCCGCGTCTGGCGATGTCCAGAACGGTATCAGCGGTAACGCCATAGGCCAGTGCCTGGGCATCGGTAACGCCGTCGCTGTTGCTGTCCGTGCCATCGTCCGGATACATCACCGCGCTTTCGAATTGAGGGGACACGCGGAAGGGAAACACCGCGTTGGGTTTCCCCTCGAACATGGCGGGCAGCCAGCGGCCCGGAATCATGTCCCCATCGGGGCCATCCAGAGTAGTAATCGACAGGGTGCCATCATTGGCTTCCTGTATCTCGAAATCCGTGGTGATCACACCAAGAGGGTAGCCCGCGAAATCAAGGAAGATCTGCAAGGCGAATTGCGCGGTGTATGTGCCGTCGCCATTGTCCATGAAGGAGCCGGTCACTTCGGATGGATCAGGTGTCTTTTCCGGAAAGAGCTGCCCGTCGATTCGTTCCCGCTCGGGACTGAACAACTGAAACGGCGGCGAGGCGGTCTGTAAGGCATAGATCCATCCCCCGCTGAGGGTGATCGTCTTGTTATCAAAGTCCCACTGCCAGTACTGCGTGGAACGGCTGCCTCCCAACCGGTTGTATTGGGTAGTGTTGTCATACGGACTGGTCAGTAATTGGTTGATCGGCGCCCGTGGTATCTCCGCCGGCAAGGTAATCGGGCTGTTCATATGCAGGGTATAGCGGCCGATGTAGGTACCGCCAAGATCCGCGGTCCCCGCCAGGCAAATACCGCTTTGGATTCCGATAAGAACGACGGCGTAACGCGCCGCGTTTTTCAATCTACTATTAGCTTTCATTACAGCGATCCTGATGTTTACCGTGGCGGGCATGCACCGGCATGCCCGTGTTCACCGGTCTCCTTTCAGTAAGCGGAGCCGGTCAGTTCAATGGACAGATTGGCCGGAAACGGCGATGCGGGAAGGTTGTGCCCGATGACCCCGTCACCATCGGAGTCGATGGTATCGATGAGCAGGACACCGCCGCTGTCGGTGATCTCCAGCGTAATTTCGGTATCCTTGCCGGGGTTACCAAACAACGGGTTGAATACCTTGAAGTTGTAATTGAACGAATAGGTGCCATCGCCGTTGTCGGTGAACGGAATAGTGGTGGTCCCGGCGCTGGTATCGGTCAGCGCGTAATTGAAAATGCCCGAGATACCCAGAAAGCTGGCGTTCACCTGACCGTTGGTGATGGTCATTTCCGCGTTATCGAAGTCCCAGTCCCAGTCGTAGTAGGCCACGCCGGTGGCACGAATGGTGTTGTCGTCCGTGGTCCTGACCTGGATCAGGTAGTCGCCGTAATAAGCCCCGGTCAAACCGGGCGTTCCGGCCATCGCGCTGGCGCCCAGCTGTAACGTGAAGATCCCCAGAATCGTGGCAATGCTAAGAAGCGGTTTCATGGCATTTCTCCGATGATGAAAGGTCGTTCCTTGCTCCTGAATACAGGAACCCCTATCATCTGATAATGATTCTCAAACAAAAATGACTTTTATCAGTTCAATGGGGTGGGTCGTGTCCGTTATCGAAGCGCTGAACAAAACCGCTCTGTTTTCCGGGGTGGCATCACCGGCCTTGCGGATCATCGCGAAGGGCGCGCATTCCATATCCGTGCCCTGTGGAGCCCATTTATTCGAGTCGGGGGACGAGGCGCGTTCGTTCTTCCTACTGACTTCCGGCATCGTGCGTCTCTACCGCGCCGGTCTGGACGGTGAGGACAAGGTCTATCAGGTCCTGGGGGAAGGGGATTTGATCGCGGAAACCGCCATGTTTTCCAAACCCTGCGTCTATCCGCTCTCCGCCCAGGCGGAGAGCGACTGTGATCTTTACCGATTACACAAAGAGGGCCTGACCGAATTGGCCGCCAACGATTCCCGCTTCGCCCTGTATCTGCTTGAGCAAATGTCGGGCCGGTTGTATCAGGCGGTCAACCGCTTCGATCAGCTGACCGTGGCCAATGCCGGCCAACGTCTGGTGATGTACCTGCTCGCTCTGATCCAGGAGCAGAAAAGCCACTGGCTGACCCTGCCGGTCAGCGTCAAGGTGCTGGCGAAACAACTGAACATGTCCCCGGAAACGCTTTCCAGATTGCTGGCCCGCTTCCGGGAAAGCGATATGATCAGCGGCCGGGGCCGCAAGTGGGTTATCTCCGATGCCGCCGGCCTCTGCCGGGTCACCAACCTTCCGCTACCGGATTCCATGTCCTCCATGGCGGGCGGCCAGTTTTTTCGCTGCTGCAACTTCGGCTAGGGGGGGCTCCCGCACGCCCTGTCCGGACTGACGCCATGTCAGGAAAACGCCGCCCGCCCCACCGAGGCGCCGCCGTCCACGAACAGGGTCTGACCGGTGATGTAGCCGCTATGCTCGCCGAGCAGGAATTCGATGGCGGCGGCGATTTCGTCCGGCTGGCCGAGCCGGTCCATGGGAACACCGGACAGATAGCGCGCTTCACCTTCACTTCCGGGCGGATTGTTTTCGCGGAACAGCTCGGTTTCCGTCGGACCGGGCGCCACTGAATTGACGGTGATACCGGTTTTCGCCAGTTCCAGGGCCCAGGTGCGGGTGAAGTTGACCAGGGCGGATTTGGCGGAGGCGTAGGCGGTGCGGCCTTGCATGCCCAGCACGGTGAGGCTGGAGATATTGACCACTCGGCCCCAGCCGCGCTGGCGCATCCCCGGCAACACCGCCTGGGTGGCCTGAATGGTCGGGTGCAGGTTCAGCGCCAGCACACTGTCGAAAGTATCCAGGTCGATCTCGCCCAACGGCTGCGGGCGCACCGCACCGACATTGTTGACCACGCCGTCGAAGTCAAAGCGGTTGGCCAGATCCGCCAGCACCTGCTCGGTGTTGGCGCGGTCGCTCAGGTCCACGGAAATCAAAGTGCCAGGGAAGTCACCCTGGCCGGCGCCACGGGCCAGGCCCACCACGCCATGGCCGGCGGCGGCCAGCCGCTGGGCAAGGGCACGACCGATGCCCTTGCTGGCACCGGTGATCAGAAAGGTTCTTGTTGTCATGAGGTTCTCCCGATAGGACAAGGCCCCAAGTGTGCCGTGTCCGACCGGATCGGGACAACGCTCTTGATCAGCTTTCCCGCAACGTGCCCACCGCCGCTTTCTGGAAGGCACGGCCGCGTTGCTGCAGCCGTTCCCTCAGCCCGGGCAGAAAACGGTGACTGCTGTAATAGGTGAAGCGCGGAGCAATGGTCATTAGCGGGAACCAGGGCAGGATATGTTCCGGCAGACCGAGCTGGCGCATCTTTTCCTTGCCGAGGAAATAGCGGCTGGTGCTCAGATGCATGTGATAGCGCAGCCGCCGGCGCACGCTTTGAAGACGGGGAAAACGATGCGCCAGAGGCTCCCGGGCCAGCGCCCGCGCCAGTTCCGGGGTGGTCCAGTCCGGCTGGCTCTGGGTCATCAAGGTATGATGCAAACGCAACGCACCCTCTTTTTCGGTATCCACCAGCCACTGCTCCTGCACGCCCATCAGCCAGCAGGCATAACGCCACAGGTGCATGACCGCCCGGGATTCGGTGGGTGTCACCGGGATCCCAAGCAAGCGCAAGCCATTGAGCATGACCACCGAAAATCCAAGATAGGTGGCCACCATATCCACCTGGCTCAGCGGCAATCCCCAGCGCTCATGATCCCAGTCCTCACGCCGGTCCAGATCCCGACGCACCAGAGCATGCACCAGGCGTACCTGCAAGGTGGCGCGATAGCCTGCGGCCAGCGGCTCCAGACCGCCGACCTCGGTGCAATCGATCCACCAGTGACCGGTACGTGCCACCCGACGTCCGGTACCTTCGGTAAGCGCCCCGGTAAGCACCAGCGACTGATTGAACCCGGACAGCAGATAGCCCCCCATCAGCGCCAGATCACGGAGCACGAAGGTGGCGCCCTCCCCGGTGCCATGAATGAAGCGGGCGCCCAGCTCAAGCAGCTCCGGATCCACCCAGTCCGGGCGGTTTTCCACCCGCCGGAAGAAGCGCACCAACGGCTCGGGGGCATCCGTCAGGCTATCCACGCCTTGCTTCAGTGCCTGCTGGAACAACTTGTGGCCACGGCCTCGGCCATACTCTTCCATCCACGCCACCAGTTCATCCATGGCCGGGTCGCCTACCCACAGGCCGTCCAGAGCCGCCTGGAACTCCTCCCGGCTCGGCGCCAGATCACGCCCCAACCATAACCGCAACCACAGTGGCGTGCGGCCCTGGGTCTTTTCAAATGGGCGGGCCCGGGTCGGAGCCGGGCGGGGAGTAACGGATGCGTCCATGGTGGATCTCCTGCGGGCGATGGCCTCTTGTATTACTCAGAACCATAATGCGAATATGTATTCGCATTCAATTCGCGTTTGGGCCCACCCTGGCCTTGAAGGAGCGTCATGCGTAAACAACCCAGACAGCGGCGCTCCCGGCGGATGGTGGACGCCCTCATCGACGCCACCGCCCAATGCATCACCCAATACGGCGTGGACGGCACCACCACCCCGCGCATCGCCGAATGCGCCGGCGTCAGCGTCGGTTCCCTGTATCAGTATTTCAGCGACAAGGACGCTTTGTTCGAGGCCCTCGGAGAGAAACTGGCCCACGATGTGGCGCGGGCGCTCAAACGCCTGCCGCTGCCGGAATCCGCCAACCTGCATGATCTGGTGGGCGGCGCCATCCGTTTCGGCTTCGACATGCTCAACTCCCGGGAGGGGTTGTTTCTGGAGCTGATCCGCAACTGGCATCGGCTGCCCACGGCCCGCGTGGCGGACGTGCTACAGGGGCACTTCCTGGAGCTGGCGCGGCTGTATTTCATCAAGCATCATCAGAAGTACCCGATCGAGGATCTGCAGGTGCGCATGTTCATCGTCGCCAACAGCACCTTGTTCACCATGGTGCGACAGGTCAGTCAGGACGAAGGGCTGCTACGGCAGGAAGACGTGGCCGAGGGGCTCACCAACATGATCGTCGGCTATCTCGGCGGCGAGACAGGCCCGTCCCGGTAGCATGGCCGGCACGGGCCCCGATTGAGGACAACCCGGGGTCAGGACAAGGTGGCGAGCTGTTCCCAGGCCCGTTGGACCCGCAGCTCCCGTGGTTTGGAGGCGATCTGGAATAACGGCTGGTCTCGCAGCCAGCGCCGCAATGCCGGGTCCCCGTTGTCACTGCCGCGCCACTGATCGGTCACCCTGCCATACAGGGCCTGCCCCTGACCGAGCAGGCCGGCGAGCGCCACGTGGGTCGCCGGGCTGCCGGCATCCACGCTGGCCAGACTGCCCAGCGAAAACAAATTGGCGGCCAGAGCTTCGATGAGCGGATCCGGCCAGCCGCGATAGCGGGCTTCGCGCAACAGATAGGCGTGCGTGGCGATGGCGATGAAGGTGTCTTCCACGGTGCGGAACGGCTTGACGTAGTCGCTGTAACCGTCGCCGGGCAGTACCGCCTCTCGCGGCACCCGCACATTGTCGAAGGCCGCCGCCTGATGGGGCACCTCTGGCACGAATTCCAGCGGCGTCTTCTCCGAGAAGTAAATCCCTTCGGAAGAAGCCGGCACCGCCACTACTTTCAACGCCGGCCTGGCTTCCGGTTCATGGCCGTTGATGCGGGCCACCACCAGAAACACATCCGCCACCGGCCCCAGCGTGGTCCAGCTCTTCTCACCACTGACGGTGACCGTGCCATCGCCGTTGTCGGTTACCTGGGTACGAATATCCCGGGGACGGTTACCGCTGCTTTCCGTGGCGCACAGCGCCATCGTCCACTCGTTCTCCAGCAATTGGGGCCGGAAGGGAGTCAACAACCGGCGCAGCGCCGCCTGGTACCCGCCAGCGAAGGCCCAAGCAAGGCGATCGGAGAGAAAGCCACCACTGACCGCCAGCGCCACCGGCGACAAACCCTCGGCTGCCTGGGCCCGCCATTCCGGCGCCCAATCCTCGGCGGTTTCCAAAGCGTCCACGTCCGCCCGGGAACTCAGCGCGAAACGCAGGGCGTCCACTAAATCGGATTGATCAGACATGTGCTCTCCCTCCCTCGGCATTACGAAGCGCGCAGCGGCTTCAAGGCGCCGGCCCATCGTTCCAGTTCATCGAGCATGGCCTGAGCGCTGTCCCGATGATGATCGTTACTTTCAAAGACACCGTCCTTAAGGTGTTGGTTCACCATCGGCACCATCACCTGCTCCACCAACGGCATTATTTTCAAGGTGGTCAACAACGGCTTGGTGGCCTGCACCGAACGCAGTCCTCCGGAAACGCCGCCATAGCTGACGAAGCCCGCCGCCTTGTAATTCCACTCCAGGTACAGGTAATTGAGCGCGTTGGTCAACGCCGGTGTCGGCCCGAAATTGTACTCCGGCACCACGAAGACAAAGGCGTCGGCGGCATCCACCGTCTCCGCCCAGCGGCGCGTATGTTCATGCTGGTACTTCTGCATTCTCGGGTGATTGGGCTCGTCCAACAAAGGCAGATTCATCTCGGCCAGATCCACCAGACGGGCGTCGAACGCCCCGTGCTCCCTGGCGACGGGATAGAACCAATCGGCCACCGCTTTTCCCACCCGTCCGGGGCGGGTACTGGCGATCACCACATCAAGACGCAGCATGCGTTGCCCTCCGATTGCAAAAGTGATGTCTACAATCTACTCCCCACCGCCGCTACTGCAAACCTTGAAGAAGCAAAACGCGGTCATATTCTCTGCCAAGGCAGCTTCCCACAGCGGCTTCTTAGCAGAAACTGTGGGAGCCAGCCTGCTGGCGAATTACGGGCCTCTGGCATTGACATATTCGCTTGCAGGCAAGCTCCCACAGCGGCTTCGGAGCAATTTTTTCAGTCGGATTCCGGGCAGAACAGATTGGCTTCGTCGCTACCGCTCAGCCGTACCAGGTCCACATCTCCCTGGAATGGCGTCCGCGTCGTGCTCCCCCAGGCGGCGCCGACCATGGCCCCGGTGGCGTGGCTGGAAAGAATAGGCATGCCGGCGGAGCGATCAAACTCCGCCACGGTTTCACAGTCCAGCTGCACCGTGACGTGATTACCGTCACTGCCCACCCACAACTCCTGCCAGGTGCCGGCGTCCCCCAACGCCACCACCAGACGACGCTCCTGGTTCGGGAAGTTCAGCACCGCGGCGGCACCGTTCATTTGCAAATCAAAGGCCAGCGCGCCCTGGCTTCCCAGCGAGAACACCGAGCCCTGCGGGTCAGCAGCGCTGCGAGCCCGTACATGCAAAGCGAACGCCTCGCCGATCACGGTGTTGGCCAGCACCGAATTTTCCCGGGTGGACAGCTGATAGGTGCCGTCGAAACCCAACACGCCGCCAACAGCGCCGCCCTCCTCCGACCGCGGCGCGGCTTCCAGTTCCTGATAGTTGCCATCCAGAGCGTACAGCGGATTACCGTAGGCGGAATAATCGTTGACGCAAAACTCCTCGCAGTCGGCATCCGCGTCCATCACCCAGAAACCCAGCACGTGGCCATCCACGGGCATGTACTCCACCGGGTTCTCGATGGTGTCACCGGGGACTTCGGTGACACGATCCACGTAACGGGTGTCGTCGCCGCCACAGGCGGTCAACGCAAAGGCCATGACGGCCAGGCTCAATGAAGTCTTGGCGATTTTCATGGTCAGCTCCTTAACGCCCCGCCCGTGGGGTGATGATGGTGTCGTCCACCACGGTGCCGTCGAGAGTGCGCGTCAGCACATGCATGCTCTCGCCGTCGATTTGCAGCGTGGTGTAGGTATTGACGTTGTCGTCGAACAGCACACCGGCGAACTTCGCGATGCCGCCGCCGCTGTTGTCGTAGTACTTGGCCGAATCGGAACCAGCGATCAGGTAGGTGGCACCGGCCGGGTGCGGCTGCCCGCCCGCCATCGGCACACTGCGCGAGTACATGTGGTCGTGACCGGAGAGCACCAGATCGATGCCAAGTTCATCCACCAACGGTGGCAGGTACTGCATAACGCGGCCATTGCCGGAGGCCGGGTTGCCGTTGTACGGCGGCCGGTGAATCATGACGATCTTCCAGGTCTGGTCGGACGCGCTCATATCCGAGCGCAGCCAGTCCATCATCTTCGGCCAGTCACTTTCCTCGGTGAGTTCGCTGGTCAGCACGGCGATGTGGGTATTGCCGTAATCGAAGCTGTAGATAGCGCCTTCGAAGGGATCGGCCACGCCGCTGTCGGTGGGGTCGAAGCGGAACATGGCGGCGAATTTCTCCGCGCCTTCGTTGTACACCTCGTGGTTCCCCTCGGTGGGCGCCAGCAGATGGGACGCCAACATGCCCTCACCTTCCAGGGACTCCAGGAACAAGCGCACCAGACGGTAGTCGCTCAAATCCTCGGTCAGGTCGCCCACATGCAGAATCAGATCACCATCCGGCAATTGCGCCTGCATTTTCTGGTACAGCTCCGTCACCAGACCGCTGCCGTTGAAGATGTTTTCATTGGACAGGGTCTGGGTATCACCGAACAGATGAATGTTCACCTGGTCGTCGCCGTCATCGGTGGTGAAGCTGAACTCGACGCTTTGGTTACCCGCACCATCGCCGACCCGGTAGCGGTAGGTGGAGCCCGGTGCCAGGTTGTCCAGCGCCACATGATGCACCCGCACCACGCCCGCTTCGGAGCCGTAGAAGAAGGGCAGGATCCCGGATTCACCGGTGGCGCTCTGGTTCAGGGAACCGGCGCCGTAGGCAACCTCGCTGGCGCTCACGTCCGTGGAGGTGTACCAGGTCACGTTCACCTGAGAGCCATCACTGCCCGGGGTCAGGTACACATGGCGCGGCGCCGGCGTCAGCCGTTCCACCAATGCCTGCACATCGGTCATCAGCGACGAGCCCTGATCGTCATAGGCCCGGAACAGCAAATCCTGGGAGTCGCTGCCGGCGGGCAGGGTCACGGCCAGACGGCCTTCCGCGTCGGTGGTGCCGAGCACCACGACGTCACTGATCTGGTCCGTGCCACTGTTGTAGGTGAAGGTCTCCACCGTCACCCCGGAGGCGGCGTTACCCTGCTGATCCACCACCAGCATGTCCAATTGCTGGCCGCTGATGCCCCAGTGGGTCAGCAAACGATAACGGCTGCCCACTTCCTTGCGCACCACCGGGTGGTAGTAGGTATCGCCATCCAACTGGCCGTTCACCACTACCGAAACGAAGGTGTTCTGGATGTAGTCGCGCACCTTCAGTTCCAGATACGCCACCACGCCGGTATTGTCATTGAACCCGGTAAAGCGCCCGCTCCAGTTGCCTTCCGTGGTGCTGACATCGGTGGCGCTCAGGTCACCGTCGATCACCGTCATGGCGGCTTTGGTGGCGTCGTAGTCGAGACTCAGATTCAAGTCACCGAAGTTGCCGCCGCCCTCCACGCGGATCGGTACCTGGAAGGTGCCGCCGGGGTAGAACTGGATATTGGCACTGTCGATGTAAACACGCGGACCACCGGTCAGCACCTGGAACAGATAATCCCCGGCGGTGACGTTGCCGTTGGTATCCGCCACGCGGTAGTCCACCCGGTGCCAGCCGTCCGCCAGACCGGCGCTCTGGAATTCGATACGGTCCTGGCCATTGTTGGTGAGCGAGGCGGAAACGTCCTGGCCATCCAGGGCCACATAAGCGCTGCCAAAATCCACGCCGGAATCGTCATGCACCTGCAAGGACAACAAAGGATCAGACTGCTCCACCGTGGCGTCGGCTTGCGGCGACACCGTCACACCGGGACCGGCGAGATCGGTGTCATCGCTGTAGATGGCGGTGAAGTCGTCCAGAATCACGTGGGAGTCGATGCGCTCGGCGGTCTTCAATACCAGGAAGCGGAACGGCTGGAAGAAACGCAGCGGTTCCCTGTAGCCGGACCCGATTTCCGCTTTCATGAAATGCCAGCCCCGTTCCGGCAAGGCATCGCCATCGTTGTTGTAGTTCAAGGTGACGGTCTTGCCGTCGGCATCCTTGAGACTGCCACGCACCCACCACACCTTGCCGGCCAATTCATCCGGGATGTAAACGTTCACGCCCAGATACTTGGGGTACCCCGGCAATTCGGTGACCTGGCCTGGATCGGTGAGATAAGCGCCGAAAGTGCCGGGCTGGGCGGGGTCCGCTTCCCAGCTCAGCTTCATCGAGTAGTTACCAGAAAATACCTGATCGGATACTTTCTCGATATTCACCGCCTTGTGTCGCGCACCGCCCGGCGCGAAGGCGCTGGTGTCACCCTCGAAGTCGGTCACCAGTTCCGGCGCCACGCCGATGTTCACCACGGTACTGGCGCTCTTCCCGGCAGCGGTGGCGGTAACGGTACAACTGCGGCCTTGCACCGGCGCCACGGACAGCACGCCGGTTTCCGGATTCAGAGCGCAATCGTCGGTGTTGTCCAGCTCATAGCTGATGACGTCGTTGGAATAGTGCACGCTGTCGCCGTCACTGATCAGCAGCGGCGTCAGTTGCAGGCTGCTGCCGCTGTCCACCGCGTACTGCTCGCTGGGGAAGCGGATCTCGTCGATGGTACTGGTGACGCGCACACGGGCCACACCCTTTTGTTCGCCGACCCGAACCACCACATACCCTTGCGCGTCCGCATCGGCGGCTTTGAAGGCACCGGTGCGGCTGTCGATCAATCCCAGGGACGCATCGCTGATGCCGTACTCCGGGATGTCACCGCCCCCTTCCCAGGACGCACTGTCGTAGCCCACGCCCCGGAAGCGGCGATAAACGGACCCGGCCATCACCGTCAGTTCCCGGGGATAAACCGCTACCTCATTGGCGTCGTAGCGCGCCTGTTCCGCGTTCAACACCAGGCCCCACTTGGTGGCGGTGACCCGCTCGCCGCCATCGGAGGGCGTATTCACCAGGTAGGTGTAACGTTCGCCGGGCAGACGTGCCGCCAACGTGGAAGAGCCGCCGCCGTCCAGGTTGATCGCCTGCACCGCGCCATAGCCGATCATGATCTGGCCCAGCTTGGTCTGGGTGATACCGTCGTAGAGAGAGCCCACCGGCTTGTCCACCACCAGGAAAAAGGCGCTGCCATCGGCGCGAATGCCAAAAGCGGTGCGGCTGCTTACCGCCACTTCATCCTGATTGCTGCCAAGCTGACCGTCCTTCACCAACAGACCACGGCCGAAGCCGGCCCCCAGGGCACTTTCCACCTGATCCCAGGACGGATCGTCGGTTTCGTAACGGATATCCACCCGGCTGCCCGCGGACAGCGCGCCGCCATCCACCAGCAACGCATGACCAGCGGGAACCACGTAGTGGGCACGGTCTTCCACGCGCCCCACCACGGTTCCGGACAGTGGCGGTAATTGCACGCTCACCTCGCCGTCGCCCCGCGCCACCACGCTGACGCCATTGGCCTCGGCGGCGATCAGCGCGGCGCTGCGACCGGTCAGATCAACAGTGCCGCGATAGCTTTCCGCCGGGTACAGCTCCAGTTCGGAACCGCCACGGCTGAAGCTGGTGTTGGCCTGGCTGGCATTATCGAAGTAATGCACCTTGCCCAGCGGCTCCAGCAACTGGCCATTGTGATACACATTCAGAGTGAACTCCGGCACCTGCTCAAGAATGCCGGGCGAACCGTCCTGGTACACCACGATCGCCTGTTCGTTGCGATCGGAAAATCCGGTGTAGGTGACCCCGTCCTTTTTGATCAGACCCATGTTCCAGCCCTGGGTCATGTTATACGGATCGGCGTTCACCGCCAGAATCACGTTCTGGCCGTTGTCGATGGCATGGTTGGCGGACGCGGTGGTGCGCTCAAAGGAGAACTGACCATTGGAACGGGTCAACGGCACCAAAGAGAGACTGCCGCCGGTGGTGAACTCCGCACTGAAGATGCCTTCATCGCGAACGTGATTCAGACGACCGCTGGTCAGGCTCAGATCGGTATTGATCTGGAAGCGCTGGTAATCGCTGATTACCGTAGGTTCCTTCTCTTGCTCCCGTTCGGTCACCCCATTGACCACCGGGGCGGGGTGCGGCTGGAACTGGTCGTCAGCGCCATCAGGTGCGGCGATTATATTCGCGGTAAACGTTTCCGCACCGGAGAGGTCCTCCACATAGGGGACGTCCTCTTCCACCGGCACTTCGACGATCTTGTCAACGAACTTGGTGTCGGTATCCCCACCACAACCTGCCAGCAAGGACGCGATCAACGCCGGCAATACAGCCGCACGCCATCGGCCCGCGTGGCGAACGCAAGCTCCCATGATGCTCTCCCGAATAGATAGACAAATGTCAGGGCAAAGGCCCCGCTAAAGATCGGGCACGATAGGAGAGCACGGTGGCAAATCGATTACCGGCAGGTGACAGAGTTTATGACAACCGGCCTTCCCCTTTTTCTGTCACGGGGGTGACATCTTCCGCACCTAACAGGCTGTAAGAAAAGACAGGGTAATCATCATGAAACCGTAATACTTACTGCCTAATCTGTTATGAAAATCCGAGAATCAAAATCATAAAGCGAACACCCATAAACCACAGGGAAGGCTCAGGGGGATGTTCTACGACAAAAGCTTGGTGGCCCAGATCCTGGCCATCACCCGCCTTACACGTCTTACACGTTTGCACACGGCGGTGGAATACTTCATCCGTGAACACGGCTTCCAGCGCTATTTTTTTGTCATCAACAGCACGGTATCTCTGCATCAGTCAGAACCACTACGCTTGCACAATCTGGCTGACGACTGGGTCAAGCTTTACCAGGACGAACATCTGATCAATACCGACCCCCTGGTCCACTACGCCCTGAACCGTCACCTGCCATTGGACTGGCGCTCCCTCATGACCCTGCCGGACTACGACACCGGTGAGCAACGCCGCGTCATGATCCTGCGTGCCCACCACGGCATGGCCTCCGGCTGCACCGTCCCCCTGGCCATCGGCGGACTGCATGCCCGTTTCAACCTGATCAGCGAAGAGGACGGCGAGCGCGCCTGGGACCATGTCCATCAATTCCTGCCCTACGCCCTGTTGCTCGGTAACGTGATCCTGGAACGCTCTCGCACACTGCGCGGCCAGGACCGCGCCCTGACGGCACAGCAACGTGAAGCCCATTGCGCCGAAGCACTCAACAGCCGCGAGAGGGAATGCCTGGTATGGGCCAGCGCCGGCCACACCAACAATGAAATCGGCCAGCGCCTGGGCATCACCGAGCGTACCGTGGTCTACCACCTCAGCAATGCCTGCCGGAAACTGCGTGCCCGTAATCGTCAGCATGCGGTGACCCGGGCGATCCTTTCCCGGCAGTTGCCGCTGGAGGGGCTGCCAGTGCAGTTTGATTCGCAGGGTGGCGGGGACGACTGAAGCGGGTAAAAGCCTCGGCATGTTTACTCTGGCCCCGTCGAAATATTCGCTTGCAAGCAAGCTTCCCACAGCCCCCATGTCATGCCTAACTTGATCCGGCATCTCCTTCTTCCTCTACAAAGCCGCGCCCTTCAGACGGAGATCCCGGGTCACACAACGGTGCTTAGAGCACCGTTTGGACGCCCCGCAGGGCGCCCCGAAGGGGGCGTTCAGTGGCGTTAAGCCATTGAACTATCTACCCCGGGATGACCGGGTACAGCCTTTAAAAAAAGGGGCGCCCTCTTGGGCGCCCCGCTCCGGTCAGGACCGGATATGCTGCTTAGTTAATGCAGGTGTCGATGATGTTTTCAGATGCGGTTTGGATACCACTGGCCAGGCGGGCAAAGCCTACCGGCAGAGCGGAAGAGCCGCTGATCACTTCCTTGAACAGATCCCGGGTTGCCGCCGGATCCACGTTGTTGTCGGTGTAGGTCAGCAGGTTGGTGACGGCGGCAATCGGATAGTCACCTTCCAGTTGGGCCGCCGGATTGATCACCGCCAGACAACCTTCAACCAGAGCCGGATCAATGGAAAACAGGGTTTGTGTGGTCGGCAGACCAGTGGATAAATCAACATCCCCCAGAACCGTATCCGGCAGCAGATCGCCAATAGCGTACCCTACAGAGGAGGCGGTAGCGGGATCGTGCCCTTCGATCAAGGCATAGGCCAGACCGGCCTCATCCACGTTGGCGAAGTTGGCGAAACCGATGGACCCGCTGTTGGCGGCTACCGCGGCAACCACACCACCGTTACCGCTGGCGGTAACACTGGAGTTGTAATCGGAAGGACCGTAGGAATCGGTGAAGTCTTCTGAAGTGACGAAAGCATCACTATAGTTAACGTTACAGTTAGCGGCAAAGTACTGGGTCGTGGCGAAAACCGTGCCACTCTCATCGGTACGGACCACCATGGTGATCGGGTCGGAGGAGCTGACGCCCACATCGGTCCAGACCTGAGCGTCCCCACTGAAGATGTCGCACACTTGCTTGGTGGTCAGATTCACATTGGTGATCGGGTTGCCAAAGTTATCCTCAACGTTCACCGGCAGACCGATCAATGCACCCAGAGCAGGCACCTGTACCAGATTATCGCGGGTGGCTTGATTGCCATTCTGGAAGGTAGCGATGTCACTGGCGTTCAGCGGAGCATCAGAACCGGCGAAATCAGGCAGTGCATTCAGGCCGCTGAAACCGGCGGGGGAAGCGCTGTAGTCCCGGCAGTCACCGGAGGCGGACCAGCCCGGAGCACCGAGCAGAACGCGGCGACCCGTGCCGCTGCCGGTTTGGCAGTAAGAAGCGGTATTACCGGTCAACTCGTAGTCAAGAAAAATACCACCGAGGATTTCTGCCTGTACATAGCCGCTGCCGGCATCCAAGCCAGCAAAAGGATTAGAAGATAGTCGAGCTTGCGGGTTGGACGCTGTGAAGGAATCTCCCACATAAGCCAGAGCCGGCAGGGAAGCACCACCGCCTACCAGATCGGTGGCGGAGGCAGCGAAAGGAGCGGAAGCGATAGCGGCAGCCAAGACTGCCTTCTTGATCATGGCGTTCATAACAACAATACCCTCTTGGTGTCTAATTCGATTGCAACGAAGTGCGGCGAACCGCATGAACCACACTAAAGAGGGCGCGTTTCCAAACCTTTTCATTTCAGGGAATATTGCCGGTCGGTCAGGCGACGTTTTCTTGTCACGGTTTTGTTGTTTCCGGCAGTTTGTAACCGGTTTTTCGTTGTCTTTTATGAACCCCGCTTGCATACGGGGGTTGGGCACTGTTGAACAGGGAAGAGATGTGACAGAAGGTCATAAATTGGCGGATAAGATTGCTGTAATTGGCAAAGAATGAAGACCGCTCTTAGGGGTGAATTCAGAGATTGCTACAAGGTGTCTGTAGGAGCTTGCCTGCAAGCGAATTGGTCTCTCGGCCCAAAAGAATTCGCTTGCAGGGCAAGCTCCTACAGCGGCTTCGTAGGTCGAGCGGGGAACAACAGAGATGTGATCGCCTTCGATCACCGGCAAGCGCTAAACCATGTTGCCAACCAGCCGGGAACTATCACTGGTGGGACCAAACAGCTTTCGAGACAGGATGGCCTTGGTGACCGCGTGTTGGCGATTGCGGGCATGGAGTTTTTCGCAGGCGTGGTGAACGTGATACACCACGGTACGTTCGCTGATGCCGAGCAGCGCACCGATTTCCGCGTTGGTCTTGCCTTCACTGGCCCAAAGCAAACACTCCCGTTCCCGTTGAGTGAGCGGTGTGCCGCCATCGGGCTCCATCAGGTCGTCGTCTTCTTGCCGGGTCAGCCCCCGGGTTTTATCCAACAGGACCTGTCCCAGCAAAGAAGCGTATGGCAGGTAGCGGCGAATACAGAGATCCGCTTCCTCGTCATCATGATCACAGATCAAATCCAGCCGCGCCAAAACGCCACTGGCCTGACTCAAGGGCACGGTGCAACCACTTAATAGTCCGTGTTGGGCCCGCGCCGCCATGACGCGCAGATAACCCCGGTGCTGGTAACCGGGCAGCGCCATGATCTGCTTCCAATCCATGGGCAGGGTACGAGTAGCGGCGTAATGAACGAGGGGATCCTGATCCGGCTCTCTATCCATTTCAGGCCGGCGGCCATTGACCGGCAAATTGTGCAAGGTGACCGGGTCGCGGCCTGTCAGCGCATGCTGCCCGCGCAGCGAAAAATAGTAAAAGCGAAACCCGTGCATCTGAATCAGATACGTGGTGGCGGCATGCAGGCGCGCCAGCGTGGTCACCCGGGTCATCGCCAATATCTGACTGGCCGCATCACGGTCGTAGAACATCCTTGTGCCTCCTGGCAATGCCCCGGAGCGGGCTTGCTCCGGGGTTCAACCGAGATGATCAGCGCGACTCGAGTCCCCGGCGCTCAGCGGGCGTCAACATGCCCGTCTGGTTCGCCGACAACGGCCCCGCCCCCAACACCTGTACCATCCCCTCCCCAGGACGAGAGGCCGGGGCGGCGCTGGTCCGGTCGCCTCCCGCTTCCAGCCGTTCCTGGCCGTAACCGAGAATTTCCACGCTGATAATGGAAGGCTGGTTCTGCTGATAGCGCCGCCCCACCTGCTCCGCCGCCTGCACCGCACTGGAAGCGGCGTTGCTGGCGCTGGTCAGGGCGCCCACGTTCACCGCCGCCACCGCCGGCAGGCCGGTGGAGTCCCCTTGCACCTGGATGTTTTCCGCGTTCACCACCTGCAACGCCGCCACATTGATACTGCCGGACACACGAATACCCGCCTCGCCAGCATCGATCACGCCCAGCGGCGCGATCAGATCAATGTCTCCTGGCGGCACTTCCGGGATCGGCGCCAGAGTGGCGATGCCCGCGCCGGTGCTTGGCACCGACGGCGACAGGGTGACAACACCCAGACTGTCGTAGGTGCGGCGCGGCGGCGTGTACACCAAGGTAGTTTTGGCACCGCGGCCGGCGTTGATGTCACCAGCGTTGGACCAGGCGAAGATGTCGCCGCCGTAGGTGGTCATGATGCGCGAGAGACCGAGCGCGATATCGCCCTGGCTGAACAGCTGAATATCGCCGCTGCCCTGAGTGAGGATGCCATTGTCGCCGTTCTCCGGGCGCACTGATTCCAGGCCGATGATCAAATCACCGCCGGGCACCAGCATCTGGATGTCGCCGCCGCCTTCGGTGCGGATCAGACCGGAGCGCTCGGTATTCCCATCCTGAGTCGTGAACATGGTGAAGTCACCCTGGTAACCGGAGGTGCCCATTTCACTGTCCATCTCCGGCAGCAGGGTCTCGATCACGCGGCGGCCACGCAGGTAGCTGCCGAAACGGGGTCCTTCGGAATCCGTGTACTCCCGTCCCCCTTCCCGCAGTTCCGCGTAATAGAGCTCGCGCAAGAAGATACGCTGCTGCTCCGGTGCCAGATTCTGGAAATAGGCCAGGGCATCGGTGAGGTCCAGACCCGTTAGCCCGAAACGCTGTTCCAGCCAGGCCCTCAGTTCTTCGTCGTACACCTTGACGACCTTGTCCGGTTGCTCGGCCAGAGGCCTTCCGGCCTCGGCCAGATTGGCCGGATCCAGATAGCGATCGATGAGCGCCTGATAATCCGGGCCGGACGCGCCCATGCCGACATTGATGACGATGTCAGCGCCGCCGTTCTGATCACCGCCGACGACATCACCAAAAGCCCCGAGAGTACGAATCTGCCCCCGGTCGGCCTGATAGAAACCGCGCCCCGCGGTCAGCTCCAGCGCGCCTCCGCCCATCACTTTGGTGTTGATGTGAATCAGATCGCGCCCCGCCTCGATGATCGAGACGTCCGTCGGCCCATAGTGCCCCAGCGCCGATGGCTGGCCCCCCGCGGTTGCGCCCCCATATTCAACGATATCCCGGCCGGCGCGAACATGAGCCGGACGCCCGGCCTGATTGATAAGACGCTCACTCCGGATGCCATAGTAGCCATAGTAGAGCTGGTAGATATCGCCATCACGGGCATAGAACCGCGCGGGGGATACCTCTGTACCGAGCAAATCCGGGTCATAGGCCGACGACAACCCCAGGTTGTAGATGGCGTCTCCGGCCAGAAATTCCAGCCACCCATCCGCGGAGGTGTCGGCCACTGATCCCAAAGGGGAATTACTAGGAGTGCTAGCATTGCCATAAATCGTGCCCTCCGCGGCGACCACACTGAAACGGGCGGGAAGAAGTATGGCGTCATTTGATACTGCTCCTACCCCCATATTCCCGCCGGCACTGAACAGCATACCCTCGGTCAGTTCGGTCCACAGCTTCACATCGCCGCTGTTCAGGTTCTCCGCGTTGACAATCTGGTCACCGTAGGTGTGTACCCGGGCCTGGGCATCGCCCAGCATCAGACGTAATCCACCATGAACTCTCCGGTCAGCCAGTAGCAGGTTCTCATCCGGCCGGGGATCCGTGGTGTTATTGGCAACAGCATAAGTGTGCCAAATCTGGCCGACGGCTCCGGCCCGCAGCAGCACATCGCCGCGCAGATTCGCTGTATATCCATCTGTTTCCCCCAAGGTGGCGATCCCTCTAGCCTCCCAGCTGTTGACCACGCCCCCTACTTCCAGCCTTAAGTCGCCACCGCCATACTTGCGCCCTTCGCCATCGGCATTTTCCCAACCAGTGGAGCCTACCGCCAGCGACAAGCCGCCCGGTCTGGCGCTGCCATCACTCGGGCCATAGGAATACACGCCAAAGTCCCCGCCTACCGATACAGAGAGATTACCGCCACCGAGAGTACCGATACCGTCAAAGGCAATCAGCTCGTCAGCGGCACCATAACTGCCGGTATTGAGCCACCAGGCCAGGGCGCCGCTCTCCGGATCACTCCAGGTCCACAGCCAGTCGGAAATCTGTCCCTTTCGCGAGTAAGTGTTGCCCCTCATATCCCGACCCGCGCTCACCAGCACGTTGCCACCACCCGTGGCGAAAGAGCCGGGTGTGGCTTCGGCAACACTCAGATAGGTGGGCTTGTCCTCTGCCTCAGGATCATCTTCTTCCCCGGGTTCCTCGGGAACGTAGGTATCACTGGGCAAGGTATCAGGATCTCTCTGGCGTTCAGGAGCGCCACTTGCCTCGGCGGCGGTTCCGGCGGTATAGACCCCGAAGGGGGTCTCCTGCTGATAATCCCGGGCAGCGATCAACTCCAGGTCACCGCTGCCGGTACGGATCACACTGATTCCCTCCAGGGTATCGGCGCTCCCCGAATGATGTCTCACCTGGTAGGGGTTACTCAGCGTCAGGTCACCCTCGCTGCCCTCGAGTGTTGAACGGCGGTCCGCCGCGGCCAGGTCCGCTCCGGCGACCAGCTTCAGATCCCAGCTTTGCATTCCTTCCGGCAACAAGGACGCAACAGCAACAATTCTCTGGGTCTGGAGGCTTCCTTCGAATCCATTTATCGTCATTCCTCGAGGCAACAGATCCTGCGGAAGCAGCGTTTTCGACTCGTTAAACTCATCCGCCCTCTGAATCTGCAGGCCGAATAGGTCGCTTCCAGCAGGAAGCGTGAGTGAATCAATAAAGATCTGAGCCATGCCAGATATTTCGCTACCGGCTGAAAAAACAGAACCGGCCGGTAACAGAATATTTTCTATGTAGGTTCCAGAATCAATCCGGCCGACATAAGCAGTCCCGTTTCGGTCTGTTACTGTTGCGCCTTCAGGAAGCAAGATCGGAGCCGTGAGGGTCGTATCACGCAGCTGAGCTCTAGTTGTGATTACGTCAACAGGTAACACCCCTCCGCTTCTGACTATGATTCTTGTATTAACATTAAGATCAAACGGCAAGGACCCACCATAGGTGTAGACCATAGCCAGGTCCCAGCCTGCCTTTAACGTCATTTCTTCATCGACTACATAGGGTGCCAATAGGCGGTTATTCCCATCCACCAGGGAGGGATCTATATCAACAACTGGATTGTAATTGTCATCCGGAGTGGTCGGTGGCCGATAGAAACCATCGGTGACATTGCCATTCACATCAAGGTCACCCCCGGCGCGCATCACGAACACCCCGGCGGTGCCGCTACCGTACACAACGTCATCGGCGTCCGGTCCGTAGCGGTATCCGGCAAAATCCAGATCACCATCGATACGCAGATTGCCGTCCTCGGTGGCGGAGACGATCTCCACGCCCGGGCGCAGAGAGAAGGCCTCGCCGGCGGCGTCTTTCAGGCTCGCCAAGCGCTGTTGCAACTCGTCATTGGCCAACGCCGCGTTGATAAAGTCCTTACTGTCATCATGGATCCGATCCAGATACTCCTGGTTGACCACCTGGGTGTTGCCGTGCTCCGGATCGGTGTCATCCGGAGCATCGTCGTAGCTCCAGAATCCGTTCACCGACACCCGCTTGGCGCCGGAGACCGTCAGGTTGTCACCGGCCTCCACCGCCACATCGTTGCCGGTTGCCGATGTTTCAGAAGGTGCACCCAGGCGGCGGGCATTCAGATCGACGGTGCCACGGGCTTCACCGCCCGCGCTCACATCCAACGTCACGTTATCACCCAGCACCAGACGGCCATCCCGGCTGGTCAGATTGATAACGGCCCGGTTGCTGCCTTCGATGGGGTCGCCGTAGCTGTCCAGCTTGAGTTGATCGCCGCTGGCGTCCAGGGTAGCGCCGTTCTCCACCCTCAGATCATTGGCGGCGGCCAGGTAAATACTGCCAGCGTAGTCGCCACCAGCGCGCAGATTGCCGTTGACGATCAGGTCACCGCCGTTGGCGGTGGCCTCGATATGACGGGCGCGGACTTCCTCGCCCAGAGTCAGGTCGCCTTCGTTGGTTTCGAAGCCGCGCAGGTAATCAAAGCCGCCGTCGGTGAGGCGTTGATTGAGCGCCACGAAACCGGGCAAGGTATTGGCCTTGATACGTAGGGTGCCGCCTTCGCCCTCCCCTTCCGGGTCCTCCCCTGGATTACGGGCAACCAGCTCACCAGCCAGGTCCACGGTGCCGTTGACGGCGGTGGCTTCCAGTTTGCCCGCGTCGCTGTATGGCGCGGACACATCGATACGGGAGCCCGCGACCTGCTGGACATTGCCTTCAACGCTTTCCAGGCTGACCGCGCCACCGAAGCTGTACCGGGTGACATCGAAGAACTCCACCGCCCGGCCGGCCACGTTGATCAGGCTGCCGTCGGCCAGCAGCAGATCCTCGGTGGCTTCGATGGCCACCTTGCCGCTGGGGGCGATGATGCTGCCCTCGACACGGACACTGTTGCCTTCCAAGGTCAGTTGAGCGCCCAGATCCAGGTCCGCCGGGTCCACGGCGGCTGCATCGGCAGGCCGGGTAACCAGCAGGTTGCCGCCGGTCCGGTAGGTCATTTCGGAACCGGCCTGGCCGGTGAGCACCGGGGAGCTCAGGGTCAGATTACCGCCGCTGCGTGTGCCATCGCTATCCTGCCGGTAAACGGACAAAGCACCGTACAGGTCGCTGGTGATCCTTTCCCGAGCCTGGAAAGTGACCTCACCGAAGCCCAACATCAGACGCTCCAGGGTGGCGTTGGCGGTTTGATCGCCCACCAGACCATTGAAGCCAAACACCACTTCATTGGCGTCCACCAGGAAGCCGCCGCTGCCGGTCCCCGCGCCGCCATCGATAACCTCGCCCGGCGTCACCGAGACATAATCCGGAACGAAAGGGGTCCCCCGATTTTCACCCAGCCCGCTCCAGTTGAAGCGGTCGGTACGGATCGTCACGGTGTCGCCTTCACCGCCCAGACCGTAAATGGCCGGGGAGATAAAACGCAGGGCGGCGCGGGATTCGCCGGTGGCGGGGTCGTAGGTATCCAAAGTCACGGGACCGAAGAAATTAATGGCGCCGGCCGCCTGCAGACTGAAGCTCTCCAGTTCCCCCAAAGCGAGCAAACCATCCAGGATACCTTGGTTCAGCCGCCAGCCGTCGGACAGCACACCCCTCGCCTCCGCCTCGGCCAAGGCGTCGTCAGTGCCAATATTAATGTCTTCCAGCGAGAGCAGCAGATCCCTTGCGCTCAGATCGATATCGCCGACGGTGATACCGCCGGGCGCCGCCAGCGCCACGGTGCCTTCGCCGTGCAGCGCCGCCCCATCCTCGATGCGCACACTGCCAGGACCTTCGGCCGCGCCGAGCTGCATCAGATCGTTACTGATCACCAGCAGACCGGTACCACTATCAGTGTCGATCAGAAAACCATTTTCCGCGGTCCAGCCGGCCGCACCCCGTTCCCGGCTGTCCAGGACCGCGCCGGATTCCACCACCACCGCGTCCGCGCCATTACCGGCCAGCAACAGAGTCCCGGCGCGCAAAGTGGCCCCGGAGCGCACTGTCGTGCTACCCGATGAGCGCGCAGTTCCAGTGGCCCCGGGTGGTGTCAAACCCAAGGCCAGCACGCTGGCGTCCAGATCGTTCAATTGGCCGGCATCGAGGGAAACACGGTCATCCGTGCCGTCACTGCCCTCACCCAGTACTTCCAGGTGGTTGCCATGGAACGAGATCAATCCACCACGGCCGCCCTCCACCCGTTCGTTCACCAGGGTTCCCGCGAATTGGAAGGCCGCCTTCCCGGTCAGCTCCGCATTGGTGAAATCGAACACCAGCGGGCGAGCCTGTTCCGGAAGCAAAGGCTGCATGATCGAGGTATCGCCGAAACGCGCCAACTGCGTGGCCATCCATTGGGACAAGGTGGTTTCGTTATAGCTGGCGTAACGGCGCACCGTATCGCCGGACATCACCGAAGCCCATAACGGCAGTTTTCCGGCTGCCCCGGTAAGGGCATTGGTGGTTTCCACCACGGTCCGATACACACCCGAGGCCGCCGTGGCAATACCGGGTACGGCGTATTGGGCGGCGTCACTCCCCAGTTCCACCCGGAACCCGCCGGGCATCAAGGCGTATTCCGCTGGAAGTAGGGTATAGGTGCCCGCCGCCAGGCCGGGCACACCGTCGCCAATGGCGATCTGCTGACCCACCTTGGAACCCGTATCCAGGGCCGGGTCGAGAGGGGCCTGGCCCTCGGCCAGACCGGGGACGATAGCGTAAACCCGGGCATTGCTGTCACCAGCGTGCCAGGGGGACGCATTGACCAGAGCGGTATTGAGGATGTCCACGGAACCGCCCCGTCCGGAGGTGAACCCCACGCCTCTCAGCTCTCCGCCGGCACTGACGTCGACCACGGCGCCCTCGCTGGCCGCGAAGGTTCGGGAATCGAAGTAGATGCCGCCCCAGGCCCTCTGAGACTGTTCATCACCTTGGCTGCCAGCGCCACCGGACCTGTCGTAAACCACCTCGGAACCGTTATAGAAGTATTTCAATCCATCGGTGGTATAACCGTAGGGCAACACTAAACCGGCGGCGCTGATCGAGGTGATACTGCCGGCCTCGAGCTGTACGTCCATGTCCAGATTGCTGAAATACCGGGGAGACGTGTTGTACTTCAGATTCCGTTCCGTCCCATCCCGGGAGAAGTCGATCCTTCCCAACGGTGCCAGTAGCACGCCGGCCTGCTCGATTCGCGGCGCCTGCAGGGTAAGGAAGCCGAACACGGACAGCGGCGCCGCCACGTCCCCTTCCCCTTCCCGCTCGAAACGCAACACCGCATCTTCGATCGGATCAGCATCACGCCCTTCACCGCTGAGCCCCACACGGATCAGGTTCGAGCTGTGCGTGGTGGGGTACAATCGCTCGGAGATAAAACGCAGTTCTTTGCCGGTCATAACGTCCGCGTTGGTAAGGCGGATATCACCGCGGCTGTGTAACGTCACGGAGGCGAAACCCGGCAAATCCACCTCGGCATACCCGGCGGGCGTTTCATAACGCCCCTGGGCCCCGAATGTCAGAGCGCCTTCCCCCAGATCAATAAGATCCGCGGTCACCGTGAAACGGCTGGAATCAGACGTCGCTGCCGATAACGGCGCCCAGTTATCGTAATCGAGACGGGGAAAAATACCGCCGCCATCAGCACTGGAAGGCAAAGTGGTCCGGCCCGCCAGGGTCACATAGGGGGCATCCAATGCCACACTGATCGCTGGCGTGTCCGAAGCCGCCGCCAGTGTAGCCGCGGACAGGGATAAACTGCCGCCCAGCGCCAACTCGGTGTCCCCATCGAACAGAATGCCGTCCCGGGCCCAGAGGGCGAGATGGTCGATCCCCATGCTCTCAAGATCATTCACCGCGATGCGAGCCTGGCCAAAAGTCAGTTCCTCGCCGTAACCGGAATCACCGTTCTGACTGATGGTGATATTACGTAGAACCGCACGCGGATCGTCGGGATCCGAGGTATAGATGGCGTTGCCCTCGAGCATCAGATCAAGGCGACCACCGTCTGCGTCATCGCCACCGGCATCGGCACGGAGCGTACCGTCGAAATAGATACCCGATGTGGAACGCATCGCCAGACCGCCTCCCGAGCTTGCCACGGAGGTCGATCCGGACGTTCCCAGATCCAGATCCGCACGGGTACCGGATACGTCGATCAAAGCGCCTTCGCGTACCACCACGAACGCATCGCTCAACTCAAGAAAACCCGTGCCACTGTTCATCTCCTCGGGGCGGTACGCGCCGAGAGTCACGGTGCCGCCATCCCAGACTTCACCATAACGGCGCCCGGCCGGCCCGGTCATCACATAGGCCCGGCCCGCCGCGTCCAGCACCGCCGTCTCGCCGATCACCAGGGTCCCTTCGTAGCGAAAGCTCGAAAGAATGGCGATTTCTCCGCCGGGCGCTCTCAGGGTGCCTTCCACGGCAACGGTGTTGCCACCGGAAATCACTATGGACTGCCCCGGATCGACGCTGATTTCAGCCCCACTCTGAACCTGAATGTCGCCGAAAACACCACGCCGTTCCGAGGTCAAGGTCAGGCTGGCTCCTCGGCGCTGTTGCGCGGTGCCGGCCAGGGGGTCCTCCAGATAGAGCGGTGGCAGCCAGAGTGCCAAAGCCTGGTTAAGGCTATTGGCCCGCGCGGCCTGATCCGTACGACGCAAAACCGGCATCATCACCGCCAAATCAGCGTCTCCGGACACCGTCAAGCCTCCACGTCCGTTGATGTCATAGGCACTGAAGCCGCTTTGCAGCAACGCCTCATCCAGCCTCAACATCGACGCCGGTTCCTCGCCGGAAGCCTCTTCGCTATTCCCGGGCGTGCCACCGAGGACAATGGCCTGACCCTGCCCGGATTCAATGGTCAGCACGCCGCCGCCGTCCACGCCATAACCTCTGAGGGTACCGTTTGTGCTCAAAGCGGCATCCGGGGCGATACTGCCGTTCAATGCCACGCTGGCACTCAAGGTGATGTCCCCGCCACGCCCTCCCAGCAGTTCTCCGTCCGCCTTCAAGGCGGCCCCGGAGGACACATCGACCTGGCTCCCTTCCGCCAAAGTCACATCCTGGGTGCCTTCGATGGTGACATCGCCGCCATCCACATAGGCCTGCTTCCAGTTCTCACCGCTTTCCAACAGGCCGTTGCGCCACAGGCCACGGGCGTCCAACTGGCCGTTTTCGGTCAGATGCAATTCGCTGTTTCCGTCCTCATCGGTGAACGCTATCGGAGTGAGACTGGTGCCGGCAGGCATCAATATATTGGTCAGCGCAGTATCCCCGCCCCGGGCGGTGACAGCGGCATCCACCGCCACCTGCCCGGACACCAGACGCAACTGCCCGCCCTCTGCCAGAGTCAGATCGCTCTCCACCGAAATGCTGCCGCCGGACACCAAATCCAGGCCACCGAGGCGCTGTTCATTCAAGCGGCCGGCGTCCAGCCAGACGGTGTTGAGCCGTTCGCTGAGGTCGGATTCCAGGGTGAGCTGTTCACTGATGTCGTCGAACTCACCGATGCGGATATCGCTGCCGTAGGCGTTTTCCAGGCCGTACTGGCCATACTGCCCCACCGCCAGGCGGCCACGGCGGGCCACCCGGTTCTGCGCTTGCTGGTAGCTGTCCCGGCCGGCGTCCTGGGCCTGGTTCTGGCGCTCGCCCTGGAATACTTCGGCGACGATGTCGCCCTCCAGCACGGCGGTGGGGGCGTTGATGATCAGGGTGCCGGCGTCGCGGCCCACGGTGTAGCCGTTTTCCAGTTGACGCTCCGGCGCGATCAGCGGATTGCGCCAGGCGTCGGTTTGCCCCCAGCGTTCGCTGACCCGTTCATAGCCCTGATAGATACCCGTGTAAAGCATGCTCGCCGGGGCGGTGGCGGCGTCGTACAGTCTGCCGTCGGCGCCTTTGAGCCAGGTTTTGGCGATATAGCCGGTCTGCACATCAAGGGTACCGCCGGACAGGTTCACCGACGAGCCGGTCTGGGTCACCACTTCACTGCCGCCGAGCAGCACGGTGCCGCCCGCCGCCGACCATTCCCCGATGCCGTGGCCCTGGGTATCCAGGTAACCGCTCACTTCCAGCAGACCGCCGGCGGTATACCACCGATCCGTCTCGTAGCCGCCGGTGCCGGCGGGCACGAAGATCAGGTTGCGGCGATCGACCCAGACATCGCCATTGTTGAGTCCGCCGTTATCGCGGTTGTCCGGAGAATCCCGCTGCTCATTACCCTGCACGTTGATCAGGACGTTGTTGGATTCCATCGCCACCTTCACACCCACGGAGCCGGACACGTCCAGTTCCGAGCCCGCGTTCAGGTGGGTGCGGCGGCCGGCGTCCACGGCGATCTGGCCGCCGGTGGCCAGGGTCAGGGAATCCTTCTCGAACACCACGTCGCCGCCGGAGACGATTTCCACCCGGGACTGGTCGCGGCGGTCGGCCATCAGGCCGATGTTGTCGAAGGCGCCGGTGATCATGTCATCGCGCAGGCCATCCAGTTCCGCCGACGACTCGATCAAGGCGTCACGCTGATTGTCCAGGGCGGTCTCGCCATCGTCCTCGATCACCACCGTGGTCACCGCCCCCTCGCCCAGGGTCACCTTGCCTTCGGTGTCGCTGGCCGAGTTGAGCAGATGAACGGTACCCCGGGTGTTCACCGTGGTGGTGGCCATGGCCACGCCCTGTTGGCGCACGTCGTGACCGGTGAGGGTGATGTCCCCTTCCCGCGCCACGATCAGGCCTTCATTGGTGACGGTGCCGGCGTCGCTGCCGGCTTCCCAGGTGCTGGCCACTTCGTTGCCACGGGTGGTGGAGGCCTGGTTGGCTTCGGTGCCCGCTCCCTTGCGGATGTAGAAGTCCTCACCGGCGGCCAGGGTGGTCTGGCCCCGGCGGGTGGTGATTTCCCCGGCGTTGTTCACCTCCCGGCCCATCAGCAGCACATAGCCGCCGCCCTGGGTCACCGATTCCGGTTCGTGGGTGGTGATGCGGGCGCCAGCGTCCACCGTCACGTTGCCGGCGGCGGCGGTGAAGGTGGGCTGGGAGCCGTTGGTGTCCACGTACAATCCGCGTTCGGTGAACTGCTGGTCGCTGATGTCGGCGGCGGCGGCCACCAGGTTGCGCACGTTGACCTGGCTTGAGCCGCTGAACACCACGCCGTTGCGGTTGACGATCATCACCGTGCCGTCGCCCTGGATCCGCCCCTGGATCTGACTGGGGCGGGCGTTGGGGTCGTTGACCCGGTTCAGCGCCGCCCAGTTGGCCTGCTGATCGAAGTCCACGGTGGTGTCACGGCCGACGTTGAAGGTCTCCCAGTTGAGGATGGCCTTGTCGGCGGTTTGTTCGATGCGGACGGTGGTGTGGCCGTCCTTGGTGGTCTGGGTCGGATCCTTGGCGCCCAGCCAACCGGCGGTGTCCGGGTTCACATCGACCTTGAGGCCGCCTTCTCCGAGGCCGTTGGGAATGTTCGACGCGGCCTGCTGGGCGGCCTTGCGGGCCGCTTCCTGCGCCGCTCTCTGGGCGGCCACGGCAGCGGCGGTGCGGCCAACATTGTTGATCGAGTGCTGCAAGCGCTCGCGAGCTTGCCGTTGCTGGGCCAGAGGCCGGGCGGTGGGGGCGGTATTGGCGCGGTTCTGCGCCGCGGCGCCACGGGCGGCGGCGAACCACTCCGGGCTGAACGGGCGCGGGCTGCTGGCCTCGGCCTGCCCGGCACCCACCGCCAGAATCGAGGCCACGGCCAGGGCCAGAGGCTTGCGGGAAATCACGGAACGTACCGGAGTGCGGCGGGCCGGTCTGGTGTTTTTGGTCAGCATGAAATAGGCGCTCTCAACAACGACTGTGGACGACCACCAAGGCGATGGCGGTGCACGCGACGGGCGCGCCCCGCATCCCTACACGCTAGCGACGGCGGCCACGGCACAACCCCAACGGCCCCCGGCGCGGCATCGGCTCCAGCGTGAACGGTCTTTGTGAGAAAGATGATCGGCCCGCCCCACGACCGCCGTTTTTTCACGGAAAGTTCATCAAGGGGCACAATCCAGGCAGTGTCGGGTTCTACAGTGCACGACACGGATTTGACATACAGAGCCTGCATGGTGGAGCACGGATTGAATCCACCGGTTCAAGACCCGGATGCAGTGTCTACAGGTGACCATGCCAGTGCCGTCTTTCCCGTGACGATCACCGCCTCTTTCGCCGACCGGAGCCTCTTTCTCCGTTTGTTGCGGCTGGTGGGGACGGGATTGATGCTGGCATCGACCCTGGCCGGTTACGCCAATGACGGCGCCCCCTTTTTTGATCTTCCCGCGCAGCCTTTACCGCTGTCGTTGGAGACTTTCAGTGAGCAAACGGGGATATCGATCTTGGTTACCAGCGATCGCATCCAGGACAAAACCGCCAGCGCCGTACGGGGCCATTTCCCTCCGGATCAGGCGTTGACGATATTGCTGAACGGTACCGGGCTGACCAGCCGCCGGTTGACCGATTCCGCCCTGACGCTGGTACCTGCCCAGCACGACGACGCCAAAACCGTCGCATCCAAGACTCGATCCGTGGTGCCGCCCGCTTATGCCCGCTCACTGCAACAATCGGTGCTGACCGGCCTGTGTCGCCATCAACCGGAACAACTGGGACAGTTTCGCCTGGTGGTGCAATTGTGGGCCAACCCTCAAGGCCGGGTAACCCGGGTGCACTTTCCGGACGGCGACGCCGAGGCACGGTGGGGAACAAGCGTCCGCGCCAGCTTCAAGGATCTGATCCTGCCGCCACCGCCGCCCGGCATGCCGCAACCGATCACACTGCTACTCCATCCGGGCACGCCATCCTGCCAAGGAGAATCCAGGGAATGAGTACCGCCGAGACTTCGCACCATTCGCTGCGCGATCTGCTGGTGCAACGCTATGACGAATTCCGTCAGCGTCTGTACAGCCGTCTGGGTTCCCACCAACTGGCGGAGGACGCCTTGCAGGAAACCTGGTTGCGAATTGAACGTATGCAGGAGGGCACCCGTGTTCACCATCCCGCCGCCTACCTTTTCCGCATCGCCATGAACGTGGCGGAGGAACAACGCCGTAAACACGCCAGAGTGATGACACTGGACGAAGTGGACGATCTCTATCAGATGGCGGATGAACTGGCCGATCCCGCCCGTGAGGCACTGGGTGAACAGGAGATCCGGATATTTCGCAGAGCTCTGGCGGAACTGCCACGCCGCCGACGCGCCATCGTTACCGCCGCGCGTATCGAGGACACTCCCCACGCGGAAATCGCCGAACGTTTCGGTGTGTCCCTGCGCACCGTGGAAAAAGAACTGCGCGCCGGATTACTGCATTGTTGCGAAAGGCTGGAGCGGGATTACGCCCCACGTTACGGGCCCAGACAAAAAAGGCCGACGCAATCATGACCGATTATCGAAATGCCCCCGCCCCCTCTTCCGACCGGATCACCCGGGAGGCAAGAGAATGGGTGGTGCACCTCTCCTCGGGACGCGCCAGCGCCGCCGACGGTGAAGCTTTCCGCCGCTGGTGCGCGCGGAGCCCGGAGCACGCCCGGGCATTCGTCCATTGCCGCCAGGTCTGGCAGGGCATGGAACAGGCCGCTACCAGCGAGAGCATCGAAGCCGGCGCTCATCCGCTGCCCCGGCGCCGTTCTTCCCGTTTCACTCGCCGGGCCTTTCTCGGCGGCGCCGTGGCGGCTTCGGCGGCGGGCTGGCTGGCGTTACGCTCGCCTCTGGATTTGTGGACGCGCATGGGCATGCAGTCCGCCGATCTTTGGACTGGCACCGGGGAGCAACGCGAAGTAGTGCTGCCCAACGCCGCCACCGTGCAGCTCAACACCCGCACCAGTATCGACGTGAATCGGCAGGCGGAACAAATCACCGGACTGGTGTTGAACAGCGGCGAAACCGAGATCACCACCGCCGATGGCAATCGCCTTCCCTTCACGGTAGCCGCTCAGAACGGCCTCATCGAAGCGCGCCGTGCTCGCTTCAATGTGCGCTTTACCGACGACCGCGTCCGGGTGACCTGCCTGGATGGGCAGGTGGCGGTCCGTCATCGGCACCAGAGTGTTCAACTCCAGCCTGCCCAGCAAGTGGTATACAACACCGCTCGCCTGTCCTCGGTCCAACACGTGGACCCGGACCGGGTGACGGCCTGGCGTCAGCGCATGCTGGTGTTCAACGGCACGCCTTTGGCCCAGGTGGTGGACGAAGTTAATCGCTACCGCCCGGGACAGATCGTGCTGGTGAACGATCAGCTTGGCCGGGTTCCGGTACAGGCTTATCTGTCCCTGGATAAACTGGAGGACTTCGCCGCGCTGGTCAAAGAGGTGCGCGGCGCGGAGGTGCGGTCACTGCCGGGCGGTATTTTGATTATCAGCTGAGAGAGCGGACTCCTGCTGATTCGCGGCCATGCCCCGCACCCCGCCGCTAATCCAGGCAGTAGTAGACCACTGAGTAGTTATACACCAGCGTTACTGGAGCCCCCCGCGCCACCGGGGCGCTCACCGCTTGTCGGGAATCCACGTTCTTCAAGCGAACGCTGTCCGTGCCACAAGCCTGGCGCGCCTTGGCGATACAGGGATTGGCTTCCACATCCTGGGTCGGTGAGCATTGCACGATCACCGAACGCCGGTACCCATCGACGGCTGAATCGGAGCCTGGCGCAGTACAGGCGGCCAGAAAAGCGGCGACCAGCGCCGTTGTAATTACCATCCGGATTGGCATACGGGTTCCTTTTTCGGCCAAGGCTGCTATTGGTTTTCCAACAGCGCCGTCACCGCGGCGCCATTGATGCTGAGAGAGGCCTCACCCACCAGTCGATTCAGGTAAGCCTCGGCATTTTGCCGCCGGCGCTGTTCCCTGACCGTGGCGCGCAGTTGATCGCGCACCTCATCGAAGGTGGCGGTTCTCGCCGCCTCGGTCTTCTCCAGCTTGAGCACATGCCAACCCGACGCGGTGCGAAACGGCGCGGAGACTTCCCCTTCCTTCAACGCCGTCACCACCGGGCGCGCCTCCGGAGTAAGCTGGGCCAATGACTGCACGCCGATATCACCACCCCGGGCGGCGGAAGCCGCATCATCGGAATGACGGCGGGCCAGTTCGGCGAAGTCCCCTTTTTTAGCGCGGGCTTCCTTCACCAATTGCCCGGCGCGGGCTTTCACCTGGTCGGCATTGGTGCCGTCCACGGCAAGAAAAATCTGCCTGAGGTGATAACGTTCCGGTACCGCCAGTTCCTGCTTTCTGCTGTCATAAAGCTGCCGCAGCGTGGCGTCATCGGGAAAGTCCTCCGGCACCTGGCTCACCGCGCCCAGATAGCTGCGCAGCAGGATCTGATCGCGCGCTTGATCGATGGCCTGTGTCACTTCCTCCCGCTTCTCCCAGCCCTGTTGCCGGGCCTCCCGGATCAGTGCCTTTTCCGCCAGACGCTGACGCGCCCAATCATCAAACAGCGCACGATCCCGCTGGATCGCCGAGCGGGCCTGTGGCGACAGCGCCGCCAGCCAGTCCGCCACTTCCTGATCGCGCAGACTGACCGCGCCCAGGGCCGCGACCGCATCCCCTTGCCCTGTGGAGGTGGGCGATGAGGCCGCCGGTGACGAAACCGATGCCGGTTCCGAAACGGCCACCGCCTCGGACGGTTGCATCACCCAAACGGTGCCAATGACGCCCGCCAAACCAGCCAACACCGCGCTGAGTAAAACCTGTGCGCTTTTCATTGTTCACTCCCAGGTTGAAACCATCGCCGGCACGCCGGCAATTCACTTCTCTACCCGTCACTCCGCCGCTTCCGTGCTTATCGCCTGCTCATGTTCCGAGGCATCGTCTTTATCGTGGCTCTCATTACGGTTCTCGTCACGGTAATTGCGCAGATAGAGCAGGAACTCCTGCAACAAGCGGTCCCAGATTTCCAGGTTGGCGCGCACATGGGCGCGGCGCACACCGCCAGCCACGATCACATCCATTTCCAGCACCAGAAAATCACCATGCCGGCTCAATCTCGAGAAACGCTTGCCGCGATTCCAGGCCGGGATCAGCCCTTCCGGCAACTCGCCCTGGATGCGCAAAGCGCAGCTGATGGTGAAGTCCAGAAGCCCTTCCCCCAACATATTACCGGGGCGCACGGCAAAGCCGATGCCCTGACTGGCGCTGAGCAGTTGCTTGCTGCCGTTATGCTCGGTTTCATTGGTGCGATAACCGGCTTCCTGCAACAGAGCACTGAGTTCTTCAAGAGGCAGAGTGTCGATGATGTGGTTTTCTTCGCTCATGGTGATGTCCTTAACAAGCCGTTGTGACGTTTCAATGATGGTCAGCCGTCGTTTTCCGCCGCACCGGCGTTACCGTCCTGGTCCGACCGCACCACGCCGACCTGGGCGTTATACAGCCGGTCTCCCATTTCCTGGGCCCTGTTCTCGAACTCCACCCGCGACGAGGTCGCCAGCGGCTGACGCATCTTGAACAGGCTGCCGGCACCGAGGCTTTCATAAGCGGACAGAATCTCCTTGCCCGCCATATACATCTCCTCGTTGCGGCTGACGCAGGTCTGCAATTCGGCGGTACGTTGTTGCAACGCTTTCTGCAGCGTCAGCCGTTCCGTTTCCTTGCCTTTGGCCAGGGTCAACAACTCATCGTAGGCGTCGCGCATCTGCTGGGCGCGTTCCTGGCTGGCGGCGATGCGTGCTTGACTGCTGCGTTGCTGGGAGGCCAGATTCCCTTCCACCGCATCGAGCCGGGCCTGCAATTTGGCCACCTGGGCCCTGGCGGCATCACGTTGCACTTCCGCGTTGGAACGGGCCGCCTCCAGGCCCGCTTGCCGGGATTGCAGGTCCCGCAATTGCTGGGTGGTGTTGCGCAGCTCGGTACGCAGACGTTCTTCCAGGCTGGACTGCTGGGCCTGTGCCCAGGCCGGCAAGGCCAGAACCAGCAATGTCAGCGTCGCGGGAAACCACTTTGTTTTGACGTTATCCGCCTTCTTCATGGTATTACCTCCCTTCATCGCCTGGTCGATCAGAACCGGGCATTCAGTTCGAGTTGCAGGATGTCGATGGACAACGGCGGCCCATACACCTCTTCCGAACTCATCCAGCGGCCCTGGAAGTACAGCCGCTCGTTCAAGGCGTAAGCCGCGCCCAGGTAGTAGCCCTTGGCATTGGTGCCGCCGAGGTGGAAGGAAGAATCGTTGTAGGCATCCGGTAAAGCATCCGGCTCAATGTGTTTGTAGCCCAGGAAGGTCAGCCAGTCCCCCCTCCGGTCCAGCTTCAGGGAGGAACCGAAAGCAGCATGAACCATCCAGGCGGTTCGCCCACTTTCGAATTCGCCGTCTTCATCGAAGTTGTTGACGATCATGCCGGCGGCATTGCGCCACATGGCCTGTTCGGAATAGGCGTCGTTATAAATGATGTTGCCCGCCAACCTGAGTTTGTAATCACTGAAAACCCGTGTATCCCAGATCAGGTTCAGATCGAACAGCTGAAATTCCGAGGCCAACCCCAGGTATTGGGGCATTGAAGTGACGTCGGCATCCGGATTGGGTTGGATATCGCGCAGCCAGAACAGGGTATTCCCCTTCTGCATGAAGGTCGGCCGCGACCAATCCGTATCGCAGAACTGGTATGGGTCACTGTACAATTCACATTCGGAAGACCGCTGCCCTTGAATGTTATCAAAGTGGTAGTAGCCGATGGCCGCGGTCAGGCGCTCTTCCTGATTGAACACCCAGTTGGCGCCGACCTGCGCGCCGAACAGCCATTTGTCCTCACTATCACTTTTGTCCGGGCTGCTGGAAGGCCATGAGTCGGAGCTGTATTCCAGGGGAAAGGCGCCAATGGTGCCGAACATCGCGACGCGATCACCGACCCGAAGGTCCTTGAAACCGGCGGACACACCATCGAAACTCAGATCACCGGAGAACAGAATGTCGGTGGAGACGAAGGGGTTCTCCGCGCGCCCAGCGGTGAAGCGCCAAATCCCCGGAGCCCATTTCACCCACCCCTGATCCAGCCAGATGTCTTTTTTGCTGAGCCCGCCACCGAGCGTCTGGGTAGTGGAAACCGGGCCATTGCTGCTGCCCGTGGCCAATCTGACACCGGTGCTCCAGTTGCCCCCCAGATCCGCTTCCAAACCGAAACGGGCACGGAGCCGCAACAGGTTGGTGCGGTCTTCACGGGTGTTCATAAGGGGGGGAAAGTCACTAGCGATAGGCCCCAGATTGGTTTCAAACGGGCCATCTTCATTATATTTTTGGCCATCCACGAGTTGATCAATGTTATCCCCGGAAAAGAACCGGCTCTCATTACGTACCCGCACGTCACCAAACAGCTTCACCCGCGATACCCAGTCCGGGAAGGTATTCGGCGCCGCCCAGTTTTCCGCCTTGGCCTGGGCCATCACTTCCTGTTTGACTTCCTCGCGAATCTCGTCACGAACCACTTCCGGGATGTAGGGCACACGCACGTCCCCTTCCCGCACTTCGTGTTCGGGGCGGCGCTGGCTGGCGGTCTGGGCCTCCTGTCGCGCCTGCTGTAGCAAGGCGTTGGCCTGGGCATCGGTGATTACCCCCTGTTCCACCAGCAGCCGGATCAGGTGCACGGTGGTGCTGTTGCCCTCCGGCGCGGTGGATTCGGCGGGTGCCTGCGCCACGGCCGGGCCGCTCAAGGTCGCCGCCACGGCCAGCATCAGCAGCCACTGATTGCGCTTCATGTTCATTGCTTTATTGCTCCTGAAACGGTTCGTCTCGATTCTTGGGTCTGGTTGGTTTCGGTCCCGGTCAGCCCGGACGCCGCCCTTGCAAAGCCACTTTCACCGGCAATGTCATCGACTTCGGCGGCTTTTGATCCAGCGCCGGGATGGCACGCACGGCGGCGATCACTTTGTCGTCCGTATCCGGGTCACCACTGGACTTGAGTAATTGCACCCGGGTGATCTGACCGGCCTCGTTAAGCCAGAGATTGATCTGTATCCGGTAACTTAGATGACGGATCGACGGCTCCTCGCGCAGCGCCCGCTGAAAGGCGTAGGAGAGGTACTGGCCGTAGGTGGCGTTGCCGACCCGGCCGGTGCCGGAACCGGCCATGCCGCCACCACTGCCGGCGCCGATATTGAAAGCATCGGTACCGGCCTGAGCTTCACCATCGATCTGCATGGCCTCGGACAAATCATCCGACGGTGAAGGCGGTTCTTCCGGCGTCGGTTCTTCCACCGGCGTGGGTTCCGGCTCCGGCTCGACGATCTCCTCCGGTTCGGGTTCCGGCTCCGGCTCCTTCATTTCCTCTGGTTCCGGCTCCGGCGGCGGCGGAGGCAGCGGTACCAGCATCGGCTCCTGCGGCACCTGGCGGCGCACGCCGCTCATATCGTTGGCCCATTGCCAGATCAGCCAGCCCAGAACAATCAACACCACCGCGCCGACGGCCAGGCGTACATAGGTCATCGGCCCGCGCCGCGTTCGGGATGTCTTGCTCGCGGAAAGGGAATGCCGCTTGCCCGAGGCCGTTCCGGAATCCCGTGATTGAGGTGACTGCAACGACATGGTCTTTCCTGTTATCCGGTTATCATCGATCACTGTGGCGGCTTGCCGGTCACCAGACCGACCTGGTTGAGATCCAGACGCCGCAGCACATCCAGCACTTGCACCACTTTTTGGTATTGCACCGCGGCGTCCCCGCGCACGATCACCGGAAAGCCGGGGTTCATGGCTTTCTCGGTACGCAACCGGTCCTCCAGTTCAGCGAGCGTCACCGGGTAGGCATCGAGAAACACCTGTCCGTCGTTGTTCACCGAAATGGCCTTGGTCTTGGATTCGGACAGCGACACCGAGGAGCTGGCCTTGGGCAGATCCACCTTGATGCCCGCGATCTGCGCCGTGGCGGTGAGGATGAACATCACCAGCACCACCATGAGCACATCCACCAGCGGCGTGATATTGATGCCGTCCACCGGTCCGTCCATTTCATCGTCGTCCATCGAGGTTCTTACCGAAGCCATCGTTGCTCTCCTTACACCACCGGGCTTTGAGAGATGCCATGGCGCACGGCATGACCGGCCTGCGCCGGCTGCGGCGGCCGCTGCCCGGCGCCATGAATCTCGGCCAGGCGGGTGACGAATTCATCCAGGAACACGCGCATATCGGAGCTGATATCGCGGTTACGGCCGTTGATGCGGTTGTAGGCAAACAGCGCCGGGATCGCCACGAACAACCCCATGGCGGTGGCCAACAGGGCGGCGGCCATACCCGGCGCCACCGCGTTGATGTTCACGTCCCCGGCCATGGCGGTACCGAGAAACACCACCATGATGCCCATCACCGTACCCAGCAGGCCGATGTAGGGGCCGCCGGCGATGGCGTTGGAGAGCACACCGAGACGGGAACTCAGCTCGCGATTCTGCTGGGTACGAACGGCGTCCATGGAAGCGCGGATCGCTTCCAGGGTTTCCGAGGAAATGCTGGAAGTATCGGCGCCCTGGGCACGCCGCAGACGCAACTCATGCACCGCCACTTGGTACAACCGCCACAGCGATGAGTGCTCCAGTTCCCGCTCCAGCTCGGGGCTGTCCGCGAGTTTTTCCAGTTGCGTGCCGACCTGGGCGAACTCGGCGCGGAAACGGCCATTGGCCTCGTCCACCCGGCGGGTATGGCGGAACTTCCGGTACATGACGAACCAGGTCTGGATCATCATGATCACCAGAATCCCAATGATGACCCAGGCGTCGATAGGTACCGCGCTCAGCAAGAAGCCGAGCGCGCCGAAGCCGAAGCCGGACTGTTCTTCGTCGACGCCGAACACCACCAACCGCGACTCGGAGCCCTGGGCCTGGTAATCCGCCATCAACAGAGACGCCGGCCGGGCCTGCTTGGAAATCCGCACTTCATCCAGAGCGCCATTGAAGTGGCGGGACGGCACCGCTGCCGGTGTGGTGGTAGCGACATCCTCCCCTTCACTCGCGGTTTCTTCCGCAACGGGCGCGGCGGGCGCGTAACCCGGAATATCGCCCCCCAAGGCGATGGCGGTGGCCAGCGGCGGCAGTGCCACCGGCAAGCTGCTGATCTGGCGGCCATTCACGTACAACGCCACTTGCTGCCCATCGGCGGTCACCGCCAGATGCTGCCACTGACCGGATGCCAGCGGTTGCGCTGGCGCCGTTCTCTGACCATTGACCTCAACGAAGGGCTGGCCGGCGTTGATACCGATCAACAGCGAATTACCGGCGTCACGGCGGGCATAGATCAACTGTTCATTGGCATTCTGATCGGCACGCACCCAGGCGCTGAAGGAAAACTGACCGGCGGCGGGCGTCGCCAGGGACGGCGCGGCTTCCACCATCAGCGGTTCGCCACCGGCAAAGGCGGCGGCCTGGCCGATCACCCCGGTGACGCTTTGCGCCACGGTGTTACTGGAATTGTTGCCGTAGGCGGTGGCGTCACGGGCGGGTGCGCCGGGCGCCTGGTCAAAGTGATAGACCAGGGTGTAATCGGCGTCGAACACCGCCTGACCGTTGCTGGTGGCCGGCGCGTCGGGATTGCCGTAGTACATCCAGATATCCTGGCTGGACCCGGCTTCCAGCGCCGGCACATCCACCCAGATGTAGGCCACGCCCAACAGCGCGTCGAAACTTTCAATCTGGTGATTGAGAACGGTCTGATCGTCCGCCGCCACAAAGCGCAGATCCGAGCCGTTTTCCTGGACGTCCTGAAAACTGAAATTGCCGGTATGCAGACGTACCAGCAGCGGCACCCGGCCGACCCGCTGATCGATGGCCGCGCCCTGGGGCGAGGTATCGATGGTGATTTGCTTGCGGTAACTCCAATCGTCTTGCCACCAGGCATGGGCCAGGGTGGGCAACAGCGCACCCAGGCAGGATATGAGAAAAATCAGCAGGCGTTGTTGCATGATCAGACACTCCGAAAAACAAGCTGTTTGGTCGCCCTTGGGGACGTCCTTGGTTCTGTTCAGAAACTGGCGGTAATACTGAAATGCAATCTGGGGTCGTATTTTTCCGTGTTTTCCGCGTCGGTAAGCGGGTACCCCAGATCCAGCCGTCCGCTCAACCAGGCACCGATCTCCGCCCGCAGCCCAACGCCGACACTGGCCAGGTCGAATTCATCGTCCTGCTCCGGCAATGGGTTTTGCAGTGTCAGATGGGCGCCTTCACCGAAGACATGGGCGCGCACCAGACTCCAGGGCGACCCCAGCCACTCGGCGATGGAAGGTGTGCGCAGCTCAATACTGGCCAGCACACCGTCGTCGGCGGATTGCTCCGCGGACAGATAACCCCGAACCGTGCCGGCGCCCCCCACCGCGAACTGCTCGTTGGAAACCAGGGAGCCGGACGCCATCTGCGCGCTTAGTTTTGTCGCCAGCCCCCACTCGCCCAGCAGCCTCTCGTTGCTGGCCTCGGCCCTGATCACGGCGAAATCCGGTTTGGCCCGGTACCGTTTGTAATCGAACTCTTCCCAGCCGCTGCTGTTGCCGGGGAACTCATTGGTGGCGGTAACCAGGGTCAGATTGATCGAGCCCTGATTTTTTTCGGTGTAGTAGTAGCCGTTATAGCCAAAGGTAAAAGGCGCGTATTTCAGGGGGATGGTGTCCTCGGCGTCACCGAATTCCAGCGACTCATCGAAGTCCTTGAAATCAACGCCGAGGGAGAGGGAATGCCCCCAGGTGCCGTCGAACGGAATGTTGTAGGTGGCGGAAACACCGTAGGATTGTCCTTGCCCCAACACGCTGGTGCCGCCCACGGTATTGACGTCACTGTCGGAGGTATAACCGGAGAAGCGCAGGGACCAGCGCTCGGACAGCGGCATGCCGTAACTCAACGACCAAACCTCGGCGTTATCGGTATTCTCCGGAGCGGTGAACAGGGTCAGGGACATGCTGTGTCCCCGTTGCCACAAGTTGGAGTGCCCGAGGGTGGCGATGGTACGCAGTTTTTCGGTGTCGGCGCTGTAATCGTTGTTCAAGGTCAGGCTGCCGTTCCAGGGCGTCTGATCCTCCACGGCCAGGTCCACATCCATGGTGCCGGGAATGGCGCCTTCCTTGACCACCGGCATTACCTGCCGCTTGCCGGTGCGGTTCACCTTGGTCAAATCTTCCTGCACCAGTTCGAAATTGGGCACCACGCCTTCCCGCAGTGCCGTCACTTCCTCGCGGATTTTCAGCGGGGAGTGGTACTCGGCGCCGACCACGCGCACCCGCCCCACGGTGACTTCGATCACCTGGAGATAGACCACGCCGCCACTGACCCGCTGCTCCGGCAACTCCACATAAACGGATTGATACCCTTTGTCCTGATATACTTTTTGCAGAGCTTTTTGCGCGCTCTGGATGTCTTCCAGGCTTCGTTCCGGCCCGAGAAAGGGGTACACCGCCTTCTCGATGTCACGCGCTTCCAAAACCGTGTTACCACGCACGATGTACTCATTGATGGTCACCGTTCCCGGCGCCTCCGCCGGCGCCTCTGTACGATCCTCATGGCCGGTGGCGTCTTGTTGAGCATGAAGTGACGATGTCAAAGTCATGGCTGCCACGAACATTCCCCCCAAAAACCAGGCCATTCCACTCATTCTGTTGGCGTCACGCATTGACTCGACTCTGCAAACACATACATGGACCGGTGGCCAGCATCACCGTGGACAACTCTGGTAACCACGAACCACAACCCCGAAACACACCGCGGCAAATACGGTGATCCAGTTAACACTCTCTAGATGGCGGGAGTCCGTCGGAACCGAACCGTTGTCACCAAAAATTCACGGAAAGACCGCGTTGCTACAGCAAAAAGGTGGCTAGTCGAAGGCGCTTGACCGATGCCGGGACAGCGTCAGAACAGGGCTGGAGGGAAATAGCGAGGGCCAGAGTGGCTCGTCATGAAAAATTCACTGAAAAACCACCGCGTTTTCATTCTCCTGGCAGCGGACACTCTCACCGATCAAAAACGGAAACGACATGAAGCACTGGATAGGCATGGGATGGCTGGTACTGATGGCGCCAGCGCTACACGCGGCGGAAGCGCCCGCGTCCGAGGCCGATGAGCCTTCCTGTGTGGAAGTGGAGGTGAACGGCCATCGCGCCCTGCCCTACGACTGCCTGCAGCGGAAGATGATGCCGGCGGCCGTTCCCGAGGCGGCCAAACGGGATAATCCGGCGCTGGACTCCGCTGACGTCACCCGCCTGCCGCCCAACCGGACCGGACAGTTCAATCAGTCGGCATTGCGCAATCGTATGGGTAACGCGCTGGGAAGTGGCGTCAAGCCGCAACGCCCGCCGCGTTGAGCCGGACTTGCCGACATCGCGGGCAGACGCCAGTATAAAGACCCCGTCAGCGAGCACCGCGTTATGCCCGAATCCGTGTCCAGCCTGGACCCTATTCAACTAGAGCACTGGGAAGAGGGCCTGTGTCTGGCCAGCGGCGGCTATTATCCGGAACGGACCCGGTTGGAAGATTTTGAACATCAGGCAGTGCCGCTGCCGGCGTCCTTGCAAGGCGCGGTGGAGAAGCGTTTGGCCGAATATCTGGCGGGGCGATGCTGCGCCAGAGCCGCCATCGAGGCCATCACCCGAGAACCCGCCTTGCCCGGCTACGGGGAGGACCGGGCACCGGTTTGGCCACAGGCGGTATGCGGGGCCATCACCCACGCCCAGGGCCGGGCGGCGGCATTAGTGGCCGATCGAAGGCGTTGGCGTGGCGTCGGCCTGGACGCGGAAGCGTGGATCGCCCCGCAACGGGCGCTGAAACTGCGCGAGCAGTTGCTGACGGAGGCGGAGATCGAGGCGCTGTCGGATCTGGATCAGGAACAACAGGCGCGCCGCGTTTCTCTCACTTTCTCGGTGAAGGAGGCGCTGTTCAAAGCACTTTATCCGCTCACCGGCCAACGCTTTTATTTCCAGGACGCGGCTCTGCTGGATGACCATCGCATCGTGTTGCGCACTACGCTATCGGATGAGTGGCGCACCGGAGTGGCGCTGGATTATCAATGGCGGGAACAAAACGGCGGAGTGCTCAGCTGGATTCTGGTGGCACGGAGCGGCGGGGAATGACTTCAGAGGTCGCTACAGGGGGTCCTGTAGGAGCCGGGCGGCGGGCCGCTTGCCCTGCTGGCGAATAGGCTCCATGTTGGGACATTCGCTTGCAGGCAAGCTCCCACAGCGGCTTCGTAGCATGATCTGTGGGAGCCAGCCTGCTGGCGAATCCCGGCCCTCCAGCGCTGGCACATTCGGCCTGCGGGCAAGCGGCCCGCCGCCCGGCTCTACAGCGGCTTCGTGACCTTGTCTGTGGCAAGCCCCACTTTAGCCGCTTAAAACAAATCGGCGTCCAGGCTCATCATGGTTTCCGCACCGGCCTTCAATTGCCGCGCCAGGGCTTCGCTGCGCGGCAGCAGACGCTCGAAGTAAAACCGTCCGGTGATCATCTTGGCGCGGCCGAAGTCGTCATCACGCCCGGCGGCATTGACCATCATCATCGCCCACAGCCAAGCGTAGGTGACGTAACCGAACAGGTCCAGGTACTCCACCGCCCCGGCATTGACCGCATCCGGATTATCACCCGCCTGACGCAGCAATTCCTCGGTGGCTACCTGCAGACGATCCACGGCGGCGACCAGCGGCTCGCGCACGCCGTCCAGGCCTGCTTCCTGGCCATTTTCCTCGATCCAGTGGCGCACTTCCGCCAGGAACGACTCCACATAACGACCACCGTTACGGGTCACTTTACGGCCGGCCAGATCCAGCGCCTGAATGCCGTTGGTGCCCTCATAGATTTGCGAGATACGGCAATCGCGCACGAACTGCTCCATACCCCACTCACGAATGTAACCGTGACCGCCAAACACCTGCTGCCCCAGCACCGTGGTTTCGAAACCGCGATCAGTGAAGAACGCTTTCGCCACCGGCGTCAGCAGCGCCACGCGATCCGCCGCCTTGCTGCGCACTTCCTCGTCCTCGGAGAACTTCACCAGATCCAGTTGGATACCAACGTATGCGGACAAGGCACGGCCGCCTTCATTGAGGGCACGCATGGTCATCAGCATACGGCGCACATCGCCATGCACGATGATCGGGTCGGCGGCGCCATCCGGATTGGCGGCACCGGTGGCGGCACGCCCCTGGATACGCTCACGGGCGTAATCCACCGCGCTCTGGTAGCTGGCTTCGCCCAGTCCCAGCCCCTGGATACCGATGGACAGACGCTCGTAGTTCATCATGGTGAACATACAGGCCAGCCCCTGATTGATTTCGCCGACCAGCCAACCCTTGGCGCTGTCGAAGTTCATCACGCAGGTGGCGGAACCTTTGATTCCCATCTTGTGCTCGATGGAGCCGGCGGCGACGCCATTGCGTTCGCCAGCTTCCTTGCCACTGACAGGGTCGGCTTCCGGCAGGAATTTCGGCACCAGGAACAGGGAGATGCCCTTGGAACCGGCCGGGGCGTCCGGCAGTTTCGCCAGCACCAGATGGATGATGTTATCCACCATGTCGTGCTCGCCGCCGGTAATGAAAATCTTGGTCCCGCTGATCTGATAAGAGCCGTCGTCCTGAGGCACCGCCTTGGTGCGCAGAATGCCCAGGTCAGTACCGCAATGCGGTTCGGTCAAACACATGGTGCCGGCCCATTCGCCGCTGTACAGCTTGGGCAGGTAAGCCTGTTTCAGCTCGTCGCTGGCGTGGGCATCCAGACACAGGGTGGCGCCATTGGTCAGCGCCGGGTACAGCGCGAAGGAGGAATTGGCGCTGTGCATCATTTCCTCGAACAGCACCGCCAGGGACTTCGGCATGCCCTGCCCGCCGAATTCCGGATTGCCGGAGAACGCGGTCCAGCCGTTTTCGGCGTAGGTTTTGAACGCTTCCTTGAAGCCTTTCGGCGTGGTGACGACACCGTCCTCGAAGTGACAGCCTTCCTCGTCACCGTTACGGTTCAGCGGAAACAGCAGGTTCTCCACCATCTTGCCGGCTTCTTCGAGCACGGCGTCGGAAAGATCGCGGGTCACTTCGGAGATAGGAGGCAAGGAAGACCAGAGGTGTTCCGCCTGAAACACGTCGTTAAGCACAAAACGCATGTCTTCCAAAGGAGCCTTGTAGATCGCCATGGTCTGTCTCCCAATTGCTGACCGTGTGAAAGGCGGTCAGTTTAGCCACGACGCCGGTGCGGTAAACGATTATTTGTGACTCCCCATTCATTCGTGACCGCCCGGTTCCGGCCGTTTCCACAGCCAGATCAGGGTCACGCTGAGGAAGGCCGGCACGCTGATTTTCACCAGCAAAGGCGCCGCCGACAGCGTGATCAGCAGCACGCTCAGTGCCATCATCAGAGTCGCCGCGACCTTGGCGCGACGGGATACCGCGCCATGTTCACGCCACTGCCGGATCGAAAAGCCGTAGCGGGGGTGATTGAGCAGCCAGTGCTCCAGACGCGGCCAACCGTGCGTGCCGGCCCAGGCCGCCAGCAACAGAAACGGCACCGTGGGCAGACCAGGCATCACCACGCCGATCATGCCCAGCACCAGAGTCAGCAAGGCCAGTGTTCGCCACAACAGAATCTTGATCATGGCGGGCATTACAGCATGAGCCGGGGAGCTTGTCTGCGTCGATCCGGGCGCATGGCGTTAGGCCAAATTTAGAAGGAAACACGATTTCCCTCCATCAGGGACGCGGATCGGCAAGCACAGGTGTTTTTCTGGTCTTGGAGACTTAAGTAGCTACAAAGCTGCTGTGGGAGATTCTATGGTGCCCTGCAATGCTTAGAAGAGCTTTGCGGGGCAATATTCTTGTTGCTGCTTCATCAGGGCGAAGGCGGTGCGAGCGATCTTCCGGGCCAGGATCACCAAGGCTTGCGTGGTGTGCAGTCCCCGGTCCCGATAGCGCTGATAGAAGGCGCGCCAGACAGGGTGTCGAGACGCACTCATGGCGGCACAGTGCAGCAGTCGCCTGACCTCCGTATCCCCTTGCTTGGTCAGCTTACGCTTGCCTGTGAGTTTGCCGGAGTCGCGGACTCGGACATCCAGCCCCAGGAAGGCAACGAAAGCATCGCTGTTCTTGAAGTCCCCTCTCAGGAAGGCCATGACCAAGGCGGTGGCGGTGATCTCGCCGACCCCGTCGATCGCGTCGCAGCGTTGGACCTGAGTCTGTAAGCCGGCGGCGCTCACCGCGCTCTTGAGCCGTTTCTGGATCAGAGAGTCAATCCGGTCCATTTTGGCGATCAGGGCACGCAGAGGGGCCTTGAGCTCCGGTTCTCCGCTCAGGCTCTGACGTAATGCCGTGCGGGCCTTAACCAAGGCGGCCCGGCGACGCAGCAGGCTCTGCAGCATCCGGTACGCCTTTGGGGGCGGGCTCCACGGGCGTAACTCGTCTTTCTCCTTGTGCAGATGGCGGGCCAGCAACTGGGCATCGGCCAGATCCGTCTTGGCCCGCCCTCCAACGCCTTTGCGGTAGTGACTGAGGCGGTAGCCGTCCACCACATAGACCCGATGCCCCTTGGCGTGTGCGCGCTCGGTAATGTCCATGTGATAGGTGCTGGTCGCCTCAATGGCGATATCGCAGCCCTCAGGGAGGGTGGCCAGCCATTGGCGGATGGCTTGGGGCGTATTGTCGATGGTGAGGGTTTGGTTCAGGTCCTGATGGTGGATCACCAGGTTGTCTTTCGCAGCGTCGATCCCGATCTCCGGGCGGCTTGCCGGCATTGCCATGGGGCTCCCCTGTCAGCTAGGTTAAATGGGCTTGTCGGGGCGCACCGTCACGCTGGCTTGCAGAGTATCGTCGGTCTGAGTGCGCGCTCAGCCGATGGATTCCTTATCGGCGTTTGAAGGTGCGGGGTGGGGCCATATCTCCCACAGTCTGTACCCTAGGGTCAGAAGCTTGCCTGGTCCCTCCACCCCGACAAGTCTTCTCCTTCTAAGACTTGCCGGGAAACCATACAAGCTTGCCTGCAAGCGAATGGGGCTCGCTCGGGCGGTTTGTAATATTCGCTTGCAGGCAAGCTCCCACAGCGGGTCTGTACGGAGGACTTCCGGACCCCGGTTGTCCCGCGATGAATCAAAAAAAGCCCGCCATTGAGGCGGGCTTTTTCGGGGTTACAGCGAGTCCGAAATCAGAACGCGAAGTGCTCGGCGTCCAGATCCATCATGCTGTCCACGCCGCCTTCGATGGCGCCTTTGTGACCGGCGGTGCGCGGCAGGATGCGCTTGAAGTAAAAACGCGCGGTCTTGATCTTGGCGTTGTAGAACGCCTCGTCACCAGCACCGGCGGCCAGCTGTTCCTGGGCCTTGGCGGCCATCAGCGCCCACAGGTAGGCCAGGGTCACATAGCCGGAGTACATCAGGTAGTCGACAGCGGCGCCGCCGGCGTATTCCGGGTTCTGCATGGCCTGCAGGCCAATCGCCTGGGTCAGCTCGCCCCACTCTCGGTTATAACCGGCCAGCGGTTCGATGAACTCCTTCAGATCAGCGTTATCGGCGTTGGCTTCACAGAACTTGTGCACGATCTTGGTGAAGTTGCGCAGCGCCTTGCCCTGGGTCATCAGCACTTTACGGCCCAGCAGGTCGAGCGCCTGGATACCGGTGGTGCCTTCGTACAGGGTGGAGATGCGCGCGTCACGCACGTTCTGCTCCATGCCCCATTCGCGGATGAAACCGTGACCACCGTAGATCTGCACGCCGTGGTTGGCCGCTTCCAGACCCGCTTCGGTAACGAACGCCTTGGCGATCGGGGTGAGCAGCGCCATCAGTTCGTGGGCTTCTTCCCGCTCTTCCTCGGTTTTGCCCAGTTTCACGCTGTCGCCCAATTGCGCGCACAGGTACACCAGGGCACGGCCGCCTTCGGCGAACGCCTTGCTGGTCAGCAGCATACGGCGCACGTCCGGATGCACGATGATCGGGTCCGCCGGACCGTCCGGGTTTTTCGGCCCGCTCAGGCTGCGCATGGCGAGGCGGTCCTTGGCGTAGGTCAGACCGCCCTGGAAGCCCAGCTCGGCGTGGGCCACGCCCTGAATGGCGGTACCCAGACGGGCGAAGTTCATAAAGGTGAACATGCAGTTCAGGCCTTTGTTCTCCGGACCGATCAGATAGCCGGTGGCGCCGTCGAAGTTCATCACACAGGTGGCGGAAGCCTTGATGCCCATCTTGTGCTCGATGGAGCCGCAGGCCACCGCGTTACGCTCGCCCACACCGCCATTACCATCGGTAAGGAACTTCGGCACGATGAACAGGGAAATGCCCTTGGTGCCTTTCGGCGCGTCCGGCAGGCGGGCCAGCACGATGTGGACGATGTTCTCGGCCATGTCGTGTTCGCCGGCGGAGATGAAGATCTTGGTGCCGGTGATTTTGTAGGAGCCATCGGCCTGGGGCTCAGCCTTGCTTTTCAGGATACCCAGGTCGGAACCGCAGTGCGGCTCGGTCAGACACATGGTGCCGGTCCATTCACCGCTGGTCAGCTTCGGCAGATAGGCCTGCTTCTGTTCGTCGGTGCCATGGGCCTCGATGGTGGCCACGGCGCCGTGGGACAGGCCCGGGTACATGCTCCAGGACCAGTTGGCGGTGCCGGTCATTTCAGAGATGGCGATACTGGCGGAACCGGGCAGGCCCTGACCACCGAATTCCGGATCACCGCCCATGGCCGGCCAGCCGCCTTCCACGTACTTGGCGTAGGCTTCCTTGAAGCCTTGCGGGGTGGTGACCACGCCGTCCTCGAAGTGGCAGCCTTCCTCGTCACCGGAACGGTTCAGCGGTGCCAGTTCGTTTTCCGCGAACTTGGCCCCTTCCTCCAGGAAGGCGTTGAGCAGTTCGCTATTCACTTCTTCCAGGCCCAGCTTGGCGTAGTGGGCATCCAGGTCCAGCACCTCGTTGAGAACGAAGCGCATGTCGCGCAAAGGGACTTTATACTCAGGCATGTCAGGTCTCCCTGAAAACGGTCTGTCTGGGGTTCCGAGCGGGCACGCCCAAGGGCGCCGCCGTCATTGAAGGGCCACAATCTTAGGTGAGGGTGTCATCAGTGCCCACCTCTATTTGTGACCCATAAGTCAAACGACTGTTTGAATTCGCGCACGGGACCCCGAGGGCTGGTATAGTCGGCCCCGGACCATCATGACGATGAGGTATCAAGGCGATGATCGATCCCAATCTGCTCGACATTCTGGTGTGCCCGGTCAGCAAGGCTCCGCTGATCCTGGATGAGAAGGCCGGCGAGCTGAAATGCAAGGCCAGCGGTCTGGCCTACCCGATACGGGATGGCATCCCGGTGATGCTGGAAGAAGAAGCCCGCACCATGAGCAACGAGGAATTGAAAGGTCTTTGAGTTTGGCCATCACCACCAACGAGGATGGGGTATGAAGCGCATTTTGCTGGCTTGTCTGCTGTGTGGCCCGCTGATGGCCCAGGCGCAGGAAAGCACGGAAGCCACCGAGGCCGCCGCCCGGGCCGAGGCGAAGCGTAATGAGTGTTTGTTGCGCGGTGTTCAGCAAGGCGACCGCGCCGTCACCCTGGAAGAGCTGCGCCGCTGGTGCGATCCGGAGCAGCAGCAACGTAGTGCCCATGAGGATGCGCTGCGCGGCCGGCTGGCGCTGGAGCGTTCTTCCCTGAACAATCCCTTCGCCATCACGCCGCATCGCCGTAACTACCTGATGCCCTACTCCTATTGGTCAAATCCCCAGTGGAACGATCCGGACCGGGAAGACGACGACCTGGACTCCGAGGAAATCAAATTCCAGCTGTCCCTGAAGGCACCGCTGTACGACGACTTCTGGAACGGCAGCACGCTGTACATGGCCTTCACCGGCACCTTTTTCTGGCAGGCCTACAACAGCAATCAATCCAGTCCGTTCCGGGAAATCAACTACGCGCCGGAGATTTTTCTGGCCAAACCCATGGACTGGAAACTGGGGCCGGTTCGTACCGAGCTGATGGCCTTTGGCTTCATTCATGAATCCAACGGCCGCGACGTGCCCGCTTCCCGCAGTTGGAACCGCGTTTACCTGCGGCACATTTCCCAGATTGGCTCCTATTACGTCTCGGTGATGCCCTGGTACCGGATTCCCGAAGACAAGAAAAAGGATCCGCTGCAAACCAGTGGCGACGACAATCCGGACATCGAAAAATACATGGGGCATTTCCAGTTGGAAGTGGCGCGCCCGTTCGGCAACCACGTGCTGGAACTGATGGTCCGCAACAACCTGCGCTCCGACAATAAAGGCGCCGGCGAAATCTCTTATTCCTTCCCGATCAACAAGCGCTTCAAAGGGCTGGTGCAGGTGTTTTCCGGCTATGGCGATTCGCTGATCAACTATGACGACTACGAGAACCGTTTCAGCCTCGGCATTTTGCTGACCGATACGCTGTGACGCGGCCGCGCGAACGCACGGTGGGCGGATCGCAATCCGCCCAGCGCCGTTTCAATCCGCCAGCCGCGCCAGAGTATCCCGGCGCAGGGTTTCCAGAGACTCGCTAAAACGTACCGGATAAGGGGCGTGCGGTGTCAAACCGCGCAGCGCCGTCGGCAGGGATTGTCGCTCCCGGCTCAATCGTTCTCGGGCCTGATCCGGATCCGGCGACGGCAACACCGGCCGGCCATCACGGATCACTTCCCGCAACAACGGCTCGCCATCGCGTGCCTCATCGATACCGGTGATCTCGTCACCGGCCAGCATGCCGCTCGCATCGTGATGGCGCCATACCTGTTTGGCGCCGGGATAGACCGGCTTGCCCGGTGCGTTCTTGAGCCGGGGCTCGCCGCCGTACTCGGTGAGCTTGTAGGCGAAATCCAGAGAGGGCGCGTCGGCCACCGAACCCATTTCCGTGCCCACCCCGAAGCCGTCCATGGGGGCGCCATCAGCCACCAGCTTCGCCACTTTCCATTCGTCCAGGCCACCGCTGACGACAATACGTATGCCGCTCAGTCCGGCGTCATCCAGCCGCCGGCGCGCCGCTTTCGCCAAGGCACCCAGGTCTCCGGAATCGATTCGAATGGCGCCGACCTCGATGCCTTCCTCCCGTACCAGGCCGATCACCTTGTCCACCGCGGCCAGAGTGTCGTAGGTGTCCACCAGCAGCGTGGTTCCCGGATACAGCCGCGCGTATTCGAGAAAGGCCTGCCGTTCGTCCCCCACCGCCTGAATGTAAGAATGCGCCATGGTGCCCTGGGCCGGCAGATCAAAGTCCCGCGACGCCAGCACATTGCTGGTGCCACTGATGCCCGCTACCCGGTAGGCGCGCACACCGCGCCAGGCCGCTTCCAGGCCATGCATGCGACGCATGCCGAAATCCATCACCGGCCGTCCGCCGGCGGCATCCACTACCCGGGAAGCCTTGGAGGCCAGCAGTGTCTCCAGGTTGATGTAATTCATCAGCAGGCTTTCCAGCAGCTGCCCCTGGATCACTGGCGCCCGCACCTCCAGTACCGGTTCGTGGGGAAAGACGAGGGTGCCCTCCGGCACCGTGCGGATCTCCCCGGTAAAGCGAAAACCGGCCAACCAGTCCAGAAATTCCGGTTGGAATTGCTTCAATTCCGCCAGGCGGGCCACTTGCTCCGCGGGAAAGCGCAGTTCACTGACCAGGTGGGCGGCGTACTCCTGACCACAGGCCACGGCATACTGGCGTTGCTCGGGCAGTACACGGAAAAACAGGCTGAAAATGGCTTCGTCGTTGCGCTGCTGACGCCAGTAAGCCTGCGCCATGGTCAGTTCATAGAGATCCGTGAGCAGACACAACGCGTCTCGGTCCGGCCAAATGGCGGTCATCAGACTTCCTCATGCAGTGTGCAGTGCTGTGGCCAGGCAGATTGGTTTCACTGTCCGGCGATGAGTATCACCCCGGCTTCCCGCAATGCCCGGTGGCACTCCTGCTGCCGATCGGCGAATACCGGCCGGGTGGCGGCCAGTAGCAAATGAGTGACCAAACCGTGGCGGCGGGCATCCAGAGCGGTATGGTAAACACAAACGTCTTCCGCCAGACCACCCAGCCACAAGCGGCGCACCCGGCGGCGGCGCAACCAGTGGGCCAGGCCGGTACCGTCAAAGGCGGAATAGGCATCCCGTTCGAAATGGCCCCCTTTGCTTACCCGCACCGCCTTATCCGGAATCCGCAGTTCCGGGTGAAAGGCGGCGCCCCAGCTGTCCTGCACGCAGTGTACCGGCCACGGCCCACCACGAGTATGAAACGAAACATGGTCCACCGGATGCCAGTCCCGCGACAGAATCACCGGCAGATTGGCGTCGGAGGCCGTGCCGATCCAGTGATTAAGGACCGGCACCACCGCGTGGCCGTCACCCACCGGCAGAGCGCCGCCGGGGCAGAAGTCGTTCTGCACATCCACCACCAGCAGGGCGTCTCCGGCGCGCATTGATGTGCCTGTCATGACTTACCTCCTTTTCCGGCTAACACGGACGCCAGGATCAGCCGGCCTCCAGCTCATCCAGCACCCGCCGATGCACTTCGCCCGCGGACGGATCAAACAATACGAAACGCACCTGTTGCAGCGATGATCGCTGCCCGGTCACCGCCCGTACCGTTCGCAGCGCCACCCGGGCGGCCTCTTCCATCGGATAGCCGAAGACCCCGGTGGAGATGGCCGGGAACGCCACCGAGGCCAGCTCACGGGACGCCGCCAGTTCCAGGGCATTACGGTAGCAGTCGGCCAGTAATCGGGCGGACGGCTGGTCCAGTTGGTAAACCGGTCCCAGGCAATGGATCACATACCGATTGGGAAGGTCAAACCCTTCGGTAATCACCGCCTCTCCGGGGCGGATCGGGGCCAGAGGCGCGCAGGCCCGGGCCAGTTCCGGCCCGGCGGCGCGGTGAATGGCACCGGCCACACCTCCACCGGGTTTCAACTCCCGATTGGCGGCGTTGACGATAGCGTCCATGTCCGCTTGTCGGGTAATGTCTCCCACGGTAATTTCCAAGGAAGTCATGGTGACGTCCTCCCGATCGGTGTTTGATGTCCTCATGCTGCTGCTCATCAGGGAGCCTGTAAATGCGTTTTGCCGTTGTTATTTTCGCCCTGCTGCTGTCCGCCTGCCAGACCCTGAGCGGTCTGGAAAAACCGGAAGTGTCGTTGTCCTCGGTACAACTGGAACAAGTCAGTGTGTTCGAGCAGCAATGGCATCTGGTGTTGCGAGTACGCAATCCCAATGACCGGGAACTGACCCTCAACAGCCTCGACTATGAAGTGTTTTTCAACGGCGAGCGCTTCGCTCGCGGCCTGACGGGAGAACGCGTCACCTTGCCGGCCATGGGCGATGCCCTGGTCAGCACCCGCATCACCACCACCCTGCTGGGGACGTTACAGCAACTGCAAGGCCTGCAGCGGCTGGACGAGCCGCTGGACTATGAGATCAAGGGCAAAGCCCGGGTGGCCGGTGTCGGCTTCCCGTTGCATTTCGACCGCAAAGGCCAGTTCACCCTGCCCGATACCTTGCCACGGGCACGCTGATCATGGCCGGCACGTTGTTTCACCGCAGTCCGCCAGGAGGCCGGGATGGGATTACGACGTGAACTGCTGGGTGGCCAGGCCACGCCCTTTCAGGCGGCGTTGGCCATGGCTCTGCGGGGGCTGTTGCGCTTCGGAGTACGCCCCGCTTTTCGCCCTGGCATGCGCCTGGGAGTGCAGCGTTTCTGGCTGAACACCGCCAGCCGCGCCAGTCTGGTCGCCGGTGGCGTACCACGCCACCGGGCCCGCTTCGGCTCGGTGCCGGCGGAGATATTGGGCCGCCCCCAGGGGCCGGTCTTGTTGTATCTGCACGGCGGCGGCTACGTCTCCGGCTCGCCCGCCACGCGCCGGTCGCTGACGTCCCATTTGGCGCGCCGTCTCAACGCCACCGTGGTGGTGCCGGCTTATCGACTGGCGCCGGAGCACCCCTGCCCGGCGGCGCTGGACGACGCCCTGATGGTGTATCAACGCTTGCTGGACAAAGGCCATGACGCCAGCCACATCGCGGTGGGGGGCGATGCCGCTGGTGGCGGGCTGACGTTGGCGCTGCTGCAACGGATCCGGGATTCGGCGCTGCCGGCGCCGGCGGCGGGCGTGCTGTTGTCACCGTGGCTGGATCTGACGGTGAATCAGGAGCAGCGCTCCGACATTGGTGAAACCCTGCTGAACGTGCCGTGGCTGGCCCAGGCGGCACGGCTCTACGCCGGCGACGACCTCGCCCGGCCGCAGGCGTCACCGCTGTATGGCGATCTCAATGGTCTGCCGCCACTGCTGATTCAGAGCGGCGGTGATGAATTGCTGCGCGTGGACAGCGAACGGCTGGCGGATCGGCTGCGTGCCACCGACACGCCAAGCCGCTATCAGTTGTTTCCACGCCGCTGGCACGTCTTCCAGACCCACGCCGGCCTCCTCGCCGACGCCGACCTGGCCGTGGCGGAGATCGGGGATTTTCTGCACCAGAAATGGGAAAAAGCAGTGAATAATGAACAGTTAACCGTGAACAGTTGAAAAAAGACACGACCAGATATTGCTAATTAGCAAAGAACACTTGCGTATCCGCAACCTCCCCATTTTCCTTCACTATTCACTATTCCCTGTTAACTATTCATTGCTTTTTCCCGTCGATAACGCGCCGGCGTCTGTCCGGTCCAGCGTTTGAAGGCGTGAATGAAGTTGGAGACTTCGGAGAAGCCGAGGCGCGCGCTGATTTCCTCCTGCCTCAGCCCGCCACCCAAAAGCCATTGTTCCGCCAGCAGCCGACGCACCTCGTCCAGCAATTCCCGATATCGGGTGTCTTCGGCCAGCAGCCGCCGGCGCAGGGTGCGGCTGGTGACGCCAATCTCGTCGGCCAGTTGCTCCATGGTCGGGAAATGGCCGGGCCTGGCCAGCAGTAGCTCACGAACCCGTGCCGCCATGCCCACCCGCCGCCGGCGCTGCGCCAGCAATTGCTGGCACTGTTGCTCGCACAAGCGGGCGGTGACCGGGTTGGCCTGCGGCAAGGGCTGCTCCAGCAAGCCGGCGGCGAAGCCGATCCGGTTCACTGGCTGGTCGAATTCCGGCGCCAGCCCGAACACCGCCTCGAAAGGGGCCGTGGCACGGGCCGGCAGACGCAATTGCAGACGCGATAGCGGCATCCGGCTGGCAAACAACTCCTGCTGGATCATCATGATGGCGCTGGCATCGCGGGCCAGCAGATAATCGCGCACCCCTTCCGGCAGGTCACCGTCATCAATAACAAGCGCGGCCTGTCCGCTCTGTTCTTCCAGCGTCACCCGATTAAAGGCGAACGTCAGATCCAGGTAACGCTGCCCCAGCGCCACCGCTTCGCGGAAAGTGCCACTGCTGAGCAGAGCGAATCCCCAAACACCATAACTGCTCAGGTGATAACGCTGGCCCATGGCCAGCCCCAACTCGGCGCTGTCACCCAGTTCGGCGCACAGATTGGCAACCACCGCCAGCTCCTGCTCCGCTTCGATCTGCACGTCATTGCGCGTCAACCATCGCGGCTCGATGCCCGACCCGGGCAGCAGACTCGCCACGGGCACACCGTGCTCCGCGGCGAACTCCACCTGCATGCGTACGCTGGTCAAACTCCGGCTGGATGCGCTCATGGCTGTCCGTTTTCCACAACTTTTTGTCCTAGCATGCCATAAACAGCCTGCCCCCGCCCCGCTACAGTGGATCGATATCAATAAACAAAGTGGATACCACCATGGATGCGACCCACCAGGTCATCATTATCGGCGCCGGTTTCGGCGGCCTGGGCATGGCGATTCAACTCAAGACCCAGGGCCAGCACGATCTGTTGCTGATCGAGAAAGGCGATGATGTGGGCGGCTGCTGGCGTGACAATACCTATCCCGGCGCCGCCTGCGACGTGCCCTCGCATTTGTATTCGTTCTCCTTCGAGCGCCATTACCCCTGGAGCCGCCGTTTCGCGCCCCAGGCGGAGATCCTGGACTACCTGCGCCATTGCACGGACAAATACGGTATCCGGGAGCATATTCGCTTCGGCACCGAAGTCACCGAGGCCCGTTACCTGGACGCCCACGGTCTCTGGCAGCTAACGCTGAGCGATGGGGGGACCGTTACCACACGAGCTCTGATCACCGCCACCGGACAGCTCAATCAACCGGCCTACCCGCCGCTGTCCGGCATCGAGGACTTCCAGGGTCCGCATTTTCACAGCGCCCGCTGGGACCACGACGTGGATCTGACCGGCAAAACCGTGGCGGTGGTCGGCACCGGTGCCAGCGCCATCCAGTTCGTGCCGGAAGTGGCCCGCAAGGCGGGCAGATTGCTGCTGTTCCAACGCTCGGCGGCCTATGTGCTGGGCAAGCCGGATCGCCGTTACCGCCGCTGGGAACACCGCCTGCTGAAAACACTGCCGATAACCCAGACACTGGATCGTCTGCGTATCTACGCCGCCAATGAGTCCCGGGTACTGGGTTTTACTTCGTTGCAAAAAGCCATGACGGTGTATCAGAGGCTGTTCCGGCGGCACCTGGAAAAACACATCGCCGACCCGTCGTTGCGGGCAAAGCTGATCCCGGATTACCCGATGGGCTGCAAACGTATCCTGATGTCGAACCACTACTATCCGGCACTGGCCCGGGACAACGTGGAAGTGATCAACCACGGCATTCAGTCGGTGGATCACAGCGGCCTCACCGACAGCACCGGCGCCCATCATCGGGCCGACGCGATCATTTACGGCACCGGCTTCAGAGCCACCGATTTCCTCACCCCCATGACCATCATCGGGCGCCATGGCCTGACGCTCAATCAGGTCTGGCGGGACGGGGCCGAAGCGTATCTGGGCATCACCGTGCACGGTTTCCCGAACCTGTTCATGCTCTACGGCCCCAACACCAATCTCGGCCACAACTCCATCATCTACATGCTGGAAAGCCAGATTCACTATATCCAGCAGGCGCTGGCGCACTTGCCTGCCACTGGCGCGCTGGAAGTGCGCTCACGCACACAGAACGATTTCAACCGGCGCTTGCAGAAACGCATCCGCGACACGGTTTGGGATAAGGGCTGCGACAGCTGGTACAAAACCGAAAGCGGCAAGAACACCAACAACTGGCCGGGCTTCACCTTCGATTACCGGCGCCAGACCCGGGTACTGGACCTGAGCGACTATGACTACCCTCACTGATGCACTGCGGCGACGGCGCCGCCCCGACCAGCGTCTGTTGGCCGCCACTTTACGCCGTGCCTTGCAGTTGCTGTTCAAACCCGTGGCGCACCCTCGCGTCGGTATTGCCGCGCAGCGACGCTGGCAGGAAGCCCTGGCGCGCACCAACCCGGGGGCCAGTGGTATGCCCCATCACAACATGGAAGCGGGCGGAGTCCGCTGCCGCGTCTATCAGCCGGAGGGCGCCGACACCACCGTGCTGTACCTGCACGGCGGCGCCTATATCACGGGGTCGCCATCCACTCATCACGGTCTGACCTCTCATCTGGCCAGACACAGCCAGGCCCGGGTCGTGGTGCCGGATTATCGGCTGGCACCGGAGCATCCGTGTCCGGCCGCTATCGAGGATGCGATGGCGGTATACCAGACCTTGCTTGACCAAGGCACCGATCCGGCCCGGCTGGCACTGGCCGGGGATTCCGCCGGCGGCGGGCTGGCGGTGGCGACGCTGCTGGCCTTGAAACAGGCACACCTGCCGCTGCCGGCGTCGCTGTTCCTGATTTCTCCGTGGGTGGATCTGACCCTGACCCGGCTGTTCGATACCGACCGGGACGTAATGTTGAGTCAGGCCTGGCTGGCGGACGCCGCTCGCGCCTATGGCGGCGATCATCCCGAGCGGCCGCAATGCTCACCGATCAATGGCGATCTGGCCGGACTGCCTCCGGTTCTGATTCAGGCCGGCGCTGACGAAATCCTGCTCAACGACAGCCACCGGCTGGCGCGAGCGGTCCGTGATGCCGGCGGCCAGGTCCGCGTTCAGGTGCACCCGCAACGCTGGCATGACTTTCAATTGCACGCCGGGTTGCTGGCCGACGCCGATCTGGCCCTGCGCGGCGGCGCCGGTTTTCTTCGGCACCATTTCCGGCAACCCGACCACCCGGCAGCGGAGCAGACACGGCCATGATCCCGTCCACCACGAAAAGTATCCTGATCACCGGCGCCGCCAGCGGCATCGGCCTGGCCACCGCGCGCCACTTCCATCAACGCGGCTGGCGGGTAGGCCTGCTGGACGTCAACGAGGCCGCCCTGGCCGGGCTGGCGCGGGACCTGGATGGCGCCTGGTTTCATCCTCTCGACGTCACCGACGCGGAGGCGTGCGCACGGGCGGTTTCCGCTTTCGCCGGCGACGGTGTGCTGGACGTGCTGTTCAATTGCGCCGGGATCCTGCGCATGGGGCGTTTCGAAGCCATCAGCGCGGAGCAGCACAAACGCATCATCGATATCAATGTCACCGGCCTGGTCAACATGAGTCTGGCGGCCCTGCCGGCCCTGCGGCAGGCGGACGCTCCGGTGGTCATCAACATGAGTTCCGCGTCGGCGCTTTATGGCGTGCCACATCTGGCCAGCTATTCGGCCAGCAAGTTCGCCGTGCGCGGCCTCACCGAAGCGCTCAACATCGAGTGGAAACGGCTGGGGATCCGGGTGGTGGATGTGATGCCTCCGTTCGTGAAGACCCCCATGGTGGAGGATGCCGACTATCAGGCGCCAGTGGTGAACCGTCTGGGCGTGAAGCTGAAGGCGGAGGACATCGCCGCCAAGGTCTGGGACGCGGCGGCGCGGGAGGTGCCGGTGCACAACCCGGTGGGGAGTGTATTCAAGATGATCAAGCTGCTCGACAAACTGCTGCCCAGTGCCTCGACACGCCTAACCATGACCTTTCTGAGTCGCGAGTAGCGGTTGGCTGGAGTGAAGGAAAGGGCCGTTTGGAGGCCGAGCCTGAGGGGGACGCGGACTCAAGTCTAGCGGTTCGCCGTCCGCACGTCCTGGGAAAGGGGCTCGAAACGGATCTTGACCTTGCGTTTCCCCCAGCGAAGCGCCGCGCCGCGATCCTCACCCATATAGATATCGATCTTGTTACGCCAGCGGCGGTGCATTTTGTCGCGCACGTACCAGATACCGTCCAGCCCTTCGATGGAGACCGGAGTACCGTAATCCAGACCGGCATCCAGTAGATCACGGGACACGGCGATGACCTTCATGCCCGGTTCCAGTTGATCGCCCCAGGCAGCCAGGCTGTGATCCTCTCCCGCGCCCTGCCCCGGCAACGAATTGTAGGCTGTGGCGGTAACGGTGCGGCGCTCGGAGAAGGTGGCCTCACCGTGTACCGGTATGCTGGCGGCGGCCAGCAGCAACGCCAGCACCCTTATGACGGCTCTCATCGGCGCCCTCGGACTCAAGTCGGATGATTTGGCGGCCGATTATACCTTAACAAGGCGGCGAAGCGGGCCATGCAACAATCTGCGTTCTACCCGCAACGCCCGATCCGGCGGCGCGACAGCCATAATCCGGCCGGCGCGTGCTACTTATCATGGCGACGGTTACCAAACTCCAACGAACCGCAAATGTCCCCGGCGGTCCCAATTTGTAAGGCTCGAAACCTGTTCGGGGGCGACGGACACAGCACCTTCGAACATTGCAGCGGCGAGCATGACGTCTTTGAGCGTAACGTCCTCGAGCACAGCGTCTTCGGGCACAGGGAGGAGCAATGAAGAAAACCGTACTCATTACCGGGGGGAATTCCGGGCTGGGATTGCACAGCGCCGAACAAATGGCCGCGCGCGGCGCCGAGGTGCTGATCGGCTGCCGGGACCGGACCCGCGGCCAGGCCGCCGTCGCGCACATCAAGAATCACCACCCGCAGGCGCGCGTGCGGCTGTTCGCGCTGGATCTGAGTGATCTTGCTCAAGTCCGCAGCGCCGCCCGGAGGCTGCGGGACGAAATCGGCGAGTTGGATGTACTGATCAACAATGCCGGAACGGTCCCCACCCGGCAGCAGTTCACCGCCGACGGCTATGAAATGCAGTTCGGCGTCAATTACCTCGCCCCGGTGTTGTTCACCCATTTGCTGCTGCCCCTGCTGCGGCAGGCCCCATCCGCCCGTATCCTGCATGTGGCCTCCGTGGCGCACTGGCTCGGGCGCATCAATTCCCGCACCTGGCGGGGCCGCTTCCCGTATCTGGTGATGGACGCCTACGGCCAGTCGAAGCTGGGCAACATCCTGTTCAGCAATGTGCTGGCCCAACGGTTGGCGCGTGAGGGCATCACCAGCAATGCCCTGCATCCCGGCGGGGTCGACACCGGCATCTTCCGCCATGTGCCCGGCCCGCTGCGGACGCTGATCCGACCCACTCTGATCACACCGGAAAAGGCGGCCCTGCTACCGGTTTCCATGGCTCTGGACGAGGACTTCGTCGGCGTTACCGGCGGCTATTTTGACGCCCGCGGGCGTGCTCGCCGCTCCCCCAGCGCACGCAACGGCGCGCTGGCGGCACGGCTCTACGAAGAGACCACGGCGTTATTGGAACTGACGCCACTGACAGCGGCTCAACCGGCGCGCGTGCCCGGCTGAACCGGGCGCTCCAGGGCGGCGTCCGCCACATGGGCACGCAATTCGGGATAGAAACTCAGAAAGGTGTCTTCCAGCGCCCCATAGTGGGCGCGAATATCCTCGATGCTGCCGGCAAAGGCATTGGCGAAGCGTAGTCGCCCGGCGATACGGTCCAACGCCACGCCTACCGTGTCCAGATCGGCGTAATGCCCGAACCAGTCGTGGCTCACCAGGCGCCGGGTGGTCTCGCGCATGGGCCCGGGCATCAACGGCTGACCGTATTGCAGATGGCGATAATCGGCACGGATCACTTGCGCCAGATCCTCATCATGGAAGCGGGACCAGTGGCGAATGAGAAAATGGTCGAACAGGACATCCAGCGCCACACCCGCAAAGCGCCGCCGCCGCGGCGAGAAAAGCCGGCGCGAAGCGCGCACCCGCGGATGATGATCGGTAAAGCGATCCACCAGGCGGTGATTACGCAAGCCTGCCCGAACCGGCTCCGACAGCGCCTCCTCACGAATCCCGCGCATGAAGTCCCCCATCAGATTGCCGACCTTGGAGGTCACCGTGGGCTGCGCCAGTACTAAATGAGCAAAATAGTTCATTGTTTTATCGCGACGCCGGAGCGTCATCCACTTTTGTCTTATTGTAAAAATCATTGATTAATACAATAAGATGACAAATATATAGGTAAAAAAGATTACAATATGGACCAGCGCGAACCATAAAAACCGTCGCTTTTGCGATTTCATGCCCGCCTGCCGCTGAATTCGGCGCTGCTTGGGCATTATTGGCGAGGATACCCATGAAAACTGGCCTGGTGGTGGATTCCGGTTGCGACTTGCCCTCTGACTTTATCAAAGAAAACGGCATTCTGGTGCTGCCGGCGTCGATCCGGCTCGGTGACGAGATCATCGCCGATGACCGTTCTCCCCAGCGCACCCGATCCTTTTATGACCGTCAACTACTGGACAAAGTCCATGATGCGCAGTCCCTGCCCGCCACCGTGGCGCAGATCAAGCAGCTTTTTCTCGAACAGGTGGTGCCCCATTGCGACTACGCCCTGGTGGAAACCGTACTGCAAAGCCGCAGCCCGATTTTCCACAACGCCACCGAAGCGGCCCACGGCATCCTGTCCGAGTACCGGGCGGTGCGTGACCGGGCCGGCCTGCAGGGCCCGTTCGCGGTGCGGGTGATCGACAGCCAGACGCTGTTCGCCGGTCAGGGCGCGCTGGCGGCGGAAACCGTGCGGCTGATGGCCACCGGCATGCGCGGCGCCGAATTGCGCGCCCGGGTCAGCGCCCTGGCCGGCAAAGCCACCGGCTACGCGGTGGTGCCCGATCTCTACTATCTGCGGCAGAGAGCCCGCAAGAAAGGCGACAACAGCGTGGGACTGGTGGGCGCGTTACTGGGCTCGGCCCTGGATATCAAACCGATTCTTTGCGCGCGCGGCGGCGAGACTTTCCCGGTGGCCAAGATTCGCGGCTTCGCCCAGGGCGTGGCGCGTTTGTTCGAACATGGCACGCGCTGTATCGAAAAGGGACTGCTGTCGCCGGTACTGTGCGTGAGCTACGCCGGTGATCCCCAGGCGGTGTATCAAATGCCGGGCTTCGAGGCGCTGAAAAGCTGCGCCGACCGCCATCAGGTCAGGCTGCTGGTCAGCAGTATGGGGCTCACCGGCAGCGTCAATATAGGCCCCGGCGCCCTCAGTATCGGTCTGCTGACTGAACAGCAGGATTTCCGCTAGCTCTCCACTAACCGGGGCCAGGTACGTCCAGCAGAAAGTCCAGATTCCGCCGCACCGCCGGCCATTCCAGATTGATGATGGAGAACACCACGGTATCGCGGTATAGGCCATCCTCACCCACCTGATGATTGCGCAGCACGCCATCCTGCTTGGCACCGAGGCGCGCGATCGCCGTCCTGGAGGCGCGGTTGTGCCAATGGGTGCGAAACTCCACCGCGATGGCGTCCAGCGCTTCGAAAGCATGGCCCAGCAGCAGCCGCTTGCATTCCGTGTTCAGGCCACTGCGCTGGAAGCGGCGGGCATACCAGGTATACCCCACCTCCAGCCGATGGTTGTCCTCATCCACATGGCAAAAACGGGTGGAACCGATCACCTTGCCGCTGTCGCGATGGCGCACCGCGAACGGCATTTCACCATGCTGATCACGACGCGCGAGGGCAGCGCTCACGTACTCCGCCACCGCGTCCGGCGCTGGCACGAAGGTGTACCAGAGCCGCCACAGCTCACCGTCCCGGGTCGCCTCGGTCAGATCGTCCACGTGCGCGTCCCGCAACGGCTCCAGCACCACTTGCCTGCCTTCCAGCGTGACCGGCTCTATCCATCGACTCATGGTCGCCTATCCTTTTTTCTGGGCATGGCCCCCGAGGATAGCCAATCCGCTACCGCAAAAGCACCACGTGTCCTTCCCGGGGCAATCCGCCGTGATCGTTCAATGCACGGATCACCGGCCCCGCCGCCTCGAACCCCCCGATGCTCGCACAAGCTCATCCAGCCCGATACCGGGTCACTGACCGCCTGCAGAAAACGCCGCTGCGCCGCGCCAAAGCGCTCGCTCAGCACCGCCGGGCCCCAGTCCTGATTGCGCTTGCGAATCTGCACCGGCGCGAAGAAAAAGCGGGGCTCCGGTGTCAGTGTGGCGTCGGCCTTGAGGAATTCCGTGTTGGTGGCGGAACCGGCGTAGCAGTCGTACACCAGGGCCGGACCGAAATGGTCGTGGACGGCGTGCCGCAACGCCTCATCGCCGGAGAAGTCCACGTACAGAGTCGGTTGACCGGCATCCAGCGACGCCAGTTGATCGTAGTCCACCACCTGCTGGTAGAGTCCCAGGCCCTCGACGTAGTCCCGATTCGATGGCGACGTCAGCGCGATGCGTACCGGGTCGCCCATTTCCCGCAACGCGAAGGCGGCGCCATAAGCGGTCTTGCTCGAGGCGCTGGAGACCACCAGCTGCCGCGCGCCGAAGAATTCATTGTCGGAGAGGAAGTCCGCCAGCATATAGGAAGTGAAGAACAGCGGCCGCAATAGCATTTGGTAATCTTCCAGTGCCTTCACATAGACGCCGTCGGTGCTGCACCGGGTGTACTGGTTATAGGGCGAGGGCAATCCCTGGCGGTAGTCGGTGGCGTCATAGAAGCCGCGCTCACTGATCCGCTCCGGCCGTACCTTCAGCGCCGTGGCGATGGGGAAGTAACCATAGAAACGCTCCCCGGGGTCCACGCCCGGCACCCGCGAGTCGGTCACGGTGGCGAATCCCCACACCGGCATGTGGCCCCATCCTTCCTGCCCGGTGGGGAAGAAGGACCAGTAGTTCATGGCGTCACCGAAGGCGGCGTAGGTAATGTTGTTGGTGGTCAGGGCGAACCGGTCCACGGTGAGGATCACCTCGCCGTCACCGGCTTCCGGCAGTGTCTGGCTGTTAGAGCCTGTTCATAGTCTTTACGCCGCCGCGTTGCTGCTGGAAAAGCCGCCAGAGGGCGTTGGGGACTGCAGGCTCTGGTGGTTCCAAAGTCAAAGGCCACAGCGTCCTCTGGCGGCTTTTCCAGCGCAACCCGAAGGGCCGGGCCCCTTTTTCCGTCAGGCCGCGATTACGCTTGTTTATGTAGAATGACTACACGGCACAATCGGAATCACAACCTGACGAAAAAATGAACTCCGGCGCGGCGGCGTAAAGACTATGAACAGGCTCTTATCCAGCCGGGTATGGCCCAGGTCGGTCTTGTCGGTCAGCAGTTGCAAATTCGGGGTGCGCATGGTCGCTCCGTTGGTGATGATTAACGTGGCATCATGCTAACAATGCCCCTTCGCCAACGGGTTCGGATTCCCCATGACCAGGAAAACACCATCGAAGCCCCTGCCCCAACCGCATAAGCGGCCCTCCCAGGCGCGCGCGGTGTTCACCGTGCAGGCCCTTTACGACGGCTTTGTTCGGATTTGGCGCCGCGACGGACCGGCCGCCGCCACCACCCGCGCCATTGCCGAAGAGAGCGGCTACGCCGTGGGCACGCTGTACGACTATTTCCCCAACCGCACCGCGCTGTTATCCGGTTACGTGCGCCATTGCATGGATGTGCTTTGCCAGCGGCTGAGCGAGGAAGACACCGCAATGGACCGGCATTGCTGGGAGGAGCGTCTGCGGCGAGCGGTGTCACTGACGCTGGACGAGGACGGGCAAGCCCCCTACTTCGATCGGGAGATGTTGATGATGGAGGGGAAAATCGCCACCGCCGCCCACCACCAGCGTGCCTTCCGGCAGCTGGTGGACGCCTGGGGCGCGCTGGTGGCGGGCTGGCCGGACCGGCCCGGGCCAGCGGTGACCGCCGACACTCTGGAAACCCTGGTCCTGGCCCTTTGGGGGGCGCGGCGCTATACGCTGTTGCTGGACACCGACACGCCCCCGATCCCGCAACAGGTGGATCGGCTGGCCGTCATGGCCCGGGCTCTGCTGACCTCCTGAGCGGACACTGGGGTCAGGACTTGTCCTCCCCCGCGGCCTGGCGTTTGGCGTAGTCCTCCATGCGCTTCATCTGGTCCCTGGCGCGTTCCAGGGAGGCGGAGGCGCCGTCACAGGCGGTTACCGTGCCCAGACAGTCCACGCATTGCACCAGGTCATTGGCGGCCATGCTCAAATACACCTTGAAAGCCAGGGTTTGCAACGCGGCGGCCTCGCCGCGCAGGTTACGGGCCTGCTCCGGCAAGTCAGGGAAATCCGCCTTGCAGGCTTTTTGCGCCTCGGCGGTTTTGCTGTCAGGGTATTTTTCGTGCAACTCGCGGCCGGTCTGTTCCAGGGCGGCGATGCGCGTCATCAGACTGTCGATGACTTTGCGCTCGGCGTCGTCGGGCAATTGCGCGAAAGCAGGCACACAGACGGCCACCGCCAGCAGGCCGATGATCCAGGCTTTACCATTCATCTTATTATCTCCTTTTGTTTTTAGGTGACGTTCGGGACCGTCACCTTTTATTAAGGTCCGGCGAAGCCGGTACCGGGGCTGCCCCCTGGAATTACGGGCTCAGCCCGGCGGCCAGTTGAACGGACGTCCCCCCATGACATGAACGTGCAGATGGAACACCGCCTGACTGGCACTGGCGCCATTATTCACGTTGACGCGGAAGTCCTCCAGCCCCTCCCGGGCGGCGACCTGGTTGCCGACCAGCAACAGGTGCCCAAGCAATGCCTGATCTTCCTCGGTGGCGTCGGAGAGCTTGGGGATGGGTTTCTTGGGAATCACCAGGAAATGCACCGGGGCCTGAGGGTTGATATCCCGGAACGCCAGGCATTGCTCATCCTCATAGATGATGTCCGCCGGGATCTCCCGGTCGATGATCTTGGAAAACAGGGTCTCGCTCATCTTTCAACGGTATCCAATGGCTTTACTGGGTTTTTGCGTCGCCGGCGCCGGGTATCCGCGCACGGGTGTTTTACCGGCGGGCAGAGCCAACCATAGAACAACAGGGCGGCACACGCCAGACAGCCGGTCACCGCTGGCCACCGCTTGCGTTTACCACCACCACCGGGCAGGATGCGCGCCACATCGCCGGGACGTGGTGCCGTTCACATCCCGTCCAATTCATCGCCACCGATCGCCTTCGGTGGGGTGAGCCGCACCGCCCGGGCCGCGTATACTATGGCCCTGGCATCGCCGGCGGCGATGATATCCGTGAACTCTGCTTTTGCTGATCGGAACGATATGGCCACTCTGTTCGTAGACAACCTGACCGTACTGGATTTCTCCTACCTGCACCCCAAGCGGGGCATGATCGGGGAATCCTGGATCGTGGACCTGGAACTGTCCGGTGATCTGGACGGCCAAGGCATGGTGTTTGATTTCGGCCAGGTCAAACGGCGGCTCAAACGCCTGATCGATGATCAGGTCGACCATCGTCTGCTGTTCCCCGGTGCCCATGAGGCACTGAGTCTGAATCAGCGCGAAGATCAGCAACTGAGTCTCACCTGGCAGTATGCTGCCGGGGAAATCCGGCTGGTGGCGCCCTCCGAAAGCCTGCTGGAAATCGCCGGCACCGAGGTGTCCAAGGCCTCCGTTACCCTGTTCCTGATGGAGCTGCTGGAGCCATCCCTGCCGGACAACGTCAATGAAGCGCGCATCCTGCTCCGTGAGGAGGACACCGGTACCGCGCCGTTCTACCATTACTCCCATGGCCTGAAGAAACACGACGGCAACTGTCAGCGCATCGCCCACGGCCACCGTTCCACCATTCAGATCTTCGAGAACGGCCGCCGCAGCCGTTACTGGGAGAAGCTGTGGGCGGACCGCTGGGAAGACATCTACATTGGCACCCGGGAAGATCTGGAAGGCACCTACTTCGTCGAGGAAGTGCCCCACCACCGGTTCCGCTACGACGCGCCCCAGGGCCACTTCGAACTGGTGATCCCGGAAGACCATTGCTATCTGATCGACACCGACACCACGGTGGAATACCTGGCCGACCACATCGCCCGGCAACTGGCCGAGGAAGCCCCCGGCAAGCACTTCCGCGTCCGCGCCTTCGAGGGCGTCGGCAAGGGGGCGATAGCTGAAGGGCAGTTAACAGTTAAGGGTGAATAGTTAATAGCGAAAAACAGAGGGTTGCGATAGTGCAAAGGTGATTTGTGTGTATGCAAGCCTGGCGCTCTGATCTGTGTCTTTAAAGACAAAGAGGCCGCATCCTGGTTGAGGGCGTGGCCTCTTTGCTTTCTGAGCCTGCCGGCGTCTTCCGCGTCGCTATTAACTATTCACCCTTAACTATTAACGGCCTTTTTCACGGGTCCTCCGCCAGTATCCGCTCGGCCTCCTCCTGGATCAGCTTGCGCAGCCAGCGGTGGGCGGCGTTGTGGTGCAGCAGGGGGGACCAGGCCATTTTCAGTTCGAACTCGGGAATGTCGAACGGTGGCGATTTGATCACCAGGCGGGGATTTTGCGCCTGCATGCGCGCCACCCGCGACGGCAGAGTCGCCACCAGGTCGTTGTTCATGGCCAGCAGGGCGGGCATTTGATAGTGGCGGGTGAAGATACTGATCTTGCGGGTCCGCCCCATTTGCTGCAAAGCGTGGTCGATCCAGCCCAGCCCACCCAGTTTTTCCGGGTTCATACCAAAGCCCACGCCAAAACCGGTCTTGGACACCCAGATATGCTGGGCGGACAGGTAGCTGTCCAGATCGAAATGCTTGGCGATCGGGTTATCGCGGTTGAGCAGACAGGAGAAGGCGTCCTTCCACAGGGTGACCTGGTAGAAGGACCCCGGGATTTCGTTGAACCGGTTCACCGCCATGTCCACCCGTCCTTGTTCCATATCCGGATAACTGACATCCGACGGCGTCAGGAAGTCCAGAACCACATGGGGCGCCTCTTCACGCAGACGGCGCACGATGTGCGGCACCAGCGTGCCCTCGGCGTAATCGCTGGTCATGATACGAAAAACCCGGCGGCTTTCCTCGGGACGAAACACTTCCTCCGGATTGAACAGAGATTCCGCCTGTGCCATCAACTGACGAACCAGGGGCTGCAGCTCCAGAGCCCGGTCGGTGGCGGTCATGCCCTCGCTGGTGCGGATCAGCAGCGGATCATTGAACATCTGCCGCAGCCGTTTGAGGCTGTTGCTCATGGCCGGCTGGGTAATGCCCAGTTGTTCCGCCGCCCGGGTCACGTTTTTTTCCCGCAGCAACACATCCAGGTATTTCAATAAATTCAGGTCGGCGCCGGCGACATTCATGGCGGTGTGCTCTCTCTTCTGACAAGGCGATCATAACAGAGGCCGCGACACTACCCCGCATGCTCTTTCGCACCCGGGATTGACCCGGATCAAGGCCGATTAATAGCACCGTGCCATCATCGCGTCATGTTTAAAAAATCGTCAGGAACGATTTTTGACGTCGCTTCAGCGACGGCCCGCAGGGTGGCCGCCATGGACGGTGGCCACAAAAAGTGCGTAAGGTAACCGTTTTCTCGGGGCATATGACAGACACTATGAAGCAGGACGAGACCACGCGGGCCGAGAAGTTCGTGGTTCGTTTCCCTCCCGGCATGCGTGATCGCATTGCCCAGGCCGCCACTCACAGTCACCGAAGCATGAATGCGGAGATCGTGGCCCGGTTGCAGCGCAGCATGGTTGAATGGCCCGGAGATCTGCCACGATCCGAAGGCTGCGTTCCCCAGGGGATGGAGGAAGGATTACTACTGGATTGCTTTCGCCGCCTGCCTGCGGAAAAGCGCCAGGCCCTTTTGGCTTTGCTCATTTAGCTGGCCTTGCTGATACAGTTCGCTTTACTGATATATAGTTGCGGGATATCCGCCGCGTCAGGCGCTATGCTGGGAGCCTGAATGAATCTTCGGGGACAACGGCCCCCGAACTGGCAGTAAGGACCCAAGGTGACCCACGACCCGCAACGGACGAGCACGCTCCCGTCCGGCAGCGACATACGGCTGCCCTGGCATTTGCGTCTTCCGGCGCCGCTGGAACGCGAATTCGTTGACTATTTCCGCAGTAACGTGGCCCGCATTACCCCCTGGGCCACCATCACGCTGGTCTCCATTCTGACTCTGGCGGTGATTCTGGAACTGACGGTGGAACCGGATCTGGTCGCCCTCACTTGGCGGCCGCGTTTGTTCTGCATCATGCTGGCGGTGGCCACCGCGGTGGTGGCCCACCGCCCGGATTTGCGCCGCTGGCTGCATCCGATGATTATCCTGCTCGCGTTCGCGGTGGCGATCACCGGGATGTGGATGGGCCTGTCCATCGATCATCCGCAAGCGTTCTTGCTGTTCCTGCAAACCCCTCTGGCGATCCTGGTGCTCGGCGTACTGCTGCGCGTGCCGTTCCTGGCTTCCGCCCTGAGCACTTCGGCGATACTGGCGCTCCAGGCCCTTTGCACCCTGGCCCCCAATACTCTGCCACTGTCCCAGGCGTTGACGCTGCTGCTGTTCTCCCTGGCAACCGGCACCATGAGCTTGTTTGGCCAATATATTTATGAACGCCTGCTGCGCAGCCACTTTCTGTCCGAGCACGTGCTGTATCAGCACCGGGCGGAGCTGCATTCGGCCAACCGGGTGCTCGAGAGCCAGGCCACCGGGGACGGCCTGACCGGTTGCCTGAACCGGCGCGGCATGGAGTCCCGCCTCAATGACGCTTTGCATGGCCGTAGCCGGCACGCCATCGATAACGTCACCGTGCTGCTGTTCGATATCGATTTCTTCAAGCAATACAACGATACCTACGGCCACCTGGCCGGCGACGAATGCCTCAAGTCCGTGGCCGGCATTCCCCGTGGCATGGCCCAGGGCGAAGCCGATTTCGTCGCCCGTTACGGCGGCGAGGAATTCCTGGTGGCGCTGGCCAACACCAGCCTCAAGGACGCCCTGGTGTTCGCCGAACGGATGCGCACCCGGATCGAGCAACTGGGCCTGCCCCACGCCGGCTCCAGGGTCAGCCAGGTGGTCACCATCAGCGTCGGCGTGGCCAGCTCCTTGCCCGGAGAAAAGGACGTTCTCGCCCTGATCAAACGGGCCGACGAGGCGCTCTACCAGGCCAAGGGCGCCGGCCGCAATTGCGTGGCGTTCATGGATGAGCTGCAGCGGGTGCAGGCGCTGTGAGGGGCAGGGAATAGTTAATAGTGAATAGTTAACAGCGAAAAAAGCACATTACAGTACTGCAAAGGCTGTTTGCGTACCCGCAACTTCGGCTTATGTTAAAGGACAATCAGGCCCTGCCCAAGCGATGGCGCGGCCTCCTCGTTTCCCGATTCCCCGGCCTATTTCGCGCAACTGTTAACTATTCACTATTAACTATTCCCTGCTTTTCAGCGGTATTTGCTCACTTCCTCCACATCCCGCTGTTCCGGGTCCAGGGCCTCCAGGGCGTATTGGCGCCAGACGCCGGCGTCGAGGAACAGGCGGTACAGGTCCGGGTCCAGGTGGTGGTCGTCGCGCATCTGGCGCATGATCGCCAGCGCTTCCGACAGCTTCAGCGGCGGTTTATAGGGCCGCTCCCGGGAAGTCAGCGCCTCGAAGATATCGGCGATGGCCATGATCCGCGCCGGGATCGACATTTGTTCGCGGGTCAGGCCACGGGGGAAGCCGGTGCCGTCCATGCGTTCGTGGTGACCGCCGGCGTACTCCGGTACCCGCCGCAATTTGCGCGGAAACGGCAGCGACTCCAGCATCGCCAGGGTCACGTCCATATGCCCGTTAATGACCGCCCGCTCGTCCTCGGTCAGCGTGCCTTTGGGGATACACAGATTGCTTACCTCGTCTTCACTCAACAGCGGCTGTAACTGCCCCTGCGCATTGGTCCAGGTGCGCCGGGCCATGGCCCGGACCCGTTCCTGATCCTCCCGGGCCATGGTCTCCCCGCCCAGGTTGACTCGCTGCAACAGCGCCAGATCCGCTTCCAGCTCCGCCAACGCTCGCTCTCTTTCCGCCGCCAGCGCCGTGGCCCGCTCCGGTTCCGTCCGTTCACGCTCGGCGAAGTCCGCCACCAATTCCGCCCGCAGCACCGCGAAACGGGCGGCGATCATGTCGATGCGGTCGTGCAGGGCATGCAGCTTGGTGGATTTCTCCAGCACCGAGTCCGGTGTCGCCAGCTTACCGCAGTCGTGCAGCCAGGCCGCCACTCTCAGTTCGTACCAGCCGTCCTCGTCCAGATCGAAGTCGGCGAAGGTGCCATGATCCTGGCAGGCGGCCCGGGCCAATAATTCGGTCAGCAGGGGCACCCGCTGGCAATGGGCGCTGGTGTGCGGGCTCTTGGCGTCGATGGCCTGGGCGATGACCTTGACGAAGGCGTCCAGCAGGTCCTTCATCTCCGCCACCACCAGCAGATTATTCAAAGCGATGCCGGCGTAGCCGGCCAAGGCCTCCGCCACCACCCGCTGGCGCCGGGAGAACGCCAGCCGGTGGCCCTGGTCGTCACGGGCATTGATCAGCTGCACCACACCGACCACCTCACCATCATGGTTGGGCAGCGGCACCAGCAGTTGCGCGGACACCTCCGTCACCAGATCCGGTACCCACAGCGCCCGGTCCTCTTCCGCCAGCCCCTGTCCCGACGCCAGCAACAGGGTTTCGCCTTCTTTCGCCACCCGCGCCACCGGGCACCCGGATCGCGCCAGAGGCACTTCGACCCCGTCCGTCACGCCGGTGCCACCTTCTCCCTGCCGAATCATGCAGACCAGGCGTTCATCACCGCCACCACCCCGGTACAGCCAGAGCGCACCGGCCTCCGCGCGGCACAGGGCGCGCGCCTCGGCGACGATGGTTTGCGCCAGTGTGGCCACGTCTCTTTGCTCATTGATACGCCGTGCCACCCGCAGCAGCGGCATCAACTGATCTCCGATCCTGTGCAGTTGGGGCATGCCGTTTCCTCGTCGTTATGGGTCAAGCAAACCACGTCATAAGGCCGCTGTCATGGCTTGGCGCTTGAAGCCACCGCGGCGATTGCCTACCATCCGTCGGTTCCGGGACGCAAACCCGTGCCCCCGCACCGGGCCTGCTTTCCACATCTGCCTGCTTCATTTGCTTTGGATTCCGTGTCACCCATGAGTGTGAGCTATCGACTGCCCGACGGGGCAACCCTGGAGTTTGATCAACCGGCCTCCGCCCTGGAGATCGCCGGGCGGATCAGCAAGAAACTCGCCAAACAGGCGCTGGCGGTGAAGGCCAACGGCCATCTCACCGACGTCTATCTGCCCCTCACCGACGGCACGGAAGTGGAAATCATCACCCGCGACCATGAGGACGCTCTGGAGCTGATCCGTCACGATGCCGCCCATGTCATGGCCGAAGCCGTGCAGGAGCTGTTTCCGGAAACCCAGGTCACCATCGGGCCGACCATCGAAAACGGCTTTTACTACGACTTCCACCGGGAGACCGCGTTCACCCCGGAAGACCTGGTCGCCATCGAAAAGCGCATGCAGGAGATCGTGCGGCGCAACGAAGAGATCCGCCGCGAGGTTTGGGACCGGGACGAGGCGATCCGCTTCTTCCTGGATCAGGGCGAGAAATTCAAGGCGGAGATCATCCGCGATCTGCCCGAGGGCGAGGAAGTCTCGCTGTATCGCCAGGGCGAGTTCATCGACCTGTGCCGGGGCCCGCATTTGCCCTCCACCAGCAAGCTCGGCGACGGCTTCAAGCTGATGAAAGTGGCCGGCGCCTACTGGCGCGGCAATGCCGACAACGCCCAGCTGCAGCGGATCTACGGCACCGCCTGGCGCGACAAGAAAGAGCTCAACGCCTACCTCAAACAGTTGGAAGAGGCGGAAAAGCGCGACCACCGCAAACTCGCCCGGGAAATGGACTTGTTCCATATCCAGCAGGAAGCCGTGGGCAGCATGTTCTGGCACCCGCGCGGCTGGCGCCTGCGCAAGAACCTGGAAAACTACATCCGCGCCAAGATGGAGAAGTACGACTACTCCGAGGTGTCCACGCCGCAGATGATGGACCGCGTGCTCTGGGAACAGTCCGGACACTGGGACAAATACAGCGACGACATGTTTACCGTCTGCACCCATGATCACCGGGAAATGGCGATCAAGCCGATGAACTGCCCCGGCCACGTGCAGATCTTCAACCAGGGCATCAAGAGCTATCGGGACCTGCCGATCCGCATGGGCGAATTCACCGCTCTGTTCCGTAACGAGGCCCATGGCGCCCTGCACGGTCTGATGCGGGCCCGCTCCTTCAGCCAGGATGACGCCCACATCTTCTGTACCGAAGGCCAGATCAACGAGGAAACCGCCGCCTTCATCACCATGTTGCGCGAGGTTTACCAGGATTTCGGTTTCGACAGCTTCCGCATCAAGTTCTCCGATCGGCCGGACAACCGCGCCGGTTCCGATGAAACCTGGGACCGCGCCGAGGGCGCGCTGCGCGAGGCGGTGGAGTCGCTGGGACTGGAATGTGAGCTGAACCCCGGCGAAGGCGCCTTCTACGGCCCGAAACTGGAGTTCGTGCTGCGCGACGCCATCGGTCGCGACTGGCAGTGCGGCACCCTGCAGGTGGACTTCGTGCTGCCCGAGCGTCTGGACGCCGAGTACGTGGCCGAGGACGGCAGTCGCCAGCGCCCGGTGATGCTGCACCGGGCGGTGCTGGGGTCGCTGGAACGCTTCCTGGGCATTCTGATCGAGTCCACCGCCGGCCATCTGCCATTATGGATGGCGCCGGTGCCGGTGGTGGTGGCCACCATCACCAACGCGGTGGATGACTACGCCGCCAATGTGGTCGAACAACTCAAGGCACGCGGCATTCCCGCCGAGCTGGATACCCGCAACGAGAAGATCGGCTTCAAGGTGCGCGAGCATTCCCGCGCCAAGGTGCCGGTGATCTGGGTAGTCGGCGAGAAGGAAGCCGAGCAGAATCAGGTGGCGGTGCGCCGTCTGGGTTCCCAGGCCACGGATACCCTGGCTCTGGACGAGGCGGTGGAACAACTGCACCGGGACACCCGGGCGCCGATCTGACGCCAACAGACCACCGCGGCCGCTCGCCGCTCCCGCGCCTTGCTGGTGGGAGCGGCCCATGGGCGGCGATTGCCGATGCGGCGCATAAGGAGAATCATGTTCAAAGCCAACGAGCAACAGCCGGAAGGTTTCAGCGTTGCCCTCTCCGAAGCGCTGGATAATCTGGCCTTCAATGAGCAGGGCCTGGTGCCGGTGATCGCCCAACAGCACGACAGTGGCGAAGTGCTGATGTTCGCCTGGATGAACCGGGAGGCGATCGAGGAAACCGTACGTACCGGCCGGGTCTGCTACTACTCCCGTTCCCGCGGCAAGCTGTGGCGCAAGGGCGAAAGCTCCGGACAGGTACAGTATCTCAAGGAACTGCGGCTGGACTGCGACGGTGACGTTCTGCTGGCCAAAGTGGAACAGACCGGGCCGGCCTGTCATACCGGCCGCCGCGCCTGTTTTTACTGGAAAGTGGAGGGCGATCGGGTGGTGATCGACCGCGCCCCGATCATCGATCCCAACGAGCTATATAACTGAGCCATGCTGAAACTGCACAACACCCTGACCGGCCGCAAGGACGATTTCATCCCGCTGGACCCGGACCGTATCACCCTCTACGTGTGCGGGCCCACGGTGTACAACTACGTCCACATCGGCAACGCCCGTCCGGTGGTGGTGTTCGATGTGCTCTACCGGCTTCTGCGGCGGCTCTATCCCCAGGTGGTCTACGCTCGCAACATCACCGATATCGACGACAAGATCATAAAGGCGGCGGCGGATAACGGCGAGGAAATCAGCGCCCTCACCGCCCGTTTCACCACGGCCTTCGAAGAAGACATGGGGCGGCTCAACGCCCTTCCTCCCACCGTGGTGCCCAAGGCCACTGATCACATCGGTGACATGCTCACCATGATCGAAACGCTGATCGCCAAGGGGCATGCCTACCAGGCCGATGGCCATGTGCTGTTCGCGGTGGAATCCATGCCCGATTACGGCAAGCTTTCCGGGCGTAATCTGGAAGACATGCTCGCCGGCGCACGGGTGGAAGTGGCGGACTATAAACGCCACCCCGGCGACTTCGTGCTGTGGAAGCCGTCCAGTGACGACCAGCCCGGCTGGGAATCGCCCTGGGGACGCGGCCGGCCGGGCTGGCACATCGAATGCTCGGCGATGATTCACAAGCATCTGGGCGACGTCATCGACATCCATGGCGGCGGCCAGGACCTGATCTTCCCCCACCATGAAAACGAGATCGCCCAGGGCTGTTGCGCCCACGGCACAGACTACGTCCGTTACTGGATGCACAACGGCTACATCAACATCGATGGCGAGAAAATGTCCAAATCCCTGGGCAATTTCCGTCTGGTCCGCGAATTGTTGAAGGAATACCCCGGCGAGGTGCTGCGTTTCGCGCTGCTCTCCAGCCACTACCGCTCACCGCTGAACTTCTCCGCCGAAGTGCTGGATCAGGCCGGCAAAAGCCTGGACGGCCTCTATTACGCCCTGCTGGGACGCGGCGAACAGGTCGAGCCCGATGCCGGCTACCGTCTGCCGGAGGACCACCCGGTGCTGCTGGCTCTGCGCGACGATCTCAATACCGCCGAGGCGATCAGCGCCCTGCACGCGGTGGCGGCGAAGCTGAACAAGGCGGAGCTGCCGGAAAAACCGGCGATCAAAGCCGAGTTGCTGGCCGGCGCCGAACTGTTGGGGCTACTTGAATCCGATCCGGTGGCCTGGTTCCAGAACCAGGGCAGCGCCGATGACGGTCTCGCCAACGACGAGATCGACGCCCTGGTGGCGGAGCGCACCGCGGCCAAGAAAGCCCGCGATTTCGCCCGTGCCGACCAGATCCGCGACCAGCTCAAGGACGCCGGCATCCAACTGGAGGATACCCGCGAGGGCACCCGCTGGAGCCGGGACTAGGAGCTTACCCGCAGCACGCCGTCACGCTATTCGCTGCTAAAGTAGGGGACTACGAAGCCGCTGCAGGAGCTTGCCTGCAAGCGAATGGGTGCCTCTCTCAGGCCTTCGGGATATTCGCTTGCAGGCAAGCTCCTGCAGCGGCCTTGTAGTCTGGTTTGGGGAGCGACCCGCAACGGATGACAGACAAATGTCATCTTCCTCGGGTATGCTGGCGGGATTCTGATTGGGAGTCGCCACCGTGAAACGGGTTTTACTGGCCAGCCTGCGTTTCTACCAGGGCTATTTAAGCCCCTGGCTGGGCAATCAGTGCCGTTTCTATCCCACTTGCTCCGAGTACGCGCGCCAGGCGGTGGAGCACCATGGTGCCTTGCGCGGCAGCGCCCTGGCGGCGCGCCGCCTGTGTAAATGCCATCCCTGGCATCCCGGTGGCTTCGATCCGGTGCCGGGCCAGCCGCACCCGCTGCATGGCGACGCGCAGCATGATATCCCCCAGCAAAATGGCCCCAACACTCATGGCCCCAAAACCCACGGAAAGGACCATGCGTCCCCGTAGCTACAGGGCCTTCCCGGTTCGTCTCCTGCTACTCTCCCTGCTGCTGATCGCCGGGCAGTGGCAGATAGCGTGGCACAGCACCGAGCATTTGCCGACCGCCACGTCCCTGGCCGGCGGCACTCCCGACAATGACGGCACCGCCGTCGCCCCCCATTGCCAGCACTGCGCGCCGGTACAGATTGCCGTGCCGCCCGCCACGCTGGTTCAGCACAACCCCGCAGCGGAGCCATTCTGGCGCCCGCTGGCGCAAGACCGTGGCCATACCCAGGCCGGTCTGCGCGCCTACCTTTCCCGCGCCCCACCTCTGTCCGCCTGATCTCCGATTTCGCCGCCGCCTCAAGCGGTTCGGGTTTCGATAGCACTTTTGTTATGATATAACATTCGCAGCTTGCCAAGGCATGCTCCGCGTGCCTGTTCGATAGAGGAAAAGAGTCCATGAGACGCAAAGCTTTACCCCTGCCGCTGGCCCTGGGGTTGATGGTCGGTGCCACCCTGGCCGCCCTGCCAGCCTCGGCGCAACAGAACGACAACACCGACGACCAAGCGCCCCGGCAACCCTCCCATCAGTTGGATGCGGTCCAGGTGTCCGCGCTGCCTTTTGACGAGGACGCCGCCAGCGGCGCCTCATCGTTCGGATTGCTGGAGGACAGTCTGCTGTTCCAACGCAGCAACGCCACCCTCGGCAACACGCTGGAAGGATTGCCAGGGGTTCATTCCGACACCTTCGGCGGAGGCTCCAGCCGCCCGGTGATCCGCGGCCAGGGGGCGCCACGGGTAAGCGTGCTCTCCGATGGCGCCCGTCTGTTCGACGCCTCCGATATCTCCCCGGACCACGCCACCACGGTGGAGCCCATGCTCGCCCGCAAGGTGGAAGTACTGCGAGGCCCGTCCACCCTGCTCTATGGCGGCGGCGCCATCGGTGGCGTGGTCAACGTCCTGGACGACAAGATCCCCACCCGCATGCCGGACCGTCCGGTGGAGGGCTTTGTAGCCGTCCGCGGCAATACGGTGGCTAACGAGAAGGCCGGTGCCGCCGGCATCACCGCCCGCGCCGGCGACCACTTCGCGGTGCACGTGGAAGGCTCACGGCGCCGCGCCGACGACTATGAAGTGAATGGCTTCACCGTGCCCGACATCGATGGCACCTACGCCGACAGTGACAATGTCAGTGTCGGCGCTTCCTGGATCGGCGAGCGTGGCTACCTGGGCATGGCGTATTCCTACCGCAGCGACATCTACGGTCTGCCCGGCCACAGCCATGAATTCGAGGGCTGCGAAGCCGATGGTGATCAATTGTCCTGTGATGGCGATGGTCACGACCATGACCACGACCACGGCGAAGGCGAAGGCGAGCACACGCCGCCTTATGTGGACCTGGACGCCCGCCGCATCGATCTGCGCGGTGAATACCGGCAGCCGCTGCCCGGTATCGAGAAGGTCAAGGTGCGCTCCAGCCACACCGATTATCGCCACCACGAAATCGAGGAAGGGGAAGTGGGCACCACTTTCCGTCACAAAGGTTATGAAACCCGGGTGGAGGCGGAACACGCGCCGATTGGTGGCTGGCATGGCGTGGTCGGTTTCCAGTACGCCGATCACCAGTTCAACACCCAGGGCACCGAGGCCCTGATGCCGAAGACCGACACCGAAACCCTCGGCGTATTCGCGGTGGAACACTACCGCTTCTCCGAACAGTGGCACCTGGAAGTGGGCGCCCGTCACGAGCATCAGCGCCTGGACCCGGTGGAGGATCCGCTGGACCGGCCTTCCTACAGCGACTCCGCCAATTCATTGTCGGCGGCGCTGACCTGGGCGTTTCTGCCGGACTATAACGTGTCGCTGTCCGCCACCCGCGCCCAGCGCATGCCTCATGCCCAGGAGATGTACGCCCGGGGGGTTCACCTGGCCACCAACACCTATGAGTGCGGCCTGGTCTCCAGCAGCTACACCTGCGGCGCGCCGGGTGACGATTCCGCCATTCATAAGGAAACCTCGCGCAACATCGGCTTGAATCTGCGCAAGGTTCGCGGTGATCTGACCTTCGATGTCGGTCTGTTCCACAACCAGGTGGACAACTACATCTACGCCCGCACTCTGGATCAGATCGAGGAATTCCGCCTGATCAAGTACACCCAGGACGATGTGGAGTTCACTGGCGCGGAAGCGGAGATGCGCTATCAGTGGACCCCACGCTGGTCCACCACGGTATTCGGCGACATCGTCAAGGCCCAGTTCAGTCGCGGCGGCAACGAGCTGCCACGAATCCCAGCGAAGCGCCTGGGCGGCCGCGTCAACACCTACTGGCGGGCGTTCGACGGTGAGCTGGAGTTCTATCGGATGTTCCCGCAGAACGACATCGCCGGCTACGAAAGCCGTACTCCCGGCTACGACATGCTCAACGCCACCCTCAGCTACACCCTGGAAGGGGCCCAGCGCTACAGCGTTTATCTGCGCGGCAGCAACCTGCTGGGCGAGGAAGTGTGGAACCACACCTCCTTCCTGGCCCGCACCGTGCCAGAGCCGGGCCGCAATCTGACCGTCGGCATGCGCATGGAATTCTGAGACCGGCCGGGCCCTCAAAGGGCCCGGAGCGCCCCATTACCGAAACGCTATAACGTCATAAAATCGCAACGAATTCAGGAACGACACATGAACAGCTCATTGCACTCCGCCCTGCCCCGCCTCGGCGCCCTGACCCTGGCCCTGCTGCTGGCCGCCTGTAACAACGACACCGGCAGCACCACCCTGCCCGGCGGCGACGATGATCACGACCATGACCACGAGGAGACGGCCGGCCGTCTGGTGTTCACCCAGGCAGCGGGCAGTAACTCCCGCGTTTACGTGTACGATCTGGAACAACAGGCCACCATCGCCGATTTCGCTCTGACCTATCCGGCCACGGCACTGCATACCAGCCCCGGCGGCCGTTACGCCGTGATCATGCAACGTGACAATGATCAGGTGCAGATTCTGGATGGCGGTATCTGGCTGCACGAAGACCATGTCGACACCGGCACTCCCGGGCTCAGCGCCTTGACACTGCTTGGCGTTAAGCCCACCCATTACCGCGGCAACGACGGCCTCGGCACGGTGTTTTTCGACGGAGACGCCGCCACCGGTTCCCAGTTCCAGCTATTCAGTGACAGCAGCCTGGAAAATGACGACGTCATCGCCTCTCACACTCTTGAGCAAGCGCACCACGGCATCGCCGAACCGCGCGGCGAGTGGGTACTGAGCAGTAACGTCAGCGACGGAGCGAGCGCTGCCGACGGCATCGCGCTGTATCACCTGCACGGCGATCACTTCCATGCCGAGGGCACCCTGGCCACCGCCTGCCCGGGACTTCATGGCGGCGCCTCCAATACCACCCATTCCGTATTCGGTTGCGAGGATGGTGCACTGGTGGCGGAGCTGCACGGTGACCATTTTCACGATCACAAGGTCACCGCACCGGAACGTCTGGCGACAATCCTGGGCAGTCCCGATCTGACCGATTTCGCCGCCCTCTCCTACCCTGGCTATAACCTCTATCGGATAGCGCCGGATGCCACCGAAGCCGAGCAGGTGACGTGGCGCGAGAACACCGCCGCCGACGCCAAACCGCTCGCCTACGGCCTGGACCCGCACGGAGAGCATCTGGTGCTGCTCGACGATGCCGGCACCCTGCATGTGATCGATACCGCCGAGTGGCACCACCATGGGCAAATCACCGTATTGGATCAGCCCCCGGCCGACGGCGCCCCGGCACCGGCTTTGGCCTTCAGCGGCGACGGCCACGAGGTGTTCGTCTCCGACCCGCGGGCCCAGGCCATCCACCGTGTGGAACTGGAGTCCCTGACCGTGACCACTGAAGTGGCGGATCTCGGTTTCGCGCCGTTGGGGCTCGCTTGGACCGGCGCCGCCGGAGATCATGATGATCATGGCGAAGGGGAAGAGGAAGAAGGCGAGCACGACCACGAGCATTAAACGGTAAGCTGCGCGGGACATCCGACGTCCCGCGCTTTTGAATTTATGGGAGGCCCCAGCGCCCGTTCTCGAGCAAGCTCGCTTCCCGCGGAGGCCACGGAGCCGCCGTGGGAAGCCGCCTCGGCGGCGAATCGGCGTGTTGCGTGTCCAGCCTTTCTTGCGCAGCAAACTTCATTACAATGACGGCACTCTATCGTGGTTGTGATGAAAGGATTGTTGTAATGAAGAAAACATGGCTTCTGGCCGTCTGCCTTGTCCTGCCGATGATCGCCAATGCCAGCGGCTTCGCCGGGTTGGACTACGTGAGCAGCAAAGTGGAACCGGATCGCGGCGGCAGCGCCAAGCCCTCGGCGCTGCAGTTCAAGCTGGGCACCTGGATCAACCGCACCGAAACCCTGGGCGGCGAAGTACGCATTGGTCTGGGGCTGGATGACGACAGCCTGGGCAATGGCACCAAGGTGGAAATCGACCGCCAATACGGCGCCTATTTTCGCGGGCAGTTCCCTAACTCCATGCCGATCCGTCCCTACGGTCTGGTCGGTGTCACCCGGGTGGAAACCACCCATGACTATCGCGCCGGCGGCTCCAGTAGCAAGAACTACAGCGATCTATCTCTCGGCTTGGGCGTGGACTTTACCGTCAGCCCCAAGGTTTTTCTGAGTGTGGAGTATCTGCGCGCCGTGGACAGCAGTGGCGACGAGGTGAACAACCTGGCGTTCGGCGTCAACGGCCGATTCTGAGGGAATTCGCAGGAAAAACAACGGCGGCCGGTGAGGCTTGCTCCCACCGGCCGCGTTTCTTGTCAGAAAATCAGCGTCACGGAATCGGCAGGTAGCCGCCTTCCACTTCCTTGGTGACGATCGCCACCGCATTGTGGGCGTGCAGGCTTTCCAGGTGATTCACCCGCAACCAGAAATCGCGGTAGCAGGGTTGAGGATCCAGCGCATGCTTGAGACGGCGCGCCGCGTCTTCACAGAACATCAGATTCTGGCCATTCAGCAGCGCGAATTCCTGCTCGTCGATACGCTTCACCGCCGTCTGCACCGGCGTCTTCAGCGCCTCTTCGATGGAGTCGATCAACGCCGTGATCGGGAAGGATTCAGCAGCCTTATCGAGCAGCACCCGAACCTGCGCGATACTGCGCTGGCTATGCGGCGTGGCACGAATGCCTTCCTCGGTGCCGAGCCACTCGAACACTTCGTCCACATCCACCTTGCCGGACTGAAAGTCCTCGCGGAATTTTTCCTGAATCAACTGACGAGCCAGCGCCGCGGAACAGGGGCAGGTGGAAGAGTACGGCACTTCCACGTACATCTCGGTGCACAGCCCTTCTTCACCCAGTGACGCCTTGATGCTCACGGTATAGCTCTTCCAGCCGGCGTAACTGCTCTTGAGCGCCGGGCGGCGCATGGAGTACTCGAAATCGAACTGCACGAAACCACGGGTGCTGAGCCCCTCATGGGTTTCCAGGAAATTGCCGAGCAGCTGTTCGATGGAAGCCGGGCTCACCGAGTGATCCCCGAAGGTTTCTTCCAGCATCAAATACAGGCGCGACATGTGAATGCCCTTGGCATCCGGATTGGCCAGATTGACGTAGGCCTGAATGGAGGTGCTCACCGGGCGCTCGCCGACCCGGGTATCACTGACCCGTGCGGGCAGGTGAATTTCACTCATGCCGACCCAGTCGAGGGTGCCGCCGATATGGTCGACCATGGAGTTGGATGCCACATCAGGCATCGCCTTGGTGTTGTCCGCACCGCTTTCGCGCTTCATGGAAATCTCCGATAAGGACGGAACGCGGGATGGCGCTAATCGGATGCCGGGACACAGAATGGCGCCCAACGAATCAGCACTGATGGCAATCCGACTGTCATCGTCCAATCATTCAGGGGCGCAGAGTGTAGCAGAAACCTTCAGCCAAATAGACCTATTGCTGTTGTGGAAATAGCCGTGAAAAGCCCTGATTACGGGCCCATGGCCGCACCGGCGCACGGTGGATTACGACACCGATTGGCACCTGAACGGTTATCTCATTGAAATATAAAGGGAAAAATACAGACATACTGTTGGCCGGAGCGCCGCCCTCACCCCGGCCAACAGCTTTCTCTCATGGCACTGACAGCATCGACCTATGGGTCAAGAAGCTCCTCGCCACCGACCACCGCCTGGAACCGGGGCAGGTCCCGCAACGGCTGGAACATCTCCTCCGCCCGGGCATGCTGGCGCAGCGCATCCGACTGATTCACCGCCTGCTCCAGATCACGCAGGGCGTTATCGGTTTCACCCAGCCCGGCCCAGGCACAGGCGCGCTGGTAGAGCGCATGGGAGTTTTCTTCGTCCACTTCAAGCACCCGGTCACACAGACTCAGTGCCCAACGCTGCTCACCCAGCTCAAGCGCGGCGTCCGCCTTCCATGCCAGCGCTTCCGGATCGTCCGGGCGCAGTTCCAGGATGCGGTCGTACAGCTCGATTTTCTCCTTGTAGCTGGGCTCCTTGGAGGCTTTCAACCACAGGCTGTGAATCTCGTTGGTACGCTCGATCTCTTCCTGGTTCTCGGCAATGGTGCGGGATTTCTTGCGCAGTTCCTTCTCCAGGTCCGCCAGCCGGGACTCGTACTCCACGGTCAGCCGGGACATCTCCTTCTCGGCGTAAACGCGGATGTTGTCCTTGAGATCCCGGATCGTGGACCAGCCCACCAGCGCCAGAATCGAGGCGGCGCCGGCGATCAAATAAAAGAAGTACGTCACCGTGTTGGTGGCGTAGCCCATGGCCTTGTCCGCCACCTCCAGTTCCCGGTCGGTGACCAGCTTGGTCATCTCGTTGCGATATTCCATCATGTCCTGACGAAGGGAACGCAACTCACCGAGAATCCAGTTCTCACGGAACTGGGAAATCACCGGCCCCTTTTCAATCTCGCTTTGCGCCTCGGGCCGGGGCACCCCCTGTGAGTCTTCCGGAACCTGTGAGGTTTGGGCCTGGACCGCCAGCGGCAACATCAGACAACCGATCAACACACCCACTTTTCCGCCAACACGGCTGAGCCGCTGAAGCAGCGCTTTGCGGAACACGATTCACCTCTTCCTCTTGCTGATTACTGCCCCTGGGAACCTTCCAATGGGCGACGTTCACCCGAGCCGGTGAGGTGCCCCATGGCAAATACCAGCCAGGCGGCGACCATCGCCGGAAAAACCTCCGACATGGTCGCATTAAGCCCCGCCAGGCGCCAGCCAACCGCCACCACGGTGGCGGCGACGACCATACTTACCGCCACCGGCTCACCGGGACGGCCACCCAATGCATAAACCACCAGCAGACTGCCGAACGAAGCACCGAGAATCCCCCAGGCGAACAACACCAGATCAAACACATTCTCATTGGCGAACAGAGCGATCCCCAGGGATGCCACCACCACCAGCAGAGTGATGACACGGGCGGTCCCGTAACCGTGCCAACGGCTCGGCATCAGGTCCCGGGACAGACAGGCACTGCAGCTGAGAATCAGAGAATCCACGGTGGAGATGGTGGCCGCGAACAGCCCCGCCAGCACCAGCCCGGTGGCCACATCCGGCAACAGTTCCTGGGCCATTACCGGCAATGCCAATTCCGCGTCCAGCTTGCCGGCGTTCATCACCAGCGACGGGTCAACAACGCCTTGATCCATCAACAACCGGGCCATCATCCCGACGCCCACCGCCAGCGTGTAAAAGGTGATGAACCAGGCGTAGTAATAGCAACGGGCCCGGCGCACCGAACGGGGGTTCGCCACCGCCATGAAGCGCACCATGACATGGGGCTGACCGATCACCGCGGCACCGGCGAACGTCCAGCCCACCAGAAACAGCACCGGCCCTTGCCACCCCAGCGCCAGGCTCGCCTCGGAAAAGAAACGGAAGAAGTGATCGGAGACGCCATGCAGCCCGGTCCACGCCGCCTCCCAGCCACCCACCATATACACCGCGGTCCACAGCATCACCGTCATGGCCACGATCATCACCACCGATTGCGCCGCATCGGTCCAGATCGAAGCACGCAACCCGCCGGAAAAGCCATAGAACAACACCATCACCGCGCCAATGATCGCGCCGGTACGGGTATCCCAGTCGAACAGGGCATGCAGCGCCTTGCCACCGGCCTTGAACTGAGCCGCCGCATAAACCCCCAGCAGCACCACGGCGATAACCGCCGCCACCGTCTTCAATACTTTGAATTCCGTACCATTCCAGTTGGCCAGCAGTTCCGGAAAAGTAAGGCTGTCCCGCTTCTCCGCGGTCTCACGGATACGGCGGGCCACCAGGGTGGAGGCCATCCAGTCGCCCAGAATCCAACCCACCATCATGGTGAACGCCGGCAAACCCGTGGCGTAGGTGTAGCCGATCACACCGATGAACATGAAACCTGAATTATTGGTGGCGACAGCGGAAAGTCCGGTCAGGGACGGTGCCACGCCGGAGCCGGCGAGCAGGTAATCGGCCTGGCTTCGGGAACGCACCAGCACCGAAGCGAAACCGATCAGAAGAAACAACAACATGAAGCCAATGAAGCTCGCCAGAACCATCAGGCGCCTCCCCGAACAGCTAATTACTTTGACATCTAAATATTATATCTCTAAACTAGCCTACCACTTTGAGCCACGGAGGTCCCGGCCTTGCCGCCTGGTTAGCCGAAACCGATCGAAAAAATCCCTTTCAACTCGAAATTGCGTTTTTCTTTTTTCAGTCATATTGATTCGCTATCAAGGCAATAAACGGACATGGCCAGACACGACGAAGTGTTGATCGCGTTACGACAGATTATTCGCGCCACCGATTTGTACTCCCGGAAGTTGAGCAAGGTCGCCGGTCTTACCGCGCCTCAACTGCTGGTATTGCAGGCGATCGAACCCCATGGGGAATTGACCATGGGCGATATCGCCAATGAGGTATCAGTGAGCCAGGCCACGGTCACCACCATTCTTGACCGCCTGGAGAAACGGGGGCTGATCGAACGCAAACGTGGCGAACAGGACAAACGCCGCGTTTACGCCTCGCTCACCGGCGAGGGCGTCGCTATTCTAGAGCGAGCCCCCACCCCTCTTCAGGAGGAGTTCATGGCCCGTTTCGAGCAGCTTCAGGACTGGGAGCAGACGTTGATTCTCAGTTCACTGCAACGGGTCGCCGCGATGATGAACGCAGGCGACATCGACGCTTCACCGGTACTGGATCTGGGCGCCATCGATCGCGCTCAGCCGGTAACCGAGGAACGCCGGAGCCGCCATCGCACCCCTTCCCAAACCGACCAGAAGTGACACCATGCCTGCAGACGACACGACCGACAAAAAACACCAGGACGACGACCTGACCCTGCGCAAGCCGGAAAGCCAGGACGGCCCCCGGGTGCATCAGTTGATCGCGGAGTGCAAACCCCTGGATGAGAACTCCGTCTACTGCAACCTGCTGCAATGCACCCATTTCGCCGATACCTCGGTGGCGGCGGAGCTGGATGGCGACCTGGTCGGCTTCATCTCCGGCTACCTTCCGCCCAAGCAACAGGACACCCTGTTCGTATGGCAAGTAGCGGTGCATGAGAAAGCGCGGGGCCGGGGTCTGGCCAAGCGTATGCTGGCCGCCCTGCTGGAGCGCGACGAAGCCACGGATGTGCGCTACATCGAAACCACCATCACCCCGGACAATGAAGCTTCCTGGGGCATGTTCCGCAGCTTCGCCTACGAGCGCCGCATGCCCACCGAGGAATTCATCCTGTTCGATTCGCGCCTGCATTTCGCCGGCCAGCACCAGGATGAGCATTTGTTGCGCATCGGCCCGTTCAATCGGGACGACGCCTGAAAACGAATTCAGAGAGGACGACGGAACCATGGATACCGACATTTTTGAAAGCCACGAATCGGAAGTAATGAGCTATGCCCGCAGCTTCCCGGTGGTCTTCGACCAGGCCAAGGGCAGCTACCTGTACGACGAAACCGGTGCGGAGTACATCGACTTTCTGGCGGGGGCCGGCACCCTCAACTACGGCCACAACAACCCGATCCTGAAAGAAAAGCTGCTCGAATACGTCCAGCGCGACGGCATCGTCCATGGCCTGGACATGCACACCGCCGCCAAACGGGAATTCATGGACACCTTCTATGAGGTGATCCTCAAACCCCGCGACATGGACCATGTCATGCAGTTCACCGGTCCCACCGGCACCAACGCGGTGGAAGCGGCACTGAAAATCGCCCGCAACATCAAGGGCCGTCACAATATCATCGCGTTCACCAATGGCTTCCATGGCGTCACCCTGGGCGCCCTGGCCGCCACCGGGAACAGCCACCACCGTGGCGTGGCCGGCGTTACCCTGGGCGGCGTCAACCGCATGCCCTACGACGGCTATCTGGGCGACGCCTTCGATACCACCGAGTACCTGGACAAGGTGCTGGGCGATTCTTCCAGTGGCGTGGACTTCCCCGCCGCCGTGATCGTGGAAACCGTACAGGGCGAGGGCGGCATCAACGCAGCCAGCTTCGAATGGCTGCGCAATCTGGAAAAGGTGTGCCGCAAACACGACATGCTGCTGATCCTGGACGACATCCAGGCTGGCTGCGGCCGTACCGGCAGCTTCTTCAGCTTCGACGAAGTGGGTATCAACCCGGACATCATCACTTTGTCCAAGTCTCTCAGCGGCTATGGCCTGCCGTTCGCCATGGTGTTGCTGAAACCGGAACTGGACCAGTGGAAACCCGGCGAGCACAACGGCACGTTCCGGGGCCACAACCTGGCGTTTGTGACCGCCACCGCCGCTCTGAATCACTACTGGCGCGACGACAAGTTCGCCCAGGAAGTTCAGAAGAAAGCCGACATCATCACCGAGCGTTTCCGCGATATCGCCCGCAGTTACGATGATCATTGGTTCTACCTGAACGGGCGCGGCATGATGCAAGGCCTGGTCTGCCGCGACGGCGAGCTGGCCGAGGAAATCACCAAGGCCTGCTTCAAACGCAAACTGGTGATCGAGACCTCCGGCGCCGACGGCCAGGTGATCAAAACCCTGTGCCCGCTGATCATCAGCGAGGAAGATCTGAACCGCGCCATGGAGATTCTCAAGGACAGCGTGACCGAGGTCATGACCGACCGGGTCAAGCGCGGTGAAGCACACTCCGTAGGCTGATCCCACTCGTGCTCCCCCGCCCGGGGGAGCACCTTTCTCCCCTGCCATACTCTGGAGCTACTTTAATGATCGTACGTACTCTGGCGGAAGCCGAGAAAACCGAACGCCGCGTGGTCGCGGAAAATGGTAACTGGCAGTCCGTGCGGCTGTCCCTGAAGGAAGATGGCATGGGCCACTCCTTCAACATCACCACTATCTTCAAGGGCACCAAGACCCACATCAAATACGCCAACCACTGGGAATCGGTGTATGTGATCTCCGGTAAGGGCAAAATCGAGATGGTCGAAAGCGGTGACGTCTACGAGCTGACCCCGGGCACCATCTACTTGCTCGACCAACACGACGAGCACTACCTGTACGGTGGCGAAAACGAAGACATGGTCGTGGCCTGCGCTTTCACTCCGCCGCTGAGCGGCAAGGAAGTCCACGACGAAAACGGTGTTTACCCCGCCGACCTGGACTGACTTTCCCGCCAGCCCCGATCCGGCGCGCGGTTCCGCGCGCCAATCATGGCATTGCCCCTCACCATGCGTATAATCGGGGCATGACCCGGATACTGATCGCCGACGACCACCCTCTGTTTCGCGCCGCGTTGCGCCAGGCGGTGGCAAGCAGCTTTGCCGATGCCCGTATTATCGAAGCGGATTCCCTGGCGGCGCTGGAGCGCCTGGGCCAGGACGAGGCCGTGTTCGATCTGATCCTGCTGGATCTGCACATGCCGGGCACGCACGGTTTTTCCGGGCTCGTCTATCTGCGTGACATCTATCAACGGGTGCCCCTGGCAGTGATTTCCGCCAACGAAGAGGTCGCCGTGATTCAACGGGCCCTGCACTTCGGCGCGGACGGCTTCATTCCCAAATCCGCCTCGGTAGACGCCATGACCGAAGCGCTGGAAAGAATCATGAACGGCGAACGCTGGGTACCGGAAAAAGCCCGCGGCCCCCGCCCTCCTGACCTCGCCGACTACACCGCCATGCGCGAGCGCATCACCAGTCTGACGCCGCAACAATTCCGCGTCATGGGCATGTTACTGGAAGGCATGCAGAATAAAGTGATCGCTTACGAACTGGATGTCTCCGAAGCCACGGTCAAGGCACACATGACCGCCATCTTCCGCAAACTCGGCGTCCGCAACCGGACCCAGGCGGTGCTGGCATTGAAAGACCTTGCCATCGAGCCCCCCGGCGATCTCTGATTCACAGCGCCCGCAGCACCGCCAGCAAGGCGTCCTGATTGACCGGCTTCTGCAGAAACTGCACGCCCATCTCTTCCGCCATGGTGCGGATCTCCGGCCGCCGGTCCGCGGTAATCAAAACCGCCGGCACCACATCGTCCCAATAGCCGTCCAGCGCCTCGATAACCTGAAAACCGGTCTCGCCATGGTCCAGTTGATAATCCACCACCAGCAAATCCGGCGCCGGCTGATTTTTCGCCTTTTCTATCGCCTCGCCTACGGAACCCGCCACCACCGGTTCACACCCCAGTGCGCGGAATAACGCTTCCAGACTGGCCAGCAAGGCGGCGTCATTATCAACGCAGAACACCCGCATGCCCTGAATATCCCTCTGCGGCTCCTCGATGACGTCCACCGGAGCGGTCATCGGCGTTTGCGACCGGATTCGTGGCACCGAGACACTGAACACGGTGCCCTTGTCCGGCCAGGAGCGTACCGTCAATGGATGCTCCAGCAGCCGGCAAATGCGGTCCGCGATCGCCAGCCCCAGCCCCAGCCCCTTCACCTGCCGTCGCCCCTGCTGCGGCAAGCGCAGAAACTCCCGGAACACCTGGGTCAGTTGGTCCTCGGGAATACCCGGCCCGGTATCCCAGATCTCGATACGGACCCAGTCGCCATCGCGGCGGCAACCAAACAACACCTTGCCTCGATCGGTATAGCGCACCGCGTTGGATAGCAGATTCTGCAGCACTCGCCGCAGCAAAGTGGGATCGGTGCGCACCTCCACGTCCGGCGCCACAAGATGCAGGCTCAGCGCCTGATCCCGCGCCAACACGCCAAATTCCTGTCCCAACTGCGACATCAGGGGCCGTAAACTCACCGGCGCCGGATGGGAAGGCATGGTGCCGGTGTCCAGCCGGCTGATCTCAAGCAAGGCGGAGATGATTTGCTCGGCGGCCTGCAACGAGCTGTCGATATGCCCCAGCACTTCTGTTTCGTAGGCAAAATCCTCTTCCTTGCGGCTCAGCCGTTGCCCCAGGGAAGAAACAAACAAGTGCGCCGCGTTGAGCGGTTGCATCAGGTCATGGCCGGCAGCGGCCAGAAACCGTGTCTTGCCTTCATTGGCCTGCTCCAGCTTGGCGTTCAATTCCGATAGCCGGCGGGTCCGTTCGGACACCATCTGTTCCAGATTCTCGTTGATCTGCCGCAGCGCTATTTCGTCACGCTTTCGTTCGGTCACATCCATATAGGTACTGACGAAACCGCCCCCTTCCATGGGGTTGCCACGCACTTCCACCACCACACCATTGGGCAACTCCCGCTCGAAGCGATGAGCATGCCCCTCCCGCAGCAATTGCACCCTTTTATTGACGTCCTCTTCCAGATCGTCGCCATCGTAAAAGCCACGCCCGGCGTTATAGCGGTATACCTCTTCGATCGGCCTACCGAGACGAATCAGCCCCTCCGGGTACTCGAACATACGCACATAAGCCTGATTCCAGGCCACCACGTTCAGGTCCCGGTCCACCACGCAAATACCCTGACTGATGGTCTCGATGGTGGTGCGCAGCAGTTGATGATTGAACTGAATCAGCTGGGACGCCTCGTCCATGATCCGCACCATCTCATCATGGCGCACATTTTGTTTGCTCAGCAGAGAGCCCATCACGATACGCGCGGTGGACGCTCCCATGGCGCCGGCCAGCAACCGCTCCACATAACGCACCAGATGCAACGGCGCCGGCAATTGCAGGTCCGCCGGCACCTGACGCCGCTCCAGATAATCGAAGAACAAGGTCCGCGCGCGCGGGTGCCCCAACCCTCTCTCACACACCTGCAACAGCTCCGCCGTGGAGATCAGCGGATGCCCCATCTTCTCCCGCCACCAATCCGTGGGAGTATCGACAAACCGGGTAGCCTGGGTTTCATCCAGCGCCTCACGAAACGAGCGCCGGGAAAAATAGATATAGGCGGCCAGATTCAGACTGAGACTCCAGAACACGCCATGGGTCAACGGATCCAGCCCCTCGATACCAAACAGGGCGTGAGGCCGCAGCACACCAAGACCGATCAGCCCATGAAGGTTGAGCCAGTCCACCGCCGGATCCGGCAGCATCAGCGGCAACAACAGACAGTACAGCCAGATCACGAAACCAACGATCATGCCGATAAAGGCACCGGCGCGGTGTCCTTTGTGCCAATACAGTCCACCCAGCAGCGCCGGCGCGAACTGCGCCACCGCGGCGAAGGAAATCAGCCCCAGGTGGGCCAGCCCCTGAATGCGATCGATGATGGTGTGGAACAGAAACGCCAGGATCAGCAACAGCACGATGCTGAGACGGCGGAGAAAACGCAGCTGCCCGCTCAGATCGGACAGTTCTTCCTTGCCCTGGATGCGGTATTGCACCCAGGCCGGCAGCAGAATTTCGTTGGTCAACATGATCGCCAAAGCGATGGTCGAGACAATCACCATACCCGTGGCGGCGGCGATACCGCCGATAAAGGACACCAACAACAGCCCATGGTTGCCAGTGGCCATGGGCAACGACAACATGAACATGTCTTCCTTGGTGCCGGGCGGCAGCATCTGCAACCCCGCCGCCACGATCGGCAGCACGAACACCGCGAACAGCAGAAGATACAACGGCAATACCCAGCGGCTGCTGCGCAGATGACGAAGATCGTTGTTCTCCACCACTCCCACATGGAACTGCCGGGGCAGGCAAATGATGGCCAGCATCGACAACAACAACGCGGTAACGAATCCCTGGGAGAACAGGGTGGGTTCGAACAGCCCCCGAATGGTGGCGTCAGTGGTGACCCGATTCCACAGATCGAAAGGGCCACTGTAGATACCGAACAGGCAAAACAATCCGACAATGACGAAGGACACCAGCTTGACGAAGGATTCGAAGCTGACCGCCAGCATCAGTCCGGATTGGTGCTCGGTGGCGTCGATGTGACGGGTACCGAACAACAAGGTGAACAATGCCATCAGTGCGGTGACCACTAAAGCGGTATCCAGCGGTGGCGACACATCCGCCCCCAGCACGTGCTCGAACGACAAGGTCACCGCCTTCAACTGCAAGGCGATGTAGGGCAGGACGCCGATGATGGCCACCAACGTGACCAGCACCGCCAACTGGCGTGACTTGCCGTAACGGGCGGCCAGGAAGTCGGCAATGGAAGTAATGTGGTGCTGTTTGCCCACCGACACCAGCTTGTAGACCAGCGCGGCGCCGAACAGCACGGTGATGATGGGGCCCAGGTAAATAGGCAGGTAGGTCCAGCCGCGCTGGGCGGCTTCCCCCACGGCGCCATAAAACGTCCATGAGGTGCAGTACACCCCCAGAGCCAGACTGTAACTCCAGGGATTGTTGACCACCCGCAGGCCGCGCCGCTCGGCACGGTCTCCCCACCAGGCGATGACAAACAGAATCAGAACATACAGCAGCGCCAGGCCGCCCAACTGCCACAGAGAAACCACCTTGCCTCCGACTACACCAACCACACGCGGCCAACCTGCCGACGTCTCTCAGCGTGGGCACGAAGCCGCTGTACGAGCTTGGTCCGGGCGGCGGGCCACTGCCAAACATCACCACAGCATCAAGGCACGCGCGAAGCGAATCACCACCGCCAGCAATAATAACAATACACCCGCGCGCTGCGCCTTGAACTCCGCCACCGACAGCGCCATGCCACGGGCCCAGAAGCGTGCCACGCCGCGCCAATCCCCGGTGCGACGCCAATAGTGCGCATAGGCACCCAGGACAATCAACAGCCCCAGGGTCAACAATGTGGTTTCCAAATACACCATGGTTTACCCCTCCTTACTAGCGCCGCTCAGCTCTTTTCCATCAATCTGGTGTACATCAGCGCGGCCGTGGTGGCATCACCGCGAGCGCTGTGTCTGCCCATAACCGGAACCCCCAAGTCCGCCGCCACCTGCTCAAAACGCAAATCCGCCACCTGCTCGGGCTGACGATGGCGCAGACGCTTCTGGTACAGATTGCTCAACTCGATACGGCGATTGGGGATCTCAAAACCAAACAGGGTTTTCGTATAACGATTGAGAATGGCCATATCAAAGCTCAGACACCAACCCACCAGAGGCCGGTTATCAATAAAGGCGAGCAGTTGTTCCAATACCCGGCGGACATCACCGCCCTCACGTAAATCCACCGGCCGCAAACGATGAATACGAATCGACGTGGCATCCAGAGAGGCCGGCGCCTGAAGATGCAAGTTCAACGCGGCCCCCGCCCTCACTCGCCCGTGACTGATGGGCACCGCCGCCACCGATACCAGTTCCGCGCGGCGAACATCCAGCCCGGTGGTTTCGCAATCAATCGCCACCAGCTCATCCGCATCCGCCGGCAACTCGAACATATGAGAGAAGGGACCGTCGCCGTGCCGGTGGCGTTGCCAGATGCGCTTCAATGTATGCATGGTTCAGTACTCCGGATTCGGTGCTCTGGATTCAGTATTCAAGATTCAGTACTCAAGATGGAAACGGCGACTCAGACTTTTCTTGAAATCATTGACCACATGCAAGGCGTCGCGCAGCATATCCCGCTCCAGAGACGACAAGCCTGCGACACTGACCTGATTACCGGCTTGCAATGCGGCCCCGGGCGCGGACAGGTATTTGATCTGCTGCCGCAGCCGCAGCTCCGAAAATACAGCCAGCGCTCCACCAAGATCATCGGCCACTTCCGCCTCCAGATGACCGGCATCGACCAGACGCGCCATTCTGGACAGAGTATTGGTTTCCCGTATGCGATAACGCAGGCTCAACGCCCGCACCCCATGAACCAACGGGAAAACACCGCCCTTCTTGATATCAAGGGTTTGATCACGAGTCTTGAGCGTACCGAACAAGGTCAGAGGTGTGGCGAAATGCAAAACGGGACGGGCAAACTGGGACAATAGAATTTCATCGTGACTGCAATGCTCGAACAACAAGTCCCGCAATCGTTCCACCAAAGGCACCTGCCCCGCCACCGGATGAGCATCGGCCAGAATCGCCAGCCGCATCATAGCGGCGTCATCGCCTTGCCCCACCCAACGCCGGATACGCCGGCGCCAATCGGTCAACGTACCCACCCACTCCGGATTCGACGCCATAATGCCGCCTGGGCAACGGGGGTAACCCAGACGCACCAGCGTATCGGTAAAAGCACGGGAAAGATCGCGTAGTTCCGGCCAGTTCAGATCCTCTTCCAGAATCAGGCCATTATCCTGATCGGTTTTCAGTATCTGCTCGCCACGTCCTTCGCTGCCAAACACCATAAGACAACACTGCATCGCCCTCGTCCGGGGCATCAGAAACTCAAAGGCACGGGCAATAATGCGGCCGTTGAGCGCCGCCATCAGTTCCATGGCGAAACGCATGCGCACGCCCTGAGCCATCAGCGCCTGTACTAACTCAGGCAGACGGGCACTGGCCAATACCAGGGCGTCCATATCCTCCGCCCGCTCCACTTCCAGCCCCACCACATAGGAGCGACTGGAAAAGAAACTGAGCACATCCGGCAGTTCCACTACGCCCAAGGCCCGGCCCTCCGCCATCACCACCACCCGGGTCACCTGATGCCGGGTCATGCGTACCAGGGCGGCGAACAGGAATTCATCCAGATCAACGGTTACCAGGGCAAACGACGCCAATCCCAACGCCGGGCTTCGCGGAGTCAGCCCTTCCTCCACCAGTCCACGCAGCAAATCGGTTTTGGTGATCACCCCAACCTGGCCGCCCGCTTTCAATAACAAGCTGTCGACACCATGCCGGGTCAGTTCCGTGGCCGCATCGCCAATAGTCCCGTCCGCGGGCAGCAACACCGGCTCGCGCATGCACTCACTGACACGCGCCAACATGAATCCGGCCAGGGTGACGCCGCCTTCGCGCCGCTCCGCCAGCAGCTGACTCTTTGCCGCCAACCTCGCCTGGAAGTAATCCGCGAAGGCGGGTTCTTCATTACACAGAGCCTGAAACAGCTCCGCCGGAATCAAATAGCAAAGCGCTTCTTCCTCCACCTTGAACCGGTAACGGCTGGTGCCGTTGAAGACGGTGATGGCGCCGAACAGATCATCATCGGTATAGACCGCAATCCGCGCCGACGCCTCCGGAGCACGGGGGTCCATCTCCACCACCACGCCTTTGTGGACCACATAGACATAGTCGGTGGCATCACCGGCGTCGAGAATCACGGTTCCGGCGGACAGAAACGTCATTTCCACCGCCTGGCGCAAACGGTCACGGCCCTGTTTTCCCAACAGGGAGAACGGCAATTGCTCGAAGTTCAGATCCACTTTTGCCCTGTCCTCCCGGAATCCCATTCCTCCACGGAACGGGCCTACCGGATAAGCCATCCGGATAAACCAACCCTTGGATTGGCTTATCACGATGACCTGACTTTATAACAGTGCCCTGTTAGACGAAGAAGGGCGGAGCGCATCGCACCCCGCCCCCCGGTTTTCGTTCCTGATCCCGTGATCAGTGTTGTACCGCCGCGCCCGCGCCACGAGGTACCCGAATATCCTCCACAATATGTTGGATATGCTCTGGCGGTGCCTGGGTAACCCGGGAGACCACGAAAGCCACAACGAAGTTAAGAATCATGCCAACCGTGCCAATCCCTTCCGGAGAGACACCAAACAACCAGTTATCGGCGGTGTTCAGCTCCGGAGAGATGAATTTGAAGTAGACGATATAGCCAAAGGTGAAAGCCAGCCCCACCAGCATGCCGGCAATCGCCCCCTCCTTGTTCATGCGTCGATAGAAGATACCCATCAGAATCACCGGGAAGAAACTGGCCGCCGCCAACCCGAAGGCAAAGGCCACCACCTGGGCGACGAAACCCGGTGGATTAATGCCGAAGTAGCCGGCGATAATAATGGCGACGACGGCCGCGAGCCGCGCCGCCAGCAGTTCCTGCTTCTCGGTGATCCCGGGTACCAGCGTTTTCTTCAAAAGGTCATGAGAAATGGCCGACGATATCACCAGCAACAACCCGGCCGCCGTCGACAAGGCCGCGGCCACGCCGCCGGCCGCCACCAGAGCGATCACCCAGGCCGGCAAATTACCGATTTCCGGGTTGGCCAGAACGATAATGTCTCGGTCAATGTAAACTTCGGAGGCATTATCAGTGGGAGTATTGGTCAGCACACGCTCCCCTTGTGCACCGGAGGCCTCCTCGCGGGAGCCGGAGAAAGTCGGCTTGCCCTCGAACGGAGCGCCCGCGGCCATCTGTACACGTCCGTCGTTGTTCTTGTCCATCCAGCCGATCAAACCGGAGTTCTCCCAGTTATAGAACCAGCCGGGCAGCTCTTTGTATTCCGTGCCGTTCACGGTTTCGATCAGATTGGTACGCGCGAAGGCCCCTACCGCCGGAGCGGAGGTGTACAACAGGGCGATGAAGAACAGGGCCCAGCCGGCACTGATCCGGGCATCACGTACACGCGGTACAGTGAAGAAACGCACGATAACGTGAGGCAGGCCGGCGGTCCCGCACATCAGGGCGGCGGTGATGAAGAACACGTCGATGGTGGATTTGCTGCCGTCGGTATAGGCGCCGAAGCCAAGCTCCTGAACCACCTGATCCAGGCGTTCCAGAAGATAGACGCCAGTGTCGTTACCGGAGGCATCCAACACGGTGGCGCCAAAGCCTGTTTGTGGCAGTACGTGTCCGGTCATCATGATGGACAGGAATACCGCCGGCACCAGGAAAGCGAAAATCAGCACGCAATACTGAGCGACCTGAGTGTAGGTAATGCCTTTCATGCCACCCAGTACGGCGTAGAAGAACACGATGGCCATGCCGATGATCACGCCGATGTTCACATCCACTTCCAGGAAGCGGGCGAACACGATGCCAACGCCGCGCATCTGCCCGGCCACATAGGTAAACGATACGAATATCACACAAATCACCGCCACCGTCCGGGCCACGTTGGAGTAGTAACGGTCACCGATGAAATCAGGCACGGTAAACTTGCCGAACTTGCGCAGGTAAGGCGCCAGAAGCATCGCCAGGAGGACATAACCACCAGTCCATCCCATCAGGTATACGGAGGCGTCATAGCCGGCGTAGGCGATAATCCCAGCCATGGAAATAAAGGACGCGGCGGACATCCAGTCCGCGGCCGTGGCGGCACCATTGGCCACCGGGGAAACCCCACCGCCGGCCACGTAGAACTCCTTGGTGGAACCGGCCCGCGACCAGATGGCAATACCGATATAGAGCGCGAACGACGCGCCCACGAAAATATATGTCAGAAGTTGGACATCCATACTCTTATCCTCATTGTTATCGAGCTGGTTTACTGCTCGTCCACGTCGAATTTCTTATCCAGCTTGTTCATGGAATGGGCATACATGACGATCAGTACCAGGAACACATAGATCGATCCCTGTTGCGCAAACCAGAAGCCGAGTTTGAAACCGAAGAACTGGATAGCATTCAGTTGATCCACGAGCAGGATGCCGAAGCCGTAGGAGACGACAAACCAGACAACGAGATAGGAGAAGATCAATCTCAGGTTGGCGGCCCAATAGTCGCGGGCGTTTTTTTCTCTCATTAGTTAACCCCTTTCCCAGTGACGATTCCCAGTGACGATGACGGCACTGACAGCGAACCCTTTCCGCAATACACAGCCAAGCTTTCACCGGACAGGCACGAACGGTCCGCATCTAAGAGCCTAAACAAAGCCGAATGGCGCGACAGTATGACTTTAGTCGAAGGGCGGAGCCGGCGGCGCTAGTCGCCGGCGTCCGCATAGGCGGGAAAGTTCAGGGTAAATGTGGAGCCCTGGCGCACCACGCTCCGGCACTGGATTTCGCCATTATGCTTGTCCATCACCGTTTTCACGAAGGCCAGCCCCAACCCCAAGCCGGTGGCCATGTTGTCGGCATCGAAGCGGCGATAGCTCTCAAACAGATAGGGAATATCATGGCTGGCAATGCCGACCCCCTGATCGCTGACCTGGCAAATGATCCGGTCACCGCTTTGTAGAACCGACAACGTCACCACGCTTCGGGGCGGGCTGTATTTGATCGCGTTCTCGAGCAGATTGAACACCGCCCGTACCAGGAACCCCTGATCTCCCCAAATCGGCCCGCCGTCATCGTCAAGGTTGTCGCTTTCCAAACGGATGCCTTTGGCCTGGGCCAAGGGCCAGGCCCGGTCCAGTGCATCCATGGCGATATTGGCCAGCAGCACCTCCCGGAAATCCAGCGCGCCAAACTCCACCTTGGCCAATTGCATGAAGTCCTCGATCATGTCCAGGGCGGATCGTACCTGGCGCTCCAGGCGCGCATGAAATTCCTGAGCCGGCAACGCCGCGGTACCGTTCTGCATATCGAGCAGGGCCAACATGCTGGCCTGCGGCGCCTTCATGTCGTGGGACAGAAACCGCAACATGTGCGCCCGCTGTTCCGCCGCGCGGCGTTCGCCGGTCATATCCACCAGGCTGATCAACCAGCCGGCATCCAGCGTAATCGCCGTCCACAGCGGCGCGACTTCAATACGATAGTGATTTCCCCAACGATCAAAAAAAGCCTGACCATGCCAGTGACGCACATCGGCGAAGCGGCCTCCCTCGGAGAGGAATACCGGCACGGCATCCGCCGGCACCACCGTCAGTAATGCATCCCGCAATTTCCAGCTTTCCACTCCCGCGGGATTACCCACCAACCAGCGCGCCTTGCGATTGGCGGCTTTCACCTTGGCCTCGCCATCCACCAGGAAAGTCACCACCGGCAAGGAATCCAACATGTCGGTGACGAACCGGCGAGAAGCACGCAACTGTTGCACACCGGCTTCCAAGGCCATGACCCGGCGGTGCAGCGTGCTGCCCCAACGCATACCGGAAGATCCTCCGGCCTCCGGCACCATGTTCGGTTCGCTGCTCAGCGACTCGATCTCGGTGCTGAACCAGCGCAGGATCACGCTTTGACTGCGCCACTGCCACAACAGATAAAACAGCACCAGCCCCATTAAAGAGGCCGCCGGAGGCCACCAGATTCCCAATCGCAAAGCCAGCGCGCACGCCGCCATGGTCAGTGCCACCATCAACGCCATCAGAGCATGGACATAGCGCATACGCGACACCAGCAAGGCGATCATCAAGGCCAGCACCGGCACCATGGACAGCAATATTCGCGTGGCTTTATCCAACTCGGTAATGACATAGCCATCCATCAAAGCGTTCAGCAGGTTGGCCTGGATTTCCACGCCGGCCATGGTACCCATCCGGCCCGATACCGGCACCGCATAGCGATCCCCCAGACCGGAGGCGGTGGCGCCGACCAGCACGATCCGGCCCCTCAGCAGTTCGTCCGGGACCTCGCCCAGCAGCACACTGCTGTAGGACACTCGGGGAAACGCTCCGGGCGGCCCCCGAAACGGCACCCGAACCAGGTGGTCCCGATGCCAGGAAGGCGTGTTGTGAATCGATTGGATTTCCTCACCCGGCATGGCCATCCCCGCGGCCAGGCCCTGGCCCACGAGAGCATCGAACAGCGCCCAGGTAAGATGCGGCACCACCTGGTCGATGACGCCCTCGCACAAATACAGACGTCGCACCTTGCCGTCCATATCCGCCTCCACATTAATGTGGCCTATGCCGGCGGCATTATCGGCGATGTCCGGCAATGGCGGATAAACCACGGGAGGCGCCCCCGGTGTCGCCACGGGAGCGCGCGCCAATGGCACATAAACATTGCCGGCACGGGCCATGGCATCACCGAGGCGCCGGTCCGCCTTGCCGTCGCCTTCCGCTTCCAGGAAAAGGATATCCATCATCACCGCCTGGACACCGGCTTCACGCAAGCGGTCCACCAACGCCGCGTGCACTAACCGGCTCCAGGGCCAACGCCCGATTTCACGAAGGCTGCGGTCATCCACGGCGACAATGAGAATATCGTCGTTCACCGGTTTATCCGACCAGGCGATCAAGCGGTCATAGACCGACGCGTTGAGTTGTACGAAGTCACGGCTCGCCAACCAGCCAGTAGCGGCCAGGGCGATCAGGAGCAACAGGCCCCATTGAAAAAACAGGCGGCGAAATAACGCCTCGCTGGTCAGTATGGACATCGGGACAGCTTGCTTAAAAGGAGAATCGAAAAACGAGAGGGCCTAACGATGAGCACCCACCCCGCGCAGGAAAAACACATGATGCGCTTCGCGCCCTTCAATGCCATTGGCATCGACGGCCGACAAGCGGACATGGTACGCCCCCGCGGGCACGTCCTCGACTTTGAACTCACCATCATCCGACACCGCTTCACGTACCAGCTCGATGAAATCGCTGTCCCTGGACATCTGCAGCCGGTATTGGATAGCTCCCGGCAACGGCTCGACCCTGGCATGCAGGACACCGCCGGCGCCACGCCAGTCGGGCAGCAAGGTGGGCGCGGGCAACAGCGCCACTCTGGTCAGCCGGCCGCGGCTGTCCAGACGCCCCCCCTCACCTTCACGCACCCGGCCTTGAGGCCGCCCATCATGGCTGATCGCCACTGCCCCGCGCAGCACACTGGTGGTAGCGCCGCCAGCCTGTTCACGCACACGAAAATGGGTGCCACGCACACCGATGATACCTACCGGGGTTTCCACCTGGTAATGCTCCTCACCAGGGCGGGGGGTGACCTTGGATTCCACCGCGCCACGTTCCAGGCGGACGCGAACAATACCCTGCTCACGCTCTTTGATGAACCGGATCCGGCTGCTGGATGGCAAAACCACCTGGGAGCCGTCCTCCAGACGCAGGGATACAAAAGCGAAAGGACCGGTAACCACCGACTGACCTGCACCCAGTTGCATGCCGGTCAGTAGCGGCCGCCGATTTCCATCAACGTCCTCGGCCCAGACCTCACCTTCCAAGTGAAGCACATCGATACCCAAAGGACTGTTCTCCTCCAGTATCAGCTTGGTGTCGGGTTGCAAGTGGTAGGGATCGGAAAGGTGGTTGAGGTCACGCACACGGCGCCAGGCCCGGGCGTCCCCAAGATAGGCTTCGGCGATGTCCCAAAGCGTATCGCCGGGACGAACGATGTAGTATCTCGGCGAAGGCGGTGACTCCGCGGCAGTCCGTGGCTCCGTGGCAGTCTGCGGTTGCGCGGCAGCCATAGTGCCAGCGAACAGCAGTCCGCCGAACAAGCCGCCGATCACCCCATGTCTTATGCCCACCGTCCGTGGCGGCCATCCTCCGGGCCGCCGCTGAAGCGACATTGAAAATTGCCCCCGGCAATTTTTTTTCACGCCTTGCATGGTCCACCCTCTTCAGCAGGCCCTGTCCTCGGGCCGAGTCGGCGCGTTCCCTCGCTGTTGGCGTTGGAGTCAGTTGTATTCGATGGTGAATGTAGCGATCGCCCGGGTTTCACCGCCGTTGACGATGGGAGCGGTCTGGTAATAACGGGCCTTCAGGGGCAGTTGGAATTGATGGTCCCCAGGCGTCACCGTACCCAGTTCGACACGATCGCCATTGGCGATGGGCGTGGAGGTGCGGTTATCGAGCAATTGAATGCCCACGCCACTGGCGGCTTCGGTGCCACCATCGATCTTGATGACACCAGCCGCGCCACTGGGATCCGGGCTGTACCCGAAAGACAGCTTCACCGTGTCCTGCCCATGACTGGGGCCAACGCAGGACAACCCCACCTGAAATTCCCTTTCCGTATTGGTGCTGCCGACACCGGCGAAAATGGAGCGGGATACCGTGCCGAAATCCACGGCAATATTGCGGGAGCCCATATCCACCTCACAGGCGGAGGAGACGATGGTGATGGCGCTGGCATCCAGCGTGGAAGTGAGGATCGGACGGCTGGCTCCGGTACCGTCGCCGTAGTAACGGGTGTAACGGCCGGAGACCAGTGTCCCTGAACCGGTTTGCTCCGCGATCTTGATGATTTCCACCCGGAAATACCCACCACTCAGATAGACATTTCCATTGCGGAACAACTGGTGAGGATATACGACAGTGGAGTTCTCCGAATCCAGGCGTCGCGACAGACGGATGCCAATACCCGCCACGTTGGTAGTATAAATCTTGGGATCATAGCTGCTTGGACTGCCGATCAATGTCTCCCCGATCAGATAACCGCCACCCCAATTACAATTGACGATGGTGCCGGTCCGGTTAATCGGGAATTCCTTCATCGCCAGAACCGTACCCACAGGCGCATTGGGAGTCAGAGTCACCTGTCCCATGGTCATATTGATGTCCTGGGCCTGTACCCCGTAATTGACATTACACGCGGCCCAACTCATTACCGGCACCATGGTGGCCACGAACATCACGACCTGCCGTCCGATCCATTTGATCCACTTCTTACTCACAACGGGCCTCCAGATGATGGTAGGCGCGGGCCGCGCTTGCGTCCTGATCGGACTCCGGCACGCGATAGTCGATGTCACAGCTCTGGTTCGCTTCCTCGCCCCACTTGACGCTCAGACGGCCGCTCTCTTTTTCCGTACGCAGATAGACCCGGCCGCTCTGGCCCACCAGCCCCACCGGCTGACCGGCCTCGTCGTACACTTCAGCGCCGAATGGAACCGGTTCACCTTCCGGTCCTTTAGCCTTGATCAGCAGCGCCTGACCGCTGACGGTATCGAAGGTGAGCTTGGCCACGGCCCCGGCGTAGGGCGCCACTTGCTGGCTACTGGTCTTCAGCTCCACTTCGGTGGACATGTCGTTGGGATCCAGCGTCACCGAGTTCAAGCGGTAAGGCGAAACGTACGGCACCACCGCGTAGCCGCGTTTATCGATGCGCACACCGGACATGTTGGTCACGCGAGCCCCAGCGGCCGCCGGCGCTTCCACCAACACCATGGTTTCACCACGCTGAGGCGTTAGCGTCACACCGCCGCTGTGCGCCACCATGCTGCCGCTGACACCGGCCCCCATCTGCGTAAAGTCGTCGTTATGGCTGTAAGAGGCCCGCAGCGTGGCATAGGGTGCCCGGTATTCACCGCTGAGTTCACCGGTGGCGCCGCTCTGATCCTGGTGGCTGACCGCCACGTTATAGGTCATGTTGCCGTCCACGCCGGCACTGCCGGAGACACCCAGACGGCTGCTCTCGTAGGCGCTGTCACGCATGGTCCCGGAGCCGATCAGGCTGGCGTTGCCAGCCACGTTGTCCAATGGCACCGAGAAGTTGAAGTTGTACTGGGTGTCGTCGTAGCCGAATTCGTCCTCGGTCTTCAGCGCCGAGAAACCGTAATGGAAAGGCCCATAGTTGTTGTTGTACCCCACCTGGTATTGCGTGGTTTCCCCTTCGCTTTTCCAGTAATCACGAACGGAACCAGTGAAATACATCGCCCCCAAACCGGCGCCCAGGGTCTGATTCACGGTGAGCTGGAATTCACTGCGCTGACGACGCACCGCATCGAACCCCAACTGACGATCTTCGTAATCGTGGGCGATGATGGCGTCACGCAACCCGAGGTAACCGGAGGTGGAATAGCGGTAGGCCGCCACCGTCACATTGGTGCCGGTATCGGGTATGAATTTGCTGTAGCCCAGTTTGTAGCTCTGGCCATTGCGATCGCCATAGCGATCGAAGCCGGTACGGGCATGGGTGACATCGGCGGAGAAGGCACCAACGGGCGTGCCCACCGCGACACCGGCCAGATAAGCCTGGTAGTCATCACTGAACGTGGCCCCGGTGTAACCCGTCAGCCGGTTGGTCAGGCCCTTTTGGTAGGTGGCCTGCATCAACCAGGGATCATCATCCAGGCTGGTTTCGCGCACCTTGCCGGCGGTGACGCTGTACCGGGATATGCCCGGACGCAACATCTGCGGCACGGAGGCGAAAGGCAGGCTGAATCGACGAATACGGCCATCCGCTTCGGTAACGGTGACCTCCAGGTCGCCGCCATAACCGGTGGGGTACAGATCATCGATGACGAAGGGTCCCGGCGGCACCGTGGCCTGATAGATCACCTGACCGTTCTGGCGTACTTCCACCACCGCGTTGCTTTCCGCCACGCCACGAACGGTGGGCGCATAGCCGCGCAATGAATCCGGCAGCATGCGATCATCGGACGCCAGACGGGCTCCACGGAAGCCCATGGAATCGAACAGGTTGCCTTCAGTGTAAGCGTCGCCCACGGTCACCATGCCACGGATCGACGGAATCGGCCGGCGCAGATAGGTAGCGGTGTTCTGCCAGTCAGTGCCCTGCCCATCACGGCGTGACACATTGGAATCATGCCGCAATTGCCAGGCACCGATGTTGATGCCGCTGTTGAGCATCAAGTAGGCATTGTCGTAGGTGCTGTCATTACCGCCGTAATGGGTTTCGGTACGCAGCGCGTTGAAGTTGTAACTCAGGAAACCGGCATTGATACCCGGATCCCAGAACGCCGGATCCACATAGCCACGCGCGCTGCGGCGCATATTGGCTTGCGGGATACTGATATCCAGACGCATGTTGCTGCTGTCGAAACGGGCCTGGGCGCCCGGCAACCAGCCTTCCAGGGAACGGCACTCATCGCTCAGCGCGTCACCGACCCCCTCAATGGTGCTGACGTCCACGCCATAACCGGACAGCATGCTCAGGGTAAAACAGGTGTGCGCGTTGATTTCACCGGGGGCGGCTCGAAACGCCAGTTCATTACGGCCCTTCCAGGAGCCGTTGACGTAGACATCCAGATAGTAGTCACCCGCCAGCGTCGGATTGCCCTGGGCATAACGGGAGACATCCATATCCTTGGCGGCACCGCGAAGGAAATCACTATTGAAGGAGGCCGCCGCTACCTGAGTCCCGGTTTGAGCCAGCACGGCCTGCGTCCAGGTCAGCAGAGCCAGACCACCAAGCAATTGGGCACCGGCACTCAAACTGACCGTCCGGCGTGACACAACGCACTTTTGATTCATGAGACACCCCGCGTCCATGGTTTTTTTGTTCAGGCGTTTTTTGATCAACGGCCCACCGGCACATCCCGGGCCACCCGACCACCGAAGTCATTGATAGTGGTCATACGCACCTGGCCAATCGCGGCCGGCGCATTAGCGGGCAAGGGGAATTCCAGGCTGCCACCGGGGGCGATCATGCCCTCGTCCACGGGCACCGGGACCAGCGCGCTTTCTCCACGGAGGATTTCCAGACGGCTGACGGTGACGTGGTAAGGCGTGGGGTTTTTTGCTTTGAGTACCGCTTGTCCGCCGGAGCGGGACAGATACCACTGCAGTTTTTCCGGAGCGTCGTTGGCTTTACCGCTCAACCCCTTGGGCCGGTAAAACAGCTTGATGCGCGAGCGAACCGCCAACTGCAGGAAATTCTGGGGAATCCCTTCTTCGGCTTTCGGTGCCGGCGGAATGTCGAGCACATTCAACCAATACACGGACTCGCGGTCTTCCGGCGGCGTCTTGCCACCGGTAAAGGAAATTCGAAGAACCTGACCGCTGCCGGCTTCCACACGGGAAATCGGCGGCAGCACGATGAAAGGCACATCGCTTTGTTCCGGAGCGGCGTCGGCGTCGCCGGCGTCGATCCATACTTGCACCAGGGCCGGGTTTTCGCCGTCATTGGTCAGTTGCACCGAGACTTCACGATCGCCACCGGGATAAATCACCCTGGTACCGCCGATCACCACGGCGGCCTGCGCGGCTACACCCGCGGCCAGCAATGTGAATGACAACAAGCAAAGGAGAAAACGCTGCATAGCCACCACCCGAAACCTGGAAGGACAGACAAGAAAGTGTCCGGGGCCGGCAAGCCGGCCCGCGGAAACCATGGGGATTACTGATAGATAATGGTGTACTGAACGCTGGTGGAGACGTCGCCAGCGCCAGCGGCGGCGGTAGCGTAGTACTCGGCGTAGTAGTTCAGATCAGCGCCGTCACCTTCGTTGGCAACCGTTACCCACTGGGAGTTGGTTTGCGCACCGTTGGCACCAGCGGCCAGCACCGGCAGGAAGCCGTTGTTCTCACCCAGCAGCTGGATTTGAACGTTGGTGGCACCATTGCTGGCGGCGTCGATCTGGTTGTTCAGACGGCCGGTGTTGTAGTCCACGGTGGGACCCGGTTCGAAATAGGTCGCCACTTGCCCGGCGGAGCAGTTGGACAGGTTGATGGCGAAAGGAGTACGACCAGCAACTTCACCGGCGGCGGCCAGCGTCTGAGCGGACACGGTCGGCAGGGTTACGGTGAAATCGGTGCCACCCGGGGTGGTGATTTCACAGGTTTGGTCGGTGATTTTACCGTTGAAGGTAATGGTGCCGTCCGCGGCGAGAGCGGAACCAGCACCGGTCAAGCCGAAAACTGCCAGAGCAATAGCGGTTTTATTCATTTTCATAACAGATGCATCCCATCCTGATAACGTATTTTGGGACCGGCACGCCTGTTCGGGAGCCGTTCCGCGGCCTTGCGGCCTACCGCCCTGGGACTTTGCCCCGCGGGTTCAGTACCAAGCGCCATCAAGAAATGCGATTATGTGACGTGGTCGGTAGACTGCGGGGCGGGAGAATGGATTGGGAGCAACAAACAAACAACAGTCCGAAACCATTGTTCATATTCTGTTGACAGTTATTTTATATTTATCACGGAATATACGATTAAATGCGTACAATAGTAAAAAATAGTAATGCTTTAATATCAGGTCTTTTCTTTTTCATCCATTCAAATAAGCATAAAATGCATTAACAATTTTTGCCTTATCTTGGATGACTTTATCGATTCACCGTCCTAACATTCCGCCCGGGCAAAGCCGCCCCGGACACGCCTGATCCCGCCCTGCCGCAAATCGCAACAAAGGGCGTGGATGCAAAACATTAATAAAAATAACGCTTTGATCCCCCGCCGCGGCCCGGGTCGGATAACAATTCGAACAGGCGTGCCGAAAAATTCTGTCAACGCCGAGGAAACATGACTCCATATAACAATGCACCGTGTCACTTGAGAGGGAACAGGGACCATGCATATCGCCATACTGGATGACGAGCCTGCGGTACTGGCCCAGGTCAGTCAGGCCCTGACTGGTCCATGGGGGCGCCATAAAATCTCACTGAAGATCTCCACCTTTTCCAGTTGCAAGGAATTGATCCAGGCGACAAAACGCCACACCTTCGATCTGGCCATTCTCGATTGGGAGTTGCCGGACGGCAGCGGACTGGAAGTTCTTACCTGGTTCACCTCGTACCTGGAATCACCGCCTCCGGTGATCATGCTCACCGTACGCAACAGCGAGCAGGACGTGGTCGAGGCCCTGACGGGCGGCGCCGAGGACTTCATCAACAAACCGTTCCGGGCGCGGGAACTGAAGGCACGGGCCATCGCCGTGCTGCGCCGTCGCAACGGCCCCCTGAGTGTGGAGAAAGGACGGGAGGAAGACCCCAGCCACGGCAACATCGTATTCGACGTGAATCGCCACACCCTTCACCGGGATGGTCAGCCGGTCAAACTGACGCATCAGGAATACCGATTGGCCTTCCTGCTGTTCAGCAATCTCGGCCGCCCATTGGCCCGAGCGTATTTATACGAGTATGTCTGGGGTAAAGACGAACAGTTCTCGTCACGCACTCTGGATGTGCATATCTACCGTGTCCGCCGCAAGCTGGGATTGACCCCGGAACACGGCTGGCAGCTCAATGCCGTGTACGGCTACGGTTATCGCCTGCAGGAAACCGACCCCTCTTAGCCCTGGGACAATGGCAAGCCGCTGCCTTCCCACTCCGTGTACACCAGCACCGCCCCGCCCGTCGTCAGCGCCCGCTCGAACGCGTCACGCACCGCCGGCCGGGCCTGGTGCAACTGCCCTTCGATGAGAACCCCATCCCGGGCGACGAGAACCTCGGCCCACCCATGTTCCCTGGCCACCCGCTCCATGCGCGAATAATCGTGGTATCCACAGAGACGGTATTGGCGGGAGAACACCATCAGCGGCTGCCAGGCCCCCACCCTGCCCTCTTCCGTCGCCTCACCGACAGCGAGAGCACAACCAATGAACACATGGATCTCGTAGGTGGAATTGGCGCCCACCATTGCTCAGCCCCTCTCTTATTATTGTTTACTGTCGGCCAGGCCGACTTTTCTATCGAAAGGGAACGGCGGCGGGAAATAAACAGCCTGAAATAAGGGGACAGATAAAAGATGCAAAATGACCCGAATGAACCGGCATCTGGGGTCCAGAGAATAAAGCGGTGAGGTAACACAACAAGCGGGGCAAGAGCCCCCGCCGGTACCGCAAGCGAGACGCCATAGGGAAAGGAGATCAGAGGAAGAAGCGGCTTGCGGCGGCCGGCGGGCATTTCACTATAGGCGCCCCATCGGAGCCCCGGAAGCCCCCTGTTAGACCTATTTGGAATCAATGACGCCTGCTCATTCCCAGCCCCGGCGAGGACATTCCAGAAGCTCTCCAACTGCATTGAATTTAAAGGAAAAAGCCATCCTCCCGCTAAACCCACGAACTGCCTCTTGAGGATGCCCCTGAAGCGCGGGATAGTGATTGCCACGGCATCTTGTGCCAGCGTTCAATAGGCCATAATTCGCTTATCAACCATCACCGGGGAACATCATGACAAGCTATCAGGGCCGCTGCCTGTGTGGGCAGGTCCGCTTCCGGGTTTCCGGCCCATTCAAGCAGTTTCACCTTTGCCACTGCAGCCGCTGCCGGCACGCCACCGGAAGCGCCCATGCCTCCAACCTCTTTATCGGCAATGACCAGATCGAATGGCTGGCCGGCAAAGAGCGGATACAACGTTTTGACTTGCCGGAGGCACAGCGTTTCGCGCGCGCATTCTGCCGCCACTGCGGCACGCCGGTGCCGCATCAAAGCCGGGACGGCAACGGCTTCATCGTCCCCGCCGGCAGCCTGGATCAGGCTCCGGACCGGCAGCCGGACGACCACATTCATTTCGACAGCCGCGCTCCCTGGTATGACGGCACCTTGCAGGCCCCCCGATTCTCCGCGGCACCGGGCTCACCACCACCAATTGACCCGGCCTGACACCTCCGTTAACGTTGCGCCGCCCACGGAGGAAAACGATGGCCAAGCAAGTCCCGCAATTGGAAGAATCCCTGGATAATCTGGAAGCTCTGGTGGAACGCATGGAATCCGGCGAGATGACTCTGGAAGAGTCGCTGCGCGCTTTCGAGGAAGGGGTAAAACTCACCCGCCAGTGCCAACAGGCGCTGTCCCGGGCCGAACAGAAAGTACAGATCCTCCTGGAACAGGACCCGGGCGCCGAACCGGCCCCCTTCGAGACCCCCGATGGCCAATGACAATCTGGGCCTGGGGTCTTTCGCCGACGACGCCCGCGCCCGCCTGGAACAGGCACTGCACCGCTATTTGCCGGAACCCGCCGCCTGCGATGCACCGCGCCTCGCCGAAGCCATGCGCTACGCTGCCCTGGCCGGCGGCAAGCGGATCCGTCCATTGCTGGTCTACGCCGCCTGCCAGTTAAGCGGCGGCACGCCGGAACAGGCCGATGCCCCAGCCACCGCGGTGGAGCTGATCCACGCTTATTCGCTGGTACACGATGACCTGCCGGCCATGGACGACGACGACCTGCGCCGTGGCCAACCCACTTGCCACCGTGCCTTCGACGAGGCCACCGCGATTCTCGCCGGCGATACCTTGCTCACGCTGGCCTTCGAGCTGCTTGGCGACGCCGGCGATTACCCCGCCGCCACCCGGGTCGGCATGGTACGCACCCTGGCCGGGGCCGCCGGGGCCGCCGGCATGGCGGCGGGCCAGATGCAGGACATGGAAGCCGAGGGCCGCTTGCAGCAAGTCAGCGCCCTGGAACGCATGCATTATCTGAAGACCGGCCGCTTGATCACCGCCAGCCTGCACCTGGGGTATCTGGCGGCGAACCGCCCGGACCCGGCCCTGGAGCAGGCTCTGCTGGCCTTCGGCGACGCCATCGGTCTGGCGTTTCAGATTCAGGACGACATCCTCGATGTCACCGTGGATACGGCTCAACTGGGCAAACCCAGCGGCTCGGATGAAAAACAGGGTAAAAGCACCTTCCCCGCTCTGATCGGTCTGGAGGCCAGCCGCGAACGGGCCCAAACCCTTTGCCAGCAGGCCCGCGGGCACTTGCAGGGTCATGGTGAAGCGGCCCGGCCGTTACTGGATCTGGCCGACTACATCGTCCGCCGCGGTCACTGACGGGGTTGCCACAACCCCGTTATAATGACGTTTTTCCGCACCCTCGGCCTGGACCGGCCGCCGGCGGCGGAACATCGCAGCTCCGTTCAGAGGCAGTTATGCCAAAGACCTTTACCGACATCCCGCTCACCCGCCCGGCCACGCCGCTGCTGGACAGCATCAACGCACCGGCGGATTTGCGCCGGCTAGCGCCACACCGGCTCGAACAACTGGTGGACGAACTGCGTGCCTACCTGTTGTTCGCGGTGGGCCGCAGCGGAGGCCACTTCGGCGCCGGCCTCGGCGTGGTGGAGCTGACCGTGGCACTGCACTATCTGTTCGATACGCCCCATGATCGTCTGGTCTGGGACGTCGGCCACCAGTGTTATCCGCACAAGATCCTCACCGGCCGCCGCGAGGCACTGACCTCCATTCGTCAGCAACACGGACTGTCCGGCTTTCCCAAACGAAGCGAATCCCCCTATGACACCTTCGGCGTGGGCCACTCGTCCACCTCGGTCAGCGCGGCTCTGGGCATGGCCCTGGGCGCCCGTCAGGGCGATAAGGAACGGCGCACCGTGGCGGTGATCGGCGATGGCGCCATGACCGCCGGTCAGGCGTTCGAGGCCCTCAGCCACGCCGCGCACACCCGCGCCAACCTGCTGGTCATCCTCAACGACAACACCATGTCCATCGGCCACAACGTGGGCGGTCTGGCCAACTATTTCGCACGCATCTGGGCCTCCAAGACCTATATCGCGCTGCGCGAAGGGGGCAAGAAGGTGCTGTCGGCAATGCCGGCGGCCTGGGATTTCGTGCGTCGCACCGAGGAGAGCATGAAGAACATGGTGAGCCCGGACATGCTGTTCGAGGCCATCGGTTTCAACTACATCGGCCCCATCGACGGCCACGACCTGGACGAGCTCACCGCCACCCTGGAGAACATGCGCGACCTGGAAGGGCCGCAGCTTCTGCACGTGTACACCACCAAGGGCAAGGGCTTCGCTCCCGCCGAGGCGGACCCGGTGGGCTACCACGCGCTCAACAAGATCGAACCCAAAGCCAAGGTGGAAGTAGCCAAACCGGCCAAGGCCAAGGGCCCGAAGTATCAGGACGTGTTTGGCCAGTGGCTGTGCGACATGGCCGAGCGCGATCCGCGCGTGGTGGGGATTACCCCGGCCATGTGTGAAGGCTCGGGCATGGTGGCGTTCCGTGACCGTTTCCCGGACCGCTATCACGACGTGGCGATCTGCGAACAACACGCGGTGACGTTGGGCGCCGGTCTCGCCTGCGAAGGTCAGAAGCCGGTGGTGGCGATCTATTCCACCTTCCTGCAACGGGGCTACGACCAGTTGATCCACGATGTCGCCCTGCAAGAGCTGGATGTGACCTTCGGCCTGGATCGCGCCGGCATCGTCGGTGAGGACGGCGCCACCCATGGCGGCGTTTTCGATCTGGCCTACCTGCGCACCGTGCCCAATATGGTGATCGCCGCGCCCAGCGATGAAAATGAATGCCGGCAACTGCTCTACACCGCCTGGCTGCACCAGGGGCCGGCGGCGGTCCGCTATCCACGCGGCACCGGCCCCGGCGCCGTCATTGAAGACACCATGACACCGCTGCCGCTGGGCAAGAGCCGGGTGCTGCGGGAAGGCAAGGGACCGGTGGCGATTCTGTCCTTCGGCGCTTTGGGCGAAGCCGCCCGGGAGGCCGGCGAGGCCCTGGACGCCACCGTTCTTGATATGCGCTGGGTCAAGCCACTGGACCGCGACGCGATCCTTGAGGCCGCCGCCAGCCATACGTTGCTGGTCACCTTGGAAGATCATCAACGCATGGGCGGCGCCGGTTCGGCGGTTAACGAGCTGCTGATGGACGAAGGCGTGGTGATGCCGGTGCTGAATCTGGCGTTACCGGATGAATTCGTCCACCACGGCAAGCGGGAAGCGTTGCTGGCCGACCATGGCCTGGATGCCGCCGGGGTCGAGCGCCGGATTCGGGACCGCTTGCAACGGCTGGACGCGGCCCTGCCCAACCGGGCGTAAGCGCGGCATTCGCTGCCAAGGCAGCTTCCCACAGAAGGGGCTACGGAGCCGCTGCAGGAGCTTGCCTGCAAGCGAGCATCCCAATGCCAGCGACCGTATTCGCCAGCAGGCTGGCTCCCACAGTTTGCCCCACAAACGGTCACCGCAAAGGGGAACACCGCTGCCATACGGCGCGAAACAACCACAGCACCGCCAGCGCCATCACCCCGGCGAACAGATCATCCGCGACAATACCCCAACCGCCGGGCATAGCGTGATCCGCCCAGCCCACCGGCCCGGCCTTGATCACATCGAAGAGACGAAACACTACAAACCCGGCGGTCCCCCACCACCAGCGCCGAGGCAGACCGGCCAGCGCCAGCCACAGGCCGACCCATTCGTCCCAGACCACGGCCGACGGATCATGCAGCCCCAACTGACCGCTGGTACTGCCGCAGATCCACACTCCGGCCAGGCTCAACGCCAATACCAACAGCAAGTACCAGGGCATCGGCAAACGCGCCAGCCACCACCACAATAGCAACGCCAATGCGCTGCCGGCGGTGCCCGGGGCCACTGGCGACAGCCCCGAGCCGAAACCGAAAGCAAACCAATGGACCGGATTGGTGATATCCATCTAGATATCCATACCGCTAAAAGTGACGCCAGCCACCGGGTTCCGCGTCGCTCACGCGCCCATCGGGATAATGCAATCGTACCCCCGGGCCATCGGTGATCCGGCCGATGGCCCGGGCCCCTGCCGGGACCGCGACACCGGCCGGCCAGGTAAACAGCAGACCATAATCATCGCCGCCGGACAGTTGCAGCGCCCAACGGTCTTCCGCCTCCAGCGCCGCCAGCTCGTCGTTCACCGGCAGGTCCGCCAGCACCAGCTCCGCCCCCAGGTCGCCGCTGGCGCTCAGAATATGCCCCAGATCCTGCAACAGGCCGTCGGACACATCGAGAGCGGCACCGGCACGCCCGGCCAGCGCCGCTCCCCACTCCAGCGCGGGGCGCGGGCGGGCGAAATGCCGCGCGCTTTGCGAATCGCGAACACCGGCCCGCCAGTGACGCAGCCCCAACCCGCCCTGCCCGGGCACGCCGGTGACCGCCAGGGTTTGGCCCGGCTGGGCGCCATCCCGGCGCAACGCGCGCCCCGGCAATACCGAACCGGTGGCTTGAATGGCAACGTTCAAGGGCCCCCGGGTCACGTCACCGCCCACCAGAGAGATGCCGGCCTGATCGGCCAGTTCGAACAGGCCGGCGCTGAAATCGCGCAGCCAGTCGGGATCGGCTTCCGGCAAGGTCAGGGACAACAGAAACCAGCGGGGCGTGGCCCCCATGGCGGCAAGATCCGACAGGTTCACCGCCAGGCAGCGGTAGCCGATATCCGCGGCGGGCATATCCTCGGGGAAATGACGGCCGGCGACACTGGTATCCAACGTCATCACCAGTTGCTCACCGGCCGGGGGCGACAGCAGGGCGGCGTCATCGCCGGGGCCGAGGACCACGTCCTCGCCCTGGCGATGATGAAAGTAGCGGCGGATGAGAGCGAACTCGTCCATGCCAGCTCCTGTTCATGAACGAAAGGTCGGGAAAAGCGCGTCAGGAAGGCGGCGGATCGTCGGGCGCGGCGCCGCCGGGCCGGGTTTCCGCCGCGCGCGCCCGGCGGGCCAGCTTGTCCAGAACCCCATTGACGTACTTGAAGGAATCATCGGCGCCAAATACCTTGGCCAGCTCGATACCTTCGTTGATCACCACGCGATAAGGCACATCCAGGCGCTCCCGCAGTTCGAAGGCGCCGATTCGCAGGATCACCTTCTCCACCTGGGACAACTCTTCCACCCGGCGGTCCAGAAAGGGCCTCAGCGACTCGTCCAGATCAGAAACCCGGGCGGGCACGCCGTGGAGCAGGTCATGAAAATAGCTTCGATCGACCTTGCTCATGTCGTTCTGGGCCAGAAACTGAGCCTCGATATCGCTCAGCGTGGTCCCCGCCAGTTGCCATTGATACAACGCCTGCAAGGCGTAACGCCGGGCTTTGCGACGGGCGGCGGGGGTGGAGGACGAAGCGGGAGTGGTCATTAAAGGGCCTTGAACAGAGAAACCATTTCCAGAGCGGACAAGGCAGCTTCCGCGCCTTTGTTACCCGCCTTGGTACCACTGCGCTCGATGGCCTGTTCGATGCTGTCCACGGTAAGGACGCCGAACGCCACCGGCACACCGGTGCTGTTTTGTACCGCGGCGATACCTTTGGCGGCTTCACCGGCGACGTACTCGAAATGCGCGGTACCACCGCGAATCACCGCGCCGAGGGCGATGACGGCGTCATAATCCCTTTTCTCCAGCACTTTCTTCACCGCCACCGGCAGCTCCCAGGCCCCCGGCACGCGAATGATTTCAATATCCGCGCGTTCCACGCCGTGCCGCACCAGAGTGTCCACGGCGCCAGCCAGCAGCGCTTCCACCACGAAACTGTTGAAACGCGCCACCACCAGGGCGTAACGGCCGCCCACATTGCTCAAAGTGCCTTCAAAGGTTTTGATGTCTTGCATAATCCCATCCTGCTAACCCACCGCACCAGGTAACGCCAGTGCTTACGGTGGTGTCTACTGATGGCCAGACGCTGGAGGCCCGACGCCTGACGCTTTTGGGGTTCAGCGTCTCGCGTCCGGCGACTCGCGTCCAGCGTCTACTGTTCCGCGTCCACGTATTCCACGATCTCCAGGCCGAAGCCGGACAGCGCGTTGAACTTCATTGGCGAGCTGAGCAAGCGCATTTTACGCACCCCCAGCGCGGTGAGAATCTGTGAGCCGGTGCCGATGTTGCGGTAGGCCCGGGACTGCCCCTTTGGCTGCGTGGCGGTGCCGTCGAAAAACGCCTCGATCCGATTCAAGGTCGGTGCCGCCGCCTCGTCGTCCTGACCAAGGATGATTACCACCCCGCACTCCGCGCGGGACACGGCATCCAGCACCCGGTGCATGTTCCAGCCGGTACGGCCGTCGATCTTGGCGCTCATCAGGTCCCGCAGCGGGTCCACCTGATGCACCCTCACCGTCACTTCCCGGTCCTCGGTGATCTCGCCTTTCACCAGCGCCACGTGTACGTGCCCGTCCACCGTGTCGCGGAACGCCACCAGGCGGAAGTCGCCGTACCAGGTCTCCAGCGGGTGCTCACTGACCTGTTCCACGGTCTGTTCATTGAGGGCGCGGTACTGGATCAGGTCGGCAATGGTGCCGATCTTGAGGCCATGCTCCTGGGCGAACGCCTCCAGATCCGGCCGCCGGGCCATGGAGCCGTCTTCGTTCATCACTTCGCAGATCACCCCCGCCGGCTCGCACCCCGCCATCATCGCCAGATCACAGGAGGCCTCGGTGTGACCGGCACGGCGCAACACGCCGCCGGGCTCGGCCATCAGCGGGAAGATATGCCCGGGCTGGACGATATCGGACGCCTTGGCATCACGGGCGGCGGCGGCCTGCACGGTGCGCGCCCGGTCAGCGGCGGAAATACCGGTGGTGACGCCTTCACGGGCCTCGATGGAGACGGTGAACTTGGTGCCGAAACCACTGCCGTTGGCGCGCACCATGAGCGGCAGATCAAGTTGCTCGCAGCGTTCCTTGGACATGGGCATGCAAATCAGCCCGCGCCCGTACTTGGCCATGAAGTTGATCGCCTCGGCGGTCACATGCTCGGCCGCCATCACCAGGTCGCCTTCGTTTTCCCGGTCTTCATCGTCCATCAGGATCACCATTCGGCCCTGACGGATATCCTCGATCAGTTCTTCAACGCTGTTGAGCTGCATAATTCAAACCTGCCTGCGGACCGGCGCCGGGCCGGTCCCTGATGAGTCGTCGCTGATGCTTTACTTCACGAAACCATGTTCCGCCAGCATCGCCATGGTGATGCCGCCGGAACCGGGCTCCGCCGCCCGTTCGCCGAGCAGTAACCGTTCCAGGTAACGGGCAATGATATCAACTTCCAGATTCACTGGCGTGCCCGCTTTCCAGTCCTGAATGGTGGTCACGTCCTGGGTGTGGGGAATGATGTTGAGAGAGAACACCCGGCCATCCACCTCGTTGACGGTGAGGCTGATGCCATCCACGGTAATCGAACCCTTCTTGGCGATATAACGGGCCAGTTCCGCCGGCGCTTCGATGTCGATGCGCACGGATCGGGCATCGGGGGTCAGGGACACCACCTTGCCGAGACCATCCACATGACCGCTGACCAGATGACCGCCCATGCGCGTGGACGGAGTCATCGCCTTCTCCAGGTTGACGCGGCTGCCCGCCTTGAGCTGCCGCAGCGAGGTCAGCGCCAGGGTCTCACCGGAGACGTCGGCGGAAAAGGTGTCGCCGCCGGCCAGCTCGGTCACGGTCAGACATACGCCATTGACGGCGATGGAGTCGCCCAGCCGCACATCGGCGAAATCCAGGTCGGCGCTCTGGATGCGCAGGGTCACGTCACCGTTGCTGGGAATCAGGGCGTCGATATGGCCCTGGGCCTCGATAATGCCTGTAAACATGGTGGTACCTCTGAATGGTCCGGGCGGACAGGGACAGACCGCCGCGAAGGCGTAGAGCCCCGAAACAGGCTCTCAGGCGCGGCAAATGATAAACGTCCAGGGGGCTGGAGCCAAATCCGGCGCTCTCAACGCCGCCCGGGGTAACCTTCGGGATAGCAGGGCAGATCGTCATCGATCGGCCACCAGTTGGCCTTGGAGGCGGTGTAAGCATGCCAGACAGGGCGCACATCCAGCGGCTCGTTGATCAGACCGGCGCGGATCCGCACCACATCCGGCAGATCGGCCCGGCGGCTGAACAGCGGCGAACCACAGTGGCCACAGAACACCCGCTCCTTGCCCGGGGTGGACTCGAAGCCCTTCAGTAGCGCCTCTCCGGCGTCCAGGTGAAAAGCGCTGGTGGACACCGGAATATTGGTGGCGAAGGGTGCCCCCTGAGCATGCCGGCATTGAGAACAATGGCAGACCTGCACCGGAGCCAGTTCCCCCTCGATGCGGAAGCGCACCCCGCCGCATAAACATTGTCCCGTGTACATTGCCACTCCTCATCTGATGGCCGTTGCTGGTAATCGCCAGCTACAAGGCCGGCGCCAGTGTTACCGCGCTCCGCTCACAACACAAGGAGATGATACAAGAACATCGGGACCTTCTCTCTTAGTCAGGCGCAGGCCGGCACCGGCTCCCGGATTCGCCGCAGCTCATCCACCAGGGCATCCACCCGGGACAGCGCATCGGCGATGGACGCCTCCAGGCGCTCGCCGCCCTCCTCCTGGTGCTCAATGGCGATCTCGTGGAAACGTTCGATGCCAATGAATTCCAGCGCGGTGCGAATGCTCGCTTCCAGATGATTCACATGTGCCAGCGGTCCACCGGGATTCATGCCGAACCCGCCCCGCGAGGACAGAATCACCGCATGGCGGGGCCGGTCGGCAAGCAGCGGCGTGAACGGGTCTTCCGGATTGGACGGGTCAAAATCCACGGTACGCCCGACCCGCACAATATTGTCGATCCAGGCCTTGAAGGCGGCGGGATAGCTGAAGTTATACATGGGCACCCCCAGCACCAGAATGTCCGCATCCAGTACTTCCTGAACCAGGGCATCGCTTTCCGCCAGCACCTCCTTCATCCAGGGCTGATGACGGTCGGGGGCGGTGAACGCGGCCTGAATCCACTCCACAGTGGTCAGCGCCGGAGGCCGGGCGCCGATATCCCGGCGCATCACCGCGTCTCCAGGCCGCAGGCGCCGCCACTGCGTGACGAAATGATCGGTCAGACGGCGTGTATGGGAGCCGTGCTCGTCAGTCCCTGAACGGCCGGGACGGGGGCTGGCGTCGAGATGCAATAACGTGGTCATGGCTCTGCTCCTTATTGAATGAGATTAATTCAATCGTTGTTGACATGAACCCCATAAAGCCAGAGCCTGACAACCGCGACAAACGACGTTTTTTTGTCGATTCCGGAAAATAAAACTCATCCATATAGGCAACATCCATGAGTGCCCGACGCCTGCCCCCGCTATCCGCCCTGCGCGCCTTCGAAGCGACCGCACGCCTGCGCAGCGCCAAAAAAGCCGCCGAGGAGCTGTCGGTAACGCCCACGGCGATCAGCCACCAACTGCGGCAGCTGGAAGAGCATCTGGGCGTCCCCCTGTTCATACGCCGCCCACGGCAACTGACTCTCACCGCCCAGGGGCAGGCGCTGCGAGCGGTATGCACCGACGCCTTCGACGCCATTGATGACGTGGCGTCACGACTGAGACAGACACCTCAGCGACAAAGCGTCACCCTGTCCACCATTCCGTCGGTGGCGGCGCGCTGGCTGCTGCCCAATGTCTGTTATCTGAGAGAAGAACAACCGGACCTGAATCTGAGCCTTCAGGTGACTTATGACGTACTGCCACTGGACGGCATCGCCGCCGACATGGCAATCCGCTATGGCCACGGCCCGTGGCCCGGACTGGAAGCGGAAAAGCTGTTTGATAATGTCTTCGTGCCCGCCTGCAGTCCGGCGCTGAACATCCGCGACCATGACGACCTGCGCCATCACACCCTGCTGCACTACCAGCCCTCCACCAACTCCGGAGCGCTACTGGGCTGGCCCGCCTGGCAAAAACGGGCCCGGGTCGAGGGTCTGGATATTGATGCCGGTCTGGCACTCTCGGACGACACCCACATCGTCAGCGCCGCCCTGGACGGTCAGGGTATAGCGCTGATGAGCCGGGAGTTGATTCGGGATGAACTGCGCAGCGGCCGCCTGGTGCAACCGTTTGGACCGGAACTGCTGGCGCAGCCATTCCACCTGGTCTATCCAAAGGAACGGCTACGGGAGCAGGGTATCGCCGCGGTGCGGGACTGGGTGATGGGACTGGTTAGATGATCGCCGGATAAGGGCGAATCGCGCCCCCCGGCACTACCTCGGTAACAGACGAATACGATAATCGTGACTGACGGAGGACGGCTGGGTTCCCGTTGCGCGTTCGTAATCCGGATGAACTCGCAGATAGTACAATCCGGTTTCCCCCGCGACGATATCATGACGAATCCCTTCGCAGTTCCGGGCTCCCGGGCTCGATGCCACCGTTTCATAGCCCTGCCCACTGACCTTCGCCAACAGCATTTCCATGCCCCATGCCGGCGGCAACGCCTCATCGCCACAGAGGAAATTATCCACCACCAGGGTTTTGCCCCCCACGCCGACATAAAAGAAGTAGTGCGAGAAGCTGTTTTCCGTGGCATATGCCGAGTGTGTCAACGGCGGTGTACTGCTGCCATCACGGATTCCCGCTTTGCCATGGTGTGGCACACGATCCGGGGCAATCACCATCGGTTGCTGCGGGTGCCCGTCTCCCAGGCGCTCCACATAAACACGTACTTGACGAGCTTCGCCCCCGGTTCGGATGCGAAAATACATCCGACTACCTTGTCTTCTGGCCGAGGTCGCCACCGAGCAATTGCCGTGGTTTTGACACTGCTCATAAAGCCTGGCATTGCCATTACCGGCGGAAACGCTCTCCAGATAGACAGGCGCATCATTCGGAACGGGATCGGACTGCTGCACGACAACCCGATAACTGGCGTCCGTCGGCGCATCCAGATAGAGCCCGGCTTGCCCATACTCACCGCCGACCATCAACGACTGCCCGTCGCCACCAAGACACAGGCGCCGGTTATGCTCCGAATGACTTCCGTCCGGCCCCGGCGAGCAACTGGGCGCGTACCCTGCCAACAGGCTCTGAACACCGCCCAAATAAGGCGGAAACGCCTCCCCCGAGGCGTGCGGGTACTGCCCCGACAGATGTCCCTGGAGATGGGTCAGAAGCGCGCTCTCGTCATTATGCTCCGCTATTAGTTCGGCATAGCCCGTCCACATGGTCCGCCAGAACGCGCGGGCCTCTTCATTCTCGGCGCCACCGGCGGCAAAGCCTTCCCGCGCCGCCGCCAGCCCTTCCATGCCCCCCTGTGCCATTGCCGACAGAATCATCGGCAAAAGGCCGACTTCCTGATAGTAGGCCACATCCAGCGTCTCGCCGACGATAAACCCTTTCAGCATGTCCAGTGCCCCCGGCGGCATGCGCAGCCCCGTCAGCGCGTGGTATTCCAACAGGGTGCTTTGCAGCGCCGCCGGATAATCGTCATCATGCTCCGCCAAAGCCGCTTGCAAGCGCGCGCTGATCAAATCCGTGAGCGGATTAATGTTGCCCTTGCCGTCCGCCACGTTCACCACCGCTCTCAGCGTTATCGGCTCCGAACTGAACCGGCCGTTACGCTCGTCGAACCAATAGCCCTGAACTTTCAGCAATGCCGGGCCGCTCAGCCCGGTCGCCGCAAATGCATAGCGGCCTTGCTCGTCCACCGTGGTTTCCAGAACTCGCGCACCTTCATCCACGCCCCCCAGAATCAATGGCACCAGCGTTACCTTGGATCCCGCCTGAAAAGGCCCTTTTTGCACCACTCCCGCCAACGGCCCACCTTCCGGCGGGGACGGCTCTTCCGGGGGATTGTCCTGCTCGGGATCTTCCAACGGAGGCTCGTCATGATCCGGTAAAGCGCCTGACGAAGCCGGCCCGCTGGATGATGAACCACCACAAGCGACCAGTAACATCAACACTGGCAACATGGCCCAAATACGCAATGTCATTATTTTCCCCTCCCAGGACCGCCCGCGGCTTGCCCCACTCACCCGGGTATTGGGAGCATGGAGCAAGAACCAGCAGGCGTATCCGGCTTGTTATACCAAGGTGGTTGAATTAGAAGCCCGTGACCGGACGCTGCTCGCCGGTGGGGTCGTCAATGACTTTGCGCAAGGAACCCTGCTCACGGGTGTTGGCGTAATACACCTCGGTGGTGTCGTCATCCCGCTGTACCTGAATCAGGCGGTGCGGGCCAGGGGCCAGACCGTACATGGAAGCGGAATAGCAAACGCCGGCTTCACACTGGCCGTTATGCTGGCCCAGCACCACATATCCCGCCTTGGGATCGGCGGCGCTGACGGCGGCGATTTCCCTGTCATTGGTTTCCAGAAACACCTCGCTCAGCTCTGTCATATTGCTGATGGCGTCGCCGTTACCGCTGAGAGAAGCACCGATCCAGCGGGCGTCCTCGATCACCACGGCATCACTGCCGTCAATCTTTCTGGCCACCGCGTCATCACGACCGGTGATGTGCGCACGGGTATAGAAGATCCAACCGTCGCGGCTGCCAAGCACCTCGCTCTGGATACTGCCGCTCCAGTCCGCCTCGGTGGTATCCAGCACTTTTCGATCACCGCCCTGGCTGTTCCAGCTCACCACGCCATTGCCAGCCGAAGCCACCACCCGCCCTTCATCAGCAATGATAAAACCAAGCTCCCAGCCAAGCGGTTGTTCCTGTTCGGACAACACGGACCAACCCTCGCCTTCCACCCGGTAGATATCTTGTGGGGTCATACCGAAAAGTTCAGCGATACCGAAATACAGCACGTCGCCTTCCCGGGTCAGATGCCGTGCCTGAGGCACTACCGCCCCTCCGGCAATGCCCTCGGGGAAAACCAGAGGCTCATTGTTTTCATCCAGCACCTGAACCAATTTTTCAAATGGCTGGGTGGCGTCGTAACGCCACAGAGTGCCGCCTTCGGAAAGACAAGGGCGCCCGGTAATACCCGTATCAATAACCGTATCAATGACCAGATATTGGGAGCCATCGTTCAGCGGGCCACCCAGCGGAACCGCTCTTTTTGCTTCCCTGCCGCCTGGCAGCAGGTTTGTATTGGAAATACTGTTACCACCTTCGGGGTACATATGATCCATGGCCAGCCGGTAACCCTCATCACATTGAGTGCCGCCATAGTCACTGAGAACAAGATAGGTCTGCCTGTTCAGTGAATCATTTGCACCAAAGGCATCAATATCAACAACATGATGGACCGTTCCTCCACCACTTGACCCTGGCGCATCGCCTAGTCCAAAGGTCATCCGCACTCGCTTTTCATTACCTGGCAAGCCATACACCACCGCCGCATCGCCCGAGTCCGAGTAATTCTGGCGAACCAGGGTGCCGGCGCCGGTCACCGCCGCACCAAGATAGGTTTCCGACGACACCCGAACCGGGTCGGGCGCCCCCACCTCCGCGCCCACCCGGGCAAAGCCCTCGGAGGTTTCGCTGCCGTTCAAGCGGTTATGCAGAAACAGCACGTCCGCCACACGGTAATCGCTGACGCTACCATCGCTCGCATCAATGTTCGCTTCATAGAGCGGCACATAGTGACTTCGCCCCATATCATCACCCTGCGCGGAATCCCGGGTATCCAGCGGCAGCGCTGTCGGCACCTCGGGGTTGGCCGGGTCCAGGGCGTAAAGCACCGAACGATACATGGTTTGGCCAGTACCCGGGTTCTCTCCGGTCTCGTAAGAGTGGCTGAAGTACAATAGATCCTGATTGTCGGCATCACCGGTCAGGCCGGACAGCGTTCCGGCCCCGCCACCTGAGCCATCACCGGGATCATCACCTCCTGAAACATTCCCGCCACTAGCCGAACCGCCACCTCCGCCGCCACAGGCGGCAATGGCAACACCCAGTGCCAATACGGCCGCACCCTTCCATACTTTTCCATCATTATTCATAGCTTTATTCCTTATATTCCCCTGTTGATATGAACCCGGCCTTTTTCCATCGGACGATTTCCAGTTTTATCGTGGCGACCGCCTCAGGCGGGACCACACGAAACGCCTCTCACTCCTGCTCATCCCCCGGTCGTAGACGCACATCAAAGAACAGATCCAGAGTCAGCGAATCGCCGCCGGAGGCATCTTTGCCGATGCCCTCCAAACGCTCCAGGGAGCCCTGGTAGCGCCCTTTGACCGCCACCGTATCCTCTCCACTTTTCAGGTGCTCAAGAGTGAGCTTTCCCCCGGCTTGATTGCTATACACCGGAAAAAGACTGTTTTCGGGAAAGTAGGACACTTCCGGAGTGCCGATAAGGCGGCCGTTCATCGCGGTGAAGGAGAGCGCCACGGATTCCGCTATCGCGAACTTTTTCTCCGCATGGCCCTGCACCTGGTACACCACCACCCCGGGAGCAACATTTGAAAAGCGGGCAGTGGATGTTTGACCGTCACGCAACACATGCCAGGAGCGGGATTCTCCGCCCAATTCCCCCTCCAGAGTGTCAGCGCCCGCCGACTCAGCTTTCGCCGTGAGAAATACGACCAAGACCGCGCCCTGAATCGTACACATCAACAGATCAATCCCTTTCTGTTTCATCAAACCTCTCCCTTAATGCCACTCTAACCACAAGAGGAAGGGACGGTGCCAAGGACGTCCTGCCCTTCATGGTCATCGGTCATCGCAGCATAGAGAGACACCGCCGTAAGCCCAATCCCACAAACGGGTACACTCAAAGGGGGGATGGGCGGGCAACGGGGCCGCCGATACGGTTCCCGATGTGAATAAATGGAGTGCGATGTGGTATATGTGTTCGGGTAATCGGGGGAGACGGGAAGACCAATGAAAACGGCGCTCATTGTCGAGGATCACCGGGAAAGCAGGGAATGGCTCACGGACCTGCTTCGGCAGGCATTCCCCGGTATATCCGTGGTAACAGCGGATACGCTATCCAATGCCAGCGCGAAGGCCAGCAAGGAGAATTTCAACCTGGCCGTGGTTGATATCAGCCTGCCCGACGGTAGCGGCGTGGATTTGGTAACCGAGTTGCAGGCCACGGCACCGGACACCTATATCGTCATGGCAACGATCTATGATGACGACAATCATCTTTTCTCCGCTCTGCAAGCCGGAGCCCTTGGCTATATCCTGAAAGACCAGCCTCGAACCCGCTTACTGGCTCAACTGCAAGGTATCGCCCGTGGGGAACCGCCCCTTTCTCCCAGCGTGGCCCGCCGAATTCTCCGGCACTTCCGGCGCACCTCCCTGCCCGAGGAGGTCCCCGATCTGACCCAGAGAGAAACGGATGTACTGCGTTTACTCGCCAGAGGCTTTACCCGCGGAGAAATCTCAGAAGCGTTGGATATCACCGCCAACACCGTGGCCGGCTATACCAAGACTATTTATCGGAAACTGGGCGTTTCCGGCCGTGCCGAAGCCGCGCTGCAAGCGGCACGACTGGGGGTCATAAACAATGATCTCTGACACGTCACGATGGAGGCTTGCCCCCCTTCAGACGCTTTTAATAGCCAGTTTCCTTCTCCTCGCAACCATAGCACTTGCCACCTGGCTGGCCACACGCGGGCCTTGGCTTGGCGTGAAGCTGATACCCGCTGACACCGAAGGACTACAGGTAACGAAGGTCGATCAACGGGGCCCCTTGGCTGGACGACTGCATCCCGGCGACCACATACGCGCTCTGATCATTCACGGCCGCCCGTTTTCGCTAAAAGGTTATGATCACCATCTCCAACCCCACGCCGAGCCCACCTTCCAGCACTACAACACCTATCTCGACGTGGAAAACCAGATAGCACAAGCCCTCCGCGCACCCACCGTGACATTGATAGTCAACAACGACCAGCCTCTGACGTTTGAGCCCGCGCTTCATCGCCCACTGTCATCCCTTCCGTGGACGTTCTGGTTGCTACATACCTATGGCTTGATTGCTTTTCTGATCGGCCTTTCAGTATGGGTTTTTTTACCCGCCAACTGGCCGCCTCGCCTGCTCGCCATTTCCGGCTCAGGCATGTTCCTGGCCACCTGGCAACATAGCTTGTGGGAAGTCCGCGAACTCGCCTTGCCCGCATGGCAATTCGACGCCTTGATGAGACTGAACCATATTGGCGTTCACCTTCTTCTTGTTGCCTTTCTTGTGCTGTTGATCATCTACCCGAAGCCCTTGAAACATGCTTCGAAGCTCATTTTCCTTATCACCACCGCGGTCGTGCTCCAGCAAATCAACGAAAACACCCAGATGCTGGATCTTCCTCTACACAGCTTCTATTTGCCTCTGGTGCTCTACTATCCCCTTGGCATAACTCTCGTTGTATCCCAGTGGCGACGCGCCAGGAACAATCCGCTGGACCGTGCCGCGCTGCGCTGGGTTTTCCTTTCAATCCTTATCGCCATGGGGGCAGGGTTGGTGGTGTATTTCCTGCCCGTGGCCTTCAAGGTAAGCCCCATCGCCAACCCCGCCACTATGGTAGGACTGGTGGTCACCTTATACCTGGGTTTCGCACTGGGCATTCTCCGTTACCGGTTATTCCAGTTGGAGCGATGGTGGTTTACCGCCTGGGCCTGGTTTCTCGGTGGTCTCACCGTGGTTCTGGTGGATATCCTGGTGATTTCCGCCTTCGGCCTGAATCATGCCCATGCACTTGCCTTCTCCGTCATCGCGGTGGGCTGGGTTTATTTCCCCGTTCGGCAGTGGCTGTGGCGGCGGCTGGCCGCTTCCTCGGAAGTAAACATGGAGCGTCATCTTCCGGACTTCGTCGAAGCGCTATACAGCAATCCCGATGATCGCGCCTTCCCGCTTTGGCAGGAGCTACTCCGGAAAGTATTCCAGCCCCTTTCTCTCGACCGGATCGACGAAACCATTGAAAAGGCACGCCTTGCCGGAAATGGTTCCCGGCTTCTCCTTCCCTCGCCAGGCACGCCTTCAGGTGGGCTCTGTCTGCTCTATGGGCAAGGAGGCCGCCGACTCTTCGGCAAGCGGGATACCGAGATCGCTCAAGCGCTGGTTTCAACCGCGAAGCGGATCAACAATGTAAGGCAAGCACGCGAAGCCGGCGCCATCCAGGAGCGCCAAAGGATCATGAGGGATTTACATGATGATGTTGGTGGGCGTCTTCTTACCCTGATACACACCGCCCCTAACGAACATAACGAAGAGTTGGCGCGCAACGCCCTAACCGCCTTGAGAGAGGCGATTCACGCTCTGGATCACAGACACTGCTATGATCTTCAGGCGCTACTCGAGGACTGGTACGGAGACCTTCGGGAGCGACTGGGGCCGCGCTTCGACCTCAACTGGTCAATATCAGGCGATATGGATAAAACCTCCCTGCCCCCGCGTCACTACATAAACCTGCGGCGTATCCTGGACGAATCGGTCACCAACGCGCTCAAACATGGCGTGCCAAACACGCTGACTTTTAATGCTCACTTGGACCAGCAGGGAGAGCTCTGTTTACTGCTGTGCAATGAAGTGAACCGCTTTTCTTGCTCTGAATGGAGCGACGGCCTACCCGGCCGTGGACTCAGCAACATGCGCACACGCATTGAAGAGATCAGTGGAGAGCTGTCACTTTACTGTGTACCTGGGAGTCCACGGCAGTTTTGCATGGAAGCACGCATTCCCCTGCCAAAGGCCGACGCGAGGTACTTCATTACCGCCAAGTGAACCAGCCTTTCTATCCCACGCCGGCTTTTCGAGGCGCCTGAATCCCCAGCGCCCCTCCTCAGGTTCCCCCCTATTTCAGACGCCGATCAAACACATGCTTGGCCTTGCCTTCGGAACGCGCCAGCGAGCCGGTATCGGCCACCTCCACCTTGGTGCTGATACCGATGTGGGTTTTCACCCGCTGCTGCAGCGCCCTGGCCACATCCGCCGCTTCGGCGGAGGACTCCGGTTTGCGCTCGACCCGCACCGTCACACAGTCCAGATTACCGTCCTTCTCCACATGAATTTCATAGTGCGGAGCCAAATCCTCGATCTTGAGAATCTGCTCCTCCACCTGGGTGGGGAAAACATTCACGCCGCGGATAATCAGCATGTCGTCGCTGCGGCCGGTGATTTTATCGATGCGTCGCATGGGGCGGGCCTGGCCGGGCAGCAGCCGGGTCAGATCGCGGGTCCGGTAACGCACGATAGGCAGTGCTTCCTTGGTCAGGGAGGTGAAAACCAGTTCACCGTATTCGCCGTCCGGCACCACTTCTCCGGTTTCCGGATTGATGATTTCCGGATAGAAGTGGTCTTCCCAGATGGTCGGGCCGTCCTTGGTTTCGATGCATTCCATGCCAACGCCCGGCCCCATTACTTCGGACAAACCGTAGATGTCCAACGCACTGATACCGAGACGGCTTTCCAACTCCTCGCGCATGGTCTGGGTCCATGGCTCGGCGCCGAAGATACCCAGCCGCAAACTGGACTCGCGCGGGTTCATGCCTTGCCGTTCCATTTCGTCGGCGATGTTGAGCATGTAGGACGGTGTCACCATGATGATGTCCGGCTCGAAATCGCGGATCAGTTGCACTTGCTTCTCGGTCTGGCCGCCGGACATGGGAATCACTGTGCAGCCAAGGCGCTCGGCACCGTAATGGGCGCCCAGACCACCGGTGAAAAGGCCATAGCCGTAGGCCACGTGCACCTTGTCGCCGGCATGACCTCCGGCGGCACGGATGGAACGTGCCATCACATCCGCCCAGTTATTGATGTCGTTCTGAGTATAGGCCACCACCGTGGGCTTTCCGGTGGTACCGCTGGAGGCGTGCACCCGCACCACTTCCCGCATGGGCGTGGCGAGCATGCCGAACGGATAATTGTCGCGCAGATCCGATTTGGTGGTGAACGGGAAATGACGCAGGTCGTCCAACGATTTCAGATCGTAAGGATGAACACCGGCATCATCGAACGCCTTTCGATAGAACGGCACATTGTTATAGGCATGCGTGAGGCTCCAACGAAGACGCTCCACTTGCAGTTGCTTGAGCTCATCCACGCTGACCCGCTCCACCGGATCGAAACGATTCTCCAGGTTGAATGGCATGTTCATGCTCCGCCTCTCGTTATTCTGTCGTTGAGTCTGTCCGCGTTGCTTTCTGTTCGTTTAAAGCCGCTCGATCACCACGGCAATGCCCTGCCCCACGCCGATACACATGGTGCACAGCGCATAGCGCCCCTGACGCCGCTCCAGCTCGCACAAGGCGGTGGTGATGAGACGGGCGCCGCTCATGCCCAGCGGATGCCCCAGCGCGATGGCGCCGCCGTTGGGATTCACGTGTTCGGCGTCATCCGGCAGCCCCAGTTCCCGCAGCACCGCCAGGGACTGTGACGCGAACGCCTCGTTCAATTCGATGACATCCATATCGACCAGATTCAGGCCGGTCTGCGCCAGCACTTTCCGCGTCGCCGGCGCCGGACCGATACCCATGATGCGCGGCTCCACTCCGGCGGTGGCCATACCCACCACCCGGGCACGGGGTTTCAGGTTCCAACGGCGCGCCGCCACTTCATTGCCGAGCAACAGAGCGCAGGCGCCGTCGTTGACACCAGAGGCATTGCCGGCGGTGACCGTGCCGCCTTCCTTGCGGAACGGTGTTCCCAGCTTGGCCAGTGCTTCCGCCGTGGTATCCGGACGCGGATGCTCATCTTCGCTGACGATCAGTGGATCGGCTTTGCGGCGCGGCACGCTCACCGGCACGATCTCGGCGTCGAACACGCCGGCGGTCATGGCACGGCCAGTTCTCTGCTGGCTGCGCAGGGCAAAAGCGTCCTGATCCTCACGGCCAATTTTGAATTGCTCCGCCACGTTCTCGGCGGTTTCCGGCATCGAATCGACGCCGTACTGTTCTTTCATCAGCGTGTTGACGAAACGCCAGCCGATGGTGGTGTCGAATATTTCCGCCCTGCGGGAGAACGGCTGCTCCGCCTTGCCCATCACGAACGGCGCCCGGGACATGGACTCCACCCCGCCGGCCAGCATCAGACTCCCTTCACCACATCGCAGAGCGCGGGCGGCGGTACCCACCGCGTCCATCCCGGAACCGCAAAGACGGTTCAGCGTCACGCCCGGCACGCTTACCGGCAGACCGGCCAGCAACGCGCTCATTCGCGCCACATTGCGATTGTCCTCGCCGGCCTGATTGGCGCAGCCATAAAACACATCGTCCAGCTGCGACCAATCCAGATGCGGATGGCGCGCCATCAACGCCTTCATGGGCACCGCTCCGAGATCGTCGGCGCGCACCGTCGCCAAAGCGCCGCCGAAGCGCCCCACCGGGGTGCGCACGGCATCAAAAATCAGCGCTTCATTCATGCCTGGCTCTCCTCATCGTGAATCACCTGCCCGCGAACGCGGTAGGATTTGCCGCGAAACAAGGCCACTAACTGGCCGTCACCGCCGGTGACACGCACGTCGTAAACACCGGTTCGCCCTTTACGGGTCAGCTCCCGCGCCTCCGCGGTGAGCACATCACCCGGCAATCCCGGCGACACGTACTCAATGGAGCAACCGGAAGCCACGGTGGTTTCGTTATAGGTGTTACAGGCAAAGGCGAAGGCGGAATCCGCCAGGGCGAAAATAAAACCGCCATGACAGGAGCCGTGCCCCTGGATCATGTCATCACGCACCGGCATGCACAGTACGGCGCATCCCGGAGAAACCGTTTTCAGCGTCATGCCCAGTTCGCGGGTAGCGGTGTCCCGCTGGTACATGGACTCGGCACAACGGCGGGCCAAAGCAACACTGTCCAGCGCCGCGGCGGCGGTATTCGAATCGGCCATGCAAATCTCCAAACGGGAGGACAGCCTCAGCGGCCTTTGAATTGAGGTGCGCGCTTTTCCATGAACGCGGCGACGCCTTCGCGGTAATCCTCGGTACGGCCCGCTTCACGCTGCAGGTCCCGCTCCACGTCAAGCTGCGTATCCAGATCGTTGTCAAAGCTTTGGTTCAATGCCTGTTTGATCAAGGCAAGCCCCCGGGTCGGCTGAGTGGCCAGATGGCGAGCCAGGTCCGTGGCGGTGGAACGCAGCGCGTCGTCATCCACGCACTGCCAGATCAAACCCCAGGCGGCCGCCTGCTCGGCGCTCAGCTTGTCACCCAACATGGACAGCCCCTTTGCGCGGGCCATACCCACCAGGCGCGGCAGCTGCCAGGTGCCACCGGAGTCCGGAATCAGACCGATCTTGCAGAAGGCTTGAGTGAAGCTGGCGGAACGGGCGGCGATGACCAGATCGCAGGCCAGGGCGATATTGGCGCCGGCACCGGCGGCGACACCATTGACCGCGGCGATCACCGGCATCGGCAAACGCTGCAGGGTGCGAATCAGCGGGTTGTACCAGGTTTCAATGGAAGAGCCCAGGTCGGGCACTTCGGCGCCAGGCGCCACGCTTCGGTCGGACAGGTCCTGGCCAGCGCAAAAGCCACGGCCATTCCCGGTGATCAGCAGAGCCCGCACGGCTTGGTCCTGCTCCACCACGGACAGGGCTTCCCGCACTTCTTGATGCATCTGCTCATTAAAACTGTTCAGCCGTTCCGGTCGGTTCAGTGCCAGGGTGGCGACACCGCCTTCCAGATCAAACTCAATAGTGGCGAACTCCATAATCCGGTCCTGCCCTTTTCTTGGTATCGATGATCAGACCTGCCGGACCGTGATCCGCCGAGCAGTTCCGACGCCAAACTATGGTTGGAAAGCATAGCTCAGACATGACACAAGTCAACACGGCAAATCCATATTTATGTATCGAATTAGGAAGGTAAAACAAGAACAGGATCCGTAATAAGGAATTTTTTTCTTTTAATTTCAGAAGGATAAGCTCAGAATTCAGGTCACCCCCGTTGTGTTACCAAAATTCTCACAAGAAAACTCAATAAGGAATCAGGGAGGACTACGAAGCCGCTGTAGGAGCTTGCCTGCAAGCGAATGCCCAGGGCCCGAAAGGACAATTCGCTTGCAGACAAGCTCCTGCAGCGGCCTTGTGGCCAGCAGCGTTTTTCAGTCAATCCAGCCCGCCAAAACGCTGATAGAAACCATCCCCCGGCTCAGGCAACGGCCCCTCCGCGGTTTCCGTACGTTCGCTCATCCAGGATTCCGCGCCACGGTAAGTCAGGCGGTAGAGATTACGGCAAAGCTGGCGCGCGGCGCGGCCCTCCCAGTCCGAAGGCAGAAGCTCTTCCGGCAATAGCGGATCACGCAACAGCAGTTTGCGATATTCGTGAATCAATAACGTCCGCGCCAGAAAACATTCCATCGGCGGTGGCGTCTCCAGCTTGCTCATCTCCTGCCAGAGCGGACGAAACTGATCGAGAAATTCCCGGTACCCTTCCGAGAGCTGCTCCAGATTCCAGGCATCTTTCACCTGCAGGCGCAACGGCCGTGAAGCGAAACTGTCCTGGGCCCGGGTCTCGAAGATGATCGTATCGTCCAGCGCATTCTGTTCCTGGAGCGTCGCGTTCAGCTCGGCCCGGTCCACCATCGGGTGGGCCACCATGCCCGGCGTCAAACCGCCAAACCCCATCCATTCCAGTTCCTGGCGCACATCGCGGCGAGTGTCTGGATCCAATTGATTGAGGATGACCAGCGTCCAGGCGCCGTCCCAGGTCGGCTGCACACCGGAATACACGCGCTTGAAAGCCTTCTCGAAACGGCGGCGGCCGGCGGCGGTGAGTCCGTAATAGCTGCGGCGGCCTACTTTCTCCGCGATAAGCCAGCCCTCGCGGGTCAAACGGAACACCGAGGTACGCACCAGACGCTGATTGATGCCCATGGGTTCGAGCAGATCGATCAGGCTGCCCAGCCACACCGCGCCACCTCTGGGCACGATGGCGTCACCGAACAGAGTAATGATCAGGGAACCGGTACGCAGCGGCCGACGCTGCTGAAAACGTTCTATCAAGCGTTCCAATTGCTCACATTGCAAATCCACTGGGCGACCTTCCTATCTCCGAGCCCTTTCCGGGGCGTCCAAATCAGCGTGATACCGGCCTTTCCGGCGGCGCGACATGCTACCAAACCCTCCTGTCCGGAGACATAAAAGGCCAATGAATAGCACCATAAAACAGCCACTTGGGCCAATATAGCAACCTTTATGACACATTAAATTTGATCTTGACTTAAAATTCGTATCGCTTTATACCTGGAAAAACAAGGACGCTGATGGGACGTCCCGCGCCACCGGACTCCGGCCAGGCGCATAAAAACAAAAGCCCCTCCGGGGGCATACGCAGATAGGTGTGATAATGAAAACAATGCTGAAGAACCTGGCCGTGGGCGCCGTGGCGGCGCTGGGTCTGGCCTCCTTGTCCCCGGTCGCGAAGGCGGAAGACCCCATTCGCATCGGATCCTTCCTTTCCGTCACCGGCCCGGCCGCGTTTCTCGGCGACCCGGAACTGAAAACCCTGGAACTGTATGTACACCAGTTGAACGAAAACGGCGGCCTGCTGGGGCGTGAAGTCCAGCTGGTTCACTATGACGACTCCGGTGACGCCTCCAAAGCCCGTACCTTCGTCACCCGGCTGCTGCGGCAAGACAAAGTCGATCTCATCATCGGTGGCAGCACCACCGGCGCCACCATGGCGGCGGTGCCGGTGATCGAGCAAGCGCGGGTGCCATTCATCTCCCTGGCCGGCGCGGAAACCATCTCCACCCCGGTGAAGAAATGGGTGTTCAAGATGCCGCAATCCGATCGCCAGGCCGCCCGACGCGTACTCACCGACATGAAGGAACGCGGTCTCACCCGGATCGGTCTGATCTCCGGCACCGGCGGCTTCGGCGCCTCCGGACGTAACGTGACCCAGGAGGAAGCCAAGGCCATGGGGATCGAGGTGGTGGCCGACGAGACCTACAACCCGAAAGATACCGACGTCACCGCCCAGCTCACTCGCATCCGCAATACCGATGGCGTGCAGGCGGTACTCAACTTCGACTTTGGTCAGGGCCCGGCCATCGTCACCAAGAACTACAAGCAACTGGGCATTGAACTGCCCTTTTACCAATCCCACGGTGTCGCTTCCGACAGCTTCCTGAAACTGGCCGGCGATGCCGCCAATGGTCTGCGCCTGCCCGCCACCGCCCTGTTGGTGGCCGACACCATCCCCGACAGCGACCCCCAGCATGGCGTGGTCACCGGCTACAAAAAAGCCTATGAGGACCGTTACAACAGTTCGGTGTCGACCTTTGGCGGCTACGCTTACGACGGCTTCCAACTGGCGGTGCAAGCGATCAAGCAAGCCGGCTCCACCGATCCGGCGAAAGTGCGCGACGCTCTGGAAAGCATCCAGGGTTATGTCGGAGTCACCGGCACCTACAACCTCAGCGCCAAGGACCACATGGGGCTGTCCTATGATTCCTTCCGCATCCTGGAAGTGAAGGACGGCCACTGGACGCTGGTGGAGTAATCCACTCTCCGGGCGCCATGGACGGCATCCCGAACGCTTGCTCTCACCGCCCTCTTTCCAGGCAGGACCGAACATGTTCAGCGAGTTTTTTCAATTCACGTTCTCGGGGATCACCCTGGGCGCCATTTATGCCTTGGTGGCGCTGGGTTTCACCCTGATCTACAACGCCAGCCATGTGATCAATTTCGCCCAGGGCGAATTCCTGATGATCGGTGGTATGGGCACGGTGGTGCTGGTGGGAGCCGGCCTGCCGTTGCCGGCGGCCATGGTGGGCGCTTTGGTGCTGGCCACGGTGGCGGGCATTTTACTGCACCGCCTGGCCATCGCTCCAGCGCGGGACGCCGACGTGGTGACGTTGATCATCATCACCATCGGCGCGTCCATCTTCCTGCGGGGCCTGGCCCAGTTTTTCTGGGGCAAGGAGTATCATGCGCTGCCCCGCTTCAGTGCCACCGAATCGCTTTCCATTGGCGGCGCTACTCTGCTGACGCAAAGCCTGTGGATCCTGGGTATCGCCGTGGTGCTGGTGGTGGCATTGGCGGTGTTCTTCAGCCGCAGCAAACTGGGCAAGGCGATTCTCGCCACCTCCATGAACAAGGACGCCGCACGGCTCGCCGGCATCAAGACCCAGGTCATCCTGGGGGTCGCCTTCGGTATTTCCGCACTGCTCGGCGCCGCCGCGGGCCTGATCGTTACCCCGATCACTTTCACCGCCTATGACGTCGGCATCATGCTGGGTCTGAAAGGCTTCGTCGCCGCCGCCATAGGCGGTTTGGGCAGCAGCACCGGCGCGGTGGTCGGCGGTCTGTTATTGGGCCTGAGCGAAGCCTACACCGCCGGTTATATCTCATCTGATTACAAGGACGCGGTGCCGTTCGTGATCATCCTCGCCATTTTGTTTTTCCTCCCCAACGGCTTGTTTGGCAGCCGGGCCGCGGAGCGAGTGTGATGAAGAGAGCGGACACGATGAAGCAAAACATTCTGATGTCCCCATACGGGGGGCTGCTATTGCTGACGCTGATCCTGGCACTGATGCCACTGGCGGTCAGTAACGATTTTCACTATGACCTGCTGACCAAGATCTGTCTCACCGCCACCGTGGCGGTGGGATTGAATCTGCTGGTGGGTTACGCCGGACAGGTCAGCCTTGGCCATGCCGCGTTTTACGGCGCCGGCGCCTACGCCAGCGCCATTCTCACCAGCCAGTACAATCTGAGCCCGATGGTGGCCCTGCTCAGCGCCGCCGCCGGCGTCGGCGTACTGGCCTGGCTGGTGGGACGGCCGATCCTGCACCTGAAAGGTCACTACCTTTCCATGGCCACCCTGGGCCTGGGCCTGATCGCCGCCATCGTACTCAACAATGAAGAGCAGCTCACCGGTGGTCCGGACGGCATCGGCCTGCCACCGCTATCCCTGTTCGGTCACGAACTGAGCGTGTTCGGCGAGTATCAGTTCGCCGGCCTGACGTTCACCGGCGTGGAATTGTGGTATCTGCTCGCCGCGGTGGTCTTGGTGGTGGCGGTACTGTTGGCGTTGAACATCATCGACTCACCGCTCGGCCGGGCACTGCGCGCGCTGCACGGTTCGGAAATCGCTGCTCAGGTGGCCGGCGTGGACACCGCCAAATACAAGTTGCGGGTGTTCGTCATTTCCGCCGTCTACGCCAGCATCGCCGGCAGCCTGTATGGCCATTACAGCGGCTTCATCACCCCTACCGTGGCCTCTTTCGAACACTCCATTGAACTGATCACCATTGTCGTGCTTGGCGGAATGGCTTCCACTTTCGGTGTCATCATTGGCGCCGCGATCCTGGTGCTCATCCCCCAGTTTCTCACCGACTTCCAGGAGCTGGAGATGGTGGTGTTCGGCGCCATTCTTATGGCGGTGATGATTTTTCTGCCCCGGGGTCTGCTGCCCAGCGTGCTCCAAAGATTGCAGCGAGGTGCCCAATGAGCGCTCTGCTTTCCGTTACCAATCTGAGCAAGGAATTCGGCGGCGTGCACGCCATCGAGGATCTCTCCTTCGAGGTGCGGCGTGGCCATGTGCACTCAATCATCGGTCCCAATGGTGCTGGCAAAACCACGCTGTTTAATCTGGTGACCGGCCTGTACCAGCCCAGCGCCGGCACGGTTACCCTGGGGGGCCGCGACATCACTGGCCGGGCGCCCCACAAGCTGTGCGAAATGGGCATGGCGCGGACGTTTCAGAATCTGCAGATCTGCATGAACATGAGCGCCCTGGAAAACGTCATGCTCGGCCGCCATCGCCATCTCGGTAGCGGCGCCCTGGCCGCCATGCTCAAACTGCCGGGACTGAGAAAGGCGGACCGGCACTGTCGCGAACACTGCCGGGAACTGATGACCTTCGTGGGTTGTGGTGATTATCTGGATCACGCGGCTTCCGCCATGCCCTACGGCGCGCTCAAACGCCTCGAAATCGCCCGAGCCCTGGCGGCGGAGCCCGACATTCTGCTGCTGGATGAACCCGCCGCCGGTCTCAACGCCACCGAAACCGAGGCCTTGAAATCGGTGATTCAGAAGATCGCCGGTAAAGGCATCACCGTGGTGCTGGTGGAGCACGATATGAAACTGGTGATGAACGTATCCGACCATCTTTTGGTGATCAGCTACGGCCGCAAACTGGCGGAAGGCACTCCGGACCAGATTCGAGAGCACCCCGAAGTCATCGCGGCCTATCTCGGCGGGGGAACTCGCGAACGTCAGGCACAAGAGGTTCCGGCATGACCAGCGCCGCCCCCTTCACTCCCCGCCCCGAACCGACGCCATTGCTGTCGATCAACAACATTACCAGCGCCTACGGTCGCATCGAGGTGCTTCACGAGCTGGCATTGACCATCGCCCCGGGAGAAACCGTGGCCTTGGTGGGCGCCAACGGCGCCGGCAAGAGCACCCTGCTGCGGGTGATCTCCGGCCTGCAACCCGCCAGTGGCGAGATCCGCTTCGACGGCAGCGATTTGTCGCGCGGTGACGCCGCCGATCGCGTTCGTCGCGGCATCGTTCAAGTACCGGAGGGGCGCCAGGTGTTCTCCGGGCTGTCGGTGGAAGACAACTTGATGCTCGGTGCCTATACCCGGAACGACAAAGCCGCTATCGCCGAGGACCTGGAAAAACAATATCAACGCTTCCCCATCCTCAAGGACAAGCGGCGTCAAACCGCCGGCACGCTGTCCGGAGGCCAACAGCAAATGTTGGCCATGGGCCGCGCCCTGATGGGACGGCCACGGCTGTTGCTGCTGGACGAACCGAGCATGGGCCTGGCGCCGCTGATCATTGAGCAGATCTTCGATATCGTGCGCGAGTTGAAAGCGGAGGGCATTACCCAGTTCGTGGTCGAACAGAACGCCGCCGAAGCGCTGGCGGTGGCCGACCGCGGTTATGTACTGGAAACCGGGCGCATCGTCGCCAGCGGAGAAGGCACCGCGCTGCTGGATAACGACAGCGTCAAGGCCGCCTATTTGGGCGGGTAAGTGATTTGAGCGGATGGTTTTTCGAGCAGGCGCCGTGCTGAAGGCGCGGCGTTTCTTTTTTGCTCGCCCCTGATCACCAGCTCAACACGATTTTGCCAACCATGTTCGCGGCGGGAATCATGCCGAGGTAACGGCTGTCACGGCTGTTGTCGCGGTTATCGCCCATGACGAAGAAGTGCCCTTCCGGAATAACATAATCGAATCGGCGCCCCGGCCCATCCGTCATCAAATACTGAACCGAATAGCTCTGGCCACCGAGTGTTTCGTCGGCGAGTCCCTCTTCGTCCCGAAAGACCGTAAGTACCCGCCCACCATTGATGATCAATTGCTTGTTCGCGTACTGAACATGATCCCCCGGTAAACCGATCACCCGCATTACGAACAGCTGCCCAGCCATTTCCAGCGGCCGGAACACGAACAACTCTCCCCGGCGTGGCGGCGTGCGTTCAGCCACTTCGGTTTCGTGCAGAGTCAGACCGAAAGCACCATAGACGCCGTACCCCCAGCGCTGCATCACCGCGTAACCGCCCGGCTGCAACGTCGGCGCCATGGAGGAAGACGGAATCCGGAACAGGTCGAACAGAAATGCTCTCGTTATGAAGACAACCAGAACGAAGGCCAGCGGCAAGCTGAGCGTACCCCACCAGGTGTTGAACCAGCGTCGCCGGCCATCGAAACGAACGCGCCGCGCAAGGATAAAAGCCTGCACCGCGGCGGCGGCGGACACCAGTAGGCCAAGACCAGAGGGGGCCCCTCGGCCCGCCAGCGTCAGATCCGCCCAACCGGCCGCCAGCATCGCCAGCAAATACACCGGTACCCACCGCCAGCGCGACAGATAAACAAACGCCAACGGCGGCACCAATACGCCAATCACGGCGGCAAACCAGCGGTTCGGCATGATTCTTCCTTTATCAAAAGTGCCCTGAAAATACGGCAGCCTGCCATTGAGGGAGGGCCGACCAGCAATCACCGCTGCCGGGGTAAACGCCAGTGCAAGACGGTGGACATTGTCAGCGCATAGAGATCACGGCCCTGCGGGGAGAATGCCAGCGCCAACACGGATACGCCGGACGGTACCTTGAGCGCCACCGGTGTGCGCCCTGTACGCGCTTCGTGAAGCTGCACCTGGTTGGCCACCGCCATGGCCAGCCAATGCCCATCCGGCGACGCCGCGGCAGCCCTGATCTGGTCCCTTCCATCAAGCACCGCGGAATACAGATACTCCCCTTTTTCCGTATCGAAGACATGCATGCCCGCCACTCGCTCACGCTCCGGTGCTGGACGCAACTGGAACCCGCTGGTCACCCATTGGCCCTGGGAAGACCCGACCGCCGTCCAGGATGAGAGATGATGACGCAAATCCGGATTTGGTGGCGCCCCTTCAATCGGGAAAACGCCATAGCGCTGCGGCGCCTGAATCACTTTTCGTACCCGGCCATTGGCGGGGTTCAGCTCCGCCACCCCGTAGAGATCCTCCACCCACAAGGCATCGCCAGCCCAACGCACCGGTCGCAGCGGCTGCGAAAATAAAGCCGCGCGCGGCACTTCGACAGCGTTGTAATGCCAGCGCCCGCCTTCTTCACGCTGATACCGATAAATCCGGTCCACCCGATAGCTGTACAAGCGAGGACGCCCCTGAGCATCCAGTTGCCAGCGTGGAACGTTGCCCGGGCCGGGCAGACTTGACGGCGTTGCCAAAGTCACCGCCTGCGGCGCTTTCTCATTTCCGCGATAGCGAAATAATGTCCCGTCGCCCCCGTTCAGCGGGCGCCCCCAGAACCACAACGTATCGGCGCTCTCGTCCAGCAGTATCGAGTCCGCCCCGTCCAGCCCCTGCCACAAGACCGATAGCGAAGCCTCTTCCGGTTGCAGTCGCCAAACCTCGGCAATCCACTGGCGCTCACCATCGACCTGAGCCGGCCGCTCGACGCCGATGGCCAGACTGCCATCGGACATCACCTGCAACGTTCGAGGGTCCAATGGATCGTCACTGGTCAGGGTGTAAATTTCGGGGATCACTTCACTATCGGCTTTTCCGGCCTGTTGAAGTCGTGGCGCGGGAGGCTCTGGTGGTGCCTTCACCGGCGCTTGCCAACGCGCCGGATCCTCATTGATTTGCCAGTCGCTATCAGGAAGATGTTCTTCCAGTGCGCTCATTACCGCCTGAAACAGCTCTGCGGGCACCAGTGACTGAGAGAGCGTGGTGGGCACACCATCCGCCACCAGAATCTTTCGGTGCGCCGGATTGGGAAAGGATTGGCGACGATGGATGTCGATTACCGTCGCCGGTGAGCCCAACAGCGGCTCGGCATCAAATACCGTCACCGTTTGCTTCACATGATATTGCTTGCGCCACCCTTGCACCCATTCACGGGATGATTCCGCTCGCGAATACAAGGACTTCATCCGGGGCAGGGAAAGCAGTCTCTTCGGCGAAATATCCAAGCGTGCCAGGGCCTGGTTTCGGCGCCAGTCCCGCTCTTCCGGCATCAAAGCCCCTTCACGCACCGCCGCGTCCAGATCCGGTTCAGAGCCACTGTGCGCCAGTATGTCCCGCCACTGAGGATGCCGGGATAACATCACTCGCCGCCAAGGCTCATCCAGCGTGAGCAAGGGCAATGGTGTTTCCACCAAGGTGACTTTACCCGCCAGCGCCGCGGACACCACCGGCCGAACCTGTTCATAAGAGGCCCTTACCAGAAGATAAGCACGTTCCGCCCCCATCGCGTGTTGGTCCCCCAGCACTACCACCGGAATACGTAATGCATCGGGCGTATGACGGTGCAGGCCGTCTTCAACTATCCGCCAGTCGCTCCCCTCGGATTCCGGAAACGCTTTCATGGCTTCCTCCCCTTGGGCAAGCGATGTCAACAAGACCACCATCAAGGCCACAGCCGGGTTTACAATGTTTCGATCAAGCATGGCCCATCCCGCTCAATGTAAATGAACCGGCAGTGGCGGCCGGCCCGGTCGCTGCCAGCGCCCCACCAGATCCCCATCATCGGTCCACCGAAGCGTAAAGGTCTCGGTAGTCTCACCCTCATCGCGACGAGTCAGCACCAGGGCTCCATCCCGGCTCGCTTCCCGATGCAATCGTATCGGCACTTTATACTTGTCATAGGCATACCAGGCCGGGCCGGACCAGGCTCCCAGAACCAGTGTTACAGGAAAACGGCCATCCATTTCTCCCATGAACACGCCCTGGTAGCCGGGTTGCGGCGGCGGACAGTCGGCCCGCTTCTCCACCAACAGACAGCGACCGTATTCACTCAACCAGGGCGCCAATGTGTCGTAATCGAATCGGCTTTCCTCAATACCCAGATCGTCCAATGCCCGAACCGCATGGGGAAAGCCGCAGCCCCGGGTCATCACCAAGGCATTGGCTCGCAACTGCCACTCTCTCTCATCGTACAAACCGGTCCGCACGTTCTCGCGGCACTCCCGGTAAAGATCAGCCTGGATTTTCGCCTCCTCCTGATCCAGGCCGTTTGGCTGGGCGGCCTGCAAAAAAGCGTCGATATCATGAACCTGCATCGCGTCGACCCGACCCTGGAGCTCCTTCACACCGTCTTCGGTAAACAGTGTTGCCAGGAACAAGGGCTGGCCGGTCCGGGTCTCAAACTGATAACTCTGGGAAAAAGCCGAAGGATAGGCACCGGTGTACTCGCCATTGAAAACGATGGAGAGAAATCCCATGGCGTTGGTCACCACTTGATAGTCCAGGTAAGTGACCCCGGTCCATTCCCCCTCCTGGGGCCATACGGCATCGAATGGCGTCTCTCCCGGACCGCCAGGAAAGCGCTCCAGCAAGCTGACCTGAAGCCACGTATTGATGCGTCGCGCCGTTTCAGTATCTCCTCGCACCAGAGGGAAACGAAACTCAGTGTGATCTCCCAGAGTCCTGTGCTCAGCGGACAATTCCTCAATAGCGACTTGAGACCAGGCCGCCGGCGCCGCGCCCGCCAAAGCGGCCAACACGACATAACCCAACCCCTTGACCATCGCTCCATACAGGTCACCCATCCCGCCACCATCCCAAGCAGAAAGTGTTTGAAGGCGTCGCCAATGAATATTAAATCGAGGAGAAGCAGCAACCAGAGCCATGACCACATCCTGTGCCGGAAGATTATTCGAGATCCAGCCCCAACCTTAGCATGTCCTTATGCTGGATCCCCATTTCCATCACCGGTTCATCATAATGGTCAAGAAAGAAATTGCGGACCACACGCTCTACCCGAAAACCCAGGCGTTGGTAGAACGCCAGCTGATAACCAAAAGTACCGGTACCCAGCTCAATACGGCGCACGCCTTCAGACCGGCACCGGTTGATCACATGGCGCAGCAGGGCCGATCCTACGCCCTGACCCTGCATGTCGGGCGACACCGCTATGTTAAATAACTCCAGGGCACCGTCGCCGATGGTATTGAGCACACAAATACCCACCGTAGTGCCCTTATCCTCGACGGCAACGCACCGGGCACCTCGCAGGTAAGCACGCACATTCGTTTCCGATGGATCAGCGATCAATAAGAGTGACATGGGTACGGAATCGGGATCCAGGGAATGGAAGGTCATCATTCTTTCAGGCTCTCCGCACAGGTATGTCCCATTGTATTGAACCCTGGAAGAATTCACACATCACGGCACCGCCCTAACAACCATACCGCTGGCAATATCGCGACCGCCTTATCGTTGCCGACCGCCATATCCCGTCCACAAAACGGCCACCAGACTGTCATCACCACGTCCTAGGATGCGCACCGACTTGTCTTCCTTTTATCCGAATCGGAGTTGAATCGTGGCTATTTCCAGAACTCTTCCGGCCCTCACATTAGCCGGCTACGCTCTATTACTAGCCGGCTGCGGGAGCGACAGTGACAATGACAACCCGGCACCAGAGGCCAAGCCGCTGCGGCTGCAGGTGCTGCACACCAATGATCATCACTCCTATTTCGAGGGACAGAGCTACGACCTGAGCCTGGACTATGACCCGACGCTGACCGGTGCTGAAACCGTGCGTGTTGACCTCGGCGGCTTTCCACGTATCGCGACCGCTATCGACGAATACCGCGACGATCACACCCTGGTCCTCAACAGTGGCGAGTTGAACGGCACCCTCTATTTCAGTCTGTTCAAGGGAGAGGTGGATTTCAAAGTGTTCAATGCCATCGGCCTGGACGCCTACGAGTTGGGTAATCATGAGTTCGACGAGGGTGAAGCGCATCTCGCCGAGCTGTTGAAGACGGTCAATTTCCCGGTGATCGCCGGCAACGTTCATCCGACCACGGACAGCCCGCTGTTCGGTTCCGATATCGCACCTTATGTGGTCAAGGAAATTGATGGCGAGAAAGTGGCGGTGATCGGTGTTCTCAAGGTAGAGAAGACACAAGAATCCTCCCTGGTTACCGATGCGGTGGAATTCGATGACGAAATCACCTCGGTGCGTGAGCATATCTACGCTCTGAAAGACGAAGGCATCAACAAATTCATCGTACTCAGCCATCTGGGCTATGACTTCGATCAGGAACTGGCCGCCAGCGTCCGTGATATCGATCTGATCGTCGGCGGTGACACCCACGACGTTCTCGACGCCACCGGCGAGTTCGAAGCCATTGGTTTGGATGTGGACGGCGACTACCCCACGGTGGTGAACAACCCGGACGGACAGCCGGTCTATATCGTTCAGGCCTGGGAGTACGCCAAGGGGCTGGGCAAGCTGGAAGTCAACTTCGACGCCGATGGGGTTATCACCGACATCGGCGGCAATGTGGAACTGCTGGTTGGCGAGAACTACCAGGTGCAGGATGCCAGTGGCGCCTGGGTGGCGGCCAGCGGCGAACAGACGGCGCAAATCAACGGTGTGATCGATGGCTTGACCACGGTGCGGGTCGCGGAGGAATCCCAGGCCATTCTCGACATTCTCATGCCATACAAGGCGGAAATGGAAAGCTTCAAACAGGAAGCCCTGGGACAAGTGACGCAGTACATGCCGTTCGAACGCATCCCCACACCGTTTCAGGCTGGAGAAACCCCTACAGGCAGCTACGCCGCCCAGGTCGTGGCCGACGCCTTCCTCACTTACCTGCCGAAGGCCGATGTAGCGATTCAGAACGCCGGCGGCGTGCGCGCCCCGCTCGAGGATGGGGAATTCACCGTGGCGGACGCCTACAATATCCTGCCGTTCTCCAACACCGTGGTCACCATCGATATGACCGGCGCGGACATCGTCAAAGTGCTCAACGAAGCACTCGACTACGCCCAGGGCATCTCTGCCTCCACCGGCGCCTTCCCCTATTCCGCCAACCTGCGCTACGACGTGGTGCTCGGCGCGCCGGCCGGCACCGGTATTCAGAACGTGGAAGTCAGGGATGAAGGCGGAACCTGGGGCCCCATCGACAACGGCGCCGTCTATTCCGTGGCCACCAACTCTTTCACCGGGCTCGGTAAGGACGGCTACGACACTTTCGGTGAAGTGCAAGAGGCCAACCCGGAGGCTTTCGAGAATTCCGACGTGGCCTATGTGGTGCCACTGCTGGAGTACTTCCGTGAGGAACTGCCGGACAACACACTGCCGGCGCTGGATCGGGAGCTCTACTGCCTGAAGTCCGTAACCCAGCAATAAGCATCAAACCCGGAGCCGGGTGCCCGCTGCCCGGCTCCATCAATCAAGAGAGGTACCCGTAAGCTTCCGCCTGAGCCGACAGCCAGAACAGCAGACCAACCCCGGCGGCCAGTCCCAGCGCCACGAATATCAGAAAACCCACCCGCTCACCCGGCGTCATATGCCGCACGCCTTCCAACGTGCCAGGCCGCACCAGGACATAAAACAGCCCCATCCCCGCCAGGAAAGGTCCACCGACGGTCTTCCACCAGGAATAGGACACCACGGACGCGCCGGCGGCAAGCGCCTGCAACGTATCGCGAACGTAATAGACGCTCCACCCCAGCCCTAGTGCCAGAAACACCAGACCGACAATCAGAGCGCCCGTTTTCGGATCCGGCGTCTTCGCCTGCACCGGTGTTTCTGGCACGTGACGGGCCGGATCCTGGGCGATTTCCATGGCCCGTTCATGAGCCTTCTGGCGACTACGATGGCGCACCAGGGAGACAACTCCCGAGAGCAGCATCAACGCCCCCATGGTCAACATACCGAGCACCACGCCCTGGTCTCCGAAACGCTGATACAACCAGCCGGTACGCTCCTCCGCGGTGGCCGGCTCGCCCCAATGCATCAGGGCAAACGCCATACAGACCACACCAAAGACGGACAAAATCAGGGATCGGGCTACCGCCAACATGAGCAAACACCGGGAAGATCAGACAGGGGGGCTCAACCTACCCAGCGCGACGGGCCGGGTCAACGGCGAACGCCACAAATCAGGCGGAAGTCGGATGCCGGCAGGCACCGGCTCCGAGTCTAGAAGCGCGGCTCCGTCACCACCTCGGTGAGCACCGAGCTGGCAATGAAGCACTCCTCATGGGCCAGATGATGCAGTTTTTCGATCTGCTCCGGCGAAGGCCGGCGATCGCCGGAGAACACCACCCGGGGACGCAACGTCACCCGGGTCACCGCCAACTTGCCGGCCTCATTCTCCGCCATCACACCAATGGCCTCATCCTCATAGCGATCCACCACATAGCGCCGCTTGGCGGCGATGCCCAGGAACACCAGCATGTGGCAACTGGACAACGACGCTACGAACGCCTCCTCCGGATCCACGTTCTCCGCCACCGAATACGGCAACGGCACGATGTGCGGCGACGCCGATGCCGGCACCGTCACCCCGCCGTCGAACAGCCATTCGTGAGCCCGGCTATAACGGTTATCGCTGAAGGCCTCCCCCTCATGGCGGCACCATTGGATGGTGGCGGTGTATTCGGCCATCTCTCCTCCTGACGGGATTATGGATACTCGCTCTGACCCGGCACTGTATTACTCGACACACTCGAACGACGACGCCGACATCGGGTCACCGCCCTCCACATAACGGGGCCACGCCGGGTAGTCGCATAGCGGCCGGGTGCGGCCCGGTGCGCCGATCAGGTCCATGGTGACCTGATCTTCGGGTGCCATATCCTGCTCCACCCAATTTTCCAGGGCGGTCAGGGAATCCCAGGTGGCGTGAAAATGCGAGCTCGCACCGTGACCAAACCCCGGGATCTCGTAATAGCGCACAAAGGAATCCACCTTTTCCTGCCCCATCTGCTCCAACAGCCGCTGGTAGTAAATTTCCGTGGCCCGGGAGCTGACCAGCACATCCGACAGCCCATGCGCCAGCAACAGCTTGCCGCCCCGGTCGGCGAAGGCCGAGATATCGGTGCCGGAATTAAGCATACCGCTCAGCTCGCTGATCCGTTCCGCGTACTGCGGCTCCGGGTTGACCGGGTCCAACTCGAAGGAATTGAAATCCGCATCACCCGCCACCGAATATTTCACCCACTGATCCACCAGCACGCTCAGGTATGGCGCGTTGCGGGGCATATCCGGCTGCACCGGCTGCGCGGTTCCCAATGCGAGAAAGACCACCGTGGGCTGCACCGGCGTATCGATGGTGGTGATGCCAAGATCCGCGCCCCAGACGTTGCTGCCGGGATAGCCGGTTTCACCGCTGGCCAGCGGGAAATTGAAGTCGACGCCGTCATTCATGGCGTTCAACGCCTCGATCTGAGCGTCGGACAGGCAATGGTCGCCGTCGTCGGCGCCCCCCGGACAACGCAGGTTATTGCCATCCACCATGGCGGTCGCCGGATCAAAGGTCTCGTTGCATTGGCGCTGATCACTGATCAGGCCGTCCTCGACCCCATCCAACGCATCGCAGGCTTCCAGGGCCGCATCGAGTAACTTCTGGCGCTCGCCGGAATCCGGGTAAGCACCGGGTTCCGCCAGAGCGCGGCTGAGGTATTGCCCGGCAAGCAGCGCGGCCACGTTGTTCCAGGCCGGATACCAGGCGATGGCGCCATCCCAATCGTCGGGCCAACGTTGAATATTGGTCAGCGCCTCGCGGCCGCCAGTAGAGCCGCCAGCGAAATAACGATACGTCGGTTCGTCGGCGTAGCGTTTCTCGATCACAAAGGTAGCCGCATCACGGGTTTTCTTCAGCGCCTCGCCGGAAAAGTTGCGCACCGCTTCGTCATTCAGACCCCAGCGACCATCCTGGGAGCCATACTCATTGGCCTGGTGCCCGGAATCGCTGGCGAAGGTGGCGTAGCCCCGGCCCAGCGGCGTCGGCTGATCCGGCGCGCCCTGGGATATATCACCGGTGATCGCCGGAATGGAGCCATTGAAACCGCCACCGCCAAACATCAGCACTTTCGAATTCCACTCGGTGGGCAACGCCACCTTGAATTGAATGTCCGGCGCCTGCGGATCCACCGGCGCAATGCGCCCGGATACCAGACAATGCTCCGGCACCGCCGCCGCGCCACTGCCGCTGGCCTCGACCACTTCCGCCGCCGTGACCTCACCGCCGGAGGTGGATAATTCCATGGCGTCGGCCGGAATCGCCAGGCCGACTAGCTGATCACAGGACATCGGCCGTTGCGCGTGCGAACTGCTGCTGTCACCTCCGCAACTCACAAGAGCGACTGAGGAGATCCCGAATAGCGCTACACCCAGCCTTGTCAGGCCATTTCTTGTTTTCATGCTGCTCTCCCGGTTTTATCGTTATTGGATGGGTGATACTTGTGTTGTTTACACCGGCCCGCGTGCCTTATCCGATCAAGCGGCCGGACGACAAGCCACGAACAGGGTGTCTGGGGATCATAGGTCTTTTTCGTCGAGTGTTCACTCGGGAGTCGAGGCATCAAGAGGCGGAAGCGTTACTGCGGCCTCCACAGCTTTCACAATCTCCACCAACTTGGCATTAAAGCTGGCAGCATCCTTAGAGTAATGCGCGCGTCGATGACAGTTCGGGCACAGAGCGACCACATTCTCCGGATGGTCCGGCCCGCCATCAGCCACTCGATGAAGATGGTGACACTCCAAGTATGGACCTTGTGCAGAGGGAAACGGCGCCGCCTGGGTGCAGCCCTCGCAGTGACCATTGGCACGAGCCAACGCATAGCGGCGGATGGCTTCAGCCCGATAATAAGCCACTTGCATTCGGGCCTGGGGCTCGGCCGTGCTCACAGCTTTCGGGAGCGCCGCATCTCGAAGCTGCACCAGCGAATAGCGCTTGAGCCGATTTGGATCATCCGGGTCATAGACCGGGGGCACTTCCCGCACCGAAGAGGGAACAGGCGACGAGTTCACATCAAGATGAAACACTAGCGCCTTACGCAGCTTGCCATCCCGGTCGGGCCGCTCTTCCTGGTGGTAACCAATGTAGTCCGCCTGCCCGATATAGCGAACATAGCCGCGGCGCGTGTATTCGAAGAGATGCAGAGTCTTGCCATCCTGCTGGTGGCGGGCAATAGCACGATTACCCCCCGTAAGTGCCATATGCCCGACTTGGCCTGCCCCAGTGTAGAAGAAAACGCCCTCCTTGAATTCGTCCGTGTAGCCGTGCCGACCGCCGGTTTCTGAGACGAACAGAAACACCAAAGGCTCGCTCTTTGGCGTGGAAATACCGCCTTGCTGCTGCCCGCCATACACCTCGTGGATCTGCGAACGGCGGTGATACTCCTTTCCCACTTGAAACACTATGCTTCCCCGAGCCCAAACGGGCTGCCTAGACACCTGGGAAAAACCAGAGCGTCAACGATGAATGGTCGTCAGGGATAATAGCGGGTATGCGCTCTGGCGTGCAGCCTCACAAAGCGGGATATAGATCGGTGAGCGGCTGAGAAACCGATGAGGGAGCATTTGGCGTACGGCGAATCCCAGCCGTTTGACAGGATCCCACGCCGTGAGCACATCGTACTCACCGTTGTGATCCGGAAGGATCGCCCCTCAACAGAATGGGCCCATAAGAGCCCTGGATGTGCACCATGAATACACCTATTTCTCCATATCAAAGCGAGAATGCGAAGTAATGCCACCACCCGGCAAGGTGGCGGCGCGGGCGACATCAGGCGCCGGTGGGCTCCGGGGCGGCGGAAATCACCAGGCGGCCCTCGCTGACTTCCACGTGCACCGGGGTGCCGACGGTAAAGCCAGCTTCCTCCAGCCAATAGCCCTTGATATGGACCCAGGGCACAAGCCTGACCCGGCAGCTGTTGGATAGCGTTTGATGGTAGTACTGGCCCGGATGGACCTTGAGGTGGCGAATATAGGGAAATTCGCGGTTGGGTTTGGGGGTTTCGCTTTTACCCACGCGGGCGCGTGGCTTATGATTGCGCTCAGCCATGATGGACTCCTAGACAGTCTGTTGTGGTTAGCTGCCTTCGGGTGTTGCCGCACCCGGAGGCAGTGCTTTTATTTTACTCCCAAATAATGCCTTCTTCTAGTCCTTCGAAAACTCCCATAAATGAACCTTTCCTACACCTTCAGTCCTTTTTGGTTTTTTCTTGATAAAATCGTACAATACGCTTACGCCTTTGTTATTAATTGCGAACCAAGCCATGGCAAGCGCGGCAGGCTTAGTTCCGATAGGCGCCAGATGAATTTTAGGGCGCTTCCTCAACGCTTTTTCTGACTGAAGTAACTCTGATAAAACTTTATAGTTCTGAATAGGATCATTAGCCGCAGTCGACATAAAGGAGGCATCGCAGTCCTTCCGAGCCTGATCCATAATTCTGTGGTTCTTAGAGTAGGAATTTGTTTCCCACCCTAAGACAAATGGAGGAACTGCCAAAACGCCGGTTATGTTCTGCGGACTAATTTCATCAGACGACAACATAGCTCCGAATCTATGAGACTCATACCCTAAGCCGACCACCAACCTGCTGTCCTCCATCGGGAAAACAAAACGGGGAAGCATACAAAGACCTGGGCCATCTTCAGAAAGAGAGTAGTCGAGGCCTTGCAATCCTACCTTTGACTTATGTTCATATGCATAACCGTCAGGCTCGACATAAATAACATCAAAGAGTTGATTAGTAGCATGCGCCCAGTCCATTAGATAAAGAAGTTCCGGCAGCAAAAGGGAAGTGGCATCAAACAATACTTTCCCGGAAAATTTTTGGATATGAGACAATTCATTAATAGAGTAAGTACCCAAGCGCGAAAAAATCAGTCTTGCGGAATCATTATCATAAATCACCTCTTCAATGTCACAAGAAGCTGACGAAGCCGAAAGAGAAAGCCATTTTAGCCTATCATCGATATCCAAGTTATGACCGAAAAAAGCTCTTTTATAACCAAAACTCAGTGCCTGCTTTTCTTCGGCGTCGTGAAAAATCTTCCATTCCGTTATCGCCAACATCAGAACAGAGCCCCCTGACCACCTCCTGAGCGGTCGTTCTTAGCCAACAAAGATTTTGACATTTCAATATGCTTATTCCTTATTAATTCGTACTCCGAGCTATCACCAAAGCAAATTTTTACAAAATCAGACTCTGTAAATTCTATCCGGCGAATTTTTCTATACGAAATCCCGAAATAGGGAGCATAAATGGGATTTAATTGATATTCGTATCCAGAAGAACTGTTGGAATTTTTATCTTTTGTAGCGGGGTATTCAACAAGAACTCGCCAGCATTTAGCCTGATCTATAAGAGCCTTAATGTTAGCAGGCAAAGAGCCAAAGTCATTCAAAATATAAAAATGCGTCCTTTCCGGCTCTGATTGATTTGTGCCTCTCTGCCATACTTGAAATATTCCGCCGAGGCGATTCACGAGAGCATTTAAGGTTAAGCCCATAGGAGTATAAGTGGGTATTTCCTTAATTATACTAGAACTGGAACTTATAGCCCCTTTATGCATACTATCTAGCGACATACTAGGGAATGACTCAAGTGACAAAACCTCATCATCTCGATCATCAAAAAACTTAAAAGTATTATAGCAAAGGTCAAAAAAATGTCGGATATTAAACATAGAGAGGCGACAAAATCGATCAACACCAGAGTATATTGGTATGGTTATGTAACTATACCTAGAATTTAAATTTAAAAGAGCAGTAACCAGATACGTCTGAACGCGCTGAGAGTATTTGTGGCTGGCTGAGTAATCGCTCTCAATAAAACTTATCAAATCATGTACTAAAAATGATCTTTGCGATGAAATAGCAACAGTGGCGATCGCAACATCTGGATAATCGTTTATCATCTTTTCTATATGGCCATGCGGCAGGCCTTTGATCTTTTTTAAAGCATTCTCGGTAAATTTTCTTACTGAAGATATTTTTATCGCGATGCCGGCCAGATATCTATTCGAAACAGGTGGCAAGATGCGTTTCGCGACTTCGAGAACTCTATTTCTATATTCAACCCTACTCCGCAAAGCAAGCCTTGATCTATCACCTAACGCTTTTTGGTCAAGACCTTTTATCTCACATTCAAGGCCAGCCCCCAGAAGACCAAGAAGAAGTAATTCGCAAAGAAAAAACTTCTGCTCTTTTTCATCTTTGAAGCTTTCATCCAGAACATATTCTCGATAGTCATTATCATGTTGAAGCTTTTCATCGCCGTCAGTAGAATTCGAAAGCTGAGCAAACCGTTTATGTGCAACATTCCAACTTAGAAAAGCGTCCGAATGCTTTCTAAAGTTATTAATGATTTTTTGTTGATACTCAGCTAAATTTTCAAACTCATCTACAAATATTTTGAATCTTGTGTCTCTTAGGGTTGAACAATCCCTCACCAACACAGGCAATATGAGATCCATGACGGCCTTAGGGTGCATCTTAACCGTATTAGATACATCATTAATGTTTATGTTAATTTGAATATCATAAAGAGCTTCATCAAGCCATTCTTTCAAATCTGACAGAGAGCGAAAGGCTTCTCCAGAAATCTTTTTTATTTTGCTCCAAAAATCACGGCTATTTTCTAATTGATTTAGTATTTCAGGATAGTGGTACCCAGCATTCTCTAAAAATCCCACAATTTCGTATAACAAAGAAGCAGCGGAAAGCGAGTAGAAAAATATCCTCGCGTTATCCTCGCTCAGCCAACCTTGCGAAAGAGAGCGGCAATAGGCGGTATCAGGCTTCCAGTAGAACACTACGCACTTTATAGCCTCTGGATCGATTTCAGTTCTATTTCTATCAAACTGCGTCCAATGGGAAAAATACCTTACATAAGTGGTTTTCCCACAGCCGCGGCCACCAACTATCGCCATCGAGTGGTCGATTTTCACCAAATCAATGATATCTATGAACGGCGGAACAACGAAGCGACCGTAAACGCTTTGCGTCGTTGAGTGAAATTCAGCCCTAGCTGTTGAAAACTTATGTATTACAGATCTCAAACTCATTGACCGCCCCGCCTTCTGACCAATTTATGCCAATCATCTCCACCGTCGTACCACATGACACCCAATGATTGGTTTGGGCATCCCCATTGGAACCCTACACATAAACTAGTTTTGTCACGCCCGAACCAAGCACCACGACCAAAGTTCCTATTTAAATGGCGCATCTCAGCATAACATTCGATAACTTCTTTCTCAGTGTTTATGTCATCGCCACGAAAATTAGCTTTAGCTTTATGTGAAAAAAACCTATCTTTTTGGGATACAACTTCCAAAGGGTACAGATCAATCCCATATTTTTTTTCATTTATTGATACAACGCCTTCGCAGTAAGCCATAGAAGGAGCATATATTATCTTATTTTTTTCTGCGGCTTCCCTTAGCCCGCAAGCTTCCGCAAATGAAAAAAATTGCGAACCCGACCCAACAAAATCGTCAACGATAAGAATAATCTTCCCTTTCAAATCCGACAGAGGTTTAGTGTCGACAGGGAATATGTATCTCTCATTTAATATTCCGCCGCTCAATATCCTCAGCATGTGGCTACCTGATTCACCATGCTCTCCAGCCTTGGTTACAGAGCAGATGACAATTTCTTTAGTAAAATAATCCGTTCTTTCCCTAAGTTGACGGAGCCATACGTCAAGGGATCCGACGCTCCCCGATAAATTTTTTTTAACATAGGCTCTAAAGTGAGTAGAAAAAAAGGTCTGGTACGCTGACTCTGTCATCTTCTCTGTACGAAAAATCAGCCTGTCCAATATGTGCGCTGCGATATATTTATGCTCGTCTTTAGAGAAATTTCCAAGCCATGCCGTCAGAGAATCTTGGTGAAATGGCCATATCCCGGATGCAGATAACAGCTTAACTCTTGAGCAGATATCGTCATAAAAAAACTCCCACTGGTCTGGTAACTTCATCGCGCCCCCAAAGGAAAGTTTTGCATTGTAGAATATGTAATAATTTTGGCGCATGCCCCTCTTGAATAGTTTCTCAACCAATCCTGTCCATCCTGGGAAATAATTCTTCGGAAAACCTCTTCTCTTCTATCCGAAGGAACTCTAATACTTATAACGGAATCTGTTATTATCGACCCACCAGATTCGATATAAACAGCCTTGCCCAAGCATCGAGTTCCGACACGAGCCACCAATATATCCCCTGGCTTCGCCACCTTTTCCTGTTCGCTATTATAGGCTCTGCTTGGGAGTTGTATTCTTTTTGAGTGAAGGCAACTAACATCAGAGCTATGAATATGATCTATCCTTTTAACCTTTAGATACTTTGCACAGCTCACACCGCGATACATCTCTTCTACCAAACTACCTAATGTGGAATCTTTTTCTGAAATTTTCACATCCCTTACGTTGCCTTCAAAAAAATCCGAAGGGCTTACAGAAAAATCTTTTCTTTCATCGATTTTTATATAATCTTCAAATAATACATTTTTAACTTTAGCGCCAGATTTTAAAAAAATTATAGCAGACTCGACTTCTGTCCCCTGAAAGGCTGAAGAGGGAAGCAATATAACTTTCCAAAGGCCGTGCTTTTCAATCAAAGTGTGCCTTAACAAAGACCAATAATTTGAGTATATAAATGAAGACGAAACAACAAATGCGACCGACGACACTTTCTTCTTCGTCGATAGAGCTTTTGCCAAAAAAATAGCTTCCATTCTTGTTTTTGCAGGCGCCTTACCAAATGGAATCACTCCTGATTTTACCAACATATCCCGCGTTTCGTTATTCAAAGGCACTCTTCCGAAAGGGGGGTTAGATACAATTATTCTGCTTAAGTTGTTTTTTAATAAAGAATCTTCTAGATTATTAGAAACTAAATCGTATTTATGAAATTCGCTTACAACACCATCAAGATCCTTCTCAAACTTACCGTTGATATCTAGTGCTGTAATCTTACTGGCCGGAGATCTTCTTAGGACTGCTTTAGAAAGAGCACCCTTCCCAACGCCCAGGTCAATCACTTGTGACTTCTTCTTAAAATCAATATTTTTTGCAAGAAGATCGGCAACCCAGTCCGGGGTCTCGTAATACCCATTTGTCCTTAAGCCCTCTTTTTTCTTCATTCCCCCTCCCAGATTCCTCTCAACATGAGAACTTCAGTTCCCAGAGAATAGGTGTAAACCCCTTAAAAGTTCAACAGTACATACAACCTTAGCCGTGGTGCAAAAAAAGGCCGCCCCAAAAGGAGCGGCCATCACCAAGTAAGCCTTGAATTAAGGAGTAAGGACTAACTCACCGCATGAGTCATGCGTCCCCTTTCTTCTTCGCCACCAGCGTCAGGATGTCGTAGCTGGCAACCAATTCGTCGTTCTGATTGGTGACCTGCACGTCCCAGACCACCACGCCTTGCGGGGTGCCGTCGGGGCCAGCTTTGCCTTGGTCGATTTTGCGTTTGCAGGTAAGGCGGGCGCGGATGGTGTCGCCGGCGCCGACGGGGGTGATGAAGCGCAGGGTGTCGAGGCCGTAGTTGGCCAGTACCGGGCCCGGCGCCGGGGAAACGAACAGGCCGGCGGCGGCGGAGAGGAGGAAGTAGCCGTGGGCGATGCGTTTGCCGAATTGGGAGTCCTTGGCGGCGATTTCGTCGAAGTGCATGTAGAAGTGGTCGCCGGAGAGGCAGCCGAAGTTGACGATGTCGGCTTCGGTGACGGTGCGGCGGTGGGTGAGCAAGGATTCGCCGATGGCGAGGTCGTCGAAGTGGCGGCGGAAGGGGTGCACTTCGGTTTCGAGGACGTCGGCGCCGCGCACGTATTCGCCGGTGACGGCGGCGAGCATGGTGGGGGAGCCTTGGATGGCGGTGCGTTGGAGGTAGTGGCGCACGGCGCGGATGCCGCCGAGTTCTTCACCGCCGCCAGCGCGGCCGGGGCCGCCGTGTTTGAGCATGGGCAGCGGCGCGCCATGGCCGGTGGATTCCTGGGCGGATTCGGCGTTGAGTACTTGCAGGCGGCCGTGGCGGGCGGCAAGCACGGGGATGGCGCGGGCAGCGTTTTGCGGGTCTTTGGTAGCGAAGGTGGTGACCAGGCTGCCTTTGCCTTTGTCGGCCAGGGCGATGGCTTCGTCCAGGTCGCCATAGCCCATCAAGGTGCTGACCGGGCCGAAGGCTTCGATGTCGTGGGCGCCGCCGTCGGCGTGGGGGGCTTTGCTGCGCAGCAGGCGCGGGCCGAAGAAGGCGCCTTTGTCGGTGCCCTGGCCGATGGGCTGCAGGTCACCGTTGCCGCCAAAAATACATTCGCTGGTGTTGAGCAGGTCGTTAACGGCGGCGGCCACGTCTTCTTTCTGGTCCAGGGAGGCCAGCGCGCCCATGCGCACGCCTTCTTCGTCCGGGTCACCCATGGTGACTTTTTCCAGGCGCTGAATCAGGCGGTCGGCGAAGGCATCCAGGTGCTGCCGGGGCACCAGAATGCGGCGGATGGCGGTGCATTTCTGGCCGGCCTTGACGGTCATTTCGCGGACCACTTCCTTGGCCAGCAGGTCGAATTCCTCGTCGTCCGGGGTGACGTCGGGGGCGAGGATCGCGCTGTTAAGAGAGTCCGCTTCGGCGTTGAAGGGGATGGAGCGGTTGATCAGGTTCGGGTGCGCCCGCAGTTTGCGGGCGGTGCTGGCCGAGCCGGTGAAGGTGACCATGTCCTGTTCGTCGAGTTGGTCGAGCAGATCCCCGGTGCCACCGATGACCAGTTGCAGAGCGCCGTCCGGCAGCGCGCCGGAGTCCTGCATCAGGCGCACACAGGCCTCGGTGAGGTAACTGGTGGCGGTGGCCGGTTTGACGATGCAGGGCATGCCGGCGAGGAAGTTACCGGCGAATTTTTCCAACATGCCCCAGACCGGGAAGTTGAAGGCGTTGATGTGCACGGCGACGCCACGGCGCGGCACCAGAATGTGGGTGCCGGCAAAGTGGTTGTTCTTGCCGAGGGGCATCACCGGACCTTCATGGAGGACATTGCCGGAGGGCAGTTCCTTACGGCCCATGCTGGCGTAGGCGAACAGGGTGCCGAAGCCGCCGTCGATGTCGAAGGCGTTGTCGCCTTTGGTGGCGCCGGTGTGGCGCGAGAGCGTGTAGAGCTCTTTTTTGTGTTCCTGCAGGTAGAGCGCCATGGCCTTGAGGCGGGCGGCCCGTTGCTGGAAGTCGAGCTTGAGCAGTTCGCGGGTGCCGGTGGTACGGGCATAGTCCACGGCGGCGGCGAAGTCGGGGGCATCGTCATGGGTGTGGGCAACGATTTCGCCATTGATGGCGCTGGCCAGGGGTTTGGCGGCCTGGCTGCCGAACCATTGGCCGGCAAGGTAGCTTTGGAGGACGGTCATGGCGTGGCTCCTGTTTTGTCTGCGTATACATGGCGGCTATTTAGCGAACCATGGTGAATGGTCTGTAGCGATCCAGACCCTCCGGGCGATGCCGGCGTCGCCCGGAGGCTCCCTATGGCTGATCGAAGTCGAGGACGACCTTGTCGGTGATCGGGTAGCTCTGGCAGGAGAGCACGTAGCCGGCGGCGACTTCGTAGTCCTCCAGAGCAAAGTTGTTGTCCATTTCCACTTCGCCTTGCACCACCTTGCAACGGCAGGTGGAGCAGACGCCGGCCTTGCAGGAGAACGGCAAGTCCGCGCCCTGCTCGTTGGCGGCATCAAGGATGTTCTTGGAGTCACGGGGCAGTTCAACGCGCACTTCGCGGCCGTCGGCGATGATGGTGACTTCCGTCCTGGCCTCATGCGCGGAAACCTCCTCCGGGCGCCGGTGCGGACGTTGCGTCCGCCCTTCCACGCCGAACAGCTCAAAATGCACCCGGCTTTTTTCCAGACCATTGGCGACAAGACGGTCGCGCACGGTTTCGGTCATGGATTGCGGGCCGCAGAGGAAGGCGGCGTGCAGGTTCGGGGTGTCGAGCCAGCGAGAGAAGATGGCATCGCATTTGTCGGCGTCGAGGCGGCCATTGTAGAGATCCACATCCTGTTGCTCGCGGCTGAACAGATAGATGATGTTCAGGCGACCGAGGTAGGCGTTCTTCAGGTCGCTGAGCGCTTCCCGGAACAGGGTGGAGTTACTGGAGCGATTGCCATAAAGCAGCGTGAAGCGGCTTTTCGGTTCGGTTTCCAGGGTGGTTTTTATGATCGACAGAATCGGCGTGATGCCGCTGCCGGCGGCCACCGCCAGGTATCCGGCTTCCCGCGCCGGGTCCAGATCGATGTAGAAGTGGCCACTGGGCGGCATGACCTCCAGAGTGTCGCCTTCTTTAAGTTGGCCATTGGCGAAGGCGGAGAAACGGCCACCGGGCACTTTCTTCACCGCCACACGCAGGTCACCGTCGTTGACGCCGGCGCAGATGGAGTAGGAGCGACGTACTTCCTCACCGTCCATGTGGGTACGGACGATCAGATGCTGGCCCTGGGTGAAACGGAAAGCGTCGCTCAGTTCCGGCGGAATATCGAAAGCGATGGACACCGCCTCGCGGGTTTCCGGCCGCACCTCGCGAATTTTTAATGAATGAAATTGGTTCATGTCAGGCGCTCTTCTTTTAAAGGCACTTGAAGTAGTCGAACGGTTCCAGGCAATCGCGGCAACGATAAAGCGCCTTGCACGCGGTGGAGCCGAATTCGCTGAGTTGCTCGGTGTCGATGCCGCCGCAATGCGGGCAGGCCGCCGGCCCCGGGTCCCGAAGCGTATCCCGGCCCTGCCCTTTCGGCGGAGGCGCGATGCCATAGGCCTTGAGCGCCGCACGGCCCTGGTCGGTAATCCAGTCCGTGGTCCAGGCCGGGGCCAGCACTCGCTCGATTCGCGGGCTGTGAAAACCAAAGTGCTCCAGCGCGTCTCTGACATCGCGCTCGATCACCTCGGTGGCCGGGCAGCCGGAGTAGGTGGGCGAGACTTGCACGTGCAAGTGGCCTTCTCGCCACGCCACCGCGCGGATCATGCCGAGATCGACGACGCTGACCACCGGCACTTCCGGGTCCATTACCTGCGCCAGACAGTCCCAGGCGCGCTCGAGATCCGCCTCACCAAGGGGCGTTCCGGTGAACGCGGCCCGCTCACGGAAGATCAACTCACCAGACTGCATCGGGGTACGCCCGTTGCAGGTACTGCATCTCGGCCAGCAAAAAGCCAAGGTGCTCGGTGTGCTTGCCGTTTTTGCCGTCCATGTAGAAGTGGCGTGCCGGCTCAGGCTGCTCCAGGCCAGCTTCGCTGAACACTCGAGCCACCTCGGTGCGCCAGGCATCGCCCACGTTGCCGGCGCCGATGCCCGCTTCGGAGAGCCGGTCTTCAAGGGCATCGGTGTCGGTGAGTTCATAGGTGAAGCGCCACAGGTTTTGCACCGCATCGGAGAGACGGCGATGGCTTTCCTCGGTGCCCTGCCCCAGCCGCAGCATCCATTCGGTGGAACGGCGGCGGTGGTAGGTGGCTTCCTTGAGGGCCTTGGCGGCGACCGCGGCGATGCGTTCGTCACCGGATTCGGTGAGCCGGGAGAGCACCAAGTGGTGCCAAACGTCGAACAGGAACTGCTTGGCGGTGGTGACGGCGTAGTCGCCACGGGGTTGCTCCGCGATCAACAGATTGCGGTATTCCCGTTCATTGCGGCGGAACGCCAGATGATCGGCATCGCGGCCGTCGTCGAGCAGTTCGGCGGCGTAGTCATACCAGTTGCGCGCCTGGCCAAGCAGGTCCAGACCCACATTCATCATCGCCACTTCTTCTTCCAGCGCCGGGGCGTTGCCGCACCATTCGCAGAGCCGCTGCGCCAATACCATATCGGTGTCGGCCAAGCGTAACAGGTATTCGGCCAGCGCGTTCCGGGTGTCGGAGAAAGCGTTTGTCATGGTCGCGCTCCTCACATCTGATCCACTTCAGGGGGCAGCTTGTAGAAGCTGGCGTGGCGGTAGACCTTGTCGTCGGCCGGGTCGAAGAAAGGTTCTTTCTCGTCGCCGGCGCTGGCGGTGATCTGCTCGGCGGGTACCACCCAGAGGCTCACGCCTTCGCTTCGGCGGGTGTACAGCTCACGAGCATTTTCCAAAGCCATTTGGGCGTCAGCGGCGTGCACGCTGCCCACGTGTTTGTGATTGAGGCCGTGCTTGCTGCGCACGAAAACTTCGTAGAGGGTCCAGTCAGCCATGTTCGTCTCGATGGGTTGATTCAGTTCAGGCGGCGCTTTTCGCTTTCTGTTCTTGCTTCCGGGCATAAGCCACGGCGGCGTCGCGCACCCACCGGCCTTCGTCGATGGCGCTTTTACGTTGTTGGATGCGCTCGATACCGCAAGGGCTGTGGCCCTTGAGCACGTCGAAGAACTCCTGCCAGTCGATCTCGCCGAAGTCGTAATGACCGGTTTCCTCGTTCCATTTCAGATCCGGGTCCGGCGCGGTGCAGCCAAGGAATTCCAGTTGCGGCACGGTCTGGTCAAGGAAGCGCTGGCGCAATTCGTCGTTGCCGTGGCGTTTGATTTTCCAGGCCATGGATTGGGCGGAGTTCGGCGAATTGGCGTCGGAGGGACCGAACATCATCAGCGATGGCCACCAGAAACGGTTGATGGCGTCCTGCACCATGGCTTTCTGCTCGTCGGTGCCCTCGCGCATCATGGTCAGCAGGATTTCGTAACCCTGGCGCTGGTGGAAACTCTCTTCCTTGCACACGCGGATCATGGCGCGGGCATAGGGTCCGTAGGAGCAACGCTGCAGCGGCACCTGGTTGACGATGGCGGCACCGTCCACCAACCAGCCGATGGCGCCCATGTCGGCCCAGGTCAATGTCGGGTAGGTGAAGATGGAGGAGAATTTCACCTCGCCGCGATGCAGCTTTTCGATTTCCTCGTCGCGGTCGGCGCCGAGGGTCTCCATGGCGCTGTACAGGTACAGGCCGTGACCGGCTTCGTCCTGGATCTTCGCCATCAGCTGCAACTTACGCTTCAAGGTCGGCGCCCGGGTCAGCCAGTTGCCTTCCGGCAGCATGCCGACGATCTCGGAATGGGCGTGCTGCGAGATCTGCCGGATCAGCGTCTTGCGGTAGCCTTCGGGCATCCAGTTCTTCGGCTCAATGCGCACTTCCGCATCCACCTTCTCCTGGAAGTGCCTCTCTTCCGGACTCATCTCCTCCAGGTTTTTCAGGCGCTTGGCGCCGGTATCCACCTGCTGTGCGTACATGAGGTTCTCCCTGCTCCGTCGTGGCGGTGGTGCCACCCATAGGGGCAGTATTATATGACACATAAATTTATGTCAATAACAAGTTTATGTGTCATGTCTTGATATCCCTTTTCATTATTTCACTATATTTTATTTATACCTTTATTAATCAATAAGTTAAGGAACATTAAAGCCAACACCCCATACCTGGGAAAGACATATTCAGAGCCCTGTCTACCATCAATCCGATACGGTAGTACCGAGCACGAGGAGTCAAATCGCGGACTCTTTGGGGAGCTTTCCGCGCATGACAAAACGCCGGTCGGGCATGCGGACCGGCGCGGCCATATGAATCAGGAAGGACTTAACCGGCGGGCACCGGCTCCACCCACTCCTCGGTGCCATACCGGGGAGTGACGAACAGCACCTTGATGGAAGGGGTATGCAGAGTGGCCGTGTGCGGCAGGCCACGGGGGATCAACAGCGCATGCCCTGGAGCGAGCTCATGGGCCAGCAAGGCGCCATCCGGCTGCCGCACCCGCATGGTCATACGGCCGTCCAGGATCACCAGCAGCTCATCGCCACGTGGGTGGCGCTCCCAACTGCCATCGGGACGGGTATTGTGAATGGTGATCACCCCGACCATGGACTCCTCGTCGCAGCGATGGTGGCCGAGCAGGGAAAAAGGCTGATCGTCGGGAATGGTGTCCAAGGCTTGTCGCAGATTGACGGCGACGGAGGACATAGCGGGCTCCTTGTTTGCAGTAATGGATGACAGTGGTTCGAAGCATGGCGATGTTGTTGCGCTTCAAAAATTATGCGAGTGTTTCCTCATATTTCCCATTCGCATTCCGGGCACCGCCATGCCGCCCTCACCGATACCCACGGAACCCCGTAAACAGCCGCGTCAGGCCCGTTCCCGCGCCACCGTGGAGGCCTTGCTGGAAGCCACGGCTCAGGTTTTGGTGGCCCACGATTACAAGGGCAGCACCACCGCCCGCATCGCCGAACGGGCGGGCGTCAGCATCGGGTCGCTGTATCAGTACTTTCCCAATCTGGAATCGCTGGTGGCGGCGCTGGTGGATCGCCATGCCCAAGGCCTTCTGAAGGTGATGGACAGGGCTTTGGAGGGCGATGAAGCGGCCAGTCTGGAGGGTGGCCTGCGGGCATTGATTCACGCCGGCCTGGACATGCAACGCCTGGACCCGGCGCTGCACCGGGTGTTGATGGAGCAGCTCCCCAACGTGGACCGCCTGCGCCGGGCGCGGGACACCAGCCGCCGCCTCACCGGCCTGATCGAGGCCTTTTTATGCCGTCACGCCAGTCGGCTGGCTGCCGGGCGCGAGCCGGCGCTGGCCGCCGTGGTGGTGGAAACCAGTCTGGAGGCGGTGGCCCACCGGGCAGTGAGTGATTACCCATCAGCGCCAGAACAACAACGGCTTCAGGACGAGCTGTACGATCTGCTGCTGAATTATTTGACCGGCCCATCCATTGGTTAGTCCCGATCCGGCGCGCCCAAGGGGAACAAAGGCCGATAAGGCCTGGCCTCTTCCACGGCGCGGGCAAACGCCGGCCGCGCCAGCAGGCGCCGCCGGTAGGCGGCCACGCGGGGAAAGCGGCCGTCCATCGGGTGAGTCCAGTCCGCATAGAACAATGACGGCGCGGCGGCGCAATCCGCCAGGGTGAAGGCATCCCCCATGGCCCAGGGGCCTTTTCCCAGGTTGTCTTCCAGCCATTGATAGGCGATATCCAGTTGCTGCCGGGCCAGGGTAACGCCGTAAGGATCCCGGTCACCCGGCGCGCGCAGGGCATCGAACACAATCCGCATCTGCGGTGCGCTCACATAGTTGTCGAAGAACCGGTCCAGGAAACGAACCTCCAGGGCCACATCCGGCGACGCCGGAATCAGTGAAACCGGGCCGGGATAATGGACTTGCAGATATTCGATGATCACCGTCGCCTCCGGCACCGGACGATCCCCCTCCACCAGCAGCGGAAACCGCTTGATGGGCCACAGCTCAGCGAACGCCGCCTGATTAGCTTCATGCTCCGGCGACAACATGCGCAACTCAAAGGGGACATCGTTTTCGTAGAAGGCGATTAGCGCCTTTTGACAGTAGGACGAGAAAGGATGGGCATAAAGGATCAGCGGCATGTTCGGCTCCCGTTCGGGCCACAGTTACCTTGTGGTCGAACGGAAAAGCCGGGATTCGACAACCGCCACGGCTTGCGAAGCGGTCCACCCGGAGAACTCAGGATCACTCGCCCTCAGGGGCGTCCCGGAGCCACTGCAGACCGGGGTACGGTTTCATCCCCCTTGCGGGGAGCTGGGAAGCGAATGCCATGAATCGCTATCACCTCAATATCCTGGCACCAGCGTCAGCCGCAGGTCGTTGCCCAGTTGCCGCACATCGGCCCAGCGCAGGGATACTTTTTCCGCCATGCGTACCAGCGGCAAGGTGAGCAGGCCACGGGCGTCGGTGCCGAGCAGCGCCGGTGCCATGTAGACAATCAATTCGTCGAACAGCGCTTCGCGGACGAAGGCCCCGGCCAGGGTGGCACCGCATTCCACCAGGATTTCGTTGCATTCCCGGCGGCTCAGCTCCGCCAGCAACGCTTTCAGATCCACGCCGGAGCCGGAGCTGGGCAGGTGCATGACTTCGGCGCCGGCCGCTTCCAGGGCACGTTGCCGTTCGGGATGGGCTTCGCCGCCGACGACCAGGCAGGGCCCGGCGGCGGAGACCACGGGGACGTCCACCGGCGTGCGCAGGCGCCGGTCGAGGATCACCCGCAAGGGTTGGCGTACCTGATCGGAGCCGTATTCGCCCAGTCGCCACTGATCCGCGCGTACGGTGTAGGAGGGCCGGTCCGCCAGCACCGTGCCGATGCCGGTGATCACCGCCGAGCTGCGCGCACGCAGCCTCTGCACGTCCTCGCGGGCCTCCGGGCCGGTGATCCACTGGGATTCGCCGCTGGCCATGGCGGTGCGTCCGTCCACACTGGCGGCCACCTTGATCCTCACCCAGGGCCGTTCGCCGCGCATACGGCGGATGAAGCCGGGGTTAAGCGCCCGGGCTTCACTCTCTTGCAGACCCACGTCCACCTGGATGCCGGCGGCGCGCAACGTGCTAAAACCATTACCGGCCACTTGAGGATTCGGGTCCTCCATGGCCGCCACCACCCGGACCACGCCAGCCTCGATCAGAGCATCGGCGCAGGGACCGGTACGGCCGGTGTGGGAGCAAGGTTCCAGAGTGACATAGGCGGTGGCGCCGCGCGCTCCGGCGCCAGCGGCGGCGAGGGCATGACGTTCCGCGTGAGGTTCGCCGGCGCGGGCATGGAAGCCCTCGGCGATGATCCGCCCGCCCTTGGCCAGTACACAGCCCACGCGCGGGTTGGGGTCGGTGGTATAAAGTCCTTGCCGGGCCAGTTGCAGGGCCCGGATCATGCAGTGCTGATCAAAGGCCAGATCGCTCATGCACCGTCCTTGCCGTCCTTTTTATCACCAGCCCGGCTTCGCAACCGATCCACTTCGGCGGCGAATTCGGAAATATCCTGAAAGCTGCGGTAGACCGAGGCGAAGCGCACATAGGCCACGTCGTCCAACTGTTGTAACGCCTCCATGACGAATTCCCCCAGCTCCCGCGCCGGCAATTCCCGCTCACCGGTGGCCCTCAGTTGATGACAAATGCGACTGATGGCGGCTTCCAGATCCTCCACGCTCACCGGACGCTTCTCCAGTGCCCGCTGCATACCGGCACGAAGCTTGTTCTCATCGAACGGCTGACGGGTACCGTCGGACTTGATCACCCGCGGCATCACCAGCTCGGCGGTTTCAAAGGTGGTGAACCGCTCATTGCAGCTCAGACACTCACGGCGACGCCGCACCTGGCCGCCATCGGCCACCAGCCGCGAATCGATCACCTTGGTATCTTGCGCGCCGCAGAAAGGACAGTACATGGGAAGACCAGTTGACAGTTAAAAGTGAACAGTGAATAGAGGAAACAAGCTCATTATCGCTGACTTTTGGCGGTTTTGATAATGGCGATCAAGATCCGTAACAGTTCCTGACAGTCAGCGCGCATGGACAGACCCGCGTCCGGGCCAAAGTAGCCTGCTTCCGACAACAGATCTATCCAGTAGTCCGTTTCATTGGCCTCTTTCAGAGCCATATGCATCTTGTGTATGAAGTCAGCCCGGCTCTCCGCGTACTCGGCCTCCCGAACCAGGGCGCCAATAGCCGTGCCGCTACGCAGCAACTGTTTACTGAGTACGTACTCGCTTTTCCGAGTCCTCAGGTATTGGCAGCTTTTCACCACCCTCAACGCAAAAGCGCGGGATTTCCCCGCGCCACATGCCGGTCCGTCATCCATGACCCCCGTTTTTCGCTGTTAACTGTTCCCTGTTAACTATTCACTTTGTTACCGCTCATAGACCGGCAACCGCGCGCAGATCTCGGCGACCTTCCCGCGCACTTCATCAATGACGCTCTCGTCGCCCATGTTCTCCAGGATGTCGCAGATCCAGCCGGCCAGCTCGGTGGCGTCCTGCTCGTTGAAGCCGCGGCGGGTGATGGAGGGGGAGCCGATGCGCAGGCCAGAGGTGACGAACGGGGAACGCGGGTCGTTGGGAACGGCGTTCTTGTTGACGGTGATGTGGGCGCGGCCGAGGGCGGCGTCGGCATCCTTACCGGTAATGTCCTGCTTGATCAGGCTGAGCAGGAACAGGTGGTTTTCGGTGCCGCTGGAAACCACATCGAAGCCACGGTCGATGAACACCTTGGCCATGGCCTGGGCGTTCTTGACCACGTTCCGCTGGTAGCTCTTGAAGGATTCATCCATGGCTTCCTTGAAGCAGATCGCCTTGGCCGCGATCACGTGCTCCAGAGGACCACCCTGGCCACCGGGGAAGACGGCGGAGTTGATCTTCTTCTGCAGGTCTTCGTTGGCTTTACCCATGATCAGGCCGCCACGAGGACCGCCCAGGGTCTTGTGGGTGGTGGTGGTGGTGATGTCGGCGATGCCCACCGGGCTCGGATAGACGCCGGCGGCGACCAGACCGGCCACGTGGGCCATGTCCACCATCAGCACCGCGCCCACCTCATCGGCGATGGCGCGGAAACGCTGCCAGTCCACCACCTGGGAATAAGCGGAGAAGCCGGCGACGATCATTTTCGGCTTGTGCTCGCGGGCCAGCTCTTCAACCTGGTCGTAGTCGATCAGGCCGGTGTCGTTGTCCAGACCGTACTGGATAGCGTTGTACATCTTGCCGGAGAAGTTCGGCTTGGCACCGTGGGTCAGGTGACCGCCGGCGTCCAGGCTCATGCCCAGCACGGTGTCACCGGGGTTGAGCACCGCCATGTAGACGGCGGCGTTGGCCTGGGAGCCGGAGTGCGGCTGCACGTTAGCCCAGTCCGCGCCGAACAGCTGGCAGGCGCGATCGATGGCCAGTTGCTCCACCACGTCCACGTGCTCGCAGCCACCGTAGTAGCGCTTGCCCGGATAGCCTTCGGCGTACTTGTTGGTGAGTACGGAGCCTTGGGCTTCCATCACCCGCGGAGAGGCGTAGTTCTCGGAGGCGATCAACTCGATGTGCTGCTCCTGGCGCAGACGCTCGGCGTCGATGGCGGCCTGGATTTCCGGGTCGAACTCGGCGATGGACATGGATTTGGGGAACATGGGCTACCCTCTACGGTACGGTCTGGTTGGGGATTCAGGGGCGCGTATTCTAACCAAAACCCCGCCCTTTGGCACTTGAATGGCGCTCATGGGGACTTGAAGGGCGGCCATGAGTGCTCGCCCCTTCTATCGGCCGCTAGAACGACAGACGCATATCCACCATATAAGCCCGTCCCGGGCCGGGCAGACGCCCCACCGGGCTGACATCCACACCACGGAAGTAGTAGGCCTCATCGGTCAGATTGTTGACCGCCAGGCCGATCTCCGCGGCGCGGCCCTGCCCCAGCGGCAGCTGGCGGGCCACCCGGGTGTTGACCAGCGTGTAGGCCGGCAGCTTGCCGGCGGCACCGTTGGCGGTTTCCTTATGGGTGTTGGCGGCGTCGCTGTAGCTGCTGCTGGTATGGGTGGCCGTTAGCGCCGCGTTCCAGAGCTTATGCTGGTAATGCAGGCCGGCACTGAGTTGATGGCGCGGCGCGTTGGGCACGTCATTACCGGCGAAGTCGCCATTGCGCTGCTCGCTGTCCAGCCAGGTGTAACTGCCGCGCACGTCCCAATCCCGCGCCAGCTGCCAACGGCTTTCCAGTTCCACTCCCTGGTGGCGGGTGGCCCCCAGGTTCTCGAACTGAACCTGCTGATTGTTGAACTGGATCTGGTCGTCATAGTCGATGCGGAACAGCGTGACCGCGCTGTACAACGCCGGTGTATTGAAGCGCACGCCAGTCTCGTAGTTCCAGCCCACCTCGTTGCCCACGTCGCCCTCGCGGATCACCTGGGCCACCTGCACCGGCACCAGGCTGCGTTGGGTATTGGCGAACCATTGCCAATGACGGTTCAGTTGATAACTCAGAGTCAGGCCGGGCAGCCATTTTTCCGCCTGGTTGTCGCTGCTGCCATCATTGAGGTTGTCGGCGAAGCGGGTGTTGACCTTCTCGAAACGCACGCCGGGGGTCACCAGCAAACGGCGGTCCATCAGGTAGAACGTATCGCTGACATAGGCGGCCACCGCGTCCGTGTGGAAACGCCAGTCCCGTACCGCGCTGTGGTTGGCGGAGCTCAATTCCTCGCGATTGACGTCGAAGTCCACTTTCTCGCTGACGTAACGGGCGCCCACCGTGAGGCTGTGGTCGTCGAAATGATAGGTCAGTCGTGGCTCGGTACCGGCCACGGTGAAGCTGCGCGGAGAATCCGCCACATGAGTGCTGTCGGCCCCCGGATCGGCCCAATGGCCAGCGCCGGATAGGTCTTGGCCGAACCAGAAGGTACGGTTGGCGCGATGGGCGAAATTGCGCCATTCCACCTGCAGCCGGCTGTCGGGCTGATAGAGATAGGTGAAGGTACCGCGCACCATGTCGGCGTCAAAGCGGTCATAGGGGCGCTGGCTATCGGTATGGTCGTGCCGGTATGCATCGGCTGTCAGCGCACCGGGCAGATCCGCTTCCACCTGATAGTACTGCAGTTGGCTTTTCAGGGTGACCGCATCGGTGGCGAAGAACTGGCCGTCCCAGACCAGGTTATCCACCTTTGTATCGCTGTGATCGCGGAAGCCGTCGCCGCGCAGCGCATTGAGCTGCAATTGCATCGCCAGCCGGTCGGACAGGTAGCCGCCCACCCGATAGTAGCTGTCGCTCAACAAGTTACCGGTTTGCTCCGATATGGTGATTTTCTGGCGGAGGAACTGCCGCGTCTCCAAGGGAATCTCACGGCTATGCAGATTAAGGACACCGCCCACGTTGTTCGGGCCGTAATGCACCGCCGCGCCACCGCGCACCAGATCAGCCTGCTCGAGCATTTCCAGGGTCACCGGAAACAACGACAGGCCGATGTTGGTGTAGGGGCCAATGGCTATAGGATAACCGTCCATTAACACTTGCAGACGCTGGCTGCGCAACGGGTTGAGCCCGCGCACGCCGATGTTCGGCAGGATGCCGGTGCCGGTTTCATCCAGCACCTGAACACCGGGCACCTCGCGCAGGGCGTCCTCCAGATTCAAAGCCCCGTTGTCCTGCAGTTGCTGTTCGGACACGCGGGTACGACCACCCGGATACCGCATCAGTGATCGCCGGTCATTGGCGCCCAGCCAGTCACCACCAACGCGCACCGCCTCCAGCTCATGAGGTTCCTCGGCCACCGCCACCTGGCTACTCGCCAGAACGGCCGCCGCCAAACCAACAGCAGTAAGCCCCTTCTTCATCGTCGCTACCCCAGCACATCGTTCAGGGCGGCGACCTTATTAGAGAACGATTATCAGTATCAACCTTACATTTGTATCGTTCCGTGACGCCCCTCCTCAAGTGGGGCGTCACACGCGCCCCTCACTGAGCCGGAAAGCACCGATCACCGCGCTCAGGGACTCCGCCTGGTCGCGCATCTCGCCTGCGGCGGCGTTGGTTTCCTCGACCATGGAGGCGTTGTGCTGGGTCATGGTGTCCAGTTCCGCCACCGCCGTGTTGACCTGGCCGATGCCCAGGCTCTGTTCCTGAGCGCCGGTACTGATCTCGGCGATCACACCGTTGACCTTTTCGATGGCGGCGAGAATCTCTTCCATGGTGCGGCCCGCCCCTTCCACCTGGGCGGCACCGGAGCGGGTCCAGTTCACCGAGGTGTCGATCAGGTCGCGGATTTCCTTGGAGGCCTCGCCGGAGCGGCTGGCCAGAGTCCGCACCTCCTGGGCCACCACGGCGAAGCCCTTGCCGTGCTCACCGGCACGGGCCGCTTCCACCGAGGCATTCAGCGCCAGAATGTTGGTCTGGAAGGCGATGCCGTCGATCAGGGTGACGATATCGGCGATGCGGGTGGAGGAATCATTGATGCGTGCCATGGTCTGCTCGACTTCACGCATCGCGTTCTGGCCACGGCGGGCCACCTCGACGGTACCACCGACCAATTGCGTTGCCTTGCCGGTGGCGTCCGAGGTGTTGTGAACGGTGTGAGTGATCTGCTCCATGGACGCGGAGGTTTCCTGCAGGTTGGCCGCCGTTTGCTCGGTCCGGGCGGACAGTTCCTGGCTGCCACGGGCGATTTCCTCGGCGGCGGTCTTCACGCTCAAGGCGCTGTCGCGGACTTTCGACAGGGTACCGTCGATGCGCCCGATGAAGGCGTTGAACTGATCCGCCAGTTCACCGATCTCATCACTGCGGCGGCTGTGGATGCGGGCGGTCAGATCGCCGTCCCCTTCGCTGATCTCACGGATACGCCGGGTGATCTGGCGGATCGCCCGGGACATCAGGTGCGGACCGATCAGGGCAATGGCGATCGCCAGCACGCCGATGATCACGGCGAAGACGCTGATCGCCAACTGCTGGAGACGCACCTTCTCCAAGGTTTCTTCCTGCAACGCCTGGATGCGCGCGGCGACATTGTCGCCGGCCTGATCATAGAAGGCGCGCAGGGCGTCGAAGCTGGCCTGGGACGGCCCATCCAACTGCTCCATGGCCTCCCCCACCAACTCGTCATTATAAAGCTGGAACACCTTGGCCGATTCACGCCGCCAGGTTTCATAGAGCTGCCGGTACTCGTCGGCCTTGTCGCCGGTATCCATGTAGCCGTCCATCAGCTCCGCCATGCGCGCGATGCGCTCCTGGGCCTGGACCGCGTTCTCCTCATAGAAAGCCTGATTGGCCTGCGCTTCCGGCGTACCGGGAATGCCACGCAGAAAAGCCATTTCCGCCAGCCGGGCCTGATACAGGTCGCGGTCGGCGTTGACCACCTCGGTGATGGCCGGCGTGAACCGGTCGCCGAACTCCAGCATCCGCTGCTTCACCGAGTTCACTAGCAACACGTTCACTCCCACCACGATCCACAACGCCAATGCCACCCCAATAAAGGCGACCCCATACTTCACATTGATCCGGTTGAGTTTTGCCAGCACGGCCTGCTCCTGAAAGGTCCAACACACCCGCTTCGAAAAGTGGAATCGGGTTTCGTGGCCGTGTTATCGGCGGAGCCCACCGGTTCTTGAGGGTCCGGACACGCACCGGGCTTTCATCCTCCCCCGCCTTCGGTTAGTTTAGGCGCCACACCCCGGCCCCCGCCTAGCGGGGCCTTAACGCACTGTCAGGCAAGCCATTTTCTATGTCTCAATACATCTTCACCCTGGACCGGGTGGGCAAGGTGGTCCCCCCGAAGAAGCAGATCCTGAAGGACATCTCCCTGTCATTCTTCCCCGGCGCCAAGATCGGCGTGCTCGGTCTCAACGGCGCGGGGAAATCCACCCTGCTGAAAATCATGGCCGGGGTGGACAAGGACTTCATCGGCGAAGCCCGCCCGATGGCCGGCATCAATATCGGCTATCTTCCCCAGGAGCCGGAGCTGGATCCGGAAAAGAACGTACGAGAGATCGTTGAAGAGTCACTGTCCGAGATCCGCAACGCCCAAACGCGGCTGGAAGAGGTGTATGCCGCCTACGCGGAAGAAAACGCCGACTTCGACAAGCTGGCCGAGGAGCAGGCACGGCTGGAAGCGATCATCGAAACCGCCGACGCCCACAATCTGGAGCGCAAACTGGACATCGCCGCCGACGCCTTGCGCTTGCCGCCCTGGGACGCCTCGGTGAAAAACCTGTCCGGGGGCGAGAAGCGCCGGGTGGCCCTGTGCCGGCTGCTGATGAGCGCCCCGGATATGCTGTTGCTGGACGAGCCCACCAACCACCTGGATGCCGAATCGGTGGCCTGGCTGGAGCGCTTCCTGCACGAATTCCCCGGCACCGTGGTGGCGGTGACCCACGATCGCTACTTCCTGGACAACTCCTGCGAATGGATCCTGGAACTGGACCGCGGCGAAGGCATCCCCTGGAAAGGCAACTATTCCTCCTGGCTGGAGCAAAAGGAGCAGCGCCTGGAACAGGAAGCCAAGAGCGAATCCGCGCACCGCAAGACGGTGGAAAAAGAACTGGAGTGGGTGCGGCAGAATCCCAAAGGCCGCCGCGCCAAGAACAAGGCCCGGGTGTCCGCCTTCGAGGAACTGGCCAGCCAGGAATTCCAGAAGCGCAATGAAACCCAGGAGCTGTACATCCCACCGGGCGAGCGCCTTGGCGAAAAGGTGTTCGAAGTGAAGGACGTCAGCAAACACTTCGATGACAAGCTGCTCTACGAGAATCTGAACTTCTCGGTGCCACGCGGCGCCATCGTCGGCATTATCGGCCCCAACGGCGCAGGTAAAACCACGCTGTTCCGCATGTTCGCCGGACAGGAGACACCGGACAGCGGCGAGATCGAGATCGGTGACACCGTGGATCTGGCCTACGTGGATCAGAGCCGCGAGGACCTGGACGGCAACAAGACCGTGTGGGAAGAAGTCTCCGACGGTCTGGATATTCTCAGGATCGGCAACTATGAAGTGCCCAGCCGCGCCTACCTGGGCCGCTTCAACTTCAAGGGCGCCGATCAGCAGAAACGGGTGAAGGACCTGTCCGGCGGCGAACGCAACCGTCTGCACCTGGCCAAGTTGCTCAAGCAGGGCGCCAACGTGCTGCTGTTGGACGAACCGACCAACGACCTGGACGTGGAAACCCTGCGGGCCCTTGAGGAAGCGCTGCTGGCGTTCCCTGGTTGCGCCATCGTGATCTCCCACGACCGCTGGTTCCTGGACCGGGTGGCTACCCACATCCTCTCCTTCGAAGGCGATGCCCAGGTGGAGTGGTTCGAGGGCTCCTACACCGAATACGAAGAGTTCAAGCGCAAGCAGCTGGGCGACGATGCCCTGCAACCCAAGCGCATGAAGTACAAACGTATCGAGGTGTGACCATAAGGGCGACCGCCGCGCCGGGCGCCCTTAGCAAGCGGAAACCGCCGCCAATGAGCGAATCGCAACTGGAAACCCCCGACTTTGTCGAGCGCCTGCGTGATGGCGACCGCGCCGCTTTCGCCTTGCTGGTAAAGCACTACCACCCCCGGCTTCTCGGTACCGCCCGCCGCCTGCTGCAACCGGCGGACGCCGAGGAAGCGGTACAGGAAAGCTGGATCGCCGCCCATGGCGCCCTGGCCCGCTTCGAAGGCCGCAGCACCGTGCTCACCTGGCTCACTCGCATCGTCATCAACCAGGCACGCATGCAACTGCGCCGTCAGGGCCGCGAGATCCAGTTCGATCCCACCGAGGACACCGGCGATGCCCTGGCCCATCGCTTTCGTGGCGACGGTCACTGGCAAACGCCGCCGCTCACCTGGACGTTGCACGGCCCGGACGCGCTACTGACCCGGGACGAGCTGAAGCACTGCATGGAAAAGCATATTGATGCCATGCCGGACAATCAGCGGCTGGTATTGGAGTTGCGCGATATCCAGGGCCTGGATTTCGGCGCCATCTGTAACATTCTCGATATCAGCCCATCCAATGTCAGGGTACTGCTGCATCGCGCCCGCACGCGGCTGTTTCAATTGGTGGACCATTTCCAGGAGACCGGCGAATGCTGAAATGCAAAGAGGTGGTACAACGCGCCGACGCTCTGATCGATGGCACGCCGCTGAGCTTTGGCGAACGCCTGGCTCTGCGCACCCATCTTATGATCTGCCGCCATTGCCGCCGCTATGTACGGCAATTGGACGCCCTCACCGAACATCTGCGCCAACAGACTCCGGTGGCGCCATTGGACGATGGCGAGGTGGACGCCATCTTGGCCCGGTTGCCACCCCCGCCTTCCTGACCGGCGCCACCTGTAACATTCACATCGCCACCGCATCCATATCCCATCTTCCCCAAAACAGGATGCCGGTATGTCCCTCCCCGCTCTCGCAGGCTCTCGCGTTCAGGCGCTGCTGGATCGCGCCCGTTCCCTGGACTTTCTGGCGCCGCTGGCGCTGCGGCTGTACCTGGCGCCGGTATTTTTCAGCGCCGGTCTCAACAAGCTGAGCGCTTTCGACGCCACCGTCGCCTGGTTCGGCAACCCGGATTGGGGCCTGGGCCTTCCTTTTCCCTGGCTGCTGGCGTTCATGGCCACCGCCGCCGAATTGATCGGCGGTGTTCTTCTCCTTCTGGGCCTCGCCACCCGCCTTGTCAGCGTGCCCTTGATGGCCACCATGCTGGTCGCCATCTTCGCCGTGCACTGGCCCAATGGCTGGTTCGCCATTGCCCCTTCCAATGCGGAAACCAGCATGGCGCGGCCACTGGCGGCGCTGGGCATCCCCGCCGCCGAGGCAAGCCTTGAAAACAGCGCCGGGGTCGGCGAGCGGCTGGGGCAAGCCCGCCGCCTGTTGCAAGAACATGGGCACTACGACTGGTTAACGGAGAAAGGCTCTTTCGTGGTGCTCAATAACGGCATCGAGTTCGCCGCCACTTACCTGCTCATGTTGATGGTCTTGTTTTTTCATGGCGCGGGCCGCTTCCTGAGCCTGGATTACTGGGTCGCCCGCTTTCTGACGGCAACAGGACAGAAAGACTCAGTTCCGCTGGCCCAGCCAGAGAGCCGTTAGGGCGGCGCGGCTCCTGACATTGAATTTACGGTAGATACTGCCGACATGCTTATGGGTGGTGTCGGCCTTCTGGTCCAGCTTCTCCGCGATCTGCTTTTCCGCCAAGCCAGTCAACAGATGATGCATCACCTTCTTTTCGGTGGGCGTAAGTGGCTGCCGGGCAATCAACAGGCCATGGCCGAGCAGCACCTTTTTGTGAAACCACCCCAGGCTGCGCAACGTCTCCGCGGCCACATCCAGTTCGGCTTTGCCAAACGGTTGCTCACTGCCGACCCGATTGAAGCAGAAATAGACCTCGGTGTCGGTATTGACCGGCGCCGCCACGAAGAGGGTGTCGGTGATGTTGCGGCGTTGATAATAATGCCGATAGTGCGGTCCGTTGAAGAACTCCGCCGAAACGTGGTCCCGCATCAGCGTGGCGCGAAAACACCCGGCCTGGCGCACATGATTACGCGTGCTTTCATCCACCGGGTATTCCCCCGCTTCGAACTTTTCCATGTTGTTCTTCACCACCGACTTGTCGTCGGGCATTTCCTTGTAGAAAAACATGGGGCCAGGCCGCCAGCCCAGCATCGGGTCCTTATCGGCATCCAGATGGCCGAGCAGGAAACAGCTGAGCCAATAGCCATGATCGGCATCAATCAGCTCGCTGATGGATTCCAGCAGGTAACGCAACCCATCCGTTCCCAGTAGCGGCTCGGGAAAATCGGCCAGTCGATCCCAAATACGATGAATGTGCTCGCGAACGGTATTGGACATGAAACGGATTATTGTTGACCCCCAGGGCAGGCTTGCGCCCATTCTACCCATCATCCGCCACGATATACCAAGTCCGGCCCTTGCCCACGTCTCATCTCCTGTTCCTCATTCGATTGCGTTATGGTTCCAGTAAACGCTAATAAGAGGTGAATCATGGGTGTGCGCTGGTGGTTAGGCCGCTGTCTGGTGCGTTATCTGGCTCGTCCCCGGCCGCATCTGTCGCTGGCCCCCGCCACCGGGCTGCAGCGGCTGGCGGACACGGTGCAAGTGGGCGACGTACTGTTGGTGGAAGGCACCAGCCGTTTCAGCTCGGCGGTAAAATATCTGACCCAGTCCACCTGGTCCCATGCCGCTCTGGTGGTCGACACCGGCCCCTCACCGCAGCATTGCCGGCTGATCGAAGCGGATTTGGAACAGGGTGTACGCGAGGTTCCGCTTGATCACTATCGCGGCTTTCACACCCGGATCTGCCGAAGCGTGGGGCTCACCGCCGAAGACCTGGCGCGGGCGGTGAGCTACGCCCGTGAGCGGGTGGGATACCGCTATGATCTGCGCAATATCATCGATCTGGCCCGCTACCTGATCCAGACACCGCCCGCCCCCAGCCGCTGGCGCCGCCGCATGCTGGCGCTGGGCAGTGGCGATCCCACCCGCGCCATCTGCTCCACGCTGATCGCGCAGGCGTTTCAGTCGGTGCGCTATCCGATCCTGCCCGAGGTTGAATGGGAAAATCAGTGCGATCCGGCCCAACGGGGCTACTGCCGGGAAATCCTGCATATTCGACACTACAGTCTGTTCGCGCCAAGAGACTTCGACATTTCGCCGTATTTTCAGGTGATTAAGCCGTCTCTGCGGGGTTTCGATCCCTATCGGGTCAGCTGGTCACCGGAAAGCGCGGCGATGTCCGGCATCAGTCAGGGGGCCACCGGTGGACTTTACCGGCATGAAAGGCTTGGTCGATCCGCTCCACTGTGATTTTCTGTATACCGCAGACGGGGAAACAACGGGTTAAGCCTTCTTTACAGGGCTTCGCCGCCCCCCTGCCCAGGTGCGCAACATCCTCGCCCGGACGAAACCGTAACGGTCGTCTTCATCCGACAGACTAAAATTGCCCGGCGGTCCGTAACAACAACCGCCGCCGGGCATCCAATTCACGGAACCAAAGAAGGAAGACAGCGATGAGAGACGACGTTCAGGACTATTACGGCAAGCGCCTTTCCGGCAGTGGCGACCTGCAAACCAACGCCTGCTGCGACCAGACGCCTCCGGACTACCTCAAGCCGCTGCTGGCACGCCTCCATGACGAAGTGATCAGCCGTTACTACGGCTGCGGCCTGGTGGCACCGGCGGCTTTGCGCGGCGCCAGGATCCTGGATCTGGGCTGCGGCTCCGGCCGTGATGTGTATCTGCTCTCCGCCCTGGTGGGCGAGCAGGGCTCGGTGGTGGGTGTGGACATGACCGGGGAGCAGTTGGAGGTGGCCCGTCGCCACCAGGATTTTCACCGTGATCAATTTGGCCACGGCCACAGTAACGTTGCCTTTTTTGAGGGCTACATCGAGGAACTGGATCGACTGGATCTGCAGCCGGGCAGTTTCGACGTGGTGGTCTCCAACTGCGTGATCAACCTCAGTACCGACAAGGCGAAGGTGATCTCGGACGTCAAACATCTGCTGAAACCCGGCGGCGAGTTTTATTTCTCGGATGTGTACGCGGACCGGCGAGTGCCGCAGTCGCTCACCCAAGACCCGGTGCTCTATGGTGAATGCCTGTCGGGTGCCCTCTACTGGAATGATTTTCTCACTCTGAGCAAGCAGTGTGGTTTTGCCGATCCCCGGCTGGTGGAGTCCCGACGGCTGACCATCGACAACCCGGCCATCGAAGCCAGGCTCGGCGACATTCGCTTTTACTCAGCCACCTACCGTTTGTTCAATCTCGACGGTCTGGAACCCGCCTGTGAGGATTATGGCCAGGCAGTGATCTACAAGGGCACGGTGGAAGAACACCCCCACGGCTTCATGCTGGACGGACACCACTACCTGCCCACCGGCAAGGTCTTCCCGGTATGCGGCAACACCTGGCGTATGCTGTCGGAAAGCCGATTCCATTCCCACTTCGACTACATCGGCGATTTCAGTACCCACTACGGCATTTTTCAGGGCTGTGGCACGAGCTTGCCGTTCGAAGACACGCAGAGTTCCTCCAGCGGCGGAAGCTGCTGTTGAGGACACCGACGAGGTGACGATGACAGCGAAGAAAGGTTTTCTCCTGCTCCTGATTGCCGCGCTGGTGGCGGCGTTTTTCCTGTTCGATCTCGGCCAGTATCTGAGTCTGGACTACCTGAAGTCCCAACAGGCGGCCTTTCAGGAGCTGGCGGGAGAACACCCCCTGCGGGTACTCGGCGGTTTCTTCGTGCTGTATGTGCTGGTCACCGCCCTCAGCTTGCCCGGCGCCGCCATCCTGACTCTCGCGGCCGGCGCCCTGTTCGGGTTCTGGTGGGCGTTGCTGCTGGTGTCGTTCGCCTCCAGTCTGGGGGCTACTCTGGCGTTTCTGGCTTCCCGGTTCCTGTTCCAGGACGCGGTGCAACAGCGCTTCGGGGAGCGGTTGAAAAAGATCAACGCCGGCGTGGAAAAAGACGGCGCCTTTTATCTGTTCACGTTGCGTCTGATCCCGGTGTTTCCGTTCTTCGTCATCAACCTGTTGATGGGGCTCACACCAATCCGCACCGGCACCTTCTACTGGGTCAGCCAGCTGGGCATGCTGGCCGGCACGGCGGTATACGTGAACGCCGGCACCCAACTCGGACAACTGGAGAGCCTCTCCGGGATCCTCTCACCGGGGTTGATTGGCGCTTTTGCGCTGCTGGGCCTGTTTCCCTGGCTGGCGCGGCTGCCTGTCCGCCTTTGGCAGACACGGCGGATTTATCACGGGTATCAGAAGCCCCGCCATTTCGACCGTAACCTGGTGGTGATCGGCGGCGGTTCCGCCGGCCTGGTCAGCGCCTACATCGGCGCCACGGTGAAGGCGAAGGTGACCCTGGTGGAGCAACAGCGCATGGGGGGCGACTGCCTCAACACCGGTTGCGTGCCCTCCAAGGCCCTGCTCAAGAGCGCCCGCATCGCCCATCTGGAAAAGCAGGCACACCACTACGGTTTCCGTTCCATTGCCAACGAATTCGACTTCAGCGATATCATGGCCCGGGTACAGCGGGTGATCAGCAAAGTCGAACCTCACGATTCCGTGGAGCGCTATACCGGGCTGGGCGTGGAGTGCCTGCACGGCCATGCCCGCCTGATCTCCCCCTGGGAGGTGGAAGTGGATAATTCGACGGAGGGTAACGAAGGCACCATCCGGCTCACCACCCGGTCGGTGATCCTGGCCACCGGCGCGTCCCCCTTGGTGCCGCCGATCCCCGGCATCGACCAGGTGCGGGCGCTGACCTCCGACACGCTGTGGCAATTGAAGGCTTTGCCTGAGCGTCTTCTGGTGCTCGGCGGCGGGCCCATCGGCTGCGAACTGGCTCAGGCGTTTTCCCGCCTTGGCAGCCAGGTCACCCAGGTGGAAATGCAATCACGCCTGATGCCCCGGGAGGATGAAGACGCCGCCGCGTTCGTCACCGCGGCGCTGGAAGACAGCGGTGTGCGCGTACTCACGGAGCATAAGGCCCTGCGTTTCAGTGTGGAGAACGGCACCAGCCAGTTGCATGTGGAACACCGGGACCAGGAGTCCGTGCTGCCCTTCGACGCGGTGCTGGTGGCGGTGGGCCGGCGCGCCCATACCGAGGGGCTGGGCTTGTCGGCCCTGGGCATCACCACCCGGGCCAACGGCACCATAGAGGTGAATGAACGCCTGCAGACCCGCTTCCCCAACATCTATGCCTGCGGTGATGTGGCCGGCCCTTATCAGTTCACCCACACCGCCGCTCATCAGGCCTGGTACGCGGCGGTGAATGCCCTGTTCGGGCGGCTGAAATCCTTCAAGGTGGATTATCGGGTGATTCCCTGGGCCACCTTCACCAGCCCGGAAGTGGCCCGCGTGGGTCTGAATGAGGACGATGCGCGGCAACAGGGTATTCCCTACGAGGTGACCAAGTACGGTATTGATGATCTGGACCGGGCCATCGCCGATGGCGTGGATCAGGGCTTCGTCAAGGTGCTCACCGAGCCCGGCAAGGACCGTATTCTTGGCGTCACTATCGTCGGCGAATCCGCCGCCGAACTGATCAGCGAGTATGTGCTGGCGATGAAGCACGGACTGGGGCTGAACAAGATTCTTGGCACCATTCACATCTACCCGACCCTGTCGGAGGCCAATAAATACGCCGCGGGGGAATGGAAAAAGAACCACAAACCGGAGCGTCTGCTGCGCTGGGTGGAACGTTTCCACGCCTGGCAACGCTGACCGCCGCAACGGAGATTTCCCCATGCGCCCCGTGATCGTCACTCTGCTGCTGCTATTCACCGGCATCGCCCAGGCCTTCGAACACGCCACCTGGGACGCCCTGCTCAATGCCCATGTGCAATGGGTGCGAGGTGGCGTCACTTCACAGGTGGATTACGACGGTTTCGCCACCGACAAAAAACGTCTGGAGCACTACCTGGACAGCCTGAGCGCCGTATCCGAACAGCAGTTCAGGCGCTTCGACCAGGATCAACAACTGGCTTTCCTGATCAACGCCTACAACGCCTTCACGGTAAAGCTGATCCTCGATCAGAAGCCGCGCCCGGATTCCATCCGCGATATAGGTTCCCTGTTTTCCGGGCCCTGGGATCAGCGCTTCTTCGAGCTGCTGGGTGCTCCCCGCACCCTGGATGAAGTGGAGCATGACCTGATTCGCGGCAATCCGGAGCTCATGGATCCGCGCATTCATTTTGCCGTGAACTGCGCTTCGGTGGGCTGCCCGGCGCTGCGCCCGGAAGCCTACACCGCCGAGCGACTGGATCGGCAGTTGGAGGACAGCACCCGCCGCTTCCTGTCCGACCGGCAACGCAACCGCTATGACGCCGATCGAAACCGCCTGGCGATCTCCCCCATTTTTAAATGGTACCGGGATGATTTCGCCGACGCGGCCGGCACGCTCCACCGCTGGCTGGCCCGCTACCATGCTCCCCTGGCGCTGTCCGAGGACACCGCCGAAGCACTGCGGAGAGGCATCCTGGACCTGAGCTTCATGTCCTATGACTGGTCCCTGAACAGCGCCCGGTGACGCCGCTGGGCACGCATTGTCCTAGCACTTTGGTACCGCTGTTTTAACCATTCGGCAATAGACAACGATTCTCATTTGTCTTAGTGTCAGCGCCCGTCCTTACAAACGATACATAACTCTCACCAACAAAAAAGGAGAACGCCCATGCGCCCTCTCCGCTTCGGCGTGCCTGTCTCTCTGCTGTCACTGACCCTGGCCCCCCCTGGCCATGGCCGACAACGATCCTCACAAACTGGATGCCGTCACGGTCACCGCCAGCCGCTCCCAGGGGGAAGTGGGTAAAACACCACAGAAAGTCACCGTGATCACCCGCCAGGAACTGGAAGATCAACTGGCCATCACCGGCGACCAGGCTCAGGTACTCAGCAACCTGATTCCCGGCTATGCGCCGAGCCGGCAGAAACTGAGCAATGCCGGCGAGAGCTTCCGGGGCCGCAATCCATTGTTTCTGGTGGACGGCGTGCCCCAGTCCAATCCATTGCGTGACGGCAGCCGTGACGGCTACACCATTGATCTGTCCATGGTGGAGCGCATCGAGGTGATTCACGGCGCCAGCGCCGAGCACGGCCTGGGGGCCACCGGCGGCATCATCAACTTCGTCACCCGCCGCCCGGAAGGCGACCGTGTGCGCCAGCACGCCGGCGTCAGCGTCAGCGCGCCCACCGACTATGAGTCCGACGGCCTCGGCTACAAAGCGGACTATCGGGTGGAGGGGCTGCATGGCAAATGGGACTACCTGGCCGGCGTCACCTACCAGTCCCGCGGGCTGTTCTATGACGCCAACGGCGATGCCATCGGCGTGGACAACACCCAGGGCGATATCATGGACTCCGAAAGCCATGACGTGATGGTGAAAGTGGGCTACTGGTTCGACGACAACCAGAACCTGCAATTGACCGTGAACCGCTTCTTCCTGGAAGGGAATCACGACTATGTCATCGAGAATGGCGTTCGAAGAAACCGGACGCCCACCACCTCCGAAAAAGGCGATCCGGAGGGTAAACCCACCCGTAACGAGGTGCTCACCACCAGCCTCAACTATCACAATCTGGATCTGGCCGGGAACGACCTCCAGCTTCAGCTTTACACCCAGCGGTTCCGCGCCCGCTACGGTGGTGGCACGTTCGATACTTTTCAGGTCGACCCGGAGGCCCTCGGTGAAGACAGGATCTACGATCAATCCCAGAACGAGTCCGACAAGGTCGGTGGCAAAATCACCCTGAACCGGGACGGCCTCTTCAACGGACGGGTCAAACTCACCACCGGCCTGGACGTTCTGCAGGACGAGACCAGTCAGGTACTGGTCCACACCGATCGCGAATGGGTACCAGAGACCCGGTTCCAGAACATCGCTCCTTTCTTGCAAGGGGAATGGCGCGTTACCAACCGCCTGACCGCCCAGGCCGGGGTCCGCTATGAGTACGCCAAACTGGATGTGGATGACTTCACCACCCTGGCCTACTACGGTGATGACCACAAACAGGGCAATCGCGTCGTTGGTGGCGACCCCAGCTTCGACGAGACCTTGCTCAACGGCGGTCTGACCTACCAGATCACGGAGGGCTTGCAATTGTTCGCCAACTACTCGGAAGGGTTCGGCATGCCGGACGTCGGCCGTGTGCTGCGTGCCATTGGCGACGATGGCGCGCGAGTGGATGACTTTCTGGATCTGCGCCCCATCGTCACCGACAATCGCGAAGTGGGGATTCGCATCAATCAGCACCCGGTGACCTTCGAAGCCAGCTACTTTGAATCCGACTCGGACCTGGGCGCCCGGCTGGCCGACAATGGCAGTGGCTTTTTCGAGGTCAAACGGGAAAAAACCGAGATCAACGGCGTGGAAGCCCGGGTCGGCTGGCAGGTGGAAGAAAACCATCATCTCAGCGCCAGCTACGCTCACACCAGCGGCAAATACGATGGCGACGACGACGGCCATTTGGAAAGCCGCCTGGATGCCCGCAATATCGCCCCGGACCGTGTGACACTGCGCTGGCAGGCCCGCTGGACCAGTCGCCTGCGCTCTCAAATTCAGGGCTCCCATTATTTCAGCCGTCACTTCGATGACGACAACACCAACTTCGACGGCTACAACCTGGTGGATCTCTCCCTGGTCTATCAACTGCCCAAGGGCCAACTCTCCGGCGGCATCGAGAATCTGTTCAACGAAGACTATTTCACCTACTACTCGCAGAGTGCCACCAACCGCGAGGATCAGTACTTCAAGGGACGCGGGCGCGTGATTACGGTAGGCTACAGCCTCGATTTCTAAGGACCGTCATTCCCCATGCGCAGGCTGATCTTTACCCTGCATCTGTACGCCGGTCTGGGCTCGGGCCTGTTGCTTGCCCTGATCGGCGTCACCGGCAGCCTGCTGGTGTTTTATCCACAGCTGGATCAATGGCTGACGCCGGCGCTGACCACGCCGGCCTCCACCGCCACCCCTTTGCCGCTACAGGACATTCTGTCACGGGCCAGCGATGCCGTGGATGGCGCCGAGCCTCGCCGGCTCTACCTGCCCGGCACCAGCGGCGACTACCATCTGGTCCGTTTCGATACCCCACCGGACGCGCCGGGGCCCTTGCAGGTGAACGTGGATCCCTACACCGGCAAGGTCGCCGCCGTGCGGACCTGGGGGGCGTATCCGATGACCTGGATCTACCGTCTGCATTACACCCTGCTGGCCGGTACCACCGGCAAGTACGTGGTCGGCGTATGCGGCATTCTGCTGGCGCTGTTCGCGGTTACCGGGGTGTATCTGCGCTGGCCCAAACGTGGCCGCTGGCGGCGCGCTCTCGCCATCGAACGCGGCAAGGGCCGCTTCCGTTTCTATTTCGACCTGCACGGCGCGCTCGGTCTGTATTTATTTCCGGTGCTGATGGTGGTGGCGCTGTCCGGGGTGTTCATGGTGTTTCGCGCGCCGATCACCAGCGCCGTCGCCACTCTGGCCACCGTGACGCCGGCACCTAATCCCCGGTCGGTGCCATCGGCGTCCACCCCGGTGACTCTGGACCAGGCCGTCGCCGCCGCGGCCCCGGTCTTCCCCGGAGCCCGGTTGAGCCGGGTCTACCTGCCACGCTCCCAACGGGACAGCTACCGGCTGGCTTATGTCCTGCCCGAATCCAACTGGCAGCGCTACGCGGCCAGTTCGGTCTGGGTGGATCAATACAGCGGCGAGATTCTGGAGGTGTGGGACGAACGCAAACTGGGCGCCGCCGATACCGTGCTGGCCTGGCAGTTTCCCCTGCACAATGGCGAGGCGCTGGGGCTGCCCGGACGCTGGCTGGTGTTCGTGTCCGGCGGGCTGCCTGCTCTGCTGTTCGTTACCGGGGTTTATTTGTGGTGGCGCAAACGGCGGCTGAAGCGGCGGCGCTGAGCGCCCCTCGCCGTCCCGTAAATTCAAAAACGTCGGAGATATGAAATTAGAGGTCGCTACAAGGCCCTATTCGCCAGCAGGGCTGGCTCCTACACATGTAGGAAAGGACCGCAATGAGCGCCATTCAAACCATCAGCCAATTTGCACGCGGTCCTCGACGTAGCGCAATTTCGGTATTTGCGGCCGCGCCAGCGAGAACGCCAGAGCCAGCGGTCCGATGCGGCCCATGAACATCAGCATCATCAGCACACACTGGGACGGCCAGGACAGGTCCCCGGTAATGCCCCGGGACAAGCCCACTGTCGAGAACGCTGAAAACGCCTCGAACAACACGTCCATCACCGCCAGCCCCGGCTCCAGCACCACCATCAGGAATCCGCTCAACGCCACCGCAAGCAGGCTCAGCATCACCACCGCCTGGGCCCGGAATACCGACTCCACGGCAATGGCGCGCCGGAACACCGTGGGCCGCTGACGACCGCGCAAGAACGCCCTCGTGGCCAGCAGCATGACCATGAAAGTGCTCACCTTGATACCGGAAGCGGTGGAGTTGCTGCCACCGCCGATGAACATCAGAAACATGATCAGCAAGACCGTGGGCGCCATCAGGCCGCCCATGTCCACGGTATTGAAACCGGCGGTGCGGGGTGTCACCGCGGTGAACCAGGCGGCCCAGAGCCGGCCGGATTCCGGCAATTCCCCCAAGGTGCGGGCATTGTTCCATTCAAAACCGAGCACCAGAAACCAGGCGCCGAGACACAGAACCAGGGTGCCGGCCAGGGTCAGCTTGCTGTGCAGGGAAAGCGTGCGCCATTGCCGTTTGCGCCACAGATCCAGCAGCACGGTGAAACCCAGACCACCGATAATAAACAGCGCGGTGATCACCAGGTTGACCATGGGATTGGCGGCCCATCGTGACAGGCTGTCCGGCAGTAAAGCGAAGCCGGCGTTGTTGAACGCCGAGACACTATGGAAAACACTGAACCACAGGCCCCGCGCCACCCCCAGCTCCGGGATCCAGACCACACTCAGCAACCCCGCTCCAATGGCTTCCATGACCAACGCCAGCAACGCGGTGTGCCGGACCAGCACCAGCATATCCGCCGGCGAGGTTTGGTCGGTGGCCTCGCGTACCAGCCGTTGGCCGCGCAGTCCCAACCGGCCACCCAGCGCCATCAGCGTCAACGCGGCGAAAGTCATCAGGCCCAGGCCGCCCAGCTGCATCAATCCCAACACCACCGACTGGCCAAACGGGCTGAGATGAGAACCGGTGTCCACCACCACCAGGCCGGTGACGGTAACCGCCGAGCAGGCGGTGAACAGGGCCTGGAAGAGCGTCAACGGCGGCGTGCCGGATACCGGCAGCCATAGCAAAACCGTGCCGATCACGATCAGCAGCAGGAAGCTGCCGGCAAGAATCGCCGGTGGACTGTAACGCCAGGGATGACGCAGGGACAGGACCGCCTCGGTGCGGCCCCTGAGTCCGGGAAACCAGGTTCTCATAAACTCTCGGAGAATCGGCGCAGGGCCGGTTCTTCACCGAGCAGCACCAGATGATCGTTGCGCTTCAGCCGTTGATGCGGACTCGGTTGCAAATCCACGTTCTGGCCATGTTTGATGGCCAGCAGACGCACGCCAATCTCCTCGATCTTGAGATCCGACAGCGGGCGATCCTCCAGCACTTCGCCGGGGCGGATCTCGATAACGAAGTAGTTATCCCCCAGGCTGATGTAATCCAGCATATTGGGGTGGGCCATGGTCTGGGCGGCACGCAATCCCATTTCATATTCGGGATGCAGAACGCGGTCGGCACCGAGCTTTTCAACGATACGGTGATGGACCGGCGTAATGGCTTTGACCCACACTTCCTTCGCTTCCAGGGATTTCACCGCCATGGTACAGAGGATACTGGCCTCGATATGTTCGCCGATGGCCACCAGCACGGCATCGAAACTGGGCAGGTCCAATTCACGCAGGGCGTCCTCGTCGGTGGCGTCGGCGATCACCGTCTGCGTCAGTTTGTCGACCAGACGATTGGCCTGGCTCTCCCGATTATCGACACCCAGTACCTGATGCCCCAAACGCATCAGTTCCAGCGCCACGGCTTCGCCAAAACTGCCCAGCCCAAGCACGGCGAATTGCTTTTTCATAACGGCTCCCTTGTCCCGGACCCAATGTCAGAGCGTGATGCCGGGTTTCTCATCACAACTGCTCCAACGCTTCCGCCAGAGTGCTCACCGCGATCAGTTCCACCCCGTCCGGCAGGTTGCGCGGCTGATTGGATTTGGGGATCACGGCGCGGCGAAAACCATGTTTGACCGCCTCGTATAGCCGTTCCTGGCCCTGCGGTACCGGACGGATCTCTCCGGACAAGCCGATTTCCCCGAACACCACCAGATCCCGTCCCAACGGCCGGTCGCGGAAGCTGGACACGATGGACAGCACCAGAGCCAGATCAGCGGAGGTCTCGCCTATTTTGACGCCGCCGACCACATTGGCGAACACGTCCTGATCGCCGACCTGGATACCGCCATGACGGTGCAGCACCGCCAGCAACATGGCCAGCCGGTTGGCTTCCAGGCCCACGCAAACACGCCGGGGGTTGCCGAAATGACTGGCGTCCACCAGCGCCTGCAGTTCCACCAGCAACGGCCGGGTACCTTCCCACACCACGGTGACCAGGGAACCCGGCGCGATTTCCTCGGCGCGGTTGAGGAAAATCGCCGACGGATTCTTCACTTCCTTGAGCCCCTCGCCGGTCATGGCGAATACGCCCAGCTCATTGACCGCGCCGAAGCGGTTCTTCAAACCGCGCAGAGTGCGAAAACGGGAATCGGAGGAACCCTCGAGCATGAGTGAGCAGTCGATCATGTGCTCCAATACTTTGGGCCCGGCCAGGGTACCGTCCTTGGTGACATGGCCCACCAGCAGCAGCACGGTGCCGGTCTGCTTGGCGAAGCGGGTCAGCGCCGCCGCGCACTCGCGCACCTGAGCCACCGAACCCGGCGCCGATTGCAGGCCGGCCAGATACATCACCTGAATGGAATCCACCACCAGCAGGCGCGGTTGTTCCTTGCGAGCCAGCTCGATGATGCGCTCCACATCGGTTTCCGCCGCCAGCCGCAGCTTGTCCTTGGGCAGCTTCAGACGATCGGCGCGCATCGCCACCTGGGACAGCGATTCCTCGCCGGTGACATAAAGACAGGAATGAGCGTGGGCGAGCCGGCACAGCGTCTGCAACAACAAGGTGGACTTGCCGGCACCGGGATGCCCGCCGATCAGGGCGGCGGAACCGGGCACCAGCCCCCCGCCGAGCACGCGATCCAGCTCGCCCATGCCGGCGCTGATGCGCGGGGTTTCCTCGAGGACGATTTCATCCAGGTTGCGCACTTCCGCCAGTTGCCCGCTGAAGCCACCGCGGCCGGCGGAGCCACCGGCACGGGACGGGGCGCTGTCCACCACGAACTCCTGCAGGGTATTCCATTGCCCACAAGCCGGACATTGGCCCTGCCATTTGGGGAAATCCCCGCCGCATTCGGTGCAGACAAAAGCGGTTTTCTTCTTCGCCACGGACTCTCCTCGACGCCGGGTTCGGGGGCGGCGCCCCGCGCAGTCAGCCGACCACCCGCTCCGGCCGGGCGGTGATCTGACAGAATAACTCGTAACTGATGGTGCCGCAGGCCGCGGCCACCTCATCCACGGAAACGGTGTCTCCCCACAGCTCCACTTCGTCGCCGACTCGGGCCTCGAGGCCATCCAGTCTCACCGTGATCATGTCCATGGAAACGCGGCCGACCAGCTCTGTGCGACGGCCGTTCACCGCCACCGGCGTGCCATTGGGAGCGTGGCGCGGGTAGCCGTCGCCGTAGCCCACCGCCACCACGCCGATGGTGCCACTTTCCGGGGCACGCCAGGTGGCGCCATATCCCACTGTCTGTCCGGCGCCAATGGGATTCACGGCGATCAGACGGGCGCTGAAGCGCTGGGTCGGGCGCAGTCCCAATTCACTGGCGGAGCGCCATGGAAACGGCGATGAGCCATACAGCATGATGCCGGGGCGGACCCGCCGCCGGCGCGCCGCCGGGTAGCGGATCAAAGCCGCGGAGTTGGCGGCGGTCACCGGCAATAACAGCTCCTCGGACAGTGCCAACACTTCCGCCAGCTGCCGTTCACTGAGCGGATCGTCCTGCTGATCGGCGCAGGCAAAGTGACTCATCAGGCCGAGCAGACGCACACCGGGAATGGCCCGCAGTATCGCCGCCTGTTCCCGCGCCTGCTCCGGCACCATGCCCAACCGGTTCATGCCGGTATTGATTTTCAACCAGACACCCAGGGGCGCCGGCCGTTTGCTTAACAGGGCCACCTGCCAGGCGGCGTGCACCACCACTTCCACATCCAGACGGGCCGCTTCCGCGATCTCCTCTTGATCGAAGAAGCCCTCGGCCACCAGGATCGGCTCGCGGGCGCCGTGTTCACGCACCGCCCGGGCCTCCTCCATCAATGCCACGCCCAGGCCGTCCACCTGGCCGGCCACGGCATCGGCGGCCAGCGTGAGACCATGGCCGTAGCCGTTGGCTTTAATCATGGCGAACACCTGGGCGCCATCCGCCAGTGTCCGGGCTTGGCCGGCGTTATGGGCCAGAGCCGCAGGCCGTATCTGTAACCGGGTACCGCGCATGATGTTCTCTCCCGCCCCGGCTATTCGTTGTCCTGATACTGCTGGTAGTACTCCGGCGCCAGATCGTCGAAGCGGGTGAACTCGCCGCGGAACGCCAGCCGCACGGTACCGATGGGCCCGTTCCGGTGCTTGCCGATGATGATCTCGGCGATGCCCTTCTCCGGAGTGTCCTTGTTGTAGACCTCGTCACGATAGAGGAACACGATCAAATCCGCGTCCTGCTCGATCGCCCCGGATTCCCGCAAGTCGGACATCACCGGCCTTTTGTTCGGGCGTTGCTCCAACGACCGGTTCAACTGCGACAAGGCGATTACCGGGCAGTTCATCTCCTTGGCCAGCCCCTTGAGGTTCCGGGAGATCTCCGAGATTTCGTTAACCCGGTTATCGGCGCCGGGCACCTGCATCAACTGCAGATAGTCGACCATGATCAGGCCGATCTCCCCCCCGCATTCCCGCGCCACCCGGCGCGCCCTGGCGCGCATTTCCAGCGGGCTGAGCGCGGCGGTGTCGTCGATGAAGAACTTCTGTTCACTGAGCATCTGGATCGCCGAGGTAATACGCGGCCAATCGTCCTGCTCCAGACGCCCGGAACGGATCGCGCCCTGATTGATGCGGCCCAGGGAGGACAGCATCCGCATGACGATGGCATCGGCGGGCATTTCCATGGAGAACACCAGCACCGGCTTGCCCGCCTTGATCGCCACGTTCTCGCACAGGTTCATGGCGAAGGTGGTCTTACCCATGGACGGCCGCCCCGCCACCACCACCATGTCCGACGGCTGCAGACCCGCGGTCATCTTGTCCATTTCCTCGAAACCGGTGGTGACCCCGGTCAGGGAATTCTTGGTGCGGTACAGCTCGTCGATGCGGTCCACCGCTTTCTTCAACACCGATTTGATGTTCTGCGGACCAGAGCCCTTCTTCTGCTGTTCGGCGATCTCGAAAATCGACGACTCGGCGGTATCGAGGATTTCCAGGGAAGGCTTGCCCTTGGGATTGAAAGCCAGATCCGACACTTTGTGCGATACCTGGATCAGCTGCCGCAAAATACTGCGCTCGCGAACGATCTCCGCATAGGCGTTGATATTGGCGGTACTTGGCGTGTTGCGGGCCAGTTCCGAGAGATAGGTGGCACCGCCCACGTCGTCCAGCTCGCCACGATGAGTCAGGGCCTGGGAAACGGTAACCAGATCGCTGGGCTTTTCCTCTTCCACCAACTGGCCGATTACCTGGAAGATCAGCCGATGCTCTTTGCGGTAGAAGTCCTTTTCACCGACCCGCTCGGCAACGTCGTCCCAGGCCTCATTATTGAGCAGCAGCCCGCCCAGCACCGCTTGTTCCGCTTCCACGGAATGGGGAGGTATACGCAGGCTGTCGGGAAGATGGTCATCCAACGCAAGAGACTCGTTCATGGTGGGTCCGTTTTGATTCAAAGACTCGGAGAAAGGGTGATACGAATCGGGACATCATATAACAAAAAGGCACTGCCCGATGGTCGGACAGTGCCTTGATTGTGTCACCGCGCCCCGGGAGGGGCAAACCGGCGCGGGATAGCGGCCGTGATTACTCGGCCGGTACCACCGCCAGTTTGATGGTCACGGTCACATCGGCGTGCAACGCCAGGTCGATTTCGTACTCGCCGGTTTGACGCAGCGCGCCGTGCGGGAGCTTCACTTCGGCCTTGGACATTTCCACACCGGTCTGCTCGGTGATGGCGTCGGCGATGTCGCGGGTGCCGACGGAGCCGAACAGCTTGCCTTCGTCACCGGACTTGGCGCCGATGGTCACGGACGCTTCGGCCAACTTGTCAGCGCGCTCTTGAGCGGCCGCCAGCTGCTCGGCGGCTTGTTTTTCCAGTTCCGCGCGACGAGCCTCTACTTCGGCCAGGTTACCCTTGGTCGCCGGCAGGGCCTTGCCTTGCGGGATCAGGAAGTTACGGCCATAGCCGGGGCGAACGTCCACCACGGAGCCCAGATCACCCAGGTTCTTGATGGTTTCCAGCAGGATCACTTGCATGACGGTCCCCTCGGCTTAATTGTCGTGGCTGTCGGAGTACGGCAGCAGCGCCAGGAAGCGGGCCTGCTTGACCGCGCTGGCCAGCTGGCGCTGATAACGTGCTTTGGTGCCGGTGATGCGGCTGGGCACGATCTTGCCGGTTTCGGTGATGTAGGCTTTCAGCGTGTCGAGATCCTTGAAATCAATGTACTCAACACCTTCCGCGGTAAAGCGGCAGAATTTGCGACGGCGATAAAAACGGGCCATGGTTTTCTCCTCGATTCCTAGTCCAGGGGCTCCAGTGTTTCCACGATCAACTGCAAACGGTCCCGGGCTTCACCCTTGTAGCCGGCGCGGCTGAGAAAGCCGCCGACTCTGACCCGTTGTCCTTCCTTCAGGTGCTTCGCCAGGGCGGTCTTGCCGCCGGCGAGTACCAGCCCGATGCGGGCCTGGACTTCACGGGGATGGCCGTCTTCAAGCTGCCGGGACCGGTGCTCCAGCCAGAGACGCTGGCGGGGCACGCCACCCGGCGTTACGGCCACCTTTTCAAGGGTGACGATGATGCCGGTGAGCTCGCAGTGATTACGCTCGGAAATCAGCTGGCGGCCTCCTCCTTCTCGTTGGATTTCGCCAGCGGGGACGGCTCGGTGATGGCCTTCTCGCGACGAATTACGAGGTGACGGATTACGGCATCGTTGAACCGGAAGGTGTTTTCCAGCTCGGCGAGGGTTTCGCCGTCACATTCAATATTCAGCATCACATAGTGTGCTTTGTGGATCTTGTTGATCGGGTAAGCCAGTTGACGGCGGCCCCAGTCTTCAAGACGGTGGATGGTGCCTTTGCCATCGGTAACGATCGCGCTGTAACGCTCGATCATGGCGGGCACTTGCTCGCTCTGGTCCGGGTGGACCAGGAACACGATTTCGTAGTGACGCATTGTTGGCTCCTTACGGATTGGGCAGCTTCCCGAATATCGGTGAAGCAAGGAGTCCGCCCGCCACCGGGTTGGCGGCAGGCGAAGGGCGGGGATTCTATCTCAGAAGGCGCGCGGGCTCAAGAGCGGCCGCGGGCACGGAGGTGGAACAGCATCACCCCGGTGGCCACGGACACGTTCAGGCTCTGCACATCGCCGGCCATGGGGATCGACACCAGGTCATCGCAGCGCTCCAGGGTCAGGCGCCGCAGCCCCTCGCCTTCGGCGCCCATGACCACCGCCAGGCCCGGATCGGGCTGGTAGTCGAACAAGGACACACTGCGCTGATCCAGGGCCGCCCCGGCCACACGGATGCCCCGTTCCTGCAGCGCCGCCAGCAACTGGGCCAGATTGCCCACCTCGAAGTATCGCAGCGATTCGGCGGCGCCGGCGGCGCTGCGGCAGGCCACCGGTGTCAGCCCGGCGGCGTGGCGGCGCGGCACAATCACCGCATCGACACCGGCGGCGTCGGCGCTGCGCAGGCAGGCCCCCAGATTATGAGGGTCCGTGACGCCCTCCAGGATCAGCAGCAAGGGCGGTCTCTCAAGCCCATCCAGCAAGACCGCCAATTCGGATTCCCCGCCCGGCACGCGCGGCCGGGCCCGGGCCACCACGCCCTGATTTTGCGGGCCCGCCAGCTTCTCCAACGATTCCCGGCGCGCGGACTGCACCGCTATGCCCTGAGCCAGCGCCTGTTGCATCAACGTATCCAGGCGGGCCTCGCCACGTTCGGCCCGGCGGTCCAGGACAAACAGCTCCAGGACCGCTTCCGGCCGGTGCCGCAGCAGCGATTCCACCGCATGGATACCGGAGTACATCACCGGCTTGTCCATGGCACCTTTACGGGACCCCGATTTGCCCCGGGGCGGGGCGGAGGGACGCTTGCTCATCCGCGACGGCGCCCCCGGCGGGCGGACTTGGACTTGGGCTTGCGCTTACCGTCCTTGGGAATCTCGCCCTTGGCCAGCTTTTCCCGGGTGCCGCCGCCCTTGGCGGCCGGCTCGGCGGCCTGTTTCGGCGCCTTGGCGGCCTTCTTGGCCTTGCCGGAGCGGCCTTTCTTTCCCGGCCGCGCGGACGTGGAGCTGATCAGTTCCAGGTCGATCTTGCGCTCTTCGGTGTGCACCCCGGCCACCTTCACGCAGACCGCGTCACCGAGACCATAACGGCGCCCGGAGGATTCCCCCACCAGCACCATGTTGACGTCATCGAAGCGGTAGTAATCGCTATCCAGGTTGGCCACATGCACCAGGCCGTCGATATGCAGATCGTTGATCTGGACAAACAGCCCGAAAGCCGCCACGCCGCTGATCACCCCATCGAATTCCTGCCCCAGGTGCTCCTCCATATATTGGCACTTGAGCCACTGCACCACATCACGGGTGGCGTCATCCGCGCGCCGCTCGGTCATCGAGCAGTGCTCGCCCATGGTCACCATGTCCGCCGGACTGTAAGGCAGGATGCGTTCGCGCGGAATCGCCGGCAGCTCGCCGGGATTGTCCACATGGGGACTGTCGGCGCCGGAGCGGATCAGATAGCGGATGGCCCGGTGCACGAGCAGATCCGGGTAACGCCGGATCGGCGAGGTAAAATGGGTATAGGCGTTGTAAGCCAGACCGAAATGCCCTTTGTTGCCGGCCTCGTATTTGGCCTGGCTCATGGAGCGCAACATCATGGTCTGAATCACCTGCCGGTCCGGGCGCTCGGCGATGTCCCCGCCCAGTGCCTGGAACACGCTTGGCAGGATTGGCCCGTCGGACCAGGCCAGGCTCAGCCCAAGCCCGCCGAGGAACTGCTGCAGATTGCTCAGGCGCTCTTCCTTGGGCGGCTCGTGATTACGGTAGAGCGTCGCCACATCGGCCTTCTCCAGCAGGCGGGCGGCACAGATGTTGGCCGCCAGCATCGCTTCCTCGATCATGATATGCGCCACATTGCGCACCACCGGCACGATGGCGCGAATCTTCTGATTCTCGTCGTAGAGAATCCGGCTCTCGTCGCTGTCGAAGTCGATGGCGCCACGCAACTCCCGGCGGCTGCGCAGAGCCTGGAACATCTCGTGGAAGGACCAGATCATATCGATGGACTCGTCGTCCAGCGACGCCACCGTTTCCTGGGCCAGCTCGGATTCCGGTTCCTCGATCATCGCCCCGACCTTGGTATAGGTCAGGCGGTGGCGGGAGCGCATCACCCCTTCGCGAAACACGAAGCGCGATACCCGGCCGTTGGCGGAGACCAGCATGTCGCAATAGAGACACAGCCGGTCCACATGGGGGTTGAGTGAACACAGCCCGTTGGACAGCGCCTCCGGCAGCATCGGCACCACCCGGTTGGGGAAATACACCGAATTGCCACGCTTGTGAGCTTCGTTATCCAGCGGACTGTTGGGATGCACATAGTGGCTGACGTCGGCGATGGCGACGATCAGGCGCCAGCCGCCACGGCGGCGGCGGGACACGTATACGGCATCGTCGAAATCGCGGGCATCCTCGCCATCGATGGTCACCAGCGGCAGGTCGCGCAGATCGACCCGATGGGCCTTGGCCTCATGGGGCACTTCCGCGCCAAAGCGGGCGGCGGCTTCTTCCACCCCTTCCGGCCACTGGTAGGGGATCTCAAAGCGGCGCAGCGCCACCTCCACTTCCATCCCCGGCTGATCCGGCGTGGCAATGATCTCCTCCAGTCGCACCAGCACATGATGGTCACGCGAAGGATACTGGGTGATGACGCCGCGAACGTGATCGCCCGGGCTCGGCTTGAGGCCATTATGGTCCTCCACCAGAACTTCCTTGGCGATACGCCGGTTCTCCGGCTCGATGAAACTGACCCCCGCCTCGCGACGGAAACGGCCGACCACCTCGGTCACCGCCCGTTCGGCGATCTCGACAATACGCGCCTCGCGCTTGCCGAAGCGGTTGAAGCCTGCTTCGTTCACCAGCACCCGGTCGCCGTCCATGACCTTTTCCATCTGGCGCGGCGCCAGGAACAGATCGGACAGGCTGCGATCATCGGGGATCAGGAAACCGAACCCGTCGCGGTGGCCCTGCACGGTACCGGCGACCAGATTCATGCGAGAGACGATACCCAGTTTACCGTTGCGGTTTTCCACCAGCTGGCCGTCACGGAGCATGGCCTTGAGCCGGCGCTCCAGGCCAATCAGGCCGTCTTCGCCCACCGCCAGCAGTTCCGCCAGTTGCCGCTGATCCAGCGGCTTGCCCTGGTCATTCAACACTTCAAGGATCAACTCTCGGCTGGGAACCGGATTCTCGTATTTCGCCGCTTCCCGATCCGCGTGGGGATCCGTGTAGCGTTTTTTTGATGACATTCAATACCCTCAAAAACAAATGTATGGGTTGGCCGGCGCATAATGCGCCTCAATTTGGCTCGTGGGAAAAACGTGGCAAGCCGGTCTCCCTGGCAAGGCGTTGTGGGCGCCGGAGATGAAACCAATATGAAGCAAATGGGACGACTTTTTTGCAGAAACCGTTTGACATCGGGCCATCATATACTAGAATGCACGCGCTTTCGCGATGAACGGCCTGATTTTTTCAGCCTTTCACGCCAAGCCGAGGTGGTGAAATTGGTAGACACGCTAGCTTCAGGTGCTAGTGGGGGCAACCCCGTGGAGGTTCAAGTCCTCTCCTCGGCACCAATTTAAAAAGGCTCCCAAACGGGAGCCTTTTTTGTTACGGCGAGGTTCGGACTCCCGGCCCACGCAAAGACTCACAGCGGGCGATATCCCGCTGTGGCGTGGGCGCGCAAAGCCATGCTTTCCGCCCTCTCCTCGGCACCAATTTAAAAAAGGCTCCCAAACGGGAGCCTTTTTTGTTTCGGCGAGGTTCAGCCCACGCTCCCTCCTCATCCCCCTCCTTCCCATATACAACAACCAACATAAAACCGTCATAGCGGCTCATTAGCATCGCTCCCACCCAATAACCTGACAGGGAAGAGCACTATGAGACGCCTTACTCGTCGTGATTTTATTCGTGCCTCGGCGCTGGGCATGGGCGCGGTGGTGGTATCCTCCGGCCTGACCGGCTGCGGCGGCTCGTCCTCAAACCGCAATTCGGACAATGGCAATGAGCGCCTGGTGGCGTTCCACCATGGCGTCGCCAGCGGCGACCCGCAGACCCAGGGCGTCATTCTGTGGACCCGGGTGACCCCGGAAGACGGTGATACCTCACCGGTATCCGTGAGCTGGGAAGTGGCCAGTGACGCGGACTTCACTCAACTGGTCAATGAGGACAGCACCGAGGTCCGGCAAGCCTACGACTATACCCTCAAGGTGGATGTTCAAGGGCTGGAGCCCGGCAAAACCTACTACTACCGCTTCCATGCCGCCGGCGTCACCTCCCCGGTGGGCGTTACCCGCACCCTGCCGGAAGGCAATGTGGATCAGGTCACCTTCGCGGTGCTGTCCTGCTCCAACTATCCAGCGGGCTTTTTCCATGTCTACGCCGAGGCCGCCAAGGAAGCACGGCTGGATGCGGTACTGCATCTGGGTGACTACCTCTATGAGTACGCCACCGACGGCTACGACGGCGACCAGGCCGAGGAGATGGGCCGCGCCCTGCCGGAAAACAACGACCTGGAAATGATCCAATTGGTGGATTACCGCCGCCGCTACGCGCTCTACCGCACCGACCCGGACCTGCAGGCCCTTCACGCCAAGGCGCCGTTCATCGCCGTTTGGGATGACCACGAAATCGCCAATGACGCCTGGATGGAAGGCGCCGAGAACCACGATCCGGCCACCGAAGGCGATTATCTGATGCGCAAGCAGCGCGCCCTGCAAGCCTACTTCGAGTGGATGCCGATCCGGCCGTTCGACGACAACGACCGGGAAATCATCTACCGCAGCTTCCACTATGGCGACCTGGTCAGCCTGCACATGCTCGACACCCGCATCATCGGCCGGGACGAGCAGCTCAGCTATACCGATTACCTGACTGATACCGACCTCGACGCGGAGGCGTTCACCGCCGCGGTCACCGATCCTAATCGGCACCTGCTCGGCACCACGCAGTTGAACTGGCTCAGTGAGGCACTTGCCACCTCCAGCGCCACCTGGCAGGTACTGGGCCAGCAAGTGCTGATGGGACGCATGCTGATGCCCGCGGAAATGCTGCAGGGCCTGCTGGCTCCTGCCCCCGAGCTGGTTACCCTTATTGAAGAACTGACCACTCTGAAAGGACGCTATCTGCAAGGCGACCCAACCCTGACCGAGGAAGAGATCGCCCGCATCACCACTGTCCTGCCCTACAACCTGGACGCCTGGGACGGCTACATGGCCGAGCGCGAGGTCCTGCTGCAAACGGCCAAGCAGTTGGGCAAGAACCTGGTGGTGCTGGCCGGCGACACCCACAATGCCTGGGCCAGCCATCTCACCATTGACGGCGGCGAGGGCAAGCAAAGCGTCGGCGTGGAACTGGCCACCGCCTCGGTGTCCTCGCCGGGCCTTGAGTACTATCTGCAATTACCTACCGAAGCCATTCCCCAGGCGGAGCAGGCCATCACTCTGCTGGTGGATGACCTGCAGTACCTCAACGCCAGCCAGCGCGGTTATCTGCGAGTCACCTTCACCGCCGAGGAAACCCGGGCGGACTGGCGTTTTGTATCCACGGTGAAAAGCAGCGACTATCAGGTGGACGAGGCACGCGGGCATTCGATGACGGTGCAGGCAGGGAGTCCGGCTCTGACCCAGGCGGACTGAAAACAGCGGGGGATGGTGAACTTGCATACGCCGCCGAAGTGGCCCAATATCCGGGCCGCACGCAGACTCGAGCGATAACGTGGTCCCTATGCAAAAGAATCAAGCCACCCCCGCCCTTCATGCCTCCCGGGGCCGTCGCCTGCCCGTATTGGCACTGGCCCTGTTTCTGGCCTTGCAAGCGCCAGCCTATCTGCCGGCAACCGCGCGGGCCGAGGTACACCCGGAAATTCAAAAGGCCAACGAACAGCGAGCCCGGGCGGAGAGGCGTCAGAAATTTCTGCTGCTGTTTCCCGCCGCCGCCCTCGGCATCACCATCGCGCTGATCATCATCAAACGCCGCTGAGCCTGCTCACGCTCTCTACACCACCGCTCAATCAAGCAGGTCCGAGTAGTCCCGGTTCTTGTAACCTTTCAGGGTAGTCCAGGGAGCCGGCTCCGGATCGGCGATTTCCCTTGCCTCGATGGTGCGGCCGGACAAACCGTGTTCGTCCCGGGAACGGATGGACACCGCGTAGCGGCGCTCGGGATTCCACACCAGGGTGATATGCTGGGAGCCACGTTGCATCTGGTAGGTTTCGACACCGTCAGCCACCGAGGACGGCTCCAGGGAAGACAGGCTGGCCGGATCCACCAGCGCCCAGGTTTCCACCCAGTGGCCGTCGTAGCCTACGTTGCCATAATACGGCGGCGCGATATCGATCAGACGCTGTTCGTAACGATCCACCAATTTGACGTCGACGTTGCCGCTGTCATCCCGCTGAATCCACAACGGCGCGCCCACCACGTCGGCGTGTTTGTGGCCAAGACCACCATGATGATGATCATCGTGATCCCGTTGTGCCGCCTCGGGCACTTCCCGTTCCACCCATAGGGTGTTTTCCTGCCGGTACAGTTTTTCCGCGTAGGACAGCTCCTGCCGCACACCGTCCTTGCCCACCTGCCACTGGTGGTACTCCACGCGCAATGCGGAAGCGGCTTCCGCCCAGGCGGCGGCCGGCCAGGCCAGGGCCATCACCACCCCCAGCATGCTCAGCCGGGCCAGACTTTCGATTCTTCCAACAAGCATCATTTAACTACCCATAAAAAACTGCCGGGAGCAATTTTAACGTTGCTCCGCGACGGCCCGAAGGGTGACCGCCACGGACGGCGGTCATAAAAAAGGGTGGCCGAAAGACCACCCGTGAACACCGGAAAACTCAGAGCCCCATGGCTTCGTGGATCAAATCAAATACTTCCACGTTATCCAGGGTACCTTTGAACAAATCGCTGCCGGCGCCGCCCGCGTTCAAGCGAACATCACCGCCACCGTGAGTTTCAGTGCCCGGTCCACCCAGTTTCACGCCCACTTCCTGCAGGTAATCGTCCTGCAGCACTTCGTCCTCGGTCAACGTGGCCCGATCCGCTTCACGGGGGCCGCCGCCATTACCGAACACCAGGGTAGTGAAGGGCTTGCCCTGAGCGTCCAGCGCCAGCCCGCCGGTGCGGTATTCCTTCAACAAGCCGAGCACCGGATTACCGATCTTGGAGTAACCATTGAACGCCATGACGTGATCGTGATCCGCGGTAACGATGATCAGAGTATTGTCCAGATCCACTTTTTCCATGGCAGCGGCAATGGCCTGGTCGAATGCCAGCGTGTCCTCCAGCGCGCGCTTGGCATTGGTGCCGTGCAGCGCGTGGTCGATACGGCCGCCCTCCACCATCAGGAAATAGCCGTCCTGATTGCGGGACAGGATATCGATGGCGGTGCTGGTCATCTCCGCCAGACTCGGCTCATCCAAATCGTTATTGACCCGATCCAGCTCGTAGTTCAGATCACTGCTGTTGAACAGACCCAACAGTTTGTCCGTGCTGCCCAGATCGACATTGCCCAGCTCCGAGCCACTGCTCACGTAAGTGTAACCGGCGTCCTGCATTTCCATGATCAGATCGCGGTCATCACTGCGGCGCCCCTCGGGGGCCGGCAGGAAGTGACGGCGGCCACCCCCCAGGATCACATCGATACCGTCGGCCCCCAGCGCACTGTTATAACCGTCACCGCCGGGCACCATCTGCGTGGCAATGGTATTTTCAGCATTGCGGTTACAGATATGAGCATAGGTAGTAGCAGGCGTTGCATGGGTGATACGCGTGGTGGTCACCACGCCAGTGCCGTAGCCCTTGGCCTTGAGGATCTCGAGCAGGGTTTCCGCCGCCTCACCGTTACCGGTTTCCGGGCAGAGGCTGTCACCATCGCTCTGGTACGGATTGCCATCATCATCGTTGGGGTTGGTATCCGGCGTCATCGAAATCACTTCGTTCTTGGATTTCATGCCGGTCATATAACTGGCCATACCGGGAGCGCTGTCGGTGGTCTGGGCGTCCTCGGAGTAGGTCTTGATGCGCGCGGCGTAGTCCAGCTTTTCCATCGCCAGTATATGGGTCTCCGGCACTTCCAGTCCGGCTTTTTCACCGGCGTAAATGCGTGCCGCGGTTTGTGTTACCGGGCCCATGCCGTCACCAAGGAAGAAAATAATGTTCTTGGCCTGAGCGGCGCTGACCGGCTGGGTCATCAGAGAGGCGGCACAGCAGATCAGTGCACCGCCAATAACGGAACGTTTCATGTTTCTCTCCTGCTTTAATTGGCGGTTCAATCCAGATCCAGGGCGGCCTTGATCTTGCCGAAAACTTCGGTGTTGTCGATGACACCGTGGAAGACGTCGGCCCCCATACCAACCGCCCCCAGGAATACGTCACCACCACCGTGGGTTTCACTGCTGAGCTGAATGACCGCTTCCTGCAGGTAGTCATCCGCGGCGGTTTGGGTCTCCGTCAACGCGACGCGGGTAGCGGGACGATTCGGGCCATTACCGAAACCGAGAATGGTGTAGGGGTTACCATCAACATCGGTGCGCGGCTCCCCTTTGTTCGGACCGTTGGCGTAGTTACGAACCATGCCCAGAACACCGGCATGGTCCTCCGTGGTCTTGCCGGTACGCTCGGCGTAACCATTAATCACCAGAGTGTGATCATGGTCCGCGGTGACCACGATCAAAGTGTTTTCCAGGCCCGGATCAATCTCTTCCATTTTCTCCAACGCGGTTTTTACCGCGTTATCGAACGCGATGCCGTCGGTCAGGGCACGCTTGGCACTGGTGGCGTGCAGCGCATGGTCAATACGGCCGCCTTCCACCATCAGAAAAAAGCCATTGTCACGGGGGCTGAGCAAATCGATAGCCTTGCCGGTCATTTCCGCCAGGCTCGGCTCCTGCGTGGGAATGCGGTCAAGCTCATAGCTCATATCGCTGCTGGTAAAAATGCCAAGCAACTTTTTGGTGTCGTCGGCCACACTCATCAAGGCATCGGTGTTGTCCACGTACTGATAGCCGGCGGCTTGCATTTCCTCGATCAGGTTGCGGCCGTCGGTACGGCGACCGCTCTGATCCGCGGGCAGGAAGTGACGGCGGCCGCCACCGAGCATGACGTCGACACCATCACCAAGGGCGGCATTGAAGCCGTCCCCGCCCGGCACCATCTGCGCGGCGATGGTGTTTTCACCATTCCGGTTGCAGATATGGGCGTAGGTGGTTGCCGGAGTGGCGTGAGTAACCCGGGTGGTGGTGACCACGCCGGTGGCGAATCCCTGCCCTTTCATCAGCTCCAGCAGCGTTTCGACCGGAGCGCCGTTATCCTGCTCACAAGTGCTGTTGCCGTCAGCGTCCACGTATTGGGAACCGTCCGGTGCATAAGCATTGGTGGCGGTGCTCATGGAGATAACTTCATTCTTCATCTTCACGCCGGTCATGTAAGCGGCCATGGAGGGCGCGCTATCGGTCACCTGACCATCCGCGGAGTAGGTACGGACGAAAGCGGTTTCCGGCAGTGTATCGATAGTGATGCTACCCGCCTCGCCAGCTTCGAAGATGCGCATGGCGGTCAACGTGGTGATACCCATGCCATCACCCAGGAAAAACAATACGTTTTTTTTGGTGGTGGCTGGTGGCGGCGCATCATTGCTGTCGCTGTCACTGCCGCATCCGGTCAGCGTTACGGCAAGGGCGAGCCCCGCCATTTTGAGCATTTTCATCAGCACTTCCTGTCTCATCGTCATGTCTTCGGCCCCCAACTGGGCAAGGGACCACCCCGGCAAGGAGTATTCGAAATGTTTATGACAGTTTTTAGATACTTTCAGGAATGTGCAGCGAAATGGCCGCCATCTGCTTTTATATGTAACGATATAACAAATCACAACGCGGCAAGGGCCATGCAAATCGAAGTCCTGAATTCGCCGCCGGCCGCTATTTCCGGATCACGAGAAATATTTTTGTCATTTTTCTCTCATTAAAACGCCATCCTCGCCCCCCACTCTGTTCGCACCCCAATTCCAAACAATAGTAGACGGAGCTATTCATGTCTCTGAGGAACGACGCTTTTAAACTGGGCGCGCTGGCGGTTGCCATTTCCATGGCATTGACCGGCTGCGGTAGCGACAGCGACAACGATGACAACGTCGGCGGCGACCCTGATCCGCAGCCGCAGATGGAACGGCTGACCCGTATCGCCACCCTGCCGCTTGGCGCGGAAGCCACAGGGCTGTTCTTGAAGGAAGACGGTGAGGTCTTCACCAATATCCAGCATCCTTCCGACGCCAACGTCACCCAGGATGCGGACGGCAACACCTACAGCCTGGCCACCGTGGGCGTGATCGAAGGCGCCGATGTCAACGAACCCTTCGAATCCGTTTCCGTGCCGGAAACCGACGAAGAGAAACAGGTGATGCGCGTGGCCCTGGGCCGCTATAACGTGCTGGGGCAGCAGGGCAAGGACTGGGGCGGCGCGCCTGAACCCAGCGGCCTGGGCGCTATCAACGTGAAGGACGGCAGCGCCACCATTCGTGTTTCCAACGACCCGGATTTCAATGGCTGGATCCCGGTCAGCGAAAACGAAGGTTATCTGTTCACCAACTGGGAAGACCGGCCCGGGGGTATGAGCCGGCTACACCTGATGCGCGACCAGGATGGCCGTTGGACGGTACAGGATAATGATGCCTCCATGGTGGATTTCTCGGCAGTGAACGGCACCTGGGTGAACTGCTTCGGCACCGTGTCCCCCTGGAACACCCCGCTGACGTCGGAAGAACTGTACTTCGACGACACCATTGACTGGAACAATGAAAACTACCCGTACTATGGTCAGGCGCAGGATCTGGCGGACTACCTGGCCGGCGAGATCAACACGGATTACAACGCCACCTTCCCGAACCCCTACGATTACGGCTACATCGTCGAAATCACCGACCCCACTGGTGCACCGACACCGGTAAAACATTTCACGCTGGGTCGCTACTCCCACGAAAACGCCGTGGTTATGCCCGACCAGAAGACCGTCTATATGAGCGATGATGGCGGCGGCGTGATCCTGTTCAAATTCGTGGCCGACGCCGCCGGCGACCTGAGCAGCGGCACCCTGTACGCGGCCGCCGTTCAACAGGACACCGTGCCCATGGACGCCGCCCAGGCCGGTTTCGATATCGAATGGGTGGAGTTGGCCAGCGGCAACAACGCCGAGATCGAGGGCTGGGTGGACGAATACGACGGCATCACCCCGAACGATTACACGGAAGGTGCCAACAGCTACATTAGTCAGCAACAGATTGACGACTGGGCGGAGAGCAAGCTCGGCGAGGATCTGGACAACAGCGGCGACGTGGCTGCCAACCCGTTCGGCGATGATCGCGTGGCCTTCCTGGAGTCTCGCAAAGCGGCGGTAGCCCTGGGTGCCACCGGCGAGTTCAACAAGATGGAAGGCATCAACGTCAACATCGAGCGCGCCAAGGCAAGCGTCGAAGGCGACGGTCCGCAGGCCTACGTCTACGTGGCCATGTCCGACATCAGCGGTGCCATGACTGACAGCGAAGGCCTGGTGCAGCTGACCAACGAAGATGCCAACTGTGGTGGTGTGTTCCGCATGCCTCTCGGCGCTAACTACGATGTAGCCCGCCTGGAAATGGTGGAGCTGGGTGGTCCGTACCAGCCCGAGGACGCCGCCAACACCTGCAGCGTGGACGGGCTTTCCGGCCCGGATAACGTAGCGGTCATGAACGATGGCCGCGTGCTGATCGGCGAGGACACCGGCGGTCACGAAAACAACATGGTGTGGTTGCTGGATCCGGAAGGCTGAGTACGCCCTTCGGACCCATACCGGGGAGGAGCGTCTGGCGCCCTCCCCGTTTTCCGTTCTGACACTTTATTTTCAATCAATCGGTTCCTCGACCATGAAAGCACTACTTTACGCGACCGGAATCGCTATGGCCGGCCTCGCTCTCGTCGGCTGCGATCAAAATGATAGCAACACAGAGATCGGCGACACGGTACCTGCCGCCGCCCTGGAGCGGAAACTCCCGCCGAACCTGTCGACCATTTATAACCAGGAAGCACCGATTCCGCCGCAGTGCTATACCCGCACCGAGGGCCAGTTCAACCCCTGCTACACCTGCCACCAAACCTACCCCGACCGGGGCCGGCCCAACACCATGGGCGACGGCTACCTGCAAGGGAGTTACGATTTCTCCGAGTTGGGGGAAACCAATCACTGGCTTAACCTGTTTGTCGACCGCCGCGAAGCCGTGGCCAAAATGGACGACCAGGCAATCCTGGACTACATCAACCAGGACAACTACACCGATTACATGAAGAATCTCGCCGACTCCAATGACTGGAGCGGACCGGTACCCTATATCGAGAACCTGGCCAACGGCTCCGCTGCTTTCGATGATCTGGGCTTCGCCAAGGACGGCAGCAACTGGGTGGCGTTTAACTATAAGCCGCTGCCCAGCACGTTCTGGCCCACCAACGGCAGTACCGATGACGTCATGGTGCGGCTGCCGGAAAAATTCCGCACCAGCACCTGTCAGGCTGGTGAATCCCGCGACGTCTATCTGGCCAATTTGTCGCTGATGGAAATGGCGATCAAGGAGCTGGATCGTATCGATACCCCGCCCCTGGACGAGCAAGCGGTGTGCACGGACCTGGACGGTGACGGGCGGCTCGCCACTGCCACCACCCTGCTGCGCCGCGACCACTACCTGGGCGCCGCCGCGGACGTACCAGTGGTGAACATGCTGTACCCCGTGGGCATTGAGTTCCTGCACACGGTACGCTATGTAGGCGTGGACGAGGACGGCACTATCGGGGTGCCGAAGCGCATGAAGGAAGTGCGTTACATGAACAAAATCCGCTTCTACGACACCAGTCACCTGCGCTCACTGTTCGCCAACGAGCACCAGGAAAAAATGGAAGGCAATCTGCCCACCTACGCCAACCATGGCGATCGAGGCATGGACAACGGCTTTGGCTGGATGGTGCTGGGCTTCATCGAAAAGGCGGACGGCAGCCTGCGCCCGCAGAGCAACCAGGAACAGCGTTTCTGTATGGGTTGCCATACCACCATTGGCACCACCATTGACCAGACCTTCGCCTTCCCGCGCAAAGTCACCGGTGCCGAGGGTTGGGGCTACATCGATCTGAAAGGCATGCCGGATGCGCCGGCACTGAATCAACCGCTGGGTGAAATCGCCCAATACCTCGGTCTGGTCGGTGGCGGTAACGAGTTCCGTGAGAATGGTGAAATGCAAACACGCTGGTTCAACGAGGACGGCAGTATCGATCTGGAAAAAGTAGCCAAAGCCGATGTCTACGAGCTGATCACTCCGAGCCGCGACCGCGCCCTATCACTGAACAAGGCCTACAAGTTGATCGTCGAGGAACAGAGCTTCCTGTACGGCCGCGATGCCACTCTGGCGCCGGCGGAAAACGTGTTCCGTCATATCAACCCGGACGACATCACACCCCTGAAACCGGAAAAACGCATCGACGGCTATGAAATTCGACTGGATTGGTCCGCTGACACGGACTGAGAGTCAACTCTATTCAGGACGGGGCACAGATATAAAAAAGGCCGGCTATTGCCGGCCTTTTTTATCAGCGGAAGCGGAACTCAGGAGAACGGATTACGCTTGATGATGGTTTCCACCCGGTCCGGTCCGGTGGAAATAATATCGATGGGCGCGCCGGTCACTTCCTCGATGCGTTTGAGATAGGCCTGCGCATTTTCCGGCAGGTCCTCGAGCTTCTTCACACCCAGGGTCGATTCCTTCCAGCCCGGCAGGGATTCGTATACCGGCGTCACTTCGGCGTAGCTGTCCGCGTCCCAGGCGCACTCCAGTTTGTCACCGGCGGCGTTTTTATAGCCCACGCAGATACGCACTTCTTCCAGGCCATCCAGCACGTCCAGCTTGGTCAGACACAGACCACTGATCGAGTTGATCTGGATAGCCCGCTTCAAAGCGATGGCGTCAAACCAGCCGCAACGCCGGGCGCGGCCGGTGGTGGCACCGAACTCGTGGCCTTTTTCGGCCAGATAGCGGCCGGTCTCGTCGAACAGCTCGGTGGGGAAGGGGCCGCCACCTACCCGGGTGGTATAGGCCTTGGTAATCCCCAGCACGTAATCAAGATACAGCGGGCCGAAGCCGGAACCGGTGGCGGCACCGCCAGCGGTGGTGTTGGAACTGGTCACGTAGGGGTAGGTGCCGTGGTCGATGTCCAGCAGCGTGCCCTGGGCGCCCTCGAACATGATGTTTTCACCACGCTCGCGCGCGTGATGCAGCTCCGCGGTGACATCGCACACCATCGGGCGCAGCTCTTCCGCCATGGCCAGCAGGTCGTCCAGCGTCTTCTGGAAATCCACCGGCTCGGCGTTGTAAAAGCTGCGCAGGATGAAGTTATGGTAGTCCATCACCTCGCCCAGCTTGGCGGCGAACCGTTCGCGGTGGAACAGATCACCAAGACGCACGCCGCGGCGCGCTACTTTGTCTTCGTATGCCGGACCGATGCCGCGCCCCGTGGTGCCGATCTTCTGGGCACCGCGCGCCACCTCACGAGCCTGATCCAGCGCCACGTGCACCGGCAGAATCAGCGGGCAGGCGGAAGACAGACGCAGACGCTCGCGCACGGGCACGCCCTGCTCCTCCAGCCCCCGCATTTCCTTGAGCAAAGCGTCCGGCGCCAGCACCACGCCGTTACCGATCATGCACTGCACGCCGTCGCGAAGAATGCCGGACGGAATCAGATGCAGCACGGTCTTCTTGCCATCGATCACCAGGGTATGGCCGGCATTATGCCCGCCTTGGAAACGGGCCACGCAGGCCACCTGATCGGTGAGCAGATCGACGATCTTGCCCTTGCCTTCATCACCCCATTGGGTACCGAGAATTACGACGTTCTTGCCCATGGCTATCGCTGCTTCGCTGTTCAGGAGGAAATGGGTTGAATGGTCCAGCCATTGTCGGCGGCCACCAGTTGCCGGTCACACCCCAGTTCGCCGGGGTCGTTATCGGCGCCGGGCAGAGCCAGCACCACACGTTCACCATCCGCGCGCAACGCCGCCACCTTGGCGGCGAAAGCGGCATCGGACAGCTTGCCCCGGGCGAGCACACCGCCCCCCCGGGGCACGGCGGCCAAAGCCGCCAGTTTCTTCAGGTCGGCACTGAAGCCGGTGGCCGGGCGAGCCCGGCCAAACACTTCACCGATATGATCATAGCGGCCGCCCTTGGCCAGCGGTTCACTGTCACCGGGCAGATAAACCGCCAGCACCACACCGGTATGGTAGTGATAGCCGCGCAGCTCACCGAGATCCAGGTGCAACCGGGCCGGACAACCGGCCAGCGCTTCAGCCAGCGCCTCAAGGGCGGCCAGTGCCGCCAGCGCCTCGGGGAAATCCGCCAGCAACGCCCGGGCGTGCCCGAACACGGCACTGTCGCCGTCCAGGAAAGGCAGTTCCGCCAGCGCCCGGCTGGCCGCCGCCGGCAGCGTCCGCTCGGTCAGAAACGCATCCAGTTCCGTGCGCGCCTTGCGCAAGTAGATGTCTTCCAGACGGGCCTGGTCGGCGGCGGTCAGATCGCAGGCCGCCACCAGGGAGCGGAAAATGCCGACGTGGCCAAGGTCCAGCACCACCCGATCCTGGATTCCGGCCAGAGCCATGGTTTCCAGCATCAGTAGAATGACTTCCAGATCACTTTCGGCGCCATCATGGCCGAACAGCTCCACGCCCAGCTGATAAGGCACGCGGCTGCCGCCGGCCTGGGCCGGGCGGGCCCGCAGCGCGGTGGAGCAGTAGCACAGCCGCGTCGGTGCGCCGTGCCGCAGGCTATGGGCATCCATGCGCGCCACCTGGGGCGTCATATCCGCGCGCACGCCCATCAGGCGGCCACTGAGTTGATCGGTAATCTTGAAGGTTTCCCGCTCCAGGTCACGGCCGGCGCCGTTGAGCAGGGATTCCAGGAATTCGATGAGCGGCGGAAATACCAGCTCGTAGCCCCAGGACTGGTACAGGTCCAGCGCCCGGCGCCGCAGGTGCTCGATGGCCCTGGCGCGTTCGGGAAGGACTTCTTCCACGCCATCGGGGAGCAACCACTGTTCTTCCTGATTCATTGTCATGCTCTCAAAGTCACATGCCCGGCCGCAGGAGCAGCAGGATACCCGCGCCAACCGCCATGGCCACCAGGCCACAGACGCGCAGTATCCGGCCATCCAGACGGGCCAGTTCGAGGGCGGCGCGGCGCATGCGCTCCGGAGCCAGTGCCAGAGGCAACCCCTCGATCACCAGCACCAGACACAACGCCTTGATCAGCAGAATCCAGTCCATCCGGAGCCTGTTCACAAAAAAACCGGGTGCCAGGCACCCGGTTACGGCATTCTACCATGGACCAAGGGCCGACGACTAACGGCCGCCCTCGGAGTCCTTCAGATACCTGAAGAAATCGCTGTCCGGTTCCAGCAGCAGGATGTCATTGGGCGATTTGAAGCTTTCCCGATAGGCTTGCAGGCTGCGGTAGAAGCGGAAGAACTCTTCATCGCGGGAATAGGCCCGGGCGTAAATTCCGGTGGCCAGGGCATCCCCTTCACCACGGACTTTCTGAGCTTCTTCGTAGGCCCGCGCCACGATCTCGGTTTCCTCACGATCGGCCGCGGCACGAATCCGCTCCGCTTCCTCGCGCCCCTCGGAACGGTGCTCGGCGGCATCCCTGGCCCGCTCCGCGCGCATCCGGTCGAACACCCGGCCACGCACTTCATCCGGCCAGTCCACCTGCTTGACGCGCACGTCCACCACCTCGATGCCCAGATCCTGGAGAGTGGCGGCATTCACTTCCTCGGCCACCGAGTTCATCAGCTTCTCACGCTGATCGTGCTTGTCCTCCAGCAACGCCTGGGTGGCGCCCTTTTCCTCTACCTTCTTGCGGAACTCCTCGTCCTGTTCGTTGACCAGTTCCTGCTCGGTCTTATCGAGAATCTCACCGGTGCTCACCGCCGTTGGGTCCAGCGCCTCATCGGGCAACTCACCGCCCCGACCGGCCACCACTTCCTGCACGGTGCGGGCGGCGAACTGGTTCCGCAGCGCCTCGTTGACACGCGGATCCAGCAGTTCCCGGGCGCGGCGCTCCATCACCATGCTGTTGTTGGAGCCGGCACCGACACTGACGATATAACGTTGGACATCGGCGATGCGCCAGGTCACGAAAGCATCCACGTTGAGCAGTTTCTTCTCGCCGGTCAGGAAAGACTGCGTCGGCACATCATGGGTCAACAGGCGGCCATCCACGCGAATCACTTCGTCGATCAGAGGCACCTTGGGATACAGCCCGGGTTTGATGTCCGTGCTTTCGATCCGGCTGAAGCGCTTGAGCACCGCCTTCTCGGTTTCATTGACGATATAGAACGAATCAAATGCCAGCAGCAACAGCACACCCACCGCCACCAGCATCAGCCAACTGCGTGTACCCATCAGCGAATCTCCGTGCGGTTGGTGTTGTACAGGCTGCGTGGCGCCTGGCGCCCACTGCTTCCACCGTCATCGGCACCGGCGTCGGTGCTGGTGCGCGACGCCCCGCTGGAAGAGGCTCCCGTGCCGCTTTTGCCGGCCCCTTGTGCCTCCCTGGGCTTCATCAGTTGATCCAGGGGCAGATACATCAGGTTATTGCCATTTTTCACGTCAACCAGAACCTTGCTGGACGCGCCCAGCACTTCCGTGATGGTGTCCAGGTAAAGGCGGTGCCGGGTGATGGTCGGCGCTTTTTCGTATTCGGCCACCAGGTCCTCGAAGCGCGCGGCGTTACCCTGGGCTTCGGCCACCACCTTGGCTTTGTAAGCCTTGGCTTCCTCGGTGATCCGGGCGGCCTTACCACGAGCCTGCGGAATGATCGCGTTGTAATAGGCTTCCGCTTCCTTCTTGAAGCGGTCCTCATCCTCGCGGGCCTTGGCCACGTCGTCAAAGGCGTCACGCACGGCATCCGGCGCCGCGGTACGGTCCAGCACCACCTGGTTGATCACCAGGCCGGTGTTGTAGCGATCCAGGTACTCCTGCAGCCGCTTGCGCACTTCCAGACGAATATCTTCACGTTCGTCCTTGAGCACGCCGTCCATGGTGGAACTGCCCACCACATGGCGCAGGGCGGAGCTGGTGGCATGTTCAAGAATGGCCTCCGGCGATGCCACTCGCAGCAGGAAAGCCTGGGGATCCAGCACCTTGTATTGAACGCCCAGGGTCACGGAAACGATATTGGTGTCGCGGGTGAGCATTTCCTCGCTCAATTCATAGCTGCGGTTCTGGCTCACATCCACCTTCATCGCCTGTTCAATCACCGGCGCGCGCCAGTTCAGGCCCGGCTCCACCATGCGATTGAACTTGCCGAAGCGCAGCACCACGCCCTGCTCCCGCTGGTCCACCTGGTAAAAGCCCATCATCACATAGCCGACCACCAGCACCAGAGCGACGATGATCAGTAGTCCTTTCGGTACGCCAGCGCCTCGTTTGCCGCCGCCACCGCCGCCTTTACCTCCGAACAGACCGTTGATGCGATCCTTCAGGTTCTTCAGCGCTTCATCGAGATCGGGTGGACGTTGATCTCCGCCACCGCCCCCACCCCAGGGATCCCTGGGTTTATTGCCGCCAGGTTCATTCCAGGCCATTGATTTCTCCGTTATCCCGCTTTGTGCGAGCGTTCTGGATTGTAGGAATGGGCCGAGCCCTCTGCAACCTGAGGCGCGGACACCAATACATCCTTTTCGCTGAGACCCGCTTCTCGCAGCAGGCGTTCAAAGTGCACCCGGTTCAGATGCACCCTCAGCAACATGGCGCCGTCGGTGCCGGCTTCCTCCGCCAGCACCTCGCCCGCCTCATGCAAACGCGCTCTCAAGCGCCCGGCCTCCGGCGGCAAACGCAGCCACCGGTCCACCCAGTGTTCAGCCAGACGTTCGGCAATCGCCTGGTGCAACAAATCGAACCCTTGCTGCTCCCGGGCCGACAGCCACACTCTCCACGGCCGCCCCTGTTCATCCCGGTCCAGCCGGGGCGTCTCACCGAAACGATCCACCTTGTTATAAACATGCAACACCGGCACCTGGTCGGCGCCGATCTCTTCCAGCACCTCATTCACCGACGCCACGTTATCGTCACGCTCTTCGGCGCTGCAATCCGTGATATGGAGCAGCAAGGAAGCGTTGATGGTTTCCTCCAGGGTGGCCCGGAAGGCTTCCACCAACCGGTGAGGCAAATGGCGGATGAAACCCACCGTATCCGCCAGAATCGCCGGCCCCACACCCGGCACCCGCACCTTGCGCAGGGTCGGGTCCAAAGTGGCGAACAGCTGGTCCGCCACATAAACCTCGCCGGTGGTCAGCGCATTGAACAGAGTGGACTTGCCGGCGTTGGTATAGCCCACCAGGGAAATCAGCGGCGTCTCCGACCGGTCTCGGGCCCGACGCCCCTGTTCTCGCTGCTTGCGCACCTTCTCCAGACGGGCCTCAATGGCACGGATACGATCCCGGATCAGGCGGCGGTCCGTTTCCAGCTGTGTTTCCCCGGGGCCACGCAGGCCAATACCACCTTTTTGCCGCTCCAGGTGGGTCCAGCCGCGCACCAGCCTTGAAGCCAGATGCCGCAATTGGGCCAATTCCACCTGCAGACGCCCTTCGTGGGTACGGGCACGCTGGGCGAAGATATCCAGGATCAGGCCGGTACGGTCAAGCACCCGGCATTTCGCCGCCCGCTCCAGATTGCGCTCCTGGGCCGGACTGAGCGCGTGGTTGAACAGCACCACATCGGCCTCTTCCTGGCGTACCAGTTCGGCCAGCTCCTCGCTCTTGCCACTGCCGATGAACAGCGCCGGATCAGGGCGGTCGCGCTTACCCAGCAATTCCGCCACGGGCACCACGCCACTGGACACCACCAGATGGTGGAATTCCTCCAGATCCTCCCGCCCGAAGGCGTCGGGCAGGTCCATGTGCACCAGAATGGCCCGTTCGCCAGCCCCGGTGCGTACCTGTTCAGTACGTTCGAATAAATCCATGGACCTCAGTGTACCCACAGTCCGCGGGAACGCCACAAATACGACGGACCGAATGTGATTTCCGGCGTCACCGCGGCAGCGCCGTGCCGGATGGTCGACAAAACAAAGCCACGCCGCAAGGGCGTGGCTTTGCATAAGCCGGAACAGGCGACGCGGCTATTGATTACCGTATTCGTCACCCGCCCCAGCCTGGCCGCCGCCGGCGGCACCGGTGGTGCCATGCATGGCCGGATTGCCACCGCCGGACGCACGCGGGTTGCGGGCGGGCACCACGGTGGAAATGGCATGCTTATACACCATTTGGCTTACCGCGTTTTTCAGCAGTACCACGTACTGGTCGAAAGACTCGATTTGCCCCTGCAGTTTGATTCCGTTAACCAGAAAGATAGAAACCGGAATACGTTCCTTTCTCAGCGCATTGAGAAAAGGGTCTTGTAGCGAATGCCCTTTTGACATGGCAGTTCTCCTCAGCATCCAAATATAAAAAGTAGCGCCCAACGGTTCGGGCAATCAGCGCATTGAATCCGCGTCCTGCGGGTGTTCAATTCAATGTTATACCCCGGTCGTCCGAGACCGGCCTTCGAGACCGGCCATCCCTGACTCCGGGCCCTGAATCCGTTCATTGATTCATCCGGCAACATGACCTTGAAAAAGTTTCACCCCAGATCATTCTCACCGCTACTAAACACGGATTTACAAACCTGCGCAAGCCGCGCCGCGCACGCCTTGCGCTGGTTCTCCTCGGTACTGTCGTACCACTGCAATCCAGGCCATTTTCGCAACCAGGTGAGCTGCCGTTTCGCCAGCTGGCGTGTCGCAATGATACCTTTTTCGACCATGGTCGGGTAATCCCATTGGCCGTCCAAATAGGCCCATACCTGTCGGTAGCCCACGGCTTTGATCGCCGGCAGGTTTTCGTGCAAATCGCCGCGGTGGAACAGTCTTTCCACTTCTTCCAGCAACCCGTCCCGCAGCATGGCGTGGAAGCGCTGCTCGATACGCCGATGCAATTCCTCACGCGGCGGCGCCACCGCCAGACTCAGTACCGGCGAGGGCAGACCACTGAAACGGTAAAAACCCTGTTCCAGAGCTTCCGCGCGGGTCTCGTGCCGGGCATGGAACGCCGATAGCGGCTCGCCGGTGAGCCGGTACACTTCCAACGCCCGCTGCAGCCGCTGCCGATCACCGGGTTTAAGGCGCCCGGCGCTGGCCGGGTCGACCCGGGCCAGCTCCGCGTGCACCGCGGGCCAGCCTTCCCGCTCGGCCAGGGCGGCGATTTCCGCCCGCACCGCCGGGTCCGCCGGCGGCATCGGCGCCAGCCCGTCCGCCAGGGCCTTGAAATACAGCATGGTGCCGCCCACCAGCAGCGGCACTTTACCGCGCCGCTGGATATCCTCGATCTCGGCCAGCGCGTCAGTTCGAAAATCCGCCGCCGAATAGGGCTCCGACGGATCCCGGAACCCCAATAACCGGTGGGGCGCCTTCGCCAGTTCTTCCTTAGTGGGGCATGCGGCACCGATTTCCAACCCCCGATACACCAAAGCGGAGTCCACATTGATGATTTCCATTGGCAGCCGGCTTACGGCGTCCATGGCGAGAGCCGTTTTGCCCGCGCCCGTGGGGCCCATGAGGAAGACAACCGGTCCGCGCTCGTTCTTTCGGCGTCCGGCGCCCGGCATCGAGCGTCCAGCGCTCACTTACTGCCCCCGCATGAACAGGCGATCCAGGTCCTTGACACTCATCTGGGTCCAGGTCGGGCGACCATGGTTGCATTGCCCGGAACGCTCGGTGGCTTCCATGTCCCGCAGCAGGGCGTTCATCTCCGGAATGGTCAGCTTGCGGTTGGCGCGTACGCTGCCGTGGCAGGCCATGGAGGACAACAGCGCATCCAGATGCTGCTCGATACGCTCACTGCTGCCGTGGGCGAGCAGGTCGGAAAGCACATCGCGAACCAGCGCCTCGCTGTCGGCATTACGCAGCAACACCGGCACTTCCCGCACCATCAGGGTTTCCGGCCCGGCCCGCTCCACCGCGAAACCGAGACGCTGGAACACTTCCGGCTGCTGCTCGGCGAAATCCGCCTCCCGTGACGACACCGCCATGGACACCGGCACCAGTAAGGGCTGCCCACGCACTTTCTCCTCGGCCCAGTCCCGCTTGAGCCGCTCATAGGTGATGCGCTCATGGGCCGCGTGCATATCCACCAGCACCATGCCGTGCTCGTTCTCAGCAATGATGAAAATGCCGTGGATCTGCGCCACCGCGTAGCCCAGCGGCGGCGTCTGGCCCGGTTCCGGCGCCGGCATCGGCATGGCTTCCGGGCGGGGCGTCACCAGCGAACCATAGGCACTGGCCTGGCGGTCACCATCGGCAACCGATGGCGGCGGGCGATAAGCCGGCGCCGCGCCCCCACCCTGGTACCCATTTCCACTGACACCCGCCCCACTGTCGCGGGCCTGAGTCAACGGCATGGCGCCTTGAGTCGGCGCTGACCAGGACGGCATGGCCTGCGGTGACGCCGGCACATCCAGCCGGTCCGCCGGGCGCACCTCGGCGATCGCCCGATGCAGGGTCCGATAGAGGAAGTCATGGACCATGCGCTGCTCGCGGAAACGCACTTCGTGCTTGGTGGGGTGCACGTTCACATCCACCAGGGCCGGATCCAGTTCCAGGAACAGCACGAACGCCGGGTGGCGGCCATGGTAGAGCACATCGGAGTAGGCCTGCCGTACCGCGTGGCTGACCACCTTGTCGCGAATCACCCGGCCATTGACGTAAAAGTACTGCAGATCCGCCTGGGAACGGGAGAAGGTCGGCAGTCCGAGCCAGCCGTGCAGGCGCAGGCCGGCGTGGGACACGTCCACCGGCATCGATTGTTCCATGAAGGCACTGCCGCACAATCGCGCCACCCGGGCAGCCCGCAGCGCCTCGTTGTCGCCACTGGGCAGTTGATGCACCACTTTCTGGTTGTGGCTGAGCCGGAACCCGGTCTGGAACTCACTCAGGGCGATGCGCCGGAACACTTCCTCCAGATGGTTGAACTCGGTTTTCTCGGTGCGCAGGAAGCGACGCCGGGCCGGGGTGTTGAAGAACAGGTCACGCATGGTCACGGTGGTGCCGCGCGGATGCCCCGCCGGCGTCACCGACGGGGCCATGTCGCGGCCTTCCACCACCACTTCCCAGCCTTCCGCCTGCTCACCGGTGTTGCTGGTCAGGCTCAGCCGCGACACCGAACTGATCGCCGCCAGCGCCTCACCGCGGAACCCCAGGGTACCGATGGCTTCCAGGTCCTCGGCCACATGGATCTTGCTGGTGGCGTGCCGGGACAACGCCAACGGCAGTTCATCCCGCTCGATGCCGCCGCCGTCGTCGCGAACCCGGATCAGCTTGGTGCCGCCCTGCTCCACGTCCACGGTGATCTGCCGGGCACCGGCATCCAGGGCATTTTCCAGCAGTTCCTTGAGTACCGACGCCGGCCGTTCCACCACCTCGCCCGCGGCGATCTGGTTGGCGAGGCGGGAATCCAGCAGTTGAATCTTGGACAAAATGGTCTCCCGGGGTCGCGGCCCCTGCTTTATTTCCGCTTTCCGGGATCAGGAGCCCGGAATGGTCAGCAACTGCCCCACCACGATACGGTCGCCGTTGAGATTGTTGGCGGCGCGCAAGGCGTCCTCGGACACCTGATGGGCACGGGCGATGGCGGACAGGGTATCACCGGGCTGGATACGGTACTGATCCCCCTGCTGCCGGCGCTGGGCGGCGAAGTAGCTGTTCGGAGCCGGGTGGGTCTGGAAATAGCGTTTAACGCCATTGGTCACCGCCCTGGCGATACGAGCCTGGTGGGTACTGGAACGCAGCAGGCCCTCTTCCTCGCGGTTGGAAATAAACCCGGTCTCCACCAGCACCGATACCATTTCCGGCTCCTTCAATACGGCGAAGCCGGCCTGCTCCACCGTGGTCCGGTCTCCATGCAGCTTGGTGACACCGTTGAATTCCTGCAGGATCTGCCGCCCCAGATAGAGACTGTGCGCCATGGAGCCGGACATGCGCATGTCCGCCAGCACGCTGAGCAGGTTGGAGTCGTCCTTCTCTTCCTCGTAGACCCCGGCGACGCGGTCGGATTCGTTGGCGATCTTGGCCAGATAACGGGCCCGGGCACTGGTGGCACCGCTGTTGGACAGCGCGAACACACTGGCGCCCCGGGCGCGGGCATCGGTGAAGGCATCGGCGTGGATCGAGATGAACACGTCGGCGTGATTATCCTCACGGGCGATGCGGCGGCGCTCCGCCAGCGGCACATAGTAGTCGCCATCACGCACCAGTACCGCGCGCATGCCAGGCTCGTTGTTGATCATGTTGTAGATCTTCTTGGCGATCTGCAGCACCACCACTTTTTCCTTGGTGCCCCGGGGTCCTCGGGCGCCGGGATCCTCGCCGCCATGCCCGGCATCCACCGCGACGATCATTTCACGGGGCTTTTCCGCCGAGGCCTTGGGTTTGGGAATGGTCTTCGCCGGCGGCGGATCCTTGTCGAAGAGATCCACCACCAGACGCCAGCCATGCGGCGCTACCGGTTTCAGCAGATTGGTGCGCGGCCGCACCGCCGCCTTGAGGTCGAATACGATGCGGGTTTTGTCCGCATGCTGTCCCACACGGATATCCGCCACCGGCCCGTTACCCGCATCCAGCGTTTTCACGTCAAAGTTGAAATCGGTGTCCATCAGGTCCACCACCACCCGGTCCGGGTTGGCGAGGACGTCCACTTTGTGCTCCACCGGGTCCGGCAGATCAAACACCACCCGGGTATGATCCGGAGCCCGGTGCATGCGCACGGAATCCACTTTCACCGCCGCCTGTGCCGCCATCGTCAGAAGGCCGCCCAGCATGCCGAGAAGCAGACGCCATGCCATCATTCCGCGGACGGACTTTCGCTGATTTACACCCATAGTTCGGCTATGCCCACTCCAAATTCGCATTACGCCCCGGCGGCTGCACGGTCAGTGTCACGGTGAGATCCGGCGCCGGAATCACCCCCGCGCCTTTTTGCGGCCATTCCAACACACACAGCCCGTGGCCGTCGAAATAATCCCGGATGCCGATCAACTCCAGCTCCTCGGGATCCGCCAGCCGGTACAAGTCAAAATGATAGATATGGACGCCATCGAGGTCATAGGGTTCCACCAGCGTATAAGTCGGGCTCTTCACCGCCCCCTGGTGTCCCAGCCCCCGCAGCAGCCCGCGCATCAGGGTGGTCTTGCCCGCCCCCAGGTCCCCCAACAGGTAAACGCATTGGCCGGATTCGAGCACGGCGGCCAATTCCGCGCCCAAGGCCAGAGTGGCCGTCTCGTCCGCCAGATAGCGGGACCCGGTTGGTTTATTTTCCATTCAATTCCCATCGTAACGGCGGTAAAAGATCCGTGGCCAGCAACCCGCGCTCGCCATGCTCGGCGGCGGCCCGGTCGGCGGCCCGGGCGTGCGCCATGGCGCCCAGAGCGGCGGCCTGATACGGCGGAACCCCCTGGGCCAGCAACGCGGCGATGACGCCGGTGAGCACATCGCCCATGCCACCGCTGCCCATGCCGGGGTTGCCATCGCTGATCAGAGCGCAACCGCCTTGGCCACGCACCAGCGTACCCAGCCCCTTGAGCAGGGCGGTACCGCCGTAGCGGCTGGCCAGGGCTTCCACGGCGGCAAAGCGGTCCCGTTGCACAGTGGCGCTGTCGCTGCCCAGCAACCGTCCGGCCTCACCAGGGTGGGGCGTCAATATCCAGTGATCGTTGGCGTCCACGCCCCAGTCGGCCAGCAAGTTCAGGGCATCGGCGTCCAGCACCAGCGGCAGGTCCGTCATCAGCACCCGTTTCAGCAACGTTTGCCCCCATTCGCCGGTGCCCAGCCCCGGCCCCACCGCCACTACCGTGGCACGTTCCAGCAACGGCTCCAGCCCGGCGACGTCATCCACCGCCCGCGCCATGATTTCCGGCTGCCGGGCCAGTACCGCGGTCAGATTCTCGGCGCGGGTGGCAAGACTGACCAAACCGGCGCCGCAGCGGGCGGCGGCCTGGGCACTCATGGACGGCGCGCCGGCGAAACCGTGATCGCCACCGATCACCAGAACGTGACCGTAATGCCCCTTGTGGCCATCCCGGCGCCGACGCGGCAGCCAGCGGCGCAGGTCCAAGGGGGTCGGTCGCCAAACCGGGTCGGGTACGGCCTGGTACACGGCCTCGTCCACGTTGAGGCCGGAGAACACCAGTTGGCCGCAGTGGCATGGCCCCACCCCGGTGAGCAGGCCGCGGTTCACGCCGATGAAGGTAATGGTGCAATCCGCGTTCAACACGGCACCGGCGCTGGCCCCGGAGTCCGCCGACAAGCCGGAGGGAATATCCAAAGCCAGCACCGGCTTGTCCAAGGCATCCAGCGCCTGCAGCAAAGCCCGCATGTCGTCGCGCAACGCCCCGCTGATGCCGGTTCCCAGCAGGCCGTCCACCAAGAGCGGCGCGGCCTGCGGCAGGTTATCCAGATTCAATGGCTGCATCGGCACCCCGGCATCACGGGCCGCCTCCGCCATGGCCAGGGCATCACCGCCAAGGCGATCCAGCGGACGCCACTGATACACCACGGGCCGCAGCCCGGCTTCCTGGGCCAGGCGCGCCACCACATAGCCGTCACCACCGTTGTTACCCGCACCGCACAGGATCGCCGGCTCACGCACCTCCGGCCAACGCTGCAGCATCAGGTCAAAGGCGACCTGTCCCGCCCGGGCCATCAGCGTGGCGCCGCTGACGCCCCCGGCAATGGCGAGCCGGTCCAGCTCCCGGGTCTGGGCGGCGCTGTAAAGTCGATTGGGTAACGGTGCCATGGCCATCGCTGCTATCCTGTCGCGAACATCGCCCATTATACGTTGACCACGTACAGTTCTCGATCACTCCATGGATTTCACTCATTTCAAAACACAACTGGCCGAACAGGCCAGGCTGCTGGGTTTCCAGCAACTTGGGGTGGCCGATATCGACCTCGGAGAGGCCGAGACGAGGCTGCGACGCTGGCTGGACGCCGGATACCACGGCGAAATGAAGTGGATGGAAGCCCATGGACACAAGCGTTCAAGACCACGAGAGCTGGAACCCGGCACTCTGCGGGTGATTTCCCTGCGCATGAATTATCTGCCGCCGGACACCCAGCCGGTGAAGCTGCTCAAGCAGGGCGAGAAGGCCTATGTGTCGCGCTACGCTCTGGGACGCGACTATCACAAGCTGGTCCGCAAGCGGCTGGCGACCCTGGCGCGCTGGATCCGCGAACAAGTCAGTGACAGCGAACTGGCCCGGGCGTTTGTCGACAGCGCGCCGGTGATGGAAAAGCCGCTGGCCGCCAAAGCCGGACTGGGCTGGCAGGGCAAGCATACGCTACTGATCAATCGCGAAGCCGGCAGTTGGTTTTTTCTCGGCGAGATATACACCGATCTGCCATTGCCAGTGGATCAGCCGGTGGAAGACCGCTGCGGCAAATGTTCCGCCTGCATGACGGTCTGTCCCACCGACGCCATCGTCGCCCCCTACCAGCTGGATGCCCGGCGTTGTATTTCCTACCTGACCATCGAGCATCCGGGCTCCATCCCGGAGTCCCTGCGCGCCGGCATCGGCAACCGCATCTTCGGCTGTGACGACTGCCAGCTCATGTGCCCCTGGAACCGGTTCGCGCAGTTCACCAGCGAGGGCGATTTTCACCCCCGGCATCAGTTGGAAAACAGCGATCTGGTTACTCTTTTTTTGTGGGACGAAGCCACTTTTCTGCGTTGCACCGAAGGCTCGCCAATCCGCCGCGCCGGCTATCAGCGCTGGCTGCGCAATCTGGCGGTGGCGCTGGGTAATGGCCCGGCCAGCGCGGAGGCCATCGGCGCGTTGCGCTCACGGCGGGACGATTCCAGCGAGCTGGTGCGTGAGCATGTGAACTGGGCCCTGCATCGCCTGTTGACCTGAAAGGCCGCCTGGCCGGGGAACCTTTTCCCAGTGCAAAGACCCTACGTTTTATCCGACAATCAAGTCACGTTCTGTCAGGGAGAGTCCAATGAAGAAAGTCAGCCTGTTGATTCCGGTGCTTGCCGCCGGCCTGCTCAGTGCCTGCGGCAAAGGCCCAAACGAGGCGGCGGAATATCGCGAATCCGTGTTCAAGGCCACCGCCTGGCATTTCGGCACTCTGGGTGCCATGGCCAAGGGCGAGCAGCCGTTCGATCAGGCGGTATTCGAGGAAAAAGCCGGCATCGTGGCGGACCTGTCCCGCTTGCCCTGGGAAGGTTTCACGGACGCCGGCTCCGCCGATGGCAGCCACGCCAAACCGGCGATCTGGGAAAACCGTGCCGACTTTGAAGGCAAAGCCCAGGACTTCCAGGACGCCGCCGCTGAGTTGGCCGAAATGGCTGGCGGCGCCGATCAGCAGGCATTGTTCGCGCAAGTAGGCAAAGTCGGCGAAACCTGCCGTGCCTGCCACACCGAATATCGCGAACGCTAAACCGCCCACGCCCCGGGGCCGCCACTGGCGGCCCCGTCAGCTCACCAGCCAGTAAATCGCCCCGGCCACCGGCAACGCCACCAGCAGCGCCCGCCACCAGGGGACGAAGGCCAGGTCCGGGCCGGCTTCATCAGGCACCCGCTTGCGCCCGGTCAGCATGGCCGCCAGCAATGGCTCCCCCAACAGCCGGTGCAACAAGACCGCCGCCACATGCGCCGCGATCAGAATCAATAGCAGGTCAAAGTTCCAAAAGTGTACGTCGGTAAGCGCGCGGGCCGTGGCGCCACCGACCTGACCGCTCAACGGCCCTTCCAGTGAGATATCGTCGGTGGCGAACAACCCGGTAGCGGTCTGCACCAGCAGTGACAGCAACATCAACATCACCATCCAGCCACCCAATGGATTGTGGCCGGCGAACACCGGCGCCCGTCCGCGGGCAAAGGCCTTGCCGTAGTCCAGTGTCCGTCGCGGCCCGGCCAGAAACGCCGCGAAACGGCTGTGGCGGGAGCCCCACAACCCCCAGATGATGCGGAAAATCACCAGCCCCAGCACCAGATAGCCGGCGCGCATATGCCAGACCATCAGCGCCTCACCCTCGCCGCCGGAATACCAAAGGAAGCCGATAGCGGCCACCAACAACCAATGAAACAGACGGGTGGGCAGGTCCCAGACACGAATGGTGTCCATGTTCTCTCCTTTCGATCAGCGCGCTCCATGGCCGGCCAATGCCCGGCTTAACAGATAAAGTGACGCTACTCGCGGATGAAATGTTCCCGGTAGTAGGCCAGTTCGGCGATCGATTCGCGGATGTCGTCCAGCGCCAGATGCTTGTTCTCTTTTTTGAAGCCGGACAGGATTTGCGGTTTCCAGCGCGCGGCCAGTTCCTTCAAAGTGGAGACATCCAGATTGCGATAGTGGAAGAACGCTTCCAGGGCCGGCATGTAGCGCGCCAGGAATCGGCGGTCCTGGCAGATGCTGTTGCCACACATCGGTGACATTTTCTCGTCCACGTATTGCTCCAGGAACAGCAGGGTCTGCCGCTCCGCCTCCGCTTCGTCCACACGGCTGGCGCGTACCCGGTCGGTCAATCCGGAGTTGCCATGGTGGCGGGTATTCCATTCGTCCATGGCCGCCAAACGTTCATCGCTCTGATGCACCGCCAGCACCGGACCTTCCGCCAGCACATTCAGATTGGCGTCGGTGACGATGGTGGCGATCTCAATGATGCGATCCTGCTCGGGGCTCAAACCGGTCATTTCCAGGTCGATCCAGATCAGGTTGTCTTTCGATGGCATCTCAGGGGCCCCGTGCGGTAATGAATTTGACGTCATGGTAGCAGAGCCGGAGCCCCAACCGTGCCATAATGGCGCCACCTCAACCGACCTCCTCGCGAACGCATGGCGAAACGCAATCTCAACCGGCGACAGCGCTGGCGCATTGAAAAGATCCAGGCCGAGCGCCGCGATCGCATGCAGCGCAAAGCGGAAAAGGAGCAGCCCGTGGCCACCACCCTCGGCGAGGAGCAGTGGGGCACGGTGATCGCCCATTTCGGCGGCCAGGTACTGGTGGAGGCCCGGGACGGCAGCCGGACCCGCTGTCACTTCCGCGCCAATCTGGAACAACTGGTGGTCGGCGACCGGGTGCTCTGGCATCCGCCGCACAGCGAGGGCACCGGCGTGGTCACGGCCGTGGAGCCACGCCATTCGGTGCTGAAGCGCCCGGACAATTACGGCAATTTGAAGCCCGTGGCCGCCAATGTGGACCGCCTCCTGGTGGTGTTCGCTCCACGCCCGGCGCCTTCCAGCGCCCTGCTCGACCGCTATCTGGTGGCGGCGGAATTGTCCGGCATCGAGCCGGTGCTGGTGCTGAACAAGACCGATCTTCTGGACGACGGCAATCGCGACCACGCCGAGCATATCTGCGCGCTTTATCGCCACCTGGGCTATCAGGTCATCACTCTGTCCGCCCACGGAGACGGCCACCAATTGGCCTCCTTGCGCGCCGCCCTCGCGGACGCCACCAGCGTCTTCGTCGGTCAATCCGGGGTCGGCAAATCCTCTCTGGTGAACGCCATCCTGCCGGAAGCGGATCTGGCGGTGGGCGAGATCTCGGAGATGTCGGGGCTGGGCCAGCACACCACCACCACCGCGCGCTTGTTCCATTTTCCCGAAGGCGGCCATCTGATCGACTCCCCGGGGATTCGCGAATTCGGTCTCTGGCACATCGATGAGCAGGAGTTGCTGCACGGTTATCGGGAGCTGTCCGAGCGAGCCGGCCACTGCCGCTTCCGTAACTGTACCCATCGGCATGAACCGGGCTGCGCTCTGCGGGAAGCCGCCCAGGAGGATGCCTTCATACACGAACGTCTGAACAACTACTTCCAGATCGCCGGCACCCTGGACGATGAGGCCCGCGCACGATACTGAGCGCTTCGCGCCGCGGCCATCAGAACGGTCCCGCCTGGATAAAGGCCGGCGGATATTGGACAATGATTCCATGCACGAGGCGGTGAAATTTTATTCACACCCTCCAAATTCCCGACCCACGACCGTTTGATTGACTTATGTCCCTGCCCCTGTTGCTGGAACCCGCCGAGCTGGCCAATCATCTTGATGACGCCAACCTGCTGATCGTTGATCTGAGCAAGGAACAGGTTTACGCCCAGGCCCATGTGCCCGGCGCCGTTCACCTGGATTTCAAACGCCTGCAGAAAGGCACTCAGCCGGCCCCCGGCCTGCTGCCCGATGACGATACCCTTTCCGACCTGTTCTCCGAGCTGGGACTGACCCCGGACACCCAGGTGGTCGCCTATGACGATGAAGGCGGCGGCTGGGCCGGGCGGCTGCTGTGGACCCTGGATTACATCGGCCATGCCCACTACACCTACCTCAATGGCGGCATCCATGCCTGGCTGGCGGCGGACCTGCCCACCAGCAGCGAACCACATACCCCCACGCCCAGCGATTATGAGGTTGGCCTGCACAAGGCCGGCGTCAATGTGGACCTGGAGACGGTGCTGGCCGAATACCAGAACCCGGACGTGGTGATCTGGGATGCGCGCTCCGAGGAGGAGTACGCCGGCATCCGCGCCTTCGCCCAGAAAGGTGGCCACATTCCTGGCGCGGTGCACTATGAATGGACCGATGCCATGGACAAGAACGACCACCTGCGGGTGCGTGATCTGGATACCCTGCGCCAGGAACTGGCCGCGCTGGGCATCACCGCCGACCGCAAAGTGATCACCCACTGCCAAACCCACCATCGCTCCAGCTTTACCTGGCTGGTGGGTAAACTGCTGGGTTTCCCTCATATCGCCGGTTATGCCGGTTCCTGGGCGGAATGGGGCAATCACCCCGACACCCCGTTCGAAAAATCCGAATAACAACCGGCCGCATTTCGAGGTGCTCTTGAAGGACTTATGGCAACGCCTGTTCGTCGCTCTGCAATATCTGCTGCCCCACCATGCCTTGTCGCGGCTGGTGGGCATTCTGGCCCGTAGCGAAACCCCCTGGGTGAAGGACACCTTCATCCGGCTGTTCATCCGCCGCTTTCAGGTCGATCTGTCCGAAGCGGAGATCACCGAAGCCGAGCGCTATCCCCATTTCAATGCGTTCTTCACCCGTGCCCTGCGTGAAGGCGCCCGGCCACTGCCGGAACAGGCCGATGCCATCGCCTGTCCGGCCGATGGCACCGTCAGTCAGCTCGGCGCCATTGAAGGCGACCGGATTTTTCAGGCCAAGGGACATAACTACAGCCTGTTCGAGCTGCTCGGCGGCGACCATGATCTGGCCACGGAATTCCTTGGCGGCCAGTTCGCCACCGTCTATCTGTCACCAAAGGATTATCACCGGGTGCACATGCCCGCCGCCGGTACCCTGCGGGAAACGCGCTACGTACCCGGGCGGCTGTTCTCGGTGAACCAGGCCACCACCGAACGGGTACCCGGGCTGTTCGCCCGCAACGAACGGCTGGTGTGCATTTTCGATACCGAGCAGGGGCCGATGGCGGTGATTCTGGTGGGGGCGATGATCGTCGCCGGTATCGAAACCGTGTTCTCCGGCCAGGTCACACCGCTGCCTCGCCACGTGACGCACAGCGACTACCGGAACCGCCAACCGATTACTTTGCAGCGGGGCGAAGAACTGGGCCGCTTCCTGCTCGGCTCCACCGCCATCGTGCTGTTCGCCCGTGGCCACGCGGAATTCGATGCCGCCCTGGCCGCCGAAAGCCCGGTGCGCATGGGGCAGGCGATGGGGACACTACGCTAGGGCCTGTTCACCCTATTCCGCCAGCGGCAAGCGGATCACCAGAGTGAAGCCCTGCCCTTCGCCGGTGCTTTCCGCCCAGATCCGCCCGCCGCTCTGCTCGATCATCACCCGCGCCATCGCCAGAGACAGGCCGAACCCGTCCTCGTGGTGGCGAGACCCCATGATGAAGAAGGGCTCGAACAGACTCTCCAACTGATCCGCGCCGACGCCGCGGCCATTATCACGCATACGGATTTCGCCGACGCCATCCAGACGCTGACTGCTGATATCGATGACTTCTCCAGCGGGGCTGAAACGGATGGCGTTATCCAATGCCATCGCCAGCACCTCCTGCAGCTCACTCTCGTTGGCACGCACCCGCAGCCGTTCCGAAACCCGGTTCTGCACCTTCAGACCACTCTGTTCCAGGCACTCCCACCGGCTGGTGGTGAGCGCCTCCACCAACCAGTAGGGGTCGCACACGGTAATCAGCGTGGGGCTCTCCCGATCCGACAGGTCGAAATAACGTAGCGACGTGCTCACCAGCCCCATCAGACGTTGCTGCCCTTTGCGCACCAGATTCCAGGTATCCCGGCGATCATCATCGTCGCTCAGGGTATCCGCCGCGCCGAGCCAGTTGATGGGGGTGTTCAATTCGTGGCTGACATATTGCAGGAAGGTGGACTTGTCCCGGTTCACGCGCTCCATTTCCGCCACATGCCGTTCCAGGTTGCGGCGGGATTCCTCGAACAAACTGTTGCGCTCCCGTTCCAGGAAACGAATGCGGTCCCCCAGGGCCAGCGACAGCATCACCACCACCCACAACGTGGCCAGATGCGGCAGGATGGTGATGAACGAGGTGTAGGGAAGCCAGCCGACGATACCGAGAATGAAGATGAACACCAGCAGCATGAAGACCCACCAGGCCAGCACGTACAACCGTGCCGCCCGATATCCCTGGGACAGAACCATCCAGCCAAGCCAACTGAACAGCACGACCGTGACCCCCACCAGGGCGGTGGACAGATAGTAGGACCAGGGTGGCGCGATCATCAGCTGCACCGCCAGCAACACAAGCGCGCCGATCAGGTAGTGCCGCAACACCCGGTCATAGCGTGGAAAGCGCACGCGTAACTCCAGAAAGGCCCGGGAGTACATGGCCAGCGCCGGACAGCTGATGTAAATGCCAAGCCAGTAATATTCATTGAGCTTGGGCCACAACGGCCAGACAAACTGCAAACCGAAGCCATTGATGTTGAGGATGAAGATCACCATCCCCACCAGGAAAGCGACGAAATACAGATACACCGGCTCCCGCAGCGACAATGCCAGCAGGGCGTTATAGATGACCATGATCAGCAGACATCCGTAGAACACCCCGTACAGCAGAGTATCCCGGTAGGTGTATTCCACCAGCCCGGTGCTGTTGTAGAGCACCGGCGACAGGTTGATCGCCCCTTTACCGCTGACTTTCACATAATAGGTGCGCGGGCCGGGTCTGTCGGTGTTCAGAGGGAAAATAAAGGCCCGATGATTCATCATCCGCATGTGGAACGGCAGTGTGTCCCCCATGGCCACTTCATCGTAACCGCCGTCCGGGCGCGGCGCATACAGCGTGATGTGGTCGAGAATCGGATAGCGCTCCACCAGATACCAGCTCTGGTTCATCACTTTGCGGGTGTCGAGCGTGAACCGCAGCCAGATCACGCTGCTGGTAAAGCCGAAATTGGGCTCCTCCGCCGTGTTGACGGTAAAGCGGCTGGAAAAATCCTCGCGCACCTGTCGCAAGTCCCACTGCCCCTCGGGATCCACCAGCACGTCCATGGATTTCGCCACCGCCACCTGATTCTGGTGGCCGTCCGGCACCACCACTGGCGCCGCCCAAAGCCGCGCGGCACACAGGACCAGCCCCAGCAACAGCAGGAAGTTACGGAACTTTACCAATCGTCGTTCCCCAAATGGTCATAAGAGCCTGTTCATGATCTTTACGCCGTGGCGACACAAGCACCACGGCCCGGGCTCAAAAGGTTATCATCGTTATCATGGTGTCGAACGGGCCTGAGCTTCGTTACGATTACACCAACTCGTTATCATCGGGGCCCGAGGGCCCGGGCGCAAGGAGAGCACCGTCATGGGACGTGCAATCAAGATCATTGTCATCGTAATCCTGGCCATCGTGGTCTTGCTGGCCGCGGCGATCTTCGTCGTCACCCAGGTGATCGACCCCAACAACTTCAAGCCGCAGATCGAGGAGCAGGCACGCCAGAACGCCAATCTGGACCTCTCCATTCCCGGCGACCTCTCCTGGCAGTTCTGGCCCTCCCTGGGCGTCAGCCTGGGCCGCACCGAAGCCCGCATCGCCGATGAGGAAGAGCTGTTCGCCGCCCTCGACAACGCCAGCGTCAGCGTCGCCGTGTGGCCCTTGCTGCTCGGCAAGGTGGAAATGGACGGCGTGCTGGTCGACGGCCTGGAAGTGAATCTGCGCGAGGATCAGCAAGGTGGCAACTGGGAAAGGATCGGCCCCCAGAACGACGCCAGCCCGGATCAGACCGAAGGGGACGAGCAAACCGCCGAGGGCGGCGAGGAAGGCAGCACCCTCGATATTCCCCTGACCATTCCCTCGGTGGACATCACCAACGGCCGCATCAGCTATCGCAACGCCACCGACGGCACCGATATCCGCGTCGAGCATTTCAACTTCAATGCCCGCGATGTCAGCCTGGACCAGCCGTTCCCACTGGAGATGTCGCTGCGCTATCAGGACCAGAGCGACATGCGCGTGGACCTGAACCTGAAAACCACCCTGGCCGCCAACCTGGATGCCAACCACTTCGTGTTGAATCCGATGGCGCTGGACGCCAATATCGCCGGCGCCACCACCCAACCCGTGGACGTGCACCTGGAACAGGCACTTGAGGTGAATCTGGAGGAGGATAGCGCCAACCTCACCGGCCTGGTGCTACAGGCCGCCGGCACGCGCACCACCGGCGAAGCGCGCATCACCGGGCTCACCGGCGACCTGGTCGTGGCTGGCAAACTCGATACCGAACCGTTCAACCTCAACACGGTACTGAAGACACTGGGCGAGCCGGCCATCGAGACCCGCGGTGACAGCGCCCTGAACAAAGTGGCGATGAGTGCTACTTTGTCCGGTCCGGCCAACAGTGTCATCGCCAAGCCCCTCACTATTACCCTTGATGACAGCACCATTAATGGCAGCGCCGGGCTGCAGAACCTGGAAACCGGCAAGATCGTCTTCGATCTGGCCATGGACAAGATCCTGCTGGACCAATATCTGCCGCCGGAAAGCCCTTCCTCCGAGGACAAACCGGCCACTACCGGCGGCGACGCCGGCAAGAGCGGCGGTACCGCCAACCTCACCGAGGCCGAGCTGATTCCGGTGGAGACCCTGCGTCCGTTGCTGCTGGACGGCAAGCTCCGCATCGGCCACCTGACCTTCGAACAGATCGAAGCCAGTGATCTGAGCTTTGCCGTGTCCGCGGCCAATGGAGTGTTGAAGCTGACTCAGGCCAGCGGCAAGACCCTGAACGGGGATTTCAGCGCCAGCGGTACCCTCGACGTGGCCGGCAAGACCCCGCGGATCAGCGCGCGCACCAAGGTGAATCGCATGCAGATCCAGCCCATCGCCAAGATGGCCATGAAGGATGATCTGGCCACCGGCCTGTTCAGCATGGACGGCAGCTTCAACGCCAGCGGCAACAGTCAGAAAGCGCTGGTGGAATCGGCCAAGGGCAATCTGAACCTGGGACTGGCCGACGGCACCGTGCGCGGCCTGAATCTGTACAACACCCTGGTGGGCGGCATCAACGATACCCTTGGCGGGCTCAAGGGGCTGACCGCGCTGATTCCCGACCAGCAATCCGGCAAACTGCCCTCGGTACTCTCCGAGGACACCAAGATCATCGACCTGACCAGCAAAACCCGCCTGGACAAGCAGGTCGCCTACCTCGAAAGCCTGGACGCCACACTGGAAAAAGGCAGCCTCTCCGGTAACGGCTGGTTCAACGTGCTGACCCAGCAATTCGACATGCACATCGGCATGAAATCGCCGGAGCTGGATGGCGGCAAATACCTGGGCGACGCCACCTGGCCGCTGCGCTGTCAGGGCAGCCTGGAGAGCAGCCCGGCCAAATGGTGCGGCCCGGACCGGGACGGTTTCCGCAAGATCGCCCAGCAGGCGGCCACCAATGCCGCCAAGGGTAAACTGAAAGACAAACTCGGCATCGACGCCGAAGGCGACACCACCGAGGAAGTGCTGAAAAACGCCGCCGGGCAGAAAGCCCGGGAGGAAATCGAGAAGCAGCGCGACAAACTCAACGAAAAACTGGGTGACAAGCTCAAGGGGCTGTTCAACTGAGTACCACGACCACCGCTTTCAGTGACGCCGTGCTGGCCTGGTACGACCAGCACGGGCGCAAGGACCTGCCCTGGCAGCATCCACGCACGCCCTACCGGGTGTGGGTGTCGGAAATAATGCTGCAGCAGACCCAGGTGATCACCGTCATCGATTACTTCCAGCGTTTCATGGAGGTTTTCCCGGATGTGCATCGCCTGGCCGCCGCCGAGGTGGATCAGGTGCTGCACCTGTGGACCGGGTTGGGCTACTACGCCCGCGCCCGCAATCTGCACAAAGCGGCCCGGCAACTGGTCCGCGACCATGATGGCGAATTCCCGCAAACCGTGGAGGAAGTGGCTTCCCTGCCCGGTATCGGCCGCTCCACCGCCGGCGCCATCCTGGCGCAAAGCCGCGGGGTACGCGCGCCTATCCTGGATGGCAACGTGAAACGGGTTCTCACCCGCCTGCACGCCGTGGCCGGCTGGCCCGGCCAGAAAGCGGTGGAGAACCGGCTCTGGGAGCTGGCCGAGCACTACACGCCGCGGCAGCGCCTGGCGGACTATACCCAGGCAATGATGGACCTGGGGGCCACCCTGTGCACCCGGCGCCGCCCGGCTTGCGGTGAGTGTCCGCTGCATCGGCGCTGCCAGGCTCGCGCCGACGGCAATCCGGAGCAGTATCCTGGCCGCAAGCCGGCCAAGGCCAAACCGGTTCGCCAGTCCCGCATGCTGATCCTGCAAAGTGACGATGGCAGCGTCTGGCTGGAGCCGCGCCCGCCCAGTGGCATTTGGGGCGGCCTTTGGTGCTTCCCGCAACAGGACCTGGAAGAATCACCGGAAAACCTGCTGACACAATGGGGCCTGACCGCACGTCACCGGGAAACCCTGACGCCGTTCCGGCACACCTTCAGCCATTTTCACCTGGACGTGGAGCCGGCGCTGATTCAGGTGGACGGCACCGGCACCCGCTTGGGGGAAGACCGTGGACGCTGGGTGGACCCCACCGATCCGGGCGAGCTGGGCCTGGCCGCCCCGGTAAAAAAATTGCTCAGCGGGCTGCGTCAACCGCGCCAACAGAGCATGCTGTAACCTGAAAACCATGAACCATTCCGAGGATGCCATGACCCGCACCGTATTCTGCCGCAAATATCAGGAACGCCTGGAAGGCCTGGACCGCCCTCCCTTTCCTGGCACCAAGGGCCAGGACATCTACGACAACGTGTCACGCAAGGCCTGGCAGGAATGGCTGCAGCATCAAACCTTGCTGATCAACGAGAAACACCTCAACGTGATGGATCCCAGGGCGCGCGCCTTTCTCGACGAGCAACGTGATCGTTTTTTCAACAACGAAAACGTGGAACAGGCCGAGGGCTACACCCCGCCTTCGAAAGAAAATGACCAATAAATAACCGCACTTGACGACGCCCAACGGAGTCGCTTTAATACGCGCCCTGACGCCCGGATAGCTCAGTCGGTAGAGCAGGGGATTGAAAATCCCCGTGTCGGTGGTTCGATTCCGCCTCCGGGCACCATACAAAAAAGCCTCGCTCGCAAGAGCGGGGCTTTTTTATGGGTCATCATCTCCTTCCGATCGCGGGCACAAAAACCGCTGTAGGAGTTTGCCTGCAAGCGAATCTTGGGACCTGGAAGCCCATTCGCTTGCAGGCAAGTCCTACAGCCACCTTGGAGGATGCGCCAGGGAAAAAGCAATCAGCCGGCGTTATCGCGGCGATTGCCGTTACCCGCCACGGCGGTGGCACTCTCCTGCTCATGCAGGTCGAAATAGGCCGCGTACTGGTTCTGGAAGCGGCGCAACTCATCCGGCTGCAGCCGTTCGCGGGACGGCAATGAAGCGGTCATCGGGTTCAGCGGGCGGCCATTGAGGCGCAGTTCGTAGTGCAGGTGGGAGCCGGTGCTGCGGCCGGTATTGCCGCTCAGCGCGATGACATCACCCTGCTTTACCTCCTGCCCGGGCCGCACTTCCGCCTTTTGCAGATGCAGGTAGCGAGTCTGGTAGCCCTGCCCATGATCGATCACCACGAAACGTCCCGCCAACGGATGGTAGGACACCGTGCGCACCACCCCCTTGGCCGGCGCCAGCACCCTGGTGCCCACTGGCATGGCGAAATCGGTGCCCAGATGGGGCGTCACCCGCCCGGTAATAGGGTGATGGCGATGCAGGTTGAACGGTGAACTGACGCGGTATTCACTGTTGAAGGGAGTACGGCGGAAGCCCGGCAGCAGGCTCTTGCCTTCCGGCGTATAGAATCGGTCATCGTCGAAGCGGGCGGCACGCACCGAGATCTCCTCCCCCTCGTAATCAAACCCCGCCAGCCGCGCCGCATAAGCCCCTTCGGCGTCGTCGATGTATTCCAGATCCACCAACAGGGAGAACCGGTCCCCCTTGCGAGCCTTGCTGGCCAAAGGCAGTAATTCCCCCATCTCCGCGGCGATGGCCTGGGCACGACCGCCCAGGGATGGCATCTCCGCCAGCGCGGCGGACAGGGAGGTTCGGATCTCGCCACGCACCGCCACCTGGTGCAGATTCCGCTCGTAGGTCAGCGCCGTCCGGTGCAGTTGGCCATTTTGCAGATTCCATTCCCACCCTTTTGAAGGGTCCGTCCACAACCTCAATGCCTGCAGGCTGCCTTCTCCATCGGCACGCCATTCCAGATGCTGACCGGGACTGACCTGCCGCAAAATGTCCGCGCTCTTGGGATCATTGAGCAAGGTGTAGAGGGCGGCTTCCGGCAATTGCCACTGGTTGGTCCAGAGATTGGCCAGGGAGTCTCCCTGGGCGATGGTGTAGTGCTCCCATACCGTGGGAGCCGGGTCCACATCGACGGTATAAAGGTCGGAGTCCTCGATAAGCCCCAGCAGAGCCCGGTCCGTCATCAAGGCGGCGTCGCCGGAAGGCGCCCACCACCAGGACGCCAACGCAATGGCGGCCGCCAGAGCGGGCACCATTGCGCGCAGCAGGGGCGGTCTCGAGGTCCGTGTTGTGGCGGTGGATTCCGTCATGACAACCGTGATCTGGGACCGGCCTTGCCGGTCGGTCTGTTTCTGTATTCGTGAACAAGGGTTCAGAACCAAGCGGCCGTGACCCGGCCGGGGCGCGAAAACAAGGGCGCCACCATACCCGATCGCGAGGTCGGGCCCAAGCACCGGAAACACCGGGGTTCGGGGCCGCGCGGTCAGCGGGCATCCCGATTATCGACAACGGCATGGCGATTTGGTTGCAAATCCGCTTTTGACTCAGGGCAACAGACTTTCTATATTGCCTTGCCCGGCGACCCTATCGCCGGATCGTTCTCGGGGCGGGGTGAAAGTCCCCACCGGCGGTAAGGGAGCCTCTCCCAAGCCCGCGAGCGCCCGCGGCCAAAGGCCATCCATCGTCAATGTCTACTGGCGGTCCGGTCTGCCTCATGGTCACGGGGTCAGCAGATCTGGTGTGATTCCAGAGCCGACGGTGATAGTCCGGATAAGAGAGAACGGGACGGTTCCCCCTGCCTCCGTGGCGGCACGCCCAGGCGTTGCCTTCGCGCCGGCACCGGCCCACGTTCGCCCTGATTCATCTCAACGCCACTCAGGAAAACGGCATGAATCAGACCCAGAGTTCCACCCAGCCTTACCATCCCGAACAACAGCGCCTGGCTTTTATCCACGCCAGTTGGCACCAGGACATCGTGCTCCAGTGTCTGGTCGGCTTTCGCGAAGAACTGGGCCGCCTCGGCTACGGCGACGACCAGATCGACGTGATCGCGGTACCCGGCGCCTACGAAATCCCCCTGCAAGCCAAACTGCTGGCCAAATCCGGACGCTACGCGGCGATCGCCTGCAGCGGCCTGGTGGTGGACGGCGGTATTTATCGCCATGATTTCGTCGCCACGGCGGTCATCAACGGCCTGATGCAGGTGCAGCTGGAAACGGAAGTGCCGGTTCTCACCGCGGTGCTCACGCCGCATCATTTCCATGAACATACCGAGCACCATGATTATTTTTCCCGGCATTTCGTCACCAAGGGACAGGAGCTGGCGAACGCCGCCGACGGCGCCATGCGCCGCACCTCCGACGCCAGATCCTTCCTGTAGCACCGATGTCATGGCCGGCTTCGCGATAACGTCGCCAAGCCGGCCGTTACCGGCATTTCATCGTCATAATCCGTTTCACCAAACTGCAAGCCGGTTGTCATTCTCCGAACCTAGACTCGCTGGGCTTCTTTTCATCAAGGGAACCCGACCATGTCACAACGGATTTGGCGTCTGACGCTGCTGTGTCTTTCTTTACTTATCTCGGCTTGTAACTCCTCCAGTAATCACAACGATCCGGCACCGGATCCCGAAAACCCGCCCACCGAACCTGGTGAACCCGGCGAACCTGAAGAGCCAGGAGAACCAGAACCGGAACCTCGGATACTGCTGGACGAAACCTTCGAGGGCGACACGCTCCCGGAAGGATGGGCACAATACAATGGCGTCGATAACGCCGCCTATGTACAGGACGGCAGTTTGTTTATCGACGGCCGGGCTGACAATTACACCGCCACCGCCGTCACTCTGCCGGCGGAGCTGGGCGCCACCGGCGATTACCGCATTGATGCGGAATTCACCATCGCCAGCGCCAATACCGCGTCACGCTGGGTCGGCTTCATATATCGCGCCGGTCAATCCTTTGAACCTTACTACCAGATGGCGATTCGTCAGGGCGCCACCGCCAGCAACGGCACGGAACTGGCATTCCGTTCCGGCGGCTGGACCATCCTTGAAAAAGCCCCTTATTCCGAAGCCATAGACGCTGAAAAAACCTACAACGTCACCATCATCGTTCAAGGCGGCCGGGTACAACAGTTCATCAACGGCGAGTTGCTGGAAAACGGCGAACTGGACAGTCAATACAGCCAGGGCGGCCTTGCTCTGCAAGCGGCGGGAACCCTGTTCCGGGTGGATCGGGTCACCGTCACCGAACAACTCGACGCCCTGCCGAATCTCCCCACCGTCTTCACCGTCAATGAACCGGAAACCGGCGTCGCCATGGCGCCGACGCTGGTGCGAACCGCACAGGCGGACACCGATCTGTCCGGACTCCAAGCCAGCAATGTGCTGTTCACTCTGGATAAAAATCTGAACCTGCTCGATGACAATGACCAGGTCATTACCACGCTGGCGGACTATCTGGACCAGGAGCCGGTGAACGCCATTCCAACGCTGCGCATTCGGGATGCCGATACCATTACCACTCTGAGCGCACTGGTCACCGAGCGCAATTTGATGGACCTGACGCTGCTGTCCAACGACGCCGATCTGCTGGCCGCCGCCCGCGAGGCAATGCCGATGGCGCGGGCCGCCCTGGATCTCTCCGGCGCTTCCCTCGGCAATACACGTCAGGATCTGCTTGGCGTGGTCCACGCCACCAACCGGGCCGGCGCCAAGATCGCCCTTTTGCCAACCAGCCTGGTAACTCGGGACAGCGTGGCGTACCTGCAGCGGATGCTGATCACGGTCTGGGCCGGCTCCGCCAATACCTCCGCCACCCGGGCGGCGGAACTGCTCACCACCGGGGTCAACGGTATCGTCAGCGCCGATACCGCGCTCTACGCTGACCTGTTGGGGCGTTTCCCGGAACATACGCTACTGCGCAAACCGCTGGTGGTCGGCCACCGGGGAGTGCCTTCCCTGTACCCGGAGAACACCCTGGAAGGCGCGCAACACGCCTGGGAACAGGGGGCCGACGCGATCGAGAATGACATCTATCTAACCACCGACAATCATGTGGTAATCATGCACGACGGCACGGTGGACCGGACCACGGATGGCACCGGCAATATCGAGGAGATGACGCTGGAGCAGGTCAAGACGCTCAATATCGAGCATGACTCTCTGACCGGTTTGAAAGTACCGACCCTGAACGAATTCTTCGAGGCGTTCAAAGGCAAGCCGGTGATTCACTTCGTCGAAATCAAGAGCGGCAAGCCGGAAATCATCGACCATCTGAAGACCGCCATCGATGAATATGGCGTGGCCGATCAAGTGGTGGTGATCTCGTTCTCCGACAGTCAGTTGTTGCGGATGCGCGAAATCATGCCGGAAGTCACCGTTGGCTATCTGAACAGCGTCGGCGCCGACAGCGACCTGCGGAAATCCCTGCGCCGGATTCTGTCCGCCACACAGACCTTGTCCTCCACCTTCAACCCGTCCTACGGCAGCCTGAACAATACGCTGATGGAAGCCGCCAAGCACCGCGGCACCACCTTCTGGCCCTGGACCTTCCGTGATCAAACCATCGCCGAGACGTTCTACACCGCCGGCACGCATGGCCTGACCACCGACTACGCCCAGTGGTTCAGCGCCTATCCGGTGAGTGTCGCCACCGACAATACGCAGGTCATCGTCAACGTCGGGGAAACCGCCGGCGCGCCGATCACACTGACGTTGCAGGATGGCCGCCAGCAGGAAGCCACCAGCAATCAGATGCTGGTGATCGACAGTACCGTGGATTACACCAGCGCCGACGGCCAGGTGGTTTTCAACGGCACCGGTAGCGCCACGGTGCTGTTGGGCCACACCGAGAACCTCGGTGAAGGCCGTCAATACCGTCTCTACTCCGCACCGGTTTCAGTCAGCATCCGCTGAGCCCGGGACCGCCGGCCTTCCGGCCGGCGGCTTTCCATTCAGTCCGGTGCCCCGCCCAGTGTGGCCAAGTCCACGCTGACATGGGCCGCCACCACCTTCCAGCCGTCCTCGAAACGGATCCAGGTCTGCATCTGGCGCCCCAATTGCTGACTGTCACCGTTACGGAATTGGGTGCTGACCGTGGCGGCGTCGGCACCATAAGTGGTGATCACGGTATTCAGCAGCCGGCGACTGGCGGGCACCGGCTCGCACTGACGACGATAGCGGGCGATGGTGTCGGCACCGTATAAATTCTCGGCAACGCCGTAGCGCACCGTTGCCTCCGCGTCCCAGAAAGCCCGGTCCAACGCCTCCAGCCGGTTGGCCAACAGCGCCGCTTCATACGCCTCGAAGGCGGCGCGCACCTCGGCCACTACCGAGGGAATATTGATGTCCTGAGCGGTCATGCATTCGCTCCTTGTTGGAAAGCCCGGCGCAACGCATCCAGTGAGGCGCACCGTCCGACGATACCGCCCTGGGCCACGATCATAGCCAGAGTGGCGGCTTTGAATTCGGGGAAGTAGCTTTCCGTGGCATCCTCGATCACCAGGCAGTCATAGCCCCGATCGCAGGCCTCACGCATGCTGGTTTGTACACAGACTTCGGTGGTGACGCCGGCGAAAATCAACTGAGTGATACCCGCGTCGCGCAGGCGCTGATCCAGCCCGGTGGCATGGAACATGCCTTTTCCCGGCTTATCCACCTGCCACTCACCGGGCTCGGGCGCCACCGCATCGAGGATCCGGTTGCCGGGCTCGCCGCGCACCAGGATCCGTCCCATTGGCCCGTCATCGCCAATGCGGCGCCCCGCTGGCAGTTTGTTCCGTTTCAACGGCGGGCAATCGGACAGATCCGGCAAATGCGATTCACGGGTATGGACCACCGTCAGCCGCTGCTCCCTGGCCAGCGCCAGCAGCGCCGTCACCTTCGGCACCACCGGCGCCAGCCTGGACACATCATTGCCAAGCGCCGCGCCAAACCCTCCGGGTTCGATGAAATCCCGCTGCATATCGATCACCACCAAGGCGCAGTGGCCGGGATCAAGAGGGAAAGCATTCGGCTTCGCGCTAACGTTCAACATGCCTCCGCCTCCACACCAGCCATGTGGCGTCCCAGTTCAACCCGGTTGGCCTCGGCGGCGCGGGTCTGGTAGCTGATGTGGCCGTCATGGATCACCAGAATCCGGTCCGCCAGCTCCAATAGTTCGTCCAGGTCTTCGCTCAGCAACAACACCCCGGCACCGCGATTGCGCGCCTCCAGCAGACGCTGGTGGATCATCGCCACGGAGGCGAAATCGAGACCGAACACCGGATTGGACACGATCAGCACCGCTACCTCCTCGGTCAGTTCCCGCGCCAGCACCACCCGTTGCACATTGCCGCCGGAAAGAGTCTGGATTGGACGCGCCGGGTCCGCCGGGCTGACCTGGAAGCGCTCGATACGCTCACCAGCCTGTTTGTGGATGGCGGCCCGGTTGATCCACCAGCCCCAACGACACAGCGCGGGTTGATCAAACTGCCGCAACGCCAGATTCTCCGCCACGCTCATGGTGCCGATACAAGCGTTACGCAAAGGTTCCTCCGGCAGGCTGTGTACTTTCTCCCGCAGCATTTCCTCACGTCGGCCATGGTAGGGGCGGCCGTTAATGAAAACCGACCCGCTCTCCGCCTGTCGCTGCCCGAGCAGCACCTCGGTAAGCTCTTTCTGGCCATTGCCGGAAATACCGGCGATGCCGACGATTTCCCCAGGGCGCACCGACAGGGAAACCCGGTGCACCGCCTCAACGCCCTTGTCGTTATGCGCCACCATATCCGTGACACGCAGGCACGGTTCGACCTTCTCGTTCACCGGCGGCCGCTCCACCACGGTGTCATGGGGTGGGGCCCGCCCCATCATCCAACCGGACAATGCCTCCACCGTGGTGTCCGCCACCGCGCAGCTACCCACCATGGCGCCCTTGCGCAGAACGGTCACGTCATCGGCAAAGGCGGTGACTTCCCGGAATTTGTGCGTGATCATCAGAACCGAGACTTCCCCGGCGTGAGCGAGGCCCCGCATCAGCCCGAGCACTTCATCCGCCTCCTGCGGCGTCAGCACCGAGGTCGGTTCATCGAGAATGATGAAACGGCGCTGCAAATAAAGCTGTTTGAGAATTTCCAACTTCTGCTTCTCACCGGCGGCGAGCCCGCTCACCGGACGGTCCGGGTCCAGTTGGAACGGCATCTCGTCCATGAACGCCCGCAACCGCTCCCGTTCCGCTTTCCACCGGATTCGCAATGGCGGATCGTCGCGGGACAACACCAGGTTCTCCGCCACGCTAAGGCCCGGCGCTACCGTGAAGTGCTGGTAGACCATGCCGATGCCGAGCGCATGCGCCTCGCGCGGCGCACGGATTTGCCGCTCGCGATCACTCACCAGAATCGACCCGCTGTCCAGCGGATCGTAGCCCACCAGACCTTTCACCAGCGTGCTTTTACCGGCGCCGTTCTCACCCAGCAACGCATGCACGGTGCCGGCACGCACTTTCAGGGATACCCCATCGAGCGCGCGAAAATGTCCGTAGGATTTCCCCGCGCTGAGAGTTTCCAGGCTCAGTGCCCGCATGATCAGGCTCCGTTCAGGGTTCGCAACAGGGTTTCGGAGTCCGACACCGCGCCGAACACGCCCCCCTGCATCTTCACCATGTTGATCGCAGCGGCGTGATTGCCGGCGTCAGTGGCACCGCAACAGTCCTCCAGCAGCAGGCACTCGAAACCCCGGTCATTGGCTTCACGCATGGTGGTGTGCACACACACATCGGTGGTGATGCCCGTCAGGATGAGGTTTTCGATGCCACGGGTACGCAGAATCAATTCAAGATCAGTAGCGCAGAACGAGCCCTTACCAGGCTTGTCGATGATCACCTCACCGCCCAGCGGCGCCAGCTCCGGTATGATCTCCCAGCCCGGTTCGCCGCGGACCAGAATGCGGCCGCAGGGCCCCGGATCACCGATACCGGCACCGATGCGCCGCGAACGCCAGCGCTTGTTGGCGGGCAAGTCCGACAAATCCGGGCGGTGCCCTTCGCGGGTATGAATGATGCAGAATCCTTGCTCCCGCATCAGCGTCAGCACGGCTTTGATCGGTTCAATCGGTGCCCGGGTCAGCGACAGATCGTAGCCCATGGTGTCGACGTAACCACCGGCACCGCAGAAATCGGTCTGCATATCGATCACGATCAGCGCGGTATTTTGCGGCGTCAGCTCGCCGTTGTACGGCCATGGGTAGGGTTCCGAATCCAGGTAACGTGGTGGCATGACATTCAATCCTTCTGGTCGGCGTGATCGCCGCAGGGCGAGTAAAGGCGTTCCGGCGCGTCGAACCCGAAAGCGCGTCCGTCGGTGTGCATCACCTGCTCTTCCCACGGCAGCCGGTAACGGCCGGCGGCCAGGTCGTGCATGTAGGTATAGGGGCAGTCTCCAGCTCCGCCTTTCACCGCCACGTAACCGCGATGGCCGAACTGATAGATATTGTTTTCCACGCCCCAGTGCCGCCGCGCCTCGCGTACCAGATCAGGACGCAGCTCGCAGCAGACGATTTCATCGGCCCGGCCGCTTCCTTCCACCAGTGGCACGCCGTCAAAGTTGACGAACATGGCTTCACCCATGGAATCGAAAGTACCGTCGGAACCGCACATGCAGACGCTGGCGGTTTGCATCAGGTTGCAGAATGCATTGGCCTGGTTGGTGATTTTCCAGGAATGCCGGATGGGCGCGGTGTAACCGGCGGTGCGAATCATGATTTCCGCGCCTTTATAGGCGCACTCCCGCGCCATTTCCGGGAACATGCCGTCATGGCAAATGATCAGCGCCAGCTTGCACCCTTTGGGGCCGTCGCACACCGGGATTCCCAGGTCGCCCGGCTCCCAAGGCTCCACCGGCACCCAGGGATGCAATTTGCGGTAGTACAACTGAATCTCGCCCTGATCATCGATGATCAGACCGCTGTTGAACGGATTGCCTCCGGGATTGGCTTCCATGATCGAGAAGCAGCCCCAAATGCGGTTTTCAACGCAGGCCTCGCGCAGCGCGCTGACTTCCGGACCATCAAGGGAGCACAGGACCTCATCGGAGGTGTCCATGGACAACCCGTGCAACGAGTACTCGGGGAATACGATCAGATCCATCTCCGGCATACCGCGCCGGGCCTTGCCAATCATCCGGATTACGTTCTGTGTTTGTTGCCACACTTCGTCGCGACTGTGCGGATCCGGTAACGCCAGTTGCGCCAGGCCGACAACCACACCGTTCGGGGATTTATTCAAGCCTCCAAGGCCACTGCTCATGTCATCGTCTCCTATCGATTGAGGCTCAACTCACCGGGCGCGCCGCTGAGGGTTTGATTGGGTCGGCAGGACAGGTACATCATCAGCAGAGTGAGGGCGTAAGGCATGGCCGCGAACAGGTAATAACCACTGCTGATGCCCACCGCCTGCAACGCCGGGCCGACCGCGCCGGAGGCGCCGAACAACAAAGCCGCCCACAAACAGTTCAGTGGTTGCCAGCGGGCGAAAATCACCAGCGCCACGGCCATCAGTCCCTGGCCACTGGAAAGCCCTTCATTCCAGCTGCCGGGGTAGTAGAGAGACAGATAGGCGCCACCGACACCGGCCAGGAAGCCGCCGCTGGCGGTGGCCAGGGTGCGCACCAGCGCCGGCCGGTATCCAAGGGCCCGGGCGGATTGGGCGTGATCCCCCACCAATCGCAGCACCAATCCCCAACGGGTGGCACGCAAACCCCAGTGCATCAGCAACGTCAGGGCCACACCGATAAAAAACAGAACATTCACCGACAGAGCGGAGCGCACCCGGGCGTCATCGCTCCAGGCGCCCAGCTCGATGGACGGCAAAGACGGCGCCTGCGGCTGGATGAACGCCTTGCCGAAAAAGAACGCCAGCCCGGTGCCCAGCAGGATCAGGGCGATACCGAAAGCAATGTCATTGACCCGAGGCAGTGAGCAGATCACGCCATGGAAAGCACCGAGCGCACAGCCGGCACAACCGGCGGCCAGCACACCGAGCCAGGCGGAATCGGTGAGATAGGCCACCGCGTAGCCGCTCATGGCGCCGACCACGAGAATGCCTTCCAGGCCCAGATTGATGCGCCCGCCTTTCTCGGTCAGACATTCGCCGAGACTGACGAACAGGAACGGGGTTCCCACCCGTATGGCGCCGGCCAGCAAAGCCAGCAGCAACACCGAATAGTCGATTTCAGCCATGTTGCACCACCCCTTCGGCCGGCGTCCGGCCCCGCTCCCGCCAGTGAATACGCCAATGCAGAACGCGGCCGTTCAACGCTTCCCAGGCCAACAGATTGACGAACAGCACGCCTTCGAGAATCAAAGTGGTGGCATCGGGCAACCCCAGCCGCCGTTGCAGCAGACTGCCGCTGGCTTCGACCCCGCCCAGCAGAATCGCGCAAACGATAATCGCCAACGGGTTATGACGAGCAGCGAAGGCCACCAGGATGCCACTGGTGCCATAACCAGCGATCAAAGCCGCGTTGGCGCTGCCCTGAACCGCCGCCACTTCGAACATACCGGCAAGGCCAGCGGCGGCTCCGCCCAGCACACAGGTCACCAGCACCAGGCGGTTTACCGGCAGCCCGAGCATACGGGCGGCGCGCACATTGCCACCGACAATGGAAAAGGCGAAACCGGAAACACTGTGGCGAACCAGCACATGGGCCAGCGCGCAAACCACCACGCCGGCCACCAGGCCCCAATGCACATAGAACGTATCGCTGATCACGCCCACGCTGTAGGCATCCTGCAACGGTGCCGTGGACGGCTTGTTCAAACTGGCGGGATCCCGCAGCGGGCCTTCCACCAGATGCCGGAACACCGCCAGCGCAATATAGGAAAGCAGCAGGCTGCCGATGGTCTCGTTGACGCCCCGCCGCTGGCGCATCCAGCCACTGAGACCGATCCAGAAACCACCCACGGCCATGGCGGCGGCGGCCATCGCCACCCACATCAACGAGGCGGGCAACGCCGGCAGCCACAGCGGCGTCACCGCCGCCGCCAACCCGCCCAGCACCAGCGCCCCTTCGCCGCCGATGATGATCAGGCCGGCCCGCGCCGGCAACGCCACGCACAAAGCCGTCAGCATCAGCGGCGCCGCGCGCAGAAGTGTGTTTTCCCAGGAAAACGTCGAGCCGAAGGCACCCTGATAAATCAGCGCCCCGGCTTCCAGAACCGGTATTTCCCGGGCCCAGAGAAACACGGAGAACAACAGCACGGTCGTGGCCACCGCCAGCACCGTGGGCAGCGCGGGCAGGCCCAAAGCCAGCCCCCGAGCGGCAACGGGAGGAATACGTATCGACATCGGTCAGATCTGGCCGCGCACGCCTTCCACCAGATAGTCCATCCTCTCCAGCACTACATCGGTTTGTGTCAGCACCGTCCCCTCGGCCACCATCACCTCGCCGGCGTTGTTCCTGATCGGGCCGGTAAAGATGGAGAACTCGCTCTTGAACATACTGGCCTTGACGGCGTCCGCCGCCGCCTTGGCCGCGTCACTCACCGCCGGCCCGTAGGGCGAGGTCTTGACGAACCCTTCCTTCAAACCGCCACGCATGAAGTTGTTCATTGGCGCTCCGGACTGCAGAGCCATTACGTGGGCGCGGTAGGGCGTCTCCCAGTTCCATTCGGCCCCGGTGAGATACCCTTTCGGCGCCAGCGCAGCCTGACTGGCGTGGTAGCCGCAGGTCATCACACCGCGTTTCTCCGCGGTTTCCACCAACACTTTGGGACCATCGACGTGACAGGTGAGCACATCACAGCCCTGGTCGATGAGGCTGTTGGCGGCTTCCGCTTCCTTCACCGGCAATGACCAGTCGCCGGTGAAAATCACCGTGGTGGTGATCTCAGGGTCCACCGAGCGCGCACCAAGCGTGAAGGCATTCAGATTACGTAACACTTGAGGGATCGGCTTGGCGGCCACGAACCCCAGCTTCTTGCTTTTGCTCATATGTCCGGCGACGACACCGTTGAGGTACTGCCCCTCGTCGATGTAGCCGAAGAAGCTGCCGGCATTGTCCGGGTGCCCCCCTTTTTGCCAAAGCCCGCCACAATGGGCGAAACGCACCTCCGGATACTTGCGCGCCACCTTGATCACATGCGGGTCGAAGTAACCGAACGAGGTGGGAAAAATAAGCTGGGCACCATCCTGGCGGATCATCGCCTCCATGGACCGTTGCACCGCCACCGTTTCCGGAACGTTTTCCTCCTCGATCACGGTGACGTTGGGTAACCCCTTGATGATCACCGCCGCCTCGGCGTGGGCCTGGTTGTAGCCGAAGTCGTCCTTGGCACCGACATAAATGAAACCCACGGTCACCGGTTTGTCGGCGGCGCGAGCCAGATTGACCGGCGGTGCCGCGCTGGCACCGAGCACACCGGCGGCCTTGATGAAAGAACGACGATTCAGGATTGGCATCGGAGAGACCTCGTAAATTGGATCATTAAGAAATCAGCGCGTGAGTAATCACCGCCAAGGGGCCGCCACCATCCGGCCCCTGATGTTCGGCGCCCCCGGAAACAAACAAGGCGGTATGCCCGGTACGTCCCGCCAACACCCCACCAACCAGGGCCCGGGCATGGCGGGTGGCATTGATGTCACTGTCATCCCACATGATGTGGCGGTGACCACGAATCAGGCCGTTGCGCGACGGTTCCGCCTTGGCCAGCAGCGCCACCAACTCACCGGCACCGTCACCGGGCACCCGGGCAAGCGCGCGGGTCACGGCATCGGCGTCCAGGGCATCGGCCATCACGTCATGGCCGATACGGAATTCCGCGTCCCACCCCGGCGCGTTACCGAGCACCAGGATTTCGTTGCGCATCAATTCAATCCCGGCGGAAGTACTGGCGCGGCCGGAGTACAGGCCGAACTCGTGACAAACGGCGGCGTCCCGCAGTTGCGCCGGCTCGATCTCCCCCAATGCAAGCGCCACGCCAAGCGCCGAAGCGCCGCGCGAATACGCCATCGACTCATAGGTGTCGGTAGTGGCGACGGCGGCGCCCCGCCGGGCCGCCTCGTCACAGCGGGCGGAGGTCAACAACGGGCATTTGATCTGCACGAAATGCACGTCCTCGTCGCGCTCGATGCCGGCACGGGCCATGGCCTCGCGTACCGCTTGCGCGGTGGCATCGATCTGCGCCCGCCGGCCGATCTGCTCCGGCAAAAAGGCCGGCGTGAACGCGACGCCCGCCGCCAGCCCCGGCGACGTAGAGAGCGCGGGCTCGTCCATCACCTCGAACACCAGGATATGCGGTGACAATCCCCCTTCGGTGCCACCGGACATGACCAATGCAATGCGTTCCGCCACCGCTTCGTCGCTCAGACCCAGAACCTCGGAGAAAAGCCGGGTCAGCGCCAGGGTGGACAGCGCGCGAGTGAAGTCGTTGACGCAACCGTTGCCTTCGGTCTTGCCGAGAATCGCGATCACCTTTTCCGCGTTGATCCCGCCTTCGTCCAGCGCCCGTCGCAGAGGGGAAACATCGTCAGGAGCGGCAGTGGCGAAACGGTGAACGCGGGTTTTCATGACGGGTAATCTCCGGTGGGCCTCGAAACGGGAGCACGATAAGATTTATCCAGCGAATCAAACCAGCGCTATTTTTTCATCATTGCGATGCCGTTACGGCATCACCCAATCGGAGAGCCCGTTCATGTATAACCTGCGTCTGCTCCGTTACGTTGACGCTGTTGCCCGCAGCGGCTCCATTCGCAAAGCCGCGGAACAACTCAACGTGGTGTCCTCGGCGGTCAATCGCCGCATCCTGGATATCGAAGACGAAATCGGCACGGCGTTATTCGAACGGCGACCGCGCGGCGTGCGGCTCACCGCCGCCGGCGAACTCTTCGTCGCCTATGCCCGCAAGCAGATCGCCGACTCGGAACGCATGCTCTCGGAGATCGAGGACTTGCGAAGTGTCCGGCGCGGGGAAGTCCGCATTGCCGCCATCGAGGGCATGGCCGCCGAGTTCCTGCCCAGGACCATAGAGGCCTTTCAGCAGCGCCACCCCAAGATCCGTTTTCGCGTCTACATCTGCGGGCGTGGCGACATCCATACCCGGCTGAAAGAGTTCGAGGCGGACATCGGTCTGGTATTCAATCCACCGGCCGATGCCGAAATCCGGCCGCTTCTCGAAGTGGAGCAACGGCTCTGCGCGTTCGTGGCACCGGATCATCCGCTGGCGGCACGAGCGTCGGTTCGTCTGTCCGACTGTATCGCCTACCCTCTGGCGGTGCCGGACACCTCACTGGGCGGGCGTGCTCTGCTGGATGAATTTCTGGCCCGCCGCTCGCTACGGCTGGAACCGGCGCTGGAATCCAACTCCTTCGAGATGATGCGTAACTTCGCCATCAAAAGCGGCGGCGTGTGCTTTCAAATACAAAGCGGCATGCCACCGGCTCATCTGCCCGGCGGCATGCATGCTCTGCCACTGTCCGATCGGGGCCTGCGGCGCGGCCGCCTGACCTTGTGCATGGAGCATTCCCGCTCGCTGCCAGTAGCCACCGCGCGCTTCGCCGAATATTTGAAGCAACGTCTGCGGGAGGAAACCTCCTGATACCTGCCCCTTTCTGGGGCCTGCGCCCCAGAACAGCGCACGGACCGCCCGGATAATCCCCGCCCCGGCACCGGCGAATAGGCGATATTTCCCTATATATAGCGCACGGTTCCAGGTTGGCACCGCCTTTGCACTGACTCGCATACCTACTGGTATACAACGAGGTATGCGAACGTGCTTGGCTGGACTCTGGAACAATGGCGTGACGCCTATCAGACGGGAGACTACACGCCGGTCTCGGCAATGAAGGCGCTGTACACGACTCTGCGTGACAGTGAGCGGAGTCTGTGGATTCACCTGCTGGACGAGTCCGCTCTGGTGGCCCGGGCCAAACAACTGAGCGATCCATCCCTGCCTCTTTACGGCGTTCCTTTCGCGGTGAAAGACAACATTGACGTGGCCGGTCTGCCGACCACCGCCGCCTGCCCCGCTTTCACTTATACCGCTGACCACACCGCCCCGGTGGTACAGGCGTTGCTGGATGCCGGCGCCATTCTGGTCGGTAAAACCAATCTGGATCAGCTGGCCACCGGGCTGGTCGGGGTGCGCTCACCCTACGGCGCGGTACCCAATCCGTTCAATCCGGACTACATCACCGGCGGCTCCAGCTCCGGCTCCGCCGCCGTGGTTTCCCAGGGGTTGGTGCCGTTCGCGCTGGGCACCGACACCGCCGGTTCCGGTCGTGTGCCCGCCGGTTTCACCAACACCGTCGGCCTGAAACCCACCAAGGGCAGCATGAGCACTCGCGGCGTGGTACCGGCTTGCCGGACTCTGGATTGCGTGAGTGTATTCGCCCTGTCAGTGGCGGATGCGGAAACCGTTTACGACCTGTATCGCGGCTACGATGCCGAGGACGGCTACAGCCGCCCGGACCCGGCGGCACGCCCCAAGGCCCTGCCGGCGAGACCGCGACTGGGTATTCCCGATCAGTTGCCCTGGTTTGACGACACTCAGGCGGAGCAGGCCTGGAAACAGCAGCTCAGCGCCATGGCCGACATCGCCGAATTAGTGCCACTGGACCTGCAGGCGCTGCACGACACCGCCGCCCTGCTCTATCAGGGCCCCTGGGTAGCCGAGCGTTACTCCGTGGCGGAACCCTTGATGCAGAATCAGGACGCGCTGCTGCCGGTGATCCGCGATGTCATCGGCGTGGCCGAGGGCATGAGCGCGGTCGATGCTTTCCGAGCGCAATACAAACTGGCGGATCTGAAACGCCAGGCCGATGCGCTGCTGTCCCAGGTGGATGCGCTGCTGGTGCCGACCTCACCGGGCATCTATCGCATCGACGCGGTCAACGCCGATCCGATCCGTCTCAACAGCCAACTCGGCGTTTGGACCAACTTCGTCAATCTGCTCGACCAATGCGCCCTGGCCCTGCCCGGCGGCTTCCGCGAGGACGGGTTGCCCTGTGGTATCACGCTGATCGGCCCGGCCTGGCACGACGCCGCCCTGGCCGAATTCGGGCGGCGCTGGCAACGGCATCAGCCCTGGCAGGCCGGAGCCGTGGGCGGCGATCTGCCGCGAGTCACCCCCGCGCAAGCCAGCAAAGACGACGCCGATCACATCACCATCGCTGTGGTGGGCGCCCACCTCAGCGGCATGCCTCTGAATGGCCAACTTACCGAACGCGGCGGCGTCTTGCTGGAAGCCACCGAAACCGCGCCCTGTTACCGCCTTTATGCCTTGGCCAATACCACACCGCCAAAACCCGGCCTGATCAAGAGCGATGACGGCGCCGCCATTCAGATCGAACTGTGGCAATTGCCGGTCAGCGAGTTCGGCAGCTTTGTCGGGCTGATCCCGCCACCGCTGGGGATCGGCTCACTGGAAACCGCCGATGGCCGTCTGGTGAAAGGGTTCATCTGCGAAGGCTGGGCCATCGACGACGCCACCGACATCACCGCATTGGGGGGCTGGCGGGCCTACATCGCCCAACGGCAAAACACGGCAAACTAAAACGGGATCGGAATGATGTTGAAGACAATCGGATTGAAAAAAGTGCTCATCGCCAATCGGGGGGAAATCGCGGTCCGCATCTGCCGCACCCTGAAACAAATGGGCATCGCCTCCGTGGCGGTATACTCCGACGCCGACCGCAACAGTCAGCACGTCAGCGCCGCCGATGAAGCGGTGGCCCTGGGCGGCCAGACCGCCGCCGAAAGCTATTTGCGTACCGACGCCATTCTGAAGGCAGCCCGGGAAACCGGCGCCGACGGCATCATTCCCGGTTACGGTTTTCTTTCCGAGAACGCCGACTTCGCCGAAGCCTGTGACGCCGAGGGCATCGCCTTCATCGGGCCGACGCCAACGCAGTTGCGCCAATTCGGGCTCAAGCACGAAGCCCGCGCCCTGGCCGAAGCCGCCGGCGTGCCACTGGCACCGGGTACCGGACTGCTGCAGGATCTGGATGAAGCCCGGCAAGCCGCCTTGGAAATCGGCTATCCAGTGATGCTGAAAAGCACCGCCGGCGGCGGCGGCATCGGCCTGACCCGCTGCAATAGCGAAGAGGAGCTGGTGGCGGCGTTTGAATCCGTGCGCCGGCTTGGCGAAAGTTTCTTCTCCGACAGCGGCGTGTTCCTGGAGCGGTTCGTGGCCCGGGCCCGCCATATCGAAGTACAGATTTTCGGTGACGGCGACGGGACCGTTCTGGCGTTGGGGGAGCGGGAGTGTTCGCTGCAACGCCGCAACCAGAAGGTGGTCGAGGAAACCCCGGCTCCGAATCTGCCCGAGGCCACCCGAGAACAGTTGCGCGAAAGCGCGCGCCGCCTTGGTGAGTCGGTCAACTACCGCTCCGCCGGCACCGTCGAGTACGTGTACGACGACGAGCGCGACGAGTTCTATTTCCTCGAGGTCAACACTCGCCTGCAGGTGGAGCACGGCGTCACCGAAGAAATCTTCGGCGTCGATCTGGTGGCCTGGATGGTGATGCTGGCCGGAGGGGAACGGCCACCGCTGGACCGGGCCTATCAGGTCAATGGTCACGCCATGGAGGTTCGTATTTATGCGGAAGACCCGCTGAAGGCGTTCCAGCCCAGCCCCGGCGAGCTTACCGAAGTGGCTTTCCCGGCGGCGGCGCGTCTGGACGGCTGGGTCGACACCGGCACCGTGGTCAGCCCGCACTACGATCCTCTGCTGGCGAAACTGATCGTCCATGCCGACGATCGCGAAGCCGCTCTACGGAAAATGCAGAACGCCCTGGCGGAAACCCGCCTCAGCGGCATTGCCACCAACCTGGATTACCTGCGGCAGATTCTGATCGACCCGAACGTGGCGGCAGGCCGCGTCTCCACTCGTTATCTGGAGACCTTCGAATATCGTCCCCGAGTATTCGAGGTACAGGAACCGGGGACCTATACCACGGTGCAGGACTATCCTGGCCGTGCCGGCTACTGGGATATCGGCGTGCCGCCCTCCGGCCCGATGGATGATTACGCGTTCCGTCTGGCCAACCGCATCGTCGGCAACCACGACAGCGCCGCCGGCCTGGAAGCCACACTGATCGGCCCGACTCTGTACTTCCATAGCGAAACGATTGTCGCCCTCACCGGCGCCACCTGTGACGCCACCCTGGACGGGGAAGCCGTCGCGCTGTGGCAACCGATACGGGTCCGTGCCGGCCAGAGCCTGGTCACCGGCAAGGTGACCAGCGGCTGCCGCACCTACATCGCCATACGTAATGGTATCGACGTGCCCGATTACCTGGGCAGCAAATCCACTTTCGTGCTGGGACAGTTCGGCGGACACGGCGGCCGTACTTTGCGCAAGGGTGATGTGCTGTCCCTGTGCCAGCCTCAGTTGCCCGGCTGCCCGACCCCGGCGCCGGTGCATGAACCGTCACCGGCGGAGGGCACACTGATCCCGGACTATCCGCAGCATTGGGAAATCAAGGTACTGTACGGTCCCCACGGCGCGCCGGATTATTTCACCCAGGAGGCCATCGATACCTTCTTCGGCGCTGACTATCAGGTGCACTACAACTCCAACCGCCTGGGTATCCGCCTGACCGGCCCGAAACCCACCTGGGCGCGCACCGACGGCGGCGAAGCCGGGCTGCATCCGTCCAACCTGCACGATAACGAGTACGCCATCGGTTCGATCAACTTCACCGGCGACTTCCCGGTGATCCTGACCAAGGACGGCCCGAGTCTCGGCGGCTTCGTCTGCCCGGTGACCATCGCCAAGGCCGAACTGTGGAAGGTCGGGCAGCTGAAACCCGGCGACTCGATTCGTTTCGTCGCCATCGACTTTGATCAGGCGCTGGCGCTGGAGCAGGCCCAGGATCGAAGCATCGAGAGTCTGCGGCCGGTAACACCCGCCCCGGCCACACCCACTGCCATGCCGGAGGGCACCACCTCGCCCACCATGCTGGCGGAACGGGAGGCGGACGGCGATGTGCCACGCATCACCTACCGCCAGGCCGGCGACAAATACATTCTGATCGAGTACGGCGAAAACGTGCTCGATCTGGCGTTGCGCTTCCGTGTCCACGCCTTGATGGAATCACTGAAATCCAAACCGGTGGACGGCATTCTTGAGTTGTCTCCCGGCGTGCGCAGCCTGCAGGTGCACTACGATTCCCGCGTATTGCACCAACAGGATCTGGTGGACGCGCTGCTGGAACGGGAAGCGGCCATCGGTTCCGTGGACGATCTGGTGGTGCCCACCCGGGTGGTGCACCTGCCACTGGCGTTCGAGGACAGCGCCACCCTCGACGCGGTACAGCGCTATCAGGAAACCATCCGCCCGGACGCCCCCTGGCTGCCCAACAACGCGGAGTTCATCCGCCGCATCAACGGGCTGGATTCCATCGAGGCGGTCAAACGTATCGTTTACGACGCCAGCTACATGGTGCTCGGTCTCGGCGACGTCTATCTGGGCGCGCCCTGCGCGGTGCCGGTGGATCCCCGTCACCGCCTGATGACCTCCAAGTACAACCCGGCCCGTACCTATACCGCCGAAGGCACCGTCGGCATTGGCGGCGTCTATATGTGCATCTACGGCATGGACTCTCCCGGCGGTTATCAGTTGGTGGGCCGCACCCTGCCGATCTGGAACAAGCATCTGAAGAACCCGCAATTCAAACCCGGCGAGCCCTGGTTGCTGAAGTTCTTCGACCAGGTGCGCTACTACCCGGTAAGCGAGGCGGAGCTGGGGGAAATGCGCGACGCTTTCCGCGAAGGCCGCCTGCAGGTGGAAATCACCGAGGAACCGTTCAGCCTGGCGGAGTACCGCGCCTTCCTGGAAAGCATCGAGCCGGAAATGGAAGCGTTCCGCGAGCGCCAGCAAAGCGCCTACCAGGCCGAAGTGCAGCGCTGGCAGGACGAGGACGCGGCGGTGGAATCCGCGTTATTGGGCAATAAGGTGGAAATCGGCGATCTCGACGGCCACGTGGTCAGCGCCGAGATCAGCGGCAACGTATGGAAGCTGCTGGTGGAAGAAGGCGCCCAGGTGGAGGCCGGACAAACCCTGGTGGTGGTGGAAGCGATGAAGATGGAATTCGCTATCACCACCAGCGCCGCCGGCACCGTCACCGGTCTTCACTGCAAGCCAGGAACCCTGATCAACGCCGGCGATCCGGTGGCCGTTATTGATCCCAAGGGAAGCGATACGGAGAGTGCGGCATGATCACCACCCCGCGTCGTGGCAAACAGCTGGCCGACAAGGTCTATCAGGACATCAAGGACGACATCTTTGAATTCCGGCTGCTGCCCGGCGACCGCTTCAGCGAAAACGAAATGGCGCAACGTACCGGCGCCTCGCGCACGCCGGTGCGGGAGGCCCTGTTCCGGCTGGAGCGGGAAGGCTATGTGGAAGTTTCCCCACGCAACGGCTGGCAGGTGAAGCCCTTCGACTTTCATTATTTCGAAGAGCTTTACGACGTTCGCACCGTGCTGGAATGCGCGGCGGTGCGCCGGCTCTGCGAGCTGGAGAATCTGGCCGATACGCTGCAACCCCTGATGTCCCTGTGGGGCGTACCGGAGGACCAGCGGCTGCGGGACATCAGCGGCGTGCTCAATCTGGACGAGAATTTCCACAGCGAACTGGTGCGTACCGCCGGCAACGGTGAGATGACACGCATCCATCAAAACATCACCGAGCGGCTGCGCATCATTCGCCGCCTGGACTTCACCAAGCGCGCGCGCATCGATGCCACCTACGACGAGCATCACGCGATTCTCGAGACGATTCTGCACCGGCGGGTGGAGCCGGCGCAGATCATGCTCAAGGCGCACATCGAGGCGAGCCGCAACGAGGTTCGCAAAATCACCCTGCACATGCTTTACGAGGCACGGCGTCAAGGTAGCGGAGATACCGGCGATGCCCTGCCCGCGCCCGCCTCCGGCTCCCGAGCCGGAGCGTGATGCGCACAACCTGGCACTTCAATCGGCAATGATACAGAGGGGAAAACCATGATCATGAAAAGACGTTGGCAACGACTGGCCCAAGCCGGGCTCGCCGCCGGTGCGCTGTCACTGTCGGCCCTGGCCAATGCCGCCGACACCATCAAGGTGGGGGTTCTGCATTCACTGTCCGGCACTATGGCGATCAGTGAATCCACGCTCAAGGACACCGTGTTGATGCTGGTGGAAGAACAGAACAAGAAAGGCGGACTGCTCGGCAAGAAGCTGGAGCCGGTGGTGGTCGACCCCGCTTCCAACTGGCCGCTGTTCGCGGAAAAGGCCCGTGAGCTGATCAGCAAGGAAAAAGTCGACGTTATCTTCGGCTGCTGGACTTCGGTATCACGCAAGTCCGTGCTGCCGGTGGTGGAGGAACTCAACGGCCTATTGTTCTATCCGGTTCAATACGAAGGCGAGGAGTCCTCCAAGAACGTGTTCTACACCGGCGCGGCACCGAACCAGCAGGCCATTCCGGCGGTGGACTATCTGATCGACGAGTTGGGCGCCGAACGCTTCGTGCTGGCGGGCACCGATTACGTTTATCCTCGCACCACCAACAAGATCCTCGAAGCCTACCTGAAAAGCAAAGGCGTGGCTGACGAGGACATCATGATCAACTACACCCCGTTCGGTCACTCCGACTGGCAGTCCATCGTTTCCCGCATCAAGGAATTCGGCAGCCAGGGCAAGAAAACCGCGGTGGTGTCCACCATCAATGGTGACGCCAACGTACCGTTCTACAAGGAACTGGGCAACCAGGGCATCGACGCCGCCGACATCCCGGTGGTGGCGTTCTCCGTCGGCGAGCAGGAACTGTCCGGTGTCGACACCGGCCCGCTGGTCGGCCACCTAGCCGCCTGGAACTATTTCCAAAGCGTCTACACCGACGAGAACAACAGCTTCATCAAGCAATGGCACGACTATATCGGTGACAGCAAACGGGTAACCAACGACCCCATGGAAGCCACCTATATCGGCTTCAACATGTGGGCCAAAGCGGTGGAGAAAGCCAAGTCCACCGACACCGACAAAGTCGCCGACGCCATGATCGGCATCACCACCGCCAACCTTACCGGCGGCACCGCGGTGATGAACAAAAACCACCATCTCTCCAAACCGGTGCTGATCGGCGAAATCCAGGACGACGGCCAGTTCGCCGTGGTCTGGCAGACCGACGGCCTGGTGGCCGGCGATGCCTGGTCAGACTTCCTGCCCGGCTCCAAGGACCTGATCGCCGACTGGACCAAGCCGATCAACTGCGGCAACTACAACAGCAAAACCAAAACCTGCGGCGGTCAGGCCGCGCAGTAATCGTTTCCGTTGTCCCTCAAAAAAAGGGATGCACCTTGGGAAACGCCGTCGAGGCCGGTCCCCGGCCTCCGACGCTTATGCAATGAGGAGCCACCATGCTCAGGGTTTTCGCGCTCGCACTCGCCCTATTGTGTCTGACGAGTGTGGCTCAGGCCGAATCGCCGGCCACTGAACCGACAACCACTATAGAAGAGGTGCTGCAGCAACTGCGCAGCCGCAGCTTCGACGACAAAGCCGCCGCCATCGATGCGCTGGCTCATTCCGGCCATCCCCGGGCGGATGCGCTGCTCAAAGCGTTGCAAGACCGGCGCCTGCTGCTGGACCGTGCCAACGACCGCATCGTGCTCGGCGAGCGCGCCGACGGCGGCTGGCAACTCCATGACCCGCTCAGTGAAGCGGACCTGGGCACGGTGGAGTCACGGGCCGCCGCGCCAATTACCATCAATAACCGTCTGCGCCGGCAGATCGAGAATCTGCAAGCGGTGGTCGGCCTGAACAACCCGGACGCCGCACAGCGCCGGGCCGCCGCCACCAGCCTGATCGGTACCAAGGATCCCGACCTGCTGGCCGCTCTGCGCGAACAGCGCGCACGGGAAGACAATACCTCGGTGGCGGCGGCCATCGATACCACGCTGAACACCGCCGCCCTGTATTCCGAGGACAGCGACCTGAATACGCGCCTCAACGCCATTGAAGCCCTGTCCGGCAGCCTTGAACCAACGGTGCGCAACGCCCTGCGCAGCCGCCTCGACAGTGACGCGCCCAGTGAGCGCAAAGCGGTGGAGACCGCATTAAAGCGTATCGACGCCCGTACCGCCCGTTACCAGACCGCCGATACACTGTTCTTCGGCCTCAGCCTGGGCTCGGTGCTGTTGCTGGCCGCCATCGGTCTGGCCATCACCTTCGGTGTCATGGGTGTGATCAACATGGCCCATGGCGAGCTGATCATGCTCGGTGCCTACACCACCTTCGTGGTGCAGCAGGTTTTTCCCCAGGGCCATGAGTGGTCCCTGCTTGTGGCCATACCGGCGGCGTTTCTGATCTCCGGTTTTGTCGGCGTCCTGATCGAACGCTTCGTGATCCGCTATCTCTACGGACGCCCATTGGAAACGCTGCTCGCCACTTTCGGCATCAGCCTGATCCTGCAACAAGCCGTGCGAGTGATTTTCTCGCCACTGAACCGCTCGGTGGTCACGCCGGAGTGGATGAGCGGCGCCTGGCAGATCAATCCGGTGTTCTCCCTGACCTTTAACCGCCTCTACATCATCGCCTTCGCTCTTACCGTGTTCCTCGGCCTGCTGCTGGTGCTGAAGAAAACCCGGCTGGGCCTGCAAGTGCGCGCGGTCAGTCAGAACCGGCAAACCGCCCGCGGCCTCGGTATCCGCAGCGACCGCATCAACGCCCTCACCTTCGGGCTCGGCTCCGGTATCGCCGGTGTCGCTGGCGTGGCGCTGGCGCAGCTCACCAACGTCGGCCCCAACCTGGGCCAGGCCTACATCATCGACTCATTCATGGTGGTGGTGTTCGGCGGCGTCGGCAATCTGTGGGGCACGCTCACCGCGGCCTTCAGCCTGGGTATCGCCAACAAACTGCTGGAGCCGGTTTCCGGCGCGGTGCTGGCGAAGATCTTCGTGCTCGTGTTCATCATCCTGTTCATTCAACGCAAACCGCGCGGTCTGTTCCCGCAGCGCGGCCGGGCCGCGGAGGAATAATGAGACATTCGGATTTGAAAACCGCCCTGACCGACCGTGCCGCCCGCTGGTTCATCGGCATCCTGTTCGGCGCCGTGGCCCTGGTGGTGCTGTTGAATCAGCTGATCCCGGCGGACTCCGGGCTGCATGTGAGCAGCTACACGGTCACGCTGCTCGGCAAGTATCTGTGTTACGCGCTGCTGGCCATGGCCCTGGATCTGGTCTGGGGCTACTGCGGCATACTCAGCCTCGGCCATGGCGCCTTCTTCGCCCTGGGCGGTTACGTCATGGGCATGTACCTGATGCGCCAGATCGGCGATCGCGGCGTCTACGGTAACCCGGTGCTGCCGGATTTCATGGTGTTTCTGAACTGGCAGGAACTGCCCTGGTACTGGCTCGGCTCCCATTCGTTTCTGTTCACCATGGTGCTGATCGCGCTGGTGCCCGGGCTGCTGGCGTTCGTGTTCGGCTGGCTGGCGTTCCGCTCCCGCGTCACCGGAGTGTACCTGTCGATCATCACCCAGGCGCTGACCTACGCGTTGATGCTGGCGTTCTTCCGTAACGAACTGGGTTTTGGCGGCAACAACGGCCTCACCGACTTCAAGGACATTCTCGGCTTTTCGTTGCGCGAGGACAGCACCCGGGTGGCTCTCTTGATCGCCACCGCCATTGCCCTGGCACTGGCCTTCGTACTGTGCCGCTACATTACCGGCTCCCGCATGGGCAGGGTGGTGATGGCGGTTCGCGACGGTGAGTCCCGCGCCCGCTTCCTCGGCTATCGCACCGAGCACTACAAGCTGTGGATTTTCACCCTGAGCGCGGTACTGGCCGGTATCGCCGGCGCCCTGTATGTACCTCAAGTGGGGATCATCAACCCCGGCGAGTTCTCACCGCTCAACTCCATCGAACTGGTGGTGTGGGTGGCGGTGGGCGGCCGCGCCACTCTGTATGGCGCGGTGATCGGCGCCATTCTGGTCAACTACGGCAAGACCGTGTTCACCGGCATCATGCCGGAAGCCTGGCTGTTCGCCCTAGGGGGGTTGTTCGTGGCGGTGACCCTGTTCCTGCCACGTGGCCTGGTGGGCCTGGCGGACAATGTCCGTCAGCGCCTGCGCAAAAGTGATGGTAACAATAGCAACGGCACCGACAACGACGACCAGCCGGAGGCGTCCCATGAACCTGCGTGACACCTTTCGCCGCGACCGGGTGTTCGACGTGGTCCGCCCCGGCACCCGCACCATCAATCCGGGCGAGCTGGACACCGGCGGCAAATACCTGCTGTACATGGAGAACATCACCGTCAGCTTCGACGGCTTCAAGGCGCTGAACGACCTGACCCTGTACATCGAACCCGGTGAGCTGCGCTGCATCATCGGCCCCAACGGCGCCGGCAAATCCACCATGATGGACGTGATCACCGGCAAGACCCGGCCGGACCAGGGTACCTGCTTTTTCGGCCAGACCCTCGATCTGACCCGCATGAGCGAAACCGAAATCGCCGGCGCCGGCATCGGTCGCAAGTTCCAAAAGCCCACCGTGTTTCCGGAACACACCGCGGCGGAGAATCTGGAGCTGGCCATGGCCGGCCCGAAAACCACTTGGCATACCCTGGTGCATCCACTCAACGGCGAACAGCGCGACCGCATCGCCGCCACCCTGGACACCGTCGGCCTGCTGGACCGGCACGACCATGTGGCCGGCGCGCTGTCCCACGGGCAGAAGCAATGGCTGGAAATCGCCATGGTGCTGATGCAGCAACCGAAACTACTGCTGGTGGACGAACCCATCGCCGGCATGACCCGACAGGAAGTGGAGCGCACCGCCGAACTGCTTCAACAACTGGCCGGCGAGCACTCCGTGGTGGTGGTGGAACACGATATGGAATTCATCCGCAGCATCGCCAGCACCGTCACCGTACTGCACCAGGGCAGCGTCCTCGCCGAAGGCAAGATGCAGGACGTGCAGAACGACCCGAAAGTGATCGAAGTATATTTGGGCGAGTAACGCTCCGCCCCATACCAATGAACAGGAACGCTCATGCTGTCGTTGAAAGGCATCAATCAATACTACGGCGAATCCCATACGCTCTGGGATCTGGACCTGTCCGTGCAACAGGGCGAATGCCTGTGCGTGATGGGCCGCAACGGCGTCGGCAAGACCACACTGCTGAAAACCATCATGGGCCTGCTGCCTTCGGCATCCGGCGAGATCCGCTTTCTCGACCAGGACCTGCGCAAGAAAGCCGCCGAGGACCGCGCCCGTGCCGGCATCGGCTACGTCCCCCAAGGCCGGGAGATCTTTCCATTACTGACCGTGGAAGAGAACCTGGAAACCGGCCTGCAGGCGCGCCCGGATCGCCAGCGCAAGATCCCGGAACGGATCTATGAACTGTTCCCCGTGCTCCACGAAATGCGCCATCGCCGCGGCGGCGACCTGTCCGGCGGCCAGCAACAGCAACTGGCCATCGGCCGCGCCCTGGCCCTGGACCCGAAACTGCTGATTCTGGACGAACCCACGGAAGGCATTCAGCCCAACATCGTCGACATGATCGGCCGCGTCATCAAAACCCTGAACCGGGAAGAAGGCCTCACCGTGCTGCTGGTGGAACAAAAACTCCACTTCGCCCGCGCCACCGCCGACCGCTTCACCATTCTCGACCGTGGTCGTAACGTGGCGGAAGGGGCAGTTGGGGAACTGGATGATGCATTAGTGAAGAAGTATCTGACTGTCTAAGGGAGACTAAAACAATTCCCACAGACCAAACTACGAAGCCGCTGTAGGAGCTTGCCCTGCAAGTGAATTTTCCCCTTACCCCAATTCGCCTTCAGGGCAAGCGCCTACATGCCAGATACAGAGGCCTTTGCAGAGTGGAGCAGCACCTGACCAAACAGACCAGGCACTATTCGTAGTGACTCCAAAGCCGAAGCACCTTCACCACCCGTTCGCTCTCAAGTACCTGATACACCAACCGGTGCTGGATGTTGATACGGCGGGAATAAGCCCCCGCCAGATCACCAACCAGCTTCTCGAACGGGGGCGGCTTCCGATACGGATCTTCCGCGAGCAGCGCCAGCAACTCCTGAGCTTTCGGTTTCAGACCGTTTGAGGCCAGCTTCCTTGCGTCTTTCTGCGCGTGCCGGGTATAAACCAACTTCCATGTCACCAATCCAACTCCTCATCGCATTCATCCACGGGGGTATCCATTCCCTCACGGATTGATTCCCGCATCCCGGGGACCGAGAGCAGGTAAAGGGTCTCCTGAATCGCGGCCCAATCCTCTTCGGACACCAGAACCGCCCTGTTCCGTTTACCCAGGATAACGATCGGCTGATGGGACTCGGCGGTTTCATCAATCAAACGATAGAGATTGCTGCGCGCCTCGGTGGCGGTAATACCCGTCATGACGCACCTCCAGAGTGTTCAATATTTGGCCAAATTGTACGCTTTTACGAACGTACGTCAACACGAACGCCCCAACCCTTCTTCCATCCCGGCTCATTCTTCATCCCTGATTTTCAATCCATACTGATCGGCCAGTGCCTCAAGCGCCGCGTCTTCCCCACGAATCTCCCACTCGAACCAGTTGGTCCATTCAAGCACCAGCTCCAGCCCGTCCTTCCTGAGGGTGAAACTATCGAAATCGATTCCCTTGTCAAAAGCCAGAGACGGGTACTCCTTGATCTTCTTCCAGCCCTCACTCATCAGTGTTTCAAGAAGCTGGTTGCCTTTCTCTGTGTCCAGATCGATCACTTTCATTCCAAGCCACTCTGGCTATCCATACGTGTGCACCGATCCCAACGTTTCAATGCGCTGGCGCGCAGCGAAGCAGCGCGTCCGAATAAAACCATCTTTTGATAACCTTGGAGAAACCATCGTGGAAAAGATAAAGGCGAAGCCTGCCTTCAATCAGCCATCAACCTTTAGGTATCGTTTCCGGACGAATATATGGGAGCATGTGCGCCACGTAATCAGCCTTTCCAAGTTCGACCTTTTCGCGGCGCAATATTGAGTAAGCGGGCATGAGATGGAAATAAAACTGGGCCAAGGCCCAGCCTCGAGCATATTGCTCGGCGGTCAGATCGAGAATCATTCCGCTGGGAAGCTCATGCGCCACGAAATTGTTCGTACTCGCATCCAAAGCGTCGGAAGCCAGGCCAATCAGTAAGGAGGAGTAGTTCAGAGCAAATCTGAAAAATCCCTTTGAAAAAGAGAGGGTTACCGGTTCTGATGAAGGTACCTAAACCTGAAACCAGAACCAAAAGGTGCCCCTCATGCTCCACCCCCACTAGCTTTGCCCAATACGGCAAGTGGCTCTAGATATGGAGCATCAGCTACTTCCGAGAACAGATCGGTGCTGGCCTGATTATACAGCGATTCCCACACCTGCCCGATCGCGGCGAAGTGGTGGTTCCCGGCCCTTCCGCGTCACTGCACACAGAGTGGGCGAATGGGTCGTCCGGTTGTCACGCGTGCCCCACCCAGCACCACCTGGAAGCCGAGAACGGCTGAGAAAAGTCCGGCATGGAGGACATGCCGGCGCCAGGATGGTGGGGAGGGGCGGGCAACGTCAAGAGCACGTTGGCGGCGTATCCCGCAGAGCCGGTCTGATTGAGCGCCTCCGGGGATCAAATACCCGGCCTTGCCTACCATAAACCAAGAATCAGAATTTGTAGCTCATGCCCACAGAAAGCACTTCAGGGTCGCCTCCCGGTACAGTGTTGATGTGGTCGCCATGAGCGTAGTCGGCGGTTGGGTACTGACCGCTGCCCCTATTGATGGTGGTGGTCGCCGCCAGATACAAATCCAACGCTTGATTAGCATGCCAGGTGCCGACCAGACTGTACTGATCCGCCTCATCATCTCCGGCGTCGGATTCGTCAGCATGGATCCACTGCGCACCAATCGTATAAAGGGGCCCCAGGTCCCAGGTGACGAAGGCCCCGTAGGCATCGCGATTCAGAAAGTCCACGGTATCCGCCTCCAAATGGTCGTAGACCACACCAAGGCGCGCCGGACCTATGCGGTAATTGGCCCCGGCGTTGAAGCCGCTGACATCACCGTCATTATAGAGTTTGGACCAATCCACGTAGGCAACGCCGGCGACCAAGTCGCCGCCCACCCAGGTCAGGCCGACACTCCACATATCGCTTCCATTATCGTCGGCGACACCTTCGGTGTCCTGCTGTCCGGAGCCGTACTCCAGCGCCACCTTGAGCCGCCGATCCAGGAAGTCCTGATCCCAACGTATGGCATTTTTCGCTCGCAACGAAAGCCGCTGAGCGCCACCGCTGCCGCGACCGAGAAGCGCCTGGGGATCCGCCACCGTGGTGGTGAAGCGGCTGAGCATGATGCCATTGCGCTTGTAGGGGGTGTCCATGATACCGAAGCGGAACAAGCCCGCCGGAGTCTGGAAACCGGCGAAGGTATCCCGGTTGCCAAGGCCGCGATCGCGAGGCGAATCCGGATCGAAGTTCTGCTCCAACTGCCAGACCAGCGAATAGGTTCCGTCCAGTTGATGCTTACCGCGCAATCCGATCAAAGTGGTATTAGTGGACAGGCTGTGGCCGGCGTCAACCAAACCGGCGGACGGATCGTCCGGGGTATCACCCAGATCCGAACGCCCATAGTCCAGCGACAGACGCAGCTTTCCGTATATATCCAGCTTGTTCTTATCGTTTTCGATCACCGTCATCGCATGAAGAGCCGGTGAAGCGGCCAGACCCAGCGCCAATCCCAGTGTCATCAGAGTTTTTTTATTCATTGTTTATCTCCTTTTCTTCTCGTTAGATTTCTTCAATCAACAGCTATTTCTTGATGTGCGAATCCGCCATCAATGAGTCAGGTTTTGGCTTCCGCGTTGCTAACGCTTGAAGATTTCAATTCATTCAGTGACAAGAGCACGGCACCGTGGAACCCCGGCTTTTTGTGAAAGGCGTCTTGCGGACCGGTGATCTGTTCACGCATTCAAGTTTTTGTTGGCCGGGCCGCGACGGGAGTCAGAAATATCAACCCGGCGAACAGGACAGTGGAGGCTCCGCGGCCTTCTATCGCTGGGATTTTCATGGTTCTTCCTCAAGCTTCTTTTGGACGAATAGGCCCCTGGCCCCCTAAAGCGGCCGGCGGACGATTTCAGCTTGGATATCCGGCCAGTAAGCCGGCGGACATAAAGGATGGAAGGCCCTGGATCAGTCAGGGCCGATTATCGGTCTCATAAGCATTCCTCCTGTTTGTTGCTTTGATTTTTTCTTATGGTTGTGTCGTTGATTCAGTGAGGCGTCAGCGAGTTGCGACCACACCGGGCCATGCCCAGGGGCGGCGCTGCCGATCCATTCGTTGCCAGGCGAGCACGGCTTCATCACTGCGCAGCGTGAGGGCGATTTCATCCAGCCCTTCGAGCAGCATCTGACGGCGCAGGGCATCTATTTCGAAGAGCCATTGGTGGTCGCCCACCCGGATACGGCATTGGTTCAGGTCAACGTGAAACTCGCGGCACTGTTCGGCAAGCGCCGCCAGTTCATTGACCTGGTCCGAGGGCAAGATGATCGGCAGCACCCCGTTCTGAAAGCAGTTGTTGCGAAAGATGTCACCGTAGCCGGGCGCAATCAGGCAGTGGAACCCCATGCCCTGAAGCGCCCACACCGCCCCCTCCCGGGACGAGCCGCATCCGAAATTATCGGCGGCAATCAGGATCGGCGCACCGGCGAACTGCGGCTGACCAGGGGTGAACGCCGGGTTCGGCTCGCCGCTTTCCAGATAGCGGATCGCCTCGAAGGCGTATTTACCAAGCTCGTCCTTACCAAGTTGAGTAAGCCGCTCGATACGGATGATGACATCGGTATCCAGATTCGCTCGCATCAACGGTGCCGCCCGCCCGCGCAGGGTTGTAAAGGGTTCCACGTCACAGCCTCCTGACGTCAGTGAGCTCGCCGGCGATGGCGGCGGCGACCGCCATCGCGGGGCTGGCGAGATGAGTGCGCGCGCCAGGGCCCTGCCGGCCAACGAAATTGCGGTTGGAAGTCGACACAGCTCGCGCGCCAGGGGGAATTTGCTCGCCGTTGGCCGCCACGCACATGCTGCAGCCAGGTTCGCGCCAGGCGAATCCCGCCTCCATGAAGATACGGTCCAAGCCTTCTTGTTCCGCCGCCCGCTTGACTTGCTCGGAGCCCGGCACCACCCAGGCCGTGACGCTTGCGGCGACCTGTCTCCCTGCGGCGATTTTCGCGGCGGCTCTCAGATCGGAAAGCCGGGAGTTCGCACAAGAGCCAATAAAGACCCAATCCACCGGCGTGCCAAGAATCGCGTCGCCGCCACGCAGCCCCATGTATTCCAGCGCGGCGCGGTACTCTTCACGGCGCTCCGTGTCTGGCTCGACGGCCGGGTCCGGAATCCGATCCTCAATGCCGATCGCCTGATCAGGGCTGGTGCCCCAGGTCACCGTTGGCGCGATGCCGGTCAGATCAAGCACCTCCTCCCGATCAAACACCGCGTCCTCATCACCGACCAGCGCGCGCCAGTCGGCCACCGCCCGGTCAAATGCCGAGCCGGCCGGAGCAAAAGGCCGCCCACGCAGATAATCAAAGGTCGTCTCATCCGGCGCCACCATACTCATCTTCGCGCCAAGTTCGGTGGCCAGATTGCACAATGTCAGCCGTGCCTCTACGTCGAGGCCACGGACCACCGGCCCGGCGAACTCGATGGCGTGGCCGACCCCGGCGCTGGCGCCCAGCCGGGCCAGCGTATGCAGAATCATATCCTTGGCGGTGATCGCCGGCCCCGGGTTGCCCTTGAAGGTAATCCGCATGCGCTTGGGCTTACGTTGTCGCAATGTCTGCGTGGCCAGCACGTGTACCGCTTCCGACGAGCCGATACCAAACGCCAATGCACCGACGCCGCCGTTGGTTCCGGTGTGACTGTCACCACACACCACCGACAACCCGGGCAACACCACACCCATTTCCGGGCCCATGACATGCACGATGCCCTGCCCCGGCTGCCCCAGGTCGAACAGGTGGATACGATTGGCCAGCGCACCATCATGCAGGCCAGCCCACAACCTGCGGCCCTTCTCGTAGGTATGGCCGGTACGGCCTGGCTGACTGGACACAATATGATCCGGCGTGGCGAAGCACAGTTCCGGGTTATGAACCGGCAGGCCACGATCCGCCAGGTTCTGCAACGCCGGTGGGCCAGAAAGGTCGTGCAGCAAATGCCGGTCGATGTGCAACAAGGCCCAGCCTTCACCCAGGTCGTTGATGACATGGGCGTCCCAGATTTTGTCAAACAAGGTGCGACCCATGACTATTCCTCTGGCAAGCTTTGGAACCGGTGCCGCAGTTCGTTCCATTCGTCGGAACCGAAGCGTCGGAAGAAATCCCGCACATCCTGATTGTCCTCCGGCTTCTCGGGGCCACCCTGCTCCTTGATGCGCTGCAAAGCCAGGTCGCCGGCCAGCAGCATCCGGTTTAGCAAGGCGCCCGGCATGATCATCAATCGATAGCCCATCTCCTGCGCCTGGGCGGCGCTAATGATCGGCGTCCTGCCACCGGGCACCATATTAAGCAGGCATGGGCCTCGCACCCGGCGTGGCACTTCCGCCATCTCGCTCAGGCTTTGCGGCGCCTCCACGAACGCCATGTCGGCCCCCGCCTCCAACGCCGCATTAGCACGGTCGATGGCTTCATCCAGCCCGTGCACCGCACGCGCGTCGGTGCGAGCGATAATCATAAAATCCGGATCCCGGCGCGCCGCCACCGCCGCGCGGATTTTGGCCACGTACTCGTTCGATGTGATGACTTCCTTATCGTCCAGGTGACCGCATCGCTTGGTGAAGACCTGATCCTCGATGTGGATGGCCGCCACATTGCGGGCCTCGAATTCGCGCACGGTACGGGTGACGTTCAACTCATTACCATAGCCGGTGTCAGCGTCCGCGATCAGGGGAATGGACACCGAGCGCGCCATGGTGCCGGCGTTGTCCACCATCTCCGTCATGGTTAACAGACCCAGATCCGGGAACCCGAGAGCCGCCGACGTACCAGCGCCGGTCATGTACAGGCACGAAAATCCTGCTTGTTCAATCAGACGGGCGGTAATACCGTCGTACCCACCAGGGGCCAGGACCAGATCCTGCTCCTTCATCAATTGACGGAGCCGCGCGGCAGCTTTCATAGATAAACTCCAAGGTAGTAAGGTCGGCGGCAATGGAAAATTTGAAGCCCCATTTCTTTAACCTCGCAATGAGTGATATCGTTTTAAGGGTCGTCACACTGCGGTCACTTTTTCTCCCATGGATACCCTTCCTGGCGAACCGCTTCCGTCACTGCGCCCACCTCTTTGAGGTAGGCCTTGTTGATTTCAGCGACATGCTGGTTGTATTTGGACAAGCGCTCGACCTTCTCATCGTTGGCCTTTTCAAAACCCTCATTCCACGCCGCCTTTTGCTTGTCGTCCGGTTCCAGAAACTGCATCGAGTACTTTTCAGCGCCGCTAAGACGCTTCTGGGCATTCGCGCTGTCGTCCAGCTCTGCACGAGCGAGCCGCAAGAGCAGTTTAGGCTGCAGGGAGTCGAAGCATTCCCGAGACTTCACCGGCAAGCTTTTCCATACCCCCCGATTCATGGCGATCAGGTTCATCTGCTGACCGATACCCGGATTGACCGCGTAATTGGCGACTTCGTTGTGTTTGTACGCTTCGATAAGCGGCAGATAAGAAGTAAAGGCATCGATGGTGCCACGCTCCATGGACGAATAAAGGTCGGAAAAGGAGAGACTTACCGTGGCGACTTTCCAGCCCTGTAACTTAGCGGCACGGCTCCAGGTAGAAGCAAAATACGCCTTGGCGCCATCCAGATCTGACGGCTGCATATATGGTTTATCGACACTGAGAATAACTACCGGGCCTACCGAGTAGTGTGATATATACTTGATATTATTTCTCTTCTCTTCATCTCGGATTGCGGAAAAACGATCGCGCATATGGTTAAAGGCCACCGCAGTAACGTACGGGTTACCGGAGCCAACATCACTCTTGGCCAGATACCATAATGGCAACTTGGCCTGATCATAACCCGGCGCGATGATCGCGATGTCGGCGATTCCGGCACTGACGCCGCTGAGAGCGTCCTTGAGCTTCACCAGACTCTGCAAGTAGTAGCCTTTGATCCTGGTTTCCCCCTTGGTGCATTGATCGATGGAATCCATCCACCAAAGCAATGCCTTATGCTCGCTGGTACCAACCGGCGCATTGGGGATCGCCAGAGACAGCGTGCGCGCCTTCGCCCCTGGAGAGATCAACAGAGCGATACTGAGAGCAACCAGGCACAAAGGAGCTGAAAGAGAGGGTGACCTAAAGGGTTCTGTAGACATGTTGAGTCCTCATTCGGGCCATAACGGCCCGTCAGTTTTTGTAGGTATGACGTGGCGGATAGCCCGAGGCCTGAAACAATCAACCCGGGCCGACTTCAGCAGATTCGGGCCAGCGCCCGGTCACACCCTTGGATGGGATATGACCAGATGTATCTTGTACCATACAAGAACAATGAAATTGAGGTCAAATATAAATTTGCGTTTTTCTTGATTCGCGCGCGAAAGACGTATTGCCTGCCGAATAAGCAAGATGTATTCTTGTACGTACATGATGTGCATCAGAGGAATCTGAAAGCCGTGCATCGCTCCGCAGGCCAAGCATCAAGGCCCGGCGCTTACCTACAACACCTCTTCGCCCCAGGGTCCCGATATGAAAAACAAGCACCCTATAGACCGGCTTATCACCGGCATGAACCGTGTTGATTTCGTGGTCATGGTGATCGCACAGCTATTGCTTGCCGCCATGGTCGTGATCACCTTTGTGTCCGTTCTGGGCCGCACCTTCTTACATGTCTCCGTACCCGACGACCTGCTCTTTCAGGAAATGCTGATGGTCGCGGTGGTATTTTTGCCGCTGAGTTACGTGCAGTCCATCGGCGGCCATCTCGAGGTAACCGTCCTCAGCGACCAGTTCAGCAAGAGAGTGCAAACCACGCTGATCAGTCTGGGACTGGTGCTGGCTCTGATGATTTTTTCCTGGATGGCCTACCTCTCGCTTAGGCAGGCAATCGAATCCTATTCGATTGGCGAAGTAGCTTACGGTTCGGTGCTCTACATTCCTGAGTGGCCAGCAAAAGCTCTGATTCCTATCGGCCTTGCCTGGTGGTCATTGCGCATTCTTCTGCAAATCATATTCACCCGAGCCCGCCCCAGTGAGGCGCAAAACGAACTGCGCCAGGCGCTCGACTCATCCGTATCACACAACAACTAAACGGTGTTTTAAATCATGGATCCAGCGATTGTTGGCGCGGCTGTGATGGCCGCCATGATCATTTTGTTACTGTTGCGCATCCCCATCGCGGTGTCTCTGATCTGTGCCGGGTTCGGCGGCCTGGTGCTGGTGCTGACCGCCCGAGGCGGCGGCGATCTGGATGCCTTCGGGCGAGCACTGAGCGCGGCAAACCATTTCCTCGGCGACTTGGCCTACTCATCCGTGGCCGAATACACCTACACCACCATCCCCATGTTCCTACTGATGGGCTATCTCGCCACGGAAGGCGGCTTTACAAGGGACATCTATGCCGCCGCCAGAATGTGGTTCGCGCGGGTTCCCGGCGGGCTGGCGGTGGCGTCCGCGGTGGGCTGCACACTATTTTCCGCGATCAGCGGATCAAGTCTGGCGACCGCCGCGGCGATGGGGCGCATGGCGATTCCCGAGATGCTCCACTGGAAATACGACAAGGGACTCGCCTCTGGCATCGTTGCCGCATCCGGCACTCTGGGCTCGCTGATTCCCCCGAGCATCCTGATGATTCTATATGCGGTATTTACCGAGCAATCGGTAGCTAAGCTGTTTGTTGCTGGTGTGTTGCCCGGAATGCTTTCTCTGGGAGCCTATGTTCTGATCGTCATGATCCGCGTCAAGATCAACCCGCAACTGGCTCCACCGGTTCCCGCCGTACCCATGCGCGACAAGATCGGCTCCCTGAGAGGCATCTGGGGTATGCTGGCGCTGATCGCCCTTGTGGTAACCGGTCTCTACACCGGCATGTTCACCCCCTCCGAAGCCGGCGGCATCGGCGCCATGGTGGCCCTGCTTCTTTGCTTGTTTAGTGGCCGTATCAAGTTCAAGGGCGTCGCCGCCGCCGGCGAGGAGACCCTGAAGACCACCTCAATGCTGTTCGCCGCCGTACTGGGCGCCTATATGGTCACCACGTTCAGCGCCCTCACCGGTTTCGCTGGCGAGTTAACCAGCTGGGCATCCAGCTTCGAAAACGTACCGCCGATCGTCATCCTCGCCGTGCTGTCGGTTCTTTACATTGTGCTCGGCACCTTCATGGGCGCCATCGAAATCATGTTGCTCACGCTGCCAGTGGTGATCCCGGTGATAAAGGGACTCGGCTACGACCTGATCTGGTTCGGCATCATCATGATCAAGTATCTGGAGATCGGCCTGATCACGCCTCCGGTGGGGCTGAACGTGTTCATCATTAAAGCGGTGACCGGCGACCTGATCGGCATGGGCCAGATTTTCAAAGGGGTTGCCTGGTTCATTCTGATGGACATCGTAGTGTTGGCAATCCTCATTCTCTGGCCAGATATCACCCTCTGGCTCCCTTCCCTGATGTAAGGAACCACCCATGACCATGAGCAGAAGACTGAGAGACATGCTGGCGGGGGGCGGCCTGGCAGTCGCCCCCGGCGCCTACGACTGCATCACCGCCCGTGCTGTGCAGACTGCCGGCTTCAAGGCTGTGTACATGACCGGCGCCGGCACGTCCGCCACGCTGGGCTACCCAGACTACGGCCTGCTGACGATGCGGGAAATGGTCGACAATGCGGCGCGCCTGGTGGCGGCCGTGGACATCCCGGTGATCGCCGACGCGGACGCCGGCTACGGCAACGAGCTGAATGTCTATCGCACGGTGATGGAATACGAGCAAGCCGGCGTCGCCGGCATCCACATCGAGGATCAGGAGGATCCCAAGCGGTGCGGCCATCTGGATGACAAGCGCATCATCCCGCAAGGCGACTACATCGCCAAGATTCGCGCTGCACTGGCGGCCCGCAAAAACCCCGACTTCGTTATCATCGCGCGCACTGATGCCCGTGCCGTGACCGGGCTGGACGATGCCATTCAGCGCGCGCGTGCCGCGCTCGCCGCAGGCGCGGACATTGCCTTCGTGGAAGCACCTCAGGATCTTGAGGAACTGCGCCTCGTGCCCGAGCGGGTGAATGGTCCGTGCCTTGTGAATATCGTATGGAAAGGCAAGACTCCGGATATCTCTCTTGATGAAGCCCAGGCGATGGGCTTCAAGCTTGCGCTTCTGCCGGGCCTTTTGCTAAAGTCAGTTGTACAGACCTGTGATCAAGTCCTTCACTCTTTAAAGGAAATTCGCCGCTATCCGCCGCCGCACGGCAGTGGCGACATTACGCCGTCCGAAGGATTCAGGCGCTTTGGCGCGGGGGAATGGGATGGAATCCGTCAGGCGGTCGAAGCTGCTACCTTTGATCGTTAATGTCAGGCTCTTTTCTTTTTCTTGCCGTTCCTCGATGCGCTTGACCGGGTCGGCTCCGTCGCCGATAGCGATTCATCGAGAGACACCATAGTGGCCACATTCAACAAGAAGAACCTGAACGCCTCCCTTGGCGTGCCGTTACACCGACAGATATTCCTGGTGATGAAGGAAGCCATCCTCTCTGGCAATTACGAGGATGGCGCCTTGCTTCCCGGTGAGCAGGACCTGTCTCGCTCATTCGACGTTTCCCGGGCGACTATGCGCCGCGCCCTATCCGATCTGCAAAGCGAGGGCCTGATTGAGAAACGGCATGGCCGTGGCACCTTCGTCAAGAAAGCCGCACGCAATGAAACCCCCTCTCTGCATGAAAGTACGTTTTTCAATCAGCTCCGCGAAGCCGGAAAGATGAAGGTGAAGGTGCTGGAATTCGAGTATCTGGTGCCACCCCCGCAAGTTCGCGCCGAGCTCAAACTGGCCGCCAACCAGGTTGCTCAGCGCGCGGTTCGCCTTCGCTTTCTCGGCAATCAGCCAGTGCTGCATCTGACCACCTACGTTCCCGAACACATCGGCCGCACCTATACGCGCGCCGATCTGGGCCAAAAGCCTCTCTATGACCTGATTCAGCGATCGGGCGCCCCCTACACCAAAGCGGTACAAACCATTGAGGCCACTCTGGCAGCCCCATCGGTGGCAACCGTCCTGAAGCTTGAGACAGGCACCCCGCTTCTACACATCAAACGCTGCGTATTCGACAAGGACGGCAATCCGGTGGAGTACCTCTCCGCCCTGGGTGTCTCCGACTTCAACAAAATCCGCATGATTCTCGGCGATGAAGGCGAACGTGACTCGGTCAATTGGAAAGTCACGTATTATCAGTCCGGAGGCTGACGCCGTATTTCCCCGAATCGCCCAAGGCCACCGATCTGGCTGATCACGCAAGGGCGACAATGCCGCCGACGGATTATGACGGCGGCTTTAACGCTCTGATCAAGTCAGACACCGCCCCACAGCTCTCAATGTCGAGCAATTGATCCGCTAGATGGCGGCTGCCGGCGTCCCCATAGACTTCCGCTGCCATGGAATAGAATTTTTGCCGAAGCCGCTCTTCTCCCAAGGGCGATTCCGGCTCACCCGACGGCACCTCCACCACAAGTTCTTCGCTGCCGACCGTCAGTCTTGCCGCCGGCCCGGCCAGCGCCGCGTCAGGCCGTACGCTGATTGTGGCCATCAGAGCTTCCAGGGACGGTTCACCCAGATTCTGATAGCTACGCCAATCCATGCGTCCTTGTCGCCAAGCGCACGCGACCTGGAAATAGACGCTGAACTGAGCGTCAACGGTATTTCTTGGCCGCTTCTTTGTTTCGGTCGGCTCGCCCACGATGTCGAATGCCTTTGGACTCAGTTCAATGCTTATTGCCACTGGCTCCGCTGTGGGGAACCGCTCTCGCAATACCAGAGCCGCATCCACCGCGCCATGGGTTAAGCGGCATGACGGATAAGGTTTGAGACCGGTTTTCAAGGCCAGCCATTCTCGGCCAAGATCCCGTCCTAGCAGGTCCGGCCTGGGGTTCCGTGAGTACCCGTTCAGCACGCCGTAGCGTCCGACAAGTGGTTCATGTGCACCGACCACTCCAGCCTGCGCAAGATCCAGAGCGTCGAGCGCGGAACGCGCTGCCAGCCCCGGATGCAACCGCTTATTCCAGGCACCATTCTCCAGATACTGCATGGACCCGGCAGCCATGCTGCCGGCCAGGCCGAAGGCATCTTCGATCACCGATGCCGAAGCAGTGCGCAGTCGGCCGGCGGCGGCCACCGCACCGAATATCCCGGCAACGGAGGTGGTGTGAAAGCCGAGGTCGTAAGCGCTTTCGCCAATCGCCGCGCCTACCCGACACGCCACTTCATAGCCCACCGCCAGAGCCTCAAGAAAACCACGGCCATCACAATCAATGCGTTCGGCCTCCACCAAGGCAGCCGGTATCACCGACGCGCCGGGATGTAGCACTCCCGGCACATTGGTGTCGTCGAAATCCATGGAATGCGCGAAGGCGCCATTAAGCAGCGCCGCCTGCCGGCTTGAGTAATCACCAGAGTCACCGAACACGGTGTAACCGCCACCACCGATCTCCATGCTCTGCACGCCTTCGCGAATGGCGGCGCTGCTCTCGGCATAACGAGCCGAGAAGGCGGCATGGCCGGTGATATCAAAGAAACAATCACGCAATAGCCGGATCAGTGCCGGAGGAATATCCTCACCGGGCACCCCGGCGATCCAATCGGAAAGCAATGGGGTGATCGTTCGTACGTCAGTGTCTTCCAGGACCAGGGTCATTATGATCCTCCACAGGTATCAGTTCGTTTGACGGGAAGCAGCAGTAGCTGGCTGGTTCGCTAATCAGTCGTTATCGCTGGCAATGCCGCCCGGCACGAAGGCCTCGCCTTTCATTAAACGTCGTGCTGTTCTGATCACGCCCAGACGAACGAACCCATCGTTATTCCGGTTCGCTTCCACGTCCACCCGCATGGCCCCGAGAGGATGGCCAATTACCAGCTGGTCGCCCGAGCGGCGGCAGAACTGATGCGTCAGGGTGCCAGGCAGTCTGGAACTGGCGGCGAGACAGATCGAAGCGGTCCCCGCGAAACTTTCATGGCAGCGCCCCATGAAGATCAGGCGCGCCATCAAGTCGATGTCGCTCCCCCGCACCTCCTCGCCGTTGTCATCTCGATAGGTCCGGGGCGGGGAGAGAAAGCCGAGCATCGGCAGGCCAGGAGAGCGCACCTCTGCTTCCCGCCAATGCTTGCAAAAGCCCATCATCACAGCCGCCCTGGCACGAATTTCCTCAATGCGTTCCAGCAAGGCGTCATCGGCATTAATGTCGTCCGACAGAATCGCACCGTCCACCCCTAGCTCTTCGCTGCTCACCCAGACACAGGGGTTGGCCACATCACACAGGGTGGCGCGAAGTACATGGCCGTCTTCCAGGGTAATTTCATCAACCGGATTGCCGGTTGGCAGCACCGCACCGGTTTTGGCGCCCGCGGTATGACTGTAATCGAGCAAAATTCCCGCTCCGGTACCTGGCACGCCGGGGACCCGTACCTTCCCGGTCACATCGGCCTGACCGGAGGCTGTCGGTACCCGAGCAACGATCACCTTACCGGTATTGACGTTGTGAATACGTACAGCGGTTACGTCTCCGTTGACAGCAACCAAGCCTTCATCGATGGCGAAAGGCCCGACCCCGGCGGAAATATTGCCGCAATTTCCTGAATAACTGATGTCATCGCTCTCCACCGAGGCCTGGGCGAACAAATAATCCACATCCGCGTCCGCGCGCCCGGAACGCGAGATAATAGCTATCTTCGAGGTAATCGGACGCGACCCACCCAGGCCATCGATCTGCAAACGATCCGGCGTACCCATGATGCGTTTGAGTAAACGGTCCCTGCGCGGCCCCGCCTCGGGAAGGTCTTCAGCGTGAAAGAACAGTCCTTTACTAGTGCCCGCGCGCATGATCACGCACGGCACGGTGGTATCACTTGTTTTCATTATTTCTCCTGCCCGTATTGGCGCCCCGCCCTGGCGATCACGCAAGGTCTTTGGAGGGCGGCCCCACAGAATATCAGATGTATTCTTGTATGTACAAGATGCAATCAATCATAACCCAAAGCCAACCATCAAAGTAGATACCTCACTCACGTTAAGGCCATTTACAATTACGATAATTTGGTATAATGTTATACCAACATACAAAAAAGAGATTCCAACAACTCCCGGGAGCTTCTTATGCCGACAACACCCCCCGACCAACACCTCACCGAATGGAGCGCCGAAGAACTGGCGCAAGATCCGACCTGGATTTATCCGATGCCAGACGGAGCCGGCCAACAGTTGCTTGACTGCGTGCGCGCGGCTTACCAGCCCGGCAAGCCGCTTCTTGACTATCAGAAATCGGATTTCCCGTTTCTCCACGCGACTCTGGCGGTGCTATCCGGCGCCTTTGAGCAGGTTCGTGAGGGGCGCGGCATCGCCCTGGTTAAAGGCCTGCCCAGAGAGGGAGTCAGCGCCCAGGAGTTCGAGTTGTTAACCTGGGCGATTGGCCTGCATTTCGGCGTCGCCCGGCCACAGAGCAAGGCCAGCCAGTACTTGTCCGAGGTGATGAACAAAGGTACCGACTATCGCAGCGCCACCGGCCGGGGCTACTCCTCCAATGCCGAGCTGGATTTTCATACCGATGGCGCCGATGTAGTGGCCCTGACCTGTTACAACCAGGCCATCTCGGGCGGCGAGAGCATCTGCAGCAGCTCATCGCTGGCGTTCAAGATCATGTCCGAGGAGCGTCCGGATCTGGTCGAAGAGCTGTGCAGGCCCTACCCCTTCAGTCGGCAGGGTGAAGAGGCACCGGGCGAGGCGGCCTTTATTCATGGCCCGATTTTCGCGTTCCGAAACGGACGTTTCTTCTGCCGCTGGGTTCGCAACCGCCTTGAGAGCGCGCGAAAAATGGAGCAGGTACCCGAACTCAGTAAACGCCAGCTCGAGGCGGTGGACTATCTGGATGAAGTGGTGCGTCGCGAAACACTGATGTACCGCATGTACCTGGAGCCGGGTGATATGCAGTTGCTGAATACCCATGTCACTCTGCATTCCAGAACCCAATTCATCGATGCCGAGGAAATGGATAAACGGCGCCTGTTGTATCGGCTCTGGATCGCCCCCCCCAACTCTCCCCCACTACCGGAAACCTGGCGGGACTTTTACAAAAACGTGGAAGGCGGCGCGGTGCGTGGCGGTATACTCGGCCAACACTACGATGAGCAGTGCCAACGCTTCGACGCGCGCCAGGCCAGCGTCATGGGCATGACTCTATAACGCGCGCGGCCAGATTGGTTATCTGGTGCCATCATGCACCAGATAACCAGCACTGGCGCTGTCAATGTCGACGCCCGCCACCTTCATCAGCAAACGGCTACGCCCCGCCACCGTGCGGATGACGATGCGCTGGACCGGTTGCCCAGCGGCATCATGCACCAGACGGGTCACGCGCAATATCGGCGCATTAACATCCGCCTCCAACGCTTGTGCCACGGAGGGCGTGGCCAGTTCCGCGGAGACTTCCTGAACCACCTCCCCCACCCCGGCGATATTGCTGACAATTACATCCCACAGCGGTAATCGGGTCAGATCCTGGCCAAGCACCGCGTCGCCCAACGACGGCGACATCCAGGCATCCAACAGCATCAGTGGCTTCCTGCTTGTTCCCCGCACTCTCACCACATGAGGAGCAACGTCGCCCTCATCAAGCCCGAACAATGCCTGGATATGCCCGGGCGGGCGTTCATTACTCGCGTTGAGCACCGCCACATGGGTCTCCTCAACCACCCTGCGCATATCGTCGAGCAGAGAGTGATCCCGCCCCAGCGCATCACCCACCTGGGTGCGCTTGGCCACGAATGACCCCGATCCCTGCTCGTTACGTACCAAGCCTTCACTTTGCAACTCAGCCAATGCCCGCCGCACGGTGATCCGCGACACGCCGTACCGTTCAGCCAACTCATTCTGAGTGGGCAACCGATCATTGTAATGAAACTGCCCGCCGAGAATCTGCTCGCGCAAGGTCAAAAACAATTGCCTGTGTAATGCCGTACCGGAGGCGTTTAGTTTTATGTTCTTCATAGCGAATTCCGGAGATGAAGTTTCAAGGTGCCAAACGTTCTGGGACCCAGGTCGTGCCTTGTTTTCGGTAGCGGAAGCGATCGTGGAGACGATTGGGCCGGCCTTGCCAGAATTGGATTTCTTCGGGGACGATGAGGTAGCCGCCCCAGTTTTCCGGCATGGGGATGTCGCTGCCTTCCGGGTATTCCTGGCGCAGTTGGGCGACGTCCGCTTCCAGGGTTTCCAGGTCCACGGGCCGGCTTTGCGGCGAGGCGACGGCGCTGATCTGGCTACCGTAGGGGCGGGTTTTGAAGTAGGCGCGGGAGGTCTCGGCATCCACTTTACGGGCGCGGCCCTGCACGGTGATCTGGCGATCCATGGGTGACCAGTAGAGTACGAAGGCCACTTTGTCGCTGGCTTCGATGTCGTCGCCCTTGCGGCTGTCGTAGTGGCTGAAGAAGACGAAGCCACCCTGCTCCACGCCTTTCAGCAGTACGGTTCGGGCGGAGGGTTGTCCTTCAGCGTTGACGGTGGCCAGGGTCATGGCGTTGGCTACCGGGAGGCCGGCGTTCACCGCTTCTTCCACCCACAAGCGCACCTGCTCCACCGGATCGGCAAGCAGGTCCGCTTCGCTCAATCCTTTGCCTTGGTATTCTTCGCGTATGTCGCGCATTTACTGCTCCCATTGATTGCCGCGTGCGTATCGCGGTTCTTTCTGTATGACTGTTCCGCACTGCCATTTGCTGCTAAAGCGGAGCGCCGCCCGGCAGCTTCCCACAGCGGCTTCGTAGCCTGGGGGGGATTCGAAGCGGGCGGCTTCAGAGCTCGTGGAGAGTCGGCGGGCAGCGTTCCAGGACCGTGTTTGGCCAGGGAAGGCCAAACCCGAGCCCACATGGACGTGCTTGTAGCGTGTCCTGGAACGCTGCCCGTCGACTCGCCTTACCTGGCAAGAGGCACCCTGATCCACCACAATTTTAGGGACAGCGGCCTTCAACCGACCGTGATTATTCCAACAGCAAGTAATATAGCGCACTTGCCGGTATGGGCCGAGTTGATGGCCCGCGTCTATCGGGGCCATATCTGTTACCTTCTTCTGGTTCCGGTATCATGGCGCCATCGACGTCCGGTGCCTTGCCGCCGGTCAACCTCTGGCTCATCGGAACCATTATGAAGTTCACTGGACAGCCTGATTTCAGCCACCGGCGCCCGTTGCGTACCGGCGTGCTGATCACCAATCTGGGAACCCCGGACGCGCCCACCACGCCGGCCCTGCGCCGCTATTTGCGTGAGTTTTTGTCCGATCCCCGGGTGGTGGAGGTGCCGCGCCCGCTGTGGTGGCTGATCCTGAATCTGGTGATTCTGGTGATCCGCCCGCCCCGTTCCGCCCACGCCTACCGCGGTGTCTGGACGGAGCAGGGCTCGCCGCTGCTGGTGCACACCCGCAATCAGTGCGAGGGGCTGCGGCAGCGGCTGCAAGCCGAGTATGGCGAGGATCTGGTGGTGGACTTCGCCATGCGCTATGGCAACCCGTCCATTCCCTCGGTGTTGCAGAGGATGGCCGAGCAAGGCGTTACCCGGCTGCTGGTGCTACCGTTGTATCCGCAGTATTCCGCCAGTACCTCGGCCTCCACGTTCGACGCCGTGGCGCAGGATTTCGCCGCCCGGCGCTGGTTGCCGGATCTGCGTTTCATCAGTCATTACCATGATTACGCGCCCTACCTGGATGCCATGGCGGAGCATATTCACAGCCATTGGGCACAGCATGGCCGGGCGGAAAAACTGCTGTTCTCCTACCATGGCGTGCCCAAACGCTACCTCACCGAAGGCGACCCGTACTTTTGCGAATGCCATAAAACCAGCCGCCTTCTGGCGGAGCGGCTGGGTCTCAACGAGCGCCAATGGCAGGTCACGTTCCAGTCCCGCTTCGGCCGCGAGGAATGGCTGCAGCCCTACACCGACGCCACGCTCAAGGCACTGCCCGGCGAGGGGGTGAAAAGCGTGCAGGTGTTCTGCCCCGGCTTTTCCGCCGACTGTCTGGAAACGCTGGAAGAGATCGACGTGGAGAATCGCGGTTACTTCATGGACGCCGGCGGCGAGCGGTTCGATTACATTCCGGCGCTGAACGACTGCCCGGCCCATCTGGATGCCCTGGCGGCGCTGGTACACGATCACCTGGGAGGCTGGCCGGATCAGGACAATGGCGATGCCGCACTGGCGCAGCGTCAGCGCCGGGCGGAGGACACCCGGGCATGATCGATACCACCGCGATCAACCGCGAGCGGAGCCTGTTCCAGGACCACGAGTCGGTGTGGCTGTTCGGTTACGGCTCGCTGATTTTCAAGGTGGATTTTCCGTTCCAGGAGCGGCGGCCGGCGTCGATTCAGGGCTGGGCCCGGCGCTTCTGGCAGGGCTCCCACGATCATCGCGGCACCCCGGAAAATCCCGGCCGGGTGGTGACACTGATTGAAGCACCGGGCGCGCGCTGTGCCGGCATGGCCTACCGCGTCAGCCCCGCGGTATTCGAACAACTGGATGTGCGTGAGAAAAACGGTTATCTGCGTTTCTCCACGCCGATGACCTTCGAGGATGGCAGTCAGGAGGACGGGTTGGTCTATATTGCCACCGCCGACAACGCCGCCTTTCTCGGCCCGGCACCGGAAACGGAGATCGCCGCCCACATCCACCGCAGCCACGGCCCCAGCGGCGCCAATCGCGAGTACTTGCTGAATCTGGCCCAGGCGCTGCGCGAGCTTGGCGAGCAGGATGAACACATCTTCGAGATCGAGCGCAATCTGCAAGCGCTCTGAGACTCACTCCCCTTTGCGCATCCGCAACGGCGTGGTGCCGAACCAGCGCTGAAAGGTGCGGCTGAAATTGGAGGGATCCTGGTACCCCAGTTTCTCGGCGATGCGCTCCACCGGGTGCGCGGTTTCCAGCAGATACCAGGCGGCCAGTTCCCGGCGCACCTCATCCAGCAGTTCCTGATAGCTGGAGCCTTCCTCTTTCAATTTACGGATCAGGGTACGACGGGACATGGCGTGGCGCGCGGCCATCTCATCCAGACTCGGGTAGTGCCCCTCACACTCCAGCAGTTGCACGCCGATGCGCTGACTCAGCGGTCCCCCGCCCTGGAGTTGCCGCAGTTGATGCTCACAATCCCGCAGCGCGGTGCGGTGCAGACCGGGATCCGCGGTCAGACACGGGGTGCCCAACAACTCGGACGGCACTTCGATGGTCAGCGCTGAAGCCCCGAAGCGGACCGGGCAACCCAGTTTTTCAGTGTAGATCTCCGCCCACTCCGGTTCCGGGATCGGCATCGCCACCACCAGATCCCGCAGACGCCGGGAGGTAACGGTATCGATCAGGTGAAAGAAGGTGGCGAGCACCGCGCCGTTGACGTATTCCCGAACCTCTTCCAGGTCCTCTTCTTCCTCCATGGTCAGCACCACCCGCTCCGGCTCCTCGCGCAAATGCACCGTTACCGGCTGGAAGCGCACGCCGACGAAGCGGGAGACCACCCGCAGCACCGCCCCCAGATCCGCCGCCGAGACCACCGCGAAGCCCAGCGGGCCGTGGGCGGACACCGAGGTAACACCGCCGATGTCCAGCCCCAGCCAGGGCTCCCCGGTGAGTTCGATGGAGCGGCGGATCAGGCGGGACATCTGCTCCAGACTCAGGTAGCGATGCTCACCCAGAAGCTGCTCCCAATGCAGGCGGGTGCCCTCGAAGATGGTGGCGTTATCGAAGCCCCTGGAGTGCAAATGGGCGCACAGCAGTCTCGGGTAAGTCGGATGAATCGCCGGTCTGAGCCGGGCGGCCACCTGGATGCTCATTGGTTTCTCCCTCGCCGCCATAAACGGATGATCCTCAGCTTACCCTGCCGGCGCGCCCGGTCACTTGTCACTTTATGACGATTTTCTGCCACTCCTGGCGGTGCCGCACAAACCGGCTTGGGCGCACCATCCGGTGATCGGATAACAAAAAGAGGATTGCGGTATGAGCAAGGCAGGTGAGTTCACCGGCCCGTCCGGCGTGGTCTATCGGGATCGCAAACGCCATTTGTGGTTTTCGTCCATCTTCGTGCCCGCCATTGTGTTCATCGGGCCGCTGCTGTATTTGGCCAACGGCAATGCGCTGATGCTGTGGATTCCGCTGGTGTTCTATTACCTGGCGGTTCCGGTTCTGGACATGCTGATCGGTGAGGATCGCAGCAACCCGCCGGAAGAGGTGGTGCCGCAACTGGAAGAGGATCCCTATTACCGCTGGGTCACCTACGCTCTGGTGCCGGTGATCTGGGGCGCCTGGTTTTTCGGCGCCTGGTTCGTCGGTACCCAGGACCTGCCCTGGCACGGTCTGCTGGCGATGATTCTGCTGCTCGGTGGCACCTGCGGCGTCGGCATCAACCTGGGCCATGAACTGGGCCACAAGAAAGGCAAGGGCGAACGCTGGCTGGCCAAGTTCGTGCTGGCCCCCTGCGCCTACGGCCACTTTTTCATTGAGCACAACAAGGGTCATCACCGGGACGTGGCCACGCCGGAGGACCCGGCATCCTCGCGCATGGGCGAAAGCATCTGGAAATTCGTACTGCGGGAGATCCCCGGTGCCGCCCGCCGGGCCTGGAAGCTGGAGCAGGAGCGCCTGGAATCACGGGGCAAATCGGTGTGGTCCCTGGACAACGAAATCATTCAGCCGGCGATCATCACGGCCATTGCCTGGGGAGTCGTGCTGGCGTTGTTCGGCATCGGCATTCTGCCGTACATCCTCGGCACCGCGTTCTGGGGCGCGTTCCAGTTGACCTCCGCCAACTATATCGAGCACTACGGCCTGCTGCGGCATAAAACCAAAACCGGCCGCTACGAGCGCACCCAGCCGTATCACAGCTGGAACAGCAACCATATGTTCTCCAACTGGGCCACGTTTCATCTGCAGCGGCATTCCGATCACCATGCCCATCCGACCCGGCGCTACCAGAGCCTGCGGCATTTCGACGATGTGCCCAGCCTGCCCAACGGCTATTTCGGTATGTTCCTGGTCAGTTATATTCCGCCGCTGTGGTACCGGCTCATGGACAAGCGTCTGTTGGAACACGCCGGCTACGACGCCCGCAACATCAACTTCGATCCGGACAAACGCGAAGCGCTGATTCGTAAATACGGGATCCAGCACGGCGATGCGCCACCGCGGATCGTGTGACGGGTCTTCGGGGTTGGGAGGAAACGATCTTGTTCTCCATCGGGGACGCTGATCGGCGTTACGCCTTTGCGGGAACGCCGATCAGCTTCGAGGTAACCGACAAGCAAAGGAGTCTTTCCCGCCGCTACCAAGCCCCTATGAAGGGATGGGAGAGAGATCTCCTTTCTATTCCTCGCGCAGATTGTCCAGCATGCGCCCGGCGAGACCGACAAAGGTATCGATCTCGTCTTTCTTCATTCCCTTCAACAATCGCGTCACCACATCCTGTTCCGCCTCCCGGGCGCGGGCCATCAACGCCTCGCCCTTCCCACTCAGAGAGACAATCTGACTGCGCTTGTCATCGGGATTCGGCGCGCGTTGGATCAGCGACATACCTTCCAGCTCTTTCAGCAGACGGGTGATCTGCGCCTTGTCGCGCCCGGAAGCCAACACGATCCGGTTGGCGGTGCACGCCGGGGTGGCGCCGATCATATGCAGGATGCGCACATGCATGCCGTTCAGTGGCAAGCCGTACTGGCGGATGGCTTTTTTACTGCTGACCTTGAACTGAAACGCCAGTTGCCAGATCGCATTACGGATATCGGATTCTTTTGACACTACTGTTGACTTTGTCAATTACTGGAAATATGGTTGATATTGTCTACCAAACATTTCGATACCACAACCCACATCCAGTGGAGAGACAGACCATGCCAAGGCCCGCTCCCCGGATTCTGGAAGTCCTGCGCACCGAGAACCTGACGCCCAATATGAAGCGGGTGGTTCTGGGCGGCGGCGATCTCAGTGACTTTCCCGAGAATCATGAAAGCGCCAATTTCAAACTACTGATTCCCCGCGAAGGGCAAACCGACATCGCCTTGCCGCCTTACGGCGATACGCCACCGGAACAGCGGCCGGTGGTACGTACCTATACGCTGCGTCACTTCGACAAAACCCGTGGTGAGATTTTCGTCGACTTCATGATGCACGCCGACCATGGCCCCGCGTCCCACTGGGCGGCCCATGCCCGCCCCGGGGACCGCATCGGGTTTGCCGGGCCGGGAGCGCCGAAGTTCGTTGACTTCGACGCCGACTGGTTCCTGTTCGCCGGTGACATGTCGGCGTTACCGGCGATCAGCGCCAATATCGAACGTCTGCCAGCCGGTGCCCAGGGCTACGCGGTACTGGACATTCTCTCCCCCGCGGATCAGCAGCCCTTGCCTTTCCCCTCTGGCCTGGAGGTGCACTGGCGCGTCAATCCCTACCCGGAGCAACCTGCCCTGGGGCTGGTGGACAAGGTCTTGTCCCTACCCTGGCTGGAGGGATCCCCAGCGGTATGGGTAGCGGGGGAAAGCGGCGCGGTGCGCGCCATTCGCCGCTATCTGGTCCAGGAGCGGCGGGTGGACCGGCGTCGCCTGTACGCCAGCGGCTACTGGCAGATCGGGTTGACCGAGGACACACACCAGATCGCCAAGCGCCAGGAAAAAGCGGATTGAATAAAGCCCCGCCGATCAGCGGGGCCGGTACATCTCGAAATACTGGGAGGGATCCACGGAGAAGTATCCGGCCGGGCCGCCGGCGCGCAGAATCGGCTCGGCGGCGGCGGTGTCGTAGATGCCGTCCTTGAGCAAATGGGCGGCGATATGCACCCCCACCACTTCTCCGAACACCACCCAGGTGTCCACCGCTTCACCGGTGGCCGTGTTCAGACGCAGAATCTGGCTGAGCCGGCACTCAAAGGAGACCGGTGTTTCCGCCACTCTCGGCACTGACACCAACCGCGACGGCTCGGCGGTCAGTCCCGCCAGTTCGAACTCATTCACTTCCGGCGGGACCGCCTTGCAGCTTTGGTTCATTGCTTCCGCCAGCGGGCGGGTGGCCAGGTTCCAGGTGAACTCCTTGGTGGCTTCGATATTCCGCACGCTATCCTTATAAGTGATGCTGGAAAAGCCAATGATCGGCGGATGGTAATTGAAGGCATTGAAGAAGCTGTAGGGCGCGAGGTTGAGGACACCCTCGGCACCGCGGGAGCCGATCCAGCCGATCGGGCGCGGCGCCACCAGCGCATTGAACGGATCGTGGGGCAAACCGTGACCCTTGGCGGGCTCATAGAAGTAGGCGTCTTGCATCAACCGTCTCCACAGCGGGAAGCCGTCATGTTGAGCCAGCGGGCGCCGCCGGGCAAGCCGTCGCCCCCGTTTACTGCAACTGGTGGTTGACCACCGGCAGCGGTTCCGGCGCCGGATCGCCCAGGGCTTCGGCCACGGAGATTTCATGGATCCGGCAGATGGTGTCCAGTGGCAGATCATTGGCTTCGCGGCCGAATGGCATCTCCAGATGTTCCGCCAGTCGATCCAGCCCGAAGAAGGTGTAGGCCACCACCGCCACGAACAAAGGCGTGCCCCAGCCCAACGAGCCGATCAACACAAACGGCAACAAATAGCAGTACACATAGGCGGTACGATGGGCCAACAGCGCGTAGGCAAACGGCAACGGGGTCTGCGCGATACGCTCACTGGCGGCCTGCACACCGGCCAAAGCAGTCAACCTCTGGTCCAGCAGGCTCACGCCGATGCTGTCCAGACGCCCTTCCCGATAGCGTTCCCCCACCCAATCGCCGGCCCGACGTAGAAACCAGTCGGCACCGTTGTGATGGTCCAGGGCCTGCTCCACCACCGCCGGCGACTGCACTTTCAACAGGTCCTCGCGTACATCCTCATCACGCAACTGCCCGCGCAGGGCATGGGCATACGCCAGAACCAGCCCCAGCAGTTCCCGACGGTCCGGCTCTTCATTACCAAGCTCTTTATTACCAAGTAAGGTTGCGCTGGTCCTGGCCAGGCTGCGGATCTCATACACCATCTGGCCCCACTGTTTGCGCGCTTCCCACCAACGGTCATAGGCGGCGTTATTGCGGAAACTGAGCAGGATCGACAGCACGATCCCCAGCAATGTCACCGGCATCACCGTGTAATGGCTGACATCCAATACGTGGTACTGGCTCACCAGGGTCATCGCCGAGGCAAACAACGCCACCAGCAGGATGTGCGGCAGGATATCCGGCACCACCGAGCCACGCAGGGCGATCAATAACGCAATGGGGTTGGGACGGTCACGAACGATCATCGGAGAATCCATCAAGGCAGGGCGCGCCGATGATAGGGAATCCGATAGCAAATCGCCATCAACCGAAACAGAGAGAAAAAAAGAAGGTCGTCCCTGACCTCTTGGGGGTAAGAAATCGGAGCGGTGGACCAGCACCGCCGATTTAACGAGAGACCACTAAAAGGCCTGTTGGCAGTAAATCAGTCGGGAGCGCAGCATCGCGTGAAGATCACGGCGCCAGCGGGGTACGCAAATAGCAGGCGGTGAGCGCCAGGAAACGTTGGATCGCCGGATTGGTGGTCCGTGTCGAACGCTGTAAAGCACGGGTATCGAGCATGTCGGTTCCTCCTGTCGCGTTGTGTCCTTTATGTGGGTTTATTGTCGCCGCTGGAAGCAGTGTTGCTAATACCCAGGGCTCCATGAACCTTGCTTGATTCTGCATGCGGGCTTTTTTTGTTTTTTTCCCATCATCTGACGTCGAATTCGCTTGCAGGCAAGCTCCCACAGCGGCTTCGTGGCATGATCCGTGGGAGCCAGCCTGCTGGCGAATGGCGCACTAGCGTGGCGGGCTTGCAGGGCACCATAGAATCTCCCACAGCGGCCTTGTAGACAGCGCTGCATTGATACCTTCCTGGACGGCAAGCGGACCCGGCCGTTACTTAGCGCGCCGCGCTTCTCCTTGCCGGATCCTGCTCCGGCGGCACCGGTGCGCCGGCCAGGGCGCGGTACAGATCCACCATCGCCAGGGTCACTTCGGTGCGGCTGCGGATGAAGGCGTCGCGGGTGTCCATTAGCTCCCGCTCACTATCCAGCACCTCGAAGAAACCGATGAAACCTTCCCGGTAGCGCAGGCGCGCCAGTTCGGCGGCCTGCTGCGCGGCGTCGGTGGCGTGGCGCAGCAGTTCGGTGCGTTCACGGGCCCGCTGATGACGCACCAGTTGGGTTTCCGTTTCTTCCAGCGCCGTGAGCACGGTTTGCTGGTACTCGGCGATGACGGCCTGAGTCTCGGCGTCGGCGGCATCGATACGGGAGCGGACCTTGCCGAAATCGAGGAAGGTCCAATCCACCCCAAGGGCAATGCGCCGACTTTCCGCCGGACCGCTGAACAGGTCACCGTCACGGGAGGCGACGCTGCCGATCAGCCCTTCCAGGGTGAAGCGCGGAAACAGGTCGGCGGTGGCCACGCCGATACGGGCGGTGGCGGCGGCCACGCGACGCTCGGCGGCACGGATATCCGGGCGCCGGCGCAACACACCAGACGGCGTGCCGGTGGCCAGATCCGGCACTTGCGCCGGCAAATCACCGGGCTTGGCCAGGGTGGTCACCAGGCTGTCCGGGGTGCGCCCGGTCAGCACCGCGATACGGTACATGTAAGTCCGAATCGCGGTTTGCAGTTGCGGCACCGTGGCCCGCACCGCGTCCAGTTGCGCCCGGGCGCGGGCCTCATCCAAACGGGTGGCGTTGCCGTCTTCCATGCGAGCCTGAACAATGTCCAGCGCCTGCTGCTGATTCTCCACGTTACGGCGGGCAACCTGCAGCTGTTGCTGCAGGCCACGCAGTTGGAAGTAGCTGTTGGCGATGCGCCCGGCCATGGCCACCTGCAGCGCACCCAGATCCGCTTCCGCGGCATCCAGTTCCGCCGCCTGCGCCTGGGTGGCGCGCCGCAAACGCCCGAACAGGTCCAGCTCCCAGCCAGCAGCGACGCCGGCCTGATAGAGCTCCACCCGCTCCGCGCCACCCGGCGGGCTCTGTTCCACTTCCGCCAGATGCTGCTCGGCGGCGCTGCCGTTGACGGTGACACTCGGCAGTTGCTCCCGGCGGGCACCGCGCAACAGCGCTTCCGCTCTCTGGTAGCGCGCCAGCGCGGCACGCAGGTCGTGATTGGCGTTGAGTGCCTGATCAATCAGGTCCGCCAGCAACGGATCATCAAAGCCGGACCAGAAACGGCGCTCGGCGTTTTCATCGAACGGCCGCACCTGGTCGGCGCCAACGAAGCGCTCCGGCAACGGTGTCTCCGGCTCCTGATAGTCCGGCCCCACCGCGCAACCGGCCAGGGCCATGATCAGTGGCACAACACTCAGGGCATACTTATGCATGACTTTCTCCTGAAAGACCGTGGGCTTCGCCGTCCATGGTGGAAGCGTGGGAGTGCTTGAGCGGGCCGGCGAGTTTGCGCAGGCCGACATAGAACACCGGCGTCAGGAACAGTCCGAACAAGGTGACACCAATCATGCCGGCGAACACGGCGATCCCCAGTGCCTGGCGCACTTCCGCGCCGGCGCCATGACCGAGTACCAGCGGCACCACGGCGGCGGTAAAGGTGATCGAGGTCATGATGATCGGACGCAGACGCAGGCGGCAGGCTTCCAGAGCGGCCTTCACGGTCTCCATGCCCTGCAGTTCCAGCTCACGGGCGAACTCCACGATGAGGATGGCGTTCTTACAGGCCAGGCCAATCAGAACCACCAGCCCGACCTGTACAAAGATGTTGTTGTCGCCGCCGCCGAACCACACACCGATCAACGCGGAGAGCATACACATCGGTACGATCAGGATTACCGCCAACGGCAGTACCCAGCTCTCGTACAGCGCCGCCAGTACCAGGAACACCAGCAGGATGGCCAACGGGAAGACCACCAGCGCCGCGTTGCCCTGGGTGTGCTGCTGGAAGCTCAGGTCGGTCCATTCGAAGCTCATGCCGTTGGGCAGAATCTGATCCGCCAGTTCCGTCAGTTTGTCCATGGCCTGGGCGGACGACATCACTCTCGGATCGGCTTCGCCTGCCAGGTCGGCGGCGGGGTAGCCGTTGTAGCGCAATACCGGATCCGGACCGAAGGTTTGCCGGATATCCACCATGGAACCGATCGGCACCATTTCTCCCTGCTCATTGCGGGTCCGCAGATTGGCGATGTCCTCGACACTGTCACGGAACGGCGCGTCGGCCTGGGCAATCACCTGCCAGGTGCGTCCGAAGCGATTGAAGTCGTTCACGTAGGTGGACCCCAGATAGGTCTGCAGAGTGTCGAACAGCTCCGTCATCGGCACGCCCTGGGCTTTCGCCTTGGTGCGGTCGACCACCGCGTCCAGCTGCGGCACGTTGGCCTGATAACTGGTGATCGGGAAGGTCATCCCCGGTGTTTGCGAGATGGCGCCCTGGAAGGCACTGACCGCCTCCTGCAAAGCGCCATACCCCAAGCCACCCCGGTCCTCGATGAACATCTGGTAACCGGCACCGTTGCCCAGCCCGAGAATGGGCGGCGGCATGAAGGAGAACGCGAAGCCCTCGCTCAACGCGGAAATCTTGGCGTTGATCTCGGCGTTGATCTCTTCCGCGGTGCGCTCACGCTGATCGAACGGGTCCAGCGGCAGGAAGACCAGGCCGGTGTTGGAGGTATTGGTGAACTGCAGCGCATTGAGTCCCGGGAACGAGATCGAGTGCGCCACGCCGTCCGCCTCCATGGCGATGTCCGTCACCGTCTTGAGCAGTTTGTCGGTGCGCTCCAGGGAAGCGCCTTCGGGCAGTTTCACGCCGGCGATCAGATACTGTTTATCCTGTGTCGGGATGAACCCCGGCGGCACCACCTTGAACATCAAGCCAGTGCTGACCAGCAACACCAGATAGACCATGAACACCACCGAGCGACGGCTCAGTGACCGCGCCACCGCGCCCTGGTACTTCTCCGAACTGCGGTTGAAGAAACGGTTGAACGGACGGAACAACCAGCCGAACAGCCCGTCGATGATGCGCGTGAGGCGGTCCTTCGGCGCATCGTGGGAGCGCAGCAGTCTGGCCGCCAATGCCGGTGACAGCGTCAGCGAATTGATCGTGGAGATGACGGTGGAAATGGCGATGGTCACCGCGAACTGGCGATAGAACTGACCGGTGACCCCGGACAGAAACGCCATGGGAATGAACACCGCGCACAACACCAGACCGATGGCGACAATCGGGCCGGACACTTCCTTCATCGCCTGATGGGCGGCGGCCACCGGAGAGAGCCCCTCCTCGATGTTCCGTTCCACGTTTTCCACCACCACGATGGCGTCGTCCACCACGATCCCGATGGCGAGCACCAGCCCGAACAGCGTCAGTGAATTGATGGAATAGCCGAGCAACAGCAAGACCGAGAAGGTACCGATCACCGATACCGGCACCGCCAGCAACGGGATGATCGAAGCACGCCAGGTCTGCAGGAACAGCGTCACCACCAGCACCACCAGCAGCACCGCTTCAAGCAGGGTCTTCACCACCGAATGAATGGAGTCGCGCACGAAAATAGTGGTGTCGTACACCGCTTCGTACTTCACCCCTTCCGGAAAACGGGTGGACAGTTCATCCATGGCGGCGATCACCGAATCACGGATTTCCAGAGCATTGGCGCCGGGCGCCTGGAAGATACCCACCGCCACCGCGTCCTTGCCATCCAGTTGCGAGCGCAGGGTGTAGTCACCGGCGCCCAGTTCCAGACGGGCGACATCGGAAAGCCGGACAATTTCGCCCTGCTCACCGCTTTTCAATACGATGTCACCAAACTCCTGCACCGTACGCAGCCGGCCCTGGGCATTGATCAGGGTGAGGAAATCACTGTTGGGCATCGGCTCGGCGCCGAGCTGACCGGCGGAAACCTGAACGTTCTGTTCACGAATGGCACCCACCACATCGCTGGCGGTCATGCCCCGCGAGGCGATCTTGTCCGGGTCCAGCCAGGCGCGCATGGCGTAATCGCCGCCGCCGAAGATCTGCGCATCACCGACGCCCTGGATCCGGGCCAGTACATCCTTCACATGCAGGCGCACATAGTTACGCAGGTACAGCGTGTCGTAGCGGCCGTCCGGCGAGGTCAGATGCACCACCATCAAAAAGGTGGGCGATTGTTTCTGGGTGGTCACGCCCTGGCGGCGCACGTCCTCGGGCAATCGCGCCAGCGCCTGGCTGACCCGGTTCTGCACCCTTACCGTGGCGTCATCGGCGTCGGTGCCGGGGCGGAAGGTGACGGTCATTTGCAGCACGCCGTCGGAGCCCGCCACCGACTTGAGGTACATCATGTCCTCGACGCCGTTGATGGACTCTTCCAGGGGCGTGGCCACGGTCTCGGCGATCACCTTGGGGTTGGCGCCGGGGTAAACCGTGCGCACCACCACCGAGGGCGGCACCACTTCCGGATACTCGCTGATCGGCAGCATCGGGATCGAGATGGCGCCGACCGCGAGGATGATGATCGACAGCACCGCGGCAAAGATCGGGCGGTCGACGAAGAAACGAGAAAAATTCATGACAAGAGTACCCTCTTGGCGCGCTCCGCGGAGCGCGCTCGATCCATGGACTTGGGTTATGTCGGTGTCAGTCGATCAGGGCGCCGCCGCCACTTCCGGTTCCTTGGTGGCCGCCGCGCGCATTTCCACCAGCGTCGGCGCCACCGGCATGCCGGACATGAATACTTTCTGCACCCCGTTGACGATGACCCGCTCGCCGGGCTTCAGGCCGTCGCGGATCACCACCAGGCCATCCACGGTGCGACCGGCGTCGACGTTACGGCGGGACGCTTTGTTCTCATCGTCCACCACATAGACATAACGGCGGTTCTGATCGGTAAGCAGCGCCTTGCTGTCGATCAACAGCGCCTTGTCGAGACGCTCGGCGGGCAGTTCCACCCGGGCGAATTGCCCCGGCTTGAAGCGGCCATCCGGGTTCGGCACCACGGCGCGGAACTGCAGTGTGCCGGTGCTGGCGTTGAGACGGTTATCGATGAAGTCGACCTTGCCCCGATGCGGGTAGCCGTTTTCACCGCTCAAACCGATACGCACTTCGGTATCCTCGCCATTACCCAGCAGCTCTCGGCCACGCAGGTAGGAATCGCTGTCGCTCTCGAAGTACACGTACACTGGATCCACCGATACCACTGTGGTCAACAGGGTCTGATCAGCGTTGGCCAGGTTGCCGCGAGTGACCATGGCGCGGCCGGCGCGGCCGGTGATCGGAGAGCGCACCTCGGTGTACTCCAGATCAAGACGGGCGGTTTCCAACGCCGCTTCGGCGGCATTCATGGCCGCGCGCGCTGACACCATCGCCGACGCCCGGCGGTCGTATTCCTCGCGGGAGATGGCCCGGCTGGCCACCAGCCGTTCCGCCCGGGAGGCTTCTCTCTTGGCCAATTGATACTGGCTGCGAGCCTGGGCCAGGTCCGCGGCGGCGGCCCGTTCACGGGCACGGTAAGGGCGCTGGTCAATGACGAACAACACATCGCCCTGTTCCACCAGTTCCCCTTCCTCGAAGCTCACCTTGTCGATGTAGCCGCTGACACGGGGACGCAGGTCCACGGTTTCCGGTGCCGCCACCCGGCCGGTGAAGTCATCCCACAGTGTCACCGGGTCATCCAGCACCTTCGCCACCTTGACCGCCGGCGGCGGCATTTGCGCCTGCTCCTGCTCACCACGGGCATCGCAGCCGGCCAATCCAACGGCCACCATCAATATGAGGGCGAGCCCGATGATCAGCTCTCCCCCGCTGGCGTAATGGGTATTGATTGAATCCATGTTGCGCTCGCTCCTGCTGTTCGGGCCTTGCAGGCAATACGCCTGCCTTCAATTGAAAATAGTTCCCATTTGCAAACTCTAAAAACTGACTGACCGTCAGTCAATAGCGGGACACCATCAAGTGAGGTCAAACGATCAATGCCCCGGGCATCGGACTCGTTCTCCCCCAGGCCGCGAACGTTAATTCCTCAACCAATGTTGAGGTCAACGGCGTTTCTTGATGGGTTTACCGATGGTCGATATAGGCACGGCCTATTCGACAGCAACGTGGATCGGGGCCCCCGCTTGCCACCTGACGGACCCGTCCCGCCGATTGGCGGCGGGTCCCTTCCACGCCGCACACAATAGAGGACAGCCGCCAGCCGGCGGTATCCGTTTACTGCGCGATAATTGCCTGATCCTGTGAACAATACAGAATCAGGCAGCCGTCCCCAGCAAACGCCCGCCCGGATCCGGGCCCCATTATCCGGCAAGTGCGAACAACATCACGCCGTCGAAGCCGCCGTCCCCAACAAGGACAATGATGTTGAAACAAAAGGCTTTGCACCATATTGCCGCGTCATAAAACCGACATCCGTTCAATTTGATGCACGCGCCAGGCGGAGCCGGATCAGGCTAGATCACGGATTGTCGCGGATCACCATGACAACCCCTCCGGCTTGCCTGAAATTGCTTGTTACTCCACAGTCATTGCACGATCCTGCAGCATTCCAGGAGCCGCGCTTACCCTGTCACGGGCAGTGCGTATACTGCCGACAAACACACGGAGGGCACTATCGTGGCGCATCACTCCCTTTCCCTTTCATCGTCCGGGCAGGACATCGAACTCGAACAGCTCCGTTCCCGGCTTACCAGAACCGTCCTGCGGCATGCTCCGGAGGATGGCATAGAAGAATCCACACTGTCGGGCCTACATCTGGGCCGGGCCAACACCCCCACGCAATGCACCTCGGCCATCTACGAGCCCTGTCTGTGCGTCATCGTCCAGGGCAGCAAGACGATCTGGCTTGGCGACCGCGAAATCGTCTATGGCCCCTTGAGCTACCTGGTGTCATCGGTCCATCTGCCGGTACTGGGGCAAGTCAACGTGGCCAGCCCCGGCGAGCCGTTCCTGTCCATTCGCCTGGATGTGGATTCCCAGGAAGTGGCGGACCTGGTGTTCGAACTGGGCGAGGCGGTGAGTGACGAAGATCAGTGTCCGGAGATCAACTGCGGGCTGTGCATGGCGCCCATCGACACCGCCATGCTGGACGCCACCACCCGCCTGGTGGAGCTGCTCGACAAGCCCGCCGACACACCGATCATGGCGCCGCTGATCCGGCGTGAGATCCTGTATCGCGCGCTGATCGGCGAAATGGGCGCGCGCATGCGCAAGTTCGCCGCCGCCGACAGCCAGTCCCACCGGGTCTCCAAGGTCATCGCCCTGCTCAAGGACCGCTATACCCAACCGCTGCGGGTTCGGGATCTGGCGGATCAGGTCAACATGAGCGAATCGTCCCTGTTCCACAGTTTCAAACAGGTGACGCGCATGTCACCGCTGCAGTTCCAGAAGAAACTGCGCCTGCACGAGGCGCGTCGGCTGATGCTCAGCGAAGGCCTGGAAGCGGCCACCGCCAGTTACCGGGTGGGCTATGAAAGCCCTTCCCAGTTCAGCCGCGAATACAGCCGTATGTTCGGAGCGCCGCCGCGCGCCCACGTACAGAGCCTGCTGACCGGTGAGGGGGTTGGCGCCCCCGCCTGACCCCGTCTCCAGGGGCGGAATGCCCGCCCCTTTCCTTTCTTTGCGCCTCCTTTCCGGAGAAGTCCATGAGCCATCTGTTTACCCCGCTCGAGCTGGGTCCGTTGAAGCTGGATAACCGTATCGTCATCGCCCCGATGTGCCAGTATTCGGCCGACGACGGCAACGCCACCAGCTGGCACACCATCCACCTGGGCACCCTGGCGCAATCCGGCTCCGGCCTGCTGATCCTGGAAGCCAGCGCGGTGTTGCCGGAAGGCCGCATCAGCCCGCGGGATCTGGGGCTGTGGAACGACGACAACGAAGCCGCGCTGAAAACCGTGCTCGACCAGGTACGCGCGTGGTCTCCCATGCCGATCGGTATCCAACTGGCCCACGCAGGCCGTAAAGCGTCCACGCACCGGCCCTGGGAGGGCGGAGCGCAAATCAGGCCGGATCAGGACAGCGGCTGGCAAACCCGCGCACCCTCCGAATTGCCGTTCGCCGACCATGAACAGGCTCCGGAGCCGCTTTCCGAGGACGAGATCGGTGAATTGATTGAAGCCTTTGTCGCCGCCGCCAAACGGGCACGCCGCCTGGGGCTGGATTTGATCGAGATCCACGGCGCCCATGGCTACCTGCTGCACGAGTTTCTGTCACCGCTGTCCAACCGCCGTGACGACCGCTATGGCGGTAGCCTGGAAAACCGCATGCGGTTGCTGCTGGAGGTGTTTGAGGCCGTCCGCGAAGCAGTGCCGGAAATGGCGGTCGGGGTACGGGTATCGGCTACCGACTGGGCAGCGGACGGCTGGGACCTGGAGCAAACCGTGGCGCTGGCCAAGGCCCTCAAGGCACGCGGCTGCCATTTCATTCATGTCTCCAGTGGCGGCCTGACACCGGCGCAGAAGATTCCCGTCGGCCCCGGTTATCAGACCGCCCTGGCGGCTCGCATCAAGGCCGAAAGCGGCCTGACCACCATCGCGGTGGGCCTGATCACCGAGCCGGAACAGGCGGAAACGCTGCTGGCATCCGGCCAGGCGGATGCCGTCGGCCTGGCCCGCGGCATCCTCTATAACCCGCGTTGGCCCTGGCACGCCGCGGCCCGTCTCGGCGCCACGATCCACGCCTCCCCGCAGTATCTGCGCAGCGAGCCCTACAGCGCGCGCGGATTGTTCAAACAGTAAGCCGCCCCGGCCCGGTGCACGCTCACCGGGCCACCCGCCGTGCCCGCCCCATTCCGGTGCTCTCGTCATGCACCATTGCCCGCGCTGACACGCTTTCGTCACGGCACGGAACTTGAATACAAGAGGCCGTCCGCTTGCCGGGACCCTGGCGGGCCTGCTTGAATCAGAACTGTCCCGCCCCCATATAGGGCGCGAATTCAGTGTCCCGCTTACCGGCCCGGACAGCTACGGCCGGATACCCACCCCGGTGTCCGGCCGCGACGGTCCCCCCACCCACAACGTGGCGACGGACCCACCATAATTTTTCTGCATTCCAAAAGACCAGAAGGAGAGGAAACCATGGCGGAAACACGCGTGACCATCATCCCGGGCGACGGCATCGGCCCGGACATCGTCGATGCCACCGTTCGAGTCCTGGATGCTCTGGACTGCGGCCTGGCCTATGACTATGCCATCGCCGGGCAAACCGCCCTGGACAAGGGCCTCGACCTGGTCCCCCAGGAAACCCTCGACATGATCGGCAAGAATCCGGTGGCGTTGAAAGGGCCGATCACCACCCCGGTGGGCAAGGGCTTCCGCTCGGTCAACGTCACCCTGCGCAAATACTTCGATCTGTTCGCCAACGTCCGCCCCGCTCTCTCCATCCCCGGTGTCCGTTCCCGCTACGATAATGTCGATATCCTCACCGTCCGCGAGAACATCGAAGGCATCTACTCCGGTGAAGGCCAGATGGTCAGCGAAGATGGCGAACGGGCGGAACTGCGCAGCGTCATCACCCGCAAGGAGTCCAGACGCCTGATCCGTTTCGCCTATGAAGCCGCGCGCCGGCTGGGCCGCAAGAAAGTCACCGTGGTGCACAAAGCCAACATCATGAAATCCACCTCCGGGCTGTTCCTGGATGTGGCACGCAGCGTGGCCAAGGAATACGACGATATCGAGCACGAGGAAATGATCGTCGACAACTGCGCCATGCAACTGGTGATGAACCCTCACCGTTTCGACGTCATCGTCACCACCAACCTGTTCGGTGACATTCTTTCCGATCTCTGCGCCGGCCTGGTGGGCGGCCTTGGACTGGCACCGGGCGCCAACGTCGGGGAAGACAAGGGTATCTTTGAAGCGGTGCACGGCAGCGCGCCGGACATCGCCGGCAAGGGGGTCGCCAACCCCACCGCCCTGATGCTCGGCGCGGCCATGATGCTCGACTATCTGGATCTCAACAGCGAAGCCGAGCGTCTGCGTAACGCCCTGCGCACGGTGGTTGGTGAGGGGGACAAAGTCACCCCGGACCTGGGTGGGCGCAGCAGCACCACCGAATTCACCGATGAAGTGATTCGTAAGCTGGCGCAGTAATAAGGCTGCGAAGTCGCTGTGGGAGCTTGCCTGCAAGCGAATGTTGCTCAACGCCTGAGCGAACCTCATTCGCTTGCAGGCAAGCTCCCACAGCGGCTTCGCAGTTCGGTTTGAGGGAAACGGTGAGGCAAACGGTCCATGACTCGCCATTCCCGGCCCGCTCGTGAGCCGGATCAAGAAATCTCATGGTTTTGCATTTTTAACGGCTTGCCCACTAGTCGCCGCGGCCATGCACTCTATATGCTGAAGCTTCGTTGTTCAGATCAGAACGCAGGTCCATACCAAGGAGGCGTCATGAACCAGTCAGCGGAAACCGAAGCCCTGAAAAAAGACCTTGAGCAATTGCGCCGGGACTTCAAGGCCCTGGCCGACGCGGTCAAGCATTCCACTCAGGAACGCGCCCAGGAGCATCTCAACAGCGCCCGGGAAACCTTCGAAGGTGCGCGCCAAAGCGCCTCCCGGCAAGCGGAGCACTTGGGGGAGGAGATCAAGGCCCGCCCTTTTACCAGCGTGCTCACGGCATTCGGCGTGGGCCTGCTGCTCGGCAAACTGCTCGGCCGTTGAGTGTGAAACTGCGCGGCATGCTGGCCGGGCTGTTCAGTCTTAATGCGATGATCTGGCTGATCATGCTGATCAGCCTGGCGGCCTTACTGAGCCTGACGGCGGCGGCCTGGATCGCGCTGACACCGCCGCTGGGCGCGGCGCTGGCCGCGCTGATCAGCGGCGCTGGTCTGCTGGTGGTGGCCGCCGCCCTCGGCTACGGCCTGGTTCGCGCCAACCGCGCCGGTCCAACCCAAGACGACACACCGCCACCGGCGCCGAGCCCGACGGAAAGCGTCCTGGAGTCCGGTCTGCGTCCGTTGGTGGGCGATCAGACTCTGGCGTGGGCGCGCCGCAATAGCGGTCTGCTGATGGTCGGTGCCTTCGCCGCCGGCGTGGCGATTGCCGCCAGCCCCACTTTGCGCCGCGCGCTGACCCAGGTCGCCGGCCCCGTGGTGACACGCAAGGCCGTGGACACCTGGCGGGCCTTCAATCAGCAAGACTGACCCACGGCGCCGCTTCCTTGCGGGTTGGCGCCGACTCCCTTCTTGCATTAGCCTGTCTAAGCCTAATCCCTAGAAAACATCGCTTTTCATTAAGCAGAGCTGGTGCAATGGTACTGCTCACCGAGGGCGTCCCGGCCCGTTTTCAGAAAGGAGCAGAGCCGATGTCAGAACATCACGCCGCCATTGCCTGGACCCGCGCCGACCACCCGGACGGCAACGGAAGCTACTCCCGCAACCATCTGGCCACCCTCAATGGCGGTCAGACCGTGCAAGTCTCCGCCGCGGTGGATTATCAAGGGGACGGCAACTGCGCCGACCCGGAGCAACTGCTGGTGACCTCGGTGTCCAGTTGCTACATGCTGTTCTTCCTGGCCATCGCCGACGTCAAGGGCTACCGGGTGGAGAGCTACAAGGACACACCGGTGGGCTTTCTGGAAAAGAACGAGGAAGGCCGGCTGGCGGTGACCCGGGTGGAATTGCAACCCACCATCGAGTTCGCCGACGGCCAGACACCGGAACCGGCCGAGCTGCAACGCCTGCATGCCGGCGCTCACCGTAATTGCTTCATCGGCAATTCGCTGAAGACCAAGGTGCGCCTGCGCACCCAGTCCGCGGCGGCCTGAGCGGATAACGAAAAACAAGGAGAATCGTGATGAGCGCGCAAGCCGATCTCAATGCCCCGCTGATACTGCGAGAAGACCAGGATGGCCTGGTCACTTTGACCCTGAACCGGCCCCGCCACTACAACGCCTTGTCCGAGGAGATGCTGGCGGCGCTGAAAACCGAGCTGGACGCCCTGGCCAACGACGAGACCCTGCGCTGCGTGGTGTTGCGGGCGGCGGGCAAGGCGTTTTGCGCCGGCCATGACCTGCGTCAGATGTACTCTCATCTGGGCGAGGAGGATTATTACCGGCAACTGTTCGCCACCTGCAGCGGTGTAATGCAAAGCCTGCTGGCGGTACCGGTGCCGGTGATCGCGGTCATTCAAGGAGTGGCCACCGCCGCCGGCTGTCAGCTGGTGGCAAGTTGTGATCTGGCGGTGGCCACGGACAGCGCCCGCTTCGCCGTCTCCGGCATCAACGCCGGGCTATTCTGTTCCACGCCTTCGGTGGCGTTGTCCCGTAATGTCTCGGCCAAGCGCGCCTTCGAAATGCTGGTGACCGCGCGCTTCATCGATGCCGCCACCGCCGCCGACTGGGGATTGATCAATCAAGCCGTGCCGGAAGCGGAACTGGACGGCGCGGTAACCGCCCTGGCCACTTCGATCATGGAGAAAAGCCCGGCGGCGATCCGCCATGGCAAAGCCATGTTCTACCGGCAACGGCAACTGCCCCTGGACGAAGCCTATCGTTTTGCCGGAGAAGTGATGGCGCGGAACATGATGGAAGCGGACGCCGCCGAAGGTATCGACGCCTTCCTCAACAAACGGGCGGCACAATGGCAGCGCTAAGCGGATGAACGAACACACCCGGTCCTCCTTGCCCGCCGGCTTCATGCGGCGCCTGCCGCCGCTGGCGGCGCTGGCCTATTTCGAAGTGGCGGCGCGCACCCGCAGCTTCGCCGCCGCCGCCAAGGAATTGAGCGTGACCCCGGCGGCGGTGAGTCATCAGATCAAAGCCCTCGAGGAACAACTCGGGGTGGCGCTGTTCATTCGCCACCATCGCCGGGTCACGCCGACGGCGGCGGCGCTGAGCATTCTGCCCCGGTTACAGGACGGCTTCGCCGCGCTGGTCGATGCCGTCGATGAACTGCGCAGCCAGGGTGAAGCCAAGGACGTCATCACGGTGTGCGCCGAGCCGTTGTTCGCCACCAAATGGCTGGTGCCACGTTTGCACCGCTTCTATGCCCGCCACCCGGAGGCGGAAGTGCGTCTGCAGGCCAGCCTGCATTCCGTGGACACCGCCCCCGGAGGACCGGTCACGGCTTCCGCCTTCTCCCGCGCCGGCATCGATCTGGCGATCCGCTTTGGTTATGGCGAGTACCCGGACATGGACAGTTCACTGCTGCTGGAAGTGGCACTGGAGCCGGTGGTCGCTTCCGCGACGGGCCGGAGCACCATCGCCGAGGTGCTCGATGAGGGCGCCCTGCTCACCGACAATACCGCCGGCCGTTCCAATGAGCGATTCGGCTGGCGCGAATGGTGTGAAGCAGCCGGAAAACCTTTTCCCGCCGATGCCCGCGAGCACCATTTCGGCAACGGCTTGCTGGCACTGGAAGCCACCCTCACCGGCCAGGGCGCCTGGCTGGTCTGCCCGGAGCTGGTGGAGACGGAGCTGGCCGCCGGCACCCTGCGGCGGTTAAGTGAAGTGGCACTGCCCTGCCGGTTCCACTATTTCATCGTCAGCCCGGAGCGTGCCTCCCCTCGCGCCATCGTCACCGACTTCCGCGACTGGCTGCTGGATGAACGCCGCCTGGCCAGCGGGCAAGCCCCCGAAACCTAGGGCCTGTTCACCCTAGTTCCCCACGGTACGCATGCCTTCCTCGCCATAACGTTCGCCGGCGGCGCCGTGGCGGGGAAAGATCGCATCCAGCCGCGCCAGTTCCTCGTCGCTCAGCCGCACCTCCAGCGCCGCCAGATTCTCCTGCAGATAGCGGCGGCGCTTGGTACCGAACAGGGCGATCACATCATCGCCCCGGGCCAGCACCCAGGCCAGCGCCAACTGTGACGGCAATACCTGTTTCTGTTCCGCCAGGGCATGCACCTGATCCACCAGGTCCAGGTTGCGCTGGAAATTCTCGCCCTGGAAACGCGGATTGTGGCGGCGAAAATCCCCTTCCTCGAAATCCTCCGGCGAGCGGATCGCACCGGTGAGAAACCCCCGCCCCAGCGGACTGTAGGCGACAAAGCTGATGCCCAGTTCACGACAGGTGTCCAACACCCCGTCTTCCGGATCCCGCGTCCACAGGGAGTATTCACTCTGCAGGGCACTGATGGGATGTACCGCCTGCGCCCGGCGCAGGGTATCCGGCGCCGCCTCGCTCAAACCGAGGTAGCGGACCTTCCCTTCCCGCACCAGATCGGCCATGGCGCCGACGGTGTCCTCGATCGGCACTTGCGGATCCACCCGGTGCTGGTAATACAGATCGATGGTCTCCACGCCCAGACGGCGCAGACTGCCTTCCACTGATTCGCGCACGTAACCCGGGGAGCCATTGATACCACGGGCGTGCGGATCCAAGGGATCACGGACGATGCCGAATTTGGTGGCCAGGAATACCTGATCACGTTTGCCGGCGATGGCGCGTCCCACCAATTCTTCATTGGTGTGCGGTCCATACATGTCGGCGGTATCGATCAGGGTGACGTCCTTCTCCAAGGCCGCGTGCAAGGTGGCGATGGATTCCCGGTCATCCCGGTCTCCATAGAAATCACTCATGCCCATGCAGCCCAGACCCAGCGCCGATACCAGCGGACCGTCCCGGCCCAGTCGTCGTTGTTGCATCTTCATGCTCCTCAACAGACACGCTCTTTGCATTGAAAGGAAACAGACCGGCACAGTGTGTTCGTTCAGATGGTGGCCGATAAAGCGGCATTCGTGATTAACTCTGTTCACGATTTCTGAACAGTGTTGTGTCTCTATGGATCGTCTGCGCGCCATGGAAATCTTTGTCCGGGTGGTGGATGCCGGTAATTTCACCCGGGCCGCGGAAACCCTGTCACTGCCCAAGGCCACGGTGAGCACCGCGGTGCGGCAACTGGAAGATCATCTTGGTGTGCGGCTGCTGCACCGCACCACCCGGCGGGTGTCCCTGACTCTGGACGGCGGCGCCTATTACGAACGCTGCCTTCATCTGCTGGAAGAACTGGCGGACACCGAGGCCCTGTTCACCGACGGCCACCGGCCATCCGGACGGTTGCGCGTCAATCTGCCGGCCAGGCCCGCGCGGCTGGTGATACTGCCCCGGCTGAGGGCGTTCTGTGACCGCTACCCGGAGATCCATCTGGAACTGGGCATCAACGACCGGCTGGTGGATCTGGTCCAGGAAGGTGTGGACTGCGCGCTGCGCGTTGGCGAACTGCCCGATTCCAGTCTGGTGGCCCGGCGTCTGGGTTACCTCACCGAGATCAGTTGCGCCTCGCCGGATTACCTGGCCCGGCATGGCACGCCGGAAACCCCCGGAGACCTTGCCCGTCACCAGGTCATTATCTATCACTCCGGCCGCACAGGACGACCGCTGCCCTGGGAATACACCGAGCACGGCCGGATCCACGAATGCCAGCCGGAAGGCCGCCTTACCGTGGACAATTCCGAGGCTTACATCAGCGCCGCCCTGGCCGGCTTCGGTCTGGTGCAAGTGCCGCTGTACTCCGTTCGTCCCCATCTCAACGGCGGCGAATTGGTGGAAGTGCTGGCGGACTATCGGCCGGCGCCAAGCCCGGTGTCGGTAGTGTACGCACACCACCGGCACCGCTCGTCCAAGGTTCGCGCCTTCGTCGATTGGCTGGAGCAGACGCTGCGCGACCTCCCGGGTCTGGAACGTCATCCGCCCTAGCGGCCGCGATCAGCGCGATCCGCTAACCGTGCAACAGGTTCGCCTGACGCAGGCGGTCACGGATCCGATCCAGCGCCTCGGGGTTGGCCAGGGCATCGCGGTTATCGCCACGGGCAGCACCGTTGAGCAGCCCGGCCACCGCCAGCTCCACCTTCTTGCCACTACGGGTATAGGGGATATCCGGCACGGAGATGACATGCCTGGGAACGTGGCGGGGGCTCGCGCCTTCGCGGATTCTCGTTCGCAGACGTTGAATCAGTTCCGCGCTCAACTCGCCGCCGTCATTCGCCACCACCAGCAATACCACTTCCACATCACCGTCGATCTGGCGGCCCACCACCAGGCTGTCCTTGACCGACACCTCGGTTTCCACCTGACGATAGATCTCCGCGGTACCGATGCGTACGCCGCCCGGATTCAAAGTGGCATCGGAGCGGCCATGGATCACCGCGCCGCCGTGTTCGGTGAAGTGAATGAAATCACCGTGTGCCCAGACTCCGGGGAAGGTTTCGAAATAGGCGGCACGGTAACGCTCACCCCGAGGGTCGCCCCAGAACGCCACCGGCATGGACGGCAGCGGCTGGCGGCATACCAACTCACCCCGGCCTTCGCTGACCGGCTCGCCGTGCTCCCCATACGCCACCGCGTCCACGCCCAGGAAGCGGCATTGAATCTCGCCCCGGCGCACCGGCAGAAGCGGCGTGGCGCCGACAAAACAGCCGCAAATATCGGTGCCGCCGGCGATGGAGCCCAACAGTACCCGTGGAGCACCGTCGGCATAAACCCAGTCGTAATCCTCCGGCAGCAACGGCGATCCGGTGGAGAACAATACACGCAAAGCGGACAGATCCAGGGTCTTTGCCGGTGTCAGGCCGGCCTTGCGGCATCCCGCCAGGAAGCGCGCGCTGGTGCCGAAGTGAGTCACCTTCTCGTCCGCCACCAGACGCCACAACATGTCCAGATCCGGGTAGCCGGGTGAACCGTCCACGGTGATGACGGCAGCGCCGGTGAGCAAAGCCGAGGCCTGCCAGTTCCACATCATCCAACCGCAGGTGGTGAAGTAGAGAAACCGGTCCGCCGGCCCCACATCGCCATGCAGCATCAGTTCCTTGGCGTGATTCACCAGCAACCCGGCGGCACCGTGGACGATGCACTTGGGCTTACCGGTGGTGCCGGAGGAATAAAGAATGTACACCGGATGGTCCGGCGGCAACGGCGTGAACGAAGGCGCCTGGCCCGCGCCTTCCGCCAGCGCCACCGGCCAGGGCGTGACCCGGTCGCCGGTCAGCGCCGGCTGGTCCGGCAGTTGCTGGACACTGACCACGCAACGCAGGCTCGGCAATCCCTCGATCAACCCGGCGAAGTCTTCCTGGCGGGCGAATACTTTGCCGCCATAGCCGTAACCGTTCACCACGATCAAAGCGGCGGGTTCGATCTGGCCAAAGCGATCGAGGATGGCGCCCGTGCCGAAGTCCGGGGACGCGGAACTCCAGATCGCCCCCAGGCTGGTGGCCGCCAGCATGCCCACCAGCGCCTCGTAACCGTTGGTCACCACCGCGGCGACGCGGTCCCCCCGAACGATACCCCGGGTACGGAAAAAGGCCTCCAAGGCCCCTACGTCCGCCTTCAGTTGCGCATAACTTTTGCGCAGCACCGGGCGGGTTTCACAATAAGCCACCACCGCTTCCCGGTCGGCGTGTTCCCCCTCCGCTAGCCGCAACAGATTAGCGGCGAAGTTCATCCGCATGCCGGGAAACCACTCGGCACCGGGCATGTCGCGTCCGCTCAGCACCCGATCGGCGGGAACCTCGTGGATCAGTCCGCAATAGTCCCACAGATGCTGCCAGAACAGCTCCAGCTCCTCGATCGACCACTGATGCAAAGCGTGATAATCAGCAAAGGGGCCGAACCCCCGCTCTTGCAGCCAGGTCTTGAAACGTCCCATCTGACAATTGGCCATGGTGTCCGCCGAAGGGGACCAGAGCACGGGGGAAGCTGCCATGTTGCTCATTCATTTCTCCTCTTACTGCATGCCTGTTAAAGCCCTAGGGCCCGCCGTAGATTTCATTGGGCAGCCAGGTGGCCAGGGGCTCGAACCAGAACACCAGGGCCAGGCCCAATAACTGCAGGGCGATAAACGGCAATACGCCCAGATAGATGTGCCGTGTGGTGATCTCCGGCGGACACACGCCCTTGATATAAAACAGGGCGAACCCCACCGGCGGCGTCAAAAACGAGGTCTGCAAACACAGCGCGAACAGAATCGCGAACCACACCGGTTCCACGCCGAGGGAGAACACCACCGGCGCCACTAGCGGCAGAATGATCAAAGTGATCTCCACCCAGTCCAGGAAGAAACCAAGCAGGAAAGTGACCAGCAGAATGGTCAGCAGAATACCGGTGGTGCCGAACGGCAACCCGGTGATCGCCGCGCGTATGACGTCATCGCCTCCCAGCCCGCGCAGCACCGCCGCGAACACCGTGGCGCCGATGAAAATGCCGAAAATAAACGCGGTGGTACGGCTGGTTTGATAGAGCGCATCCTTGAGCACTGTCATATTCAGACGCCGGCTGAGCAGCGCCATCAACAAGGCCCCCGCCGCGCCCACGCCGGACGCCTCCGTGGTGGTGGCGATGCCGAAAAAGATCGAGCCCAGCACGGCGATGATCAGCGCCAGCGGCGGCACCACCGACAAGAACAGATCCCATACCGCCCGTCCGTCCAGACGGTCATGATGCTTCGGTGCCGGCGCCAGATCTTTTTTCAACCAGGAGGCGATAACGATGTAGAGAATGTACATCGCTCCCAGCATCATGCCGGGGATCAGGGCTCCCATGAACAGTTTGCCAACGGAGGCCTCGGAGGTGCCCAACCGATCCGCCATCAACACCAGCATGATGCTCGGCGGCACCAGAATGCCCAGGGTTCCCACCGAACAGGCGGTGCCCACGGCCAGCGGTTTGTTGTACTGGGCCTGCATCATCGGCCCCAGCGACAACATGCCCAGTAACACCACGGAGGCGCCAACGATGCCGGTGGACGCCGCCAGCAGAATACCGACCACCACCACGGTGATCGCGTAGCCGCCACGCAGCGGCCCGAGCACCCGCACCAGACTGTGCATCAATTTCTCGGCGATCCCGGAGCGGTCCAGCATGATGCCCATGAAGATGAAAAGCGGCAGCGCCACCATCAATTCATTGGCCACGATGCCGTAAATGCGGGCATCCAGAACACCGATGGTACCGGCCCAGGTGAACCAGAGATCGGCGTCGAAATACTGAATCAATACACTGCCAATAACGGCGAATAAGAGCCCCACGCCCGCCAGCGCCCAGGCCACGGGAAAGCCCAACAACAGCAGCCCCATGAAACTGGCGAACATGGCGATAACCAGAATTTCTTCCAGACCCATAATAGTGATGCCTCTTGATCAGGGGTGGGGATGAGCGCCGTCGCGCTCGTCCGTGCCGGGCTGGATTTCACGAGGAAAACGGAACAGGAAAGTGGCGCAGCGCAGTCCCCGGGAGAACAACGCCACGGCCACCAGCATCAGCCCCAGTGGCAACACACTTTTGAAAATGAACCGGTGCGGCAGCCCGCTGGGAGCCTGGGAGCGTTCGCTGAAGGTGTAGGCCTTGTAGGCGTAGGGCACCAAGGCATCGATCATCAGATAAAGGATCGGCAAGGCCAGCAATACGATGGCCACCAGTTCGATCCACGCCTGGGCTTTCAGGGAGAATTTTTCCCGCAAGACATCCACCCTGACGTGGTCATCCCGGACCACGGCGTAGCCCAGGGTCAACATCATGGCGGCGCCGAAAAAGTGCCAGGACAATTCCTCCAAAGCGATGGAGCCTTCGTTCATCACGAAACGGCTGAACACATTGCTTAATACCACCGCCAGAACCGCCAGCCAGAGCCAGGAGCACCAGCGCCCGACCCCGGCCACCAGCCGGTCCAGCCACCAGGACAATCGGTTGTACGGCAAGACATCGGCCCCGGCCGCCTCGGCATCGGGGGAAACAGGCTCGTCGGTCACGGTCACCTCTGCGTCGGATAGCAAATGACATCGGCAGGCACCGGACGGAGCCTGCCCCGGGGGTTATCCGGTTCGGGTCAGTCGTACTGATAGAAATCCCGCGGCAGATACCCTTTGCTGTGCCAGATGGCGTGATGCTTCATGAACTCGCGCTGACTGGTGAGCACGCGCTTGAACATGGCGTCCTTGGCGGCCATGTCATCGAGCACCTTGTTGGTGACCTTCTCCAATTCACGCAACACCGGCTCCGGCAGGGTCTGCGCGGTGACGCCTTCCTTCTGGTATTCCCGCAGGGCGGTGGGCTGTGCCCATTCACTCTGGGCAAATCCCTTGAGAACGGCGGACTCGCAGCCCATTTCGATCAAGGCGCGGCTTTCCGGCTTGAGCTTGTTCCAAGCGTCCTTGTTCACCAGCAAATGAGAGGTGGTGAGGGTCTGGTGCCAACCCGGCATCACATAGTTCTTGATGATCTGATCCAGGCCCAGCATCTTGTCGATGGCGGGCTGGGAGAACTCGGTGGCGTCGATGGTCTTGCGCTCCAGGGACTGATACAGCTCGCCACCGGGGATCATGGTGACGGAGGCGCCCAGTTCTTCCAGCACCTTGCCGCCAATACCGGCGAAACGGATCCGCAGCCCCTCGATGTCCTTGAGCTCACTGATCGGCTTGGCGAACCAGCCCGCGCCCTCGGGGCCGATGATGCTGCACAGCATCGGGTGGATATTGCGCTCGTCGTAAATCTCTTCCAGCAGCGCCTTGCCATCCCCTTCGTAGTACCAGGCCAAATAGGCGGGCGGTTCCATATTGAACGGGGCGCCCGAATACAGCGGTAGAGCCGGAATGGTGCCCTGATCGTAGCCGACCCAGGTGTAGCCCGCCGGGTACTTGCCCTCGCTGACGGCGTCCATGATTTCAAACGGTGGCACCAGTTCGCCGGGCTCGTAGTAACGCAGTTGAATATCGCCGCCGGAAATCGCTTTCAGGTTGTCCGAGAGATATTTGATCGGGGTGGTCAGACCCACCAGGTGGGAAGGGAATGCCAGCGGTACCTGCCAGCGTATTTTTTCCTCCGCCATGGCTTGACCGCTGATCAGACTGGCTGACATCAGAGCAGCGAAAGTGGCGCCGCGCCCGAGATTGGAGAGCTGTTGCTTGAGCGACATGAAAAGAATCCTTCTTGTTGTTGTGCGATTGTCGGGGTGGTTGTTCCCACCTTCTGCGCACACCAACTAGCAGGCACCGTGCCAGACCAGAAAACCCTTTAAAAACAAAGAGGCATGAGTTTTCCGGTGATTCCTCTTCATAAAAGTGTCCGGAATACAGAACAGGTTTAGGCAAAGGTCTAACGAAACTGTCCTAAAATATGGACACCTGTCTTGAAATCAGGACAGCTTATTCAGCTTTTCATACAGGGCCGAACGGGAGATCCCCAGTATCCGCGCCGCGCGGGAACGGTTGCCCCGGCTGGCCACCAGCGCGGCCTCGATGGCCTGAAGTTCCGCCTCCGCCAGCACCTGGGCCAGTGGACGGGCCGGTTGCGCCGCCCCAACCGGTTGCAGGCGTCCGCTTTTGCGCGGCAACACCTTGAAGATGGCGTCGGCGTCCAGCAGGCCGGTTTCCTCCCCCATGGTCAGGCCCCGTTCGAGCACATTACGCAACTCGCGGACATTACCGGGCCAGTCATAACTGCTGAGGGCCGACACCGCGGCATCAGTGATCTCGGCACGCAGCTCCAGACCGGCCGCGATATCCTCCAGAATCGCTTCACACAGCACGCCCAGATCCGGCAGGCGTTCCCGCAGGGGCGGGATGGTGATCTCCAGCACATTGAGCCGGTAGTAGAGATCCGAACGGAAGCGGCCCTCTTCCATCATGGTTTCCAGATTACGGCTGGTGGCGGCGATTACCCGCACATCCACCTGGGCCACCTTGTTGGAGCCCAGCGGTTCGATCTCCCCTTCCTGTAACGCCCGCAACAGCTTGGCCTGCAGCGCCAGCGGCATATCGCCCACTTCATCCAGAAACAGGGTGCCGCCATTGGCCAATTGGAATTTGCCGTCCCGGGTACGCCGGTCGGCGCCGGTGTAGGCGCCCGGCGCCACACCGAAGAACTCCGCCTCCAGCAGGTTTTCCGGTATCGCCGCCACATTGACGCCGACGAAGGGACGGTCCGCCCGCCGCGACAGAGCGTGGATGGCCTGGGCCAGAACTTCCTTGCCGGTGCCGGTTTCCCCCAGCAACAGCACCGGCATGTCCCGCCCCGCGGCCAGCCGGGCACGGCGCTTGACCTCAAGCGCCGCCGGGCTGGCGCCAACGAAATCCCCCAGGCTGTAACGCGTACCGCGATTTTTCCTCGCCAGCGCCTTGCGGGCCGCCACCAAATCCTGGTGCAAACGGCGGTACTTGCTGACCAGCGGCGTCAACGGCTGCAGGTCGTCGTACAACACGAACGCCACCGCGCCCATGACCTTGCCGCTGTCGTCAAAATAAGGCAGCCGCGTCACCACCAGTTGCTGGGATTCGTATTCCATGATGTCCAGCAGCAGGGGGCGGCCGGTTTCCACCACTTCCGGCATGCGCGTCATGGGGATCACCCGGCGTACCGGTTCACCGATCACCGCCGCCGGATCCTCGATACCCAGCAGCGAGGCGTAGCTGCCGTTGATCCAGGTAATCCGGGCCTGCCGGTCCACCGCGATGCCCCCCGCGCTGGCTTGCTCGAACATGGGAAACAGGGCTTCGATCAGGTCGCGGGTCAGCCCGCTCTTATCGTTCTTGCTGAACAGCTGTGTCATGCAAATACCGCCGGAGACACTCATGGATGGACCCACGCCATCGCGGGGCTGCGGGAGGCGGGATTGCGGAAAGTATAGGGGGGCGGTGTGAACAGGGTAAACGCCGGCACAACCGGGCGCCGCCGGATGAAAGGTCCGGTTTGCTGCAATTTCGTCTGAATCGACGAATATCCCCAATCCTCACTGAGGAACACTCAAGCATGGATTTTCTGGAGCCGCCCATGGAATTCAGAGGTTGCCACGAAGCCTCCGCAGGAGCTGTGGGACAGCAGTGACCCCCGGCATTTTTTCAGTATCAGAACAAAGGATTCTACATGAGCAGTCCCGACCCGCGCTGTCTTCCCGTCCTTGTGGGCGTGGGTGAAATCACCGATCAGCCGCAACAACTGGAGCGGGGACTGGAACCGCTGGCGCTAATGGAGCATGCCCTGCGTCGGGCCGAACAGGACAGCGGCGCCGCCCTGCTCGATCAACTGGATTCCGTCGACATCGTTTATCAGTTGTCCTGGCCTTATCCGGACACCGAGGCGCAATTGTGCCAACGCCTGGGGCGGCAGCCGCAACGGGTGGAACTCGGCCCCATGGGCGGGGAATCGCCATTGCGCTATCTGCATCAGGCCGCCCTGGCCATCGCACGGGGTGAATACCGGGTGGCGGCGGTGGTCGGCGCCGAGTCCCGGCACACCACGGAGCGGGCGGCGAAACAGAATCTGGATCTGCCCTGGCCACCGCGTGATCCAGCGCCGAAAGTGCGGCGCGGCAAGGACATTCTGCATCCGCTGTCACTCAAACACGGCATTCTGATGCCGCCAACGGTGTATCCGTTCTACGAAAACGCTCTGCCTCGCCGCTATGGTCAGACGCCCCGCGCGGCCATGGAAGAGTCCGGCCGGCTATGGGCGCGAATGGCCCGCATCGCGGCGAACAATCCCTATACCTGGTCCGAGCGCACACCGAGCGCCGAGGAGATCATTACCCCGACAGCGGAAAACCGGGCGGTGGCCTGGCCCTACACCAAATGGCAGGTGGCCAACCCGATGGTCAATCAGGGGGCCGCCCTGTTGCTGACCAGCGCCGCCGTGGCCAGGAAAATGGGAATTCCCGAGGAACGCTGGATCCACTTGTGGGGCGGAGCGGCGGCGGTGGAGCCGGAGGATTATTTGCAACGGGATCAGTTCCACCGCTCCCACGCCCAGGACACCGTGCTGGAAACCGTGCTGCGGTGGGCCGGCGGCGACGTCGGCGGCTTCCGCCATCTGGAGCTGTACAGCTGTTTTCCCTGCGTGCCCAAAATGGCCCGCCGCACTCTCGGCCTGGACGAGGATTTCGAGCCCAGCGTGACTGGCGGCCTGAGCTTCTTCGGCGCACCGATGAACAACTACATGACTCATGCCGCCGCCGCCATGGTGCGCCGCCTGCGCGACAGCGCCCCGGGCGAGGGGCTGCTCTACGGCCAGGGGGAATACGTCACCAAACACCATGCCGTGGTGCTTTCCAACCGGCCGCCACCGGCACCGCTGGCCGAGGACTACAGCGTGCAGGCGCAAGCCGATGCCCGCCGCGGACCGGTGCCGCCGCTGCTGGAACGCTATCAGGGCCCGGCCACGCTGGAGACGTTCACCGCGCTGTTCAACCGTGCCGGAGAGGTGGATTACGCCGTGGTGCTGGCTCTGACGCCGGCCGGCGAACGCGTGATGGCACGGGTTCCCGGCACCGATCGCGCCACCCTGGACACCCTGCTCGACCCCGCGAACAGCCCCATCGGCCTGGCCGGCGAGGCCATGCCGGGAGAAGAGGATCTTCTGCACTTCCGCATCGCCACACGGCGGACCGCCAGCACCAAAGAGGCTATCTAGCCCCCCAAAATACCTGGATGAGAAACGCGCACATGACGGATAACACCAATAACGCCGTAACCCTGGAACGCCTGGGCGATCACATTGCCCTGGTCACTCTCAATCGGCCGCAAGCCCGCAACGCCGTCAACGGCGACGTGGCCCAGGGACTGGCAGCCGCGGTCAAAGCCACCGAAGCGGACAACGACATCCGCGCCGTGATTCTGCAGGGCAGCGGCGACAAGGTGTTCTGCGCCGGCGCCGATCTCAAGGAAATCTCCGCCGGCAACGCCCATCGGCTGGTTACCAAGGAAGGCGGTTTCGCCGGTTTTGTTCATGCACCGCGCCGCAAGGTCTGGATCGCCGCGCTCAATGGGCTGGCCCTGGCCGGCGGTCTGGAAATCGCGTTGACCTGCGACCTGCGCGTGGCGTCCCCCAAGGTGGCGTTCGGTTTACCGGAGGTGAAACGCGGGCTGGTGGCGCTGGCCGGCGGCCTCTATCGCCTGCCCCGCAATCTGCCCCGAGCCATCGCTCTGGAGCTGATCGCCACCGGCAACACCCTGGACGCCCGGCGCGCCTATGACTTCGGCCTGGTAAACCGGCTGGTGGAAGCGGATCAGGTTCTGGACACCGCCCGGGAACTGGCCGAAACCATCGCCGCCAATGCGCCGATCGCGGTGCAGGAAAGTCTGGTCATCGCCCGCCTTACCCACGATCTGGACGAGGCCGCGCTGATCGCCGCCGGCGACAAGGCCCGTGAGTATCTGGTGACCACCGAGGACTATCAGGAAGGGCCGCGCGCTTTCATCGAGAAACGGGAACCGGTCTGGACCGGCCGCTGACCGCTCATCCTTCGGGAGATTCATCATGTCCCAGAGCATGCTCGAGGGCGTACGCATCATCGACATGACGACGATGATCTTCGGCCCTTATTGCACACAAATGCTCGCCGATCTGGGCGCCGACGTGATCAAGGTGGAGGCACCCGCCGGAGATCTCATGCGCATCGCCGGCAATCCGGCGAAAACACCGGGCATGGGGCCGGCGTTCGTGACCACCAATCGCGGCAAACGGTCGGTGGTGCTGGATCTGAAACAGGAGCAGGGCCGGCGTGCGCTGGCGGCCTTGCTGGGCGACGCCGATGTCTTCATTCACAATGTGCGCGCCGATGCCATCGCCCGCCTTGGCTTCGACTATCCCAGCGTCAAAGCCCTGCGCCCGGACATCATTTATGCCCACTGTGTCGGCTTCGGCTCCGGCGGGCCCTATGCCGGTTTGCAGGCTTACGATGACGTGATCCAGGCCGCCAGTGGCATGACCGATCTGGTTGGCCGCTACGACGGCGGCCAGCCCCGCTATGTGCCTTCGGTGATCGCCGACAAGGTGGGCGCCTTGTACGCCAGCCAGGCGGTGCTGGCGGCGGTGGTGCACCGGCTGCGCAGCGGCGAAGGCCAGCAGGTGGAGATCCCCATGTTCGAGACCTTCACCCAGTTTCTGTTTCAGGAACATTTATTCGGCCAGACGTTTCAACCGCCCACCAGCAAGGACGCCGGTTATTTCCGGCAACTGGACCCGCACCGCAATCCTTTTCCCACCGCCGACGGCCACATCAGTATCGTCCCTCACAACGATCACTGCTGGCTGACCCTGCTCGATCTGCTCGGCTGTCCGGAGCTCACCGAACGGCCTGAGTTCAGCAGCCAGCCCGAGCGCCGCGCCAATATCTCGCTGCTCTACAAGGAAATGGCGCAACGCACGCCACAAAAAACCACCGCTGAATGGATGACACTGTGCCGGACAGCGTCGATTCCGGCCATGCCGGTGTGTCCCTTTGACCGCGTTCTGGAAGACCAGCATTTGTGGGCCACCGGCCTGTTCCAGCGCCGCCGCCACCCCAGCGAAGGGGACTACGTGGAAATGCCGCTGCCCACCCGTTTCAGTGCGCGGGCACCGCAGCCGGCCCGGCCGGCACCGCATCTGGGCCAGCACACCGATGAAGTGCTGGCCGAATACAACATCACGGAGTCTCGTTGATGATCACGCTTTACCACTGCCATAACGCCCGTTCGTTCCGCTGCCTGTGGGCCCTGGAAGCGCTTGAATTGCCCTACCAGCTCAACATGATGCCGTTTCCGCCGCGCGTCGAATGCCCCGATTATCTGCGGGAAAACCCGCTCGGCACCATTCCCCTGCTGCTGGACGGTGACACGCGCATGACCGAATCCTCGGGTATCGTCCATTATCTGGTAAGCCGCTACGGACCGGATTCGTCACTGGCACTGCCCACCGACCACCCTGAGTATGGCGCCTGGATCAACTGGCTGTACTTTGGCGAAGCCACGCTGACCTTCCCGCAGACACTGGTACTGCGTTACACCCAACTGGAACCGGAAGAACGGCGGCTGCCGCGAGTGGCGGAGGATTATACGCGCTGGTTTCTGTCGCGCCTGAAAGGCGTGGAACGGGCCCTGAGCGACCGCGACTGGCTATGTGCCGGCCGCTTCACCGCCGCCGACATTTCCGTGGCCTATGCCCTGTTGCTGGCCCAACGGCTCGACCTGTCCCAGTACTTTCCGCCACGGGTCAGTGCCTATTGGCAACGGGCTCAGCAGGAGCCAGCCTACCTGCGGGCCCAGCGTTCCCAGGACCGGCACCAGCCGTCCTCAGCCGCCGTTAGTCCGCTGATGTAATTGGCGCCCGGCCGCCAGCACCTGCTCGGCGGTCATGCCGTGCAATCGTTGCGGCTCCACATCCATAATCAGCTTCACCGACTGGTCGAACTCGATACGCTGGCCTTCCGGTAGCGAAGAACGCACCCGGTCCAGGGATTCCTGCAGGGATGCCTCGGTGCCGGTATCCAGCACCGGCGCGTCCCGGTCGGAGGAGCCGGCCTGATTATGCGGGGCGGCGTCATTGGTGGTGGCTTGGTCGGAGGCCGCGTCCGCGGACGGGTCATCGGACGGGCCACAGCCCGTTACCATCGCCACCATGATCAGAGCAGCGGGCAGTTTCCAGATCGACATCTTGTTCCTTGGCGTTTTCCTGAGTGATTCTGCACGGTTGTCGAACCGGCTCAGAATAGCGCCGGAGGGGAGGTTTGTCTGTCGTATTCGCGCTAGTATTAGGCGGTTTTCAGGTAACAGGCGGATACCGGCCCGCGCCATCATAGGAGTTTCATCCTAGCCCCATTGACGGAGTCACCATGTCTCAGGATTCACCCTCGTCCAACGAGGCACTGCTGACCGCCTTGCATGGTCAGCTCGAACGCATCGCCCACGCGTTGGAAACCGCCACCGGCACCGCGGCGGTGACCTTTCCCGAAGACGCGCCGGCCTACCGCTGGGAACGGCGTCAGGGACCGTTCGGCGGCGGCCGCCTGGTGCCGATCGAGGATCCCGCTCTGATCCGCTTCGATGATCTGCGCAACGTGGACCGCCAACGGCAGGCGATTGAGCGCAACACCCGGCAGTTCGTCGCTGGCCGGCCCGCCAACAATGTGCTGCTCACCGGTGCCCGGGGGACCGGCAAGTCGTCGCTGGTGAAAGCCTGCCTGCAGGCGTTCCACGATGAAGGGCTGCGCCTGATCGAAATCGACAAGGAAGATCTCGCCGATCTGCGCCAGGTGGTGGCCCTGATCCGCCAGCGCCCGGAGCGCTTCATTCTGTTCTGTGATGATCTTTCCTTCGAGGAAGGCGAAGGCGGTTACAAGGCACTGAAGACCGCCCTGGACGGTTCATTGACCGGCGCCGCCGCCAACATGCTGATTTACGCCACGTCCAACCGGCGCCATTTGCTGCCGGAGAAGATGAGCGAGAACCTGGAGGCCCGCCCCGGCGAGAACGGCGAGATCCATCCTGGTGACACCACCGAGGAAAAAGTATCGCTGTCGGAGCGGTTCGGGTTGTGGCTGAGTTTCTACCCCTTTACCCAGGACGACTATCTGCGCGCCGTGGACCAATGGCTGCGCTATTTTGGATTCAGTGACGGGGAAGCGGCCGCTTTACGCGACGAAGCAGTGCTGTGGTCCCGCACCCGCGGCGCCCGTTCCGGACGCATCGCCTGGCAGTTCGCCCGCGATCAGGCCGGCCGGCGGAGCTGATTCGGCGCGCGAAATCGCGGCTCACGAGCCACGGGTGGCCGACCAATTTTATCGGCTCTCCACGTGCCCCGGAAACCGCTGTGGGAGATTCTATGGTGCCCTGCAATGCTTAGAAGAGCTTTGCGGGGCAATATTCTTGTTGCTGCTTCATCAGGGCGAAGGCGGTGCGAGCGATCTTCCGGGCCAGGATCACCAAGGCTTGCGTGGTGTGCAGTCCCCGGTCCCGATAGCGCTGATAGAAGGCGCGCCAGACCGGGTGTCGAGACGCACTCATGGCGGCACAGTGCAGCAGTCGCCTGACCTCCGTATCTCCTTGTTTGGTCAGCTTACGCTTGCCGGTGAGTTTGCCGGAGTCACGGACCCGGACATCCAACCCCAGGAAGGCAACGAAGGCATCGCTATTGGTGAAGTCTCCTCTCAGGAAGGCCATGACCAAGGCGGTGGCGGTGATCTCGCCGACCCCGTCGATCGCGTCGCAGCGTTGCACCTGAGTCTGTAAGCCGGCGGCGCTCACCGCGCTCTTGAGCCGTTTCTGGATCAGAGAGTCAATCCGGTCCATTTTGGCGATCAGGGCACGCAGAGGGGCCTTGAGCTCCGGTTCTCCGCTCAGGCTCTGACGTAATGCCGTGCGGGCCTTAACCAAGGCGGCCCGGCGACGCAGCAGGCTCTGCAGCACCCGGTACGCCTTTGGGGGCGGGCTCCATGGGCGTAACTCGTCTTTCTCCCTGCGCAGATAGCGGGCCAGCAACTGGGCATCGGCCAGATCCGTCTTGGCCCGCCCTCCAACGCCTTTGCGGTAGTTGCTGAGGCGGTAGCCGTCCACCACATAGACCCGATGCCCCTTGGCGTGTGCGCGCTCGGTAATGTCCATGTGATAGGTGCTGGTCGCCTCAATGGCGATATCGCAGCCCTTGGGGAGGGTGGCCAGCCATTGGCGGATGGCTTGGGGCGTATTGTCGATGGTGAGGGTTTGGTTCAGGTCCTGATGGTGGATCACCAGGTTGTCTTTCGCAGCGTCGATCCCGATCTCCGGGCGGCTTGCCGGCATTGCCATGGGGCTCCCCTGTCAGCTAGGTTAAATGGGCTTGTCGGGGCGCACCGTCACGCTGGCTTGCAGAGTATCGTCGGTCTGAGTGCGCGCTCAGCCGATGGATTCCTTATCGGCGTTTGAAGGTGCGGGGTGGGGCCATATCTCCCACAGTCTGTACCCTAGGGTCAGAAGCTTGCCTGGTCCCTCCACCCCGACAAGTCTTCTCCTTCTAAGACTTGCCGGGAAACCATACAAGCTTGCCTGCAAGCGAATTAGCTCCCGCTCTCCTGGGATTCGCTTGCAGGCAAGCTCCTACATATGCGACTCCAGTGGCCCACGAACCGCGACTCTCGGGCTTCACTCCTCCTCGGCGTCCATCACCAGCAATTCCTCGGTGGGCGCCTGCAGGTAATAGCCCTGCAGGTAGTCCACCCCGCCCAGAGTCCACAGCGCCTGCATCTGCGCGGCGGATTCGACGAAACCAACCACGGTGCGGCAACCCTTTTCCCCGGCCCGCTTGACCAGTTCGGCGAAGCGGTCGCGGCTTTCCGGTTTGCCCAGTTCCTGGGTGAAGGACCCTTCGAACTTGACCATGCTGGCGGGCAGATGTTCGAGCAGTTTGAATGGGTCCAGGCTGCCGCCGAAACGGCTGATCGACAGACCGCAACCCAGTTTGCGAAGGTCCCGGCCGAACGCCGCCGCCTGCTTCAGATGATTCACCGCGTCCCCTTCGGTGAGTTGGAAGGTCACCTGGGCCGGGCGCAACCGTGCCGCGCGCAAGGCCTTTGCCAGCCAGTCCACCAGACCGGCCTCGCCCACCGAAAAACCACTGAGGTTGATCAACAGCCCCGGCACCCGCGATTGCGCGGCGGCGGCGCGCATGGCGTTGAGTATGATCCAGCGATCCACCCGTCCGGCCATGCCCATTTCCGCCGCCACCGGCATGAACTCGGCGGCGGCCAACGGCTCGCCCTGACGTTGCGGCATCTGCACGAACACCTCGAACAGCTGCTCGCGATCATCATCAAGATTCATCAGAGGTTGATAGCGCAGTTGGAAACCGTTGTGTTCCAACGCTTCCCGCAGACTCAGCACGATCGCCTCCTGTGACCCGGAAGCGACGTCGTCCATGGGATCATGCACCTTCACCGCGTTGCCCTTGCCGCCGTTCTCGCGCTGGGCCTGGTGACAGCATTTCAACGCCAGCGTCAGGATCGAATGGCTGCTATGGGCATCCTCTCGGGCGAAGGCCAGCCCGACACTGGCGCTGATATGAACGGTACGGGAAGCCACTTCCGGCATCAGCCCGGCGATGCCGGCACACAAGGACTCCGCCATGGCGCGGGCCTCATCGATGTCGTTGACCGGCCGCAGCACGGCGAAGTCCTCGCCGTCCATGCGCGCCAGCTTGGCATCGGCGCAGTGCCGGCGCAGCCAGTCCGCCACCGCCCGCAGCACCTGATCCGCATCCTCCATGCCCAAAGCGGACTGGTGCTGCTCGAAATCATCCACGCGCAAATACAACACCGCCGCCAGTTGGCCCTGGCGTACCGCGTCGCCGACCGCCTGATCCAGCTGCTCCATGAACCAGGAACGACTGTACAGGCCGGTGACCTGGTCGGTCTGCACGATCTCATCCAGCCGCGCCTGGATCGCGCTTTCATCCACTTCACTGACACGAATGACGATCTGAGTGCAGGCCTCGCCATCGTAGGTACTGGGGGAGAAGACAAAAGTCGCGTCGAACTCTTCGCCGTCGGTGCGCAGCCCCCGGCATTGCAGTTCGTCGGTCTGGCTGGCGTCGGCGGCGCGGCCACGCAGCAGCTGTTTCAGGCGGGCGTGGTCACTGGCGGAGATCAGGTCCATGATCGGCACGCCGGCCAGGTCGTCGGCGCCCTGATAGCCGAAGATCGAGACATAGTTGTCGTTGGCGTGGATATGCATGCCATCGAGAACGTAGGCGATGGCGTCCCGGCTCTGATCCATCAGCAGCGCCAGCCGTTTCTCCGCCTCATGGCGAATGATCTCCGAATGCTGCAGTTCCCGGCGCAAGCGCAGGAACTCGATCATCCGGTCCACCATCAGCATCAGCAATTCACGGTCGTCCACCGGCACCACCGCCCTGGCGCCCGCCGCCATGGCGGTACGCACCCGGTCCGCGCAGTAGTCATCGCACAACAGCACCACCGGCAGCGCCCGTCCGAGGCGGTTGATGTGTTCCAGCGCCCGCTCGAAGCTGCCGTCACCAAAGCGGGGCCGGCACAACATCAGTTCCCAGGTGCCGCCCTTGAGGGCCCGGACCAGGTCGTCATCGTTCAGGGCCAAGTGAGCCCGGGTGGCGCGCCCGGCATTGCGCAGGGCATTCATCAGTTGTTCCGCGTCGTCCTGGGAATCGTGCGCGATCAGCAGGCGAAGGGTATCGAGAGCGTAACTCATCGGCGCAAATACTCATCCATTATTCGTAGACAAGCTATTGTGCCTGACCCTTTCGGGTTCTCCAAAGCGATCCTTCGACCGTATGAAAAAGGATCAGCCGCAATTCTGCGTCGATGCTCTGGACAGCGGCTCCGGCTCCCAGGCCCAACGCAAATGATCATGCAAGCGCTTCGCCTCCCCTCCGCCTCGCCGGGTCAGGGCCGCGGCCAGCGGCCGGGGATCGAAGTAACGCGTGTTGAAGCCACCACCGGAATCGGCGCAGGAAGGCGGCCGGTCGGAATCCAGATCCACCCGGAACAGGGCCTGCCCTTCCAGTGGTTCCAGGGTCAGCCAGCGCGCCCATTGCGCGGTGGCCCGGTACAGCGCCAGCACCGCTGGCCGCGACAAGCCCCCCGGTTGAGCACTGGCCAGCAACACCAGACGGCCGTAGGTCACCGCCACCGAGGTTTCCCGCCCCGGCCAGTCCAAGTCGTCCACAGCCACGGCCGCCAGCCCCTGATGCTCGGCTACCGCGTAGAGCCGGTGCAGGCGCCGCCACAATCCCGGCTCAGGAGGGCGGTGCAGCAGTAGATACAGCAGCAGACCGTGTCCCAGTTGCTCCAGGGTTCGCTGCAACGCCACGGCCGCCGCCTGCCGCGACGGCAGCCCGCGCCCCACCAGCGCCGAACGCGCCACCCCCTGATACCCCAGCGCCAGGCGATCATGCAGACGCACGCCCAGGTACAACATGTCCAGATCAGCGCCCCGTGGAGACAGCGGCAGGTTGAGCAGGTAGCTGTCCAGGGCCTGGCGGCATTGCCGGACCCGCGGCCGGCACAGCTCCAGCAGAGTCATGCGCAACGGCGCTTCGGCCCGCAGGCGGCAGAGATCGGAAAGTACCGCGGCCAAGCAATCCGCGCTTTCCACAGGCTCTTCCATGGGCAACTTCGCCAGCCAGGCGGCCAGACGACGGGGGCGGTGATTGGCGAACGGTAAGCGATCCAGGTCCGGCGCGCGCTCCTCGGCCGGTATGGTCCAGATGACCTCATCCATGATGGTGCTTCCCCAATAAGCCGGGGCCCTTGATTCAGAGGTTCCTTGGAATCCAGGGTCCGATTCAATGATTATTTGTGACGTAGATCACAGAATCTAATTGAATAAAAGAGAAATGTAAAATCCATCATACCCGCCGATTCCCTTCACCCCGCCAGCACGGTTTTCGCGTCCTCCCCGGGCTCTTCACGCGCCAGCCGCGGCACCAGGAAGCCCGGCAGGCGCCCGCGCATTTCCCGCACCAGCGCCAGGGCCCGCCGATCGTCCACGGCGAAATGCGCGGCGCCGGCCACCGCGTCCAGTTGATGAAGGTAATAGGGCAGTACACGCGCCTCGTGCAAGGCCTCGGACAAAGCCACCAGGGCATCGCTGTCGTCGTTCACCCCGGCCAGCAACACCGACTGGTTCAGCAGGGTCACCCCCGCCGCGCCCAGGTCGGCACAGGCCATCGCCAGTTGCGGAGAGATCTCCCGGGCATGATTGGCATGAAACACCACCGTGGTGCGCCAGCGCGGCCGGGCCAGCAATTCGACCAATTCCTGATCCAGCCGGGCGGGCAGCACTACCGGCGTGCGCGTATGCACGCGCAGCCGGCGCAAATGCGGCAAGGCCGCCAGTTCATCCAGCAACTGCCGCAACCGGCCGTTACTCAAGGTCAGCGGGTCCCCGCCGCTGAGAATCACTTCCTGTATGTCCTCGCGCCGCGCCAGCCAGTCCAGCGCCGCCCGCCAGCGTCCACCGCTGAGATGGGTCTGATAGGGGAAATGGCGGCGGAAACAATAGCGGCAGTGCACCGCGCAGGCGCCGGTCACCACCAGCAAGGCGCGCCCGTGGTACTTGTGCAGTACCCCCGGCACCGGCGTATGCGCACTCTCATCCAACGGATCCGGCCCGTAACCGGGCACCTCGCGGCGTTCATCCCGGTGCGCGAGCACCTGCCGCAGCAGCGGATCCGCGGGGTTGCCCTTTTCGATCCGGTCCAGATAGGCCCGTGGCACCCGCAGGGGAAAATCACTGGCCGGATCAGCACCGGCGGCCAGGTCGGCACGGTCCAGTTCCAGCAGTTGACAGAGCTGGTCCAGGTCGGTGACCAGGTCCGCTTGCTGTCGACGCCACTCCGGCACCTGCCAACCGTCGGCCTCCTGCGTTATCATGGCCAACCTTTGTAACGCCATCGAAAGATTCCTGAATCAACGGAAAGGGTTTATGGCCAACTATTCTACCAGTGAATTCAAGTCCGGCTTGAAAGTGATGCTTGATGGGGACCCCTGTTCCATCATCGAGAACGAGTTCGTCAAGCCCGGCAAGGGCCAGGCATTCAACCGGGTCAAACTGCGCAACCTGAAAAGCGGCAAGGTCTGGGAACGGACGTTCAAGTCCGGGGACAGCCTGGAAGGCGCCGACGTCATGGACGTGGAGATGCAGTATCTCTACAGCGATGGCGAGTTCTGGCACTTCATGGATCCGCAGAGCTTCGAGCAGAAAGCCGCCGATGCCGCCGCCGTGGGCGACGCCAAGCAGTGGCTGAAGGAAGAGGACCTGTGCGAAATCACCCTCTACAACGGTGAACCGCTGTCGGTGTCCGCGCCCAACTTCGTCGAGCTGGAGATCGTGGAAACCGATCCCGGCCTGAAAGGCGACACCGCCGGCACTGGCGGCAAACCCGCCACCCTCACCACCGGCGCGGTGGTCCGGGTACCGCTGTTCGTGCAGGTGGGCGAGGTGGTCAAGGTGGACACCCGCACCGGCGAATACGTCGGCCGGATCAAAGGCTGAGCATCGCCTGGCCGTGTCCTGACGCCGGATAACCATGTCATCCCGGATCTGGCAGCCCGCCGCTTCCCTGGAGGCCATGAAAGCGCGCGCCGAGCTTTTGAGCACGGTGCGCGCTTTTTTTGATGCCCGTGGCGTACTGGAGGTGGAAACCCCCGCCCTGGCCGCTCACGGCGTCACCGACCCGCACATCCATTGCATCGAAGTGCCCGGCTACGGCTGGCTGCAGAGCTCGCCGGAGTACCACATGAAGCGGCTGCTGGCCGCCGGCAGCGGCCCGATCTACCAGTTGTCCCGAGTATTCCGTCACGGTGAGGCCGGCCCCCGCCACAATCCGGAATTCACCATGCTGGAGTGGTATCGGCCCGAATTCTCCCTGGAACAACTGATCGACGAATGTCTGGCGCTGTTGGGTCGGTGGCTCCGGCGGCCCAATGTGATCCGCCCTTTCCGCCACCTGTTCGCCGAGGTCACCGGGCTGGATCCGCTGACCTGCCCGCCAGCGGCGCTGGTGGCCGCCGCCGCCGAGGCCGGCGCGCCGCACGGTCTGGACCATCGTCAGTCGGTGGATTTCCTGATGGCGACACAAGTGGAAACCGCACTGGATCCGGCCACGCTCACCGTGGTCACCGACTTCCCCGCCTGGGCGGCGGCGCTGGCTCAGGTGCGGGAGGATGAGGACGGTGTGCCGGTGGCGCGGCGCTTCGAGATTTACCACGGCGGCCTGGAGCTGGCCAACGGCTATCAGGAATTGACCGACGCCGGCGAGCAGGCCCGGCGCTTCGCCGCCGACAACCAAGAGCGTGCCGGGCACGGTGACCGCGCCATGGCACCGGACCCGCATCTTCTGGCCGCGCTGCAAGCCGGCCTGCCGTCCTGCAGTGGCGTGGCCATGGGGGTGGAACGGCTATTGATGGCCATCCACGGATATCGCGACATCCGCCAGGTGCTCACCTTCCCCACCCAGCGGGCGTGACGCCCCGGCGCGCTGCGCGGTGGCGGCAATCAGCTCCCCGACACGCGGCAACACGGCGGGGGGCAGGTCATGGCCCATCCCTTCCAGAATCGCCAGCCGGGCACCGGGAATTGCCTTGGCCGAGGCCTTGCCGCCGGCGGGGCGGATCAGCGGATCACTGCCACCGTGAATGATCTGCGCCGGACAGCGGACCCGGCGCAAATAGCGATTGAGGCTGCCGGTGGCGAGAATGGCCATGAATTGATTAAGGATACCGCGCGGGTTCAGGCCGCGTTCCCAGCTCTGCCGGAAGGCCCGCTCCAAGTCCTCCTGATCCTGCGGCAGCGTGCCGCCGATCCTGCTCATCATGTCGCGGCCAAACGCCAGATACTGATCCAGGGTTTCCACTTTCACCTTCGGCGCCACCAGGGTTTTCAGCGCCGCCGGTTTGGGTGGCGGCAGGAACGGACTGTTGTTGCTGGACATGATCGAAGTAAGACTGAGCACCCGGCTGGCCTGGGTTGCCGCGGTCAGCTGCGCGATCATACCGCCCATGGAAGCGCCCACCAGATGCGCCCTGGCAATGCCGAGAGCGTCCAGCAGACCCACCGTATCCGCCACCATATCCACCAGGGTGTAAGGCGCCGCCACCGGCATCCCCAGCATGTAGCGCGCCATCGCGCCCACTGGTCCCTGCCGGATCGGCGCGCGAATGGCGGTGGACATCCCCGCGTCCCGGTTATCAAAAGCGATCACCCGGTAGCCGCGGCGCGCCATGTCATCCAGCAGCGCCTCCGGCCAGAACACCCACTGGGCGGACAACCCCATGATGAACAGGATCGGCTCGCCGTCCTCGGGCCCGCGGGCGTCGTAGTACAGCTCCATACCATTGCTTTTGATGATTCCGGATGACACCTGGACGCTCCTCACCTGTGGCTGGCCCGCCCCGCTCCCGATCCCCGGGCACCGACGCGATAATGGATCAAAGGTTAAGCAAGGCCGGGAAGGTCAACAAGACATCCTCCTCGGTTTGGCCCCGCCGGCATGACCTTCAGCCTTCGTCTTCCTGCAGACAACGGCGCAGTAGCCGCGTCAGAGAGGCCTGATCGGAAGCGGACAACGGCTCACAAAGGTGATGCAACGCGCGCCGCTCAATGCGGGCGCAGAGGGAGGCGGTACTCAACCCCTTGGCGGTCAGCGAAACCCTGGCGGCGCGGCGATCCAGATCATTGACTTGGCGCTCCACCAATCCCGCTTCCACCAAAGCGGTCACCAGCCGCGTCAGTTGTCCCTTGTCCCTGCCGGAGCAAACCGCCACATCGCGCATCCCCATCGCTCCGCGCCGTTGCAGCAGCAACAACACCTGCACCGCTGGTGGCGGCAAGCGTATGCCCTCGCGACGCAACCCGTCGCGCAGCTCCCGGCGCAAGCGGATCAACACGCCGTCCAGAGCCTGGGACAGCTCATTCAATACGTCCAAGCCGAATTCCTCTTGCCGCGGTTCCTGGTCGGACCGTTCATCATCCCCGAATTATTGACCAAGTCTATCAAAGCCCCTTCCAGGAAGCGCGTGACGCGAACAAACCCGATTGACCTGGAATTCCGCTCGCTGCTAAAGTCGGCTTCCGACAGTGTCAATTCAGACCCGCTAGCGATGCGCTTTGCTTTTTCCAATAAACACCAGGCCAAGAAACGGACCTCCGATGTCCGGGCCGGGTGCTGCATGGAAAAAGTCTGAATCACCACTGACGTCAGATTCTGAAAAAAAACCCGGTCGCGGACGGCGCGACCGGGTTTTTTATTGCCCGCCAGTGCCCTCTTCGGCCTTCGACATAAGGAATCAGATCATGTTTGAAGGTTCATTGGTTGCCATGGTGACACCATTCCAGGACGGAAACATTGATTTCGCAGGGGTGCGGCGTTGTCTTGACTGGCACCTGGCGGGCACTACCGAAGGCCTGGTGATCGCCGGCACCACGGGCGAGGCGCCCACCTTGTCAAAAGAGGAATACGGGCAGCTCTTGGATGAGGTGTGCCGCTATGTGGCGGGCCGTTTGCCGGTGATCGCCGGCGCCACCTCCTACGACCCGGTGGCGGCGTTACAGTGGGTGCGCATCGCCCGGGAATGCGGAGCGGACGCGGCACTCTGCGCCACCGGATTCTATAACCGGCCCAATCAGGAGGGGCTGTACCACCATTTCCGATACCTGCATGACAACAGCGACCTCCCCCTGCTGATTTACAACATTCCACCTCGCACCATTGTCGATATTCAACCGGAAACCCTGGCCCGACTGGCCGCTCTGGAACGAGTGATCGGTGTCAAGGATGCCTGCCGTGACCTGGCCAGGCCGGCGCAGGAACACGCGCTCATCGGCGACGGCTTCACCTGGCTTTCTGGCGATGACTGCACCGCGGCGGCCTACAACGCCATGGGCGGACGGGGCGTGATCAGCGTTATCGCCAACATCCTGCCCCGGGTAAGCCGGCAATTACAGGACGCTTGCCGGAGCAATGACTTCGCCACGGCAACCCGCTTGCAGCAGGCGCTGACTCCGTTGATCCAGGCGTTGAGCCGCACCCCCAACCCGACCGGCGTGAAGTACGCCTGCTCGTTGCTGGAGTTGTGCACGGAGGAATGCAGGCCACCAATGATGGCGCTGGACGAGCCCGACCGCCAGGCGATACGGACAGCGCTGGAGCCGTGGTTATAGGAGGGATGATGAAAGGCGGCGAGGCGCGGACGGCCGAACCGTCCGCGCCGCCGCGTTTTACTGGCTCAACTCGGTGATCGAGATGCTTTGTTGCTTGATCTGTTCCTCGGTGAACGGGAACTCAAGCCATGTTTTCTCTGAATAATCCTCGGTGGCCGCGCTGTAATAGGGGCTGGCCGGGTCCGTGGTCACCGCGTGAGTGAGCATAGTGTAGGCCCGCACCGGCTCGCCTTCCGGGAAATCCACCACGTGCATGTAGGTGTTGCGCAGCACCGTGAAGTAGCCTTCATAGCCTTCACCGCCGAACTGTGGAATGTCGGTGCCGGTCTTGGCGTACTTCTGCCAGTCACGGACCTTGGCGTTCAGAGCCACGCCGGAGTCCACCACTTCCTGCACGGCCTCGGAGAACGCGGTTTCCACGGCGGCAACCACATCCTCGTTACCGGTATTCAGGCCATTCGGTGTGTGTATCGGATCTTCCGCCTTGAACGGATTGGCGTAAAGCTCATCCTGGTTGCGGATCTTGAGCCAGAACGCGCTCCAGATATGCGCGCCGGCGGCGTCCAGGTTGCCGGTGTTGTCCCAATTGTCCAGCACGATGCACGCCTCGGCTTCATCCGCGGTATCACCCGGGCAAACCAGGGGCAGCACCTCCGCCTTCAACAATTCCGCGCTCAGGTTACGGCTGTTCAGCACCATTTCCCGCACCGTCTCACTGCTGGCGCCCGCCATGCCGTGACCATCGGTGCCCGCCTTGCGGTCTTCCACCATCATGTGCCCCATGCGGGTACGCAGGCTTTGTTCATAGTCTTCCTGACCCATGATGCCGGCGTAACCGGTCAGCGGCTGGTCCGGATTACTCAGCCAATAGCTGTCATTCATGTTGGCAATGTAATCCGTGGTCAGCAGCACCGGCAGGTTGGCCGGACCGAACGTCCCCGGCGCGGCGGAATCCGAATCGGTTTTCCAGTCACACTCGGAACGGCTACCGTCCAGCAGTGGCAGACCGGGTACCGCCTGCAGGATGACCGGTCCCAGGGTCGGCACCAGACAGCCCGCCAACATGCTGTCCGGCACGTTGGGAACCGCGGTGATATCGGAATACAGCGCACGCTCGTCGTCGCGGCCAATGGCGGAGGTATTCACCCAGGGAATGCCCACGTACCGCTTGATGCTGGCCACGAACTCGTCCAGCGAACCGGCATGGCCGAAGGCGAAAAAGTTCTTGAACGAGCGGGTATTCTCCAGGTTCACGTCACGCAATGTGAACGCCTGATTGGTGTCCCAGGCCAACGCCGGATGCAGCGATGACAGGTTGATCATCGGACCGTACTCGGAACGATAAAGAGTGCGGGACACAGGCGCCAGAGAACCGTCCTCCTGCAGCACTTGAACGGTGATGGTTTCCTCTTGCAGGGGCTGTTCCGCGCCATCCTTGATGTAGGTGGTCGGGTCGCCGTCCTTCAAGGCGAGGCGATAAAGTGTGAACCGCCGCGCGGTGGACACCGTATGCGACCAGGACACGTTGTTGTTGAAGCCCAACAACACCATGGGCGCGCCCATGATGGAGACGCCGGCCACATCAAGTTTGCCCGGCAGGGTCATGTGCATTTGATAGAAGCGATCCACCCCTTCCAGATACCAGTGTGGATTGGCAAAGTTCAGCGACCGGCCGCTCTGGGTAGCTTCGCCGCCAAAGGCATAAGTGTTACTGCCGATACCGAACTGGCGCCCCAGTTGGAATCGCTCCGGATCCAGATTGATCTCGCTGCCGCTTTCAGGGGAAGGGTTACGCAGACGCAGCGGTGCCGCTGAAGGTGGCGCGGCAGCGGTAATCTCCTCGACCCAGTTGGCGGAGCTGGCCGCCAGATTCAACGCCACCAGACGGCGAAATACAGCCTTTTCATCGATTTCACCAAGCCATTCCGCGTCACGGCAATCGGCATGGCGACCGGCATGCTGGCCGGCCTGGATTTCATTCAGGTAGCGGTTATAACCAACAGCGAAGCCATCCGACAGCTCGCGCATCTCTTGCGGCTGCTCCGCCATGAAGTCCTCGACCTGCTGGTCATTAACCACAAACCGGAAGAAGAAATCCGCTTCCAGGTTCGACGGCGAACCGAAAGTCCCCATCACCGCCGCCGGTTCATCCGGACCAAAATACCGCGACCGTTCTCCACGGAAGGTCACATAAGCGTCCGCCAGCACACAGAGGTTATCCTCGGCAATGGCATAGCCGTGGCCATAACCAAGACCACGATAGTCGTCAGCACTGATATGAGGGATACCCTGGGTGGTTCGTTCAATGGTGGCGTTGTAGGAGATCGAGGACCGATTGGAGGAGGAATCACTGCCACAGCCGCTCAAGGCGACCGCGACGGACAACACGCAAGCGGCGGACAAGCCGCCCCTATAGTGAACAGAAAAGTCAGGAAAAGGCATTGCAGCACTCCCATTTTTGTTATTAAGACAGCGTTATTGAAATAACAAATTCTAGGGACGTACTGACAGGTAGGCTTGAACGCAGAGGCTATTTCATGTGCAACCGCATTCCCCGGGCCAGAAACGACGGGGTCAGGCCAAAAAATGCTTTCAAGGTGCGGGTAAGATGAGCGGAATCGGAGAAGCCCACATCATGGGCCACGCTGATCAGGGTATCGCCACGGGCAATGCACTCAACCGCACGGCGCATGCGGGCCCACAACAAATAGCTTTTTATGGAAATCCCGAGGGATTCGGAGAACAGATGGGTCAGCCGGTCCTGGGACAGCCCGACCTCTTCCCCCAATTCCGCCACCGTGCTGGTCAACGGCAACTCCTTTTTGATTTTCTGAGCGACGTGCATGACGCGCATATCAATGGGCATACGAATCGGTTGGTATCCGACGATAGCGCGAGGCAGTTGTGTGGTGAGCCGAAAAAACGCCGCATCCTCGAAAGCCTCGCTGGTACAGCGACGAACCCAGTCCGCCGGCAGGGCAGCGTCATCCAGAGTCACCGCCTTGACGCCCTCCTCTCCGAGAAAAGCTGAAAGCGCGTGGTACTCATAACTCTGCGGGTCGAAGTTGAGCGACAGCAAGGGAACCGAGCCGGCATCCAGCGACCGGGTCACCTGTTTGCCGACCAGGGCGGCGTGATAGGGCTGCACCGCGCCGCCGGATTCACACAGCGTGAACGGCGTGTCATTCAATGACAGCAACAAGGTGACGGTATGACGCTGGGTATAACCGGAAGCAATCCCCTCGGTCAGGTATAAAAAGCGGTCGTCCCAGACATAAAGCACATTGGGAAATCCCATCTCGGTTTCTCGTTGTTATTGTCCATTTTATTGTAAACCGCGTTTCGGGCGGCCTTACCCTGGCCGCCTCGTCGATACCCGGGGCCTACCACATCAGATCGTCGGGCACCTCGTAACCGGCATAAGGATCGTCCTCATCCTGCTTCTTCGCGGATGGGGTGTTGCACACCAGGACGACGCTCTCATCCCGCTCGCGGATCTTGTCCACCACCTCGGCGGGCACCAGCTCATAACCTTCACCCAGCGCCACCAGGACCAGCCGCCCATTAGCCAATTGAGTTTGCTGGGAGGCGGTCACATAGATGGTTTTCACCTTGCGTTCCTGCACGAACCGGAACCCCACCTCACCCTGCTCCCGGGGCAGGCGATGGGCTTCGATCAGTTGCCGCAGTTGGGCCTGCTTCTCCCTTTCCTCACGCTCAGCCTGCCGCTGGACCTCCAACTGGCGGTCCCGTTCGGCCTGCTCCTGGCGCTGACGGCGTGCACGTTCCGCGGCGTCCTCATCGCCCCCTTCACGGCGGGCGCGGTTGGCATCCTCACGCTTTTGCTGCTTGGCCCGGCGGGCGGCCTTCTTGTCCGCAAGCCCGGCTTTCATTAACTGCTGTTGCAGGGAATTGGCCATGGTTCTGTTCCCGGTCTGTCCGAACCCACAAGGATAGCCGTGAAGGGCGCCCGGGGCCATCGGCGCGGCGGCTTTTCCGGGGTTGGTCTGCGGCGAAGGCGATGCAATACTGCGCCTCAAACGCAGCCCTTAAATGCAACAAGGATACCCTGATTATGAAACGATTGATGCTTGGCGCCCTGGTACTGGGCGCGACGCCCCTGGTTCAGGCCGCCCCGCTGGTGGACGCTTATTTCGGCGCCTACACCTGGGACGCGAAAATCAGCGGTGACATCGCCTCCGGCGGTGGCAACATTGACGTGGAACACGATCTGGGGCTGGACGACAGCCGCGAGAACGTGCTGTTCGTGGGCGTGGAACACGCCATTCCTCTGATTCCCAATGCGCGCATTCGGCATATGGAATTCTCCGAAGGCGGCAGCCGCACCCTGGGCCGTAACATCTCCTTCAACGGCCAGGACTTTCTGGCTGGCGAGGAAGTCAGCGGCGACCTGGATCTGGAGCTGCTCGACGGCACCCTTTACTGGAGCCCGCTGAATAACGTGGTGAAGCTGGATCTCGGGGTGACGGTACGCCGAATGGAAGCCGACTTCAAAGTGAGCGGCCTCGGCCGCGCCGCTTCAGAGAGCGCCAACAAGACCTTCCCCATGGGCTATCTGGCGGCCCGCGTCAATCTGCCGCTTACCGGCCTGTATGTGGGCGGGGAGGTCAACGCGATTACCTACGATGGCAGTGACATGCGCGACTATACCGCCCGGGTTGGCTGGCAGTCCGACTTCCTGCTTGGTGTGGAAGCCGGCTACAGCCGATTGGAAGTGGAACTGGATGACGTCAGCGGCGTGGATACCGACCTGGAGATCGGCGGGCCTTATCTGGCGGCGACGTTGCGATTCTAATATCGTCTGGCGGACATGAATTCAGAGGTCGCCACCAAGCCGCTGCGGGAGCTTGCCTTGCAAGCGAACAGAGGTTCAGCCCGCAAGATTCGCCAGCAGGGCTGGCTCCTACAGTGGCTTGGTAGTCCGGTCTCCGTGGGCAGCCAGCCCGCTCAGGACACCTCCCGGGTTTCGGCGCCAACGCTGCGATGCTGATCCGCCAGCTCATCGATCAGGGCGTCTTTCTCCCGCCACAAATCGTTGACCCAGCGCTGAATCACGGTACGGAATTTCGGGTCGTTCTCGTAGTCCCCCTGCCACAGCGCCGGATCCAGCTCCCGCATGCGCAGGTCCACGATGACCCTTTCCACCCGGCCGCTGATCAAATCCCAGAAGCCCGGCGGTGTATCATTCGGGTAGACGATGGTCACATCCAGCAAGGCGTCCAGACTGTCCCCCAGAGCCGCCAGCACAAAGGCGACGCCGCCGGCCTTGGGTTTGAGCAGATGCTTGAAGGGGGAGTTTTGCCGGGCCTGCTTCTCCGGAGTACGCCGGGTCCCCTCCAGGTAATTCACCACCGTCACCGGCATGTCCTTGAATTTCTCGCAGGCGGCCTTGGTGATCTCAAGGTCCTTGCCGAGCAATTCCGGGTGCTTCTTCAGATAGCTCTTGGTATAGCGTTTCATGAAGGGGTAATCCAGCGCCCAGAACGCCAGCCCCAGAAACGGCACCCAGATCAGCTCTTTCTTGAGGAAGAACTTGAAGTACGGCACCCGGCCGTTGAGCACCTGAACCAGCGCCGGAATATCCACCCAGGATTGATGGTTGCTGACCACCAGATAGGAGGTGTTTCGGCGCAAACCTTCAGCGCCACGCACTTCCCAGCGGGTTGGCGTCATCAGCGAGAAAATCGCCTTGCAGATACCCGCCCAGGTTTCCGCGATCCACATGACACCGCGGGAACAGCGATTACGCAGGGTCTTGCCCGGCAAAACCAGTTTGAGCAGGGCGACCACCATCATCGGCCCGATCAGGATCAGCGTGTTCAGCAGTAACAACAGTGCGGTGGTAACACCGGTCAACATGGCACGCATGACGCGGCTACTCCTTTTCACTTAACGCCCGGATCATAACCAAAAGCGGCGATCCGGGCGCCCCCTGACTCAGTCGCGGGGCTCCACATCCATGGTGTCCACATTCTGGAAACCACGTGGCAGTTTGGCGCCACGGCGCCCCCGCTCTCCCATGTAGTGCTCCAGATCGGCGGGTTTGAGTTTCAAATGACGCTTGCCGGAACGCACCACCAGGGCATCCTCGGGGCCAAGCACCTGGATGTCCTGCACGAATTCCACCCGGTCAGCCACTCGCGCGGACGGAATGGAGACCATCTTGTTGCCCTTGCCACGCGCCATTTCCGGCAGATCCGCCGCCGGGAACACCAGCAGCCGGCCTTCGTTGGACACCACCGCGATCAGCGCCTGCTCGATCGCCGGCATCGGCTTCGGCGCCATCACCTTGGCGCCTTTGGGCACGGTCAGCACGGTCTTGCCGGCTTTCTTGTTGGCAAGCAGATCACCGTAACGGACCACGAAACCGTAGCCGGCGTCGGTGCTCATCAGGAAGGCGTCTTTTTCCTTGCCCATGATCGCCGCCACGAACTGGGCTCCGGAAGGCGGATTAACCCGTCCGGACAACGGCTCGCCCTGGCTGCGGGCGCTGGGCAGGGTATGGGCCGGCAGCGAGTAACTGCGCCCGGTGGAATCAAGGAAGCACACCGGCTGGTTGGACTTGCCCTTGGCGGCGGCCAGGAAGCCGTCACCGGATTTATAGCTGAGCCCTTCCGCGTCCACATCGTGGCCCTTGGCGGCACGCACCCAGCCTTTCTCGGACAACACCACGGTGACCGGGTCCGAGCCCAGCAGATCCGCTTCGTCCATGGCCCGGGCTTCGCCACGCTCCACCAGCGGGGAGCGGCGGTCGTCACCATAGGTGGCGATGTCTTCTTCCAGCTCCTTGGCCACCAGCTTCTTCATCTTGGCCATGGAACCGAGGGTCGCTTCCAGGTTGTCGCGCTCCTGGGACAGGTCGTCACGCTCGCCCTTGATCTTGAATTCTTCCAGCTTCGCCAAATGACGCAGCTTCAACTCCAGGATCGCTTCCGCCTGTTTGTCGGAAAGCCCGAAGCGCTCCATCAGCACCGGCTTGGGCGCGTCCTCGCGACGAATGATCTCGATCACTTCGTCGATATTGAGGAAGGCGATCAACAAACCTTCCAGGATGTGCAGCCGGTCGAGCACCTTGTCGAGTCGATGCTGCAGACGGCGGCGCACGGTGACCATGCGGAATTGCAGCCACTCGTTGAGAATCACGTCCAGGCTCTTCACCTGCGGCCGCCCGTCGATGCCGATCATGTTCAGATTGACCCGGTAGTTCTTCTCCAGATCGGTGGTGGCGAACAGGTGCGCCATCAACTGCTCCACGTCCACCCGGCTGGAGCGCGGCGTGATCACCAGGCGGGTGGGGTTCTCATGGTCGGACTCATCGCGCAGGTCACTGACCATGGGCAGTTTTTTCTTCTGCATCTGATCAGCGATCTGTTCCAGCACCTTGGCGCCGGAGACCTGATAAGGCAGCGCGGTGACCACGATATCCCCCTCTTCCCGGTCGTAAACCGCGCGCTGCTTGAGCGTTCCCCGGCCTTCCGAGTACATGCGGATGATGTCGTTGCGGGAGGTAATGATTTCCCCTTCGGTGGGGAAGTCCGGCCCTTGGATGTACTCCATCAGATCATCCAGCGAGGCACCGGGGTCCTTGAGCAGGTGGATACAGGCCTGCGCCACTTCGCGCAGGTTATGCGGCGGGATATCGGTGCTCATACCCACGGCGATACCGGTGGTGCCGTTCAACAGCACATTGGGCAGACGCGCCGGCAGCAGTTTCGGCTCGTCCATGGTGCCGTCGAAGTTCGGCACCCATTCCACCGTGCCCTGGCCCAGTTCCGCCAGCAGCGTCTCGGCATAGGGCGCCAGCTTCGACTCGGTGTAGCGCATGGCGGCGAACGATTTGGGGTCGTCCTGGCTGCCCCAGTTGCCCTGCCCGTCCACCAGCGGGTAGCGATAACTGAACGGCTGCGCCATCAACACCATGGCTTCGTAACAGGCGCTGTCGCCATGGGGGTGGTATTTACCCAGCACGTCGCCCACGGTACGGGCGGACTTTTTGTACTTGGCGGTGTTCTTCAGGCCCAGCTCGCTCATCGCATAGACGATGCGGCGCTGCACCGGTTTCAGGCCATCGCCGATGTGCGGCAGGGCCCGGTCCAGAATCACGTACATGGAATAATCCAGATACGCTTTTTCTGTGTAGTCCCGGAGGGAAAAATTCTCGAAATCGTCGGCCATTTTTGCTCGCTTTGCTCGCTTTGGGTCTGACGTCGGACGCCAAAACCCCAGTTCTGATTCAGCGTCGGACGTCCAACCTCAGACGTCCGACCCGCGCCGCCATGCGGCGCTTATACTTCCGCCAGGTTGCCCTTCTCTTCCAGCCAGCTCTTGCGGTCGGACGCGCGTTTCTTGCTGAGCAGCATGTCCATGAGCTGATGGGTGTCGTCGTCACTGGTCATGGTCAACCGCACCAGGCGGCGGGTATCCCGGGCCATGGTGGTTTCCCGCAGCTGCATCGGGTTCATCTCACCGAGGCCCTTGAAGCGGGTGACACTGACCTTGCCGCGCTTCTTCTCGGCCTTGATGCGATCCAGCACGCCTTCCCGCTCTTCTTTATCCAGGGCGTAATAGACGTCCTTTCCGATGTCGATGCGATACAGCGGCGGCATCGCCACGAAAACGTGCCCGTCGCGCACCAGCGCCGGGAAATGACGCAAAAACAGCGCGCACAGCAAGGTGGCGATATGCAGGCCATCGGAGTCGGCGTCGGCGAGAATGCAGATCTTGCCGTAACGCAGACCGGACAGGTCGTCGGCGCCCGGCTCGATGCCCAGGGCCACGGCGATATCGTGAATCTCCTGGCTGCCCAGCACTTCCGTCGGATCCACTTCCCAGGTGTTCAGGATTTTGCCGCGCAGCGGCATGATCGCCTGGTAGACACGATCCCGGGCCTGTTTTGCGGAACCGCCGGCGGAATCCCCCTCCACCAGGAAAATCTCGGTTTGGGCCGGGTCGTCGCTGGTGCAATCAGCCAGCTTGCCGGGCAGCGCCGGACCGCTGGTGACCTTCTTGCGGGTGACCTTACGCGCCGCGCGCAGGCGCTTCTGGGCATTGCTGATACACAGCTCCGCCAGTTGCTCCGCCTCGGAGGTGTGCTGATTGAGCCACAGCGAGAACGCGTCCTTGACCACCCCGGACACGAAACTGGCGGTTTGCCGGGAACTGAGCCGCTCCTTGGTCTGGCCGGCGAACTGCGGGTCCTGCATTTTCACGCTGAGCACGTAGCAGGCGCGGTCCCAGATGTCCTCCGGGGTCAGTTTCACGCCACGAGGCAATAAATTACGGAATTCACAGAATTCGCGCAGCGCGTCCAGCAGACCGGAGCGCAGTCCGTTCACATGAGTACCGCCCTGGGGAGTGGGGATCAGGTTGACATAGGACTCAGTGATCAGCTCACCGCCTTCCGGCAGCCACAGCACCGCCCAGTCCACCGCTTCGGTTTCGCCTTTCATGGCGCCATCGAAGGGCTCCGCCGGCACCCTCTCCCAGCCCCGGGTCCCCTCCAGCAGATATTCCACCAGGCCATCACTGAACTGCCAGTTCTCGGTTTCCCCGGTGGCCTGGTTTTCCAGCGTCACCGACAGACCCGGGCACAGCACCGCCTTGGCGCGCAGCAGGTGACGCAGACGCGCCACCGAGACCTTGGGCGAATCGAAATAGCTCTCGTCCGGCCAGAACCGCAGCAGCGTCCCGGTATTGCGTTTACCGACGGTATCGACCACTTCCAGATCACTGGTCTTTTCGCCGCCGGCAAAGCTGATGTGATGCAACTGGCCGTCCCGTTTGACCAGGACCTCCAGCTTGCGGGACAACGCGTTCACCACCGAAACCCCGACGCCGTGCAAACCACCGGAAAACTGGTAGTTCTTGTTGGAGAACTTGCCGCCGGCGTGCAGGGTGGAGAGGATCACTTCAACACCGGGCTTCTTCTGCACCGGGTGCAGGTCCACCGGCATGCCGCGGCCATCGTCTTCCACTTCCACGCCGCCGTCCTTGAGCAGGCTGACGCGGATACTGCGCGCATGCCCGGCCAGGGCTTCGTCGACGGAGTTGTCCACCACTTCCTGGATCAGGTGGTTGGGGCGGGTGGTGTCGGTGTACATGCCGGGACGCTTGCGCACCGGCTCCAGGCCCGAAAGGACCTCGATATTCTCTGAGGTATAGGTGTTGGTCATAGATCCCTGAAAACAGTCAACGGCCCGGCATTCGGACAGACCCGCCGGGCGGTACCGGACGTCACAGGCCGGACGTCAGGCGAATTCCACAAAAGCGCAACACTAACGGAATAAAGGCATCGAAGTCATCGAACCCGTGGCTGCCGCCCAATCCGCAGTAGCGGTGGCAGTCGGCATAGTATTCCCAGCCGTCGGTCCAATCCAGGGACTCATCCCCGGTTTGTGTCAGCAGCAGCAGGCGCTCGGGCTTGCTGACCTCCGGCACCTCGTAGCGCTTGAGTTCATCCAGCCAGGCCGGATCAAAGTCATAGGCCTGGCCGGTGTGATAGTTATGATTGATACCTGTGTATTTGTCCAGTAGTGCCCAGGGACGAACCGCCGGATTCACCAGCACCGCGGGCAAATCGTGGTGCTCCGCCAGCCAGGTGGCGTAGAAACCACCCAGGGACGACCCCAGCAGGGCCACCGGACCGGCACCGGCGATTTCCGCCTCCAGCGCGGCCATGGCCCGCTTGGGCTGCGGCTCCAGAGCCGGGATATGCAGACGGTGCCCGGCGCCGGCGGCCTCGAACACTTGCCGCAGCAGCCCTGCTTTATGGGATTGCGGCGAGCTGTTGAAGCCGTGAATGTAGATCAATGAGGTTTCGGTCATGGTCTTCAGCCATTCATGATGTTTTACATCGGGCCGGCACGAACACCACCCGCCGAGCCGAACCAGGCTCAAGGCTCCCGAGTTTGCCAGTCAGCGTCAAGCACCCGGGGAACAACCGTGATATAACAAAAGCCACCGTCCCACGACGGCGTGACCAGGAGGGTCGCCATGCAGGTTCTGCTGCATCTGATGGCCGCCGTGGCGTTGCTGGTGTGGGGCACGCATATCGTGCGCACCGGTGTGCTGCGGGTCTACGGAGCCCGTCTGCGCCATTGGCTGAGTCATTATCTGGATCGTCGGCTGCTGGCCTTTGCCGCCGGCACGGGGGTCACCGCGCTGGTGCAAAGCAGCAACGCCACCGCGCTGCTGGTCAGCGGCTTTGTCGCCGACGGCCTGATGCCCCTCGCCACCGGTCTGGCAATTCTGCTTGGCGCCGATCTGGGCACCGCCCTGATGGCTCGCGTGCTCACGCTGGATCTGTCCTGGCTGTCCCCGCTGCTGCTGATCGTCGGCGTTCCGCTATTCCTGTCCCGCAAGCAAAGCAAGGCGGGGCAGCTGGCGCGGGTGGCGCTGGGATTGGGCCTGATGTTGCTGGCCCTGACGCTGATCATCGAGGCCATGGCGCCGGTGACCGAGGCTCGCGGCGTACGCGTTCTGTTCGAGTCTCTCACTGGTGATCTGCTACTGGACGCGGTAGTCGGCGCGCTGTTCGCCATGTTGACCTATTCCAGCCTGGCGGCGGTCCTGCTCACCGCCACCCTGAGCGCGGCCGGTGTCCTGTCGCTGCCGGTGGCACTGTGTCTGGTGATGGGCGCCACCGTGGGCAGCGGCGTGCTGGCTTTCCTCAACAGCGGCTTTTACCACACCGCCGGACGCCGCGTGGCCCTGGGCAGCCTGCTGTTCAAACTGGCCGGGCTGATTCTGATGCTGCCCTTCGTCGATCTCACCGCGCGCTGGCTGGCCACCCTGTCCTTCGCTCCCCAGGATCTGGTGATCGGCTTCTATCTGGCCTATAACGGCGGCCGCTGCCTGACCATGCTCCCGCTGACCGTGCCGATGGCCCGTCTGTGCCGGCTATTGCTGCCGGATCCGGCCACGCCCGAGCCGCGCCAGGGGCCTCGCCATCTGGACCCGCAGGCCCTTGATCAGCCGGCCCTGGCGCTGGCCAACGCCAGCCGCGAGGTGCTGGCCATGGGAGACCTGGTGGAAACCATGCTGGACGAGTTAGGGAACGCCATGCGCCGCGAAACCACTCGGCCCAAGGCCCCGCCGGAACCGTTGGACGACCAACTGGACAGCCTGCACACCGCGATCAAGCTGTACCTGGCACGGCTTCCCCGGGAGCGGTTGAGCCCGGACAGCCAGCGGCGCTGGAGCCAGGTGCTGGAAATGAGCATCAGCCTGGAGCAGGCCGGAGATATGATCGAGCGTATGATGGAGAAAGTCCGTGATCGCAAGACCGCCCGGCGCCGCTCGTTTTCCCAAAGTGGTCTGCAGGAACTGCTGGAGTTACACGAACGGCTGCGGGCGAACCTGCGCCTGGGGCTGTCGGTGTTCCTCAACGACGATGAAGACAGCATCCGCCGCCTGCTGGAAGAAAAAAGCCGTTTTCAGGCACGCCAGCGGCAACTGGCCCACGCCCACCTGGAACGGCTGCGCCATCAGGTGGTGCAGAGCCTGGAAACCAGCTCCCTGCACCTGGATCTGCTGGGCGACATGAAACGGCTCAATTCCCTGTTCTGCGCCGCCACTCTGAAACCAGTGGACAGGGAGCGGCCAGCCGGAGAGTCGCGTTCGTAATAAACAGACTCTAAAGGCTCAACACCGGCCGGAATCCGCCCCACATCATCCGCTTGCCATCGAAGGGCATGGTGGCCGGATCGATACCGGCGATGCGCGGATCCTTCATTACCTGCTCGTTGATGCGATCCCGCTCTTCCCGCGAGGCGTAGGTGATCCAGGAGAACACCACCACTTCTCCGGGCTCCAGTTTGACGCTCATGGGAAAAGAGGTGACTTCGCCGTCCGGCACGTCATCGGCCACGCATTCCACGTAATCGATGGCGCCGTATTCCTTCCACACCTCTCCGGCCTTGCGGGACATCTCCAGGTAAGCGTCCAGGTTCTCTTTCGGTAAAGGCAGTAAGAAACCGTCCACGTAGCTCATCGTTATCTCCTAAGCGCCTGTTTAAGGTCTTTCCTGATCTGGTCGAACCGGCGGGCGCCGGATCGACATTCACGGCTATCTCAAAACGATGATTTTCGATACCAGCTCGGCGGTGTTCTTCGCTTCCAGTTTCTTCATCAGGCGGCCACGGTGGACTTCCACCGTGCGATGGGAAATACCCAGCTTGCGGCCGATCTCCTTACAAGTGAGTCCATTGACGATATAGGCGGAAATCTGCCGTTCCCTGGGCGTCAGTTTCACCGTCGCCTGGATCGGGTTATCGATGCGTTCGAAGTGCCACACCATCAGCTCGAAGGGCGACTCCGGCGTCAACGTGTAGCCGTTGGCGCGGGCCCAGAACACCTCACCGGAACGGTGCTGCATGAAGCGTTCATCGGAGTAGGAACGGTTGCGCTGCAACCAGCTCAGACAGCGGTCGCCGATGGCCTGGAAATCCGCCATGGAGGGGTACAAACGCAGAATCAGCTGGCCCAGCAATTGCTCCCTGGAGTAGCCGAACAGCGCGTTGAACGCTTCGTTGAAATCCAGCATGGCCCGCTGCCGGGTGATCACCTGGGGCGCCGGCGAAACACGGAAGGCCAGACGTTCCAGATCCTCGCTGGTGACGGAATCGTGCATCGCGACACCTCTCGCAGTCAGGTCCCCGGAAGGCACTCTTAGTCATGTACGTAGTTGCACGAATAGCGGTACGGGACGGGAATGGACCACATTGTAAATAGAACCGGCGGTCTGGCAAGTGCCTCCACCGCGACCCCAGCGAACAAAAACAACGCAGGTGCCTCATGACTCAGCAGGACCACTCCGTCTCCATCGTCGCCAGCGGTCATACCCGCTTCGGCCGCCTCAACGACGCCACCCTGGAAGACCTGATCGTCGAAGCCAGCCGCGAGGCGCTTGACGACGCCCGGGTGGACGCCAGCGACATCGATCAGATTTTCCTCGGCCATTTCAATTCCGGCATGGTCCCGGATGGCTTCCCCGCCTCGCTGGTATTGCAGGCGGATCCCGGACTGCGCTTCACTCCCGCCAGCCGCTGCGAAAACGCCTGCGCCTCCGGCGCCGCGGCGGTATTCGCCGGTATCAACGCGATCCGTTCCGGCGCCGCCGACCTGGTACTGGTGGTGGGCGCGGAGAAGATGACCGCCAACAGCACCGCCGATGTCACCCGCGCCCTGGCCGGCGCCGGCTATCAGAACGACCCGCGCGAGGCCGGGCTCAGCTTTCCGCAGGTGTTCGGCATCGCCGCCCGCGCCTATCAGGAGCGTTACGGCGATCCGCTGGCGGCGATGGCCCGCATCGCCGAAAAGAACCACGGCAACGCCATGGAAAACCCGCTGGCGCAGATGCACCGTCCGCTCAGCTTCGACGAATGCAATACTGTCTCGGAGCAAAATCCGCTGATCGCCGACCCGCTGCGGCTCACCGACTGCTCGCTGATCACCGACGGCGCCGCCGCCATCGTGCTTGCCTCGCCGGAGCGGGCCCGGGACTTCCCCCGCCAGGTGGCGATCCGTTCAGCAGTGCAAGTGAACGATCTGCTGCCGATGAACAGCCGTGATTTTCTCGCCTTCGAGGGCCCGCGCCGGGCCTTGTCCCAGGCCTACCAACAAGCCGGGGTGACCCTGGAGGATCTGCATTTCGCCGAGGTCCATGACTGCTTCACCATCGCTGAACTGTTGATCTACGAAGCCATGGGCCTCGCCCCTGCTGGCCAGGGTGCCCGGGCGCTGGAGGAGGGCACCGTGTTCGCCGACGGCCGCCTGCCGGTCAACCTGTCCGGGGGACTCAAGGCCAAGGGGCATCCGGTGGGCGCCACTGGCGTTTCCATGCACGCCCTGGCGTTCCGGCAACTCACCGGCCAGGCCGTCGGACGGGCCCGTGCTGGCGCCGAAACCGGCCTGATTTTCAACATGGGCGGCGCCGCGGTGGCCAATTACGCCTCGGTGCTGCAGGCGAAGAGGGCCTGATCACCGATGAATATCGCAAACTGGCTGCACGATCAGGCCCGCTGCCACCCGCAACGCCCGGCACTGTTTCATGGCGCCGAGCAGGTGGCGGATTACCGCACCTTCGCCGACCGCGCCGCCGCTGTCGGCGGCCTGCTACGGGAACACCACGGCGTAGTCCCTGGCGACCGGGTCGCGCTGTTCATGAAAAACGGCGTGGACTACCTGCCGCTGATGTACGGCATCTGGTGGAGCGGCGCCGTGGCGGTCCCCGTCAACGCCAAACTGCATGCCGCGGAAGCGGCCTGGATCGCTGGCAACGCGGAAAGCAAGCTGGTGATCACCGACGACGGCCGCACTTTCCAGGACTCGCCCCTGGAGAGCGGCGTCGAGCTGGCCGCCAGCGCTCTGATTGCCCGCGACACGCCAGCGGCCCGCACTCAACCTCCACATCCACGCCGCGCCGATGACCTGGCCTGGCTGTTCTATACCTCCGGCACCACCGGCCGCTCCAAAGGCGTCATGCTCTCCCACGGCAACCTGGTCGCCATGGCGCTGTGCTACCCGGTGGATGTGGAGCCGGTAACCGGGGACGACGCCCTGCTCTACGCCGCGCCCATGTCCCACGGCGCCGGCCTGTATAACTTCATCTTCGTTCGCGCCGGCGCCCGCCATATCCTGCCGGTCTCGCGAGGCTTCGATGCCGCCGAGGTGCTGGACCTGGCCCGGCGACTCGACCGGGTATCACTGTTCGCGGCGCCGACCATGGTCAAGCGGATGGTGGCGGAAGCGCGCCGCCAGGGCGAGCACGGAGAAGGCCTGAAGAGCGTGGTCTACGGCGGCGCGCCGATGTACACCGCGGACATTCGCGAAGCCCTTTCCGTGCTCGGCCCGCGCTTCATCCAGATCTATGGCCAGGGCGAAAGTCCAATGACCATCACCGCCCTGGACCGGCGGCGTATCGCCGACCGCGACGCCCCGGACTGGGAACGCCACCTGGCCTCGGTGGGACGCGCGCAATCCTGTGTCGACGTGCAGGTGGTCGACAGGCAAATGCGCCCCCTTCCCCCGGGCGAGCCCGGTGAAGTGGTGGTACGCGGCCTCACCGTGATGGCGGGCTACTGGCGTAATGAAGACGCCAGCCGCGACACCCTGGTGGACGGCTGGCTGCGCACCGGGGATATCGGCTTCCTCGATGAGCAAGGCTTTCTGACCCTCACCGACCGCTCCAAGGATGTGATCATCTCCGGTGGCACCAACATCTATCCGCGCGAGGTGGAAGAAGTACTGGCGCAGCACCCGGCCATCAGCGAGGTATCGGTGATCGGTGAACGGGACCCGGAATGGGGTGAAATCGTGGTGGCCTTCGTGGTGGCCGACAATATTCAGGCCGAGCAACTGAACCGATGGTTCAGCAAGCGCATGGCCTCGTTCAAAAAGCCGAAAAAATACTACTTCTGCGACGATCTGCCGAAAAACAGCTACGGGAAAATTTTGAAGACCGAGCTACGCAAACGAGTGGAAAGCGGCTCTGCCGCTTCCCTCTGAAATAGAAAAAACGATCCCCTATAACGCTGACCAAGACAATAACAGGAGACACGTGATGACAATAAAAAGAAGGGATTTCCTCAAAGGCAGCGCCGCCCTGGCCGGCGCCGGCATGCTGAGCGGTTTGTCGGTACCGGTGTGGTCCGCGTCCGCCACCCGCATCAAGTTCGACACCTACATTTCTGAAACCGCCGGCCCCTCGCGCCTGGACGGCTGGTTCCTCGACGAACTGGAAAAACGGGCCGGCGACGCGGTAAAAATTCGCCGTTTCTGGGCCCAATCGCTGAACAAGGTTGGCGAGCATCTGGCGGCGGTCCGCGACGCCACGTCCGAAATGTCGCTGATTTCCCCCGGCTACTACCAGGCGGAATTGCCGGTGACCCGGGGACTGGACTGGTACTTCCGCATGCAGCGCGCCGACGCCCTGCAGCTGGTGTGCCGCGACCTGTACCAGCAGTTCGAGCCGCTGCGTCAGGAGTGGGAGCAACGGCACCGCTCCAAGGTGATGTACTGGACCAACTGGTATTACGCGCCCCTGGTGACCCGCGAGCCGATCCGCTCCCTGGAGGACATCAAGGGCAAACGGATTCGCGGCTACGGCGTGGCCACGGAAGTGATCGAGCGTCTCGGCGGCACCGCCGTGCCAATGGCGGCACCGGAAGTTTACACCGCCCTGGAACGGGGTGTTCTGGACGGTGTCTACGGTTTCGATTTCATGACCTCCATTGCTTACAAACTGCATGAGATCGCGCCCTATTTCACCGACCTGGGCGACGGCCCTCATGCTCCCGCCGCCACCATAATGAGCATGAGTACCTGGAACGAACTGCCGGACAAGGTGCAGGGTATCTGCAACGAGCTGGTGGAAGAGATTTACGCTGGCAAGTACACCGAAATCTACGGTGCCACTTCCCAGGAGTATGTGAAAACCGCGCTCAAGGAAGGCGCAAAATTCTCCTCACTCAGCGATGCCGAAAAAGCCGAAGCCAAGGCCCTGATCCAACCGGCCCAGGTGGAGGGCTGGATCGAACGGGTAGCCAAACCGGCCAACATCGATGGCGCCAAGATGCAGGCGCTGGTGGACGCGGCCATCGCCAGGCACGATGCCAACGGTACCCTGGAGCGGCCTATAGAACTGGCGGCGGAGCTGTAAAGCTCCGCCCCTGCCGGCATCGCATCGGATGACAACAATAACGAGGCAATCATGACCTTCCTTGAACGGCCATTCCGGGCCCTGGCCAATGTGTTTGGCGGCGTGGCACTGGTTTCGCTCGCCTTTCTGATGGTAGCGATCACCCTGGACGCCACCGTCCGCTCCCTGATCGACCGGCCGATCACCGGCATCTTCGAGCTTTCGGAGATCGCCCTGGTGCTGATCGTATTCCTCGGTCTGGGCTGGACCCAGATGGAACACGCTCATATCCGCGTGGACGCCCTGGTGAAACTGGCGCCACCGCCAGTGGCCCGGGCCATGAATGCCTTTTCCTGGGCCGCCGCCGCGCTGGCCCTGGCCTTGCTGACCTGGCCCTCGACCCTGGACGCCATTCATTCGTTCCAGATCAAGGAGTTCCGCTGGGGCTATATCGAGTTCCCGATCTGGTGGGCGAAGATCGCCCTGGCCGTGGGCCTCTGGTTCGCCACCGCGCAAATGCTGCTGTATTCCGGCCTGGCTCTGCTGGGCCGGGACCAGCCTTCCACGCCAGACCCGCACACCGACTGACAGGCCAATGAGAGACCCGCTATGGATGAAATGACCGCTACCCTGCTGGCCATTGGCCTGGTCTTCGTGCTGTTGGCCACCGGCGTGCCCGTCTTTGCTTCGCTGGCCCTGGCCGGCGTTGCCGGCGTGGTGATGGTGGAAGATCTGGACTTCGCACTGAACCGGCTCAAGGCTTTCTCTTACACCCAGACCGCAGTCTATCTGCTGACCGTAATCCCGCTGTTTATTCTGATGGGGAACTTCGCGCAAAAAGCCGGTGTCGGGCAAAGGCTATTCAGTGTGGCGCGTAAATGGGTCGGGCAATTGCCCGGCGGCCTGGCCATCGCCAGCGTCCTCACCAGCGCCGGGTTCGCCGCCACCTCCGGTTCCAGCGTGGCCACCGCCGCCACCGTCGGCGCCGTCGCCATCCCGGAAATGAAACAGGCCGGTTACGACCGCCGGCTGAGCACCGGCGCGGTGGCGGCCGGCGGCGTACTGGGCGTGCTGATTCCGCCGAGCGTGCTGCTGATCTTCTATGCCGCGCTCACCGAAGTTTCCGCCGGCGCCATGCTGGTGGCAGGGGTGTTGCCCGGGTTACTGTCCACTCTGGTGTTCATCGCCGGTATCGTGGTGGTCAGCAAAAAAATCATGCCCGATTGCCACCAGACCCAGCCCCACTATGGCTGGGGGGAACGCTTTGCCTCCCTGGGCGATGCCTGGCAGGTGATCGTGCTGTTCGTGGTCGTGCTCGGCGGCATTTATCTGGGCTTCGTCACCCCCACCGAAGCCGGCGCGATCGGTGCTTTCGCCGCCTTCGTGATGCTGCTGTGCTCACGCCAGGCCCGCGCCAACCTCGGCGGCAACCTGAAGGACAGCTTCCGCTCTTCGATCAGCACCACGGTGATGATCCTCATGACCATGCTCGGCGCCGGCATCTTCAGCTACTTCCTCACCCTGGTGGGCGCGCCGCAATACATCGTCGAGGCCGTCACCACCGTGGATCTGCCGCCGCTGCTGATCATCGGTTTACTGCTGTTGATCTATCTGCCGCTGGGCATGTTCCTGGACGCGTTCTCGATGCTGGTAATCACACTGCCGATTCTGTTCCCCACGGTGCAGTCACTCGGTTTCGATCCGCTCTGGTTCGGTATTCTGGCGGTGAAAATGTGCGAGATCGGCCTGATCACCCCACCGGTGGGCCTGAACGTCTATGTCACCGCCGGCATCGACCGCGACACCCCACTGGTGGACGTGTTTCGTGGTGCCGGCTGGTTCATGATCATGGAAGCGGTTACCACCTTGCTGATTTTCTTCTTTCCGGTCATTGTCACCTGGTTGCCCGCCAACATGCTCGGCTGAAGGTCGAATCATTGGAGGTCGAATAAACAACAGTGTTCATGCACAGGCGTTCGTGCATAGGAGAGATGCCGTGAAAGCCATGATCATCGACCGCTCCGACGCGGCTCCAACCATCCGGCAAAGCGAAATTGAGCCTCCTTCCCGGGCCAGAGGGCAGGTACTGATCCGGGTCCAGGCCGCGTCGGTGAATCGCGCCGACCTGGCGGTCCTGGCTGGCACCCATGCCCACCCCGGAGCCGCTGGCCCCGCCGTGGTGGGTCTGGATGCCGCCGGCATCGTGGTCGAAGCCGATGAAGACAGCGAGTTCCGTGTCGGCGACCGGGTGATGACCATGGTGGGCGGCGGGTTGGCGGAGTATGTCGCCATTGATTCGCGCTTCCCGGTGCCCCTCCCTGACTCGTGGACGTTCGAGGAAGGCGCTGGCGCCATTATTGCCCTGATGACCGAACACAACGCGCTTCGTACCGCCGGCCGGCTGCGAGACGGCGACGCCGTACTGATCAATGCCGCCAACTCCGGGGTCGGCCAAATGGCCATCCAGGTCGCGCGACATCTGGGTGCCGGGCGGATCATCGCCGGCGTCCGCACTCACCGGGAAGACGCGCTGCTCACCACGCTCGGCGCGGACACCATCATCAATACCGGAGCTGGCGGGTTCGCCGAGCAGGTCCTCGACGTCAGCGACGGGCAGGGCGTGGACATCATCATCGACCATGTGGGCGGCCCCTATCTGGCGGACCACATCAAAGCCGCGGCGCTCAGGGCACGCCTCATCGGCGTGGGCCGTCTCGGTGGCGCCGAAGGCACCCTGGACATGGAAACCCTGGCCTTCAAACGGCTGGAAATCATCGGCGTGACGTTCCGCACCCGTAGCCTGGAAGAGAAGGTCCGCATCGTCGAGACAATGCGTGAGGATCTGGACAACGCCCTGGCCGCGGGAAAGCTGAAGCCGCGTATCGACCGGGTACTGCCCTGGACGGAAGTGCGTTCGGCGCAGACCCTGGTGGCCGGCAATGACCACCTGGGCAAGGTTATCCTCCAGGTCGGGACTTGATCATCCGGAGGCCCCGGTCGTGGTTATTTCGGAGACCTGGGCAGGAACGACAAATCCATGTGATAACGGCGAGGATCGTCACGCCCGATGAACACCGGCACGCTCACGTCCTGCAAATAAGGGGAAGGGTCGTACCATAAGTAATCGCTGAGAAAACGGCGGCTGTCCCCGCTCAAAGGATCGCGTCCTCGTGTCACCACCCGATAAGGATGGCGATACTGCATCTTCATCGAAGTCACATGCTCCACGCGCTCCAGTTCGGTCTCGATCCGCCGCCCTTCACGCTTCAGCACAGCCACTCGGCGCCGCTTTCGCCGCCCGGCCGCAATCCAGATACCACCGATCAAAAGGAATACCGGTCCGATCAACCCACCGATTATCGAACCGCCCCAGAGCGCAAAGAAATCATCAACCCGAGCCTCCGCGGGCCTGGCCGGCGGATACAGGATCGGCATGGCATCGCCTATCCGCGCTCCAGCACAACGCGTTCCTGCTCTGGTGGAAAACTCGATTGGGCGTCCGTCCTCCGTACGAAACCGCACCACCCATTCGCATACGGTCTTTTCGTCCATACGCCGCTCACGAACGTTCTCCAGCACTCCTTGCCCTGATACCGCCTCCTTTACGAAAGAGGCAGTGTCCAGATACAGCACGACCGCCATAACAATCGCGGCGAAGCCAAAAACCACAAAAAAGTATTTAAAGAGTCCGCGAACTGTCATGATTCAACCACACCCCCACTGCGCCATCCTTGCCTCAATTCTCGTCTTCTCCTATGCATCACGCTCCGCCCTCAGCGTATCTCTCCGGAGCGAATTTTTCTCACTACCGCCGCCAGCTCCGGGCTCGATATCTGCCGGGCGCCCCAAAGCAGTTCCCACTTGCTCAGTTGCTTCTTGCGATACAACCTTTCCAGATGACCGGCGAAATCCCTGTCACTCATACCCGGCTCACGATGAGCCATCACCACTTCAAACGCACGCAGCCAACGATAAATGAACCCGTATACAATAACCGTGGACAAAAGCGAGACGGCCATTACGACAAAAAGAACGACATCCACCGGCTTGCCAAGCCAGAGTTTGACACCATCCCAAAGAAACACCCCCAGACACAACAGAAAAACCGCCAGGAGTCCCCATGTGACCGAGGCCGGGGTTCGCCGATATATAACAGGGGCTTTTCGTGGATCCAGAGGCGGTTTATCCGGTCCCGCAAAGAACCAGTCGTAATGTGCCTGACAACAGAAGAGGCGACCGCTCTCACTGACGACGGCTTTATCCGTGGTCACTTTTTTGTTGCAGGCGGCGCATTTCGGGGAAGTCCTGAGCATGAACGCCCTTCCTTTAGTGGACATCATGCGCCTTATTTAAACACAGGGCGGCGGTGGGCGCCGGTCGACGCCCATGGTCTTTTTACCAGAAAAACGAGAATTGACCACCCATCGGAAAAAAAGCCGACCGATAGTCCACCCAGGATACGAGCGAAGACCAGAGCACTTCCCTCGTCGCTCAATGAAACAAACCCACCTCACGGCAGCCACTGAGAGCCGGATTCTTCTTCCTTGGCAGGCGCGTCCGGATCATGGTCCTTGGGCACCCACAAATCCGCATTCAAATACAAACGGCGACAGGTCTCCGGGTCGTAATCTTCCGCTGTGGTCAACTTAGGGGTAGGTTTGCCGGGTTGACCAGCTTCACGAATGATCTTGGGCCAACGAGGTTCCCAGCATAGTAACTGAGATACCCAATGCCCCGCGCCCAGAATCAAAAAGGCGGGACTCATCAGTAATTTACCCAGCCATAATTTCCAGTCGCCATGACGCAGAATCGGCCACAGACCCTCGAATTGGGGTTCCAGGCTGTACCAGGGCCAGGGAATCTTGCTGCGCACGCGGGGTTTGGGTACGGACTTGGGGCCGTCTTCCATGTAGCGGCGGATAAACTCCCATTCATCGAGTAGGTCCTGTGCAGTGCCGGCACGTTTGCCGACGGCGGCAAAGGTCACAAACGGCTGCCCGGTTCGGTGCGGCATCCAGGCCAAGACCAGACGCATACCTGCCCCTTCATGGATGGCAATAATCTTGTCCCAGGGCATTGTCACCACTCCGCCCGTATACTTTGGGCGATGCAAATACACCTGTCGGGTTTTGCGGTTGAAGCGGATCAATAAACGACGGTGGGTGAACAGTTCCCAGCGGATAGGAATGTAGAATTTGAATTTGAAGAAGCAGTACCAAAGTCCGGCAGTTAAGCCGCCTACGCCAATCACGCCGACAAGATAATCTATAATCCCATTGTGATTGGGACCTTGAAGCAGCAAATCAATTGCACCATAAACCCCACCGAAAGCAAACAAGAAGAGCGTTAATGCCAACGGTGTAATCAACCCCCGATAATGCTCCAGAGAGCCGCAATGCATTTCCAGGACAGTGTCATTGAAGGCGTACACTGGCCCCCGGCTACGAGGAACATCGCTGACAGCTTGGTCCAGGGGCGGCTGCTTTTCTTCCAGTAATGCTTTCAGCGATGCCTGGCGCTTCTCTATGGATTTGAGCCAGTCTTTGTCTCGCTGCGTCTCATCAAAAGTGCTGCCCCACCAAGCCATCCATTCAAATAAGTACATCAGGTTACCTCGGCAACGGACATCCACAACTCGGACAGTTCCGTGTCCAGATCATCGTAACCCGTGCCATTGTTCTTACGGAACACGCTCTTGTCACACCACGCCTCCAGGGCATCCGGCGTCACCAAATACCATACTCCGGTGGCGCCCCAAAATACGGCGTTACTACCGACGAGAACGCGCGTCAGCAGTTGCTGGGCGCCTTTGGTGCCAAGTTTGATGGATAGATCAGCAAAGAAGCCGGCAGAGACAACCGCAGCCCTATTGGTAGAGGTCTTCGCCACATGCTCAAAGAACGGCTTGGCAGTGGCAATGGCCAGTAAGGAACTGGCAAGACCCAGGCCAAGCCCGGCAAGACCTCGGGCCAGATAGGCGGTAGCCAATGTACCTTGACCGCTCTTTCTTGCACCCCAGAAGTCCCCAAAGTCATACGCCGCCAATACCACCCCACCCACGGTGCCCATTGAGGCCGCCCACAGTTTGCGGCTGCCTTGAAGGATACGGGCTCCCTCGGCACTGTTCCCCACCGCGGCAGCGCGTTGGGCCGCCGACTCGGCGGCGCTGGCCATCATCTCCGCCCCACAGGCCGCACCGGCCATCACGGCGGCCATGGCCTCCATGTAAAAACGTTGGTCTTTGGCGCCCACGCTTTCCGCCTTGAACGCCAGCATCAATACCTCGGCAGCGATCAATACCGACAAGGCGCGTCCATAGCGCACTTCGCTGGCTTTCGGCTGGGTGATAAAACTATCCAGTCCCGCTTGCGCATTCCGAGCAGCCCCGGTCGCGCTCTGCCGCACCACTTCGGACTCGCGCACCAACTTTTCGACCAGCCGTGGGGCGGTACGCGCGACAGGGTGCACAGCCGCGCGGGACAACTGCTTGTGCAGTTCCGCATCGAAGGCATAGCGCCCCAGTTGCGCCCGGCTCGCCGTGCCCAGTAATCGGTACAACGCACTTTCGCCTTTGCCGGGATGGCCGCTGCCGAACAGATTACGCAACAGCCCCGCCTGCCAGGCGAGTACGCCACTAACGGCCACGCCACTACCTTCCAGCGAACTAATGGCTGTATCCAGCTTTTCGAACTGTTGGGTGGCCGACTGAACCACCTGAAGCGCGCCGATGGCCACCCAATTGGGCCCTTCGCCCTCGGTATCGACCTGCCCTTCCAGCGCCTTGGCCATTTCAATCAGATTGTCTTCCAGCGCTTGATGGTTGTAGGCCATGGCACGCCAACACAGGTTAGCCGGATCCCCACTGGGGCCCTGGGCCCACCAGCCATCAATCACGGATCGGCCACTTTCGCAGCCTACCAGGCCATCCACCGCCAACCCCAAGGTCGCGGTAAAACGGGCGCCGTTCTCCTCATCCGCCTTGTCGTAGGCCTGCAGGGCTCCTTGCAAATAATCGCTTTGCAGCACCGCAATCTGTTCCGGAGCACGGCGGTTCATTTCCGTCTCTGCCTCGGCACTGTGTTGCAGGAAAGCGGTTTGTACCTGATCCATCTCGCCGGTATTCAGCCGGGACAGATAGTCCTGCTCGAACTCTTCCCGATAGGCGTTCTGCTGTGCCGGGCTATATTCGGCATTACGGGCCGCGTCAACCGTATCTTGATGCCCTTGTTTAATCCGTTCCCGGCGTCTGGCGAACTGCGCGGCGTATTTCTCTTCAAAAACACGGTCTCCGTGAACGTGCCGTCGCTGCCGTTCTTCCTCTTCGAGGCGATGCAGCTGATGTTCCACACTGCCGTGGCCGGCCTCCCAGCGAAGGCTTTCTCGTTGCACCGTCCCCGCCGCCTTCTTCCCCGCATACCCCTCATGCAGTTGTTCGATCTGCTGCTGGATCTGCACTTTCCAGTCGTTGCTGACGCCGTGTTCGTCTTCTTCTTGAAGCCAATCGTGCAGTGGATCCAGGGCGGCGTTACGCCAGGTGTTCAGGGTCTGGGCGGCGCCGAGGGCGTCGTTCAGGGCCAGAACGGCGCCGTGGGTGGAGACCGCCTGGGTGACGGTAGTCAGAGTGCCCTTCAGCACACCGACGTTGGCGTACTGAATCAGGCCCTGGTCATCCGCCAGCCAGGCGGGGGCGAAGGGGTCTTGCGTCAGCGCCTGTTGCAGGGCCGGATTGCCGTCAAGGCACGCCTCGGTCACCGCGTTGCCGATCTGCTCACCGTGCAGGGTATCAAGCTGGGAGGTTTGGCCTTCGGCCCATTCCTTCGGCGAGAAGGTTTGCCAATAGCCTTTGGCGGTATAGTCGTCGGCGTTTTCTTCATAATCCGCTTTGCGGGCGTCGGTGAGCGGGTCCGGGGTGAACAACCACCATGAGCGTTCAACGGTCTCCGCTTTTTCAATCTCCACCGCCAGGGTATTGGGCGTCACGGGTTCGGGTTGGGCCGGTGCTTTTGGCGCCTCACCCTCAAACCGGGTCAGGTCGCCGTTGGGCTTCACCTGATAGTGCTGCCATTCCTTCCGGCCGCCCCGGTCCAGCAGTACGTACAGATAGCCTGCCCTCAATAATCTCAGTGTCTCCCGGGATTGGGACAATGAGGTGGGAGGAACAAGTTGTTTCGGCAGTTGGGGCGCATGCTCGGCCAAGGCCCCCGTGGCCACGGCGTGACGCACAGGCAGGATCGTGAGCGTCAGCGTCTCCATCATTTCCTGTTCGGTGGTTTCCTCTTCCTCATCTTCCCACTCGACATCCGCCAAACGCTGCGGAGCCAGAGGCGCTTTAGCGGTCAGGGAGGGCGCCAGCCCGGCCACTTTTTTTGCCAAGGGAGCGAAGGAGAACAAACCCGCGGGCAAAGCGGGAAAGCTGGTGTTGCCCGATTGCCCGCCTTCCAAGGATTTGATTGAGCCTTTTACGGTAAAGGTCCCCGGGCAGCGGAAGGTGATGTTGGCGCCGTCGAGGACGATTTCGGTCTGGCCGCTTTGTAGGGTGATTTTTTCCTTGGCGAGGACGCTGACCTTGCCTTCACTGCTGCTGGCGGTGACGGCCTGGTCGGCGAGCAGTTCCAGCGGCCCGCCGTTGGCCTGCAGGGAGACCGGACCGTTTTCGCTGATGATCTTGAGCGGGCCTTTGTGGCTGTAGAGGCCGGCGCTGCCGCCGCTGGCCAGGGCGAGATTATCGCCGGCGGTGATGTGGCCGTCGCTCTGGGTGGTGATGTGCAGGTGCTCGCCGGCCATGGCGGCGGCGCTTTTGTCGCTGTTGAGGACGATGTGATCCGGGCTTTCCAATACCAGTTTCGGATCGGCGAAGGTTTCCACCGGCTGGTCGCTGTCTTCACGGCTGCCGGGCTTCGGTTTGAACGGCGACTGGCCCGCCACCGGAGCGGTGTAGCGGCCGTCGACTTGCGGGTCCAGGGCTTCACGGAAGGCGGTTTGCGCGGCGTTGCCGGCCAGGCCCGGCGCGCCAGCGGCGGTGGCGGCGTCGTGCAGGGCCTGGGCGGTGCGTTCCGCGCCTTTGAGCTGGGCCACCGCTTCGTTCATTTCCATCTGGGTGCCCTGGCCCTTGGCCTTGGCGCTGGCCGATATCAGCAATCCACGGCCGGCGCGCACGGTGGTCCAGGCCTGGGTGGCCAGTTCCCAGCCCTGGCCGCGCAGGGCGCCACGCCGGGTGGGTCCCGGGGTGACGCTGTAATCCACCAGATAGCCCAGCCCCAGGCCGCTGCGGGCCAGGCTGGTTTCCAGCCGCACGCTCACCTGTTTCGGGGTGTCGTCCAGCAGCAGACGCTGCAGGGTCGGGCTGTGGTCGCCCTGGCCGTCGTGCTCCCGGGTTTGCAGGCCACTGACGGTGCCGGCGTGGTTGGTGCCGTCTTCCCGGGCGACGCCGAACGGCGGCTTCACTTCGCCGTTGTAGAGTTGGCCGATGACTACTGGCTGGTCGATGTCTCCCTGGCGGAATTCCACCAGTACCTCGCTGTCGACCCGGGGCAGGAAATTGCCGCCCCAGTTGGGACCGGCCAGGGCTTCCGCCACCGGCACCCAGATACCGGAAGAATGGTCTCCCGGAGCATGGCCGGGATGCTGCCCTCCGGTGTCGTCAAGGCTGCCGGGATTGGGCGCCGTACCGCGCTGCCAGGCGTATTGAATACGCACCTGGTGATCGCGGTTGCTGGTGACGGCATCGCCGGGCATGCCCACCACCCGCGCCACCAGCGGCCCGCCCACGGTGGGTTTGGGGCGGCATAGCGGCGCGATCGGGGTGGTCGCCGGCACCGCCAGGAAGGTGTTGCGGTACTGACCGGCTTTGAGGGTGTCGTCGCCGAGCAGTTCGCCGGCGTGGGCCAGGTTGTTCACGGCGGCGTGTTCCACCGCCAGGGCCAGATAGGGCCCCTGGTCACAACGGGGATGGCCGCTCAGCGTAAACGCCTCGCCGGCCGCGAGAGTGCGGGAGCGGCCCTCACCGCGGTGCACACGCCGCAATACCCGCAGCGCGTCGAGATGATGGCGGGCGCTTTGTTCCGCCTGATCGGCGCCGTCGAAGCGGGCGTCCTGGTGGTGCCAGTAAACTTCCCGCACCGGCAGGCCATCCGGGTCGGCTTCCTCGGCACGACCGGTAACGGTGCGCACCTTGCCGCTGTGCCAGCTGGCCACCTGCACCGCGTTGGGGGTCAAGCGGGTGCCGTCGGTGAAGCGGGTGATCGCGGCCCGGCCTTCTTCGGAAAGGTCGTTATGAAAATGCAGCGGCGCGGCCTCGGGATGTCTGGCATGGCGATCGAAGATCACCAGGGTCACCGGCGCGCCAGAATCGCCCTCCCCCTCGTCCTGGCGATGCTCGAAACGCCAGGCCAGGCCACACTCGGCCATCAGCCGCCGCACGAAATGCCAGTCACTTTCCCGGTACTGGGTGATCATCGGCCGCCGCGGCAACGGATCCATCAGGTCGAACCGCACGGCACCGTCGGGGTACTCCGCGAACACCTGCTCCAGCACTTCCCGAACGGTACATTGGGGAAACACCAGGCTGTTAAGCCGCTGTTCCAGCCACCAGGTCCAGGGCGCCACGGTGAGCTCACAGCGAGGCAGGCCATCCATATCAACGAAGTGGTGGCCGTCCACGCAGACACCGTGCCAGCGCCGCCAGCCACCGTCGGCACGGCGCAGGGATAAGGTCAGGGGCTGACCGATCAGGGCGTCGAGAAAGCCGTCATCACGGCGATCGGAACCGGAGATGAAGCATTGCAACTGGAAACGATAGTCGCCACAGAGTTCCTCCCGGCCACGGAAGCGCTCCACCACCAGACCATCCACTGGAGCATCCAGTTCGATCAGGCGCTGGTCTTGCAGAGGGTTGGCCAGGGAGGCCAGTAGATCACGGGCGAGGGATTGAGCATCGATCATGGAAAGTCCTTTTCCAGCGGGCGGGTCATCCGGCCGTCTTGGCCTCCCGCCGAATCCGCAGAGCATAGCAAGGCGGCCGAATGAGTCAACCCAACCGCCGTCGGGGTTAATAGCCGTTGACGGTGAGATCCACGGTGAAGTGCATGCCCTGGACCCGGCTCACTCCGGATTCGATGCGCCCATCGGGGTAGAGATCCAGCCAACGGTAGCCCGGATTGCATTGGTCCAGGGCGAAGTCGGCGCTGTGTGGTTTGAATTGAACGCAGGTGCTGGGCACCGCCAGCAAACGCACATTTTTGCGTCGGCTTTCGTATTCCTGATGAACATGCCCCCACAACACGGCCCGCACTTGGGGGTGCTGGTCAACGATGCGAAAAAAGGCGTCGGAATTGGCCACTTGCTGCTCATCGAGCCAGCGGCTGCCCATGGGCACCGGATGGTGATGCAGGCAAATCATCACATGGTGGTCACGGCTCTCCATCAGCGCTTGTTCCAGAAACACCAGGTCCCGGTCGAACAGCTCGCCGGGCACCTGACCGGGGATGGTGGAGTCGAGCATGATCACCCGCCAGCCGTCGACGGTGCCGACACAGGGGCTGACCCGGCCGGCTTCATCGGCAAGCATGGCGCGCATGGGGTGGGTTTCATCGTGGTTCCCTTCGAGCCAGTAGACCGGCACACCAAAGGCTCGCAACGCCTGTTTGAGACGCGTATAAGACGCCTCGGAGCCGTCCTGGGACAAATCCCCGGTGGCCAGGATCGCCCGCATATCCGGCTGCTCGGCGCGAACCAGACGAAGAACGGTCTCCAGACTGTGCTGCGTATTCAACCCCAGCATGGTGCTGGCCGGGTCGGCGAACAGGTGGAAGTCCGACAGTTGCACCACCCGAACGGGTGTTACCGGTTGCGACAAGGTACGCGCTCCCGCTGTTTGTAGTGATCCGTTTTACCCTCAAGCGCCGTGGCGCCCATCCCATGCGTCGCCGGCCCCTTCCCCAAGCGGCCGAACCACGCGGAACTTATAACGCAACCATTACAGGATTGACCAGGAACCTGGTTCCGTTTCAGGAACCGGCCGCCGGCCATACCGGGGCGGCACTGCGTCCATGGTCGCTGACATGGGTCAGCCACTCACCGAGAAAGCGATTCCACTGCGCCTTCTCATCGCGCTGATGCATGTCGGGATTGGGATAGGGGTAGCGGGCGCTGACGCGTTGGAAGCGGCTGGCCTCGGTGACTTCCGCCACCCGGGCATCGTGGTAAAGCCGCACGGTGAGGCGCTGCCCCGGCATGGCTTCGTGCAGCCCCTGATCTTCCAGTCGCAGAGTGGTGGTATAAGGGGCGCGTTCCAGCACCCGGATGTTCAGGGTACGAGGCCGCTCGGCACCCAGCGACAGATCCAGGCTGTCCTGTTCACCCAGAGCGCGGATCAACGGCAAAAGGCGGGCATAGTTGGCCTCGCACTGCGCCATCAGATCACGAAAGTTCAGGCGATAGCGGCGAGATACCGTCATCCCCGCCACTCCCGGTCCAGGGCATCCCGATGTAACAGCAGCCATTGAAGGGTGATCAGGGAGGCGGCGTTATCCACCCGCCCGCTTTCCAGCAGTGCCGGAATTTCCGCCACCGGCCATGTCGTCGCCAGGATGTCCTCGCCTTCCTCGGCGCAACCGTAAACACCGCCGGCACCGGCCAGATCCGCGCGGGCGACGAACAAATGCAGCCGCTCATTGGTGCCGCCGGGGCTGGGCATGTAGCTGAGCACAGGGCACATCTCGCCGAGCTCGATCCCCGCCTCCTCCATCGCTTCACGGCGCACCAGCTGCTCCACCGGCTCGCCCTCCTTGTCGGCGATACCGGCGATCATTTCCAGGCACCATGGGGTATCACGCCAGCCCAGGGCACCGACGCGGAACTGCTCCACCAGCAGGATCTCGCCACGCACCGGATCATAGGGCAGCACCGCCGCCGCCGGCTGCCGCAGGAACACTTCACGGGTCAGTTCGGGGCCCCAATCGCCTTGATAGCGGCGATGACGCAGGGTCAGCCGATCCACCTGGAAGAAACCTTTGAACGGGGTTTCCCGCTTCAGCACTTCCACATCGGCGGCGCTGAAGCGGGGGGCGCGGGAATTACTCATTGGCCTCATGATAAAGTTTGGAGCCCTGCTCAAGGAACTCGCGGGACTTTTCCTGCATGCCGGCACGGGCCTGGTCGACCTGTGCCTGTCCGTCGCCGTAGGTCTCGCGAACCTCCTGGCTGATCTTCATGGAGCAGAACTTCGGCCCGCACATGGAGCAGAAGTGGGCTACCTTGTGCGCCTGCTTCGGCATGGTTTCGTCATGGAATGCCCGCGCCCGGTCCGGGTCCAGCCCCAGGTTGAACTGGTCCTCCCAGCGGAATTCGAAGCGCGCCTTGGACAGCACGTTGTCACGCAACTGGGCGCCCGGGTGTCCCTTGGCCAGGTCGGCGGCGTGGGCGGCGATCTTGTAGGCGATGATACCTTCCTTGACGTCTTCCCGGTTGGGCAGCCCCAGGTGCTCCTTGGGCGTCACGTAGCACAGCATGGCGGTGCCGAACCAGCCGATCATGGCGGCGCCGATGGCGCTGCTGATGTGATCGTAGCCCGGAGAAATATCCAGGGTCAGCGGCCCCAGGGTATAGAAGGGCGCCTCGTGGCAATGCTTGAGCTGCTCTTCCATGTTTTCCTTGATCATGTGCATGGGCACGTGACCGGGGCCTTCGATCATCACCTGAACGTCATGTTTCCAGGCGATCTTGGTCAGCTCGCCCAGAGTGCGCAGCTCGGAGAACTGGGCCTCGTCGTTGGCGTCGGCGATGGAGCCGGGACGCAGACCATCACCGAGACTGAAGGTCACGTCGTAGGCCTTCATGATCTCGCAGATGTCTTCAAAATGGGTGTAAAGGAAATTTTCCTCATGGTGCGCCAGACACCACTTGGCCATGATCGAGCCACCGCGGGAGACGATGCCGGTCACCCGGTTGGCGGTGAGCGGCACATAACGCAGCAACACGCCGGCGTGAATGGTGAAGTAATCCACGCCCTGCTCGGCCTGTTCGATCAGCGTGTCGCGGAAAATTTCCCAGGTCAGGTCCTCGGCAATACCGTTGACCTTCTCAAGCGCTTGATAAATCGGTACCGTGCCGATGGGCACCGGCGAGTTGCGCAGGATCCATTCCCGGGTTTCGTGAATGTTCTGCCCGGTGGAGAGATCCATCACGGTGTCGCCGCCCCAGCGAGTGGCCCAGGTCATCTTCGCCACTTCCTCCTCGATGGAGGAGGTCACCGCGGAGTTGCCGATGTTGGCGTTGACCTTGGTGAGGAAGTTGCGGCCGATGATCATCGGCTCGATTTCCGGGTGGTTGATATTGGCGGGGATCACGGCACGGCCGCGGGCGACTTCATCGCGGACGAATTCCGGGGTGATCTCGTCCGGAATGGCGGCGCCGAAACTGCGGCCCGGATGCTGCGCCACCGGCAAGCCGGCTTCGCGATGCTCGCGCAGGCGCTGGCTTTCGCGGATGGCGATGAATTCCATCTCCGGGGTGACAATACCCTGGCGCGCGTAGTGCATTTGCGAGACATTGGCGCCCTGGCGCGCGCGGCGCGGCGCGCGGATATGCGGAAAACGCAAACCGGCGGTGGCCACGTCGGCGGCGCGGCGGCGGCCGTAGTCGCTGGTCAGGCCGGCAAGCTGTTCGCTGTCACCGCGCTCCTCGATCCAGGCGTCGCGCAAAGGCGGCAGGCCCTGGCGGATGTCGATACGCGCGTCGGGGTCGGTATAAGGGCCGGAAGTGTCGTACACCGATAAGGGGGGATTCTGCTCAAAGGCCCCGTTGGCCAGGGGGGTCGGATCCTGGCGGATTTCACGCATGGGAACGCGGATATCTGGGCGGCTGCCGGAGACATACACCTTCCGCGAACCCATGATGGGTTGGCAGGCCTCGTCGATGGCATTGGGTGCGGCATTACGTTGCTCGTCTGGCACGATCGGCCTCCAGGGCTACAACAAACATGGGGGAGGCGAACACTATACGCAGCGACCCATTTACGGACAACCGAGGGCGCGACGATGGGAGTGTCAATCCGTCTCGCTTGCCATTACCATACTGGCCAGTTCACCATTTCACCGTTACCTGTCGGTGGGGATCAAGCGCCAGCCGTGCAAGGACAAAATGCCCGGCACGGCTGGCGCGAGACACAAGCCGGAACAAAAGAATGAGGAAGGAAACGCATATGAAGCGGAGCCCGCTGAAACCTCTGGCCCTGGCCATCACCCTGCTGTCCATGGGCGCCCAGGCCGCCGACCTGAAACAGGTCGCCAATGCCGCCTGGGATTACGACAGCACCTGGCGCGCCGAGCGGCAAACCTGGGAAGCGGAACAGGAAACGCTGGTGCAGGGCCGGGCGGCGCTGCTCCCCACCATCGATGCCCGCTACGGCCGCTACCGCACCGACCGGGATATCGAGGAAGGTAATTTCAACCAGAAGTATGACTCGGAAGCCACCACGGTAACGCTGTCGCAACCGCTGTTCCGGCTCGACGCCTGGTACGGCTTCAAGGAAGCCAAGGCCGTGGTCTCCACCGCCGAGGCTGAATTCCAACAAGCGCGCCAGGATTTCGTATTGCGCGTGGCTCAGGGCTACTTCGGCGTGCTGCGGGCCTGGGACACCCTGGTGTCGGCCCAGGCCGAGGAAAAGGCCATCTCCCGGCAACTGGAGCAAACCAACGAACGCTTCGAAGTGGGTCTGGTACCGGCCACCGAAGTGGAAGAGGCGCAAGCCGCCTATGACCTGACCAGGGTGAACCTGATCGTCGCCGAGCAGGACTTCGCCATCGCCCGCGACCAGTTGGAAACCCTCACCGGTCAGCGTTGGGAAACCCTGGCGGAACTGCGTGAGCAACTGCCGATGGAAGGGCCGCAACCGGCAACAATGCAGGACTGGCTGGACAAGGCCTCGGTACGGAATCCCCAGGTACTGGTGGCCCAGGGGAACGCCACCGCGGCGGGTTTCACCGCCGACCGTCAATTCGGCGCGATGATGCCGCAGGTGGCTTTGGTGGGCACCTACTCCCACACCCACACCTCTCCACGAGGCGACAGCGCGGTGGGCACCACGTCTTCCGGCATTACCCCGGATAATCACGGTACGGAAGTAGGCATCGAAATTTCCATGCCGCTGTTCCGTGGCGGTGGCCTCAACAGTCAACGCAAACAGGCCGCCCTGCGCGCCGATGCCGCCGACCAGCTGTACCAGCAGGCGATCCGTGACGTCACCCAGCAAACCCGCACCTTCTACCGCACGGTGGAGGCCGATGCGCTGCGTGTGAGTGCCCGCAAACAAGCGATCCGTTCCGCCCGCGCGGCCCTGGAAGCAACCCAGTCCGGTTACGAGGTGGGCACCCGTAACGTGGTCGACCTGCTCAACGCGCAACAGGCCTTGTATGGCGCGTTGCGTGACTACGCCAATGCCCGCTACGACTACATCCTCAACACCCTGAACCTGAAAGCCGCCACTGGCGAGCTGGATGTGGAGGACCTGGCGTCACTGAATGACTGGCTGTCCGATCAGGAAAGTCTGGATCTCTACGATCCGGACCTGGAAGGCCAGAGCGAAGCGCAAATGGTGATCCCGCGCTGAAGCGCCCCGCGGTTGGCGGCCACCACGGCCGCCGCCGCTTCCCCACGCCGCCGGCACTCATCGGCGTCGGCGAACAAAGCCGCTACCGCGCGCGCCAGCGCTTCGCTGTCCGCCACCAGCTCCAGGGCCCCGGCCTGATCCAGCAAATCGGCGATGGCGGTGAAATTATGCAGATGGCAGCCGCTCAGCACCGGCAACGACCAGGCCGCCGGTTCCAACAGGTTGTGTCCGCCCACCGGCACCAGGGAGCCGCCCACGAACGCCACGTCGCTGACGCCGAACAGCATCAGTAATTCCCCCATGGTGTCCGCCAGGTAAACCTGCGTCTGCTCATCCACCGTATCGTGCCGACTGCGCCGGGCGAGGCCAAATCCACGCCGGCGGGCCAGCCCGGCCACTTCATCAAAACGCTCCGGGTGGCGCGGCACCAGCACCAGCAACGCTTGTGGTTGATCAGCCAGAATCTGGCGATGGGCGGCAAGCACCATCTCGTCCTCGCCGGGATGGGTGCTGGCGGCGATCCACACCGGCCGTTGCGTGAACTCCGCCCTCAATGCCGAGGCCGCCGTTTTCACCGGGTCGTCCAGGGTCAGGTCGAATTTGACGCTGCCGTTGACCTTGATCCGTTGCGGATCGGCGCCCAACTGGCGAAACCGTTCCGCCTCCGCTTCAGTCTGCACCGCCAGCACCTGGAAACGGCCCAGCATCGGGCGCACCAGGGCACCGAGCCTGGCATAGCCGCGATAGCTCTTCTCCGACAGCCGGCCATTCATCAGCATCAGTTTGGCGCCACGGGCCGTGGCGGCGGCGCACAGATTCGGCCACAGCTCGGTTTCCAGCACGATTACCAGCCGCGGATCGAAGGCACGGAAAAAGCGCCGATAGGCGCCGGGCAATTCCCACGGACAGTAGACATGAGTAACCCGGTCGCCGAACAACGCCCGCACCCGCTCCGAGCCGGTGGGCGTGGTGGTGGTCACGATCAATGGCGTTTCCGGGAAGCGCGCCAGCAGGGCTTCGATCAACGGCGCCGCCGCCAGGGTCTCCCCCACCGATACCGCGTGGATCCAAACGCTGTGTTTCAGCGTACCAGGGCGATATCCCAGAGCCATGCGCTCACGCCAGCGTTGCCGGTAGGCTGGCGCCCGCCGTCCCCGCCACCACAGACGCACGAACAGCAACGGCAGCAACAGATACCAAAGCAAGGTGTAGAAAAAACGCATAGAACGATCCAAACGGTGGCACGGGCGAGACGGTTGACCTTGAGGTCGCCGGCTATCATCCCCAGAGATGATCCACATCGGCATCCTTGACGGCGGCCTATGCTAGCATAGCCGCAACTTTTTCCGGCGGTGAGCCATGACTACCCAGACCCTAGAACCGGACGTTCTCATTTTCGGCGGCGGCGTCGCCGGCCTGTGGTTGATCAACCAATTGCAGAATCAGGGCTACCAATGCCTGCTGCTGGAAACCGGCACCCTGGGCGGGGCCCAGACCCTGGCCAGCCAGGGCATTATTCATGGCGGGCTCAAGTACGCCCTCGGCGGCGCCCTGTCCAACGAATCCGAGGCCATCGCCGGCATGCCGGAGCGCTGGCGCGCCGCCATGGGCGGCCAGGGTCCGGTGCCGCTGAATGGTCTTGATGTGCTCTCGGACACCCAGCATCTGTGGTCCGCCGGTTCCGTGGCCAGCCGCATGACCACCTTCTTCGCCAGTAAAATGCTGCGCGGCCGTATCGAGCGTTTGCGCCGCGGCGACTACCCTTCCGCTCTTGCCAACGCCCGTTTCAAAGGCCAGGTTTACCGGCTCGACGACCTGGTGGTGGATACCGAGAGCCTGCTCGATGTGCTGACCGCGCCGGTGCGGCCCCGCCTGTTGCGGGCGCCGGATTTAAACGGCCGGCTGACCTGGGGTGAGCGGGGCATTCGCGAGGTGCGGCTCGATGGCGCCGTGATCCGACCGAAGTTGTCGGTGCTGGCCGCCGGCGAGGGGAACGCGGCCCTGCTGGACGGCGCCCACGCCCGGCATCTCTTCACCCAGGATGAGAGCCAGAGCCGGCCACTGAAAATGGTGCTGGTGCGCCACCGTCTCGGCCATTCGCTCTATGCTCACTGCGTCGGCGCCAGCAGCAAGCCACGCCTGACCGTCACCACCCACCCTCTGCCGGACGGCTCCCTGGTCTGGTATCTCGGTGGTGACCTGGCGGAACGGGGCGTGGAGCGCAGCGACGCCGAACAGATCGCCGCGGCCCGGACGGAACTCGACCAGTTGTTCCCCTGGCTGGACTTCAGCGGCGCCGATTGGGCCACCCTGGACGTAAGCCGGGCCGAGCCGCGCCAGAACAGCCTGGCCAAACCCGACAACGCCTATGCCCGCCGCGATGGCGACCTGATCCTGACCTGGCCCACCAAATTGACGCTGGCGCCGGATCTGGGCGATCGGGTCGAAGCCCTGATTCGCGACCACGGCCTGCAACCGGGCCCCGCCATGGCGCCGCCCGACAACCTGCCGCAGGCCCCTCTGGGGCAACCGTACTGGCACCACTGCTTCGCGCGGGAGAATCACTGATGGCGTTTCTGCGCCCGCTCGGCGACACCGGGCTGACCGTCAGCGCCCTCGGCCTCGGCACGGTGAAGATCGGCCGCGACCAGGGCGTGAAATACCCCAACGCCTTCACCATCCCCGATGACCAGGCGGTGCGTGAACTGCTGGCGCTGGCCCGGGAGTTGGACATCAATCTGATCGACACCGCGCCAGCTTACGGACGCAGCGAGGAACGGCTGGGACAGCTGCTGAGTGGCCGACAGGACTGGGTGATCGTTTCCAAGGTCGGCGAAGAGTTTGAGAATGGCGAGAGCCGTTTCGACTTTACCCCCGAGCACGCCATTGCCTCGGTGGAGCGCAGCTTGCGCCGCCTCAACACCGACTATCTGGATTGCGTGCTGATTCATTCCGACGGCAACGATCTGGAAGTGCTGCGTCAGGGCACGCTGGAAGCCCTGGCGGAGCTGAAGCGCAAGGGCCTGATCCGTGCCATCGGTGTTTCCACCAAGACCGTGGAAGGCGGGCTGGAAACCCTGCGGCGGGCGGACGTGGCCATGGTCACCTACAACCTGGCCCACGATGAGGAAAGACCGGTGATCGATTACGCCTCCGAACACGACAAAGGTATTTTGATCAAGAAGGCGTTCGCCAGTGGCCATCTTGATGCCGGCCACGCCGACCCGGTTCAAGCCAGTCTCGACCGGATCCTGGGCACACCGGGCGTCGGCGCCGTGATCGCCGGCACGGTCAACCCGAAACACCTGCGGGAAAACGTGGAGAAAGCCCGCAGGGCGGTGGGGGATCTCTGACGCTGGTATTCGTATTCGCCGCCAAGGCAGCTCCCACAGCGGCTTCGTAGCGATACTGCCGTGGGAGCTGCCTTGGCAGCGAATAGTCTCGAAAGGCGTGTCAGGCCGTCACCGGCTCCGCCTGCCGGTGTCTCTCCGCCACTTTTTCCCAGCGATAAACGGACTCGTCCAGGGAGCGGGTCTTCAGCCAGTAGCGCCAGGTGGAGTAAGGCCAGATCGCCACATTGCGGCCATCCGCCTGCTGATACCAACTGGAACAGCCGCCGCTCTGCCACACCGTGCCCTTGAGATCCTTCTGCAACCGGTCGTTGAAGGCGTCCATATCCGAGCGCTTCACGTCCAGATAGTCCACGCCGCGCCGCGCCACCGTGCTGATGGCGTCGACGATATAACGGGCCTGGCACTCGATCATGAAGATAATGGAGTTGTGGCCCAGCCCGGTGTTGGGGCCGACCATCTGGAACATATTCGGATAACCGGCCACGCTGACCCCCAGGTAGGCTTCGGAAGCGTTGCGCCAGTCGTCCTGCAGACGATGGCCCGGCAGCCCGGTGATTTCGAAATCCTTCATATAGATGCGCGGATCCACCACGAAGCCGGTACCGAGCACCAGGCAGTCCATCTCCCGCTCGCTACCGTCACTGAACACAATGCTGTGTTCCCGTATTTCCTTCACCCCTTCGGTGACCAGCTCCACGTTGGGCCGGTTGAAGGTGGGATAATAGCGATTGGAGATCATGATCCGCTTGCAGCCCAATCGATAGTTGGGCGTCAACTTGCGGGCGGTGTCCTTGTCCTTCACCTGATAGCGGATGAACTGCTTCACCAACGGTTCCAGCAGCGACGCCAGGCGCGGATGAAAGATCGGCAGTACCCGGGACTCGTTGCTCCAGTACAAGCGCGCCCGATGCAGTTTGCGCAACAGCGGGAAGCGACGGAACCAGTTCTTGTCCCGCTGTGAATAAGCCCTCTCATCACGGGGGACGATCCAGCCCGGGGTACGCTGCACCACGGTCAATTGATCCACCTTCGGCGCGATCTCCGGCACGTACTGAATGGCACTGGCGCCGGTGCCGACGGACACCACTTTTTTGCCACCGAGATCGTAGTCGTGATCCCACTGGGAAGAATGGAACACTTTGCCTTTGAAGTTTTCCAGCCCTGGGAACTCAGGTATGGACGGCACATGCAGCGGGCCGGTGGCCAGCACCCAATGCTGACAATCGACACGGGTGCCGTCGGTGAGCCGCAGCGTCCAGCGGGCTCTCTTTTCATCAAAGTGGGCCGCTTCCACCTCCGAGTTGAAACGGATGTTGTCGTGGAGCCGGTGCTTGTCCGTGACTCGCAGGATGTAGTCCTGAATCTCCCGCCAGCCACTGTAACGGCGGGACCAGTCGGGATTGCCTTCGAAGGAATAGGAGTACAGGTGCGATTGCACATCGCAGGCGGCACCGGGATAGGTGTTGTCCCGCCAGGTGCCGCCTACCTCGGCGGCTTTTTCCAACACCACGAAATCCTCGATTCCGGCCTCCCGCAGTTTGATCGCCATGCACAGGCCACCAAAACCGCCGCCGACGATTGCCACCTTGGTGCTCAGCTCGCGAACGTCCAGGTTCACCTTACTGTTCATCTTGTTCTCCTGTTGGACACGCCATGCCGGCAGTCTAGCTTGGCGGCCGTCGAGGGGAACGTGTTAGGCTGACCCGGAAATTGATAATTCCGGCCACAACCCAGGCGCTTAACCAGACACTTATGTCACAACGCTCCGTTCTTGCCCTGATGTACACCCTGGATCTGTTGGAGCAGCGCGGCATCCAGTGCGCGCCGGTGCTGGCACGGCACGGCCTGGACGCGGCCAGGCTGGATCCCAACGGTGAAATCGAACGCGACCGGGAACTGCGACTACTGGCGGAACTGCTGCCCCTGGCGGAGGACCCGCAACTGGGCATGGAGATGGGAAAGCGGTTCGGGCTGGCCGGCTACGGCCCGCTGACCATGCTGCTGATGACCAGTGCCACCGCCTTCGATGGCTTCCAGCTCGGCGTCCGCTATCAGTCCCTGACCTATCTCTACGGCGAGTTGTCGCTGGTGCCGGGTAGCGACACCACCGCTCTGATTCTGAAGCCGATTCCGCTGCCCGAGCCAGTACGCCGCATTCTCATCGAGCGCGACATGGTCGGCACCTTCAAACTGGTCAACGATATCCAAACGCAACTGGGCCTGGATCTGACACCGAGGGAAGTCTGGTTGCCGCTACCCGAACCGGAGCACGGCGAACTTTATGAACAGTTTTTCCGCGCGCCGGTGAAGTACGACATGCCCTGGTGCCAGGCCACCATCAGAAACCGTGATCTGGCCTTGCCCCTGCCGGGCTACAACCGCACCGCCCATGAACTTTACCGCTCACAATGCGATGCTCTGCTGGCACGCCGCCAGACCCCCAGCGAGCAGCTGGCCGACCGCGTCAGCGCCTATCTGGATTTGTTTCTGGAGGATTTTCCCGGCGCCGCCGAGGTGGCAATCACCTTTGATCTGCCGGAACGCACTCTGCGCCGCCGCCTCAGTGCCGAAGGCCGGCCGTTCCAGCAGCTTCTCGACGACGTCCGCCTGAACAAGGCCCTAAATTACCTGGCGGACTCCAAACGCAGCGTCGAGGACATCGCCCGCCTGCTCGGCTACAGCGAACCCGCCGCCTTCATCCGCGCGTTCCAGCGCTGGACCGGGGAGACCCCGGCAAAACACAGAAAAAGCAGTGAAAAGTGAACGATGAATAGTTAACAGCGAACATCAAAGGCATTGCGATACCGCAAAGGCCATTTGCGTATTCACAACTCCCCGTTTTCACTGTTCATTGTTAACTATTCCTTATTCACTGTTCCCTATTCACTGTTCTTCCGGATTTTTTGCACGATATGCGTGGTGGAAATGTCCTCGACGAAGTCCAGTACTTCCACCTTGCCGCCGTAGGCTTTGACGATGTCGGCGCCGACCACCTGATCGACGGCGTAGTCGCCCCCCTTGACCAGCACATCGGGCTTCACCTTTTCCAATAGCGGTTCAGGGGTGTCGGTGTCGAAGGCCACCACATAGTCCACCGCTTCCAGCGCCGCCAGTACCGCCATGCGCCGCTCCAGCGGATTGATGGGGCGGCCGGGGCCTTTGAGCCGGGTGATCGAGGCGTCGCTGTTAACCGCCAGTACCAAGCGGTCGCCCAGACGGCGGGCGGAATCCAGGTAACCCACGTGACCGGCATGGATGATGTCGAAGCAGCCATTGGTGAAGACGATTTTCTCGCCCTGGACACGGGCGTCCTCGATCGCCACCAGCAATTGCTCCTCGGTCATCACGCCCCGCCCCAGGCCACCGGTCTGGTGCACCGCCCGGCGCAATTCCGGCGCAGACACCACCGCGGTACCCAGTTTGCCCACCACGATACCGGCGGCAATGTTGGCCAGCGCCACCGCCTCTTCCATGGGGCTGCCGGCGGCCAGCGCCACCGCCAGGGTGGATATCACCGTGTCGCCGGCGCCGGTAACGTCGAACACTTCCCGGGCACGGGCCGGCAGGTGCAATTCCGGCTTGCCGGCGCGGATCAGCGTCATGCCTTTTTCGCTGCGTGTCACCAACAGCGCTTCCAGGTCCAGACTGGACAGCAGTTCCTGCCCTTTGGCGACCAGGGTTTTCTCGTCCGGCACCGGTCCGACCACGGCTTCCAGCTCCGCCAGATTGGGCGTCAGCAGAGTGGCCCCCCGATAGCGTTCAAAGTCCGTGCCTTTGGGGTCCACCAGTACCGGCACCCCGGCCTGGCGCGCCAGCGCGATCAGTCCCTGACAATCCCGCAGCGCGCCCTTGGCGTAATCGGAGAGCACCAGAGCGCCGCAGTCACGCAGCCCCTGCTCCACCTCGGCGGCGAACGGCGCCGGGTCCTCGCCCTGGAACGATTCCTCGAAATCCAGTCTCAGTAATTGCTGCTGACGGCTCACCACCCGCAGTTTGGTGATGGTGGGCAGTCCCGGGATCTTCTGGAAGCGGCTGGTGACCTCGGCCGCGCCGAGCCTCTCCTCGAGCAGACGGGCGGCATCATCATCACCAGTGACCCCCACCAGGGAGGCCTTGGCGCCCAGCGCGGCCATGTTCAGCGCCACGTTGGCGGCCCCGCCGGGACGATCCTCGATGTCCGTGACCCGCACCACCGGCACCGGCGCTTCCGGCGAGATGCGCCCGGTGGGCCCATGCCAGTAGCGATCCAGCATGACATCACCGGCCACCAGCACCCGAGCCTGGCCGAAAGGGGGAATTTGCGGGTTGTGCATCACCGTCTCCTCGACGCCACCCTGCGGATGGCGACACAAGCCAATATTTGCCGCGCAGTGTAGCATAGGACACTGTCGGCACTGTCGCCCCCGGCGTCGCTGCCGGCCGCCCGCCAGGCTGTGGTTTTTCCCCGGCGCGCTCAGTACACTTCCGACTCGCCGGTGAAGGCGGACAACATGCAAGGGCTTTAACAGGTTCTCCCTCGATGGAGCACCGGGAGCGATCAACGGGATAAGCATCTATGACGGCATTGCGCCCTAACGTATTGGAAGGCCGGGGACTGCGGCTTTGGTTGACGGTTTCCTTCGCGGTGATGTTCACCGGACCCTTTCTGTTCCATTCCCGGGTCGCCCTTCTCAACGTGGTGGATGTGCTGTTCTTTCTGCCGTCACTAACCCTGTTGACCCGGGCCGTGGTCAGCGGTGATCGCCGCTTGTTGCTGTCCCCATGGCTGGTGCCGCTGTACGCCCTGCTCGGCTGGTTGCTGTTGACCATGGCCTGGGCGGATAACGCCAATACCTCCCGCACCGTGCGCGGCGTGGTGGAGATCATCACCCTGGTGGGGATCCTGCGCTGGCTGCATCTGTACTATCGCCACACGCTCAAACAGGCGCTGACCAACGCCGCTCTCACCTCCACCGTGCTGCTGGTGGTGATCATGATCAGCTACTACACCACCCAACCCCTGGGCAGCCCCCTGTTTGGTGAGTCAGTGCGTTTGATATTCGATCTGCCGCAACCCGGCCCGCTGCTGACCACCATGGCCCTGGTCACACCCTGTTTCATTCTGCTGGCCCAGGCGGTGGAGGAAGGCATCAACGCCAAAGGCGGACGGCGCGCCGCCGGCGCTCTGGTGGGATTCGGCTTCCTGGTGCTGGTGCAATGGCACACCGGCATCATGCTGCTGGTGGCGGCGCTCAGTTGGGTACTGCTGCGCGCGGAACAACGGATACTCGGCATGCTTGCCGCGGCGGTGGCGCTGTACCTGTCCCTGGATTTCGAGGTGCTTGGCAATATGGGCCAGTACTTCACCCACCCCTTCTTTGGCAACGGCCTCAGCCAGGAAACCGGTGAATCCCTGCTGGTGGGCGTGGACGAGGCGCTGCGGATCATTCCTCACCCGGACAATGTGCTGCTGGCGGTAATCCATTCCGCCGGGCTGGTGGGGCTGATTCTGTTCATCGCCGCCTGGGCGGTGCCCGCCTGGCGCCTGCCGGACGGTGAGCAGAACCTGCGCGAAGGGGCCATCTTCCTGATCGCCGTGGTACCGGGTCTGCTCGCCATGCTGTCGGTGGGCGCCTATCTATTGGTGCCGTTCCATCCCAGTTGGATGAGCCTGTGGATGCCGCTGGCTCTGATGCTGGCCAGCCTCAGCACCCGCGACACCATCCGCCCGCCAGTGCGGCACCCGCAACCCCAGCCGCAGTAACCGCACCATGGCTAAACGTCGACAACGACCCACGGATCCCCGCGACCCGCGCCTTTGGCCCACACGTGTGGGCCTGGCCCTGTTCTGGCTGATCGGCCAGTTACCCTGGGACCTGCTGCTGGCGCTGGGGCGCGGCATCGGGCATCTGGGTTGGTGGCTGGCCAGGAAGCGGCGGCATATCGCCCTGACCAATCTGCGTCTGTGCTTCCCCGAACTCTCCGACACCGAGCGGGAAGCGCTGGCCCGGAAAGTGATGGTCAGCACCGGCGAGGCATTGATGGAGATGGCGGGCAGCTTCCACAACCGCCGCATCGACCTGGGCCAGCGGCTCTCGGTCACTGGCCTGGAGCACCTGGAAGCCGCTCGAGAGCGCGGCCAGGGGGTCCTGCTGCTAGGTATGCACTTCAATTCCATCGACGTCGGCAGCCGCCTGCTCGGCAAGTTCTTTACCTTCAGCGTGGTGTATCGACCCAACGACAACCCCTTGCTGGATCACCTGATCACCGAAGGCCGCGGCACCTGGCTCAAACACTCAGTGGACCGCCGTGACTTGCGGCAAACAGTACGGCTGCTGCGCCAGGGCGAAGTGGTGTGGTATGCCCCGGACCAGGACTACGGCACCGAACACGCCGTGTACGTGCCGTTCTTTGGTGTCCCCGCGGCCACCATCACCTCCACCAGCCGTATCGCCCGCATGGGCAAAGCGGCGGTGATCCCCTGTGCCCATTACCGCCTGCCTGGCGGGCGCTATAAGATCGAATTCGGTGAACCGCTAACCGACTTCCCCAGCGGCGATGACGAAGCCGACACCGCTCTGATCAACCGCACCATCGAGCACTACGTGCGCAAGCATCCCGAGCAGTATTTGTGGGTGCATAAGCGCTTCAAGCATCAGCCCGAGGGGCGGCGCTCGCCGTACTGAGTGGGGGGATCGGACCATGAGCTATCCAGATCAAGATATCATTCCCCGGGTTTTGCACTTCGTTTGGGTTGGCGACGAAAACAAACGTCCGGACAACTGCATCGAGACCTGGCGTGAACTGCACCCGGACTTTGAAATTCGGGTGTGGGGTAATGCGGAGCGGGACAATCTGGATTGGCGATTGAAGCGGCACATGGTGGAAATGGCTGAGACCGGACAACTCTACGGCGTCGCGGATTTGATGCGCTGGGAGATCCTTGAGCGGCATGGCGGTTTCGCCCTGGATTGCGATTCCATTTGTCTACGGCGCCTTCCGGACTGGCTGTTCCAGTGTGAGGCCTTTACTTGCTGGGAGAACGAACTGGAAAGCCCCGGCCTCGCCGCCAACGGCTACGTGGCCTGCGCGCCCGGCAATCCGCTCCTCCAATATTTGGTGGCACGACTGGAAAACAGTCTTCATCTGGCCTGGCGCCCACGCAAATGGTATCAACGCAAGCGCAAACGTTTTTCCGCCTGGAAAACCACGGGGCCGTTGGCATGGACCAATGCCATCCGTGACTTGGAATACACCAACCTGACCATTCTGCCGAGCCATTTTTTCTGCCCCCGGCATCCTTCCGGGCGTATTTATCGAGGCCACGGCCCAGTGTACTGCGACCAGCTCTTCGGCAGTACCGGCGAGTCCATTTACGAGACCCTCCACCAAAGCACGCCGGAGGCATTGCGCCAGTGGGTCCGCCAACAACGGGATGAGAGCCCATGACCTCCTCTCGTTCCGATCTTCTGGTTATCACCCATGACTATCGCAGTATTCCAATTCCGGAGACCCTGGAAGCACTGCGCGATCATGCCGGCGCAACGATCGTGGCGCTGAACCGGCGGCAGGTTCGCTGGCTACCCTGGAGCCTGCGCCGTCTGCAAGCCCATCGGTACCGCAAGGTTCTGCTGGATCTGCCATTCAAGCATGTTCATGGCGCCGGCTCTTGCCTGAGCAGGCTCGACAACCTCTATATCTACGAAGAAGACGCCTGCCAGGATGGTCTGTCACGCTCCAAGTGGTACGGACAATTTAGCGACTTCTACCGCCAGGTGGCGCCGCTCCGGGTCATCGCGACCGGCCATATCACCGCCCAACGCCTTCAGAGAAAAGGCGTGCCGGCGGTTTTCGTTCCCAAGGGCTACGCCACGCGCAACACGGGTTTGCTCGATCTGGAACGGGACATTGAAGTGGGCTTTATCGGGCGCGTGCGCTCCGAGGTGTACCGCGAGCGGGCAGAGCTTCTGGAGGGCGCCGAGGCTCGTTTGGGTTGCCGCTTGCTCAGAACAGAAAATGACGACGAGTATAGACGTACCTTGAACCGCATCCGTTTCTTTTTCAGTGCCGACAAAGGGCTTGGTGAGTACATGGCGAAGAATTTCGAGGCCATGGCCTGCGGCTGCATTCTGGTTGCCTACCGGCAGGGCGAAGGTGAGGAGCAGGCGCTGGGACTGCGTGACGGTGAAAACTGCCTTTTGTACCAGTCTTTGGACGAAGCCGCGGAAAAACTTGAACGGATCCGCCAGGATCCCGCCGCGCTGCGCACTCTGCAGACCTGTTCGCTCACACTCATCAAGCAATTCTCCCATTATGAAATGGGTAAACGGATCGCCGCATATTTATGACTACTCAGCCTCCCATTCGTCTTAGCGGCGCCGCCGCGCATCTCATGGTCGCCTGGCTGACCTTGTCTTTTTTCCTGTTTTCCGGCGCCGTACTTTTGACACCTTCCCTGGGCACTCTGGGTCATGCTCTGAAAGCGGTGTTTTTCTTACCCGCCTTAATTCTTTTGATTCGCCATTACCGGCGCACGCCAAACAATCTCTTCGATGATTTGAACCTGGCATTACTGGCGTTTTTCATTCTCGGACTGGTATCACTATTCTGGGCCGCGGAACCGAGATGGACGCGAATGACGCACGCCATGTTGCAAATTGCCGTGCTCTTTCTCACCTGCCGGACTCTTGGTCAGCATCACCGGCCGCTACTGGCCCGGGCACTGGTTCTGTCCGCCTTGCTGTCAGCCGTTGTCGCCGGAGTGATCATGGTGCTGTTTTACCGGGATAACCCGCCGATTTTGCCACTTTATGAGGTCCGCACAGGGCTGGAAGGCCTGATTCCCAACACAAATCAACTCATCGCCACCATGACGATGATGTCCCCGACCTTTATTCTCGCTGGCGCTCTGGTGGCGGAACAACAGGTAGGAAGGCGGATACTGCTTGCCCTGGGTTTAACGGTCTGCGCGCTGTTCCTGATCGCCCTGCAAAGGCGAACCGGTTTAGTGGCCTTGCTCGGTGGCGGCGTGGCCTTGATTCTACTCACCCGCAGCAAACGCATCATACTGGCCCTCGTGGCGATCATTATCGCCACCAGCTATTTCATCGTCACCGATGCCAATCACTATATAAGTCGCGGGGACTCGGAAAGAATCGCGGTATGGTTATCCTATCTGGAAGTCGCCGGCCATCACCCCTGGTTCGGCCACGGCCTGAGTGACAACATCCCCACCATCACTCCGGAGCAATCCCCTATCCTGCCCTATGCGGTATTTCACCCGCACAACATTCTGTTGTCTCTGTTCTATTACCTTGGGGCAGCGGGGCTGGTGGTGTTCGCGGTTTTCGTCATCATACTCTTGCGTCGGCTGCTGGTAAGCCGGGCGGCATTCGAGCACAAGAATCTGGTTTTTCTGGCTCCTCTGGCACCAGGGCTGATCACGCTGATGTTCGATGGAGAAAAAGTGATTACACCTTTTTGGCCGAACTGGAACTGCTTGTGGATTCCCCTGGCTCTGGCGGCGGCGACATTGGCGCGAACTGCTTCCAATTCGCCTGAAAGCGACGCATCTCACGCAGCCCCTTGCGACGAGAGCGGCACCGCCAACGACTGAATCCGGCACCGTCCAGGTCGATCCAGTGAACATGCTCCATGGCATCCACCAGAACGTTCTGCGCTTTGCTATCACCATGCCAAAATCCAGCGGCATGCAGTCTTTCCAGCCAGCACTCAGCTTGCGGCGCGACACGATGCGCCCGGGGCGGATCCCGCTCAATCAGGTGGCTCAGCGCCACGCCTTCCACGCGAGGAAAGGCAATCACCGCCTGGGCATCGCGACGCCTTAGCAGCATGACGGGACGCGGTGTCGGTATACCCAATAGCGCCCAGGTCCAACCCATCAGCCAGGACACATCGGCTCTGCCACGAAACCAACGCTGTTTCAGACGCGCTTTCCAACTGGTATCGCGGTAATGCTTGATCACCCAATGCTCGTCACCATGAACACTGATGCGACTGCCCTTTTTTATCAACGGCAGGGAATCCGGCGCCACCAATGCTCTGGCTAGCGCTTTTTTTTCTTCGTCCGGCAAGGCACGTTCCACGAGCCAGTCACCATGCGCGTCGCTATGACTGGCGATAGCCGACGAAGCCCGGCGCCATTTCCTCAGGGCGCGGGCTATCCGCCGTCGGGAATGGCCATATACCCGGGCTCTCAAACTGGCTGACGGCAGGCCGCGTTCACTCAGAGCCCCCGTCACTCGATTCAGCAAAGTATCACGCAAGTCCAAGGGAGCCTGAGCACAAAACAACGCCAGGTTATCAAGAATAGCTCCCCGCCGGCGCCGACCTGCAGGCAGGGTGTCAATATCACCCGCATCAAGAATCAGAGCTTGCTGGCCATCAAACAGAAAGTTATCCAGATGCAGATCACGCTGGCGCCAACCGGCTTGATACAACCCAAAAACGCTGTCCAGCAGCGCAGGCATCACTTGGTCTTCCTGGTGACGAAGGGCGGCACCCGCGGGTTCACCGTCACACCATCGGGCTATCAGCACCGTGCCTTTGTCCATCTGGTGCAGCTCCAGAGGCTGAGGAGTGGGCAGGCCAGCGGCCAGAAGAGCCTTTTGCCGCTCCTGCTCCGGAGCGGCTTTCTCCGCCTCGGGTTGAAAGAATAACTTCGCGAACACCAGCTCACCGCGCCAGCGCGCGCGCATAGCCAACCGACGGCCCGGCAGATGACGCAGTATGCGATCCGCATACAAAGGTTCTTCACCAATCATCAGAGTGAACGCGGCCACCTCTCCCCACTCGCGACGGGAGAGCTGTGACAATGACAGCGGAGCATCACCGGTCATGCCGCCTCCCTTTTAAACAGACTGGCGATTACCCGGCGCACATAGCGGGGCCGCAACGCCAGCCAGGGGTCGGCACGCAGTGCCTGACAATAAAAGCGTTGAACCAGATCCGGCCACCCCCCTCTATCCGCCAGCTTCAGCAACGACAAGGCACGGCGGGCCCGGTATGGCTTCCGGTACGCCATGGCCCAGGAAGGCAAGCCATTGTTTTCGAATATCTGCTGCTCCAATTCCATTCCCACCGACAAAGCAGCCTGCAGATCATTCCGGCGGCTATCCGGGTGTTTATGCACATTCAACAATGGCTCAGGCAACGCCACGGCCGCGTAGCAGGCCAGAAGGTGAGCAAAAACCGGCATGTCCTCGGTATGACGCAGCTCTTCGCGGAAGTCCACCGTGGCAAACGCCTCCCGGTGGATAGCGCTGGCACCATTGCTAAATTGGATTTTTTTATTCAAATAAAGAGCGAAGTTGCGCTCCCGGTCATCACCAACGGGCCCGGGAGGAACCGATACGACCTTCCCTTCCGTCAAAGCATAGTGCCCTGCGATCACCAGCTTCGTTTGCGGGTGAGCCCGCACGCTGCTGGCGAAAGCAGAGAGCGCCCCAGCGCACAGCTCATCATCCGCATCCAGAAAAATCAGCCATTCATTGGACGTTTCTTCCACACCTCTGGCACGAGTCGCTGCCGGACCACGGTTACGCTGCGTCAAACAGCGTAACGGCCCGGCGCTCTCCGAAACCAGCCTCTCCATGACCTCAAGCGTGTTGTCGGTGGACCCATCGTCAATCACCAGCACTTCAAAATGCGGGTAGTCCTGGGTTAACACCGACTTTACCGCCCTTTCCAGGCAATGGCCGTAATTGTAGGCCGGTATGACCACCGAAAACGCCACGCTCATGGTCAAATATCCTTTCCCGGGTGCTCGGCGAACGGCAACGGAAACGCTGGTGTTTTTTCGAAGTAGCGCTGATAGATGCGCTCGCCCTCGCGACGACTGGCATCCAGCAGCGGCGTCTTGTCGCTGAGCGCTTCCCGTAGCGGCATGTCGGTGTAGATCCGTACGAAGCGCAATACATCGCGCCGGGTCAGAGAAAAGCGGGCGGTGGAGAAATACAAGCCGCCCAGGTCCTTGACCCGCCAGCGACGCGGCACCCGCCCTCGAACCTGGGAGCGATGCAGATCAATCAGATACAACGGCGCGGTGGCATCGTGCACGGCGGCCGCATCCCTTGGCATCAGAAAATGCCCCAGGTAGAAATCACGGTGATTCACACCGGCATCGTGCATGCGTTTGGCAATCTCCGCCACGCGCCGGATCAGTGCCCATTTAAAGGTCGCCGGTGGCGGATTCCCGCGCCAGGACTCGCCAAGTTCTTCCAGGCTCACGGTGTCCAGCAATTCCTCGGTGACCAGGAAACTTTGCCGGGACGCCGGGTTAAGGCCGCGCTCGCCATAGCCAACGACGGTGAGTGTATCCAGCCCGGCTTCCGCCACCCGGCGAATGGCGCGCACTTCCGACATGGCGCCGAGAATCGGCAGTTTGGCCTGGGTCAGATTCTTGAGGATTTCACCCCAACCGATGCCCCCATGGTACTTGAGAAAATAATGCCCGCGCCCGGTCTGAAAACGCAGTGTGCGGCGCCCCTCCCGTTCCCGGAACACCTCCCCTTGTTGGCGGGCGGCCTGCTCGAACGGGTCCTCGCCGCGCCAGGCCTCGGCCAGATCGTCACGCAGATACAGCGTCATGAAGACTTCCTTGGATAGCGTTCGATGGCGTCCACCGCGTGATGCACCAGATCGTAAATATCCGCGCTCTCGGCGAACGCCCTGCCACGCTGACGCCATTGGTCCCTTGACGTGGTCATCAGTGCGTTAACATCGGTGGCCGAGGGCTCGGCGCTGACCCTGCCCATGTTCGCCCGCTCGATATAGGGCGCGTAGCCACAAACCGGGGTGGTCAGCACCGGCAAGCCGGCCACCGCCGCTTCCAGTAATACCGTGCCGGTATTCTCCGCATAGGCGGGATGGACCAGCAGGTCCGCGCTCCATAGCCATTCCGCCACGTTATCCTGACCGCCCATGAAGTGCACACGGTCCCGCACTCCCAGACGGCGGGCACGGCGCAGGTAAGGCGCCGGGTTATCATCTCCCACCACATACAATGGGATCCGCTCCGGCAAATCCGGCAGCAACGCGATGGCGCGATCCAATCCCTTAGTACGAAAACCGGAACCGACGAACAGCAACATCGGCGTGTCCTCGGCCAGCCCCAGCCCGGCTCGCAGGCGGTGGCGGCAAGAGGCATAGTCCTCCGGCAGAATGCGGTCACGACGGATGCCCGGCGGCAAATCCACGAAGCGCTCGCCGGCGGTGCCGTAGTGGCGTTGGTACAAGGCTCGCTGAGGCGGAGAAATAGAAAGGATCCGTGTGCCGACGTCCGCCCCGAACACCGCGGCTTCCTTGGCCAGTTTGTCGCGGTAGCGGGAAAGCCAGCGCCGCGCGCCCCGATAACGGGCCGCCAGGCAGCCATCGGCGGCGTAATACCAATCCAGTCCCGGCATTTTGTTGAAACCCACCACGCTGTCGAAGCCTTCCAGTCGGTCCCGCACCTGCCGGGCGAAGCGATCGTCGCGAACATGGTTCATGCCGTCGTGCACCTGCAAGGTTTCCACCGCCAGCCCCGGTTCCGGCTCACCGTGCCAGGCGCGGGTGAACACCGTGACCTCCTGGCCCCGGGACTGTGCCTCCCGGGCGATGGCGAGCATGTCCCGCTGCAGGCCCCCGTAGGGGAAATATTCAAACAACAGAAAGGCCAGCTTCATGGATCCGTGACCTCCAGCAGCCGTTGCCACACCCACTGCGGTTTGAGGCTGCTGAAGCAGGGTGGCTCCACCCCTTTACCCAGACTGCCCCGGTAGGTGCATTTCTCTTGCACACAGGGCGCGCAGGGGAATTCCGCGCCCAGGGATTGGGCCCGGCTGCCCCAGACGCCGGTCAGCCGCGGATCGGTGGGGCCGTACAGCGCCACTCCGGGCATGCCGGTGGCGGCGGCCAGGTGAGCCAGTCCGGTGTCCACGGCAATGAACGCATCCCAGCCGAGGAATCGTTCGGTCAGCGCCTCCAGCGACAGGCGCGGCAGCACTCGCGCGCCAGGCACACCGCGAACCAGCCGTTCCGCCCGGCGTTTTTCGGTTTCATCACCCCAAGGCAGGTGCACCCGGTGTCCGGCCTCGTCGGCCCATTCCACCAGTTCACGCCAGAACGCCTCGGGGTAGTGTTTGGTGGGCCAGGTAGTGCCATGACAGAACACCAGATCCGCGCCCGGGGTCAATAGAGAGCGCGGCTCCTGTTGCCGGTGCAGACCGTAATCCGGGGCGCTATCCGGCGTGGGATAGCCGAGCACACGGGCGAACAGTTCCCGCACCCGGCTGACCGCGTGCCCGCCACGGGGGATGGGTAAGGGATGATCCAGCACGCGGGCCGACAAAGCCTCCCGGGCGGAGGTGCGGTCAAGGCCGTACTTGGGCCCTCGCGCCAGCCGTGTCAGGAAAGCGCTCTTGATCAGTCCCTGGGCGTCGATCACCGCGTCGTATTCGGTCGCCTGAAGGCGTGCTCTGAAACCGCCCCATTCACCGCTGCGGCGAGCTCTCAGAGGATGGCGGCGCCAGCGGCGCAGGGCACAGGGCAACACCTGCTCCACCGCCGGGTGCCGACCGGCCAGATCCGCAAAGGCTTCCTCCACCACCCAGTCCACACGTAATCCGGGCACCACCGCCTGGGCGTCGGTCAATGCCGGCAGGGTGTGGATGACGTCCCCCATGGACGAGGTTTTGATCAGAAGAACGCGCATGTGCTTCCTGGTATTAGGGCCCGACAGTCGCCCGCCATCATAACGGCTGCTTGGGGCCGGTTCATGCTCTTTACCGAAAAGATCGTGAACTTAGCGCCTGTCCATGACCTTTAAGCCTGTTCTTAGCGATAGTGCAGTTTACGGGCCAGCCAGCGGGCAAGAATTTTGCCATCCTCGCTGAGATGGCCGGTGTCCAGGTAATACTTGAGGAACCGGAGCTGATCGCGCCGGCTGACATTCTTGCTGCGCCGCGCCAGGCTTTCCAGATCCCGGAACAGGTGGCGGAAGCCGGTGAACAGGTGGGTCTTTTCCAAATCAATGAAACGGACGTCGAACCGCTCCAGTGCCGGCCGCCAGGCCACGAAAACATGCTTGGGGTAGAGATTGCGATGAGCAAAGCCCCGCAGATGCATGAAACGCAGCGTCATGCCCACGTCTTCCAGCAAACGCCAGCGCCGCTCCAGCGGCAGCGCCGGCATATCGATTTGATCGAGGCTCTGAAAGCCGTCCAGTCCCAGGCTCACCAGGACATAATGCTCATCACCGTTGTCATCGACGAAGTGATCGAAAAACACCGGCCGCGCCACCGGCACGCCCTTTTTCAAGCAGGCGGACAACGCCCTGAACTCCGTTTCCAGGGTGGCCCGCCCCCGCACGGGGTGGCGCAAGGATCGTCGGCGCTGGTTGCACTGGCATTTTATATAGAGGTTGTGACGCAACCCCGTGCCATCGTCCATTTGCAGACGATAGACATGCATGCTGCCGCCATAGCGCAGGTTGGGTTCATCCACCAGCGCCTTGTCCGGCAACGCCAGCCAGGCAGCGGCGTAATCCAGACGCCAGCCGATCAGCGCCGGACGCCAGTCCGGATCAATATACTTCCGGGGTACACGCACACTTAATCCTCCTTGACGGCCAGGTCCTGCAAAGCGGAGATCACTCGCGCCGGTTCCAGTTGGCGCAAGCAATTGAGGTGACCCAGGGGGCACTCACGCTGGAAACAGGGACTGCAATCCAGCCCCAGACGCACCACCCGCACCGCCGAACCCAGTGGTGGCGTGAAGTCCGGAGAGGTGGAGCCGTAAACCGCCACCAGCGGGCGCCCGAGGGCCGCGGCGATGTGCATCAGTCCCGAATCGTTGCTGACCACCGCGTTGGTGGCGGACAGCAAATCCACCGCTTGTTCCAGGCTGGTGCTGCCGGCCAGCAGTTGTACCGAAGACCGCTGCGCCCCGGGCAGTGCATCGCGAATGGCCCGCGCCACGGGCAGATCCTTGCCGGATCCGAAAATCCAGACCTGGCCGCCGCGGGTGCTGATCCAGTCCCGCGCCACCTCGGCATAGTGGTATTCCGGCCAGCGCTTGGCCGGGCCGAACTCCGCCCCGGGACAAAGCCCGAGCACCGGCACATCCCGATTCAAACCGTGGGCCCGCAGTGCCTGCTCCAGGCTGTCCTCACTAACCACCAGATGCGGCGGGGTGATCGTCTCAAGCAGCGGCGGAGCGGCTTGAGAGGGCAACGCCAGGGCAACGAAACGCTGCACCATCAAGGGATAACGCTGCTTATCGAGTACCCGGACGTCGTTGAGCAGGCCATAGCGCATCTCGCCACGCCACCCCGTGCGTACCGGTACCCGGGCCCAAAAGGGCACCAACGCGGATTTCAGAGAGTTGGGTAAAACGAAGCATTGATCGTAGCGACCACGCAGGGAGCGACCCAGCTTCCGGCGGGCAGCCAGCTTCAGATCGCCATGGTCGAACGGCAAATCGAGGGGGGCGCGCACTTCCGGCATGCGCGATAACAAGGGCCGGCACCAGGCGGGCGCCAGAACATCGATGGCGCAGTCCTGTTGCCGTTGCAGCTCGGCGAACAGGGTCTGCGCCATCACCATGTCACCCACCCATGAAGGGCCGACGACAAGGATGCGCTGGGATTCGGACATCAGGCGTCAGGCGTCCGTCTTCGCGTCTCAGACCGCGAAGGTCAGCCAGTTCTGGTACTCGTCCAACTTGCCGCGCACCAGATCGAAGTACACCGCCTGCAACTGCTCGGTGATCGGCCCCCGTTTGCCTTCACCGATGATACGGCCGTCCAGCTCACGGATCGGCGTCACTTCCGCCGCGGTGCCGGTGAAGAAAGCTTCGTCGGCGATGTAGAACTCGTCCCGGGTGAGACGCTTCTCACGTACCTTGTAGCCCCGTTCCTCGGCCAGTTGGATGATGGTCTTGCGGGTGATGCCGTCCAGACAGGACGTCAACTCCGGGGTGTACAGCACCTTGTCGCGGATCAGGAACACGTTCTCGCCGGAGCCTTCGGCCACGTAGCCTTCGTTATCCAGCAGCAGGGCTTCATCGGCACCACCGGAGAGGGCTTCGTTCAACGCCAGCATGGAGTTCATGTAGCTGCCGGAAGACTTCGCCTTGCACATGGTGATGTTCACATGGTGGCGGGTGTAGCTGGAGGTACGCACCTTGATACCCAGCTCCAGCGCTTCCGGAGACATGTAGGACGGCCATTCCCAGGCGGCCACGGCCACATGCACATTAAGGCCGGCGGCGCGCAGGCCCATGCCTTCACTTCCGTAGAACACCAGCGGACGCAGGTAAGCGTGGGGCAGCTTGTTTTCCCGTACCACGTCGATTTGCGCCTGGTTGATCACATCCTTGGCGTACGGCACCTTCATGTTGAGAATATGCGCGCTGTTGAAGAGCCGGTCCGTGTGCTCCCGCAGGCGGAAGATAGCCGGGCCCTTGTCGGTCTCGTAGGCCCGCACGCCTTCGAACACGCCCATGCCGTAATGCAGGGAATGCGTCAGCACGTGCACCTTGGCATCGCGCCAGGGCACCAGTTTACCATCCAGCCAGATAACACCATCTCTATCAGCCATGGACATGGCGGTCATTCTCCCAGAACTATGACCCGTGGAAGCGTGCCTTGCCGGGCACGTCTATTCTTCGAGGTCGAACCATTGCTTCCAAATCGCACGAACCCCCTCCCGCAGATCGCGGAATTCGGCATCGTCGACGATGGATTTCTCTTTGCGCAGCGAGGCGCGATGAGCCGCTGACCGGTAGGCCAGGTAGGCTTCCCTTAACAATCCGGCGTCCTGCGCCGGCATCAGTTCCAGAGCGGCAAGCGTTTCCAGCAACCGCACGTTATCGGTGAAGCGGGTCAGTTCACCGTGGGAGGAGGCCCATCTGAGTACGCCATATTGCACCATAAATTCGATATCAACGATACCTCCAGGATCCTGCTTGAGGTGGAAACGGCCTTCCTCCCCCGATCCCAGGTGCGTCACCATGCGTTCGCGCATGGCCAGAACATCATCACGCAGCCCCCGCGGATCGCGCGGCTGACACAGCACCTGATGACGAATCGCGTCGAACGCCTGACGCGCCCGGTTGCAACCGGCCACCACCCGGGCCCGCACCAGAGCCTGATGTTCCCAGGTCCAGGCATCCTGGGTCTGATACTTTTCGAACGAGGCCATGGACGACACCAGGAGCCCGGATTTGCCGCTGGGACGCAGCCGCATATCCACTTCGTACAGCTGACCGCTCATGGTGCGGGTGGAAAGGATATGAACGATGCGCTGCCCCAGGCGGGCGTAGAACTGCTCATTGGAGACCGGTTTGTCACCGTCGGTATTGCCGCCGGGGGCGGCATCGTGCAGGAACACCAGGTCCAGATCCGAGTTATGTCCCAGCTCGATGCCGCCGAGCTTGCCGTACCCCACCACCACGAAATCCGGATCGCAGGGCTGGCCGCTGTCCCGGGACGGCTTGCCGTGGCGTTCCACCAACGGCTCCCAGGCCAGCATCACCACCTGATTGAGAATGCTCTCCGCCAGCCAGGTGAGGTAATCGCTCACCTTCATCAGCGGCAGCACCTGAGTCACCTCTGATGCCGCCACCCGCAGCAGATGCGCCTGCTTGAAGTTCCTCAGCACCTCCATCTGCTGCTCCAGGTCATCCTCCGCCACTCTCAGCAATTGCTGGCGCAACTCATCATCCAGTTCGGTCCGGGCGGGCGGCGAGTACAGAGTGCCAACGTCCAGCAACTCGTCCAGCAACACCGGGTGGCGCGCCAGCCTTTCAGCGATCCAGGGGCTGGCCCCGGACAGTTTCACCAACTGGGTCAGGGCGCCGGGATTTTCCACCAGTAGCGCGATATAGGCGCTGCGCCGCAGTACCGCTTCGATAAAGGCCACCAGCCGTGCCGCGGTGACCGCGCCGTGGCCCTGATAGCCCAGACTTTCCAGCAGTAACGGCATCAACCGGTCGAGACGGTCGCGGCCGATACGCTGCATGTTCTCCACCGCCCGGCTCTCGCGCAGCTCATGGATCAGTCCATGAACCTGCTCCGCCTCCTGGATGCCCATGTTTGCCAGGGTGGCGATGGCAGCCTCGGGCTCCAGCCGCCCCTGCCAGACATCCACCAGATCCTGATCGCCCTGGCGCTCGTCGGATTCCTGTTCGGGATCGGCGATCACCTGACTGAAGTGGAAGCGCACCCGTTCCCGGTGGCGGCGCAAGCCGCGTTCGAATACACGCCGTGAGGAAAACCCCATGGCAAAGGTCAAGCGCTCCCAGCCGGCTTCGTCGTCGGGCAGCCGCTGGGTTTGCCGGTCCGCCACCGCCTGCAGCCGATGTTCCACATCACGCAGGAACACGTAGGCGTCCCGCAACTCCTCCACCACATCCTCGGGCAACAGGCCCTGCTCGAGCAGCAGCGGCAGCACCTGGATCAGGTTGGGTTGGCGCAGCGCCGGCAACTGACCGCCACGGATCAATTGGAAGGCCTGAACGATGAATTCCACTTCACGAATACCGCCGGCACCGAGTTTGACGTCCGCCTGCATCCCCTTGCGGTTCACTTCCCGCTCGATCAGAGATTTCATCTCGCGCAGAGACTGGAACGCGCCGTAGTCGATGTAACGGCGATAGACAAAGGGATTGAGCCGCTCCACCAGGCGGGCGCCGGCCTGCAGATCCCCGGCCACCGGGCGCATCTTGATCAGCGCGTAGCGTTCCCATTCCCGGCCCTGGGTTTCGTAGTAGCTTTCCATGGCGTCGAAGCCCACCGCCAGGGCACCGCTCTTGCCCCAGGGACGCAGCCGCATGTCCACACGGAACACGAAACCGTCGGCGGTGGTCTGGTCCAGCGCCTTGATCAGCTGCTGGCCGAGACGCTGGAAAAACTGGTGATAGCTGAGCGCGCGCCGCTCGCCTTCCAGCTCGCCCTCATGCTCATAGGCGAAGATCAGGTCGATATCGGAGGACAGATTCAGTTCCCGCGCGCCCAGCTTGCCCATGGCGAACACCACCAGCTTCACCGGCTGACCATCCGGCCCCGTGGGCGTGCCCTGGCGGGCCCGGGCCCAGTCGTAAAGCTGCTCCAGAGCGCAGGAAATCAGAGTATCGGCCAACAGGGACAGGTCCGCCACGGTGCTGTGGTAGTCACCCTGTCCGGCCAGATCCCGCCAGATGATGCGGGCCATATGGCGCTGCCGCAGCCGCCGCAGCACCTGTTTCAGCTCATCCTCGCCGGCACAGGCGGCCACTGTCTGTTGTACCTGGGCAACCAGCGACATCGCGTCCAGGCGTTGATTCAGGGAGTGCTCGAGCAACCAGGGTCCCAGTTCACCGTCACGAATAAACTGTTCCGCCACGAAGTCGGAACCCGCCCAGACTTTGGGCAGATCGGCGAGCAGAGCGTCAGGCAGGGTATGGCCCGCCTCCTGAAACCGTTGCCAATGCTGGCCAACCAGCTGGGCAAGGTCATCGGGCAGGCCGGAATAGTCCGGTTCTGTCATGGGTGGTATTGTCCACGGCCTCGAAACATAACGAAAGACCAGGGACGACATACCGATGGTCGGCCACGATGCTCCCCCGGGATGCACCGGCCTCGTCCCCGCCCTCCTCCCTGGCCTGGATGCCACGCATCCCGACCAGGTCAGGCCAACAGCATATCCGGGGACGGCGTTACCCGCATCACTTCTTCCACCGTGGTGAATCCGGCGGCCACTTTCTGGGCGCCGCTGATACGCAGCGGCTTCATGCCACCCCGCACCGCTTCACGGGTAAGCGACTCGAGATCGCCACCACGATTGACCAGGCTTTTTACCGGCGCCGCCAGCGGCATGGCTTCATACACCCCCATCCGCCCCAAATAGCCGGTGCCCCGGCACTCCAGACAGCCCACCGGCCGATACCAGGTTGCCGGCTGAGTCATCTTGAATGGCCGCACCAGCTCCCGCCAGGATGCCGCGTCCACCGCTTGCGGCGCCTTGCAGTGCGGGCACAGGGTCCGCACCAACCGCTGGGCCATGACCCCGGTGACAGCGGCGGTGATCAGATAAGGCGGCACGCCGAGATCGGTGAGCCGCACAATCGACGAAGGCGCATCATTGGTGTGCAGGGTGGACAACACCAGGTGGCCGGTCAGCGCCGCCTGGATCGCCATTTCCGCGGTGGCCAGATCGCGAATCTCGCCGATCATGATGATGTCCGGGTCCTGCCGCAGCATCGCCCGCACCCCCTCGGCGAAGCCGACGTCGATATTGGCCTGCACCTGCATCTGATTGAAGCTGGGTTCCACCATTTCGATGGGATCCTCGATGGTGCAGACATTGACCTCGCTGGTCGCCAGCTGCTTGAGCGTGGAATACAGGGTGGTGGTTTTACCGGAGCCGGTGGGCCCGGTGACGAAGACGATGCCGTGAGTGTGGCCGGTCATGGCCCGCCAAGCCTGGTGGTCCTCCTGGCTGAAGCCCATCTGCGCGAAGCTGCGCACCAGTACCTCCGGATCGAAGATCCGCATCACCATCTTCTCGCCAAAGGCGGTGGGCAACGTGGACAGCCGCAGCTCCACCTCATTGCCATCCGGTGTTTTGGTCTTGAGGCGACCGTCCTGAGGTTTGCGCTTCTCCGCCACGTTCAGCCGGGACAGGATCTTGAGGCGGCTGGTCACCGCCGCCATCACCGGTGCCGGCAATTCATAGACGTCGTGCAGAACGCCGTCGATACGAAAACGCATGCGCCCGGTATCCCGGCGCGGCTCCAGGTGGATGTCGCTGGCGCGTTGGGAGAACGCATACTGCAGGATCCAGTCGACGATATTGACGATGTGCTGGTCATCAGCGTCCGGCCGCCCCCGCCCGACCTCCAGCAGCTGCTCGAAATTGGCGATATCCGTGCCGCCCTGTCCACCGGAGCGGCGAGCCCCGGCGATGGAGCGGCTGAGATTGTAGAATTCAATGCGATAGCGGCGCAGCGCCTCCGGGTTCGCCAGTACTACCCGCACCGCCCGGTCCCCCAGCACCTGCTGCAGATCCTCGCGCCAGTCCAGCCGGTAAGGCTGATCGCAGCCCACCACCACCGTATCCGCCGACACTTCCAGCGCCAGGATGCCGTGGCGTTCGGCGAAGGCGTAGCTCATTACCTCGGTGACCCGGTCCACTTCCACCTTGAGCGGGTCGATGTGATACAGGCTCAGACCGCTTTTTTTCGCCAGCCAGGCGGTCAGCACTTCGATGTCGAGGAGAGTGTGCTCGTCCTGGCGGTCGGCCAGCCGGTATTTCGCCACCACCTGCAGCGGATGCCAGCTCTGTTCACTGCTTTCCCGCGGCGTGGTGGAGATCACGTTGTAGTCTTCCCGGGTCACGCGCTGCTCTTCGAGCAATTCACGCATGACCCAGCGAACATCCAGCTCGAACGCCCGGGACGGGCGAGCCGTGGTGGTGGCACCGATCACTACTACCCCCAAAAACCCATCTCACAATTAAGAAGATAGTATCAGCTTCCCATGAGATAGGCAGCGGCGCCGCTATCCACTATACTCGCGCCCACTTCAGTGACGATTCCGTGACAGGGTCCCTATGTCCTTTGGCAGCTCCATCGCCGGCCTTTTCGGCCGATCGCCGATACGCCCCCTGCAAAAGCATTACGACACCGTGCACGATTGCGCTTTGGGCCTGGGCGATTTCTTCTCCGCGGTCCGCGACAGTGACTGGGAACGTGCCCGCGAGGCCCGCCAGCGCATCGCCCAACTGGAAAACCAGGCCGACGAGCTGAAGAAAGAGTTCCGCCTCAATTTGCCCAAAAGCCTGTTTTTGCCGGTGCCCCGCTCCGATCTGCTGGAACTGGTCAGCGTGCAGGACAAGGTGGCCAACAAGGCCAAGGACATCGCCGGTCTCATGCTGGGCCGGCAGATGACGCTCCCCCCCAGCCTCGCCGATAGCATGACCGACTATCTGCAAGGCGCCATCGATACTTCCGCCCAGGCCAAGAAGGCCATCAATGAACTGGACGAACTGGTGGAAACCGGTTTCAGCGGCCGGGAAATCCGTCTGGTGGAAGAGCTCATCGAGGAATTGGATCGCCTGGAACGGGCCAACGACGACCAGCAGGTGCAGATCCGCGCCCAGCTGTTCAAATTGGAATCCGAATTGCCTCCGGTGGATGTGATGTTCCTATACAAGATCATCGACTGGATCGGTGACCTGGCCGACCGCGCTCAAAAGGTTGGCGGCCATCTTCAATTGTTGCTTGCCCGCTAGGGTCCGGCAGACCAGCAGAGGTTCCCTATGGAGTGGATGCTCGAACACAGCACCCTGATGCTGCTCATTGCCGGCGGCGCCGGTTTCCTGATGGCCCTGGGCGTGGGCGCCAATGACGTTGCCAACGCCATGGGTACGTCGGTGGGGGCGCGGGCCCTCACCGTCAAACAGGCGGTTCTGATCGCCATCGTTTTCGAGTTCGCCGGGGCCTACCTGGCCGGCGGCGAAGTCACCGCCACCATCCGCAAGGGCATCATCGACGCCGAGGTGTTCAACCAGACGCCTCATTATCTGGTCTACGGCATGCTCGCCGCGTTACTGGCCGCCGGTATCTGGCTGGTGGTGGCCTCCTGGGCGGGCTGGCCGGTATCGACCACCCACTCCATCGTCGGCGCCATCGTCGGCTTCGCCGCGGTTGGCGTGGGCATGGACTCGGTGCATTGGGGGCAGGTGGGTTCCATTGTCGCCAGTTGGGTCACCTCGCCGCTGCTGGCGGGCTTCCTCTCCTTCGCCTTGATAAAGAGCGTGCAGAAACTGGTTCTCAACCATGACGACCCGTTCCAGCGGGCCAAGAAAGTGGTGCCGTTCTACATGTTCCTGGTGGGTTTCGTGATCACCAAGGTAACCCTGGTCAAAGGCCTCAAGCACGTGGGGCTGGAGATGAGCTTTGGCGCCAGCACCCTGTGGGCCATCGCCGGCGGCGCCGTGGTGGCCGGCCTCGGGGTTCTGTTCCTGAGCCGCATCCAGCCGGATCCGGAAGCCGACAAGGATTTTCGTTTCAGTTCGGTGGAGCGGGTGTTCGCGGTACTGATGATTTTCACCGCCTGCGCCATGGCCTTCGCGCATGGCTCCAATGACGTGGCCAATGCGGTGGGCCCGCTGGCGGCGATCAGCAGCGTGCTCGCCAATGGCGGCGTGATTGGCAAGGAAGCGATTATTCCCAGTTGGGTTTTACTGGTAGGGGCCATGGGGATCGTCTTTGGCCTGGCGGTACTCGGCGCCCGGGTGATGGCCACGGTGGGCACCAAGATCACCGAGCTGACCCCGAGCCGCGGCTTCGCCGCCGAACTGGGCGCCGCCACCACCGTGGTGCTGGCGTCCGGCACCGGCCTGCCCATCTCCACCACCCACACTCTGGTGGGCGCGGTACTCGGCGTCGGCATGGCGCGCGGCATTGGCTCGCTCAACCTGCGCGTGATCAGCACCATCTTCACCTCCTGGATCGTCACCCTGCCCGCCGGGGCGCTGTTGTCGATTCTGTTCTTCTATTTCTTCAAGGGCCTGTTCGGGGCCTGACCCATCGCGGCCCACGGGCCGCGAGCGCTTTTGCCCCAGCCCCCTGGCGCGGCCCCGGCCGCGCTGGCTATACTGGCCCATCCCCTTGATTGGCCGAGAAAAACCGTGAGCACTACCGACCAGGTGAACTGGTTTCGCAACTCCTCCCCCTACATCAACGCCCATCGTGGCCGCACTTTCGTGGTGATGATGACCGGTGAGGTCCTGGACAGTCCGTTACTGCCCTCCCTGGTGCATGACCTGGCGCTGCTCAACACCCTCGGCGTGCGCCTGGTCCTGGTCCACGGGGCCCGGCCGCAGATCAGCCGGCGCCTTCATGCCGCCGGTCTGGAAACCCATTTCGAGCACCACACCCGGATCACCGACAGCGCCGCGCTGGAAGCGGTGATCGCCGCGGTGGGCGCACTGCGGCTGAAGCTGGAAGGCCTGTTCTCCATGGGGCTGGCGAACACCCCCATGCACAACGCCTCGATCCAGCTGATCAGCGGCAACTTCGTCATCGCCAAACCCAAGGGGGTACGCGATGGATTCGACTACCAGCACACCGGCGAGGTGCGCCGCATAGAGGTCGGACCGATCCGCCGGCAGGTGGACGCCGGCAACGTGGTGCTGCTGTCACCGCTGGGAAGCTCCCCCACCGGCGAGCTGTTCAACCTGAATGCGGAGGAAGTGGCCTCCACCGCCGCCATCGCCCTGGCCGCCGACAAGTTGATCGTACTGGGCGACGGCGTGCGCATCGACGATGAACACCAACGCATACTGCGCGAGCTGACCCCGCAGGAAGCCGGGCGCCTGCTCGCCGACCAGCGCCTGCAGGACAGCGCCCTGGAACGGCATCTTACCGCCGCCTGTCACGCCGCCAGTAACGGTGTGGCACGCGCCCACCTGCTGGACGCCGGCGACGACGGCGTGCTGTTGAAGGAACTGTTCACCCGGGACGGCTGCGGCACCATGGTCACGCGGGAGACCTACGAAACCCTGCGCGGCGCGCGCATCGAGGATGTCGGCGGCGTGCTGGAACTGATCTCTCCGCTGGAGGCGGACGGCACCCTGGTGCGCCGTTCCCGGGAGCTGCTGGAAAGCGAGATACAACGCTTCCTGATCATCGAGCGGGATGGCATGGTGATCGCCTGCGCGGCGCTCTACCCCTTCCCCGATGAAAAAGTGGGCGAGCTGGCCTGCGTCGCCGTGCATCCGCAGTATCGCAGTGGCGAGCGCGGCATTCAGTTGTTGCGGCAACTGGAGCGGCGGGCACGGGAGCAGGGCCTGGAACGGCTGTTCGTGCTCACCACCCATACCGCCCACTGGTTCCAGGAACAGGGGTTCCAGCCGGCGGATGTGCACAGCCTGCCGGCGCAACGGCAACAGCTGTACAACTGGCAGCGCAATTCCAAGGTGTTCGTCAAGACGCTCTGACCATATGCCCAGTTCCCGGACCTCCGCCACCGGCACCGCGCCCGACAGCGCCGGCCTTCGCCTGCGCCATTTTCTGGAGCGTTTTTTCCAGCTGCGCCAGCATGGTGACGACGCGGTATTCCTGGCCCGCCTGCAGCGGCTGCGGGCCATCCAGCGGCAGCGGCTTGCCGATACCCACGCCGATCTGCTCGCCGATCAACGGCTGCAACCAGCGCTGACTTTCCTGCTGGATGACGTCTACGGTGGCCAGGATCTGCTGCCAGTGGCCACCGAAATTCGCCGTGCCCTGCCCAAGGCGCTGAAGTTACTGCCCGACCGGGTCATGGCCACCTCCGCCCTGGCCCTGGAAGCGGCGATTCTCACCCAGGAACTGGATGAGGCCCTGGTCAGGACGCTGGGAGAGCGATTGGATCAGCCGCTGGACCAGGCCGGCTATGCCGAAGGCTACCGCGATCTCGGCGATGACGGAGCGCGCCGGCAACAGATCACACTGGTGGCGGAACTGGGGCCGCGGCTGGACCGCTATATCCGCTCACGCACCCTGCAGGCGACCTTCCGGCTGGTGCGCAAACCCGCTCATGCGGCGGGCTTCTCGAACCTGTATGATTTCATCGACCGCAGTTTCCGGGTAATGAAACCGGTGCCCAGCGTGACCGCCCTGCTCGAGCGCGTGGCGGCCCGCGAGGACGCGATCATGACGCGCCTGTTCGCCCGGCACCCTTTTCCGTTCAAGGACATCCCATGACCGACGCCAACGACGACAAAGTAACCCACTTCGGCTACCAGCAGGTTCCCTGGCAGGAAAAACAGCAGCGGGTGGCGGGCGTGTTCCGTTCGGTGGCGGCCAAATACGACGTCATGAACGACCTGATTTCACTGGGAAGCCACCGTATCCTCAAACGCATGACCATCGAACTGGCCGGGGTGCGTCCGGGCCAGCGAGTGCTGGATCTGGCCGGCGGCACCGGCGATCTGGCGATCAAATTCTCCCGTCTGGCCGGCGAAACCGGCCAGGTGGTGCTGGCCGACATCAATGACGCGATGCTGGCGGTGGGCCGGGACCGGCTCTACGACGCGGGTTGCGGGCACAACACACAAGTGGCCCAGGTCAATGGTGAGTGCCTTCCTTTCGCCGACAATAGCTTCCACTGCGTGACCATCGCCTTCGGCTTGCGCAACATCACCGACAAGGACGCGGCCCTGCGCTCCATGCTGCGCGTGCTCAAACCCGGTGGCCGTCTGCTGGTACTGGAGTTCTCGCAGCCGGTGAACAAGCCCTTCGCCAAGCTGTATGACCTGTACTCCTTCGCGGTCTGGCCGCGGCTGGGCAAACTGGTGGTCAATGACGCCGACAGTTATCAGTACCTGGCCGAGTCGATCCGCATGCACCCGGACCAGGACACTTTGCAAGGCATGATGGACGAGGCCGGCTTCGTGCGTACCGAATACTTCAACATGATCGGCGGCGTGGTGGCCCTGCACCGGGGGTTCAAGGCCTGATGTCGGATCCCGGACTGCTCTCCACCACCGCCGTGGCCGCCCTGGAGCGGGCCATCAACACGGCATTGCGCGGCGACCCGGTGACCGCCGCCGCGCTTAGCCAGCATGCTGGCCGGTTGCTGGCGGTACACAGCACTTTGCCGCGCACCTCGGTGTTTCTACTGATCGTGGACGATGGCGTCGAGCTGTATCTGCGCAGCGAAGCGGCGGCGGACGTCAGCGTCACCGGCAATCCGGTGGACCTGGCCGCGCTGCTGCTGGACTGGAAACGACAGCCCAGCGCCATTGGCGGCCCGGTTCGCATCGAAGGCAATCGCGAGTTGCTGCAGTCCCTGCGCGAGCTGGCCCGCGACCTGCAACTGGACTGGGGCGCCATGCTGGAACCGGCGCTTGGCGGTGAGTTGGCGCAGACTCTGCACCAGGGCGCCATGCGTCTGGGCGGTTGGGCCCGTGAAGCATTTCGCCGCATTGGCGACCAGGTGGGCGACTACCTGGGTAACGAATCCGGCCTGCTGGCGCTGCGCCGGGAAGTGTACGAGTTCTACCAGGACGTGGATGAGCTGCGCGGTGATGTGGACCGCCTGGAAGCCCGCGTTCAGCGTTTGAAGGCCCGTTCCCGCCCGGTTCGATAGTCGCGTTGCCGCCTCAAAGCGGGCCAGGCAAGGCGTGAGGAGAGAAGTTTAGCGTGCTAAATGAACGACGAAGAACACCGGCTGGCCCGCTTTGGGGCGCAACCCGAAGGGCCGGGGCCGTTTTCCCGCGACCCTGCGTTGCGGCTCGCTCATGTGGCCAGCCACACCGCGCTCACCGCGCCTTGGCTAGCGAGAAAACGGCCCCCGGCGCGATTATCGAACCGGGCGGGAACAGGCCCGCAAGGAGTTCCACGCGCTGATGCCACCGTTTGCCCGTTTATTCTCGGTCGCCCTGGTGGTGTGCCGCTATCGTCTGCTGTCCCTGCTTCCGGCGCATCCCATTCGCCCGCTGCTGGTCTTTCTGCAGTACCTGGTGCCAACCAGCTGGCGCGGCACCGGCGACCTCAGCGAAGGCGAACGTCTGCGGTTGGCGCTGGAGGAGTTAGGGCCGATCTTCATCAAATTCGGCCAGTTGATGGCCACTCGCCGGGATCTGCTGCCACCGGACTGGACCGAATCCCTGGCGCGCCTGCAGGATCAGGTGGCGCCCTTCGATGGCGGTGAAGCCCGGCAAAAGGTCCAGGCCAGTCTGCCCAAGCCCTTCGATCAGGTGTTCGCCACCTTCGACGAGCGGCCATTGGCCTCCGCCTCGGTGGCCCAGGTGCATCCGGCCACCTTGCTGGACGGCCGCGAGGTGGTGGTCAAGGTATTGCGCCCCGGTGTCGAAATGAAGGTGGAGCGGGACCTGCGAGTAATGGGCTTCGGCGCCCGGGTACTGGAGAAACTCTGGGCTGACTCCCGCTATTTCCATCCGGTGCGGGTGGTGCGCGACTACCAGTCGGTGATCCGTGGCGAACTGGACCTGGAACAGGAAGCCAGCAACAGCGAGACCATGCGCCGGCATTTCCTGTTCAGCTCCCTGCTGCACATCCCGGAAGTGCACCTGGATGTGTCCTCCCGCCAGGTGATGATCTCCGATCGCATTTACGGTATCCCGGTCAACGATATCGAGCGCATCAAGGCCGCTGGCATCGACCCTCGGGCCCTGGCCGAACGCGGTGTGGAAATCTTCTTCGCCCAGGTGTTCCGGCACAATTTCTTCCATGCCGACATGCACCCGGGCAATATTTTCGTCAATCCGGCCAACCCGGATCTGCCCCAGTACATGGCGGTGGATTGCGCCATTGCCGGACGCCTGTCCCGCCAAGATCTCAACGTGCTGGGGCGCATGGTCCTGGCGGTGATGCGCGAGGATTACCCGATGCTGGTGGACCTGGTGATCCGGGCGGGATGGAGCAACGCCCCGATCGACCGCCACCGTTTCGAGCAGGAGGCCACCCAACTGCTGGCGCCGGTACGCTCCGCCTCGCTGGAGCAGCTGGAATTCGCCCCGTTGATCCTGCGCCTGTTTGATCTGGCCCGGGAATATCATATCGAGGCGCCGGTACAATATGTGCTGTTAATGAAGACCCTGGTGCATATCGAGGGGCTCGGCCGCAGCATTTACCCGCAACTGGATATCTGGACCGTGGGACGGCCGTTGCTGGAAGCGTGGATGATGGAGGAGTACGGCCCGACCGCCACGCTCAACAAACTGCGCAACCGGCTACCGGAATGGACCGCTCAATTGCCGGAAATGCCCGATCTGCTGCGTGACGCCCTGGAAAATCTGCGCGATCAGCCACAGCGGCAACGGGACCTGGAATTCCGCCTGGCACTAAACTTGCGACGCAATCGGCGCCGCGTCCTGGCGGGTATCGGCGGGGTGGCGCTGGGACTGCTGGCGGGCATCGACGTGCTGCTGGCCGGCAGCGGCTGGGCCTGGCCCCTAGCCGGCGCCGGCGCCGTGTTGCTGGCATGGTCGTTGCGCGCGTAGGTGAACCGGCCCGTACTTTGCTACACTGACGGGCCTGCACTGGAGACACCATGTCGGATATTCTTAACCAATTGCACCAAGTCCTGGAGGCCCGCAAAGGGGCGGCCCCGGACAGTTCCTATGTGGCGAGTCTGTACCATAAGGGCCTGAACAAGATCCTGGAGAAAGTCGGCGAGGAAGCCGTGGAAACCCTGCTCGCGGCCCGGGACCTGGAAGCCGGCGGCGAGGCCCAGGCCTTGATCAGTGAAACCGCTGATCTGTGGTTTCATTCCATGGTCATGTTGGCCCACCTAGGATTGCACCCCGACCAAGTGCTGGCGGAACTGGAGCGTCGCTTCGGCCTGTCCGGGCACGAAGAAAAAGCCTCTCGAGGAGATTAATCATGTTTTCCGGTATCAGTATTTGGCAATTGCTCATCGTCCTGGCCATCGTGGTTCTGCTGTTCGGGACCAAGAAGCTGCGCAACATCGGCAACGATCTCGGCGGCGCGGTCAAGGGCTTCAAGGACTCCATGCGTGACGGAGAAAATGAGCAGGACCAGCAACGTCTGGCCGACGACCAGCGCGAGACCACCCAGGAACAGAAAGAAAAGGACAAGGATCAGGTCTGACCTGAGCGGAGCCGCTAACCCATGTTCGATGTCGGCTTTTCCGAGCTGCTGCTGATTTTTGTTATCGCCCTGGTGGTGCTGGGCCCCGAGCGCCTGCCGAAAGCGGCCCGCACTCTGGGCTACTGGGTAGGCCGTGCCCGCTCCACCTTCAATAACCTGCGCAACGAGCTGGAACGCGAAGCGTTGAACATGGACATGCGTGAGCGCATGGAAAAACAGATGCGGGAAATGGGGCTGGACGAAGACAGCATCCGCAAGGCCAAGGACAGCCTGCTGTCTCCGCACGAAGTGGCCGAAGCCCGGCGCAAGCCGGAACCGCCAGCCCAGAGCGAGACCGATCTGAACGCCACGGATGATACTCCCGCGCCTTCCGAACCCTCCTCTTCCCGCCCGGCGGAGAACAAGTCCAATGAATGACGAGCACCACGGCGATACCGCGCAACCGCTGGTAGCTCACCTTCTGGAACTGCGTAACCGCCTGCTACGGGCAGTGGTGGCGGTTCTGGTGGTGTTCCTGTGTCTGTTTTATTTTTCCCGGGAACTGTACACGCTGGTCGCCGCGCCCCTCATGCAGGCAATGCCCGAGGGCACCCACATGATCGCCACCGGCGTGGCCGCGCCCTTCCTGGCACCGTTCAAACTGACGCTGTATCTGAGCATCTTCGTGGCGGTCCCGGTCATTCTGCATCAGGCCTGGGCCTTCGTGGCCCCGGGGCTCTACCGCCATGAAAAACGGCTGGCGATCCCGTTGCTGATGAGCAGCGTTCTGCTGTTCTACGCTGGCGCCGCCTTCGCCTACTTCGTGGTCTTCCCGTTGATGTTCCAGTTCTTCACCTCGGTGGCCCCGGAAGGCGTGGCCGTGTCCACCGACATCAGCAGTTATCTGGATTTCGTACTGGCGCTGTTTCTGGCTTTCGGTGTCGCCTTCGAGCTGCCCATCGCCATCGTCCTGCTGATCGCCTCCGGCGCCACCACCGCCGCCAAGCTGGCCTCCTCACGGGCCTATGTGGTGGTGGCCTGTTTTGTGCTCGGCATGCTGCTGACCCCCCCGGACATTATCAGCCAGACCTTGCTCGCCCTGCCCATGTGGCTGCTGTTTGAAGTAGGGCTGATCTTCGGCCGGTTCGTCGAGAAGGAAAAGGTGCAGCGGGAAGAGGAAGACAACGGCGTTTCCGCCAAGGACGAGTGAGAGGTTGATCGCGGTACTTTCTTTGGCCGCTCCTGGCAGGAAAGCAGCGGCGGGAAGCGGCCACGGCCGCGAATGCCCCCCGAGCCGTTGGGCATTCGCTTGCAAGCAAGCTCCCACAGCGGCTTCGTAGCATGTGGGAGCCAGCCTGCTGGCGAAGGGACGCGCCAGCTTGACGATCAGCCTCCCAGGCACGCCTTGTCGCGCAGGAAATCGACGATCCGGGCGCGAACCGCTGGATCCCTCGTTCCCTGCCCATGGCCGCCGCGCAGCGGCTGAAACAGCTTCGGTGCCTCGGCGGCGTGGTACAGGCGCTCGCCCTGTGCATAGGGGATCACTGGATCTTCCCGGCTATGCAGAATCAGTAACGGGCGCGGTGCCAAAGCGGCAATGTTGTTCTCCGGATCCCAGTCGCGCGGTGGCAACGTCGGCACCACCAGCCATTGCAACGGCCACAGCAACCAGCTGCGCCCCATTACATCCTTGGCAATGTCCCGATAACTGGCAAAGGTGCCCTCGAACACCACGCACTGGACCTTGCCCTCATTGGCCGGCCGCGCCAGCACCCGGGTTCCCATGGCCGCCCCAAGACTTTGACCAAACAAAATAATCGGCTTGCCCTCGGCACGCCCGGAAGCCGCCAACCAGTCCAGTCCCAGTTGGATGTCATCGAACACCTCCGGCAGCCCGGCGGAACCTTCCGACAAACCGTAGCCCCGGTAATCCAGCAGCAGCACATTGAAACCCTGCTCCGGCATCCATTGCACATTGGCCAGATGCGTGCTGATGTTCTCCGCATTACCGTGCAGATAATAAACGGTGGCAACGCTGTCTCCACGGGCCGGCAGCCACCAGGCGTGCAGGCGCAGCCCGTCCGGATGAATCAGCACCACGTCCTCATAATCCAGCCCCTGGCGTGCCGGATTCTGCGCCCAGGGCTTCATCGGATAGAAGAACACGCCACTGCATCCGCTTACCAGCAACGGCACCAACAGCAGCATCAGTCGTAATACCATCGCCACTCCAGATTGAAACCGGTGTCACTGTCACCGCGCCAGCCTTCGCGTTCCAGAGAGGCGCGCAAACCATGCTGACGCCCCAGCGCATAGTGAGCGCTGAACCGGGAACGATGCCGGTATTCGTCGTTGGTAAAGTAATGCCCGGCACTGCTGAGTTGCCACTGCCAGGCGCCGGTGTTGTAAAGCAACCCGGCCTCGGCGCCCCCGCCTGGAGTAATCCAGGTGCTGAAAGCGCTGTTGTTTTCCGCCCGGGCGCTGAGCAGCACATAGGGTTGCCAGCCCTGCCAGCGCCAGCTGAGGCCGGCTCCTCCCTGAACATAACGGGTCAACCGGCGGCCTTGCGCCCAGGCCCGTTCCAACCCACCTTCCACATACCAGCTCAACGGCTTGGAGAAAGTGTCGCGGGGGCTCAGCGAGCGAATACTGACCAGGTCCAGACGTTCCAGTTTCACTGCCTGACTCTCAGTACTGCGTAAGGTAACACCCAGCCCCTCGATCTGCGCGCCGTCAAGAAAGCCTCGGCGGTTATCCAGCAGGTCATGGTAGGTCATCCGCCAGGTGAGCTGACCGTAATCGTCCGCGCCCCATTGCCCACCGGAAACGCCCAGCATTTTGGTGCCGTGTCCCTCTTCCGGCGGCCGTTGTGGCTGCACCGAAGGCGGTGTTGTCGATGGCAGCCGGCTCATCAATCCCAACAAAGCGAAGGAACGTTTGGCCACGTCCTCGGTACGCGCCTCCTTGCGATGGATAAACCGTACATGACGGTAAGCGGTTTGCGCCATCAACGCCTGCCGCGGCGGCGGGTAGGCCTGAAACTCCGCGCTTTGCGCCAAATCCGGATCATCGGCGAGACGGCGGGAAAGGCGCCGTTCCGCCACCGTCATCTCCGCCACCAGGGCTTCCAGCTCCTGCGCCTTGGACGGTCGATAATGGCGCTGTTCGATCAGGTCTTTATCGTCCAGAGCCCGCACCGTATTGACGGGCAGCTCAGCGAACCGCCACTTGTCCAGCAAGCCGGTGCCGGGCCGGGCCACTTCCACCAGTTCCAACAGCCGGAATGAGCAATTTTCGTCGAAAAAGTAATAATCGAAATTGATGTCCTTGAGTTCCCACAAATGCTCAATGACCCAGTCAATCTCTTCCTGATTCAAGGTCAAGTCATACTCCCAGATGTCCCGGTTTTCCATATGGGAGTATTCCTGGATTTTCTGCACATAGGGCACCAGGGTAAAGCGCCCTGGATAGCCCCCGGCCAGGCCACGGTATATATAAAACAGAGAATTGTCCTGCTCCGAGGTCATGGCACCGAAATTGACCGCCCAGGACAGCCAGACCGTCTCGTCGCCGGTCTGATCCAGCCGTAACAAAGTGTGGCCGAACATGGAAGACGGGCTGTTCAGGTAGGCGGCGGGAAAGACCAGCACGGCCCGGTTCGCCTGAACGGACTGGCGCCATTCCATGTACTCATCACAATGGGCGAAAGGCGCGCTCTCTTCCCAACCCAAGTGCTCGGCAAAAAAGCGATAGCGGGCCGGGAAACGGCAGCGCTCCGGCGCCTGTGCCAGCCGCAACGCCTCGATGGAGGCATTCAGTTCCGCCAGCGGATCATCCTTGCCGGTATCGGAGAGAAAAAAATTATCGTCGTCCACATAGCTGCGGTGGCGATCACGAAGGGTGGCGCCCGGATTAATATGCAGCAAGGCCTGCCAGCGCGGCTCCCGGGCAAGAAGCTCCCGGCTTTGCGCGGCGGCAACGGTATCGGACAGGATCAGGAACAGGCCCGCGAGGGCGCACAGAACTCCAGTGCGCATGGCACATCCTGGCAGGGAAAAAGAAAAGCGTGAAACGAGGGCCCCGCCGAGGCAGCGGGGCCGTCAGGCACTTACACTTATACGTACTTGGCCAGTTGTTGGTCCTGGCTCATTACCATGTTGATTTGCTGCATTACTTCCGCGGCAGTGACGTCCTGGCTCGGGAAGATGGAGGCGAAGTTCTGATGCATGACGCTGTTGAAATGAGCGCGATCCGCCGCGTCCACACCGATGGAAACGGACAGCGCGGTCAGGGCCTCACCTTCACCCACCGCCATGTCCTGAGCCACTTCTTCCATCACGCCGGTCATCCCCAGCAGGCTTTCACCGCTGTAGGTCAGAGCGCCATTGGTGTCACAACCGTTGGTGCCGGAAGTCATGCCAAAGGTCGCGTTGCCGGAGGTGCCGTTCACGATAGTGGCCAAAAGATGCATGGGAAGGCCGGATTTGCCTTCGAACAACAGGTTACCCCAACCACAGCCCGGACCACCCGGAGCCACGGCGTGAGCGGAGAAGGAAGCACCCATCAGTGCAGCAGCAAGAAGCGTTTTTTTCATCTTTGATCTCCTGATGTTTTTTACCATCGTCCCTAAGGAACTTGCTTTGGCCCCCATCGACGATCCCCGGGAGCATGCAAATCATCATAAACCAGGGGTTTCCCATTGCAATACGGCTGTCACGTAAAAAAGGGCCATTTACAAAACGCAACCTGACCGGGATCACAGCTCCAGCAGAAAAGTCACCGGCCCATCGTTGATCAAATGCACTTGCATGTCGGCACCGAAGCGGCCGGTAGCCACCGGCACCTGGTGAGCCGTCAAGGCGTCGACGAACTCCTGATACAGGCGCAACCCCTGCTCCGGTTCCGCGGCACCGGAAAAGCCGGGCCGGCGCCCTTTGCGGGTATCCGCCGCCAGGGTGAACTGGGAGACCGCCAGCACCTCCCCGGCCACATCGCGGACATCCAGATTCATCTTGCCCTGCTCATCGGAGAACACCCGGTAACCGGCCAGCCGTTCCGCCAGCCGCCGGGCTGTATCAGACGCATCGCCCCGCTCCACACCGACAAAGACCAGCAGGCCCCGACCTATGCGGCCAATCTCTTCCCCCGCCACTTCCACACGGGCTTCGCGCACTCGCTGCAGCAACACTTTCACGCCAGTCCCTCGTGCTGTTCCAGACGATGGACCGCGGCAATCAACGCCTCCCCGACCCCCGCCTCACTGGTGGCATGGCCGGCGCCGGGCACCCAGCGCAGGCGACTGTCCGGCAGTGTCTGATGCAACAACCACGCTTGCTCCGGCGGACACACCAGATCATAGCTGCCGTGCACGATCTCCACCGGGCAGCGCAACCGAGCGCAGCGCGGCAGTAGCGGTTCCGGTAAGAAGCCCTCGTGCATGAAGTAGTGAGTTTCGAGCCTGGCCATGGGCCAGGCATGATCGTCCACGTCCACACCGGTCGGTGGTATAAGAGCGGACAAATGGGTTTCCCAACGTGTCCACTCCCGAGCCAGCCGCATGCCCTCCCCGTTCTGGTCTTCACACGCGGCGAGCGCGGCATGATAACGGGCCAGCACCGTGCCTTCCCCGGGCGGCAGGGCCCCCACCAGCCGCTGCCATTGCTCGGGGCGATAACGGGCGGCACCGTGCTCCGTGTAAAGCCAGTCCATGTCTTGTCGCCGGCACAGGAAGACACCTCGCAATACCAGTGACGCCACCCGCTCACCATGCTCCAGAGCATAGCTGAGAGCCAGCGTGCTGCCCCAGGATCCTCCCATCACCACCCGCCAGCGGGACACGCCCAGATGCTGGCGAATACGTTCGATATCGTCGACCAGGTGTGCCAGGGTATTGTGGTTGGTGTCGGCGTGAGGGCGGCTCTTGCCGGCGCCGCGCTGGTCATGGATCACGATGCGATAAAGACGGGGATCAAACAATCGGCGCAGCAACGGCGAGCTGCCGCCACCGGGGCCGCCATGGAGCACCATCACCGGCATACCGTCCGGATTGCCACATTGTTCCAGATAGAGCTCATGACCGTCGCCGACGGGCAGATACTCCTGATGAAAGGGTTCGAGGGGAGGATAAAGCGCCATGGTGATCTTCTTGCCGGGGAGCGCTCCAGCATAAGGGTTGCGGGGACAAGCGCAAGACGTGGGAAAAACCCCCTGAAATCCTCTGGCCGCTGGTGTTCCATAATTTGCCGGCACACCATTCGCTGTTAAAGCAGCTTCCAACGGGCAGGACTACGAAGCCACTGTGGGAAGCTTGCTTGCAAGCGAATGTCCCAACATCAGAGGCCGCATTCGCCAGCAAGCTAGCTCCCACGGACCCTGCCACGAAGCCGCTGTGGGAGCCTGCCTGCAGGCGAATACCCAACGTCGTGCGTCCGGCGCCCCCTGATCAATCCTCGCCGCTGAACTCCGCTTCCATGTCCAGCTCCTTGATCTTGCGGGTCAGGGTATTGCGCCCCCATCCGAGCAACGCCGCCGCGTCACGTTTACGGCCACCGGTATGCTGCAGCGCCACTTCGATCATGGTGCGCTCGAACACCGGCACCGCTTGATCGAGAATCGCCCGATCGCCCTGGGCAAGCGCCCGGTCCGCCCACTGACGCAGGGATTTCTGCCAGTCGCCGCCGCCTTCGGCGGGACGGCCCACGGACTGACGCAGTTCCGGCGGCAGATCGTCCACCAGCACTTCCCGGCCGGACGCCATTACCGTCAGCCATCGGCAGGTGTTTTCCAACTGCCGCACGTTGCCCTGCCAGGGCAGCGCCGCCAGATACTTCTCGGTGTCCTTGTGCAGCACCTTGGGTTCCACGCCCAGTTCGCTGGCGGCCCGTTGCAGGAAGTACCCGGCCAGTTGCGGGATGTCTTCCCGGCGCTCAGCCAGCTTCGGAATATGGATGCGAATGACATTGAGACGGTGGAACAGATCCTCGCGGAAATCGCCTTCGCGTACCAATCGTTCCAGATCCTGGTGAGTGGCGGCGATGATGCGCACATCCACATGAATCGGCGTGGTACCACCGACCCGGTAAAATTCGTTTTCCTGCAGCACCCGCAATAGCCGCGTCTGGGCCTCCAGCGGCATGTCACCGATCTCATCCAGAAACAGGGTGCCGCCGTTGGACTGCTCGAAGCGCCCCACCCGCTGGGCATTGGCGCCGGTGAACGCGCCCTTTTCATGGCCGAACAATTCGGATTCGATCAAATCCTTGGGAATCGCCGCCATGTTCAACGCCACGAACGGCTTTTCCCGGCGCATGGAATGACGGTGCAGCGCCCGCGCCACCAGCTCCTTACCGGTACCCGACTGGCCGTTGATCAACACGGTGACATTGGAATGGCTGAGCCGGCCAATGGCGCGAAAGACTTCCTGCATGGCCGGCGCTTCACCGATGATCTCGGTGGGGGTTTCCTCGTTGGCCACCACCGCTTCACCGCGGGCCTCCTGGCGGTGCTTGATGGCCCGCTTCACCAGCGCCACCGCCTCGTCCACGTCGAACGGCTTGGGCAGATACTCGAACGCCCCGCCCTGATAGGACGCCACCGCGGAATCCAGATCCGAGTGCGCGGTCATGATGATGACCGGCAGATCCGGGTGCTTGCGCTGCAGGATCTTGAGCATGCGCAACCCGTCGGTGCCAGGCATGCGCACGTCGGAAATCAGCACATCCGGTTCCCGGGTGCCTTCTTCCAGGGTATTGAGGGCCTCATCCGCATCCTCGAAACAGGCCAGTTGAAACCCCTCCTGGCTGAGCGCCTTCTCCAGCACCCAGCGGATGGAACGGTCATCGTCGATCACCCATATGGTCGAGGTCATGCCTGTGCTCTCCCTACATCATCGGGCCACTGGCCGGCCTGTCAGGCCGGAACCGAGGTGGCGCTGTTCGCTTCCGGTAATTCCATGGGCAGCAGCAAACTGAACAGGGTCCGGCCCGGTTCGCTGTCGCATTCAATCAACCCCTGGTGCTGGCTGATAATGGATTGGGCGATGGACAACCCCAGACCGGAGCCATTGGCTCGGCCGCTGACCATGGGATAAAAGAGGGTTTCCCGTAACTCTTCCGGGATCCCCGGGCCGTTATCTTCAATGTCCACCCGCAACACCAGACGGTGGCGGGTGGAGCCGATGGTGAATTGCCGCAATACCCGGGTGCGCAGAAGGACCTGCGCGTCCTCGGTGCCGGATTCCAGCAACGCCTGGATGGCGTTGCGCATCAGATTGAGCAGCACCTGGATCAGTTGATCGCGGTCGGCGGGGATGTCCGGCAGGCTGACATCGTAGTCGCGCAGGATGCGCACGCCCTGAGGATATTCCGCCAGCAACAGTTGGCGCACATGCTCCAGGCATTCGTGCACGTTCACGTCGGCGAACGCCGGCGGTTTACGCGGCCCGAGCATGCGATCCGCCACCGAACGCAGACGGTCCGCCTCGTCGATGATCACCCGTGTGTACTCGGCCAGATCCGCACTGGGCAAAGCACGCTCCAGCAGTTGCGCGGCGCCGCGGATCCCACCCAGCGGATTCTTGATTTCGTGTGCCACGCCCCGCACCAGCGCGCGAGTGGCCTGATGCGCGTGCACCAGAGCTTCCTCGCGACTGATTTTGAGCATACGGTCGAGCCCCTGCATTTCCACCAGCAACGCCATCGGATAGCCGGGCTCCTGCAGCGGCGTAATGCTGTAATCCACCGTCACCTGCACCCCGGGGGCCACATCCAGCTTCGCCTCCCGGCGGGTAAAGGGGTTACCGTCCTCGATGCACTGCTTTAGTGCATCATGGGCATTGCCGTCATCACGGAAATAGTCCGGCAGCACCTGTCCGATGATCCGGCTGGCACTGGTGGACAACAGAATCTCCGCCGCCGGGTTGAGATAGCAAACCCGCAACTCATCATCCAGCAGCATCACCGCGGTGCGCAGGTGATCCAGCAAGCGTTTGTGCATTACCTTCTCGGTCTTCATGATTCGGCCCATAACGGGGCATAAGCAATTATCAGGCCACTCGCCAGAACCATCGGAATGAGGCAAACCGGGCACTGCTGGAGGGCGCCGGACGGCCTGACAGCCTGAATCAGTGTAGCCAGAACACAGGAAGGGGGCACCAATTTGGTGCAAGAAGGGGAAAAGGGGTCAGGAATCGGGCTTAACCGCTTGGGCACGAGTGGCTGGCTGCCCCACGGAGGCCGGTGAACCGGCCTTCGCGCCGCTTCCACGGGTGCTGCCAGAGCCCGGACTGGCGGCGCCCCCTCGCTGGGCAGCCTGCCCGATCCCGGCCCTTCCACTGGGCGCGGGCGCCTGGCCACTTTGCAACCGGCTGGTGCGATGCACATGCACGGTGACCGCGGAGGAGCGCTTAAGCTCCTTGCCTTGCTGATCCAGCACACGCGCCACCAGCACATGGCTGCCCCGTTCCGGATCCCGCAGCGCGGTTCCGGACAAGGGCTCGCCATTATCCAGAATCTCCAGCCGGTGCCCGGCCTGCAGGGCCGGCTCCAGCGCCACCTCCACACTGATCGCCCCCTCCGGATTCCGCACGGTGGCATTTGACCGCGGGGAAACAATCGCCAGACGATGGTAGCCCTCGAAAACCGGCTGCGACGCCGCCGGCGGCTCGGCCGGGGGCTGGACCCGTTGCGGCCCCGGCACGGTATTGGTGGGACCAATACGCACCGCCTCGGCATCGCGGCCCTCTGGCGGCGCGTCGGTGAATGTCACGTTGCCGTGCTCGTCAACACTACGAAAGATCGTCGTGCCCCGGTTTTCCGGCACATCGTCGGCCCGCGCGGAGACCGCGGCACAGATACCCAGCAGAGTGATCAGTAGAACGGTTGTGGTTTTCATGTGGTCCTCCTCCCCCCAAGAGACACAACTTTGATTCTGACCGCACCGGAACGGGGAGAAAAGGGTCTGGGGCACACTAGAGGAACAACGGTGGTGGAGGCTCCATCGGGGAGGCGGGTCTGCACGGAGACCTTTCGGAACAGGAGCCCACACTACCCATCCCGCCGTGGTTCCTCCGGCGGTTAGAAGGACACCCTGCTTTCCGGCTCCGCTTCGAGGTAATCGGCAAGCGCAGGAGTTCTTCTGACCTTCGGGACATAAATTCGAGCGCCTCCGTGGGAGCTTGCCTGCAAGCGAATTTTTTGGCCCCGAGAGCCAGTTCGCTTGCGGGCAAGCTTGTATGGTTTCCCGGCAAGTCTTAGAAGGAGAAGACTTGTCGGGGTGGAGGGACCAGGCAAGCTTCTGACCCTAGGGTACAGACTGTGGGAGATATGGCCCCACCCCGCACCTTCAAACGCCGATAAGGAATCCATCGGCTGAGCGCGCACTCAGACCGACGATACTCTGCAAGCCAGCGTGACGGTGCGCCCCGACAAGCCCATTTAACCTAGCTGACAGGGGAGCCCCATGGCAATGCCGGCAAGCCGCCCGGAGATCGGGATCGACGCTGCGAAAGACAACCTGGTGATCCACCATCAGGACCTGAACCAAACCCTCACCATCGACAATACGCCCCAAGCCATCCGCCAATGGCTGGCCACCCTCCCCGAGGGCTGCGATATCGCCATTGAGGCGACCAGCACCTATCACATGGACATTACCGAGCGCGCACACGCCAAGGGGCATCGGGTCTATGTGGTGGACGGTTACCGCCTCAGCAACTACCGCAAAGGCGTTGGAGGGCGGGCCAAGACGGATCTGGCCGATGCCCAGTTGCTGGCCCGCCATCTGCACAAGGAGAAAGACGAGTTACGCCCGTGGAGCCCGCCCCCAAAGGCGTACCGGATGCTGCAGAGCCTGCTGCGTCGCCGGGCCGCCTTGGTTAAGGCCCGCACGGCATTACGTCAGAGCCTGAGCGGAGAACCGGAGCTCAAGGCCCCTCTGCGTGCCCTGATCGCCAAAATGGACCGGATTGACTCTCTGATCCAGAAACGGCTCAAGAGCGCGGTGAGCGCCGCCGGCTTACAGACTCAGGTCCAACGCTGCGACGCGATCGACGGGGTCGGCGAGATCACCGCCACCGCCTTGGTCATGGCCTTCCTGAGAGGGGACTTCACCAATAGCGATGCCTTCGTTGCCTTCCTGGGGTTGGATGTCCGGGTCCGTGACTCCGGCAAACTCACCGGCAAGCGTAAGCTGACCAAACAAGGAGATACGGAGGTCAGGCGACTGCTGCACTGTGCCGCCATGAGTGCGTCTCGACACCCGGTCTGGCGCGCCTTCTATCAGCGCTATCGGGACCGGGGACTGCACACCACGCAAGCCTTGGTGATCCTGGCCCGGAAGATCGCTCGCACCGCCTTCGCCCTGATGAAGCAGCAACAAGAATATTGCCCCGCAAAGCTCTTCTAAGCATTGCGGGGCACCATAGAATCTCCCACAGCGGCTTCGTGGCCCTTTCTGTGTCAGCGATCAACGTTGCTAGAGCCCGGAACACCCATTCCCGCTATTCCGCAATGAACCACAAAAAAAGGCCCCGCCGGAGCGGGGCCTTGCAACTGCCGGGAACTTGGGATTCTTAGCAGCTGTAGTACATGTCGAACTCGACCGGGTGCGGGGTCATGTTCAGACGTTCGATCTCTTCACGCTTGAGCTGGATGTAGCCGTCCAGCATGTCCTTGGTGAACACGTCGCCCGCCATCAGGAACTCGTAGTCCGCTTCCAGGCAATCCAGAGCCATGGTCAGGGTGTGAGCCACGGTCGGGATGCCCTTGGCTTCCTCGGCCGGCAGATCGTACAGATCCTTGTCCATGGCGTCGCCCGGGTGCATCTTGTTCTTGATGCCGTCCAGGCCGGCCATCAGCAGCGCCGCGAAACACAGGTACGGGTTGGCGGACGGATCCGGGAAGCGCGCCTCGATACGACGGGCTTTCGGGCTGTTCACCCACGGAATCCGGATGGAAGCGGAACGGTTGCGGGCGGAGTACGCCAGCATTACCGGCGCTTCGAAACCGGGCACCAGACGCTTGTAGGAGTTGGTGGAACCGTTGGTGAAGGCGTTGATGGCGCGAGCGTGCTTGATGATACCGCCGATGAAGTACAGGGCTTCCTCGGACAGTCCCGCGTAGCTGTCGCCGGCAAACAGGTTCTTGCCGTCCTTGGCCAGGGACACGTGCACGTGCATACCGGAACCGTTGTCACCGATCAGCGGCTTGGGCATGAAGGTGGCGGTCTTGCCATAAGCATGAGCCACGTTGTGAACGCAGTACTTCAGGATCTGAACTTCGTCGGCCTTGGCGGTCAGGGTGTTGGCGCCAACACCGATTTCGCACTGGCCGGCGGTGCCCACTTCGTGGTGGTGCACTTCGATTTCCAGGCCCATCTGCTCCATGGCGGCGCACATGGCGGCGCGCAGGTCGTGCAGGGAATCCACCGGCGGTACCGGGAAGTAGCCGCCTTTCACACCCGGACGGTGACCGATGTTGTTCTTCTCGAACTCATCGGCGGACACCCAGGCCGCTTCTTCGGAGTAGATGTTGTACATGGCGCCGGACATGTCGGACTTCCACTGTACGGAATCAAACACGAAGAATTCCGGCTCCGGACCGAACAGGGCGCTGTCGGCGATGCCGGTGGACTTCAGGTATTCCTCGGCGCGCTGGGCCACGGAGCGGGGATCGCGCTCGTAGCCCTGCATGGTGGAGGGCTCGACGATGGTGCAACGCAGGTTCAGGGTGGTAACGTCGGTGAACGGATCGATCACCGCGGAACTGTCGTCCGGCATCATGATCATGTCGGACTCGTTGATACCTTTCCAGCCAGCGATGGAAGAACCATCGAACATCTTGCCGTCCTGGAAGAAGTCTTCGTCCACTTCCGAACTCGGGATGGTGACATGCTGCTCCTTACCCCGGCTATCGGTAAAACGCAGATCGACCCACTTCACGTCGTTATCTTTGATCAGCTTCAGCGTCTTTTCAGACATTGTAGAACGTCCTCCTGGAACGGGTATGTGTCTGGCATTCAGTGGTATCGGCGGGCCGACCACTCGAAGCCGCTATTCTCGGGCACTCGGCCCCGCATGCCAATAGGAGAGCAAATTACGTGCCAGCCCTTTTTTAGCGCATCCGGGCCGCAACGCCCCGAAATCGGCCGGTATATTCGGACAGGAAAGCACCAATACCGTGCACTCTCAATAAAAAACGCACCATTATAGTGCAATTGAGGGTTCTCCAACTTCGAGCGTCACCCTCACCTCGTGGCCCTCTTCCCGGGTTTCCAGCACCGCATGTCCATTGATCCGGCACCAGGCGGGAATGTCGTTGAGCGCCCCCGGGTCGGTACAGATCACCGTCAGGGTATCGCCTTGCCGGAGTGTGTTCACTTGATTCTGGGTTTTGATCACCGGCATCGGGCACAGCAACCGGCGAGCGTCCAGTTCGTGATGGCTCATGGTTATACCATCCATTCCGGCGCGACCTGATCCGGCGTCGCCGGCCGGACCGGCAACTGACGGGCCACGCCGCTGGGATCGCGCACTTCCACCACCACCTCGTCATCGGTTCGCCCTTTGGAATAACGGGCGACGATGGCGGCTGCCTGGCGCAACTCGTCGTCGGACGCCAACGTGCCGTCGATCAGAGCCAGCGGACCGGGGCAGCTCGACGTGGTGATGCTGGTGAACTGATATCGATAGCCTTCCAGGAAGCGGTTCTCCCCTTCCTCGCGGCTGATGATCAGCTTGTAGTGCGGCGCCGGGCGGATATGCCGCCCCACCTTCAGCAGCATGATGTCGTCCAGCTCGTAACGCCGTTCGTTACGAGCCTGCCAAAGATCCGCCAGCTTGCGCGAATAGGACTCATCGGTAAGGAAGCAACAGCCGCCGGCGGGCTGGGCGAAGTCATCCAGGCCAAAACGTTTGGCCAGCGCCATTTGCGGCTTACGGTTGCGGCCGGAGAAGTCGTGCAATCGGCTGCGATCCACCCAGCCTTCCCGTTCCGGCAGGGTCTCCGGCAGGTTCTTGGCGCTGAGCGGGCGCAACAGGCGATCATCGGCGCCGGATTCGCGGCTGATGATCGGCATGGTTTCCTTGCGCTGACTCTTGGGACGCTGCCCCACCACCTCACCGGTGATGATGAAATCGAACCCCTTCTCGCCGGCCAGTTCCCGAGCCTTGTTCAGCATCAGGGTGGCCTTATTGACCATGAAAATCTTGCAGTCCAGGCAGGGGTTCAGATTGGCGCCATAGCCGTGTTTCGGATTGAGCACCACATCCTTGTACTCTTCCGAAATATCCACGATATGCAGCTTGATACCCAGCTGCTCGGCGACCCAAAGCGCGTTGTTGCGCTTGTTTTTGTCCTGGTCCTTTTTACGGATGGCGTGAGTATGGCCTTCCACACAGAAGCCGGTGAAGAAATTCACCCCTTCGACGTGGATGCCTTGTTCCTGCATGACTTTCACCGCCAGCATGGAGTCCAGGCCGCCGGAAACCAGGGCGATGGCGCGTCGTTGCAGCGTTTGAGGGGCTGACTCGGTCATAGGGCGGCTCGCGTGCCGGTCAAAAAGTGGGCGACGGAGTATAGCAAACCCGACCCGGGTAACACTATCCGCGCCGGCGCCTCAACGACCGCCCGAAAAAAACCGGGACATATCCCCCAGCACCTCCACCAGCCGGCGCTGAAGCCGGGCCATCACCGCATCCTCATCCTTCACCGGGGTATCGTCGGCACGGCTGACCGCCATTTCGAACAGACCGCCGGCGCGCACCGGCATCGCCACCTTGTATTCCGGGCCGAGATACGCCACCGCATCCCAGCTCGCCGCCAGGCGATAGCGATCATCAGGCACCTGGTCCAGCGGCACGCCCACGGCATAATCGCGCGGTTCGTTCTCCACCCCCAGGCGGCTCAACAACGTCGGAGCCAGATCCAAATGGCTGGTGGGCTTGTCCACCACCGCCGGCGCGATGCCCGGGCCGGCCAGTACCAGTGGAACGTGGACTTGCTGATTATGAAACTCGGAATTGTGTCCCCAGCGGCCGTTCTCCATGAACTCCTCACCGTGATCGCCGGTGATTACCAGGATGGTGTTGTCCAGCAGGTTGCGTTCGGCCATGCCATCCAACAGCCTGCCCAGTTGCTGGTCCAGGTGATGAGAGGCGTTCACATAGCGGTTAAAAATACCGCCGATGTCCTGTTCCAGGTCCATGGTGGCGTAGTTGAAGTTCTTCAGATAATCCGGCCGGATCACGCTTTCCTCGGGGAAGTAATAGCGCGCGTGAGGGGACTCGAAAAACAGAAAGCCGAAGAACGGTTTCGCCGCGTCCCGTTGATCCAGAAACGACAGCATGCGGTCCACGTTGCGGCGGTCCCGCTGCCAGCCGGGTCCTTCTTCGTCGCTGTGCAAAAGGGACTCGGGGACATCGGCGAAGACCGTTTTATCGAATTCCGGGTAACTGAACCGCGCACTGGTGTAAAGGCCCATCCGGTAACCCCGGCGCTGCATCTCACTCATCAGAACCGGCGGCTGACGCGCATCCAGAAAAGCGAACCAGTAATTACCCGGCAAGCCATAAAACAGGGAGAAAATGCCCATTCGGGTGCCATTACCCCCGCTGTAATGATCGGTGAAGCGGATACCCCGCTCCTCGGCGAAGCGCCACAGATTGGGCATGATTTCCGGCGTCAGCATATCCCAGCGCAGGGATTCCGCCACCAGCACCATGATATTGAGGGAAGGCGCATCCGCGGCCACCCGGAGGGCTTGCCGCGGGTAATGCAGTCGGCCCTGGTCGGCCACGTCCAGCTTATCGCGGGTCCGCACCGGCTCGAACCCCAAAGCCATGGCGGCACCGCGGAACGTGGTCGGCTGGTAGAACGGCACCGCATGGGAAGCGTTGAGGACCGGACGATAAGCCAGAAAATGCGCGGTACCATAAGCCGCCCGTTCCCCCACCATACATAACAGCAATGCCGCGACCATCCAGCCCCAACGCAAACGAGGAACCGGTTTGCGAAGGCTCCAGAACAACAAGCCGGCTTCGAACACCACCAGGGCCAGTGCGAACAATACAAAGGAGAACACCGCGTCCGGACCGCCGCCCATGGAGGTGAATCCCCCCGGCGTGGTCAACAGGTTCCAGACGAAGCCGTTGAGGTGGAAGCCATAGAGATCATGGATCTGGCCGTCCACCAGCAACAGCAGCAACATCAGAGCACTGCCGGTTACCGCCACGCCGTACCCCGGCCAACGGCCGAACAGGCGCGCCAACATCGACGAAATCAGAGGCGGCAGCAGGAACACAAAGGCGTAGCCCACCAACGCCACAAGCAGGAAGAACAGGCTCCAGACGCTACCAGGCTGCAGCAGCGCCTGCCTCGCCACATACAGGCAGACAAACAAAACAAGCAAGTAATTGACTAAAAAGAAGCGCCGCCAGGGTGCGGACGAAAGGGAGGGACGGGATCTTTGTGTCATCAACCAGGCTCGCCAGGAGTGTGAATCCTGACAAGCCTAGACACAAAAACTTAATCAAAGCTTAATGTTGATGGCCACCGTCAATGTCGGCCCACTCCAGGCCTCCACGGGGGGTGACTTCGTGGAGACGGTTATTCCGTGGCGATATCCTGCGGCTCGGGAGTCGCCACCGCGAAGTGACGTTTAGCGAACAATACCCTCTGCTCCGCCGGCTCCTCGCCATCATCCTTGCCGCGCTGTTCCAAATGGCGCTCAACGATACCGCAGCGGCGCAACAGTCCATCGTCATTGGCAATCTGGATATTCAGACCGGGACGGGCGTTCAGTTCCAGCATCATCGGCCCCTTGTGTTTGTCCAGCACCAGGTCCACGCCGAGATACCCCAGCCCGGTCAGGTCATAGCAGCGCGCCGCCAGCGCCAGACACTCCTCCCAATCCGGGATGGTGACGCCCGCCACCGGATGCGCGGTATCGGGATGGCGGTCGATTTTCAGGTTGTGCCAGGTGCCAGCCAGAGTCACCCCGGTGGCGATGTCCACGCCCACGCCGATGGCCCCCTGGTGCAGGTTGGCCTTGCCATCGGACTGCCGGGTGGGCAGACGCAGCATGGCGAACACCGGATAGCCCTTGAGCACGATGATGCGCACATCCGGCACCCCACCGATACTGATGCGGTCGAACAGGTCAGTGGAGCGGACCCGGTATTCAATCAGCGCGCGATCACGATGACCGCCCAGGGAATAGATGCCGGAAATGATCCCGGAAATGTGAAACTCCATCTCCTCGGGGCTGACCATGCGGCCGGAGACCGTGCGGTAGTAGCCCTCGAAGCGATCGGAGATGACCATGATGCCGTCACCGCCCGCCCCCTGGGAGGGCTTGATGACAAAATCCCCATGGGTTTCCACGATCTCCGCCACCTTGCCGATGCCCTGTTCGGTCTCGATGATGCCGTACATATCCGGCGCCCGGATACCGGCGTCCAGCGCCAGTTTCTTGGTGCGGATCTTGTCGTCCACCAGCGGGTACAAGCGGCGATCATTGTAACGCAGCACATAATCACCGTTCCGCTGGTTGATGCCCATCACGCCGCGACGCCGCAGGGCACGCCAGGTCTTCACCCCGAACATTCAGCGCCCCTCTTCGGTCATGGCCCGGAAGCGGACCAGTTCAGTGAGCCGGTAGCCCCGGTAATGGCCCATGAACACCATGAACGCGGCCAGTACCAGAAGAATGCCCGGGAAGGTGAAGACCAGATAGACCAGCGGACTCCACACCATCAGCAAATGACAGAGAATCGCCACCACCAAGGTGCCAATGGCGACTTTCATGGACTGCGGTCCGCCCCGCTCTTCCCAGACAATGGACATCCGCTCGATCACCATGGTCAGGATCACCATCGGGAACAGCGCCACCGACAGCCCCACTTCCAGACCCAGCTTGTAGCTGAACAAACTGATCAGGCCGATCATGATCACCACGAAGGTCAGCACCACCGACAATCGCGCCATCAACTGCAACTTGAGATGTTCCAGATACGATCGTAACGACAGGCCGATGGTGGTGATGAAGGTGAACAGAATCACTCCCCATACCACCTGGGTCTCGCGGAACGCCAGGGCGATCAGCACCGGTGTGAAGGTACCGAGGGTCTCCACGCCGATCAGGCTGCGCATCAACAGCACCAGCAGCACCCCCACCGGAATCATGATCAGGATCCGGTGAAGCTGTTGTACCGGTAGCGGCAAATCATAGAGCGAGAAATCGATAAAGCTGGAAACGTCCTGGGAACTCAGTGTCTGCGCCAGTTGCAGAGCACTCATCTCATTCTGGTGAACGCTGAATTTGACCTCCGCGTTGCGGCCACCATCCAGGTTGTACAGGGGCGCCTGCCCGCTCCACCACACCAGACGGTCCTCTGGCAGCCCTTGCTGACCGGTATTGGGGTTGAAGTACAACCAGGCGTTGCCGTTATAGGAGCGCAGCCATAGCTCCGGCTGCTGATTCTGCACCTCGGACAGACGCAGGGTGTATACCGGTTCCGCCGGGATGTGCGCCACCGCCAGCAGCAGGTCCACCACCCGGGCCCGGTTCTCCGGCGTCATGTTCCCGCCCAGCAACAATCGGACATTATCGTTGTCGTCGCGGCTGTTGACCCTTTTGATGGTCTCGCTGATGAAGGTTTCGATATCCGCGGAATGCTGACGAATTGGCGCCAGCAAAGCGTCGGCGGCCACTTTTTCCGGCCCGGACAGTGTCGGGCTGGGACGGAATTGCGGCCCGGGTTCCTTCGCCTGGCCGCCGGGCTCGGCGAAACGGGGAGTGATCAGCAGCCGGTAATACAGACTCTGCTGGCCCTCCACCCGGCGGCTGGACCAGGTCACCACCCGATTGCCGCCCTCACGGCTGACGTTGACGCCATAGTTATTGGAGATGAAGCTTTCATTCAGGGTGGTGAAGCCGCTGTCCAGTGGCGGCACGAACATCCGCACCTTCACCGGGTGGTTTCCCCTGGCCTGGAACTGGACCTGAGCATCCACTACCCAGACCGGATCGGTTTCACTTTCGGTAAGCGGCACTTTCTGAATCAGAATCTGGTAGGCCATGCTGCCTATGCCCAGAACCAACAATGCCACGGCCAGCAGCCGCGCGTGCAGTTTCACAGAACCCATGTTCCAGCCTTATTCGGTTTCTTCGGCCGCCAAGCCGACGGTTTCTTCCTTGGAGCAGGATGGCGCACCCCCGCTCATGGACTGTGCCGGGTCAACCAAAGCCCCCAGCGAAACCAGCGCCTCGGATCCCACCAGCAGCGGGAACCGGAAGTCACTGCGATCGGTCAGATTGACGTCCACCTGCCGGGCCCGGTCACGGACGCACAGCGTCAGTTCCACCACCGGACGACGGCTGTAGCCCGGCGCCCCATCAATCTGGTTTTCGGCGCGGCGCTTGATGCGCACATGTTTGGATAGTGGCAATTCAAGGGTGCGCCATTGATCCTGCTCCAGCCCGATTTTCTCGCGCTGCTCCGGGACCACCCACAGATCAAAGGATACCCAATCCTGCCCATCCCGCTTGAACGTCCGGATTTGCCGGGCACTGAGCGACGCGGACTGGGCCCCGGTGTCCAGTTTAGCGGGCAACGCGACACCCAGTTCCTCGATCATGACCTCTTCGTTGAGGCCCAGAATGATCTTTCCAGGGTCCTCGCCGTCGGCGACGGCCTTCATGGGCAGGGCCAGACAGACCGCTATCGCCAGTCCATACCCTATGCCGCACGCACACCCAAACCGCATATAACGAATACCTTCCTTGTCCGGGATCGCACGTACCCGGAATCGCATTGGAGAAACGCCGCCACGGGCAGGCTGATATGCCAATCCGGGCAGCCTCGGGAGCCAGGGAGGCTCGAAACGGATCGTCATCGACGGGCAGTGTATGACCGGTACGACCCCGTTTGGTTGCGCCATTCTAGGCGAATGCACAGTGCCTTGAAGCAACAACCGCAAAATCGTGAACCGGGTCGCATTCTCTCATAGCCCGCGGGCGCCGCCCACTATCACCGGCGGCTAGCCGCGGGGCCGACAAGACGGTGGCTTCGGTAGCCAAGGGGGCTGTACAATGCGCTCCCGCCGCGGCCCCGCCACGGCCTTATTACTCGCTTCGGAGCCTGTTTCGTGATTGAACGTCTGCGCAATATCGCCATCATCGCCCACGTTGACCACGGCAAGACCACCCTGGTGGACAAGTTGTTGCAACAGTCCGGCACACTGGGAGACCGCGCCGGCGACGTCGAGCGGGTAATGGACTCCAACGACCTGGAGAAGGAACGGGGTATCACCATCCTCTCCAAGAACACCGCCCTTAAATACGGCGACTACCGTATCAATATCGTCGACACCCCCGGCCACGCCGACTTCGGCGGCGAGGTGGAACGCGTGATGTCGATGGTGGACTCGGTGCTGCTGCTGGTGGACGCGGTGGACGGCCCCATGCCGCAGACCCGCTTCGTCACCCAGAAGGCGTTCGCCGCCGGGCTCAAGCCGATCGTGGTGATCAACAAGATCGACCGCCCCGGCGCCCGCCCGGACTGGGTCATGGATCAGGTGTTCGACCTGTTCGACAATCTCGGCGCCAGCGACGAGCAACTGGACTTCCCGGTGGTGTACGCCTCCGCCCTGAACGGCATCGCCGGCCTGGAGCCGGACCAGATGGCGGAAGACATGACCCCGCTGTTCCAGACCATCATCGACCGGGTACCGGCGCCGGAAGTGGATGCCGACGGCCCGTTCCAGATGCAGATTTCCTCATTGGACTACAACAGCTACCTAGGCGTGATCGGTATCGGCCGCATCAAGCGTGGCCAGGTAAAGGCCAACACGCAGGTGAAGATCGTTGACCGCGACGGTAAGGTGCGTAACGGCCGGATACTGCAGATCATGGGTCATCACGGCCTGGAGCGAGTGGATGTCAGCGAAGCCGGCGCCGGCGATATCGTCTGTGTCACCGGTATGGACCCGCTGGATATTTCCGACACGCTGTGCGACCCGAACAATGTCGAGGCCCTGCCGCCACTGACCGTGGACGAGCCCACCGTGAGCATGGTGTTCCACGTCAACACCTCGCCGTTCGCCGGCCAGGACGGCAAATTCGTCACCAGCCGCCAGATCCGTGAGCGTCTGGAAGCGGAGCTCAAGCACAACGTGGCCCTGCGCGTGGAAGAAACCGGCAGCGCCGACCAGTTCCGTGTCTCCGGCCGTGGTGAACTGCACCTGTCGGTACTGATCGAGAACATGCGCCGCGAGGGCTTCGAGCTGGCGGTGGGCCGCCCGCAAGTGATCGTGCGCGAAGTGGACGGCCAGAAACAGGAGCCTTACGAGAATGTAATGGCCGACGTTGAAGAACAGCACCAGGGCGCGATCATGGAGCACCTGGGCCTGCGCCGCGCCGAGATGACCAACATGGAGCCCGATGGCAAAGGCCGTGTACGCCTGACCTTCGTCGTGCCCAGCCGCGGCCTGATCGGCTTCCGCAGTCTGTTCCTGACACTGACTTCCGGCACTGGCATCCTCAACAGCACTTTCAGCCATTACGGCGAATACAAACCCGGCGACATGGCTCAGCGCAACAATGGCGTGCTGGTCTCCATGGTCAAGGGCAAGGTGCTGGCGTTCGCCCTGTTCAATCTGCAGGAGCGTGGCCGCATGCTGATCGACCCCAACGTGGAAGTCTATGAAGGCCAGTTGATCGGCATCCACAGCCGGGGCAATGACTTGGTGGTGAACCCCACCAAGGGCAAGCAGCTCACCAACATGCGCGCTTCCGGCACCGACGAGAACGTGATTCTCACCCCGCCGGTGCGCTTCAGCCTGGAACAGGCCCTGGACTTCATCGAGGACGATGAACTGGTGGAAGTAACGCCGAACCATCTGCGCCTGCGCAAGAAACTGCTCACCGAAACCGAGCGCAAACGCGCCAGCCGTTAAAATCCCGCCCTGATGCCCCGGACAGCGCGACGGGCGCCCCTGCCCGTCGCGCATTCCCCTCCAGCTCGTCCCCGCTTTTACAGAGTTTTCCTCCAACCGTCATCGTCAACCGGTCATAGTCAAAGAGCCGTTGCCGCAGGGCAGCTGGTTCTCCGCTATTCCCCCTTCACCACAACCTTATCTCAGGAGAGACAAGATGAACTGAAACACCATCGAAGGTCGCTGGAAGGAACTGAAAGGCAATGTCCGGGAACATTGGGGCAAACTCACCGACGACGACATCGAGGAGGCCAAGGGTAAGCGTGATGTACTGCTGGGCAAGATCCAGGCAAAATACGGTATCGCCAAGGAAGAGGCGGAAAAGCAAATTGACCAGTGGGTCGATAAACTGAACTCGAAATAAGCGACTTCAGGGCCATCCGGATCGCCTTTCCCCACCCTTCCGGTTAGCGGATGGCTAACGGGCGGCGCCCCGCCGCCCTCCTTTACCATGCTGCATATTGCTCTCTACCAACCGGAGATTCCGCCGAACACCGGCAACATTATTCGCCTCGCCGCCAATACCGGCGCCGGGCTGCACCTGATCGAGCCGCTTGGTTTCAGCCTGGATGAGAAGCGCCTGCGGCGCGCGGGGCTGGACTATTCGGAATGGGCAAGGGTAACCGTGCACCCGGATTTCGAGGCCTTCCTGGCCGCCATGAACGGGGCCCGCCTGTTCGCCCTGACCACCAAGGGCCACACCACCCCCAGCGATACCCGGTTCGAGGACGGCGACGTGCTGCTGTTCGGACCGGAAACACGGGGCTTGCCCCCGGAGGTTCTGGGCCGGCTGACGCCGGAGCAACGGCTGCGGCTGCCGATGGTAGCCGACAGCCGCAGTCTCAACCTGAGCAACGCGGTCGCGATAACGCTCTACGAGGCCTGGCGCCAACTGGGATATCCGGGCGCGGTGTAAGAATTAGCAGAACAGACGCGACGTCATCCGCCGGCGCCGTCTTTACTGAACCGTCACGCTTTCGTTGCCTTCCGTTTGCTGTTGACGCTGTTGCTGATACAGAGCGTCGAAGTTCAACGGCTGCAACACCATCTGCGGGAAAGACGCCTTGGATACCAGGTCCGATACCACTTCGCGCACGTAAGGGAACAGCAGATTGGGGCAATAGGCGCCAAGCAGCTGGTTGCGCTCCTCGCCTTCAATGCCGACCAGGGTAAAGATGCCGGCCTGCTTCACTTCCACCAGGTAAAAGGTTTTCTCTTCCCCCTCATCCTTGGCGGTCACGGTCACCGTCACTTCCACTTCGTACTCGTTGGAGTCACCAAGCCGGCGGGCATTGTTGTTCAACTGAACATTCACCTTCGGCTTCCACTCCTGCAGGAAAATCTCGGGCGCGCCCGGGCACTCGAAGGAAGCGTCCTTCAGGTACACGCGCTGCAGTTGGAATACTTTTTCCTGTTGATCCGCCATCATTATCTCCATGGTTTGCAAGGCCGCCCCCGGCGACCCGTGTTATCCGGCAAGCAAGGCATCCAGCTTGCCCGCCCGTTCCAGGGCGAAAAGTTCATCGCAGCCCCCCACATGGTGCGGCCCGATCCAGATTTGCGGCACGGTACGCCGGCCGCTGCGCTCCATCATCTCCTGGCGCCCTCCGGCAACACGATCCACGTCGATTTCATGAAGCCGCGCCGCCTTCGACACCAACAAACTTTTGGCCCGCCGGCAGAAAGGACACCACGAGGTGGTGTACATTGTCACCTCGGTCATAGTGTCACCCCGGCCATCAGGCCTTCACCACCGGCAGGTTATCATTGCGCCAGGCGTTGATGCCGCCCTGGATGCGGTAAAGGTTGGGAATCCCCTTGCCGCGCAACTGACGCCCCAGGTGTGACGACTGATTGCCCATTTTGCAGGCCAGAATCACCGGTCGGTCCTTATAGGCCTGTAGCTGCGAAAGCTGATCCATGACCTGCCCGGCGGGGATATTGACACTACCAGCGATATGGCCGGCGCGGAACTCCTCGCCGTCACGCAAGTCGATGATCACACCGTTTTGCTGGTTGATCAGATTGGTGGCCAACTGCGGACTGATGGGCTTGCCCCCACGCCGGGACTCAATGGTGAAGAAAACAGCCCACAACAGAAAGAAGGCGGAGACCAGAAGGTAATGGTTGCTGGCAAACTCGATCAAACGATCCATGGTTGCGTTCCTGCCGAGGTAAAATCGGCGCCAAGTATACACATCGGGGGCCGGTTACGGTAAAACCCGCTGCCATGAGAAGTCTTTTTCCCCTGCTCCTGCTGTTGAGCCTGGTGGCCCGGGCGGACGACCCGTCCCCCGAGCAACTGGAAGCCCTGAAGGAGCGCATCCGCGAGCTGACCTCGGCTCAGAATCAGGACCTGGAGCGCCGCGACGACCTGCAGGCGAAGCTGCGCGATACCGAAAAACGCATCGGTACCCTGGGTCGTGAACAACGCCATCTGGACCGTGAGGTCCAGGACGCGGAACAACGCCTGGCCGAGACCGAACAGCGCCAGGCCGAACTGGCGGCGGAGAAAAAGGTTCAGTTGTCTTGGCTGGCCCGCACCGTGCGGGCCAGCTACCAGGCCGGCCGGGAGGAGCGCATCAAGCTGCTGCTCAACCAGGAAGACCCGGAACGGGTGGCCCGGCTGCTACGCTACCAGGAATACTTCCAGCGTGCGCGGCGTGATCGCCTGGTCAACCTGGAAGGTGAGTTGGTCGATCTCCGCCAGGTGGCCCGGGAAGTGGCCGATGCCCGCGCCAACCTGCTGGACCGGCGCACCGCCCTGGCCCGGCATCGCCAGGAGCTGGAAGCCGCCGGCCGTGAACGGGAGAAGGCGTTGGCCGCCCTTGGCCAGTCGCTGGAGAACCGCGGTGGCCAGTTGAACAGTCTGCGAGCGGATCAGCAGCGCCTGGAACGTCTGCTGGAGCAAATGCGCCAGGCCGCCGAACAGGCAGCGCGGGAGAGCGCTCCAAGCGGCCCGAGCCGGCCGGCCGCCAGCGGCGGAACTCCCTTCGGCAAACTGGCGGGCGGTCTGCCCTGGCCGGTGCGCGGCCCCCTACTGACCAGCTACAACAGCCGCCGGGAAGGCGAACTGCGCTGGACCGGGGTCATTCTGGGCGTGGACGAAGGCACCCCGGTACAGGCCGTGCACCCCGGGCGGGTGGTGTTCGCCGACTGGCTGCGCGGTTTCGGTCTGCTCATCATTCTCGATCATGGCGACGGTTACCTGACGCTCTACGGCTACAATCAAAGCCTGCTGCGCCAGGTCGGTGACCAGGTCGCCACCGGCGATGTGCTGTCCCTGGCGGGCCGTTCCGGCGGCAATAGCCGCAGCGCTCTGTACTTTGAAATCCGCCACCGCGGCAAGGCGGTGAACCCGGCGCGCTGGTGCGACCGCCGTGTTACACTGCCGCCCATTGCTCGTAACAACTGATCGCCGTAACAACTGATCACCCGCGCCAACTGACGCCAGGATTAGAGCCTCATGTTGAAACTGCCTCACGCTGTTCTGCGCTCCACTTTGCTCGCTCTTACTGTTTTCGTTCCCACTCTGCACGCCGCCACTACCTCCGAGTCCCTGGATGATCAGGCCCGTGAAGCCGGCGTTCCAGTGACCCAGTTGCGGGCCTTCGCCGAGGTGCTGGAACGGGTGCGCGGCGCCTACATCGAGGAAGTGGACGAGAAGGAACTGCTCAATGCCGCCATTCGCGGCATGCTCTATGAACTGGATCCGCACTCCGCCTATCTGACTCCGGATCAGTTCGAGGATCTGCAGACCACCACCACCGGTGAGTTCGGCGGTCTGGGCCTGGAAGTGACCATGGAAGACGGCTTCGTCAAGGTCGTCACCCCCATCGATGATTCCCCCGCCGCCCGCGCCGGCATCCGCGCCGGCGATCTGATCCTGAAAATCGACGACACCTTCGTCAAGGGCCTGAGCCTGGAAGAGGCGGTGGAGAAAATGCGCGGGGAACGCGGTTCCAAGGTTTCCCTGTCGGTCCTCAGCGAAGGCGAGGAACAGCCGCGCACCGTGGTGCTGGAGCGGGACCGCATCAAAGTACAGAGCGTAAGACAGGACACCCTGGAGCCAGGTTACGGCTACATCCGTATCTCCCAGTTCCAGAACAACACCGGCATGGAAACCGGCAAGGCGCTGGAGAAATTGCAGGGGGAAGGCACACTCAAAGGCCTGATCCTGGACCTGCGCAACAATCCCGGCGGCGTCCTGGACGGCGCCGTGCAAGTGGCCGATCTGTTCCTGAACAGCGGTCTGATCGTCTATACCCAGGGCCGCGACGAAGCCAGCCGCAACGACTACCGCGCCCACGCCGGCGACCGGCTGCAAGGTCTGCCTCTGGTGGTACTGGTGAACGGCGGCTCCGCCTCCGCTTCGGAAATCGTTGCCGGCGCCCTGCAGGATCAGGGGCGCGCCGTGATCGTCGGCAATCGCACCTTCGGCAAAGGCTCGGTGCAAACGGTACTGCCGATCAGCGGTGATAGCGCGCTGAAGCTGACCACGGCCCGTTATTACACCCCCGAAGGGCGCTCGATCCAGGCGGAAGGCATCGTCCCGGATATCAAGGTGGAAGTGGCCAGCGTCAAGCTGCTCAAGGAGCATCTGCCACGGGAAGCGGACCTGCCCCATCATCTGATGAACCAGAATGGAGAGAGCGGGCCGGATGCGGAGCCGGATGAGGAACCGCTGGCCAGCCGCGATTACCCGCTGTCCCAGGCGCTGTCGATTCTCAAGGGGATTACGCTGGCGGGGAAACGCTAGAAGACCGCTTCCCACAGACCGGCCTAAGAAGCCGCTGTGGGAAGCGGCCTTGGCCGCGAATGCCTCCGGGCCTTTGTCCACTCGCTTGCAAGCAAGCTTCCCACAGCGGCTTCGTGGCAAGCTCTGAATTCATCTTTCCAGTCACCCGAATCACCGCAACGGCAGCCAGCGCACCACCGAGCCCGCGCGCCAGGCGTCATCACCGGCCGGCACCCAGGCCAGCACATCGGCGGCCATCAGGTTGGACAGCATATGCGACGCCTGGCGCGGTAACGGCGCCAGTGCCGTGGCACCGGTGAGGGGGTCGGTTTGCAACCGCATACGCAGCCACTGATCGCGGCGATCGTCCGGACGCGCGTCTTCGAGTAAGCGGGCATGGCCCCAGGGCGGCCCCGCCGGATCGCCTTCCAGTACCCGCAGCACTTCCGCCACGTGCACCGTCAGCCCCACCAGCACCGCCGCCGGATTGCCCGGCAACCCGATCAGCGCGGTGCCTTCCCGGGTCCCGAACCACAGCGGCTTGCCCGGCTTTTGCGCCAGCTTCCAGAAGTGCCTGGCCACACCCAGCCGTTGCGCCGCTTCCGGTAAATAATCCCGGTCACCCACAGACACGCCGCCGGTGGTGATAACCACGTCCGACTCCGCCAGCGCCTGCTCCAACGCCTGGCAAACGTCCTCGAAACGATCCGCCACCGCCAGGCAGCGCACCAGCGGCTGCCCGCGCTGCGCCAGCCAGCCACGCACCAGCGGCCCGTTGGCGTCATAGATTTGTCCGGGCCTCAGCCGCTCGCCCACGGGTTTGACCTCGTCCCCGGTCACCAGCACCGTCACCCGCGCTTTCGGATGCGTGTTCACATCGGCCACCCCGGCCATGGCCAGCGCCGCCAGACGGCCGGCATCCAGCCGCGTGCCAGCGGCCGCCAATTCCGTGCCGCTTTGTAACTCCTCACCCCGGCGACGCAGGTCCGTCTCCGGCGCCACCACGCGATCGACCCGGATGGCACCTTCCTCGCGGACCACCCACTCCTGTCTCACGATGGTATCGGCCCCCGGCGGCACCGGCGCGCCGGTCAGAATGCGCATGGCGCAACCCGGCGCCAACGCTGTTTCCGTGCTTTGACCGGCGGGAATGTCGCCACTGAGGGTCAAGCGCACCGGACTATCCTGCGTGGCCATGGCCAGATCGACGCTGCGTGCCGCATAGCCGTCCACCGCGCTCTGATCGAACAGCGGCAGGTCCACCGCCGCCCGCGCCGGGGCCGCCAATACCTGCCCCAAGGCCGCCTCGACCGGTTGCTCCCGGGCCGGCAGCGGGGTCAACACGCGCCGGTACGTGGCCAGGGCCTCGGCCACCGGCAGCAGTCCCGGCGTGGTCCCGCATCCCATCAGAGAATCTCCTTCAAACTGGTCTTGGGAACGTGAATTCAGAAATGGCCACAAAGCCGCTGTAGGAGCCGGGCGGCGGGCCGCTTGCCTGCAAGCGAATCTATTTTCCGAATGTTGGAAGAATTCGCTTGCAGGCATGCTCCTACAGCGGCTTTGTAGTCCAGTCTGTGAAGCGCTGTCAGGCGGTGCTGCGCGTGCTACTGATACCCGCCCGGATGCGGGCGGCCGGCCCGGCACACTTCCAGCAGGTGCACCAGCCCCGGCAGCAGCGCCGCCAGCGTCTCCTCGGCGCCGCGCCGGCTGCCCGGGAACGTCACCACCACGCTATCTCCGGCCAGCCCGGCAATGCCCCGTGACATCATGGCGTAGGGTGTACGGCGCTGACCGAAGTCCCGCGCCGCTTCCATTACCCCCGGCAGCTCGGTGGTCAGCATCGGCTGCACGGTGTCCACGGTGCAGTCACGGGGCCCGACCCCGGTGCCGCCGACGGTAACGATCAGCGCGGTGCCCTCGGTCAGTTGCGCCTGCACCGCCTCGCGCAGCTGATCCGGCTCGTCCGGCAACACCTGATAATGCACCGGTTCAAAACCGGCGGCGGCCAGACCTTCCTCCACCGAGCGCCCGGCGGTGTCCGGTTTACGGCCAGCGGCCACGGTGTCCGACAGCACGATCACCGCCGCGCTCATCGGCGCACGCAGATAGCGGCGGAACTGGGACTTGCCGCCGGTTTTTTCCAGCAGGCGGCCATCGGTGATTTCCAACTGATCCGGACGGCAGTGTGGCTTGAGCATGTCGTACAAGGTGAGTGCCGCCATCTGCGCGGCGGTGAGCGCTTCCATTTCCACCCCGGTAGGGCCGATGGTCTGCACTTCGGCCAGGATCGTTACTTGCTCCTCGCCCAGCTCGAACTCCAGTTCGGCGCGGTGGATCGGCAGCGGGTGGCACAGCGGCAGCAGTTCGTCGGTGCGCTTGGCGGCGAGAATGCCGGCGATGCGCGCGGTCTTCAAGGCATCGCCTTTGTCGGTGTCGCCACGGCGCAGGCGCTCGATGCAGTCCTGCGGAGCCCGCAGACAGCACTGCGCGCGGGCGCTGCGGAACGAGTCCGGTTTGTTACTGACGTCTTTCAAGAATGATCTCCATCACAATGGGGAACCCGGTGATGGTCCGGGTGAGAGTCGGTATGAGCGTGATGCTGATCGCCCGACCGTGAGTCCGGGCGGATGCAGCAGCCCTGCACATAGGCGCTGCTGCCGTCGGTATAGAATTCTTCCTTCCAGATCGGCGCCTGATGCTTCACTTCATCCACCAGGTAACGGCACGCCTCGAACGCCTCCGCCCGATGCGCGGCACGGGCCACGCACACGATCGCCACGTCACCGATGCGCAGCGCGCCCAGGCGATGCACCACGCGGCAATAGCTCAGGCCGAAGCGCTCACGGGCCTGTTGTTCGATCTCGGCGATGCGCTTTTCCGCCAACGGCGCGTAGGCGGTATAGCGCAAGCTCTCCACCGGCAAGCCCTGGTGATGGTCGCGCACGGTGCCGGCGAACAGGGCCAGGCCGCCGCACTCCGGATAGCGATCCAGCGCCAGCAGTTCGTCGATGGCGATCGGATATTCGGTCAAATGCATCCTGTTACTCGAATCCGTCATGATCACCCCCCCGCCACTGGTGGCAGCAGCACCAGATGACCGTTTTCCGGCAACGGGTCCGAGCGCAATAAAATGTCGGTGTCGCGCACCGCGGCGCACTGATCCAGGCGCGGTTGCAGGGCCGGACACTGATCGGCCAGCACGCTCAGTGCCTCGGCCACCGTGGCCGGCGCCATTTCGGTGACGAGGGTGATACGCTCGCCACCCGCCAGCGGAATCAGTTCACCGTAAAGTTCAAAGGACAGATTCATCAGCCTCCCATCCCGTGCATGGTAATTGGCCGGTCCACCGGGCCGGGCGTGGCCGCGTAGCCGGCGTCCTTGTGCCAGACTCTCTGTTCGATGCGACGCCGCAGCTGGGCCTCGCTTTCCCCGCCGCGCAGCGGCGTCAGCAGATCGTGCCCCTGACGGGCGAACAGACAGGTGTAAAGATGCCCGTTGGCGGTCAGCCGCAGCCGGTCGCAATCGGCGCAAAAGGGCCGGGTCACGGTGGAGATCACGCCCAGGGTGTAGCGCTCATCGAGTCGGTATTCGGTGGCCGGGGCCGCCCCGCGGGGCAGTGCCTCGATCCGATAGTGGCCGGCCAGCGTATCGAGAATGCGAGCCTCGGACACCACCTGCTCCTCACGCCAGCGGCCCGGTTCGTCCAGCGGCATGTATTCGATGAAGCGCAATGGCAGATCACGGGCCTTGGCCCAGTGGGTCAGCGGCAGGATCTGGTCGTCGTTATACCCCTGTATCAGCACCGCGTTCAGTTTCACCGGCAGGCCGCTGTCGCGGGCCTTTTCGATCCCCGCCAGCACCGGCGCCAGCGGGCGGCGGGTAAGCGCCTGGAAACGGCCTTCGTCCACCGCGTCCAGACTAATGTTCAGATCGTCCAGGCCGGCCTCGATCAGGTCATCGAGCAATGCCGGCAAGCGGGTGCCGTTGGTGGTCATCGACAGCCGCTTCAACCCATGCTCACGCAACCGGGACAGCGCCGCCACGCACGCCACCACATCCTTGCGCAGCAGCGGCTCGCCGCCGGTCAGGCGCAGCTCTTCAATACCGTTGTCCACGAACAGAGTCGCCAGCCGCAGCAGTTCCTCCCGGTCCATCAGTTCCCGCCCGGGCAGCCATTGCGGGTGTTCCGGCATGCAATACCGGCAACGGAAGTTGCAGCGGTCGGTCAGTGACAAGCGCAGCTTGCGTTTGACCCGGCCGAAACGGTCCTGCAACGGCTCTTTTACCAACAACGGCTCAAAGGCTATGCCCATGATCAGTCTCCCCGGCTCAGACGGGCACAAGCGTCGGCCACTTCCGCGGGGTTGTTCAAACTCCACAGCGGCTCCGGCTGCACGTCGGAAAAGTCCACCGGCCGCGCACCGATGGTGGCGAACCAGCGACGCGGCGCCCGCTCGCCATGCTCCAGCGCTTCGGCGAGCCCGCTTTCCAGATCGCGATTCAGCAAGCAGCACAAATACTGCCCCTGACCATGCGCCTCAGCATACACTGCCCGCAAGCCTTGCAGCTTGGCCTGGATCATTAAACGGGGCAGCAGATCGTCGGGCAAGGTCACCGCATCACAGGGGAGAATAAGCACCCACGGAGTGGAGGCAGTGCGTAACGCGGCCAGAATACCGGCCAGGGGCCCACGAAAATCCGGCCAGGGGTCACTGGCCACCGGCACCCCCAGCGCCTGATAGGCGCGCAAATTACGATTGGCCACGATCAGTCTCGCCGGTCCGTCGGGCAGGGCTTGCAGCACCCGCTCCACCAGGCTGCGGCCCAGCACCGGTATCAGCCCCTTGTCCACACCGCCGAGCCGGCGTCCCTGGCCACCCGCGAGAATCGCAACCGTCACGTCCTCCATCACGCGCCCTCCGCCAGTCTCGCCTCTTCGATCAGGGCGCGGATTTCCGGCTGGCAGGAACCGCAATTGGTGCCTGCTCCGACGCAGCGCCCAACGCCCTCCACCGAGGTTAACCCGTTATCGCGAATGGCGTCGAGGATGGTATTCCGCCCCACTGAGAAACAAGAGCAGACCGTGGCGCCGACGTCGTCGGCCGGATCCACCGAACGCCCCAGTTTGAGCCCGACGATATCCGCCTCGGATACTGTTTCCTTCCCGAACACGCGGCTCAGCCAACTGCGTGAAGGCAGCTCGGCGCGCGGTGACAGATAGACACAGGCCAGCAGGCGCTCTTGCTCCAGGGCCACGGCGCCATAATCACCGGCACTGTCCTCGCCCACTTCCAGCCACCGCGGTTGCTGCTCGAATCCCAGCAGCGACCGGCTCCAGTGGTGCGGCTCCTCAAGCCGGCCCCGGCCAGCCAGCTCATAGCGCAGGAAACCGTCACCCTGGATACAAACCCAGTAGGCCGGCGCCTCTCTGCCCGCGAATTGCAGCGGGGAACGGCTGTAGACCACCCCGTGCCAATCCACCGGGAACGGCGACACCATGACCGGGGTGTGCTTGAACTCCGGCTCCCCGGAAAGCGGATCCACCACCGGGTTGACCAACGCGCCAACGCGGGCATCCGATGCACGCTGGTCATTCCAGTGAATCGGCACGAACACGGTCCGCCGCGGTTGATCGGCGGTGCAGCGCAGCCGCGCCACCATCGCGCCCCAACGGCTGGCCACCCGCACCAGGGCCCCGTCCTGCACACCGCACAACATGGCTTCGTAAGGATGCATTTCCACGAACGGCTCGGGCAGGTGGCTGGCCAGACGCGGGGCGCGGCCGGTGCGCGTCATGGTGTGCCATTGGTCGCGAATACGGCCAGTGTTGAGCACCAGCGGGAACTCGTCATCCACCGCGTTGACCGGAGCACGGGGCGCGGTAGGCACCAGCCTGGCCCTGCCGTCCCCATGGAAAAAGCGGCGGTCCTGGAACAGCCGGGAGGTATGCTCACCAGCTTGCGGCACCGGCCACTGGCACGGGCGCAGGCGATCATAGCCCTCGGCGTCGAGGCCCGCCAAACCGCCAATATGGAAAGCACGCCGCACGCCATCGTCGTCGTTGCGCCAGGCCGACAGCCGCGCGTGCTCATCGAAAATTTGATGGGGCTGCTCAAAGGCGAAGCCATCGAACCCCAGCCGCCGGGCCACCTCACTGACCGCCCACCAGTCCGGCTTTGCCTCTCCCGGCGCCGGCAGAAAGGCTTTTTGCCGGGACAGGCAGCGTTCCGAGTTGGTCACGGTACCGTCTTTCTCGCCCCAGCCCAGCGCCGGCAGCACCACCCCGGCCTCGGCGGCGGTATCGGTATCGGCAAACAGATCGGACACCACCAACAGTTCACAACGGCGCAGGGCCTCGCGGACCCGGTCGGCGTCCGGCAGACTCACCACCGGATTGGTGGCCATCACCCACAGGGCCTTGATACGGCCATCGTGCACCGCTTCAAACAAATCCACGGCCTTTAAACCCGGCTCCCGGGCGATACGCGGGCTGCCCCAGAATTCCCGCACCAGTTGCCGGTGCGCCGGCTCATCCAGTTCCAGATGCGCCGCCAGCGTATTGGCCAGGCCACCGACTTCCCGGCCGCCCATGGCATTGGGCTGGCCGGTGATGGAAAACGGTCCCATGCCGGGCTCGCCAAGCCGCCCGGTGAACAGGTGACAATTGATGATGCTGTTGACCTTGTCGGTGCCGCTGGACGATTGGTTCACGCCCTGGGAAAACACCGTCACCACCTTGCGGGTACGCGCGAACAGGGCGTAAAACGCCTGTAATTGCGCCACCGGCACCCCACAGGCCTTGGCGACCGCCTCCAGACGGCCGCCGTCGGCACGGGCCACGGCCAGCGCTTCGGCGGCACCGCGGGTATGGTTGGCGACAAACCCGGTGTCCACCACACCGTGCTCTTCCAGATAGGTGAGCAGCCCGTTGAACAACCACACATCGGAGCCTGCCCTCACCGGCAAATGCATATCCGCTTGCTCGCAGGTGGCGGTGCGGCGCGGATCCACCACCACGATACGTTTCTCCGGCCGCTCGCGCCGGCTCCGCATCAATCGCTGGTAGACGATCGGGTGGCACCAGGCGGTATTGGAACCCACCAGCACCACCAGGTCCGCTTCTTCCAGATCCTGATAATTGCCACCCACCAGATCTTCGCCGAAAGCTCTTTTATGACCGGCCACCGCGGAGGACATGCACAGCCGCGAATTGGTATCGATGTTGGCGGTGCCCAGCCAGCCCTTTACCAGCTTGTTGACCACGTAATAGTCCTCGGTCAGCAACTGGCCGGAGACGTAGAAGGCCACCGCCTCCGGACCATGCTGGTCGATAATGCGGCGCAGATCCGTGGCCACCCGATCCAGCGCCCGATCCCAGGACACGGTTTGCGCCTGCCCGGCGTCATCGCGCATCAAGGGTTGCAACAGGCGCCCTTCCAACCCTACCGTCTCCGCCAGCGCCGACCCTTTCACACAGAGACGGCCCTGGTTCGCCGGGTGATCCGGATCGCCTTCGATACGCAACCGGTTCGGTGCGCTCTCGTCTCCGGGCGTGGCGATCACGCCACAACCGACACCACAGTAGGGGCAGGTGGTGCAGGTCATGTTCCCACCTCCGCCAGCGCATCCGCCTCGACGCCGAAAGTGTCCAGCAGCGTCCGAACCATGGGCTCGCAACCGCCACAACCGGTGGCGGCGCCGGTACATTGCTTGATCGCCGCCAGATCACAGTGCCCCTCGGCGATGGCCTGGCACAAGGCTCCCTTGGTCACATTCTGGCACTGGCACAGCGTGGCGCTGTCCGGCAACCGGGTGACATCGAGGGCCGGCGCGGCGCCCTGGGCGGCGGGCAGGATCAATTGCTCCGGCGTTTCCGGCAACGCCATGTCATTGAGCATCAGTTGCAACAAGGTGTTGTATTCCCGTGCGTCCCCCACCAACACGCCGCCCAGCAGGCGACGACCGTCCTCGCTGACCACCAGCTTCTTGTAAATCTGCTTGCGCTCGTCCTCGTAGCGATAACAGCAGGCTCCCGGCGTGCTGGCATGGGCATCCCCCAGGGACGCCACGTCCACGCCCATCAATTTCAATTTGGTGGACATATCGGCGCCGGTGAACGGTACCGCCAATGTTTCATCACGCCGATGCCGCAAATGACTGACGGCGGCGCGCGCCATCTCGTAACCTGGCGCCACCAGGCCATAGATGCGCCCGCCCCAGAGCGCGCACTCGCCGATGGCGTAAACATCAGGATCGGATGTGCGGCAGTGGTTATCGATGACAATCCCGCCGCGCTCTCCCACCGCCAGCCCGGCGTCACGGGCCAGCGTGTCCTGGGGGCGAATGCCGGCGGAAAATACCACCAGATCCGCTTCCAAGTGCCCGCCGTCGGCGAAGTTGAGACGATGACGGTAAAACTCCCCGTCGATGATTTCCGTGGTGTTCATTCCGGTATGCACGAACACGCCGAGCTGTTCGATCTTGCGGCGCAGCAGCGCGCCGCCGCCGTCGTCAACCTGCACCGCCATCAGGCGCGGCGCGAATTCCACCACATGGGTTTGCAGGCCGATATCGCGCAGGGCTTTGGCCGCTTCGAGACCGAGCAGGCCACCGCCTATCACCGCGCCCACTTCCGCATCCCGCCCGGATGCCATGATCGCTTCCAGATCCTCGATGGTGCGGTACACCAGGCAACTGGGGCGGCCCCGCCCCGGCACCGGCGGCACGAACGGATAGGACCCGGTGGCCAGCACCAGCTTGTCATAGTTCAGCGTGGCCCCCTTGGCGGTCCGGATCGTCTTGTTCTGCAGATCGATGCTGTCGGCGCCCTCACTCAAGCGTAGCTCAAGGCCGTGGCGTTCGAAAAAACGCTCCGGCACCAGGGACAAGTCCTCGCTGCTGCGTCCGGTGAAGAACTCCGACAGGTGAACCCGGTCGTAGGCCGGACGCGGCTCCGCGCACAGCACCGTGACCTGATAACGGTGATGCAACCCGTCCGCCACCAGATGGTCCAGATACTTCTGTCCCACCATGCCATTACCAATCACCACTAACCGTTCCTGTTTCATCACGACCTCCATCGGATCCGGTGTCTCAGGCGTTACCGCCGGCAACCTGGGCGGACCGCTGCGCCAGGGCTTCCTGGTAAAGTTCTTCTTCACGGGCTTTATGCGCGGCGGAGAAACGCACGGCGATGGCGCACAGGGCGCTGACCAGCACCAAAGCGCCGAGGATGAACAGGGTGTGCCGTACTTCACCCACCCACAGCAACAGAAAGCCGGCGGCCACCGCGCCCACGTTACCGCCGGCGCCGATAATGCCGGCCACGCCACCGAGCGCCTGACGGTCGATGAACGGCACCAGGGCGTAGGTGGCGCCGCAGGCCATATGGGTGAACAGGCCGAAGGCGAGCATCGACAGCACCGCCAGCTGGAAACTGTCCATCAGCGAGAACAGCAGCAGCCCCAGCCCCTCACCAACGATGAGCACGAACAGCACCAGGGCACGCGCATCCAGGCCGCCCCGGCGTGCCACCTGATCGGAAACCCAGCCGCCGAGAGCACGGGCGAACAGGGCCAGCAAGCCAAAGCTGCCGGCCACCAGTCCGGCGGTTTTCAATGACAGGTCGAAGTTATCGAGAAAATAGGTGGCGACCACGTTGTGCATGAAAATCTCAACACCGAAACAGGCGCCGTAGGTGACGAACAACATCCATACGCGATAGTTGCCAGCGGCCAGCTTGAAGCTGTCCCAGCCGCCTTTCTTGCCGGTGTCCGGAACCTTGCCGGCGGCCCGCAGCTCACTGTAGTTACCGTCCATGCAATCCTGGGTGAAGCGCCAGTAAAGAAACGCCATCACCAGCATCAACACCCCGGGTACCAGCAGAGCCAGTCGCCAGCCAAAGACTTCACCAACGCCAAACATCAGCACCGCGCCAAGCACCAGTGGCATCAGCGCCTGGGCGGCGCCGCCACCGGCGTTGCCCCATCCCGCCGCCGCCGCATTGGCGGTGCCCACCACGTTGGGCGCGTACATCACCGAAGTGTGGTACTGGGTGATCACGAAGCTGGCGCCCACGGCACCGATCAGAAGACGGAAGAACAGAAAGCTCTCATAGCTCTGCGCCGCCGCCACGCCGAACACCGGAATGGCACCGAGCAGCATCAGGCCGGTGTAGGTCTTGCGCGGCCCGTACCGGTCACAGAGGGGACCGATGATCAGCCGGACCAGGATGGTGATCGCCACGGCGGCGATGTTGATGTTGGCGATCTGCTTGGTGGTCAGATCGAATTCACCGCGAATCACCGGCATCAGGGGAGCGCAGGCGAACCACGCGAAAAAGCAGACGAAGAACGCCATCCAGGTCAGATGGAACACCCGGGTCTGTACCAGGCGCAGATCAAAAAGTTGCAATCGGGTTGCTTTATCAGTGTGCATGGTCTGAATTCCTCACCAGAACACACCGCAACTCGCAAGGACCATGCCACGGCCAGCCATGGCCCCGGAGGATGGTGACGGGGGGCCGCCCTCTCGCCCCCGCCCTCAATGTTTTTTATTTACAGAACAAGGAATTAGGCCGCTCTGACTGGCGACAACCAGGCACATGGAGGGAGCCCCGGAAGACGGACCGGCGTCACCGGTCCGCCCCGGGCCATGCCCATATCGGGTGCAAATTTCATGCACCCGGTGCGTGCACCCGGTGCATTACCGCCGGCTACGTCGCCGTCCGTGGCCGGCCGATTCCGGTTACCCGGCTGTATCCCAGCATCAGGAAACCGAACAGGAACATCAGCACCCCGTACACCGCAGCCGGCACCGACATTGCCTCGGACTGCAGCATGGTCAAGGTGATCATCAGCCCCAAGGTACCGTTCTTGATCCCCAGCTCGATCGCCACGGTGAACGCCTGGGGGCGGTCCAGACCGATCAAGCGTCCTCCCAGCATGCCCAGTGCCAGGCCAATGACATTCAGCAGAATCACCGCCGCCCCGCCCTGTTTGAGCAATACCAGCGCTTCTTCTCCGAGATCAATCAGCAGCAGGGCAATCACCGCCACCAGCACCAGCAGACCAAACACGCTCACCAGTTTTTCGCCTTTCTCCGCCCAGTCACGGCGGAAATGGCGCAAGGTCATGCCGAGCATCACCGGGATCAGGATGATGACGAACAGAGTAATGATGGTGCGCAGTACCGGTAATTCCAGCACCCGCTCGCTATCCTGGAAATGGCCGAGCGCCCAACTGGTGAACATCGGCAGGGTGACAATGGTGATCAGACTTGCCGCCACCGTGAGGACAATGGACAGCGCCACGTCACCCCGGCCGAGAAAGGCAAACAGATTGGAAGTGGTACCGCCGGGACAGGCCGCGATCACCACCAGCCCCACCGCCAGCGCCGGTGACAGGTCCAGCCACAGCGCCAGCCCCACACCGACCATCGGCAACAGCAGGATCTGGGCCACCAAGCCATACAAGGTGGCCCGGGGCGCCACCAGCACTTCACGAAAATCCTTGGGGGTCAGGGTCAACCCCATACCCACCATGATCAAAAACAGGGCCGCCGGCAGCCCCACCGCAATCAATGTTGCCTGATCCATGCGCTCGTCCTCTTGTCATTATTAGGACGATCGTACCTTTACCCCGCGAACATGGCCACGCCGCCTCATTCAACCGCGTGATTCTGCATCCGATATTCCCAGGTATCGTTGGCATGCATTGCGAAACCGATCCAGCCTGCCCGCGGTTCGCGCGCGTAACGGGGCTCGCCGGGATGCGATTTCCCGCCAGGCCCGGTCAGTGCCCGCAACTCGGTGAACCAGGTGGCGGCATTGTCCAGCAGTTGCGCGGCGGGACGATGGAGCAGATTCGGGTCACCGGATTCCATGTGCGCCTTAAGCACCACTCGACCGGCTTCCGGGGCATACCAGAGCAACTCGCGGGTGAAGCCCTCCACCAGACCATCGCCGCCGTTGCGGATGTTATCCAGGCCCTCCCCTTCGCCACGAGCCTGGTCCTTGCGCCAGGCAATTTCGCGGCTGATGCGCAAGGCGGCGAAGGTACCGGCGCCCACCTGAATTTTTTCCAGGGCATCCACCCGGCTGATCACCCGGGTCCGGTAGCGGTATTGCCAGCGCCCCCCCTTTGACACCGGCACCTCCACCGTGGACTCGGTGTCATAGCGCCACACATCGCCGGGATGCAGCGGAAAGCGCAGAGTGGGGCCAGCCTCGGCGCTCTCTGGTTGATAGGCGTTCAGGTCCTCCCGAAGCGTGATGCCGCCCTCTCCCACTTCATAATCGGCCCTGTCGCCGTTTATCGCCGTGAGCGTCAAGGTCACCGGTTGGGCGTCATTGAACTGGTACAGCCAGGAGGTACCCACCGGAGGCAGACTGCGTTCGACTTCGCCCAGCGCCGCCGGCGCCATCGGTTTGCCGTCGTCGCCATGAACCACCAGATCGGCGCCGATGTGATAACGGCCCAGGAACCTGCCCTGGTCATCGTAGCGGGTCACGGTGACCTCGCCGGTGTCCTCATCCACCTTGAACCAGCGCCCCACCGGCTGATCGTTCCGGTAGAAGCCCTGTGCCAGCCAGGTGTCCCCCCGACGGCTGGAGGAAGCGCCATGCCGCTTACCCTTGCGGTAATGGGATACCCGGCGCACGCCCTCGTCGGTGACAAAAATCTGTTCCCCGTCCCGCTGGTAGCCGGGCAACAGATTCCGGTCCCGCCGTATCAGATCACCGTCTTCGTTGAAGCGCTCCCGGAGCGACCAGGTTCCGGCCCGGTCGAAGGTGAGACGTTCCACCAAGTGACTGTCCTTGATCGTCTCGCTGACCTGGACGTCATCATTGGCTTCCACGCGGGCAACAATGTTGCCCTGTGGGTCGTAGTTCAGCCGCACATCCGCCAGGCCGCCCTGTTCAGCGGGCCGGGTGTAGAGGCGGGACCGCAACGACCCGTCTTTCCGGTAGTGCTTCTCCCGGCCAGTGCGTTCGCCCTTGTCCGGCAACGCCTCCATGGCCAGGCCACCGTTCTCATGGAAGGCCTTGAGCACATGGTAACCCTCTGGCAAGTAGTCACGAATTTCCCGGGCATTGCCATTGTCCCAGTAGAAGATGGACTGGCCGGTGATTCTTCCCTGGTCATCATAGTGGCCTTCCAGTTCCACCTGGCCGTTATCATGGTAATAGGCGAAGGGGCCACGGCGGTTGCTGGTGTTAAGCAGGTGTAGCGCCTCCGGATCGGCGATCTGGCTCTTGAAAAACAGAGTGCCGTCGGGCTTGTCGATCACTACCCGCCAGCCTGAGTCCGTTTGCTCAAGAGGCCAGTGCAACCGGAAGGCCGGATCGCCGTCAGTCAAAAACCAGTCATTGTCCAGGGCACGGGTATCGGCGCCAGCCAGCGCGCTCAACAAGAGGGCCGGCACACCGGCCAGCATCGCTAATCGGAGCATCATGGACATCCTTCCTTGAATCGGAACAGTGGGGATCGGGGAATCAGGGGCGCACCTTGCCGCGCAGCGCCTTGGTCTGGCCGTGCCGCGTTTTCTTGTCCATGCGTTTGTTGCGCGCCGATTTCGACGGACGGGTGGGCTTGCGTTTCTTATGCACCACGGTGGCGTCGAGAATCAGCGCACGCAATCTCTGCAAGGCATCGTCCAGATTCTTTTCCTGGGTCCGGTATCGCTGTGCCTTGATCACGATGACACCGTCGGCGGTGATGCGCTGGTCCGCCAAGGCCAGCAGCCGCTCCTTGTAGAACTCGGGCAAGGTCGATGCCCGCACGTCAAAGCGCAAATGGATAGCGGAAGACACTTTATTGACGTTCTGGCCGCCCGCGCCCTGGGCACGGATGGCATGCCATTCGATCTCCGCTTCGGGGATGGTCACGTTGTTGGAGATTTTCAGCATGGGAACGGGCTCTCAGTCTGTTCGGGCGGCGGGCCCGCTACAAGCGATTCTGGGGGCCTGAAGGCCCATTCGCCTGCAAACAGGCTCCTACGGCAGCCTTATCGCGCCGTGGCGAGGAACCGGTCGAGGGCGTTGGCGAAGGCCTGGACCTGGCGCTTGTCCAGTGCCGAGGGGCCGCCGCTGGCAAGACCGGCGGAGCGCATCTCTTCCATGAAGTCCCGGCGGTTGAGATGCTCGCGCACCGTCTCCCTGGTGTAAAGGGTGCCACGCGGATTGAGACCAGTGGCGCCCGCCGCCACGATCCGGTCCGCCAGTGGCACGTCCGCGGTGATCACCAGATCACCAGGGCTGACTTGTTCGGCGATGTAATCGTCGGCGGCATCAAAGCCGGAGGGAACCTGGATCAAACGGATAAACGGGGAGCGGGGCACGCGCATGGTGTGGTTCGCCACCAGCCGGGTGTGCAGATGACGACGCTGGGCGGCTCGGAACAACACTTCCTTGATGGCGCCAGGACAGGCGTCCGCGTCCACCCAGATACACGGCGCCGCTTCACTCACAGGCGCATCTCAATGCCGGCCTGCTGCATGTATTGCTTGGCTTCGGCAATGCTGTATTCGCCGAAGTGGAAGATCGACGCCGCCAGCACCGCATCGGCGCCGCCCTGGATCACGCCGTCCACCAGGTGTTGCAAATTGCCGACGCCACCGGAGGCAATCACCGGCACCGGCACCGCATCGGCGATGGCCCGGGTCAGGGCGATATCAAAACCGTTTTTGGTACCGTCACGATCCATGCTGGTCAGCAGGATTTCACCGGCGCCGTAATCGGTCATGCGCCGAGCCCATTCCACCGCATCGATACCGGTGGGCTTGCGGCCGCCGTGGGTGAAAATCTCCCAGCGATTGTTCTCGCTTTCGCCGCTGACTTTCTTGGCATCGATGGCCACCACGATGCACTGGGAGCCGAACCGCTGCGCGGCCTCATGGACAAATTCCGGATTCTTCACCGCCGCCGAGTTGATACTGACCTTGTCGGCGCCGGCATTGAGCAGATTACGAATATCTTCCAGGGTGCGCACGCCACCGCCCACGGTGAGCGGGATGAACACCTGACTGGCCATGCGCTCCACGGTTTCCAGGGTGGTGTCCCGCCCTTCGTGGCTGGCGGTAATGTCCAGGAAGGTAATCTCGTCCGCCCCGGCTTCATTATAACGGCGCGCCACTTCCACCGGGTCACCGGCGTCGCGGATATCGACGAACTGGACACCCTTGACCACGCGGCCGGCATCCACGTCCAGGCAGGGGATGATACGTTTGGCAAGGCTCATGGTTGTCTCCGCGCTCAGGCGCCGGTGAGCTGGTCGGACAGCGCCTGGCCTTCGGCGAAGTCCAGGGTGTTCTCGTAAATGGCACGGCCGGTGATGGCGCCGCTGATGCCCTGGTCCGCCACCGCGCACAGGTTGCGCACGTCGTCCAGATTGGTGATGCCACCGGAGGCGATCACCGGGATGCTCATGGACCGGGCCAGCCGCACGGTCGCTTCCACATTCACACCCTGCAGCATGCCATCACGGCTGATGTCGGTGTAAACGATGGCGGAGACACCGTCGTTCTCGAATTGCCGGGCCAGGTCGATCACATCCACATCGGTGACGTTGGCCCAACCGTCGGTGGCCACTTTGCCGTCCTTGGCGTCCAGGCCGACGATGATATGGCCGGGAAAACGCTGACACATTTCCTTGACGAAGGCCGGCTCATTGACGGCCTTGGTGCCGATGATCACCCACTGCACCCCGGCGTCCAGGTAGGTCTGGATGATTTCCGGGGTACGGATGCCACCGCCAATCTGGATCGGCAGGTCCGGGTGGGCCTTGGCGATGGCCTTGACGATCTCGCCATTCACCGGCTCGCCAGCAAAGGCCCCGTTCAGGTCCACCAGGTGCAGGCGGCGGGCGCCCCGTTCCACCCAGTGAGTGGCGACGGCCACCGGGTCTTCGGAGAAGACGGTGTCGTCTTCCATGCGCCCTTGCTTCAGGCGTACGCACTTACCGTCTTTCAGGTCGATGGCGGGAATCAGTTGCATCAAAGTCTCTTTCTATCAACGTGTATCGGCGGTTTGTTCGGCCGGACGACGACCTCAGGGCTGCCAGCGCAGGAAATTTTCCAACAGTTGCAGGCCAGCGTCGGCGCTTTTTTCCGGGTGGAACTGCACCGCGAAGACATTTTTCTTGATCACCGCGGCGGCGAAATCGCGGCCGTAGTGACACATGCCGGAGATATTCTCTTCCGGCACGTCCACGGCACAGTAGCTGTGCACGAAATAAAAACGGCTGTTGTCGGCAATGCCGGCCCACATCGGGTGCGGGTGCATCTGACGCACCTCGTTCCAACCCATGTGCGGCACTTTCAGGCGGTTTCCGGTTTCCCCGTACTGCTCACCAAAATGGGCCACCCGGCCGTTGAAGACACCCAGGCAGTCGACGCCGTCGTTTTCCTCACTGTGATCCAGCAGCGCCTGCATGCCCACACAAACACCGAGCAGCGGTTTGCGCGCGTCAATCACATCGAGAATGGCCCGGTCCAGCCCGGTCTCGGTGATCACCCGGATACAGTCACGAATGGCACCGACACCGGGAAACACCACCCGGTCCGCATGGCGAACCTGGTCCGGGTCACCGGTAATCACGATGCGCTGACCGGAAGCCACTTTCTCCAGCGCCTTGCCGGCGGAGTGCAGATTTCCCATGCCGTAATCGACCACGGCGACGGTTTCACTCATACCTGGGTTCCTCATTCGGTTTCCGTCAAGGTGCCCTTGGTGCTGGGAGTGATGTCACCCATGCGCGGATCCCTCTCCACCGCCACACGCAGCGCGCGGCCAAAGGCCTTGAACACGGTTTCCGCCTGGTGGTGAGCGTTCTTGCCGCGCAGGTTGTCCACGTGCACGGTGATCATGGCGTGGTTCACCAGCCCCTGGAAGAACTCGTGGAACAGATCCACGTCGAAGCCGCCGATCATGCCGCGGGTGAACGGCACATGCATTTCCAGGCCGGGACGGCCGGACAGATCGATCACCACCCGGGACAGGGCTTCATCCAGGGGCACATAGGCGTGGCCATAACGGCGAATGCCTTTTTTGTCGCCCCAGGCCCGGGACAGCGCCTGCCCCAGGGTAATACCGATATCCTCCACGGTGTGGTGGGCATCGATATGCAAATCCCCGTTGGCGACGATGTCCAGGTCGATCAGACCGTGGCGTGCCACCTGATCCAGCATGTGCTCCAGAAACGGCAGGCCGGTGTCCAGCTTACAGGTGCCGGTGCCATCCAGATTCACGGCGACCCGGATCTGGGTTTCCAGTGTGTTGCGCTCGACAGTGGCGCGACGTTCGCTCATCGGTACCTCCAATGTGAGAGCCTGTTTATGATCTCTACGCCGCCGCGTTGCCGCTGGAAAAGCCGCCAGACGGCGTTGCGGACTGCAGGCTCTGGTGGGTCCAAAGTCAAAGGCCGCAGCGTCGTCTGGCGGCTTTTCCAGCGCAACCCGAAGGGCCGGGTCCCTTTTGCCGCCAGCCCGCGATTACGCTTGTTTATGTAGATTGACTACACCGCACAACCGGAATCACGACCTGACGAAAAAATGAACTCCGGCGCGGTGGCGTAGAGATCATAAACAGGCTCTTAGGCGGGTAGTATACTAGGGAACCGACCCTTTAGCCTACGTGGCCCGCCGAGACCGGCCGGGCACGGACTTTTTTTACCGCCTCCGGGAGACCGCATGCCGATTCAGCTCCAGATTCATGCCGCCAGTGACAGCGTCAACGACACTTTCGCCAAGACCCTGCGCGATGATCCCGACCACGCCCGGGCGCTGCGCCAGGCCATCGCCGCGGGACACACCATCGCCGGCGCCCATTTCAACGGCCAGCCGGTGGCGGTGGCCGCCCTGGACGGCGAGGCGCTGCTGTGGATGGTGGTGCATCCGTCCACCCGGGGGCGTGGCGTTGGCAAGGATTTTCTACGCCTGCTGGAACAGCACCAAGGCGGCCCCCTGTCACTGCCGCCGGAGTGCCGCCGGCCGGGCTGAATCACCGCCGCGGGACAGCGCTGAATTTGCTTGCCGAGACACCCGATTTGGCCCTATAAAATCGTCCGTTACGGCTAAATGGTGCTGTCCTGCGTTGAAACTGATCACCTTTGATCCCTTCCGCACTTTGGGGTTGGCTTCGGTTCGCTACATCAAACCGGAACATGCCGCTGCCCATGTGAGCGAGTTGAGTGAAGCCGACTGGCTGCTGTTCCCCGCCTATTGGCAGCTGCATGGCCTGCACTACGTGCTGCGTCGGCCGATTTTCCCCAGCCCGGCATCCTATCATCTCGGCCATGACAAGATCGAAATGACCCGGGCCCTGGAACTGGCCTGCCCGCAACATCTGCCTGCCACCGAGATATTGCCCTCCGACAGCACTTCGGTGAGCCGTATCCTGGACACCTGGACGTTCCCGTTCGTGGGCAAACAAGCCCGTTCCAGCCGTGGCGAGGGCGTTTTCCTGATCGAGAACCGCCAGCAATTACAGGCGTTCGCCGCGCAAAACGACGTGCTCTACATCCAGAAGCTGCTGCCGATCGTGCGCGATCTGCGCGTGGTGGTGGTGGGTCGTAAGGTGATCGCCGCTTACTGGCGCGAGGGCGAGGGGTTCCTCAATAACGTGGCACGCGGCGGCCGTGTACGTCATGACCTGCCGGTGCCGGAGGCCGCGGTGGCGCTGGTGCACGATCTGGCCCTGCGCCTCGGCATCGATTACGCCGGCTTCGACGTGGCCTGGGTGGATGGCCACCCTTATGTGCTGGAGTTCAACCGCTTGTTCGGCAATCAGGGCATGCCCGATCTGCCGCAGCGCATCGCCTCGGCCATGAACGATTACCTGCTCGGCGAAACGCCGTCCTCGCCGGCCGGGCCGGAACCCAACCCGTCGCCCATCACCGCTTCCGCCTGACTGCGCAACAGCGCCTGATAGCGATAAGCCAATTGCTCCACCGGCTGCAGCCGCACCTGGCGCTCGCCGGCCATCACCGTCAGCGCCCGCTCCGGTTGATACAGGGCCTTCACATCCAGCTCGCCGCGGGTGAGCTGGCTTTCCGGCACCTGCAACCGGCCGGGCACGCCGGCCACGCACAGTGCCCAGCTTTCCTCTTCCCCAAAGTCATCACACACCAGCGCCTTGAACTCCAACGCCGGCGCTTGATGCGCCTTGCGGCGGGGCCCCTGCAACCGCGCCAGGCGCAGGAACAACAAGCCCGCGCACAGCGCCGCGAAGGAGGTGGATGACAACGGCTGCCCCGGGAAGCGCACCAGCGCACGGTCGCCGAGGCCACGCTCCACCTGGCCGCCGTACAGGCGCGCCACTTCACTCAGCAGATGGTGATAGTCGTCCAGCAAGGCCCGCAGGGCATCGGCGGTATAGCGTTGTCGGAAGTGATCGAAATTGACGATGCTCAGGCGCAAATCGCTGCCGCCCGGCCCGCCATTGCCTTGCGGACGCCGGAACACGATGGACGGTGGAGCGCCGTCCAGCGCTTCAGCGCCGCCGTTGTCCAAATCCTCTACCGGCGTTTCGCCGTTGGCCCGGGCGGGCTGGCCCCGCTGGATTCGCCGCCACATGACTTCCCCGGCCACCCGCAACAGCAACACGCCCAGCACTACCAGCACATAGCCGGATTCCAGCCCCTCGCGGGCGGTGCTCGGACGGGCCGCCAGCACCAGGGCTCCAGCCGGTTCGCCATCCGCCAACGCCACCGGAACCTCCACTCTCACCGTGGCCGCCGACGGCAGCTCGCCGCCGGCCAGCGGCTGCCGGGCCACACTGAGGAAGCGCGCCTCACTGACGGTGTCCAGAGCGCGGGTCTCACGAGCGATGACATTGAGGCTGATAAGGTCATCACTGACCATGGACTCGGCCGCGCGCAGGGCGGTCTGTCGGGCCAGGGAGGTCAGTTCCTGCCGCTGTTGCTCCTCCAGACGGGCGGAAAAGTGCTCAAGAAAGTAGACGCCGATCACCAGCGCCATCAGCAGCATGGTGGCCAGTTCCACCAGCAGAACGCGCTCCTGGCGCAGCCACGGGCGCCATCGTTGCCAAAGGGACATGATCCGTATTTCCTGTTGGGCGAATCGCGGGGCCGAGTATACCTGTTTAGAGTCTGTTCATGGCGCCAAACCGGGCTGCCGCTGGCCGACGCTTTTTGCTACGCTACGCCGACCTTTTACCAAGGACCACAGTTAGTGCGCGAGATCATTCTCATCCAGGTATCCGGCAATGACCGGCCTGGCTTGACCGCGGCCTTCACCGCGATACTGGGCCGCTACCAGGTGAACGTACTGGATATCGGCCAGGCGGTGATCCACGACACCCTGTCCCTGGGCATTCTGGTGGAGGTGCCACCGGAAGGGGAAGCATCGCCGCTGCTCAAGGACCTGTTGTTCGAGGCCCACAAACGTAATATTTCGGTGCGCTTCCGTCCCATCGACGAGGACCGCTACGAGGAATGGGTGGCCGGCCAGGGCAAGGACCGCCACATCATTACCCTGCTGTCACGCAAGATCACCGCCGAACAGCTGGCCGAAGTCACCACCGTGGTGGCCGACAATGGCCTCAACATCGACAGCATGACCCGCCTGTCCGGCCGGGTTCGCCTGGAAGGCGAGCAGGAAAACCCGGACACCCGCGCCTGCGTGGAAATCTCGGTGCGCGGCGAACCCCGGGACGCGGCGGCCATGCGCGCCGCTTTTCTGTCCATCGCCAACGAGCGCAACCTGGACATCGCCTTCCAGCGCGACAGTGCTTTCCGCCGTAATCGGCGGCTGGTGGTATTCGACATGGATTCCACCCTGATCCGCTCGGAAGTGATCGATGAACTGGCCGCCGAGGCCGGCGTCGGCGAGCAGGTAGCCGCCATCACTGAACGGGCCATGCGCGGTGAACTGGACTTCAATGAAAGCTTCCGCTCCCGCGTGGCCCTGCTCAAGGGGCTGGACGAAGGTGCCCTGGAACGAGTGCGCGACCGCCTGGAACTGACCGAAGGGGCCCAGCGCCTGATCCCCACCCTCAAGGCACTGGGCTACCGCACCGCCATTCTATCCGGCGGCTTTACCTGGTTCGGCGAATGGCTCAAGCGCACCCTGAACATCGACTACGTCTACGCCAACGAACTGGAAATCGAGGACGGCAAAGTCACTGGCCGGGTGGTGGGCCAGATCGTCAACGGCGAACGCAAGGCGGAACTGCTCAAACAGATCGCCAAGCAGGAAAACATCAACCTGGAGCAGGTTATCGCCGTGGGCGACGGCGCCAACGATCTGCCCATGCTGGGCGCCGCGGGTCTTGGTATCGCCTTCCGCGCCAAGCCGCTGGTAAAAAAGAATGCCGAGCAGTCCATCTCCACGCTGGGCCTGGACGGCATCCTCTATCTGATCGGGGTGCGCGACAAGGATCAGGCTGAACTGCTGAACTAGGGCCTGTGGGAGCTGCCTTGGCAGCGAACAACTACGCCCCAGGACTCCATGGCCCTTCATACAGCCAAGAACCCTCGATACCGGTCTGTCAGCTCCGCAGCATCGCCAGCAAACCACCGCGACGACGGCTGGCCGGGGCCGGTGAGAACTCCAGAGTGTCGTCCTCGATGCGCCCGAACCGCAGCGCCGGCAAATCCTTGAAGTAGTTGTTCAGCACCTGCCAGGGCGCCTTGCTGCCCTGGCGGGGCAGACGGTCGGCGGCGCGCTGTACATAACCGGATTGCAAGCCGACGAAATTGTCGTCGGTATCGCAGCCTTCCTGGTCACGCGGCGTGACCCGCTCAATGCCATTGCGCGCCATGTAGTTGAGCAGGCGGCAAACATACTCGCTGACCAGATCCGCTTTCAGTGTCCAGGAGGAGTTGGTGTAACCGAACACCAGCGCCATATTGGGCACGTCACGCAGCATCAGCCCGCGATACACCAGGGTGTCCTTGGGCACCACCTCTTCGCCGTCCACGGTCAGGCTGGCGCCGCCCAGCAGCTGCAGGTCCAGACCGGTGGCGGTAATGATGATGTCGGCCTCCAGTTCCTTGCCGGATTTCAAACGGATGCCTTTCTCGGTGAAGGTATCGATATGATCGGTCACCACGTCCGCCTTGCCCTTGCGCAGCACCTTGAACAAATCGCCGTTGGGGACCGCGCACAGGCGCTCGTCCCAGGGGTTGTACTGGGGTTTGAAGTGGGTCATGTCGAACTCGGAGCCCAACTGACGGCGGGCGGCGGCCAGCAGGGCGCGCCGCACCAGCTTCGGCCGCTGCTTGGACAGCTTGAAGACCATGCGCTGCAGCGCGATATTGCGCGCCCGGGCCAGACGGTACACCGCCATTTCCGGCAGAAATCGGCGCAGATTGGCGGAGATCGGGTCTTCCTGCGGCACCGTGGCCACATAGGTGGGCGAACGCTGCAACATGGTAATGCTGCCGGCTTTGTCCGCCATCGCCGGCACCAGCGTCACAGCGGTGGCGCCACTGCCAATCACCACGACCTTCTTGCCGGAGTAATCCAGGTCCTCGGGCCATTTCTGCGGATGGACCAGTTGACCTTTGAAGTCGTCCACGCCGGGAAAGTCCGGGGTATAGCCGGCATCGTAGTTATAGTAACCGGTGCAGCAATAGAGGAACTGGCAGGTGACCTGCTCGGCACTGCCGTCTTCCTCACGGACCAGGTCCACGGTCCAGCGGTTCTGTGATGACGACCAGCGCGCGCCGGTCATCTTGCGGCCGTAGCGGATTTTATCCTCGACCTTGTATTCCTTGGCGGTGTCGACAATGTAATTACGGATCGACGGCCCGTCCGCCAGCACCTTCGCTTCGGTCCAGGGGCGGAAGTTGTAGCCCAGGGTGAACATGTCCGAGTCGGAACGGATACCCGGGTAACGGAACAGGTCCCAGGTGCCTCCCATGCGTTCACGGCGCTCGATGATGGCGTAGCTGCGCTCCGGGCATTGGCGGCTCAAATGACAGGCGGCGCCGATACCGGACAGGCCGGCGCCAATGATCAGAACATCGAAGTGGTTGTTGGACATGATTCTCTCCGCCGTATGGGCTGAGCCGTCCTCCTCGCGCGGGCGGGGCAGTGGCTCGTGACATTGGCCCATAATGCGGGTATCCCAAGGGGGATCGGAAGGTCGGATGGTGCCGAATCATCGGCGCTACGGCCAAGCGGGTGGCCCGATCGGGGCGCTGCGGCCAATGTCCATGACATTGACTGATGTAAAGGACGTTTGCGCCATGAGGACGCCGGAACCGGACCGGCGCCGCGGTCATTCCGACAGCCGATCACCTCCAGAGAAAACTCAGATGGGAAGGGCAAGCTGCTCCAGGGCCTGTCGCAGCATTTTCGGCTTCAGTTCAAACACACGGCGGGTGCGCTGCCGGCACTCCGTCATCACCCTCTCTTCGCGACGGGCCGCCAGTTGGCGCACACAGACCAGGGCTTCACGGAGCTCCGCGTCTCCGGTCTTCTTGAGCCGGCGTTTCAACTGGTCACCGAGCATATGCAGATCGTGCAAGTCGCCAAGCTGGCTGCCCAGCTTGCGGATCCGCTTTATATCCACCTCGGCGTCCGCCAGCGTGCCGCCCAGGGGTTCCAGTTGATACAGCAGGTATTTCACGTCGCGGCGCAGGCGGTGCCAGTCCTCGTCCTTGCCCTCGGACAATGTCTCCAGAGCTTGCTGGCGTAATTGCCGATACAAAGTGACGTAACCCTTGCGGATCACATCCTGATCTTCCCCTTTGCGCTTGAGTGCCTGCCAGGCGTCCAGGTCTTCCTGGAATACCAGCGGCAGCGCTTCCGGCACCGGCGGCGCCACCGGATCGCTTTGTTCCTCCGCCAGCCAGGCCATCACCCGCTCCAGGGCCTCCAGCTCATAATCCCGCCGCGTGGTCTGTTTCAACGTGGCCAGAGTCTCTTCGGTGACCTGACGATCACGGGAAGCGGCCAGCAGTCTGGCTCCGGCACGCAGGGCCTTGTCCTGTTTCTGCGCGCGTTTGCTCTCTCCCTGGGTGGACATCAGTTGCCATAACGCGCGCTGCCGCTTGATCAGCACACGTAAGGAATGAACCTGTTCCGGTGTCAATTGCTGTTGGTCCATCAACGATGCAAGGGCCTGACAATCCTGGTCACAGGCCACGGCCACCAGCCGTTCCAGCATGGGGGAACTCATGGATACCTCCGGGGAGTGCAAAAAGCCGCTCGATTATGGCAGGCCCCCGGCGGGATTACCGTGACAAGGAAATGACAGTGACCGCCATACCTGCCAGCCGGTAGGTCACACTCGAACCCGCCGTGCCGGCCGCTTTCTTGATCATCATCAAAAGGCCCGCCGTCCCGCTGCCCTAGGCTGAAGAGTCCAATCAGCGAGGAGCGCCCCATGGAGTTCGAATTCTCCGAATACAGCCGCCAGGTCCAGGACGTGATGCACCAGTTCATGCGACGCCGGGTGATGCCCCGCAACGCGGAATGGCACCGGCTGGCCAACGCCGGAGAATACCCTCTGCCGGTGATCGATCCGCTCAAGCTCCAGGCCCGGGAAGACGGCCTGTGGAACCTGTTCCTGCCTGAGCTTCGCGAGGAGGAACCCGGCACCCGCCTGGACAACCTGGACTACGCGCCGCTGGCGGAAATCATGGGCCGCATCCCGTGGGCCGCGGAGGTGTTCAATTGCAGCGCTCCGGACACCGGCAACATGGAATTACTGCACCGTTTCGCCACCCCGGCGCAGTACGACCGCTGGCTGCGCCCCCTGCTGGAAGGCGAGGTAAGATCCTGTTTCGCCATGAGCGAGCCGGACGTGGCGTCCTCCGACGCCACCAACATCGCCACCACTCTGCGCCGGGACGGCGATCACTATGTACTGGACGGTCGCAAGTGGTTCATCACCGGCGCCGCCCACCCCCGCTGCGACTTCGCCATCGTGCTGGCGCGCTGCGATGACCATGAAGGCGGCGGCCCCCACCACCAGCATTCCATGATCATGGTGCCTCTCAACACCCCGGGCGTGAGTGTGGAACGCAACATTCCCATCCTCCAGCACCACTCCCCGGAAGGTCACTGCGAGTTGCTGTTTCGTCAGGTGCGGCTGCCCGTCGAGTTTCTGCTCGGCGAGCCCGGCGCCGGTTTCGCCATGGCTCAGGCCCGGCTCGGCCCGGGCCGTGTGCACCACTGCATGCGCACCATCGGCCAATGCGAGCTGGCCCTGGAGATGATGTGTGAACGGGCTTTGGAACGGCGCGCCTTCGGCAAGTTCCTGTGCGATTTCGACAATATTCGCGACTGGATCGCCGAGAGCCGGCTGGAGATTGATCAGGCCCGTTTGCTGGTACTGCAAGCGGCTTGGCAAATGGATCGCCACGGGAATTCAGCCGCCAGGGTGGCGGTATCCGCCATCAAGGTGGTGGCCGCGCGCCTGCAAACCCGGGTACTGGACCGGGCCATGCAGATTTTCGGCGCCATGGGCCTCAGCCCCGATACACCGCTCGCCTATTTGTGGACCTGGGGCCGCGCCTTGCGCTTCATGGACGGCCCGGACGAAGTGCACCTGCGCACCGTGGCGCGGGATGAACTGCGCCGGGCGCGGGAGAATCGCGGCGCCACGGCGGTGTATTTCACGCTGTGATGTCTGGCGACGGCAGAGCGTCCCGCCGCCAGCGCCTTGTATGCGCATACTAATGCGCATACACTTCAGAAACGTTACCCACAGCTCCCATGGAGGCTGCAATGCACGAAATTTACGACACCACGGCCCCCAAAAAAGCAGCTAACTTGTCCATCAACAGCGACCTTCTCAAGAAGACCCGGGCACTCAACATCAATTTGTCGGCCACTTTGGAGAGGGCACTCAGGGAAGAACTGGCCCGGCACGAGGGCGCCCGCTGGGTCGAGGAGAACCGGGCAGCAATCAGGACGTATAACGAGAGCGTTGAGCAGCACGGCTGTTTCGGAGATGAGTTTCGGGAATTTTGATGGCCCAGTTCGACGTTTACCGCAATCCGAGCAATACCAGCCGAGCCCTCTACCCCTACCTGGTGAATATACAGAGTTCCATTCTGGAGGATCTGGCCACGCGTATCGTCATTCCGTTGGCCAAGTGCTCTGCCTTTGGCGACCAGGCCATGCGGGGACTGACCCCGGAAATCCATTTTGAAGATGAGGTGCTACTGTTGCTGACACCTCAGATTTCTTCCCTGCCGGTGAAGCGTCTCGATGCCCCCGTCGGTTCTCTTGCGCATTTCAGGGAAAACATCATCGCGGCCCTGGATTTCGCGGTTACCGGTATTTGAGTGGGACATTCGAATCAGGTGAACTGGTCAATGTGCGTTTCCCGCCGGCAATGGTGGCAGCGGAAGAACGAGACTTCCCGCAGGGACTCCGGAGCCCCGTCTCGCCTGAAATCACGACGATAGGCGGTGAGCCCCCGATCCCAGGCTCGGGATTGCTCGTGGCGCTCGATCAAACGCTGATGATTTTCCGCGCAACCGACAAACTCACACCAGTCGCCACAACACAAAGGCCAGTCGAATCCCTTCAGAAACAACGGTATTTCCGGCAACTGCTGAAACTCCCGCCACAGCCGCTCGACATCGGAGAGCTTGTCGGCCACGGCGCGCAAACGGTCATCCATGTCACGAACCACGTTCCCGCCGAGAATACAGTTGGCACATAACTCCGACACTTCCGGCTCCTCCCCGGCCAACGCCGGATCGGCGGCCAGCTTCGGATCAACAATCCGGCCGGAGTATTCGAAGATCGGACGGTCCTCACACTCGCAATGATGGCAGACCGTCCCTTCACAAGGTTCCAGAGCACTGTCCGCAATGTGTTTGAAGCGTTGTCCCATGCCCCACCTTGCAAAGTCAGTTCCTGTATTAATGATTGTCGAAGACCGATACCCAGTCGTTATAATACCGCCCGGCATGGGTCTTCATGAACGGAAAAAGCCAGTCCGCGCATTGATCACAGAGATTGAAACCACGCTCATCGTCGATGATCGGATCATCGACCGGAATTTCCTCCAGCGCATGATGCATCGCCGCGGAGCAGACCAGAAACTGGCCTATGGAGTCAGCAATGGGAACAAAATCCCAGGCGCCGGCACCGTGCATGGCCTGATAGACCGTGCAGTTTGACTCTCGCTCGCTCAGATCGACAATGACCGGGTCGCCGCCTTCGTCGGCGAACAAAAACCAGTCCGGGTGCCAGTCCTCTATCGGTTCATTGATTACCCGGTTGAAGTTATAGCCGTCCATTACCCAGGACAATGACGCTCCGCCATAAAGCGAAAGCGGGTTTCCCACCTTGGTGAAATGCTGGGTCTGCTCAGGGGCGAACTGGTCGATATAGCAACGGAACTCCTCGGGCAATCTCCGCTTCTTTTCCTTTTCCAGGACCTCGCTGTGCGAGCGCGTGGATTCCCCAAGGCCAAACCCTGCTCTGGAAAAGCGGCGAATCAGTTCCATGCTTTCCTAAAGTTCCACCTCAGGCTCCTCTCTGTCCCGCGCCAGTAGCGCCGTGTCTCAAAGAGTACACGCAAACCGTTTATAGCCCTCGAACGATTCGTCGTGCCACAAACCTGGCTACAAGGCCGCTGTAGGAGCTTGTCCGGGCGGCGGGCCGCTGCAAGCGAATTTTTTAGCCGAGAACCCATTCGCTTGCAGGGCAAGCTCCTACAGCGGGTTCGTTGCCCGGGTTGATTCGAAGCGAAGAGTTTCAGAGCTCGTGGAGAGCCGGCGGTCGGTATTCCAGGACACGGAGAAGCACGGTCCTGGAACACCGACCGCCGGCTCTCCCTCCCTGATAAGAGCCCCCCGACTCACGCGCTCCCGGTTTGCGGCACCCGCCGATAGTGCTGATCCACGAACCGGGACATCTGACGGCGGTACTGGCTGGCGAAGCCCGGGTACATGGTGGCGTTATAGCCATCCTCCGTCAGATACCAGCTTTTACACCCGGAGTTCCAGTTGGTCCTGGCCAGCCGCTTTTGCAAATGGCGATTATGACGCTGCTGCACACTCTCGCGCACGTCCAGGATCTTCAGGTCATGATCGAGAATGCGGCGAATGCCCTCCACCGCATAGTCCAGTTGCGCTTCCATATAAACCAGCGCCGAATTATGACCAGGACCGGAGTTGGGCCCGAAGGTAAAGAACAGGTTCGGATAGCCTGCCACACTGACGCTCTTGTAGGCCCGCGCGCCGCCGGACCACTCCTCTCCCAGCTCACGGCCATTGAGACCACGGATCGGGAACGGCGTGCCGCTCTTGGGCACATCAAAGCCGGTGGCGAAGACGATGCAATCGAATTGGTGTTCGATGCCGTCACAGGTGCGGACACCGTTCTCGGCGATGCGGGCAATGGGCCAGGTGATCAGGTCCACGTTGTCCCGTTGCAGGGCAGGATAGTAATCGTTGGAGAGCAAAACCCGTTTACAACCGATGCGGAAATCCGGCGTCAATTGCCGGCGCATCCAGTCGTCCTTCACCTGGCTACGCAGGTGCATCAGGCTGAGCCGCTCCGCCAAACGCGTCAGCGGCGAATTCCAGATCACCGCCAGCGCCATGGTTTCATGCGTCCAGTACAGCGCCTGGCGCATGGCCTTACGGGTCAGTGGCAGCTTCTCGAACAGCGCTTTGTTCCAGTCCGGAGTGGCGTAATCCGGGCGTGGAATCACCCAGGCCGGGGTGCGCTGAAACACTTTCAGGGTACCGGCGGTTTTCGCCAATTCCGGAATGATCTGCACGGCGCTGGCACCGGTGCCAATCACCGCCACCCGCTTGCCGGAGAAATCGTAATCGTGATCCCAGCGGGCACTATGGATGCGCTTGCCTTTAAAGTCTGTCAGGCCCTCGATGTCCGGAAAGCTGGCATTGGAAAGCGGCCCCTGGGCCATGACCACCGCCCGCCCCTGCCAGACATCGCCCTGGCGGGTATCCACACGCCATTGGCCTTTCGTTTCATCGAAGCGCGCATCGGTGACGTCCTGCTGGAAGTGAATCTTGTCACGCAAACCGTACTGTTTCACCAGGTGCTCGATGTAACCCAGGATCTCGTCACTGCCGGAAAAGTGCCGGGACCAATGCGGATTCGGCGCGAAGGAATAGGAATACAAGTGAGAAGGAATATCGCAGGCGGCGCCCGGATAGGTGTTGTCACGCCAGGTGCCGCCCACCTTGTCGGCACGCTCCAACAGCACGAAATCATCCACGCCCGCCTGACGAAGCCGGATCGCCATGCCCAGACCGGCGAAACCAGCGCCCACGATGACCACGGACGCCTCTTTCACCGCATTGCGTTTGCTTTGCGCGTCGCTACGGCGGCTGGATTTGGCGGCCACGGCTTTCTTCCGTGCCGTGGCTTTACGCTTCACCGCGGCTTTTTTCGCAGCTGGCCTGGCTGCCGCCTTGCGGGTGGCGGCCTTTTTCTTTTTCGCCGCTGGAGCCGGCGCGGTGGTGTTCTGATTCTGCTCGTTCTCGTTGCTCATGGCGGTCCGTTCAATGTATCAGACAATCGGATAGTGGATGGCGCATCCGGGCTCAGGCGGTGGGCCGGTAGCTGATGCCCTTGACCCAGGTGGGCACTCGCGAGGGCATGAGCCGCTCCGGAATGTAATCCGTCAACCGGACCATCAGATCCACCGGAGCGTGATAAGCGCGGTTATCGCGGTTCACCACCATGCGGCCGTGGCGGCTGATGATTTGATACCAGGGATTGCGGCGCCCCTGCGCGGTGCGTCCGCCGATGCGCTCGAACTTTTTCATGCAGGCATAGAGCTTCTCTTCGCTCAGCCCCATGGCCACCACGTTGTCACGCATGCGATTCAGCAGCGGCACATAGGACGCGATGCCGAGAATCAGACGTGGATCGAGCACCGTGGCCACGGTTTTCAATGCCTTGATGTAGAGGTCACCGCGCCCCTGCATTTCCAGAACGTGGAAGCCAACCCCCAGATGCCGGGATTCATCGTCGTTGATACGGGCAAACGCCTGGTGACACACCGGATCGTCCACGGTATCCAGCAGGAAGGTGCACAGCGCGCCATCCAGGGCAATCTCCAGCATCGGGATTACCGACCCCAGCACTTCCAGCGGCATGTCATCGCTGTATTTATCCAGCCATTGGATCACCAGCTTCAGGTTCTTGTTGGGTTCCGGCAGCTCATCGCCATCGAGCATGCCCCACCGTTTCATCAGTGCCATTTCCGCATTGGCGTGGCGCTGCTCCTCGGCGTGGAAATAGGTATAGATTTGCTTGAGGGTGTCATCGGGCGCCTTCTTGGCCATAGCGGCGAAACCGCGGGCGCCCACATGTTCGATCCACATCAGGTCGGCCATGAACGCTTTCAGTTTCGGCCACTGTTCTTCGGTGATCAGGTCCGCGCCAGGGGCGTCCCAATCAATGTCCGCCAACGCCCACTGGCTGCTTTTCACCTTGGCCAGCATTTTATCCAGATCGATATTCGCCATTTTGGCTCTCCTGTTACTGAGTGGGCCTGTTACTGAGCCGGGTTGGTTTTGAGGCGTTCGCTGACCAGCCTGCCTAGCAGGCTGGCGCCACGGGTGTAGGTCACCGGCAGGAAGCGTTTGGCACGCCAGATCAGCCGGGCATCAAATTGCGGCATGACATAGAAGCGGCCACGATCGAGGGCTTTCAGAGTCGTGGCCGCCACACTCTCGGCGGATACGCCGGTGAGCGAGATAATCCGGTCCATGAACGGGGTAAGCGCCTGATCGATACGGCCGGCGCTGAAGATGTTGGTTTTCACCACGGTGGGACACAGCGCGGTCACGCGCAGACCGCTGCCGGCGTTTTCCGCCGCCAGGGTTTCCGACAGCGCCAGCACCGCGGCCTTGCTGGTGTTGTAAGCGCCCATGCGCGGCGCGGCGGCGAAGCTGGCGGTGGAACAGACATTGATCACGCCCGCCCGCGGCAGCTCGCGCAGCAACGGTGTGAACACGTGGCAACCGTGGATCACGCCCCACATATTCACATCCAGCACCCACTTCCAGTCCGCCATCGACATATCGCCGATGGCCTTGCCGCCGGCGCCGACGCCGGCGTTGTTGATCACCAGATTGGGAGACTCGCCGAACCAGTCGACGGCCTCGGCGGCAAGGCGTTCCACCGCCGCCAGCTCGGACACGTCGCAGGACACAGCCAGACCGTGGCCACCCGCCCGTTCGATGATCGCCACCGTATCCTCGGCGGCGGCCATATTCAGATCGGCGCAGACCACATGGCCTCCACGCTTGGCCAAAGCCAGCGCGAACGCACGACCAATGCCGCTACCTGCTCCGGTTACCACCGCGCGGGCGCCATGGGACAAATGTTGTTGGGGCATGCCGGCTCCTCGCGACAACGATGACAAATTGACCGTTACATTCAGTAATGGCAAATTAAGCCGACTGTTTGTTCGGATTCAATTCGGATTCCCGCCGCTAACGCCAATGAGGAGCTCAGATGCCACGCACGCCCCGCCAGCCGCGCGCCAAAGCCACCGTCAATGCCATTGTCGAGGCTGGCTTCCTGTCCTTGTCGGAGCACGGGGTGCAGGGCACGACCACGCGCCATATAGCGGATCTGGCGGGAGTAAGCGTTGGCTCACTTTACGAATACTTCGCCAATAAGGAGGAGGTGTTCGAAGCCATGCACCACCATATGGTGGCGGAGGTCGTGGCCATGGTGGAACCGATGACACCGGCGCTGGTGAGGATGGAAATCCGCGACCTGATCAAGGAATTGTTGTTCGGGTTCCGGGATCTGCTGGAAAAAAACCAGGGCCGCTATCTGCGTTACATGAGCTACGCCGCCTACTTCGCGCCCCGCAATCACATGGAGCCGATCCAGCGGCTGCTGATGAACCTGCTATTGCAGTATGTGATTCATCACCCGCAACTGGCGCGTCTGGGCAATCTGCCGGCCATGGGCTATATCATGATCAATGGCGGCGTCTTCACGGTACTGCGCTATCTGAGCGAACCCAATCCCACCATCGGTTTCGAGGAACTGGTCAAGGGGCTGGGCGACATGGTCGCGCACTTCGTGGAAGGGGAATTGAGGAAGGAGGATTAACCGGAGTCCGACGCCGCTGTAGGAGCCAGCCCTGCTGACGAATAGGGTCTGGAGAAAAATTCGCCAACAGGGCTGGCTCCTACAGTTGCTAAAGATCCGGGCACTACTGCAGAAATTCCTTCTGCACATGAGGCGCGCTTTCATCGATGCGCTGCCAGGTCTGGCTGCGGCCAAGCAGGCTGACACCAATGTAACCGCGCACCTTCAGAGTATCCTGATCCTTCAGTTCAGCACTCAGATCGTAGGTTTTTCCGTTATCCGGTGAGTAGACCTTGCCATCGTCCCAACGATCATCGCCGTCGTACTTCAGGCCGGTGACCACATCCACGCCGAGCAGCCGGCGGCCACGCAGTTCTTCATCGGGGTTCTCGTTGTCGTAACGGTGCTCACCGTCCCGGGAACCCACCGCGGTACCCACCCAGGTGTCGCCTTCCGGATGGATATAGACGTAGCCGCCGTCTTCCGTTTCCCAGATACCCTGGATCGCATCGGCGCCGGCGTAGGCATACACACTCATGAGCAGCAAAACACTGCTGGTCAGGACTTTCAGCATATTGGAACCTCCGCACGCGTATACAAAGTGCGAGAAAGGGTATACCAATTACGCCGACTTGTCCTTGCGCGACATCATGATTACCGCATCGGATCGTTAAATGTTGTCCAACGCCTCGGCCAAACGCCGCACCGCCCGGTCCACGTCACCCAGTTTATCCAGGCCGAACAGGCCCACGCGGAAAGTCTTGAATCCGGCCGGTTCATCGCACATCAGCGGTACACCGGCGGCGGTCTGCAACCCCTTGGCAATGAATTTGCTGCCGTTGTGCATCCCGTCGTCCTCGGTGTAGCACACCACCACACCAGGCGCTTCGAATCCCGGCGCCGCCACACTGGCCAGCCCCCGTTCCGCGAACAGCTCCCGTACCCGGCGCCCCAGCTCCCATTGCTTCTCGCGGACCGCTTCAAAGCCGGCGTCCCGGGTTTCCAGCATGGCATCGCGGAATTTGCGCAAGGCGTCGGTGGGCATGGTGGCATGGTAGGCATGACCACCGTTTTCGTAGGCTTCCATGATCCGCCGCCATTTGAGCAGATCCATGGCGAAACTGGTGCTTTGCGTTTGTTCCAGACGTTTGGCCGCCTCTTCACCGAACATCACCAGGGCGCTGCACGGTGAGGAGCTCCAGCCTTTTTGCGGCGCGCTGATCAGGATGTCGACACCGTTGGCGGCCATATCCACCCACAACGTCCCCGAGGCGATGCAGTCCAGGACAAACAGACCCCCATGTTCGTGCACCGCGGCGGCCACGGCTTGCAGGTAGTCATCCGGTAACAGCAGGCCGGCGGCGGTTTCCACGTGAGGAGCGAACACCAGATCCGGCTTTTCGCCGCGAATACGCTCCACCACTTCATCAATGGGGGGCGGGGCGAACGGCGCCTGGGGCTGATCGGACACCATCCGCGCCTTCATCACGATCTCCTCGGCGGGGATCGCGCCCATCTCGAAGATCTGGCTCCAGCGATAGCTGAAAAATCCATTCCGGATCACCAGTACCTTCTTGCCGGTGGCGAATTGACGGGCCACCGACTCCATGCCGTAACTTCCCCCGCCCGGCACCACCGCCACCGAGGCGGCGTTGTAGACCTGCCGCAGGGTCCCGGAAATATCCCGCATTACCGCCTGGAAAGCCTGGGACATATGGTTCAGGGAGCGGTCGGTGAAGACCACGGAATACTCCAGCAAGCCCTCCGGGTCGACCTCGGCTGTCCGCTCTGCTCTCCGTTCTGCTCCCCGTTCTGATATGGGCCGTTCAGACACAAGCTCTCTCCGCTATCGTTATGCAACAGCCCCTCGTTATAGAGCATTCGGCTGGCGGACGGAACCATTGATCCTTTCCCCGGGACCGGTTCGCCCTCGCTGTACCCGATCCCCACTTCCCCTACAATGGAAACTTTCTTGTCCTATTGCCGCCAAAGGGAAACCATCATGACCACTCTGGACATCAAGACCCTTGCCCTGCCCACCTCCTGGCATATGGATACTGTGCAGGATGTGGCGGGACCGCTACGTCTGGTGAAGTGGGATCTGCGTGATGACCCGCCGATACCGGCAGAGGAGATCGACGCGGTGGTGTTTCATCATCCCGCCGGCGAGGCCGGGCTGGCGCGGCTGGGGCAACTCCCCAATCTGAAACTGGTGCAGACTCAATCCACCGGTTATGACGGCTTCGTCGAGGCCGCCGGCGGCGCTACCGTGGCCAACGCCTATGGCCTGCATGCGGAAGCCACCGCCGAACTGGCGTTGGGCCTGATCCTGGCGGGCCAGCGGTCACTCTTTGATTTTGCCGTGGATCAAAAAGCCCATCGCTGGGCGCCGAAACAAACACCGGGACTGGTGGACCGCACCGTGCTGATCATCGGCGCCGGAGGTATCGGCCGCGCCATCGCCGAGCGGCTGCTGCCATTCGGTGTGACGTTGCTGCGGGTGGGACAGAGAGCCCGGGAAGATGATTTGGGCGTCATCCGGGCCAACACCGAACTGCCGGCATTGCTGCCGCAAGCGGACATCGTGGTGCTGATCACCCCGCTTAACGACGCCACTCGCCATCTGGTGAACGCCGATTTTCTGGCACGCCTACCCGATGGCGCACTGGTGGTGAACGTGGCACGAGGCCCGGTGGTGGACACCGATGCCCTGCTGGCGGAACTGCGAAGCGGACGGCTGCGTGCCGCTCTGGATGTGGTGGAGCCGGAGCCCCTGCCCGAAGATCACCCTCTTTGGGACGCGCCAAACACCTTGATCACACCGCACGTGGGCGGCCGCAGCGAGGCACTGAAGCCCCGGCTGTCGGCGTTCCTGCGCGACCAAGTGGGGCGGATCGCGCGGGGTGAGCCCTTATTAAATATAGTAAGTTGAATGTAACGAGCTGAATCCAGCAGGCCAGAAAAACATCGCGGCCCATGGAGTACACCACGGACCGCGATATGGTTTCCTACCCTGCCTTTCTTACCAGGTATCGATCATCGGGCGCCGCTTGCCGGCGATCGGCGCCATGCCTTCCGGCGGTTGCGCGCGCAGGCCGCGCATCACCCAGGCACGGGTATCCACCGGATCGATCACGGCATCGATTTCCAGCGCCGCGGCCATGCTCAGCGCCTGTCCTTTCTCATACAGCTGAGCCACCAGTTTCTCGTACAGCGCCTGGCGTTCTTCCGGCGTTTCCTGAGCATCCAGTTCCTTGCGGTACGCCAGGTTCACCGCCCCCTCCAGCCCCATACCACCGAATTCGCCGGTGGGCCAGGAAGCGCAATAGAAAGGCGCATGGAAGGAACCGCCCGTCATGCCCTGGGCACCCAATCCATACCCCTTGCGCAGCACGATGGAGAACAGCGGCACGGACAGGCTGGCGGCGGTGACGAACATGCGGCAGGTGTGGCGCACGGTGGCGGTCTTTTCTTCCTCCGGACCGACCATGAATCCGGGGGTATCGCACAGGCTCAGCATCGGAATGGAAAAGGCATCGCACAGTTGCATGAAGCGGGACGCCTTGTCCGCCCCCGGCGCGTCGATGGCCCCCCCCAGCACTTTCGGGTCGTTGGCGATCAGCCCCAGCGGACGGCCCTCGATGCGGATAAAGGCGGTGATCATGCCCGGCGCGAAGTCCGGTCGCAGCTCCAGGTAGGAATCGCTGTCCACCAGAGTGCGGATCAGCGAGCGTACGTCATAGGCGTGCAGGCGGTTTTCCGGGATGGCCCGGCGCAACCAGCGCTGATCCTCGCAGTCCCAATTGTCCACCGGCCCCTGAAAGTAGCCCATCAGCTTCTTCGCCAGGGCAGCCCCTTCTTCCTCATCCTTGACCACGCAATCGATCACACCGTTGTGGCGCTGAACCGATACCGGCCCCACTTCCTCGGGGCGGAAAGAGCCGAGGCCACCGCCTTCGATCATCGCCGGGCCGGCCATACCAATGCAGGCGTTCTCGGTGGCGATCATCAGATCACTACAGCCGGCGAACACCGCGTTGCCGGCGAAGCAGCGTCCGGACACCACGGCAATGCGCGGCACCAGACCGCTGAGGCGCGCGTATTGCAGGAAGCTGGGGCCATCCAGACCCGCCACCTTGGTGGCGTTATCGGTATCACCGGGCCGGCCGCCGCCGCCTTCGGCGAAAAAGATCACCGGCAGCCGGTGCTTCTCCGCCACTTCCAGAATACGGTCGGTTTTCTTGTGGTTCATGGTGCCCTGGGTACCGGCCAGCACGGTGTAATCGTAGGCCAGCACCACGCAGCGGCTCTTGCTGTCGTCGAACAGATCGCCGTTCACCGAACCAATGCCGGTGACCATGCCGTCCGCCGGGGTATTCTTGATCAGATCCTCGACACTGCGACGGGCCTTCTGGGCGGCGATGGTCAGCCCGCCGTATTCGATGAAGCTGTCCGCATCACAAATCGCCGCCACGTTCTCGCGGGCGGTACGCTGGCCGGTGCGGCGGCGCTTGGCCACCGCGTCGGGGCGGTTCTCATCCTCCAGCAGTGCCAGCCGCTGTTTCAGCCGTGCCAGGTCCGGGCGGATGTAGTCCAGATCAATGTCCTCTTCCTCGATCCCCTGCTCGCCGCCCACTTCCGCCGGCTCCACGAACAACAGCGGCTCATCCTTGCCAACCGCGTCGCCCACGTCCAACGCGCACAGGCGCACGATGCCGCTCATGGAGGCCACCACCTGGTGCTGCATCTTCATTGCCTCGACGAAGGCCACCGGCTGACCTTCACGCACGGTATCGCCTTCCGCCACCATGTATTCCACCAGCACGCCCTGCATCGGCGTGATCACCGGCTCGGTACCCGCGGGCCCCTGAACCCGCTGAGCGGTGGCGGCCTGCTCCTCGGCACCGCTGCTGAAATGCAGCCGCCGATGTTCGCCATCGCCCACCAGTTCCGCCATATGCTGATCCACGAAGCGGGTGTGCAGCGTATTGCTCACCACTTCATCGCGTTGCAGCAGGTTCTGCAGGAAACCGATGTTGGTTTCCACGCCCTCGATACGGAACTGGCACAAGGCCCGGTAAGCGCGCCCCACGGCGTCCGCATAGTCGGCGCCGCGGCTGTGCACGATCAGCTTCGCCAGCAGGGAATCGTAGTGGGGGCTGGTGCGGTAGCCGCGATAACCGAAGGTATCCACGCGCACGCCGGGGCCGCCCGGCGCTTCGAAGGTGGCCAGCGTGCCGCCACTGGGCTGGGTGTCACCGTTGGCGCTCATGGTTTCCATGTTGATACGCAGCTGGATCGCATACCCCACCGGCGCCGGCTCGCGCCCGGATACCAGCCCCATTTCAGCCAGGGAGCAACCGCCGAACAGGCGCAGTTGCGTCTGCACCAGGTCCACGCCGGTGACTTCCTCGGTGACGGTATGTTCCACCTGCAAGCGCGGGTTCGCTTCGATGAAGGCAAAGTGCGATTCATCCGCGTCAACCAGAAACTCGAAGGTGCCGAGACCGCGATAACCGACCTTGGCGGCGATACGCTGGGCCGCGTCCAGCAGTTGCTGGCGCATGCCTTCCGAAAGGGTGGGGCTCGGCGCGATTTCCAGCAGCTTCTGATTGCGGCGCTGCACGCTGCATTCGCGCTCCCACAAATGCACCGGCTCGGCCCCGCCATCGCCGACGATCTGCACCTCAATGTGACGGGCCCGCGCCACGAAGCGCTCCACATAGACCGCGTCGTTACCGAATGAAGAGGCGGCCTCCGCCTGGCAACGGCGATAGGCTTCGTCGAGGTCGTCATTCGGGCCGACGATGCGCATGCCGCGTCCGCCGCCACCAGCGATGGCCTTGACGATCACCGTGCTCTGCTCGCCCAGTTGCGCCCGGAAAGCCCGGGCCTGTTCCAGCGAGGTAACGCCATTGGTGCCAGGCACCACCGGCACCTCGCATTCCTGCGCCAGTTCCCGGGCCCGGGCTTTGTCCCCCAACAGGGACAGGGTTTCCGATGAGGGGCCGACGAAAATGATGCCGGCCTGCTCGCACAAGGCGGCGAAGGTGGGGCTTTCGCTGAGGAAGCCATAGCCGGGGTGGACCGCGTCGCAGCCGTGTTCCCTGGCCACCCGCAACAGTTGCTCACCATCCAGGTACGCCGCCACGCCACGCCCTTCCAGGGCCACCGCCTGATCCGCCAGGCGTGTATGCAGGGAAGTGGCATCGTCCTCGGGGTACACCGCCACGGTGGCGATATTCAGATCGGCGGCGGCTCGGGCAATGCGTACCGCCACCTCTCCACGGTTGGCAATCAGCAGTCTGGAAATGGTCATGGGGCTGGTCCGTCCTGTTATTCGAATAGGTGCCTACATCAGGGAGCACCGGTCACGGGGTACGACGATAGCGATTTACTTACTTACACGTCAATTAGTATTGACAAGGTTTTTATTTACTTGCAGATTAGGAGGCCAATTTGGACCAGTCGGAGATCGCCCCCGTGGGACGCCCGGAGAAAAAAGCACGACTCGGCCAGCCGCCCATGAAGACACAGATCAAACAGGCGGCCCGGGATCTGTTTATCCAGCGCGGCATCGGTGACGTCAGCTACGGCGATATCGCCGAGGTGGTGAATACCACCCGGGCCAACCTGCACTACCACTTCGGCAACAAGGAAGCGCTGATCGAAGCGGTGTTCCAGGAGACCTTCGACAGCGTCGAGAACACCTTCCAGGAGATCTGGGCCAAGCCCGGCCTGACCCTGGATCAGCGCATAGAACTGACGGCGAAGGACAGCGCGGAGCGCTTTTACCAGTTCAACGATCACGAAAAAGGCCGCCGGCCCTGGAGTCTTTCCGCCCAGGCCCGTTTCACCAGCCAGCATATTTCGCCCAAGGTGCAGACCGGCATTTCCAATATGTCCCGCCGCTTCGAGGACTACGTGACCCATGCGGTGAAGCTGGCCATCGGCAACGGCGAGCTGCGCCACGATGCGCCGGTCCGCACCATCGTTCTGATGATTTCGCCGATATGGAATTTCGGCTCGCTGCTGACCCAACACAGCGGCCTGAAAAAACTGATGGACCACTATGCCGCGGTGCGCACCACCATCAACGCGGCCTATGGCACACCTGACGACGCGTAACCCACGCGCGACAGGGCCCAGCACACATTCAGATAACAACAGGCCCGCGACAACACACCACGCGGGCCAGTGCCGGAGGCAAACATGGCGCAAACATCGGAAGCGCGCACCGACAGTCCGCTGTTGGAAGTGCGTGATCTGAGTATTTCCTTCGCCCGACCCGGTGGCGAAACGTCGATCACTCGCAACGTGTCGTTCGATGTGAACGCCGGCGAACGGGTCGGCGTGGTCGGCGAAAGCGGGTGCGGCAAGACTGTCACGGGCCTTGCCCTGCTCGGCCTGCTGCCGCGACGTACCGCCCGGGTTCGCGGGCGGATTCTGTTTCAGGGCCGGGATTTGCTGACCATGCCGGCGCGGGAGTTCCGACGCCTGCGCGGCCGTGACATCAGCATGATCTTCCAGGAACCGATGAGCGCCCTGGATCCGGTGTTCACGGTCGGCGAGCAACTCACAGAGACCCTGCGCAGCCACGAAAAAGTCAGCCGCGCGGAGGCCCGCGAGCGGGCCATCGCCGCTCTGGAGGAGGTGGGCATTCCTTCTCCCCACACTCGCATCGACGAGTATCCCTATCAGTTTTCCGGCGGCATGCGGCAACGAGTGATGATCGCCATGGCGCTGATCTGCCGGCCGAAGCTGGTCATCGCCGACGAACCCACCACCGCACTGGACGTCACCGTGCAGGCGCAGATCATCGATCTGCTGCGCTCGCTCAGCGACAGCCACGGCACCGCCCTGCTGTTCATCACCCACGATCTTGGCGTGGTGGCGGAAACCTGTTCCCGGCTGCTGACCATGTACGCCGGCGAGGTGGTGGAGAATGCGCCGGTGGACGATGTCCTGCTGCGCCCGGGCCATCCTTATTCTTCTGGCCTGTTGCGCTCCCTGCCCGGACTGAGCGAGCGTGGCAGCCGCCTGCCTTCGATTCCCGGCCGGGTCCCGGCGCCGGATCAGATGCCGGCGGGCTGCCGCTTCCAACAGCGCTGCCCCCATGCCGCGCCTTTATGTGAACAGCATCCGGAGCTGGAGCCGTTCCAGGGCCCCCGCGAAGTACGCTGCTGGCGCAAGGACGAACTGACGCTGACGGGAGCGGTATGAATATGAACGCTTTGGCTTCCAGCCCCATCAACAATCGTGACAACGCCGTCTCGGTGGACGACCTGGTGATTCATTTCCACACTCGCGCCGGTACCGTGAAGGCGGTGGACGGTGTCAGCTTCGATATCCGCCCCGGGGAAACCTTCGGCATCATCGGCGAATCCGGTTCCGGCAAAACCACCCTGGGCCGGGCCCTGGCCGGTTTGCTCAAAGCCACTGACGGCCACATCCGCTATCAGGGCCGGGAACCGGCGGCACTATCCAAGGCCGAGCAGCGCCAGATCCGCCGGGATTATCAGATTATCTTTCAGGACCCGCATGCCGCGCTGAACCCACGCATGACCATTCTGCAATCGGTGATGGAACCGATGGAGATCCTGCGCGACGGCGACGCCCGCCAGCGCCAACGGGTCGCCAAGGAAGCGTTGGAACGGGTGGGCCTGCCAGCGGAAATCGGCAAGCGTTATCCGCACGAACTGTCCGGCGGCCAGAAGCAACGGGTGAACATCGCCCGCACTCTGACCCTGAAGCCCCGCTTCATTGTTTGCGACGAAGTGGTGGCGGCACTGGACGTGTCCATTCGCGGCTCGGTGCTGAACCTGTTCGCCGATCTGCAGAAAGAACTGGGCATCACCTATGCCTTCATTACCCACGATATCTCGGTGGTGTCCCACGTCAGTGATCGCGTTGGCGTGTTGTATCTGGGCCGCTTGATGGAAGTGGGCCCGGCGGCGGCGGTCACCGAAAAACCCATTCACCCCTACACCCAGGCACTGTTGTCGGCGGAGCCTCTGCCACTGCCCAGCGACCAGCGCGACCAACGCCGCGCCATCCGCCTGCAAGGGGAAATTCCCAGTCCGTTGGCGCCGCCTTCCGGGTGCCGCTTCCGCACCCGTTGTCCGGCGGCGCAGTCCCGCTGCGCCGAGCAGGAGCCGGCCTGGCGGGAAGTCGCACCCGAACATTGGGTGGCCTGTCATTTCGCCGACAGTGAAGGCGGTCCGCTGGACCGGGAACAATCGATCTCGTTTGGACGGGAAAGCGCCACCGAAACGGTTTAGCGCGCCCGAATTTGAGCACAACAACAACAGGTAGGGCATCATGAACCATCACGACAACAACGACGACGATCTGATCATCAACGGCGTGCCCATGGGACGCCGGGCTTTTCTCGGTATGCTGTCCGGCGCGGTGGCGGCCGGCACCCTGATGTCGCCCTCATGGAGTTGGGCGCAGGCCGGTGGTGGTGCCACCTTGATGGTAAGCGCACCAGCCAACCCTTCCAGCCTGGACCCCACCACCGGCGGCTCCGGCTCCGATCACGCGTTGCTGTTCCCGCTGTACGACACCTTGATCAATTGGAATCCCTCATCGCTCACGCCGATCCCCGGCCTGGCACAGAAGTGGTCCTTCCCCGATCCCAAAACACTGGTGCTGGAGCTGCGTCCCGGCATGACCTTCCACGACGGCACGCCGGTCAACGCGGAAGCGGTGAAGATCAATCTGGACCGTAGCCGCACCGCCGATTTTTCCAATATCCGCGAGGAGCTCGGTTCGGTGGATCATATCGAGGTCAGCGGTGAGCACGTGGTGACCCTGCATCTGAAGAACCCGGACAGCGCCCTGCCGCTGATTCTTTCCGACCGCGCCGGCATGATGGTCAGCCCCAAGGCCCTGGCGGATAACAATAACCGCGTGGATCGCAACCCGGTGGGTGCCGGTTTCATGCGCTTTGAGAAATGGAACGACGGCAGCGAAGTGGCGATGACCCGCTACGCCGATTACAAGGGCCCCAATAAACCCGAAGTGGCGGCCATCAGCTTCAAGATCATCACCGACAGTGCCACCCGTCTGCGTTCGGTGATGTCCGGTCAGGCCCACGTGGCCTACCATCTGGACGGGCGCCAGAAACAGATGATCGAAAAACTGCCCACCGTACAGGGCTTCGCCGATCCTACTATTTACTGTTACCAGTTCTACCTGAATATGTCGCGCAAGCCGCTGGATGATGTGCGGGTGCGGCAGGCGATCAACTACGCGGTGGATCGCGAAACCTTCATCCGCGCCGCCATGGCCGGCGCCGGTGAGCCCGCGCACATGAACCTGCCGAAAACGCACTGGGCCTACGATCCGGAAACCGCCAAGCTCTACCCCCACGATCCGGACAAAGCCAGGGCTCTTCTCAAGGAAGCCGGCCATGCCGACGGGATCGAGCTGGACCTGCGCGGTTACAACGATCAGTCCTCGGTGCAAATGCAGGAAGTGCTGATGGAGCAATTCTCCAAGGCGGGCATCCGTGGCCGCTTCCGCACCGGCACCATCGCCGATATGTCCGCCGCTTACTTTGGTCAGGAAAAAGCGGGTCATATGCTGCTGTCCGCCTGGACCGGCCGCCCCGATCCCAGCCAGGCCTATGGCCTGCTCTACAGCAGCAACGCTTATTTCAACGCCGGGCGGGTCAAGGCGCCGGACGGGTTCGATCAGGCTCTGCTGGATTCCCGCAGCAGTGATGATCAGCAGAAACGCCAGGAGGCCCTGGCGCGGCTGCAACGCATCGTCATGGAGAACGCCCTGGTGGTACCGCTGGCGTTCCGCCAGAGCATCGTCGCCACCACCGCTCAGGTGCAGGGTTTCAAGAACAACCTGCTGGGCAAACCCAAATTCGACAACGTTTCCCTGAAAGCCTGACGTCCGTGGCGCGCGCCTTGAGGCGCGCGCCCGGGCGGGAGTTCCCCCCATGGTCACTCGTGTAAAACAACGAATGGTGGTTGCGCGCCTGCTGCAGGCGATCCCCATTCTGGTGCTGGCCACCTTTATTGTGTTCTGCCTGATGCAGTTGATCCCCGGTGACGTGGCCGTCACTCTGGCCGGAGAAAATGCCTCGGTGGAACGGATCGCCCAGATTCGCCAGGCTTATGGTCTGGATCAGCCGTTCTTCGTGCAATACGGCCAATGGCTGTGGCAAGCCGCCGGTGGCGATCTTGGCACGGCGCTGCTGTCCGGTGAGCCGGTGGCGCAAACCGTTGCCCGGACCTTCCCCAACACTCTGTTGGTGGCCGTATACGCCACCCTGTTGTCGATCGTGATCGGCGTACCACTGGGCATACTCGCCGCCACTCGTTCCGGTTCCAAATTGGACGGCGGCATCATGGGCGCCGCCTCCCTCGGCGTGGCTCTGCCCAATTTCTGGTTCGGCATGATCCTGGTGCTGTACTTCGCGCTGACCTTCAAGTGGTTCCCCGCTACCGGCTTTGTTTCTCCATTCGAGGATTTCGGCCAGGCGGTGTGGTACGCCACGCTGCCCGCCCTGGCCCTGTGCACTAACGGTATCGCCGAGGTGGCGCGACAGCTACGCAGCTCCCTGGTGGAAATCCAGTCCTCCCAACATGTACGCACCCTGCACGCCAAGGGTCTGAGCCCGGCGCGCATCCTCTGGCTGCACGGCTTGAAAAACGTCAGCGTCAACCTGCTCACCGTGGTCGGGCTGCTGTTCAACAAAATCCTCGCCGCCACCGTGGTGGTGGAAGCGGTGTTCGCCATTCCCGGCATCGGCAGCAGCATCGTCAACGCGGTATTGCAGGGTGATTTCCCGGTGGTACAGGGCGCGGTACTGGCCATGGTGGTCACGGTCATCGTGGTCAACCTGGTGACCGACCTGCTGTGCACTCTTCTTGACCCGAGGATCAACGCATCATGACCAATCTGACGCTGTCCGAAGCGGAACCCTTGCCGCACTGGGAAGAGCCGGCGTTACCGGTCCGCCTTCTGCGCTGGCTGCGCCGCGACCCGCGCGCGGCCGTCAGCCTGGCGATTCTGGTAATCATCCTCGGCACCGCCCTACTGGCGCCCTGGATCGCCCCGCACTCCCCCACCGACCAGAACATCGACCTGATGCTGGCCGGTCCCAGCGCGGATCACTGGCTCGGCACCGACGATCTCGGCCGGGACGTGTTCAGCCGCCTGATCCATGGCGGCGCCAACTCGCTCTACGCCGCACTGCTGGCGGTGACCGTGGCGCTGGCGATCGGCTTGCCGCTGGGCCTGATCGCCGGTTTCGCCGGGGGCTGGGTGGATCAGGTGATCAGCCGTCTGATCGATACCTTTCTGTCGTTTCCGGCGATCATCCTGGCGGTGGCGGTCACCGGCGCCATGGGCATCGGCCTGACCAACGCCATGTTTTCCGTGGGGCTGGTGTTCGCCCCGCAAATCGCTCGCCTGATTCGTGCCCGTACTCTGGTGGTGCGCCAGGAACTGTATGTGGACGCCGCCCGCTGTTTCGGCGCCTCGCCGGCGCGGCTGCTGATCAAACACGTACTGCCGAACGCGGTACAGCCGGTGATCGTGCAGAGCACCCTGCTGCTGGCGGTGGCGCTGCTGGCGGAAGCGAGTCTGAGTTTTCTCGGACTTGGCGTGCAGCCGCCGGAAGTCAGCTGGGGCTCGATGATTGCCCGTGGCTACCTGTACATGTCCATCGTGCCGGAGCAAATGTACGCACCCGGACTGCTGATCATGATCACAGCGGTAGCCTTCAACGCCCTCGGCGAGTCCCTGCGATCGGCCCTCGACCCAACCACCCAGGGCCACGGATAACCCCTTTTTTTGGCCGCCGTCCATGGCGGTCACCCATAGGGCCGTCGCTGAAGCGACGTTGAAAATGGCCCCCGGCCATTTTTTAGCGCCCCGCCGTCAGAGGCAGGTCGGGGCGCTCTTTGTATTGATCGAGGCCGATAAGGCCAATAAGGAGAGCAACCAGATGTCCAGCCAGACCCAAGCCGAGTTCAATCCGGTGGCGGTTCCCGGTTCCGCCTGGGCCGGAGAGACCGTGGAATACCTGCGCGGTGAAAAACCCCTGCATGAATACCTGCAACAGCACGCCGAGGAGGTGCCCGATCGCCGCGCCTACATCTATTACGGCACCGAACTGACCTGGGGAGAGGTGGGCGACAAGGTACGGCGCCTTGCCGCCTACCTGAGCCAGCAAGGCGTCGGCAAAGGTGACCGGGTAGCGCTGTACATGCAAAACTGCCCGCAATACATCATTGCGCACTACGCGGTACAAAGCCTGGGTGGCATCGTGACACCGGTGAACCCGCAGTACAAAGCGGCGGAAATCGCCTACCAGTTGAGCAATGCCGAGGTTTGCGCGCTGATCGCCGCGCGCAATCTGTACCCGAACGTGGCGCAGGCGCGGGACCAGGTCCCGACCCTGAACACCATTCTGACCGTCGCCTATGGTGATTACCTGCCAGCGGAGCCCACCCTGGAAATTCCCGGCGAACTGCTGGACGAACCGGACCAGGCACCGGCGGATACCGTGGATCTGAGCCAGGTACTGCGTGACACCGCGCCGCTGGCCGAACTGCCGGCCGCTGATCTGTGGAACGGCATCGGCCTGATGACCTTCACCTCCGGCACTACCGGCCGCCCCAAGGGCGCCATGCTCAGCTACGGCAGCAGCCTTTTCAAAATGGCGGCGTCGTTCCAGGCCAACCGCCTGAAGGCGGATGGCATTGGCCTGGCCATCGCGCCTCTATGCCATATCGCCGGCATGAACATGGGTGTGTACATGCCGGTGTACGCGCGCCGCACCACCGTGATCCTGGCACGCTTCGATCCGGAAACCACCGCCAGGGCGTTGCACCAATACCGTTGCGACATGTGGTACTCCATCGCGCCGATGAATCGGGCGCTGCTGGACATGCCCAACATCCGCGACTACGACCTGAGCAGCCTGATCAATAACCCGGCCACCAGCTTCGGCATGCCGGTGACGGAAAAGCTGGCCGAGGAATGGAAAGCGCTGACCGGCTGCCAGATGCACGAAGCCTCCTATGGCCTGAGCGAAACCCATACTTCCGATACCTTCATGCCCAAGGATCGCATCAAGTGGGGCAGTTGCGGTGTACCGGTGGCGGGCAACGAGATCCGCATTCTCGATATGGAAAGCAAAACGCCACTGGGCCCCAACCAGAGCGGCGAAATCGTGGTGCGCAACCCTGCGGTATTCAAAGGCTACTGGAAGCGGGACGAAGCCACCGCGGAAACCCTGCGTGACGGCTGGGTGCACACCGGCGATGTCGGCTATCTGGACGAGGACGGTTACCTGTTCTTCACCGGCCGGGTGAAGGAAATGATCAAATGCTCGGGCTACAGCGTGTTCCCCGAGGACGTGGAAGCGCTGATGCAGGACCATCCCGCCGTCGCCCAGAGCGCCGCCATCGGCATCCCCGATGACAAACGCGGCGAGACGGTCAAACTGTTCGTGGTGCTCAAACCCGAGCATAAAGGCAAGGTCAGCGAGCAGGACCTGATCGACTGGGCCAGGGAGCACATGGCGGCGTACAAGTACCCGCGCCACATTGCCTTTATTGACAGCCTGCCGGCCACCCCCGCCGGCAAGGTACTGCGCCGTCTACTGAAGGATTAAGAGCCTGTTCACGGTGACCGCCGTCATACGGCGGTCACCGTTTCGTCACGCCATTGTCATCGCCGTTCTGTACACCCCAAGGGCGACCAAAATGACAACTGGAGACGATTCATGGCGACTTGGCGACTTCTGGCCACCACCACGGTACTGGCCACCGCCCTCAGTGCCTGTGGGGGAGACAGCGACAACGATCCGACACCGGTGGATCCGCCGGTGATCACCCCGGAAAGCATCAGCCTGCAACTGCTGGGCCGCTACAAGAGCGGACAATTCGACGCCAGCGCGGCCGAAATCACCGCCTATCATGCCGGCACCAAGCGGGCCTTCGTGGTCAACGCCCAGAAAGGCGCGGTGGACGTGCTGGATCTGAGCGATCCGGCCAACCCGGTTCACGCCGACACCCTGACCACCGAAAGCATTGGTGAGGGCACCGTGGTCAACAGCGTCGCCGTGCACGGCGATCTGGTGGCTCTGGCGGTGGAGGCACCCACCAAGACCGATCAGGGCCATCTGGCGCTGTATGACGCCAGCACCCTCCAACTGATCTCCACCACATCGGTTGGCGCTCAACCGGACATGGTGACCTTCACCCCGAACGGCCAATACGTCCTGCTCGCCAACGAAGGCGAACCCAGCGATGACTACAGCGTGGATCCGGAAGGCTCCATCAGTGTCGTGGACATCACCGACCCGGCCAGCCCGCAGGAAAACACCGCGGATTTCACCGGCTTTGATGACCGCAAGGACGAGCTATTGGCCGCCGGCGTGCGCATCTACGGCCCCGGCGCCTCCGTGGCCATGGACCTGGAACCGGAATACATCGCGGTTTCCACCGACAGCGGCAAGGCCTGGGTCACTCTGCAGGAAAACAACGCTCTGGCGATTGTCGACATCGCCGGCGCCAAGGTCACCAACATTGTGGCGCTGGGCGCCAAGGACCATGGTGAAGACGGCAACGGGCTCGACGTCTCCGATGACGACGGCGCCATCAACATCACCACCTGGCCCGGTGTCAAAGGCCTGTACCTGCCGGATGCCATCGCCGCCTACCCATCCGGTGACGCCACCTATCTGGTCACCGCCAACGAGGGCGACGCCCGCGCCTGGGGCGAGGACAATGCCGCCTACTTCGGCACCGAGGACGCCGTGCCCTGCGATGGCGACGTCACCCAGGGCTTCGTCGAGGAATGGCGCGTCAAGCATCTGGTGCACGCCAACGGCTTCGATCGCCGCTGCGGCGACGACCTGCCGGCCCACCTGCGCGCCCTGGCCGCTGGAGCACTGCTCAATCCGGAAACCTTCAGCTACTGCGGCGCCACCGCCGGCGACCCCGGCACCTGCCGCGATGATGAGAAACTCGGCCGTCTCAACATCACCTGGACCGAAGGCTATCGCACCGACGAGGCTGGCAACCCGGTGATGTTCAACGAGCAGGGTCTGGAAGACGCCAACGGCGACCGCCTCATGTACGACAACCTGTACGCCTTTGGCGGCCGCTCGTTCTCCATCTGGGACGAACAAGGCGCTCTGGTATGGGATTCCGGCGACGCCATCGAACAGTTTCTGGCCGGCGATGAGTGCATGCTGGGCAGCAATCGCGATATTCCGTGCAAGGACTTCTTCAACAGCAATCACGACGAAGGCAGCGCCCTGGAAAGCCGCAGCGACAACAAAGGGCCGGAGCCGGAAGGCCTGACCATCGGCCAGATCGGCGACAAGCACTTCCTGTTCCTGGGTCTGGAGCGCATGGGCGGCATTCTGGTGTATGACATCACCGACCCCGCCGCGCCGATCTTCCAGGACTATCTGAACACCCGTGAAGACTGGACAACCGAAGACCCTTCCACGGTGGAAGCCGGCGATCTGGGCCCGGAAGGTCTGGTATTCATCCCCGCGGATCAGTCTCCCAATGAAGAGGCGCTGCTGATCGTGGGCAACGAAGTCAGCGGCACCACCGCCATCTACCGGGTAGAGTCCAAGCTGGCGGACTAATACCCGATCCTGCCCCGGGCGGCGGCCGGTTACCACCGGCGCCGCCCCCTATTTTTACCTCCGCATTTCATTAATATCGTATTATTTACTTGTCCGCGCGCGCTCCCGACTCATCTTTTAACCCCAACCGGGTTGCATAATACCCCCAAGAAAGTCAATCATTCTGACCAATGACCCTCAGCCAATCGAGACAGTGAGTCGATGATGACAGAGAGCCTTTCCTCCGAAGACCTGGACGCCACCCTGGAGACCCTCCATTTCGCCTTTCGCGGCCTGGTCGCGGAACCCGACGCCATCCTCAAAACCTATGGCCTGTCCCGTATCCATCACCGTCTGCTGTTCTTCATCAACCGCTACAACGACCTCAGCGTCAATGAGCTGGTGGAAGCCATGCGCCTCACCAAGCAGGCCATTCACAAACCTCTGAAGACCCTGGCCGAGCAGGGTTACGTGGACGTGCGCCGGGACGACAACGACAAACGCATCAAGCGCCTGTCCCTCACCGAGCAAGGCAAGGCCCTGCAGGCCCATCTCACCGGTATCCAGCACCAGTTGTTAAGAGAGTCCTTCGCCGAGACCGGCGATGATCACGAAGGCTGGCGCCGTGTCATGGAGGCCATGGCGCGGCGGCTGGGCGGCTGAGCCCAAAAAAAGGGCGCCATCCGGCGCCCTGAAAATGAGGGTAGTTACTTTTATGGTTATCTCTGGTTATACAACCACTCGTCCCGTCCCAAGGCGCGGTTGTTAATACGGATCTCGGCGATATCGCCGGCGAACAGATTGCTGGGGTTGCCCTGCCAGCTGTTCACGCCGATGGACCAGGGCTGGCCCGGCTCCACCAGCAGACCCTGTTGCTCATCGACACCGGTGCGCATGACCAGGGAGCCGTCCACGTACATCTGCACCCGCTCACCGTCGTTGACCAGCGCGATGTGATACCAGTACTCGTTGCTCACTTCCCAGGACCAGTTGTCCTGGCCCTTGCCGTTCTGAGAGGTGCTCACCCACTGGAACTCTTTCAGGGAAGAGACGTTCAGGCCCAGGGATGCGTCGCTGCCTGAGCAAGAAATCGAGTGATAGTTACACACCTGGGAAATGCCGGGCTGGTGATTGAGGATACCGGACCACTGATTGTTCTCGGGAGTCCAGCCTCCGGGCAGACGGACGACGGCCTCGATGGTGTACTGTGGCAGGAAGCCCGGCTGGCCGGCGGCGCTCTGTTCGAAGGTCAGGCTCGGGCCGTCGGTGGTCAGGTAATAGCCGCCGATTTCGTTGCGCCCCATGAAGCGGGCGCTGCCGGTGGCGTAGCCGAACGCGGGCGCCTCCGCGGTGACCTGAAAGAAGTCGGAGAGTGCACCTTGCGGATCGTTACCTTCGGCATCTTTATAGGGCACCAACGTCATGGTGTTGCCGTTGCCGGAGGCGTCCATGAACTTGACGCTGTTGTCGGTGGCGGTGAGTTGGTGCGCCGAATCCAGAATCCAGTAGGCCTGGGTGCCCTCGATGCTGCCCGGCGCCACGATCCCCTCGCCCTGGTTCAGGTCGGCGAAGCGCTGCTCGAAGTCCATCGGCACGCTGAATTCCCAGCGCGACAATTCGTCCTGGGGCTGACGGCTGGCTTCGTCGATGGCCGCCACCCAGGGTGAGTAGGACATGAAATCCAGTTCGTCGTTGGTGAGGTCGAACGTCACCAGCTGCATCATGCCATTACCGCCCCAGAAACCGGATTGGTAATCCACCACCACCATGACCACATCACGGCCGTAGTCGTTCTTGCCCACCATCATCGCTTCGCCGTGGTGGTGACCGTTGAAAGTCAGGAAAATCTGATCGTGGCTGCGAATCAGTTGATCCCACAAACGGGCGCCATGCTCGGTGAAAATAGCGGTCTCGCCATCACCGGCGATGTTGAGCAACTGGTGCGTAGTCAAAATGGTGGGAACGTCCGGGTGCGCATCCAGCACACCACGGGCCCATTCCAGCGACTGATCGGACACTCGCCAGTCCAGGGCCAGCACCAGATACTCACGCCCTTCGGCTTCGAAGATGTGGTAGCTGTTGAAACCCGTATCGTCCGCCCCCTGGAAGGTGGAGAAGTTGCCGGCCTGGCGGGCCGCGGAGAAGTAACGCGGAAAAGGCTCGGCGGCCAGATCCCGGTCCGCGTCCCACTGCCCGCTGTTCAGCACATCGTGGTTGCCAGCGAGGATGCTGTAGGGTGTTTCCGGATTGACGTCGAGAATCTGCATGGCTTCCATCGCCGCCGCCCATTCGGAATCCTCGCGGGGAAGGTCCACCACGTCCCCCAGATGCAGAGTGAAGGGAATGTTGTATTCCTGGTAATTGTCCGCGATCCATTGCGTCTGGGCGATGTAACGTTCCGGAGAATAACGGGAATACTTCTGGGTGTCCGGGATCACCGCCACGGTGAAGCTCTGGCCGGTTTCCCCACCGTCATCACCGCCGTCATCCCCACCACCGTCTCCGTCGCCGCCATTATCGCCGTTTCCGGTATCCGGTGGCGTGGGCTCGCCTCCGGAATGGCTGCTGCTGTCGCCACCACAGGCGGTCAGAAACAAAGACAAAAGAATAACGAGCCAGGTGGCACGCCACCCGACGGGTCTCAACGCATTCATTAGCAAGCTCCGCAATCACGATAAGGACTGGGCGCGTACTTTAGAAAACGGAGGTGACCAGGCGGTGACGATGAAATGTCATTTCAATAACAAAAGTGCCAATACCGACAGGTATGTCCATCGGTATTGGCGATCAGACGGGCGATGATCAGGCGGTGGCTTCCTGCTTATCGAAGGTCTTTTTGTACAGGGAGCGTTTCGGTTTTTCCATTACCCGTCGCAGCATCGGCTCGAAGAACGACAAAGGCAGGGTTTCCGCTTCCGGGTCGAAGGCGGCGCCGTCGTATTTCGCGCAAAACTCCACGGTACGTTCGAAACACGGATGGTCCCGGAACTGGTCACGCAGATTGCGATCCAGCCCCAGATGGTGGAAGAAATAGTAGCCCTGGAAAATGGCATGGTGTTTCACCATCCAGTGATTCTCCTCGCTGACGAACGGTTCCAGCAGGGAGGCGGCGATGTCGGCGTGGTTGTACGGGCCCAGAGTGTCGCCAATGTCATGCAGCAGCGCGCACACTACATATTCCTCGTCCTTGCCGTCCTGATGGGCCAGGGTGGCGGTCTGCAAACAGTGGGTGAGACGGTCCACCGGGAAGCCGCCGCAATCGCCTTCCAGCAAACGCAGGTGTTCGATCACCCGGTCCGGCAGTTCCCGGGCGAAACCGCCAAAGGCATCGGAAATGATCTGCCAGTCCTCGGCCTTGCCGTCTTCCATGTGGGTGAAGCTGGCTCTGAGTTCGTCGTGCTGACCTTGCATGATGTGGTTCTCCCGAACCCCGGCGCGGAGGGTCCCCGATGGCACGGCCCGGAGAACGGGTCGCGGTGGCGGCGGGCTGGCGCGACGGGTCATTGTTGAACGTTATTTAGGGCCTGTTCACACTATTTACATCGCGCCTGCTGGATGGAAATAGTGTGAACAGGCCCTGCTATCGGTCCGCGCCACGGCGGGCGCCAAACAACGGAACCGTGGGTTCAGTCTAGGTCCGGGGGCAGCGGCAAACTGTCAATTTCTTTACACTTGGCCGATGGAAGGACGAAGAGGCGGGAAGAATGGCGAAGAGAGCAATGGGAAACGACCATGAGTGACCGGGCCCTGGCTATTTTACGCAGCTGTTCCTTGCTCTCGGGATTGCCCGAATCAGCCTTGCGGGAAGCGGCCACGGCGGCCCGCATCCGGCCGTTCCAGACCGGCCAGGTGCTGTACGAGCGGGGAGAGGTGCAATCGACCCTGTCGGTGGTGGGCACCGGTAATGTGCGGATCAGTTCCACCAATCCCGAGGGGCGCGAGGTCATCCTGACCCTGTTCCATGCCGGCGCCTGGTTCGGCGACACCGTGTTCTCGCCGGGCATGCCCAGGGTGTTCGGCGCCACCGCCCACAGCGATGGCGAGCTGCTGGAAATCCCCGGCCAGGATTACCGGGCCCTGCTGAGCCGATACCCGGAGGCCTATCCCCGCACTCTGGACATGCTCAGCCGCCGTCTGTGGTCGGCCATTTCCGTGATCGAGGACAACGCTCTGCGCGACATGCCGGGCCGGCTTGGCCGGCGCCTGTTGTTTCTGGCGGAAACCCTGGACGGGCACGCCCTCACCGAGCCGGTGACCTTCAAGCTGACCCGGGAGCATATCGCCAGCATGCTGGGCATGAGCCGCCAGGGCGTGCACGGTGTGCTCAAGCAACTGGAGAAGGAAGGGCTGGTCCGGTTCGGCTACGGCACCGTTACCCTGCCCGACCCCCAGGCCCTGCGGTATTACCTGGACCAGCACTAGTGTGACTTTCCGATTAGACAGAATTAACACTTTAGTATTAATCGTGATATCATTTCGCCACCAAATCATTATTGGCGGAACACGGAATAAAGAACCGCCACGGACATTCAAGGACGGCTTGCTGTGGGGGCACCGCCGTTGTTTTCCGATTTATTGCCTGACCTGACCTTGCCCGTCCTGCCTCCAGGCTGGACCGAAATCACGCCTCCGGACTGGTTGGCGGCGCCACTGGCGGTGGTGGTGGTGATCAGCGCGCTGCTGTGGAGCGGACGCATCCGCCAAACCGTGGTGGTGAATTTCCTGGTGCTGGGGATGATGTTGCCGGCGTTGAATCTGTGCCTGTTCGGCATGGCCTTTCATCTCAGCCATGGCTATATGACCCAACAGCTGGTTGAGCTGCTGCCGCCCTGGCTAAGCTGAAAGTCCGCGGCTACTGGCCGGCCTCTGGCGTGGCCGGCTCATCACTCGGAGCCAGAATCCGCCGCAGGAAGGCCAATTGCTCCCGCAGACTGCGCTCGCGGTGTTCGCCCTGATAGATGTCGAAGTGTCCGATGGAATAGCGGCGCACCGTCGCATCCGGCATCCGGGCGATCGCCCGGTCCGCGTCCCGCGCCGGCGCCACCGTGTCCTCATCGCAGACCAGCACCAACGCCGGGCACTGCACCCGGTCGGCCACGGTCACCGGGCGAAACAGCGGCAGGCTGAACGCGATCCGCGCCGCCACCTGGTTGGGGACGCCGTCCGCCAGCAAAGCGGTGTAACCCTGATAAGCGTCGTCGCTGCTCATCGCCGCCACCTCACCCGGTTGGCCGGCGCTGGCCACATAGTACGGCGCCAACCCCGCCGCACCGCGCACCGCGTCCAGAGCCCCCAGGGCGGTAAGTTTCAACCCCTGCATAAGCCCCGCGTAGCGGATCACTTCCAGCACCGCGTTGAAGCCGTCCATCATCGGGCACTGGCTGATGATGCCGGCCACCCGTTCACGGGCCGCCACCGCGGTGACCAGACCGCCGGAAAACGACGTTCCCCACAGGACGATGCGATCCGAATCCACCTGCGCAAGGCCCCGCACGGTGTGCAATGCCGCTTGCCAGTCCGCCACCTGACGGGCCGGTGACAACAGTTGCCGGGGCATGCCTTCACTGTCGCCGAAATGGCGGTAATCGAACCAGAACACCGCGTAACCGGCGGCCAGAAAGGCGTCCCGGAACGGCGCCAGCCCGCACTCCCGGGTCAAGCCGAAGCCGTGGGCCATGATCAGGGTGGCGAAGGGCCCGTCCCCTTCCGGCAGGAACAAATCACCACAACAGGACTGACCGGCGCTGACGAATCGGATGGCTTCGCTCTGACTCATGGTTACTCCAGGGCGGGGGCGATAAACCGCCAGCTGTCCACCGCCTGGCCGAGCACCAGAAAGTGGGGATTGAGGATGTCCGGTTTATTGTAGACCAACGGCTGAAAGGCGGTGTTCACCACCTCGCCACCGGCGGCGGACACCACCGCATGGGCGGCGGCGGTGTCCCATTCGCTGGTGGGCGCCAGGCGCGGATAGAGGTCCGCCTTGCCTTCCGCCACCAGACACAGCTTAAGCGACGACCCCATGGAGGTGCGCTCCACTTCGCCGACTTCCTCGCGAATGAAGGCCTCCAGTTTCTCCACCGCTTCACCACCATGGCTGCGGCTGGCCACCATTACCACCGGTGTGGTGCGCTCACGGCATTGAATGGCAGCGCGTTCGCCATTCTCCTCCTTGAAGGCGCCAACGCCGCGCCCACCCAGGTACAGCACACCGGTGACCGGCACATAGACCACGCCCAGCACCGGCGTATCACCTTCGATCAGCGCGATGTTCACGGTGAACTCACCATTACGCTTGATGAACTCCTTGGTCCCATCCAGCGGGTCCACCAGCCAGAACCGCGGCCAGTCCTTGCGGGTGGCGTAGTCGATGTCTCCGGATTCCTCGGAGTACACCGGAATCTCCGGCGTCAGCGTCTCGAGGCCGGCGACAATGATGTCGTGGGCGGCTTTATCCGCCTCGGTGATCGGCGATTTGTCGTCTTTGGTTTCCACGCCCAAATCATCCCGCTCATACACTGTCAGAATGGCGCTGCCCGCGTCACGAGCGATCTTGGAGAGGGAGTCCAGCAGGGCATTAAAGTCAGTCATTACGGCTTTCCGCTTTTCGTTGGTCAAGAATGGCGTTGGTCGAGAATGCGTTGCGTCATATACAGCGCGGCGATGACCCGCGCTTCGGTCATATCGTCCCGCTCGATCAGACGATCCAGCTCGGACAGTTTCCAGGGGACCACTTCCAGCGGCTCCGGTTCATCGCCGGGCAGCGATTCCTCATAAAGTTCCTCCGCCAGCACCACACCGATATGGTGGCCCATATAGCCGGGAGACAAGGACATGCGCTTCAGGAAGGTCAGCTTGCGGGCACCGTGGCCGGCTTCTTCCTTCAACTCGCGATTGGCCGCCTCGCGCCAGTCCTCGCCGTGCTCATAGGCCCCCTTGGGCAGGGTCAGCAGATATTCCTCGACGCCGGCGCCGTATTCCCGGATCAGCAGCACCGTATCCTGGTCCAGCATCGGCACGCACATGACACCGGCCAAGGGCGGCGTACGCAGGCGTTCGTAGGTTCTCTCCTCGCCGTTGGAGAAGCGGAGATGCATCTCTTCGATGCCGAACAGGCGGCTTTGCGCCACCAGGCGGGTATCCAGAATACGCGGCTTTTGTTCGTCCATGGGGGCTCCTGTGTCAGGAGCCTGTTCATGATCTTTACGCCGCCGCGTTGCCGCTGGAAAATACCCGGAGGGCCGGGCTCCACTTTCTTTAGGTGGAGAGTCCGCCAGGCCGCGATTACGCTTGTTTATGTAGATGGACTACACCGCACAATCGGAATCACAACCTGACAACACTCTCTACCGGGCAAACAGGGAACTCCGGCGCGGCGGCGTAAAGATCATGAACAGGCTCTCGGCCCCAAGCGTAACGGGATTGAGCGGTGAAAGGTAGACGGGGCGCCCGGCCGGACGCCCCGGATGAGGATCAGGGCCGGCCCTGATCCGGTTGGCTGTAGTCACATACCCCTTGCGGGAAGATGGCGTTGAGTTCGGCGATCTGCTCCGCCGTAGGCGCCCAATCGCCGTAGGTTCCGTCTTGCAGCGCCGTGCTGACGGGTTTCAGCGCGCATTTGAAGACATCCCCCTGATAGGGTGCGCCGGCGACGATGCGCGATGTGGAATAGAGCGGGAATGTCTGGGTACAGGCCCCATCCGCTTGCTCATCGAGCACGCCGTTCCACACATCGTCACCTCGGGCGATCAGGCTGCCATCGGTGGCGAAGCAGGCGTCCCGGGCACGTTCCGGCCGGCTTTGGGCCACCGACGCTTGCGGGTCGGCCAGCAGATTGGCCATCCATTCATCCACCACTTCCAATGCCAGCGCCACCTGGTCCGGTCCTTCCTCGGGGCGGGCGTCGCTGAACCAGATCACCTGATTGTCCGCGTTGCCGGCGAAGTCGATCATGCGCTGGCGCACGGCGAAGGACTGGTGGGCATTGTGCATGTCCAGTTCTTCCTCCAGATACGGGCGCCAGTCGATCACCGGAATGTCGATCTCCCCGTGGAACACGATACCCGCGTCATAGGCGGCGCGAATCGCCTCCAGATTACCCTCGGTACGCGGCGCCGGCGTGGACGGATCCTCACTGAGGGTCATGTTGCGGCTGCTCCAGGGGTCGAATGTGCTTGGGTCCGCCAGCACGTCGTCCTGGGTACCCAGGAACGGAAAGCCTTCCTGCACCATCTCTTTCTGCGGCTTCCAGCCGCCGACAGTGGCGTTCAGTTTGAGGAACTCCTCGGCGGAGATATGGCCGTCCAGGAAGGATTGCAGACCGTACTGCACGCCCACATTGTCGAACAGGCGACGGGGGTAGCCCTCGCCGTCCACGCCGTAGACGTTGCGCAGGTCGTCGTAATGGCTCCAGTTCACCGAGTCCATCACCCCCGCCGGTTGCATCTGTTCCTGATTCTCGGCGTTTCCAAAATGGGGGTTCATCGTCAAGGGAGTGAGGCCACGCCATGACTCCACGCATTCGGTGGAGCCGGGTGCGGTGCCATACCCCAGTTGCGTTTTGGCGCCGGCCAATGGATCGGGTACCTCATCAGTGGCGTTCAGCCCCACCAGCCAGGTGCGGTTCTTGGTGGTATGCCATTTGTCATTGTCACGGTCGGTGGCGTCCATGAAGTACTCCAGCAATTCACAGTCGCCGATGTGAATGGTCTGGGTGACCATGTCCGGATAGCTTTGCACCGGAATCGCCGCGTCGATCAGACCGGGGTGGTTCTGACCGTATACGTACTGCTGGATAGCGCCACCGGAAGCACCCAGTCCAACCGTATAGAGCGGTTTGCCGTACAGCTCGACAAAGCGTTCCTTGACCATTAGCGCGGTCTCGCCGCCCACCTGCACGTTGTAGTGTTCGGACATGCGGGTGCCGGTGGAATAGATGATGGCGTAGCCCTTGCCCAGAACGTCCGGCTGTAACGCCCGGCGATTGACGTCCATGCGCCCCTGGGTGTGGCCGATACCGACGCCGCCCTGGAAGCGGTACATGAGCCGTCCGTTCCAAAGGCCGGTGTCCAGCGAATCGGGATCCTCGCCGGCTTCCGCCAGCATGGCGATGGAATAGAGGAAGCGGTTAATGGTGCCGCGTTCCCAACGCACCACGAAATCCACCTCGCGACCGTCCAGCAGCGTGGTGGTGGCGATGTCCGCCGGCCGGGAACCGTCCTCGGGCATCGGCTTGTAGCTGCCGTCGGTGCTGCGATAAACGTACTCCACGAACGGCTCCAGGCCACAGTCCCGGCTCAGGCCAATCTGCTGTCCGCCCTCGTCGTAGACCGGGAAGCCTTCGTCGCCGTCGGTATCCACCAGCGGCTGCTTGCCGAACTCGGATACCGTGGTGCATACGAACGGATACTGATGCGGCCCGGAAAACATGGGGCCTTCCTGCGGGTAATTGGTAAGCGTGAGCGTGGCCAGGACGCCACCTTCCGAGTCGCTCACGGTCAGTGCGTTGTCGCCCAGAACCAGGCCGGAGATCACGCCTTCCAGACCTTCTTCTTTCTCTGACAGGCTATCGGCGGTCACCGGCTCGCCGTTCAGGGCCAGGGTCGCCCCCTCTGGCGCCCCTTCGATGCGAATCCGCGCATCGCCACCGCTAACCCACTGCGGGTCACTGGACAGCACGCTCAGGGATACCTCCGGAGCGCGGTCATGGGAACTCGAACTGCCTCCACAAGCACTCAGCGTCAGGGCCGCGCCAACCAGTAAGGCGCCGGCCAGCCCCTGCTTCCATCGTTTACCGTCTGACCCTCTATAGCCCGACAACGCGTGCGCGCCCGATCCTGTCACGGACATCATGTCTCTCCTCGATGTTGTTGTTATCGGCTTCGAAGGTAGGCATGGCGGCGGCGCCAAAACAGACACAGTTCCGTCAAAATTGCTGACACAGTACGGTCATCGGAAATTGCCGGACAAGGCAGCGGAACTGTTTCAGCGAAATGGCGGCAACTGTATCTGTTATACCGCTGCGCGAGACGGTTAGATAACCGCCGAGGTCGTTAGCCTTAGTGAGCGCTCTCGGGAGAGCTATTAACGTCCTTACCTTTTGCACTGCCTCACCACGCCGGCGTCAGCCGGCGTTTTTTATGATTCATCGCGGTTTAATAGGGAACAGGATTGCCCTCCATCAAGGACAGCGGGCGTTGCTACAACGCCGCTGTGGGAGCTTGCCTGCAAGCAAATGTTGGGGCCCGGAAACTCATTCGCTGCCAGGGCAGCTCCCACAGCAGCTTCGTAGCCCCTTCTGTGCCAGAGCCCGGAACGCTGCGGTTCGCTCGAAGCGGATCTGTACAGCCCCGTGCCCCCGATGGAGAGACTCACTCCATGACGCAACCACCGGCCAGCTCCGAAGTGGCCCGCCCCAGCCAGCGTAACGCCTCCACCACGGCACCAGTAACCGGCCCTCCGGCGTTCAGGCGCAAATAATCCGAATGCTTGTTGTCCAGCGAGAATACGCCGCCGGGGAACACATGGATGCCCTCCCGGGCCGCTTTTTCGAACAGCGCCACGGCATTCACCCGGCCCGGCAAGCGCACCCACAGCACGCAACCGCCGGTGGGGCGGGTCAACCGTGTACCCGGCGGAAACGCCGCCCGCACTTCCCGGGCGGTGGCTTCCACCTGCTGCTGCAAGGTACGGCGCAAGTCACGAATGTGCTGGGCATAGAAGCCGCTTTCCAGCAGCCGGCCCATGACGATCTGCGACAGCGAGGTGGAGGTGATGGTGCTCAATTGCTTGAGTTCCAGGAAGCGCCGCTGGAACCGGCCCGGCGCCGCCCAGCCAATGCGCAGGCCGGGCATCAGGGTCTTGGAAAAACTGTTGCAGTACAGCACCCAGCCGTCTTCATCGAACGCCTTGACCGGCAGCGCGCCTTCTTCGTAGACGGTGTCGCCCCAAACATCGTTCTCGATCAGCGGGATCTGATAACGCCGGGCCAGCGCCGACAGCGCCTGCTTACGTTCCAGGCTCATGGTGAACCCGAGAGGATTCTGAGCATTGGCGGACACGATGCAGGCGGACACCCCGCGCTCGGCGAACACCCGCTCCAATGCCGACAGGCTGATGCCGTGGCGCGGATGGGTGGGAATTTCCACCACCCGGCGCTGGTGTGTCTTCAGCAGCAACAAAGTGCCGTAATAGGTGGGAGACTCCACCGCCACCGCGTCGCCGGGCCGGCTGACGCTGCGCAGCGCCAGGGACAGCCCCTCCATGGCGCCGCCGGTGACGATAATATCGTCCGGCACCACCGGCACATCGTACGACAGGCTGCGGCGGGCCAGATGGTGGGTGAACTGCGGAAAGCCATGGGGGTGCATGTAATCCCAGGTTTCCTGGGGGTAATGCCGGGCCACCTCGCGAATCGTCTGGGTGACCCGCTCCACCGGCATCACCTCGACGCCCGGCAGGGCGATACCGAGCCGCACCTGGTGCGGCATCACATGCAATTCCATGTAATGCAGCACCTCCTCGCTCAGCGACACTTCCACCGGCAGCAGCGGGTAGCGCGAGCCATCCGGCTCCGGCACGTCATGGACATCGCAATGACGCACATAGGCGCCGGACTGGGGACGAATCTCCAGATAACCTTCCGCCTCCAGCTGGCGATAGCTTTGCATCACCGTGTTGACGCTGACCTGGAACAGGCGGCTCAAGTGCCGCACCGAGGGCAGCTTCTGCCCCACGGCGTAGCTGCCAGCCCCGATTTGCTCCAACAGCCGGCGACTGATCCGCTCGTAGAGGAACCCTTCTTCGTTCACCGAACCTTCTCATTTTATTGTCGTATGTGTCCCGATTATGCACCGCCGCACCAGGACCGGACACCCGGTGTATTTCGGCGCCGGCGCCGATCCTGCATACTGTGCCACCGCGACAGGCACTTCCCCCGACAGGCATGACAATGATCGACTGGAACGCTATCGACACGGTGCTGCTGGACATGGACGGCACCCTGCTGGATCTGCGCTTCGACAACTGGTTCTGGCAGCAGCACGTCCCCGAACAATACGCCAAGGCCCATGGGCTGCCCGCCGATCAGGCGGAGCGTAAGCTGCATGACTGGATCGGCCGCCACCAGGGTACCCTGAACTGGTATTGCCTGGACTTCTGGACCTCGGAACTGGGACTCAACATCGTCGAACTGAAGCGGGCGGCGGCGGACCGTATCGCTATCCGCCCCGGTGCCGAGGCTTTCCTGGACGCCCTCGCGGCCAGTTCCCGGCGGGTGGTCATGGTCACCAACGCCCACCGCGACGCGCTGCAGGTGAAACTGGAACGCACCGGCATCGAACGTTACTTCGATGCCCTGGTGTCCAGCCACGACTATGGCCACGCCAAGGAGCATCAGCCGTTCTGGCGGAATCTGCGTGAGGCGCACCCGTTCGACCCGGCCCGCACGCTGCTGGTGGACGATTCGCTGCCGGTGCTGCATTCCGGACGCCGTTTCGGCCTTGGCCATCTGGTTTCCATCCGCCGCCCCGACTCCAGCCTGCCGGAGCGCGACGACACCCGCCCGTTCCAGGCCATCGATGATTTCCTGCGGGTGCTGCCATGAGCGAAGGCACCCGCATTGATTCCTGGCTGTGGGCGGCCCGCTTCTTCAAGACCCGCAGTCTCGCCAAGCAGGCCGTTGAGGGCGGCAAGATCCAGGTCGATGGCGCCAAGGCCAAGCCCAGCAAAACCGTGCAGCCCGGCAGCGAAGTGGTGATCCGCAAAGGGGATGAGCAGTGGACGGTGCGGGTCGAAGGCCTCAGCAATAAGCGTGGCCCGGCCAGCGTCGCTCAGACGCTCTATCAGGAAACCGAGGAGAGCCGCCAGCAACGGCAGGACAAGTCGGAACAGCGGCGCCTGGCGCACAGTGCCAACGCCAGCCCGGATCACCGCCCCAGCAAGAAGGAACGGCGCGACCTGGCCCGTTTCAAGCGCGACAACGACATCTAGGCGCCTGTTCATAGTCGTCATGGCCCCAAAAACAGCAGGAAAGGCACCAATGCAGGACCAAAAGCAACGTTTTCTCTTCCCGGACTCCGACATCCGTGGCGAACTGATCCGCCTGGAAAGCAGTCTGGCGTCGATCACCGGCAACCGCGACTACCCAATGGTGGTGCAGAGCCTGATCAGCGAAGCAGTAGTGGCCGTGGCCCTGCTCGCCAGCACCCTCAAATTCAAGGGCCGCCTGGCACTGCAGGCCCAGGGCAAGGGACCGCTGTCCCTGCTGATGGCGGAATGCAGCGACGACGGCAAGGTGCGCGCGCTGGCTCGCCACGCCGAATCCCTGCCGGCGGATCGCACCAACCTGCCGGCGCTGCTGGGCGAAGGCACCATGGTGATCACCATCAGCCCGGAGCAGGGCCGCCAGTATCAGGGCATCGTGCCCCTGGAAGGGCCGGACCTGGCCACCTGTCTGGAAGGCTATTTCCGCCAATCCGAGCAACTGCCCACCCGCCTGTGGCTGGCGGCGGGCAACGGCCGTGCCGCCGGTCTGATGCTGCAACGCCTGCCCAATCAGATCGCCGAAGCCGACCACAACGCCATCACCTGGGAACACCTGGAAACGCTGGCCAGCACTCTCAGTGGCGAGGAGTTGCTGGACCTGGACACCGCCACCGTGCTGCACCGGCTGTTCCACGACACGCCGCCCCAGCTGCCGCCGGCGCAGCCGCTGGCATTCGGCTGCACCTGCTCCCGGGAGCGCACCCAGCGCGCGCTGGTTTCCCTGGGCAAGGAAGAGCTGCAGGCGATCCTGGACGAACAGGGGGAAGCCACCCTGACCTGCGACTTCTGCGGCCACCAGGAACACTTCGATGCGGTGGATTTGGCTGAGCTGATTCACAAAGAAACATAAAACCGTGGCAACGGACCCCGGCGCGGCGTCGCCACCTTTTGGCTTTTCTGGCATAATCGCGCCCCTGTCGGGCTTCCCGAAGCCATCCACCCGGTTGCTTCCTTGGGCCCGTGCAGTCGCCGTCCGGCTACCCTTGGCCTGTTTTTCCGGGTCCGGAAACGGCGAAAGGTGGGAAACACCACCGGTTCAGGTCTTGCCCCGAAAGGGCACGAGACCGGCACTGTCACCCGCAATGCGAACTAGGGGGCTTTGCTACCTTGAACGCGGTTTCGGCCGCCGAGTACAAGCCCGCAGCTCGGCCACAAGCCCAGGAAAAACCATGACCGATCCCATTATTTACAACGATTTGAGCCCGGCCCAACTGGTGGAGCTGGCGATTCAGCGCAACGAAGGCCAACTGGCCGCCAACGGGTCCCTGGTGGTGGAAACCGGTCACCGTACCGGCCGCTCCCCGATGGACCGTTTCATCGTCGACGAACCCTCCACCAGTGAGCAGATCCACTGGGGTCCGGTGAACCGCCCGTTCCCGGTGGACAAGTTCGACGCCCTCTGGGATCGGGTGGCGTCCTTCGTTACTGAAAGTGACAGCTTTGTTTCCCATCTTCACGTTGGCGCCGCCGAAGAGCACTACCTGCCGGTGAAGGTCACCGCCCAGACCGCCTGGCACAATCTGTTCGCCAACACCCTTTTCATCCGCCCGGACACCTACAATCCGGCCGGCAAGGACCAATGGCAGATCCTGCACGCGGTGGACTTCCAGTGTGATCCGGAACGCGACGGCACCAACTCCGACGGTTGCGTGATCCTCAACTTCGCCCAGCGCAAAGTGCTGATCGCCGGCATGCGCTACGCCGGTGAAATGAAGAAAGCCATGTTCTCGGTACAGAACTTCCTGCTGCCGGCCAAGGACGTGCTGCCGATGCACTGCTCCGCCAACGTTGGCGAAAGCGGCGATGTGGCCCTGTTCTTCGGCCTCTCCGGCACCGGCAAGACCACCCTGTCCGCGGACCCGGCCCGCTATCTGATCGGCGACGATGAGCACGGCTGGGGCAAGGGCGTGGTGTTCAACATCGAAGGCGGCTGCTACGCCAAGTGCATCGACCTGAGCCAGAAGAACGAGCCGGTGATCTGGGACGCGATCAAATTCGGCGCGGTGCTGGAAAACGTCATCATCAACGACGAAACCCGCCTGCCGGACTACAGCGATGTGTCCCTGACCCAGAACACCCGCGCCGCCTACCCGCTGGAAAACATCGAGAAGCGGGTACCGCAGAACCGCGCCGGCGAACCCAAGCACGTGATCTTCCTGACCTGCGACCTGACCGGCGTGCTGCCGCCGGTGTCCTGTCTGAGCAAGGAAGCCGCCGCCTACCACTTCCTGAGCGGCTACACCGCCCTGGTCGGCTCCACCGAAATGGGCTCCGAGCCCGGCATCAAGAGCACCTTCTCCACCTGCTTCGGCGCCCCGTTCTTCCCGCGCCGTGCCGGTGAGTATGCCGAGCTGCTGATCAAGCGCATGGAAGAATTCGGCTCCAAGGTGTTCCTGGTCAACACCGGCTGGACCGGCGGCCCCTACGGTCAGGGCGAGCGCTTCAGCATCCCCACCACCCGTGGCGTGGTCAATGCCATCCTCAGCGGCGCCCTGGACGACGCGGAAACCGAGCACCTGGACATCATCAACCTGGATGTGCCGAAGACCGTGCCCGGTGTGGACGACAACCTGCTGCAACCGAAAAACACCTGGGCCAACCCGGAAGAGTACGACGCCAAGGCCCGTGACCTGGCGCAGCAGTTCGAGAAAAACTTCGCCGAGAAATACGCGGACGTGTCCGAAGAGATCCACGCCGCCGGCCCCAAGGCCTGATCCCCTGATCAGCGCCCGGTAGTAAAAAAGCCCGCTTCGGCGGGCTTTTTTGTGGGCCGCAGTCCATGGCGGCCCCCTCCTCCCTCTGCCTGATTGCCCCAATTCATTAATTTGTTATATTTCCTTAAAAGTCCAACAATCCCAGGCGGAAAGGAAGCATTGGCACGGCGTTTGCTGCGCCGGTAGCGGCATTACCGGAAAGCGGTAGCCGTCCCCTTCTTTTCGCCAACGCCTACGCGGAGGGTCCCGATGGAACCCGCAGCCAGCACCAGTCATCTTGTGGAAACCCGCACCCTGCGGGGGTTTCAGCCGTGGCGGCAGTTCGTCAACGACAAATTCCCCTGGCTCAGAATCGCCTCGCCCCGGGACGACGACTTCCATGCCCGGGTGCGCCTGACCAGCCTCGGCGAGCGCTCGGTGGCGGTGATCCGTGCCGACCAGTGCCAGCTCACCCGCACCGATTACGCCATCAAACGGGCGGAAACCGGCTACCTCAAGGTCATGTGGCAGCAGGCCGGGCGCATGCTGGTGGAGCAGGATGGCCACCGTACGGTGCTGCGCCCCGGCGATATCACCGTGTGCGATACCAGCCGCCCCTATCGGTTGGAGAAAGATCACCAGGCGCAATTGACGGTGTTGACCCTGCCCTATCACGCGGTGCCCGGCTGGCACCAGATTAGTGACCGTCTTTGCGGCCGTTCGTTGAGTGATCGCACCACCGCCCGCGCGGCCCTTGCCGCCCTGCTGGCTTTACTGGAGCGCCCCGGCGACGGCGACAGCGCCCAGACCATTTTTCAGGCGGTGCAATTAATGCTGTCCGCCCTGATCCATTGTTCCGTCAGGCCGGCGGGTCAGGCCTCGCCTACCCTTCGGCTGGATACCGCCCATCAGCATGTGCTTGCCCATATCGACGACCCGCATTTGAGCCCGGACGAACTGGCCGAGGCGCTGCATGTGTCCCGGCGCGCCCTGTACCGCCTGTTTCAGGAGCACCAGGTCACCCCCGGACGCTTCATCCGCCAGGTGCGGCTGGATGCGGTGCGCGACGCTCTCGCCTTGCCCGACAATGACCATCGCAGCATTCTTGAAGTGGCTCTGGATTACGGCTTTACCGACAGTGCGTCCTTTAGCCGCAGCTTCAAGGCGGCCTTCGCCATCAGCCCCAGCGACTGGCGTCTGCAGGCACGGGGCCGTCACAACTGATGTCGGTCAGGGCCTGCTTGCGGAAAACCCCGTGGCGTGGAGTGTCAGGTCATAGTGCGCGGGCCGCTCGCCACTGATCTCCACTTGATAACGGCCCGGCGGCACCCGGACGCGCACGCCATCCTCCCCATCATGGGTATGTGCCACGGCGTGGTGGCCACCGGCGGACAGAATCCGCAGCCGAGGTATCGGCCCGGTCACGCCGAGCGTCGCTTCCAACAACACCTCACGGTCGATCCTCACCTGATAACGATGCGTCAGTACCGGTGCCTCCAGTTGTTCGGTAACCAGGATCGGCTCCCGCGACAGACGCCCGAGCGCCACGCTCCAAACCTCTGGGGGCCGGCGCGATGGCGCCGTCATGAGTAAGGTGTAGGAGAGGGACTGGCGTTGCGGTGACGCCACCCACAGCGCATAGCGTCCCGGCGCCAGGACGCCGGCGAACCAGGAGCCGCTCTCCGGCGCCGGCCCTTCCGCCAGATCATAGCTGCCCGGCCCGCCCCAGATATCCCCCATCTCCCGGCTCAACCGGGCCACCACCGTGCCTTCGGCGCCACCAACTTCGATATCGGCGGCGACCCAATCCGATAGCAGAAAATAAAGCGGCTCGGTGAATTCCGGCGCCGTCAGTTGCCCCTGGTACCGGTCCTGACGGTCGCCGGCAAAATCCAGATAAACGCCCGGCGGACCAATCTCCGTCGCCCAAGGCACCACCGGCCATAGCCACAGCAACGCCACAAAGAGAAAGCCGCGGGCAGGATCGGCGGTATTAACCGCCATTTTGTGCTTGAATCCGTTCATGGACGCTTACCGGCGAAATACGGACATGGCAACATCCTACTACCTGAAGCGCTATCCCACCGCCATCTCGGGCACCATCTTCACTTTCATGGGGTTCCTGCCGGTCTGGATCTGCCTGGGCACGGGTGAATCGCTGAAGGACAGCATTCTTTTCTATCTGACCTCGCTGGTCAGCTTTCCCGGCGTCATCATGGCGGGCATGAGCCTGTCGTTTCTGATGATCGGGCTGGCCTTGCTGTGGTGTACCGGCCGGGTTATCCGTTGCCGACTGGACGATCACGGGATCCACTACGTCCCTCTGGCGCCGCTGCCCGACCGGCCAGCCCTGTTCGGGGACATCCTCCGGGTTCTGTTCGGCACCACCTTGCGCCCACGGCTGGCCCTCATACCCTATGAGGATATCGCCGATATTCAGGTGCGCGGGGATCGACGCAAAGGCTTCAATCTGTACGTTCAGCGCAAGAGCAGCGGACTGCCCGAACGCCTGCATACGCTCACCACACTCAGCGAACCCCAGCTTCGCGACATTCAGCAACGGGTACGCGCCCGCCTCTAAGAGCCTGCTCTTAGTCTTGGCAAGAATAGCCAACGGGTTGGCACCCATTCTCAAGCTTCCCCTTCCCTGACCGGCGCAGACTGAAGGCAGTGTTCCATGCCATCGATAACCAAAAACAGGGAATCACCATGCCTTTGTCCAAATTTGCCGCCGGCCTGCTGGCGCTGGGATCCGCACTGATCCCACCGTCCTTGTACGCGGCGCTGCCGACCGAAACCGTCGGCCAGGCCGAACTGCCTTTCCCTCCCAGTCCTCATCGCAGTTATCTGATCGACTTCGAGTTCGACAACATGGTCGCCACCCGGGTGGTGGTGGTGGATCCGGACCGACAAAAAGTGCTGGGCATGCTCAGTACCGGCGGCGCCGCGCCGGCGGTGCTGGCCCACGATCAGAAGACGGTCTACACCGCCGATATCTTTTTCAGCCGCTATGTGCGCGGCACCCGTACCGATGTGCTGACCGCCTGGGATACCCGCACCCTGTCCCCCTCCTGGGAAGTGGAAATCCCCGCCAAGCGCGCCTCCACGCTGACCGAGAAGTACGCGCTGTCGATGAGCGGCGATGACCGCTTTGTTTACGTTTACAACTTCACGCCGTCACAAACCATTACCGTGGTCGATACCCAGGCCCGAAAAGTGGCCAGCGAGGTCAACATCAACGGCTGCATTCTCGCTTACCCGATTGGTGACCGGCGTTTCGCATCCCTGTGCGGCAGTGGTGATCTGCAAGTCACCACCCTGGATGACAACGGCAAGGTCAGTGATCGCACCACCACCCAATTCTTCGACCCGGAGCAGGAGAAGCTGGTGGAAAGGGCCATCCATCTGGGCGACACCTTCTATTTCGTTACCACCGAGGGCGTCATTCACGGTGTCGATTTCTCCGGCGCCAAACCCAAGGTCCTGCCCACCTGGTCCCTGACCAGCGAACAAGAAAAGAAAGACGGCTGGGCCCCCGGCGGCTGGCAGTTGATGGCCATCGCACCGCGACTGAATCGTCTCTACGTACTGATGCATCCGGATCATGAGCGGCACAAGTGGGAAGATCCGAGCACCATCATCTGGGCGTTCGATCTGAAGACCCACAAAAAGGTCGGCACGCTGGAGGCTCCTAATCTGATCTGGAGCCTCAACGCCACCAACGATGACGCGCCGCTGCTGCTGGGCACCAACATCGAGGGCGGCCTGGAGACCTTTGATCTGAAAACCGGCAAGCACCTTCACACCATGGAAGGCGTCAGCAAAACCCCAACGCTGATCCTCAATCACTGAGTGGAGGAATAACCATGACGCTGGATCCGATTATCAGCATCGCCGGCGCCCTGGCCCTGGCGGTGATCCTGGCCAGCGCGGCGCTGCATAAATTGCAGGCACCGGCCTGGTTCGAACGCCAGTTGGATGCCTACCAGCTGTTGCCAACGAGTCTGACCACGGTAACCGCCCGCGCACTGCCGGTTCTGGAAGGCGCGTTGGCCCTGGGCTTGCTGTTCCAGCCCAGCCGCGTCACCAGCGCCGTTCTCGCCGCCGGCCTGCTCGCGCTCTACGCCCTGGCCATGATCACCAATCTGCTGCGCGGGCGCCACGATCTCGATTGCGGCTGCGCCGGCCCCAACAGTCAGCAACCCCTGCATCCGTTGCTGCTGATCCGCAATGGCTTGCTGATCGCCCTGGCGATACCGGCCGGCCTGCCCGTGGCCGAACGCACCCTGGGTTTATTCGACGGTTTCGTGGTGCTGGCCGCCGGCGCCGCGACCCTGCTGATTTACGCCGCGACCGATGCCCTCTTGGCGAATCGGCCGCGCCTGCTTGCTTTGACCGGAAGGTAATACGCTATGACTGCTCTATTGATTTCCAACATTCTGCTCTGGTGCTTACTGATCGCCCTGGCTCTGGTGGTGTTTGGCCTGATCCGTCAGATCGGTGTTCTGCACGCTCGTATCGCCCCCGCCGGCGCTCTTATGGTGGACAAAGGCGTGGCGGTGAATCAGCCCGCGCCCCAGGTTACCGCCGAGGATCTGTTGGGGCGTCCGGTGAATTTTGGCTACGCCAACGATCGCACTCAACTGCTGTTCTTCCTGTCGCCGACTTGCCCGATCTGCAAATCCCTGTTGCCCGCGCTGCGTGCCATCGATAAGGCCCGCGACGATCTGGAAGTGGTGTACATCAGCGACGGTGAGCCGGAACAGCAACGAAAACTGATCAAGGAATTCGGGCTGGAAGGCGCTCGCTACGTGGTCAGCCCGCAGGTGGGCATGACCTATCAGATCGGCAAGCTGCCCTACGCGGTGATGATCGATCGTCAGGGCGTGCTCAAAGCCAAAGGGCTGGTGAACTCGCGGGAACACCTGGACAGCCTGTTCGAAACCGAGCACCTCGGTGCGGCCACCCTGCAGGAGTACCTCAACAAGCCCTCCCCTTCCATGCATACGCCGTCCTGAGCCAGGAGTCCGACCATGAAATTTCTCGACCGTTTTTTCGAACGCTCCAGCCGGCACGTAGCCAGCACCACGTCGCGGCGGAATTTTCTTTCCAAACTTGGTTCCCTGATGGTGGTGGGCACCGCCATGCCGGTGCTGCTACCCATCGACCGCACCGCCAAGGCGCTGGCCGCGGAGTCGCCATCCGCCGGTGATCCGGGCGATCCCAACAGCTGCGACTACTGGCGTTACTGCTCCGTGGACGGCTTTCTGTGCAGTTGCTGCGGCGGCTCGGTGACCAGTTGTCCGCCGGGCACGGAAGTCTCCCAAGTCACCTGGATCGGCACCTGCCGCAACCCGGCGGACGGCCTGGACTACATCATCTCCTACAACGATTGCTGCGGTAAGCACAGCTGCGGTCAGTGCGCCTGCACCCGTAACGACAGCGAGGAACCGATGTACCGACCGTTCAACAACAACGACATCAACTGGTGCCTGGGCGCCAAGGCCAACGTCTACAACTGCACCGTCGCTGTGATTCGCGGCGTGGCCAGCGCCTGAACCCGGCATGAAGCCGTTGCCGCCACTGTTGCTGGTCGTTGCCTGTCTGGCCACCCCTGCCGGGCACGCCCGGGCGTTTCCCGACCCCGGGCAGAAACCGGCACCGGGTAATGAACAACCGCAGGTGCCACTGTCCCAGGCCGGCTATCGCCCGGAGGTGAACTATCAGTTGCAATGCGCGGGCTGCCATCTGCCCCGGGGGCAAGGCGCGCCCGCCAACGATGTACCCAACATGATCGGCTTTGTCGGCAACTTTCTGCGCGTACCGGGGGGAAGGGAATTTCTGGTGCGCGTACCTGGCGTGGCTCAGGCGGCGTTGAACGACGAACAACTGGCGGCGCTGCTGAACTGGATCCTGCGCCGCGACGGTATCGCCGGTGACAGCACGCCGGCCGGCGCCGAGCCCTACAGCGCCGATGAAGTGGCGGCGATTCGCCACCGGATGATGGACAACATTCCAGGCACCCGGGCCGGACTGGTCCGTGTCATGCGCGACCAGGGTATCGACATCAACGACGGCATGCCCGCCACAGCGCCATAACAACAGAGGACATTCATCATGCGCGTCAGGCTCGCCCCCCTTGTCGGGGGCTCTCTCCTGCTAATGGCCACCAGTGCACAAGCGCTGGAATTGACCAACAACGACCATACTACTTTGAATTTCGATGTTTCCGGCACCGCCGCCTGGCTGCACAGTCAGGAAAGCTACGACCAGGCCGGCACTCTCGACGAGGGCAGCGTCACCTGGCAGGAAGGCGCGGTGAAGTATGGCATCAGCGGCGACCACCGGCTGGCCCGGGATCAACGCGTCACCGGCGCCCTGAGATGGACCTCCACCGGCACCTGGGGTGATGGTGACGCCGCCGGCTTCTCCGATGGCGGCGAGCGCACCACCAAACTGGAGGATGCTTTCCTGACCTGGCACTCCGGCGCCCTGTTTCCCGCCCTCGGCAACGATGGCTTGGCGGTGTCCGCCGGCCGCCAGAGCGTGATCGTCGGCGACGGCTTTCTGATCACCAGTGACTCGCTGAACTTCGGCAAGGGCATCGCCGATGGCGCGCTGAACCGCGGCGGTGCTTACTATCTTGCCGGCCGCAGCGCCTTCGACAAGACCGCCATCATCAGCCTGGGTGGCGAACAAGGCTGGCGCGGTGACGTCATGTGGCTGCAATCGGATAACCCGGCCCAGGCCAAACCGGAACTCAACATTGGTGTGCTAGAGCATGTAAACGACAAAGGCACCATGGGCCTCACCTACGTCAAGGTCACCGATCTCGACGACGAATTCGCCTTCCTCTATCCGCAACGGGATGACATGGAAACCGTCAGCCTGCGCGCTCAGGGCAACGCTGGCGTGGAGAATCTGTTCCTGGCCGCGGAATACGCCTGGCAGGATCAGGATCAGGGTGATGAAAACGCCTGGTACGCGGAACTGGGCTGGACCTTCTCCGGGATGCCCTGGCGGCCCAGTATCCATTATCGATTCAGCCGTTTCTCCACCGGCTACGATCCGCTGCTCTACGGTAATGGCCGCGCTCTAGGCACCTGGTTCCAGGGCGAAGTGGCGGCGAATTACGCTGGACCGTTCAACACCAATTCACGAGTCCATCATCTCGCCGCGACCGTGACGCCAAAGGAAAACCTGTCGCTCGGTTTGCTGGCCTACGACTTCACCACTCTGGACCGGGACGCCGGAGCGGACACCAGTGCCCGGGAATACGACCTCTATCTGGAATGGGCGGTGAACGACCACCTCGCCCTGATTCCGGTCATCGGCCTGTACCAACCGGACCGCGCCGCCGCCGATGGTGGCACGCAATTAGGTAATGACGATCGCAACCTGTACAGCCAATTGATCGTCGCCTTTTCGTTTTAATGCAATGAGGACTGGACCATGAGCGACATCGCTTTATTACCCGAGGTGCGGGCATTCCTGCAGCAAGGCCATGATTGTTTCATCAACGGCGACTATGGCCGGGCCACCGGTCCGGCCCATCCGGTGGTGAACCCCGGCACCGGCGAAACCTTCGCGGAGGTACGGGAGGCGGAACCGGCGCAAACAGACGCTGCGGTGAACGCCGCCCACCACGCCTTTCACAGCGTCTGGCGGGATATGGCGCCACTCCAGCGTGGCGCCATCCTTAACCGGCTCGCCGATCTGATCGATCAGCATGGGGAGGAGCTCGCGCAATTGGAAACGCTGTGCTCCGGCAAGACCATTCAGTTGTCCCGGGCCTTCGAAGTAGGACAAAGCAGCCATTTCCTTCGCTATTACGCCGGCTGGGCCGGCAAGATCAACGGTGAGACACTGACACCGTCACTGCCTTCCATGCAGGGCGAACGCTACACCGCCTTCACGTTACGCGAACCGGTCGGCGTGGTGGCCGGTATCGTGCCGTGGAACTTCTCATTGATGATCGCCATCTGGAAAATTGCCTCGGCACTGATCTGCGGTTGTACCGTGGTGATCAAGCCCAGCGAGTTCACGCCCTTCACCCTGCTGCGTTTGGCCGGGTTGGCAAAGGAAGCCGGCCTGCCCGACGGCGTTCTCAACGTGGTCTGCGGCACCGGCGCCTGCGGCCAGGCGCTGATCGAGCACGAAAAGATCAACAAGGTCTCGTTCACCGGCTCCATGAGCACCGGCCGCAGGGTTGGCGCCCAGGCCATGCAAGCCAACCTGACCCGTGCCACTCTGGAGCTGGGCGGCAAGAACGCCGCCGGCTTTCTCGCTGATATCGACACCCAAAAAGCAGTGGCGGGTGTCATGGAAGCGGCCTATCTGCATCAAGGCCAGGTGTGCGCGGCGGCGGAACGGTTCTACGTGCACCGCTCACGGCTGGATGAAATCGTCGACGGCGTGGCGGCACAGCTGAAGCAGCTCAAAATCGGCTCGCCGCTGGATGAAAGCACCGACTTTGGACCGCTCTCCAACCGCCCGCACTTCGAAAAAGTCAGCCAGTACTTCGCCAGTGCCCCCGATCAGGGTTGCGAGATCGTCCACGGTGGCCGAGCGCTGGACCGCCCTGGCTTCTTTATCGAACCAACCCTGGCGGTGGCGGATCGTCGCGATGCCACTTTGCTGCAAGAGGAAGTGTTCGGCCCGGTGGCGTGCTTCCTGCCTTTCGATGACGAAGAGGAATTGCTCTCCCTCATGAACGACAGTCCCTACGGCCTCACCGCCAGCCTCTGGACCAACGATTTGTCCCGGGCCCTGCGTCTGGTGCCGCGCATTGAAGCGGGCACGGTGTGGGTGAACATGCACACCTTCATCGATCCGGCGGTGCCGTTCGGTGGCGTCAAGGGCTCCGGCATCGGCCGGGAGTTCGGCAGCGCCTTCATCGAGGATTACACCGAACTGAAGTCGGTGACGGTGCGGTATTAAAGACACGATCGCGGTTTGGTTCCTCTCCACCTCCCCATCCGGGACAGCGGAGCCGCGGTTCACTCGAAGCGGGGTTGTACGAAGGCCTTCCGGACCAACCACTGGCACGGAACGGGCTACAACACCACTGTGGGAGCTTGCCTGCAAGCGAATGGGCTTCCGGGCCCCAAGATTCGCTTGCAGGCAAGCTCCCACAGCGGCGTTGTAGTGCCCCCCGCCAATTCATATCTCCAAGGCCCGCAACAGGCTTGGGGTTTAACGTAACGCGGCTCCGCCTGTCCACGATGGCGGGTAGGGCCGGATGCCGCTAAACCGCGATCAACCCAATAAAAAGCCGGCCCAATGGGCCGGCGCAAGGCAGAACAAAAAACGTCAGGATCAGGCCGTGGCGGCCGCCTGGCGTTGCCGCGCCACTTCTTCGTTGCGCAGCAGGAATCGCTGTATCTTACCACTGGGTGTCTTCGGCAGCGACTCCACGAACTCAATTTCGCGCGGATAGGCGTGAGCGGACAACCGCTGGCGAACCGCTTGCTGCAGTTCCTTCGCCAGGTCGTCATCCCCTCGGTAGCCCGCCCCCAACACCACGAACGCTTTTACCAATTCAGTACGCTCTTCGTCGGGTTTGCCGATCACCGCCGCTTCCACCACTGATGGGTGTTCGATCAGGGCGCTTTCCACATCGAACGGGCCAACCCGGTAACCGGAAGTGGTGATCACATCATCGGAACGGCCAACAAAGCTGATGCTGCCGTCGTCGTTCAGCTCCACCGTATCGCCGCTCATATAATAGTGTTTCAGCATCGACTTTTGCGGATCCGCGGGATACCCCGGGAACCAGAATAACGGCGATTGATTGCGATCCACGGCAAGAATTCCCGGCTGTCCCGCCGGCAATTCCTCGCCCTCTTCGTTGACCACCACCACCCGATGCCCGGGCACGGCGAAGCCGGCGGCACCGATCCGCACCGGATGCTCCAGTTCGTGATGGTTACACAGCACCATGCCCAGCTCGGTCTGGCCGTAGTGATCGTGGATGATGGTGCCCAGTTCCTTGGCGAACCAGCGGATCACCTCCGGCGTCAGCGGTTCACCGGCACTGCTCACCGCCCGTAATTTGCCGCGCAACGCCTTTACCACGGTGTCCCCGCCGGCCATCAACAATCGGTAAGCGGTGGGCGAGCCGGCCAGGTTGGTAATACCGTATTTGTTGATCACCCGGCAGGTGCTTTCCACGGTGAAGCCGCCGTCATAGAAGGTGGTGGGGTGACCAAGGGACAGCGGCCCGGTCACCGCATAGTAAAGCCCGTAAGCCCAGCCGGGATCGGCCAGATTCCAGAATGCATCGTCTTCACGCAATCCAACCGCGTGTTGCATGTAACCGGCGAAAGCGACGATGGCCTTGAGCGGTACCGGTACCGCCTTGGGCAAGCCGGTGGTGCCGGAGGTGAACATCATCAGAAAGGGGTCGTCGGCACTGCGCATTACCGGCTCGGCGCCGTCCTGCTGGCTCTCCAGTTCCGCCCAGAAACTGAAGTCACCACGGCGGATACCCCGGCCTTTATCTCCACCCACGGTGACCACCAATGGATCGCTTTCCAGACCGTCCAGTTTGCCGCGATTGTCACCGTCGGTGACCACAACCCGGGTACCGGCGGTTTGCAGCCGGTGGTCGATGGCCTTCGGACCAAAGGCGGTGAACAACGGTTGATACACAGCGCCAAGCCGCCAGGTGGCCAGCACCGTGATCAGCAGCTCCACCCGGCGTGGTAACAGCCCCGCCACGCAGTCGCCCGCGCCCACACCCTGATTGGCGAGAAAGGCAGCGAAACGGGAGGCCTGGTCGCGCAACTCGCTGAATGTGTAGGTGGCGCTGTCACCATCGGCGCCTTCCCAGAACAGGGCGATCCGCCCCGGCAGGGCATGACGGTCGCAGCATTCCACGCAGGCATTCAGGCTCTCAAGGGAGCCGCTCAGAGCGGCTTTCGCCACCTGTTGAATATCGAATTGGTCCACCGCCTCGTTGTACTGGCGCATGGGTCGCTCTCCTTCTTTTTTATATCTCGCGGCCCGGCGGCCAGCCGGGCTCTGTCGTCACAGGCTCGGAAACATCAGGATTCGGTAACGGTGACACGAACCTCCTCGATGCTGATCTCACGCATACGGAATTTCTGTATCTTGCCGGTCACCGTCATCGGAAAATCGTCCACGAATTTGAAATGCCGGGGAGTCTTGAAGTGAGCGATGCGGTTCTTGCAGTAATCGCGCAACTGCTCCGCATCGGTATTTTCGTCACCTTTCAGTTTCACCCAGGCGACAATTTCCTCGCCGTACTTATCGTCGGGAATACCAATCACCTGGACGTCGGCCACGGCGGGATGGGTGTAGAGAAACTCCTCGATTTCACGGGGATAAATATTCTCGCCACCGCGAATGATCATGTCCTTGCTGCGTCCCACGATGCGGACATAGCCGGCGTCGTCCATCACCGCCAGATCACCGGTGTGCATCCAGCCGTCCTCGTCGATGGCATCGGCGGTGGCGTCCGGATTGTTCCAATAACCCAGCATCACACTGTAGCCCCGGGTGCACAGCTCGCCGATTTCACCACGCGGCACGGTATTGCCCTGCTCGTCGACAACCTTGGTTTCCAGGTGCGGCTGCGTGCGGCCAACGGTGGAGACACGGCGCTCCAGTTCATCATCGGCGCCGGTTTGCAGTGATACCGGGCTGGTCTCGGTCATGCCGTAGGCGATTTGCACCTCCTCCATGTGCATTTCGCTGATCACCCGCCGCATGACTTCAATGGGACAGGTCGCGCCGGCCATGATGCCGGTGCGCAGGGAGGAAAGATCAAATTCCTTGATGCGCGGATGGCCCAGCTCGGCGATGAACATGGTGGGCACGCCGTACAGGGCGGTGGCCCGTTCACTGGCCACCGCTTCCAGCGTGGCTTCGGGGTCAAAGCCCGGCGCCGGATAGATCATGGTGCTGCCATGGGTCATGCAACCGAGATTCCCCATCACCATGCCGAAGCAATGATAAAGCGGTACCGGGATCACCAGCCGGTCACGTTCGGTAAAGCCCATGCTCTCGGCCACCATATAGCCGTTATTGAGGATGTTGCGGTGGCTGAGCGTGGCGCCCTTGGGAAAGCCGGTGGTACCGGAGGTGTACTGGATGTTGATCGGGTCATCGGGCTTGAGGCCGGCCTGGCGCTTCCCGAGGTCGTCCACCGCCACGGATTCCGACAGCGCGCCCAGCTCTCGCCAACTGACGAAACCGGCGGGCGGTTGATCGGCGAGGCTCACCACGCCGCGCAACTCGGGCAGGACTTCGCTGTGCACGTCCCCGGGACGGCACGATGCCAGCTCCGGCACCAGCTCCATCAACATGCTCTGGTAATCCGAGGTCTTGAAGTTATCGGCGCAGACCAGCCAGCGGCAACCGGATTGCTTTAGCGCGTATTCCAGCTCATTGAGGCGGTAGGCGGGATTGATGTTGACCAGGATGGCACCCATTTTGGCGCTGGCGAACTGGGTAATGCACCATTCGGCGCAGTTTGGCGCCCAGATACCAAGACGATCACCGGGTTGCAGACCAAGGGCCATGAAAGCGCGGGCATAGCGTTCCACTTCCTCGGCCAGTTGATTCCAGGAGTAACGAAGCTGCTGATGACTGGCCACCAGCGCCTCCCGTTCACCGTATGCGGCCACCGTATTGTCAAAGGCATCGCCAATGGTGGAGGTCAGCAGCGTCTTGTCCCGCGGCCCACGGGTATAGGACTCCGTCATGGCAGGCTCCTTGTCGTTCATTGTTGTCGGTATGAGGGGCCCGTCCAGCCCCGCTTTACGCCTTTACGTTAACGTAAAGGTAAACTTACACGACGTCACTTATACTTAAGTCGTGACTGGCTGTCCACGCTTTTAGTTCCTAAGCACTAGCTTGGGCTTTTCCGTTCGTCCGGAGATGCCGGTAAACTGTTCTTTTCGCCGCCCCCTTCCCTTCCCGGGACCGGGGCGGCCCTGCTTTGAAGGACGGAGCCCCTGCATGAGCAAACCCAAGATCCTGGTAGTAGGAGGCGGTGCCGGCGGCCTGCCGCTGGTCACCCAACTCGGGCGCAAACTGGGCAAGCGCGGCCGCGCCGACATAACCCTGGTCGATACCAGCAACATTCATGTCTGGAAACCGCGCTATCACGAGGTGGCTACTGGCGCCATCGACGCCGACCTGGACGCCGTGGACTACCGCGCCCATGCCCGGCTCAATCATTACCGGTTCGAACCGGGCACCCTGACCCGCGTGGATGCCGCCGCACGGACCGTTACCCTGGCGGCGATGAACGGCCCGGACGGCGAAGAGGTGCTGCCCGAACGGCAACTCGACTATGACTACCTGGTGCTCGCCATCGGCAGCCAGAGCAATGACTTCGGTACCCCTGGCGTGCGCCAGCACTGCCTGTTCATGGATACCCGCACCCAGGCGGAACGCTTTCGCGAGCGCTTCCTGAACACTTGTCTGCACGCCAACTACCGCAATGATCCAGTGTCCGTGGCGATTGTCGGCGGCGGCGCCACCGGTGTGGAACTGGCGGCGGAAATCCATCATGCGGTGGCCATGCTCAAGCTCTACGGCCACGAACACCTGGACCGCAAACAGCTGCGCGTCACCGTGGTCGAGGCGCTGCCGCGGATTCTGCCCGCCCTCAGTGAGCGGGTATCCGCCGCCGCCACCGAACGGTTGCAGGCGCTCGGTGTATCAGTCCGCACCGGCGTGATGGTGGCGGAGGCCACCGAGCAGGCGCTGGTCACCAAGGACGGCGAGGAGATCAAGGCCGACCTGATGGTGTGGGCCGCGGGAGTAAAAGGCCCGGATGTTTTCGGACAGCTGGAGGGCTTCGCCGTCACTCGCGTCAACCAGATCGAGGTGGAACCGAATCTGCTGGCCAAGGGCCACGACAATGTCTTCATTATCGGCGACAGCGCTTTCCTTAAACCGGAAGGGGCGGAGCGGCCGATTCCGCCGCGCGCGCAATCGGCGCAGCAAATGGCCCATCACACCGCCCGGAATCTGGTTCGCTTGCTCAACAGTCAGGAGCTGAAGCCGTTCGAGTACAAGGACCACGGTTCGCTGGTGTCGCTGTCCAACTACAGTTCCGTGGGCATGCTGATGGGCAACCTGAAAGGCGGCAACTTCTTCGTCGAAGGCTGGCTGGCGCGGATCATGTACGTGGCGTTGTATCGCATGCATCAGGCCGCGTTGTATGGCTGGCCACGAACGATCATGCTGCTCACAGCGGGCCGTTTCAGCCGTTTGGTGCGACCGCGTTTGAAGCTGCATTGACGACAACGGGCTCCCCCCGGCAGCTTCCCATGGACCAGACCAAGAAGCCGCGGTGGGAGCTTGCCCGCAAGTGAATCGTGCTTTCCAGCCCTGGAAATTCGCTTGCGGGCAAGCTCCCACCGCGGCTTCGTGGCAATTCTGAACATCTGTCTTTAACGCTCGGCACCCGATGCACCGGATCCGGTTGTCCTTCTACGAAGAAAAGTGGACTTTCTTCTCGGCGCGCATAGCGGAACAATAGTCCCATCATTAATCGCCGCCAGGACGACACGGCATGCAGAAAATCAAGGACATCGTCCTCTATTGGTTCGGTATTCTCAAAGCGTCCATCGGCTATTGGTTAAGAGGTGATGCCCTGATCCACGCCGGCGCGCTGGCGTTCTTCACGCTGTTCTCCATCGCGCCAGTGGTGATTCTGGCGGTCCAGGTGATCGGTCTGGTGATGAGCACCGATGCCGCCATGCAACAGATCATGAGTCTGCTGGAAGACAACGTCGGCGCCGAAGCCGCCCAGGCGGTGGCGGAAGCGGTGGCGCGTACCCGCATCACCGACGGCGGCCTGTTGCCCACCATCATCGGTGTCGGCGCCATGTTGCTCGGTGCCACCACGGTTTTTGCCCAGATGCAGCGTTCACTCAACAACATCTGGGATATCGCCCCCCGCCCGTCGCGCAATACTCTTTTCGCGCTGATCAAGAACCGGCTGTTGTCGCTTACCGTGGTGCTCTCCATCGGTTTCGTGATGATGGTGTCGTTGCTGCTCAGTGTGATCACCCAAGCGCTGATGGTGTTCGCTCAGGACTGGCTGCCGGTACCCGGCATGTTCATGGTGGTAGTGGAAACACTGGTATCGGTGACGGTGATCACATTGCTGTTCGCCACCATCTTCAAGGTCCTGCCGGACGCCATCCTGAGCTGGCGCGACGTGCTGCTCGGCGCACTGGTCACCGCCTTGCTGTTCATCCTCGGCCGCTTCCTGATCGCGTTGTATCTTTCCCATACCGCCACCGCCTCCACCTACGGCGCCGCCGGCTCCCTGGTGTTGCTGTTGTTGTGGGTGTACTACTCGTCGTTGATCCTGCTGTTCGGCGCCGCCGTCACCCGCGCCCGCGCGGAAGCCCGCAACAGCACCGTCCGCCCGCGCGCCACGGCGGTACGGGTACGACGCGTACTGGAAGATCAATAACCTGGGCCCCGGCCCGCCCCCTGATGTCATGGAGAGATTATGCCCCGCCCCTTTTTCATCACCATGCCGGTTTTGTTGTTCGGTCTGATTACCGGCGCCCATGCCTTGGAACAGGAAGATTTCCGGGCGTGCCTGGGTGAGCTGGAACAAAAAGCCATCGAGGACGGCATCGATCCGGAGCTGGCCCGCCAGCGGATCCCCGCTCTGACCCTGCAGACCAAGGTGGTCGAGCTGGATCGCAAACAACCGGAATTCACCAGCAGCTTCGCCGACTATTATGGGCGCCGGGTAACGTCGCAGCGGATAAAACATGGCCGGGAGCTGCGCCGCCAACACGCCGATCTGCTGGCCAAGGTGGAAGCCGAGTACGGTGTCCCCACCGCCTACTTGCTGGCGTTCTGGGGGCTGGAGACCAACTATGGCGGTTTTTACGGCAACACGCCGGTACTCGACGCGCTCGCCACACTGGCCTGTGAAGGCCGTCGCGGCGCTTTCTTCACCGCCGAGTTGATGAACGCTCTGCGCATCGTCGAGGAAGGCGCCATTGCCGTGCCACAAATGGAAGGCTCCTGGGCCGGCGCCATGGGCCATGTGCAATTCATGCCCTCCACCTTTCTCCGTTACGCCGTGGACGGCGACGGTGACGGCCGCCGGGATCTCTGGCACAGCCTGCCGGACGCTCTCTCTTCCGCCGCCAATTTCCTCAACGCCCTGGGCTGGCGGACCGGCGAGCGCTGGGGACGCGAAGTCTCGTTACCGGACCAGTTCGACTATGGCCTGGCCGGCCTCGGCGAATCCTGGCCGCTGAGCTACTGGCGCGAACGCAACGTGCGACTTCCCAACGGCCAGCCACTGCCGGAGGCGCCGATGAACGCGTCGCTGTTGGTGCCCTCCGGCGCCCATGGCCCCGCCTTTCTGGTGTACGAGAACTTCCGCGTGATCATGGGCTGGAATCGCTCCGAAGCCTACGCGCTGGCGGTGGGCCGTCTGGCGGACCGGATCAATGGCGCCGGCGAACTCAGCCGGGCACCGGTCCCGGCGCCGCGTCTGCACCGGGACCAGGTCAAGGCGTTGCAAACGCGCCTGAACGCCGACGGCTTCAAGGCCGGCTCCGAAGACGGGCTGCTCGGTCCGGGCACCCGCGCCGCGCTCGGCCGCTTCCAGCAACAACAGGGACTGCCGGCCGACGGCTTCCCGGACGAAGCCAGTCTCAAGGCACTGGGCATTCTCGAGGAGGAAGCGGAAGCCAAACCGGACGAGCCACCACGACCGCAGCAAAGCCAGCAAGAATAGGAGGTGCTTCGTGATTCGTGTGGTGATCGCCCTGCTGATACTACTGCTGGGTCTGGCCATGACCGCCGGCGGCGGCTGGCTGGTATCCCTGAATGGCAGCCCCTATTACCTGGTGGCTGGCGCGGTGCTGGTGCTTTGCGCCTTGCTGCTGCTGATGAAGCGGCGCAGCGCCCTTGGTCTTTACGCTCTACTGTTGATCGGCACCCTCGGTTGGAGCCTGTGGGAGGCAGGACTGGACTGGTGGGCCCTGGCGCCACGCGGCGCATTGCTGGTGCTGTTTGGTTTGCTGCTGGTGATTCCCGGCGTGACGTCCCCGATCCGGGGCGGGCGCGCGCCCTTGCTGCTGGCGGTCTTGCTGAGCACGGCGGTTGCCGCTGTCGGCTACTATCAGGACCCCCATGATCTGAACGGAGAGCTGCCCGGCCCGGTCAGCCCGGACGCCGGCCACTCCGAGTTGGTACCCAAAGGAGACTGGCACGCCTACGGACGTACCGCCTTGGGCCAGCGGTATTCGCCATTGACGCAAATCACCCCCGACAACGTGACCCGGTTGCGCCGGGCCTGGGTGTTCCATACCGGCGATACCGACGCCACCACGTTCGAGGCCACGCCGCTGAAAGTGGGCGACACACTGTACCTGTGCACGCCGCGCCATGAGCTGATCGCGCTGGACGCCACCACCGGCGTGGAACGCTGGCGTTTCGATCCCGACATCGAACCGGAGCTCAATCGCCGGCGCCAGATCTGTCGCGGCGTGGCTTATTTCCCCGGCCATCGTCAGCCGTCGCTGGCCACGGTGGAACGCACCAATCCACAGCCAGAGGAAATGCTCGCCGCCACCGGCAGCGAACGGGACAGCCTGATCGATCCGGAAGATCTGCATTGTGAACAACGGCTGTTCCTGCCCACCGCCGACGCCCGCCTCATCGCGCTCGACGCGGACACCGGTGAACGGTGCGCCCGGTTTGGCGACAACGGCGAAGTAAACCTTTGGAACGGCATGCCCAATCCCGAGCCGCCGCTCTACTATCCATCCTCACCACCGGCGGTCACTGACCAGTTGGTGATCATCGGCGGCCTGATCAGCGACAACGTTTCCGTCTCCCAGCCCTCCGGTGTCATCCGCGCCTACGATGTGGACGACGGCCGGCTGGTGTGGAACTGGGACCCCGGCAACCCGGAACGGACCGAACCGCTACCGGAGGGCGAAACCTACAGCGCCAGCAGTCCCAACAGTTGGTCGGTGGCCAGCGTCGACGAAGCTCTGGGCATGGTCTATCTGCCCATGGGCAATCACACTCCGGATCAATGGGGGGAACAGCGCGACCCCGATGCCGAACGTTTCAGTTCCTCGGTGGTGGCGCTGGATCTGGCCACCGGCAAGGTGCGCTGGGTGTTTCAGACCGTGCGTCACGATCTCTGGGACATGGATGTACCGGCACAGCCCAGCCTGCTGGACCTGGATACCCCCCAGGGCCGCGTGCCGGTGCTGGTGCAACCGACCAAACAGGGCGACATCTATGTGCTCGACCGCCGCACCGGCGATCCGGTGTTGCCGGTACGTGAACAACCGGCGCCGGCCAGTCTCGGTTATCAGACCGTGGCCACCAGCCAGCCCAGCTCCGCCCTCAACTTCAATCCACCGCCATTGCGTGAGCGGGACATGTGGGGCGCCACGCCGGTGGATCAATTATTTTGCCGCATCCGCTTTCGCCAGCTTCAGTACCAGGGCCGTTATACACCACCTTCGGAACAAGGAAGCCTGATTTACCCGGGAAACTTCGGCGTATTCAATTGGGGCGCCCTGGCGGTGGATCCGGTCCGCCAGGTGGCATTCACCTCGCCCTCCTATCTCGCCTACGTCTCCACTCTGGTTCCCAGAAAAGACGACCATAGCCGACATGTTTCCTCACGGGGGCCCGGCGCCAACGAAAACTATGGCGCCCCCTATGCGGTGAAGATGAAACCGCTCCTGTCGCCACTGGGCCTGCCCTGCCAGCAACCGCCCTGGGGTTACGTGGCCGGCGCCGATCTGCGTACCGGCGAAGTGGTATGGCGTCATCGCAACGGCACCATCGGCTACCCGTCACCGATCGCGTTGCCGGTGACCATCGGCGTGCCGGATATCGGCGGACCGATCATCACCGCCGGCGGCGTGGCGTTCATGAGCGGCGGCCTGGATAACAAGGTGCGCGCCTACGACCTCACCAGCGGGCGCACGCTATGGGAAGACCATCTGCCCATTGGCGGTCACGCCACACCGATGACCTATCTGGACGACACCGGCCGGCAGATCCTGCTGGTGGTGGCCGGCGGCCACAGCGCCATCGGCACCCGGGGCCCGAGCCGCGATGCCGTGATCGCTTATGTGCTGGATGACGCGGCGGCGGAAAAGGACGTCGATCAGGTTCGCTGAACGAGCGTCAGAACCGCACGGTGATGCCGGCGTTATAACGCCGGCCATCCAGCACCCGGCCATAGGTATCGCTGTCCACTTCCTTGTCGAGCAAGTTATAGACGCCGCCGTACACGCTCACCAACTCGGAAAGCTGATACTGCATACCCGTATCCACCAGCGTATAGCTCGGGTAACGCTCGGTCAGGCCGCCGCGTCCGGCCACTTGTTCGGCACGGCCCTTGAACCGGGCCTTGGACCAGATCCGGGCTTTGTCGGTGGCTTGCCAGTCGAAAGCGATATTGGCGCGATGACGGGGCTGATCGTTGAGCGGGTTGCCTTTGTTGTCGCCGGAAAGCTGCTCGCTGTCGGTGAAGGTATAGTTGGTGTGCACGCGCATGTCATGGCGCAACGGGAAACCGAACGTCACTTCCACACCTCGCACCCGGGCCTCGTCCACGTTGGTGTACTGATAGAGTTTTTCGTAATCGTAGCCTTGATAGAGGCAGTCGGTATCCGTCCCACTGACGCGATCACAGATCAGCGGCTTCTCGATTTTGTCCTTGTAGTCGGTGTGAAACACGGTGACGCTGGTTTCGATGCCGTTGCGGCCCTGCCACAACCCCGCCAGCTCATAGGTGACACTCTTTTCCGGTTTCAGATCGGAATTGCCGATGTCGCCACCATCGGTGGAAGGACCGCCGCCGCCCTCCACCCAGTTGGAATCGCCCTGCTTAAGATCCGGCGTGCGATAGCCGGCGCTGACGCCGCCTTTCACGGTGAAGGCCGGCGACAGCGCATGGACAGCGTAGGCCCGTGGCACCACTTCGCTGCCGTAGTTCTCGTCCTTGACCCAACGCAGGCCGCCGGTGAGTGACAGCGGATCATTGATGAACCACTGGTCCTCGGCGAACAACGCCGCATCCCAACGTTCCAGATTCGCTTTATTGATGGCGCGGGCCGGGTTCTCGGTTTTCTGTAAACGGTACTGGGCGCCCACCGTCATTACATGGCGATCAAACGGCAATACCGTGGAGGTATTGGCGGTGGTGCGTTCGTACAGCGCGCTCTGAGTACGGTTCAGCATCTCCTCATGCTGCACATAGCTCTTGGTGGTGAAATCGTTGCCCCAGGCGAAATCGTGGGACAGCGCCTGATGGCGCCGCACCGTGTTCAATTCGCTGTCGCTGCCGGTGCGCGCCGCCGTACCGACAATATCCTGGGTGGCATACCCGGCCTCCAGTTGCAGGGACTGGCGCTCACTCGGAGTCCAGCCCAGCCGCACCGTGGTGTTGTCACGATCCAGGTCGCGATATCCGCTGGGAATATCGTCTTCGTCCCGCACATAGCGGGAGCCGAACACAGTGAACGACAACCGATCCTGAACCAGCGGCCCACTCAGATAGTAGCGGTTCTGATGGTAATCACCGGCATCGTGGCTTTCCTGCATGACCCGATCCAGCGTTACCGAACCGCTCCACTGGTCCGGTGTTTTTCTGGTGATGACGTTGATGACGCCCCCCAAGGCGTCGGAGCCGTACAGTGAGGACATGGGCCCGCGAATCACTTCGATACGTTCGATGGCGGAAACCGGCGGCAGCCAGCCGTACTCGGCACCGGCGCCGAAACCATTGTAATAGCCCTGTCCCGACCCCTGTGGTTTGCCGTCCACCAGGATCAGGGTGTACTTGGAATCCATGCCGCGAATGGAAATTTCTTCCGTGCCGCCCTTGCCGGACGGGCCGTCATCCACGTACACGCCGGGTACCGCCTGCAGCGCCTCGGTAATGTCGCGATACGCCTTGCCTTCCAGTTCCTCGCGGGTGATCACCGAAATACTGGCCGGGGCGTTGGTCACATCCACCGCCTGCCCGGACGCGGAGGCGGACGTGACGGTGACTTTTTCCAGCGTATGAGGAGAGCCGGACCGCGGCGGACGCGCCCGCAGACGATAGCTGCCATTCCTCTGGGCCACCGCCTCCAGCCCGGAACCGGCCAGCAGCACCCTCAACCCTTCCAGTGGCGAGTACTGACCGCTCAATCCGGCGCTATGCTTGCCCTCGGTAAGACGGCCATCGATCACCAGGGTCAGGCCGGCGGCACCGGCGAATTCAGCCAGGGCGCCGTCCAACGGCCCGGAAGCCACCTGGTAGAGGCGGCTACCGGCGCTTTCCTTGGCCATCGCGGGCGCACCAACCATGGCCGCCCCGGCCACCACGCCACACAGGGACAGCGTCAGCGGCAGGTGTCGAAAACGGGAAAAACACGTCATGTTCCGATCCTTAACAGGGTGTATTACCTGTTATCCCGAACGGGAGCCGGAAAAGTGCTACCCCGAGTTGGATTTTTTTCGGATCCCGATTCGTGCACGCCATTGGATGGCCGAAACGCTAAACCGCCCCCACGCGCACCAGCCAGGGGGTGCGGTAATGAATCGCCACCGGCAGCGCCCGGGCCAGGGATTCCAGCACATAGTCGGTATCCCTGACCGGGTAAGCGCCGGAAACGATCAGATCCGCCACTTCATCGTCGCAATAAAGCACGCCGTTGCGGTAACGGCTCAGCTCATCGAGAAAATCCGCCAGCCGCCAACGGTCCGCCTGCAATACGCCCCGGGTCCAGCCCAGCGCCCGCTGCCGGGACAACGGCGTCACCGACAGCCCGCCCGGATCAAAATGAACCTGCTGGCCGGCATTCAGAGTGATGGCGCCCTGCCGCGGATAGGCGGTAACCAGTTGCGCTCCGCCGGCCAGCACAGCCACCGTGCCGGCCCCCTGCCCCAGGTCACGCGCGGTCAACCAGGCGTTTTGCAAGCTCAGCAATGCCGCCGGCAAAGCCAGCGACAACGGGCCGGTGTCATGCAGGGCGGAGGGACGCGTATCCAGGGCTATTTCACTTTCCGGCACCAGGGAGATCCGCCGCCGGCCATGGCCAAAATCCACCGACACGGCGCTGGCGGTATTCAGTATCAATGACGAACCATCTTCCAGCCGGAACCGCTGCTGCTCACCACGGGCGCAACGGTAATCCGCCATCGCTCTTTGCCAGAGCCCGCCCCCCGTCCCGGCGAACATCAGCATTGAGCCCAATCCCGCCAGCGCCAGGGTACCCAGCACCCGGCGCCGGCCGGCCGAGGAGGGCTGCTTCAGAGTATGGCGCGCCACCCGCGGACTCAGCGCCCCCAAGGTGCCCGCCATTCGCGCCACCGCGTCCCAGGCGTGACGATGTTCCGCTTTGGCGTTGAGCCAGCGGTGCCAGCGCTCCTGGTCCGCTGGCTGCTGCTCCCCGGACCAGAACAACACCTGCCAGTCCAGAGCGGCTTGCAGGCTGTCGACGTCCAGGCCATGGCGGTCGGCGTACTGGCGCAGGGAACCAGGTAAAGCGTCGCTCATACCGGTTCTAATTCGTTCAGCGCCAGCAGACAGGACCGGGCGGCACGCAGCATGTACTTGCGAACGGACCCATGGGAGACGCCCAACCGCTCGGCGATGCGGCTATAGGTCAGCCCCTCGAAACGGGAACAAAGAAACGCCTCACGCACCTTGGATGGCAGACCGTCCAGGGCCTGATCAACGCGGGTCAGGGTTTCCAGGGTCACGGCACGCTGCTCGGCGGAAGGCGCGCTTTCTTCCGGCAGTGCCGCCAGGGCTTCCCGGTAGGCAAGCTCCAGCCGGCGCCGGCGATGCATATCGATCATCAGGCCATTGGCGATGCGGGCCAGGAACGCTCGCGACTGCTCTGGCGCGGGAAAGCGGCCGGAGACCATCAACCGGACATAGGTATCCTGGACCAGATCGGCGGCATCAGCGCCGTCACCACCCAGGCGCCGGCGCAGCCAGCCCTGTAACCAATGGGCGTGATCGCGATACAGCGAACCGATGTCGGTTTGCATGGCGTTCGTCATCATCAGCGGGTCATCGTCCGGACATGGCAGCAAATAGAATCGAATAACGGATAGTAATAATTATCAATAACGAATGAAGTCTAGGGACCGATTCTCACAGGGGCAAGCCCTGCCCTGCACATTTCTTACACATTCTCGATATTGATTTACCGATAGCAACAATTATCATTCACTAGCCAAAACGGCACCAATCTCCGCCGATCCGACTAGAGAAACACCATGTCCCAATTAAAGAACGCCACCCGGCTGTCGGTGGCGTCGCGCGTCATCGCCGCGGTGCTGGGGGGATACGCGCTGAGCGCCGCCGCCACCGCCGCGCTCAGCCTGGGGCTGCCGATGCCCCGTGTGGATGCGGTGATCACCGCCTCGGTGCTGTCGTTTCTCATCTACAGTGCGGCGGTGATCTGGGCCTTCGCCTGTGCCACCACCGCCCGCGCCTGGGCCGGCATCGCCATCCCCGCCCTGCTGTGCGGTGCTCTGGTCTGGCTGCTGGGGCCGGCATCATGAACGGGTCCCTGCGGCAGTCCATGGCCTGGCTGCATACCTGGAGCGGGCTGTTGCTGGGCTGGCTGTTGGTGGCCGTGTTCGTGACCGGCACCAGCGCCTACTACCGCGAGGAAATTTCCCTGTGGATGGAACCGGAACTGCACCAGTCCGTTCGCTCCGGCGACACCGTGGATCTGGCCTGGCAAACGCTGGGGCGGATCGCCGCCGATGCCCGTTCCTGGGATATATCCCTGCCGGATGCCCGCAATCCGGCGGTACAACTGCGATGGCAGCCCGCCGGAGAGGAGCAGCCGCGTCAGGGCGGGGGCCGTAACCGTGGCGAGCAGGTGTGGATGGACGCCGGCAACGGCGAAGTGCTCACGCCGCGAGAAACCCGCGGCGGCCATTTCCTCTACCGCTTCCACTTCGAACTTTACGGCGTGCCACGTCTATGGGCGCGCTGGCTGATTTGTATCGCCACCATGTTCATGCTGGTGGCGATCATCAGCGGGGTGATCACCCACAAGAAGATCTTCAAGGATTTCTTCACCTTCCGCCCGGGCAAGGGACAGCGATCCTGGCTCGACGCCCATAACGCCAGCGCCGTTCTGGCGCTGCCGTTTCACTTCATGATCACCTACTCGGGGCTGCTGCTGTTCATGGTGATGCTGATGCCGTGGGGTATCGACGCCGCCTACGATGGCGACCGCCGCGCCTTCTTCGATGAGGCGTTTCCGCGCTCCACCGAGGCGCCCGGGCCGGCCGGCGAACCGGCGGACATGGTTGCTATCGGACCGCTGGCCGAGGCCACCGCCGCCCGCTTCGAGCGCCCGGTGAGCCGTATCGAGGTGCAGCACCCCAACCGCGAAAACGCGCGGATTCGCATCAGCGTCGAGCAGGACGTGGCCATTAGCGGACGGCGGCGCGGCGGCTCGCCCACCCAGGTATTCCAGGGCTCCAGCGGCGATCTGCTGGAAACCATCGAGCCATCGCAAGCGCCGGCTCCGCTGATGGGCAAGGTCTACAATGTTATGACCAACCTTCACCTGGTGCGTTTCGCCGACCCGGTGGTGCGGCTGTTGTTCTTCTTCTCCGGGCTGGCCGGCTCGGCCATGGTGGCCACCGGCATGTTGCTCTGGGTGTCGAAACGCACCCAGCAACTGCGCCGGCAACAGCCGGGCGCCGCGCTGAAACTGGTTAACGGTCTCAACATGGCGTCGATCACCGGCCTTCTGGCTGCCATCGGCGCCTACTTCGCCGCCAACCGGCTGCTACCGACGGCCCTGGCTGAGCGCTCCTCCTGGGAGATCCGGGTGTTTTTCCTGGTCTGGCTGGTGAGTCTGGTGCATGGCCTGCTGCGCCCGCATCGTCGCGGCTGGATCGAGCAACTGGCGGTCATCACGGTGTTGTGGCTGGCCCTGCCGTTCGTGGATATGGCCACCACCGACAGCCACCTATTCAGTGCCGCCGCCTGGCGCCTGGGCGCTCTGGCCGGCTTCGATCTGATCTGCCTGTTGCTCGGCGCCCTGTGGGGCTACACGCTTTGGCAGGTGGCGCGGCCCAAACCGGATAAACGGAAACCAGCGCGTGCCCGCCAACCGGCTCTGGCGGAGGGCAACACATGACGATCCTGCTGGCTCTCGCTCTCGGTTATACCGGTCTCACCTGTCTTGCGCTGGGCATGAAGCGTCACCACCAGGAACTGCTTGGACGCAAACCCACCGAAGCACGGCTGCGGTTGTTCAAGGCCATCGGCTGGCTGTTGCTCCTGGCCACCACGGCTGCCTGCCTGATGCTTTGGCCGCTGGGGCTGGCTTTGTCCATGGTGCCCATTCTGGTGACCCTGGTGGGGCTGCCGCTGATCTTTCTGTTGCCCTACCGGCCAGCGCTGGCACGCCATCTGGCCTGGGCGCTGCCGCTGGTTGCCGGCGGCCTGGCGGTGGGCGGCCTGGGCTGAATCATGACAGTGCCCTGCCCACTGTATAGACTGGTCTAGATTATTCGTTGACGGACCACGCCATGGCTGCCCGCCCCAAACATCGCGACCGCCTGATCCACAGCGCCGTGACCCTGTTCCGCAAACAGGGTTACGCCGCCACCGGCATCAACGACATACTGGCCGCCGCCGGCGCCCCCAAAGGCTCGTTTTACCATTACTTTCCCAACGGCAAGGAGCAGCTTGGCGAAGCCGCCGTGCGCCACGCCGGGGAGCGGGTACTGGATACATTGCGTGACCTGCGCCGCCAGCATGGCAATAGCGCCGACGCTTTACGTGCCTATGGTGAGCTGCTGGCCGGCTGGATGGCGCAGTCCGGTTTCGCTGATGGCTGTCCGCTGGCCACCACCCTGCTGGAAACCACCCCTGCTTCCCGCCTGATCACCGACGCCGGCCGCGAAGCCATACAAAACTGGCGCCGGGAATGGGAAGCCCTGTTGATCGACGATGGTATCCAGGCCGACCGGGCCCGCCCCCTGGCATCGTTGATCCTCTCCGCTCTGGAAGGCGCCCTGGTCCAGGCCCGGGTGGAATGCCACGGCCAGGCCATCGCCGACGCCTGCGCCAGCCTGGCGGACCAGATCAAGGCCCTGCGCCCCTGATGCCCCCCTTCGATGTTCATGCAAGGCTTGTCGTCGCCTCAAAATTATATAGACTGGTCTAATTAAAAATAATTGGAGACCTGTCATGTCCGACCTCGCCGTTCCCGCTGGTTATCAGCGGCACCGCCGCGCCAGCGGGCTCACCGCGCCCTGGGAGCCGATTTTCATCCGCCATCATGATCACGGGCTCAGCCTCGCCATCCGCGCCGACCAGCCCCATGCCAACAGCCGGGGCTTTGTTCATGGCGGCCTGATCTCAGCACTGGCGGACAACGCCATGGGGCTCAGTTGCGCCGACCGGCTGGGAGGTATTTCCGGCCTCGTCACGGTGAGCATGACGCTGGATTTCCTGGGCAGCGCCCGCCTCGGCCAGTGGGTGGAAATCCGCGCCGAGGCCACCCGGACCGGACCTTCCCTGAACTTCGCCGCCGCCCAGGTATGGGCGGACGATACCCTGTGCGCCCGCGCCACCGCCGTCTTCAAGGCGTTGGCACCGCGCCCTTCAGCGGAGACCTCAGCATGAGCGACACCCCAGAGATACTGGAACGCATCCGCGACCTTTCCCGTCTGGCGCCCTTCAATAACTGGCTCAATCTCGAGGTATACCGAATCGAATCCGGTGAGGCGGAGCTGCACTTGAGATGGCGCGACGAGTTCGCCCAATACAGTGGTTTTTTGCATGCCGCTCTGATTGGCGGTCTGATCGATACCGCCTGCGGCTTCGCCGCCGCGTCACAAGTCGGCAACGTCACCGCTTCACAATTTTCCGTGCGCTGCCTGAGACCGGCGGTGGCGGAGACTTTCGTGGTACGTGCCCGGGTGCTCAAGGCCGGCCGTCGGCAGGTGTTCGTGAATGCCGAGTTGGGGGATCTGGCCGACACCGATGAAACACCGTTCGCGGTCGGCGAGGCCTTGATGGTACCCATCCCGTCCTGACCCCCTCAGGTCGCCTGTCGCCGTCTTCCTGCCGCTTTCGACATGCGGGTTTTCCACCGGAATCCGCTACAGTAGAGAGCGAACCTCAACGGAGACACGACAGATGCGGGATGAACAACTGGCCGGCAAGGTCATTCTGATCACCGGTGCCGGCGGCGGTATCGGCCGGGTCACGGCGGAAAGCCTGGGCGCGGCGGGAGCACGATTGATGCTGTCCGATATCGACGCACACGCGGTGGAGTCCACCGCCGCCGCCATCCGCGAAGCCGGCGGCACCGCCAGAGCCATGGCCGTGGATGTCACCCGCGCGGATCAGGTGTCCGCCCTGGTGCAGGCCACGCTGGAGGCCTATGAACGTCTGGATGGCGCTTTCAACAACGCCGGCGTGGAGGAAGAAAACGCCAAGATCGTGGCCGTGGAAGAGAGCCTGTTCGACCGCATCATCGATATCAATGTCAAAGGCGTGTGGCTGTGCATGAAATACCAGATCGCCGCCATGGCCAAACAGGGTGACGGTGGCAGCATCGTCAATACCGCGTCCATCGCCGGCCTGGTGGGCGCTCCCAAGCGCGCCGCCTACGCCGCCAGCAAACACGCGGTGGTGGGATTGACCAAGAGCGTGGCGGCGGAATACGCCCGTCAGAACATTCGCGTCAACGCGGTCTGTCCAGGCATCATCCGTACCGCCATGATGGAGCGTGCCATCTCTCAGGTGGAGCGCGACGACGGCATCGACGCCGAACAGCAACGGCGCCTGCACGCGGCGCTGCATCCCATGGGCCGTGTCGGTGAAGCAACGGAAGTGGCGCAGGCGGTTCAGTGGTTGCTGTCGGACGCGTCCTCTTTCGTCACCGGTCATCAACTGTCGGTGGACGGTGGCCTGACCGCGCTATAAAAACGGACTGTTCAGGAGAACAACAATGCTCAAACTGCATGGCTTCAGTGCCAGCAACTACGTCAACATGGTGAAGTTCGCGCTGCTGGAAAAAGGCATGGCCTTCGAGCAGGTCAACGACTACCCGTCCCAGGAAGCCTCCTTTCTCGACATCAGCCCCATGGGCAAGGTGCCGGTGCTGGAAACCGACCAGGGCTTTCTCGCCGAAACCAACGTGATCCTGGAATACATCGATGAAACCGGCGAGGGCCCGGCGCTGTATCCCGCCGATCCGTTCCAGCGCGCCCAGGTCAAGGAGTTGGCCAAGCTGATCGAGTTGTATATCGAACTGCCGGCCCGCCGCTGCTATCCGGAGGTGTTCTTCGGCGGCAAGGTCAGCGACGAAACCAAGCAACAGACACGGGACGCGCTGATCAAAGGCGCCGCCGCCCTGAAGCGGGTGGCGAAGTTCGATCCGTTCGTGGCCGGCGCCCAACTTACCGCCGCCGACGCCGTCCTGCTCTACAGTCTGGATCTGGCCGCCGGTATCGCCGGCAAGCTATTTGATCTGGACCTGCTGGCGGAGATCCCCGGCAGCAAGGCGCTGCTTGATCAACTCAACCAAAGAGACAGCGCGCGCCAGGTGGACGAGGAACGCAAAGCCGGCATGGCCGAGTTTATGGCTCATGTGCGCGGCGGCAAGTAAGGCGTTGTAAGAACTTGGTCAGGGCGGCGGGCCGCCGCAAGCGGCTCGTTTCCCAAGGATTCGCTTGCAGGACAAGCTCCCACGGCGTCCTTGTAGCGATCTCTGAATTCATGTCCGAAACTCCAGGGCGGCAGCGGTTCACGGACCGCGACACCGGCACTTTTTTGCCGCCCTCCATCCCGCTAAGCTGACCGGGCCTTTCAGCCAGGACTCTCCGTCATGCTGCTCCGCTCTTGCTTGGCGCTTCCCCTCGTTGCTCTGTTGAGCGGCTGCGCCGACGCCACCTCCCCCATTACCCCGGAAAACGGGCCACCACTCACCGTCACCGTTCTCGCTGAAGGGCTTGAGCATCCCTGGTCCCTGGCCTTTCTGCCCGGAGGCGAGGTTCTGATTACCGAAAGGGGCGGTACCCTGCGCCGTTTCCATGATGGTGTACTGGTGGAAGAACCGGTTCCCGGTGTTCCCGCCGTGGTGGCCCGGGGCCAGGGCGGCCTGTTCGATGTGCTGCCTCACCCCCGCTTCGAGGATAACCGGCGGCTGTATCTGAGCTACGCCAAAGCCTGTGACGGCGGCGCCACCACCGCGGTGGGCCACGGTGAATATCGTGACGGCGAACTACATGGCTTCCGCGATGTGTTGGTGGCCGACGCCTGCAGTGATACCGGCCAGCACTTTGGCGGACGGCTGCTGTTCGATGACGACGGCCATCTGTTTCTCACCATCGGCGACCGGGGACAACGGCAGCGGGCCCAGGACACCGGCGATCACGCGGGCAGTGTGTTGCGTCTGGATCAGGACGGCGCCGCCGCCAGCGGTAATCCGTTCGCCAACGGCGGCAACGGCCGCGCGGAAATCTGGAGTTGGGGGCATCGAAACCCCCAGGGCCTGGCGTTACACCCCGACACCCGCCAGCCCTGGCTCAACGAGCATGGCCCGCGCGGCGGCGATGAAATCAACGCGGTGAAACCGGGAGTGAACTACGGCTGGCCGGAAATCACCTACGGCCGCGAATATTACGGCCCCGCCATCGGCGAGACCCACCAGGAAGGCTTGGCCCAACCACTGCATTATTGGGTACCCTCCATTGCCCCTTCCGGTTTCGCTTTCGTCGGGGGCGACCGGTATCCGCAATGGCGGGGCGATGCGTTATCCGGCGCGCTTAAACTGACGCATCTGAACCGGGTGCGATTCGAGGGTGAGACACCGAAGCAGGAAGTGCGTTATCTGCGGCAGCGCGAGCAACGTATCCGCGATGTGCGCCAGGGCCCGGAGGGTTACCTGTATTTGCTCACCGACAGCAATGACGGGCAACTGCTGCGGGTGGAGCCGGATTGAACGCCGCCCTGGATCCCGGCCTCGCGCCAACCGGTCAGTTCAAGGCTTCGGAATGGACCAGGTGGAAACGGACGCCACCAATGCTGACCTGGCTTTGATCCACCGGCAGGCCCCGTTCAAGAGCACGCTCCTTGATCGCCTCCAGGTCATTCACCAGAATATCCACGCCACTCAGCCCTTCACCACGTCCATCCCGATCGGCGACGAAATGCAGATAGGCGTTATCCAGCGTCACCTGATGACCGCCGCCACCGCTTTCTCCACTATTCTCCAGGGGGCGGCGCAACAGGCTTCCCCAACGGCTCGCCATGGCCTCCGGCTCTTCGCCCTGCAACTCCACACCGACCATGCGTTCCACCCGGTCGGTGTTAACGAAACTCTGCCAGTCCGGCCCCGCCGGGTTATAGGGACCGTCCAGAGATTCACCGTAACGGGTGTGATTGATTTCCAGCAAAGTGCCACCAAGATCCTTGGGGTGCAGCTGCATGCCCCGATAGTCACCGTGGCCGAGAAAAGCCGCCACCCGCACGCCCTGCGCATCCACATGGGGGCCCCAGCGGTCCACATCATCGGTATCGAGAATCACCATGTAACCGCTGTCACCGCCCCGGCGTTGCAGGAAGCGGCCGGCGGTGGTGTCCTCGCGAACCGGCGCCACCACCTCGATGAAGGTATTGCCCACCGGCAGCAGCGCATTGTGCAGACCGAACGCCCGCACCGCCGGATCCCGATGACAAACCTGGATGCCGAAAACCTCGGCCAGATCCTCCACCACCGGTTCCAACTGGCGGGCCACCAAACACAACTGACGGAAGCGAAGATAGGTCATTCATTATTCTCCTTGATCCGCGGGCTACGGCGCCCCAAAGCCTGAGAGCCTGTTGAGGATCTCTACGCCGATAAGGCCCGCGCCAGCGCGCGTACACCGACCTCAATGTCCTCATCATCAATCATACCGAAGCCGATCAGCAGTCCCTTCGTCCCTTCGGACGAAGCGTGAAAGTCGCTCAGATCTTCCGCGTTGATGCCGGCCCCTAGCAATCGGGCTTCCAGCTTGTCCACCGATTGCCGGAATGCCAGCGCCAGATGAATGCCGGCCACCTGCGGCAGACACTCCCACAGATCCGGCCGCTGCGCCAGCGCCGCCAGCAGCCGTTGCCTGCGCCGCTGATAGAGCCTCTGCATGCGGCGCAAGTGCCGGGCGAAAGCGCCCTCCTGGATCAGATTGGCCAGGGCTTTTTGCATCAGATTGGGGGCACGCCCGTCGGTCAGGCTCTTGGCCTGGCGCAGCGCCGGTTGCAGCCCCTTCGGCATGATCATATAGCCGAGTCTCAGATCCGCGTGCAGCACTTTGGAGAACGAGCCGAGATACGCTACCTGCTGGTGCCGGTCCAGACTCTTGAGCGCTTCCAGGGATCGGCCATCGAAGCGGAACTCACCATCGTAATCGTCCTCCACGATCAACACGTCACGGCCGTGAACGAAGTCCAGCAGTTGCAGCCGCCGTTCCAGGGTCATCGGCATACCCAGGGGAAACTGGTGGGATGGCGTCACATAGATCATCGAGGCCGACTCCGGCACCTGATCCACGCACAGCCCCTGCTCATCCACCGGTACTCCCACCACGCGCGCGCCATGGGACTCAAACACCCAGCGCGCCGGTGGATAGCCCGGCTCCTCCACCGCCACCACCGCTCCCGGCTCGATGCGCACCCGGGACAGCAAATCCATCCCCTGCATGGCGCCCTGAGTGACCATCACCTCGCCCGCCGCGCACGGTAAACCGCGGCTGTAGCCCAGATAATGGGAGATGCCTTCGCGCAAACCGATGTACCCCTGGCACTCACCCTGCAGAGTGCGGTCCTGGGCTTCCTCACGTAGTGCACGCATCACCGCCCGGCGCCAATCCGTCATTGGCAGCAGGCGCCGATCAGTCACGCCCCCAGCGAAGTTATAGCGCCTCGGCGCCTCCCGGTCCCCCCACACGGATAACGGACGCCAGTGGCGGCCCGGACCTACTCCCGGTTCCGCCGATTCGCCGTCCACCACCGGCGGCAGCCGGCGGACAAAGGTTCCGGCCCCCCGGCGCGCTTCAAAGAAGCCCTCGGCGACCAAACGCTCATAGGTATCCACCACCGCCTGCCGGGCGATACCCAGCTCCGCCGCCAGCGCGCGGCTGGGCGGCAACCGCTCGCCGGGGGTCAGACGCCCCTCCGCCAGAGCCGAACGCAGGTCGCGGTAGAGCCGCTGGGGTACCGTGCCGGTGCCATTCAGCGGTAGATGGATTTGCAAATTGGTCTCCCAAAATCATTCAAATTGGATCTGCCAGGCCTTCCAATTCAGCCCTAATCTGAACCGGCTTTTCAACCTCTTTGCCACCTGGCCTGTTCAACAGGCCCGCTTGTTTAACAGGAGCAACCATGAAAGCCCGTATCAACTTCTTCACCGCTTCGCCGGACACCATGAAAGCCATGCTCGGTACCTCGGAAGTGATCGAGAACACCGGCCTGGATCACCGTCTGTTGGAACTGATCAAGATACGAGCGTCGCAGATCAACGGCTGCGCCTTCTGTCTCCACATGCATGCCCGGGATGCCCGCGCCGCCGGCGTGCCCAATGAAGTCCTCGATACCGTGTCCGGCTGGCGTGAAGCCCCCTGGTTCAGTGAACGGGAACGGGCCGCTCTGGCCTGGACCGAATGCCTCACTCGCCTCGGCGAAGGCCATCGTGACGACGAGGCGGAATACGACCAGTTGGCCGCCCACTTCAGCGAAAAAGAACGCACCGATCTGACCTACGCCATCGGCGTCATCAACATGTGGAACCGGTTCAACGTTGGCTTCCGTCACGAGCCGGAATAACTTTCTTGTTGAAGGAGATAAAGATGAAAGCCCGCTTCGATTTCTACAGCGCCTCACCGGACACCATGAAGGCGGTGTTCGCCACGCAAAAAGTCATCGATGCCACCGGTCTGGAACAGCGCCTGGTGGAGCTGGTGAAACTGCGCGCTTCGCAGATCAACGGCTGCCTGTTCTGTATGTCCATGCACGCGGCGGATGCCCGTAACCGGGGCATTCCCGACGAAGTGCTGGATACTCTGCCAGGCTGGCACGAAGCGCCCTGGTTCAGCCAGCGGGAAAGGGCCGCCCTGGCCTGGACCGATCACCTGACCCGCCTCAGCGACGCCGGCCACGACGACGAGGCGCTTTACCAGGCGCTTGCGGATCAGTTCACCGAGAAGGAATGCACCGATCTCACTTATGTGATCGGCGTGATCAACATGCTCAACCGCTTCGGCGTGGGGTTCCGGCGCGCGCCGGATTGAGAAAACAACGTGGCCCTTCCTTTCATGGCAAGGACCACCGGTGTCCACCATTCGCGGGCATGTCGGAACGTTAATCGCCGTCGGTCACCGCTCCCAGGGAGGCCGACCCCACGGTGCGGGCGTACTTGGCCAGCACCCCGCGGGTATAGCGGGGTGCCGGTGCCTGCCAGCGGGCATGGCGTTCGATCATCGTCTGCTCGGAAACCTTCAGGGTGATGGTGTTGCTCTCCGCGTCGATGACGATTTCGTCACCGTCCTCCACCAAGGCGATGGGACCGCCTTCCTGCGCCTCGGGAGTAATGTGGCCCACCACGAAGCCGTGGCTGCCACCGGAAAAACGGCCATCGGTGATCAGCGCCACGTCCTTGCCCAGACCACGTCCCATGATCGCAGAAGTGGGTGTCAGCATTTCACGCATGCCCGGACCGCCGCGCGGGCCTTCGTAGCGGATCACCACCACGTCGCCGGCCACCACGGCACCTTCCATGATGCCGACGGTGGCGTCTTCCTCGGAGGAAAACACCCGTGCCTTGCCACTGAAGTGGGTGCCCTCATGGCCGGTGATCTTGGCCACCGCGCCGGTCGGCGCCAGGTTGCCGTAGAGAATACGCAGATGGCTGTCTTTCTTGATCGGGTTATCCAGCGCGCGGATGATGTTCTGCTCGTCGGGATAAGGCGCCACCTTGGCCAGATTCTCCGCCAGCGTACGACCGGTGACGGTCAGGCAATCGCCGTGCAGCAAGCCTTCCTCCAGCAGTGTTTTCATCAGTGGCTGAATGCCGCCAATGGCCACCAGTTCACTCATCAGGTAATGCCCGCTGGGGCGCACGTCCGCCAGCACCGGCACCCTTTTACCGATGCGGGTGAAGTCTTCCAGGCTCAACGGCACGCCAATGGTATGGGCCATGGCCATCAGATGGAGCACGGCATTGGTGGAGCCGGCCAGGGCGATGACCACGGTGATGGCGTTCTCGAACGCTTCCCGGGTCAGAATATCGCTGGGCTTGATGTCCCGTTCCAGCAGATCCAGCACGGCGGCCCCGGCCGCCCGGCAGTCGGCCAGCTTGTCCTCGGATTCCGCGTTCTGCGCAGAGCTGCCCGGCAGGCTCATACCCAGTGCCTCGATGGCGCTGGCCATGGTGTTGGCGGTGTACATGCCGCCACAGGAACCCGGGCCGGGCACCGCCACTTTTTCCACCTGCTCCACCTCGATCAGGCGCTTGTCGCCCTTGGTGTAGGCCCCCACCGCCTCGAACACGGAAATCAGGTCCGTATGCCCGGGGCCGGGCTTGATGGTGCCGCCATAAACGAACACCGACGGCCGGTTAAGCCGTGCCAGCCCCATCAGACAACCGGGCATGTTCTTGTCGCAACCGCCAATGGCCACCAGCCCGTCGAAGCCTTCGCAACCGGCCACGGTTTCAATGGAGTCGGCGATCACCTCACGGGAAACCAGGGAATACTTCATGCCCTCGGTGCCATTGGCGATGCCATCGGAAATGGTGATGGTGTTGAAGATCACGCTCTTGCCGCCGGCGGCGTCGGCGCCCTCGCCGGCCTCGCGGGCGAGCCCGTCGATATGCATGTTGCAGGGCGTCACCCGGCTCCAGGTGGAGGCGATGCCGACCTGCGGTTTCTGGAAATCTTCGTCGGTAAACCCGGTGGCACGCAACATGGCCCGACTCGGCGCCTTGGCAATACCGTCCACCACCGGCGCGGAATAACGGCGGCGTTTGTCTTCAGTCATCGTTGTTCTCCTGATCACGGGCAGGTTCCAGCATAACGCTTTTACCGCCACGTCACAGAGCCGTAAACAATCGGAAAGAAGTGGCGCCCGCCGCCCATCAGCGTCCTAAACAAAATCTTTTCTTTTGTTTAGGAACCAATCTGTCAAAATAGGCGTCTTCCCATACCTCATTCCCGGCCGCCGGCTTCTCCGGCGGCTTTTTGTTTGCCGCGGCAGCGAGGAGCGCGCATGTCCGTCCAGCAACCCAAGGCCGCCATGGCCCGACACCCCCGTATCGCCGAACTGGCCCTGGCGCTGGGGGGCTTTGGGATCGGCACCGGGGAATTCGTGATCATGGGCCTGCTCAACCGGGTCGCGCTGGATCTTCAGGTGGATCCGCAGGATGTGGGCTATGCCATCAGCAGCTATGCCATGGGGGTGGTGGTGGGCGCGCCGATCATCTCCACCCTGGCGGCCCGGGTACCACGCCGCGCCTTGTTGATCGTACTGATGCTGGTGTTCGCAGTGGGTAATCTGGCCAGCGCCCTGGCCCCCGGCTTCTGGTCCTTCGTGGCGTTACGGTTCATCGCCGGTCTGCCTCACGGGGCCTATTTCGGCGTCGCCGCTCTGGTCGCCGCCTCGGCGGTGCCGTTTCATCAACGGGCCAGAGCAGTAGCCCGGGTGATGACCGGCCTGACCGTGGCGATCCTGTTGGGCGCCCCTCTGGGCACCTGGGCCGGCAATCAGTTCGGCTGGCCGGTGGCGTTCGCCGGGGTCGGCGCCATCGCTCTGCTCACCGCGCTGATGGTGCGGATTTTCGTGCCGATGCAACCGGTGGATCCCCACGCCAGCCCGCTGCGTGAACTGTCCGCGCTGCTCAAGCACCGGGTGTTGTTCACCCTGGGCATCGCCAGCATCGGCTTCGGCGGCATGTTCGCGGTGTTCAGCTATGTGATGCCCACGCTCACCGAACAGGCCGGTATGGACGAATCCCTGGGCCCGCTGGTGCTGGCCATCTTCGGTATCGGCACCATTCTCGGCACCCTGGCCGGCGCCCGTGCCGCCGACGGCAATCTGATGAAGGCCATCCCCGGCATTCTGATCTGGTGCGCGGTGATCCAGGGCCTGTTCTTCGTTGCCGCCAATTCCATGTGGTGGGGATTGCTGTTCGTGGGCTTGGTGGGCACCAGCATGGCGCTCGGTCCGGCGCTGCAGACACGGCTGATGGATGTGGCCGGCGACGGCCAGACCATGGCCGCGTCCCTCAATCATGCCGCCTTCAACCTGGCCAACGCCCTCGGCGCCTGGCTGGCCGGCGTCGCCACCCGCGGCGACCTGCCCTGGTCCACCACCGGGCTGGTGGGCACCGCTCTGGCCCTGGGTGGCCTGCTGGTGTTCTTCGCCGGCCGGGCGGTGGAGCGGGCCACGGCCACGCCCGACCGCTAGCGCACCCCGGCGGAGAGTGTCTCCGGCTGTACCAATTGGCCGGTGACCGGGAAGCGGATGCGCACTTGCAAGCCGCCATCCGGGTGGTTGTCCAGCGCCATCTGGCCGTGGTGCATGTCGACGATGCGCTTGACGATGGCCAGGCCCAGGCCGCTGCCGCTGAGCGTGCGCGCTTTCTCCCCGCGAGAGAATGGCTGCAACAGCATGGGAATGTCCTCCTCGCGCACGCCCCGGCCATGGTCGCGGACAATCAGCAACACCGCGTTGTCATCCACCATGGTGTGGATCTCCACCGGCGCGGCGCCGTATTTGAGCGCATTGGTGATCAGATTGGTGAGCATGCGCTTGGCGGTGAGCCGCTTGAGCATCAGGCGCGGCACCTCAGCCAGAGCGACACGGAGCTGCTCCGCCGGGTATTTGCCGCACACTTCCTCGATCAGCGCGTTGAGGCTTTCATAGGAAGGCTGCTCGTCGGCGCCGTCGCGAATGAAGGCAATGAACTGTTCGAGGATCGCGTCCATGTCCTCGATATCGGCGATGATGCCCTGGGACAGCTCCTCGTCATCGAGAAACTCAGCGGACAACCGCAACCGGGTCAGCGGCGTGCGCAAATCATGGGACACCCCCGCCAGCAGCAACGCACGGTCACGCTGCGCCTGTTGCAGATCCCGGGTCATGCGATTGAAGGCGCGGTTCACCGCCTGGATCTCGGTGGGACCGATGGTGTCGTCCAGCACCGGCACCGCTTCCCCCCGGCCGACTTTAAGGGCGACCCGCGCCAGCCGGCGCAGCGGCCGGTTCAGGCTGCGGGCAATCAGCAAGCCGCCGATCACCGCCAACAGCGGCACGGTGACACCCCAGCCCAATAGCAGGTAACGATCATAGTCGCGGAAGAACACCATCGGCACGCGCAGCCAGGTGCCCTCGAACGACGGCGCGTTGACCCACAGCACCGGTTGGCGGGCGTCCTCCAGACGGACAATCACAGGCTCGTCCAGCAGTTCCGCCAGTTCATCACCGAATTGATTCACCACCGGCCGTGTCAGCAACAGGCTGTCCGGCTCGCGCAGATTTGGGGGTGTCCCCACGCCAATACCGGTGGTGGCGCCCAGACGTTCTTCCAGAAAGTCGCTGTCGGCGCCCTCCTCGAAGATCAATTCCGCTTGCAGGGCGGTAAGCCGGGCGTACTCGCGGATACCCGGAAGATAGGCGTTACGGGCGAAAAACCACAGAGTGATGGCCTGGCTCAAGCCGATCACCAGCCCGACGATCAGGGCAGCGCGGAAAAAGGCGGTACGGGGGTAAAGTTTGGGCATAGGTTCTCATTCCAGCGCGCTGCCAGGGCGGTGTTCACGAAGGGCCACGAAGCCGCTGCAGGCGCTTGGTCCGGGCGGCGGGCCGCTGCAAGCGAATTATTTCAGTCCGGCACGAACACATAACCCACGCCCCATACGGTCTGGATATAGCGGGGCTTGGAGGGATCCTCCTCCAACAGGCGGCGCAACCGCGACACCTGCACGTCAATGGAACGCTCCATGGCGGACCATTCACGCCCCCGGGCCAGGCTCATCAGCTTATCCCGGGTCAGCGGCTCCCGCTGATGCTGGATCAGCGCTTTGAGCACGGCGAACTCACCGGTGGTCAGCGCCTGCGGCTCACCGTCGCGGCTCAGCGTGCGGCTGGACAGGTCCAGCGTCCAGGGCCCGAAGTCCACGCTGCCCTCCGCCTTGCTCGGCGCCCCCGGCACTTCACGCACGTGACGGCGCAACACCGCGCGGATGCGGGCGCTCAGTTCCTTCGGATTGAACGGCTTGGGCAGATAATCGTCGGCACCTGCATCCAGCCCTTCGATGCGTTCGGCGTCATCGCCCTTGGCGGTGAGCATGATGATCGGCAGGTCGTTCTCGCTCTCGCGCAGACGCCGGCAGATCGACAAGCCGTCCTCACCGGGCAGCATCAGGTCCAGCACCATCAGCGAGTAGATCTCCCGGGACAAGGCCCGATCCATCTGCTCGGCGTCCGCCACCGCTTTCACCGCGTAGCCCTGCTCCTCGAGGAACCGTTGCAGCAGGCCGCGCAGGCGGGCGTCGTCGTCCACCACCAGAATCTTGTCCACTTGTTCGCTCATGAGGCTTCCCGAATCGTTTTTAACTGCCAGATGCCCCCGTCTCATACCCGTCACTGTGACGGCGGGCAAGTTTTACGATGATTAAGATTGTATATAAAGATTACTGTCGGTACCTGGTATCCCGACCTCCGGCCTGACCGGAAACGGCACCCGGCTGACGTTTTTCATCAGCTTACCTTTGCCGGACGGGCTGCTATCATTTCGTCAAAATGCCGTTTTCAGGGGGGATAATACGCATGGCCAAGATACTGGTGGTGGACGATTCACCCACCCAGCTCACCAATCTGGCGAAGATCGTTGAGGGGCAGGGGCATCAGGTGATCACCGCGGTGAACGGCGTGGAGGGCATTGAACGGGCGCGCAGCGAACGCCCGGACCTGATTCTGATGGACGTGGTGATGCCGGAACTGAATGGTTTCCAGGCCACCCGCAAGATTACCCGGGACGCGGAGCTGGGGGGCATTCCGGTGATCCTGGTGACCACCAAGGATCAGGAGACCGACAAAGTCTGGGGCGAGCGCCAGGGCGCCTCCGGCTACATCGTCAAGCCTCCCAGGGAAGCGGAGCTACTGGCGGAAATCGACCGGGTATTGCGCTGATCCGCGGCGATAACCACAGCCATCCGGGCAAGTCAATCTATGAACGGCCGGAGTCATTCCCTATGATTCCGGTCGTTTCTTATATACGTGCCGGAAACGCCGGCGTGATGCGGATCAGCGTGCAATCCAGGAATACCCATGCAGAGCATCGAACAGATCATCGCCCAGGAACTCAACGCCCAGCCGCAACAGGTGACCGCCGCCGTCGCCCTGCTGGACGAAGGAGCCACCGTGCCGTTTATCGCCCGTTATCGGAAAGAGGCCACCGGCGGGCTGGATGACACCCAGTTGCGGACCCTGGAAGAGCGACTGCGCTACCTGCGCGAGCTGGAGGAGCGCCGCGAAGCGATCCTCAAGAGCATCGACGAGCAGGAGAAGCTGACCCCGGAGCTGGAGAAGGCGATCCGCGAGGCGGACACCAAGACCCGGCTCGAGGATCTGTATCTGCCGTACAAGCCCAAGCGCCGCACCCGCGCGCAAATGGCCCGCGAAGCCGGCCTGGAGCCGCTGGCGGACGCCCTGCTGAACGACCCCGGCCTGGATCCGGAGAGCGAGGCCGCCGGCTACCTCAACGAGGAGCACAAGATCGCTTCCGCCAAGGATGCCCTGGACGGCGCCAAGCAGATCCTGATGGAGCGCTTCGCCGAAAACGCCGAGCTGCTCACCCGCATGCGCACCTTCCTTTGGGAACGGGCCCAGATCCAGTCCAGGGTGGCCGATGGCAAGGAAGAAGAGGGCGCCAAGTTCCGCGACTATTTCGAGCATCAGGAAGCCCTCAAGAGCATCCCCAGCCACCGTGCCCTGGCTTTGTTTCGCGGCCGCAACGAAGGCGTGCTGCACGTCGCCATGGTACTGCCGGAAGAATTGGAAAACGCCGAGCCCCATCCCTGCGTGGCCATGGTCCGCGAAGTGGCCGGCTGGCGTGATCAGGGCCGCGGCGCCGATAACTGGCTCGGCGAAGTGATGCGCTGGACCTGGAAGATCAAACTCAACACCCACCTGGAAACCGAACTGCTCGGCCGCGTGCGCGAACTGGCCGAGGAAGAGGCGATCCAGGTGTTCGCCCGCAACCTCAAGAGCCTGCTGATGGCCTCCCCGGCGGGCCCGAAAGCCACCATGGGCCTGGACCCGGGGCTGCGTACCGGGGTCAAGGTGGTGGTGGTGGACGCCACCGGCAAGCTGCTGGAACACACCACGGTTTTCCCGCACCAGCCGAAGAACCAGTGGGCGCAGTCCCTGGCGGTGCTGACCAAGCTGAGCATCAAGCATCAAGTGGATCTGGTGGCGATCGGCAACGGCACCGCCAGCCGCGAAACCGACAAGCTCGCCGGAGAACTGGTCAAGGCGCTCAAGGACAAACAGCAGATCCAGAAGATCATGGTGTCAGAGGCCGGCGCCTCGGTGTACTCGGCCTCCGAGCTGGCGGCGCGGGAATTCCCGGAACTGGATGTGTCCTTCCGCGGTGCCGTGTCCATCGCCCGCCGTCTGCAGGATCCGCTGGCGGAGTTGGTCAAGATCGACCCGAAATCCATCGGCGTCGGCCAGTACCAGCACGACGTCAGCCAGGTGAAGCTGTCGCGCTCCCTGGATGCGGTGGTGGAAGACTGCGTGAACGCCGTCGGCGTGGACGTGAACACCGCCAGCGCGCCGCTGCTGGCCCGCATCGCCGGCCTCAACAGCACCATCGCCGGCAACATTGTCAGCTTTCGCGAGAAGAACGGCGCCTTCAACAATCGTGACGCTCTTAAGCAGGTGCCGCGTCTTGGGGAAAAAACCTTCGAACAGGCCGCCGGCTTCCTGCGGGTCATGAACGGTGAGAACCCGCTGGATGGTTCCGCCGTGCACCCGGAGGCCTACCCGGTGGTGGAACGGATCGCCAAGAAACACGACCGCCCGATCAAGGATCTGATCGGCGACATCCCGTTTCTGAAGAGCGTCAAACCGGCCGAATTCACCGACGAGCATTTCGGTCTGCCCACCGTTACCGACATCCTCGGAGAGCTGGAAAAACCGGGCCGCGACCCGCGACCGGAATTCAAGGCGGCGGAGTTCAAGGAAGGGGTGGAAACCCTGGCCGACCTGAAGCCGGGCATGATCCTGGAAGGCGCGGTGACCAACGTCACCAACTTTGGCGCCTTCGTCGACATCGGCGTGCATCAGGACGGTCTGGTGCACGTGTCGGCGCTGGCCGACAAATTCGTCGAGGATCCCCATGATGTGGTCAACCCCGGCGACATCGTCAAAGTGAAGGTGCTGGAGGTGGATCAGGCGCGCAAACGCATCAGCCTGACCATGCGTATGGACGATCGCCATCAGGAGCGTCAGGCTGGTCAAAGCCAGGGCGCACCGGCGGGCAAGGGCCGGCGTGGCGGCGGCCAGGGCCAGCGTCAGCGTGGCGGCGGCAACAAACCGGCGGCGGCACCGCAAGGCGCTCTGGGAGCGGCTTTCGCCAAGGCTCTGGAGCAACAGAAGAAGCGCGGCTAACCTTCCGCCAAGCAGCCAGCGGGCAGCGTGCCGGCCAAAGCGGCGGCACGCCGCCGGTAAAGGATCATCAACACGGGCGGCGGACCGACACCGCCCCGATCACCGCCCAAGAATGGGACAGCCCCATGACCGACTTGCTCAGTCAACGCATTCAGGCCCTCCTGGACTCCGACGCCGCCAGCACCCTGGTGGGAATTCGCCGGGGCATCGAAAAAGAAAGCCTGCGTATCAGCACCGATGGCAACCTGGCGCAAACCGGCCACCCCGAGGCGCTCGGCTCAGCCCTGACCCATCCCTACATCACCACCGACTACTCCGAAGCGTTGCTGGAGTTCATCACGCCCGCCAGCAGCGATCTGCACAGCCCGCTGGAATTTCTCGATCAACTGCACCGCTACACCTACCGCCATATCGGTGACGAGTTGCTGTGGGTCAATTCCATGCCCTGCCGGGTGAAAGAGGACAGCGAAGTGCCGGTGGCCCGCTACGGCAGCTCCAATGTGGGCCGCATGAAGCACATCTACCGCATCGGTCTGGGCCACCGCTACGGCCGCAAAATGCAGACCATCGCCGGCATTCACTACAACTTTTCCTTCCCGGAATCATTCTGGCAACTGCATCAGGCCCAGGAGGGCAGCGAGGAGCCGCTGCAGGATTTCATTTCCCGGCGCTACTTCGATCTGACCCGTAACTTCCAGCGTTATTCCTGGCTGCTGGTGTACCTGTTCGGCGCTTCGCCGGCATTGTGCGCGTCGTTCCTGGCCGGCCGCGAGCACCACCTGCTGGAGCGCTTCGACCACAGTCTCTACCGGCCCCATGCCACCAGCCTGCGGATGAGCGATCTGGGCTACCAGAACAATGCCCAGTCGTCCCTGGCGATCAGCTACAACAACCTCGACGAATACGTGGAGACGCTGACCCACGCCATCAAAACACCGGAACCGGCCTACGACGCCATCGGCGTACTGGATGCCAAAGGCGACTATCAACAGCTCAACGCCAACATCCTGCAAATCGAAAACGAGTACTACTCCTCGATCCGGCCCAAACGGACCATCAACAAAGGAGAGCGCCCCACCCTGGCGCTCAAGCGTCGCGGCGTCGAGTACATCGAGATCCGCGCTCTGGATCTCAATCCGTTCGAACCGGTGGGCATCAATCAGCAGGAAATCCGCTTCCTCGACCTGTTCGCCACCTATTGCCTGCTGCGCACCTCGCCGCAGTTGGAAAGCTGTGATCTGAACGCCAGCAAGGACAACCTGCGCCAGGTGGTCTACAACGGCCGGGACACCTCCGTGGCCCTGAATAACTGGGGTGAGAGCGTGACACTGAAACAGTGGGCGCTGGAGAAGCTGGACCAGATGGTGCCGATCGCCGAATTGTTCGACCGCTGTCACGGCGGCAACAACTATTGCGACGCCTTGAAGCGTCAACGCTTGAAGGTGGAAGAACCGGACGCCACGCCATCCGGGCAGATCATGGATAAGCTGGAAAGCCGCGACCAGACCTTCTTCCAGTTCGCCATGAACCAGGCTCTGGCCCACAGGGACCACTTCCGCTCCCGGCCGCTGGACGCCGACCGCGAGGCGCAACTGGCCACGCTGGCTCGCCACAGCCTGACCGAACAGGCCGCCTGGGAAGCGGCGGACGACATGGATTTCGAAAGCTATCTGGAGACCTATTTCAAGGACTGATGGTTGCAAGGGCTGACGGCAATGGCGCGGGGAACCATTGTGTCCGTCCCGCACTCCATACCATCATGTCCCTGAAGTTGAAGGGGGGGAATCGCGGTCCGTGGACAGTATTCGCTGCCAAGGCAGCTTCCCACAGAGAGGGGCTACAGAGCCGCTGTGGGAGCAAGCTTGCTCGCGAATCAGCATGCCAGCGATTCGAAAAAATAAACCAGGCCCCGCCTGAGCCGGAAAGGAATCAAATCGATGTGGTCCAAACTGCCTTCGCCCCGGGCCCTTAACGGGCTCGCCCTGCTGGCCTGCGTTATCGCCATGGCCAGCGCCCTGTATTTGCAGCACGTGGATGGCCTGGAGCCCTGCCCGCTGTGTATCTTCCAACGCATCGCCGTGTTCGCGGCGATGGCCATTCTGCTGGTGGCGTTCCTGCACGGTCCGCGCGGTATCGGCGTGCGTATCTATGCCGTGCTCACCGCTCTCGCCGCCCTGGTGGGAGGCGGCATCGCCATCCGCCATCTATGGCTGCAAAGCCTGCCGCCGGATCAGGTGCCCGGCTGCGGTCCCGGCCTGGATTACATGCTCGACGTGTTCCCGCTCCATGACGTCCTGGCGCAGGTGCTGTCCGGCTCCGGCGAGTGCGCCGAGATCAGTTGGACCTTTCTTGGCCTGAGTATCCCCGGCTGGTCGCTGGTGGTGTTTACCGGACTGTTGCTGTTCGCCCTGGTACAATTGTTCCGTCCGTTACGCGCCTGACCGGTTGTCGCCGGCGGCCCTTTTCGCTGGCCGCCGGCTTCATGCCTCCGGGCCAGGCGCCACGACGCTGCAGGGAGGCACTCGACGCGGGCCTTTCGGGCCTGATTCAGGCCGTTCCGCCGATTCCCCCATTCCACCACTTCAGGTCCGCAGCGCCGTGATTCCGGGCTTTGTCCAGAGGTAGGGACTTCCGGGAGATCCTGATGATTGATGGCCTGCTGATTCTGTTGTTGTTTCAATTTCTTGGCGAGGTGCTGATCCACCTCACCGGCCTGCCCCTGCCGGCACCGGTGGTGGGCATGATCCTGCTGCTGTTCGCGCTGATGCTGGGCGCACCGGGGATGGATAAAGTCTCCGAGGCCGCCGGGGCCCTGATTCGCCATATCACCTTGCTGATCTTTCCTCTCGGCGTCGGCATCGTGCTGCAATGGCACCGCTACCAGGACAATGCCCTGGCCCTGGCGGTGTCGGTGGTGTTCGGCACTCTGATCGCCCTGGTACTGGTGACTCTGCTGCTGAAGGTGCTGCTGCGGCGCTCTTCCCATGGCAGCGGTGGAGGAGACTCGCACCATGGCTGAGTTGATGCACACTCCTCTGCTCGGTGAGCTGCTGCACACCCCTTTGTTCGGATTACTGCTGACGCTGGCCAGCTACCGTTTCGCCCAATGGGCCTACGCCAAATCCAACAGCCTGGCGCTGTTTCACCCGTTCATCGTCGCCGCCATTCCGGTCATTATCGTGCTGCCGCTGGTGGGCGTGCCTTACGAGGAATACCGTGAGCAGACCGCTCTGATTTCCTTCCTGCTCGGTCCCGCCACCGTGGCCCTGGCCTGGCCACTGTATCGTCAGCTGCATACCGTGCGCAGCGTCTGGCGGCCATTGCTGATCACCGTGGTGATCGGCGCGGCTCTGGCCTCCGGGCTGGCGGTGGGCCTGGCCTGGTGGCTGGGCGCGCCGGAAACCGTGGTCGGCTCCCTGGCGCCCAAATCCATCACCACGCCTATCGCCATCGAGGTGGCGAGGGTCACCAATGGGGATGTTTCCCTGGCCGCCGGCGCGGTGGCGATCACTGGCATCGTCGGCGCCCTGGCCGCCGGCCCGGTATTCCGGCTGTTGCGGGTGGAGGATGACCGCATCCGCGGCTTCGCCCTCGGCTTGGTGGCCCACGCCATCGGCACCGCCCGCGCCTTCGAGTTCAGCGAAAAGGCGGGTGCCTTCGGTGGTCTGGCGCTGGGCCTGACCGGCCTGCTGACCGCCCTGGCCCTGCCCTGGATCTGGCCGTGGGTTTCCTCGTTGATGGGATGAGCATCGCGGCCCTCCGGTGCAAGGGCCGCGACAAGTGGGGAAGCCTGGAGGGTTATTGCACCGACAGATCCGCCGGCACTACGTAGAGCCGGTTGCCGTCGATGGTGTTGCTGTCCAAGCGCTTCTGGACCAGCTCGCCGTCAACGGACCAGGTGGCGAAATCATCGTCGTTGAGTACGCCCAGGGTTTCACTGTCGATCACCCACAGCCCTTCCATCTTGTCGTGGGGATAGCTCACCTGGGCCACCATATCCACCACCAGGCTCTTTTCCACCGGCACGATGTTATGCGCGGCCAATGCCTGCCAGCCCTGGTTCATCACCACCTGCTCCAGGGTCTCACCGTTGATGGTCAACCCCAAGGCGTCGTCCTGGACCAGATCGCCGCCCACCGCCAGATCTTCCAGGTTGGTGCCGGTAGTCAGATCGATACGGTAGACATGCTTCTGGGCATCCGGAGTCGCGGCGTCAACGCCGTCGGGGCCGCCGTAGAGAAACTTGCCGTCCCGTTCCAGCACCAGAAACTGGTTCTCGCTCAGCGCCGCCAACTCCGAATTGGAGTTCTGCGCTTTCTGCTGCTTGTAGAGATACTGGCCGACCCGGCCGCTTTCCAGATCAACGGTAACGATACGGGTGATATCCAGCGCCCGCACATCCTTGCTGGGCAGATCCATGGTGGACTGCATGATACCCACCAGAGTCTTCTCATCCGGAGTAATCGTCAGCCCTTCCATGCCGCGATTGGCGCGCCGGTGGCCAAACTCCGCCGGCAGCGCATGGGCGTTGCGTGAGTCCGCGACAAACGGATTGATGCGTTCAATCTCCTTGCCGTCAGCATCGAAGTGCACCATGTGCGGGCCATACTCGTCGCTGACCCAGAAAGTGCCGTCACTGAGCGCCACCAGCCCTTCACCGTCCAGACCATAATCATCCAGGCGCAGGGGGTTGCTCTCTTCGTCATAGGGCGAGCTGGGGTCAACCAGAATTGGCGAACCGTCGGAGTTATAAGGTGTTTCACCAGTGCCGCCGAGACCGTCGCTGTTGGGCAAGCCTGTGATCAGGGTTCCGTCCGGACGTTTCAACAGAATTTCGTTCAGCAATACCACTTCACCGTCGTCGGTGACTTCGAAATGGCCGATACGCGGGGTGTATTCCGGCGTGGGGAATTTCTTGCCCTTGCCATAATTGCCGGTATAGGTGGCGTTGGGACCACGGTCGGTCAGCGCATAGAAACGCCGGTCCGCTTCCGGATCCGCGGTCATGGCGGAACCAAACCCCCCGTTACGTACTTCGAAAGGTTGCTGGTCGCTGGCGTCGATCAGATCGGAGCGCAGCACCGAGTATGGCAGTAACGCGCCCTCCGCCGGCACGATGTCCGCCAGGGAGGACGGATTGGCGGGCGCCGGGTCATTGTCGGAGTCGCTACCGCATCCCGCCAGTAACGAGGACGCCACCAGAGTGGCAAGCAAAGTTTTTTTGAACATGGGAAGATCCTTGGTGTTGTTGTTTCAGGGCTGACAAAAAGCGCTGTCGTACTGGTAGACGAAACCGGTCTTGGTCTGCCCGTCCGCTTCCACCCATTGCTCCAGGCCGCGCAGGGCATCAAAGGCCTGGCGGGCCCGGTTCACCACTTTGCGTGTGTAGTCCGCGGACGGGTCTTCGTATTTGAAGGACAGCTCCGCCACTACCGGTGACTGGCTGCCCGAAGGTGTGCCCTGATACCAGAGCGTGACGCTGATTTCGGCGTCGTGCTGGCCCAGATCAATATCCACGTTCCGGTACGCTCTCTCCCGTATGGTCAGCCCCCCGACCAGGGACAGAGTGAGGTTGTCATCCAGGCCGTAGTCGGACTGGAAACCGGGAAAATGGGCATGAATATCGTCCATGCGATTGAGCGTGCGAGTATTGGGCGCCTTGGTGGAGTGGCTATAAACCACCTTGAAAGGAATCGCGCTGGTGGCGCCGACATCCGCTTCCAGCTTGCTCTCCGCGCCATTGGTGGAGGACGACACATCCTCGAAGTCCGCGATGTACCGATCCGGACTGCGGAATTTCAGAGTGACCTCGGACTCGCCGTTTTCCACTCGCTCACGAAAGCTGTAGCCCAATTCCCTAAGCCGGCACGTCGAGGCGGTGTCATAAAAACGCACCTGGCGGTCGTGATCCAGGCTGATGGCCCCGCTGACATCGCGGCCAATGGCATTCTCGATGGCCGGTTTCACCGCTTGCATCAGGGCCAGCACATCACCCGATTCGGTTTGCGATTGAAACCGGCTGGCATCCAGAATCAATTTGTATTCCCGGGAAATAACATCGGGGTTGGCTTGCGCCTGCAAGGCCAGCGAACCCAACACCGCGATCAGCAATCGTCGCACGAGACCTCCTTATCCGGATTCTGGGGTGGGAAAACCCTGCAGACCCTAGAAGGTGGCCGTGACACTTTAATGACCCGGAGCCAATAACCTCTGGTATTTCAAGGCCATAGCCAGGGCTCTCCGTGGGACTTATAAGAGAGCGGGAGGGTTATGAAGAAATCATCTTTTGCAGCAACTCACTGATGGCGCGTGCTTTTTCCCCTCCACCCCGATCGTGTCCCATTCTCACCCGTTGCCAGTGGCCGCTCGCCGGCTCTAGTCTCGACTTCCCCCAAGGAAAAAAATCTGTCAGCCATGCCCGAAAAAGGAGAGCGAACAATGGCAAGTTCCAGTTCCACAGCATTGGCCCAATGGCAGCATATTGAGGCACTGGTACAAGCCTGGCTGGAGGAGCGGCGGCAATTGATCGTGCTCCTTTGCCAGGTACAAGGCATCGACCACACGCCGTCGCGGGAAGAACCGGACACCCCCGTCCATCAACGCATCCAGGACCTCTGTCAGGTATTGATGGACTATCTCAGCGCCGGTTATTTCGAGGTGTACAACGCCCTGGTGCGAGCGGCGCGCCATTACGGCAGCGGGCCACCACAGTGGGCGGAACAATTGATCCAGAGGCTGGATGCCTCCACCGAGGAAGCACTGGCATTCAATGAGGATTACGACAGCCCGACCCACTGCATGACGCGGCTGACGGAATTACCGGAACGGGTGGCGCGCTTGATGGTGGCGCTGGAGGAGCGGTTCGCGCTGGAAGATCAGTTGATAGTGAGTCTTTACCAGGAACCGTCGCCGGCGGCGCGAGCCGAGCAAAGGTAGCGGTTTCCGGCCGGCCCATCGGCGCCGGCCGGAACGGCGGTATTATTCGGCATCGTCCGCTGCGGATTCTTCCGCGGCCTGGTCATCGGCGGCGTCATCGCCCTGACCCTGAATGCCCAGCAACTCCACTTCGAAGATCAGCACTTCATTGGGACCGATGTCACCACCGGCGCCCTGCTTGCCGTAGCCCAGTTCCGCCGGCAGATAGAGCTTCCACTTATCACCGACTTTCATCATCGGCAGCGCTTCCTGCCAACCCGGGATAATGTGGGCCAGACCGAACGTGGCCGGCTGGTCCCGCTCGATGGAGCTGTCGAATACTTCACCATCGGTGGTGCTGCCTTCGTAATGGACAGTAACGGTGTCCTCCACGGTGGGGGACGGCGCGCCTTCCTCGCCGGACTTCAGCACTTCGTACTGCAGCCCGCTGTCGGTGGTGGTAACACCATCGCGCTTACCGTTCTCGGCCAGGAATTCCTCGCCTTTCTTCAGGTTGTCCTCGGCTTCCTGTTCCAGTTTGGCCTGGCGCTTTTCCACCAGACGCATCTGGAAGTCCTGGATCAGCTGGTTCAGGTCCTCATCCCCAAGGCGGGAATCCGTGCCAGTGTGACCGTCGCGGATACCGGCAATCATCGCTTCGGTATCCAGTCCCTCCATGGCACTCATCTGCTCGGCGCTGCGATAACCCAGCGCGTAGGACGCTTTCTGGTCGTCCGTTTTGATCTCCACCTTGGCGGCATCCTCACCGCCGTCCTGTTGACCGCAAGCCGCCACCAGGACGGTACCGGCCAGCACGATTCCCAACTTTTTCATTCTGCCTCCATTGGCCTGTGGTTATTTCCCGCTCGCCCGCCGAAGTAACGGCCGCGCCCCAGCACCCGGCGGCGGAATCTGGCCATACTGCCAGTTTCCCGCCCCCTCGCGCCAGCGCTAAACCGTGAACGCCGACAAGGGTCGGGGGTCGCCATGGTCCAACGGAACCGAAAACACCCCGACCAACAGGAGAAACAAAGATGTAACGTCTGAAGCTGACCGGCATTTCCCCCAAGAGTTCCAGTCAGCCTTCATTCTGCCCGTGGCGAAACGGCTGTCAAAACCCTGGCGCGGAAAACCGTGTCAATGTCGTGCAATAACAAGCATTTGGCAGGAAAAGCGGGTAGTGGGCGACGCGTAAGCACAAGAGGGGGCATGAATCAGAGTGCTCCACCGCCAATCGCGAGCCTTGGAGACATGAATTCAAAGATGGCCACGAAGCCACTGTGGGAGCTTGCTTGCAAGCGAATGGAGCTTTCGGCCCCCCAAATTCGCTTGCAAGCAAGCTCCCACAGCGGCTTCGTAGTCCGATTTGAGGGAAAGCGGCCACACGGCATCCTTAACCCTGCTGGTAATAGGCCTCGTGCTCGGAGCGAATCATGTGCTTTTGCACTTTGCCGGTTCCAGTGCGTGGAAATTCTTCCGTGAACAGCACCGCCTTGGGCACCTTGAAGCCCGCCAGCCGTTCCCGGCAGTGCTCCAGCACTCCTTCTTCGTCCGCGCGCGCGCCGGGTTTGAGGATCACCACCGCGGTAATCGCCTCTCCCCAGTGTTCATGGGGCAGCCCCACCACCGCGGCTTCCGCCACGGTTTCATGCTCCATCAGGCAGCGTTCCACTTCGATCGACGCCACGTTTTCACCACCGGTCTTGATCACGTCCTTCTTGCGATCGGTGAACCAGATGGCGCCGTCTTCGTCCATCCAGGCAATGTCGCCACTGTGAAACCAGCCGTGCTGAAAGCTCTCGCGGGTCTTGTCCGGCTGATTCAGATAACCGTTCATGGTCTGCGGGCCGCGATAGACGATTTCCCCCGGCTCGCCACGGGGCAACAGGCGGCCGTGATCGTCCATGATCGCCACCCGCGTCATGGCGGTGGCGGTGCCCCAGGTGGCGGCCTTGCTCCATTGATGCTCCGGGCGCTGCATGCAGGTGGCCGGAGTGAATTCGGTCTGGCCGGAACCGAGCACCACATCGGCATTGGGAAACAGGTCGTGCAGAGCGCGCAGCCGTTCATCCGGCATCGGCGCCATGGCATAGACCGCCCGTGTCACCGAGGTAAGGTCATGGTTGCCGCGCGCCGCGGCGTCCAGCAGCTGCCCGTACATCATCGGCAGAAACATGATCACATTGGCCTGGTGCTTTTCGATCAGAGCCAGCATGTTTTCCGGTGTATCGAACCCTGGCGCCAGAATCACCCGAGCCCCCACCGTGAACATGGGCACGGTCATGGAATTGAGCATGGCGCAATGGAACAGCGGCAGCACCACCAGTGCCTTGGTATTGTGATCGGCTTGATGGGCAAGCGCCCCGGACAACCCGGCCATGGTCACCGCCAGATGGCTGGTGAGCACGCCCTTGGGCAAAGCGGTGGTGCCGCTGGTGTAGAGCAATTGCACCGCGTCACGATCAAACACCGGCACCTGCAGTTCGGCATCGTCGCCCTGCTCCAGCAACCCGTCGAACGAACCGGCGTCCTTGGGCAGGGCCTCCGGCGCCCGCGCGCCGGTCCAATAAACACCCTGAAGCTCAGGCAACGACGGCACCAGTTCCTTCGCCACCGCCAGCAATTGGTCCTGCACGATCAGCACCTTCGCCGCGGAATCCTGGAAGCAATAGGCGATTTCCGAGGGACGCAGCCCCAGATTGGCCGGCGCGCAGATCAACCCGGCCTTGGCACAGGCCAGATAAGTGATCAGGATTTCCAGGCAGTTGCCGGCCATCACCCCGACCACGTCCTGATGCTTCAAACCCAGGCCGAGCAAGGCACTGCCCAGACGGTTCGCGCGCCGATCCAGTTCACCGTAAGTAAGGCTTTGCTCGCCACAAACCAGCGCCACTCTGTCAGGAAACAGGTCCGCGGCCCGGGTGCTCATGTCACCGACACAGACCCGGTCCACCATATGCCGGCCGAAAGCTTCTTCGTCGAGATTCACTGTCATGATACGGCTCTCCTGTTGTTGTGCTTATGGGAAGGGCGGCCAGCCCGGATATCTCACCAGTTGGTGGGATATCCGGGCTACCGCCCGGGCCAATCCGGCGCGCGCTTCTCATTGAACGCGGCCAGGCCCTCCTTGGCATCCTCGGTAAGCGCCAGGGTGGCGATCTGGGTTTCGGTGTAGGCGATGGCCTGATCGAAGGACATTGCCTCGATGGCACGTAACGCGTACTTGCCCCGGCGAATAGCGGTGGGGGATTTGTCCACCAGGCGGTCAATCAACCACTCGACCTTGGCGTCCAATTCCGCCGCTGGCGCCAAATGATTGACCAGCCCCGCCTGCAGCGCTTCGTCGGCGGCGAAAGGCTCACCGGTGAAGCACCATTCACGCAGCACCCGCTGCGGCACCAGCCGTTGCAACAAACTCAACACCTGCATCGGGAAGACCCCGACCTTCACTTCCGGCAAGCCGAAGCGCACTGTGTCCACCGCCACCGCCATATCGGTCATGCACAACAGTCCCATGCCTCCAGCCATGCAGACCCCGTTCACCCGGGCGATACTCGGCACCGTACTGTTGCTGGCGAGACGCATCAGATCGGCGTAGTCGGCATTGGGTTTGGCGTAATCGAAGACAAACCCCTCTCCGGGACGCAGATCGGCGCCTGCGCAAAAGGCCTTGTCACCACTGCCGGTGAGCACGATCACACGCACTCTCGGATCCGCCTGGGCCTGCTCATAACCCTGGCGGATACCGTCGATCACCGCCTGATTGATGGCGTTGCGTTTGTCCGGCCGGTTCACCGTGATCCACAGCGCCCGGCCGCGTTTTTCCAGTAGTACCGCTTGTTCCGTACTCATTCCGGTTTGCTCTCCTCACTGGCATCCGCTTCGATTTCCACCAGCACCCGGCCGGCGGCCACCTGATCTCCTTCGGCGGCGCTGATCACCGAGACCACACCGCCGACACCGGCCCGGTGCACGTGCTCCATCTTCATCGCTTCCAAGGTGAGGACCGCTTCGCCGGCTTCCACCCGCTGACCTTCGCTAACCGCCACCGATACCAGGCGGCCGTTCATGGACGCCCGTACCCGGCCGTCGCCACCATCGGCGGCACCCTGGGCGGCGGCGGCATAGGTGCGGTCCGTAACCGAATAACCTTCGCCGCCATGGAGGAAGTGCAGCACGTCACCGCGCCGCGCCAGCGGCACCGTCTCCACCACGCCGCCGCGCTCCAGTCGCACCCCGTCAGCGGTGAAACCGAGCAGCCCGAACTCCGTGACGACATCCTCGACGACCACTTGCAAACGATCCGCCCGCAAGCGGGTCAAGGTCGCGGCGCCGTCTTCATCACGCAGTTGATAGCGCACGATCAGCGGCAACCGGGAAGACAAACCGGATCTGGCGCTGCCGGCCCCACTGTCGGTGAGATACAACAAAGCGGCGGCCAGCGCCCGCAGTTGCTGCCCGTGTTCCTCATCCTGGTGCAGCAACCCGGCCTGCCGCTGTTCCACGAAAGCGGTAGTCGCTTCGCCGGCGGCGAACACCGGGTCGCGCAGGCAGCGCGCCAGAAAGCCCTGGTTGGTTTCGACCCCCAGCGCCACCAGTTCTTCCAGCCCCGTGGCCAGACGGCGGCGGGCTTCGTCGCGGTTCTCGCCCCAGGCGATCAACTTGGCCACCATGGAGTCATAGAACGGCGGCACCTCGGCGCCGTCCCGCAAGGCACTGTCCACCCGCAGAGTTCGCGGCGCGCGCCAGCGCACCAGAGTGCCGCTTTGCGGCATGAAGCCCTGGCGCGGACTTTCCGCGCAGAGACGTACTTCGATCGCGTGCCCCCGGAAGCGGATGTCATCCTGTTCCAAAGCCAGGGCCTCCCCGGCGGCCACCCGCAATTGCAGGGCCACCAGGTCCACACCAGTGATCGCCTCGGTAACCGGGTGTTCCACCTGCAGGCGCGTGTTCATTTCCATGAAGTAGAAGCGCCCCTCGCCATCCAGCAGGAATTCCAGGGTGCCGGCGCCTTCATAGCCGATGGCCCGCACCGCCCGCACGGCGGTCTCGCCCATCTGCTCACGCAGCGCCTGATCCACGGCCGGAGATGGCGCTTCTTCCACCACTTTCTGATGACGGCGCTGCACCGAACAATCCCGCTCACCGAAATGCAGCGCCTTGCCGTGACGATCCGCCACTACCTGGATTTCCACATGCCTCGGTTCGACAATGGCTTTCTCCAGAATCACTTCCGGATCGCCAAAAGCGCTTTGCGCCTCCGAACGGGCGCTGGCCAATGCCTCCAGAAAAGTGTCCGTGCTTTCCACCAGACGCATGCCGCGTCCGCCACCACCGGCGGTGGCTTTGATCATCACCGGGTAACCGATGTCATCCGCTTCCCGATGCAGCCGTTGTTCGCTTTGGTCCTGGCCCTGATAACCGGGCACGCAGGGCACGCCGGCCTGCTCCATCAACTGTTTGGCGCGGGCCTTGTGCCCCATGGCTTCGATGGCCTCGGCGGAGGGGCCGATGAACACCAGGCCGGCGTCGGCGCAGGCCTTGGCCAGCGCAGGATTCTCCGCCAAAAAACCATAGCCGGGATGCACCGCGTCGGCGCCAGCGCGTCTGGCGGCGTCAACGATGCGGTCGATATTCAGATAGGACTGCGCCGGCAAAGCCTCACCGATGCAAACCGCCTGATCCGCCTCCAGGACGTGGCGGGCATCGCGGTCGGCACTGGAATAAACCGCCACCGTTCGGTAGCCCAGCTCCCTGGCGCTACGTTGGATGCGCAGGGCGATTTCGCCACGGTTGGCGATCAGAATCTTGCTGAAAGGGGTCGCTTTACTCATATCGTTACCGCTCGGATCAGGGACGGGCCACGGAGAACTGCATCGGCTGGGTTTGCCGCTGCTCCGCTTCGCGGCAGATGGACAGCACATAGGCGATCACGCCGCGGGTATCGCGCGGATCGATGACACCATCGTCCAGCAGGCGGCCGCTGGTGGCGAACACGTCCATTTGCTTTTCAAAGGTCTCGATAATGCGCCCTTCCAGATCCTCCAGGGCGGCGCGATCCACTTCCTGGCCACGGCGTTTGGCCGCCGATTCGGTGACGATACTCATGGTGCGGGCGGCCTGTTCCCCGCCCATTACCGCGGTCTTGGCGTTGGGCCAGGAGAAACAGAAACGCGGGTGAAAACCCCGGCCGCACATGCCGTAATTACCGGCGCCGAAGGAAGCACCGCAGTACAGGGTGATTTGCGGCACGGTGGCGTTGGTCACCGCCTGGATCATCTTGGAGCCATGCTTGATGATGCCGGCCTGCTCATAGTCCTTGCCGACGATAAAACCGGTGGTGTTGTTCAGATACAGGATCGGTGTGCGCGACTGGCAACAGGCCTGAATGAAATGGGTGGCCTTGGTCGCCCCGGCGGGGTCGATCGGCCCGTTATTGGTAATGATGCCCAGCGCCATGCCTTCGATGCGCGCCTGCCCGCAGACGGTGGCGGGGCCGTAGTTGGCACCGAACTCGAGGAAGTCGGAATCGTCGACGATGCGCGCGATCACTTCCTTCATATCCACCGGTCTTTTGTGGTCCATGGGCATGATGCCGAGCAGTTCCTCGCCGTCGTAACGAGGCGGTGGAGCCGGTTCAGCGGGCGCCGCCGGGATATCCCGATTCCAGTCCAGCTTGCCCATGATGTCGCGTACCAGACGCAGGGCATCGCGATCATCCTCGGCCAGGTAGTCCCCCAGGCCGGATAAGGTGGTGTGCATCTCGGCCCCGCCCAGTTCCTCATCGGTGGCTTCTTCACCGGTGGCCGCCTTCAGCAACGGCGGACCGGCCAGGAAGGCCTTGGAGCGGCCGCGCACCATGATGATGTAGTCCGACAGTCCGGTCTGGTATGCGCCGCCGGCGGTGGAGGAGCCGTGGGTGACGGTCACCACCGGCAGACCGGCGGCGGACAGACGCGCCAGGTTGCGGAACGAGGAGCCGCCCAGGATGAACTCCTCGACCCGGTACTTGAGCAGGTTGGCCCCGGCGCTTTCCACCAGTTGCACGTACGGCAGCTTGTTTTCCAGTGCCAGCTCCTGCACCCGCAGCACCTTGTCCAGCCCCATGGGCTGGGCGGCACCGGCGTCGATACCGGAATCGGTGGCGAGGATCATGCAGCGCACGCCGCGGACATAGCCGATGCCGGCGATATTGCCGCCGCCGGGGATGGTTTTCTCCGGATCCGGGTTGTCCATGCCGTAACCGGCCAGGGTAGCCAGTTCCAGAAAAGGGGCGCCGGGGTCCAGCACCAGCGCCACACGCTCACGCGGCAGCAGTTGCCCGCGCTTTTCAAAGCGCCCCTTGGCGGCGGCGGACTTGTCCCGGGTCCGTTGCTCCACCGAGCGCAAACGCGTCAGCAGCGCCTCCATACCGGCCCGGTTTTCCCGGAAAGTGGTGTCCGCGGAGGACACTTGGGTTTCGAGTACTGCCATGAAAAGGGCTTCCCAGTCTGTCGGCACCGGGGATCACCGGCGCCTTGGTGTTAAAACAGTGCTGGTAGCCTACGCAGCGGCAAAGCGGCGGGTCTTGCGAAAAATAGCTATGGGGGGAAGGAAAGTTGACGGTGAATAGTGAACAGGTAACAGCGGAAATCAAAAGCGAATGATCTTTAGCCGCTGTGGGAGCTTGTCCGGGCGGCGGGCCGCTGCAAGCGAATGGGATCCCGGCCCTCAAGAAATTCGCTTGCAGGCAAGCTCCCACAGCGGCTGATAACGGGCTGTTTTGTCTCTTCGTTCTGCGCCGTCAGATCGTCATTGGCTCACCACCCGCATGGCGTGAGTCAGTTGCCTCAGTTGCTCCGGCTCGATGATGAACGGGGGCATGATGTAAAGCAGTTTACCGAACGGGCGAATCCAGACCCCCAGGTCCACCAGTTGCTTCTGCACCTGGCCCACATCGCAAGGCTGTTTGAGTTCCACCACGCCGATGGCGCCGAGCACGCGCACATCCTCCACTTTGTCGGATTCCAGGCAGGGCGTCAGTTCCGTCCATAACTGCGCTTCGATGGCCTGAACGCGCTGCTGCCAGGGGCTTTCCAACAGCAGGTCGATGCTGGCGTTGGCTACCGCGCAGGCGAGCGGGTTGCCCATGAAAGTAGGGCCATGCATCAGGACGCCGGCCTGACCGTCGCAAATGCCGGCCGCCACGCGATCATTGCAGAGGGTGGCGGCGAGGGTCATGTAGCCGCCGGTAATGGCCTTGCCAAGGCAGAGGATATCCGGCACCACATCAGCGTGCTCCAGGGCGAACAACTTGCCGCTGCGGCCGAAACCGGTGGCGATCTCATCGAAAATCAGCAGCACGCCATGCTCGTCGCACAGACGGCGGCAACCTTTCAGGAATTCCGGGTGGTACAGCCGCATACCGCCGGCCCCCTGCACCACTGGCTCCAGAATCAGCGCGGCGATCTCGTCCGCGTGCTGCTCCAGTTGCGTGCGCACGGAGTCCAGAGCGCCATCGTCCCAGACGCCGTCGAACCGCACCGAGGGCGCCTCGGCGAAGTAATGCCGCGGCAGAATGCCGCTGAACAGATCGTGCATGCCGTTGACCGGATCGCACACCGCCATGGCCCCGAAGGTGTCGCCATGATAGCCGTTGCGCAGCGCCAGCAACCGGTGTTTGCCGGTCTTGCCCTGGCTCATCCAGTATTGCAGCGCCATCTTGATCGCCACTTCCACCGACACCGAACCGCTGTCCGCCAGGAATACCTTGGTCAATTCGGCGGGCGTCAACGCCACCAGCCGCTTGCCCAGTTCCACCGCCGGCTCGTGAGTGATGCCGCCGAACATCACGTGGGCCATGCGTTCGGTCTGGTCACGCAGGGCCTGATTCAGACGCGGGTGGTTATAGCCGTGGATCGCCGCCCACCAGGACGACATGCCGTCCACCAGCCGGCGCCCGTCTTCCAGCTCCAGGTAGACGCCTTCGGCGGCGCGTACCGGGTACACCGGCAAGGGCCGGGAGGTGGAGGTGTAAGGATGCCAGAGATGGTCGCGGTCGAAATCGAGGTCGATGGAGGCCATGGGACTACCTATTTAAGAGGACGGCTGTTTACGGGGACAGCGGTTTACAGGGAAAGCCCGAGCACCATGCCAAGACCGGCGCCAATGCTCAAGCGTCGCCGTCCACCGGCTTCCAATCCAGGGTTTCCTGATCCAGCAGCCAGGTGCGCCAGCGGCCGTCGCTGTCCTGCACCCGGTAGCGATAGTCGCCGTCCCGGGTGACCTTGCGCTCGGAGATCTGATTCTTCAGGCAGCTGTCCAGCGCCAGCTTACGCCAGTCCAGCAGCCGCCATTGCGTGTCCAACCGCACGCGTACCAGGCCGCTCTCGTCGCCGGCGCCACACATGCCCAACGCATAGGGGCGGGATGGGTGTTGATAACCCAGCAAGACCACCAGACCCTGCTCGTCCTCACGCCAGTCCAGCACCTGGTTACCCGCCGTCGGCATATCGAACGCGGTCAGGTCCAGCTCCCTCTCGCGGTCGCCGTCTTCCAGATGCAGAAAAGAATACCGGCGGTATACCGACAGATCCGGGTTATACAGGCGCAAGGGGGCACTGTCGTCTTCGTCACGCCAAATCCCCACGCCCTCCTGATTCACCTCGAACCGTTCAGTCCAGCCGGTCAGCGCACGGTAGTAGGCAATGCTGTCCCAAAAGCGGCTGCCCTCGTAGGTGAAATCCAGCAACTCCCGCCCTGGCAGCGGACTGTCGAAGCGATAAAGCACCCAGCCATCGGTGTCATGCAGCCCCACCACGGGCACCCAGGTGCGCGAATCTCCACGGCGATAGGCCCCGCTGAGAGAGTAGATATCACGGTGACCAGGCGAGAATTCATGCACTCTCAGCATCAACGTCAGCGGCTGGTCTCTTTGCTCACCCCGATAAAGCCGCTCCCGGGTATCCCATTCCCGCACCAGTATCCGCGGCTGCGCCACCGATACCGCCGTCAGCAGCAACATCAGCAAGGCGATGACGCTTCGTCCTCGGGTATTCACTCTTTACGCTCCGCCGGCAATCCGCTCGCATCAGACAAGGGGCGTATTTTAAACAGTCTGGCGCGCTGTCGGGGGCGCTTTGTCGGACATTAAGGTGAACTTTTGTGAATGGCTTTTTGGGGGTCATCGCGGTTTAGAGAGAACCAGCCTTATCCTCCATCAAGGACAGCGGAGCCGCCTTGTAGACATAAATTCGGGGGCCGCTGTGGGAGCCCTTTCTGTGCTGGAGGTCCACGTTTTTGGAGCCCGCAAAGGCTTCCAGGAGATCACAGGCCGGCGTTGACCAGGGCGTCCGGCGCGCCAACCCGGCTCTGCAACAGGATCGCCAGTTTGCGCGACCCGACCAGGATGTCCTTGGGTGTCAGGCCGTAGAACTGCCGAATGGAATGACTGAAGTGGGTGGAATCCGGATAGCCCACATCCAGGGCGATGTCGGTAAGGGTGTCACGACGATTAACGTGGTAAAGCAGGCTTCGGGCGCGCTTCCAGGCGCGGAACTTGCGGAAAGTGATACCCAGGTCTTCCTTGAACAGATGAAGGAAACGGGAAAACGACAGACCGCTGAGCAGCGCCGCCTCCTCCGCAGGACAATGGCGGGAGGGATCCTCTCTCAGATACGCCAGCACTCGAGCCACGCGAGGGTCCAGTTCGCGGCGCGGCAACGTCTGCCCGAGAAACAGCGGGTCCACTTCCACGCGAGGATCAGCCCCGTCTTCCGCCAGGGCCTGAATGCGGGCGAAGCCACGTCTCAGGGTTTGCAGCAGCTCATCACGGTCGCCACAATAATCGCTGCGTAACATGGGGGGCAACGCCCCCATATTCACGGTTTCCGGCTCCACCATCACCGAGCCGAGCAAACGCTCACCGGTTTCTACCCAGTGCGGCAAATAGGGGGGCACCACCGCCACCGCGGTTTCCTGCCAATTGCGGCCGTCAATGCTGAAACGGAATGGCTGGTCCGGGCCGCAATAGACGGTCAAGGAACCAAAACTGCGCAGACGTGGCCGTCCCAGCAGACCCAGGTAGCAGACCCGCTCGGGCCCGAGCAGCATGACCCGTCCACGACGCCGACGGGAACTTGTCTTTGTTGTCATCATTGCCTCCTCCGGTGACAACGTCACCGCAGGGCCCGTATCCACACAGGCCTGCGAGGAATATAAGAAAAAGGATTTACCCTTATTCCCACACAGCCGATTGGCGAAAAAGATCAAAAACCATCGGCCAAAAATATAAATCCCGCGCCATGAAGGCGTGTTCGAACTTAAACCAAACGATCGGCTAAATGCAACGACCACTGGACCTGGTCTTTGAAAGGTTGCATCGGCTCACGGCCGCACCCTTCCGCGCCGCCCCGGCAGGGGTTCCCGACCCGCATACCCAGGCAGGACCGGCACGCTGCAATCCTTCAGCATAGTCACTGCCCCGGTCATGGACTTGTGCCAACTGGCTAATCCTTACTTTATTTCTCTTTTTTTGTTTTTCGCTTTTTTAACGCTTGATTCCCGTGTTTTTTATAGCCATACCATCATGTCGATTGCGCGCATGCGTCGTCACATCAACAGCCGCGCCGCGAATCCAAATAACAGGAGAATTTGAAAATGCTGTTCACTAACGAGCACCGGGCGCTGTCGGAATCGGTGAAGAAGTTTGTCGCCACGCAGATTAACCCCTACGTGGATGAATGGGAGAAGGAGGGTATTTTCCCCGCCCATGAGTTGTTCAAGAAAATGGGAGACAAGGGTTTTCTTGGCATTGCCAAACCGGAACAGTTTGGCGGCATGGGCCTGGATTGGAGCTACAACCTGGCCTTCTGCGAAGCCATGGGCGAAGTCAACGGCGGCTCCATTCCAATGGCGGTGGGCGTGCAAACCGATATGGCCACTCCCGCCCTGGCCAAACAGGGCTCCGATGCCCTGCGTGAAGAATTTCTGGTACCGGCCATCGCCGGCGATTACGTGGCCTGCATCGGCGTATCCGAACCGGGAGCCGGCTCCGACGTAGCGTCCATCCGCACCCACGCCCGCAAGGATGGCGACGATTACATCATCAACGGCGGCAAGATGTGGATCACCAATGGCACCCAGGCGGACTTCATGTGCCTGCTCGCCAACACCGGTGATGGCCCGGTGCACAAGAACAAATCCCTGATTGTGCTGCCACTGAAAAGCAAAGGTGTCACCATCGCCCGTAAGCTCGACAAACTCGGCATGCGCGCTTCCGACACCGCCGAAATCTGGTTCGAGGATGTGCGCGTGCCGCAGCGCTACCGTATTGGCGAAGAAGGCATGGGCTTCATTTACCAGATGCAGCAGTTCCAGGAAGAGCGACTGTGGGGAGCGGCCTGCAATCTGCGTTACATGGATATCGCGGTACAGGACGTCATCACCTACACCCGCGACCGCCAGGCCTTTGGCAAGTCACTGCTGGACAATCAGGTGGTGCATTTCCGCCTGGCGGAATTGCAAACGGAAATCGAAGCGCTGCGTTCCATGGTGTATCGCGCCGTCGAACAGATGATCAATGGCGAGGACGTCACCTATCTCGCGTCCATGGCGAAGCTGAAGACTGGCCGGCTGTGCCGCGAAGTCGCCGACAGCTGCCTGCAGTACTACGGCGGCATGGGTTTCATGAATGAAACGCCAATCACGCGCATGTATCGGGATACCCGTCTGACCTCCATCGGCGGCGGCGCCGATGAAGTGATGCTCGGCATCATCGCCAAATTCATGGGTACTTTTCCGGACAAACGCTAACAGCCCGTTCACCACCTCCACACCCATTTTGCTCGCTAATGGCCGCGCCGAAGTCTCCGCGCGACCAACCGATAAGGAGAATAAAATGAAACGATTCACCACGCTTCTGGCCAGCGCCGCGCTGGCCGGTGTGACCGCTTTGACGTCGACGGCCCAGGCCGAATCTCTGCGATTCGCCGTGGGCTTCCCTTCCGCTTCCGCCAACGTGGATGCCGCCAAGGCTTACGCCAAGGCGGTGGCGGACTATTCCGGCGGCGATCTGGAAATAAAAATCTACGAACTTTCCCTGCTCAACCTGGCCGAGATGAGCGGCGGGCTCAAGCAGGGCATTGCCGACGTGGGCTACCTGCTGACGCCCTACTTCCCGGCCGAATACCCCAATATCAACATGGCGGCGGAGCTGTCCATGCTGCTGGCGCTGAATGACCCCACCGGAAACGAAGGGCTGGCCTACGCCGGCGCCATGAGCGAATACATCATGCTGCACTGCGACGACTGCGTGGCGGAGTTGAAGCAGCAAAACCAGGTCTTTACCGGTGGCGGCGCCAGCCCTCAGTACGGTCTTCTGTGCACCACACCGGTCACCACCGCCGCCGATCTTAAAGGCAAGCGCCTGCGTGCCGGCGGCGCGCAATGGGCACGCTGGGCCAAGCATTTCGAGGCCTCTCCGGTGTCACTGCCCGGTAACGAGATTTTCGAGGCTCTGAATCAGGGCGTGGTGGACTGTACCATTCAATCGGCGGCCGAACTGAGCGGTTTGGGGCTGATGGACGCGGTCAGCGATATCACCATGTCGGTGCCCGGCGGCGTGTTCGGTGGTTCCGGGCCCGCCAATATCAACCAAAAAGTCTGGCAGGATCTCGATGCTGATCAACGCAAAGCGCTTCTGCATGCCGGTACCGTTATGTCCGCCAACGCCGCTGTTCTCTACCGGGACTATGGAGAGCGGGATCTGAAAGCCGCCGAGCAACGGGGCGCCAAACGGCATGAGGCCAGCGAGGCGCTGATCGCCGCCTCCCGTGACTTTGTTCGCCAGGATGCGAAAAACATCGTTCAGTATTATGAAGAAAAACACCAGGTCCGCGACGCGGCCGGCAAGATCGAGGTGATGCGGCCACTGGTGAAGAAATGGCTGGAACTCACCGCCGATATCGATAGCACCGAGGCCCTTGCCGATCTGTACTGGCAAGAGGTGCAATCCAAGGTCGATGTCGACCGTTACGGGCTATAGCTGTCCAATGGTTTCCGGGCGCCCCGCTGGCAGCCCCATATGCTGATTGCTCTCCCTCCATGAGAGCTACGGAGCCCCTGCAGGAGTCTGCCCTGCAAGCGAATGGGCACGGCCTCAAGAAATTCGCTTGCAGGGCAAGCTCCTACAGCGGCCTTGCAGCGGCCGTTTGACTCATGTCTCCAAGACCAGCCAGTTAACACAAGACCAGCACCGTGGCCGTTGCTAGCGTTCCTTTCTACAAAGGCGTCTTCCCGGGCGCCGCCCCATACCGATAACAACACTCGCTCAGGAGACACCAAGGTGACCCAACCCTCCTCCTTCCCAATCCACCAGGATGTGCACTATCTGGGTGGGGTCGGCGACTGGATAACCCATCACGCCACCCAGGATCCGCAACGCATGGCGCTGGTGTTCGGCGATCTGAGATTGACCTACTCGGAGCTGAACCAGCGCATCAATCGGCTCGCCAACGCCCTTACCGATCTCGGCGTCGGCAAGGGCGACCGTGTCGCCTTGCTGATGCTCAACGGCAACCACTTCATCGAGAGCTTTTTCGCCTGCGCCAAGCTGGGCGCCATCGCCCTGCCTCTGAACTACCGCCTCAGTGCCGAGGAAATCGGCTTCATCCTCGGCGACGCCGGCGCCACCGTGTTGCTCTACCAGCCGGCCCTGGCGGACCTGTTCCGCCCGATTCGCCAGAGCTCCGCCCTGCGTCACGGCATCGCCACCGAAGGCGAGGCGGAACCGGGAGATCACCACTATGATGCCCTGCTCGACGCCGCGCCCGCCAGCGAGCCCGGGGTGCCGTTGAATCAGAACGATCCACTGATGATGATGTACACCTCCGGCACCACCGGCAAACCCAAGGGCGCCCTGCTCAGCCACGGCAATCCGACCTGGCTGACCGCCGACATGGTCGCCAGCGACGCGGCCATCAGCCGTGACAGCGTGATCCTGACGATCGCCCCGCTGTTTCATATCGGCGGGCTCGCCGTGCATACCCTGCCGGCCTTGAATATCGGCGCCCAGGTGGTGCTGCACGCGCAGTTCGATCCACGACACACGCTAGCCACGGTACAGGAGGAACGAATCACGGAACTGTTCCTGCTGCCGGCCATGTGGCAGGCACTGAGTCAGTTACCCAACGTCGACGACTACGATTTGTCTTCCCTGCGCAGCCTGCTTTCCGGCGGCGCGCCTTGCCCCATACCGGTGATCGAGTTCTTCCAAAAACGGGGCCTGGCCTTTCAGGAAGGGTTCGGCATGACCGAGACCTGCGCCGGTGCCTGCATCCTCGGCAGCGCCGACGCGGTGCGCAAAAACGGCTCGGTGGGCAAGCCCCTGGTGTACGTGCAGATGCGCATCGTCGACGAAAACGACCAGGATGTGGCGACCGGCGAGGTGGGCGAACTGATCCTGCGCGGCCCGACCATGTTCCTGGGCTATTGGGGGCGACCGGACGCCACCGAGGAGGCCTGCCGCAACGGCTGGTTCCACTCCGGTGACCTGGCCCGCCGTGACGAGGAAGGCTTCTATTACATCGTCGACCGGAAGAAGGACATGCTGATTTCCGGTGGCGAAAACGTCTACCCCACCGAAGTGGAGCAGGTGCTCTACAAACACGAGCAGGTGCTGGAAGTGGCTGTGATCGGCGTCCCCGATGACAAATGGGGCGAAGTGCCCATGGCGGTGGTGGTCCCCAGGGACGGCCAGACGCCGACACTGGAATCCCTGCGTGACTTCTGCGACGGCAAACTGGGCCGTTTCAAGATTCCCAAACACCTGGCTCTGGTGGACGAACTGCCCCGCAACGCCACTGGAAAAATACTTAAACGCACCCTGCGCGACCGGTTCACCGGCGCCTGATCCCGGACGCCGTCTCGCGCCGTCCCAAGCCTGGAGTAAGTAATGAACGCAGTCAGCAGTCCGTTCTATACCGAAGAGCACGAAGCCTACCGCGACACGCTGCGCGCCTTCGTCGGCAAGGAACTGGAACCCCACGCGGCGCAATGGGATGAGGAAGGCACCTTTCCCCGTGAGCTGTACCGCAAAGCCGCCGAGGTCGGCCTGTTCGCGGCCGGTTATCCGGAGCAGTACGGCGGTCTGGATCTGGATTTGTTCTACATGTTGATCAATGCCCAGGAACTGGCCCGCGCCGGTGTCGGTGGCCTGCACGCCAGCCTGATGAGCCACCACATCGGCCTGCCGCCGATCATCCGCGCCGGCCTCCCGGCGTTAAAGGACAAATGGGTGCCGGCGGTGATTCGCGGTGACAAGATCAGCGCCCTGGCGATTACCGAGCCGGGCGGCGGCTCGGACGTGGCGGCGTTGACCACCACCGCCCGACGTGACGGCGACCATTATGTCGTCAACGGCAGCAAAACCTTTATTACCTCGGGGATGCGCGCCGATATTTATACCGTGGCGGTGCGCACTGGCGAGCCAGGCCACAAAGGCATTTCCCTGCTTGCCATCGAGCGCGACACACCCGGATTCACCCGCACTCAGTTGGAGAAAAAAATGGGCTGGTGGTGCTCCGACACCGCCACCCTGTATTTCGATAATTGCCGGGTGCCGGTGGATAACCTGCTGGGCGAGGAGAACCAGGGTTCCAAACTGATCATGCAGAATTTCAATAGCGAGCGGCTGTTCATGGCCGCCGCCTGTACCGCCTACGCGCGAGTCTGTCTGGAGGAGATGATCGAGTACGGCCAGCAGCGCAGGACCTTCGGCAAAGCCCTGATGGAACATCAGGTGATCCGCCATAAAGTGGCGGACATGTGCATGCGCATCAACGCCACTCAGGCCTATCTGGAACAACTGACGTGGCGGGTGCAGAACGGTCAGAACCCGGTGGCGGACGTCTGTCTGCTGAAAAACCAGGCGACCCAGACCATGGAATACTGCGCCCGCGAAGCGGTGCAAACCCTCGGCGGCGCCGGTTATCTACGCGGCTGCAAGTCGGAAAGAATCTACCGCGAGGTCCGCGTCAACGCCATCGGTGGTGGCGCCGAGGAAATCATGCGCGACCTGGCCGTGCGGCAAATGGGACTGTAGTAATGGGTGAAAGACCATGAGCAAAACGATCCGTATCGGCGGCGCTTCCGGCTACTGGGGCGATACCGCCATTGGCCCCGTGCAGTTGATTCGCCAGGGACAGGTGGACTACCTGATCTTCGACTATCTCGCTGAAATCACCATGTCGATTCTGGCCAAGGCCCAGGCCCGCGACCCGGCCCTGGGCTATGCCACCGATTTCATTGAACGGGTGATGGCGCCCTTGCTGCCGGAGATCCACCGCCAGGGCATCAAGGTGATCGCCAACGCCGGCGGCGTGAATCTGACCGCCTGCCGTCAGGCTTTGGAGAAGGTGGCGGCAGATGCCGGCCTGCCTTTGCGCATCGGCACCGTGGAAGGCGACAACCTGCTCCCTCAAGTGGAATCGGTACGTGCTCTTGGTCCCACCGAACTGGACACCGGCGCCCCGTTACCCGCCAAACTGATGAGCATGAACGCCTATCTGGGCGCTTTCCCGATCGCCGCCGCCCTCGATGCCGGCGCCGACATCGTGCTCACCGGCCGTTGCGTGGACAGTGCCCTGGCGGTGGGCCCGCTGATCCACGAATTCGGCTGGCGGCCGGACGAGTATGACCGGCTCGCCGCCGGCGCCCTGGTGGGCCACGTGATCGAGTGCGGCGCCCAGGCCACCGGCGGCAACTACAGCGACTGGCCGGATACCGTGGACGGCTGGGACGACACCGGCTTCCCCATCGCCGAGGTCTCCGCCAACGGCGCTTTCGTACTGACCAAACCCCGTGATACCGGCGGCACCGTCACCCCGTTCACCGCCGGCGAACAGATGCTCTATGAGATCGGCGATCCGGGCGCCTATGTGCTGCCGGACGTGATCGCGGATTTCCGCCAGGTGACCCTGGAACAGGACGGACCGGACCGGGTCCGCATCGAGGGCGCCCGGGGCCATGCCCCCACCGATACCTACAAGGTCAGTGCCACCTACGCCGACGGCTTCGGTTGCGTCGGCACCTTTGTTATCGCCGGACGCGACGCCGCCACCAAGGCCCGCCGGCAAGGTGAAGCGGTGCTGAAAAAAGTCCGCCGTCTGCTGGATCAGTCGGAATTGGGCGACTTCAGCAAAACCGCGATGCAACTGGTTGGCGCGGAAAGCAGCTACGGCGATCACGCCAGCGACAGTGCCCGGCAAGTGCGGGAAGTGGTACTGCGTCTGGGCGTGCACCATCCACGCCGGGAAGGGGTGGAACTGTTCTCCAAGGAATTCGTCGGTGCCGGCCTGTCCATGGCGCCGGGCATCACCGGCCTCAGCCCCGGGCGGCCGCGCCCCACGCCGATCGTGCGGCTGTTCTCGTTCCTGATCGACAAGGAGCGGGTGCCGGTACAGGTGGCGGTGGATGGGGAACCGGTATCTTTGGCTCAGGCAGCGGAGCGCGGCGGCGGCCGACCGGTGGCCAGCCAGTCCGATCCGGCGCCGGCACTGGAAGATAGCGCGGTCAAGGTGCCACTGTATCGCCTGGCCGTGGCACGCAGCGGCGATAAAGGCGACCACGCCAATATCGGAGTCATCGCCCGGCGGCCGGAATATCTGCCGGCACTGCGCGCGGCGCTCACCGAGGACGCGGTCGCCGAACGCTTCTCCCATACTCTCAAGGGCAAGGTGGAGCGCTTCGATCTGCCCGGCAGCCACGCCATGAACTTTCTGTTGCGCCACGCTCTGGACGGCGGCGGTGTCGCCTCCCTGCACCTGGACGCGCAGGCCAAGACCTACGCCCAGGTGTTACTGGATATGGAAATCCCGGTACCCGAAGGACTGCTGTCCGGCAGCTGACCAGCAGCACAGAGCCGCTGTGGGAGCTTTGTCCGGGGCTTTCAGGCGTCAAGCTCCCAGCCTCAGGCGGTCCGCGGGCCAAGCAGAATAATGCCGGCGCCGGCCAGGCAAACCGCCGCGCCGATCAGATCCCAACGATCCGGCGCGCGCTGCTCCACCACCCACAGCCACAACAGCGACGTCGCGATATAGACACCGCCATAGGCGGCGTAGGCACGCCCGGCGTAGTCGGCGTCCACCAAACTCAGCAACCAGGCAAACGCCGCCAGACTGAGCATCCCCGGCACCAACCAGAGCACCGAGCGATCCAGCCGCCACCAGGCCCAGAATGAGAAGCACCCGGCGATCTCCGCCAGTGCCGCCGCCAGGTATACCAGCGGTGTCACCGCGCCAACTCCGCCGCCTCGCACAACGCCTCCAGGGTGGCCTGCAAACCCTGGCAAACGCCGGCTTCCGGCGCCACCATCAACAACCAGGACAATGCCGATACCGGCTGATCCGTGGGCGGCGCCCCCTGGGCCATATCCGCCAGTTGATTCAATAGCAGGCGCTCCGCCTCCAGTTCCGCCTCCTGGATCTGCCGTTTCAGTTCCCGCGCCCAGCTCTCGGCGGCGGCCCGGCGGCGAACCTCGCGCAGCGGTCGCAGATAATCTTTTTCCATGATCTCCGCCCGCGCCAGCAAGCGCCGGCCCAGAGCCGCGTCCGCCGGGCTGGGGCGGCGGCTCAGCCACAATGCCGCCAGCACCGCCGCCACCGGTACCTGATACTCATCCTGCAGGCGCAGGCACTGGCGCTCCACATCCGCTCGTCGCCACAAACGCAGCGCGAAAGTCCAAAGCGTGTCCTCGGTCATCGGCAGTCCTTCAGTTGCGCGCGGCCATACCCTACACTGCGCCGGTTTCCACTCCATTGTCGCTGAGTCAAGAGCCTGTGTATGATCTTTACGCCACCGCGCCGGAGTTCCCTGTTCACCCGGGAAAGAGGTCGTCAGGCCGTGATTCCGATTGTGCGGTGTGGTCCTTCCACATAAACAAGCGTAATCGCGGCCTGGCGGACTCTCCACCTAAAGAAAGTGGAGCCCGGCCCTTCGGGTTGCGCAGGAAAAGGCGCCATGCTGCGTTGTGGTCTTTGCCCTTGGCCCGCCAAGGCCTTCAGCCCACGCCTTGCTTGGCGTCTTTTCCTGCGGCAACGCGGTGGCGTAAAGATCATACACAGGCTCTTATACCATGCTCTCCCTGGAACACATCAACCTGCGCCGTGGCGCCAGCCTGCTGCTGGAAGACGCCAATTTCACTCTGCATCAGGGTCAGAGAGTCGGATTGGTGGGCAAGAACGGCAGCGGCAAAAGTTCCCTGTTCAAGTTGATCAGCGGCGAGCTGGACACCGACGCCGGCCAGTTATTCCGCCCCGCCGACTGGCGTCTGGCGATGATGGCCCAGGAAGTCCCGGCCCTGCCCCAACCGGCCATCGACTATGTTCTGGACGGCCACCAGGAGCTGCGCGACGCCGAGCGGGAGCTGGCCCGCGCCCAGGACAACGACGACAGCCACGCCATGGCCCATGCCCATGCCCGCCTGGACACCCTCCGTGCCTGGGAGCAGCCGGCCCGCGCCGCTACCCTGCTGGCCGGGCTGGGCTTCAGTGAAGCGCAACAGCAACAGCCGGTCAGCGCCTTTTCCGGCGGCTGGCGCATGCGTCTGAATCTGGCCCAGGTGCTGCTCGCCAATGCCGATCTGGTGCTGCTCGATGAGCCCACCAACCACCTGGATCTGGATGCCATTCTCTGGTTGCAGCAATGGCTGGTGCAGCAGCCCGGCGCCTTGATGGTGATTTCCCACGACCGCGCTTTTCTCGACGCCACCGTGGGCGAGATCCTGCACATCGACCAGGGGCGGCTCAAGCGCTATACCGGCACCTATTCGGACTTCGAACGGCAACGGGCGGAACAGCTCTCGCAACAGCAAAAGCTGTACGAGAAGCAGCAGACCCAGATTGCTCATTTGCAGAAATTCGTGGACCGCTTCAAGGCCAAGGCATCCAAGGCGAAACAGGCGCAGAGCCGGGTAAAAGCGCTGGAAAAGCTGGAGCGTATTGCCCCGGCCCATGTGGATTCCGCGTTCCGTTTCTCGTTCCACACGCCCAAGCGGCTGCCGGATCCGATGATCGACCTGGAAGGGGTCGGCTGCGGTTACGACGGTCAGCCAGTGCTCACCAATGTCACCCTGAATCTGCGCCCGGAATCCCGGCTCGGCCTGCTTGGCCAGAATGGCGCCGGCAAGTCCACCCTGATCCGCACCCTGGTGGGCGAGCTGCCGGCCATCGGCGGCCATCTGTTGCACGGCCCGGACCTGGTAATCGGTTACTTCCATCAACAACAGGTGGACCGGCTGGACGCCAAGGACACCCCTTACCAGCTGCTCAACCGCGAGTATCCGCAATGGAGCGAACAGCAGATTCGTAATGAGCTGGGCGGCTTCGGTTTTCATGGCGACGAGGTATTCGCCCCGATCGGCCGTTTTTCCGGCGGCGAGAAGGCGCGTTTGGCGCTGTCACTGATCGTGCAGCGGAAACCGTCGCTGCTGCTGCTCGACGAACCCGCCAACCACCTGGATCTGGATATGCGCGAAGCGCTGACCATGGCGCTGCAGGACTTCGCCGGCGCCGTGGTACTGGTTTCCCACGACCGCCATCTGCTGGAAACCACCGTCGACGAGTTTCTGCTGGTGGCGGACGGCGGCGTGCGCCCCTTCGATGGCGACCTGGATGACTACGCCCGCTGGCTGCAACAGGCCCGCCGCGATGAGCAGGCCGAAGCGAAAGCGGACGACACCCGGGCACCGGTACGCGATGACGCCAAACAACGGCGCCAGGAGGCGGCCCGCCGCCGCGAACAGCTGCGGCCGTTGAAGAAAACGGTGGAGAAATGCGAGCAGCGGCTGGAAGTCGCTGGCCGGGAACTGGCCGAGGTGGAAATGCTGCTGGGTGATGAGGGCTTGTATACCGACAGCGCACGCAAACAGGAGCTGGCCGATCTGCTCGCCCGCCAGGGGCAACTGCGCAACGAGAAGGAAGAACAGGAAATGGCGCTGCTGGAGGCGATGGAAGCCTTGGAAGAGGCGGAAAAGGCAGTGAACAGTTAACAAGGAATAGTGAATAGCAGGCGCTCGCTGCCAACAGCTTCACACAGAGGAGATTCTACTAATCCCCTGCAGGAAATCTCTGTGGGAAGCTTGCTTGCAAGCGAATGGGCTCTCCCCTAAAAAGATTCGCTTGCAAGCAAGCTTCCCACAGCGGCTCTGTAGTTATCTTTGAATGCATGCTCCGAAGGCCCAATACACACCGTCAGGCGAACAAGGCGCCGGGGCGGCCCTCCTGAATCAGGGCTTCACCGAGCATGGCCAACCAGGCATCCTCGTCCCCGCCGGAAGACAGCGTCCACAACCAACGCCCCTCCGAGTCGAGCGCTTCCAGCGCTGTCAGCACCCGGCCCGGTCCCGGGCGGCGCAGACGCCACACCGATGCCACCCGTCCCATATCGAGGCTGATCAGGGTGCCGTTATGGGCCAGATGACATTGCCCTTGCTGCCAGCGTGGCGAAGACCAGGGCGCGCTAAGGCACAACCTGACGCCACGGTTACCGGTACACACCGTCAATGGCGTGGCGCGCTCGGCGGCCAGAGACAATAGTGACGGTACCGTTTCACTGCGTATCGGACAGGCGAACTTGTCCCGCACCGCCTGATACAACACCTGCCGGCGATCCCCCACCTGGCGCAGTAGTTCCTCGAACGCGTCCTCGTCGCTTTGCGACCAGCGTCGTTCCCAATCCATGAGCGAGCCTGTCGGGCGGTGCGGCGCACGAACAGCGAGCGGGCAGCCCAATTGCTGCTGATCCGGATGCAGCATGGCGCAGACCAGTTCCTCGAAGGCCAGGCCGCCGCTTTCCGGCGCCACCGCCATTTGTTGTACCGGCTCACCGTAGTCGTCGAAAAACAGCAGGCTGCGTGCCGGCAGATCCGCCACCGGTGCCAGTACCGCCAGCACCGAGCGCCATTGGCGAACGTCCAGTTCCTGACGCATGCGGCACTGCTCACCGCGGCAGTCCAGCCCAGGGCTGGAACCGGTCAGGGCCGGATAGCGTATTGACTGGGAGACCCGGCCGCCGCTGGCGAAAGTGGTTACCACCAGGGAACCAAGCCGATAGAGCCCTTTGAGAATCGCCATGGGCTCTTCCTGGAGCCTCAGTACGCGATCACCCAGGGCGGCACGACAATGTCGCAGGGTCGCCGACTGGGCAGTGCCGCCTATGGCCATTACCGTCACGATCCTACCTCCAAGGTACGCGAAGAAATTAGGGTGTGGGCAGCTGGCGGCGGCTGGCTTTCCACAGTCAGGGAGAACTGTCGGGGCCACGGGCGTGGCCGGCATTCTGGTTAGTCAGAATCAAGCTACTTGGTCAGAATCAAGCGGTCATTGGCGGTGCGCCGTAACAGGTAACGCTCGCCGCCGTGCTCGATCCAGAGTTTGCCATCGGCGTTGAGCAAGGCACGGCTGGCGACGCTGTCTTCCTGTACGGCGATGCGTCGACCACTGCGAGTGGCGATGGTCACCGGTTTTTTCCATTGCGACATGGCGGGCTCCTGTTCGCTCATCCTTTAACTGAGAATGATTATCATCACACCTCAGTAGTGCCGTCAACCTTTGTTTACAAGAAATCCGACCCTCATCATCTCGCCGCGCCGTTCGATCCTGGTTACACTCGAAATCATGATGACATCGATAGCTGCTTCCGCCATTCGTACGCCGCAAGAAAAACTGGCTGCCATCCTCGACAGCCACCAACCCCGTCGCCTGCTCACCGTCAGCCTTAACCCGGTCCCGGTCGCCGAACACTGGTGCGACGATCATGATTGCGAGTTGATCCGCATCCAGGAACAAAACCCTTTCGAGGCTCTGGATCACATCGACCGGGTGGACATGGCGATCGTCGCCGATCAGCTGGAATACATGAGTCAGCGTGACGGTGAATCCTTGATCGGCCTGCTGCGCAACCTGCACACCGATTCCCTGGTGGCGGTCTACCAACCGCACCTGGCACCGGAAAAACTGCGCTGGCCCAGCAACGGCTTCCTCGCTCTGGGGTGCCGGGAGGAAGGTCATTTCGCTCACGATCAAAGAGAACTTCTGCTCTATAGCTACGACCTGGATTCGTACAATTTCAAACGCGCCTGGAATAATCCGCGCTTCTGGGCCAATCCGGAGAACTGGGGCAAGTATTGGTGGTGATCGCGACGGCTGAGCCAGTGCGCCATTCGCCGCCAAGGCAACTTTCCACAGGAAGGGACCGCGATTTATTCCCGGCCGGTAGCCAAGACCGCGCGCCTCAAGTAAGGTGACGCGCGACCCGTCCAGACATGCAGACCGATGATCTTCGAGCGCCTCAAGGAAGCCCTTTATTTCTGGCGACGCCACCTGGCCGCCCTGTTTCTGATCAGTGCCCCTTTCGCCCTGCTCGGTGAAGCCGCGCAGTGGGTGATGGGCCCGTTTCTGATGTTCGACGGGGATCAACTGACCGGCATCAATCTGAGCGTGGGTCTGGTCATGCTGCTGATCCGGCCATTGGCGGAGGGCGCGCTGATCATGCAGCTGGCGTCGATACACCAGGGCCGTGCCCAGGGTGTGATCGCATGTACCCTGCCCGCGCTGATGCTGTACCCGGCACTGGTGCTGACCTACTTTCTGATCGGTATCGGCGTCACTCTGGGCTGGACGCTGCTGTTCTTCCCGGCTCTGTGGGTTTACACCCGCCTGTGCTTCGCCCCCTTCCGGGTCGTGCTGCACCGGCAGTCCCCAATCGCCGCCTTGCGCGGCGCCTTCCAGTACAGCGGCCCTTGCCAGTGGCCGCTGCTGGGCGCCATCCTCCTCACCGGGCTGATCATGTTCGGCCTGATCGGCCTGACCAATACCCTGTTCGTCGGTCTGCTTGGTGAAAGCGCCGGGGTCGGCCTGGTGATCAACGTGCTGGCCTCCCTGATCACCACTCTGATCAACGTCGTGGTATTCCGTTTCTGGCTCCTGAACGATCCCGGCACTCAGCAAACCTGACCCTCAGCGGCCCTGCGGCACCCAGCGCAGGGCCCGGAACCCCTGGTTCACCAAAGCATCCCGCTCCAATACCCGCCGCACCCGTTCGCGGGTCAGCTCGGCGATGGTGGGCCAGCGAGCATCGCCGGTGGGTTCGCTGCCCTGCACCAGGACGAAGCGGCGGCGGCTGCGCTGATCCCGGTTCAATTCCAACACCGCCTGCCCAGTGGTGCCGCTGCCGGCAAAGAAGTCCAGCACCAGATCCCTGGGGCCGGTGGCGATCTCGAGCAGAAAGCGGATCAAGCGGGTGGGCTTGGGATAGGAGAACGGCGCCTGACCGCCGAACAGGGCCTGCAGCTCCTGGGTACCGGAGCGCGCGGTGCCGTAGTGGTGCCCATCCAGCCAGGTCACCGGCACCTCGCCAAAAGGCGCTTTCTCGCGCAGGAATACTTTCAGTTGCGGCCGTCCCCTCCCGCGCCGCCCGAACAGGATGCGCTTCTGCCCGTTCAGCTCCTTGAACCGTTCCTCACCGGTACGCCAGCATCGTCCCTCCGGCGGCCAGAATGTTTCGCCGGTGTTTGGATTGGTGATCGCGTAGGTCAGCCCCGGGCGGCGGTTGGGCGCGTCGAAGGGGTCCAGCTTCCAGGGGCCGCGCGGATCGTCATCCGGATTGCTGTAGCGGTCATCGATCAACGGGCCGGGGCGCACCGCGAACCCCGGCAAACGATCCCATACTTCCTGATTACTGGCGGTCAGACGCCGCTGCTGGCGCCGCCGCGTCCGGGCATAGGCAAGGATGTATTCGTGCTGCACGCTGAGATCGGTGTCGTTTTGCCGTGAGGTGCGCGACTGCCAGGGAAAAGTGGCGACGAAATTGTCCGGGCCGAAGATCTCGTCGAGAATCAGGCGCAGAGTGTGCACCTCGTGATCATCGATGCTGACGAACAGTACCCCGTCATCACGCAACAGCTCCCGCGCCAGCAGCAGCCGCGGGTACATCATGTTCAGCCAGCGGGCATGCAGGCGGCCACTGTCATCGTTCTCGCCGATGTCACCGGCCAGGGCCAGATAGGCGGCCACGGAATGGCGATAATTGTCCGGATACAGAAAGCCCCGGCCGGTATTATAGGGCGGGTCGATGTAGATCATTTTCACCTGGCCGCGCAGTTCCGGCTGCAGATGATGGAGCACCGCCAGGTTGTCGCCCTCGATGATACGGTGAGGAGTCGCTCCGGTGGTCAGCGGCTGCCCCAGGCGTTCCAGGCGACCAGCGGGCACCCGGGCCAACTCGGCAAGCATGGCCTCCTTGCCTGGCCAGTAAAGGCCGAAACCACCATTGTCACGGGGGTCGTTGAGGGAAAATCCGGTTTGCGAATTTGCAAAATCATTCTTACTGGAAGGTCCATAGTAAAAATCACGAACAGTAGCCCCATCCATATCCATCAGTGCTCACTTCGCTCTTTAATTACCGACTTTTCCACGGCCCTCCGTGGAGTAACCGTAGCACGAAGCAGAGCATTTTGGTTTGCATAAACGCAATATGGAAATAAATTAGAGCGACCGATAAGTCATCGCCTTGCAGTTCAACAAATGTGACGCAGCTCTCTTTGCTCAATTGCAAATGTCGCTCTTTGCGATGTTGCAATTATGTCATTGCGCCCCGGACATCGGACTATGAAACTTTCGTCATGGATATCGGGGCACTACTCAAGGAACGGCGCGAGCGCCGCAAAGAAACTCTGGAAGAGGTGGCGTTTCGCGCGGGCACCGATCCGGGCAATTTGTCCCGCATCGAGCGCAACCGGCAGGATCTTTCCGTCAATCGTCTGATCAAACTGTGTGAAGCCCTGGAAATAAGCCTTTCCGAGTTCTTCGCGGAGTTGGAGAAACGAGACGGCGGCAACCGGCTCAGCGATCCCACCGCGGCTTTCGACAAGGAAACCCGCTGGCTGCTGAAGACGATCAAGACCGTCCCGCCGACCCGGCGGCGCCTGATTCTGGAAATCACCGAGACCATCGCCAAAAGCGGCCGGCTGGCTTGAGCACGATTTCCCTTGCGCAATGGCAAGAGCATCTGCTCTATTATTGCGTAAATGCAAATTCGCTCTTTTGCATTCTTGCAAATAGGTCATGGCGGGCAAAAGAGCGCTTCCCGACACTTATTCCATGGACACGGATATCGGCGGCATCTTGAAAAGGCGGCGGCTTAGCCGCAACGAAACTCTCGAGGACGTGGCGTTCCGGGCGGACACCGACGCGGGCAATCTGTCGCGCATCGAGCGCAATCGGCAGGACGTCACGGTACAGCGGCTGGGGCGGCTTTGCGACGCCCTGGAAATGACGCTGGCGGACTTCTTTCAGGAACTGCAAGGCCGCAGCGGCACTGCCTTGAGCGATCCCGCAGCGGCCTTCGACAAACATACCCGGGAATTACTGTCGGTGGTGGGCACCATGAGCCCGGCGGACCGTATCACGCTGGTGGAAATGGCCCGGGTCCTGGCCAAACGCACGCCCGCTGCCCGCCGCCGTCAGCGGCGGTCAAAAACCACGAAGTCGTAATCGTAAGGGTTCGGCCCTTCCGCCTTGAAGGATTCCCTTCCCCGCTCCACCCACTGCGACCGGTCCCACCGCGGGAACCAGGCATCCCCGTCCACGTCCGCCTGCACTTCGGTGATGTAGAGCCGGTCCGCCCGGGGCAGCGCCAGGGCATAGATCTGCGCGCCACCCAGAATCATCACTTCGTCCTGACCGTCGATGAACGCCACGTTCTCCGCCAGCGCCAAAGCCTGATCCAGATCCGCCACCACCCTGGCGCCCTCGGCCTGGTAGTGTGGATCCCGGCTGATGACGATATTGGTGCGGCCCGGCAGCGGCCGCCCCAGGGATTCCCAGGTCAGCCGCCCCATCACCACCGGCTTGCCCAGGGTGGTGCGCTTGAAGTACTTGAGATCGTTGGGCAAATACCAGGGCAGTTTGTTGTCGCGGCCGATCACCCGATTACGGGCCATGGCCACGATCATCGCCACTCGCACGCCTTGTTCATTGCTTGCCTTCATACCGCGATCGGCGCCTTGATCAGGGGGTGGGGGTCATAGCCTTCCAGGGTGAAGTCCTCATAACGGAAGGCGAACAGATCACGCACCCGCGGATTGAGATGCATGGTGGGCAGAGCGCGGGGCTCCCGCGCCAATTGCGTATCCGCCTGTTCCAGGTGATTGCTGTAGAGATGGGCGTCGCCCAGGGTGTGCACGAACACCCCCGGCTGCAGATCACAGACCTGGGCCATCATCAGGGTCAGCAGTGCATAGGAAGCGATGTTGAAGGGCACGCCCAGGAACACGTCGCCACTGCGCTGATAAAGCTGGCAACTGAGCCGGCCGTCGGACACGTAGAACTGGAACAGGCAATGGCAGGGCGGCAGCGCCTGCCGGCCTTGCGCCGCGTTCTGATCCGGAGACACCGCCGGATCCGGCAACACCGCCGGATTCCAGGCGCTCACGATCAGCCGCCGGGAATCCGGATTGCGGCGGATCTCGTCCACCACTTCACTGATCTGGTCGATGACACGGCCGTCCGGCGTCGCCCAGGAGCGCCACTGCGCCCCGTACACCGGCCCCAGGTCACCCTCTTCGGTGGCCCACTCATCCCAGATCGACACCCCGTTGTCCTTCAAATAGCCAATGTTGGTATCACCGGCCAGGAACCACAGCAACTCATGGATGATGGACTTGAGATGCACCTTCTTGGTGGTCAGCAACGGGAAACCATCACGCAGATCGAAGCGCATCTGATAACCGAACAGGGATAAGGTACCGGTGCCGGTACGATCCCCTTTCTGAACGCCCTGCTCGCGCACTTCGCGCAACAGATCGAGATATTGCTTCATGCCGCCGCTCTCCGTTGATCATGTCGATACGCCCAGACCACCATGGCGGCGCCGATCAGCACCATGGGGAGGCTCAACAGCATGCCCATGGTCAGCCAGCCGCCGGCCAGGTAACCGATGTGTGCATCCGGCTCGCGGAAGAATTCCACCAGTATCCGCGAAAGCCCGTAGCCAATGCCAAACAAGCCGGTGACCGAACCCGCCGGTCGCGGTTTGGCGGAGTAGATCCACAGCACCAGGAACAACACCACGCCTTCCAGAAAAAACTCATAGAGCTGGGAAGGATGGCGCGGCACGCCCATGGGGTCGGAGGGGAAGACCATGGCCCAGGGCATGTCCGAGGCACGCCCCCACAGTTCGCCGTTGATGAAGTTACCGAAACGACCGGCACCCAGACCGATGGGCACCACCGGCACGGCGAAATCCGCCACCTGGAAATAGCGCTTGCCGGTGCGACGGGCGAACAGCCAGAACGCGAACAGCACGCCCAGGGCGCCGCCATGGAAGCTCATGCCGCCGGTCCAGATCTGGAACAACCACAGCGGGTTGTCGAGAAACCGGTCGAAACCATAGAACAGAACGTAGCCCACGCGGCCGCCGAGGATCACACCCAGCGCCGCGTAGAACAGCAGGTCACTGACCTGCTGCCGGGTCCAGCCGCTGCCGGGCCGGTCCGCTCGCGTCTTCGCCAGCCACCAGCCGCCGGCGAAGCCGATCATGTACATCACCCCGTACCAGTGAATCTGCAACGGCCCCAGGGAGACCAGCACGGGATCGATTTGCGGGAAGGTCATCAAAGGCTCCCTAACCAAGCATCAGTTCAGTGCCGATCACGATCAGCACCACGGCGAAAATACGCTTCAGAGTGGCGGAGGGCAGGCGGTGACTGAGCCGCGCGCCCACCCGTGCCATCGGAAAACTGGTGACGACGATGGCCAGCGCCGCCGGAAAATACACATAGCCCAGTGCCCATTCCGGCAATTCCGGCTTGCCCCAGCCGGTGACCATGAAGCCCAGCGTGCCGGCCAGCGCGATGGGCAGCCCGCAGGCGGCGGAGATCGCCACCGCATTTTGCATCGGCAACCGGCACCAGGACAAAAACGGGACGGTCAGCGAACCGCCACCGATACCAAATAGACTGGAGATGGTGCCGATCACACCGCCGGCCCCGGCAAGACCGGCGCTTCCCGGCACCCGTTCCTCGCCCTGTTGCTGCTTGCGGCGGCCGCTGAGCAGCATCTGCAACGCCACCAGTACCGCGAACACGCCGAACAACCGGGTCAGCATCGGGCCGGACAGGCGGTCGGCGATGACCGCGCCGATCAGCGCTCCCACCACGATACCGACACCGAGCCGAAACGCCACCGGCCAGCGCACGAAGCCGGCCCGGTGGTGGGTGTGCACGGAACTGATCGAGGTGACGATGATAGTGCAAAGCGAGGTACCCACCGCCAATTGGGCCACCACCTGAGGGTCGATGCCCATGGCGTGATAAAGGTAAATCAGCGGCGGCACGATCACCACACCACCGCCGAGCCCCAGGGCGCCGCCCAACAGGCCGGCGAACACACCGATCAGGGCACAGATCAAAAACAGGGTCATGGTGGGCCCATTCCTCTGGTAAACAGGTCAGGCAAACAGATAAAGCGCCGCGCCACCGACCGCTTTCGCCAGGTACGCGCCGAGCCGGTATGCTAGCAGCTAGGGCCTGTTCACACTATTTCCATCGCGCCTGCTGGATGCCCTTTTTGCCGCAACAGGCGCGATGGAAATAGTGCGAACAGGCCCTAAGCGGACCGTTTTCCCGATTCCGTTTTCCGACCCAGAAAGAGACGCCCATGTGTATTGTTTTGTTCCGCTGGCAGCCCGGCGATGCCTACCCTCTGGCGGTTTCCGCCAATCGTGACGAATTCCACCAGCGCCCGGCGGAGCCGGCCCGCTGGCGCGGTGATGTGTTCTGCGGCCTGGATTTGCGGGCCGGCGGCACCTGGCTGGGCATCCACCGCGACGGCCGTTTCGCGGTAGTCACCAATTACCGCGAGCCGGTGGCCGAACGCACTGTCGGCGAGCTGTCCCGGGGGTTGTTGCCACAGGCCTTCCTGGAGAGCCATCAGAGCCCGGAACTGTTTTGCCTTTCGCTGGAAGCGGAGGAGCATCGTTACTCCGGTTTCAATCTGCTGGTGGGCGACCGTGAAAGCCTGTGGTACCTGAGTAACCGGGGGCCGGCGGCGCAGCCGGTGAAGCCGGGCCTGCACGGCCTTTCCAACGGCATCCTGGACGATCCCTGGCCCAAGGTGGAACGGGGCAAACAGCGGCTGGCCCGGGTGCTGGACGGCGCCGCTTCCAATCCCCCGTCTCTCCGCGATCTACTCGGCGTGGTGGTGGACCCTTACCAGCCGCCGGAAGAAGACCTGCCGGATACCGGCGTGGAGCGGGAGCTGGAGCGACTGGTGGCGCCGATCTTCATTCAGTCGCAACAGTACGGCACCCGCGCCAGTTCGGCGGTGCTGCTGCCCCGGGAAGGGGCTCCGATGATGCGCGAGCAGTGCTGGCGGGCGGATGGCGAGGCGGACGGGGCGCCCACGGACAGTTGAGCGGCAATGGATCATAAGGATTCGCCAGCAGGCTGGCTCCCACAGATTATGCGACGAAGCCGCTGTGGGAGCTTGTAGCGATCTCCGGGTTCATGTTCCCAAGCCTTCCCCCTACGCCGCCGCGGGGGCGCGATGGCGGATCAGATCGCCCAGGCCGACCTTGGTCAGTTGCAGATCCATGTAGGCGGTGATCACTTCACCGTTGTCCATGGCCAGCACCTCATTGAGCAGACGGCGCAGGAAGCCCATGTTGACCTGACGCACCGCCGCCTTGACCCGTAACAGGTTGGAAGCGTTCATGGACAGCGCGTCGAAGCCCATCGCCATCAGCAGCAGAGCGGACGCCGGATCGCCGGCCATTTCCCCGCACACCGACACCGGTTTGCCCTCGGCATGGGCCTGCTCCACCACATGCAGCAGCGCATGCAGCACCGACGGATGGAACGAGTTGTACAGGTCCGACACCTGGCGGTTGTTGCGATCCACCGCCAGCAGATACTGGGTCAGGTCGTTGGTGCCCACGGACAGGAAATCCACCCGCTGGGCCAGCGCCCGGGCCTGATAGATGGTAGCCGGCACTTCGATCATCACGCCCACCGGCGGCATTTCCACGTCCACGTTCTCTTCGCGCACCTCCAGCCAGGCGCGATGAATCAGGTGCTGGGCCTCCTCGGCCTCGAACACATTGGTGATCATCGGCAGCATGATGCGCAGATTGTTCAGGCCGGCGGCGGCCTTGAGCATGGCCCGTACCTGGACGATGAAAATTTCCGGGTGGTCCAGAGTGACCCGGATACCGCGCCAGCCGAGGAACGGGTTGTCCTCCTCAATGGGGAAATAGCTCAGTGACTTGTCGCCCCCCACGTCCAGCGTGCGCATGGTCACCGGCAGCGGCGCGAACGCCTGCAACTGCTCCCGGTACAACACACGCTGCTCTTCCTCGGAGGGGAAGCGGTCACGGATCATGAACGGAATTTCGCTGCGGTACAGCCCCACGCCCTGAGCGCCGCGCTCCAGGGAGCGGTTGATGTCGGTCATCAGACCGGTGTTCACCTGCAATTGAACACTGACCCCGTCCTCGGTTTCCGCCGGCAGATCGCGCAGCTTCTCCAGCCCTTCCAGCAGACTCTGCTCTTCGGCGATCAATTCCTCGAACTGATGTTTCAGCTCCGGAGTGGCGTTGGCCACCACCCGGCCGCGAAAACCGTCGACGATCAGCTCCTTGCCGTCCAGTTTCTTCAGCGGCAGGTTGGCCACCCCCACCACGGTGGGAATGCTCATGGCCCGGGCCACGATGGCCATATGCGAGTTACGCGAGCCGCGCGTGGTGACGATGCCGGCAATGCGCTCCTGCGGCAGCTCCATCAGCATCGGCGCGGAAATATCCTCGCCAAGCAGAATGCAGTGGTCGGGAAACTCCAGCTCACGCCGGTTGTAGCTTTGCAGTTGCGCCAGCACCCGGCGCCCCAGATCACGAACGTCCGCCGCCCGCTCACGCAGGTAAGGATCATCCATCATCTCGAAATTGTGCACATGGGCGTCCACCACGATGCGCAAGGCACCCTGCGCCCAGTGGCCTTCGCGAATCTTGGCCACTACTTCCGCCGGCAGGGCATGGCGGTCAAGCATGCGTAAATAGACATCGAACAGGGCCTGCTCCTCGGCCCCGAGGCTTGCCTTGGCGCGCTCGGCCAGGTCACGGATTTCCTTGCGCACCCGTACCAGCGCATCGTCCAGGCGGGCGATCTCGGCGCTGATGTCCTCCGCTTCCCGGTCCGGCACCGCCGACAAGTCGGCCGCCGGAAACAGCAGTTTGGCGATGCCGATGGCGGCACCGGAGGAGCCGGGCTGGCCGTCGTACATGCTGGCCTGCCGCTCGCGGGTTTCCAGTTGCTCGAACAGAATGCCGGACGCATGGGCATGAGCGATCACCGCCGACAATTGGGCGGAGATGGTGACCAGAAACGCCTCTTCGCTTTGATCGAAGCGGCGGGCATCGCGCTGCTGCACCACCAGCACGCCCAGCACCTCGCCGTGGTGCATCACCGGCACGCCGAGGAAGGCGTGGAACGGATCCTCGCCGGTCTCGGCCAGATAATGGAATTTCGGGTGGGCGAAGGCATCTTCCAGGTTGATCGGTTCCTCGCGCTGCCCCACCTGTCCCACCAGCCCCTCGGACAGGCCCAGGCTGACCCGGCCCACCGCTTCGCGCTTGAGGCCCTCGGAAGCCATCAGCACGTAGCGTTCCCGGTCGTTGTCCCGCAAGTAAATGGAGCACACCTCGGTGCCCATGGCATCGCGCACCCGCTGGGCCATAAGATCCAGGGCCGAGCGGATGTCCGGCGCGTTATTCACTTCCTGCACAATGCGGCGCAGGGTATCAAGCATGTTTGCTCCTCTTGGGTAGGGCGGGGGCCAGCTCTCTCAGGGCCCGCGCATAGACCGCGCGCTTGAAATGCACCACCTTGCGAATCGGGTACCAGTAGTTTACCCAACGCCAGTCCTGAAACTCCGGCTCCGGCCCCAGAGTCAGGTCGATGGCTGCTTCCTCCGCGTTAAGCCGCAGCAGGAACCATTTTTGCCGCTGGCCGATACAGCGGGGCCGGTTGCGTGGAGGCCGCAGGAAGCGGCGCGGCAGGCGGTAGGTCAGCCAGCCTTCGGTGTGGGCGAGAATGCTGACGTGCTCCTGGCGCAGTCCCACCTCTTCTTCCAGTTCCCGGAACAGGGTCTCTTCCGGCGTCTCCCCCGGCATCATGCCGCCCTGGGGAAACTGCCAGGCATCCCGGTTACCGACGCGGCGCCCCCAGAACACCCGGCCATCGGGCCCCGCGATCACGATACCGACATTCAGCCGGTACCCCTGTTCATCAATAATGCCAGTCATGGTCTTCCAAACCCGGGGGAGCCAGCGACATCCGGCCCGCCGGGGCCGGAGGGGCACACACAGGGCGTGCCGCGCCATGGCCATCATGGCGGCTCCGATACTCACTCATTAAACCTTGTCCCGGTAGCCTCGATCAATCGGCTGCCGAACGGATCGGCCTTTGCTATGCTCCTCGCGCCAACCTTTCTCTCTATTTCATGGGATCCAGCATGACTCTGGCCATCTTTGACCTGGACAACACCCTCATTGCCGGCGACTCCGACCATCAGTGGGGGGAATGGCTGGTAAGCCAGTCCCTGGTGGACGCCGCCGCCTACCAGGCCGCCAATGACCGCTTTTATCAGGACTACCTGGACGGCACTCTGGACATCATCGCCTACCAGGAATTCGTGCTCGGCGAGCTGGCGGGCCGTCCTCTGGAGCAGCTCCACGCCTGGCGCGAGCAATACATGAAGGAGGTGATCCAAGGCCTGTGGCTGCCGGCGGCCGAAGCGTTGTTGCAAAAGCACCGCGACCAGGGCCATACCCTGATGATCATTACCGCCACCAACGATTTCATCACCGCCCCCATCGCCGAACGGCTGGGCGTGCCGCATCTGCTGGCCACCCGGGCGGAAATGACCAGCCAGGGTTACACCGGCAGGGTGGCGGGAATCCCCTGCTATCAGGACGGCAAGGTCAAGCGCCTGCATCAATGGCTGGAGGAGCACGACGAGTCCCTGGACGGCAGCTGGTTCTACAGCGATTCCCACAATGACCTGCCCCTGCTGGGCGAGGTCGCCCATCCGGTGGCCGTGGACCCGGACGACAAGCTGGCGGCGGCGGCCCGTGAACGGGACTGGCCGATCATCTCGCTGCGGCGGAGCCAATGAGAAAAGCGGCTCTGCTGATGCTGACGGCGCTGTCCCTGGCCGGCTGCAACGAGCCGTCGAAACAGGAGGCGGAACCGGCACGCGTCCCTCTGGTGGAAACCCTGGACAGCCAGGCGGACCAGGCGCTGGCACCGGCTCTCGAGGATTGGCGACAGGCCCTGGAAGCCTTCACCAGCGGCGCCGACGACCAGACCCTCGCCACGCTGATCGAGCAGTGGCGGGCGCTGTACCGCACCACCAACCAGTTCTGGCTGGTGCTGGCCACCCGCGCCTGCGGCCGGGACCAGGTGGCCTCCCTGGAACGCGTGGACGACTGGCCGCTCTACCCGGCTTACGTGGATGCCACGCCAAGCTGGCCGGAGTCCGGCATCGTCAACGACCAGGCCCTGCCGATCCGCCGCGATACCTTGCTGGAGCAGCACCGGATGGCCGCGCCCGGCGAAGTAAGCCTGGGATTTCAGCCGCTATGGCTATTACTGCATAACAGTGACGGCTCGCCCCGGGCGGCCTCCGAATTCGATACCGGCAGCCCGATCACTCAGCGCCGCCACGATTATGTGCGCGTGGCCGGCACCCTGCTGATGGACGATCTGACGCCATTACGGGACGCTAACGGTGTCAGCGCGGCGGAGTTACGCTGCGGCTTGCGGCTGCTGGATCGGCGATTGCGTCAGGCGCGACGCTGGGCGGCGGATTCGAAAGGGGAGACAGCGGAAGGGGACCGGATGGTGCCCGGGGAAAGTCTGGCGATAGTGCACGAGACCTTACCGGATGCCGCTTTGGCACAGCTGAACGGCGACGATCTCGCCCCCTTGCGGGCGGCACTGGAAAAACAAAAACAGGGGTTCAAGAAGGCCTTGCAACAGGCCAGTGAAAGCGGGCAGTGGGCGCCGATCAGCAATTGGCTGAACAACGATCAGGGCGGGCCCTAGGGATTTTCCCGAATAGGGACCGCGGTCCCTTCGACCTGATTACGAAGCCGCTGCGGGAGCTTGCCTGCAAGCGAATGGGTTTCGATCCCAAAAGATTCGCTTGCAGGCAAGCTCCCACAGCGGCTTCGTAGCCTCCTCGGTGAGAAAGCGATATCAGCGTGCTGCTTAGAAGTTATAGCGACCGAAAACGCCGAAGGTATCCACATCATCGGCGAGGGTGATGCGGGCCCCCACATCCACCGCCGGGGTGATATTCAGCAGGCCTTGGCCATAGACACCGAACTGGTCGTCATAAATGTCCTCGTAAACCACGCCACCGGACAGCTCCACCATGTCCAGGGTACGGTGACGCAGACCCGCGCGCAGGGCATAACCCATTTCATCGTCGAAGTCGTTGTCGTCGTAAATCACATCACCCATCAGTTCCAGATCCAGACCCCGGTTCAGCGGGGTATGCATGCCGGCACCGATGTACATGCGATGGCCATCCACGTCGTCGTCCCAATGGGAGCGGTTGTAGTCACCGTCATAGAAGCTCACGCCACCACGCAGGAAGACGTGCTCATCCAGAGCGAAGGCCCCTTCCGCGGTCAGTGCGTCGACGTCCAGGCCATTGTCATAATCCCAACGATCGTAGCCGAGCTGGCCGTAGGTATAGGAAAAACCGTTATCGCGCACCGGCGCGTTCTGGGCCAGCGCATTGCCGGTCAGAGTGGCAGCGGCAAGCGCGGAAAACATCAACGTCTTTTTCATGATTCAGGTCCTCTTTAACCGGTCGAACAACGCGGGCGCCGCCTGATACAGGTTGGCCCGTCACCCAGCCTAAATAGTGCGCCCATGGTGCACCCGGGGCCGCTGCCCCGCCATGGGGCAGTCGTTGTTTTATGACGCTTTTATAAAAGTTTGCGATTTAAATCCGGCGTGCTATGCCGCTGTGAGGAAAAAGGCTGTCGGCTCGAAGCGTTTCCTTCTTGACCCTGGGGTTACCCCAAGCTTGGATAGTGCTGTCCATGGAGGACTATCCCATGAATGAACAGACTCTGCCGATTCAGGGCGCTACCTGTCAGGGCTGCGCCCGCAAGATCCGTACCGCCCTGCTGGCGGTACCCGGGGTCTCCGGCGCCGAGGTTGATCTGGAGCAACAAACGGTGACTGTCAGCGGTGACGCCGACGGCGATGCCCTGCGCGAGGCGCTGCTGGAAAGCGGCTACGGGGTGGAAGCCCCCTCTCCCTCACCGGAACAATCCGCGCCTGAGTGTCATATCGAAGCCCCGCGCCAGCCGGCGCAAGGCAGCGGCGACCACCACCATGGCGGCACCGCGGGACACGGGGACACCACCCAGGGCACCAGCGAGCATCTGCTGGCGATCACCGGCGCCACCTGCGCCTCCTGTGTGCGCACCATCGAGTCCGCGCTGAACGGGGTGGCCGGCGTTGACGAGGCCAGTATGAACCTGGCTGATCGCACTGCCCGGGTGGCCGGTGACGCCGATACCGAGGCCCTGATAGAAGCCGTAAAAGCCGCCGGCTATGGCGCCAGCGTGATCGACGATGAGCAACAGGCCGATCAGCAGCGTGATGAGCAGGAACAAGCGCATTACCGCGAGTTGATCCGCCACACCGTGATCGGCCTGGCGGTGGGTATCCCGCTGATGGCATGGGGGCTGGCCGGCGGCACCATGATGGTGACGGCGGGCACCGCCAGCCAGTGGGGCTGGCTGGCGGTGGGCCTGGTCACCCTCGGCGTGCTGGCTTGGTCCGGGCGGCATTTCTTCATCGGCGCCTGGAAAGCGGGCCGCCACCACAATGCCAACATGGACACCCTGATCGCCCTGGGCACCGGCGCGGCCTGGGCCTATTCCATGGTGGTGGTGCTGTTCCCGGACTGGCTGCCGGAGGCGGCGCGCCACGTTTATTTCGAGGCCAGCGCCATGATCATCGGCCTGATCAACCTGGGCCAGGCCCTGGAGATGCGCGCCCGCGGCAAGACCAGCGAGGCGGTCCGCCGGCTTCTGGACCTGGGCGCCCGCACCGCCCGGGTGATCCGTGACGGCGAGGAACGGGACATACCGGTGGAATCGGTACAGGCCGGCGACCTGCTGCGCGTCCGCCCCGGCGAGAAAATCGCCGTGGACGGCGAAGTGGAGGAAGGCGAAAGCCGCCTGGACGAGTCCATGCTCACCGGGGAACCAATGCCAGTGAGCAAGGGCCCCGGCGACAGCGTCGCCGCCGGCACCGTCAACGACAGCGGCACCCTGATCTATCGCGCCACCCGGGTGGGACGGGATACCGCCCTGGCGCAGATCATCGCCCTGGTAAAAAAAGCCCAGGGCGCCAAGCCGCCCATCGGACGCCTGGCGGACCGTATCTCGGCGGTGTTCGTGCCCACCATCCTGCTGATCGCGGTGGCCTCGGCTCTGGCCTGGTACAACCTGGGACCGGACCCGCGCATCGTGCACATGATGGTAGCCGCCACCACCGTGCTGATCATTGCCTGCCCCTGCGCCCTGGGGCTGGCCACGCCGATGTCGGTGATGGTCGGCGTCGGCAAGGCGGCGGAGGCCGGCATCCTGATCCGCCAGGGCGAGGCCCTGCAAACCGCCGGGGACCTGGACACCATTGTGCTGGATAAAACCGGCACCATCACCGAGGGGCATCCGGCGGTGACCGGCGTACACGCCATCGACGGCGAAAGCGAGGCCACCTTGCTGACGCTGGCGGCGTCCCTGGAAACGGGATCGGAACATCCACTGGCACGGGCCATCCTTGCCGCCGCCGAGGAACGCGGCCTGCGAACCGAAGCGGTCACCGATTTCCAGGCTCACAACGGCAAGGGCGTCAGCGCCCGCCTGGACGGCGCCCTGCTCCGGCTCGGCAACCGCCGCTGGCTGGACCGGGAAGGCGTGGCCGGCGGCCTGCAAGAGCAGGCGGAAGCGTTGGGCCGGGATGGCGCCACGCCGCTGTTCCTGGCACGGGATCAGCAACTGCTGGGCGTGATCGGCGTCGCCGACCCGATCAAGCAGGACTCCCGCGCCGCCATTCAACGCCTGCACGACCTGGGTCTCACCGTGGTGATGATCACCGGGGACGTGCGCACCAGCGCCGAGGCCATTGCCCGCCAGGCCGGGGTGGACAAGGTGCTGGCCGAGGTGCTGCCCGAGGACAAGGCCCGCGAGGTCGAGCGTCTGCAGGGCGAAGGCCGCAAGGTGGCCATGGTCGGCGACGGCATCAACGACGCTCCGGCACTGGCCCAGGCGGACGTGGGCTTCGCCATCGGTACCGGCACCGATGTGGCCATCGAGTCCGCCGCCATCACTCTGATGGGCGGCTCGCTGCACGGCGTGGCGGATGCCATGGCGATTTCCCGGGCCACCGTGCGCAACATCAAGCAGAATCTGTTCGGCGCCTTTGCCTATAACACGCTCGGCGTACCGGTGGCGGCGGGCATTCTTTATCCCTTCACCGGCTGGCTGCTCAGCCCGGTGATCGCCGGCGCCGCCATGTCACTGAGCTCGGTGACGGTGGTCACCAACGCCAACCGGCTGCGTCTGTTTCGGCCCCGTGCCGCATCCCGCGGCAACAAGGAGACCCGTGGTGAATCCTGAACAACTGGCGGCGCAACTGCGCTGCCCCCACGACGACGACGGACTCAAGGTGGCCTCCAGCATGGACCAGCGCAACGCCGAAGTGATCGAGGCGGCTTATGCCGCCCTCGATTGCCGCGCCGGCCAGCGAGTACTGGAAATCGGCCCCGGCGGCGGCGGTCATGTGGCCACCTTGCTGCGGGACCGGCCGGGGCTCGATTACACCGGCCTGGACCTGTCCCCGTTGATGGTCCGTGAAGCACGGGCCGCCAATCATGACTGGGTGGAGAAAGGCCGCGCCCGTTTCCTGCTCGGCGATCTGCTGGCCCCGCCCCTGGCGGACGGCGGCATGGACCGGATAGTGGCGGTGAACGTGGTTTATTTCTGGCAACCGCTGGCGCCAGCACTGGAACGTATCCATGCGCTGCTCGCTCCCGGCGGGCGCTGCGCCCTGGGTCTGCGCAGCCGCGCCAGCATGCGGGAACTGCCGGTATTCGAACATGGTTTCGCCCTGTATGACGGCCCCGATCTGGTCGCCGCCCTGGAAGCAGCGGGGTTCCACTCCGTGCGCCTGGAGCAGGCCCGGGAGGAGACCGTCAACGTACTCGGCCAGATGATGGATAAGGAGCGTCTGGTGGTGGTGGGCGATAAAGCGGAGACAAGCGAATGACAACCTGGCTAATCAATCTCGGCGGGCTGTTGCTGATGGCCCTGATCGTCTGGTGGTTCTGGCTATCCGGTCGCGGCCCGGCCAAGCGCGCCGGTGACGCGCCGCTGGATATTGTGGTGGACAACGGTGTCTACGAGCCGTCGGTGATTCAGGCCCGGGCCGGGCAGCCACTGACGCTGCGCTTCCTGCGCCGGGACCCGAGTCCGTGCGCGGAGCAAGTGATCTTCCATGAGCTCGGCGTCTCCGAATTTCTCGACACCGGCAAAGCCACCACCGTAACGCTGACCCCGGAGCGGCCGGGCGAGTACCGTTTCACCTGCCAGATGCAGATGTACCAGGGTACATTGATCGTCAACGAATAATTTTTTTTGAGAAAAGGAACCGCACCATGAAAAAACTACTGCTGGGCGCCGCCCTTACTCTGGCCAGCATGGCCGCCTCCGCCGCCAGCCTGGAGGTGTACAAATCCCCCACCTGCGGCTGTTGCATCAAGTGGGTGGAGCACATGCGCGAAAATGGTTTCGACGTGAAGGTACACGAAACCCAAAACCTGCAACCGATCAAGGAAAAAGCCGGGCTGCGGGCGGGACTGGGTTCCTGCCACACCGCCTTTATCGATGGCTATACCATCGAGGGCCATGTGCCGGCCAAGGAAGTAAAACGCCTGCTGGAAGAGCGGCCCGAGGCCGTTGGCCTGACCGTGCCGGCCATGCCGATCGGCTCTCCCGGCATGGAAATGGGCGACCGCCAGGATCCCTATCAGGTGCTGCTGTTCGATGACAAAGGTACCAAGGTCTACGCGCAATATTGACGGCAAGGCCCCGGCGCACTGAAATGCCCTCTTTGCCATGGGGGCCGATAGCATGTTGGATCTTCATTCCTGGCTGATTCTCGCGGCGGTGTGTCTGTTCGGCGCGATGACGCCGGGCGCCAGTCTGGCGGTGGTGACCCGCCACACGGTGCTGAGCGGTGCGCGCGGCGGGGTCGCCGCCGGTCTGGCCCACGCCGGCGGCATCGCCGTCTACGCCGCGGCCTCGGTGGCGGGACTGGCGGCGCTGCTGCACCGCTTCCCCTGGCTGGAAACCCTGATCTCGGCGGCCGGGGCGCTGTTCCTGTTGTGGCTGGCCTGGAAAAGTTGGCGCGCCGCCGCCGGACCGGCTCCCGAAGCCGAGGTACAAGCCACTCACGGTGCCGCCCGCGACGGTTTCCTCATTGCGTTGCTGAACCCCAAGGTGGCTCTGTTCTTCCTGGCGTTATTCAGCCAGTTCATCGAGGCGGATATGGGCACCCCGGCGCGGATCCAGATGGCCACCACCGCCGTGGTCATCGACGGTGCCTGGTACAGTCTGTTCGCGTTGGTCCTGGCGCGAGGGCCAGCGCCGGCCTGGCTGGCGCGGCATCACGACTGGCTGGAAAGAGGAACCGCGCTGATTCTGGCGGGACTGGCCTTGGCGGTGCTGGCGCGGATTGCTTTATGACGTGGGACGCCAGTGGGAGCCAGCCTGCTGGCGAATACGGCCCTCCGGCGTTGGGCATTCGCTTGCAGGCAAGCTCCCACAGCGGCTTCGTGGCAGGGCCTGTGGGAGCCAGCTTGCTGGCGAATTCGCCCTCCGACGTTTGGGACATTCGCTTGCAAGCAAGCTTCCCACAGCGGCTTCGTGGCAACATGTGAATTCATGCGCCGGTCGGTATGTCCGGCCTCAGACCTTGAACAGCACCCGGCTGAACCAGCTCTTCAGGTAAGCGGTTTCCGGTATCGACGGGTGGATCGGGTGATCCGGCCCCTGCCCTTCATAGCCAATCACCTGTAGACGCCGGTCAATGTGGCGGGCGCTGGCGCGCACCACATCCAGCAGCTTCTCCGCTGGCAGCAACATGGAACAGGACGCCGATACGAAGTAACCACCGGGTTTCACCAGCCGCACCGCCAGCTCATTGATGGCGTGATAGCCGGCCAGACCGTTCTTGAAATCCTTGCGCCGCTTGACGAATGCCGGCGGGTCCAGCACCACCAGATCGAACTTTTCGCCGTCGCTCACGAGTTGCTTCATGGCGGCGGTGGCATCGCCTTCCAGGGTCCGCATTTTATCCGCCACACCGTTGCGCTCGGCATTGGCGTGCACGAAATCCAGCGCCGTGGAGGAGCTGTCTATACAGGTCACTTCTCCAGCCCCGGCCACCGCCGCCTGCACGCCCCAGCCACCGCAGTAGGAAAAGACATCCAGCACCCGCGCGCCCTTCGCCAGTGGCGCCATGCGCGCCCGGGCGGCACGGTGATCGAAGAACCAACCGGTTTTCTGCCCTTCCGCCAGTGGCGCCTGAAAGTCCACCCCGTTCTCGCGCAGCGACAAAACCGTCGGCAGTTCGCCCTTTTCCGCCCGCACATAAATGGGCAGACCCTCGAGGGCGCGCACGGAGGCGTCGTTTTTGACAACGATGCAAGCCGGTTCCAGTACCGCGTCCAGGGCTTCCACCAGCAAAGGCAGATACGCTTCCATGCCGGCGGTGCCGCACTGCAGCACCAGGGTATCGCCGAAACGATCCACCACCAGCCCCGGAAGGCCGTCGGCCTCGCCGTAGATCAGCCGATAGAAAGGTTCAGCAAACAGGGTGTCGCGCATCGCCAGAGCTTCGGCAATGCGCTTCTTGAAGAAACTCTTACTGGGTTCCTGACGGACATCGCGGCTGTACAGGCGCGCGGCGATCAGGGAGTTGGGGCTGAGCAATGCCCGCCCCAGCACTTTGCCACGATGGTCTTCCACCACACAGGCGCCACCGGCGGGCAGGGTTTTCAGCGGCTGCTCGCGAGTGTCGATCTCATTGGCGTAAATCCACTCGTGCCCGGCCTTGAGCCGGCGTTCCTCGTTTTTCTTCAACCGGATCACCGGGGTCGATTCACTCATGACAGCACCTTAAAGAAATGGACCGCAAATCAGTCTTGGGAACGGGGTTTGCGCTTGAGGGTGGCATGGCCGCCCTTGAGTTCCTGGGCGGCGGGTTTTGCCTTACGGCGGAGGTTGGCGGTTTTCTTTGCGCCTTTCGCCGCTTTCGTTCCTTTCACGCCGCTTTTGGCGGCGGCCTTGCGTTTCAGCTTTTTGCTTTTGCTGCCCACCGCACGGCCATCGGCGCGCCGTTTCTTCGGCCCTTGATAGCGGGCCTTGAGCGGTTCGATGATGCGAAACTCGAACTGCTGATCGAGATAACGCTGGATGCTCGCCATCAGATTCCATTCGCTGGCACTCACCAGCGATACCGCCACCCCCTCGCCGCCGAGCCGGCCAGTACGGCCAATGCGATGGACGTAATCGTCACCGCTGCGCGGCATGTCAAAATTGATCACCAGATCCAGACCGGAAACATCCAGACCACGGGCGGCCACGTCAGTGGCCACCAGGATATCCACATCACCATTGCGTAAACGGTCCATGGCCTGTTTGCGTTCTTTCTGCGCTTTCTCTCCATGCAACACATAAACCTTGTTGCGGGCGGTGGCGCGCAGCACCCCGCCGAGACGATCCGCCTGCACCCGGGTATTGGTGAACACCATGGCCTTGGCATAGGTTTCGTGGGCCAGCAACCATTGGGTCAGGCGCTCCTTGTGCGCCGCGTCGTCGGCGGTAATCACCTGCTGGCGAATGCCATGGTGGATTTCACGGACGGTGTGCAACGCCAGAACCCGGGGTTCACGCAGCACGCCGCGCACCAGGCGCTCCATGTTGGCATCTCCCGGGGTGGCGGAGAACAGCCAGGTGTGGCGCTGTTCCGGACAGGCCGCGGCCAGACGGCTGACATCCTCGCCAAAGCCGAGATCGAGCATGCGGTCGGCTTCATCGATCACCAGCACCGCCAGATCCGCCAGGGCCAGATTACCCGCTTCCAGATGTTCCAGCAGGCGCCCCGGTGTCCCCACCAGGATTTCCGGATTCTTGCGAATGCGGGCCGCCTGGACTTTGAAATCCTCGCCACCCGTGACCACTTCCGACTGAATGAAAGTGAATCCCGCCAGCGCCTGCACCTGTTTCTGCAACTGGCTGGCCAGCTCCCGGGTGGGAGACAGGATCAAAGCACGGGTACCAGCCAGCGGCTTGGGCTCCAGCAACAGATGTTGCAGCAAAGGCAGCGCGAAGGCGGCGGTCTTGCCACTGCCGGTGCGGGCGGTGACACGCAGATCGTGTCCGGCCAACGCCTGTGGAATCGCCTCGCTTTGCACTTCCGTGGGCGTCTCCATCGAGCACGCCTCTATGCCCTTAAGCAAGCGCTCATGCAGCCCCAGTTCGGCGAACCCCGTCATGCCATTCTCTCCTCGCATCGTTACCCACCCGCCAGCGGTCGGGCCAAGAGGCGTAGTGTAACGGATTTGCGCCCGCTTTAAGGGGGTTTTACCGTGTCCGCGAGAGCCGGCCCCGCCAGCGCCGGATTTTCCCGGAGCGCGGCGTTACAATAGACGCTGTTTTCGGGCGAGACTGTTTATACAAGGGGGCGGGCATAGCCATGAGATGGTGGGTCAAAAGCGCCCCGGACCAACACGCTTTCGACGGTCTGGACGCCGTGTTTCAACTCCAGGGCCAGGTGGTCTCCGATGGCCCCATGGGAGACGTGGTGCGCCTGCGCCGTGGCGAGCGAACCTTCTTCGTCAAACGGTACCGTAACGGCGGCGGCCATCTGCACAACTGGATCGGCACCCCACGAGTGCAGCGGGAATGGCGCAACCTGGACCTGTTCCGTCGCTGGGGACTGCCGGTACCGGACGTGGTCGGCGCCGGTTTCCGCCGGCGCCGGGGCCGCTTTCATCAGGGCGCCCTGATCACCGTGGGTATCCCCGACAGCACCGATCTCGCCACTCTGGCCCGCTCCGGCGCGGGCTGCCTGCGGGACCGGGCCTGGGTGGCCGCGGTATCCGATCAGGTCGCCGACGGCCTGCGTGTCATGCATGCCCGGGGCTTCTGCCATGGCGACATGAAGTGGCGCAATATTCTGGTTACCGGTACCCCGCCCCGGGTGTTCTTCATTGATTGCCCCGCCGGACGCTTCTGGTTCGGCCCGTTCCTGCGCTACCGCGTGATCAAGGATCTCGCCTGCCTGGACAAAGTCGCCAAGCACACTCTCAGCCGCACGCAACGTCTGCGCTTTTATCTGCGCTATACCGGCCGCTCCCGGCTCAATGACGCAGACCGTCGCAGAATCCGCAAGGTGCTCCGTTTCTTCCAGGGCCGGGAATAAGCCCGCCTTGGCTTCCCACAAACCGCACTACGAAGCCGCTGTAGGAGCTTGCCCTGCAAGCGAATCGGGTTCCAGGACCCAAAAATTCGCTTGCAGGCAAGCGCCTACAGCGGCCTTGTGGCGACTTCCGACTTTATAGACCATCAAACCAACCAGTATGCCCACCACCACTTGTTGAGCTACACTCAAATGCAGCCAATATGGCAAGCGCCTTGATCCGTCTTCCCCGACCGGAGGTGACGAACCGGGAGCACGAATAAAAACATCAGATCAATCCGAGGCCACCATGCCGTTTTTCCGCCGCCGCCCGCCCTTTGTCTTGATGGTGATCAACGGGGCTTTATGCACCATCGCCATCCTGGTATTTGCCCGCCTCAGCTATGGTCTGGTGCTGCCGGCCATGCGCGACGGGCTGGGGCTGAGCAACGCCCAGGCGGCGAACCTGAGCACGGTGAACGCCCTCGGTTATTTGCTGCTGGTGATGGTGGCCGGCGTGTTCGCCGCCCGCTTCGGCGGCCAGACTTCGGTGGTACTCGGACTCATGCTGGTGACCGGCGGCTTCTTCGGCCTCGCCCACGCCAGTGACTTCGTGCCGATCCTGCTGTTGATGCTGGTATTGGGGATGGGCACGGCCTTCGGCTACACCCCTTTGATCTCGCTGCTGGCCAACACTTTCCCGCACCGGCGCGGCGCGGTGATCGGCTTCGCCAACAGTGGCGTGGGGCTGGGCATGCTGCTGGTCGGACTGATCGTTCCGGCCATGACCGAACGCAGCGCCGAGCAGGGCTGGCGCGATGTCTGGCTGCTGTTCGCCACCGGCGGGTTGGCGGTGCTGATTATGTCAGTGCTGATTCTGCGCAACCCTCTGGGCCATTCCAACGCCGCCAGACCCAAGCTCCGCACCAAGGATTTGCCGGTGTTCCGCAATCCCCATGTGATCACGGTGGGACTGGTGTACGGCGTACAGGGTCTTACCTACATCGTGCAGACCACGTTCATGTACAGTTATGCCCTGGAATCGGAAGTGCCGGCGCTGACCACCGGCCATCTGGTGTCAATGATGGGCATCATGTCCGTGTTCACCGGTCCGCTGTGGGGCGGCCTGGCGGACCGGCTGGGCTATTCCAACAGTCTGGTGCTGGCAATGACGCTGTCGCTGGTGGGCACCGCCCTGCCGGTGCTGTGGCCGGTACAGCCCATGTTCGTCGCCCACTTCCTGATTCTGGGCCTGTGCATCTCCGGCCTGTTCACGTCCATCCTGGCCGCCTCCACCGAAACCGTGGCGCCCCATCAGGCCGCCGTGGCGGTGAGTTTCGTCACCCTGTTCTACGCCGTCGGCCAGTTGATCGGCCCGGCCGCCGCCTCGTTGATCATTGAGTGGAGCGGCGGCTTTCGGGCCACTTTCGCCGCCACCTCGGTGGTGTTGGCCCTGGGTGTCTACCTGGGGCATCGCAGCCGCCGTTACCAGCGACCGCCCCCGCAAACCTGCGCCGGCCTGGCCGACTGAATCCGGCTTATTGCCCGGGAATCGCCGACGGGTCCATCCAGAACGCCTCCCAGACATGGCCGTCCGGGTCCGCCAGGTTGCGGTTGTACATGAACCCCAGATCCTGGACCGGATTGATGTCGGCGGTGCCGCCATGGGCGGCGGCGGTGTCGTTCATGGCATCCACCGCCTCGCGATCATCAAGGCTGAGCGCCAGCATCACTTCACTGGCGGTGGCGGGCGGAATCGGCCTCTGGGTGAATGAGCGCCATTTGTCATGGGTGAGCAGCATGACGTGGATCGACTCGCTCCAGACCATGCACGCGGCGGTGTCATCGGTGAAATGCGGATTGTTCTCGAAGCCGAGCGCGGCATAGAACGCCATGGACGCAGGCAAATCCGCCACGGGCAGGTTGACGAAAATCATTTTGGACATGTTCGGGACCTCTCAAGGTGGTGGTCAAAAAGATGGCCGGAGCCGCTGTTCCCGGTTAGTCGTCTCACCGCCTCGGATTTCGACAAAAACAAAACCCATGCCGTGGCGCTGTCCCTCTACTGACAGCCGCTGTCACTGGAGTTGAGCATATTGGCGGTACCACGACAGCAGGAGCCAGACCATGCCCCCTTCGTACAGCACACCACGGACCCCGCCGGCCGACATGCCCTTCCCGCCAAGTGCCCGACTGCTCGGATGGACACTGGAGCACTTTGACGACAACACCGGCTTATTACGCGTCCGCTTCGATGGCAAACCGGATTTTCTCAATCCCGCCGGCATGATCCAGGGCGGCATTCAGGCCGCCATGCTCGACGACACTCTGGGCCCGGCGCTCTGGCTCACCAGCCGAGGCAGATTGTACGCCCCGACCATCGACATGAATGTGAGCTTCCTGCACCCGGCGGCCCCGGGCCCGCTGTTCGGGGAAGGCCGGGTGGTCAAACTCGGCCGCACCATCGCCTTTCTGGAAGGGTGCCTGTACGACAAGGCCGGCACGGCCCTGACCCGGGCCACGGCAACCGCTCGTGTACAACAGTTTGATGCCTCGCGGAGCTGATCCGCGCCGATCAGAACAAAGTGCCGGTACCCGGCCCGCCGCCCTCCAGTGCCAGCAGCCGGGCCTTGCGGTCGATGCCGCCAGCATAGCCGGTCAGGCTGCCATTCGCTCCCAGCACCCGGTGACATGGGATAATCACCGAGCAGGGGTTGCGGCCCACCGCGGCCCCCACCGCCCGTACCGCCCGGGGCCGGCCGAGCCGGTGCGCCAATTCGCCATAGGTGGAGGTGTTCCCGCAACGGATTTCCCTCAGAGCGCCCCAAACTTGGCGCTGAAATTCGGTCCCGCGTGGCGCCAGCGGCAAATCGAAATCGCGGCGCTCCCCGCTGAAGTAGGCGCGCACCTGATTCGCGGCGGTCACCAGCAGTGGATGAGCCGGATTGTGCCGCCAGGGACGCGGGTCAGGATGGTATTTCTGCCCTTCGAACCAAGCGCCCACCAGGGCGTCGTCTTCCGCCGCCAGCAACAGGGCGCCCAGGGATGTGGGTAAAGCGTGATATTCGATCATGGGGTCTTGTTCTCCTGGCCACCGAACCAAAGATGCATCACCGCATAAGCGCGCCACGGACGCCAGGCCTCCGCCCGCCGTCTCACCGCCACCGCCGAAGTCTCCCCCAACGCCTTGAGCACGCCAAGGTCGGCGGCGGGAAACGCATCCGGCCAGGACAGCGCCCGCATCGCCAGATATTGGGCGGTCCAGTCACCAATGCCGGGCAGAGCCTTGAGCTCGGTCAGGGTACGCTCCACATCCGCCGCCGGCGACAGCAGCATGGGATCCTCGGCACAGGCAGCGGCCAGCGCCTGGATCGCCTTCACCCGGGCGCGAATGATGCCCAGCAATCCCAGCGTCTCCGCCTCGGCGGCGGCCACCACGGCGGCCTCCGGGAAGGTGGTGGTCAGATCCTCGAACGGCGTGTCCAGCGGCTCGCCCAGTGACGCCGCCACCCGGCCGGCCAGAGTTCGCGCCGCCTTGACCGTGATCTGTTGTCCCAGCACCGCGCGCACCGCCGCTTCGAAACCATCGAAGGCCCCCGGCACCCGCAGCCCCGGCCGCGCCGCCGCCAGCGAACCCAGCCGTTGCGCCACCAGCGCTGGCTGGGCGTCCAGATCGAACAGCCGGCGCAAGCGAACCAACACCTCCGGCACCACCGGTGCCAGAGACTCGGACAACGTCACCGTGAGTCCGTTGCGAGGCCCCGGCGCCACGGTCAGCCAGCCACGGTGAACTTTGTCGCCACGCCGGATCAACGCGGTACGCCGGTATTGTCCCCGCTCCATGCCTTCCACTCCGGGAATGGCCCGGGCGGCGAGAAAATCGCGCAGCGCCTCCCAATCAAAGGGCGGCCGATAGCTCAAATGAAAGACCAATTCGCCGTCGCTGGTGCGACGCCCTGACGCGGCCCGTCGCCATGCCGAGGGCGGCTGCCCATAACGCCCCCGGAACAGGGTGTTGAAGCGCCGCAAACTGTTGAAACCGGCGGCCAGCGCCACCTCGGTAATGGTCAGGCCGGTGTCGCGCAACAGACGCCGGGCCAGCAATAAGCGCCGGGTTTGCACGTATTCCACCGGCGCCACGCCGAACTCGGAGTGGAAAACCCTTCGTAAATGGCGATCGGTGACGCCAAGGCGTTCGGCCAGAGCCGCCAGCGATTCCCCATCGCCCGCCCCGGCATCCAGATATTCCGCCGCCTGTCTGGCCAGGCGCCGGTTCGCGTCCACGCTGGCATCCCCCGGCGCCAGTTCCGGCCGGCAGCGCAAACAAGGACGGTAGCCCTCGGATTCCGCCGCCGCGGCGCTGGCGAAGAAGCGGCAGTTTTCCCGCTTCGGCAGACGCGCCGGACACACCGGCCGACAGTACACGCCGGTGGAGGACACCGCCACGAAAAAGCGCCCGTCGAAACGAACATCGCGGGTGCGCAGGGCCTGATAACACTGATCATCGTCAATCCACATGGCATCGATCATACCCCGCCGCGGCGTCCGCTACTCGCCCTTTTCGGACCTCGAGATTTTTGTTTTTTATTCAGAAAAACTAAATTCCAAAATGACACCAAAAGAGAGAAACTCCCTTTTTTGGAAGAACAGCAATCCAATCTTTCTCAAGCATTCCACATAGGAAAACTAAATCATGAGTGCGGTTCTGCCGTTACTGGCCCTACGCGCCTTCACTGAAATCGGACGCCATGGCAGCGTCAAGCGCGCCGCCGGGGTGATGGGTTAGAGCCTGTTCACGATCTTTACGCCGCCGCGCCGGAGTTCATTTTATCGTCAGGTCGTGATTCCGATTGTGCGGTGTAGTCAATCTACATAAACAAGCGTAATCGCGGCCTGGCGGTAAAAGGGGCCCGGCCCTTCGGGTTGCGCTGGAAAAGCCGCCAGACGACGCCCCGGCCTTTGACTTTGGAACCACCAAAGCCTGCAGTCCGCGACGCCGCCTGGCGGCTTTTCCAGCAGCAACGCGGTGGCGTAAAGATCGTGAACAGGCTCTTACGCCCGGCGCGGTCAGTCAGCAACTGAAACAGCTCGAAGAGCGGATCGGGGCCCCTCTGTTTATCCGAACCCGCCAGGGCATGCAGCTCACCGAAGCCGGCGAACAGGTTTATCCCGCCCTGCTCCAGGCCTTCGAACAGATCGAACGCAGCCTGGGCAGCCTGGAAGCCCGGAACGCCCGGCAAACACTGACCGTGAGCACCACGCCGTCCTTTGCCGCCTCCTGGCTGGTGCCCCGTCTCGGCCGCTTCACCGAGCGTCACCCGGATATCGATGTTCGCGTGGAGGCCTCATCCGATCTGATCCACTTTCAGCGCGACCGGGTGGATGTGGCGATCCGTCATGGCCTGGGCGATTATCCCGGGCTGGCGTGCCAGAGACTGATGGCTTCGGTGCTGGTGCCGGTGGCCAGCCCCGCCCTGTTGGCCCAGGGCCCACCGATCCGGGAACCCGCCGACTGTCTGGCCTTTCCATTACTGCAAAACAGCAACCGGGCGGACTGGGTACTGTGGCTGAAGGCACTGGGAATAAACGAACCGGCTCATGCCGACCGGGGGCCCGCCTTCAATGACGAGCTGCTGCTGATCCGGGCGGCGGAGGCCGGGCAGGGTCTCGCTTTGATCCGGGACGTGCATGCCCGGGCGGAAATTGATGCCGGCCGGCTGGTACTGGCTCTGGATCAGCCCTGGCCATCGGATTTCGCCTATTATCTGGTGTGGCCGTCTTCGGTACAGGAAAAGCCGGCCATGACACTCTTCAGAGAATGGCTGGCACAGGAGGCATCGTGCGGCGAGGACTGATCACAACAAACTCCGCTGCGGCAGCGCGCGCTCCAGCTCAAGCAAAGCCTGCTTGCGTTCGATCCCGCCGGCGTAGCCGGTAAGGCTGCCGTCGGCACCGATCACCCGGTGGCAGGGGACAATAATGGCGATCGGATTGACCGCATTGGCACGGCCAATAGCCCGCGCCGAAGTAGGCCGGGGCAGCCGTGTTGCCAACTCGCCATAGGAGATGGTGGTGCCGTAGGGCACTCGCCGCAGATGGCGCCAGGCCTCTTGCAGAAAAGCGTTACCCAGGGGCGCCAGCGGCACGTCGAAATCCGTCAATTGCTCAGCGAAATAAGCGTCCAGTTGCTCCGCCACAGGACGGACAGCCGCCGCATCCCGAACATAGGACAGGCCGCGCCAATGCACACTGGCCGGATGGTGCTGCCCATCAACGAACTCCAGACGCACCAGAGCCCCTTGCTGATCAACCAGGGCGATCATCGGCCCCAGCGGCGTGGTTAACACATCAGCCCTGTACGTCATACCCGATTCACCTTGGAATCTGTTCTTGATTTTTATAGGTGGCGTCACGGCTCGGTGGCCGGTGCCGGCAGCATCACGCCACGCCCTACCGCCGGCCGCCGCGCCACGGCATCATGCCAGCGTGTCAAATGGCGATGGTGCTCGAATCCGAAGCCGCAAATCACGGCGATATGCGTCCAGCCGAAGGTGGCGATATCGGCGATGGAATAGCTGTCGCCAGCCAGAAAGACCCGGCTACTCAGATGACGGTCCAGCGTGGCGAAGGCTTCCTCGCTCAAGCTCCGGTAACGATCAATAGCCTCGCGCAACCGGGTCGGCGCGAACAACTCGAAATGCACGCGCTGCCCCAGTATCGGCCCCATGCTGGCGGAATGAAACTGCAGCCATTTGATGGCTTCCCAACGGGCCGTCAACGCCTCCGGCAGCAGGCGCCCGGTTTTTTCCGCCAGATACAACAGGATCGCCGAGGACTCAAAAAGCGTCACTCCGGTTTGCTCATCACGCAGGACGGGAATCCGGCCATGGGGGTTGATTGCCAGGAACGACGACTGGCGCTGCTCGCCAGCATGAAGATTGATCTGTTCCAGTGTATAAGGCAGCCCCAGCTCTTCAAGGGCAATAGTGACCTTGAAGCCGTTGGGGGAAGAATCCGTGAATACGGTGATCATGGGCCCGGCTCGCTTCTCTGTCAGAAAAACCAGAATCGCAAGGTAGCCGGACCACGGGCTCGGGGAAAACGATATGTACTGAGCTCAGAGTATAGAAAGGCTAAAGCGGCCCGTGGACCATGGATGTCCCACCGCTGAGGGCGGGCACGCCTACACGCCGGTCGCTGCCAAGGCAGCTTCCACAGCGGCTCCGTAGCGCTCATTCTGTGGGAAGCGGCCTTGGCAGCGCATCCTGTGTCAGCGGGGTGCGCGAAAATAGCGCCACAGCCACATCAGTACACCGATCAGAAACAGCGCCCCCAAGACATAAAACTCGTAGCGTTTCAGATGACCAAGCAGCCCTTCCAGCAAGGTACCGAAATGGAAGGCGGCGAAGCCCAGCGCCGTCGCCCAGATCGCGGCGCCCAGAGCGTTGAAAAGCAAATACCGGCGCGGCGGGTAGCCGGACAAGCCAATCACCACCGGCATTACGGTTCGCAGGCCATAGACGAAACGGAAACCGAGCACCCACAAATCAGGGTGACGCCGCACCAGCCTCAAAGCCTTTTCGCCCGTCGCTTCCCAGCGGGGTTTACGTCGCAACAACCGCCGGCCATGGTGGCGCCCGAGCAGAAACCAGAGCTGGTCCCCGCAAAAAGCACCGGCGAAAGCGGTGAATATCACCAGATCCAGACGCAGATAGTCATGGAACGCCAGGAACCCCGCCAGCACCAGAATCGTCTCGCCTTCCAGAAAGGTCCCCACGAACAGGGCGGGATAGCCAAAGTGTTCCAGGAAGTGTTGAAGCATGGTGAAGGCCGGCAGGGGGAAGCCGGCAGCCTACCCCGATTGCCGACACCGCACAATTGACGCCCCCTTCCGGAAAAGCACCAAAACGGACCCGGCGCCCTGCACCATAATGGCGCCACGCGTGCGGCCCGGCCCTTGATCACCCCTACCAACAAAAATAAAAACTTATTTTATATCAACAACTTAAAAACTCACTCGCGCTCCTGGTGCGGTTCTTGCTGACCCTCTCCATAGCAATAGAACGACGCTTTTAAGGGCCTTCCGCAAACATTGATGATCCAGAGAGTGCGACCATGTCTTACTTAGTGCCTTCCGAATTCGTCACCAAGATGGTGGATGCCGGTGAATCGAAGATTTACATGGCGACCCGCGACACTTTGATCCGTGCCTACATGGCCGGCGCCATCCTCGCCCTGGCGGCGGCCATGGCGGTGACCATCACGGTACAAACCGGCAATCCCCTGATCGGTGCCCTGCTGTTTCCGGTGGGATTCTGCATGCTGTATCTGATGGGGTTCGATCTCCTGACCGGCGTGTTCATGCTGACCCCGCTGGCGCTGTTGGACCGGCGCCCGGGAGTGACCACCAATCGTGTCCTGAAGAATTGGGGCCTTGTGTTCCTGGGCAATTTCGCCGGCGCGCTCACCGTGGCGTTCATGATGTCTTTCATCCTTACCTACGGCTTCAACACCGAGCCGGGAACCGTGGGCGAAAAGCTGGCAGCCATTGGTGAATCCCGTACGCTGGGCTATGCCGAGTTCGGCCTGGCTGGCTGGATCACCATTTTCATCCGCGGCATGTTGTGCAACTGGATGGTGTCCATGGGCGTGGTGGGCGCGATGATTTCCACCACGGTTTCCGGCAAGGTGATCGCCATGTGGATGCCGATCTTCCTGTTCTTCTACATGGGCTTCGAGCACTCGGTGGTGAACATGTTCCTGTTCCCCTGCGCCATGCTCATGGGCGGCGATTTCTCCGTGGCCGACTACTTTATCTGGAACGAGATCCCCACCGCGCTGGGCAACCTGGTGGGCGGCCTCGCCTTCACTGGTCTGACCCTCTATACCACCCATGTGCGCACCGCGCCGAAACGTTCCCTGTAATCCAAGGAACGAAAACCAACAGGAACGTGCTCCGGTCATGGCCGGAGCACCCAACGCCATGCCTTCCTCCCTTCAGGTATCCCTGGGACAGTACTCCGACAAAGGCCGCAAAGCCGTCAATCAGGATTTCCACGGCGCCCTGATTCCCGAAGGGATGGCGCTGATCAGCAAGGGGCTGGTGCTGGCGCTGGCCGATGGCATCGGCAGCAGCAACGTCAGCCACATCGCTTCGGAAACCGCGGTCAGCAGCTTTCTCGAAGACTACTTCAGCACCCCGGAAACCTGGTCGGTACGGCAGTCCGCGCAACGGGTGATCAACGCCACCAATGCCTGGCTGCACGCGCAAACCCGCCAAAGCCAATACCGTTATGACCTGGACCGGGGCTACGTATGCACGTTTACCGCTCTGGTCATCAAGGGGGACAGCGCCCATTGCTTCCATCTGGGTGATGCCCGTCTGTATCGGCTGAGTAACGGCGTCCTGGAACAGCTCACCGAAGACCACCGGTTATGGGTGTCACGGGAACAGAGTTACCTGAGCCGGGCACTGGGCATGAACGCCCGCGCGGAAATCGATCATCTCAGCATGCCGGTGACGGAAGGGGACTGGTTCGTGCTGGCCACCGACGGCGTCCACGAGTATCTGGATACCGACACCCTGACCAGCACTCTGGCCTCGCAAACCGATCCGCGCCAGGCGGCGCGGACCCTGGCGGCGCTGGCCTACGAACGCGGCAGTGAGGATAACCTGACCGTGCAGGTCCTGCGCGTCGACCGGTTGCCGCGGGATGAATCTTCCGCCTTGTCCGGCCGTCTTGACGATCTGCCGCTACCGCCGGAGCTGCATGCGCGCATGGAATTCGACGGCTTCCGCATCCTGCGGGAGTTGCATGCGAGCAGCCGCAGCCACGTCTACCTGGCGGAAGATCTGGACAGCGGCGCCACCGTGGTGCTGAAAACCCCGGCCATCGACCGCGCCGATGATCGCGCCTTTCTGGAACGGTTCATGATGGAGGAGTGGATCGCCCACCGCATTGACCATCCCCATGTTCTCAAGGCGCCGCCACGGCAACGGCAACGTCGTTACCTGTACACGGTGACGGACTATGTGGAGGGGGAAACCCTGACTCAGTGGATGCGCGACCACCCCAACCCTTCGCTGGAAACCGTTCGGGATCTGGTGGAACAGATCGCCCGCGCGCTGTACGCCTTTCATCGGCGCGAGATCCTGCACCAGGACCTGCGCCCGGAGAACGTGATGGTCGACGCCAACGGCACCATCACCCTGATCGACTTCGGCGCCGCCCGCGTGGCCGGATTGGCGGAGCTGGCCCCGCCCCGGGACCGGGAAGCGCCGCAAGGCACCCTGCCCTACATGGCACCGGAATACTTTCTCGGAGAACCGGGCAATACCGCCTCTGATCTGTTTTCCCTCGGTGTCATTGCCTATCAACTGCTGACCGGGGATTTGCCCTACGGTACCGCCGTGTCCCAGTGCCGGACCCGGTCCGCGCAGAACCGGCTCCGCTATCGCAGCGCCTTGCGCGATGACCGCGATCTGCCGGCCTGGGTGGACGGAGCGCTGCGCAAGGCGGTGCATCCCCACCCGGACAAGCGCTACCGGGAGTTATCGGAATTTATCCATGATCTGCGCCACCCTGGTCCGGGTCTGGCGCACCCCATCCGGCCGCCGCTGATGGAACGCCATCCGGTGCGTTTCTGGCAGAGCGTCAGTGCCGTGCTGGCCCTGCTGGTGGTACTGCTCGCCGTGCGTCTCTATGGCGCATAAGCGCGCAGGAACATGGCCACCACATCGGTGATATGGGCTTCCGCCTCCTCCGCCGTCATCGGCTCGCCGCAACCGATCAGCACCTGCATCTCATGGCAACCCTTGATCAGGGAAAAGAAATGATCGGCGGCGCGATCCGGCGCCGCCACCCGCAATAATCCGCGCCGGCCCAGTTCCGCCAGCAGCCGCTCCATATCCAGCAGCGTCTTCTGCGGCCCCACTTCGAAGAACAACCGGGCCATGGTCTGGTCCTGGCCGGCCTGAGCCGCCATCAGCCGCATCAGATTGACCGCGTCGTCCTGGGTCACCAGTTCATGGAAGGAGCGGGCGATGCGCAGCAACACCTGTTCCACCGACTGGCTCTGATCGAAATGGAAGATCGGCAAGGGCATCTGTCCCTGGCATTTGATCTCCACCGCGGCGGCGAACAGCGCCTCCTTGTCCTTGAAGTGGCTGTAAACCGTGAGCTTGGAGACACCGGCGGCGGCGGCGATGGCATCCATGCTGGTGCCGGAATACCCCTGTTCCAGAAACAGGGTGGTGGCGGCGGCCAGGATGGCGTCGCGTTTGGCGGGGTCTTTGGGGCGGCCCGGGCCGCTGCGGGTCAGATTGTTCGACATGATCTCAACAAATGGTGGACTGGCGAGTTCACTAATTTTACTATACCGGCGAGTTTACCATTCAACCGACAAAATAACGACGTTGTTGTTGCTGCTATCCGCAGGCGCTCTTTCCCGCCCGGGGGTACCAACAAGGGATAAGGTGTTCCATGACTCGCCGCAACCGATCCACATCGCATTTACCCACTCATCGCGTGGGCGCTTCCGGCCTGCCTCTGTTGTTTCTCGGCGCCCTGCTTGCCAGCGCGCTTGGCGGCTGCAGCGGTGATGCCGCCACCACCGAGCACACCATCAGTACTGCTTTGGTGGTCCAGCCGGACAGTACCCACGCCGGCCATGACAGCTTCGCCGGCGAGGTCCGCGCCCGCTATGAGCCCGATCTGGCGTTCCAGGTCGGTGGCAAGGTGATCGAGCGTTTGGTGGAAGTCGGAGACCGGGTGGAGAAGGGACAGCCGCTGGCCCGTATCGACCCTCGCGACGTGCGCCTGCGGCTGGATGCTTCCCGGGCCCGGGTGGCCGCCGCCAAGGCCGACCATGATCTGGCGCTCAGTGAGCAGAAACGCTACCAGACCCTGCTGGAACGCAAGGTGATCAGCCAGTCCCAGTACGATTCGGTGAGCAGCCAGCTCGAAGCCGCCGCGGCGCAATTGCGCCAGGCCCGCGCCGATCTGGAAGTAGCCCGGAACCAGGCCGGTTACGCCGAACTGCGTGCGCCCCGGAACGGGGTCATCATGAGCCGCCAGGTCGAAGTCGGGCAGGTGGTGGCGGCCGGTCAGACCGTGTTCACGCTGGCCGCCGACGGCGATCGTGAAGTGCTGATCCATCTCCCGGAAAACCGCGTCAATCAGGTTTCTCTCCAGCAGGACGTCAAAGTGGAGCTGTGGTCGCGGCCCGGTGACCACTATGACGGCCGGGTCCGCGAGATCGCCCCCTCCGCCGATCCGCAATTGCGCACCTACGCGACGCGGGTGGCTTTCACCAGTGGCGACGTACCCGCCGATCTGGGACAAAGTGCCCGGGTATTCTTCCCTCAGGGTGGCACCCGCATGAGCATCCCGCTTAGCGCGCTCACCGCCGAGGACGGCGCCCCTTATGTCTGGAAAGTGAATCCCGCGGACCAGACCCTGGTGAAGACCCCCGTCCGCGTGGGGCCTTACCAGGAAGACCAGGTACCGGTGCTGGCCGGCCTGCAAGCCGGTGACTGGATCGTCGCCGCCGGTACCCAGTTATTTCGCGAAGGCCAGACCGTGAAACCGGTGGACCGGCGCAATCGCCAGGTGGACTTCGGCGACGGGGGACACTGAGGATGCGTTTCAATCTGTCCGAATGGGCGCTGCACAACCGCTCCCTGGTGCTCTACGCGATGATCCTCCTGGGCGCCCTCGGCGCGCTTTCCTACAGCCAGCTTGGACAAAGCGAGGACCCGCCGTTCACTTTCAAGGTCATGGTGGTGAATACGCTGTGGCCCGGCGCCAGCGCCGAGGACGTCTCCCGCCAGGTCACCGAGCGTATTGAAAAGAAGCTGATGGAGACCGGGGACTATGACCGCATCACGTCCTTCTCCCGCCCCGGTCAGTCCCAGGTCATGTTCATGGCGCGGGACGATATGCACTCCGACGACATTCCCGATCTCTGGTATCAGGTGCGCAAGAAGGTGGGCGATATCCGCCACACCCTGCCCCAGGGTATCCAGGGCCCGTTCTTCAATGACGAGTTCGGCACCACCTACGGCAATATCTACGCGCTCACCGGTGACGGCTTCGATTACGCGCTGAAGAAAGACTACGCCGACCGCCTGCAACTGGCCCTGCAACGGGTCGAGGACGTGGGCAAGGTGGAGCTGCTTGGCCTGCAGGACGAGAAAATCTGGGTGGAGCTGTCCAATACCAAGCTGGCCGCCCTGGGCATCCCGCTCGGCGCGGTGCAGCAGGCCCTGCAACAACAGAACGCGGTTTCCGACGCCGGTTATTTTGAGACCCCTACCGACCGCGTGCGCCTGCGTGCCTCCGGTAATTTTCAAAGCGTGGAGGAGATCCGCCGCTTCCCCATCCGGTTCGAGGGCCGCACCCTGCGTCTGGCGGACATCGCCAAGGTTTACCGTGGCTTTGACGACCCGCCGGCACCACGCATGCGCTTCATGGGCGAGGACGCCATCGGCCTGGCGGTCTCCATGAAGGCCGGCGGCGACATTCTCGCCCTCGGTGAAAACCTGGAAAAGGAATTCGCGCGCCTGCAGGAGACTCTGCCGGCCGGCCTGTCACTGCATAAGGTCTCCGACCAGCCAGCGGCGGTACGCGCCAGCGTTGGCGACTTTGTGCGGGTGCTGGTGGAGGCCCTGGTGATCGTGCTGCTGGTGAGTTTTTTCTCGCTGGGACTGCGCACTGGTCTGGTGGTGGCGTTATCCATTCCCCTGGTCCTGGCGATGACCTTCGCGCTGATGAATTACTTCGACATCGGCCTGCACAAGATTTCGCTGGGGGCGCTGGTGCTGGCGCTGGGGCTGATGGTGGACGACGCCATCATCGCGGTGGAGATGATGGCGATCAAGATGGAACAAGGGCTCAGCCGGATCAAGGCGGCCAGTTTCGCCTGGACCAGTACCGCCTTCCCCATGCTCACCGGCACCCTGATCACCGCGGCCGGTTTTCTACCGATCGCCACGGCTCAGTCCGGCACCGGCGAATACACCCGCTCCATTTTCCAGGTGGTGACGTTGTCATTGCTGGTGTCCTGGATTACCGCCGTGGTGTTCGTGCCTTACCTGGGCGACAAACTGCTACCCAATCTGGCCCGCCGCGATGATGCCGGTGAAGTTCACGACCCCTACCAGAAGCCGTTTTATCGCCGTTTCCGCGCGCTGGTGAGCTGGTGCGTTTACCACCGCAAAACCGTGATCGTGATGACGGTGGCGATCTTCATTGGCGCGGTGGCGCTGTTCCGTTTCGTGCCGCAACAGTTCTTCCCGCCATCCGCGCGGCTGGAACTGATGGTGGACCTGAAGCTGAGCGAAGGCAGCTCACTGGAAGCCAGCCAGGCCCAGGCGGAGCGGCTGGAGGCGTTGCTGGCGGAAAATGACCAGGTGGAGAACTACGTGGCGTATGTCGGCACCGGCTCTCCCCGCTTCTATCTGCCTCTGGACCAGCAACTGCCGGCGGCGAGCTTCGCCCAGTTCGTTGTACTGACCCGCAATATCGAGGAGCGGGAAGAAGTACGCTCCTGGCTGATCGACACGCTGGCGGCGGAGTTCCCCACCGTGCGTTCGCGGGTGTCGCGTCTGGAGAACGGCCCGCCGGTGGGCTACCCGATCCAGTTCCGGGTATCCGGGGAACACATCGGCGAAGTTCGTGATCTGGCCAGGCAGGTGGCGGAACGGATACGCGAGCAACCACAGGTCAGCAACGTGCACCTGGACTGGGAAGAACCCAGCAAGGTGGTGCGCCTGAACATCGACCAGGACCGTGCCCGGGCGCTCGGCGTCAACACCGCCGATCTGTCCCAGGCGCTGCAAAGTTCGTTGTCCGGGGTGGCGGTCAGCCAGTACCGGGAAGACAACGAGTTGATCGATGTGGAAGTCCGTGGTGATGCCCGCGAGCGCGAGGCGCTGGGGCTGTTGCCGAGTCTGGCGGTGCAGAACGAGGACGGCCGCAGTGTGCCACTGTCCCAGATCGCCACCCTGGAATACGGCTTCGAGGAAGGCGTCATCTGGCACCGCAATCGGTTGCCCACGGTGACCGTCCGCGCGGATATCTACGGCGACGAACAGCCGGCCACGCTGGTCAACAAGATCCAGCCCACCTTGCAGGATATCCGTGATGCACTGCCGCCGGGCTATCTGCTGGAAGTGGGCGGCACCGTGGAGGAATCCGCCCGCGGCCAGAAATCGGTGAACGCCGGCATGCCGCTGTTCGTGCTGGTGGTGTTGACGCTGCTGATGCTGCAGCTGCGCAGCTTCTCACTGACGGTGATGGTGTTCCTGACCGCGCCCCTGGGACTGATCGGCGTCACCCTGTTCCTGCTGTTCTTCGGCCAACCGTTCGGTTTCGTCGCCATGCTGGGCACCATCGCGCTGGCCGGCATGATCATGCGCAACTCGGTGATCCTGGTGGATCAGATCGGCCAGGATCTGGCCCAGGGCCGTGGCCAACATGAAGCCATCATCGAGTCCACGGTGCGACGCTTCCGGCCTATCGCGCTCACCGCGCTCACCGCGGTGCTGGCGATGATTCCGTTGTCCCGCAGTGATTTCTTCGGACCGATGGCCGTGGCGATCATGGGCGGACTGATCGTCGCCACCGCTCTGACACTGCTGTTTCTGCCCGCGCTGTACGCCGCCTGGTTCAGGGTTCCTCGTCCGGCCCGCTAATCCAGGCAAAGGGTGGTCCATATGGGGGGCGCAAGCCCCCCTTTTTTTGGTTCAGGAAATGGGCGTCTCCATCGAGGGCACGGGTCTGCACGGAGGCCTTCCGGGTTCCGACAACGACAGCCGCTGACACAGAAGGGGCTACGAAGCCGCTGTGGGAGCTTGCCTGCAAGCGAATATTACAAACCGCCCGAGCTAGCCCCATTCGCTTGCAGGCAAGCTCCCACAGCGGCGTTGTAGCGGCCACCGAAGCTAGAAGAACACCAGTGTTTGCCGGTTACCTCGAAGCGGGGCTGTGTTAGGCCTTTGTGGGACCCTGTCGAACAGGGACGTTCGACCGGGAGCTTACAGGGATGTATTTACGGCGTTCCCGCAAAGGCCTAACACAGCCCCGCTGCCCTCAATGGAGGGTAATCCTGTTTCCCTCTAAACCGCGACGAACCCTTTTGCTTCAACCCGCAAACGTATCGCAGGCGCTGATATCGCCGCTATCAAATCCGCGCCGGAACCATTCTATCCGCTGGGCCGAGCTGCCATGGGTGAAGCTGTCCGGCACCGCGGCGCGCCCCGCCTGCTTCTGCAACGTATCGTCACCGATGGCGTTGGCGGCGGTCAGGGCTTCTTCCAGGTCCCCTTCCTCCAACAGCTGCTTTTGCCCGGCATCATGTCCCCATACCCCGGCAAAGCAATCCGCCTGTAATTCCTGCCGCACCGACAGGGCATTGGCGTCGGCTTGGGAAAGGCCGGACTGGGCCTGGCGCACCCGCTGGCTGATGCCCAGCAGGGTCTGCACATGATGGCCCACCTCGTGGGCGATCACATAGGCCTGGGCGAAATCGCCGGGCGCGCCATGGCGCCGGCGCAGCTCGTTAAAGAAGGTCAGATCCAGATAAAGCTTCTGGTCGCCGGGGCAATAGAAAGGGCCGACCGCGGAACTGGCGGTGCCGCAGGCGGATCGCACCCCATTACTGAACAACACCAGAGTCGGTTCGCGGTATTGTTTCCCCATACCGGCGAAGATACGCCGCCAGGTGTCTTCCGTTTCCGCCAGCACCACGGCGGAGAATTCCGCCAGTTCCTGCTGCTCGGCGGACAATGGCTGCCCGCGCTCCGCCGTCATGCTTCCCTGCCCCATCGACAGCACGTCAATTCCCAGCAAACGGGCTCCGACATATCCCACCGCGCCCACCAGAAGCAGCACCCGGCCGGTCTTGCTGCGCAACAGCCAGGGCACCACCCGGAGCAGTAACAGAGCCGCGCCGCCACCGCCACTGCCGGCGCTGAGCGGCTGGCCCCGGCGATCCTCCACATTGCTGCTTTGCCGTCTTCCTCGCCAACGCATGATGGCACCCACCTGGTCTCTGAATAAGTATGACGACGTCTGCTGGAACATCGTCATACTTATTCAGGGACGTCCCATTCGCACTTACGCTTCAATCACGCTGGTAGGGCTTTCCTTCCAGCCACAGGGTGTGGCCGTCGAAACGGCACGGCAAAGCCACCTCACTGATACCGGTACGATGCAGGACCTGTCCGCTCTCCACATGAATGTAACTGCCCTCCCCGTACTTCACATCCAACCGCTCGGGCTGCGCCTGGTATTCGAACGCGGAATAAAAACGGAACCGGCGGCTGCCGGAGTACTGCTCAAACTCCCCTTCGCCACCGGGTCCCAGCAACAACCGGCTGCGGCCGAGGCCACGGCTGAAATGGCCCTGGGCCAGCTGGCACCCGGCGGCGGGGCCGGAGGAGGAGGTCTGGCGGCTGGCCAGGCGCCGTTTCAAATCCGCTTCCGAGGACAGGCGCTGGCCATCCAGGTAATGGCATTGGCGGCTGCCACCACTACTCCGTCCACAAGGCACGGTTCCGGTAAGGGTAAGCAAATCACTGCCCGCCGGTAATTCCAGCCAGCTGCCATCGCGACGCTTGAGCACACCCGGCCCCCTCGGCATCAACAACTCCACCGAGCCGTACCAGAGATCGCCGTCGGGCAATTGCAATTTGCCCTGATCCGGCTGCAGCCCCCGGTAAGCCCCTTCGAAGCGGCGGCCGTCGGACCATTCGGACACGGTACCATCGGGAAACGAGAAGGCGCCGTTCAGCGCCTGATCCACTTTACGCTCGTCCTTGAAACGCAACTCACCGATGATCTCGTTGGCGGCGATGCGCGCCTGCTCCATGGTGGCCAGCGTGGCGCCATTCTGGATGAACTCGAGCCGCCCCGGGCCAGCCAGTTCGCCACGGTATTGGGGCCCATCAAAAATCACCCGCAGACCGTCACCGGCATGCACGGTAAACGGCTGATAGTTGCTGGAAAGGTCGCGTATCCGGGAAGGCTTGCCATACAGGCGACCGCGAGCTTCCGCGCCCACATGGGGGGTAACGGTACTCCGCAGAAAGCTCAGTTTCACCGAGATCAGCGTATCGCCACCAGCGGACACCGGCACCCATTCCTGAAACCGCACCCGCCCCAAATGCAACACCCGCACCTGATATCGATCCGCCCAAAGCTGCGCGTCCAGGCGCTCACCCGCTTCCATTGGCCGCGAGGTGAATGAGATGAAGCCCTTGTTATACTCGGCGGCGGCCACTTCCACCTGCCAGCCGTAATAGGATCCGGTATGCCCAGGCGAAATCTGGAAATGCAGGGTACCAGGCTGATCCCGCCCGGCATCGCCGGCAACGCCCGGTTCGGGCAGCGGCTCCCGCGGTAACAGCTGGCACCCGCTCAGCGTCAGTGACCACAACGCCAGCAGCGCCGTGAGCCAGCCCTCCAGCCTTCCTTGTCCCGACACCACCATCAATAACGCCCTCAATCGTCCACGCCGGAGGCCCCGGCGACGCCGCACCATCCTGTCCCTTTCCGCGATGGTAACGCAGATCATGCTGCAACATAGTGACGGCCATCGCCAGCCCCCCATCGACCGGGGTAAAGTAGGCCCTCGCCAGGAAGGGACATCGTGGAATTAGACCTCTCCATATTGCTGATATTGGCGGCGGTGTCGCTGCTCGCCGGTTTCATCGACACCCTGGCCGGCGGCGGCGGCTTGCTGACCTTGCCCGCCTTGATGCTGGCCGGCCTATCGCCCGTGCAGGCACTGGCCACCAATAAGCTGCAGGGCACTTTCGGCTCCGGCATGGCCGCGTTCACGTTGTGGCGCCGGCGACGCTTTCGCATTGCCGAGGTGCGCCGGGCCTTCCTCGCCTCTCTGATTGGCAGCGCCCTCGGCACTGTCCTGGTGCAGGTCATGCACACCGACATTCTGGAGATTCTGGTGCCGGTGGTGTTGGTGATCATCGCCCTCTATTTTTTGTTCTCAAAGGGCGCCGGCCAGGTGGAACGGGCGCCCCGGGTCAGCGACAGGATCTACGAGCGCACCCTGGTGCCGGGCATCGGCTTTTATGACGGTTTCTTCGGCCCCGGCACCGGTTCCTTTTTCGCCCTGGTGGAAGTGGCATTGCGCGGCCGCGACCTGATTACCGCCACCGCCCGCGCCAAGGCGCTCAACTTCGCCAGCAATATCGCCTCGCTCGCGCTGTTCATCGCCGGCGGCAAGGTACTCTGGGCCACCGGCGCGGTGATGGTGGCCGGCCAGTTGCTGGGCGCGCGCCTCGGTGCTCACGCGGTGATCGGCGGCGGCGCCCGGCTGATCCGGCCTTTGATCGTGGTGGTCTGCGTCGCCATGCTGGCTCGCTATCTGGCGACCACACTGGGCGGCGGCGCTTGACCCGGGAGGGCTGCGCTCCAGGGCCTGTTCACCCTATTTGCATCCCGCCTGCCGGATGCAAATAGGGTGAACAGGCCCTAAACTGACCCCTGTCATTCCCACCAGTAGGTACGGCCCTCACTATGCGTGACTACCGACGCCCGGACGGCGAAACTCTCTATTGGCCTCTCGGCCCGTTTAAACTGCGTCTGCCTTTTATCCACTATCGTTTTGAGTGGCCCGATTATCTGCAAGGGTTGTTGATGTGCGCGGTGGATCTGGCGGCCATTCCGCTGATGACCGAGCTGCTCGGCATGCCCTTCGAGGCGGCCCTCGCCGTGGTACTGCTCAACGGCATTCTGTATCTGACTCACCACCTGCTGGGCGACCCGGTGGTGCCGGGCTGGATCACTCCGGCGATCCCATTGCTGATGGCCTATTGCGGCGGCTTCCCGGAAGGCCCGGAGCGGGTGCACGCGCTGATCGCCTTCCAGCTGTTACTGGGAGGATTTTGTATTTTCCTGGGCCTCACCGGCCTGTCCCGCAAGGTGGTCAATGTGGTGCCGCCGGCCATCAAGGCCGGCATCATCATGGGTGCCGGCATCGCCGCGGTGATCACCGTGTTCAAGGTCGGCGGCCGCTTTGAAAGCTTCCCCTGGACCATCTCCATTGCCATCGGTATCGCCTTCTATCTGATCTTTTCCCGCCACTTCAATGTCCTGAAGAAACGCAATGCGTTCTGGGCCACACTCGGGAAACTGGGCATTTTTCCGATCATCGCTCTGGCCATCGTGGTGGCGCCGATCTTTGGTGAAGCGCCCTGGCCGACCATCGAATGGGGCTTCACCAAACCGGACTTCGCCACGCTCTGGAATGAGTACACCGTGTTCGGCCTGGGACTGCCCTCGGCGGGTATGTTCCTGCAGGCGATCCCGACCATGCTGGCGGCTTATATCGTGCTGTTCGGCGATGTGCTGCAGGGCAAGGCGCTGCTCACCGAGGCGGACGAAGCCCGCAAGGACGAGAAGATCGACTACGACCCCAACCGGGCGCATATGATTTTTGGCGGCCGCAATGCCACCATGAGCATCATCGGCCCGGATGTGGCCATGTGCGGCCCGCTGTGGGCGGCCATGCACGTGGTCATTACCGAGCGTTTCAAGGAAGGCCGCAAGGCCATGGACTCTATTTTCGGTGGCGCCGGCTCGTTCCGCTGGGGCACCAACACCGGCCTGCTGCTGATGCCCATCGTCAGCCTGGTGGAACCGATTCTTGGCGTGGCGCTGGCGCTGACCCTGCTGATCCAGGGTTATGTCAGCGTGCGCATTGGCATTCTGGAGGCCCGCAGTCAGCGGGATCTGGGTATCGCCGGCGTTACCGCCGCGGTCCTTGCCACCCAGGGTGCCACCTGGGCCTTCGCCGTTGGCGTGGCCCTGTGTGTTTTGATTTACGGCCGCCAGTTCTTTACTGGTGAAAACGATCAGACCTTCACGAAGGATCTGGAGCAAAAGGCTCCGGAAGAGTAAGGGGAGAGCGATGAAAACACGTGCCGCGGTATTGCGCGAAATGGGCGCCCAGCGCCCCTACAAAACATCCCAGCCGCTGAAGATCGAAGAGCTGGAACTGGATGCCCCCGGACACGGCGAGATTCTGGTGCGGGTACGCGCCGCCGGCCTGTGCCACTCGGATCTGTCAGTGATCGACGGCAACCGTCCGCGCCCTCTGCCCATGGCCCTGGGTCACGAAGCCGCCGGCGAAGTGATGGAAGTGGGTGATGGCGTCACCGATCTGGAGGTCGGCGATCATGTGGTGTTCTCCTTCGTCCCCAGCTGCGGCACCTGCGATTATTGCCTCGATGGCCGTGCCGCTCTGTGCGCGCCGGGCGCCGCCGCCAACAACGAAGGCACCCTGCTCGGCGGCGGCATGCGCCTGCACCAGAACGAGCACACCGTGAATCACCACCTGGGCGTATCCGGCTTCGCCGAGTACGCGGTGACCTCACGGCGCTCCGCGGTGAAGGTCAATAAGGACCTGCCGTTCGATATCGCCGCCGTCTTCGGCTGCGCCGTGCTCACCGGGGTCGGTGCGGTGGTGCACACCGCCGGTCTGCGCGCCGGCCAGTCCGTGCTGGTGGTGGGCCTCGGCGGTGTCGGGTTGTCAGCGGTACTGGGAGCGGTGGCCGGCGGCGCCCGTCAGATCATCGCCGCCGATATCGCCCAGGACAAACTGGACATGGCCAAGTCCCTGGGCGCCACTCATGTGGTGAATTCCAGAGACGAGGACGCGGTGGAACAGGTCAAGGCGATCAGCGGCGGCGGCGTGGACATCGCCGCGGAGTTCGCCGGGGTCGGCCCGGCGCTTGAGTTCGCTTTCGCCGCCACCGGCAAGGGCGGCAAAACGGTGACCGCCGGCTTGCCGCACCCCAGCACTCGCATGGCGGTGAGCCCGGTGCAGTTGGTGGCGGAAGAGCGCAGTCTGCTGGGCTCTTATTTGGGCGGCCATGTGCCGGCCCTGGATATTCCCGAGTACGTGGCCCTATACCTGGCCGGCCGTCTGCCGGTGGACAAGCTGCTCACCCATCGGTTGAAACTGGAAGACATCAATGAAGGCTTCGACCGTCTGGCCGATGGCGAAGCGATCCGCCAGGTGATTCTGTTCGACTAAACCCCGCATCAGGCTCTGACGCCGGCCTTCCGGCGTCAGACGCTTCTATCCTATTTCAGCTTCTCCAGCATCGCCGCCATCATCTGGTGGATCTTGTTCACCGCCTTCAATGGGCGGACCATCACCTTGAAGTCATCGATACGGCCCTGATCATCGCAGTGGATCATGTCGATGCCATTGATGTGGATCCCTTCCAGATTGGTGGTGAATTCCAGCACCGCGTTATTACCGTCAAGAATCTCCCGTTCATAACGGAAGTGCTCATTATTCAGGGTACGCAGAGCGGCGGTCAGGTACAGGGAGGTGATCGCCTTGCCTTCCTGGGGGGTATGCACCACCGGCGAATGGAATACCACGTTGTCGGCCAGAATCGCATCCAGCCCGGCGGCATCCCTAGCCTCCACCAGCTTATGCCATTCGGCGATGGTTTTTTCTATCACGGCCAGTTCCTCTCGTTGGATTTTATCGTCAGGAATTATCTTCGCGCTTTATTGTTTACGCCGTAAACATAACAGAGGCCAACAATAGCACACTGACGCGCGCTGTCACCATCGAAGGGAAAGGTTCGCCGCGGAAACCTTTCCATCGGGGCACGAAGGCCTTCCGGGCCGCAACAGCATTTGTGGGAGATTGCCTTCAAGCGAATAGGCTTCCGGCCCCCCACTATTCGCTTGCAGGCAAGCTCCCACAGCGGCGTTGGAGCGGCCTCCGGATCTATGTTTCCAAGGCCCGCGACAGGCTTGGGACTTAACGTCACGGCGATTGTGGGATACCACTGGTGGTTTGATCGCTGTCGAATTCTGCTTTCCCCGGACGATTACTCAAGGACAGCCGGGCGGGAAACGGGAGCGCCGATGAAGTACCTGTGTCTGATTTACGTGAACGAAGACGCACTGGAACGCCTGCCGGCGGATGAGCGGCGGGCGTTGCATGACAGCGCCCGGGCGTTACGCCAGCAATTGCGCCAGCATCAAAGACTGCACGCCAGCGGCACGGTGGCCTCCACACTTACCGCCACCACCCTGCGATACCGTAATGAACGGCGGCAGATCGAACCGGGGCCGGCCACGGAAGGCCCGGTGCAGCTGGCCGGCTGGCTGGTGCTGGAGGCGGCCCATTTGGATGAAGCCCTGGCCCTGGCAGCCCATCTGCCCGCCTGCCGGCTTGGCGCGGTGGAGGTGCGGCCGGTCACGACAGCGGAGGAAACCCCATGATGCGATCGGCGGTTGTTGTTAGCATGAAGACCACCCCAAAGCCCCGGCAAGCCCAGGAGCGACGCATGGACAGCCCCGCCTCACCGGCGCTGCAACGTCAGGTGGCCTCTCTGTATCAGGCGGAGTCCCGCCGGGTGCTGGCCACGCTCATCCGTCTGCTGGGCGATTTCGACTTGGCCGAGGAGGCTCTGCAGGACGCCTTCATCGCCGCCATGGAGCAATGGCCACGGGACGGTATTCCCGAGCAACCCCGGGCCTGGCTGGTCTCCACCGGCCGCTTCAAGGCCATCGACACCCTGCGCCGACGGGCCCGCTTCGACGCCTCCCAGGAGGAGATCGCCCGGCGCCTGGAAAAGGACGTGCCGCCGCCCGGCGAGGAAGAAGAGCTGGAAGATGACCGCCTGCGGCTGATCTTCACCTGCTGCCACCCGGCGCTGCCCGCCGACGCCCGGGTGGCGCTGACCCTGCGGGAAGTGTGCGACCTCACCACCGAGGAAATCGCTAGCGCCTATCTGGTGGCCACGCCGACCATGGCGCAACGCATCGTGCGCGCCAAGAACAAGATCCGCCAGGCCGGCATTCCCTATCAAGTGCCGGAACGGCAGGAGCTCAACGAACGGCTCGACTCCGTACTGCAGGTGATTTATCTGGTCTTTAATGAGGGGTATTTCGCCTCTTCCGGCGAGAACCTGACGCGTCCGGATCTGTCCCGCGAGGCCATCCGGCTCGGCGCCTTGCTGGTGGAATTGCTGCCCGAATCCGAAGCCCGTGGCCTGCTGGCGCTGATGCTGTTGATCGAGGCCCGGCGCCCGGCGCGCCTGGATCATCAGGGCGATCTGATCTTGCTGGAAGACCAGGACCGATCATTGTGGGACCAGGAGCTGATTCAACAGGGCACCGCCCTGGTGGAGCACGCTCTGGGCGAAGGCCGGTTCGGTGCCTATACATTGCAGGCCGCCATCGCCGCGGTGCACGGCGAAGCCGCCAGCGCCGACCAGACCGACTGGCCGCAGATCGTCGGCCTCTACGACGTTTTGTTGCGCACCAGCCCGTCACCGGTGATCGAATTGAACCGGGCGGTGGCGGTGGCCATGCGGGATGGCTGGGAAGCCGGCCTGAAACTGGTGGATGAGCTGCTCGCCGATGGTCAACTGGACGGCTATCTGCCAGCCCGGGCCGCCCGCGCCGATCTGCTGCGGCGGCTGGGCCGCCACCAGGATGCGCTGCGGGTCTACCAGGAGGCTCTGACACTGAGCCGCCAGGGAGCGGAGCGGCGCTTGTTGGAAAAACGGGTGGCGGAACTGTCCTCTGCCCCCCCATCTTCGTTATAACGCCCTGTTGAGGATCAATCGATGAAATACCTGTGCCTGGTCTACTGCGAGGAAGAAAAACTGCACGGCCTGCCGGAAAGCCCGGAAGACGCTGAATGCGAGGCGTACTGCGAGACCGTGGAGGCCAGCGGCCAGTTGGTGGCCGCCGAAGCCCTGGAACCGGTCAATACCGCGGTCACCGTGCGCATGCATCAAGGCACCACCTCGGTGACCGACGGCCCCTTCGCTGAAACCAAGGAGCAACTGGCGGGGTTCTACCTGATCGACGCCCGCGACCTGAATCAAGCGATCCAGCTCGCGGCACGGATTCCCGCGGCGCGGGTGGGTTGCGTGGAGGTGCGGCCGGTACGGCAGCTGCAACCCTGATTAAAGCCGCAGCCGGCTCAGACCGCGCTCGATGCCGCGTTGCAGCCCGGCCTTGATAAGCGGCCCCACCAGCGGCAATTTGCCCTGGAAAGTGATCACGTAATGCAGGCGGCTGCCGCCGTCCGGTTGCGCGGAGAAACTCATCACACCCTGGTGGTTCTTCAGCGGGCTGCCCTTGCTGATGCGGTAGGCGATCCGCTCATTGGGCACCACTTCGGTCACGGTTTCCTCGAACGGCGGCGCCAGCAGGATACGCATACGGCGCACGGAACCGACACCGTTGGGAGTGTCCTCGCCATCCTTGATCCGCCGGATTCTGGCCGGCGCGAAAATCAGCTCCAGGTTTTCGTGATCACTGAGGAAGTCGAACAGTTTCTCCACCGGAAACGGAAAGCTCCGGTTAATCTCTATACGTTGCATGGCACCCACCCGTAAGAAGAAGTCCCCGAGGGCGACGGCATGGGTGCCGTCGCCCTGGTTCAAGGCGTTCCATTGTTGTGACCCCACGCGGGTAATCACAGGTCCGCTCGGGCCATTGCGGGCGCCGTATCAGGCCGCGTCGGCTTTTACCTGAAAGTATTGGTAGATGCCGTCCAGCAAATTGCGCAAGGCATTACCCTGCAAACTGATGCGTGCCATCAGCTCCGCCACCGCATCGTCCGCCTCCATGCCGTCCAGATTCTCCTGGAACTGATCCAGCGCCTTGATGCGTTTCAGGTCCAGGCCGTCGGTCAGATCGAACTCCAGTTGATCATTCCAGGACAGGTTCACCCGCACCGGCACCATGTCGGTGTCCAGATGAGCCAGGATCTCCTCGCGGCCCAGATCCACCGCGGTGAAACGCACGCTGGCCCCCTCGCCTTTCACATCCTTCAGCTCGCAGCGGTCACCAAGCCCAAAGTCCTCCGGCAATTGCCGGTGGTCCCGTAACCAGCCCGCGAACGCGGTGGTCGGCGCGCTTTCGCCACCGGCATGGGTCACCGGCAGCGATCCCAGCGCCTCACGCAGCGCCGACACCACCTGCTCGGCACGGGTGGAGGAGGAACTGTCCACCAGAATCCGGCCGCGCTCCAGATCGATCAACACGCCGGTGCGGCGGGAGCGGGTGAACGCCCTCGGCAGCAGCTCAAAGGTAATCTGTTCCTTGAGTTCCGCCCGCTCCTTGCGGCCCACGCGACGATCATCACGCTCCTGGATCTGCTCCACCCGTTCGTCCAGTTCCTCCTTGATCACCGGGCCGGGCAGCAAACGGGTGATTTCCTGGTGCACGCAGTAGACGAACCCTTCCACCGCGAACACCATCCGTTCCTCACCCTTCAGCGGCGGCACGAAGCCCTCGCTGCTCGGGGACTGGCTACCGCAGGGTTGACAACGGGCGTTCTCCAGCTGGGCCTCCAGCTCCGACACCGGCCAGGTAAAAGGGTCCTTGGCACTAAACACCGTCAGATTCTTGATCCACATAACGTTCTACTCTCGGGGCGATCCTTGGGGGAAACCGGCAACACTAACCAAGGGAAGCCAAGGCCTCAAGCACGGATAGTCGCCGGCGAGACATCAGCCCGCCCCGGCCGCCAGCAAGTCCGCCACCCGCCGCTCCAAAGCCGGGTGATCCGGGAGCCGCAAACCGATTTCCTGCTCCAGTACCGCCAGCACTTCCGCCACGCTGCTCAGCGTCCGCCGCTGACGCTCTCCCCCTGGCGGGTAGATCGACAGGCGCTGGTTATTCAGGTTCCGGCGGCCGTCCGCATCCGCCCGGCAGGCCACCAGGTTGGTGACGAAATGGGATTGCGGGTGGTGCGACAGATACCAGCTGGCCATTTCGTAGTCCGCCTGCCACAGCTCTCGCAAATCGAACCGGTACAGGGTTTTCCAGCCATTCCCCGCGTAGGCCTCGAGCAGGAAATGATCATTCAGGTGCAGCACGCGATAGGGCTCGTGGGCGGTCTCCTGCGGTCCTACACGGTCCAGGCGCAGAGGCGCGGTGGGGGTCAGGGCGCCGAATCCGGTGTCCACCAGATAATCCACCTCGTCCAGGGTGACCCGCAGCAGCATATGGGACACCGCCGGCCGCGCCGTGTAGGGCTGCTCCCACAGTACTCGCGCCCCCAGACCGCTGACCTGAAACCCCAACTGTTCGAGGATGTTCTTGAACAGCAGGTTGTGCTCGTAACAATAACCGCCCCGTTTCTGGTCAATCAGCTTGCGCTCCAGCCCCCGCGGGGACAACTCCACCTCCAGACCGAGAAACGGTGACAAGTTCTCGAAGGGGATGGTGGCGATGTGCCGCCGTTGCAGCTCCGCCAGCAGCGACAGCCCCGGCGTGCGCGGGCCGCGATAGTCGATTCGCTCCAGATAGGCATTGAGATCCACCCGATTGGTCATTGCGTCCACTCCTTCCTCTTGGTCTGATAGGGCATCAAGGTATCGAGGGGCCAAGGCTAGGACCTCAACCGTGCTTAAGGTAAAGCGGCGGATGGCTGGTTTTGCCTATCGCCACGAAAGGTCAACCCGGCTTATTCAAATAAAGGGCCAAATCGCGCCTAAATGCCTGCGCCCCGACGCAACCCATTGTCGAAGAACCAACCAACCGTAAAAACAACAAGCCAGCTCCGGGAGAACAACAATGCTTGGCCAAATGATGCAACAGCCGCTGCTGATCAGCAGCCAGATCACCCATGCCGCCCGTTACCATGGCGACGCCGAGATCGTCTCGGTGGAGACCACTGGCGGCGTGCACCGCACCACCTGGGGCGAAGTGGAACAACGTTCACGTCAGTTGGCTTCCGCGCTGCTGCAACTGGGACTGGACCATTGCGACCGGGCCGCCACCCTGGCCTGGAATAACTATCGCCACCTGGAAGTCTATTTTGGTGTCTCCGGCGCCGGCCTGGTCTGCCATACCATCAATCCCCGGCTGTTCCCTGAGCAGCTGGTGTATATCTTCAATCACGCCGAGGACAAGGTCCTGTTCATCGACAAGACCTTCCTGCCGCTGATCGCCGCCATCCGCGACAAGCTGGATCACCTGAAACATATCGTGTTGATGGGGCCGGTGGACGAGGAAGCGGAAAAGCAGGTTCCCGGCATCATCGGCTATGACGACCTGGTGGCCCGGGGCGAGCGGAATTTCCGCTGGCCGGAGTTCGATGAGAACACCGCTTCCAGCCTGTGCTATACCTCCGGCACCACCGGCAACCCCAAAGGCGCGCTCTATTCGCACCGCTCCACGGTGCTGCATTCCTACGCCGTGGTGATGCCCGACAGCCTGGGACTCAGCGGGCGGGACTGCATCATGCCGGTGGTTCCGATGTTCCATGTGAACGCCTGGGGAATCCCCTATGCCGCCGCCATGGTCGGCGCCAAACTGGTGCTGCCCGGGCCGAACCTGGATGGCGACAGCCTGAAAAACCTGATCAACGAGCATCAGGTGACCCTGGCCGCCGGTGTGCCGACCCTGTGGCAGGGCCTGATCGGCTCACTGAAGAAGAGCGGCGAGAAAGTCCCCAGTCTGAACCGCACCGTGATCGGCGGCTCCGCCTGCCCGCCTTCGATGATCGCCACGTTCCGCGACGACTACGACGTCGACACCCTGCACGCCTGGGGCATGACCGAGATGAGCCCGATCGGCTCGGTCAGCACTCTGCTGCACAAGCACCTGAGCCTGTCGGCGGACGAGCAGGCCGCGGTGCGCGCCAAGCAGGGCCGTCCGCCATTCGGCGTGGCGTTGAAAATCATGGACGACGACGGCAACGACCTGCCCAACGACGGCGAGGCCCAGGGCAATCTGTACGCTCAGGGACACTGGGTCATTGATGCCTATTTCAACGTCGACACCCCGGCGCCGCACCGCGATGGCTGGTTCCCCACCGGGGACATCGCCACCCTCGACGGTAACGGTATTCTCACCATCAAGGACCGCTCCAAGGACGTGATCAAATCCGGCGGCGAGTGGATCAGTTCGGTGGAACTGGAGAACCTGGCCATGGGCATGGACGAACTGGCCGACGCCGCGGTGATCGCCGCCCGCCACGCCAAATGGGATGAGCGCCCCTTGCTGATCGCGGTCAAGGCGGAAGGCCAGAACCCCTCGGAGCAGGACATCCTGGCCGGCTTCGAAGGCAAGGTGGCCTCCTGGCAGATCCCCGATGCGGTGGTGTTCGTGGAACAACTGCCCCGTAATGCCACCGGCAAGGTGCTTAAGAACAAGCTCCGTGATGAGTTTGGCGATACCCTTCTGAACCAGGGCTGAACAGGCCCTAATCCCGCCGGGGCGGCAGCACCTGCCACTCCGGCTCCTCGAACTCACCGATCACGGTGATCTCACAGGTACGGGCGTGTTTTTCCAGGATACCGCGCACGATCTCGCTGCGCCGGTCATCCTTGGCGTCCCGGTGGGCCTTGGATTCCCAATGGGCAATGGCCAGCAAGGTGTCCGGCTCACCGATCTTGCGGTGCAAGTAGGTGCCGCGGGCTCCGGGAGCCTGCTGGATAATTTCACTGGCCTCGATCCACGCCTCGGCGTACTCCGCCACCGTATAACCCGGCTTCATTCTCACTTCGAAAATAAACTTCATGGTTGCTCCCTCCCTCACAGGAGATCCGCTCCCCGTGATTCCCGTCGCCGTGCCGGCCGGTTCGCGCGCACGGTATTCACCGCACTTTCTGACTTCCGTTCAAGTTCCGTTCAGGAAGGCGACAGGCTCGGTTCAGGATGACCTCTTTATGCTGACTTCATCGTTAAACAGTGTCAGCAACAAAGGATCAAAGCCATGAAAACATTCGGGAAACTGGTATTGGGCAGCACACTGGTCGGTGCTATCGGTCTGGCTCAGGCCGCCGACCATTTCGGCGGTGTCACCTGGGGTGAAACCAGTAACAACATGCAGAAATCCCACTCACTGAACGCGCAGTTGAATGATCCTGACCTGGACGGCGCCATCAAAAACAGCGGCACCTGGGGCGTGCGTCTGGGCACCGTCGAAGATAACGCCCGCTTCTACGTCACCTATGACTATGCCTCCGATACCCGGCACCAGTACAAACTGCGTCAGCAGAACCTGTTGGGCAGCTATGACGCCCTGCTGCCAGTGGGCGACCACGGCACCCAGCTGTTCGGCGGCGTAAGCGCCGGTCTGGTCAGCCTGGAACAGGAAAGCCGTGGTTTCCACCGGGATCGTGACGTGGGCCTGGCCGGCGGTGTGCAGGCCGGTATTATTCAGAATCTCGGCTACAACGTGGCGCTGGAAGGCGGCTACCGCTACCTGCGCACCAGCGCCGACGTGCAACTGAAGGAACGCGGCGTGGGCAATGCCGGTCGTGCCGATCTGCACAGCAGCGAACAGTTCTATGTCGGCGTAAACTATCGGTTCTGATCGACATCGAACACCGGGGCAATGCCCCCTGAAGGGCGGCACCGCTCGCTGCCGTGCCGCCCAGTACCCCCTCTCGCCGGCCCCGCGCCGGCGAGGCATTATCGGAGGCCCCATGAAACTGCTGGTGGTGGAAGACGAGGCGTTACTGCGCCACCATCTGTACAGCCGTCTGGGCGAGCAGGGTCACGTGGTGGATGCGGTGGCCGACGCCGAAGAGGCGCTGTACCGGGCCAGGGAATACCATCATGACCTGGCCATCGTCGATCTCGGATTGCCCGGCATGGGTGGTCTGGACCTGATTCGCGAGATTCGCCATCAGGGCTGGAATTTCCCCATTCTGATTCTTACCGCCCGCGGCAACTGGCAGGACAAGGTGGAAGGGCTGGCCGCCGGCGCCGACGATTACGTGGTCAAACCCTTCCAGTTCGAGGAGCTGGAAGCACGTCTGAACGCATTGTTGCGCCGCGCTTCCGGGTTCGTGCAATCGACCATCGAGGCCGGCCCGTTGGTGCTGGATCTGAATCGGCGCCAGGCTCGTGTCGGCGAACACAGCCTGGCGCTGACCGCCTACGAATACCGTATCCTCGAGTATCTGATGCGCCATCATCAACAAGTGGTCAGCAAGGACCGGCTGATGGAACAGTTATACCCCGACGATCAGGACCGTGACCCCAATGTGATCGAAGTGCTGGTCGGGCGCCTGCGCCGCAAGCTGGACCAGTCCGGAGACTTCCGCCCGATCGAAACGGTGCGCGGCCAGGGGTACCTGTTCATCGAGCGTTGCCGGTGAAACGGTCGCTGCGCCTGCGATTGATGCTCGGCGCCGCCACCCTGGCGGTGCTGTTCATCATCGCTCTGCAACAGGCTCTGCAGCAGGCGTTCAGCCTGGCACTGGAAGACACCATCGAACAGCGCCTGGCCGCGGACGTCAGCACCCTTATTTCCGCCGCCCGGGTGGAAGATGGCCGCTTGCACATGCCGGATCATTTACCCGACGAGGAATTCACCCTCCTCGACAACAAGCTGTTTGGCTTTATCTACGACCGCGACGGCCATCTGCTTTGGCGCTCCGCCTCCACCCACGATCTGAACATCGATTATCTGCCCCGCTATGATGGCGACAAGAACCGGGAGTTGCACCGCGTTCGTGACGCCAACGGCGTCAAGCTGTTCGTCTACGATATGGAAATCGATCTGCTGCGGGGCGAGGATGCCGCTTACAGTATCGTCACCGTGCAACCGTCCCGGGACTACGACGCCATGCTGTCCGGCTTGCGCAAGCAGCTTTACGTCTGGCTCGGCGGTGGCCTGCTGGTATTGCTGGTGTTGCTGTGGCTGGGCCTGACCTGGGGTTTCCGTACTCTGCGCGGTATGAAAGAGGAATTGGACCAGGTGGAAAGCGGCGAACGGGAGCGGCTCAGCGAGGACCACCCCCGGGAACTGCTGCGTCTGACCCGTTCACTGAACCGCTTGCTCGACAGCGAACGGCTGCAACGGGAGCGCTACCGGGATTCCCTGGCGGATCTGGCCCACGGCCTGAAAACACCACTGAGCCTGCTCCAGGCGGTGGGCGAAACGCTGTCCTCCCGTCAGCAAAACCGGGAGCAGGTGGAAATCATGGGCAATCAGATCGAGCGCATGAATCAACAGATCGGTTTTCAGCTGCAGCGGGCCTCGCTGCGCCGCAGCGGTCTGATTCGTCATCAGGTGGTGCTGGCGCCATTACTGGATACCCTGGAAACCGCGCTGGACAAGGTGCACCACGGCAAACAGGTCACTCTGGAACGAACCCTTCCCGATCACTTCACTCTGCCCCTGGAGCAAGGCGCCTTGCTGGAAGTCCTCGGCAATCTTCTGGAAAACGGCTATCGCCTCTGTCTCAGCCGGGTACGCGTCAGCGCCCGGCGGCTCAGCGACGGCGACATCCTGGTGGTGGAAGACGACGGCCCCGGCGTCGCCGAGGACCAGCGCGAACGTATCCTGCGACGGGGCGAGCGGCTGGATACCCGCCATCCCGGGCAAGGGCTGGGCCTGGCGGTGGTCAAGGACATTCTCGACAGTTACTCGGCGACCCTGACCCTGGACGACTCACCGCTCGGCGGCGCCCGCTTCACGTTGTTCTTTCCTCGCTAACCGCAAGCCGGGAACCACGCTCTTACGGCGTCCATGATTATGTCCGCGCACCGCTCCGGCCTCGCCTGAAGAATAAAGTGAGGTCCGCCGATTTCGACAACGTCCAGATTTGCAAAGGATGCCCTGAACTGCGCCGTCACGTCGCTTACCAGAACATCATTTCGAGGCCGAAGGTACAGCGCCGGCACCGTGAACCGGTGCCTTTCAAAGCGCATGCCCGCTATCTGCCCGAGCCTTTGCCCAAGCACCTTTCGCGGTACCGGCCTTACCGCCTGCCGGAACCGCGTAATCGTTTCATCGGACGCCTGCCGCCCCATCAGGAACCAGCGGATCGCCAACGACGAAGCGGGTAACGCCAGCAGTGCTTTGATCGGCAAGGCAGCCGCCAGCCTGGGGAGCAGCCAGCCGGGCCTGGAAAGAAAAGACGCCACGAAAATAACCGCCTTGAGATTGGGATCCCCCCGCAACAGGAGGGTTTCCGCGATCTTCCCGGAAAAGGACTCCGCCAGCATTACATAGTCGCTTTGGGGCAGCCGCGAGGCGACATGCCGGGCAAGGCGGTCGATATCCTGCGGCCCGGCGTGCGGCAGCGGAATCACCTCGCATTCCAACGAGGTCAGATGCGCCAGTACGTCGCGAAAAAGCAGACCGGTTCCATCCATGCCCGGCAACAGCACCAGCTTCATTTCCGGTTACCGTGCGTCTTCCGCCACTTCCCGGGCCAATCTCTGGAATAACGCCATGTCCTCCCAGGCGCGATGGTCGCCCTTGGCATAAGCGCGGGCATTGTGGTGATAGGCCAGGGCGTTGACCCGATTGGCGATGCGATTATCACGCTGGCGGCGCACTTCACCGGGAGAGCCCATGACAATCGAATTATCGGGAATCACGGTGCCTTCCTTGAGGAAGGTATGGCCGGCAATGATGCAGTTATCGCCGATCACGCAACCGTCCATGATGGTGCTGTTGATACCGATCAGACAGTTATCACCAATGGTGCAGCCATGCAGCGTCACATGGTGGGTAATGGAACAGTACTCACCCACCCGGGTACCACAGCCGCTGCCAATGTGAATCATGACGAAATCCTGAATGTTGCTGTAACGGCCGATGTGGATGTCATAGGCTTCCGCCCGCGCCGCCGCGTTGATCCACACCGATGCCCCTTCGGCGATGGTGATGTCGCCATACAGGTAAGCGGATTCGTGAACGTAGGCGCTGTCGTGAATGTTGGCGCGGGAATCGATGAACCCCATGGCTTGTTCTCCTTATGTGGATTGCGGTTTCATACTATTCGGAATTTCGTAACGTTCATGGGCCTGTTCACCCTATTTTCATCCCGCCTGTTGCGGCTAAAACGCCACCAATCCAGGCACGAGGAGAGAAGTTTGGTCATTCCAAATGAACGACGAGTAACGCGGAGTGGCGACGTTTTAGCCGCAACCCGAAGGGCTGGAACCCTTTTTACCTCCCGCGTCGTTGTCGGTTGCTCATTTGGAATAACCAAACCGCGCGCCCTCCGCCTGGCTGGAGGCAAACAGGGTATCCAGCAGACGGGATGAAAATAGGGTGAACAGGCCCTAGCATCATCAAAGGGGTCGGACAGGCCGGCCCGACAGGGAGCATAGCATGGGACAGTTCATTGATATCGAAGCCCGCGACGGCGGCCATTTCCGCGCCTATCTGGCCGTACCGGAAGGGGGCAAGGGGCCCGGGCTGGTGCTGGGTCAGGAGATTTTCGGTGTCAACGGCACCATGCGCGAGCTGGCGGAGTATTACGCCGAGGAAGGCTATGTCACCCTGGTTCCGGATTTGTTCTGGCGCATCGAACCCGGTATCGAACTGGGCTACACCGAACAGGATTTCGGTCGCGCTTTCGAACTGTTTCAGACCATTGATCTGGATCTGGCCATCGACGACATCGCCGCCACGCTGGATGCCCTGCGGCAACGGCCGGAGGTGAGCGGAGACGGTTTGGGCTTCGTCGGCTATTGCCTGGGCGGCAAGCTGGCCTATCTGACCGCCTGCCGCACCGATGTGGCGTGCAGCGTCGGCTACTACGGAGTCGGTATCGAGAACCATCTGCAAGAGGCCGGGTCGATCCGGGGGCGGCTGGTGCTGCATTTCGCCGAGTTGGACGGCTTCTGCGACGACGCGGCCCGCAACCGCATCATCACCACCCTGGGCGGCACCGTGTCACGCCTGGAAACCTTCGTCTATCCCGGAGTGGATCATGCCTTTGCCCGGCCCAAGGGCGACCACTATCACAAACCCTCCGCGCAGATGGCGCATGAACGCACCATCACCGCCCTGAAAAGGGAGATCGGCCCCGAATACGATTTGTCCGCCCTGTGGGAAGAGCACGTGCGCTACGAATTCGAGGCGCGCGATGTCCCGGCGACCATGGCCACCATGGTGTCCGAACCCTATGTGAACCACATTCCCACCATGACCGGCGGCGTCGGTTATCAACAGCTGAGCCGCTTCTACCAGCACCACTTCGTCCACGGTAATCCCGAGGACATGATGCTGACACCGATCTCCCGCACCATCGGCGCCTGCCAGATCGTCGACGAGTTCGTGCTCAGCTTCACCCACGACCGGGAAATCGACTGGCTGCTGCCCGGCGTGGCCGCCACCGGCAGGAAAGTGGAAATTCCCATGCTCGGCGTGGTGCGCTTCCGTGGTGACAAGCTGTGCCACGAACACATCTATTGGGACCAGGCCAGTGTGCTGGTGCAGATCGGCCTGCTGGACCCGGAAGGCCTGCCGGTGGCCGGCGTGGAGACGGCCCGCAAGCTGCTGGATGAATCACTGCCTTCCAACACGCTGATGGCGCGCTGGAAGGAGAGCGAAGGCCGGGACTGAGCAAGGGCCGCCGGCCGCCTTTATTCCGGGCAGCCGGCCTCCGGGTTGGGGCAATTCACCATCCAGGGGATGCCGAAGCGATCCGTGGCCATGCCGAAGCGCAACGCCCAGAACGTCTCCTCCATGGGCATGGTCACACTGCCGCCGCTGCACAGCGCCTCGAAGATTTTCTCGGCCTGCCCCGGATCGTTCACCTCCAGCGATACTGACAACCCGATGGGCGCCTGATACCGGTCCGGAGGGCTGTCCGAGCCCATCAGCACGGTGCCGTCCAGTTTCACACAGCCGTGCATGATCCAGTCCTGCTTCGCCCCGGGCATATCCTGACAGCCCTCTGGGCCGTACGGCAGCAGTGCCAGGATCTCGCCGCCCAGCAGGTCGGCGTAGAAGCGCAATGCCTCCTCGCACTGTCCTTGGAAGAAAAGATAGGGATTTACGTTCACGGGTGACTCTCCTTGTGGGTTAACGTCACCAGAGAGTCGATCGGGAAGAGGATAATTCGACAAGCCCCCGGCATTCCGTCATCGGACGGGGCCGGGAGCCAGTCGGGAGCCGCCGTCAGAACAGGGCTTTGGGCAGGTAAGTGGCGATTTCCGGGAAGATCATGATCAGCGCCAGACCAACGATCTCCACGAGCACGAACGGAATCACCGAGGAGTAGATGTCACGCATGCTCACATCCGGCGGCGCCACCCCTTTCAGATAGAAGAGGTTGAAACCGAACGGCGGAGTCATATAGCCGATTTCCATGTTGATCACGAACAGAATGCCGAACCAGATTGGATCAAAGCCCAGGCTCTGCACGATCGGCATGAACACCGGCAGCGTGATCAGCATGATGCCCACCGGGTCCAGCACCATCGCCAGCAGGAACACAATCACCATCATGGAAATAATGATCGCCCAGGGGCCACCGGGGATAGACGTCATCAGACCTTCGATCAAGGCCTGGGCACCCATGCTCTGATAAGCGGCGCTGAAGGCGTGAGCGGCAAACAGAATCCACATGATCATGCCGGTGAGCTTGAAGGTACGCAGGGACGCTTCACGCATCAAACCCCAGGTCAGCTTGCGATAGACGATGGCGGAAAGCAGGGAGCCGAGCACACCAACGGCGGCCGCTTCGGTGGGGGTGGTGATACCCTTGATGATGGAGCCCAGCACCATCACCACGATCAGAATCGGCAGGATCACCGCCCGCAGCGCGCGCATCTTCTCCGCCATGTTGCCCCGTTCTTCCTTGGGCAAGGCCGGCGCCAGATTCGGCTGGAAGGCGCACCGCACGACGATGTACAGCACCGTCAGCACCATCAACAACACGCCCGGCAACACCCCGGCGGCAAACATCTGGCCCACCGAAACGCCGGTGATCAGCGAGTAGAGGATCATCAGGATGCTGGGCGGGATCAGAATCCCCCAACCGCCGCCGGTGTTGATGACCCCCAGCGCCAGTTTCTTGTCGTAGCCGCGTTCCAGCATCGATGGCAAGGCAATGGTGCCCATGGCCACCACCGCGGCACCGCTGATACCGCACATGGCCGCGAACAGCGCGCAGATACCAAGAGTGCCGATGGCCAGACCGCCGCGCAGGCCGCCCCACCACAGGTGCATCATATGATAGAGATCCTTGGCCACCCCGGTGCGTTCCAGCACCATGGCCATGAACACGAACAGCGGGATCGCCACCAGGGTGGAACTTTCCATCGTGCCCCAGATCTGCGAGGCGACCATATAGAAAGCGTCGGCTCCCCAGGTGAAATACAGGAACACTACCGAGACACCGCCCAGTACGAACGTCAGCGGCACACCCAGAAAAACGAAAAGCAGCAGGGTGCCGAAGAACAGCAAGGTGAGCATTTCGATACTCATAGGTGGTCTTCCTCCTCGTCACCCAGAGTCTTGATCTCCGACGGATCGATCAGATTGAAGGCCACGCCCAGGTCCTGCAGCAACTTGGCCAGACCCTGCAACAGCAGCAACAAGGCCCCCAGCGGGATACAGGCCTTGATCGGCCAGATCGGCGGGTTCCAGGCGGAATAGGAGGTTTCCAGACCCTCGATCGATTCCAATGCCATGGAGCTGCCGAAATACAGCAGTGCCCCGACGAAAATAAAGAACACCGCGGAGGTGATCACATCCAGGCCGGCGCGCACCCGTACCGGCAACGCGGAATGGAACAGGTCCACGTTGACGTGGCCTTTATGCGCCATGACATAACCGCCGGCGAGCACGCCGTAGATCCCGAAGAGCATCTGCGTCAGCTCGTTGGTCCATACGGTGGGCGCACCGAACACGTAGCGGAGGAACACCTCCAGTATCAGGAACGCGAACATCGCGAACACCAGATAGGAAACCCAGCGGCCGACATGGTCGTTCAGCCAGGTGATCCCATTAATAAACGCTCGAACCGCGGACATGGGATTCCTCCAATAGGTCGAGTGAAGGGCGGGAACGAGAAAAGGGCGCCACGATGGGCGCCCTCATCATCCTGACGGTCATCCGTTACAGGTAACCGAGGTCCTTCAGGAAGCCACGCAGTTCTTCCACGATGGCTTTCGCCTCGGGGCTGCGCTCGGCTTCTTTATCCCAAGTCTTCTGGGCGGTGGCGGTCAGGCGCTTTTGTACGTCGTCGGGCAGCGTGTTGATCTGCACGCCTTCGTCACGCATTGCCGTGGCCAGGGAAACCCGCTCCTGGTACAGATACTCGTTGGTGCGCAGCCAGAACTGTTCTTCCAACGCATCCTTGACGATTTTGGCCATGCCGTCCGGCAGTTTGTCCAGGGCTTTCTGGCTGACGATGAAGACGTCGGTGCCGGCGATGTTCAGAGCCGGTTTGACGTGGTACTTGGCTACTTCATACAGGCCCATGCTCTTCGCACCCTGGGAGGCGCCCCAGTGAGCACCGTCGACCACGCCGGTGGACAGCGCCTGATACAGCTCACCGCCGGGGATATAGGAGCCAGCGGCACCGGCTTCGGTGAGGAATTTCTGCAACGCGCCGGAAGAGCGGATCTTCAGCTTGGTGAAGTCGTCCCAGCTTTCCACCGGCTTCTTGATCACCATTTCAGTGGGGTAGATCTTGTCGGTGGAGTAGTACACGCCGTACTTGGCGGCTTCCGCCCGCAGCTTGTCCTCGAACCCCATGTTTTTGTGGAAGTACACCGCTTCCCACACGTTGTGGAAGGCGAAGGGCAGACCGGAGGCAATGCCGCCCAGGCTCAGCTTGTCCTGGGCGTAACCCGGGGAGATGGTACCCATTTGAATGATGCCACGGCTGACCGCGTTGAAGGTCTCGTTGGGCTTAAACAGGGCGCCGGACTCAAACAATTGCAGTTGCAGACGGCCATCGGTGCGTTCTTCAAGCACCCGCTTGATGCGTTCCAGACTGTCCTTGTAGGAGCTGCTGGCACCAGGCCAGTGGGACTGAACCTTCCATTTGATGACATCGTCGGCGGAGGCCAGGGAGGGCAAAACAACGCTGGTCGCCACCGCCACCGCGGCGGCGGCCGTGACCAGATGCTTACGGAGTTGTGCTAATAGAACCATTCTAGTTCTCCTGCTTTTTCTTCTCGGGTGGTGAGCGCCACCGGTTTGGGTCAAAGCGACACCTATTTCGCATAGCGAAATAGGTGATCAAAATAATGAGATTCCGCGCAAATTTAACACAGGATCCCTCATCGCCATACCCACTTTTGTCTTATTTCGTTTCCACGACTACTGGGTCATTTTTAATGGAACCAGGCCGGTTTAGCCGCCCAAAGGCGGTTCTGGCAAGGCTTCCAGCCGTTCCTGCAGCAACCGGGCGAAACGCAGCACGGTACGATCCTCCAGGTAGGGGCCGATGATCTGCACGGCCAGCGGCAATCCCTCCGCGGAAACGCCGATGGGCAGCGTCGCCGCCGGCAAATAGACCGCCCCGGCCAACCCCACCCAGACCAGGATGTCCATATAAGGCTGGTCCACTCCGTTCACCGTCAGCGTACGCTGATCCGGGCCCGGCGTCTGCCGGTGGCTGAACGGCAACGTCTGTACCACCGGACACAGCAACACGTCGTGGTCCTGGAAGAACTGACGCCATTGACGCCGCATCACCGTCCTCCGCTCATTGGCGCGCAGCCAGTCCGCATGGCTCTGAGTGGTGCCACGAGCGAAGCGGGCCCGGTAACCCTGATCATCCGGAGCGGCCTCGGCGGCCCCTTCTTCCATCTGCTGGTACAGCGACGGCGGCAACCCCACCCCCATGGTGCCGGCAAGCAACTGATAGTAAACATCGTATGCCTCGGACAGACCGATCCCCTCGGGCCGCGCCTCATGGTCCACCGCCACGCCCCATTGGCCCAATTGTCCGGTCAATTGCTCCAGGGCCTCGACGATACGCCGGTCCACCGGGCAACGGGGGTCATCCAGCCAGGCCGCCACCCGGAACGACTCGAGCTGCTGGTGGCGCGGTTCCGGCAGTTGCAAGCGCCAGCCGGTACCTTCGTCCTGATCCGGACCCGCCAGAATTTCCATGGCCAGTTCCAAGTCCTCCACGTGCCGTGACATCGGGCCGGCCACGGAGATGTCCCGGGTGGACAGGGCGCCTGGTGGTCCGGGGATATGACCACGGGTGGGAATCAGCCGCCAGCTCGGCTTCAGACCCGCCACACCGCAGAACGCCGCCGGGGTACGAATGGAGCCGCCGATATCACTGCCCAGTTCCAGCGGCGTCATGCCGGCGGCCAGCGCGGCGGCGGCACCGCCAGAGGAGCCGCCCGGAGTCAATTCCGGGTTCCACGGATTGTTGGTGGTGCCATAGATCTCGTTGAAGCTCTGCAGATCGCCGGCGTAGGCCGGTATGTTGGTCTTGCCGAACAGTACCGCGCCGGCGGCGCGCAACCGCTCAATGGCATCGGCGTCCTGCCGTGGAACATGTCCGGCCAGATCCGTCACCCCGGCGGTGGTGGGCCAGCCGGCCACTTCGAAGGTTTCCTTCACCGTCATTGGCACCCCGTGCAACGGACCCCAGTGTTCGCCCCGGGCCAGCGCCTCATCCGCCTCCCGTGCCCGCTGCCGCGCCTCGTCGAAGCGCCGCACCACCACCGCGTTAAGCGGCGGATCCAGCTTCTCCACACGGGCTATGAAGTATTCCAGCGCCTCACTGGAAGTCAGTTCGCCCTCACGGATACGCCGGGCCAGTTCGGTGGTGCTCAGACGATGCAACGCCATCACAGCTTCTCCCTATCATTTGTTATGGAATCTGGTTTCATTTTCATAATCGAACCCCCTCCATGCCGCCGGGTCAAGCGATGGCGCATCCCGACCTCTTCCCTGGAGCCCGCGGGGCCGCCGTGACAAAATGGGCGCCCTGCCTGCAAAAGTGTCCTGATTCACGGAGACCAGCCAATGAAATACCTGCACACCATGGTCCGCGTCACTGACCTGGATGCCTCCCTGCGTTTCTATTGCGAGGGACTGGGACTGAAGGAAGTCCGCCGCAAGGAAGTGCCCGCCGGGCGTTTCACCCTGGTGTTCCTGGCCGCGCCGGAAAGCCCGGAAGCGGAAGTCGAATTGACCTGGAATTGGGACCCGGAAGAGGACATGGGCTCGGCGCGCAACTTTGGCCACCTGGCCTTCCGGGTGGATGACATTTATGCGTTATGCCAACACCTCCAGGACATGGGCTACACCATCAACCGCCCGCCCCGGGACGGCCACATGGCGTTCGTCCGCTCACCGGACCTGATTTCGGTGGAATTGCTGCAAAAAGGCGATGCTCTGCCGGCACGGGAACCCTGGGCCTCCATGGAGAACACCGGCAGCTGGTAAGGACAGCTGGATACCGCTGACCCCAAGCAAGGTCACATCTTCAGCGCCGGGGGGTTGCCCTCCACCGTGGTTGAGGTCTTAGCATGGGCTCAACGCCAACCCTGGAGCGCCAAGATGAAACAGATCGCCGACGACCTGTGGGAGACGGAGCCGGAATACCCTGCTCCCGGCTTGCAGACCCACGCCTACCTCTACGCCCATCCGGCGGGTAATGTGTTGTTCTACAACACCAGTCATGATGATGAGTTATCCGCTTTCGCCGATCACGGCGGCGTGCATCGCCAGTATCTGAGTCACCGCGACGAAGTCGGCGCCAGCCTGGCGGTGATCCGGACCCGTTTCAACAGTCAGTTGTGCGGGCATCGGAGCGAGCTGGAAGACATTGAAAAATACTGCCCGGTGGATGTGATACTGGCGCAACGGGAGCATCATCCGCGCGACATCGAAATCCTGCCCACCCCCGGGCACACCCCCGGCAGCACCTGTTTTCTGGTGCAATCCCCCACCGGCGACCGCTATCTCTTCACGGGTGACACTCTGTACTTCGATGAAGGCGGCCAGGGCCGCAACGGTTTCCTGCCTTCAATGAGCGACCACGAAGCCTTGATCAAGAGTTTGATTTTCCTGCGCACTCTGTCTCCGGACCTGGTGATCTCCAGCGCTTTCGGCGCTGGCGGCGGCTATCGCCGTTTCGAGGACGCGCAAAGCTGGCAAGACTGTGTGGACGAGGCACTGGCACCATTACGGGATGCGGTGGATTAGAGTCCCGGCGGGCCGTGGCGCGCTAACGGTCCGCTACCCCACAGGCATCACCGCGAAATGCAGCATGACATGGACCTGGACCTCCCCCACCAGGAAGCCCAGCAGAGCGCCCACCGCGATCAGAATCCACTCGTCCTGCTGGAAAGCCGGCCGCAACAGACCCTCGAATTCCTCTTCGGTCAGTTCCTGCATCTTGGTGACCAGCAGATTCTTCAGGTCCATGGCTTCCTGCGCATAAGCCTCCACATGACCAAGCGCCTCCGGCAACGCCGCCATGACCTTTTCCGCCACGGTTTTTTTCATCTGCTGGTAACGGCTGGTGCCCACCGCGAACACCACCAGGGGCTTGGCCAGCCCGGCCTGTTCGTCCAGGGTGCGTTGCACTTGGCGCTGAACCAGCGCGAACAGACGGTCCGATAACGGCCCCTTGAGGATTTCCTCGATGATCGCCTGCGGGGTGACGATTTCCTGGGCCACCAGTTCGCCATAACGGGCCGCCACCTGCTTGCGCCGGCGCAGAAACAACCCCTGCCATTCGAAAATACCGAAGTAGCGCACTGGCTGCTTCGGGTTGAAGATCATCTTCAGCGCCAGCCAATCGGTGAACCAGCCGGTGAACAGACCGAACAGGGGGATCACCCAGACGTTGTGGGTCAGCGCCCAGACCACCGCCTGAACACAGCCGATGGCGAAGCCAAAATAAATACCGGAGCGGGCAATGAACTTGAACTCCACATGGCCGGCCTCCAGGAACACCCGGTTGAGCAGTTCCTTGTCCCGCACCAGCGCGTTCACCACCATGTGCTTGAGATCGAACACCCGATGGATGTTGGATTTGATGTCCTCCATGATCTGCTCGACCATGTGCGGCGCTTCTTTCTGAATGCGCTGGATCACCCGCCGCTTGATCCCTTCAGGCAGGGTTTCCCATAGGCCGGGCTGATATTCCGAAGCCACCTCCCGGGTAATGTCTTCCACCACGTCGATAAGCGGATCGCGGATTTCCGCCGCCACCCGCTGCGGGTCCAGACGGTCGAACACATCCTCCGGCTTCAACAGCCGTTCCATCATCAGATCACAAGCGATGCTGGCCATGGTGGCGGCCCGGCGCGGCACGATCCCCTGCCAGCCCAGCAACGGCGGTTTACCGACGAACTCCAGCGGCTGGAACATCATACGAATCGCCACCAGCTTGGTGACATAGCCGATCAAGGCCGCCACCACCGGCATGGAGAGATAGAGAATCCAGTTGGCGCGTACGTCGGCAAGGATCAGGGACCAATCCATCTCACCTTTCCTCCTCACCCAGTTGCATCACCGCATCCCAGAGGCGCTGGCCCGCGGGGCTGATCACCAGAGTCTCGCGACAGCTCCTCAGCGGCGGCCGCTCCCCGTCCCAGCGGCGCAGCGCTTCCCGGAACGTGGCATCGCCCTCGCACAGCTCGTAATCCATTCGCAGCGACGCCCGTTCCGGCAACGCCGCCGCCAGACCATTATTGATCAGACGGGCCAGATACAGCGGCACGTATTCCTGAGCGTACACGCCGGCACTGCGGCCGATACTGGAATAGCGGTGCAGCGCTTCCCCGCTGTCACGCCAGCGGGCGCGGCGCAGGGTCAGCATTGGATAACCGGAACCGTCGGACAGCGCCGCCAGCAGACGCCATTCATCGGAAACCAGATGGCCGGCGAGGCCCTGGACGATCTCCAGCTCAAGGGTGCCGGTATCCTGCTCCAGGCTGACGGCCAGGCGGTTCTGGAACGATTCGGCATGACGGGAGGCCCCGGGATCCAGGGCATCCATCCGCTCCCTGAGACCACGAAGCACCTCTTCTTCCACATGCTGAAAACGGGCTTCGGCACGGCGTACCGGCGGCAGGCGCCGCAGTATCGCCAATACGCGGGCCCCCACCGGGGGCTGAGGCTCGGACCGGTTAGGCAAGTTGCTGCATCCTTATTCTTGTCGTGATTCTTCGGATTCGCCGGCCCCTGGCTGACGGGGAACCGGCTCGGTTATGGATTCAGCAATACCCAATTCACCGGAGGCTGTCCACAGCAGACGCGTGACAGCACGTTGCTTTTATTATGCGGCCCATATCATGCCGAGCCGCCAGCCGCGATCACGTTCCTGTCCAGAAGCGCCTGGCATTGTTCCGGCGTAAAACCGATCTGCGCCAGAACCTCCAGGGTATGTTCCCCCAGTTCGGGCAACGTATAGGGTTTCTCCATCTCACCGGCGTCGGCGAAAGTGAAAGGCAGCCCGGGGATCTCCACCTCCTGGCCCCGGCCGTCGTTCACGCGCTTGAAGATACCGGTCGCCTGGACATCGGCACTGGCCCGGACCTGACGGTAATCCCGCACCACCCCACAGACCACACCGAACTTCTCCAGTTGGGCACGCGCCTCTTCACCTTTGTAGTCACCCAGAGCGGTACTCAGAATATCGATCATCGCCGGCCGGTTTCTGACACGGTCGTTGCTGGTGGCGAAACGCTCGTCCCGGGCCAGGTCCGGCAGCTCCACGGCACGGCACAGCCGTTGCCAGTGATCCTCCATATAGGCGGAGATGACAATGTAACCGTCCTGCACGGCGATCAGATCCGCCGCTGGCGCCACCAGTGGCTGAGCATTGCCGGCCCTCTGCGGCAAACTGCCGGAGCAGGCGTACTCCGCCCAGATCTGTGACTGCAATCCGATTGCCGTGGCCAGCAGGGAGGCTTCGATGGTTTCTCCTTCGCCGGTCCGGGCAAAACGGAACAAGGCGGCGAGCACGGCGTTGGCGGTGGCCGTGGCGGTGGCCGCGTCGACCACGGCGAACCCGGTTTTCAGCGGTGTGCCTCCCGGCTCACCGGTCAGCGACATCATGCCGCTTTCCGCTTGCGCGGCGATATCCAGCCCGGGGCGCTCCCGGGAAGGGCCGCCAGTGCCGAATCCGGAAATGGAAGCGTAGATCAGGCCCGGCTTTTCAGCGCGCAGCGTGGCCGCGTCCAGACCGATACTTTCCATCACGCCCACACGAGTGTTTTGCACCACCACATCGGCCCGCAGGGCCAGCTTGCGGGCGATTTCCACGCCTTCGGGGTTGCGCAGATCCAGGGTTATGGATTTCTTGCCACGGTTATAGGCCATGAACATGCCACTGCGATAACCGCTTTTCTCACTGACACCGAACTTCCGGCTGTTATCGCCGTTGAAGCTTTCAATCTTGATCACGTCGGCGCCCAGATCCGCCAGAATCTGGGTGGCGCCGGGGCCCGCGATGAACTGGCCGAACTCCACCACCCGGACACCATCCAGCGCTTTTTTATTCTCCGTCATAGCCATTATTCTCCCTGTACTTCCTGATTAATTCGAATTAGTTGACGGCTGCCCCTTCCGCCGTTGCAGCACACGCCGCTGAATAAGCCGAATCGCAGGCCACAACAGAAACAGCGTGGTCAAAGCAAACAGCACCGCGGCAATCGGGCTGGCGGCGAAAGCGACGAAATTGCCCTGATTCAGAATCAGACCCTGCCGCAGGCTTTGCTCAATCATCGGGCTCAGCACGAACCCGATCACCATCGGTGCCAGAGGGAAGCCGTTGTAGCGCAGCAGGAAACCGGCGATGCCGGCAATCAGAACCACCAGCAAATCAAAAGGGTTGGCATTGATGCTGTAAGTACCGGTGGCGACCAGCACCACCACGCAGGCCATCAGTAGCGGCTCGGGGAGACGCAGAATCCGCGAAAACAATGGCGACATCAGCATCCCGCCGAGAAACATGCAGATATTCGCCACGAACAGCATCATGAAGATGAACAGCACCAGCGACTGATTCTCGAGGAACAAACGAGGGCCCGGTGTGACGCCTTGCAGCACCAAGGCACCGAGCATCACCGCGGTGATCGGATCACCGGGCACACCGAGAGACAAGGTCGGCACCATGGCACCTGAGCTGACCGCGTTATTGGCCGCCTCGGAAGCAATCAGGCCATCTGGCTCACCGGTGCCAAATTTGTCCTTGTTCGGTGAGCTTCGCTTGGCTTCCGCATAGCTGACCATGGAAGCGGAGGCGGCCCCGACACCCGGCAAAGTACCAATCCAGGTTCCGATCAGTGATGACTTGATCAGCACCGAGGCACGCTGGCGCAGATCCAGCAGTGTCGGCAGTTGGAAGGCGGAGCGGATAACCGGTCCGATTTCCTCCTTTTTCTCCGCCGCGCGCCAGAACACCTCGGACAAGGCGAACAAGCCAACCAGAAACGGCACCAGACCGATACCGGCGGAGAGGTCGAAGACACCAAAGTCATAACGCAGATAGCCGGTCACGGGATCCTGCCCCACCACCGCCACGAACAAGCCCAGCAGACCGGCGAGCAGCCCCTTCACCAGGTTGTCCCGTGACACCGTCACGATACAGGTCAACGCGAACAGGCCCAGCGCGAAATATTCCACCGGCCCGAAGCGAATGCCGATCTTCGCCAGCAACGGCGAGGCCACCGCCAGAATGATCGTGGCCAGGATACCGCCAAAGGCGGACGCCGTGGTCGACCAGCCCAATGCCAAACCGGCATCGCCACGCCGCGCCATGGGAAAGCCATCCAGCACCGTCGCCGCGGACTGCGGCGTACCGGGTGTATTGATGAGAATCGCGGATAGCGAGCCGCCGTAGATCGATCCACAGTAAATGCCGAGCAGTAACGCGATACTGGCGCCTTGCCCCAGGACAAAGGTCAATGGCAGGGCCATGGTGATCGCCAGCAACGATCCCAGGCCGGGCAAGGCGCCGATGATGATACCCACCAGCGTACCCGCCACCACGGCCAACAGGGCATCCATCGAGGTGAGCATACTGAGGGCGCTTAAAAAGGCATCCATTTCGATAGCCTCCGGTTATCCGGTATGTATTTTTTTGGAAAAATTATTGGAACAGTGAACTCAAGGAAGGCAACGCTGGCCCCGGGGGCGTCCGATTCAACAAATCGGCGAAGCCGTACCAGATCATCGCGGTGAACAATACCGAGATAACCACCAGCCATAGTGGGCGCCGGAACCCCAGCACCCCGCTCATCACCAACATCAGAGCCAGGGTGCTGGGCACGAAGCCCAGCGCCTCATAGGCCAGCAGGTAAGCGCCGCTGATCATCGCCGTTGCCGCCAAGGCCCGCCACTGAATGCTCGAGGGCGGCGTCCCGGAACGCCCCAACGCGCTCTTCACCAGCAGCCACACCGAACACACGCCGATCAAGACCAGCAGCACCTTCGGATACCAGAACGGATCATTGGCCACCTGCTGCACGCTGTCGTCGCCACCGCCGGCGAAATACACCGCCAATGCCGCGACCAGCACGGCAACGCCATAGCCAGCGTCAAGGACACGTGCTTTCATAATTACCGGCCTCCGCCTTTTTTGATCACATCATTGATCAAGCGGCCATTCACCTCGGACGTATGCTCCACCAACTGACGGAACTCATCCGGGCCCTGATAGCGAGCCTCGAAGCCGACACGGGCCAGTACCTTTTTCAGCTCTTCGGATTCAGTGGCCTGCTCACAGCCCTTTACCAACTTCTGTTTAATGTCCTGCGGCAGCCCTTTGGGGGCGACCAGGCCGCCGGAAACGGAAGCGGTCATGTTGTGGCCCTGTTCCATCACGGTCTTGATACCGGGCAGGGAGGCCATAGGTTCATCACTGAATACCGCCACCGCATCAAGATTGCGGTCGGTAACCGTGTTCGGCATCGCCATATACAGATCCACATGTCCACCCATCAACGCGGTCAAACCCGGGCCGTCGCCGGCAAAGGGAACGTGGGTCAGCTCGATACCCGCCACCTGCTGGAATCTGAGCATGTCCAGGTGCGGCAAAGTGCCCGGCCCAGGGCTGCCAAAGGACAACTTGCCGGGATGGGCCTTGGCGTAATCGATCACCTCGTTCAGAGTGTTGAACGGCGAATCCGGTTTCACTACCAGGACTTCAGGGCCGTAGTAGAACTGGCACAAGTAGTCAAACGATTCCGTGTTGTAGGGAGTGCGATGCATGTGAGGCTGATTGGCGATGGTGCCTATTGGTGCCACGCCGATGGTGTAGCCGTCCGTCCGGGCCCGGGCCAGAGCGCTGATGCCGACGCTGCCACCACCACCGGAACGGTTATCGACAACCACGTTGACACCAAGATGATCGGCAAGGGCATTGGCGAGAGCCCGACCGGCCAAATCACTACTGCCACCGGCGGGATACGGCACGATTTCCGTTATTGGTCTGGTGGGAAAATCCTCCGCCAACGCCAATGGGGACACCAGCAGAGACGGCAGAGCGGCGGTCAGAGCAAGAGACAATAGTTTTGTTATCTTCATGTTGTTCTCCTGAATATCAGATAAGCGCGGTTTGGCCCCGATTTCCGGAGCCATCGGATTACTGTTGTTTCTTGAGCACCTTATCGATCAACCGTCCGTTGGTTTCCGAGATGCGGTTTACTTGCTTGAGAAAGTCACCTGAGCCCAGATAGGCAGCCTGGGTCCCCAGTCGCCCCAGGACCTGATCAAGGCGCTCGGACTCCGTGGCTTTTTGGCAGGCTTTTTCCAGCGTATTCCGGGCCTCGTCGGGGATGCCCTTGGGTGCGATCACCCCTCCCCACCAGGACGCGGTCAAGTCGTAGCCCTGGCTTATCGCCGTTTCCACGCCGGGCAGAGTGTCCAAGGGCGCCTCACTGAAAATGCCAATGGCCTTCAGTTCCCGATCGGCGATCACATTGGACATGGTCATGTACATGTCCACGTGCCCGCCCATCAAAGCGGTGACACCGGGGCCGTCGCCGGCGAACGGGACATGAGTGACTTTTACACCGGCCTTTTCCAGGAATTGTTCCATGGACAGATTCGGCAGAGAACCCGGACCGGGGCTGCCATAGGTAAGCTCTCCGGGATGCGCCTTGGCGTAAGCCACCATCTCATCAAGGCTGGAGAATGGCGATTGCGGCTTTACCGCCAGCGCCTGCGGGCTCAGAAAGAACTGGCAAATATAGTCAAAAGAATCGAGGTTATAAGGCGTGCGCCGCATATGCGGCTGATTCACCAGCGGAGCGGCCGGGACCACGCCGATGGTATATCCGTCCTTGCGAGCACGGGCCAAAGCGGCCATTCCCACCGTGCCGGCCCCGCCGGCACGATTGTCCACCACCACATTGGTACCGAGAGAATCGGTCAGTTCCCTGGCGATGGCGCGGGCCATCAGGTCGGTGCTGCCGCCAGCGGGAAACGGCACCATGGCGGTGAGTGGGTGCTCGGGATAGTCGGCCGCCTGAGACAACGATGTCGCCGCCATCATCAGCGCGGGCGCGATCAGTTTCAGGATTCGACGTGTGGTTGTTGTAAGCATGTCGTCTTTCCTTTCGGGTCAATGAATGTCAAAGGTTTTCAAGAAGCCGCGCGTAAAGTCAGCTTGGCGATATTCAACTGATGGATCTGGCTGGTACCTTCATACAGGCGGAACAGGCGGGCATCGCGATAGAGCCTCTCGATGCAACTGTAATCGGCCACGTAACCGGCACCGCCGAAAATCTGTACCGCCTTGTCCGCCACCCGACCACACATCTCCGACGCGAAGTATTTACACATCGATGCCTCCAGCTTTATGTCCTCTCCATGGTCACGCTTGCGAGCAGTTTCCATAATGAGTGCGCGGGCCGCGTGGATCTCCGTCTGGATGTCGGCGATCATTGCCTGCACCAGTTGAAAATCCGCGATCGGCTGACCGAATTGGCGACGCTTCAGTGCATGGGCCAGAGCCTCGTCACGCATACGCATGGCCGGCCCGGTACACAAGGCACTCAGATGCAGACGCTGCTTGTTCAGCACCTTCATGGCGGTAACGAACCCCTTGCCTTCCACCCCGCCGATCAGATTGGCCGCGGGCACCCGGCAATCCTGGAAATACACCTCCGACACCGGCGATCCGGCCTGGCCCATTTTTTTATAGGCCTTGCCCACCGACAGTCCCGGCGTGTCCCCTTCCACCACGAAGGCGCTGATTCCTTTGGCTGAGAGATCGTCCGCGTCGGTTCTTGCCATGACGGTGAACAGCCCGGCTATAGGGGCATTGGTAATAAAGCACTTGGTGCCGTTGAGTAGGTAGTCGTCACCATCACGTACCGCGCTGGTACGTAAGGCGGTGGCGTCGGAGCCGGCATCCGGCTCGGTCAGTGCGAAGCAGCCGGTCACCTCCCCCCGGGCCAAAGCCGGAAGATATTTTGCTTTCTGCTCGTCCGTGCCATCGGCCACCAAAGCTTCGGAGCCGATACCGGTGTTGGTGCCTACCCGGGCGCGGAAGGCGGTGGCGCTTTGCGACAGCTCCATGGCCGCCAGCACCAGTTCCTCGGTGGTCAGGCCCGCGCCGCCGAACTGCTCAGGAATGCTCCAGCCGAAAAAGCCACGGCGTCGCATTTCCTCCACCAGTTCCTCGGGAATCTCATCGGCGGCTTCCACCCGCTCCTCGGCGGGGATCGCCACTTCCTTCACCCACTGTCGGGTTTCATTCAGGAACGCCTGAAAACCCTCTGGGTCACGAATCATCTTGTTCTCCTTATGCCGGTTGCCCGGCCATTCATCTTTGATCTAGTTAGCGTTGGAGCACGAGCTTTGCGGCTGTACCGGGGGTATCCGCAACAGATTGAGTTCCTTCACCAGCCGCTCACCGAGACCATGCAGTTCGCCGTCGGAAGTGCGGAAGCTGGGCATCATCAGACCCAGCACCGCGACCGGGTAACCGTCCTCGCGCCGTACCGGCACAGCCGCGGCGCTGGCGCCTTCCACCCTTTCGCCATTGGAAATGGCATAACCTCTACGGCGAATGGTTTTGAGTTCCTTTCGTAAGGCACCGGTTTTGGGGACATAGCGGGTCAGAGCGGTGATCTGGTGGTTCCTGATCAACGCTTCCGCCTCGGACTCCGGCAGAAAAGCCATCATCGCCTTACCCGCGGCACCCAGATAAAGCGGAAGGGTGCTACCCATATCCAGCGCATAGCGGACCGGGTGAGGGCTGGGCAGCACGGAGGTGACAACCTGGCTGTCACCGGCCCGGTGAAACAGAGACACGGTTTCCCTGGTATCGGCATGGAGCCGCTCCATCAGAGGGCGGATACGTAACAGCGTATCGTCGCGGTTCAGAAAAGGCCGGCTCAATGCCATCACCGTATGGGACAGGTGCCATTGATCGCTGCCATCTTCCTGCTGAACCCAACCTTTTTCTCTCAGCGGAATCAAAATCTCTTCGGTCACTCTCGAATCCAGCCCCACTCGCCGCGCCAGCTGCTCCGCCGGCGCCCCTCCGGGCACGTTTTCGGCCGCCGCCAGCAGCAAATCCACCGCCCGGGACACCGCTCCTGCTCCGGTGGAACGTCCGGTGTAGCTGTATCGCTTATCCTCCGGTCGGCGGTAGAGATAGCCCCTGTTTTCAAGGGTGTGCAGGATTCGATAAACAATGGCGGTCGCTTCCCCCAGGACCTCGGCGATCTCCGTCAGAGACATCGGCTTGGAAGTCCGCTCCAGCAGCTCCAGGACATCCAGGGCCCGGGCCAGTGTTTGTAGTTGGTAGCTGTTCGCCATTTTTCTTTCTCCGAAAGTCTTTTCTATTTAAGAAAAACAACGGCACGGCGTCAAGCTTCGTGACCCATTAGTCCGAAACCACGAAACGAGAAATGAAATAAAATGCACATCGGCGAAACGCCGGCTTTCAGCGGATCACTGACGACGACAGGGTGAGAACAGAGGAGGAATCACCGGGCCGGGAGGCCCGGTGAGGGGCACCGCTTAAGCCCCGTGAGGGCGCGCCCGCTGTACGTTGCGGACCAGAAGCCAGGCGACAATCAGCGCCGGCAGAGTGAGGGCGAGACTGAGCATGAATAATTCACCATGATCCAGCGGCATGGCGCCCCCGCCAGGGATAGCGAAGGCCAGACCGCCGATGACCAGCATCACCCGGATCGGCCATTGCAACGCCCGGTGCACGGTCAGGTCTCCAATGCCGATCAGATAGCCCTGCATGGCACCGGCGATCAGCACCACACCCACCAACGCCTGGCATAGCACAATCACGATATCCTGCCACTGGCCCTGCAGAATCAGCGCCGGATTGAGCACGAACAGGAACGGGATGAAGTAAATCACGCTACCCAGCCGCATCGCCTTCAAGCCGGTTTCCATCGGCCTCGCACCGGCCACGGTGGCTGCGGCGAAAGCGCCCAAAGCCACCGGTGGCGTGATGAAACTGAGCATGCCCCAATAGAGAATGAACAGGTGCACCGCCAGAGGATTCATACCGCCGCCCTGCACCAGAGCCGGGGCCAATGCCACCGCCAGGAAGATATAAGCGGCGGTCACCGTCATGCCGATACCGAGAATAAAGCTGGTTACCGCCCCCATGATCAACAATACCAGCGGATTACCGCCGGCGATGTAGATCAGATCGTTGGCGATGGTGCCGGACAGGCCGGTTACCGACAACGCGCCCACCAACAGCCCGACCCCGGCCAGGATCGTGATCAGTTCGGCGAACAACTTACCGGCGCTGGAAAAGAAGTCCTTGCATTCGGCCCAGCCCCAGCGCTGATACGGCAGGATCTGATTGATCACCAGCAGCAGAGCGGTGGCATAAAACGGGGCGATGGCTTCACGGCGCAGATAAAACAGCATCCAGATCAGCAGCACGAAAACAAAGATGAAATACCAGCCTTCCTTCAAGGTCTGGCGCAGGGATGGCAACTCTTCCTGGGGCAATCCCTTGAGCTGATACTTGGCGGCGTAGGCGTCGATCTGCACGAACAGGCCCAGATAAAACAGCAACGACGGCACCACCGCCGCCAACGCGATGGTAGCGTAGGGAATATTCAGAAAGCTGGCCATCACGAACGCCGTGGCCCCCATCACCGGCGGCATCAAAACCCCTCCGGTGGAAGCGCACGCCTCCACACCCGCCGCATAGGATCGGCCAATGCCGACCCGGCGCATGGCCGGAATAGTCAGAACCCCGGTGGTGAGCACGTTGGTGATGACACTGCCGCTCATGGAACCCATCAGGCCGCTGGAAAAGATCGACACCTTGGCCGGACCACCACGAACATGACCTAGCAGAGCAAAAGCCAGATTGATGAAGAACTTGCCGCCACCGGTTTTCTGCAATGCCACCCCGAACAGCAAAAAGCCGATCACCAGGTTGGCGAACGCCTGCAAGGGAATCCCCAACATGCTTTCCCGGCTCATGGCGTGATAAATCGCGGTCTGATCCGGTGACGATGGAAAGCCCTGAATCGGGCCCGGCATCTTGTCCGCCACTATCGGGTAGATACTGGCGAGACCGCAGATCAGAGCCAGAGGCCAGCCGCCGGCGCGCCGCACCGCCTCCACCACGATCCCCCATAGCAAGAAGCTCATCACCATGGCGGTTTGCGGCGCGGCGTACTCCCAACCGTTATCGAGAATCCGCTCCGCGTTATAGACAAAATATCCGCAAACCGCCGCCGCCAATAGAAACAGCAGCAGGTCATACCAGGGTACACGCTTGGAAGCGATATCGGCTTTGATCGGCCAGAGGATGAAGACCAGAGGTAACATCAACGCCACCACGGTGTAGAGGAACTGGCTTTCCACCGCGGTGATCAGTTTGAAAAACCCGAGATTAAGGACGTAATCCAGGGTCAGAAGAGTCAGAACCAGTGTCGCCAGTCGCGGTAGCCAGGGCCACTGCCCTGGCAAGTCCCGCACACCGGATACCTGGCCCGTGGAGGGTTCGGTTTCCGCTTCGAATTTCACCGTTTACTACCTATGCGTCGGTTAACGGAATACCGGGTTCATGCCTGCCGCTTCCAATGCCTTGGCCCGGGCTTCCATCCATCCTTTGCGGAACGCATCATCGTCTTCCGGCGGGTTGCCGCCTTTATATTCCTTCCAGGCTTTCTGCAGCACATCCTGACGTTGCACCAGTTGATCCTGATGCGCTTGCATTTCATCGGTCCAGTGACCAATTTTCTTATAGTAGGCCACCACCTCATCGTGGAACGGAATCACCCACTGGGTATTTTGCTGTTCCAGGGCATAACCGGCGTTGCCCGGCGCCGCATCCTTGAACTTGTCGTAATCCTCGATCAGAACCTTGATCAGGCCATCGGCAAGACCGGACTTTTCGTTAGCGTTGATCACCAGAATCGGATAGGGATAAGTAGCGCCCTGCCAGGCGCTTCCCTTCTCGATCCCGGCGGCGGAGGTCACATTATGAGGTTGGAAATAAGGCGCCACCGCTTGCAGCCGCTTCCAGCCTTCCTTGTTGTTCGGGTCCAGGGTCGGCCAGGTAATACCACGCGGGCTCGCCGCCAGTTGCTGCGCCGGTGGCGCGACGCTCATGGTGAAGCCGGTATCGCTTTGCCCGGCAATGACCCCATCGAAGGAACGGCCATAACCGGGAAACTCCACTTTCTCGACGTCATCCCAGGTCAGGCCGCCAAAAGCCAGGAATGCCTCGGTGCCGATATTGAGCGCATCATCACCGCGCACATAGGAAACCCGTTTTCCCTTCAGATCGGCCGGTGTTTTCACATCCAGGTCACCGGCCACCGCTACCCCCAGTCCGAAACTGGCGGTGGACGTGGCGATCACCCGGATCGGCTGCGGCCCCCACTCCTTGCCGGCGAACATCAGCACGCCTTCGGAGCCGTAATAGCTGGCGATGCCACAGGCACACATCGGTACCCGTCCGGTACGCAACGGTGTCATACGTGAGACATCGTTTTCACCGGGCAGGATACGAACGGACACACCGTACTCGTTCTGCAACAGATTGCCGATCGACACCATCTGGGTGTAGCCGGCGGAACCGGTACCGTAGGCGGTCATGGCGATGGTTTTGGGCAGGTTGACATCCTCGGCGGCCAGGGCACTGCCGGATATCGTCAAGGAACCTGTGATGAGGGCGGAAAAAAGAATGGAGGTCGACTTCAAAACACCCATCAGTGTGCTCTCCCGTTTCGCTGTTGTTGTAATAAAACGGCTTATGCATTCCGCATAGCGAAATAGCATTCAAGTTTTGTCCGTCCAGCTTATACCGAGAACCCGGGCTCGGCAAAATTCAATCGCGGACAAACCTCATGGTATGTCGGGTCAGTTGACCCAAACCATTTCGCTGCCCGGCAGCGGGCTCGCCGGCGGCTCATATGCGCACGATAGGCCCGAAATAACTGACGGCTCCGATGACCATCGTTCTATCATCCGCCAACGGAACCCAATCGGAGTGAATCCATGAGTCTCACCATCACCGCTCTCTACACCGGGCTGTTTATATTGTTACTACTGGCCCTGGCCGCGAACGTGGTTCGCAACCGGCTAAGCGGCCACGTCTCACTTGGTGATGGCGGCAACCCGTCACTCCAGAAGGCGGTTCGCGCCCATGGCAATGCCACTGAGTATGTTCCCATTGTTCTGATTGGCCTGGCTGTTCTGGAGAATCTGGGCACCAGCGCCACACTCCTGCACCTCTATGGATCCGGCCTATTCATCGGACGTCTGCTTCACGCCTGGGGCCTGGCGCGCCCTTCCACCGTCAACCTGGGCCGCCAGAGCGGCATCGTCATCACCTGGGTGGTGATGCTGACAATGGGATTGCAATTGATCTGGCGGTCGCTGGTGCATTGATCGACCGCCCAGAGAAGCGGCTCAGCCGCCAGCCGTGACCTTCTCCACCCAGGCCGCCAGCTCCGGCTGGCGGTCCCGCCCGAGCCCGGAGATCACGCCTTTCTGGTTCTCCTCCGGCTGGTTCTGACTGAGCTTCCATTTGCCCTCGATCTCCCGTACCTCCAGACGCACACCGACAGTGGCCGCAATCATCCGCGCCAAATAATCCTCCGGTGCATCCTGCAATCGCCAGGGGGTGTCGAATCCCGATTCCATATGATCGGTCAGCTGATTCAACAGGGCCCTCAGCCAGCGCGGATCGTGCTCCAGTGTCAGTGTGCCGCGCACATGCACCACCGCGTAATTCCATGTTGGCACTGCCCGGCCATCCCGGGCCTTGCTGGGATACCAATTGGGAGAGATATAGCCTTGTGGGCCATGAAAGATAGCCAGAGCCGATACTGGTTCGAATCCTTCGTCGCACATAGGATTGGCTCGAGCCAGATGCCCCACCAGTGTGGCCCGGCCGTCACCACGTCGCCGCAACAGCAGTGGCAGATGATTGGCGGCCAGCCCCTCTTGTTCAATCACCAGAGTAGCGAACGGAAAGTCCCGGATAAGATCGTCCAGGGCGGTGGCGTCTGTCTGTCGAAAGGCACGGGGCTGATACACTTTTGGGGCCTCTTCACGAATCAAGGACAAGGGGGGTTGCGTCGCCGCCCAGGCGGCGTATTATTCGCATCCTCATTGCTATCAACCCGACATTAACAGGGAGGCCCCATGAAATCACAGCTTAAGAGCTCACAGCGCTAAAACGCCTTCCTGAGACCACTGGAAGGCGCGACAACGTCTTCCAGCGGCCTGCCGAAAACCCTGGTGGACCCTGTTCATCAGGGTTTTTTCGTTATGGCATGGTGGAAGACGCAACAAGGAAGCGGACACGGACCGCGAAGCAATACCGGAAGGACACCATGCCAGTCAAACAAGTGATCAACAAAGGCCGGGTGCCGATCAAGATCTACACCGATCAGATCGAACACGGAGCCTTGAACCAATTAATCAACATCGCGCAGCTGCCGATCATTCACCACCACGTGGCCGCCATGCCCGACGTGCACGCCGGCATCGGCGCCACCGTGGGTTCGGTGATCCCCACCGCCGGGGCCATCATTCCCGCGGCCGTTGGCGTGGACATCGGCTGCGGTATGAACGCGGTGCGTCTGACATTGAAAGCCGCCGACCTGCCGGATGACCTTCGCCGGCTGCGCAGCGCCGTTGAGCAGGCGGTGCCGGTGGGCTTCAATCATCACGACAAGCCCACCGTGCAGCGTAAGGCGGTGAATCAACTCGATGCGGGGCTGGACCGAATCATCGGCCGGCACCCGGGCATCGCCAAGATGCAGAAGCCTCATGTCTGGGCACGCCAATTGGGCACCCTGGGCGGCGGCAACCACTTCATCGAACTCTGCCTGGATGAAAATCAGGCGGTGTGGGTGATGCTGCACTCCGGCAGCCGGGGCATCGGCAATGTAATCGGCCGCTACTTCATCAGCCTGGCGCGCAAGGACGCGCAACGGCACCAGCTGCATTTGCCGGATCGAGACCTGGCCTACTTTCAGGAGAGCGCGGAGCATTTCGATGACTACGTGCACGCAGTGGAATGGGCACAGGATTATGCGCTGGCCAACCGCCGGGAGATGATGCGGCTGGTGGTGGAAGCGCTGCGCCCTTTGCTGCCGCCATTTCAGGTCAGCAAGGAGGCGATTAATTGCCACCATAATTATGTGGCGCGGGAGACGCATTTCGGTCAGGACCTGTTCCTGACCCGCAAAGGCGCCATTGCCGCCGCTCGGGATCAGCTCGGGATCATTCCGGGCAGCATGGGCACCCGCTCCTATATTGTTCGTGGCAAGGGCAATGCCGAATCGTTCTGCTCCTGCTCCCATGGTGCCGGTCGCACCATGAGCCGGAGCGAGGCGAAGCGGCGATTCAACCGCTCCGACCTGGAAGCCCAGACTCGGGGCGTGGAATGCCGCAAGGACAAAGGCGTGCTGGATGAGATCCCCGGCGCCTACAAGGACATCGATCAGGTCATGGCGGATCAAACCGACCTGGTCGACATCGTGCACACGCTGAAACAAGTGCTGTGTGTAAAAGGCTGAAACCCGCGACAGGAGAACGATATGAAGAAGATGCGTAAACCGATGCGCAATCCGGCGGCCTGCAATCCGCTGATGCGCAAGGGCGGTCCCCACCAGCCCGGCCGGCAGACGATGCGCCCGCGCCTGGACTGGCGGGATGCCCTGGAGGACTACGACGATTGGCAACAGGAAGAGGAGAACAAAGAGGGGCCCGATGGCCCCTCTTTTTTTAAGCTCATCGCGGTTTAGCGGGAAACGGCCTTACCCTCCATCAGGGACAGCAGAGCCGTGTTACGCCTTTGCGGGAACGCCGTGAAGCAGGGTCCCGCAAAGGCGTAACACGGCTCCGCTTCGAGGTGACCTACAGCCGTTTCTGGAAAGGAAAAGGATGTCCTTTCGACCGCGACCATACCACCACACCGGGATGGAGGGCATCCTCTCCCCTCTCCAGAAAGGTTCGTCGTTGTTGGAACCCGGAACGCTGCGGTTCACTCGAAGCGGGTCTGTACGGAGGCCTTCCGGGACCCTGTTTGACAGGGACGTCAAACCGGGAGCCTACAGGGATGTATTCACGGCGATCCCGGAAGGCCTCCGTGCAGACCCGTGCCCCCGATGGAGACTCTCATTCCCGTCATTCCGCGATGAACCTTTTTTGAATGTTATCTTTAAGTATGTGTTGCCGCGGCCTATGGCAAACAGCACTACCGTTGTCATAGTAGCCATTCGATCGGCAGCCAGGACAGCAACGACACTCCCCAGCGTTTGATCGCCCCGGCCCCGGGCTCCTTGCGATAAAGCCTTTCACCGTCCGCTAATTTTTCCACCCAGTACAGATCACCGCTTTGGTCCAGTTTGACCTGGTAGGCGCCTTCCGGAACCCGCGTTGCAAAGGCGTGTGCCACTGCTTTGGCCAGAACCGGACTTTCAATGACAAATCCCAACTCGGTGTTGAGATTGGCGGAGCGCGGATCGAAGTTAAATGAGCCAACGAACACCCGCTCCTGGTCCACGGCGAAGGTCTTGGCATGCAGGCTGGAGCCGGAGCTGCCAAACGGGCCCGCGCTTTTATTGCGTTCCACACTGTCCGCGGTGGCCCGCATTTCATACAACTGGATACCGGCGGACAATAGATCCTTGCGTCTCTTTGCGTACCCGGCGTGCACCGCCGATACGTCCGTGGCTTCCAGAGAGTTGGTGAGCACCCGGATATCAACGCCACTCTCGGCCAGAGCGGTAAACGCCTCTACCCCGGCGGCGGTCGGCACGAAATACGGTGAAACCAGTTCCAGGCTGGCAGCGGGTGTGCCAATGATCTCCGACAGTTGCGCCATCAGCAGCCCTTCCGGCGCCGCCTCACCCAGACCCTTGGCGGGATCGTCCGAGACCATCCGGGTTGCCGCCCACTCGAACGGCAGGTTGCCATTACGCAGTTGAGTAACCAGCTCGGATTGCTTCAAGACGCGCATGTAGGCGTCGGCCTTACGGGTTTGTTCCATGCGCGATGCCGACGCCGCCAACGCCTGCAGGTCGGGGGCCGACTTATCCGGCAGAATACGGTCGGCGGGATAGGAGGAACGGCTGGCCCAGTAGCGATCAAAGTCAACGGAAACATCGTCTACCACCGGCCCGATGGCGAGCACATCCAGATCCGCGAACAGCGGACCGTCGGTGGCACCGAAGTACTCGTCCCCCACATTGCGCCCGCCCACCACCGTCACCTGATTGTCCACCGTGAAGGACTTGTTATGCATGCGCCGGTTGGCCCTGGAGAAGTCCGTAATAAAACCGAAGGCCCGCGGCCAACGCAACACAAAGGGGTTGAACAGCCGCACCTCGATGTTGGGATGGGCATCCAGAGCCGACAAAATCTCATCCAGGCCGACCGTGTTATTGTCATCCAGCAGTAACCGGACCCGCACGCCACGATCGGCGGCCCGGTGCAGCGCCTCGAACAGCAGTGTCCCGGTGATGTCGGCGTGCCATATGTAATACTGGATATCCAGAGTGTGCTCGGCGGCGTCCGCCAGCAGCATGCGGGCGGCAAAGGCCTCCCGCGCATCAACCAGAGCATGGATACCGCTCTTGCCAGGGTGGGCATCCGCCAGCGGCGTCACAACCTTCCCCATGGCGGAAGTTCGCGCATATTCCGATGACAGCGCCACGGTGGCGGTGCGCCCTTCCAGGGAAGGCAAACCGGCACACCCGCTCAGGGCCAACAGCATAGTGATCAGCATCAGGCCCCGTAGCCGATGACCCACCATCACTCCGGGCCCCGTAAATCTGGTCAAAGGTCATTCTCCTCGCATCACAATCGGCCGGACGCCATCAAGCAGGATCAGGCAACGATTCCCCATAAAGGCACATTCAAAGACCAACGTCTCTCGTCTAACCTGGAAAGCCTTCCTTTTTTACCTTTCACCGCCCGCCAGCGGCGGGCGTGCTCCCAATCAACGGGACGACGACACACAGGCCAAGGAGTCACTCCATGCAAACGCTTGCTTTTGAGAACGGCGATACCCTGCCGATTATCGGTCTGGGCACCTGGAAGTCCCAGCCCGGAGAGGTCCATCAAGCGGTACGCGAAGCCATCCGTGCCGGTTATCGCCATATCGATTGTGCCCATATCTACGGCAATGAAAAAGAAGTGGGCCAGGCACTGAACGAGGCGCTGAGCGCCGGCGAAGTGCGCCGCGAGGAATTATGGATCACCTCGAAATTATGGAACAGCGCCCATGCTCCGGAAGAAGTGGCGCCGGCGTTGCGGCAAACACTGTCCGACCTGGGGTTGGATTATCTTGACCTGTATCTGATCCACTGGCCGGTAGCGCATAAACCCGGTGTGGTTTTCCCCAATAGCGGAGAAGATCTGTTGTCGCTGGAAGAGCGCCCGATAGCCGCCACCTGGGCTGCCCTGGAGACCCTGGTCGATGAGGGCCTGACCCGTCACATCGGCGTGTCCAATTTCAGCATAAGGAAGCTGCAAGCGCTGCTGGAAACGGCGCGGATCAAACCGGCCATGAACCAGATTGAACTGCACCCCTACCTGCAGCAGAACAGCATGCTGGCGTTTTGCCACGCCAACGGTGTTCATCTGACCGCCTATTCGCCATTGGGCTCCTTTGACCGGCCGGAGGCCTTCAAGGCCGCCGATGAACCGGTGTTGCTGGAAGATCCGGTGATTGTGGAGATCGCCGAACGGCATCAGGCCAGCCCCGCTCAGGTGTTGATTCGCTGGGCCACGCAACGGGGCACCGCGGTGATTCCCAAATCAGTGAATCCCGAACGCCTGCGCCAGAACCTGGCCGCCGCCGACCTGGAACTCGACGACGGTGATATGGATCGCATCGCCGCCCTGGATAAACACCGCCGTTACGTATCCGGCGCCAATTGGGCACAGCCGGGCAGTCCCTACACCCTGGAGAATCTCTGGGACGAGTAGTATCGCGGCGCACCCGGGGCTTTCCAGACAGCTTCCCACGGAGGGGCTACGATGTTGCTGTAGGAGTTTTCCTGCAAGTTGGGGGCGTTCCCCAAACATTCGCTTGCAGGCAAGCTCCTTGTATGTTGCCCCGGAAGATATTGATAGGGTTTAACACGGTTACCGGGGAGGCCGTTCGCTCCTGGAAGCAGCGTGGTCTGACTTCGTCTGTAGAGCGGCTCCCCGCCTCATTGCTCACTCCGAAGGGTATCCCGAAGCCCACCAAGGGACTTCGTATCCACAAGGTCGGTAGTGGCAAGCAGTGCGAGGTCGGGGAACCGGTGCCCATTGTCTCTAATCAATGACCTGGGGTGAAGTGACGTGTCAGTTAATGTGGGCTTGGATATCAGTGCTTACAGCGTGGATGCCGTGATTCGGCAAGGCGACAAGGCCTCTCAGCCCAAGCAGTACAAACAGACCGTGGAGGGGCACGCGGCTCTGATCTCACAGCTGAAGAAGGCCAAGCCGGCCCTGATCGTGATGGAAGCCACGGGCATCTATTATTTCGATCTGGCGGTGGCACTGGCCGACGCGGGCCTGCCGGTCGCGGTGATCAACCCCAAGAGTTTCCGCCATTTCGCTGAGTTGAAGCTGCAGACCAGTAAATCCGACGGCATCGATGCGGATCTGTTGGCCGAATACGGCCAGCGTATGGCCCCGGCGCTGTGGACGCCGCCCGATCAGCAGCACCAGGCGCTGAGAAGCTTGGGACGACAGATCAACCGGCTGGTGGGCAGCCGGGCTCAGGCTAAGAACCGGTTGCATGCTCTGAAGGCCACCCGCTCCACTCCGGCTCTGCTGATCGAGGATGAGCAGGACGGCATCGCCACTCTGGAGAGCCGTATTGAGCGGCTTCGCCAGGCCGCCCTGGAGCTGATGGCCGAGGCTCCCGTACTGCAGCGTCAGTATGAGCATCTGTTGGCGGCCAAGGGTGTTGGAGAGGCGACAGCCTTGTCGGTCCTGGCGGAGTTGTGCGTGCTGCCACGGGATCTGAAGTCCAGTCAGGTCAGTCGGCATGCGGGGTTGGATGTGCGTCAGCACCAGTCTGGAACCAGTGTGAACCGGCCTGGACGCATCAGTAAGGCGGGCAATGTTTACCTACGCTCCGCCTTGTATATGCCGGCGCTATCGGCGGTGCGCTATGATCCCAACGCCAAGGCGTTCTATGAGGCTCTGGTGGCGCGGGGCAAGAAGAAGATCCAGGCTCTGGTAGCGGTGATGCGTAAATACCTCACCGGCCTGTGGGCCTGTTTGAAGACCGATACCCCATTCGATTCATCGCGTTTATTTCAGCCTCAAGGGCTTCAAAACGCTTGATATCGAACAGGGTATCTACAGCGACTTCGTAGCCATCGCTGAATTCACAAGTCGGCAATGGACCATCCCGGATTCACAGACCAAGCGCCAGAGTCACCAAGATCCGCAAGTCACCGCCGCTCTTTACCTCCCAGGTAATCGCCTCCATCCCTCGAACCGGCTTAACCTTGCTTCGCATACTGACAAATGGTGAGGCGATGGCGGTACAGCAACATTTCATTACCGTTGGCGGTCTCCGGCTGCACTATCTGGAGCGCGGTCAGGGTGAACCTTTGCTGCTTTTGCACGGCTACCCGCAGAATCATCGTTGCTGGCGACACCAGATTGCGGAACTGGCGCGGTACTACCGGGTAGTGGCGCCGGATTGGTTTGGTTGGGGGCAATCCGAACGCTCTTCGAATCATCAAGCCGATTACCACGCCGAGGTGGAGCGCCTCCAACAGCTGACGCAGACGCTGGGGTTCGATCACTTTAATCTGGCCGGCCACGACTATGGCGGCTTCCTGGCCCTGGGCTTCGCTCAACGCTATCCACGAAACCTGAAACGACTGGCGATCATCAATTCCCGGGCACACCGGTCGTTCACACCGGCCTTCTATCGGCTCACCGCCTTTCAATGCTATTGCGCGCGCCGCGCCCTTCTCGCGCTCCTGTTCACCTATGGACCGCTGTACCACTTGCATCGCCGGACACTGCGGAACTATGTGCCTGGCTGTTTCAATGAGGCGGAACTGGAAGATTACATCGGCTGGCTTCGGCATCGCTCAGGACGGCGCTGGTGGACAAGCTTCTTCCGCCACTATGAGGTCGCGCCACGCCGGGAACTGGAGGAAGGACTGGCGAACCTGCGTCTGCCCACGGCAGTGATCTGGGGGGACGCAGACCGCTTCTGCGATACCACCATTGCCCGGGATCTGGCGGCACGAATTCCCAATGCCGAATTGACGATCCTGCCCGGAGTCGGCCATTTCTCCGTGGAGGAAGCACCGGACGCCGTGCTTCGGGCCCTTGAACAATGGCTGGCCCGCCCGAAGACCGGCCAGCCATACCACGACATCTAGAACCAGGTCAGACCAATACTGATCAGTGCCCCGGTAATGATCAGTTGCACCAGACAGAAGCCCATGATGTCCTTCGCCTTGAGACCGGCGATGGCCAGCACCGGCAATGCCCAGAACGGCTGCAGCAGATTGGTCCAGGCATCCCCCCAGCCCACCGCCATGGCCACCCTGGGCAGATCGGCGCCCAGTTCCTGGGCGGCGGGGATCATCACCGGCGCCTGTACCGCCCACTGCCCGCCGCCGGAAGGCACGAAAATATTCACCACGCCGGCGCTGATAAAGCTCCAGAACGGCAGGGAGTCGGCGCTGGCGATGGAAACGAAGCCGTTGGAGATGGTGGCGGCCAGCCCGGATTGCGTCATGACCGCCATGATGCCGGCGTAAAACGGGAACTGAATGACGATGCCGGCACCGCCTTTGATCGCTTCCTGGAGGCTGTTGAGCAGGCGTCGCGGTGTCTGGTGCAATACGATAGCCAGGAACAGGAACATGAAGTTGACAATATTCAGGTTGAGACCACCGCCACCGGCGAAGTAGTTGATGGCATAGGCAATACCGCTGAAGCCGATCAGCCAGGCCAGGATCCGGCTGTTTTCCAGATGCTCGGCCGGCCGCGTCACCGCCACGTCCACCTCGGTACCATCCTTCAGGGTTTCAGCGTCGACGTAATGGCTGTCCTCCTCCGGCGGCAACATCCATCGATTGACCAGCGGTACGGCGATAAACAACATCACCACGATCGCCAGATTGAAGAAGGAGAAAATCGTCTGCCCGGTGCCGATGATACCGATCTGCTCCTGGGTGAAGTGCCCTTCGGTGGCGATGGTCAGGGGAATGGAGCCCGCCAGCCCACCATGCCAGACGATAAAGCCGGAATAGGCGGCGGCAATCAACAACGGGTAATGCACCCGCACCTGCCGGGCTAATGCCTTGGCGAACAATCCACCCACCACCAGGCCAAAGCCCCAGTTGATCCAACTGGCCGCCAAGGCCACGTAGGTCACCAACAAGATAGCCTGCCCCGGTGTGCGGGCCAGTGATGCCAATCGATTGAGAATGCCTTTTACCAGAGGGGTACTGGCGAGCATGAAGCCGGTGACCAGCACCAGCAACATCTGCATGGAGAACGTCAGCAGGCCCCAGAAACCGTCTCCCCACATCACCATAACGGCATGCGGGGAGTTGCCTTCAACCAGCATCGCGGCGGCAAACGCCACCAGCGTCAGAATCAGTACAAATATATAAGGGTCCGGCAGATAGCGTTCCACCAGACGCACGAAGGGTTTGGCGATGGTATTCAACATGAGGGTCTCCCAGTTGTTATCGTTATTCCGCCAATGGCGGATTAAACAACAGAATAGGGAACCGCCAAACGACCGCCTACCTCAATTCGACCTTTGACTAAAAAAACGGAAACACCCCCCTGGGCGGAGGGTGTAAACAAAGAAATCAGACTTTCTTGACGAACGCGGACTTCAGTTTCATTGCCCCGATGCCATCGATCTTGCAATCGATATTGTGATCACCGTCCACCAGGCGGATATTCTTCACCTTGGTACCGACCTTCACCACCGAGGAGGAGCCTTTGATCTTGAGATCCTTGATCACGGTCACGGTGTCACCATCCTCAAGGACCGTTCCATTGGCGTCCCGGACCATAGATTCGCTATCCGCGCTTTCGCTCTCGGTATTCCATTCATAAGCGCACTCCGGACAGACAAAAAACGCACCGTCCTCGTACGTGTATTCGGAGCCACATTGCGGGCAGGAAGGTAAAGTACTCACTGGTGCATCCTGTTCAGTCTGAAGGGAAGTAAGGGACCGCGGGTCATGGTCAGCCGGCATGCTTCCCGGGAGGGCCATCATACTCCGATCACCATGAAACGGCATGCCGGTTCCAAAACCGCGGACGCCCCTTATGAATTGGGCATGGCCTCCAGCCAGCGCGCCACCGCCTGCCCGATCTCCACCGGCGAGTCTTCCTGAAGAAAGTGATTGCCGCGCACCGTCACCTCGGTTTGGTTCGGCCAGGTGCGGCAAAACTCACGCTGCCGGCCAATTAAAATGGAGCCCGGATCCGCGTTGACGAACAGCTTCGGCAGCGGCGATGCCGCCAGCCAGTCGGCGTAATCCCGCACCACTCGAACCATTTCCGCGGGTTCGCCATCAATAGGAATGTCCCGGGGCCAGTTCAGGGTCGGCTGACGATCTTCCGGTTTCTGGAACGGACGCCGGTATTCCGCCATTTCCGCTTCACTCAGATCACGAATTACCGAGCCCGGCAATACCGCCTCGACAAACATGTTCCGATTGAGGATCAGATCCTCGCCCTTGTCGGAGCGAAAACCCTTGAAGATGCCCCGTGCCGCCTCCGGCCAATCCTCCCAGGTCACCGGCATGACGATGGCTTCCATATAAGCAATGCCTTTCACCGCATCCGGATGACAACGGGCCCAATGAAACCCCAGCGCACTGCCCCAATCGTGCACCACCAACGTGACCCGCTGATGACATCCCAGCGCCTCCAGCAGGCCTTCCAGATAATGGTAAGCGGTATCGAAGCCGTAGGCTTCGGCCCCTTCTCCGGCGGGCAGCTTTTCCGAGTCACCCTGCCCGATCAGATCCGGGGCGATCAGGCGGCCCTGTCCGGCCAATTCCGGCATGACATTACGCCAGAGAAAGGATGATGTGGGGTTACCGTGGAGGAAAACAATCGGATCGCCCTCGCCTTCATCCACATAGGCCAGGCGTTTGCCGTGGATAACCTTCTCATGTTTTGGATAAGGGAGCTGTTCTCTGAGCATGATGTCCTCCTGTTATGGTTATTGATGACAACGGCCCCACATTCTCCTCCGCCCTCCCAAGGTACTCAACCCGTTATGCCCGCTATCCCCTGCCGCGCCAGCAACGCCTCGCGAACATCTCTACCGGCGCGATGTAACTCACGGATATCGTTATGGAAAAAGCTCTTGGCGATCACAGTCTGGATCACCAGCACACCGATCAGTTGATCGTCATTGCGCAAAGGGATCCCCAGGTAACTCTTGAAGCGCTCCTCGCCGGAGTTGGCCACATGATGATAGTCCGGATGATCGGCTACCTGCCTTGCCACCACCGGCTGACCAGTACGCGCCACCTTGCCGGTCAACCCCTGTGAAAACGTCATCCGTGCCCCCATAGCCTCCGGGTCCAACCCACTGCTGGCCACCAATTCCAGCTCTCCCGTTTCCGGCAAAGCCAGATACAGGCTACAGACGTCCACCGCCAACGCCAGGCGAACCGCTTCAACCCTTTCCTGCATGGTACTTTGATATCCCATCTCCCCCCCTTTCGTTGAGCGCCATTGTCCAAAGCATGAATCAGTGGAGGCAAGTTGCATGCCAGTAGCGCCGGAGACATCGGCACTCTTGTCTTCATCCATCGCCGTCACACCATTTCAACACCGCGATGCTTTGCGCCTATCGCCACAAGAGATCGAACCTTCCTTGATCTAAACCTTGCTTTAGGTTTTAGAGTCACAACCACGATTTCATCACACCAGCTGACTGGAGTAACAACATGGCCAAACCAATCCGTATTGCCTTGATTTACGGCAGCACCCGGGAAGGCCGATTCTGCGATACGATCATCCGCTGGGCGGCCCGCGAGATCGATGGCCACGAAGCCTTCGAGCTGGACGTCATCGATCCCTCGCCCTTGTTTCCGAACCCTGCCAATGAGCCTCCGAGCGACTCCGCCGCCAATGATTTGCAGCAACGCCTGGATCGCGCCGACGCCTTCGTGGTCGCCACGCCGGAGTACAATCACAGCTTCAGCGCGCCCCTGAAGCACCTGTTGGACAGTATTTATGGCGTCTGGCAGGCCAAACCGGTGGCTTTCATCAGCTACGGAGGCGTGTCCGGCGGGTTGCGGGCCGTGGAGCAATTGCGGCTGGTGTTCGCCGAACTTCACGCCGCCACCATTCGGCAGGTGGTGAGCTTCCCCAATGCACCCGAGCAATTCGACGAACAGGGATATCCGCGGGATCCGGAGCGGACCTCACGGAATCTCACCAAACTGCTGGCACAGTTGTGGTGGTGGGCGAACGCCCTGCGGCAAGCAAGGCAGGAAGAGGCGTATGCGGGCGTGTCGTGACAGTGAGACTGGATTACGAAGCCGTCGTGGGAGCTTGTCCGGGCCGCTGCAAGCGAATACCCGACACCATACACCGCATTCGCCAGCAGGCTGGCTCCCACAGCGGCCTTGTAGCAACTTCTGAATTCATTTCTCCAAGGCCCGCAAACAGGCTTGGGGAACCGCCCGGACGGCGGGCAACCGAGAACTAGTGCGTCTTCTCATTCTCCTCCTCATCCAGCAACTCCAGGATGAGCTTCTCTCCCCGGTTCATGAACGGTCCCAGTCGTTCCACGAAAAGAACCATTAATTCCCGGTCGCATTCGATCACTGTTCCCACCCACATTTTGAACAGGGCAAAAGCGTAGGAAGCAAAGCGGTCCGTTTCCGCGTATTCATCCTCGCGCTGATTCAGTTCCTCGATATAGCCCATCTTCACGTCTTCCGAGGCCATCATGAACTCATCCATGGTGCCAAAGCGGCTGAAGAACAAACCGGAAGCACGCGCCAGGTGGAAACTCACCGCCTCCTGCGCCACGTCATTGGCCTTTTCCAGACGGGTAATGGCTTCTTCAATCTCCGTTTTGAAATCGTCGCGGGTATAGGGGTCTTGCCCATCACTGAATTCCATGGTTCTCATCCCTTAGTTATTCTGTTGTTCCATCATTAAGAAACAGACTGTTTCCCCTTCCCCTTTTAAGCAGCCGCCAGGCTGGTGTCAACAATCGGAAGGGGAACGACGTCTCGTCAGAAAAAGGGGACATACACTATTTGCGCCGTCCCTGTCATGAGCGATGACTATGGCTCCGGCGCGTCCGTCAGGAAACACTGCCAGTACCCGACATCGATCCAGCGCTCGAATTTTCGGCCCACCGCACGCAGACCGCCGCTTTGCCGGAACCCGACTTTCTCGTGCAACGCCACACTGGCGGCGTTCGGCAAGGCAATAACCGCCATCACCGTATGCAGCCCCTGATGACGAAGTTGTGACAGCAAAGACAGATACAGACGCTCGCCCAGACCCTGACCAACCGCCCCGGCATCAATGTACACCGTGGATTCAACACTGAACCGGTAGGCATGGCGATCATGCCAACGGGTCGCGTAGGCGTATCCGGATAATTCGCCCGCCGTTTCCGCCACCCGCCAGGGCAATGACGACGCCTTGACTTTCTGGATGCGCCGGGCCATTTCCACCGCCGCTACCGGTTCCGTTTCAAAGGTCGCGATGCTTCGGTGGACGTAATGGTTATACAAAGGCGCCATGGCTTCGGCATCAGCGAGGCAAGCATCTCGGATCACGGTCTCCGGCATTGTCTCCATCCTTCAATGATGACTAGACTGATGCTCCTGATTTTTGCCTTTTTGACCGGAGCGCGCCATGGCACAGGCAATCACTCCTTTTTTAATGTTCCAGGGCAACGCCGAAGCGGCGTTGCGCTTTTATGTCTCTCTGATCGAGGATAGCGAGATCATCAGCCTGTCACATTATGACGAGACACAGCCGGAGGCCGCCGGAAGGGTGTATCAGGCCATGTTTCGCCTGGGGCAGCAGAGGGTTCGTTGCATCGACTCACCAGTTCCCCATGATTTCGATTTCACGCCGTCGTTTTCCTTCTTCATCGACTGTGACAGCGAAGAAGAGCTGACCTCCCTTTATAACCGTTTGTCCGAACAAGGGGAGGTCATGATGCCTTTGGACGATTATGGATTCAGTACTCGTTTTGCCTGGGTAGCCGACCGTTTCGGTGTGTCCTGGCAACTCAATCTGCCATGACCGGTCGGTTATAGGCCCAGATCGGATAAACCGGGGTGGTCGTCGGGGCGCCGTCCCAATGGCCAGTGGAATTTACGCTCCTGCTCGCCAATCGGCAGGTCGTTGATACTGGAGTATCGATGGCGCATCAGACCATCATCGTCAAACTCCCAATTCTCGTTACCGTAGGATCTGAACCAGTTGCCGGAATCATCCCGCCATTCATAGGCATAGCGCACGGCGATGCGATTCTCCGAGAACGCCCATAGCTCCTTGATCAGACGGTATTCCAGCTCCTTGTTCCATTTGCGTTCAAGGAAGGCGCGGGCCTCGTCCCGGCCTTGCACGAACTCGGCCCGATTCCGCCAACGGGTATCCAGGCTATAGGCCATCGCGACCTTATCGGCATCCCGGCTGTTCCAGCCATCTTCCGCCAAACGCACCTTCTCAAGGGCGCTGTCACGGGTAAAGGGGGGCAATGGTGGGCGTGGTGCGGTGGTCATGATCGGTCTCCAGTGGCTTATAAAACGTCTCAATCCTGAATCAACTGGCGCGCCATGCGCGCGGCCCGTTGCGCCGCCCGGTAATCTCCCCCGACCCGGGCGCAGGTAATCGCGCCGTCGAGCAGAATCAACAGGTCCGCGGACGCTGTTTCCACGTCGCTCACCCCGCACTCCGCCAGCACCGAACAAAGATAATCCCGCAATCGGCGCTTGTGGGCCCGGGCCACGTCATGAATGGGGCCAGCGGCGACTTCGCCGGCGGCGTTAATGAAAGCACAGCCATTGAAATCATCCCGGGCAAACCAGTCCGCCAGCGCTTCGAAGATCGCCTGCAAGCGTGGCGGCCCCGGCGGCGCCGCTTCGCATTCCGAGACGAGCCAGCGCATCCAACGCTCGTCCCGCTCACGCAGCGCCTCCGCCACCAGCGCTTCCTTGGTGGGGAAGTACCGGTAAATACTTTTCCTGGCCACGCCGGATTCACGCACGATGCGATCCATGCCTGTGGCGTGAATGCCACCGCTATAGATCAGCTGTTCGGTGACAGCGAGCAGCTTTGCTCTCACTGTTTGCGGAGACTCCGTGGCGGATTGTCGTGCTGAAGTGATCATGATCAAGAGAGTAGAACGATCGTTCTCAATCGTCAACCCGCTCCTCTCATGACAACCATCATCCGATCCGTCGCTTTCGCGAAACCGGTGGGAATGTTTTAGATTGGTTTGGCCCGGCGGCATGCCGCCCATAATCATGACAACCACTCCGGGAGACGCTCGTGCTTGACCTGTACTACTGGCCCACCCCCAATGGCTGGAAAATCACCATCATGCTGGAGGAGTGCGGGCTGCCTTACCGCATCGTGCCGGTCAATATCGGCGCGGGAGAGCAATTCGATCCCACGTTTCTCGCCCTCAGCCCCAATGGCCGGATGCCGGCACTGGTGGATCACGCTCCGGAGGATGGCGGCGAGCCGGTTTCCCTTTTCGAAAGCGGAGCCATCCTGGAGTATCTGGCCGAGAAGAGTGGCCGCTTCCTGCCCGCGGACCTGCGTGGACGCTATCGGGTCAAACAGTGGCTGATGTGGCAAATGGGCGGCTTGGGCCCGATGCTGGGTCAAAACGGTCATTTCCTGTTATACGCACCGGAAAAAGTCCCCTATGCCATTGACCGCTACGGCCGCGAAGCCCGACGCCTCTACGGCGTGCTGGATCACGCTCTTTCTGACACTCCTTGCGTGGCCGGCGACTATTCCATAGCCGACATGGCTATCTTTCCCTGGGTGATGACCCACAAAGCCCAGGGCATCACGCTGGACGACTTTCCCAACGTAGCACGCTGGTTCTCACAGTTGCGGGGCCGCGAAGCCCTGCAAAAAGGCCTGGCGGTGGGCAAGACGCTGCGCCAGAGCACCATGTCCGACGACGCCAAACGAGTCCTGTTCGGCCAGAACCAAACCGCGACCAACGAATAACACCATAAGGATTTCGCCATGATCGAGTTTTACTTCGACTGCTCCAGCCCCTGGACTTATCTGGGCTTCGAGAGTATTCAAAACGTCGCCAAGGACACCGGCACCAGCATCGAATGGAAACCCATTCTGGTGGGCGGCATCTTCAATACCATCAATCCCTCCGTGTACGCTTCGCGGGAAAAACCAGTACCGCAGAAAGCGAGCTATATGCGCAAGGATCTGCGGGACTGGGCGCGCTATCAGGGGCTGGAGATCAATTGGCCGGAGGTGTTTCCGGTGAACAGCGTCAAGGCCATGCGCGGCTGTCTCTGGCTCGCCCCTCAGGGCAAGCTGGTGCCATTCGCCCGGGCGGTGTTCCAGAGCTATTGGCGCGATGGCAAGGACATCGCCCAGGACGACCAGTTGATCCCGATTCTGGAACAGCTGGGCGTGGACCGGGATGCTTTCTTCGCCGGCATCCAGGAACCCGGGATCAAGGACCAGTTGCGCGAGAATACGGAGACCGTCATGCGACGGGGCGGTTTCGGTTCACCCACTATTTTTATCGACGGCGATGACATGTACTTCGGCAATGACCGGATGCCGTTGATTCAGGCCGCCATTGAACGGCGGCAGGGCCGCTGAGACAACATATCAATGGGCATCGACAGGCGATGCCTGCCGGCTGGGAGGCCGGATATAACGGTAGTGCCCGGTGATGGGATAAGAGAACAGCAGATCCTCCAATTGCGGTCCGCGCCCGATGTTGTGAACGATCAAGGGGCGGCCGCTGTCGGTGGAACGTTGCCCGGTCACCACGCCGATATGCGGAAGATTACCGGGCAGCATCCAGGTGACCAGATCACCGGGGCGGTAGGCATCGGCCTGGTCGGAGACTGGCAGCGCCGCCCCCTGGCGTTCGAAGAACGTTTGCAGATTGGGCACTCGCCGGTGATCGATATTGGGATCGGGGCGGCGCAACCCCCAGTGGTTCGGATAGGCGCCGAAGGCTAGCGTCATGTCCTCATGCACCAGACGCTGCAGATCCACCCCGGCCTTGCGATAGGAGCGAATCACCACGTCCGTGCATACACCGATATTGTCGGGCACATCACCGTTGGGGTAGCCAATACGGCGATAGCCGCCGTCATAGGTGACGGACACCCGGGTGCGTGCCATGGCGGCATCGACCAGGGCGGCCACGAAGGCGGACTCCGTCGAGGGTTGAGCCACCAGCGGCAACGGCATCGCCCCCAACAGGGCACTGACAATGATGGCAACGGTTTTCATGGGCGCCAGCATAGCACGGCGCCGATGATGCGGAAGGCCCGCTGCCACCGCCTTGAATCAGCGCCGGGATTCCCTTTTACTGGCCACTCCCCGCTACCAGGAACCGCCCGGCATGCTGACCACGCTGGCCATTGGCAACTACCGTTCCGTTCTGAATCTGACCGTGCCGCTGGGGCCCCTGAATGTGGTCACCGGCGCCAACGGCAGCGGCAAATCCAATCTGTACCGCGCCCTGCGGTTGCTGGCCGCCACCGCGCGTGACGACGTGATCGCCGCCCTGGCCGCCGAAGGCGGGCTGGAATCCACGTTCTGGGCCGGACCGGAGACCCTCACCAAAGGCATGCGCAACGGCTCGGTGCCGGTGCAGGGCGGGCCTCGCCAGCACAGCCGCCGCCTGCGTCTCGGATTCAACGATGAGGACTATGGCTATCTGATCGAGCTGGGTCTGCCGAAACCGGACGCCACCACCGCCTTCAATCTGGACCCGGAGATAAAACGGGAACTGATCTGGGCCGGCTCCGGCTATCGTCCGGCCACGACGCTGGTGGATCGCCGCGGCCCGCTGGTGAAAATCCGGGGAGAAGGCCCCTGGCAGGTTATCAGCGAACACCTCAACAGCTTCGACAGCCTGTTCAGTCAGGTGGCCGACGCCCGCACCACACCAGAGGTGGTCCCCCTGCGCGAGCGGATTCGCGGTTGGCGCTTCTACGACCACTTTCGCACCGATCAGGACGCCCCCGCCCGGCAGGTCCAGCTGGGCACCCGTACCCCCGTGCTGCATCACGACGGGCGCGATCTGGCGGCGGCCCTGCAAACCATTCGGGAAATCGGCGATGCCCGGGCGCTCGACAGTGCCATCGAGGATGCCTTTCCCGGCGCGCGCCTGGCCATCGTTCCCCTGGACGACGGCCGGCTCAAGATCGCCTTCCACCAGTACGGCCTGCTCCGTCCGCTGACAGCGGCGGAGCTGTCCGATGGCACACTGCGTTATCTGCTTCTGATCGCGGCCTTGCTGACACCACGGCCGCCCTCACTGATGGTTCTGAACGAACCGGAAAACAGCCTGCATCCGGATCTGCTCCCGGCCCTGGCGCGATTGATTGCCCGCGCCAGCCGCCACAGTCAGGTGTGGGTGATCAGCCATGCCAGCCGCCTGGTGGCGGCTCTCAATCAGGCACCGGACTGCCATGGCGTGGAATTGGAAAAAGAACTTGGGGAAACCCGCATCATGGGCCAGGGATTGCTGAATACCCCCATATGGAACTGGCCCTAGTTCAGCACACCGGCCCACTCACCAACCGATGCCCAGGCCAAGACTGTAATCGGTTTCATCCAGGTCCTCGGAGAAATCCTTCACCAGATCGGTTTCCACTTTCATGCTCAGCGAAGCCCAGTCGGTGAGCCGGTAGCGCACCCCGAATTCCGCATCCACGGAATACCCCTCCACACCACTCAGAGCCTTGCCGACACTGCCGCGGCTGAACAATTCGAAGGTTTTGCCCACCAGATACCGGTTGTAATCCCATTGCATGCCCAACGCGTAGAAGGCCTTGTCACTCCTCTCCGCGTAGGAGAACTGGTTGTAACTGAGCAACCACGCCAGGGAAAAAGCCCCCAGTTCATTGTCCCAGAACTGGTAACCTGGTCCCGCTCCCAGGGAACGGCGCCGACGGACATTCTCGAACCAGTCGCGCTGGTATTCGTAGCGGGTCTGCCAGAACCGGCTCTCGGTGACGAAGCGGTCCAGCGCGTACTTGGCGCTCCAGTCCTGCTCGATACGCACATCGTCACGGAACTTGCGGTTGTAGTCCGCCTGCAGGTTATGCCGCCAGGGCCCGTGCCGGGCTTGATTGTTCAGGGCCAGGTCGAAGTCGTCGGTGTCCCGCTCAGCCCGCTCATAATTGATGTCGAATTCCAGATCCCCGGTCCATTCCAGATCCTGAAGGAAGGGCTTGGGGCGCAACATACGGGTAACACTGGCCAGTTCCACCGCGGTTTTTTCTCCGTTGCTGACCACGATCCGGCCAGGCTGTCCCGCCGCCACTGTCTTACTGACTTCGCCATTGCCCCCTGGCCACTTCACCAGCAGCTCGTGGTCACTCTGCAGCGTGCTGATCATCTCCCGGTCAATGGGCACCGAGCCCGCGTAAGGTGTTTCCAACAGCAGCTTGGTACTGTCCATCAGCACGATCTCGCCAGTGAGCCGGTCACCATTCTTCAACCAGACGGTGTCGCCCACGGCGCCGGTGCTGAATGCGAGCAGGAAAACACAAAAAGAAAGTCTGAAGGGCATGAGGGCGACGTCGAGTGATCCAGCGGACAGGGCGATTGTCCTTGGGCCAGAGCCGCTATTCAAGCCGTCAGCGCATCCAGGGGCGCGCCGTGCCGGAGCGCCACCAGCCCGGCCAGGTCTTGGGCGTGGCCAGGATGTGAAGCATCAGTGGCGTTGGATCAAAATAGGTATCCCGACGACAAGCCTTGTCTTCCCTCAACTGAAAGTGATCCACCGCCGGCCATGTCAAAGGCTTTCCTCCCACCGTCGCGGACACCTGAATCCGGATCAGCAGCGAGGCATCATGCATACCCCAATCTCGTACCTCGGCGCGCAGATCGGGCAGCCATCGAAATAATCGCCGAAATTCCTCCCGCGCCGCTTCCAGCCCTTGCATGGGTTTCGCCAACGGCTGAGTCAAAACGGCATCCGGGGTCAGGAGGCTCGCCATTGCTTCCGGGCTTGGAGAACGCCAGAAAGTGGCGAAACGATCAACGAAGTCATTCCCATAGTGCTGGATCATTGGTGGCCTCTCCGGTTGCTGAAAAGTTCCACTCTAGCCACGCCACCAGCACACCGCGATTACCTCCCAGGTCATATCCGCCCGGCCATCAGCGATCACCGGGGTGATTACCTTCATCACGGTAATCACGCCCCGGGCATCATGCATGCGGCATCGATAATCCAATAGTTGCATGGCATGAGGCGCCGCCGTCACGAGACAATCACAAAATAGTGTTGAATTACGGTAAGAAAAGATCACCCGGCATGGTGTTTGCCGTGCCAATAGGGAAATAATCAATCCCTGGCCCCGAGCCTGACCCACCTTAATGTATGAGGAATGCAACATGGATCTGTTCAGCTTTGCGAAAAACATCGGTAAGAAACTGTTCGGTAGCGATGACACGGACGCGGCCGAGAAAATCAAAGCACACATTCTGGAAGACAATCCCGGCGTGTCGAACCTGGAGGTGAAATTCGCCGACGGCTGCGCCACGCTCAGTGGCGATTGCGAAAACCAGGCCGCCAAGGAAAAAACCGTACTGTTGGCCGGCAACGTTGAAAACGTGGAAAAAGTGGAAGGTGACGCCCTCACTCTGCCGGCGGAAGCCGCGGTTGAAGAAGTGGAGTACTACGAAATTCAGAAAGGCGACACTTTGTGGAAAGTGGCCAGCCAGTTTTACGGTGACGGCAACAAATACACCGCTATCTTTGAAGCCAACCGCGAAGTCATCAAGGACCCTGACCTGATCTACCCGGGCCAGAAAATCCGTATTCCCAAATAAATACCGGCAAGGAGACAAGGCCATGGACCTGATCAACCAACTGGTATCCACTCTCGGGGTCAGTGGCCAGCAAGCCGAAGGCGGTACCGGCCTGCTGATGAAGCTGGTGAAGGACAACCTCTCCGGCACCGACTTCGGCCGCATTCTGGGCGCCGAACCCAAGCTGGAAGGGATGATGTCGCAAGCCCCGGAAAGTGGCGGTGACTCCCTGCTGGGCATGGCCGGAGGCCTGCTTTCCAGCATGGGCAGTGACAAGCTGGCCGGGCTGACACAGATCGCCGGCGGCATGCAAAAGCTGGGGCTGGACAAGGATACTCTGGTGCAGTTTATCCCGGTGATCCTGCAGTATTTCCAGAAACAAGGGCAAGGCGATATCGCCAGTCTGATTCAGAAAGCACTGCCGTTCTGAGACAACAGGCTCCGGTAATAAACACGCCTTCGTTAAAGGGCCATTACGGCCCATAAAACGGGACTACGAAGCCCGCCGTGGGAGCTTCCCTTGCAAGGCAAGCTCCCGCTGCGGCCTTCCACACCACCGGCGCTACAACATTCCCGCGAAGCGGTTACGCATGGCGTGCCGAGTGGCATCCTTGATACCCAGGGAGTCCTCGCCAATCAGCACCCGCTGCACGTTCTCGGATCCCTCTCCCACCGTCAGCATGTCAATGTAAGCGTTGATCTTCTTGACCGGGTATTCCGCGGTCAAGGCATTGCCTCCCAGGACTTCCCGTGCCACATCCCCAGCCAAGCGCGCCGCCTGAGTGGCGAAGTATTTGGCACGGGACGCCACCCGGGTCGACACCCTCCCCTGGTCCATGGTCCAACCCACCCGATGCGACATCAGACGCGCCGCCTCCACCGCCACCGTGGCATCGGCGATGCGCTCCTGAATCAACTGGAAGCGGGCGATCGGCTTACCGCCAATGATGCGCTCGTTGGCGTAATTTCGCGCCACATCCAGAGCGGACTGCGCCAGACCGGTCAACCGGCCGCTGACGGTCAGACGGCCGTACTCCAGAGCGTTCATGGCGATGCGGAACCCCTCACCCTCCTCACCCAGGCGATTCTCCACCGGCACCACGAAGTCATCCAGAAACACGGTGCAACTGCGCAGCGATCTGGACAGGCCCGGCAATTCGATGGGTTGCGCGCTGTAGCCCTCGAATAGCTTCGGCTGCACGATGAACGCGGTAATCCCGGTATGCGCCGGATCGGCGTGCGGGTCGGTTTTGGCAAACAACACCCCCACATCAGTGGCATGGGAAAAAGTAATCCACATTTTCGAACCGTTCAGGCGGTACACGTCGCCATCGCGCCTGGCCACGGTGCGCATGGAACCGGCCGGATCGGAGCCACTGCCTTCTTCGGACAGGGCGAACATGCCAATCTGTTCACCAGCAATCAATCCCGGCACGAATCGCCGCGCCTGCTCTTCCGTGCCCCAGTTGTAGATGGTGTAGGGGCAGGTCATCGATTGCATGTTCATGGCGTAACCGAATTCCGGCGCCAGCCGGGAAATTTCCTCGGCGATCACCGACACCGCCAGAAAGCCGGCGGCACTACCGCCCAACTCTTCCGGAAAAGGTGCGCCGAACAGGCCGGCCTTTCCCATCTCCCGAATCAACGGATAGGCGAATTCCTCACGCTCCTCAAAACCCTTGATGCCGGGAATCAGGTGCTTTTCACAAACATCGGTGACCGCATCACGCAGTGTCACCAGTTCTTCAGGCAGATCGAAATTCATGGTGTCTTCCTATATTAAATCGTCATACGCACAATGACGGTCAGCCATCAGCTTCAGCCTCGATGGCGTTGTTCTATATCCCGGGCGGCGGCGGTAAGCAGCGGAACGTATTTCTGCTCCAGTTCCGTCAGAGACATGACTTGGGCGGGCACAATGATGTTGAAGCAGCACACCACCTGATCGTCATGCCGTACCGGTACCGCCGCCGCCCGAATGGTTTTCATCAACTCCTGATTACTGGTGGCGTAGCCTTGTTTACGCACCTTTTTAATCAGCTTTTCCAGCTTGTCACGGCTGTCCGCCAGAGCCTCATCCGGCTCCTGCAGCGGGGCCAGGAGATCGAGAATCGCCGCTCTCTCCGCATCCGGACAGAACGCCAGATAGGCCCGCCCCAGAGCAGTACTGGTCATCGGTACCCGTGACCCCACCGAACGGTTGATCGAGAACGTACCGGGCTGACGATTGGTGTCGGCGATCACCATCTTGCCGTGCTGATAAAGGGCCAGATCCGAAGGCCAGCCGGTTTTTTCCCGCAATGTCTTCAGAACCGGCGCGGCCACCGCCAACAACGCCTGATCAGGGCGGAAGTTGTTGGACAGGGACAATACCCGCGCGGTAACGATGTAACGCCGAGCGTCGTTCATTACCGAGATGTAGCCGGCATGCACCAGGGTTTCCAGCAACCGTACCGTGGATGCCTTTGGCAATCCGGTGGCCTCGGTAATCTCTCGCAGACTCGCCGGTCCCAACCGGTTGACCGCTTCCAACACTTTCAACCCTTTCAGAACCGCGGACACCGGTGCGTATGCCATCTTCCTCTCTCATGGTTTCCTTGCAGGTTCACCAGATGAACCTTTGATTCAAAATAGCGTTGCACAAAGAAGCAGCACCATGCAAGACTGAAAAAACAAGATCGTCGGCGCCCGGCGCCGTGCCGTAAGGAGATCTCATGTTCGAATTACTGAAGGGCATCCGGGTGCTGGATCTGAGCACCGTGGTACTCGGCCCGTTCGCTTCCCATCTTCTTGCCGACCTGGGCGCCGACGTGATCAAGGTGGAGGCACCGGAAGGAGACATCTTTCGCGCCGCGGCGCCAGCCCGGCACACTGGTATGGGCGCCGGCTTTCTCAATCTGAATCGCAACAAACGTTCTCTGGTCATTGATCTGAAAACCACCGAAGGCCAGGCCACACTGCACAAACTGATCAAGGGCGCCGACGTGCTGCTTCACAACGTGCGCCCGGCCGCCGCACAAAAACTGGGCATCGACGACGCCACCGTACGGAGCCTGAATCCCCGACTGGTGTACTGCGCGGCGGTGGGCTTCGGCGGTGATGGGCCTTATGCCGATGACCCGGCCTATGACGACATCATGCAAGCCATCAGCGGACTGGCCTCCCTCAACCATACCCCCGATTCACCCCCGGCCTTCGCCCCCACTGTCCTGGCCGATAAAGTAGCCGGCCTTTACGCCACCATCGGCATCGCCGCCGCGCTGCTGCACCGCGAGCGCACCGGCCAGGGTGGATCGGTGGAAGCGCCCATGTTCGAGAGTCTGGTGTCTTTTCTATTGGCGGAGCACCTCAGCGGCCACGTGTTCCAGCCTCCGCTAGGGTCATTGCGCTACGACCGCCTGATGACGCCCTACCGGCGCCCCTATCAAACCGCCGACGGCTATCTCGCCGTGCTGCCCTACACCTCACGTCACTGGCAGCGCTTCCTCGGCCTGGTCGGCCGTCATGATCTGGCGAACGCGGACTGGGTGCTGGATCCCTCACGTCGCAGCGAGCGCATTGGCGAACTGTATCAAGTGGCGGCGGAATGCATGCCCGCACAGACCACCGCCTACTGGCTTGCCGCGCTCAAGGAGCAGGACATTCCCTGTGGCCCGGTGAACACCTTGGAGGATTTGCTCGACGATCCACATCTGCAGGCGGTGGATTTCTTTCAGGAAATCGATCACCCCAGCGAAGGCAAACTACTGGGTACCCGGCACCCGTTGCGCTTCATCGGGGCCGTCACCCACCCCGACCGGCCGGCGCCGCGGCTCGGGGAAGACAGTCAAAGTGTGCTGGCCGACGCCGGATTCAGTGACGCTGAGATCCGTGCTTTGCGGGCCAGAGCCGTGGTCAGCATGCCCGCCGCCAACGATCCCGGCTGACCGTCAAACCGACTCAGGCATCCGCAGGATTGGTGGGGCCGCCGCAGTTGATTAGAATGGGCGGTTTCCCGTCGCATCAGGCGACGGCATGGTCATACCTTTTTCCTAGCCACGGCGCCCCATGAGCAACAACACGCACAGGACGCAAAAAAAAGCGCAACCGGCCCCTCCCAGCGCCAGATTGGTACAGCTGGTGGCCGCACTGGGCAACGGCACCGGCCTTGGTACTCACGCCTGCTTCGCGGAGCGCATGGGCCGGTTGTTCGATCTGTCCGATACCATTGCGCTGGACGCCGCCTATAAGTACCAGTCCATGGGGCCATTCCGCCCCGAAGAAGGTCTGACGGAGCGTCTGCGGGCGGACTTCAACCAGACCCGTGACACGCTCCTCAACGGCATCACGCTGAGTTTCGACCCCGGCGACGCCAAGGTGAAGCTGCGACTGCCGGAGACCATCGAAACGCCACCGGTGTTCAAACCCTATGAACGTTTTTACCTGTCTCATCAGAGACAGCTGATCACCGCCATCCAGTATCTGCGGCAACGCCTGCGTGACGGCTTCGCCGCCCAGAATCACACTCTCGCCCAGCTCGCCGTGCTCGACACGGTGTTCGACAACACTCTGGCCAGCTATGGCCGTTACTGCTTCGCCGCCATACCGATGGTGCTGGGCAAACGCTTTCGCTCTCTTTGGCGGGCGCACCGCAATCAACAACCGGAAGATCAGCCCGATCCGGCCGACGCCTGGGTGGCGCCGGGGGGCTGGTTACACCAGTTTCGACAGGAAATGCAGACGTTGCTGCTGGCCGAGCTGGAAACCCGGTTGGAACCGGTGCAAGGCCTGCTGGACGCATTGAATCACGAGGAACCACTCCCGCAATGACACGTTTTCTTTTCGCGCTGACCTTCATTCTGGGCGCCATCACGGTGATCTGGGTGGGCCTGGGCTTTCTCGGCACCGACCTGGTGGCGCTGACCGCCACCTTGCTGATCGCGCTGGTCTATGGGCTGGGCTTTCTGGAACTGCGACAGTTTCGCCGCGCCACCGATCAAATGCGCCAGAGCCTGGGGCAACTGCCGGGCAGCCCGGAAAGCCTGGGTCAGTGGCTCGCCGGCCTGCCGGCCTCCCTGCGCGGCACGGTACGCCGCCGGGTGGAAGGGGAACCGGCTGCCCTGCCCGGCCCGATGCTGACCCCTTACCTCTCCGGGCTGCTGGTCATGCTCGGCCTGCTCGGCACCTTCATCGGCATGATCGTGACTCTGCGCGGTGCCGTTACCGCCCTGGAAGGCGGCAGCGAGCTGCACGCCATCCGTAATGCGCTGGCCGCGCCGATCAGCGGCATGAGTCTGGCGTTCGGCACTTCCATCGCCGGTGTCGCCAGCTCCGCCATGCTGGGTCTGGCCGCCGCCCTGAGCCGCCGTGACCGGATTGTGGCCGGCCGCGAGCTGGACGGTCATATCGCCACGGAACTGCGTGCCTTCTCGATCGGCCAGCAACAGCGCGACACTTACCAGGCGTTGCGGGAGCAGTCCGCCGCCTTCCCCGAAGTGGTCGCCCAACTGGGTCATCTTGCCGAACGCATGGAACACATGAGCGAGCAGGTCAGCGGTGCCTTGACGCAAAACCAGCAGCAATTCCACGACAATGTCAGCGGCCACTACCAACAACTGGCCCGTTCGGTCAGCGAGACCCTGAAACAAAGTCTGGCGGACAGCGGCCGCATCGCGGCGGAGAGCACCCGCCCGATCGTGGAAGCGGCCATGGCCCGCCTTGGGCAGCAGGCGGAAAGCACCCACCAAGCGCTCAGCGAGATCAGCGAGCGCCAACTCGGCGCCCTGGCGGAACGCTTCCAGAGCACCACCGAACAAGCCGCCTTGCATTGGCGCCAGGGGCTTGCCGAGCAACAACAGACCAGCGCCAAACTGGCCGCCGATATCGACGCCGCGCTCAAGGCGCACAACAGCCGCTTCGAACAACACAGCAGCGAACTGCTGGCACAGACGCGAGAGCACCATCAGCAACTGCGCGAAACGGGCAAGCAACAATTATCGGAACTGGCCGAACACTTCCAGGCCACCACCGAGCAGGCCGCCCGGGTCTGGCAATCCGGTCTTGGCGAACAGCAACAACACAGCCGCCAGTTGACGGAACAAGTAGCCGAAGCGCTGCGGGCGCATAGCGAACGCTTCCGTGAACAAAGCGAACTTCTGCTGGCTCAGGCGAAAGAGCATCATCAGCATTTGCAGCGGGCCAGTGAGACGCAATTGACGGCGCTGGCCGAGCGCTTCCAGACCACCACCGAGCAAGCGGCGGAACTGTGGCGAGATGGCCTGAACCAGCAACAGCAAACCAACGCCCACCTGGCGGAGACCCTTGGCGCCACCCTGAAGGACCACAACGACACTTTCCACCAACATAGCACTGCATTGCTGGAGCAGACTCGCGAGCACCACCAGCAGCTGCAAAGCACCGGCGAGCAGCAGTTGGCGACACTGGCCGAGCGCTTCCAGGCCACCACCGAGCAAACCGCCGAACATTGGCGCCACGGCCTGGATCAACAGCAGCGTTCCGCCGCGGGCCTGATTGAGAACATCACCCAGACACTGCAAAGCCACAATGCGCAATTCCAGAACGCCGCCGAGACGCTTATAGCGCAACAGCGCGGCGGCCTGGAGGAACTGATAGCGGATACTGGCGAGGCCCTGTCCGCGCTGCGCGATGAAGAAGCCCGGCGCGGCGAAACCGCCACCGCGCGGCTAGCCGAACTGGAAACCACGGTTACCCGCCATCTCGGCGACCTGGGCGCGGCTCTGGAAGCGCCCATGACGAGACTGATCGAAACCGCTTCGGAGACGCCCAAGGCCGCCGCCGAAGTGATCCGCCAGCTGCGCGAGGAGATGGCCCGCGGCAGTGAACGCGACAACGAAATGCTGGAGGAGCGCCGGCGTATCATGGCGGAGCTGGAAACCCTGCTGGCCGCCCAGCGTGAAACCGCCGCCGCCCAACGCGAGGCGGTGGAAAGCCTGATCCGCGATTCCGGAGATATCCTCAAAACCGTCAGCGACGCCTTTTCGCAGCAGGTGGACGAACAAAGCCGCAAGCTGGATGAAGTGACGTCGGACGTCACCGGCGGCGCCCATGAAGTGGCCAGCCTCAGCGAGGCGTTCTCCGTCGCCGTGCAGCTGTTCAGCGACGCCAATGACAAGCTGGTGGATCATCTTCAGCGGGTGGAAACCGCGCTGGAACAGGCCACCGCACGCAGCGACGAACAACTGGCTTACTATGTGGAGCAAGCCCGTGAAGTCATCGACCTGAGCATGACCTCGCAGAAGGATGTGCTTGAGGCGCTTGGCGCCGTGCGCCAGCAGTCGGCCACCAACGGCAACGGAGCCGGCTGATGGACGAGCTGCACGACAGCCAGGCCCAGGCCACGCCGGTATGGGCCATCTTCTCCGATCTGATGGCGGCACTGGTGGGCATCTTTGTGCTGATCACGGTGTGGGTGATCGGCATCCAGCTGGAGCTGAGCCAGTCCCTGCAACAGGAAAAAGCCCGCCGCCAAGTGGAGGAACAGCGCCGTATCGCCCTGGAAGACGCCCTGCGGGATCCCCTCTCCAGCGGTCGCATCACTTTCCATAACGGCCGCATCGGCATCAGCGGAAGTGTGCTGTTCGCGCTCAATTCCGATGTCCTGCAACCCAAGGGCGAAAAATTGCTGAGCAGCCTGGTGGAACCGCTGCGGAATTATCTCAGCGAGCATGATGAGTTGCTGATGGTGAGCGGCTTCACCGACGACCTGGCAATCCAGAAAGGAAATCCGCGTTATCAGGACAACTGGGGACTCTCAGCACAGAGAGCGCTCACCGTCACCCGCACCCTGATCGCCCAGGGCATGCCGGCGGATCGCATCTTCGCCGCCGCTTTCGGCGATAACCAGCCGGTGGTTCCAAACCAGAGCGAGGCTTCCCGCGCCCAGAACCGCCGGGTGGAGATCACCACCGTACCGCGCCAGAGCAATCAGGCAGAGAACGATGAGTGACGTCAATTCGGCCCCCACGCCTCTGGACCGCCTTGCCCGGTTACGTGACGACCACGCCGACCGCTACGATCCGGTGCGCTTCCGTTATCTGGAAGCGCTGGCGCGACGGCTGGCGGAAAGCCCGCGCGCGCCAACACCGGCTCAGCAGGACAAATTGCAGCAAGCACTGACGGACTATCAAACACGCTTCGAAGAAGCGCGGGAGGCGGCCCGGGCACGACGCGCCGCTTTGCCTTATGACACTCTCGACGACACGACACAGGCACAGCTGGATCATCTGTTCGAAAGCGGTGACCTGCGCGCCTTCCAGCGCCTCGCCGAGCAGCAGGTACGGAGATCACCGTCACCGCTGGTGGCATTGCTGGAGGCACTGCAAAACAACGATATCGACGACGAAGACGCCGACAACACCCCTTTGGATTCCCTGCTAAGAGACCATCCCAACCTGTTTCAGAAGGTCGCCGGCAAGGGGCCTCGCGACATCCGTCCCCTGACATCGCCGCGGGAACTCAAGGCCCTGCGCCAGCTGCGCGCCACCCGCGCCCGCCTGCATACCCAAAAACGCATCGACCACGCCATCGCCCAGACACCCGGCGACGCCGGCCCGCTCAACGCACACCGCCTGGTTACCCGCAGCGTCGAAACCCTGCGCGGCCTGTCACCGGACTATCTGAGCCACTTCGTCAGTTACATGGATACCCTGCTGGCGCTGGAGAAAGTGGCGAAGAAGGGCTGACGCCCCGTCCGGCAACACTGCTGCCATTATCTGACAGGAGACACTCTTACACTCCTCTTCCAATCAATAACGACACGGAGAGGATTGCATGAGTCAGGATCTGGTTTTCTATACCAATCCCATGTCTCGGGCGCGGGTGGCGCGGTGGATGCTTGAAGAAGTAAATCAGCCCTACCGCACTCATGTTTTGTCGTTCGGTTTGGGGATGAGAGACGCGGACTATCTGGCGATCAACCCGATGGGGAAGGTACCCGCCCTGGTGCACGGCGACACCGTTGTCACCGAAGTCTCGGCGATCTGCACCTATCTGGCCGATGCCTTCCCGCAAGCCGGACTGGCACCGGCTCCGACCAGCCGGGAGCGGGGCGCTTACTATCGTTGGCTGTTTTTCATCGCCGGCCCGTTCGATGCCGCCTGCACCAACCATGTGCTGGGTTTCGAGATCGGCAACGATGCCAAGAAGGCGGCCACCGCCGGATACGGCACGCTGGACCGGGTACTGAATACGCTGGAAAACGAACTACGCTGGCGCGATTACCTGGTTGGAAAGCGATTCACCGCCGCCGACCTGCTCGCTGGCGCTTACCTGGGTTACGAGATGGCTGTCGGCGCCATTGAAAAGCGGCCGGTATTCGAACGCTACTGCGCCAATCTGATGGAGCGCCCCGCGGCCATCAAGGCACGGCAAATCGATAATGATCTGGCCTCCCACGCAGTCTGATTCAGACCGCCCCTCTCGACGGAGACAGGATTCCAACGGCGAGGGGCATTCCCGATACCGGCATGGGTGTGGCACAGTATGAACTCTGTTCGCCCCTCGCCAAGGAGACCGCAATGGCCAAGGTATCGGTATACAGCGACACCCACTACCAGCAGCATATCCACGCCCGCCACCATCGCCTTCAGGCCGATGAGGGCGCCGATCTGGGTGGAGAGGACAGCGGCCCCAATCCCTACGAACTGCTGCTCTCCGGCCTGGGTGCCTGTACCTCCATTACCCTGCGCATGTACGCCGATCGCAAGGGCTGGGATCTGGGAGAAATCAGCGTGCATCTGCACTTCCGTCGCGACGAAGACGGCAACGAGTTCATCGACCGGACCCTGTCCTGCAGCAGAGAGCTGACCGACGAGCAACGGCAGCGGCTACTGGAGATCGCCGCCAAAACCCCGGTGACCAAGACCGTGGGACGGGGCACCCCCATCGAAAGCAAATGGCATTAACGCGCCAATACCGGAGGCGGCGATGCACAGTCAGTGGTTCATGGGGTGCCCCGTGTGTTCCGATGCATAGCCGCGAAATTCCCTGTAAAGCGCCAACTGCTTAGGCCCCAGCATTTCAAGTTGCGCCAGGTGCGCTTGCAGATGAACTTGGCGCAGCCGAGCCTCGATCCGGGCGATGCTGTCAAGATGGCGGGTTAGAGTATCCGGCGTAGCCTCCGCCCTGGCGAACAGATCATCCAGCGCCTGCTCCGCATCGACCAAACTCCGCCCCAGGCTCTTTGCTGATGCCAGCATCTCTTCGAAAAGCCGCTCCGTTTTTTCCTTTTGCTGCCTGGACAGTCGCAGCTCCACGGCCAGCTCGAGCACATGGGCCGGACCGGGTATGCCGTTAAGTTCCGCCGCCTTGGCGTAACCCATCCCCTTTCCCGCCAATAGCCCGTCAATCTCCTCTTGTGAGAGAGACTTTATCTTCCGGTGCTCTTGCCCAAGGTACGGGGAAGTTTCACCCACCGCCAAACCGGGTAGTGACAGCACGGATAAGCAGATCAGGACGGCTCTTATCATCGATTTACCTTTTATTATCTCAGCGATCATTCTCAGCCGTGTCTGGAAGTACGCCACGCCTTATCGCCATTTCCAGTCCATATCGGGAATGAAGATGCGGTGAGCGAAGGTACCATCCCATTGCACATTCAGGCCGGCTTTGGTGAGCTCTTCCACAATCAGGGCACCCACCACCGGCCCCTCCGTTTCTTCATGCAGCGGATCCATGGGGCCAAAGGCCAGATATAGACCGCCGCCGGACACCACGCATTCCAGATCCTGACCGTGATAAAAGCAATAGCCGCTAACGCTGTCCTGCTCAGAGTGTTCGGCGAACACTTCCTGAACGTCGGCATAGCCGTCATCCTGCGTGTACCCGGCATTGTGCAAGGCAATCACACCCCGCTTATTGAGCGCCAGGAACGCCTGCTCCAAACGGTCGCAATCCGTTACCGTCGGCCATTGACGTTTTTCATGCTCCAATTCACTGAAAGCAGCGTCCACGGCCTGCTCCACCGCCTGCTCGTCCAGTTCTCCCGGTTCATACATCTCCTCACACAGGATTCCGATGATGTCATCACGCTCATCGAACCCACCGCGCACCAGGGCCCGTATTTCACCCAGCGTATTCACTGAAAGAGACATATCCGTTCCCTCCTGGGGAGCGACTGACCACGCCAAGCGGCGTGGGGATTGGATTTTTTACCTTGCCAGGGTCACGCATGCCCCTTTCAATCCAGTGAACGATCATCCCATTTGACGATAAACGGCCTGTCCACCTCGTTGTTGTCCACGATAATATGCGCCTTTTCCATGGGATGACATCGCTGCCTGTAAAAAGCCTGCCCATCCGTATAGCGGCGGTTCAGGGGGTGATCCGGGGAACAGGGGCCGCTATCCCGCTGCTGTAAACGGGATACGGAAGTATCACTGCGGATATCCAGATAGAGGGATAGGTCCCAATACCCGCGCAGCTCCGGCCGCTGCAGGAAAATACCATCAAAGAGAAGCACATCCCCCCGGTTCGCCTCTCGCGGGGAAACAACCACCGGTCTATCCATGACATGATTGAATACAGCAGTGGTGTAAACTCCGCTTCCGGCAGGCGCCAAGGGATCCAGAAGAAGCCGCTTTAGTGCCTCGTAATCATAGGAATCATGATAAAAGCCTTCCGGGGAATAACGTCCTTTACGATAGCGAATGATCTTAGGGTTATGGAAGCCATCCAGGGATGCGCGGATTATCCTGACCCCCTCTCCGCACAGCATCACCCACAACTCATCCGCAAAGGTGCTCTTGCCCGCGCCGTCCACACCGTCAATGGCCACACGCAAAGTTGCGCTGTTGACCTTATTTGCAATGGCCGTTGCGATTCGCTGGAGCAATCTCTTTCGTTGTTCCATGCCCGCAATGCTCTTTGCAATGGACTTTATGGCAGCGCGGTTTTCAAAATCTCCGCGGCTCTGGCCAACGGATACTCACAACCACCAACGGCCATCGTTCCGGCATCTGGATACAAAAGCAGCCCGTATTCTTTATTACCATCCGGATAATGCGCCAGTGTCAGCAGGATAGCCCGCCCTTCCTCCTTCGCGCCTCGTAGGTCCCAAAGACTGTCGCCGAGATCCAGCAGGACCTCGGACGTCTCCGTATCAATGAGCACCGGAGCATGGACCCAGTGAGACATTCTCATCTCACGGGGAACAGTATCCAGCCTGTACCTTCCGTTATGAAAGAGTGCACTCATCCCTGCTCATGCCCTCCGTGATCAGGACGCCTCAAGCTTATCCTGGGTGCGCGTATCGAAATCGCTGGCGTCATGACGCTCTCGGAGCTGGGTTTCGGGCTTGCCAAAAGTCCGGTTCACCATACGGCCACGGCTCACCGCCGGGCGAGCGTCAATTTCGTTGGCCCAACGGGTCACATTCTTGTAGGACGTCACATCCAGGAATTCAGCGGCGTCGTACAAACGTCCCAATACCAACTGTCCGTACCAGGGCCAGGTGGCCACATCAGCGATGGAATATTCATCACCGGCCAGATAAGTGTTCTCCGCCAGGTGGCGATCCAACACGTCGAGCTGGCGTTTCACTTCCATGGTGTAGCGATCGATGGGATAGCGATACTTCTCCGGGGCATAGGCATAAAAGTGGCCAAAACCACCGCCCAGGAAAGGCGCCGCGCCCTGCTGCCAGAACAGCCAGTTCATACACTCGGTGCGGGCCCCGTGCTCCTTGGGTATCAGAGCGCCGAATTTCTCCGCCAAATACAGGACAATGGAGGCGGTTTCAAAAACACGCTGCGGCGGGTCCACGCTGTGATCCACCATGGCGGGAATCTTGGAATTCGGATTGATTTCCACGAAGCCGCTGCCGAATTGATCGCCTTCACCGATATTGATCAACCAGGCGTCATACTCAGCCCCGGTATGGCCAAGAGCCAGCAATTCCTCCAGCATTACCGTGACCTTGACGCCATTGGGCGTGGCCAGGGAGTAAAGCTGTAATGGGTGCTTGCCCACCGGCAGTTCTTTGTCATGGGTGGCGCCGGCGATGGGCCGGTTGATGTTGGCGAACTTACCGCCGTTGCCGGGCTCCCATTGCCAGACTTTCGGAGGTGTATAGGTGTCGTCGGTCATTGGAACGCTCTCACGATTAGCCAAGGTCAGTTGACGTGTAGCATGCCAACATAAACCCAGGCGAACGGCAAGGCATCCCCCTTGCCTGATCCTGCCCGATGCTTTGCCGTGCCAACGCCACCAGACATCATCGCTCCCGCTCCGGCCATCGCTGATCTCCATCTAGAGCACATGGATCTCTTCCAGAATGACACTCAGCGCGTCATCGACGCTTTCCAGACGAAAGCTCGCGGCCAGGTCCGTCCCCGCCATTCAACGGCAGATCGTAGTACAGGAAGCCGATGAGTCGCTCATATCCGCAAATCGGCGCGATAAGGGACAAAGCCGTCTCGGAAGTGCACGAATCTCTGGATCGCAGCCAGGCCGACTAAGCCAATTCCATGTGTAATAGTGGGTAGGGTTTACCCTGCCCATCCAAAGGCGAGCGACCCACTACCGAAAAACCGATGCGCTTATAGAAACCCAGAGCCTGGTCGTTCTGTTCATTAACGTCTACTTTTGTGGCACCTTGCCACTCCACGGCTTGCGCCACCAGTAAAGACCCGACACCGGTTCCGCGTGCCTCCGGTGTGATGAACAGCATCTCTATGTTTCCTTCGCTCACGCCACAGAATCCCTTAATCTCGCCGGATTCATCCCGGGCACAGGTAAGCTCAACCGCGTCAAAGTATTGCTCAAGTATAAGTGGCCTGAGCACCTCTATATCTTCTTCCATTAGAAAGTCATGAGTTGCCCTGACGGACGCTTCCCATATTTCTATCAAACGACCATGGTCGCTCTTCTTGACACTTTCAATCCGCATATCTCACCCTACTACCCAGACCGTGGAACTGTTCGTATGCGGCCGCCTCCAACTCACCGTTGCCGGCAAGTGTGTTCCCCTGTTCGTCCCGGATCGTATACGCCTCCTGGATACCCCCGATGCCCGCACTACCATCCAAACCAAGAAGCAGCGTGTAGAAGACGTCCGTCAACGCCACATCCATAGCTGCCCAAAGTTTCGCTTGCTGGTCGGTAGAAAGCCCTATTTCCCTGATTCGCTGCGCGGCCAGCCCTTGCCCTTCTCGAAGCAGCCTCAGAGTCGAGTCCTTCTCGGATTTCCAGCGTGCTGCAAATTCTTTGGCGTCCAAAGTTCACAATCTCCTTATAACTCAGCGGCGAAGCAGGTTTCCTGTATATATCTTCATCTATCGGTGACTAACCTTGTAATGCCGCTCCGCTCTTGCGGAAACCTTCCCCCACTTTGATTGCCGCACTCGCGTCTGGTGAGCTTCAAAAGCGCCATTATCCGAAAATACCTCATGGACATTGAATCTGTACGGATTAGACACATCCTGGGACACCTCAAACAAGAGGCAGCCGGGCTCTCTCAAAGTGGAATCAATATGCTTAGCCAGCTCGGCCTTGACGGCTTCAAGATCGGGCTCGGGTACCACGATGTACCCTTTCAATATCACTTTCGACACCGCCAAACTCCCTTACTGACTCTGTTATCCCGGATCTCTTCTGACTATCCGTCCAGTTTTGATATTGCAGCCGCCAGATTTTTCCTGGCCTGCTGCTCGCGCTCCGTCAGGAAAGGCTCGTTCTGAAAGATCCTGGGGCGATCAAGAAAGCCCTTGAGCACTTCCACTCTCTTCTTTTTATATAAAGGCCATGGCACCATCTTGTACTCGCTGCGCACGCCTTCTTCGAAGATCTGGTAAATTGCGGGTTCCGCGCCCAATACAGCCAGATCGATATCCACTAGCAGCGATTCATCACTCGTCTTCGCAGGAGCATTGTGCTCGGTCACCATAATGAGACGGTGCACCCTATCGGCGATATCTCTGGATGCTCCATTCTCCAGCACGAAAGATTGTGCCCAGTCAGCACTCTTCTTCTCGTTCTTTCCTGAAAGCGGCTCATAGATGGCATCATGAAACCATAAGGCCAATTCTACTTCACGGGGGGACTGTATCTCCGAAACGCATCTATCCAGATGTCGAAGACAAGCGGAAACATGTTCTCGCGAATGGTAGTAACGGCCCTTCCCTGAGTAGGAAGACACCAGGGAGCGATACGTCTCGGTATTGTCGCCGAAGTCCCACAGCGTCATAAGTCGGGCCCAGCGCTCCGGATTCATCTCTGATTCATCAAGCATCGTGTCATTATCCCTGCAGGATTGATTTTCCGTCCCGCTCGCTGACTTGCCCCACTCCCGCGGCGATCAACTTGTCCAGCAGCGCACCCCGACCGTTCCCCATGAACCATTCCATCTCGTCATCGGTTATAACGGTGGCGACAAGAAGATCCATTCGCCCGTTGGGCGGGTCGACTCCCAAAGGCAGAGGCTGCCGTGCCTCGCTGATCAGCACTATGACAAAGTCATCTTCGGCGACCTGAACTTCCTGAACCGTGAGACCGTTGTAATCCTCCAGCCATTTCAGGATGCCCAATCTTCCGGGGTTTTCCTGGCGGGAAAGGCTTCATCAGGGCTTCTCGTGCCTGATTTCAAACCGAACAACTTCCTTAAAATCCTTTTCATTGGCCATATCCTTCACTCTTGCAGGAAAGAACTCACCCTATCACTTCTCAACGCCCATTCGGAACCGTCATCCTTTTGAAACCTCGTTGGGTAATGCCAGAAATTCAGGAGGTGGTCCAATCAGCCGTTTGATCGCCCGCTCCCGCCAGAGCGACAAGTACGGCCCGAACGACTCTTCGACCGCCTGCCGGCAGTAACCATCTAAGCCACGCCGGTATTCGGCAAAGACTCCGTCGTTCTTTCCTCTTATCACTCTGTACTAACTGCCAGGTTCCAGCTGTCGGACTCCTAAATCACACAATGTATACTTCACGCCGGACCCATCGGCCGGGAGAACCCGGGCCGGTGACGAAGGCTATTGAACGGATGGAGAAGGTATGACAACGCTTGTCTTGAACAGTTGGCGCCAACGGCTGGGAGAGTGGATCGAATCAGCGCCAGTGCGGCACTTCATTACCGCCCTGATCCTCCTCAATGCCATCGTTCTGGGGGTGGAGACTTCCGCCGCCGCGGAAGAAGCCGCCGGCGGGTTACTGGCACTGCTCAACAGCGTCATCCTGGCGGTGTTCGTGGCGGAGATCCTGATCAAGCTGACCGCCTTCGGCCCCCGCTTCTTCCGCTCCGGCTGGAATCTTTTCGATTTTCTCATCGTCGGCCTCTCCCTGGCTCCCACCTCCGGTCAGTTGGCGATCCTGCGCAGCCTTCGCATCCTCCGGGTACTGCGGCTCCTGTCCACGGTAAAACGGCTGCGCATGCTGGTGGAATCCCTTATGCACTCGCTGCCCGGCATCGGCTGGACCGCGGCCTTGCTGTTGATGATGTTCTACATCTTCGGAGTAATGGGTACGGAACTGTTCGGCGAGGCATTCCCGGAATGGTTTGGCACTCTGGGCGCCAGTATCTATACCCTGTTTCAGATCATGACCCTGGAAAGCTGGTCCATGGGGATCGCCCGTCCGGTGATCGAGCAATTCCCCCATGCCTGGATCTTCTTTGTCCCCTTCATTCTTATCTCCAGTTTCATGGTGCTGAACCTGTTCATCGCCATCATTGTCAACGCCACCCAGGAGGTACACGACATGGAACTGCGGGAGGAAAGGGAGCGGGAGAACCAGCGCGCTCATGATGAACGGCAGGAGATGCTGGACCTTCTAAGAACAATGGAAAAACGCCTGGGCACGCTGGAAGAACGGCTATCGGAGCGACAGGGCGGGTAAAGGACTCCGCTCTTTTTACTCCACTAGGCCCAGCTCCCTCTGCTTCTTCTTGGTTAGTCCCGAGGCAACAATACGGTGGGATTCCTTGATGTAGTACCTGAGCTGCTCATCCGACTCGGCGGGAGCATCGTATTGCTGTATCCACTTCATGCCGCGGGAAGCCAGATAGGGCGCCGGCCGGAACCCGGGCTCCTCGCTCAGGATATGAAAGTTCAGCTCCGAAGCCTTGAAAGTAAAGGCCGGCTGGCCGTCCTTTTGCCACCCTCCGATAGCGAAAACCTTGCCTCCCACCTTCCAGACATGGGAACCGCCCCACTGGACGACATGGGAAGTCGCCGGCAGAGAGCGGCAGAACGCATTGAATTCCTCGTAGTTCATATCAACGGCTTCCTGGCGATGATAAAAACTGACTCCCTGGTTACCCGCCATTCGTGATCGATGTGGAATCCCGCATCGGTCAGTTGGGTCACCAGTCCCTTCTCACTCAGCGGGCTCACATAGGGAGCCAATCCCAGACGCTGCATTACCGGAATGACCCATCGCCAATAGAACGCCATCTCGGCAACCAGCGCGGTGCTGGAAACGAAAATGCCTCCCGGTTTGAGCAGAGTATGAACACAACGGACCGCACCCGGAACGTCCTCCAGCAAATGCAGGATATTCAGTCCCAACACCGCATCGAAACTGGATGACGCCAGCTCCAGGGTTTCCAGGCTGCCCTCCTGAAAACGGATATTGGTAATTCCCGCCTCACGAACCTTCCCTTCCGCGATCTCCAGCATTCTGGGAGAAACATCCGTGGCCAGAATCCGGCCCACATGAGCGGCATGTTGGATGGCGGTACTGCCGGTACCACAGCCAAACTCCAACACCGACCAATCGCGTTGGAGATAGCTCTGGGTTATCGACAGCTTCTTCCGGTAGGTTTCTTCGTCCTTGACCGGGCTCTTGGCGTAACGAGGCGCCGCCTTGTCCCAGAAGACTTTCGCGCTTTTCATCCTCGTAACTCCTGACAGGTGTCTAACTGGACTTACCGGCAAGCGCCGGAGACTCAGCCGGTACAGGGGGACGTTGCAACAGATTCACACAGGCGGCAATAGCCAATAGTAACGGAGATACCCAAAAGCCGGCTTCGATGCTGCCCATCACATCGGATATGGCGCCTGCCAGGATCGGGCCGATGGTCTGGCCAAACGCGAAGCCCACGGTCAGCAATCACACCCACCAGGGCCCCACGGCGAAGAGGGTTTTCCAAAGGACAGATCGCGGAAACCAAGCCAGCGCCGAGAATGAAAGTAATCGCCGTGGAAACGCCACCGACGGTTCGTAACAGGATGAGAGCAGACAGGCTGGCCGTCATTGCCGTTAAAAGCAGGACCAGAACACTCACCGAGAAACCCGCCAGGAACGCTCGCGCCGTTCCCCATCGCCGCGCCAACCAGGCCGCCACCAGCGCGCCGAAGATATAACCCGCCCCATTCGCGGTATTCAGCGCACCGGCTTCAACGTAGGTCCATTGCAGATCCGCTTGCATCGGAGGCAGCAGCAAACCGTAGGCGAATCGAGACAATCCCAAGGCAACCGCGGCACCGGTGGATAAGCCCAGAGCGGTGAAGATATCCCGCCAGAGGTCGCCTCTTTCGTCCGTGGTCTTTTTCATTGTACTTATCGGCATCCGTCTTTTCCTTATGATGGCGCCTGTCTAATAGCCAGTTCCCCTAACGGCTTCGTCTATGGATACAGCTCCGCCACTGGAACATCGGCAGTCAATCGGCCAATCAGGCCGGGCAGGTCCCGTACTTTCAGAGGAAGATGCTCACCAAGCTCACGCAGGAATGGGCTCCATCCCGCTATATCACTTCGAACTTCCAGGTTGTAGCCCGACTCAGTGGCAAGAACAACAAAGGTCAGCGAGGAAGCCGGGATTTCCAGGACATAGGCGTGAATGCCCACCACATCCTCAAAAGCAACGGAAATGATGTTTCCGGAAATGCTGATTTCAACGGAGTCTGTGTTTATGCAAACAGAATCAACCAATGTTCTCTCCCTGAAACCAGGCGTTCAAAGTTTGAAAGTAGTCTTCATCAGGGCTCATCAGAAACTGGCCCGGACGGCCCTTCTTCGGCGACGCCAATCACCACCTTACCCCGACAGCGCCCGGTGCGGCTACGCTGGTAGGCCTGCTCGATATCGGCAAGATCAAATTCACTGTCGATCACCGGCCTGAGTTTTCCTTCATCAACCAGGGCCGACAGGATTTCCAGATCCTTGCGCCGGGGAGCCACCATGATGTTCGCCGCGTTCCGGCCCAACATACGGTATATCGATGTCCCCAGCATCGACCGGGCATGACCTCCGGTGGAAATGAACCAGCCGCCGGGCGCGATCAGATCAACGCAACCGCGAGGGGATTCATTGGCGGCCACATCAAAGACCAGATCGAAGGTCCCGGCGCCGTGGCGGTAATCTCCAAGGGTATAATCGATCACCTCATCGGCGCCGAGGTTACGAACGAAATCCGTATTTCTTCCGCTACACACCCCGGTCACCCGGACACCGAGCGCCCGGGCAATCTGTACCGCGAAAGTTCCCACCCCGCCGGAGGCGCCGATGATCAGCACTTTACCGCCAGCCCGTGCCCGCCCCTTGCGTAATCCTTGCAATGCGGTAAGCGCCGCCAACGGCATGGCCGCGGCTTGACGAAACGACAACGAGGCCGGTTTCCTGGCAATACACGTCTGCTTGATACGTGTCCGCTCCGCCAGGGACGCGGTACGCAGATTCATGTCCATGCCATAAACCGCGTCACCAACTTCAAAGTCGGAGACATTGCGCCCGGTGGCGATCACCGTCCCCGCCAGGTCATCGCCAAACAGTGGCGGGAGTCGCCGGCTCAGCATGGGAGTCGCCAGCAGGGCGAGGTGATAATTGAGCTTCCAGTCCTTGGGATTAACGGAAGCCGCCCGCACTTGTACCACCACGTCATCCGGCCCCGGCTCACCGGGCTCCGGCATCTCCCGGACCACCAAGCGAGGGTTACGTCCCCAACCTGAAATCATCACCGCCTTCATACCGATGCTCCCTCAACATCACCTTGAAACAGCTTAACAAGCCAGGCGCATCATTGTGCGCCGTTTCGGCAACGAAACTCGAAGCGTCGGATGCGTCTTTTGGCCAGACGCCCCGGCCGAGAAAATCATATTCTTATCCTTCCTCGTAATCGGTAAAGCAATCATTTCCCCATCTTCTGATGCAAAAGTTTCTTATCTCCGAATAATGACACAAGGACAAAATCTCATTTCCCTGATAGGCCAAAGTGGAAGAAGCGACTCCGAACTGAAGAACAATCACATCCCGATTTTCCGAACCTCGATTAGGATAGCCTCCATGTAGTATCTGAGAATGCAGTGCCAAGCCAGACCCGGGGCTCACCCTCGGGAAGATCGCATCAGTTGAGGAGCATCCCTGAGAGGCTTCATGAGAGCCAGGAATCAGAGCCGTACCGCCATTGTCTTCTGACATAAGTTGCAGCGGAAGCAGGAAGCGAACGGTCTTATCGTCAGTTGTGGAAAAATAGGTATTACTTGCATCCCTATGCCAGCCGATGGCAGGCCCAACTCCCGCGGGCTTACGTGTCAGATTCGAATGGTGAAAAACCACATCTTGTAAAGAGCAGCCAAGTAAAAAGGAGGTACATTTCCAGAGAGAAGGCAAGGCTATGACTTGAGCAAACCGCACATCACGGGCAACCAAATCACCAATAATGAACGGCTCGGCTTCCCAACGCGCCGCGTCCACACCAGGATTACGCTCTGGATGCCGTAATGTCACGTCTGCCACGCTAATCGCATCTCGGGTTACCAGCCGCTCCCCCGCCCGATACCGCTCGATCAGGTCGCGTGATAGCCGCGCCGCCAGCCCCAACTGCCGTCCGGTAAGCAGACCGGGAACGACGGCGTAACCGTCTGCAGCGAAAGCACTTTTGATACCTTCCTCATTCACTATATGACCGCCATCCATTGCTGAACCGCCCTCTCCTGTTTCGGTCTATTTGGCCCTTCCGCCATCCGAACCTGATATTTCCATACCAGTTTATTTTGCCGGAGCCCTAACCACTCCGGAAGTGGACGGGGGAGCCGTGGGCCGTGAGTACATGGACGTCAGATACGCCGACAACGCCGGGAAGTCCTTAAGCATCTTCTCTTCGTTGGCCCAGTCCAGCGTGTAAGCGGCGTTAAAGTCGGCCACGCTGAGCCGGTCGGCAACCATGAAATCACGCCTCTTCATGTGCTGTTCGAGCACGGCCAGCATCTCCAGGCACTCCTGCCTGGCCAGATCCACGTCCTGGGGCAGCTGCTTCTCTTTGGGGTACAGGAAGGTATGACGCGTGATGCGCCATAGCGGCTGTTCGATTTCGGTAGCCAGGAAAAAGATCCAACGGTACATCTTCGCCCTGTCTTCCACGGCCTCCGGGATAAAACCGGCCTGGGAGTATTTGTCAGCGAGGTAAAGCTGGATTGCGGACGACTCGGTGATCACCAAATCGCCGTCCACCAGAACAGGGACTTTGCCGGCGGGGTTAAGGGCGAGAAAGCCCGCTTCCCGGGTCTCGCCCTTCAGAATATCAACCGGAAGCATCTGGTACTCCAGGCCCAGTTCATTGAGCAACCAGATAACACGCAGAGCACGGGTCGGGGGTGTTCCGTACAGCTTGATCATTGTCATCTCCATCGATTCGCACAACCTGTTGTCCAGGTGAGTCGAATGGCGCTGATGGAGTTCGACATGCCGTCAGCCAGGCATCGATTCATGGGCCAAAGGCATATTCTCCCCTTAGCCCCACACTCAGGTGGCCTGCGACAGCGCGCTCTCCCATCTGGCCGCCCGCGCCGCATGCAGTTTTTTATAGCTCTCGATCAGGCGCAGGTGTTTGTCCAGGCCATCCAGCTGCATGTTGGTGGGCGTCAAGCCAGGGAAGCGCACGGAACCATCCACGGCGCCGACCACGGTACTCATGGTGTCCTCGCCATACATACGCCGCAGGCTCACCAGGAAGTGGTCCAATTCCAGCTCCTCGTCCAGAGTGATCTCCAGCACGGCACTAACTGCTCGGTAGAACAGATTGCGCTCCACCGTATTGTCGTTGTACTGCAGGAACGCCTCCACTCGCTCCAGGGCATCCTCGTGCTGTCCCAGCGCCAGGTTGATCAGCAACTTCAGTTCCAGAACCGTGAGCTGTCCCCAGACGGTATTTTCGTCAAACTCGATGCCGATCAGGGTGATGATGTCGGTGTAGTCGTCGATCTGACTTTCTTCCAAGCGCCACACCAGATCGGCCAGTTGATCGTCATTCAGGCTATGCAGATTCAGGATATCTTCCCGATAGTCCAGGGCCTTGTTGGTGTTGTCCCAGATCAAATCGTCCACCGGGTACACCTCGGAGTAACCGGGCACCAGAATCCGGCAAACCGGCGCGCCCAGGTCTTCGTATACCGCCGTGTACACTTCATGACCCATATCTTCGAGAATCCGGAACAGGCCAGTCGCCTCTTCTTCATTGTTGTTTGAAGCACTGCCGGAAAAGTCCCATTCGTGGAAGTCGTAATCCGCCTTGGCGCTGAAGAAACGCCAGGACACCACACCAGTGGAATCGATGAAGTGCTCCACGTAATTGTTGGGCTCGGTTACCGCCAGACTGTTGAACGTGGGCGGCGGCACATCGTTGAGCCCCTCGAAACTGCGGCCTTGCAGTAATTCGGTAAGACTGCGCTCCAGTGCCACAGCCATGCTCGGATGCGCGCCGAAAGAAACGAATACGCCGCCGGTGCGTGGATTCATCAGCGCCACGCAGGCCACCGGGAATTGGCCGCCCAGGGAAGCGTCCTTGACCAGCACCGGGAAGCCCTGGGCTTCCAATGCCTCGACACCCTCCACCAGATTCGGATACTTCGCCAGTACCTCTGGCGGCACGTCCGGCAGGGCCAGCTCTTCCTCGATGATCTGCTTCTTCACCGCCCGCTCGAAGATCTCCGACAAACACTGCACCTGCGCTTCGGGCAAGGTATTGCCGGCGCTCATGCCGTTACTGAGAAACAAGTTCTCGATCAGATTGGAGGGGAACCAGACCGTCTCGCCATCCGAACGGCGCTGAAATGGCAGCGAACAAATTCCCCGCTCCACCTTGCCGGAATTGGTGTCAATCAGATTGGAGCCGCGCAGTTCACCTTCGGGGTCATAGATGGCCAGGCAGTGCTCATCCAGAATGCCTTCGGGCAGTTCGTCATCAGGCCCGGGCTGGAACCAGCGCTCGTTCGGGTAATGCACGAAGGCGCTGTTGGCGATCTCCTCACCGAAGAACTGATCATTGTAGAAAAAGTTGCAGTTCAGCCGCTCGATGAACTCCCCCAGCGCCGAGCACAACGCGCTCTCCTTGGTGGCGCCCTTGCCGTTGGTGAAGCACATCGGCGAGGCCGCGTCACGGATGTGCAGCGACCACACATGGGGCACGATATTGCGCCACGAGGCGATCTCGATCTTCATGCCCAGCGCCTCGAGGATGCCGGTCATGGTGGCGATGGTTTCCTCCAATGGGCGGTCCTTGCCCTCGATATAAGTGCGCGCCTCCCCTTCGGGCGCGCCCATCAGCAACGCCTGGGCATCCTCGTCCAGATTCTCCACTGTCTCGATCTGGAACTCCGGCCCAGTCTGTACCACCTTCTTCACCGTACAGCGGTCGATGGAGCGCAGAATACCCTGCCGGTCCTTGTCGGAGATGTCCTCCGGCAGCTCCACCTGAATACGGAAGATCTGGTTATAGCGGTTCTCCGGGTCGACGATGTTGTTCTGCGACAAGCGGATATTGTCCGTGGGGATATCCCGCGCCTTGCAGTACACCTTGACGAAGTAAGCCGCGCACAGTGCCGACGATGCCAGGAAGTAGTCGAACGGGCTCGGCGCCGAGCCGTCACCCTTGTAGCGGATCGGCTGATCCGTGACGACGGTGAAGTCGTCGAACTTGGCTTCCAGGCGAAGGTTGTCGAGGAAGTTGACCTTGATTTCCATGGAGAGAGTCCGGGTTGGAGAGTTTGGCGCGCAGGGGCATGGCTGGGCGCCATTATCCTGATTTTGCAGGGGTTCGTCTTGGCGGGCTCGAGGGTGTGCAAAAGCACGCCCGGTTGCAGCCTTTTCGCCTTTAATTGATAATCACTCTCAATTTAAAGGCACAGTATCGGAACTCATGACCGGGACAGCCACCAACCCACAGCCCTTGCCTCCTCGCTCCCAAGGCGAGATCGGCGCTTTGTATGAGGCGCATCACGGCTGGCTGACCCACTGGCTGCATCGTCGCCTGCGCTGCCCCCAGGACGCCGCGGATCTGAGTCACGACACCTTTCTGCGCCTGATTCTCGGCGATCAACCCCTGGAGGCACTACGCGAGCCGCGTGCTTATCTTCTGGTCATCGCCAGCCGCCTGCTGATCAACCGCCACCACCGCAAACAGGTGGAGGAGGAAGCCCTGCGCCAGGTCGCCACCTTGCTGGAAACCCAGGACAATCGGGGCCCGGCGGAGATCGCGGCGGCCCGGGATCTGTTGGTCAGTGTCATCAAGCTGCTGGTTGACGAGTTACCGGAAAAGCCCCGCCGCGCCTTCCTCATGGCACGCCTTGAAGGACTCAGTTACCGGCAGATCGGACGCCGGCTGTCGGTCTCCGAAAGCAGCGTCAAACAATACCTGGCCCGGGCGCTGACCCATTGCCACGCCCGGCTCTATGACAGCCTGGACCCGCCGTGTCGGACTTGAACCGTATCCGCCAGCAAGCCGCCGAATGGGTGGTGGCCTTGCAGGAGGCCGGTTCCGATGAGCGCGCGCGGCTGCAAGCCGAGTGCGAAATCTGGCAGGCGGAGGATCCTCGGCGACGCCAGGTGCTCGAGCAGATCCAGCGAATATGGCAGGCTCCCGAACCAGCCCTCGAACGACGCCGCAAACGCCGGCGTCAACTGACCGGCCTGGGCTCGCTGCTACTGCTGGCCTGGTCCGGCACCCAGCTTCCCTGGGCCTATTGGGGCGCGGACTATCGCACCGCCGCCGGCGAGATCCGCACCGTGCCCCTGCCCGACGGCAGCCAGATCGTGCTTAACAGCAACAGCGCCATGGATCTGGACTACACCGAAGGGGCCCGCACCGTGAAACTGGTGCGCGGCGAACTGCTCGCCACCGTGGCCAAGGGGCGGGATGCGCCTTTCCAGGTAGAGACGCGGGACATCAGCGCCACCGCCTTGGGCACCCAATACACGGTGAAACTGGCGGACACCTACAGCCGGGTGGCGGTGCAGGAATCCACCGTGGTCGTGACCTCCCACAACGGCGGCGGCGCCCTCCGCCTGACGTCCGGGCAACAAGCCGATCTGAACCGCGATGGATTGATCACCCAGAGTACCGCCCCCACCCATCGGCCGGATTGGGCGAACGGTCAATTGGTCTTCAACAGCACCCCCCTGCCGCGGGTGATCGAGCGCCTGGGCCACCACCGTGCCGGCATTCTAGCGCTGGACGAAGCCCTGGGCGCCAGCCAGCCCCCACCCCACTTTACCGGCGTGCTGCCCGCCGACGACAGCGACGCGGCCCTGGCGCTACTGAGCGACGCCCTGGACCTGGAGGTAAAGCACTTCACTCCCTGGTACGTGATCTTGAGCCGGAAATAAAAAATTGCCGGGAGTCATTTTTCACGTTGCTCTGCGACGACCCGAAGGGTGGCCGCCATGGACGGCGGCCATAAAGAATAGCTGTTTGAACTGCCCGATTGGCTTCCAGCTTTGTCTTCATCAGTAGAGACACCGCGAAAATAACGCTGGAGCCAATAATGATCCTGAAGACCGGAACGACATCCCCCAAGGCGCTGCTGCTGCTCGGCTTGCTGGCCCCCTTGCTGATCACTCACCCGGGCGCCGCGTGGGCCCAACAGCCGCTCTCCATCCATTTGCCCGCCCAACCACTGGATCAGGCGATCATCGAGCTGGCCCGCCAGACCGGCCTGAGCATCGGCGGTGACGCCTCCCTGCTTCAGGGCAAACAGGCTCCCGCGCTCAGCGGCGAGTACACCCCGGAAGCGGCGCTGCATGCGCTGCTGGCCGGCAGCGGCATCACCGTGACTCGCGGTGCCAGCGGCTACAAACTGGAAAGGATCCCCCAGCAGGAAAATACGCTGGAGGCGGTGTCCGTCTATGGCCGCCAGAAGAACGATACCGTGGCGGCCATCCCGCAGAGCGTAAACGTCTACACCCGGGAAAACTTCGAGCTGGCGGGGGCTCAAACCGTGGGCGAGGTAATCCGCCTTACCCCCAGTGCCAACCGCTCGGGATCAGGCCGGGATATGTTCGCCGATGACTTCCTGATCCGTGGCTTCAACGCCGAACAGTCGGTGAACGGCCTGGGCTTCCGGCAGACCGACCACCCCACCGACCTGGCCAACGTGGAGCGCCTGGAAGTACTGAAAGGACCGGCCTCGGTCCTCTACGGACAAATGGAGCCGGGCGGCACCATCAACGTGGTGACCAAACAACCGCTGTCGTACTACCAGGCGGAAGCCACGGCGGAATACGGCCGCTACGATTACCGCCGCACGACCCTGGACGTGACCGGCCCGCTCAACGACCGGGTACGGGCTCGCCTCAACCTGGCCTACCAGGACAGCGATGCCTCCATGGACTTCTGGGAGTACGAGCGCGTGTTCGTCGCCCCCAACGTCACCGTGGACCTGACGGACACCACCAACCTGACCGTCGAAGGCAGCTATTCCGGCAATGAGTGGACCGCCATTCCCGGCGGCGCGCCGGCGGAAGGCGCTTTCCTGCCCAATCCCAACGGCCACTACGCCGATGACTTCAACACCGCCTGGAAGGACAGCTTCACCGAACGGGATTCCTTCTACATCAACAGCCGCCTCACCCAGGCCATCACCGATACCATCGATGCCCGTATCAGCTATGCCTATACCCGCAATGACGCCGACTGGCAGGAATACGCGCCTTTCGGCCTGAATGCCGATGAGCGGACCCTGAACCGTATCATCTTCGCCGGAGACGATACTTATAAGAAGGATCACGAGATCATCCTCGACCTCAGCGGCGAGTTCAGCAGTGGCCCGCTTACGCACAAGTTCATTGCCGGTGTGAACTACCGGGAATCGGATGCCTCGCGCCCCACGCGCATTTATCTCGCCGATGCCATCGATCTCTACTCCCCGGTCTACGGCCCGGCCGACCTGAGCGCCGACAACCTGATCCGGGACCGGGGTTTCGATCAGAGCGACAGGATCCTGGCCGGCTTCGTGCAGGACCGCATTACCGTCGCCGACAAGTGGCACGTCCTCGCCGGGCTGCGTTACACCGACGCGGAGCAATCGCAAAAAACCATCGACTTCCTGGACAACAACAGCGTCACCCGCGCCGAGCTCGGTGAATCCGCCTGGACCACCCAGTTCGGCCTGGTCTACGACCTGACCGACACCGCCTCGCTCTATGCCAGCCGCAATGAAGCCTTCGTCCCGCAACAGGGCACCACATCGGGAAAACAGCCGCTGGATGCCGAGGAAAGTGTGCAATACGAAACCGGCGTGCGCTTCACTGCCGGGCGCCTGAACATCAATGCCGCCGGCTTCATCATCGAGAAAGACAACATCGCCATCGCCGATCCGCTCGACGACGACTTCGAGGTGGCCAGGGGCCGCGCCCGCTCCAAAGGCGCGGAACTGACCATCGACGGCTACGCCAGTGCCAACCTGTACCTGAGCGCCGGCTACGGCTACACCGATACCGAAGTGTTGCGCAGTGATGACGAAGCCCTGGAAGGCAACCGCTTTATCAACGTTCCGCTGCACACCGCCTCATTACAGGGACGCTACTTCCTTGATACCGTCACCGGCCTGAGCCTCGGCGGCACCGTCAGCTATGTGGACCAGCGCCCCGGCGACAGCGAAAACACCTTCACCCTGCCCAGCCATACCCGCGTGGACCTGGGCGCTTACTACGCCGTCACCGACGCCCTGCAACTGGACCTGCTGGTGAACAACGCCCTCGACGAGGAGATCTTTTCTCCCGGTTCCTTCGACGGCGTGATCCGCGAGGAAGGCCGTACCTGGCTGGCTCGCGTGAAGTATCTCTTTTAGATGACGGTCCGTCGGCGGTTCGTTGTCCTGCACCGCTATATCGGGCTGGTGATGTCGGGTTTCCTGATCATCGCTGGCCTGACCGGCGCTCTGCTGGTGTGGTATTACGAACTGGATGCCCTGATCAACCCTCAGTGGCTGCGGGTCGAGCCTCCGGCGACGCATAGTGAACCGCTCTCGCCTTTCGTGCTGAGGGAGAAGGTCGACGAGGCCTTTCCCACCGCCGCGGTAAACTGGATGATGCTGACGTCACCGGATGCCCACAGTCCGGTACGCTTTTTTATCGCCCCGGAACCCGGCACCGCGGCTCTCCCCATCGATGAAGTGTTCGTCGACCCGTACAGCGGCAACATACTGGGAGGCCGCCTGTGGGGTGACATTACCCAGGGCGTCACCAATCTCATGCCCTTCGTCCACCGCCTGCATCACTCACTGGCGCTGGGTACCCTCGGCACCTGGGCGTTCGGCATTGTCAGTCTGCTGTGGATCCTGGATTGCTTCATTGGTGCCTGGCTCACCTTCCCGCCTCGGCAAAGCCGTAACGGCCCACCACGCCCTCGCCGTTTCTGGAAGCGCTGGATTCCGGCTTGGAAAGTTCGCTGGCACGCTACCCCCCACAAACGCCACTTCGATCTCCATCGCGCCGGCGGCCTGTGGCCCTGGGCTCTGCTGCTGGTGTTCGCCTGGAGCAGCGTGGCCATGAACCTCCATGCGGAGATCTATCGCCCCACCACCGAGACGTTCCTGGCTTTCCAGGAAGACCCTCTCATTCACGTCCCGGTACGGGAGCTCCCCTCCCGCCATCCGCAAATCGGCTGGGAGCAGGGCTTCCGGATCGCGCGGCAAAGATTGGAAACCTTGGCGGCGGAGCGTGACTTTTCCATCGAGGCCGTGGAACGCTTCGCCTATCTCCCGGACAAGAACGCACTCAAACTGATGGCCCGCACCGGCAGAGACGTCAATCAACGCTTTGGTGAAACCTGGGTCTACGTGGACGCCACCACCGGCTCCCCGCTCGGGCACTACCTGCCAACCGGTGAAGCCTCGGGGGACACCCTCACCACCTGGCTGACCACCCTGCACATCGCCACGGTAGGCGGGCCGCCCTACCGCTTAGTGGTCACCCTGCTCGGGCTGGTGGTCGCGATGCTCAGCGTCACCGGTGTGATGATCTGGTGGAGAAAACGGAAGGCGCGGCGGTAGGGGAAAGCAGGCTCTGCATGTAATATCACAGTACCCTTCCAATGGGCTGGTCAACGCAGCCATGAAGTATCATAAAGCCCTTCATACCTCCCCATCCTGGTAAAAACAGAAAGAAGCGGGCCTTTCCCTCTAATCCACCGCAAAATGCGCCATCTGATCCGCGTGGGCCTTCACAAAGGCGGGGCGGGCCCTGGCACGGGCCACATAGTCACGGCACGCGGGGTGCTCCGTCAGACCATCAAACCGGTCGACCAGGCGCAGCACATCGGCCATGAGGATATCCGCGATGGAGAACCGGCCAGCCAGCCATTCGCGTCCGGCCAGGACGGCTTCCATATGTCGTAGCCGGGACGCGAGGAAATCATCCAGATACTGGCGGCCCGGAGTCTGTTCCTTATCGCCGGAAAACTGAAACAAGAACCAAGGCAGGCTGGCCATCTCAACGGAATTGAGCGCCGCGAACAGCCATTGAATCACCTCACTACGGGCACGCGGATCGGCGGGCATAAGAGCCTCACTGCGCTCCCCCAAATGAAGCAGAATCGCGCCGCTCTCGAAGATGGAGAGATCGCCGTCCGTCAACCACGGCACTTGCCCGAAAGGTTGGCGAGAGAAATGATCGGCACCGCGATCATGAAAAGGCACACTCTCTACCCGATAAGGCAGGCCCGCCTCTTCCATCGCCCAGCGTGCCCGCAGGTCACGCACATAGCCCCGTGGCAGTTCGGGAACCCAGTCGTAAGTCGTCAGGACCAAATCCGCCATACTCCCCTCCCATCAAGCCCTTACCTGGTTTTCCTTGGCATACTCACTGATCAGCTCTCCATAAGCCTCGAAAGGCGGAAACTGCTCGAAACTGTGTTTGGCGGGGGTCGATGCCCAAGGCAGCTTTTCGCTGGTAAACGTCTCGATGAAAGGCTTACTCCAAACAGGTTGATCGAGTATTCCCGGGCGAATGTTCACAAACTCCTCGACCCCCTCGGGCCGGGTAAACATCCAGCTCATGCAATGCGGGCAAAAATAATGGCGGGATGCGCCGTGTAGCCCTCCGATCACCGGCTCGCCTTTTATCACCGAGAAACCCGGGCTGGGGATGGCGGCACTTAACGAATAGGCGCCGGCACTCATCTTCTGACATCCCGTACAGTGGCAGGCCATGGTAAGCAGCGGCTGAGCTTCGATGCGCACTCTGACCTGACCGCATCGGCAGCTACCCTCAATCGGCAACGCCTTTTCCGTCATACTCCTCTCCTGCTAATTTCCTGTGATACCCGCCCTTGAACCGCCTCTCAGGCGATACGCTTCGGGGCTCTGCTTTTCTCCAGGCGGATGGCGATCAGCTTGGAGGTCGGTGTAAAGCTGCCGTCGCCATAGCTGTCCATGGGCACCAGCGGATTGGTTTCCGGGTAATAGGCGGCGGCCTGGCCGGCGGGGACATCGTACTCCAGCAGCGTGAAATCGCTGACCCGCCGTTCCTCGCTGTCACGCCATAGAGAAACAACATCGACCTTGTCGCCATGCTGGAATCCCAGACGTTCGAGATCGGCACGATTGATGAACACCACCTTGCGGCCGCCGTGCACGCCCCGGTAACGGTCATGCAGGCCGTAGATGGTGGTGTTGTACTGGTCATGGGAGCGCAGCGTCTGCAGCACCAGATCCGGTTTGGCGCCAGAAGCCAGTGTCTCCGCATCCACCAGGGTGGCCGGTAGTGCGTGGCTGACCAATTGGGCACGGCCGGATTCCGTGTGCCATTGGCGGTCGCGGGCGGGATTGCCCAGGTAGAAGCCGCCCGGCGTCTTGAGCCGCGCGTTGAAGTCGTCAAAACCGGGAATGGTGTCCTGGATAAGATCGCGAATACGGTCGTAGTTCTCCACCAGGGCGCTCCAATCCACCGGCGTTTTGCCCAGAGTGGCTTCGGCGATACCGGCGATGATCGCCGGCTCGGACCGCATCTGCTTCGACAAAGGCCGCAGCTGCCCATGGGACAGGTGCACCATGCTGAACGAGTCCTCCACGGTGACGCCCTGCGGGCCGTCCGCTTGCTCATCAATGTCGGTGCGCCCCAGGCATGGCAGGATCAACGCCTCGTTGCCGCATATCAGATGACTGCGGTTGAGCTTGGTACTGATCTGGACGGTCAGTTCGCAGCTCCCCAGCGCCTCATGCGTGCGCGCCGTATCCGGCGTGGCCTGGGCGAAATTGCCGCCCAGCGCCAGAAACACCTTGATCTTGCCCGCCGCCATCGCCTGCAGCGTGGTGATCACGTTGTATCCGGGCTCACGCGGCGGAGTAAAACCGAACCGTTTTTCCAGAGCATCGAGCAAGGCCGCCGGTGGTTCGTCGGCAATGCCCACGGTACGATCCCCTTGCACATTGGAATGGCCGCGCACCGGACATAAGCCGGCACCCTCGCCGAACTGGCCGCGTAGCAATTGCAGGTTGGCGATTTCCTGGACGGTGGCCACTGAATGCTTGTGCTGGGTAATGCCCATGGCCCAGCAGATAATCACCCTTTTACTGTCGCGATGAATGCGCGCGGCCTGTTCCAGAACGTCGCGGCTGATCCCTGATTGGGCCTCGATCCGTTCCCAGCTGGTGGCATCCACCATCGCCAGGTACTGCTCCACGCCATCGGTGTGTTGGGCAATGAAGTCATGATCGAACACCGCTTCGCCGCCGCTGGCCAGGGCTTCCCGGTCCCACTGCAGCAACCACTTCACCATGCCTCGCACCGCCGCCATGTCACCGCCCAGAGCCGGGCGGAAGTACGCGGTGTTCAGTGGTGAAGAGGTCTGAGTCAGCATTTCCAGCGGATCCTGGGGCGCCTGGAACCGCTCCAGCCCCCGCTCTTTCAGCGGGTTGAACACCGCCACCTGGGCACCACGTTTCACCGCATCGCGGATCGGCTCGAGCATACGCGGATGATTGGTGCCCGGGTTCTGACCAAACAGGAACAACGCGTCGGCTTTGTCGAAATCAGCGAAGGTGACGGTGCCCTTGCCAGTGCCAATGCTTTCGATCAGGGCCACGCCGCTGGCCTCGTGGCACATATTCGAGCAATCCGGGAAGTTATTGGTACCAAACGCACGTACGAACAACTGGTACAAATAGGCCGCCTCGTTACTGGCACGCCCGGAGGTATAGAAGCTGGCCTGGTTGGGGCTTGCCAGACCATTGAGATGGCGCGCGATCAACGCGAAGGCGTCCTCCCAATCAATCGGCTTGTAGTGGTCGGTCCGCCGGTCATACACCATCGGCTCGGTGATCCGGCCCTGGAACTCCAGCCAGTAGTCATCCTGTTGCAACAATTCGGTAACGCTGTATTTCTCGAAAAAGGCGGCGTCCACGCGACGGCTGGTGGCTTCCCAGTTAACCGCCTTGGCACCGTTCTCGCAGAAGTTGATCATGCCGCTTTCGGGGGATTCGCCCCAGGCGCAGCCCGGACAATCGAAACCGTTGCTCTGGTTGGTCTTGACCATGGCATAGAGGTTCTTGAACGGCTGCTTGCTCTCGAACCAATGGTCGGTGACGGCGCGCAGGGCGCCCCAGCCAGCGGCCGGGCCCTTGTACGGCTTGAAGCGCAGACGGTCGTCGGGGGGAAGAGTGTCGCTCATGGTGCGTCTCCGATGTCCGGACGGGCTCAGGGGCTCCGCGAAGGAGCTGATGGTCCACACTGTAGCGTCACCGCGGAGAGGAAGCGGCGGCAAGACGAGGTTCAGGATAGGACGATTTTGACGATGGGGCAAAGTGGAGAAAGGAAGAGCCTGGCCGCCCTCTCCCCCAGGCATTCAGTCAGTTCCCGGGAGGCCCCATGGAGCAGAGAGTCAATCCCCCTTATTGAGCGGTTAGCCCTGGGCATTGAAAGCCGCATGATAGGCAACCACCCCACGCGGCAACGATGGCCCCAATGGCAGCACCTGAAAGTACTCAGCGGGAACGTCAGGCAGAATCAGGCCCGCCTCCGGCTTGAAGCCAAAACGGGAGTAGTAAGCCGGATCCCCGAGGAGCACACAGCCCGCCGCATCAATCTCCTTCAGCGCATTCAACGCCGCCTTCATAAGCGCACTGCCAATACCGCGTCCCTGGCGCTCCGGGCTAACCGAGATGGGACCCAGCCCATACCAACCCGACGCGCCATCCGAAATTGAAACCGGTGATAGCGACACCTGGCCGATCACCCTGCCCATCTCCACCGCCACCAACGATACGGTGAGAACGCCCGCCTCTCGCAAGGCGTCAACGATGAACTGCTCGGTATGATCCGTGTGCGGCGCATTCAGGAACGCGGCCGCCGTTACATCATGGATGGCCGCAATGTCGGACGCGGCTTCCGCTCGAATTTCGAAGTTCATTCAGAGATCCAGGTTCACCTTTGCCCAAACAACGCTTGATAGAACCTACAGTATAGCGCCCGAACACACCGGCACGAGCTAGATCTTTTTCCTGTCCGCAGGGTGATTGACACCGTCATTCGTTGGCACACCCTCTATCTTCAACGGGTTAATGCCTTCCAGACAGGCAACATTGAAACCATACTGTGAGGGATTGGAGCGTCTTTGATGGTGAGTATAAATCCCGCAACGACCGCAAAAGAAATGCTTCGCCGTCATCGTGTTGAACTGATACAGCCTGAGAACATCGTCGCCTTTCAATATCCGGATACCAGACAGGGGCACCGAGGCCACTATCGCTCCCCTTCGTCGACATAGAGAGCAATCACACCTACGCACTTCAACCAGCCCGTCGGGGAGATCAAATTCAATCTCCACCGCTCCACAATGGCATGTCGCCTTGTGTTTTGGCCGAATCGGCACACCGTCCACTTCATGGAGGTTATCCATCATAGCTCAATCCTTACACCCCACTTTAGACAGCGATCAAATAGCCCGCCGGCAAAAGGCGGGCCTGTCCCTCTTATTTACCGGGACGCTCCATCGGCCAGATAGTCAGCCCCAAGAGGACCAACCCTCCCACAAAAACACCTTGTAACGCCGCGACCACAGGAACCATAAAAACCATAAGCACGGTATGCAAGGAGGCCTCAAGTCTCACAAACGTCCACAGAAGAATAAACGGCACAAAGGTGACCGTCATGCCGACAAACCAGCCTCGCCAAATCGACTTGAAAAGATAGCCTTTATCCATAAGACACCACTCGCGATCTATTCATAAAGCCTGGAAAGATCAGCGCCATGCTCCAGCGCCAGCTGATAATAGCCCTTCCCCAGGTCCACTCCGACCATGGCGGCGACATCATGTAAAACCGAACCTTCGGAGAACCTCAGATCCGAACGTTCCAAGAAGCTCGCTGGCATGAAGTAGTCCTTACGGACAAGGTCATCCCGGCCCATGTAGTGCAGAGCGTTGACGACTGCCTGAGAGTTAGTGGCATGGACGGTTTTCCTTATGTCGATACCTTTTTCTATGGGAATGCTGATTTCTCCGTATTCGAAGTAAAATCTCTCGGCATTGGTGATAACCATGGGAAATTCCACCGTCTTGGGATTGACTTCCCGATGATCCAAGTACCGCCAAGCGGGCTTGTAGAGTTTCTTATAAAACGAGCTCTTGAAAATGTAGAGCCCTGGGATCAGAACCTTCAGATGCGCCAGATCCCTCGAGTCGATACGGCTGTATATCCCCTCGTAGACCTGTATGACGTAACAGTCCTGAACGAAGTTGAAATTGCCGTAATTTCCTTCCTTGGCCTTTCTCTGCTCCGGATCAAACGTTATCCGCCCGACAATGAACTTGCCTCCGGCGAGTTCCAGACCAAAATAATCACCTACACGCAGCTTTTTACTCATGGCTCCACAACATCCCGGTCATACCCTTCCTTTTTATTTCCAATCAGAACGCCATACAAGCAATGCCCAGACAGCAATAGCGATTTCCAGCGCGAACGACCAATGCAGAACAAGGTTCAGCCACCAGGGTTGGTAAACAGCCGGGACCGTGAAAAGCGCATAGGGCTTGTCGATAAACGGCGCCAACCACCAGATATCGCCCACTATAGTGTCCAGCAACATATGGATAAAGCCGCTGATGAAAAAGATAAGCGCCAGGGCCGCGCCGGCTTTCTGGCGGGCCAGCTTGAACCACAGGTCAGCCAATAAAAGCAACGAGATCCACAGAATAGGATAGTGCGGCCAATAGGTGTGATGATGGCTTTGCCGGTTATCCACCAGATAGAAGTAGAACATGTCCAGGTCCGGAGCGATGGAGCCCAGAATACCCGCCAGAACAAAAGCTGTGGTGGCCACCCCCGTATCCGCGAATCGTCTGAAGAGCAACTTCGCTGACACATAACCCGCCGGCAAATGACCGATGAACATCTGGACCTCAACATTACGTAGCCCCGAACGATCTTACCGGCAACGGACAGCCGTGCAACGTCGCACCCGGACAAATTCACGCCTCACTGCCGCGCTCGCGCCATTTATGAGTATAAGGAAGCGCGAACAGGTACAACCCGGTGAGCAACATCAAGGCAAGCGGGAGTAACGGGGAGTAGGTAATCCAGGCCGGCGGCTCACCCCGCGCCATGGCGACAAAGTTGGCAACGACAGTCAGCGTGAAGAGGATGGAAAGCCAGCGATGGCATTGCCGGATCCTTCTACTGAATGAAGAGCTTCGCGGAGTATTTGGTAAAGTGCTCATGCTTGTCCCTCCTCAACCCCGCGTCTGTATCATCTTCCAGCCATTGCCCGACGGATCACGAAATCCGGCGTCCACGGTGCCGTAGCGGTCCACAGGCTCCTGCGTGAACTCCACGCCCAGGGCACGCATCCGCTCATAGGCGGCACGGCAATCGTCCACCTCCAGTACCAGGGCCGGCATCGCGCCTTTGGCCACCATCGCGTGCAGCGCCTGCGCCGTTGCCTCATCGTGTACCGGCGGCCCCGGCAAGAGCAGCCCAAGCTGGAACGACGGCTGATCCGGGTGCCGCACGGTGAGCCAGCGATAATCACCATTGCGCACATCGGTGTGGACCTGAAATCCGAGCTTATCGACATAGAAAGCGAGCGCCTCATCCTGGTCTCGCACATATATGCCGGCTACCTGAACACCTTGAGTCATAGGACCTCCTTTGGTTGGGCCCCTTTTTTACCGTCAGCCGGACGGCGCCGCTTCTCCAAAACTGCGGTTCTGAGATCGGGCCGGTGGGCGGCTCCCAGGATGCAGGCGGGCACACTCTCGAGCCCGCGCCGAGCAGCCCTTTCCTGAACCCGAACCTCCCCAGGGCTCTTACCCGTGATATCGCGAAAGGTACGCCCGAACGTCCCCAGACTCCTCCAGCCAGTGCGGAAGGCGATATCGGTGATAGGCAGGTCGGTGTCCCGCAACAGCGCCGTCGCGCGCTCAATGCGCCGTGTCAGCAGGTAACGGTGCGGCGGAACGCCGAAGGCCTCCTTGAAGGATCTGGCAAAATGGGCCTCGGAGACACAACTCACACTCGCCAGACGGGAAACAGGCCAATCCTCGTTCGAGGCCGCATCCATCCGATCCTTGGCACGCAGCAGGCGGCGTAGCAGTTCAGGATTCTGGATGGCGGTGTTTCTATTCATATTCGCTCCATCCACGAAGCAAAGCGCTTGGGTTCCCTACCTATCAATCAAGTCCCGCTCCAAGGCCATTCGCAACTCGTCAGGCAGCGGAACCGGGCGCTTGGTGTCAGGCGATACACAGACCTGCGTCAGGGAAGCACGGAAGGTCTCGGTCTGCTCGGTGTTCTGCGCGACGAACAGCAACGAGAAAGAATGGGCGCCGATCTCCTTGATCGACACCTCTATGTCGATCTTCTGATCCCAGGTCATCGGATGCAAGAACTCGATGGACAGCGCCCGGGCGGGAGGAAGAACACCCATTGAGAAGATGCGCCGCGCCGCGGGGCCTCCAAGCAGGGACGACAAGAACTCCAGCCCGGCTTCAACCACGAAATGGCTGATCCTGGGTGTGTAGACGACCCCGCCGGGATCGCAGTCTCCAAAGAGAATGGTGCGGTTGATTGTTAACGGCATGGCTGGCCCTGCGTGGAGTATTGGGTAATGGTATCTGGCAAGGCAAAACCAAGGCCTGCCCCGCACATACTCGTAAATGATTGGCTAGAGCTCAACCTCGACATCCACGAACCCGGCGGCCTGAAGGACATCCATGACTTTGCCAACAATAGGATCCTGGGGAGTAGTCTTGTTTTTGCCGAGAACTTTCTGTATCAACGTGCGGTCCCGCTCAAGCATCACATGCCACTCACCGTAGTTGAGATGACCAGAGTCCTCCTCCGAGTTGCCCGCCACACACATGAGGTAGGAAATACCCTGGTACTCGGCCCGGTTGGCCCAGCCAAAGTCTTCCATACAGATAACCTCCGCATCAACACCAGCCTCAGATAGCGCCACTACGAGCCATCTTGAGAAGTCCTCACCAAAACAGCAGTCGTTAATGAAATCTGATCCGACAACAGACAGATTGAAGCGATCTGTTTTACAGGTGATATCTACAATCACGAAGCCCCCAATAAACCCCAACGCAGCGGTACAAAGTACCTTTCGAATTAAGCCTTACTTTTTTCCGTGGAACCAGGACTGGAGGAGTTAAGGGCCTTGCTAAAACTGATGACTCTCCATCGCCCGCATGAACTCTTTCAAATCTCCAGCATCCGGTGATGCTTCATGACCGATGTAGCCCAGCTCCGAACCAAGGTGTTTTTTCAGCTTTATCAACAGCTTTTGAGCAAAGGCATCATCACTAGCGTCAGTGGACAGGCCATAGATTACGTGGCCATCCTTGAGGTAGAAAACCATTCCATACTCTGGCTTTCCCTGATTTACAGCTCTCCAATATACGGCGTACTCCGCACTCCGGTTTGAACTGCAATACTTCACCAGCTCCTCTGCCTTCGAATATACGATATCAGGGGAGGTTGAGAACTGTGGTACTTCATATTCGTCAGCGCTTTCTTCTCTTTCTGGGAGGAAGCCATTCAGGAAGTTTTCCACTGTCTTTTCATCTCTTTTATCGGAGATGACATATATATCCGAGTACTCTGGCATATGGTTGCCTTAACGCATTTGTTCGCAGGGCAAGTCAAAGTCGACATGGTAATGCTCATCGTGGCGCACCCAGGACCGCCTGGTGGAAAACTGTATGTTGCCACGCAAGTACTCCGCGTACTTGGTCTTACGAAGGTTCGGCTGTAACTCAGGGTCGAAGATGACCCGCCACACCCCATAGCCCCGCGACGTCGCTTGCCGATGCAATGCCACGATATGAGCGGCCATGGCCTCATAGTCAATTCGCAAGCCGTCGTAGGTGCTATTGCTATCAAACTCGATGTCATAGCCGAATCGGTTAAGCGGGCTGGTCGGCAAATGAACGGATTGCCCCTCGGAATCCACGACCGGAACCATGAAATCCACCGACAGCCCGTTCATGTGAGTCTTATGAGGCTCGAACCGGCCACCCTCCTTGAATCCGGTCTCCGCGTACTTGTAGACCTTCTCCGGTTGCTCTTTCTCCAGATCCTTGTAAGCGGACACCACAATGTCTCTTACTCCGGAATGGACATAGGTTCGTCCCGCGGAATGAGCCATAGTGCTGTAGCTTTCAAAATTGTTACCGCTCAATGGCAACTGGACACCATCAGCGAGACTCCCCTTTGACGTCGTTCCATAGCAGGTGCTTTCCTTTGCCATCGCCAATACAGGAAGAAGTAGAAAAACAGCTGTAATCCTTCGCATGGGCATCCTCTGCACTAACGCCAATAACTCTCACCATCGTGCAAACAGGGAAAAGGCACAACCCGACGCGCAGTTCTATCCCCGTTCATGCAATAGTCAGGAGGAGCCTGTTCGGTAGGCCTCCAGGCATAGCGCCTCTGCAAGCCGGTCCGCCACGGCTGGGGCATTAAGACGCTCGATGGCCTGCATCTCAAGTCTCTCCATGTGCTCGGAGGGATCGGTACTACCCACATCAAGCAGTGTGGTCGCCGCAAAGACGCCATCCTTTCGACAGTCAATGAGTGCCCGCACAAGCAACTCGAACCTCTGGTCCCGAGCCGCGCCCCAATCCTGTGAATTGGCGTACGCCATATCCGTCAATTCGCGGAATCTATTGCTTATTGAGACGAACGCCTCATCATCCCCCGCTTGCTCCCAATCAGTGAAGACGAAGCCAATTTCGGGATAGTCCACCTTATTTGATTCAACCCAGGACTCGCTGGCAGCAATGTGATAAACCCCACGCACGTCATCGTCAGTGCCCAGAGCAAACCCGAATAACGGATCATCGCCCAGCGACGCGTCCAGCTGCTTCTTTACTGCACGAATGGCTTCATAAATTTCGCGCTGCAACTCTGCAATATCCGCCATCATCGATTTCGCCTACTCAGAACTTACTCTCCCAACACCGGCAGCACGCTCGGCCAGGCAATACAATTTGGCATTACACATTCACTTTATACTTAAGATCCTTTGCCTCGTCGCCCGTCATACCTCGAAAGCCCCACTGATAGGGTTGTTGTTCCTTGAGAGTGATCTCGACATCCACGGGAGGAAGCCCCAGTTGGCTTTCCAGTTCCCGAAAGATGGCCTTGATGAGTGCCTTCTGGGTCTCCGGCTTGCGGCCCGCCATCATATTGATCTCAATGACGGTGTAGGCATCACTTCGGCCTCCGGGATAATAGAAGTCGTCTCGCTCCAAAGGCACAAACCGATGCGCACGCTTATCCTCCGGCATGCCCAGGACAGATTGCATACAACCGTGAATGACATCCGACAGCTGGCTCTTTATCGGATTAAGCCTTTCCTTTATTCCATAAACCACGATCATAATTATTTCTTCACACTATATAAAAAGGGGCAAGAGGGATCCCTCTTGCCGAATCCGATAGCCTACCGCGTTCCTGCAAGCGGAAACAGCCAGAGTATCCAAGTGCGTCTGGGTCCGGCGAAGGAGTAAAAAAAAGGGAGGGAGGAAGGTGATCTATTGTGCGTGACGGCAGTCAGGGAGACTTGAAGCCCTGGCCTTTCGCCAGGGCACGTCCAGCATTGACAGGGAAAGGCGAGATCTTCCCGGATCGCCACCTATTCTCAGCTGATTCGAGGCTGAACAATGATTTTCACCGCCGATTCATTGTTATGAATCAGGGTATCGAATCCCTTTGAAACCAAATCGTCCAATTGGATGCGCTGGGTAATGAACGGCTCCAGGTCGATCTTGCCCTCCTCTACCAGCCTGATCGTTTCCTGGTGGTCATTGCAGTACGCAATGGTCCCACGCACGTCGAGCTCCTTCATCACCACGCTATGTACATTGACGGTGGCCGGATGACTCCAGATGGACACAATCACCACCACGCCGGCGGAGGTGGTCGAAGCCACCAGGGTATCCAGGACTTTGTTCACACTGGAACATTCAAACGCCACATCCACGCCCCTGCCATCGGTGATCTTCATTACTTCCTCGACCACATCCACTTCGGAGGGATCCAGAATGTGGTCGGCGACACCGGACTCGGCGGCTTTTTGCTTACGTGCGCTGCTCAGCTCCGTGACGATAACGCTCAGCCCCTTGGCTTTCAAAATCGCTGACAGCAGTAAGCCAATAGGGCCCGCCCCACCAACCAGTGCCACATCGCCAGCCTTGGCGCCGCTGCGAGTGAAGGCATGATGGCCCACCGACAGGGGCTCGATCAAGGCAGCCTGGTCCAGCGGAATGTCGTTTGAAATCGGGTGCACCCAACGACGTTTAACCGCGATTTTCTCGGACAGGCCGCCGCCCCGACCACCCAGGCCGATGAAGTTCATGTTCTTGGACAAATGATACTTATCGCCGGGCCCGGTGGGCACCTCATCCGCCACGATGTAAGGCTCCACCACCACATGCTGACCGACTTCGATGTCGCGCACTCCCTCGCCCACGGCATACACCACACCAGAAAACTCATGGCCCATGGTAACGGGGGCTGACTCCTTGGAGATGGGATGCGGATGGCCACAGGGAGGAATAAAGATCGGCCCTTCCATGAACTCATGTAAATCCGTACCGCAAATACCGCACCATGCCACCTCGATACCCACCGTTCCGGGCTCCACCACGGGCTCCGGTATGTCCTCGATACGGATATCGCCACGGTCATAAAAACGTGCTGCCTTCATTATTGTGCTCCTTACGTTTTTGTTAGCGATATCCAGCAAAATACGCACCAACATTGCTGTCGGCCGTCAGGAGCATGAAGTCACGGGATCATCCATGGAGTAAGGGAAGGGACATGCCGTATCAGGCATCACGGTTTTTACAGGTGTAACGTACCAACTGTCACGGCCATTACAGATGTTCCGTGTATTGGAGTTCGCCAGAGTCCGGGGGCGGAAGACAGCTAACACCGGCGTACCCGAAGGTACACACCCATTACTAGAACACTTTCTTGGCCACCAAATCCGGTGCCATGGCATCCAAACGCCTTGCAAGAATATCGAGCTTACAAGTAGGCACCACCGGAAAGAGATGATGTTCAACATGGAAGAACATGTTGTAGGTGAGAAGAGCCTTGAGCCTGCCTCGAATGGTACGTGCCTTTAACCTCTCCGTTTCACAATCGTGATGCACGGTCCACACGGCAAAGAAGGCCGTAAGGCACTGCCCAATCGCCATGGCCAGCACGTGATACTCAAGCCATTTAACCTCAAGCACGCCGAAAACGAGACCCACCCAGGCCGCATTTGCCACCAGTTCCGCGAGTATCCAACCTCGCTGGCGTCGACTGCCTACTTCGATGGCTTTCAGATGCAGGCGCAGCGGAAAGAGTGGACCGATGAGGACGGCCTGCCATCCGGGCAGTCGCGCACTCATCGCCTCAACATCCTCCTCCTCCATACAATAGCGATGGTGGCGAAGATGATTAATCTGAATCGCATGCATGGAGCCGAGCATGAGGATGCTCAGGCCAAACATCACCCACTCCGTCAGGCGACGCGAAATGCCAAGCGCATAATGATAGGCATTGTGAACTTGCCGTAGACCGGTGAGAAAAAACATGAACGAGCAGATAAGCGCGATCAGATACTGATCATACGAGGCTGCCACCCAGGAGCCGACCAGCCACGGAAGGGAAATGCTTAGCTCGTTCAGAATCTCCAGGCGATCAAGGGACAGTAGATCCTTCCACTCGATTGTGCGTAGAAGGTCTATTTCGTCCTTGTGCATTCCTTCTCCTTTTGCGGATAACGCCTGTCACACGTAGCTGAAACAGCACAGCTATTGGGGCTTAGATTTTTTCCAAGCGGACCATTCCCTGCTTTCTCCCCAACTCAATCAACCTTAGCCTTAAAGGGGCAAAACGCAAGGCCTACCCCCCTTGATCACCAGATGACGAGAAAGCTCACTCTCCTCCCTAGAAAGTTCCAGCTCCAAAAAATGCGAAGACTAAAGACACCAACAGAAACAGAAGCGCTATACGCAGATTTCGTCGCGCTCTCAAAAGGGTCACGCTCTTTGTCCGGTCTAGCGCCGAACCATAAACTGCTGTCAGATACATGCCGAAGTTATAGAATAAATTTGGACTTCCCCATCGACGATACGATTCCGGTTCATCTCTGCGCCAATCCCTTAGAAATTTAGCAGCAGTAATAACCGATACTATGACCAAGAAAGCCATCCAAGCGATGATAATTTCGTCCATTTCTTTTCCAGTCCCCAAATCAGGGTCACTTCACTCCTTATACCCCGAAGTGGCCAGTAATGATTTTCAAAAATGGCATATCGAGTTAAAATTCATACCTTTACTTCTCGACATACTCCGCTGAGATGGGCGGAAGACAAGAGCTGTCTCAAAGCTGCTATCTTGTGACTGGGCCAGGCAAAAGCGTTTTCTCCATAAATGCGCTCAGTGGGTCATGGCGGTAGCGGCCAAACGGAGTACGTTTAACATATCCACGATTTCGATAAAGCGATAGAGCCTCTGGCTGGTTTATGCCCACCTCAAGCCTGACTGCTTGGACACCACGCGCAACAAGATATTGCTCGACCTTCTCCATCAAAGCATTTGAAATTCCACGCCGCCGATAGGCCGATGCGACAAAAAGCCGCTTGATTTCTCCATAACGCATCTCTTCATCTTCAAGCAACTTCACCGCACTACAGCCCGCCAGGGCGCCATCGACAAAGCACCCAAACAAGGTAACGTTTGGCTGGCTCAGATCCGTTACGCTCTCCAGATGATTGCTCTCCGCTGGGTATAACGCAGCCATATACCGGTCAGATTGCTCCAGCAATGTCGCAACCTCAGGTAATCCAGGGTCTATAGGCGCGATCTTCACAGACTTCCTCCCAATGGCAAGCATGGGCGCCCACGTCGGCCAGCACGAGAGCTAGAGCCGCAGCGAACCGGCGGGCTCAGGGCTCGGCGGCAAAGCCCGGACTATGTCACCAACCCCACCGGCACGCCTTGGCCGCGCGGCCCGGGGCCCGGGCCGGACCTGACAACGCAACACACCCCTCGCTAAAGGCCGCCCCGGAGGCGTTCCCCCAACCCGGAAAGTAACGGCCAACCCGGCCCGCCATCCGCAAAGAGCAACCACCCCAGCGCCACCAGATTGGCCGCCACCGCCAGGTAGAACACCACCCGGAACGACGTCTTGCGGGTCTTGTGGCGGAACACCCGCTGCGCCAGCAAAGCGCCAGGCCAGCCACCCAGCAGCTCGACCAGATGCAGCCGCGCCTCGGGCGTGCGCCAACCACCACGCACCGAAGCCCGCTTATCCAAGCCATAAAGTGAAAAACTCAGCGCGCTCATCAGCGCGTAGAAACCGACGAACCATCGCCATTCAAGCTCGGGGGCGAGAATCGCCAGCCCGGCGAAAAACGCCACCACGACCAGCAAGGTAGGAAGGAGCCAGTTCACACGGACAAGGGATGATCGCTTCGCCGAAGATGCTTTAGGTTTCATTGTCCATGAACCCAACCTTTCACGTTACGGTAAGCGGGATTCCCCCCCGAGGAGCGCTAACAGGAAGCTTCCACTCCAAGGCCGTAACCGACTGGATTTCCAGAGCATTGCCATCCGGCGGGAAGGAAACCCGCCAAGGTTATCACGCCGTGGGCTTTAAGGGCCGGACCTTGCGTTTTGTTTATCTGGACCTGATTTTCCGAAAAGGCAAAACGAAAGACCTAACCTCGCCTTCCCAGCTCTCACTCGCCTCGATTATCTGGCACGTTAATAATCATCTGTATTGGCTTATCATAACGTATTGATTTAAAAATAGACTCCATTCTTATTCCCAACCAAAAAGAGAGGCTTAGCCCAAACAGCAAATAGAAATACGATACAAGCCAAGCTATCGAAGTTGGCAGATAGTCTCTGCTTAGCAAGATTATCAAGGGCTCGCTGAGCAAAACAATCATTAATGCAGTCATTTTTTTTGTAAGCATTGTCCATAGGTGGATATTATTTGAATCCAAAGGACTTATGACTATTTCTGTTAGAAAATGGTAGCAAGCTCCTCCCCCCAACAACATAAAGGAAAATAATATAAAAGACTCAAACACTTCTCCATACCCAGGATGACTAGAAAGCCCCTTATCTTGGGCTAGGCTAAAAATCCACAAAAACAAACATGAAGATATAGCCCAAGCAACTGCACTTATGACTTTTCGTTTCATACAAACAGCTCCTTTTAAACCATGGTTATCTCTAGTGAGTGAGCCAGAGGGTCAAGTCTTGACTTTTCCCCTAGGAGGAAGCGTCTCACAAAGGCAAACGGCAAGACCTAACCCCGCACCCTGCTATATGCTTTCAGATGTCATCATTTCACTCAAATTTAACGCCGGGCTGACGCGCCGATTTGGAGCCGAAAAGCAGCGAAAAATCGGTCGCTGTGTAGGCGATTGTTAAGAATTTTCGTTCGCTTGGTTGCCGTCAACTTCTGTCTTACGATCTGGGGGAAGGAGGTCCGCTGCTGAGGGGTAAGAGGCACGAGTTACTCTCTCCACTGCACCATCTAGCCTCAAACTCATTAATGCGATCACTGCTCGGAATTGATTTCCAACGCTATGGTCATCCCCAAAATTCTTCTCTAAAATATTTGGAACTGCCCAGTTCTGAGCAAAAGGAGCAACCAGCTCTTTTATTCTATCTCTGTGTGGACCGCTGCTGAGAGATACCCCAGATACTTCATGCGCAAAACTGTTCCGGATTTTTCGGACCAGATGGAGCGCCCTCGCGAACTCTGCATCTATCAACCCGAGTCTGTAACAGATATTGATTCGCGAGCTAAATGTGGCGAGTGGGCTGTCCCCGTCTAAAAGTTCATCCTTTCCAGATGGATTGGGCAATAAATGCCCCTCAAGCATCTGATAGAGAAGAATATCAAGCTGTGATGCGCCAAGAATTACAGCTGCCCGATCGCTTTCATTCTTGAATTCCTCGGTAAACCTCTCGAATTCTTCAACTGTGATGCGGTAATTGATGCTTTTCCCTTTCGGCTTCGCCAAAATTGACTCCTCTTATTAACGCCTCAATAACCGGCGCAGCTATGCTGCGTCCGGCGCCGTATGCGCGAAGTTAATTGACTTGTTAAGTGCTGACTAAGTATTGAAGAACTGAACACCAGATAGAGGGGACCAAGACAAGGATTTCAAGGCTTTAACCCTCTTGACTTCCTTAACACCTTTCACCGGCTTCACATACTTAACACCTTTAACCGGCTTAACCTGTTTAACAGGCTTTACTGGACCGCCCTGAGCATCTTCAGAAAACAGTGCGCAGCCACCTCGTGTATCTCTAAGCCAGCCATCTTCAAACCAGCAGGGGACTTTGGGGTCAGGTCTTGCGTTTTGCTTATCCAGACTTGATGTGCCGAGAAGGCAAAACGCAAGGCCTGCCCCCACATTTCCTCCACATTTCGCCTTTAATGGCAGTGATAGTCGCCCGTCTTGTGATTCTTATGACAGCCCTGGGAGTTAGTGCCGCCAGAGTGAGCGAGCACAGCACCAGAGACAAGAGTGAGCAACAGCAACGTGATGACCTTCTTCTTCATTTTTCTACTCCTACCGATTAGTGTTCGTGATGGGAATACCCGTAGCGTTAGCAATACACCGCTTAGCATTTCTTTTTGCTTTCTTTAGTGGATTCATCTCCCCCTCCTTGAGAACCAGAGGCTCTAGGACAACTCTAGTTCTTACATCTGTTCTTATCGCACGTGATCCGTTCCGATGAGTTCACCCAATGCTCCGGTTTTTCTTTAGTGTCGAAGCCACAACCTGTTTTTCCACCTTTCGTGCCTTGGTGGACAATGCCAGTAGGAGTGTGTTTTACGGCCATAGTGAGTCCTTCCTTTCTTATTTGATGTTATTTCCCCAAATGCTGCGTTCCGGGACGCACGTTCAATAAATAAACGTGACATACATCACAAGTCAAGGTTCACCAGAGCCACGTTTCGCTTATGTCGCAGAAGGACAAAAGGGGACAGATTGGGTTTTGGGTGTGAGGTGAGGCTGCGGGGAGGAAAAAGGGCGGGAATGGAGAAAAGAGAGCCCCCCCTGGCATGGGGCTCTCTAGGCTGTTTCACCCTCTCCCTGTCCCTCTCCCCTCAAGGGAGAGGGGACCGAATTGTGCAGCCCGGCAACATAGGTAACAGATCAAACCGGGAACATGGGTTACACAAGTTAGGGTATGGGCAAGGAGGATCCGCCCATGCCGAGGACTTTGGGGTCAGGTCTTGTCTTTTTCTTATCTAGGCTTGGTTTGCCGAGTAGGCAAAACGCAAGACCTGGCCCCGCATCCTGTTCACTTTGATTGGATCACGAAGCGCGCGGCTTTCCCTTTTTGACGTACCGCCAAAGTCAAAGCTCTAGCCCCATGAAATTAAAATCGTGATCGCCTTCACAGTCAATTTTGTGCCCTTCTGTCGCGCAGGCACAAAAAAGGCGCCAAGTAAGACCCCTTAAAATAGTAAGAACTAACTAACCCTTAAAACCGCACCATCACTCACTCCAAACCAAATCCAACTCCTTCGCTGCCTTCACCTCATCCAGCCGGCGCACGGGCTGGGTGAACGGCGCTTCGGTGACGGTCTCGGGGTTGGTGTTGGCTTCTTCCAGGATCTTGGCCATGGCGTCGATGAAATAGTCTATGGCTTCCTTGGTTTCGGTTTCGGTGGGCTCGATCAGGAAGCACTCAGGCGCCAGCAGCGGGAAGTAGATGGTGGGGACATGCTGGTTGTAGTCGAGCAGTCGCTTGGCGATGTTGAGTGCGATGACGTTCCGCCCCTGTTTGGGTTCACTAGGAGCGGACGGCACCAACCTTATAACCAACTCACCCAGCTCACCCAATTAGCGTCTTATACGTGCGGAGCCCTTTTTCTTGCATCACACGATCTAAAAGTCTCATTTGTTATTATTATCATCATTATTATTTAGTTCAGAAGCCGCTTCAGCTGCCGACTTCGCATCATCCATTTTACCAATAATATTGGATACAGAAGGCGCTCTCGGCTCATCATAAGCTTCTAGATGTTTCCCATGATCCATGGGTATTCGGTTAGCCTCTAATAGATGCCGGGATTTAAGAAGCTTAACTGCCTTCGGACTTCTCAGAGCACAACTTTTAGCTGCACCGACGAGCAGCACCGTAGCGATTATCACAACCAGAATATCAGTCTTTCCTTTCGGCTTCTGGTGACTCATTTCTCCTCTTTTACATACACGGCAAGATATGTCGTTGTACCTTGCCCGATACCTAAGCATCCTGGCTGAGATACCTGGAAGACCGAATGAAAGTTATATCCTTCGGAAGCCCTTTGCCGAAGCCGCTGGTATAGAGCAGATATGGATTTCTTAGAAAACTCAGCACCTATCGGCTCTACTTTATATTCCAATTTCCCATCTCCTTTTCGACGAAAGAGAAGTCAATGCCACCTGCGCCCTTTCTGCATCTGCGCAACCTCATCGCCGTGAGCATCATCGCCTTACAAGGTCTGTATTGACGAAACGTTTCAGCTTTGGGGTCAGGTCTTGCGTTTTGCTTATTTAGAGCTGGTTTCCCGAGAAGGCAAAACGCAAGACCTGACCCCGAACCTCTACGAACCTCTACGAACCTCTACGTTGTTAGCGCCTTTTTTTGTCTGGTCGCTGTGTCAGTGCTGAACCAGAAGACGTCTTTGCAGATTTACTTGCTCCAGGGCTCCGCAATGCCTTTGATGCAGCGGTACCAGCCTTGGAGCCAGTTACTCGCCTGGGAGCTCCAGTTTGGCTGAGTGCTGATCCCGCCGCAGATCTTGCGGCCTTGCTTGAGCTCTTACTGCGAAGCACCTTTGATGCAGCAGAAGCAGCCTTTTTACCAGTAACTTCTTTCTTAGCCATTTTTAATCACCTCTGCTTTATCTCTGAGAGCCTTGCCAACTTCCACCGGGGAGACATCATGCAAAACAATAAAAGCGACGATTGCAAGTATGAATGCAAACAGAAACGTGCTAAAAAAGCCACCGGCAACATTAACACCAAACTGGGGCCAAAACTTTTTAACCCCTCTTATTTCATTTAATAGCACTCCATCTCGAAACTCCATTTCATAATCATCCATGTAAGTTAAAATCGCATTCTCACCATAGTTACGAAGCCTTGCCTCTGCCGTATCTTTTGCTCTTAGCAAAACACCAGCAGGAAGTTTTTGATACCATTGCCTGATCTCCTCATCGGGCGGCACACCACCGTTATGTTCTGCCTGATGCCTAATCCACTCAATTTTTTGCTCTTCTACTACAGCGAATGCGACTAAGCCCAGCAACCATTCCTCATCCTCCGGGACATCTTCTACTAACTCTTTGTAGATACCTTCTGAGCCTGAAAATTTTCCCATCACTTATCCCCAATGAAGAGAATTGTCAGTTAATCAAACTATTTTTTCCTTCTATCTCTTTGGTTTATATACTACCCCACAATTTAGATAATCACCCTGCTTTTCCAGATAGATCATGCATTATCGGATACCCACCCTCTTCCTATCACAAGGCTTTCTCGAAGAACGCCATTAAGCCCTTACTCACATGCCCTCGATTCATACCGGAAATTAAACACAGGCATCGAGCAGCCTTTAGGTCAGATCTTGCCTTTTACATGATCTCACTTCAGCCTCTTCTCAATCCGCCTCAGTTCTGGACAGATAGGAAACAAGACTTAGCCCCATTCCCAAGTTACCCTTTATGGCCAGTCCTCTCCCCCGTATGGAGGCTTACATCTAACTAGCCTGGAAACTGTCAGCTTCCACCCCTTGAAAAAACCATACTTCTTTAAAACAAGAATTGCGTACTCAGAACATGTAGGCGTAAACCGACAGCTCCCCCTCAACCTCTTTGAGGCTAATCTTTGGTAAAGCCGAACCAAGAGGATAGAAATAGTGACCACCTTACGGGCCCAGTCGACGGAAAGTGATTACATGGTATGTTGTTCCTTCCGATCTTTGCCCGAACAGACCCGCTAAACAACCTGGCTGAACCTCAACACCAATGGAGTCCACCCGATAGAACTCCCACCCTTCTGTGGCTTCAGTATTAACAACGTGTTGTAGGTATGCGGCCGCCTCATTACCTTTGTGAGATTTGGCCTGAACGGAAATATTTGGTGGAATCTGGATCATCTTGTATTCGTGTGTCACTTATCCAACCCTCTTATCGATCTGAAATCATGCCCCAAAAATAACAATTGCTTTCTCTGGTCTTTGAAAATCCGAACTATAAAAATTCACAAACCAATCAATTTATCGACCCCTCATTTATCATCGACCTTCGTAATGATGTAGTGAACCTCATAACCACGCCCTGTTGGCCAGTCATCTCTTTTTACTTCATGGTGAATACCATCAATAATCTCTTCGGCCGGTTCACCCAACGATATCGCCTTCGAAATCAATTCCGGAATTTCCTTGCCCGTTGCCTTGATAGCCAAAGATTCTGCCTCAGAAACTAACACTTCGGTTGCCGAAGCCGAACGACTTGGTTGATTGTAGTTAAGAACAAGCTTCAGGGTTTCGGCAACGCTACGTTTTCCAACACTGTAGTAAGCTAGATTATTGGGCAAGCCCGTAGACGCTTTGCCTATGTCTTTGTACGGAGAGGAGCAGTGATATTCATCTCCATATCCCTTCTTGTAACCACGGGTGCTTAGTGATGGCTTCAAATACGAGCACGCCTCGTCGGGAGACCAGCCTTTGATATCCACCTGAGAGCTCTTGGGCTGTCCAGCCCCAGACATGTTCTCTGCTGGATGCTGGTTACTAACTTGGTCACACGCCGCAAGAACCAAGACGGCAGATACGGACACAGCAAACAGGATAAGCCGTGATCCAGTCAGAGTGGATTCTCTCCCCATGTCGAAATCCCTTCTTTGATGTTATTTCCCCAAGTGCGCCTTTTCGGGACGCACGTTCAATAAATAAACGTGACGCACATCACAAGTCAAGGTTCGTTGGGGCCGTGTTGTGTCTGTGTCGCGGGAGGACAAAAAGGGACAGATTGGGATTTGGGAGGGGTGAAGCCGTGCAGGCAGGGAGCGAGTGCAACAGATGGAGGAAAAGAATTCGCGGGCAGGCCCGCTCCCACAGGGAAAAAAGGGTTGGAATGGAGAAAAGAGAGCCCCCTGGTAAGAGGCTCTCTAGGCTGTTTCACCCTCTCCCTGTCCCTGTCCCCTCAAGGGAGAGGGGACCGAGTAGACGGGGGTTGGAGCAAAGTTACTCGCTCCAGGCCAGGTCGAGTTCCCGGGCGGCTTTGACGTCGTCTAGGCGGCGCACCGGTTGCGTGAACGGCGCTTCCTTGACCATGTCCGGGTCGGTCTTGGCTTCGTGGAGGATCGCTTCCATGGCGGCGATGAAATCGTCCATGGCTTCCTTGCTTTCGGTTTCGGTGGGCTCGATGAGCAGGCACTCCGGCACCAGCAGGGGGAAGTAGGTGGTGGGGGCGTGCTGGTTGTAGTCGAGCAGGCGCTTGGCCACGTCCATGGCGGTGACGTTGAGTTCTTTGGCTTCCTTGGCCAGGGTAAGGATGAACTCGTGGCTGGCGCGGCGTTCCGGGTAGGCGGCGGTGTAGCCGACCTGCTGGAGGCGCTTGAGCAGGTAGTTGGCGGCGAGGGTGGAGTATTCGCCAACACGGATCATTCCTTCGCGGCCGAGCACCATGGCGTAGAAGTAGGCGCGCAGGAGGACGCCGGCGTTGCCCATGAAGGCGCTCAGGTGGCCGATGCTGGTGGGCAGGGTGTCGGTGTCGATCCAGTTGTACTCGCCAGAGTCTTCGTCCAGGCCCGCCATGGGGGTGGGCAGGTACGGCAGCAGGCGTTGGGAGACGCCCACCGGGCCGGCGCCGGGGCCACCGCCGCCGTGGGGGGTGGCGAAGGTTTTGTGCAGGTTCATGTGGATGACGTCGAAGCCCATGTCGCCGGGGCGCACCTTGCCGAGGATGGCGTTGAGGTTGGCGCCGTCGTAGTAGAGCAGGCCGCCGGCGTCGTGGACGGTTTTGGCGATGGCTTCGATTTGCCGTTCGAACACGCCGCAGGTGGACGGGTTGGTCATCATCAGGCCGGCGGTTTGCGGGCCGCAGGCTTCTTTCAGGGCTTCCAGGTCGACGTCGCCGTCCTTGCCGACAGGCACTTCGCGGACCTTATAGCCGCACATGACGGCGGTGGCCGGGTTGGTGCCGTGGGCGGCTTCCGGGATCAGGATCTCGGTGCGGCCGTCGTCGTTACGGGCGTCGTGGTAGGCGCGGATCATGGCGACGCCGGCGAATTCACCCTGGGCGCCGGCCATGGGGGCGAGGGAGACGCCTTTCATGCCGGTGACTTCCTTGAGGAAGTTCTGCAGGTCGTACAGGCAGGCCAGGTAGCCCTGGCTGTGGCTGGCCGGGGCCAGCGGGTGGCGGGCCAGGAAGCCGGGCAGCATGGCGGCGCGGTTGGCGCCGCGCGGGTTGTACTTCATGGTGCAGGAGCCCAGCGGGTAGAACTGCTTGTCGATGGCGAAGTTCTTGCTGGAGAGGTTGGTGTAGTGGCGCACCACGTCCAGTTCGCTGACTTCCGGCAGGCCGGGTTTCTGTTTGCGGCGCAGGTTGGCGGGAATCGCCGAGAGCTGGTCCTCACTCACCGGCTTGGGGGCTTGGGCGTTGGCGCCGCGACCGGGCCGGGAATGTTGGAAGATCAATTTGGTTTCGTTCATGTCATGTCTCCCTTCAGGCCAGCACGTCTTTGAGGGCGGCGGCGAACAGGTCCAGGTCGCCTTCGGTGTGGATCTCGGTGGCGTTCACCAGAATCGCGTTCTGCATACCGTAGTCCTTGGCCAGGCTGAGGCCTCCGAGGATGTCCTTCTCCGCCAGTTTCGCGAGCACGGTGTCCGCGTCCTGGGGCAGGAACAGCACCACTTCGTGGAAGGTGGGCGCGGTGAAGGCACGTTCCACGCCGTCGATGGCGGTGAGTTTGTCCGCCAGTTTCTGGGTGTTGGCGTGGCAGTGGCCGGCGACGCTGGCCAGGCCGTCCGGGCCGATCAGGGACATATAGATGGTGGCGGCGGTCATCGCCAGGCCCTGGTTGGTGCAGATGTTACTGGTGGCCTTGGAGCGGCGGATGTGCTGCTCACGGGCTTGCAGAGTGAGGGTGAAACCCTGCTTGCCTTCCAGGTCCACGGTGCGGCCGATGATACGGCCGGGCATTTGCCGCACGTGCTTCTGTTTGCAGGCCATGAAGCCGAAGTACGGGCCGCCGGAGCTGAGCGGGATGCCCAGAGGTTGGCCTTCGCCGACGACGATGTCGGCGCCCTGCTCTTTTTCTTGCGCGCCCCCGCCCCACTCGCCCGGCGGCGTGAGCAGCGCCAGGGAGGTCGGGTTGACCACGGCGATCACCAGCATGCCGTTGGCGTGGGCCCAGTCGGTGAGGACGTCCACGTCTTCCAGGCTGCCGAAGTAGTTGGGCTGGCTGATCACCAGGGCGGCGTAGTCCTGGCCTTCGTATTTGCTCAGGCTGTCCACCAGGGTCTGGCCGGCCTGACCGCAGAACGGCACGGTGTCCAGGGCCACGTCCTGGTTACGGACGATGGCGTCGCAGGCGCTGCGGTAGCGCGGGTTCAGGGCTTCCGGCACCAGCACCCGGTTGCTCTTGGACTTGCGGTTGGCACGCAGGGCCATGAGCACCGCTTCGGCGAGGCCGGAGGCGCCGTCGTAGACCGAGGCGTTGGCCACGTCCATGCCGGTGAGCCGGGCAATCAGGGTCTGGTATTCGTAGATCACCTGCAGGGTGCCCTGGCTGGCTTCCGCCTGGTACGGGGTGTAGGCGGTGTAGAACTCCCCGCGGGTGGCGATTTCCCATACCGCCGCCGGAATGTGGTGCTGGTAGGCACCGCCGCCGAGGAAGCTCAGGGCGTAGCGGTCCTGTTCGGCGCGCTCGGCCATCAGCCGGGTCACTTCCATCTCGCCGCGGCCTTCGGGCAGGGCGTCGAGGCTGCTGCCGGCTTTCAGGTGGGCGGGAATCTCGTCGAACAGGTCCTCGATGCGTTCGGCGCCGATGGCGTCGAGCATGGCGGAGACATCGTCCGGGGTATGGGGGATGTAGGGCATGGTTGGCGTTACCGGGTGGGTTGGGTGGTAATCGGAGACGTTACGGCGGTTGGCTGAGGGGCCGGACGCCTGACGCTGGACGCCAGACGCTTAGGACGGCGGGTGTTGCGTCCGGCGTCAGGCGTCCAGCGTCAGGCGACGCGGCCCAGGCCGCGTCTATTCGCTGTCCAGCTGTTCCTGGTATTGGTCGGCGGTGAGCATTTCCTTGAGCTCTCCGCTGTCGGCCATTTTGATCTTGAACAGCCAGCCGTTTCCGTAAGGCTCGTTGTTCACCAGCTCCGGCTCGTCTTCCAGGGCGTCGTTGACGGCCACGATTTCACCGGATACCGGGGCGTAGATGTCGGAGGCGGCTTTCACCGATTCCACCACGCCGGCTTCTTCGCCGGTGGCCAGTACCTGGCCCACTTCCGGCAGTTCCACGTAGACCAGGTCGCCCATGGCGTCCTGGGCGTGGTCGGTGATGCCCACCACGGCCACGTCGTCTTCCACGCGTACCCATTCGTGGCTGGTGCGATAGCGCAACTCGGCAGGAATCTCGCTCATTGATGTTCCCCTATTTCACAGATCGGTCAGTCGATCGATTTATAAACCGTTTTGCCGTTGCGCACGAACGGCGGCCGTACCACCTGCGCGGGCAGGTGCTTGTTGCGGATTTCCACCCGCACCAAGCCTTTGGTGCCGGCGGGCACCCGGGCCAGGGCAATGGATTTGCCCAGGGTCGGCGAGAAAGTACCGCTGGTGATTTCACCCTCGAACTCCGCTCCTTCGCCGTCCCCAGTGATGACTTTCTGGTGGGCGCGCAGCACGCCCTTGCCTTCCAGCACCAGACCCACCAGCCGGTGGTGGCCTTTTTCCTTCTGGCGCTCCAGCGCGTCCCGGCCGATGAAATCACGGCCTTCGTTGAACTTCACGGTCCAGCCCATGGCGGCTTCCAGCGGCGAAACCGTGCCGTCCATGTCGTTACCGTAGAGGTTCATGCCTGCTTCCAGACGCAGGGTGTCCCGGGCGCCGAGGCCGGCCGGGCGCACGCCGGCGTCCGCCAATTGCTTCCACAGCGCCACCGCGTGGTGGCCGGGCAGGATGATCTCCACGCCGTCTTCGCCGGTATAACCGGTGCGGGCGATGGTCCAGTCGCCGCAATCGGCGAAGGCGAACACGCCCAGATTCTCCACCGCGTCGCGGCGTTCACCGTCCAGCAGGGCGGCTAGTTTGGCCCGGGCCTGGGGGCCCTGCACGGCGATCATGGCCAGTTCCGGACGCTCGCGGATATCCACGGCGAAGCCGCCGGCCTGCTGCTCCATCCATTCCAGGTCGGTGTCGCGGGTGGCGCAATTTACCACCAGCCGGTAATCCTTGTCGCCCTTGTAGACGATCAAATCATCGATCACGCCACCGCCTTCGTTGAGCATGCCGGAGTACAGGGCGCGGCCGGTCTCGATGCTGTCGACGTCGTTGGCGAGCAGGCGGCGCAGGTAATCACGGGCGCCGGTGCCGGAGACGTCCACCACGGTCATGTGGGAGACGTCGAACATGCCGGCGTCCTGGCGCACGGCGTGGTGCTCCTCGATCTGGGAGCCGTAGTGGATGGGCATGTCCCAGCCGCCGAAATCCACCATTTTGCCGCCAGCGGCGACGTGTTCGTCATAAAGCGGTGTGCGATGACCCATGTTGAAGCCACTCAGTAAGGGAAAGTGAAGGATAACGAACCTGGCCGGGAACGCCTAGGACGGCAGCGCCCGGGGGCGGTTGTTTTTTGAGCTATCGAGCGCTTTGCGAAGGCTGGGAGTAACGGCCATTCGCGGGCAAGCCCGCTCCCACAGCGGCTTCGAACAGAAGGGAGGCGGTCATAAAAAGGCCGGCCCCGAGGGGCCGGCGGAGGGTGCACAGAGGTGATGCACAAAGGAAGGGTTATTGCTTGATGGGCTCGCTGAGGTAGTTGAGGAAAGTGTCGCCGGCGGGGATGCCCACATAAATGGAAGCAGGCAAGTTCAGGGGCAACCCTCCCAGCTCAACGCCAAGAGCAAGCTTATTCTGGCTGATCTGCTCGATTTGCAGGCGGCCATCATCCAGGAAGGTAACGTCACCGGCTAGTTGCAAGCCATCCAGCAGATAACTATGCAGATTGTGCGTCAAGGTGAAGGTCCCGAGCAGAGGGATGCTGACGGTTGGCGACAATTTCGGCGCGTCCAGATACAGGTCCAGATTGGTCAGGAAACGAGGGTTATTCTCCCCTTTCACAATCCAGCCTCGTACCCGCCCCATATCCGGCTCCGAGCAGGGGTTGTCCGTACTGGTCGCATCACAGGTGTAGCGGATACGCATGAATTGCGGCCCAGTGGCGGCCGGCGGCGCATCGCCCAATACCGGCTCGGAATATACCGTAGCGCTCGACACGACCAGCTGAGTCGGCATGATATAGACCAGCACCCCGCCATTATCCAAGGCTTCCTGCGGTGTGCTGCCATCATCCATGGCCTTAACTTCATCGGCGGTTCTGAAACCTACCACCTCCACATCCAAATTGCCGCTGATGTAGCTGAACTTGTCGTCCGGACAACTCTCCCCGACGGCACAGCCCACTTCAGCATCGGTCACCGCCCCGGAGCCGGCGGAACCATCACCGTCTTTGTTGGACTCCGGGTCGCGCACGATTCGCGCGCTGTTCCGTTTCGCCTCCTCATCCTGGGACGGCGGCACTTCACCACTGTCCCAAACAAAGTTCGCGTTCACATCCGAGGTGGGTAGGTTACGCAGCGGCTGCAGGGTCGCGGTGGTGTTGGGCGCGCCACGGAAGAAAATTTCCAGGTTGGGGCCGCCGTCGGTGGCCGCCGGGGCGTCATCCGGGTTTTGCGCCAACATTTGCGTTTGCAGTGGCAGGCCACGGACGTCACAGATTCCGTTCGTCGCGCAACTGGCGGCGTCCACGCTGCCTTCCTGGGAGGGCAGCGTATACCGGTACAGCACGCCCTCTTCCCAAGGCTGGTCGGGTTCGAAAACGATCTTGCGACCCATATAGGTCAGCTTGCCCTCGACAACCTCCAAGGTGCTGCCGGCATCATCCACGCTTTCCACAATGAAATGGTCGCGAACGGACTGTTCATCCATTTCCTGGGAAAAAGTCACCGCGACAGGTCGGTTGGCCGGCAAGGCCATGATCGGCAGGTGGTCGTCATCGTCCTTGCCACCGGCACAACGGCCGGCATCGTTGGCGGCCAGATTGCGATCAGTGGTCACGCAGGGGAAACCCGGGTAGGCGGTCAACACCACCGGGGATTGTTCCGGCACGGGAGGGGTCTCCGGATCGCCATCATCCAGCACATATTCCGGCAGCCGGAAATCCAGGGTTTGCGGTTGCGCCGGGTTGCCGGCCACGTCGGTGAGGCGGTCGTCAAACAACACCTGGTAATCGGTGTTGTGCTGCAACGGCGTTTCCGGTCGGATCACGATGGAGGAACCGTCCACCACATAATCGAACTCCACCGGCGTATTCGCACCGAGTAATTGCAAGCTCACGTCCTTCTCAACGGACTGAGGATCCAGCGGATGATCAAATGTCAGGATCACCGGGTCACCGGGGCGGTGTTTGTTGGTGTGGTCACCAGGCACCCAGGAGCTCAGCACCGGCCCATCCATATCCGGTTCCGGTTCGCGCGGAATGGTCTGGTCGGAGTAGGACTCCATATGGAAGCTGAGCACGCCGTAGGCGTTCTCCACGCCCAGCACGCGCGGCTCCACCACGCCGATGGCATCGACCACCAGGCGGTCGCCCTCGACGATGGCGGTGCCCACCAGTTCCACTTGCATCAGGTCCTGGTTGAAGGCGCCGTTGGCGCGGGAGTCGGCGGTATCGAACGCCACGTCCATGGTCAGCACCAGGCGCCGGGGCGCATTGGGGTCCGTGCTGTAAGGGGCGTTCATCAAGTACCCATTGGCGTCCGACAGGATGGTCACGGTGACGTCACCGGAATCGAAACCCGCCGGCACCTGGCCGCCGATCAGCACGTCCAAAGGCTCACCGTGCAGCAGCGAGCCGCGCGGCAGGCGCAGTGGCGTGGTGTCCGGGAAGTTGGGGGCGAACGCCAGCTCGGCGAAGACATCGCCGGAGAGCATGGAGACGGTGGTGTCACCCAGCAAATTTGACTTCACCGGCACGCAGTTGATGCTCTCATTGTTAAGCGGCGACCGGATGGTGCCGTCCGCCAGGCAACCCGCCGCGGGGTCACCCGCCTGGGCCGCTTCCTGCACCATTACCGAACGGGGCTTGGTATCCAGCGGAGTGAAGCTGCGGTTAATGGCGGTCAGTTGTTCACCGAACAGGCTTTGCACGCCGCCGGTGACCTCCAGGGTGACCTCCTCACCGGCTTTCAGGGCGTCCACGGTATTGCCGTCGGCGTCCTCGCTGTCGGTGGGGTCCACGGTCAGGAAGCGTCCATTGGCCAGCACGGTGGCCGGCACCAGTTCGCCGCCCTGGGTCAGGCGCACGGTCTCGCCATACTTCACCGTGGTCGGATCAATGGGCTGGGACAGGGTCAGTTGCACCGAGGAGAAATCCAGGAACGGCAGATCGTCACCATTGGGAATGATGCGTTCCAACTGGAAAGCCGCCGCGCTACTGCGCTCTTCCTTTGCCCCTTCCAATGCCGGCCGGGTGGAGAAAGCCAGTTGGCCGCCGGGCAGCAGTTCCTTATCACCGTCCTCGCCGATCCCGTTCAGGGTCAGGGTGTATTCACTGTTCACCGCCAACGGCGCGGCCGGCGTCAGCACCACGCTCTTGTTGCCATTGACCTGTTCCAGGGTCAGTTGGACGGCGCCATCCGGGCCCCGCAGGGAGAACTGATCCGCGCTCAGTTGCGGCACGGCTTCGGAAAACGCCAGTACCAGCGGTGCATTCGGGGACACACCGGCCTGAGCGTTATAGGGGTAGCTGTAGTACAGCGTGATCTGTTCCCAGGGACTGAAGTCCACGGACTGACTGCTGCCGCCACCGCCGCCGCAGGCGGCCAGCAACGTGGCGCCACACAGCGCCAACACGATACGCATGCTCATGGGAGGCCTCCGTTAGAACTTCAGGGTTACCGAACCGGCGAAGACGTGAACGTCACCTTCCGCTTCCACCCGCTCGTAGGACTGCGGGTAGCTGGGCGAATTGGTGGCGTACAGGTCGAAGTCCCGCGGCCGCAACTTCTGATACTGGTAGGCCAGGTCGAAGCGCACCGGGAAGGCGAAGAAGTGGGGATCATCGAACTGGGCGGTGAGCCCGAGACCGACGATCAGCTTGTCGGCATCCAGGTAATTCACGTCCAGTGAGGCGTCGGAGTCCAGCGGCGATTTGCTGTAGGCGACCCCGCCGGTGAGGGTGTAGTTCGGCGATACCTTGAACTCGGCGCCGATGCGCGGAATAACAATGTCCTTGAATTCGAGCACGCCAATGCCGTCCTCAACGGCCTGATCCTTGATGGTGTCGCCTTCGAATTCCTCTTCCAGATCGGACCAGCGCTGCAGTTCCACGCCAACGCCGACGCGGAAGCGTTCCTTACCGTAAAGCATGCCCAACGCAAAGATATCCGGCTGGTAGGAGTCCAGGGTGGTCACCGCCAGGGACAGGCCGGGTTCGCCGATGGTGCCGGGAATCACCGTGTTGGCGTCGACGGTGGTCTTGGTGTTGGAGTAGCCGCGATAGGACAACGCGGTTTCCAGGCCGTTGTACCAGCACCCGCCATCGGGGCAGAAGCTCTCACCCCAGTCCATGTTCATGCTGAGAATCGGACGGATCGAGGGTTTGGCGGAAACGTTCAGGGACTCATAGGTGGTCTCACCACCCAGGGTGGTGGTGGCGCGCAGTTCCGCATCGGAATGCAGGGTCAGACGGGCGGAGGCGCCGGCGTCCAGACCACGCCAGATCTGAGTGGCGCCGCCGAGCACCAGGAACAGCGGCTGGCGGCCATATTCGAAGTACTGCCCTTCGTTGGAGGTGGCGGACTCGAACGCCATCATCTCCTCACCGTATTTTTCCACACCCAGCATCACCCCCATGTAGATCGGGTGTTTGAAACGGGTCATGGAACTCAGATCGGTTTTCATCCCCACCAGAACGTGCTGGGACGGGGAATCCTGCAGCACATCCCCGTTGCGGATCGGCGGCGCGGCGCCACCCAGGCTGTTGGCGCGCAGCTCGTGCTCCGCGTGCAGCAAGCCGAAGGTCAATTCACCACGGGGATCCTTGGCGAGATAAGCCGGGTTGTAGTAGACGGCGGAAACCTGGGTATTGAACAGGGAAAGCCCTTGAGCGGAAGCGATGTCGGACGGCAGCACGCCATAGGTCGTTCCGATGTTGCCCATGCTCGCCGTGGCCTGACCACCGAGCACGCCCATGGAAGCCACCAGGGCAGCTCCCTGAAGCACCTTGTTCTTTTTCATGGGTACATCTCCATACAGCCGTTCGGGAAACGGCAAGACGCTTGTTATTCGAGGTAAAGGGATACCTGGAGGGGGTAACAATCTGCCAAGTATCGTCTACAGGATAACGAGCGAAAGAAGCTCTTGGCGACCTTTAGTTTCCATTTGTTAACTCATCCTTGAATTTACTACTTTGGATCCGGTCATATAGGGCCATCTCATTATTTAGGATTAGAAAAAGCGGCAAAATTTCGGAAATTTTCGGGAACAGTGATGCATTTGTTACTCATTATTTTTATATGAAAATTTAAATAATCATCATGTGTTCACCGAATTTTCCGACTATCCCAGCTATACATTTTGCGCACATTCGTTACCGGAAGTTACATGTTGGTTACTGGCAGTACAGGAGGAGGCTCCATGGTGTCTGCAACGCGAATGCGTCCCCGGCATTGCCATATTCGCTTGCAAGCAAGCTTCCCACAGCGGCTTCGTAGCAGAAACTGTGGGAGCTAGCTTGCTGGCGAATTACGGGCCTCTGGCATTGGCACATTCGCTTGCAGGCAAACTCCCACAGCGGCTCCGTAGCAAAAACTGTGGGAGCTAGCTTGCTGGCGAATTACGGGCCTCTGGCATTGACACATTCGCTTGCAGGCAAACTCCCACAGCGGCTCCGTAGCAGAAACTGTGGGAGCTAGCTTGCTGGCGAATTACGGGCCTCTGGCATTGACACATTCGCTTGCAGGCAAACTCCCACAGCGGCTCCGTAGCAGAAACTGTGGGAGCTAGCTTGCTGGCGAATTACGGGCCGTCCAGCGTAGGGAAATTCGCTTGCAGGGCAAGCTCCCACAGCGGCTTCGTGGCAACCCGTGGATTGCGGTCAGGAATGGCGTAGCCGGCGGACCAGCAGATAGACCGGCAGCAGGCCTACCGCCACCAGGGCCAGGGACGGGAGAGCGGCGCGTTGCCACTCTCCTTCCGCGGTGAGTTCATAGATGCGCACGGCCAGTGTGTCCCAGCCGAAGGGACGAAGCAGAAGCGTAGCCGGCATTTCCTTCATTATGTCGATGCCCACCAGCAACAAAGCCGTGATCAGCCCCGGCGCCACCATCGGCAGCAACACCCGCCTTGCCGCTTCCAGAGGCTGGGCGCCGAGAGTCCGGGCGGCTTCCAGCAAAGCCGGGCGGACCCGCTCCAGGGCGCTTTCCACCGGGCCAAAGGCCACCGCCATGAAGCGAATGATATAGGCCAGGAACAGCGCCCCAAGACTGCCCACCAGCAGTTGCCGCCAACCGAACCACTGCCCCAGCTGACGGTCGATGGCGGCGAAGCCGATGACGATCCCCACCGCCAGCACCGAGCCGGGCAGTGCATACCCCATCGTCGCCGTGCGCACCAGCGCTCGCATCAACCGGTGTGGGCGCAGGCGCTGCAGCCAGGCCAGCACCGAAGCCAGCCCCACCACCAGCACGCCGGCGCTGATGCCCAGCGTCAGCGTGCGCAGCGCCAGGGACATAAACCGCGCATCCAGGCCGCGAGCCACGTCGTCCAGGGTCCAATACAGCAGACGGCCCGCCGGCAATACAAAGGCCAGCACCACCACCAGCCCGGCGTAGCAGGTCATCAGCCAGGCCCAGCGCGAACGCACCGCCACCATCGGCCGGCCACCGCGGTCCCCATAGCGGGCCCGCCCCCGGCCGCGCCGTTCCAGCCATAGCGCCAACAAGACGAACAGCAGCAGCAATGACGCCAGCTGAGCGGCGGCGGCCAGATTGAACAGGCCGTACCAGCTCTTATAAATGGCGGTGGTGAAGGTGTCGAAATTGAAGACGGAAACGGCGCCGAAGTCCGCCAGCGTTTCCATCAGCGCCAACGCCAGGCCGGCGGCGATGGCCGGACGGGCCATCGGCAACGCCACCTGGAAGAACGCCGCCCAGGGACCACGGCCAAGCAGCCGGGCCTGTTCCATCACGGCACGGCCCTGAGTCAGAAAGGCCAGCCGCGCCAGCATGTAAACATAGGGGTAGAACACCAGGGACAGGGTGGCGATCACCCAGAACGGATGACGTGCGCTGAAGCCGGAAAACCCCGGCCACCACTGGCGCAACACGGTTTGCACCGGGCCGGCGTAATCCAGCCCCTGCACCACGACGAAGGCCAGCACATAGGATGGCATCGCCAGCGGCAGCAACAGAGCCCAATCGAGCACACGGCGGCCGGGAAAATCCTGCGTGGCCACCAGCCAGGCCAGACTGACGCCCAGCAGCAGTACACCAATGCCCACGCCGATCACCAGCCAGGCGGTGTGCCCCAGCAAACGCCAGAGCACGGTGTCCACCAGATGGCGCCAGGTTTCCGATTCGTCGCCGCGCCATGCGGACAACAGCACGGAAACCGGTAACAGCACCGCCAGGGCCAGCGCCCCGGCGATAATCAGATAGCGATCCGGACGGCGATCAGCGGTAACCGGCACGGTCCATCAGCTTCACGGCTTCCACCTGGCGGCTGCCCGCCACACTGACATTGAGGTCGTCGGCCTTGAAGTCTCCCCAGGCTTTGACCTGCTCCGCCGCTTCCACGCCGGAGCTGGCCGGGTACTCCAGGTTGCCGTCGGCGAGCAGCTTCTGCGCCTCCGGCTTGCTCATCCACTCCAGCAACGCCACAGCGGCTTCCCGGTTGGGCGCGTTCTTGGTGACACCGCCACCGGAAATGTTCACATGGGTGCCGCTGCTGTCCTGGTTGGCCCAGAACAATTTCAGTGGCAGTTGGGGATTGTCACGCTGCAAACGGCCGAAGTAGTAAGTGTTGACGATGCCGACGTCACACTGGCCGGCAATGATGGCTTCCATCACCGCGTTGTCGTTGGCGAACACGTCGGTGGCCAGGTTATCGACCCAGCCGCGCACCACGCGCTCCGCTTCCTCTTCACCAAGCCGCTCGATCATGGTGGCGACCAGGGACTGGTTGTAAACCTTCTTGGAGGTGCGCAGACACAAACGGCCCTTCCATTGCTCATCGGCCAGCGCTTCATAGCTGGACAGTTCCGACGGCCGCACCCGTTCGGTGGAGTAAACGATGGTGCGCGCACGCTGGGTCAGACCGAACCAGCGGCCCTGCTCGTCGCGCAGATGTTCCGGCACATTGCCTTCCAGTACGGTGGATTCCACCGGTTGCAGCAAGTTCTCCTGGGTTGCCTGCCACAGGTTGCCGGCGTCCACGGTGACCAGCAGATCCGCCGGGGACTGTTCTCCCTCGGCTTTGAGGCGGGCCGCCAGAGCACCGGCGTTGTCGGTGATATAGCGAATGGAAACACCGGTTTGCGCGGTGTAAGCGTCGAAGACCGGCTTGATCAGCTCGTCGTTACGAGAGGTGTAGACCACCACCTCGTCTTTCGGCTCGGGTTGCTCGGAACAGGCGGCGACGAGAAGGGCGAGCGCAGGCAGGGCCAAACGGCGCAGGACAGTCATGGGGCATGGCTCCATAAACGAAAATGATTCGCGATTATCAAGGCTCCATAATCGATTGGCAAGGACGTGCCAATTGTGGCAAATCCCCGGCCCGGCCCAGGGCATGCTCAATGAACAGACGCCGCGCCGGCGGCAGTTTGTCCACCATGCCAAGGCCGGTATTGCGCAGCCAGCGCAACGCTGGCTCCCGCCGTTCGAACAACATCTTGAAGCCGCGCATGGCCTGCTGCATAAGCAGGTTATCGGCGCGCCGACGGCGCTCGTAACGGGCCAGCGCGGCGGGATCGGCCAGCGGCAATCCGGCCTGCCGAACCCGGGCCAGCTCTTCCGCCAGCACACCGACATCCAGGAAGCCCAGATTGATACCCTGCCCGGCCAGCGGGTGAATCACATGGGCGGCGTCGCCGACCAGCGCCAGACCCGGCGCCCGATAGCTGCTGGCGTGCCGCTCCTGAATCGGAAACACCCGCCGCGGGCTCACCGGCCGGGCCGGGCCGAGCACTTCGGCGGTGGCCTGGTTCAGGGCACGGGCGAAGGCGTCATCGTCTTCCGCCAGGCGCTCTTCGATAAACCCGGGCCAGCCGGACCAGACAATGGAGCAGTGCCGGCCATCACCGGCCCCTTCTTCTGTATCAGCGGCGGTGTTGAACAACGGCAGCAGAGCCAGAGGGCCGGACTCCAGGAACACCTGCCGGGCGCAACCACCATGCGGTCGCTCGGTTTCAATAGTGGCCACCAGGGCATGGTGCCCGGTATCACGGGGGCCGCCGGGAATGCCCGCCGCCTCGCGCACCAGCGAGCGGGCACCGTCGGCGCCCACCACCAGGTCAGCGCTGTAGTCCCCGTCTCCGGCACTCACCCGCCAGCCCTCAGGGGTACGCCGGACGGCGGCGACCCGCGCGCCGCATTGCCAATCCAGGCGCTCGCGGTCGGTACCGGCGCGATACAGAGCGGCGACGATATGGTCGTTCTCCAGCAACCAGCCCAGCGCCTCCGCTCCGGCCTCGGTCACATCGAAATTCACTTCGCCGGTGCCGTCATGGTCCCACACCCGCATGTGACGATATGGCTGCACCCTTCGCTGATTCAGGTATTGCCAGGCGCCGGCGTGCTTGAGCAGCCAGTAGCTGGCTTCGTTCAACGTGGAGACGCGCAGGGCCGGCGCGCCTTCGGGCCAGACCGGTTCGGCGGCGCCATCCAGCACCCGCACCGTCAATCCCTGATCGGCCAGCAGCAGCGCCAGCAGGCCCCCGGCCATGCCACCGCCAACAATCAGAACGTCACTGTGAAGAGAGGGAGTCTTGGTCATTGCAGTCCCATGGCACGGCGGGCGAAGTCCCGGCGCGGGCCGGGCAGCAGATCCAGGGCCAGCAGGCCCAGTTGGCGGCTGTGGGCGAACAGCGGTTGGCGCACCCGGAACCATTCCGGCAATTGGCGCGAAGCCCGGGTTACCCAGGCCTGATCGGCACGCCGCGCTTGCTGCCATTGCGATAAGCGCGCCAGTTCGCCCGGCTGCGCGGCGCCGCCCACCGCTTCGGCCAGCGCCGCCAGGTCGCGCACGCTCAGATTGAAGCCCTGGCCCGCCACCGGATGCAAAGTATGGGCGGCATTTCCCACCACCGCGCCGAACGGCACCGCCTGGGCACAGGCTTCGGTGAGCACCAGCGGATAACGGTGACGCTCGCCGATGGCGGTCAGCGCCGGCGGTGCCGCGCCCATGCGTTGATGCAGGGCGCCCAGGGCCTGTTCGTCGTCCATGGCCATCCAGGCGTCCACTTGATCACGGGGGCCGGTCCACACCAGCGCCATGCGTTGATCCGGCAACGGCAGCAACGCCATGGGTCCGTCATCGAGAAAACGTTCGAAGGCCCTGCCCTTATGCGGCTCCGCCACCGCCACGTTGGCGATCAGCGCGTCATGGCCAATGTCCTGTTGCCGTGCCGTGATGCCGAGCCAGTCCCGGGTGCGCGAGTTGGCACCGTCGGCGGCGATCAGCAAGGGCGTGTGACGCTCGCCGCCGTCGTTGAACTTGGCGATATAGCCGTCGGACACCCGGCGGGCGACCTCGACACCATCCGGCGCCCGTACTTCGATGGCGTCATCCCGGTACAGCGCGTTCACCAGCAAATAGCCCAGCCAGCGGTTCTCCACCACCGCGCCCAGGCGCGGCAGGCGATGTTCTTCGGCGAGCATGCGGGTCAGGCCAAGACGCCCCTGGCGGGACACATGAACCTCGTTGATGGAGGCCGCCCGCTCCAGCAAGGGCGCCAGCAACCCCAGTTGTTCCAGCACCCGCAGGCTGCCGGCGGACAGCGCGGTACTGCGGGCGTCGAAACTGGGCGTTTCCGGTGGCGCCTCGGTGGGCAGCGGATGGCTTTCCACCAGCGTCACCGAAGGGCAGCCGTGATGGCGCAGCAGCAATGCCAGCAAGGCGCCGGCCATGCCGCCGCCGACGATCAGCGGCCCGTCCGGGGTCATGCCCGTGCCTCTCGCATCAAAGCCTCGATGTCCTCGACGGCCTTCGGCACCTCGTGGGTCAGCACTTCGCAGCCGTCCGCGGTCACCAGGACATCGTCCTCGATGCGGATGCCAATGCCGCGCCAGCGCGCCTCCACGGTGTCGTCATCCGGCGCCACATAAAGCCCCGGCTCCACCGTGAGCACCATGCCCGGTTCCAGTTGCCGCCAGGCGCCGCCGATGCGGTAATCGCCGACATCATGCACATCAAGGCCGAGCCAGTGGCCGGTGCGGTGCATGTAGAAGCGGCGATAGGCTTCGGTTTCCACCAGTTCCGCCGGATCCCCTTTCAGCAGGCCGAGTTCCAGCAACCCTTCGGTGAGCACCCGCACGGCTTCCTCGTGGGGATAATTCCAGTGGTGGTCCGGGTGAGTGACGTCGATGGCCGCCAGTTGAGCTTTCAACACCACCTCGTAAAGCGCCCGCTGCTCGGCGGAGAAAGTACCGCTCACCGGGAAGGTGCGGGTGATATCGGAGGCGTAACAGTCCAGCTCACAGCCGGCGTCCACCAAGACCAGATCGCCCTCTTTCAGTTGGTCGCTGTTTTCCACGTAATGAAGAATGCAGCCGTTGGCGCCGCCGCCGACGATACTCGGGTAGGCCGGGCTGCGGGCGCCGTGGCGCATGAATTCGTGCAGGTATTCCGCTTCCAGCTGGTACTCATGCATCCCCGGCCGCACCGACTGCATGGCGCGCACATGGGCGCCGGCGGAAATGGAAGCGGCGCGGCGCATCACAGCCTGCTCTTCCTTGCTCTTGAACAGACGCATGTCATGCAACAAATGAGACAGCGCGACGAACTCCCCCGGCGGCTGCGCGCCGGTGCGCACACGCTCACGGATAGCGTTGACCCAGCTCATCAATTGCCGGTCAAAATCGTCGTCGCGGCCAATGTCGTAATAGACCCGGTTACGGCCTTCGATCAGGCCCGGCAGGATGTCGTCGATGTCGTTGATCGGGAAGGCGTCGTCGGCCTGGTAATTGGCCACCGCCCCTTCCGGGCCGGCGCGATAGCCGTTCCAGATTTCCATGGCGCGGTCGCGCTCGCGGCAGAACAGAACGAATTCGCCATGCTCGCGCCCCGGCAACAGCACCATCACCGCTTCCGGTTCCGGGAAGCCGCTCAGATACCAGAAATCACTGTCCTGGCGATAGGGGTGTTCCACATCCCGGTTGCGGGTGCGCTCAGGCGCCGCCGGCAGAATGGCGATGCTGTTGGGTTCCATCTGTTCCATCAGCTCGCGCCGGCGGCGCTGGAATTCCTGCGCGGAAATAGACATGAACGCGGCCTCCTCATGAGCCTTTTAAAACGTCATTAACTGGCGGTGTCGCCGCCGGGTATCAATGCTGCCGGGGCGGGGTTTCCGGTTTCGGTTCGGGCTGCCCTTTGCGTTCCGCCTTCATCACCAGCTCGGTGTAGATCATCAGCGCGGCCATGCGGCAATGCTCCGCCACCTGCTCATACATCTCCTCGCCTTCCGGATCATCGTCCTCCGGCGTCGCTACCTGGCTGATCGCCGCCAGATCGGACAGGGCTTCCTGGATGCCCATGGACAAGGCGCTGTCACTGGTACCGGCGGCACCAGTGCCGAAGCCCACCAGGAAGCCTTCGCTCCATTGTCCCAGGGCCGCCACTCTCAGGCCCAGGTCTTCTTCATCTTCCGGCAGCAATAAAGTGAGGTCGAGTCCGGTGTCGGCGAAGGCGGACAGGGCCTGGTCGCGACAGGCCAGCAGCAGGGCCGAGACGTCATTATCAAAGCCGGAAGGCAGCTCCACATGGGCGGCGAGCACACCCAGCAGTTCATCGTCGCGGCGGCCGTGGCCGGTGGCCAACAGTCCGCAGATCACGCCCTGCACTTCGCTCGGGGAGTGGGCGACACCGGCGCCGGCGAAGGCCCGCGCGCAGCTTTCGAAATCGTAGGTGTCAGACATGGGGTTCTTCACGTTACGGTTTATGAACAGGCGCTAAGTCTTGAATTCCATTGACCCTTTCCAGGGCCCTACCTATAGTACAAAAAGCCGTCATTCCCGGCGGCTGGCTCTCGATTCCGTCTACACGCGCTGTACGCGGCAGTGGGACACGGGGGCTTAACCTTAGGCGAACAGCGACCGATTTGCCATGACGACGGAACAACAACTGCGGCAACTGGAAGCCCAGGTGGACTCCCTGCTGCGTCAGTCCAACCGTTTGCGCGAAGAGAATCGCCTGCTGCGCGAGCGGGAACACCGTCTTCTCGATGAACGGGCCCGGCTCATCCGTAAAAACGACTTGGCCCGCTCCCGGGTGGAGGCGATCATAACGCGCCTGCAATCCCTGGAGCAGGAGGACTCATGAACGATAGCAGTTCGCTGGTGATTCACTTGCTGGGCAAGGAATACCGCGTGGCCTGCCCGGTCGGCGAGCAGGACAATCTGCTGCGCGCCGCCCGCTATCTCGACACCCAGATGCGTGAAGTCAAGCAGGCCAATGTGATTGGCCTGGAACGCATCGCCATCATGGCGGCCTTGAATATCAGCCACGAGTTACTGGAAGCCCGCTCCAAAGCCTCTTCCGATGAGACCGGCAGTGCCCGTATGCAGGCGCTGATCGATCGGCTGGAGGGAGAACTGCGCGCGCTTGAGGATCTCACCCCCCAGAACCGCTCTTCTGTCAAGCCCTGACCGGTTGCCCCCGCCCTGATATACTAAGCCCAAGTGTCCCCTGGTCCGTTCGCCAGCCGGGTTATGTCCCTGAGCCGATGTTGTACCAAAAGGGAACCAATATTGACCGGCCTGTGCGCATGTCCGCCATCGAGCGGAAAGCCTGATGGTCCGGTCTGCGGTTTCCGCCTTGAACCTGACGGTTCAAGGGCCACACCCGCAGCGGCGGCCCGGGGGGCACGCTTTCTCAAGAACAGTTAAGAGTTAATAGTGAACAGTGAATAACGGGGTGCCGGTGAGAGAGGCATGCTGCTATTCGGATCGGCCTTCCTTCTAAAGCTCCTCCTTTAATTCATGAATCCGTCCGAGCAAGTTGATCGCAAACAGTTGCGCCGTCAGTTACGGGCGCGGCGGCGGGCTTTGGGTGCGGGTGAGCGGCGTCTGGCGGAGAGGCGGTTCGCGCGTAATTTGCGGCGGGAACTGGGACCGCGGCGGGCTCGCCATGTGGCGGTCTACCATGTCGCCGACGGCGAATTATCGCCGCTGCCGGGGCTGGCGCAACGCCGCTTCCAGGGCACCCGCCTGTATCTGCCGGTGCTGGATCCGGTTTATCGTGGCCGTCTGCGCTTTCATCTCTGGCGCCGGGAAAAACGATTGCGCGCCAACCGTTTCGGCATCGGCGAACCACGGCGCCTGGAGCGGGCACGGGCGGACTGGGCGCTGGATGTTCTGTTGATTCCGTTGGTGGGATTCGATGATCGCGGCCATCGCCTGGGCATGGGCGGCGGCTTTTATGATCGGACTTTGGCGAATTTCGCGCGACGGCCACGCCGCCCCCGGCTGGTGGGCGTCGCTTTTGAGTGTCAACGGCTGTCCAGGGTGCCGGAAGCCCCCTGGGATCAGCCGCTGGACCTTATCGTAACGGATTCTCGCAACTGATTAGCGTGACTGGTCGGCCTTGATGCTGACGCCGGCGGACTGGGCATAACGCTCCAGATCCGGCTGATTGCCGCCGTGGGTGAGGGTGCTCACCAAAACGCCGGTGGCAAAAATGATCGCCAGGACAACCAGTGCATCTGGTCTTTTCTTCATTGTGTTTTCAATCCCCAAGAAAAAGTCATCACTCTCAAAAGGCTGTCCATGCCGAAGCATGGAATACTAATGCAAAATTTATGTAACAAAACGAGAACTGGATCGAAAAATGATCACTTGCCTCTTAAAAGTCAAGCGGTTACATCAACATGCTCACCTTTCTTAACAAAAGTACCGCTCAACTTTCACCTGGCGTGATCCGTGGTTTACGAGGTGTGTGATCGCTCACGTCCGAACCAGGGCCTGTTCACCCTATTTCCATCGCGCCTGCTGGATGCCCTTTTTGCCTCCAGCTAGGCGGAGGGCGCGCGGTTTGGTCATTCCAAATGAGCAACCGACAACGACGCTGGAGGTAAAAAGGGCTCCAGCCCTTCGGGTTGCGGCTAAGACGTCACCACTCCGCGTTACTCGTCGTTCATTTGGAATGACCAAACTTCTCTCCTCGTGCCTGGATTGGTGACGTCTTAGCCGCAACAGGCGCGATGGAAATAGGGTGAACAGGCCCTTAGTTCAAAAACAGCCGGTACGCTGGATTGTCACTCTCTTCCACCATCGGATAGGGGACTTTCTTGAGGTCCTTGCGCAGGTTGCCCCTTTCTCCGAAGGGCACCTGGAAGCCCACCAGCACCCGTCCATAGGCGGCGCCGTGGTTTCTATAGTGGAACAAGCTGATATTCCACTTGTGGCCTAGCGACATGAGGAACTTCAGCAGCGCCCCGGGGCGCTCGGGAAATTCCACCCGGAACAGCATTTCGTCCAGGTCCTGGCGCGAGGTGTGCCCACCCACCATATGGCGGATGTGCAGCTTGGCCATCTCGTTGCCGGTCATGTCCACCACCGGATAACCGGCGGCTCGCAGCTCTTCCAGCAACGGAGCAAGATCCGCGCCACCGGAGCTGGTCTGAATACCGACAAAGATATTCGCTTCGTGTTCCCCGGCGTACCGGTAATTGAACTCGGTGATGGCGCGACGCCCCACCACCTGCAGGAAATTACGGTAGGCGCCCGGCTTCTCGGGAATGGTCACCGCCAGGATCGCCTCGCGTTGCTCACCCAACTCCGCCCGCTCGGAAATATGCCGCAGGCGATCAAAGTTGACGTTGGCGCCACTCTGGATCGCCACCAGCGTTTTGTTCTCCGCTTTGGTGCGCGCCACCCACTTTTTCAGACCCGCCAGGGCCAGGGCGCCGGCGGGCTCGCACACGGTACGGGTATCCTCGAAGGTGTCCTTGATGGCCGCGCAGATCTCGTCGGTGGTGGCGGTGATCACCTCATCCACCGTGTCCTTCAATACCCGGAAGGTTTCCTTGCCGATCTGCTTCACCGCCACGCCGTCGGCGAACAAGCCCACTTCAGGCAGCGTTACCCGCCGTTTGCGTTCCAGGGCGGCCTTCAGACAAGCGGCGTCTTCCGGCTCCACGGCGATGATCTTCACGTCCGGGCGCACGTATTTGACGTAGGCGGCGATACCCGCGGCCAGGCCGCCGCCGCCCACCGGGATAAAGATGGCGTCCAGGTCCCGGCTTTGCTGGCGCAGTATTTCCATGCCCACGGTGCCCTGGCCGGCGATCACGTCCGGGTCATCGTAGGGATGGACGAAGGTCAGGCCTTCCTTCTCTTCCAGCTTGCGGGCATGGGCCAGCGCCTCGTCGAAGCTATCGCCCACCAGCACCGCCTTGCCGCCGAGCTGACGCACGGATTTGACCTTGATGTCCGGCGTGGTGCGCGGCATCACGATCACCGAGCGCACGTTCATGGAAGTGGCCGCCAGCGCCAGCCCCTGAGCGTGGTTACCGGCGGAGGCACAGATCACGCCCCGTTCGCGCTGGGCTTCGGAGAGCTGGGCCACTTTGTTATAGGCGCCGCGCAGCTTGAACGAGAATACCGGTTGCAGATCCTCGCGCTTGAGCAGCACCCGGTTGCCAATTCGCCGGGAAATCAGCGGCGCGGCGTGGATGGGTGTCTCATGGGCCACGTCATAGACGCGGGATTGCAGGATCCGTTTGACGTACTTTTCAAGCATGGAGGTTCCGAAAATCAGCGCGAGACCGCCGGACGGCGGAAAGGGGCTAGTTTACGGTTTGAGCGGGGAAGTCGTCCACCGGCAAAGAGGTTCGCGGCCTTGCGCCGCGAACCTTCTCGTCTTCACTGACCTATTTGATCGAGCCGCTCTGATAGCTCAGATTGATGCCGCGGGTGGGAATGGTCAGATTCACCTGGCCGCCGGGCAAACCGGCCAGGGTGATTTCCAGGTCCACGTTCAGCGGTTCCAGATTTTCCAGTCCGATGAACAGCCGGCCATCGGGCAGGAAGTCCAGTGGCCCCTCCAATTGCACGTTATCGATCGGCAGGCTTTTCACGTTGTGCTGCAGACCCAGCGGCAGACTCAGCTCCGGCGCGTCGAACAGCAGATCAAAGGTGATCCGGAACACCGGCCCGTCCGGGGTAGCGATGATGTGCCCCACTGGCGGCGTGGTGCGATTGCCGTCGGCATCCTCATTGTAGCGCACCCGCATGATATTCGGGCCGGTGTGGGTCTCGATCGGCACCAGCCCCAGGTTACCCACCTGACCGAGCACGGCCTCTTCCAGCCCCAGGATATCGAGGACATCCCCGAGCGTTTGCACCAGCCCGCCAAGCAGGCCGCCGACAATCGGCAGGTCCGTCAGCGAGTTGTCACCGTCGGAGGTGTCCAGATCCAACCCGATCACCGCGGTGGCATCCAGGTTGCTCAGCGCCACGGTGGTCGGATAAATCACCACCGGGACGCCGCCCGCCTCGGCATCGTAATTGAGGATCTCCGTGTTCAGGTCACCGGTGAGGTACAGAATCCGCTCGCTGTCGCAATCGATCTGATTTTCCTCGGTATAGGGCGGCGTGCCCTCGAATCCGCAACCGGTGTTGGCGGTGCTGACCAGGCCGCCGCCGCCATCGCCGTTGGGGCGGATCAGCGTGGCGTTGGCCGGCGTCGCCGGATTCGGAGTGCCCGCCGGCACCCTCGGTTCGCCTTCGTCAACGGCAAAGTTACTGTTGGCGTCGACACTCGGCAGGTTGCTCAATTCCTGGAACACCGTGGTCACGGCGCCGGCGCCGCGGAACAGAATGTCCATGTCGGGACCGCCGGCCTTGGCATCACTGCCTTCCAGCAGGGCGGTCTGCAGAGGCAGCCCGTCGCTGGAACAGATCACCTCACCGCTACAGCCGGCGCTTTGCGAAGCCAGGGTATAGCGGTACAAGGCGCCCTCTTCCCAGGGCAATTCCGGTACGAAGGTCAAAGCGCGAGTCTCCACCCGCAGTTCGCCGTCCACCACGCTCTGGCAGGTGCCATCCTCGCCGAGCCGCTCGACACGGAAAGCGCCCTGACCGCAGGCGGTGCCCAAAGTCAGGCTGTCGGCGTCCATGTTCTGGGAAAACCGTACCCGGATCGGCCGGTTCGACGGCATGCCGACGATCGGCAGCTCGTCCACTTCCACCTGCTCGGCTTCGGAACTCGATGACAGGCACACGCCCTGCACACCGGCGGCGATATCGGATGCCGTGGCGGGGCTGCTGGCGCAGGGGAAGCCCGGATAGACCACCATGGCGAACGGAGCGCGGCGCACATCCTCGCCGTCCTGCTCCACCACGTATTCCGGCATGGTGAATCCAATGGTGTTGAGGCCGGTCAGCGGATCCAGCACCTGCAGCCCATTGCCGGCCAAATCGGTCAGGCCGTTGGTGACACTGATTTCATAGGGAACGCCGAAAGCCAGCGGCGATGCCGGCTGGATCACCAGGGCGTTGCCGTCCAGGCTCCAGGAGAACGACTCCGCCGCACCGCCCTTGGTCAACCGGACGGTCTCGCCGGGTCGAACGCTGAGCGGGTCCAGCGCCTCGCTGAACAGCAGAGTGATCGGTTCACCGGGCACGGCGCGGTCGGCCACGTCTCCCGGCGTCCAGGACAGCCGCTGTTCACCATTGTCGTCCATCACCAGCAAGGTGGGCGGCACCGTATCCGCTGGCTGCGGCGGCGCGTTTTCCTGGTCGCGATAGGACTCCATATGGAAGCTCAGCACGCCGTGACTGTTTTCCACGCCCAACACCCTTGGCTCCACCACGGTGAGCGCGTCGGTGACCAGTTTGCCGTCCTCGACGATCGCCTTGCCCACCAACTCCACGTGCATCAGGTTCTGCGTGAAGGCGCCGTTGGCACGGGCATCCTTGGTGTTGGCGGCGAGATCCATGAACAGACGCACGTTCTTGGCGGCGTCGGGGGAATCGGAGTTGGGATTGGGAAACAGGTAACCGGTGGCGTCCGACATCACCTGGATGGTCACCGCGCCGGAGTCGAAGCCCACCGGCACTTCCCCACCGATCAACACATCCAGCGGTTCACCCACCAGGATGCCGCCCCGTTTGATGCGCAGCGGCGTCACGTCCGGAAAGCTGGGCGGGAACGCCAGTTCGGCGTAGATATCACCGGATTGCTTGGACGCGGTGCCATTGGCCAGCAGGGTGCTGATCAACGGCACACAGTTGATCGGATCGCCGGTCAGTTCGGAGGTTCGCAGATCGCCCTCCTCAAGACAGCCAAGGGTGTCGTGAGTGGCCGGCGCCTCGGTCACCAGCACTTCCCGTTCACCGGTGCTGGACTTGGTATTCAACGGTGTCACGGTGCGCTCGAATGGCGCCAGGGTTTCCCCTAAGGCGCTGGTGATCCCGCTCACCGTCAACACGTATTCCTGCCCCGGGGTCATGTCCTCCAGCGGATCCACGGTAAGCGTATCGCGGCCGCTCAGGACCAGGGCCGGCACCAGTTCACCACTCCGCGTCAGGCTGACGGTGTCCCCATACGCCACGGAAGACGGATCCAGCGGCTGGGAGGTACGCAGCCGGAAGGTGGAGAAATCCACGGTGGGAAACTGATCATCGTCCGGGAAAATTTCGCTGATCTCGAAGGTGTCCGAAGCACGTTGTTGCGACAACGGCCCTTCCAGGGCGGGACGGGTGGAGAAGTTCAATTCGCCGTCGCGGAAATTAACCACCCGGCCATCCGGGGCCAAGTCGATGATGGCGACCTTGTAATCACTGATCGGCGCCAGCGGCGCGGTCGGCTGCAACACCACGTTGCGGCCGCCGTTCATGACCTTCATTGCAAAAGGCACCGCCGCGCCATCGGGCCCGGTAAAGCGGAAGTTGTCCTCGGTGACCTCCAGGGGATCGCTGAATTCCAGCACCACCGGAGCTGACGGCGCCACATAGGCCTGCCCGTCGAAAGGATAGTTGAAATACAGCTCCTTGGGATTGTACTGGGGCCCGTCAAAACTCGGATTGCTGCTACCGCCGCCCCCGCAGCCGGCCAGGATACCGGCGCAGGCGGCAATGATCAGTTTACTTCGCATGACACCACTCCTCAGAACTTCAGGGTGACGGAACCGCTGAATACATGGACTTCGCCGCCGGTTTCGATGGTTTCGTAGGGATTCACCGGAGCCCGGTCGCTGGTCAGATCAAACTTGCGCTGGTCGATATCGTGGAACTGGTAACCGAAATCCACCCGCATCGGGTACGCGAGAACCGGGGGCTGCTCGATGGTCCAGGAACCGCCGACGCCATAGATGGTCTTGTCCGCGTCCAGATAATTGACGTCCAGGCTGCGGTCGCTTTCCATCGGTGATTCCCGGAACGCCACGCCGGCGGTCAGGCTCACGTTCTTGAGCGCGCTCCACTCAACACCGACCCGCGGCACGGTGATGTCCTTGAAGTGAATGTCCGCCTGATCCTTGATGGTGTCGTCCTCCAGCACCTCCATAAGATCCGACCAGTTCTGCCGTTCCACCGTCACCCCGGCACGCAGCCGGTCATTGAAACGGTACTGCACCCCGGCGCTGTAAATATCCGGTTGGTAGGAATCCACGGTATCGATCAGCAACGCGATACCCGGAGACGGCACGGTGCCGGGAATGGTGATGCGCGAGTCCACCGAAGTGCGCGCCTCGGTATGGCCACGAAAAGCAAACGCGGTTTCCAGGCCATTGGTGATGCAGTCGCCCTTGCCGCAGATCAGCTTGCCCCAGTCCAGGGTGACGCCGAGCACCGGCCGGATCACCGGTTTGGCGTTGACCTCGAGCGTTTCGTACTGGGTTTCACCGGCCAGATTGGAGCTGGCCACCAGCTTCGCGTCGGAACGCAGGGAGACGTGCGCGGAGGCGCCGACGGCGATCCCGTGCAGCAACTCGGTACCACCGCCGATATTCAGGAATAACGGTTGACGACCGTACTCCATGTATTGCCCGCCCATGGACGTGCTGGAATTGAAGGAAAGCATTTCTTTCCCGTATTTTTCCACGCCGGCGATGATGGCGAAGTAAATCGGATGTTCGAATTTGGTGATGCTGGACAGATCGGTTTTCAGCGCGATCAATTGCTGCTGGCTGCGGCTGTCATCGAGCAGGTTGCCGTCGCGTGTGGCCGGAGCGGCGCCCCCCAAACTCTTGCCATCGAGTTCCTGCTCGGCGTGCAGGAAGCCGATGGTCAGCTCACCACGGGGATCCTTGATCAGGTAGGACGGGTTGTAGTACAGCGACGACGCCTGCGGATTGAACATGGAAAGGGCCTGAGCGGATGCCACATCACCAGGAAAAAGGCCATAGCTGCTGGCGGTGTTACCCATGGCGGCGAAGGCCGGGGCAGCAATCGAAGCGGCGACCGAAAGGGACAGGGCCGCGATGCCACCGCGACGCAGGGGGGAAAGTCCGAACATACACTGCCTCCGGTACGGATCATTGTTGTTGTGTAGTTCAGGCAGTAAAACAAATGTGCACAGACATTGGCGTATGAAAAAAGGTGGAAAACCGTACTCAGGGATGGCGGATGGTTAGCAGCTGTAACAGACCGTGTCGCTCTGTGACGGGGGTCGGAAGAAAGAATTGAGGCAGCCTGATTGCCGTTTTCAGGCGCAATGGTGAGGGCGGGATTAAAACGATTACGGGCATCGCGGCCATGAACCGCGATGCTCCGTTTTCAACTCAAATCGAGATCACCTCGTCGCCACGGCCAACCAGCACCAGGTCGGCGGGACGGCGGGCGAACAGGCCATTGGTGACGACCCCGGTAATATTATTGATTTTCTCTTCCAGCTCGATGGGGTTGAGAATATCCAGATTGCGTACATCGAGAATCAGATTGCCGTTATCCGTGACAAAACCCTCCCGGTATTGGGGCTGCCCGCCGAGCGCGGCGAGCCGGCGCGCTACGTAGGAACGGGCCATGGGGATCACCTCCACCGGCAACGGGAAGCCGCCCAGGCGTTTGACCTGCTTGGAACCGTCGACAATACAGATAAACCGCTCGGCCACCGCCGCCACGATTTTCTCGCGGGTCAGGGCGCCGCCACCACCCTTGATCATCTCCCGGTGATCGTTGACTTCGTCGGCACCGTCCACGTACAGCGGCAGACTGTCCACCTGATTCAGCTCCAACACCTCGATACCGTGTCCACGCAACCGCTCGGCGGTGGCTTCGGAACTGGCCACGGCGCCGGCCAGGCGATCCTTCATGGTCGCCAGGGCATCGATAAAACAGTTTGCCGTGGAGCCGGTACCCACACCGATGACCTCGCCTTCAGGCACATGACGCAAGGCGGCTTCCGCCACCCTCTGCTTCAACGCATTCTGATCCATTTCCTACCTCAAACCGATTAATTCCACGACGATCGCCCAGTTTAACCTGAATATTGCGCCAATACGCCCCCCGTGAGTATCACCACCCCGCGGTACACGTGCTGAAGGCCGGCGATGCTGGCACGCTGATTCACTGCCACGGCAAGCCGCCCACGGCAGCGCTCCACCAGCCTCGATATTCTTTTTTACTAATGTATGACTTGAATTTTTGTACAGTTCGCGCATCTTGAACATATCACCGTGTCGCCGGTACGGACCGCCCCATGCCGGCCTCCGCGGTGAACTAAAACAATGAATCCAAAAAAGCGCTACTCCACGGAATGTTCAGGGAGTAACCATTGATCTACAAGGAGACGACTCATGCAACGGTCAGCATTCATTCCCCTTCTCTTCGCTACTCTCGGTGTCGTGGCGGCGCCGCTCGCGATGGCTGACGACACGTCCGGGCGGGATTACTCCACCGAACGCCGCAATCTGGACAGCCCGGAACACATCTCCAAGGAATACAAAAAGGCAATCGAAGCCGAAACCGAGTCCAAGCGGCGTGCCGCCGAAGGCGTTTCGGACAAGGCCAGAAACTACGGTGAGGACCGCAGCAAGATCGACAAGAATATCGAGGAGCGGCTTGAGGAAGGCCGGGCAGCCCGGGACAAGGCCCGCCAGGAAGCCAAGGAAATGGGTAAGGACATGCAAAGCCCGGACTACGCCAAGGATCGGGAAAACCTGGATAACCCGGACCAGATCAAGGAGCGTCTGCAGGAAATGAAGGAAGGCGCGATCAAACCGAAAGAGTAAACCGTTTCCCGAAACGAAAAGCCCCGGTCACCCCGGGGCTTTTGCGCTATCGCGTCAACGCCTCGCGACGACGCAACGCTTCCTGTTCCATTTCCTTACGGCGCTGCTCGGCGGCCTCCATCCGTTCATCCGCTCGCTGCTGCTGGGTTTTCCGCCGCTCTTCCGCGGCGCGGCGCTGACTGTCCAGGCGGTTCTGCAAATCCTGCCGCTGCTGTTCCGCCTGGGTGGCGGGGTCCGCGGATGGCATAGCCCGGTTATCCAACTGAGCCAGCGCCGGCGCTGCCATCGTCACCAGCATCACGCCCATGGCCATCCATACTGGTTTGAACTTCATGGCGTTACCTCCTGCTCGCGCCCGGGCACCGTGTCCGGGCGGCACTTGTATCCGGACAGTACTTGTATCCGGCTAGTACCATTGTCCCAGATTTCCCACCGAGACAAGCAAGTAACACAAGGTAAAATCCCAGGCCTTCAGGCTTACGGCCGGGCAGTGTGCTCCGGCACGTTCAGACAATCGTCAATGATACGAAAGATGCGCTCCCGATAATCCGCCTGCTCATTGGCCAACTGATGGCGGGCACCCTCCAGGATATGAATGCGGGGCTCCTGGAACTTGCGGCGGATAATATCCAGGTTGTAGCGCCAGTCCACCGTCTCATCCTGATCGCCTTGAATCACCACCGGCGACAACGGCACCGGGGCCGCCCGCTCGAATCCCGGCAACCAGCGCTTCAGCGCGGTCACCCAGCTGGCCGGCAACCGCCGCGGCTGCAGAGGGTCCCGATTTTCCAGGAAATCGAGGAAGTCCGGATCCCCGGAGTTGATGGTGAAAACCCGCTTTATCGAGCGAGCAAAGGGGCGAATCAGGGTATGCAGCCAGCGAGCGGTGCCCCATTTGAATGGGCGCACCAGAGGCGCCAGCAGGATCACCTGGTCGAACGGCGCCTCGTCCGCATCAAACCGGTGGTGCAACAGGAAGTCCATGACGATGGCTCCGCCGGTGCTCTGCGCCACCACGTGCCAGGGTTTCGGCAAATGAGTCCGGGCCAGGCTCAGACACTGCTCCAACACTTCCCGATACACCTTGAAGTCATCGATATCCGCCGGCGGGCCGGAACTGAGGCCGTGCCCGGGAAGATCGTAGGCGACCACGGCGAAGCCTTTTTCCAACAGATGCCCAATGACATGACCGTAGAGACCGACATGATCAAAATAACCATGACATACGAACACCGTGCCCTTCGGCGACGGGGGACGCCACACATGGATACCGAGAGTATGGCCGGCGGCATCGAAATAGCCGAAACCGTGCTCCAGCCGCGGCAGCCGGGCGGCGAAATCAATGCCGTAGTAGCTGACGTAATCCAGGCTGGGGTCATCGAGAGGGGCGAACCGTTCCCAATTCAGAGGATGCCAACTGCGGGTGATGGCGTCGCGGGAAAACGGTATCGACATAGGCGGGAAACTCGATTCAGGCGGTGTATGACAACCGTCAATGATAGGCACTCCGTGCCCGGCATGCCATCGCCCGAACCACAAAGCGCCCGGTCAAGGGCGCTTTGATGGGCCCGGCCAGGGAAGCCGGGCGAAGTACTACAAGCTTGCAGGTTTGCTGGCGAGTCTCTTACAGCTGTGCCTGCTGAGCTCGCAACGCTTGCTGGGCCTGCACTTCGGAGATGACGCGTTGCAGATTCTCCGGAGAGTCCAGGTTCAGGCGGTGACCCAGATGATCCACCGGAGTCTGGCTGGCCAGGGGAGCACGTTCCTTGGCGACCGCCAGGTTGTGCTGAGCTTCCTGGGAGCGGTAAGCGATGTAGTCCTGGGAGTCGATATTTTCACGGACGCTCAGGAAGTCACGGCCTTCACCCTGGGACTGACCACGCTGCTCGGCTTGCAGGCGATCGCTGGCGGCTCTTTGTACCTGGCCGTCAACCAGCGCCGGGGAGTCGATCTGCTCACGGGCGCTCAGGTAATCGGCACGAACCTGATCTTCGAAACTGTTGGCCTGGGCCAGCGGTGCGGCAGCCAGACCAGCAACGACCAGGGCGGCAACGGACAAACGGGCTACGTTTTTCATCATCCTTTCCTCACGTTCACATTCAGGGAATGTCGCGGGAGGTCAGGGCGATTTCGCGAGTGCTTGCTGGTCTCCCACGCTGATGGAGCCAGTATAGTTACAGGTTACGTTATTGTCAACTTGTAACTCGCGATTATTTTCAGGGCGCCAGACTCCGGAGGATCAGGTTGGTGACCGCCGCCAGCTTGGTTTCCATCTCCTCGGTGTTCCCCAGCCGGTTGAGCAGCACCGGGTGAGCGTAAGCGGCGGCGGTGACGCGGATCGCCATGCAGACCTCATCCAATGGCGTCTTGCGCTCGAACTCCCCGCTTTCACGGCCGTCCGAGACGATTTTCTCGATCGCCTCGTAGATCTCATTATTGTGTTCTTCGGTGACCGCCCACTGATTCTCAATGGAGACAACAACAATATCGTGTATGCACCGCTCCTTGAGAAACAGCCGCATCCCCTCGGAAAGCAAGGTGTGCAGCATGTCGCGCAGGCGCTGAGTGGCGGAGGCGTCGCGCTCGGAGACGGCGCGGATGGCCTCGCCCATGGTCGACAGCGCCAGGGCGCAAACCGACTCGCCGATCGCCTGTTTGGAATCGAAAAAGCGGTACAGATAAGCGCTGGATACTCCAATCGCCTTGGCAATGTCGGTCACCGAGGTCTTGCGGTAACCGTGCACTCGGAACAGTTCATCCGCCACCTGCAGAATCTGTGTACGCCGCTCGTGGTCGGCGGGCCCGCGTTGTCCGGGCAGGTTTTCACAATTGTCGATCGCCATGGAGGCTCTCCCTGAAATTCTCGCGTCGCTTAGATGAGTTACGACTATTGTTATGTGTAACACCAAGTAACCATCATAGCGCCGACTGGAGTATCCGCCAAGTGAACGGCACTTTCAGGCAAGCCAGCACAGGAAGAAGAAAGGCGATGGGGGAAGGGAAGGTTGGGGCAGGAGATCCACGATTCGCTACCAAGGCAGCTTCCCACAGCGGCTCTGTAGCGCCACTGTGGGAAGAGGCCGGCAGCGAATTACGGGCTTACTTGACGCGCGGGTCCAGTTCGCCGTTTTCGTAACGCTGGAACATCACTTCCAGGTTTACCGGCTTGATCTTGTCGGCGTTACCGGCGGTACCGAACGCTTCGTACCGGGCGATACAGATATCGCGCATGGCGGTCACGGATTCCTTCAGGTACTTGCGCGGGTCGAACTCGGCCTTGTTGGTGGCCAGGAACCGGCGGATGGCACCGGTGGACGCCAGGCGCAGGTCGGTATCGATGTTGACCTTGCGCACCCCGTACTTGATACCTTCCTGAATCTCTTCCACTGGCACCCCGTAGGTTTCCGGGATCTCGCCCCCGAACTCGTTGATGATGGCGAGCCAGTCCTGCGGTACGGAAGAGGAACCGTGCATGACCAGATGGGTATCCGGGATACGGGCGTGGATCGCCTTGATCTGCTCGATGGCCAGAATGTCGCCGGTGGGCGGACGGGTGAACTTGTAGGCACCGTGGCTGGTGCCGATGGCGATGGCCAGGGCGTCCACATGGGTTGCCTTGACGAAGTCCGCTGCTTCTTCCGGGTCGGTGAGCATCTGCTCATGGCTCAGGGTGCCTTCGGCGCCGATGCCGTCTTCCTCGCCGGCCTGGCCAGTTTCCAGGGAGCCCAGGCAGCCCAGTTCCCCTTCCACCGAGACGCCGCAGGCGTGAGCCATATCCACCGCCTGGCGGGTCACCCGCACGTTGTATTCGTAGTCGGTGGGGGTTTTGCCGTCCTCACCCAGGGAGCCATCCATCATCACCGAGGAAAAGCCCAGTTGGATGGAACGCTGGCACACGGCGGGGCTGGTGCCATGATCCTGGTGCATCACCAGCGGGATATGGGGAAATTCTTCCACCGCCGCCAGAATCAGGTGACGCAGAAACGGGGCACCGGCGTATTTACGGGCACCGGCGCTGGCTTGCACGATCACCGGGGAATTGGTTTTATCCGCCGCTTCCATGATGGCGCGCATCTGTTCCAGGTTGTTCACGTTGAACGCCGGAACGCCGTAGCCGTGCTCGGCGGCGTGGTCCAGCAATTGGCGCATGCTGATCAGTGCCATGGGGAATTCTCCTTCGCAATCCGTTTGTCTGAACAAACTCCGTGGGAGCGGGCCCGGTCAGCGGGCCTCCGCGCTCTCACGATCTGACTTAATCCTTGGCCCGGGCCTCGAGCATGGCCACCGCGGGCAAGGTCTTGCCTTCCACGAACTCCAGGAAGGCGCCGCCGCCGGTGGAAATGTAGCTGATGCGGTCGGCGATTTCATACTTGTCCACCGCGGCCAGGGTGTCACCGCCACCGGCGATGGAGAATGCTTCGCTGTCGGCGATGGCCTCGGCCATTTCCTGGGTGCCCTCACCGAACTGATCGAACTCGAACACGCCCACCGGGCCGTTCCAGATGATAGTGCGGGCTTCCTTCATCAGCGCGGCGAAGACGTGGGCGGTCTGCGGGCCCACATCGAGGATCATGTCGTCCTCGCCCACCTCTTCCACCTTCTTGGTCACCGCTTCCGCGTCGGCGGAAAATTCCGTGGCCACCACCACATCCACCGGCAGCGGAATGTGCACCTTGGCGGCGATTTTGCGAGCCGCGTCGAGCAAATCCGGCTCATGCAGGGATTTGCCCACCGGCAACCCTTCCGCCGCCAGGAAGGTATTGGCGATGCCACCGCCGACGATCAGTTGATCCACTTTGTCGGCCAGCGCTTCCAGCACCTCCAGTTTGGTGGACACCTTGGAACCGCCGACGATCGCCACCAGCGGCTTGGCCGGGTTGTCCAGCGCCTTGGACAACGCATCCAGCTCATTGGCCAGCAGCGGACCAGCACAGGCGACCGGGGCGAACTTGCCCACCCCATGGGTGGACGCCTGGGCACGGTGCGCGGTGCCGAAGGCATCCATCACATAGATATCACACAGCGCCGCCATCTTCTGTGACAACGCCTCGTCGTCCTTCTTTTCGCCTTTATTGAACCGCACGTTCTCGCACAGCACGACCTCGCCCTCGGCCACCTCGACACCGTCGAGCCAGTCCTTCACCAGCGGCACTTCCCGGCCCAGCAGGGTTCCCAGGTGTTCGGCCACCGGCTTCAGGGAAAACTGCTCTTCGTACTCCCCTTCACTGGGGCGGCCCAGGTGGGACATCAGCATCACCCGGGCACCGGCCTTCAGCGCGTGCTCAATGGTCGGCAGGGAAGCACGGATGCGTGCATCACTGGTGACCTTGCCCTCTTTGACCGGCACATTCAGGTCTTCACGGATCAGTACCCGCTTGCCCTTCAGATCCAGGTCGGTCATGCGTTTGAAGTTCATGGTCTTGCTACCTCGTCTAAAACCATCCATCCGGGATGATGAAAACTTGTCGGTTCGAAGATTCCGCCGGGCGTCAGACGTTCGACGCCCTGGACAACTCACTTACCCAGTCGAGCAGCCGGTTGGCATAACCCCACTCGTTGTCGTACCAGGCCACCAATTGCACCAGTTCGCCCTGCACCCGGCTCAAGGAGCCGTCGATGATGGCGGACTCCGGCCGGTGGTTGAAATCGGCGCTGACCAGCGGCTGGTCGTTGTAGCCCAGCAGGCCATTGCTGTCCGCCGCCAGCCGGCGCAGCCATTGGTCCAGATCGTCGCCTTCCGCTGCTGGGGGACGTTCCAGGGACAGGGTCAGTTCCACCATGGCCACGTTGAGCGTCGGCACACGAATACTGTGACCGCTGATACGCCCGGCTAATTCCGGCAATACCTGCTGCACCGCGCCGATGGCGCTGCTGGTGGTGGGCACGATGTTTTGCGCGCCGGCCCGGCCACGGCGGGGATCCCGGTGCACGTGATCCAGCAGGGTCTGATCGGAGGTGTAGGCGTGGGTTTCCTGCATCAGCGCCTGACGCACCCCGAAATCCGCGTGCAGCGCCCGCAGCAGCGGGGCGATGCAGTGAGTGGTGCAGGAGGCCGCGGAAAGGATGCGGTCACCGCTGCCCACCTGCTCCTGATTGACACCGTACACCACCACCTGATCGGCGTGGTCGAACGGCACCGCGCCGAGAATCACCCGCCCGGCACCGGCCTCCAGATGCACCGCGGCGTCCCGGTAAGCGCGGAAATGCCCGGAGCATTCCAACACCAGGTCCACGCCCAATTCCCGCCAGGGCAGACGCGCCGGTTGCGGCTCGTTAAGCAGCAAGGGCGTCTGCTCCGCCAGAGACAAACGGCCGTCCCGCAGGTTGGCTTCCTGCGGCAAACGGCCGTGGGTGGTGTCGTAGCGGGTCAGGTACAGCAGATCCTCCGCCTCACCGAGGTCGTTGATCGCCGTCAGGGCAAACGGCGCCTGCCAACCCCGCTCCCAGCGCTCCGCCAGGGCCCTGACGAAAGAGCGCCCGATACGACCGTATCCGTTGATGGCGACTTTCATGATGAATCCCGCTGGATGCCAGACGCCAGACGCCAGACGCTTTGCTCCACGCAACCCTGATCCAGCAGCACGCAGCCGGCGCCCATCGCGACCCAAAGGCCATAAGAGGACACCTTACTTGTAAGCGTCCGGCGTCCAGCGTCCGGCGTCTGGGGTACCATTAAAGCAGGCTCTCCACGGCCTCTGTCACCGCCTCGGCGGTGATGCCGAAATGCTTGTACAAGTCTCCGGCGGGGGCGGAAGCCCCGAACCCGGTCATGCCTACCACCTTGCCGTCCAGACCGACAAAGCGATACCAGTAATCGGTGATGGCGGCTTCCACCGCCACCCGCGCTCTGACCGCCGCCGGCAGCACGCTTTCCTGATAATCCGCGCTTTGCGACAGAAAAGTATCGACGCTGGGCATGGACACCACGCGTACATTGCGGCCAGCGGCCCCCAGCGTTTCCGCGGCTTTCACCGCCAGTTCCACTTCCGAGCCGGTGGCGATGATCAGTGCGTCCGGGGTGCCTTCACCGGTTTGCAGCAGGGTATAGCCGCCCTTTTCCACCTGGTCCAGAACGCTCTCGTCCCGGGGCATGCAGGCCAGCCCCTGGCGGGAACAGATCAGCGCGGTGGGGCCGTCCTGACGCTGCAGAGCGTGTTTCCAGGCCACCGCGGTTTCCACCGTGTCACAGGGGCGCCAGGTGCTCATGTTCGGCGTCATGCGCAGGTTGGCCAGCTGTTCGATGGGCTGGTGGGTCGGGCCGTCCTCGCCCAGACCGATGGAGTCATGGGTGTAGACCAGAATATTGGGCTGGTGCATCAGCGCCGCCATGCGCACGGCGTTGCGGGCGTATTCCATGAACACCAGGAAAGTGCCTCCGTAGGGGCGCAGGCCACCGTGCAGGCACACGCCGTTCATGATCGCGGTCATGCCGAACTCGCGCACCCCGTAATGCACATAGTTACCGCTGGCGTCAGCGGCATTCACCGCCTTGCAGCCTTTCCACAGCGTGTTGTTGGAACCGGCCAGATCGGCGGAGCCGCCAAGCAGTTCCGGCAGCAGCGGACCGTAGGCGTCCAGGGCATTCTGGCTGGCCTTGCGGCTGGCCACTTTCTCACCCTTCTCCTGGCACTCCTTGATGAAGGCCTGGGCGGCCTGATCGAATCCGGTGGGCAGCTTGCCGTCCATACGGCGCTGGAACTCCACCGCCAGTTCCGGGAATTCCGCCCGGTAGGCGTCGAACCGGGCCTGCCATTCGGCCTCTTGCCCGGCACCGGTGTCGCGGGCGTCCCAGGCCTGGCGAATATCTTCGGGGATCTCGAACGGACCGTGCTGCCATCCCAGGGCTTCACGAGTCAGGGCGATTTCGTCCTCGCCCAGCGCGGCGCCGTGGGATTCTTCCTTGCCCTGCTTGTTGGGGCTGCCGAAGCCGATGATGGTCTTGCAGCAGATCAGGGTGGGCTGTTCGCTGTTCTTGCGCGCGGTTTCCACCGCCATGCGGATCTCTTCCGGATCGTGGCCGTCCACATTGGGGATCACCTGCCAGCCGTAGGCGCGGAAGCGTTCCACGGTGTCGTCGGTGAACCAGCCTTCCACCTCGCCATCGATGGAAATGCCGTTGTCGTCATAGAAAGCGATCAGTTTGCCCAGCCCCAGAGTGCCGGCCAGGGACGCCACTTCGTGGGAAATCCCCTCCATCATGCAGCCATCACCCAGGAAACAGTAGGTATGGTGATCGACGATCCGGTGGCCTTCGCGATTGAACTGCGCCGCCAGCACCTTCTCCGCCAGCGCCATGCCCACGGCGTTGGCGATGCCCTGCCCCAGCGGGCCGGTGGTGGTCTCGATGCCCGGCGCGTCGCCATATTCCGGATGACCCGCGGTGGGACTGCCGAGCTGCCGGAAGTTCTTGATGTCTTCCAGGCTGACGCCGTAGCCGGTCAGGTGCAGCAGGCTGTACAGCAGCATGGAACCGTGGCCGTTGGACAGCACGAAGCGATCCCGATCCGGCCATTGCGGGTTGCCGGGGTTGTGCTTGAGGAAACCGCGCCAGAGCACTTCGGCGATGTCCGCCATGCCCATGGGCGCGCCGGGGTGGCCGGAATTGGCTTGCTGGACCGCATCCATACTGAGCGCACGGATGGCATTGGCGAGATCACGGCTGGCGGGGGCACTGGACATGCAGGGCTCCAAACTGACTGGTGGCTGAAAAAGGGGCGCTATTGTCGCCCATGGGCGAGTCGCGGGCAAATAAAGCGATGACTGGCCTCGAACGCCGGAACACCGCCCTGGCCGGCCTCCTTCGGGACGGCATCCACTTTGTAAAACCCGCCCTCGGAGCGAGCTGTAACCTCGTGAGCCCGCCTCATTTGTGGTACCCCTAAAAAAGAGTGCATCCGCCAAAACACACAAGGAAGATCGATGAGCGACAAGGACTTCATCACCATGGCACCGCGCGGCCTGACGGTATTGGGCCTGGCCGCCGCCCTCACTCTCCCGGCCTGCGGTGGAGGCGGAGGCGGCGGTGGTGGCCCCCGGGACACCACGCCGCCCACGGCGTCACTCAATCAGACCGGTCCGGTGCTGGGCAAAGAGGCCAGCGTCGTGGTGACTTTCAGCGAACCCATGAATACCGACAGCCTGCAATTGGGCGGCGCACTGGAGGCGGCCGGCACTCCAACCTGGTCCGACGATGCCACAACGCTGACCCTGACACCCGACGACGGCGCCTGGCCGCCCGGTTCCGGGCTTGATCTGAGCATCGACGCCCAAGACACCGCGGGTAACGCACTCAACACCGTCACGGCAACTTGGCTGGTCAAACTGGCATTCAGCACGTTCCAGCCCGCCGCCACTGTTATCGGCCAGGCCGACTTCACTGGCACCGGCCCCAACAAGGGGACCAACGAAAACATCCCCGACCCGCCGGCAGCCGATTCTCTGGCCAACCCATCCGGCAATCCGGCGGTGAGCCCCGCCGGCACGCTGTTCATCAGTGATAGCTGGAACGCCCGGGTGCTGGGCTACCACGCCCTCCCCACCGTCAACAACGCCGCCGCCGATTTCGTCTTGGGCCAGCCGGATTTCGAAAGCAAGGAAGAAGGTGTGTTTCCCTACCCGACAGGGGTGTCGATAGCGGACGGCAAGATGGCGGTGGCGGACAGCGACGGCAACCGGGTCCTGATTTACAACACGGTTCCCACCAGTGGCGGGGCCGAACCCGATGTTATCGTGGGGCAGACCGATCTGGATTCCGAAGACACCACTTGCGACGCCACTCACTTGCAATATCCCGAAGCCGCCGTGCTCACCGCGGACGGCAAGCTGGTGGTGGCCGACTCCTCCCACAATCGAGTGCTGGTCTGGAACGCCCTGCCCACCACCCACGGCCAGCCCGCGGATCTGGTGCTGGGTCAGCCCGACTTTACCCGTTGCGGCCCAGATGAGGGCAGCCAGGGCGGCAGCGTCGTCCATTCCGCCCGTGCGTTCGATTTCCCCGCCGGCCTCTGGACGGACGGCCATCGTCTCGCATTGACGGACAACGATAATAACCGGGTGCTGATCTGGAATACCTTCCCCACCAGCCATTTCCAACCCGCTGATATCGTGCTGGGCCAGGCGGATTTCACCTCGGTCACCGAATCCGTGGACACCCTGGACACCCCCTACGGCATCGACTCCAACGGCGAGCAACTGGCGGTCGCCGACAGCCTCAATCATCGCGTACTGATCTGGAACAGCTTCCCCAACAGCAACGCTCAGCAGGCCGATATCGTTCTGGGCCAGAGCGATCTTGCTCACAATCAATCAAACGACGACGACCAGAATGGCGAGGATGACGGCGCCGCCTCGGCCCGCGTACTGAAGTCTCCCGACGGTGTCCGCTTTCACCAGGATAAGCTGCTGGTTTCCGAGATCGGAAACAATCGCGTGTTGATATTCCAGTCGCAATAACAAGCACCAAGGAACCCATAATGAAAAACAAGAACCTCGTAAATCTGACATCGCGCGGCCTGACGGTACTGAGCCTGGCCGCGACCTTCACCCTTTCGGCTTGCGGGGGAGGCGGAGGGGGCGGCGGTTCCGGCGGGGGTGGCGAAAACCTCCCGCCGCTGTTGAACCTCAGCAATTTCCAGCCGGCCGACATCGTTATCGGCCAGGCCGACTTCATCGGCACCGGCCCCAACAAGGAAACGGGCTACGGCACACCCGAGGCCGACTCCCTGGCCACGCCCTACGGCAATCCGGCGGTGAGCCCCTCCGGCACCCTGTTCATCAGTGATTCCTCCAACAACCGGGTACTGGGCTACCACACCCTTCCCACCGTCAACACCGCCGCCGCCGATTTCGTGCTGGGCCAGCCGGATTTCACCAGCAACGAGCCGGGCATGCTGTCCAGTCCGCAAGGGGTTTCGATAGCGGGCGGCAGGATGGCGGTGGCAAATTTTGACGGTGACCGCGTATTGATCTACAACACGATCCCCGCCGGGGGCGGGACCGAACCCGATGTCGTGGTCGGACAGGTGGACTTCGATTCTCAGGAGGACACCTGCGATGCCACCCACCTCAACAGCCCCGAAGCCGCCACACTCACAGCGGATGGCAGACTAGTGGTGGCCGACTCCGCCCACAATCGAGTCCTGATCTGGAACACCCTGCCAACCACCCACGGCCAGCCCGCGGATCTGGTGCTGGGACAGGCCGACTTTACCCATTGTGATCCAAATGACGACGATCAGGATGGCCTCAGCGGCCCCCGTTCCGCCCGCACCCTCGACTATCCCACCGGCCTGTGGACGGACGGCCGCCGTCTCGCGGTGATCGACAACGACAACAACCGGGTGCTGATCTGGAGCACCTTTCCCACCAGCCACTTCCAACCCGCTGATATCGTGCTGGGCCAGGCGGATTTCACCTCGGCCAGCGCCTCAACAGGCACTTTGGACACCCCCTATGGCATCGATTCCAACGGCCGGCAATTTGCGGTCGCCGACAGCCGCAATCATCGTGTACTGATCTGGAACGGCTTCCCCACCAGCAACTTCCAACAAGCCGATATCGTGCTGGGCCAGAGCGATCTCACTCACAATCAATCAAATGACGACGACCAGAACGGCGAGGATGACGGCGCCGCCTCGGCCCGCGTGCTGAACTTTCCCGCCGGCGTCCGTTTTTACCAGGACAAGCTGTTGATTTCCGACATGGCAAACCATCGCGTGCTGATATTCCAGTCGCAATAACAAGCACAAAGGAACCAACAATGAAAAACAAGGAGCACATGAACATGACACCGCATGGCCTCACGGTGTTGAGCCTGACCGCGACCCTCACCCTTTCCGCTTGCGGCGGTGGCAGTGGTGGAGAGAGCGGTGGAGGTGCTCCCCTCCCACCGAAGTTGAAACTCAGCAATTTCCAGCCCGCCGCCGTTGTCATCGGCCAGGCCGACTTCGCCGGCATCCGTCCGAACCAGAACGGCGCACCGGACGCCAACACCCTGCAAAGCCTGTATGGCAATCCCGCGGTGAGCGACTCGGGGACGCTTTTCATCGGGGATTACGGCAATCACCGTGTTCTGGCCTACAACACCATCCCCACTGTTAACAACGCCGTTGCTGACTTCGTGCTGGGCCAGCCGGATTTCACCACCACCGAACCAGGCACCTTTGACGGTCCGCAGCAGATCTCGATTGCCGGCGGCAAGATGGCGGTGGCGGACTATGACCTCGACCGCGTACTGATCTACAACACGGTCCCGGCCGGTGCCGGCGTCGAACCCGACGTGGTGGTCGGAAAATCGGGCTTCTCTTCCGACGAGACCCATTGCGACGCGGTTCACGTCACTATTCCCGAAACAGTGGAAGTCACCCCAAACGGCAAGCTGGTGGTGACCGATTCCGAGCATCACCGGGTATTGATCTGGAACAGCGTGCCCACCAGTCACGGCCAACCCGCCGATTTAGTGCTCGGGCAAGCCGACTTCACCCATTGCCAGCAGAACGACGACAACCAGGATGGCGAGCGTGATGAGGCCCCAACGGCGCGCACCCTGTCTTTTCCGGCCGGCCTTTGGACCGACGGCAGCCGACTGGTAGTGAACGACTACGAGAACAATCGCACCTTGATCTGGAACACCTTCCCCACTTCCAATTTCCAACCCGCGGATGTGGTTCTGGGGCAAGCGGACTTCTCCAGCAGCATGCCAAACGACGACGACCAGGACGGCCAGACTGACGAGGCCCCCTCCGCGCGCACTCTGAACTATCCCTATGACGGTGTGGACTCCAACGGCAGACAACTGGCTATCGCCGACAGCGGCAACGCCCGTGTGTTGATCTGGAACAGCTTCCCGACCGCGAATTTCCAGCCCGCCGATGTGGTGTTGGGCCAGAGTGACTTCGCCCATTATGCTCCCAATGACGATGACCAGGATGGCTCAATGGACAGTGCCGCCTCCGCACGTGTGATGATTTCCCCCACCGGTGTGCGTTTTCACCAGGACAAGCTGTTGGTGTCCGACGAGGGCGCCAATCGCGTGCTGGTATTCCAGTCGCAATAACCTTGATGTTGACGAGGCATCCACCATGCATCTGATGACCGCCTTGCTCTGGGGACTGGCGGGAGGCAGTGCCCTGCTGGTTGGCACACTGCTGGGCTGGTTCACCAGGCCGCCGGCTCGGGTGACCGCGGCGGTGATGGCGTTTGGCTCCGGTGTTCTGGTTTCCGCCATCGCCTTCGATCTTATGGATGAGGCGTTGCACAAAGGCGGCTTGCTGGCTTCGGCAGCGGGCTTTCTGGCCGGCGCCGCCGCCTTCACCGGCGGTGCCGTCATCCTCGCCAACAACGGCGCCCGCCACCGTAAGCGATCGAATAAATCCAATGCCGCCACGGCCAGTGCCGCCCTGGTCATCGCTCTGGGCTCCGTGTTCGACGGCATACCGGAGTCCATGGTGATCGGCCTGAGCCTGCTCGAGGGTAATGGCGTATCGATCCCGATCGTCGCCGCCATCTTCCTCTCCAACGTGCCCGAGGGCATGTCCAGTACCGTCGGCATGAAACGGGCCGGCATGTCGTTCGGCTATGTGTTCGGACTGTGGACGGCCATCGCTTTGTTATGCGGCCTCGGCGCCGTGGGCGGCTACCTTCTCTTCGATAACGCGCCGGCGCAGTACATTGCCGTGGCCCAGGGCGTCGCCGCCGGCGCCATGCTGGCCATGATCGCCGACACCATGATTCCCGAGGCCTTCGATGAAACCCATAACGCGGCCGGACTGATCACCGCCGCCGGTTTCACCACCGCGTTTATCCTTTCACATGCTTTTTCCTGAATCAGAAGGACCCGGCGCCGGCCTAACCGTCCTGACGGGACAGAGGCCGGTAACGGCGCTCCGGGCGACCAATGCTGCCGTAGGTCTGATCGGCTTCCAGTTCGTGGCGCTGGAGCAGGTATTCCAGATAGCGGCGGGCGGTGGAGCGACTGACGCCGGCACGCTTGCCCACCTCCTGGGCATTGAGAAAGTCCCGGGGAACCTTGGCCAGCACCGCCCGAACCCGGGACAGAGTAAGCGCATCGATCCCCTTGGGCAGGCGTGCCTGCCCGCCCTTCGCCGGGGCCGCCGGTTCGCCCTCCGCGTCCCGGGAAAACAGTGCATCGGCCATGGACTGGGTGATCGCCGGTGACTGGCGCAAGCGCCGCTGGCGTTGCATGAAAGTGTTCAATGCCCGGTCCAGCCGCTGCAACAGCACCGGTTTCACCAGGAAGTCAAAGGCTCCCAGCTGCAAGGCCCTTTCCAAAGCGGCCACTTCGGAAGCGGCGGTCACCATCATCACTTCACAACCGTGGCCTGCGGCGCGCAACTCCGCCAGCAGGTCCAGGCCGCTGCCATCGGGCAGGTAGACGTCGAGCAGCAGCAGATCGGGCTGGTAACGCTCCAGCAAGGCCCGCCCGCCAGCCAGATCGCCAACCACCGCGGTGACCCGGAACTGATCGTCCCGCTGCAGGTATTCCGCCAGCAGCCGGGCCACCTCGCTTTCATCCTCCACGATCACTACTGAATAGGTCATGACCGGTTGTCCTCGTCCGTTGGCCGGCGGGGCAGGTACACCGTGAACCGGGCGCCGCCCAGATCGGCCTGACCCACTTCCAGAGTGCCCTTCAGGGCACTCACGTAGGTCTTCACCAGATACAAGCCGACACCGTGTTGACGCCCGCTCTTGGAAGAATAGTCCGGCCGGAACAGCGCCTCCAGCCGTTCTCGGTGCAACCCTTCTCCACTGTCTTCCACATCGAAGATCAGATGGTCACCAAGATCGTCGAACGTCACCCGAACTCGCGCCGGCTGGCGCGGCCCGACGCGCGCCGCTTCGATGGCGTTGTCGATCAGGTTGCCGAGAATCGACACCAGCCGCTCCAGCAGGGCTTTGGACGCCGCCGCGTCGAGCACGCTCTCTTCCGCCACCTCGAACGAGACACCCTGCTCCTTGGCCTTGTGATATTTGCCCAACAACAATCCCGCCAGCAGCGGCTCCCCGGTACTGTCCAGCAGCCGGTTGACCATGGCCTGATGGCCCTGGCTTTCCAGGCCGATCAGCTCCACCGCCTTGCCGTAGGCGCCCATCTGGATCAACGCGCCCAGGGTATTGAGTTTGTTGGAATAGTCATGGGTCTGCACCCGCAGCAGCTCCGCGAACGCTTCCACCTGGGCCAGTTGTTGACTCACATGGGCAACTTCGTCCTGAGGACGGAAACTCAGAAACACGCCGCGCACCGTGCCGCCCACCCGCAACGGCCGCCGGAACAGCACCAGTTCCTGGCCGGCGGCGTACAACTCCACGCCATCCAGCACCTGCTCCACATCCCGCAACAGAAAACCGGCCTGGTCGGGGAACAGATCCCGCAAGTGCAGCGCGCTTTCCTGTGATGTGTCCACCCCCAACAATTGCCGGGCCCGGCGATTGCTGCGCTGCACCCAGCCGTCCAGATCCAGAGCGACAATGCCCGAGCGCACCGTATCCAGCATGGCGCTCTGCTCGGCGAATACCCGGGCGATTTCATGGGGCTGCCAACCGAACAAAGCGGCGCGCACACGGCGGGCGATCCAGAGCGAGGACAGAATGCCCACCAGGAACACCGCCAGCACCACCGGCAGCCATTGCAGATAGCGCCCGGCGACGATGGATTCCACCGAACGGTTGAGAAACCCCACCGATACCAGACCGATGACATTGCCGCCAGCATCCAGCACCGGCGCCTTACCACGCACGGAAAAGCCCAGGGAACCCCGAGCTTCGGAAATAATGGTGTTACCGGCCAGCACCTCCTGACTGTCACCGCCCTGCATGGTCTTGCCCAGACGGTCGGGCTGCGGATGCGCCAGCCGCCGCAGCCGGGTGTCGCCAACCACGATGAAGTCCGCGCCGGTTCGCCGCCAGAGGTGATCGATGAACGGCGCCAGTGCGTCACCGGCCGGGGAGCCGATGCCGGCCACCAGCGCCTGGCGCACCTGCGGCAACTCCGCCACCAGTTGCGCCAGGTCCAGCGCCTTGCGGCCGGCCTCCTCCCGCACACCCCGCTCCAGCAGGTACTGCCCCAGAGCAGCGAACAGCACCACCTGCAGCAGACTGAATGCCAGCACCCAGAGAATCAGCCGGGTTTCCAACCGTTGAATACGCCTGCGACGCATGGTTCCTCCCGGCCAGCAAGGGTTTACAGGTTATCGGACAGCTCCGCCTCCGGCGCCGGCCGTTTCAGTCCGCGCAGGAAATCCATCAGCGGCACCAGCAGCAGCGCCAGGGACACCAGCGTGATGCACAGGGTCAGCGGCCGCTCCCACAGGAACGCGATGGAACCGTCGGCGATCATCATCGCCCGGCGGAAATTACTCTCCAGCATGCCGCCGAGAATAAAGCCCAGAATCAACGGTGCCATGGGGAAATTCAACTGCCTCAATATCAGCGACAACACCGCGAAGCCCACCATCAGATACAGATCGAAGGTATTGAACGACACCAGATACACACCGATCAGGCTGAAGAACAGGATCAGCACGGTCAGTAGCGGTTTCGGCAGCGCCAGCGTCTTGGCGATGTACGGGATCATTGGCAGGTTGAGGAACAGCAGCACCACGTTGCCCACATACATGGACATGATCACCGCCCAGAACACATCCGGGTTATCGTGCATCAACAACGGACCGGGTTGCAGTCCGTAGGCAATCAAAGCGCCAAGCATTACCGCCGTGGTGCCGGAACCGGGAATACCCAAGGTCAGCAACGGCACGAAGGAGCCGGTGCACGCGGCGTTGTTGGCGGTTTCCGGCGCCGCCAGACCACGCAGGGAACCCTGTCCAAACTGTTTCTTCTTCTCGCCCCGGGCCAGATTGCGCTCGGTGGCGTAGGCCAGGAAGCTGGCAATGGTGGCACCGGCACCGGGCAGAATGCCGATCAGAAAACCAAGAATGGAGGAACGGCCGATCACCGGCACCACGTCCTTGACCTCTTCCCTGCTCAAGCGCAGATCGCCCATCTTCGAGGACGGCGCCGGCGCTTTTTTATGGCCACCGTCCCTGGCGGCCACCCTGCGGGCCGTTGCTGAAGCAACGTTTAAAATTGCTCCCGGCAATTTTTTATGATCCGGGCGCAGTACGCCGGAGAGCGCCTCGGACAAGGCAAAGATCGACATCGCCACCAGCAGGAAGCTGATGCCGTCGAGCAGATCGCTGGAGCCGAAGGTGAACCGTTCGGCGCCGGAGGACGGATCGATACCAACGGTGGCGAGCATGATGCCAAGCAGGGTCATCATCACCGCCTTGAGAAACTGCCCCCGATTGGAGAACGCGGCGATGGCGGTGAGCCCCATGACCATCAGCGCGAAATAATCCGCCGACCAGAAGCTCAGCGACACCTTGGCCAGCAGCGGCGCCGCCACCATCAGGAATACCGCCGCCAGGGTACCGCCGGAAAACGAGGCATAAGCGGCCAGCGCCAGCGCCTTGCCGGCCTGCCCTTTGCGCGCCAGGGGATAGCCATCGAAAGAGGTCGCCACGGTACCGGCCACCCCCGGCGCATTGATCAGAATCGACGAGGTGGAGCCGCCAAAAATCGCACCGTAGTACACTCCGGCCATGAGGATCATGCCGTAGGAAGGGTCGATACTGTAGGTCACCGGAATCATCAGGGCGATGGCGGTGATCGGCCCCAGCCCTGGCAACATGCCAATAAAGGTGCCCACCAGGCACCCCATCATTACGTAGAGGATGCCCTGCCAGCTCAACGCCGCGGACAAACCGGTCAACATGCCTTCTATCATGGTCTCAGCTCCACAGCATGCCCGGCGCCAGGTAAATCCCCAGCACACGGGTCATGATCAACCAGAACACCACCACCACCGGCACCGAGGCCCAGAACAGCACCTTCGGGCGGTATTCACCCATCAACAGGTAGCCGGCCAGCAGGAACACTTCGGTGGCCAGCAGGAAGCCGAGCGGATCCAGCATCAGGGCATAAAGCACCATCAGCACTAGCAGCAGCGCCGTGCGCCCCAGCGCCAGCGCACCGGAATCGCCCTGCGGCCCCGACGCTTGTTGCAGGAAGGATCCGGCCAGCGCCAGCAGGCTTACCACGACACCGACCACGGCATAGATTTTCGGCAAGGTCGACGCGCTGACGGCGATGCCCTGCTCAGTGGGCAGCAACGGAATTTGCCAGGCGTAAACGCCATAGGCACAGGAGAACACCAGAAACAGAAAGGCACCGATACGATCTTTGCTGACGGACATAGCCCCTCCTTCAGCGGATGAAGCCCAGATCACGCATCACTCGCGCCATCTGTTCTTCCTGCTGCTCCAGGGATTCGAGGAATCGCTCCGGCGTCTCGTAGTTGTTGAGCCAGCCGTTGCGCTTGCGTACCGCTTCCCACTCAGGGGTCTCGAGCAGTTTGCGGAATACCGCGGAGTACGCCGCCACTTTTGCGTCCGGGGTATCCGGAGCGGCGAACAGCCCCCGCCAGTTGACGAAACTCATCGGGTAACCCAGCGATTTCAGGGTCGGAATCTCCGGGTAGTCGGCGATGGTCTCCGGCGCGGTGATGGCGAGAATACGAGCATCACTGGAGCGCATCAGCTCCAGCGCTTCACTGAAACCGGTGGACAGCAGTTGCACTTCCCCGGACAACAACCCGGCTTTGGCCTGGCCGCCCGCGTCATAGGGAATGTACGCCAGCTTGCGGCCGTCGCCCCCGGAGGCCTGGAACGCCTGCGCCGCCACCAGGTGATCCATGCTGCCGCGGGCGGAACCGCCGGCCACTTTGACCAGGCGGGGATCGCGGCGGTAAGCGTCCATCACTTCCTCCCAACTCTGATAAGGCGAGTTGGCGGTCACCACGAAGGCGCCGTAGTCGGCGATCAGATTGGCCACCGGCTTGAGATCACGAAAGCTGTTGGGGATTTGCCCGGACAGGGCCCGCAGCACGATGGGGGTGGAATTGATCATCACCATGTCGCCCTGCTTGGTGCCCATTTTGATCATGTAGGCAATAGCGCGGCCGCCCCCGCCACCGGACATATTCTGGAACGAGGCATTGCTCTCCAGGCCGGACTTGATCAGTGCCTCGCCGGCGGCCCGGGCAGTAGTATCCCAGCCGCCGCCGGGGCCGCCAGGCACCAGAAAATGGAGATCCGCCCGGGCCGCCACGGCCCCGAGCATCATCGACAGCACCAGCAGACCGCGACACAGACGCCGGCAACCGGCGTGAGCAGGCATAGTCATGGCAACCTCCTAGAATTGGTATTGCGTCCGCAACACCACGGCATTGGCATCACGCTCACTGCCCACCAGCGCGGGCGCGCCGGGACCACTGACCCGGGAACGGATCAGATTGAGCATGAATTTCAGATTGGCGTCGTAGTAGTAGGACAGGCCCAGGGTGTGGCTGGTGACATCGGTGCCCTGGTTGGCGCTGCTGGCGTCCACCCGCGAGGTGCGCGCCGCCACTTCCCAGGCATTGCGCACGCCGTCCGGCTGCCGGAATACGCCCTGGCTGGCCTTATAGGCGCGGGATTCCCCCGTCAGAAAGTAACTAAGGGAGGCGGAATAGCCGTCGAAATCCCGTCCGTCCAGGTCGGAAGCGCTATCCTCGGTGCTCAGTTCACGGCGGGCGTATTCCGCCTGGAACAGCAGACTGTGCCATTGAGCCGCCAGCTCCAGCCCCTGCTGGGTCAGGTGGTCCACCGCCACTGGCGCGCCACCGGCGGCATAATCCACCAGTCTGACGGGCGTCTCGCGAACCTCGCCACGGGCCCAGGACGCACTCAGCTCATCGCCGGACATGTCCCGGTAGGAAGCCCAGAACCCCAGATGCAGCACCTGCCCCTGATCACGTTTGGGAGCCCAGGTGAGCCGGCCACTGGTAGCGTAGTTGAGACGCTCGCTGTCGTCCTTGCCGCTGTCACCGAAGGCGTCATTCTTATACACGCCGAAGGCATAGCGCAGGCCACTGGAAGGGAAAAACTGATAAGCCGACGCGCCCCAGCGAAAATAGGGTGAGACGGTATTGGCCAGACTGGACCGCTCGATCATTACCAGATGGGCACTGCTGGACAACGCTTCCAGCGAAATGTCCTCACGCAGTTTCCCCAGTTGGACCACCGGGCCACGCTCGAAACCACTGTAGCGCAGGCGCGCCATGACGATCTCGGCATCCTCGGAGAAGTCCATCAGCAGCTTGTAGTCCCAGTCACCGTGCTCGGAGCCGATATAGGCGCGCACCCGACGAGGGAACAGATCAGAGCCGGTACGGCCCTCATGGGTTGCGTTGTAGGCGCCATCGAAATGGTTGTAGTCGAGTTGCAGAGCACCACCGATCTCAAGGCCGTCCCAAGGCGAGGGGGCGGTTTCGCGCTGACTGAGCGCATCGACCTTTTGATTCAGTTCCTCGATCTGCTGCTTGAGGCGGGACAGATCATCGTCGGCACGGACTCCGGCGCTCAACCAGAGGCCAACAAACACCAGCACCAAAGTCATGGAGCTTCGCATCATCGGGCGTTCCTTTTCTTTTGTTTATGCGCGCCGCGGCGCACCGGCCACCGGGGAGACGGAGGCGCCACCCGGCCTTGAACGGAGAAACAAGTGTTTCTCTACAGCCGGCACGCTACCCCCCACTGAAAAAGTGTGAAATGTAATGGCGATAATGGGCGTTCTTTGTGTTTTGGGCGTTTTGTTCATATTGATCACGGAGTGCGCCGGACGCCCCATCCAACCTATATCAATTTATTTTGATGCACTCGCGGCAATAGGCTACACTCGCCGCCATGACGGCACCCGCTGAAGCCACACAATCCGGACTCGACGGTCTGACGGTCTTTCTCAAGGCCGCCGGCGACGGTTTGCGTCTGGAGGTTTTGCAGGTGCTCGGCCAGAACAGCTTCGGCGTGCTGGAGCTGTGCGAGATCATGGCCATGAAGCAGTCGGGCATGAGTCATCACCTCAAGGTGCTGGCCCAGGCCGGTCTGGTGGAGAAGCGCCGGGAGGGGAATTCCATCTTCTATCGGCGCCGTCTGCCGCCGGCGGATACCCGGACCGGCGCTCTGCACGGGGCTTTGTTCGAGCAACTGGATCAGACCCCGCTGGATACGGTGACGGCGCAGCGCCTGAAAGGCGTGCAGGCGCAGCGGGCGGCCCAGAGCCGGGCGTTTTTCGTGCGTCACGCGGATGATCTGGCACGCCATCAGGACCTGATCGCCGAACACGAACAGTACGCCGAGCAGGCCTGCGAGTTATTGGATCGGGCCGCGGGCAGTCCGGCCGCCGGCGGCACCGGCACGGTGCTGGAGATCGGGCCCGGCGACGGCCGTTTCCTGGTGCCGCTGGCACAGCGTTTCGAGCAGGTGCTGGCCCTGGATCACGCCGAGGCCATGCTGGAGCGGGCCCGCCGGGAAGTGGCGGAACAGGGCCTGGACAATGTGCGTCTGATACTGGGCGAATGGCCGGAGGCGGGAGCGGCCCTACCGCCGGTGGACGCCGTGGTGATGAACATGGTGCTGCACCATCTGGCCTCCCCCGCCGCCGCTTTGCAGGCCGCCGCCCAGCAATTAACTCCGGGCGGGGTGGTGGTGGTCACCGATTTGTGTCGTCATAACCAAAAGTGGGCCGTGGAGGCCTGCGGTGATTTCTGGCTCGGCTTCGACGAAGCCGATCTGGTGAGTTGGGCTGGTCGTGCCGGCCTGGTTTTGCGCGATAGTTTGTTCCTGGCCCTGCGCAACGGGTTCCAGGTGCAAGTGCGCAGTTTTCAACGCGGTGGCGCAGAGATCGACAACAGACTCTGAGGTCCGTGTGGAACGTCAACCCCCAATCGAGGGAGTAAACCGGTAATGAGTGAATACAGCATCTTTACCTCCGAGTCGGTCTCCGAAGGCCACCCGGACAAAATGGCCGACCAGATTTCCGATGCGATTCTGGACGCCATCATCGCCGACGATCCCCACGCCCGCGTGGCCGTGGAAACACTGGTGAAAACCGGTATGGCGATTGTCGCCGGGGAAGTGCGCACCAATACCTACGTTGAATTGGAAGACATCGTCCGCCAGGTGATCCTGGACATCGGTTACGACAGCTCCGATGTGGGCTTCGACGGCGCCAGCTGCGCCGTGCTCAACGGTATCGGCAAACAGTCCGCGGACATCGCCATGGGCGTGGATGAGGCGGACAATAAAGACCTCGGCGCCGGCGACCAGGGTCTGATGTTCGGCTACGCCACCAATGAAACCGACACGCTGATGCCGGCACCGATCTATTTCTCTCACCGTCTGGTGGAGCGCCAGGCGCAACTGCGCAAGAACGGCACCCTGCCGTGGCTGCGTCCGGACGCCAAGAGCCAGATCACGCTACGCTACGAAAACGGCCAGCCGGTAGCGGTGGAAGCGGTGGTACTGTCCACCCAACACGCTCCGGAGATCAAGCTGAGCGATCTGCGCGAAGCGGTGCTGGAAGAGATCATCAAACCGGTGCTGCCGGCGGACTGGCTGCACAAGGATACGCTCTACCACATCAACCCCACCGGCAACTTCGTCATCGGCGGCCCGATGGGGGATTGCGGGCTGACCGGACGCAAAATCATCGTCGACACCTACGGCGGCATGGCGCGCCACGGCGGCGGTGCTTTCTCCGGCAAGGATCCGTCCAAAGTGGACCGTTCCGCCGCCTACGCCGGCCGCTATGTGGCCAAGAATATCGTCGCCGCCGGCCTCGCCGACAAGTGCGAGATTCAGGTGAGCTACGCCATCGGCGTGGCCGAGCCCACCTCCATCTCCATCAACACTTTCGGCACCGGCAAGATCAGCGACGACAAGATCGCGCAACTGGTACGCGAGCACTTTGATCTGCGTCCGCGCGGCATCATCGAAATGCTCGACCTGCGCCGTCCGATCTACCGCCCCACCGCCAGCTACGGCCATTTCGGCCGGGAAGGCTTCAGCTGGGAAAGCACCGACAAGGCGGACGCGCTGAAGAACGCGCTCTGACGACGAACTCCGCCACTCCCCCGAGGGGCGCTGCAGCGGCGAGGGCCGCGAGGCTCGGGGGAACGGCGCGACATTTCAACGGCGCCCATTCGCTAACCACGAATGGAGAGAGCAATGAACGCACAACCGGAAACGTTGCAGGATTACAAGGTCGCGGATATCTCCCTGGCCCAGTGGGGCCGCGCGGAAATCGAGATCGCGGAAACCGAGATGCCGGCGCTGATGGCGATCCGCGATAAGTATCGTGCCGAGCAGCCGCTGAAAGGCGCCCGCATCATCGGCTGTATTCACATGACCATTCAGACCGCGGTGTTGATCGAAACGCTGAAGGAACTGGGCGCGGAAGTGCGCTGGTCCAGCTGCAACATTTTCTCCACCCAGGATCACGCCGCCGCCGCCATCGCCGCCGCGGGTGTGCCGGTGTTCGCCTGGAAGGGCGAGACCGAGGAAGAGTACATGTGGTGTATCGAACAGACCTGCCGCGACGGTAACGGCAATCTGTGGGACGCCAACATGATTTTGGACGACGGCGGCGACCTGACCGCCTATATTCACGATACCTACCCGGAGATGCTGGATAACATCCACGGCATCACCGAGGAAACCACCACCGGCGTGCATCGTCTGTATGACATGCTCAAGAAAGGCACCCTCAAGGTACCGGCGGTGAACGTGAACGACTCCGTCACCAAGAGCAAGAACGACAACAAGTACGGTTGCCGTCACTCGCTCAACGACGCCATCAAACGCGGCACCGACCACCTGCTCTCCGGCAAGAAAGCACTGGTGGTGGGCTACGGTGACGTGGGCAAGGGCTCCGCCCAGTCCCTGCGCCAGGAAGGCATGATCGTCAAAGTGACCGAGATCGACCCGATCTGCGCCATGCAGGCCTGCATGGACGGCTTTGAAGTGGTGAGCGCTTATAAAAATGGCGTCAACGACGGCACCGCCGCCTCCATCAATACCGATCTGCTCGGCAACACCGATCTGCTGGTCACCACCACCGGTAACTTCAACGTCTGTGACGCCAACATGCTCAAGGCGCTGAAGAAAGGCGCGGTGGTGTGCAACATCGGCCATTTCGACAATGAAGTGGACACCGCCTTCATGCGCAAGACCTGGGAATGGGAAGAGGTGAAGCCCCAGGTCCACAAGGTATGGCGCGACAAAGCGAAGGGCGACTTCCTGCTGCTGCTTTCCGAAGGCCGCCTGGTGAACCTGGGTAACGCCACCGGCCACCCCAGCCGGATCATGGACGGCTCCTTCGCCAACCAGGTACTGGCCCAGATGTACTTGTTCGATCAGGGCTACGCCAACCATTCCGACGCGGTAAAGGAAAAGATGCTGAAGGTGGAAGTGCTGCCCAAGCATCTCGACGAAGAAGTGGCCATGTACATGGTGCAGGGCTTTGGTGGCGTGGTGACCAGGCTGACCGCCGAACAGGCCGACTACATCGGCGTCAGCGTCGACGGCCCGTACAAGCCGGATCATTACAAGTACTAAAGGCGTCGGACGCCGAGGGCCGGACGCAAACAACAAATCGCCGTCCTTTTCTGTATGAAAAGGTCTGTATGAACAGGACCGCGATGGTTTGCGCCCGGCATCACGCGTCAGGCGCCTCGCAATGCGAGGCACCGAATGAAACGCATCAGTTTCGAGTTCTTCCCACCGAAAACGGATGAAGGACGTACCAAACTGCTGACCACACAGCAAAAGCTGCTGGCGAAGAAGCCGGCTTTTTTTTCCTGCACCTTCGGCGCCGGCGGCTCCACCCGTGACAACACCCGTGAAATGGTCGGCAAACTGCGCGAGCAGCACGCCGATACCGCGCCACACCTGAGCTGCATCGGCCAGAGCCGGGAGGAAATCCTGGAGTTGGTGCGCGGTTACCGTGACAGCGGCGTGCGCCGTATCGTCGCTCTGCGCGGCGATCTGCCCTCCGGCATGGGCTACGCGCAAAGCGAAGTGAAATACGCCGATGACCTGGTCCGCCTGATCCGCGAGGAAACCGGCGACCATTTCACTCTGGAAGTGGCCGCCTATCCGGAAATGCACCCGCAGGCGCGCAGCTTCGAGGACGACATCGCTCACTTCAAACGCAAGATCGATGCCGGTGCCAACAGCGGGCTGACCCAATACTTCTATAACGCCGACGCCTACGGCTACTACATGGACGCCCTGCGCCGCACCGGCTGCGACGCTCCGGTCTACCCGGGCATCATGCCGATCCTCAATGTGGCCAATCTGATCCGCTTTTCCGGTGTCTGTGGCGCCGACATTCCACGCTGGCTGCGCAGCAAGCTGGACGACATCAAGGACGATGAGCAGGCGGTGAAAGCCTTCGGCGAGGAAGTGGTGACGCGCTTGTGCGAGCGCCTGCTGGCCATGGGCGCGCCGGGCCTGCACTTTTACACCATGAACCAGGCCCAGGCGAGCCTGCGCATTCTGGACAATCTGGGCCTGTAATCCCGCCCCGCCCCCGGAGGCGGCTTCGGCCGCCCCTCGCGGGCTCATGCCCCGCGGTTGTATGCCGATATGCCCATATAGCCCAACGGTATTTTCCCCACCGGCCCGCCCTTCCTATTCTGGAGGAAACACGGTTTTCGCTACCGGCAGGAGGTGCATCATGGCCGTACGCGCTTTGACCGAGTTGCTCGACAGCAACCAGGTGAACTACCACTGCTATAACCATCCCCCCACCGCCACCGCGGCGCAGACCGCGCAATCCACGCACATCCCCGGTGATCACATGGCGAAAACGGTGATCGTGTCCGTGGATGGCGAGCTGGCCATGGCGGTCTTGCCCGCCAATGAGTATGTGGACCCGGACCGTCTGCGCCAGGCCCTGGGCGCCCGCCATCTGTCCCTGGCCCGGGAAGATCAGTTCAGGGACCGTTTCCCACTCTGCGAAGTGGGCGGCGAACCGCCGTTCGGCCCCCTATACAACATGCGCGTCTTCATTGATGAAAGCCTGCTCAAGCAGGACTGGCTGGCGTTCAATGCCGGCTCCCATACGGAGGTGATCAAGATGGGCATGGGGGATTTCCTCAAATTGAGCCGACCGGAATCCATCTCCTTCGCCATGCGTCACTGAAGGAGCAGGGAGGTGCAGACAGCCAGGGAGCGGCGCTAGCGAATCCGGTTCTCGATGAGGAAATCGACGAATTGACGCACCTTGGGCGACAGGTGCCGGTGGCGGGGATAAACCACCCACACCGCGGTGTGGGCACAGGCGTATTGGTCCAATACCGACACCAGCCGCCCGGAGGCCAGATCTTCTTCCACGTAGTAATCCGGTAACTGCGCCAGCCCCAGCCCCTTGCGCACCGCGTCAAGCAACGCCAGGCCGGAGTTGGCACGCCAGCCGCCCTGGACCCGTTGGGTGCGATGCTGACCCTCCACATCGAAGGTCCAGTGATCCAGGGAACCGTGCAGGCAATTGTGCGCCGCCAGTTCCCCCAGAGTATGGGGGCGGGCGTGCCGTTCGAAATACTCCGCCGAGCCAACAATGTACTCCCGGCGGTCGCACAGGCGCCGGGCGATCAAGGACGAATCCGGCAGGGCACCGGTGCGGATCGCCACATCGAAGCCTTCATCAACGATATCCACACGGCGGTTGGTGAACTCCATATGGACTTGCAAACGGCTGTGTCGCGCGAGGAAGTCATTAACCACCGGCGCGATGTACTTCTCACCGAAGGTGGAAGCGCAGGTCAGCCGCAGCACCCCGGAAGGTTGTTGCTGATAGTCACCAATCGCCGCCAGGGCCTCCTGGAAACCGTCGAATAACTGGGCGCAGTGCTCGAAATACACCGAACCCGCATCGGTGAGCTTCAAGGTCCGGGTGGTACGGTACAAGAGCTGGGTTTGCAGCTGGGTTTCCAGGCGTGCCACCAGCCGGCTGACATGGGAACTGGACACCCCCAATCGCTTGGCGGCACCGGCAAAGGACCCGCGTCGCACCACTTCCACGAACGCCTCGATACGATCCCAATGCTGCATTGTTGCTCCCAGGCAATAATCAATTGCGCCATAATGCCTTAATCCTCCCCTCGGCGCTGCACTACACTGCCAGCATCCTCTGATAATCACGGGAACGGCTGGTCCCTCCGCCAGCCCCCCGCGAATCGTGCACCCAGCCTGGAGATGGAGAGAAACATGAAATCAAGAGCCGCCGTAGCCTGGGAAGCAGGCAAGCCCCTGGTGATCGAGGAAGTGGACGTGGCCGGCCCGAAGGCCGGTGAGGTGCTGGTGAAAATTGCCGCCACCGGCGTCTGCCACACCGATGCCTACACCCTTTCCGGCACCGATCCCGAAGGTCTGTTTCCCTCCATCCTCGGCCACGAAGGCGCCGGTGTGGTGCAGGAGGTGGGCGAAGGCGTCACCGGCCTGAAACCCGGTGACCATGTCATTCCGCTGTACACCGCCGAGTGCCGCAAGTGTAAGTTCTGCCTCTCCGGCAAGACCAACCTGTGCCAGGCGGTACGTGCCACCCAGGGCCAGGGCCTGATGCCCGATGGCACCAGCCGGTTCTCCCATAAAGGCAAGATGCTGCACCACTACATGGGCACCAGCACCTTTTCCGAATACACCGTGCTGCCGGAGATTTCCCTGGCCAAGGTGAGCAAGGAAGCGCCGCTGGACAAAATCTGCCTGCTCGGCTGCGGCATCACCACCGGTATCGGCGCGGTGCTGAACACCGCCAAGGTGGAGCCCGGCTCCACTGTGGCGGTGTTCGGTCTCGGCGGCATCGGCCTGGCCGTTATCCAGGGCGCGGTGATGGCCAAGGCGGAACGTATCATCGCCATCGACATCAATCCGGAAAAAGAAGCCCTGGCCCGTCAGTTCGGCGCCACCGAGTTCGTCAACCCGAATGACCACAGCGCTTCCATCCAGGAAGTGATCGTCGAACTCACCGACGGCGGCGTGGACTACTCCTTCGAATGCATCGGTAACGTCAATGTCATGCGCTCCGCGCTGGAGTGCTGCCACAAAGGCTGGGGCGAATCGGTGGTCATCGGTGTCGCCGGCGCCGGCGAGGAAATCAGCACTCGCCCGTTCCAACTGGTCACCGGCCGTGTCTGGAAGGGCTCCGCCTTTGGCGGAGTGAAGGGCCGTACCGAGCTGCCCGGCTATGTGGAACGCTACATGAAGGGCGAAATCATGATCGATGAATTCGTCACCCACACCATGCCGCTGGACGAGATCAACACCGCCTTTGACCTGATGCATGAAGGCAAAAGCATTCGCTCGGTGATTCTCTACTAAAGTATCTGTTGGCCGGAGAGGCCCGGCGTGCCCGGCCTCTCCCACGAAGGAGGGAAAACGATGTCCGACGAGCTGGAGCTGATCTCCGCCACCAAGTCCTTCGGCGGCTGGCTGAAACGCTACAAGCATCGCAGTGAAGCGCTGCACTGCGAAATGATCTTCGCCATCTACCTGCCACCGGCGGCGGAAGAAAAATCCGTGCCTTTGCTGTGGTGGTTGTCCGGCCTCACCTGCACCGACGAAAACTTCATGCAGAAAGCCGGCGCCCAGCGCATAGCCGCGGAGCTGGGCATTGCCATCGTCTGTCCGGATACCAGCCCCCGTGGCACCGATCTCCCCGGAGAACACGATCGCTATGATTTCGGCTCCGGCGCCGGCTTCTATATCAACGCCACCGAATCCCCCTGGAACCGGCACTACCATATGTACGACTACGTTACCGGGGAGCTGCCGGCGCTGCTGGAAGCGCACTTCCCGCTGAATGGCAAGGCGGCCATCAGCGGCCACTCCATGGGCGGGCATGGCGCTTTGATCTGCGCCCTCAAGAACCCAGGGCGTTACACTTCGGTGTCCGCGTTCGCCCCGATCTGCAACCCGAGCCAGTGTCCCTGGGGCGAGTCCGCGTTCAGCGGATATTTAGGTAAGGATCAGACCAACTGGCGGGAATGGGATGCCTGTGAACTGGTAAAAAGCCGTGGCAGCAATCTGGCGTTGATGGTTGATCAGGGGGACGCCGATAATTTCTACCAGGACGGACAGCTGCGGCCGGAAGCCTTACAGGCCGCCTGCAAGGAAGCGGAAGTGCCGCTGACATTGCGCATGCAACCCGGTTACGACCATTCCTATTTCTTCATCGCCAGCTTTATCGACGACCATTTGCGCTATCACGCGCATCATCTGCGCAGCGCCTGAAGGGTCAAACAGGATCGCGGCTCGTGGGCCAGGACACGAAGCCACTGTAGGAGCTTGCCTGCAAGCGAATCGGCTTTCGACCCAAACAATTCGCTTGCAGGCAAGCTCCTACAGCAGCGCCCTAGTGGGGTTTGGCTGACCCGCGGTATCAGCCCTTCGGCTTCAACGAATCCAGCAGCAGCATGCTGCCGGCTTTCACCGCGGTGGTGATCGCCAGCGCCGGGTTCTTGATCTCGAACTTCGGGTTATGGTTCAGCGGTGGCAGCTTACCGGTTTCCATGTAGACCTTGGTCACGTCCGGAGCGCCCCCGCCCACTTCCATGAACAGCGTCTTGGTATTCTCCAGACCGGATACCAGCAGCGGAAAATCCTCGGACCCCATTACCGGCGGGAAGCCCGGCATCAGCGCCTTCTCACCCAACACCGAGGCCAGCACCGGCTTGGCCCAGTCCACCAGGGCTTCATCGTTATAGACCGGCTCGGCGTACCCTTTCATGGTGTATTCCGGCATACGGTCCTCGGGGACTCCGGCAGCCTTGGCCAGACCGTTGGTTTCCCGTTTGATCGCACTGATCAGTTGTTCGCGCACCGGCTTCTCGTACCAGCGCAGGTTCAGCTTGAGCACGCCGTTATCCGGAATCACGTTGTTGGCCTCACCGATCTGAACACTGCCCACGGTCAACACCGCCGGCTGTTGCGGATCCACATTACGGCTGACAATGGTCTGGTAGGCCATCACCGAACGAGCTCCCAGCACCACCGGATCAACAGTGTGCTGCGGCGAGGAGCCGTGGCCGCCGACGCCATGCAGGGTCACATCCAGAGCATCTGAGCCAGCCATGCGGCGGCCAGCGCGCACCGCCACCGTGCCCGATGCCCAGATCGGGAAGACGTGGGCGGCGATCAGCAATTCCGGCTCGGGCACCTTGTCGTAAAGCCCGTCGTCCACCATGGCCTGGGCGCCTTCGATCAACTCTTCCGCCGGTTGCGCCACCAGCACCAGGGTGCCGGACCAGTCCTTGCGGGTTTCCTTCATCACCTTGGCGATCCCCAACAACCAGCTGACATGACTGTCATGGCCACAGGCGTGCATGACATAGGTCTGGCTGCCGTCGGGCAGGGTCACCTGCTTGTCGCTGGCATAAGGCAGATCGGTGTCTTCCTTCACCGGCAGCGCATCCATATCGCTGCGGAACATGACCACCGGACCGTCACCGTTCTCGAGCACCGCGGCGATGCCGGTACCGCCGATACCGGTGTGCACCTTATACCCAAGCTTGTTGAGGCGCTTGGCCACCATGGCGGCGGTCTCGGTTTCATGGAACCCCAGTTCCGGATTGGCATGCAGATGCTTGAAGGTCTTTTCCAGGTCGCCGCTCTGGGCTTCGGCCAGCTGCTGCACCCGTTCCACCAGACCGGTATCGGCGGCATGAACAGCAGTGCCCGCCAACAGCACGGCGGCGGCCAGAGGGGCTCGGATCGCGGATCTCAGGTTCATGGTCTCTCCTTGTGCACTTTCTTATGTTCTTGTGATACGCCAACAGGCATCCGAACACTTTTCCCCATACCGGCGGGCCTGCCAAGTGCAAAAGACGACGAATTTTTGAAGAAAGCCGGACTTCAGGCCTCAGACGTCCGGCCGACAAGCTTCGGCGCCACCGCGCCCCGGTACATTCGCCAGGCCATCACCCCAGCCAATCCATTGCCCAGGGCCGCCCCCAGAGCGAGGCCAGTGAAACCGGCCAGCACCGATCCCAACCACAGCAGGGGGAGATAACAGGCGAACAGGCGCAGGAACGAGATCCCCATGGCCCGCCAGGGCCAGCCCAGGGCGTTGCTGGCCGAAACCACCAGCATACAGACCCCCAGCAGGCCATAACTGGGCGGCAGGACGCGAATCAGGACAGTAAGGGTGTCCCGCACTTCCCCGCTGGCCACCAGTGCCGACGCCAATGGCCGTGCCGCCAGGGCGAAGACCACGCCCAGCGCCAGCTGCCAGAACAGCACCATGCGCGCCGCGCTGGCCATCAGCCGCTCCACCTCGGCCCAGTTGCCGGCACCGTAACAACGGCCCAGCCAGGGCGGCAACGCCATGGTCATACCCAGCACCAGGACGATGGAAAAGCTCTCCAGACGGCTGGTCAGCCCCCACGCCGCCACCGCGCTTTCGCCGAGGCGCGCCACCAGGCCGGTGGCCAGCATCGAGGCCAGTGGCGGCATTAACTGGCTGATCATGGCCGGGCCGGCGATATGGGCGAACGGCAGCGCCGAGGCACGCGCTTCCCGCCAGGCCCCCACCCGCTCCAGCCAGCCACGGCCGCGCAGCGCCCAGGCCACCACCAGCACACCGCAGCCAAACGCCAGCAAAGACGCCCAGGCGGCGCCGATAAGCCCCAGCCCCGGCCAGGGGCCGATGCCGAAGATCAGTAACGGGTCCAGACACAGGTTGATCAGGCTGGTGAGCACCATCATGGTGCCGGGAAAACGGGTATTACCGTGCGCCCGGAACAGGCTGTAGCCAAAGTACGCCAGGGCGCCCAGCCAGGACGCCACCACCTGCACGGTCCAGAATGGCCGGATCAGCTCACGAATCGACTCACTGGCGCCGAGCAGAGAGAAAGCCGGTTCCTGCACCAGCCACAGCAGCGCCAGTAACAACGCCATCAGCCCGCCACCGCCGGCCAGCACCAGCAATCCCAGGCGCCCGGCCCGATGTGATTCGCCGGCGCCGATGGCACGGGAGATCAGCGCGGCGATGGCGATGCCCACGCCGACCTGCACGCCAATGCTGAGAAACACCAGCGGGAAGGTAAACGACTGCGCCGCCAGCGGCTCGGTGCCCAGGCGGGCAACAAAAACGCTGTCCACCAGATTGAACCCCAGCAGCGACATCACGCCCAGGGTCATCGGCCAGGTTTGCCGCCATATTTGGCGTGTCAGAGACTGTGATTGCACGAATCGGTCAAGGGTTGAGAGTCAGGTTGTCGCTGTTGATCAGCCCTTCCCACGGGAGGGGCTACGAAGCCACTGTGGGAGCTTGCCCGCAAGCGAATTCTTCAGAAGCGAGTCCAATTCGCTTGCGGGCAAGCTTGTATGGTTTCCCGGCAAGTCTTAGAAGGAGAAGACTTGTCGGGGTGGAGGGACCAGGCAAGCTTCTGACCCTAGGGTACAGACTGTGGGAGATATGGCCCCACCCCGCACCTTCAAACGCCGATAAGGAATCCATCGGCTGAGCGCACACTCAGACCGACGATACTCTGCAAGCCAGCGTGACGGTGCGCCCCGACAAGCCCATTTAACCTAGCTGACAGGGGTGCCCCATGGCAATGCCGGCAAGCCGCCCGGAGATCGGGATCGACGTTGCGAAAGATGACCTGGTGATTCACCTCCAGGGCCTGAACCAAACCTTCACCATCGACAACACGCCCCAAGCCATTCGCCAATGGCTGGCCACCCTCCCCGAGGGCTGCGATATCGCCATTGAGGCGACCAGCACCTATCACATGGACATTACCGAGCGCGCACACGCCAAGGGGCATCGGGTCTATGTGGTGGACGGTTACCGCCTCAGCAACTACCGCAAAGGCGTTGGAGGGCGGGCCAAGACGGATCTGGCCGATGCCCAGTTGCTGGCCCGCCATCTGCACAAGGAGAAAGACGAGTTACGCCCGTGGAGCCCGCCCCCAAAGGCGTACCGGATGCTGCAGAGCCTGCTGCGTCGCCGGGCCGCCTTGGTTAAGGCCCGCACGGCATTACGTCAGAGCCTGAGCGGAGAACCGGAGCTCAAGGCCCCTCTGCGTGCCCTGATCGCCAAAATGGACCGGATTGACTCTCTGATCCAGAAACGGCTCAAGAGCGCGGTGAGCGCCGCCGGCTTACAGACTCAGGTCCAACGCTGCGACGCGATCGACGGGGTCGGCGAGATCACCGCCACCGCCTTGGTCATGGCCTTCCTGAGAGGGGACTTCAAGAACAGCGATGCTTTCGTTGCCTTCCTGGGGCTGGATGTCCGAGTCCGCGACTCCGGCAAACTCACAGGCAAGCGTAAGCTGACCAAGCAAGGGGATACGGAGGTCAGGCGACTGCTGCACTGTGCCGCCATGAGTGCGTCTCGACACCCGGTCTGGCGCGCCTTCTATCAGCGCTATCGGGACCGGGGACTGCACACCACGCAAGCCTTGGTGATCCTGGCCCGGAAGATCGCTCGCACCGCCTTCGCCCTGATGAAGCAGCAACAAGAATATTGCCCCGCAAAGCTCTTCTAAGCATTGCAGGGCACCATAGAATCTCCCACAGCGGCCTTGTAGTTGCCTTTGTCGTGTGCGTGCCAGCGAATCGCGGAAGCGGTGAGCAAGAGTAGCACAGATTCCCGGCGCGGATTATTCCGCGCCGGGCAGATAGGCGGGCGTCAGCAGGCGGGAAGGTTCGCGCTCCATGATCACTTTGCCGCCGCGCACCGAGAGCAGCACCTCGCCCTGACGCCGCAGCACCGAATAGTCGTCTTCGCCATCGAGCAGAATGAAATTACCCGGCTTACCCACGGCGATGCCGTAGCGGTCATGGATGTTCAGGGTTCGCGCGCTGTTGTCGGTGATCAGGTCCAACGCCCGGCTGAAATCCTGATAGCCCATCATGTGGCAGATGTGCAGCCCGAAATCCAGCGTTCGCAGCAAACTGCCGTTGCCGAGGGAATACCAGGGGTCAAAAATGGAGTCCTCGCCGAAGCACACATTGATGCCCGCCGCGTTCAGTTCTTTCACCCGGGTCAGGCCGCGCCGTTTCGGATAATTATCAAAACGCCCCTGCAAATGCAGGCTCTCGGTGGGACAGGAAATGAAGTTGATGCCGGACTGCTTGAGCAACCGGAACAGCTTGGAGCAATAGGCGTTGTCATAGGAATGCATGGCGGTGGTGTGGCTGGCGGTGACACGCCCGCCGAGCCCGTTGAACAGCGCCTCGCTGGCCAGCACTTCCAGGAAACGGGAATTGGGATCGTCGATCTCGTCGCAGTGAACGTCCACCAGCCGGTCATAACGGATCGCCAGTTCGATGACTTTCTTCATCGAGGCGTTGCCCAGCTCCTGGGTGAACTCGAAATGGGGAATGCCGCCGACCACGTCGGCGCCGATTTCCAGCGCCTGCTCCATGCGCTCCAACCCGCCCGGGCTGGACAGAAGCCCCTCCTGGGGAAACGCCACCACCTGCAGGTCGATATAGTCCTTCAATTCATCGCGTAGTTCGCACAACGCCCGCAGCGCCACCAGGTCCGGATCGGTGGTGTCGGCGTGGGTGCGGATGTGCTGCACACCCCGTCCCACCAGCAGTTCCATGGTGCGTAGCGCGCGCTGGCGCACGTCCTCGTTGCTGAGCATGGGGCGCCGTTCGCTCCAGCGCTCGATGCCTTCGAACAGGGTGCCGCTCTGGTTCCAGGCCGGTTCACCGGCGGTAAAGGCCGCGTCCAAATGGATGTGCGGTTCCACCAGAGGCGCACAGGCCAACCGTCCCTGACCATCCCGCTGCCCCTGTGCCGCCGCCACCGAACCCGGCTGGCGCTCGATGGCGGCGAAGCGCCCCTCCTCGATACGCAAAGTGTACAGATCAGGTTGCTGACGCAGACGGACGTTGACGATTTCCATGATCACTCCAAAAACGGGCTCAAGGCTGAAAAAAGCTCACGATTGCTCCGGGACGCCCTCCGCCGCTGGAAACAGGCGGGAAATCAGGGCATGGGCCAGGAAGGCCACCCCCACCCCGACCACCGGCGGCAATACCGGCGAGCTCCAGGCCGCCAGGGCGCCGAGAGCGTAGGCGCCCAGACCAGACCATTGGAAAGCCGGCAATACCGTACCCTCCAGAGAAGGGTATTGGCCGCGGAAACGCACCCAGAAGTCGGCCATGATCACCCCGCCCAGCGGCGGAATGAAGGTGCCGAGCAGGATCAGGAACGGCACCAGCAGATCGTACATGCCGAACACCGCCAGCAGCGTACCAATACCGGCCCCGGCGACGGTTACCACACGACGCCGGTCGGTGCGCAGCAGATTGCAGCCGGCCACCGAGAAGTTATAGATGGTATTGTCCTGAGTGGTCCAGATGTTCAGGAACAGCATCAACAGCGCCAGCACCACGAAGCCCTGGGTAATCATCACGTCGACGATATCGGCCTGCTGGTAAATCAGCGTGCCCATGGCGCCGACCAGCACCATCAAACCGTTGCCGAGGAAGAACGCCGCCAGGGTGGCGATCACCGCGATACGGCCATTGCGGGCAAAGCGGCTCCAGTTGGTCGCCATGGTACCGCCACTGACAAAAGTGCCAATCACCACCGTGATGGCGGCGGCGAAGCCCATATCACCGCCGCCGGCGCGAGCGCTCAGCGCCTCGAATCCGCCCACATCGACCACGCCCCGGTAGAGGCTGACACCGATGAACAGCAGCATGGCCGGCACCGCGAACCGGGACAGCCAGTCCAGCCCGCGATACCCCACCATGGCGGTGACACAAAAACCAAAGCCGAACACCACCATCAACGGCAACTCCAGCCATTGCGGCAGCGGCGTCATCTTCACCAGAGCAATGGCGATGGTGGCGGTACCCCAGGCGTACCAGCCGATCTGGGTAAAGCCCAGCAAGCAGTCAGACAGCTTGCTGCCCTTCTCCCCGAAACAGTAGCGCCCCATCAGCACGGTGTTCAGTCCGCTGCGGCAGGCAATATAGGCCAGCGCGGCGGCGTAGGCTCCCAGCAGCAGGTTGCCCACCAGGATCACCATGAGCAGTTCAGGGAACGAGAACGCGGTCCCCAGGTTGCCGCCGGCCCACATGGTGGCGGTGAAGAACGTGAAGCCGAGCAGCACCACCGAGGTGGACAGCAACCCCTTACGCTGGTCCTCGGGAACAGCGCTCAGCGGGTAATCATCGGATGAGGACATGACAAACTCCGTGACTATGAGGAAAACACGGAGCCTGGCCGTGCAACCTGCGGGCCAAATCAGTTCGCGGGCCGGCGGCCCAGCAGAGGATGCAGGCGATCGGCGCAACGACCGCTCTCCACCAGTTGCAAAAATTCATCTCCCAGGCGCCGGCTTTCATCGATGGCCATGCGCCAATAGCGTTCACGGCCGGCGTCATCATCGAGATAACGCTTGAAGTCGGTGCGATCCGGCAGCTTGCCATGCGGCAGGCTGGCCAGATACTGCGGTGACGGCGACACCAATACGGTGCGGGACAAACGCCCGGGGTCGCCATTGCGCCAGCGCAGCGGCTTGTCGAACCAGCCGGGAATCACCCGGTCGGTGAAATGCGGATACAACACCAGCCCTTCCGTGCGGTACGGCAAGTCCAGATGGTAATCGAGCATGCCGCCATCCCGGTAGACGCCTGGCGGGGCCCCGGGAATATCCCGCACCCCTTCCAGCACCATGGGAATGGCGGCGCTGGCCAGCAGGGCGGCACGCAGGTTGTCGGCGGTCAATGGCACATGGTGGGTGGCGAAATCCGCCAGCGGCGCCAACGGCAGGTTGTCCTGGCCACCGGTGTAGACCAGGCCACGCTCCATGAAAGCACCCAGCGCCCGGCGGCTCAGTAAATTACCGCCAATCACTCCGGCCAGTCCCAACCCCAACCCCAGGCCGCCGTCCCGTGTCATCAGGCCACGGCTGCGGATCACCACCACCACCAACCGATAGTCCGGGTTGTCGAGGATGGTGTGGTCCTGCTCATCAAGCAGCTCGGAGAGCATGGCGGCACAACGGCGGGTGACTTCGTGGGCGGTAATGCCTTTGGGGAAACGCTGGCGGGTATACAGCTCCGCCAGCCGCGCCAGCGCCCCGGAGCGCGCGGCGCCATCCTTGCCACTGGCCACGGCGGCGAAGCGCCAGCTGCCGATGGAGGCCCCGATCAAGGTGCGCCGGCGCGGCGCCCGCGACAAAAAGTCGCCGAAAATAGCCTGATCCAGACCAGCAATCCCGATTCCCTTGGGCCCGCCGGCGGCACCGGGCAGCACCTCGATGTCTTCCGCGCGCAGCCCATGCTCGCGGATGTGCGCGATGGCCTCATCACCGGCACGAAGGATCAGGGCCGGTTCGCGGGTATGGATAGCGGGCACCGTCAACTCCTGGCGTTGGAAAGCAGGGAATACTAATCAGAATGGGGAGGTGGGGCAAAAGTAGCGGAGCATGGGGCGAGCACTTCCACACGCCGATTCGCTGGCAAGCCAGCTTCCCACAGCGGCTCCGTAGTACCCCTCCGTGGGAAGCTGGCTTGCCAGCGAATACAGCGTTTTTCGATCAGCCGTACAGGCACAGATAAGCGGTATCCACCGCCACTTTCACCTGGAAGCGCTGATCGGCCTCCACTTCGAAGGTCTCGCCGGCGGCGTAGGTGCGCCAGTCCTCCGCGCCCGGCAGCTGCACGGTAAGGGCACCGCTGACCACGGTCATGGTTTCGTGCTGGCTGGTGCCGAACTCGTAGTCGCCCGGGGCCATGACGCCGACGGTGGCGGGCTTATCCTCGGTCTGGAAGGCAATGGACGCCACCTTGGCATCGAAATACTCGTTAACCTTGAACATCGACGGTCTCCACGGAACGGGATGGGAACAGGATCAAAGGAGCGCGAGTATATACCGGAGCCGGGCGGGCGCCATAGCGGGACCCTGCCCGCAGGCGCCACGGCAAATCCGTGGACAGTGGAGCGAACCGGAATCAGGGATTCCGGTCGTGTTCGTGGCAGTACAGCACCAGTTGACCGTCGTCGGCGTCTTGGTAACTCAGCGGGAAGTTCAGGGGGTCACTGAACGCCAGGATGGCATCGTAGCTGCGGCCACCATTCATGGCGCAGTCCACCCGGGTGATACGGCGCTCCGGGGAAACGCCGTTAACCAGCACCTCCATATTCAGGCGCCCGCTGTTCATGGTCTGGTAACCAGTGACATCACCACGCTGCAGATCCGTACCGAAAGCATTGTCGTCACCGTTGACGCGTACATCGATGGAAAACGCATCGGAAAACGTCACCGTGTTGATCACCCGGAAGCGCACCGTGCCGCTGGCTACCTCGCTGATTTCCTGATTCAGCAACTGGACCTGAGCGGCGCCCGTGGTGAGATCACCGTAGGACACCAGGGTGTAACCGGTATCGTTGGCCAGACGCAGGCGCTGCTGGAACAGGGTCGAACCGTTGCCGCTGACGCCGGTCATCTGCACGCTGTTGTCCTGATTGTCGTTGGAGTCATCGATAGTGACTTCCAGGCTCGATCCCTCGGCTTCACCGGAATAGCCCTGGCCGGTGATGCTTTCATCATCGATGGTCAGATCCACGGTCAGCGCGGTCTGATCGGCGTTGCCGTTATGCGTGATCTGGTTGTAGTAGTACACCGTGGCGCTGGACCGGAAGCGACCACCGCCATCACCATCCTCGTCCTCGCAACCGGACATGGTCATGGCCATCAAGAAAGGCAGCAGCATGGGCAGCAGCAGGAATTTCATCATTATCCCTCGTTATCACCGTTGTCGTCCTTATTTCCCCCCGGAATCCGGACTTCGGCTTCCGGCACCGACTGTTCCTCAGTGGACCCGTCCGCGGCGGCCAGGTTCCCGTTTTCACCGGCGCCCACATTGAACTCCTGAATGAAAATTTGCCAGAACGAAACGAACAGGCCCGCCAGCAACGGCCCCAGGGCGAAGCCGGTGATACCGAACAACGTCAACCCGCCCAGGGTGGAGAACAGTACCAGATAGTCCGGCAACTTGGTGTCCCGACCCACCAGGACCGGGCGCAGCAAATTATCCACCAGCCCGATGACGAATACACCGAACAACACCAGAATCAGCGCCTCGGTGACGTCTCCGACAGCGTACATATAAAGCGCCACGGGCACCCAGACCAGACTGGCCCCCAGGGCCGGAATCAACGACAGCAGCGCCATCACCACCGCCCACAACACCGCCGCCGGCATACCCAGGATCCAGAAGATCAGGCCCCCCAGTGCCCCCTGTATCACCGCGATAACCAGGTTGCCCTTCACCGTGGCGCGGGTCACTTCAGCGAATTTGCTGAAGATCATCCGCTCCCGGTCATCGCCCAGCGGCAACGCCCGGATCAACAGGTTCACCAGCGCGGGGCCGTCGCGCAGCAAAAAGAAGGTGAGATACAGCATCAGGCCGAGATTGACGAAGAACTGGAACGTATTCTGCCCCACATCCAGCGCCCGCTTGGCCAGGAACTGGCCGGCGGCCTTCAGGCCCGACATCAACTGCGCGCCCAGATCGGAGAAGTCCACTCCCAGGCGCTGCAGCCAGTAATGGGCGGAGGGGAAGGCCACCTCCAGTTTTTGCAGGTAGCTGGCCGGATCGAATTCGCCCTGTTGCACGCGGTCATATACCGCCAGCCCTTCTCGAATGAAGGACGCCGCCACCACCAGAACCGGGATCACCACCACCACGATGCTCAACAGCAGGGTGATCATGGCGGCCAGATTGCGCCGCCCCGGCCAGCGCGCCAACAGGCGCCGCTGCATCGGAAAGAAGATCAGCGCCACCGCGAAGGCCCAGAACACCGGCGCATAAAAAGGGCGCAGCAGCAACAGGAAGGCCACCGTCACCAGAATCAGAAAAGCCAGAAAAGACTGCTGCTCCAGACGCTCACGCATTCCGTTGTCCTCTTTTCACCGCGGATTTCACGGCGGGGCGGCGTCCCGGCGCCGGTCTTCTCCCCTCACCAGTATTGTGACGGCATCACGGTACCATGGTGGTAACCAGATAACCGGTGTAGGCCAGATAAATAACCAGCAACGCCGAGCCTTCCAGACGGTTGATCCGTCCCCGCCCGCGGAAGCCGTACCCGAACACGAACAACAGCAGGGTCAGGCCGGTCATCACCGCCCAGTCCCGATAAAGCACCGCCGGTTCCACCGCCACCGGATGGATCGCGCCGGCGATCCCCACCACCGCCAGGGTATTGAACAGGTTGGAGCCTAGCACATTGCCCAGCGCCAGATCGTGCTCGTTTTTGCGGATGGCCACCAGGCTGGAGGCCAATTCCGGCAAGGAGGTGCCAATGGCCACCACGGTCAGACCGATGATCAGATCGCTAACCCCCAGCGCCTGGGAAATTTCCACCGCTCCCCAGACCAGCAGACGGGAACTGAGCACCAGCAGGACCAGCCCCAGCACCAGCCAGAACAGAGCGCGCTTCTTGCTCATCGGATGGGTGAAGGCTTCCTGGTCCACATCCCCACCCAGAGGGTCGCCTTCCCCCCGCATACCTTGGTAGATGGACCAGCCCATCAGCGCCGCGAAGACCAACAACAACACCGCCGCATCGATACGACTCACCAGATCGTCATAGATCAGCGCGGCGGACAGCAGGGTGATCACCAGCAGTATCGGCAGCTCTTTACGCAACACCGAGGAATGCACGGCGATCGGACTGATCGCCGCCACCAGGCCGAGGATCAAAGCGATATTGGTGATGTTGGAGCCGTAGGCGTTACCCAATGCCAACCCCGGATTGCCATCCGCGGCGGCCAGGGCGGATACCACCATTTCCGGCGCCGAGGTGCCAAAACCGATCACCACCATGCCGATCAGCAAGGACGGCATGCCCGCGTAACGGGCCGTGGTGGCGGCACCATCAACAAACCGGTCAGCACTCCAGACAAGAACAATCAGGCCGGCAACCACTGCCGCCACGGCAAGCCACATACTCTTTCCTCAGTGTTTTTGAAACCTCGCGCTCCCTTCTTCCATGAAGAGGACCGCTGCTATTCGCAGTTCGCTGGCACGCCGCAATTCCGGGTCACCACAGCGGCCTTGTAGCGCCCTTATCCCAGTCATCACTCCCGCTGGAACAGCCGGGCCAGCACATCACCGCCGCTTTTTTCCTTCAGCAGCCGCCAGTTCTCCGGCACTTCCGGCGCTCCGTCCTGGCGCCGGGATTCGACGTAGATCAACGCCTCCGGCATCAGCAGCTTGAGCGCCTCCAGGGCGCGGCAGGCGGGTTCCGCCAGCCCCAGATCATAGGGCGGGTCAACGAACACAAGATCAAAGCGCTCCGCCGTCCTCGGCAACCATTTCAAAGCGTCGGCGCACTGTATCACCACCCGCTCCCCGAACAAGGGGCGCAGTTGGCGGGACAGGTCGGAACAGCGCTCCTTTTTTTTCTCCACCAGGATGGCACGCTCGGCACCTCGGCTCAGCGCTTCCGCGCCCAGAGCTCCGGAGCCGGCGAACAGATCCAGCACCCGGGCCCCGGACAGCTCCCATTGCAACCAGTTGAACAGGGTCTCGCGCAGGCGGTCCCCGGAGGGGCGCAGATCGCCCCCCTGGTCGACGAAGTGCAGACGGTGGCCACGAAATTCGCCACCGATGATCCGCACCTGCCCTTTACTGGTCTTTCCCTTGGCTTTCATTACTTTCGACCGTTTGCATGGCGGGCAGGGCGGGCGCTTCCGGGCCGATACTGACAATCGCCAGATGATCCGGATCCACCGCCTTCCGCATTGCCGCCTGAATGTCCGCCACGGTCAGATCCCGCACCTGCTGGTTGAACCGTTGCAGATAGTCCAGAGGCAGATCGTAGAAGCCGATGGCGCCGAGCTGGCCGATGATATCGCTGTTGTCGGCGGTTTCCAGTGCCATGCCGCCAAGAATGTTGTCCTTGGCCATGGTCAGTTCCTCCTCACTGGGCCCTTCGGCGATGAAGCGGCGGATTTGATCCAGGGTCAGAGCGAGCGCATCGCTGGCATTATCGTTGGCGGTTTGTAGTTGTACCGTGAACGGGCCGCCGGCGGCCATGGGCTTGAAATAGCTGGAGATACCATACACATAGCCACGCTTTTCACGCACCTCCTGGGTAAGCAGAGAAGCAAAGCCACCGCCGCCGAGAATGTAATTGCCCACATACAAGGCGACATGGTCCGGATCACCACGCCAGGTGGCCTGGTTGCCGAGCAGAATATGGGTCTGGGTGGACGGAAAAGTCAGATGTTCCACTTTGCGGGCGGACAGCGTCCTGGCGCGGGGCAACGCCGGCGCCGCGCCGCCTTGTGGCAAAGCATCGCTGAGACGCTGGGCGATCCGCTCGGCCTGTGCCCGGCTGACATCGCCAACCAGGGCGATGACGGTATTGCCGGCGGTGTAATAGCGCTGGTGGTAATCCACCAGATCCTGACGCTGAATACGCGGCAGGCTCTCCAAGGTGCCACCCTCCGCATGCCCATAGGGATGATCGCCGAACAGCAGCTTCTGGTATGCCTTCTGAACCTGCGGGCCCGGCACCTGCCGCTCCATTTTCAGTCCCTGCAGCATCTGGGTGCGAATGCGCTCCAGAGCGTCCCGCGGGAAAGTGGGCTGGCCCGCCACCCGCGCCAGCAGGGTCAGAGCCGGGTCCCGCCATTGCGGCTCGGACAGGGTACGCAGGCTGATCACGGCCATGTCCTGGTAACTGCCAGAGGAAAACTGCGCGCCCTTGTCCTCGAACCCCCGGGCGATATCGTCCACGCTCAACCCCTGGGCCCCCTCGCCAATCAGCGCGCTGGTCATGGCCGCCAGCCCCGGCAGATCGCCGTCACGGGCGCCTCCGGCGTTCATTACCAGACGCACATCCAGCATGGGCAGCGCCTCGCTCTGGACGAACATCACCCGGGCGCCTCCGGAGGTATGCCAGGACTGGATATCCAGCTCCGGCGCCGCCGGCTCCGCCTGGCGCACCTGCCGCTCCGAGGCGGGGAAGCTGGCGCAGCCGGCCAACAACCACGCGCACATCACACTCCAAATCGCTACTTTCATCGCGCGCATTATTGTTCCTCCGGCTGTGCATTCTCTGGCTGCGCCTTCTCTGGCAACACAAAGGCGGTGGTGCGGCGCTCATCCACCAGCCACCGGCGGGCGGCGTCCCGCACATCCTCGGCGGTGACCTTGGCAAGGTTGGCCTCGAACTCGCCGGCCAGCCGCCAATCCAGACCCAGTGTGCTCAGCATGCCCAGTTCCATGGCCTGGCCCATCACCGAATCCCGCTGATACACCTGGCTGGCGGTGACACTGGCGCGCACCCGTTCCATTTCCCGCGCACTGGGCGGCGTTTCGGCCAGGGCACGGATCTGATCCAGCAAGGCCTGTTCCAACTGCTCCAGGGTTACCTCCGGATTGGGCGTGGCGGTGAAGGTGAAGGTCCCACTGCCCCGCTGCAAACCGCTGTAACCAGCGCCGGCGCCAGCGGCCAGACGCTGCCCCCGCACCAGTTCCGTTTCAATGCGGGCGCTGAGGCCGCCATCCAGAACCCCGGCCAGCATGGTCAGGGTATAGAACGCTTTCTTGTCCTCGGCGGTGGTCAGCGACGGCACGTTATAGGTCATGTAAAGGGCCGGCACTTTTACCGGCAGACGCAGGGACAGGCGCCGCTCTCCGGCGGGCGGCTCGAGACTGAGTTTCGGCCTTGGCGGCGTCTCCCCGGCCGGCAGCTTGGCGAAAAAGCGTTGTACCAGTGGCCGTACCTGTTCCTCGGTGACGTCGCCGGCAATCACCAGGGTGGCGTTGGACGGCACGTAATAGCGCTGGAACCAGCTGCGCGCCTGCTCCGGTTGCAGCTGGGCCAGCAGGTCGCGCCAGCCGATGATCGGGTGGGCGTAACCGGTGCCGGGCCGCGCCACCGCCTGGAACTTCTCCCAGGCCAGAGCATTGGGGTTATCGTCGGTGCGCTGCCGGCGCTCCTCCATCACCACCTGCAGCTCACGATGGAACTCCTGGTCGTCGATCTCCAGATTCTTGAGGCGCTCCGCTTCCAGCTCCAGCGCCAGGGGCAGACGCGAGGACTCATACTGCTGGAAATAAGCGGTGTAATCGTAACTGGTGAAGGCGTTGTCGCTACCGCCAAAGCGGGCCACGATCCGTGAGTATTCTCCCGGTCCCAGATGTTTGGTGCCTTTGAACATCATGTGCTCAAGCAGATGGGCCAGCCCGGTTTCATGGGGGGCCTCGTCGATACTGCCCGCCTTGAACCAGATCATCACGGTGATCACCGGCGCCCGGTGATCCTCGCGCACCAGCACGCGCAGACCGTTATCCAGACTGAATTCGTGGGTCGGCAAGTCCGCCCGGGCCAGGGATGACAACATCCCCAACACTAACGCTACCACCAGGATTCTCATCAAACGTCCTCTCATACTCTGATCGGAAATGCCGGACTCACACCACCAGCGCGCCGGCTCCCCCCCTTATTCACCAACGGCCGGTTGGGCAGCGGCCGCCATACCGCGTTCACGGTGGCGTCGCATAGGCCATGAACAGGCTCCGCGACAGTGGTAGGATACCCGCTCGCCCGCCGACGCGGGCGACGCTTTTTCCGAATCCGCCACCAGGGCGGGTTCTTCCGGCCGCGGCCGGACAACCCGATGGATACGACTGATCATGAACGACGAAGTTTCCCGCGACGACGATAACCCTGCCGAGAAGGAACAAAAGAAAGGCGGTTTCTTCTCGCGCATGTTCCGCCGCGACCGCGAGGAAGCGGCCCCGGCCGGACCCGCCGCGGACGAGACAGAGTCCAGCGAACCGGCCTCCACCGCCCCTCCGGCGGAGCGGCGTGAAACCACACCGGAGCCCGCGGAAAGCGCGGAACCGGAGAAACCAGTGGCCGCGCCCGAGCCTCCAGCCACCGCGCCGGTAACGAGCGAGGAAGAAGACAAGGCCGGTTTCTGGGCCCGCATGAAAGCGGGCATGAGCAAGACCAGCAAGAACCTGGGCAAGGGCCTGGCGGATCTGCTGGTGGGCGCCAAGGAGATCGACGACGAGATCTTCGAGGAGATCGAAACCCAGCTGCTGGTGGCGGACGTCGGCGTGGAAGCCACCGACGTGATCATCCAGGCACTGACCGAGCGCGTCGGCCGCCAGGAACTGGTGGACGCCGACGCCCTCTACGAGGCGCTGCAGGAAGAGCTGCGCAAGCTGCTGGTGCCGGTGGATCAACCACTGGTCATCAACGGCGCGCACAAACCCCACGTGATCCTGATGGTGGGCGTGAACGGCGTCGGCAAGACCACCACCATTGGCAAGCTGGCCTGCCGCTTCAAGGCGGAGGGCCGCAATGTGATGCTGGCCGCCGGCGACACCTTCCGCGCCGCCGCCGTGGAGCAATTGCAGGTATGGGGCGAGCGCAACGATATTCCGGTGGTGGCGCAGCATACCGGCGCCGACTCCGCCAGTGTCATCTATGACGCGGTGCAGGCCGCCCAGTCCCGCCAGGCGGATGTACTGATCGCCGACACCGCCGGCCGCCTGCATACTCGCGGCAACCTGATGGAGGAGCTGTCCAAGGTCACCCGGGTGATGAAGAAGCTGTCCCCGGAAGCGCCCCACGAGGTGCTGCTGGTGCTGGACGCCGGTACCGGCCAGAACGCCATCAACCAGGCCCTGGAATTCCGTGAGACCGCCGGTGTCACCGGCCTGGTGCTGACCAAACTGGATGGCACCGCCAAAGGCGGTATCCTGTTCGCTCTGGCCAAACGCACCGGTCTGCCGATCCGCTTCATTGGTGTCGGTGAACGCCTGGAGGATCTGCGGCCCTTCAACGCCGAGGAATTCGTGCAGGCCCTGTTCGAGGACGTGACCTCCTGATCGAAGCTCCCCAGCACGCTCAACGAGACCAGCATCCATGATCAAATTCGACCGGGTCAGCAAACGCTACGCCAGCGGCAAGGATGCCCTGCGCAGGGTGTCGTTCGAATTGCCCGCCGGGCAGCTCACCTTTCTTACCGGCCATTCCGGCGCCGGCAAATCGACCCTGCTCAAGTTGATCATGATGATCGAGCGCCCGACTCAGGGGCAGATCTTCGTCGGCCGGCAAAACCTGAATGGCTTCGGCAACCGCCATATCCCTTTGCTGCGCCGCAAAATCGGCATGGTCCACCAGAACCACCAGTTGCTGTTCGATCGCAGTGTGTTCGACAACGTGGCCCTGCCATTGGTGATCGCCGGTTTCCCCAAGGCGGATATCGGCAAACGGGTGCGCGCCGCCCTCGACAAAGTGGGCCTGCTCAGCAAGGAGAAGCAGAATCCGATCATGCTCTCCGGCGGCGAACAGCAGCGGGTGGGCATCGCCCGGGCGGTGGTCAACAAGCCACCTCTGCTACTGGCCGACGAGCCCACCGGCAACCTGGACCCGGCCCTGTCCGCGGAAATCATGGACCTGTTCCACGACTTCGCCCGGGTTGGCGTGGCGGTATTGATCGCCACCCATGACCTGTCGCTGATCGCCCGCTACCGCCACCGCCTGCTGACTCTGCGCGAAGGCAATCTGATCCACGATGGCGTCGAGAGCGCCACCCCGGCCGCGGGAGACTGGTATGGCGCGTAACCCGAAACGCCCCGCCGGCGCCCGCAGCGCCCGCACCTCCCTGGGCGATCATTTCACCGCCTGGCGGCACCATCACCGGGACTCGCTGGCGGACGCGCTGGGGCGCATGCGCGGTACTCCCGGCAGTACTCTGCTCACCATCCTGGTGATCGCCATCGCCCTGGCCCTGCCCACCGGCCTATCGGTGCTGCTGGACAACGCCCGGGTCATCACCCAGGGCTGGGATGGCCGCGCCCATCTGTCCGTCTTTCTGAAGATGGATGTCAACGAGGAGCGGCAACGGGCTCTGGCCAAGGATTGGGCAGCCCTGGACGGCGTGGCGGACACCGAGGTCATCACCCGCCAGCAGGCGCTGGATGAATTCCGTGAACAATCCGGTTTCGGTGACGTACTCGAAGCCCTGCCGGACAACCCGCTGCCGCCGCTGATCGTGGTGTTCCCGTCCAACAACGAGCCGGCGGCGCTGGAGGCCCTGCAGCAACGCCTGTCGAAGCTGCCGGAAGTGGATCTGGCACAGTTGGATGTGGCCTGGGTGCGGCGCCTGCATGCCATTATCGAGCTGGGGCAGCGCCTGATCGGCGTGCTGACCCTGGCCCTGGCCGCCGCCGTGGTGCTGGTGGTGGTGAATACGGTACGGCTGGCCATCGAGAGCCGCCGCGAAGAGATCGTGGTGATCAAGATCGTCGGCGGCACCGACGGCTTTGTCCGCCGTCCCTTCCTTTATAGCGGCTTCTGTTGCGGTTTCGCCGGCGGGCTGGGGGCGCTGATCCTGGTCGGCACAGCCCTGTGGTGGCTGGGCGGCCCGGTCAATCAGTTGCTGGATCTGTACAAAAGTGAGCATTCGCTCACAGGGATGTCCCCGGCAACCGCGCTGATCCTGCCGCTGTTCAGCGGCGCCCTGGGCCTGCTCGGCGCCTGGTTGGCGGTGAGCAGGCATCTGGGCGAGATCGAGCCGCAGTTCTAGGCGCCGGACAGCCGGCTATCCAAAGACCGGACTACGAGGCCGCTGTGGGAGCTTCGTAGCCATATCCGAGTTCGCGATCCTGCTTTTTTACTTCCCGTTACATCCATTCGTCATCCAACCATGGAATCATTGATCCAGATCGGGGTCCGATGGGGAGAGCGGGGTCATTATTGATTCCGACGATAGCGGGGAACCAAAACCCCTATTAGCACTCAAAGGGACCGAGTGCTAATATCTTTCCCATCCAAAAGGGAGAAGGGATACATGAACACACAACTGCAACGTGCACAGGCCATGCCGCTGGCGGTACCGGGTAATGACCTGGACGCCTATATCCGCGCGGTCAACGCCGTGCCGGTGCTCAGTGCCGAGGAAGAGCGGGTACTGGCGGAGCGGTTGTACTTTCAGGAAGACCTGGATGCCGCCCGCAATCTGGTACTGGCCCATCTGCGCTTTGTCGTGCATATCGCACGCAGCTACACCGGCTACGGTCTGCCACTGGGCGATCTGATCCAGGAAGGCAACGTGGGTCTGATGAAGGCGGTGAAACGCTTTGATCCGGCCAAGGGTGTGCGCCTGGTCAGCTTCGCGGTGCATTGGATCAAAGCGGAGATTCACGAATACGTGATCCGTAACTGGCGTATCGTCAAAGTGGCCACCACCAAGGCCCAGCGGAAACTTTTCTTCAACCTGCGTGGTCAGAAGAAACGTCTGGGCCGGTTGACGCCGGAAGAAGCCGCCCGGGTAGCCGATGATCTGGGGGTAACCCCGGAACAGGTGAAGGAAATGGAAGGTCGGCTGGGCGCCTATGACGCCAGCTTCGACGGCCCCATCAACGACGATGAGGACAACACCATTCCGTCACCGGCCGCGTACCTGCACAGCGACAACAGCGACCCCGCTGAACTGCTTGCCGAGCAGGACGATCAGGACCGTAACTCCCGCAAGCTGGGCTCCGCCCTGCTGGCGCTGGATGATCGCAGCCGCGACATTCTCGAACGCCGCTGGCTGGCGGACAGCAAGTCCACCCTGCAAGAGCTGGCTGATGAGTACGGCGTGTCCGCCGAGCGGATCCGCCAGTTGGAGAACAACGCGATCAAGAAGCTGCGTAACGCCATAGCTGCCTGATCGTTGCACGAACCCGTAATGCGCTGATTTTGTTTTTGTTACTTTTGCTTTGTTTGCTTTTTCTGCCTTTTGCACGCCACCTCCGGGTGGCGTTTGCGTTATAATCCCGGCGTTTTTCCGCTACCCGGCGACACTCTCCCGATCACCCACGCATGAGGGATGACTCTCAATGAATGCGTTACTCACTCTCGGCGCGCTCAACGGTGCCCTCGCGGTGATGCTGGGCGCGTTCGGCGCTCACGGCCTCAAGGCGCGGGTCGGCCCCGCCGATCTGGCCATCTGGGAGACCGCCAGCCAATACCATTTCTACCATGCTCTGGCCCTGCTGCTGACCGGCCTGCTGGCCCGTCAATTCTCCGCCGGCGGCGCCATCACCGCCGGCTGGGTGATGTTTGCCGGCATGGTGGTGTTCAGTGGTAGCCTGTATGTACTGGTACTCAGCGGCCAACGCTGGCTGGGTGCGATCACCCCCCTTGGCGGCGTGGCCCTGATCGTGGGCTGGCTGATGCTGGCCTGGGCTTTGTTCCGTTCCGTGGATTGAATGATGACCACCCTGACCGTTAACGGCGAACCCTTTTCCCTTTCCGGCCGTACCGTGGCCGACCTGGTTCAGGCCCTGAACCTGAGCGGACGACGGCTGGCGGTGGAAGTGAACCGGGACATTGTCCCCAAGAGCGCCCATGCCGATCATGTGCTGCGCGACGGGGATGTCGTGGAAATCGTGCACGCCATAGGAGGGGGATGAGCCTCCGGCTCCCCCGTCTCCTTAACCCACCAATCTCAACCGAGGCCATCATGTCCGACCTACTCGATATCGCAGGAAAAACCTATTCCTCCCGGCTGCTGATCGGCACCGGCAAGTACAAGGATTTCGAGGAGACCCGATCGGCCATCGAGGAGAGCGGCGCGCAAATCGTCACCGTGGCGATTCGCCGTACCAATATCGGCCAGAACGCCGACGAACCCAATCTGCTGGACTTCGTCAGCCCGGACAAATACACCATCCTTCCCAACACCGCCGGCTGCTTCAACGCCGAGGACGCGGTGCGCACCTGCAAGCTGGCGCGGGAACTGCTGGACGGCCATGATCTGGTGAAGCTGGAAGTGCTGGGCGATCAGAAAACCCTTTATCCGAACATCACCCACACCCTGAAAGCCGCCCAAACCCTGGTGGACGACGGCTTCAAGGTGATGGTGTACACCAACGACGACCCGATCGTGGCCAAGGAACTGGAGTCCATGGGCTGTGTGGCGGTGATGCCGCTGGGTTCGCTGATCGGATCCGGCCTCGGCATCCTCAATCCGCACAACATCCGCCTGATCCTGGAAGAGGCGGAAGTGCCGATCATCGTCGATGCCGGGGTGGGCACCGCTTCCGACGCCGCCATCGCCATGGAGCTGGGTTGTGACGGTGTGCTACTGAACTCCGCCGTGGCCCATGCGAACAAGCCAGTTCTGATGGCCTCCGCCATGCGCAAGGCCATCGAAGCCGGCCGCGAATCCTTCCTGGCCGGCCGCATGCCACGCAAGGCCTATGCCGCCGCGTCCTCGCCGCTGGATGGCGTGAGCCGGTAACCGCCATGCTCGATTTCATCAACCAGGACAAAGACCCGGTCACCGGCAAGGTGATGCGCAAGGTGCGCAGCTTCGTTCTGCGTGAAGGCCGCCTTACCGTTGGCCAGCGTCACGCCCTGGAAACACTGTGGCCGCGTTATGGTCTGGAACGTGCCGGCGGCCAGTTGGAACCGGAAACGGTGTTTGGCCGCGACGCCCCCCGGGTACTGGAGATCGGCTACGGCATGGGCCATTCCCTCGCCACCATGGCGGCGGCCGCCCCGGAGCAGGATTTTATTGGCGTGGAAGTGCACCGGCCCGGTGTCGGCGCGCTGCTGATGGAGATCGAGGAACAGCGTCTGAGCAACCTGCGCAGCTACTGCGATGACGCGGTGGACATCCTCACACTGTGCATCCCCGATCACAGCCTGTCACGGGTGCAGCTCTATTTCCCCGATCCGTGGCACAAGAAGAAGCATCACAAGCGCCGCATTGTCCAACCGGAGTGGGTGGCGCTGGTTCGCGGCAAATTAAAGGAAGGCGGCACGCTGCACATGGCCACCGACTGGGAAGACTACGCGCAACACATGATGGCGGTAATGAACCAGGCACCGGGCTTCCGCAATCTCGCCGGCACCGGCCAGTTTTCCGAACGCCCCGCCTGGCGGCCGGAAACCAAGTTCGAACGCCGCGGCGAGCGGCTTGGGCATGGCGTCTGGGATCTGTTGTTCGAGGCGGTATAACCAGCGAACCGTGGCTCGGTCCTTAAGGCCACCGTGGGAGCTTGCCTGCAAGCGAATGGGCTCTCGGAAAAAGATTCGCTTGCAGCGGCCCGCCGCCCGGACCAAGCTCCCACAGCGGCTTCGTAGTCCGGTCAGTAATGCCTAGAACCGGTATTGAGCGCCGATCCCCACGCTGTCATATTCCAGATCATCCACGCCGTTGGCGTCGATCTCGAACTTGTAGCGATTATAGGCCGCGGTCAGCGCGAGCTGGTCGGTTACCAGATACTGCAGCCGCAAGCCGTAGAAGAAATCACGGGCATCGTCATCGTCCTTGAAGCCGTTGTAGCCATCGCTGACTTTCAGGGTGACGTCCACACTCTGTATGCCGAGCGTCCCCCCCAGTGACAACCGTTCCGTCACCGGCATCAGACCATCCAGAGCCACATAGACCCCGTCCGCTTCCACCTCCATCTTGCCGCCGTAAATCCGGGTTTCGGAATCACCAAACAGGCGATGCCCGAAACGGGCCTGAAAATACTGATTGAAGGCGACCCCCACATAAAGGTCCGTCCCCCATTCCGCATCAGGCGCACTGGCACGGATGAGCGGATCAATACTTTCCACCACCTCATCCAGATTACTCTCGTCACGCATCAGCGAGCCGCCGACCAGCAGGCGCGGGTCCTCGGCATGGGCGAGAGGGGACAGCGTCGCCGCGATAGCGGCCAGAGCAACGGGTATTTGGACAATTGATTTTTTCACGGTTTCCCTCCATTGGTTATCCCGTTGGTTATTGTGATCCGGCCTCCCCCAAATCGAGGCCGAAGCGCAAATCCTAGCACAGGTCACCGTGACGCCAAGGCCGAAAAAACAGCGCCCTATCCACACTCAGCCAACCCTCGACAGCGCTCTACTCCACCTCCGGTAACTTCCACGACCACAGCGTCCCCAGCACACCCATCGCACCGAGGCTGATCAACGCCCACTCGGTGCCCAGCAGCGACACCACCGCGCTGATACCACCGGCCACCAGCAGCAGCACACCGATCACGGTATTGCTCACCGCGGTGTAGTCGGTGCGCTTGGTGCCACCGGCCATGTCCACCAGATAGGTCTTGCGGCCGATACGCACACCGGCATGGGCAATAGCCAGCACGAAGAAGGCAAAAGGATAAAACCAGGCGGCGGCGCCTTCGCCGGCCAGGGCCAACACCGCCACCAGCAGGCAGGTGGCCGAGGCCAGACCGCCACCGCGAATCATCACTTTGCGGCTGGAGGCGTCGGCCATGAACCCCCAGACACTGGCGGAGACGGTACTGGCCAGACTCGACGCTACCAGAAACCCACCCAGCAACGCGGCGCCGGAATTCTGTTTCTGCGCCAGCACCACCAGAAACGGCGAACCCAGAGCGGACGCCATCAGCAGAGCCCGGGCGATCACGAAGTTACGGAAAGGCGCATCGCTGATCAGCAACCCAAGGCTGCGCCAGGCATCCCTCAGGGCGTGTCCGCCACCCGCGGTTTCGCCGGCGAATTCATCCACCGAGGCGAATACTCCCGCCGCCAGCAGCCACGCCAGGGCCGCCCCCACCAGCAACACCGAATAGAACACCATGCCCGGATCCTGGCCACCGCGGAACAGCACCACGCCAACCCCGAGGGTCACCAGACCGGACAGGGTCGCGGCAAGGCCGGTAAGACGGCCGCGCCGGGCCTTGGGAATGCATTTGCCCTGCACATCCTTCATCGCCACCGAGCAGAAGCCCCGCCCGAGACTGAACACCACCAGCAAACCGACGATGGCCAGACCGGCGGCCAACCCCTGCCACTGCCACACCGACAGCGCCATGCCCAGAACACAGATCCCCTGGATCACCGAACCCAGCACCCAGAACCCCTTGCGCACCGGATGCCGGCGCATCCAGGCGCCGATCAGCAACTGCGGAATCAGCGATCCGGATTCGCGGATCGGCACCAAGGCGGCGGTGAGAAATCCCGGCGCCCCCACCGCGCCGATCAGCCAGGCGAGGATGGTTTTCGGATTGATCAGCAGATCTCCGACCTTGGAAAGCAGATTGGCGACAATGATCTTGAAGAAGTTGCCTGGCACCTCGCGGCAGGCTTCTTCACTGATATCGGTACAGGTGCGCGCATCCTCGTCATTGGCGACCAGGGCATAAAGGCGGTCCACCGTTGCCCGCGTCCCCGCGCCATGAACGTTCCCGTTGCTCATCATGTCCCCTTTTCACCCAAGCGAATGTCCCAACACCGGAAGCCGTATTCGCCAGCAAGCTGGTTCCCACAGATTACACTACGAAGCCGCTGTGGGAGCTTGCCTGCAAGCGAATTTTTTGGGGCTCGGAGCCCGATTCGCTTGCAGGCAAGCTCCCACAGCGGCGTGGTAACCCGGAGTCCATGGACCACGATACCGGGGTGGCCGCATTGCATGCCTTGGGGGGGGTCGATAGACTTTGCCTCACCTTTGGATGATGACCCGAAATGCCCGAATCAATCCCCCAGGACTCCGTGGGCCTGGTACAGCCCCATACCCTCCATGTGGACCAGCCGCTGGAGTTGGAATGTGGGCGTCAGTTGCCATCCTACGATCTTGTCTACGAGACCTACGGCAACCTCAATGCCAGCGCCAGTAACGCGGTGTTGATTTGCCATGCCCTGTCCGGCCATCACCACGCCGCGGGCTATCACAGCATGGACGAGAAACGTCCGGGCTGGTGGGACAGCTGCATCGGCCCGGGCAAGCCCATCGACACCAACCGTTTCTTCGTCGTGTGCCTGAACAATCTGGGCGGCTGCCACGGTTCCAGCGGCCCCACCTCCACCAATCCGGAGACCGGCCAGCTCTGGGGCCCGGATTTTCCCATGATGACGGTGAAGGACTGGGTCAAGAGCCAGGCGCGGCTGGCGGATGCACTGGGCATTGAGCAATGGGCGGCGGTGGTTGGCGGCAGCCTCGGCGGCATGCAGGCCCTGCAATGGGCGATTGATTTCCCGGAGCGCCTGCGCCATTCCGTGGTCATTGCCGCGGCGCCCAAACTGTCGGCGCAGAATATCGCCTTCAACGAGGTGGCCCGGCAGTCCATTCTCACCGATCCGAACTTCCATGGCGGCCGCTATTATCTGCACGATACCTATCCCCGTCAGGGCCTGATCCTGGCGCGCATGGTCGGGCACATCACTTATCTCAGCGACGACGCCATGCGCATGAAATTCGGCCGCGACTTGCGCTCCGGCCGCTTCCATTTCGGTTTCGATGTGGAATTCCAGGTGGAGTCGTATCTGCGTCACCAGGGTGAAACCTTCTCCCGCAATTTCGACGCCAATACCTACCTGCTAATGACCAAGGCGCTGGATTACTTCGATCCCGCCCGCGAGCAGGGCGGGACCCTGGAACAAGCGTTGGAGCGTACCCGTTGCGGCTTCCTGGTGATGTCCTTCAATTCCGACTGGCGCTTCTCGCCGGAGCGCAGCCGCGAGATCGTCAACGCTCTGACCCATGTGGGCCGGGACGTGAGCTACGCCGAGATCGATACGCCCAAGGGGCACGATGCGTTCCTGCTGCCGATCCCGGAGTATGTGAAACTGTTCGGCGCTTACCTGCGCCGGGTGGCCGATGAGGTGGATGCCGATGGCCAATGATGTACAGCGGATCCGCGAGTGGATGCCGGAGCGTAACGACCTGAGCCTGATCAGCGACTGGATTCCGCGCAATGCCACGGTGCTGGACCTGGGTTGCGGTGACGGCGCGCTGCTGGCGTACCTGAAAGCAAACAAAGGGGTGCGCGGTTACGGCCTGGAGATCGACCAGGACAACCTGGCCGCCTGTTTCGAGAACGGCGTCAACGTGATCGAACAGGACCTGGACAACGGCCTGGACAACTTCCAGAACGACCGCTTCGATTACGTGGTGATGACCCAGGCCCTGCAGGCGGTGTTACGCCCGGACCGCATCCTCGCGGAAATGTTGCGGGTAGGTCGCGAGGCGATCATCACCTTCCCCAACTTCGGCCACTGGCGGGTGCGCAGTTATCTCGCCTTCAAGGGCCGCATGCCGGTGTCTTCCGCGCTGCCTTATGAGTGGTACGATACCCCCAACATTCATCTGTGCACGGTGAATGACTTCGAGACGCACTGTCGCAAAAACGACATCCGCATCATTCAGCGGGAAGTGGTCAACCGCGATCACCGCAGCAGCACCCTGCCCCGGCTGCTGCCAAATCTGTTCGGCGAGATCGCCATCTATCGGGTGACCCGGTAACCGCCCCCCTATTCAAGGAGAGACCATGGCAACCCTGGTTCTGGCTTCCGGCAATCGCAAGAAGCTGGAGGAAATGAACGCCATTCTGGCGCCGCTGAACATGACCATCGTGCCGCAGAGCGATTTCGATGTGCCGGAAGCGGAAGAGACTGGTCTGACCTTCGTCGAGAACGCCATTCTCAAGGCCCGCAATGCCGCCCGGCACACCGGCCTGCCGGCCATTGCCGACGACTCCGGCCTGGAAGTGGACGCCCTCAACGGCGCCCCCGGTATTTATTCCGCCCGCTTCTCCGGTGTCGGTGCCAGCGACGCGAAAAACAACGCCTTGCTGGTGGAGATGCTCGGCGACCTGCCCGACGCTCCCCGCACCGCCCGTTATCAGGCGCTGCTGGTACTGATGCGCCACGCCGAGGATCCGACGCCGCTGGTCTGCCAGGGCAGTTGGGAAGGGGAAATCGTTCTTGAACCACGCGGCGAGTTCGGTTTTGGCTACGATCCGCACTTTCAGATCAGTGGTGACGGCCGCACCGCCGCCGAGATGCCGCCGGAAGAGAAAAACCGCGTCAGCCATCGCGCTCGCGCTCTGCAGCAGCTGATCGCGCAACTGCGGGAGCATCCACTGCCGTGACCCCGGAGCGGCCGCCCCTGGCGTTATACGTGCACGTACCCTGGTGCGTGCGCAAATGTCCGTATTGCGATTTCAATTCCCATCAGCGCGACACACTCCCTGAAACCCAATACCTCGACGCCCTGCTGGCGGATCTCGACGCGGACCGGCGCTGGCTGGAAGGTGAGTTGGACCGGCCCGTTGTTTCGATCTTTATCGGCGGCGGCACACCGAGCCTGATGAGCGCCGATTTTTACCGGCGCCTGCTGGATGGCCTACGCCAGCGCCTGCCAATGGCCAACGACGTGGAAATCACCCTGGAGGCCAACCCCGGCACCGTGGAAGCGGGCCGCTTCGAAGGCTTCCGCGAGGCCGGCATCAACCGCCTGTCCATCGGCGTACAGAGCTTCGATCCCGGCCAGCTCGCGGCTCTTGGGCGTATTCACGGCCCCGAGGAAGCCCGCCGTGCCGTGGCCCTGGCCCGCGCCGCCGGTTTCGATAATTTCAATCTGGATCTGATGCACGCGCTGCCCGGACAAACGCCGGCCCAGGCGCTGGCGGATCTGCAAGCGGCCATCGAGTTGTCACCCGCTCACCTGAGCTGGTATGAACTCACCATTGAACCGAATACCGCCTTCTACCGCGCCCCTCCGACCCAGCCGGACGAGGACACCATGGCCGACATCGAGGAACAGGGGTTTGCCCTGTTGCGGCGCCATGGCTATGAGCGTTATGAAGTTTCCGCCTTTGCCCGGCCGGATCGCCGCTGCCGTCATAATCTCAACTACTGGCGCTTCGGCGACTATCTGGCGATCGGCGCCGGCGCCCACGGCAAACTGACGCGCCGTGACGGACAACGTGTACGCTATCAAAAAACCCGGCAACCGGAAGCCTATCTTCGGACACCGGAACAGACACGCCGTAGTATCACCGCCATAGAAGATCCTCTGTTCGAAGCATTGATGAACGCGTTGCGTCTGACCAACGGCGTTCCCTCATGCACATTGAGCCAAAACAGCGGCGTGGATCAGGAACGCATCGCGGCCCTGCTGGCGCCCTTGCGTGAACGCGGTCTGCTGCAACCGGATCCGAATCGAATCGTTTGCACCACTTTGGGATTACGCCACCTCAACACCGTGTTGACGCTTATTGGAGAATCCCTCTCCACCTCTTGATGCCCGCCTGATTTCTGGGCACACTCGGGCCTTCTGGACGCCGTGGCCGCCGGGTCTGCCCTCATTATTTTGATCCGCTTTGTCGATCTGCCCTTGCCCCGAGCGATTCAGCCTGGAGAGAAAAAACCAAAACCACAGGGACGCAGCTTTTGATGCACAGCCACCGGCAGGTAGGGCTCTTGTTTCCCAAAAGATTCGCTTGCAAGCAAGCTCCCACAGCGGCTTCGTAGCCTAATCCGTGGGAGCCAGCCTGCTGGCGAATGCGATCCTCTGGTTTTGGACGCTCTCATGCAAGGCTGCCAGGCAACGAAAATATCCAAATAAGCAGGTTGCACATCGGGGTTTCGATCATGACAAAACGCATGGTGATTATGCTGGTCTGCGTTGGCGTATTGTTCGGCGCCATCTTTGGCTGGAAGGCATTCATCAATCATATGATGACGGGCTTCTTCGACAATATGCCCATGCCAGTCGCCAATGTCTCCACCGCGGAGGCAACCCGGGACGAATGGGCACTGTCACTGGATGCCGTGGGGACCGTGGAAGCGGTCAACGGCGTCGACGTCACCAGCCAGGTGGGCGGCGAAGTGGCGGCCATCGAATTCACCTCCGGCGACCAGGTGAAAAAAGGCGACCTTCTCGTGCGGCTGGAATCCCGCGCCGACCAGGCTCAGTTGAAGGCGTTGCAGGCCACGGCTCAGTTGGCGTCCCAGGAATACGATCGCTATCAACGGCTGTTCAAACAAGGGTCGATCTCACAATCCGAGCTGGACAACCGGCGCGCCCAGCGGGATCAATCCATGGCCCAGGCGGACGCGCAGCGGCAGCAGCTCAGCTACAAGACCATTCGCGCGCCCTTCGACGGGGTCCTTGGGATCCGCCGCGTGGATATCGGCCAGTACCTGCAACCCGGCACCCCGGTGGTCAGCCTGGCGCAACTGGATCCGATCTTCGTCAACTTCGCCCTGCCCGAACAAACGCTGAGCAAAATCGAAACCGGCCTGACCGTCCGCGCTTCTCTGGACGCCTACCCTGATCAGACGTTCGAGGGCACCATCACCGCCATCGAACCGGGCGTCAACGAGACCACCCGCAACGTCACCATTCAGGCATCCTTCGAGAACGCGGATCAGCGTATGCGTCCGGGCATGTTCGCCAACGTAACGATCCAGTTGCCGCAATCCGAACCGGTGGTGGTGATCCCTCGTACGGCGGTGGCCTACGCCCCTTACGGAAACGCGGTGTTCGTGATCCAGGACGCGCCGGCGAAAGAAGGCGAACAGGCCGAACAGCAAAGCGGGGACGGCGCCGGCAAGATAGTGCGCAAGCGGTTCGTGAAACTGGGCCGCCAGCGCGGCGACCTGGTGGTGGTGGAATCCGGTCTGGAACCCGGAGAAATCGTTGCCACCAGTGGCTTGCTCAAGTTGCGCAATGATGCACCGGTGGCCATTGAGAATGACGTACAGCCTTCCGCGGAAGCCACGCCCGAGCCGGCGAACAGCTGAGGTCGCTCATGAAATTCACGGATATCTTCATCAATAAACCGGTTCTGGCCTCGGTGGTCAGCCTGTTTATTTTCCTGCTCGGGTTACGCGCCGCCACGGAACTGAACGTGCGCCAGTATCCCGAGCTGGAAAACGCGGTGATCACCGTCACCACGATCTATACCGGTGCCGACGCGGATCTGATTCAGGGCTTTATCACCACGCCGCTGGAACAGGAAATCGCTTCGGCGAACGGCATCGACTATCTGGTTTCCACCTCCCTGCAGGGGGCGTCCTCAATCCAGGCTTATGTACGGCTGGGCCAGGATCCCAACGAAACTCTGACGCAGATCGTCGCCAAGGTGAACAAGATGCGCAGCGAACTGCCGGAGGAGTCCGAGGACCCCACGGTGGAGCTGGCCATCGGCGATGATATCGCCGCCATGTACCTGTCGTTTTCCTCCGAGGTGCTGGACAACAATCAGATCACCGACTATCTGGTGCGCGTGGTGCAGCCGAAACTGGCCACCATCAACGGCGTGCAACGGGCACGAATTCTCGGTGACCGCACCTTCGCCATGCGCGCCTGGTTGAAACCGGAGCGCATGGCGGCGCTGGGCATTACCCCTTCCGACGTTTACGCCGCGCTGGAGCAAAACAATGTTCTCGCCGCGGTGGGCAGCACCAAGGGCACCAATGTGGCTCTGGATCTCAAGGCGGAAACCGACCTCAACGACGTCGCCGGCTTCCGCCGTCTGGTAATCCGCGCCCAGGACAATGCCATCGTGCGTCTCGAGGACGTGGCCGACGTGGAACTGGGTTCGGAGTCCTATGCCGCCTCAGTGACCTTCAACGGCCAGAAGGCCACGTTCATGGGCATTGAAGTGGCGCCGGACGCCAACTCCCTGGACGTGATCGCCGAGGTAAGGAAGGTTCTGGAAGACGAGATCTTCCCGCAAATGCCGGAGGGCCTGGAAGGCAATATTCCTTACGACGGCACCGAGTATATCCAGGACTCCATCGATGAGGTGGTGAAGACCCTGGTGGAAGCGGTGATCATCGTTATCCTGGTGATCTACCTGTTCCTCGGTTCTCTGCGGTCGGTACTGATCCCGGCCATCGCCGTGCCGCTCTCCATGGTCGGCGCGCTGTTCCTGATGCTGCTGATGGGCTTCTCCATCAACCTGCTGACCCTGCTGGCCATGGTGCTGGCCATCGGCATCGTGGTGGACGACGCCATTATTGTTCTGGAAAACGTGCACCGCCATGTGGAGGAAGGGCTCTCGCCCAAGGACGCGGCACTTAAGGGCGCGCGCGAGCTGGCCTGGCCGGTGGTGGCGATGACCACCACACTGGTGGCGGTGTACCTGCCAATTGGTTTCATGGGCGGGCTCACCGGCACCTTGTTCGTGGAATTCGCCTTCTCCCTGGCCGGCGCGGTGCTGCTCTCCGGCGTGGTGGCACTGACCCTGTCGCCGATGATGTGCGCCAAAATTCTCAAGGCCCACGACCCGGAGCATCGCGGCAATCGCTTCGAGGCCTGGCTGAATCGCCAGTTCGAGAAACTGGCCGGCAGCTATGAGCGGCGACTGCACGGCGCTTTGAACGACGTGCCCACGGTGCTGGTGTTCGGTCTGATCATTCTGGTGTCCTGTTACTTCCTGTTCGTCACCTCGCCGAGCGAACTGGAACCCAAGGAAGACCAGGGCTTTGTGCTGGTGTCCGCCACCGCCGACCCCTACGTGACGCTGGACTATCTGGAGCCGTTCACCCGGGAGCTGGAACAGATTGCCGCCGACACCCCGGCGGTGGAAAACATTTTCCTGCTCAATGGTCTCGGCGGCGGCGCCGGCACCGCCGCCTCCAACACCGCCCTGGCGGGTTTCGTACTGGACAGCTGGAATGAGCGGGACGTCACCACCAATGAATTCCAGGAACAGTTGTCCGGGCAGGTGAACAGCATCGCCGGTCTGCAATCAGCGGTGTTTGTCCCGCCGTCCCTGCCCAGCGGCGGCGGCATGTTGCCGGTGGAATTCGTCATCGGCACCACCGAACCGACCGAGAATCTGCAGGAACTGGCCAACCAGATCCTGGGCAAAGCCCAGGAGAGCCGCAAGTTCATCTTCCTGGACACGGACCTGAAGATCGACAAACCGCGCTACAACATTCTGATCGACCGGGAGAAAGCCGCGTCGCTGGGCATCACCATGCGCCAGTTGGCGCAGGAACTGGGCGCCATGCTGTCCGGCGCCTACGCCAACCGCTTTTCCCTGGAAAACCGGTCCTACAAAGTGATTCCCCAGGTTCAGCGCGGCGACCGGCTGACGCCAGAGCAGTTGCAGCAGTACTACATTCGCACCGGCTCCGGCGATCTGATTCCACTGGCCACTCTGGTGCGCCTGGAAGAAACCGTGCAGCCGCAACAGTTGAAACGCTTCCAACAGCTGAACTCGGTGACCATTTCCGGCGTACAACGCCCCGGGGTGACACTGGGCGAAGCGCTCGGCATCCTGGAAAGCGCGGCACGGGAAGTGCTGCCCCCCGGCTACAGCGTGGATTATTCCGGCCAGTCGCGGCAGTTCAAGAAGGAAGGCAGCGATTTGATGATCACCTTCTTCTTCGCCCTGATCGTGATCTATCTGGTTCTGGCGGCCCAGTTCGAATCCTTCCGTGATCCGATCATCATGCTGATCACGGTGCCCATGTCCGTGTGCGGCGCCATGATCTTCGTCAGCCTCGGTCTGGCCACGCTCAACATCTACACGCAGGTGGGGCTGGTGACTCTGATCGGGGTGATATCGAAACACGGGATTCTGATCGTGGAGTTCGCCAACAAGATGCAGGAAGAGGGCATGGGCAAGCGGGAGGCCATCGAACACGCCGCCGCCGTGCGCCTGCGTCCGGTGCTGATGACCACCGCCGCTTTGGTCTTGGCGATGATTCCGTTGCTGATCGCCGCGGGCCCCGGTGGTGGCGCCCGCTTCGCCATCGGTCTGGTGGTGGCCGCCGGCATGACCATCGGCACCCTGTTCACCCTGTTCGTGGTACCGGCCATGTACATGCTGCTGGGCCGCAACGAAGGGCACGGTGACGAAGAGACGGAGGCACTGCCGGAACCGGCGGAGAGTTGATGAGGAGTTGAGGAAAGCGGTTCGCCAGCAGGGCTGGCTCCTACAATTGTGCTACGAAGCCACCGTGGGAGCTTGCCTGCAAGCGAATCTTGGGGCCGGAAGCTCATTCGCTTGCAGGCAAGCTCCCACGGCGGCTTCGTCCTCCCTTGGCGGGAGAGCGATTACGTATTACCGATTCAGAATGTCCAGGAAGCGGACAGGGCGGGACCTTTCAGGGTGACGTTGTCCTTGTCACGATAGAACATGTATTCCACGTTGACGTCGAAGCGCTCGCTGACACCGAAATCGATCCCCAGACCGTAGGACGAGTCATACCATTTGTCCGAGACCTTGCCGCCGCCGTCCACGTCCATTTCTTCCTTGCCTTCGGTATAACCGCCAATCAGATACGGCGTGGCCATGGTGGCATTGGGACCACTCAGCTTCACATAAGCGCCATAGAAATACTTCTGACGGTACTCGCCTTTCACGGAAGTTCCATTGAGACGGTCTTCGTTGCTGTTCAGCGTGGAACCGCCGCGCATCTCCACCGCGAACCAGCGGTTGATACGGCCGCCCAGTTTGGCGATCAGGTCACCGGTCTCGAAGCGGTCGTCGCCGAAAAAGCGGTCATCCTGTTCATGATATCCGTATCCCAAGGATACGTAGGCTTCGCCGTGCGCCACGGATACACCCATGCCCATGGCCACGGCGGCCAATGCAGCCACGCAACGTTGCATAGCGGACTCCTCGAAAGATCAATCGGTAGCGGCGCGATTATTGCGCCGCATTGGCTTCTCGTATTTTTTTCTCCGCCTGTTTGCGCTCATGTTGCGTCGGCGTGCAACCCAGGCAACGCAAAAAAGTGGCGCGGGCGGGATTCTTCACCAGCACTTCGGCGGCTTCGCCTTCATTATCACCGAGCACGGAGAACGGCAACATTACCGTATATACGGCCAGACCGCCCACCGTGCCGACGGCCATGACCGGCCTGACGATCACGGCGTCCCCGAACATGGCCAGCGCCGACGGCTGATCGGCGTCTTCGTCCATGGGACGGGCCTGTGTGGTTTGGGATACGGTGCAGATGATGGTGGCGGCCGCCAGCAGGCGCAGGGCTCGCTTCATTGTGAGTCCCTCTTCGACAGGTTCTCGTTGGATAGCAGGATTGGCCGGGCAGTCCCAACCGTCTTGACCCGGCCTTTTGAATAGGAGCCCCCGCGGCCGTCCCTCGACCGCGGGAGCGGCGACTCACCCCCCACAGGTTCAACCCCCACACACAAGAAGATGGTCCGGGCTCCCCCCTTTTGCTGAGTCGCCGGGGCATTGTTACCCCAATTCAGCAGTCGTGCTGACTACTGGTTCACAATCTAAATCTTTATTCTTAGATAAACAATACGACAGCACACTGATCTCAGAAAACGGTTGAGCCCGCCTCAACGCTGGCAGTGGGGACAATACACGGTACTGCGCTGACCGTGGCGCCCGCCCCGCAGCGGCGTTCCGCACTGCCGGCAAGGCTCCCCCGCTCGACCATAGACCCGTAATTCCTGGGCGAAGTAGCCGGGCTGACCGTCAACCCGGGTGAAGTCCCGCAACGTGGTGCCCCCGGCCTCGATGGCCCGTGCCAGGACTTCCCGGATAGCCTCCGCCAGAAGGCGGTAACGAGCCAGGCTGATGCGCCCCGCTGGCCGGGAAGGGTGGATTCCCGCCAAGAACAGGCTTTCTTGCGCGTAAATGTTGCCAACGCCCACCACCGTGGCGTTGTCCATGATGAACGTCTTCACCGAGGCCTTACGCCCACGGCTGCGCCGATGCAGCCATTCTCCGGTGAAGGCCGCATCCAGCGGTTCGGGGCCGAGGCCGGTGAACAACGGGTGTTGCTCCAGGTCCGGCAGATAGAGCACCGCGCCGAACCGGCGGGGGTCGTTGAAGCGCAATAGCTGCCCGGAATCGAGCACCAGATCCACATGATCATGCTTGCGCAGCGGCGCCGCCTCCGGCACCACCCGCAGTGTTCCGGACATACCCAGATGCACCCCCAGATGCAGGCCATCCAGGTCCAGCAGCAAATACTTGGCACGCCGCCGCACCGCCAGCACCGGCCGATCCCGCAACGCCGCCACCCGCTCGTCCACGGGCCAGCGCAGCCGCGGCTCGCGCACGGTCACCGAGCGCAGACGGCGTCCGGTCAAATGAGGCTCAATCCCCCGCCGCGTGGTTTCCACTTCGGGTAATTCGGGCATTAACGGCTCCTTGGAATATGGGTCAGGACAGGATTCGCCAGCAGGCTGGCTCCCACAGACTACGCCACGAAGCCGCTGTGGGAGCTTGTAGCCCCCCTGTGGGAAGCGAGCTTGCTCGCGAAGGCAGCGGCAATGGGCAGCCCGCGGCCAGGACGGTTATGATACCCGCGGCACCGTCCTTGCGCAGGCGGTAAAGGGGTTAAGCACAAGCGGGGCAACGATGCAGTACTGGCTAGGCGTGGACACCGGCGGCACTTTCACCGATTTCGTTCTGCTGGGCGGCGAGCAACCGCGCATCCATAAAGTACTGTCCACGCCGGCGGCCCCGGAGCGGGCCATCCTGCGGGGCATCGAGGACATGGGACTCTCCGGGGCCTTGGCCCTGGGGGAGTTGGTCATCGTCCATGGCAGCACCGTGGCTACCAACGCAGCCCTGGAAAACAAAGGCGCCAAAACGGTAGTAATTACTAACTCCGGCATAGAGGATCTGCTGCTCATTGGCCGCCAGAACCGGCCCGAGTTATACAACCTGCGGCCGCTGCCCACCCACACCGCCCTGCACGACACTCCGGTCATCGGCGTCGATACCCGCCTGGACGCCCAGGGAGACACCCTGATCCCGCTCACCGAAGAGACGATCCGGCAAACGGTGGAAGCGGTTCGCCGCCATGACCCGGAATCCGTGGCCATAAACCTGTTGTTCAGCTACCTGGACCCCGCGGCGGAGCAACGGCTCTGCAAGGCGCTCCGGCAGGCCGGCTATCCGGTCAGCCTCTCCAGCGACATCCTGCCCACCCGTGGCGAGTACGAGCGCGGCATGGCCACTTGGCTGAACGCCTGGCTCTCTCCCCGCATGGCGGATTATCTGGCGCGGCTGAAACAGCACACCACCCCGGCGCCACTGACCATCATGCAGTCCAACGGCGGCACCATCGCCGCTGATCAAGCCGCCGAAAGGGCGGTGAACCTGCTGCTGTCCGGGCCCGCCGGCGGCCTCAACGCTGCCCGCCGTCTGGGGCAGGCCCTGGGCCGCGATCATCTGATGACCTTCGATATGGGCGGTACCTCCACCGACGTGGCGCTGCTGGACGGCGACATCCGGCTGACCCGCCAGGGGCGCATCGGGCCTTATCCAGTGGCCGTTCCCATGGTTGACATGCACACCATTGGGGCCGGCGGCGGCTCCCTGGCCCAGGTGGATGACGCCGGCCTGCTGCACGTGGGACCGGAATCCGCCGGTGCCAGCCCCGGCCCCGCCTGCTACGGCCAGGGCGGCACCCAAGCCACGGTCACCGACGCCAATCTGGTGCTGGGCCGCCTGCAGCCGGAATTCGCCCTGGGTGGCAACCTGCGTCTGGACCCGGCCAAGGCCCACGACGCCGTTGCCCGCGTGGCGGAACGCCTCGGCATGCCTATTCCCCAGGCCGCGCAAGGCATCATCGATCTGGCCAATGAGCATATGAGCCAGGCGCTGCGGGTGATCTCGATCCAGAAGGGCTTTGACCCGCGGGACTTCACGCTGGTGAGTTTTGGTGGCGCCGGCGGCCTGCATGTGTGCGCCCTGGCCACCAGCCTCGGCATGCGGCAGGCGGTGGTGCCCGTACGTGCCGGCGTACTGTCGGCGGAAGGGCTGGTCTACGCACCACGCCAACGTGAACGCATCCAGGCGCTGCCGGCGGATGCCGAGGCCGCGCATATTCTCACTCTGGCTCGGGAACTGGAGCGCCAGGCCCGGGCGGAACTGGAAGCGGAAGGCATCGACACCAACCGGATCCGCACCGAAACCGGCCTGGACCTGTGCTATCAGGGCCAGTCCTCCGTATTGACCCTGCCCTGGCAGGGAGAGAATCCCGCGCAAAGCGAAGCCGCCTTCCATGATCTGCACGAACAGCGTTATGGCCACCGGCTGTCATTGCCGGTGCGGCGGGTGAACCTGCGGGTCCGGTGCCTGGCCGAGGCGCGGCCACCCTCGCCGGGCCAGGCCCCACGGGGCGAGGGCTTGCCAGCCTGGGAGGCTCCGGTTTACGGTTCCGTTGGTGATGAAAGCGCCGCGCCAAACGCAGAAAGAAACAAAACCAAAATTCCTGTATACCGACGGGACGAATTAGGAGCCGATCAGGTAATCTACGGCCCCGCATTGATCTTTGAACCGGTAGGCACCATCTATATAGAAGCTGATTGGCAGGCCCGGGTGCATCCATCGGCCCATTTATTGCTTACCCGTTTATAACGTCGAGGCTCAAGGAACGAATCGGCGACATTCGCTTTCTAACGGACTACTACCGCCGCAAGCCGGATTATTATGAACACCATCCTGATGTTTCTCTCCGAGGGTCTGCTGGCCCTGGGTCCCTGGAGCCTGGTGCTGATCACCCTGGCCCTGACCCACGTGACCATTGTCAGCGTCACTGTCTATCTGCACCGCTATTCCGCCCACCGCGCGCTGGAATTGAACCCGGTGCTGAAACACTTCTTCCGTTTCTGGCTGTGGTTGACCACGGGCATGAACACCCGCGCCTGGACCGCCATTCATCGCAAGCATCACGCCCACTGCGATAGCGAGGAAGACCCGCACAGCCCGCAGGTGCTTGGCATCCGCAAAGTACTGCGCGAAGGCGCGGAGCTCTACCAGGCCGAAGCGCTGAACCAGGAAACCCTGGACAAGTACGGCGCCGGCTGCCCGGATGACTGGATGGAGCGCAACGTCTACAGCCGCTTCCCCATGCTCGGCATTATGCTGATGGCACTGATCAACATCCTGCTGTTCGGCTTCGCCGGGGTGACCATCTGGGCCGTGCAGATGATGTGGATTCCGCTGTTCGCCGCCGGTGTGATCAACGGTATCGGCCACTACTGGGGCTACCGCAACTTCGAATGCAAGGACGCCTCACGCAACATTCTGCCGTGGGGCGTTCTGATCGGCGGCGAAGAGCTGCATAACAACCACCACACCTACCCCAGCTCCGCCAAGCTGTCGGTGCGCCGGTTCGAGTTCGATATGGGCTGGGCGTGGATTCGCCTGTTCGAAATACTGGGCCTGGCGAAAGTGAAGAAACTGGCACCGAAACCGGTGCTGAACCCCACTCGCCCGAGTATCGATCTGGACACCGTGCGAGCCCTGGTGCAACACCGTTTCCAGGTGATGGCTCACTACCGCCGCACGGTAATCAAACCGGTATTCCAGCAAGAGCAAGCCCGCGCCTGCGAAGCCACCCGTGGTTTCTACCGCCGCGCCCGGGCCCTGCTGTACCGCGATCAGCGTTTCTTCAAGCCGCGTCATCAGCAACGCCTGGAGCAACTGACCGAACACAACCACACGCTGGCCACCATCTACGAATACCGCCTGCGCCTGCAGGAAATCTGGAGCCAGACCAGCCGTAATTCCGCGGAAATGCTGGATGCATTGAAACAATGGTGCCGCGAAGCCGAGGAGTCCGGCATTCACGCTCTGCAGGATTTCGTCACCACATTGAAAGGCTACCAGCCCCAACCGGCCCGGGCCTGATCATTTCCCACAGCCGGATCCTCGGAGCCGCTGTGGGAGCCAGCCTGCTGGCGAATTGGGTCTCAAATTCGCCTGCAAGCAAGCTCCCACAGCGGCCTTGTAGAAAGAAAGCTCTAAGTTTCCGTTCGCGGTTCTGCCTAATGCATATGCGGCTGGTACGCCACGTCGAACTCATCCGCCAATCCAGCCAAGCGTTTATCCAACGTCCAAAGCCTCCCTTCGGGAGTGATGACGGTTGAAGCAAGCAACATCATATCCACCAAACCACAACCTCGCCCGTATAAGCGTTCTTGCTCAACGAACGTCATGACCTCCTTAAGGCTGGCCTGATTACTCGGCCGCAATAGACCTATGTAGCCCAAAGTTCGTTGCCGAGGCTCAGGCGGAGTCCCACAGGCAAGCTCGCCCAAGACCATGGGATGCACCAGGGCACGGTCCATTTCCATCAGGTTGATCAGCGCCTCATTTTTTTCTCTGAAGTGCGCCACCCATACCGAGGTATCCACCAAAACGCTCATTCCTGGAACGGCTCCTCACGCCGCCGCGGGATATCCTCCATATCAGGTGAGGCTCCTCCCAAAGCGGCCAGGCGGCGCGCGGCTTGGACCCGAACATAGGTTTTGATGGCCTCCCGAAGAATATCCGCGGGTTTATCCAAGCCTGCTTCAGCCAGCTCCAATGCCTGCTCGTAGAGGGCATCGTCAATCGTGATTGTGGTACGCATATCGACGCTCGGTCATCATTATTGATGCCACAATGCATCAAATTCATCATCTCGTCAATATGGCACCATCCTGGTTAGTACATCAGCGAAGGCAACAGCAGGGATAACGTCGGAAACGTCATCAGCAGAATCAGCACCACCGCTTCCGCGGCCAGGAACCACACCGTGCCTCGCACCACCTGACCGAACGGCACCTTGTCGCCCACCCCGGCACTGACCACGAACAGGTTCAATCCTATTGGCGGTGTCAGCAAACCGATCTCGATGAACTTCACCACCAGCACGCCAAACCAGATCACGTCGATATCAAACGCGATGACGAAAGGCGCCAGCACCGGCAGGGTCACCAGCATCAAGCCGATCGGATCCAGGAACATACCCAGAACGATGTAGAACACCGTGACCGCCAGCAGGAACATCCACAGCGCCACTGCGTAATCTTCCACCCAGACACCAATGTTCATGGGAATCTGGCTGAGTGTCAGCATACGGCTGAACAACACCGCGCCGATGGCGATAAGAAAAATCGACGCCGTGCTGGTGACAGTTTCCGATACTGCCTGCTGCATCGCCGTCCAGCTGAAGGATCCCTGGAGCAAGGCGGCCACGATCGCCACGAAGGCACCGAAAGCGCCTGCCTCGGTGGCGGTCACCGTTCCGGTATAAAGCCCGCCGACGACACCGGCGACGATCACTGGCAGAGGCCAGGACTTGAGCAACAATACCCAACGGTCCCGGTTGGAATAGGCCTGCGCGGTCCTCGGCGCCAGATCCGGATTCAGTTTTACCCGGGTGACGATCAGCACGGCATAAGCCAGCATGGTCAGCAGGCCGGGAATAATCCCCGCCATCAACAGCTGCCCGACGGACGCCTCCATGAACACGGCATAAAGTACAAAAGGAATACTCGGAGGAATAAACGCCCCCAGCGTCCCGGACGCCGCCACCACCCCGGTGGCCAGACCAGGATCGTACCTGGCCCTCAGCATTTCCGGCACGGCAAGACGGGACATGGCACCGGCCATGGCCACGCTGGAACCGCTGGCGGCGGCAAAACCGGCACTGGAAACATTGGTGGCGATCGCCAACCCGCCCGGCAGAAAACCCAGCCAGGCCTTGCCCGCATCGAACAAGGTTCGCGTCAAACCGGTATGGAAGGCAATCGCGCCCATCAGAATAAACATGGGAATGGCGGTCAACGACCAATGGGCGATGAACTGAAAAGTGGTGGACCCCATCAGAGCGAACGCCGCATCCAGGCCACGGAGGGAGAGCAGCCCGGTAAAGGCACTCACCCCAAGTGACACCCCGATCGGCACGCGCAGCGCCAACAGCACCAGCAGTAAGGCGATACAAGCGAACCCGATCTGCACCGCGCTCATGACGAAACCTCCCGCCGGGACTTTCCGCGCAACAAACGGATCAGAAGATACATCGCCGCCAGGGCGGCCATGAAAACGCCCGCCCAGGCAATCCAACGGGACGGCCAGATCGACAGTTCAAAAAACACCGCGTCCACCCCTTCCCGGCGCCCCCAGCTTTTAACCGCCTGCAGGTACAAACCGTAGGAGAACAGAGCGAAGTACAGCGTCATTACCAGCAGCCCGAAGATGTCCGTGGCGGATCGTATACGCTTGCTGAAATGCTGAACCAGCACATCCACCCGGATGTGACTGTCCTCAACGACGCAGATGAAAATACCGATGAAGACCGCGGCCACCATGTAGTAGTAAGCAACGACCTCCATGGTTCCGGGAATGTGCATGCCGAACAGCAGCCTCAGCAGCACTTCGGCGGTAACGTGCACCATCATCAAAACGATCATCGCGCCGACCACATTGGTGGCCAGATCCTTTGTCTTTTTTATTAGCCGGTTCATAACCCAACCTCATCGAATACGTAACGCCACCTTGCCCACGGCACGGCGCTGAACCACCTGGTCGATGGCCTCCGTCACCTGCTCGAAACGAAACAGCTCGGGCGTGGCGAGCCTTATTTTTCCTTCCGCCGCGGACTGGAACAGCCAGCGCATCATCGACTGGATTTCATCGGAAAATTGATGACGCCGGTCTTCTTTTCCCCAACCCACGTACTCGGAAAAATTCACTCCCAGTAAACCGATGTTCTTCACCAACAACAGATTCACCGGCGCGGCGGGTATCTTGCCGCTGGCAAAGCCCAGGGACAAAATAGTGCCTTCCACCGCCGTGGCCCGAATCAGCGACGCGAACACCTCGCCACCCACCGGATCGAACACCACATCGGCGCCCCGGCCTTCGGTCAGCGACTTGACCTTCTTCACCACATCCCCGGTGGAATAATCGGTCCCTTCCGAAGCGCCCACCTTCATCGCCGCGTCCAGTTTCTCCGGTGAACTGGCCATGGCGATCACCCGGGCACCAAGCAAGGACGCCACCTGCACGGCGGCCTGCCCAAGAGCCCCGCCCGCGCCAGTGACCAAAACCGTTTTATCGGCCAGTTCGCCGGCCCGCTTCAGCGCCGTGGTCGCGGTGCCGAACGACAAGGGCAAGGCCACCGCCTGTTCCAACGGCACCGACTCCGGGACCGGGTAAACAGTGGCCCGGTCGATCACCACTTCTTCGGAAAAGGCGCCGCAATCGACAATGGCCGCTACCCGATCCCCTACTTTCAGATCGTTAACGCCGGGGCCGCATTCGGTAATAACACCGGAGACTTCCGTGCCGGGAACAAAAGGCGGCGTCATTTTGCGCTGATAGGTCCCCGCCACCATCAGGGAGATGGCGTAACTGACGCTGGCGAAGTGCACGGCGATACGCACGCTACCCTCCGCCAACGCCGGACTGGGCACCTCGGATAACACCAGGTCCTGATAAGACCCGAACCGGTCACAAAGCACTGCTCGCATCACCTGCTCCTTATTCTTTGTCACGCCTGCATGCAGGCACCGGATGACAGCAAGTTGTGGATCTCCGCCTCGGCGAAGCCCGCGCCTCGTAGGGCGTCCACGGTGTGTTGCCCCAAAGCCGGCGCCGGCGGCAACTCGTCCGCCGCCCTCTGCGCCCCCGGAAACGCCGGGAAAGGAAAAGCGCCGAAGTCCGGATGATCCACATCCGCCAACAAACGCAGAGCCTCCACCTGGGCATCTTCACGCAACGACGAGTAGCTGTTCACCGGCCCGCAAAGCACGCCCGCCTGATTGAGCCGGTTGATCCAGTATTCCCGGGATTGTGTCGGGAAGATGCCCGCCAGAAGATCATGCAAGGTATCCACATTACGCTGGCGCGCCTCGTTATCGGCAAAACGCGGGTCGGTTGTCCATTCTTCATGGCCGAGCGCCTTTGCCAGGGCGTGGAACATCTCATTGCGTAAACACACCACCGAAAGCTGGCCATCGGCGGCGTCGAAGTTGCCCGAGGGCACCGTCACCGGTTTTCTTTTTTCACCACCCTGCAGAAAGGACTCCACCATGGGCATAGCCTGAAAGGCCATCGAGGCGCCAAGCAGTGACAGATCCAGATGCCGGCCGACACCGGAAGCACGTTGCTCATGGATCGCCGCGGACAACGCGTAGCCGGCGTACAAACCGGTGATCATGTCCACCGCCAGCATGCCGACCCGCCGGGGAGACCCTTCGTCAGCGCCGTTCATGGCCGCCATACCGGTGGCGGCCTGAAGAATACTGTCCGAGCCGGCTCGCAGCGCGTGGGGCCCGCTGCGCCCGAAGCCGGAAATGGAACCCAGCACAATGCCGGGATTCAGGGATTTCAGAACGTCATACCCCAGCCCAAGCTTCTCCATGACGCCGGGCCGGAAGCTTTCCATCACCAGGTCCGAACAACCGACCAGGCGTTTGATTACCTCCCGGCCCTGTTCGTTGCGGGCATCCACGCAAATGCCTTTCTTGCCCCAGTTGGCGATCACGCTCAAAGCACTGTGCCCGTTGCGTGCCAATCCCATCACCCGGCCCCAATCGCCCTGGGGAGGCTCTACCTTCACTACCGTGGCACCCATCATCAGAAGCATCTGCGCCGCATAGGGCCCGGCCAGTCCCTGGCTCATATCCAGGACCCGGACCCCCTCAAACGGCTTAAACTGCGCTGTCGCTGCGTTCATCAATCAAATAACCTGTGAAGTGAAAAAAATCCGGTGCAGTTCTCATGGAGCAAGCTACCAAGCCGCTGTGGCGGCCAGCCTGCTGGCGAAAGACGCCCGACAGACCCAATTCGCTTGCAGGCAAGCTCCCACAGCGGCCTTGTAGCAACCATTAGAGCCCTGAACCGGCACGGTCCATCAAAACGCCTTGTCGTAGATTTCGGTTTTCAACAACTCGGCGTACTGTTGCTCGGTGAGTTGCTTGCCTTCGAGCAGCTTTTCCCACTTCTCCAGATTCCTGATGAAACTCTCGACAATCTTTTCCGGATTCTCGACACCACGCTCGGCGGCATTTTTAGCCGATTGCTCGATCTGGGATTGCATGAATTCTTCGCGACGTTGTTTGAGTGCATCGGATACCTCAACGAAGTTGACGCCCTGTTCCCGCGCCAGCTTTCGTACGTCCTGTTCTTCTTTCTGATACGCATACAAGGTACGAGCGAGCCCTACCGGCGCCGCATCGATTAATGCCTGGCGTCCTTTCTCATCCAGATCCTCCCAGACGGATTCGCGCACGTTCAGCAACGAACCGCCAAGAAAAGCGCCCATGGGCAGCTCGACGACGCTGTTGGCCACTTCCATGAGCGACAGGGACTTCAACCAGCTGGTGGCGCCGATGACACAGTCCAGTTGGCTGCGTTCCATGGCCTCGTAGGATTCGCTATTGGGAATGTTGACCGGAATACCCTCGATGCCCGACACCCAGCGGCCAATCTCCTCACCGGCCACGCGCATGCGTTTGCCCTCGGCCTCGAAACCACCATCGAACCGGTCCTTGCACATGGCCTGGTAAGGCGGCGTGGCGTAACTGGCGAGGAAGCGCACACCCTGCTCCTTGTACTCCTCAAGGCATTGCGGGCAATCGTTGAGAATGGTGTCCACCGACGCGGCGGACGCAGCCAGCGAGTCCCGGTCCCAGAACGACAGATCGCTGATAACCATGTTCGCCGGCATGGAAGTAGGGAAATAAACGGTCACCAGGAAGCCACCGTCGATCATGCCGTCGCTCACCGCCGACAGCATCTCCTTGCCCGAGGCCGCCGCCCCGGAAGGAAAGAACTTGAAGGACACCTCGCCATCGGACCGCGCCTTCGCCGCCGACATGAAGGTGGTGATCCCCTCACTGGTGGGATGGTGAGGCGGCAGATAACTGCCGTAAGTCAGATCACGCGCGGAAGCCAAGGCCGGCACCAGGGAAGTCACGGCGACCAGGCCACCGAGCAACGCGGATATCAATCGATTGCTGTTGTTGTTAGCCATGAGACTCTCTCCAAGCCCTCGTGGAGCTTTCTCCGAGTTCGGGGGTTGTGTTGCAACCCCATCTTGATTATTGTTCGCTATACGCACATTGTGTTCTCTAAAAGAACACCAGTAAGATAAGACGAAACTTTCGTTAATGTCAAAACGTCCCTGGACGGAGCGGTACCGATGGCGGCACACAAAGAGAAGGATGAGTCCCTGCTGGTCAGCGGATTCATGCGGGGTTTGAAGGTGATCACCACTTTCGGAGAAGGCGCCGCCAGGCAGTCCCTGTCCGATGTCGCCCGGCGGGCCGACATCTCCCGGGCCAGTGCCAGACGCCTGCTGCATACCCTCACCGCCCTGGGCTACGCCAACACCGACGGCAAGCAGTTCTGGCTCACCCCCCGCATGCTGAACCTCGGTTTCTCCTACCTCTCCTCAATGGAGATCTGGTCCTTCGCCCAGAGTTACATGGAGGAACTGGTGCAAAGCGTTCAGGAATCCTGCTCCATCGCGGTGCTGGACGGTTCTGACATCTACTACGTGATGCGGGTCCCCACCCGTAAACTGCTCAAAAGCACCCTCAACGTGGGCAGCACCCTGCCCGCGCACGTGGTCTCCCTGGGACGGATCCAACTGGCCGACTTGCCCCCCGAAGAACTCGACCACTACCTCAACAACCTGGAACTCACCCCCTACACCCGCTTCACCATCACCGACAAAGCAGAACTCAAGCGAGCGATTCAGGAAGACGGCGCCAAGGGCTGGTCCATCGTTGACCGGGAACTGGAGGAAGGCATGTTCGGCATCTCCGTGCCGATCAAGAATCGGGAAAACAAAACCATCGCCGCCATCAACCTCACTTTGGCGCCGAGCAAGGCCAATGAGGAAGGTATGATTGAGCGGTTATTGCCTGAGCTGCGAAAGACGGCTGAGAGGATTAATGGGGAATTGCGGTAGCAGAACAGATTCTGGATTAGTCGTTTCGTCTGGAGAGGCTTTTCTCCAGCCTGTGGAGCCCCTCTTCAGCGAGCTTCCAAGGTAAGCGGCGTCCACGTTCACGCATTCTTTTATATGCGTCCCTCGCCATCGCAACATCAAGGAGATTACAAACAACAAGGTGCTCAACCAGCCACAAGGTGCCTCTAACATCCACACCTTCTTGCTCGGCGACCACCCTGAGCGCCCTATCCCCAGTTAGAAGTGGGCACTGTTCCTGGCGGGCCAATGCCAAGGCAAAAAGATCATTCCGGCTCGGTGCACTATGGCTCTGCCCTAATGCCCCCGCATAACCAAGCGACTCCCCGGACAGCTCCAAAACGCCAAGCCCCAGCGCTAAAAGATGATCATGCTGCTCTTCCAATTCCTCATGGAAAAGGATATCAGGCACACACAGATCGAAAGGCGCCATAAAAGCGCTTTCAATAATCTGCCCCTCCTCCAAATCGATCAGGATATTAGCGTCACTGATCAGCACTCTCACCAATCAACTCCATCTGACGTTCCCGGTGAAAGCGGGACAGTGGCATGTTAAGCAGTTCCGCCGCCTTGGATTCTCCGATGATGTCCTCTCCCAAAGCCCGATAAACCAGCTGTGGAAACAAAGCTGTCCGCTCCTGCGGATAAGGCTCTCCCGGTTCCTTTTTACGCCAGCCGTTCTTCCCAAAGGAAATCTGGGTTTTCTTGTAGTAGGCATCAGAGATCACAGCCAGATCATAAGCCCGCCGCAAACAGGCCGCCATGCTCAAACCGTACTCGTGTTTGAGCATGTACAGCTCTTGAGGCTCCAGATGATGCCGGCGCTCCCCCAAATGCTCGAACAGCCCCGAGTCGGGGAGCAAAAAGGCACAGGCAAAGCGGTTACACGCCTTTTCCTCATCCAATTCGGGCCGCAAGCGACCGTGCAAAAGAAGGTGCCCTAACTCATGAGCCAAAGTAAAACGCTGCCGGTCGCCTGGCCAATGCGTGGAGACGACGATCAGCGGGGCATTGGCCACGGAAGCCTGTAATCCATCGAACTTCGACAAGTCGTCCACATCGCTCAGAATAACCAGGATCCCCTTCGACTCCAGCTCGGAAATCAGGTCCGGTATGGGATTGATACCCAGTCGCCAGACCGACCGAACCAGGCATGCCAAAGCATCGACTTGCTCCAGTGAAGCAACAGACTCCGGTAACTCAGAAGGCATTTCAAAAGATGGGACGGGAAAAGACGGCCACAAGTTGGCCAGCTCTTGCCAGCGCTCAGCCTGATCCAGGATATCCGCCTCGATCCGCTTGAGCAGTCCGGCCGGCGTGCTGGCTCGCTTACGGTACTCCACGCCTTCAAGCCGGACCTCGACAGAGCGGAAGAAGTATTCGCTGCGCACATTCAGCGCTTTGGCCAGCGCAATCAGTACCCGGGAACCGGGCATGCTCTGATCGTGCTCATACTTCTTGATCATGTTGGCACTCACATCCGCCTTTTCCGCCAAGGCCCGCATGGAGAGCCCGGCAGCGGCGCGAGCCCGCTTTAATCGCTCACCGATCATGAGTGCACCTGAATCCATGGTTTACAAGTTAGGCTGTTATTCTATATATGTAAACCGAAAGAGCAAGCCCGGCAGGAAGGACGCTATAGAAGAGCAGGAGGGAGGGACATCATAGGATTACCGCTCAGGCGCTCTCACTACCTACGGCCTCGGCGTTGAGCCAAACCTCATCTTCCTCCACTCGAAACTGCTCGGGGGAAGACCTTTCCAGCAATGCCTCTAATGATTCGGCTTCTGGTTCAAGCGGGGGGATCACCAATCTTCCTCCTTCAGCGGATAACGACGGTTCGCCTCCTTCATTCATCGAACAAGTCAGCATGGGTGCCAGTCCGGGCCAGCTGCAACTCGTCGCCGTCAATACGGTATATCAGCAGCCAATCCGGCTCGATGTGGGCACGTCAGAGCCCTAGATCCTCGAAAAGCTCTTCGGCATTATCCAGCCGTTTGCCTTTACCAGCGTCCAACTCGCGCATGGCGTTCCGAGTGGTTTTGTTGGGCACGGCCACGGCGAACGGCAAGCGCTCCTCCTCGGCGACTCGCAGCATCAACAGGCGAATGGCATCGGAAACGCTGAGCCCCATACGATCCAGGGCAGCAGTGGCGCGTTCCTTGGTTTCCGTGGATATCCGGGCCCGGACATAGGTGTCAGCACGCATTGCGAGTCTCTTGTACGGATATGGTGCCACTGTAGTCACAAATGAACCACTGAGACAAATCAAGATTCCGAAGTTTCGGGCTCCGGCTCCGTCCGGCGAAAGACTCATTCAATGACGATGGAGGCCCGAGCCCAAGACAAGACTCGATCTCGATGCCATAAGTAGATACAAATGTTGATACCCCCGGCTCCCGACGGGCTAGCGTTATCACTAATGTATCTACACGGCCGGAACAGGAATAGGTACTCACCGTGCCAAATGACACCATACAAAGCGAGATCAAACAGTGGGGCAACAGCGCAGCCGTGCGACTGACCAGCCGTATTCTGGCCCAGGCGCACTTAAGCATCGCCAGCCCGGGGTGGAAGAGGGCCGTATTGTCATTGAAGCTGCGGGAAAGCTGTCTGGGCGGGTTAAATTGCCGTTCAGCGAGGCGGACCTGATTACCGGTCTCAATGCCCATACCGCACACGCTGACGAATTGGCCTCACCTTCAGGCGGCGAATTGGGGGACTAATGCCGAAAGAAACGTATACCCCGGAACGCGATGATATTATCTGGCTGGATTCCGAGCTCTCCAAAGGCAAGGAGATTGGCAAATACCGCTCTGCCCTGGTGCTGTCATCAAAGGGATATAACCAACAAACCGGGCTGGTTATCTGCCGCCCCATCAGCACCAGCATCCGGGGCGGCGCCACGGAAGTCCCGGTGGACAATCTCGACCAGCCGTACGTCGTTACCGCAAGCCTGATTCAAACGCTGTCCTGGAAAGACCGGAAAGCCAAATTTATTACCAAAGCCGAAGACGGCATTTTGGAGCAGGCGTTGGTACGGATCATACCGCTGATCGGTGCCGACTCGGTGATCGAGAAATTCGTTGAATGACAACAAGGTGCGGGGCTTGAGGCAAAAGGCAAGGCTTGACCCCAGCACATCTCGGGCTGGAGGCAAAGGGCAAGACTTGACCCCAAACATTCAAGACTTCCCCCTATGATGTCCAAGCCAGCACTGATATTAGCAACCTTCCGGACCGCAATACTGAAGCAACTGTACCGTTGATTGCTCCGATTTTAGCAAGTTCAATTTCGCCTGCCCCAAACTAACGCCGAGAAAATCCAAAAGCGGACCAAGAACATACTCCAGAATCGGACCGACCACGATGTCAACGATCCCACTTAAGGCATCAACAATGAAAGCCAAGGGATCAGCAAGAGGAATACCCAGCAGGTCTAACTCTTCAATATCAATTGTACCCAAGAGACTATTTAGGCTATCGGCCAGTACCTGCCCACTTTGCAAGCCTAAAGTGCAAGTAACCTGCCGGGCGGACTCTTCATATTCACATTCCGCGGGAAGATCAGCGGGAGCCTCATCATCCGATAACGGAACCTTCGTTATCAAAAGAGGTTTAGGCAAAGTGGCTTCCGGCTCAATATTTCCGACATTAATAATTGTATTTACCAAATTTAGTTCAAAGTCCGCATCTTGATCATATCTGCACCACCCACCTCTATTACCAGAAACAGGGGACTGAAAAAGGCGCGGCCTACTACATGAAGGGCCTGGGTCCCAGTTGTAGTTCGATAGGCATGGGTTTCGGACATGACACCCGATTTGTAAAGGGTCTGGCATATAGTCCTCCCCAATCCCAGATGATGGGAACGACAAGCCAATTTTTGCACAAATTCCCGATCTGGAAAGTGAGCTGCCATAACACGAATTGTCACCAGCGTACTCATAAGTTGCAACTCTCAACACTGATCGTCCGATATCAAAATCAAAATCCACATTATTATTACTTCCAGAAGCACATCTGGCGCCCACGAGAGTACTTTTAGCTGCGCCCGTGCTAATTTCCAACGGCACAATCGCGACAAAATTCAGAAATTCAGTATTGGGGGCTAAATCCAGTATTAACCCCAGCCTGATGGTTATATCCTCTCCCGTAGACTCACCCAGCCATTGGCCATCGACTTTTCTGGCTGGCGCCACTACTATTTTGGGTGCCTGATTAACATCGATCTCCACATTTAACCCCAAAACATCCCCCAACCCTAAACTTGACGTAAGCCCATCCAGATCTAGAGATATAGGCTTATCCAGCTTGTTCGCTAAGTTGAGCACGATGCTGTTCAACATACTTAAAACAGGAATTTCTGCTCCAGAGTCTACCGCACCTTGCCCCAAAACATAGATAACATCAGAGAGTCTGAGATTAGTATCCACACCCAGTAACGCTATGGCAGAATCAAGTTCCGAAACTGCATCACCCGTCAAATTTGAAACAGCCCCCAAAGCACTGATAAGTATTTCAGCGGGAACATCTATCTCCAGCAGATCACCAACACCCAAATCCTCAAGCACAGGATTGAGGATACCATTCGATTCATCATTGATTGCCCCCAACAAGGAGTCCAGCGAGACAAGAGTTCCTGAAAGGCTATCTAGCGACAGTGTTTCCACATTCACATCTTTGCCAAACAACCCCCTAAACAACGCGGAAAGAACCGGGGAGTCCGCCGTATTAAGGGCCAAGGTATTAGAGTCAGTAAAAAAGGTAGCATAGACCTCCTTCCGGGCCGCAGCCCTTGACACTAAATTTATTCGGCCGAGTACAGCTTCTGGCAAAAGTGACGATATAGGCACATCCCTTTCGATCTCAATAGCAACACCATTGGTTTCCTCGAAACTATCAGTCCGTCGAAATTCAAGGACTTTTTCTGAATCCGCTTTTATTACACCTTGTTGAACCCGAATACTCCCCGATCCACTATCAAATCCCTGAGCAGTTGCCGCATCAATGGCCAGAGCCCGCATTGCATTACTGTCTGTACCGCCACACGTGTACGCTGACCCAGCCGCAGCAAACGCCGCTGCATTAGCCTGGGCTTGCATTTCTTTCTGCATTGAAAGGAGGCGAGCGCCATCCAGTGCCAGCGCAGAAAACAGCACTATAAGAATAATAATGAGGGGTGTGACGACTGTAAGAGCCCCGCGCTGGCGTTTCATCCTTAATTTTCCCCTCTTGTCTGCTCCCCGAAACTTTCCGGGATCGAGTGCCGGAAAGATTCCGCCAGCCGACGTTGTGAATCCACATAAACAGGGGCAGCAAGTTCGCTCTTTTCAGCGCCTCCGGATTTGGCCTGGTTATTAAGCATGGCACGGGTATAGGTTCTTGATTGCTCTCCATGCAGGCTGCCGGACATACCGGAGGGGTACTTGGCGTTCTCATCCCCCAAACCTGAAGCTACCGATAATCCAGGAACCGCCATTAATATCAGAATCAGGTATTTCATTTGATCACCTCACAAAGTGGCCGGCCAGACGCTCGGCGTAGGCCAGTTCATCGGCGGAAAACTCGTATTCTCTCTTCATCCATTTCAGGCCGTCTTCATCATCCGTCAACAGAAACGCCACTGCCAGATTTTGCCGAACCGGCCCCTGGCCATTGGAAAGCTCCATGGCGGTTCTGAGTTCATAAGCCGCTTCGTCGTAACGACCAACCAGCATCAGGACATAGCCATAATCGTTGCGCACTTGGGACGACGCCGGTGCCCGGTCTCTCGCTATCTTCAGATGATCGAGCGCACCGAGAACATCATCCTGTTTAAGAAGTACCATACCGAGCCCGTGATGACTCTCACCGGTACCGCAGCGGTCCACAAGGGCATTGAACACCTCAGCTGCCTGATCCAAGGACCCCGTCGCTGCCTTGAGCTGACCATAGCGCAACCAATGCTCCACGGAACTCAAAGGCTGATCCTCCAGCTTTGCCAGGGCAGCATGATCTCGATCCCTGGACATCAGAGAATCGATCATTTCAATTTGTACCTGTTGCTCCGGCTGCACCACCTCGTCACAGCTAATTCGGCCCAGGTCCACTCGATCCGCCGCCGTGACAGGCCCTGATACCGGCTTGCTCGCGCATCCCGAGGCCAGCACAGCCACCGCCATAACCCCCATCGCTTTATGCATCCCTTTCTTCCATCTGCTATTACACATCGCAGTTTCTCTCTTTATGTTTCGGCTAGCGAGACAGGGCGTCGGCGATGGAGATCACCGCCGGCCCGCCGATAATGATGAACAGCGCCGGCAGCATGAAAACCATCATGACCACCGTAATCTTGGCCCCAATTCGATTGGTTTCTTCCTTAAGCTTGGAGCGCTCCACATCGCGGGCCTCCAAAATGATCTGTTCCAGACTCGAGGACACTCCAGCGCCCAATTGGCTACTTTGCTTCATTAGCATCACGTAGCTGCGAAGAACCGGAATACTGCGGTTTTCCCCTAACTCATCGAGAGCCTGATTTCGCTCCGCCCCCGATTCCATAAGGCGGTTGAAACGATCAATTCTAAGAACCAGCTTTGGCATCAGGGGGCGCGCCTGGGCGGCGATCATTCTCATTACCCTCTCAAGAGAGAGTCCTGCTTCCATCAGCATTCGAGTCATATGGCACAACTCCACGGCCTCGCGGTTCTGTTGTTTCTCGGCGGACCGGCCCATACCCCGAATAATGCGTCTGGGCAAGATGAAAGCCGCGGCAGCGCAAAGCATGCCGCCAAGAATCCCCAGAAACGCAAATCCCAAGAAGATCGCTACCGCTGGCATAACCCAACAGTAGAAGAAATAAATTAGCTGGGCGCTGCCGGCGCTCCTTCCCATAGCGAAAACCGCATGCTGTATTTCCAAGAAGTCGTCACGGGTTAACGGGGAGTTGGCAAGACGCCAGGCCAGCTTTTCAAAGGCATTTCGCGAGGAGGCATCTTCAGTGCTATCGGGAGAGGTCCGCATGCGACCGCTAATCCGCGCCCGGCTTTCCCACTCCCGGCTTTTCAGGATGACCCAACCGCCAGCCACAAGGGCTAGCACTGCGGAAGCGATAAACCATCCGTTAGACACGGCCCACCCCCTGAATCATTTTGAGGATGACGAGGATACCCAGCCCCTGAAAGACGCCAGCAACTACCAGCATGGTGTTACCGGTACTGGTTTTCAGGAGAATTTCCGAGTAACTCTCGTTCATCAGTATCATATAGGCCGCCAGTCCCATTGGGATAATCGCAAAAGCCCCCGCAGTAAAGCGGGTTTCCGAGGTGGCCGCCATGAACTCACGACGCAACTCCTGTTGGGACCGAAGAGAGCTCGCCACCTGCTGCATGACAGGTCGTATCGACGAGCCGAAGCGAGCTGAAGTCCTGAGCGCAATGGAAACCAGGATTAACGACGGAATTCGATATAGGGAGGAGAAGTCCTCGAATAGAGAAGTGTAATCCCGCCCCGCTTCCACCGCGCTGCGCAACCGAAACGCCAAGGGGTCAAACACCGGATGCGCTTCCCGAAACGATTCCACAAGAGATTGCTCGAGTGATCGACCCGCATCCATATAGCGCAAGGCCGTTTCCATAATACCGGGCAATTCCTCATTGATTCGGCGGCGCTGTTGCTCAAAGCGGAACTTCCAGTAGAGCAGTAATGCCATCACCATCAAAACCAGAGCAACCAGCGCCGCTACCGTTCCCTTGACGAAGAGCACGGCCAATACCAATGCGGAAAGGAAGGCGCCAACCAGTACTAACTGACTGTCCGACAAACGAATACCGGCCGGAACCAGCAAACGCTCCAGCTTACCTATGAGCACTTGCTCCACGGGTGGAGCCGCCCCACTCTCAGAGCCCAGAGCAAGACGCCTCTCCACCGCCTCCTTGATCTGGCGCTGCTCTCGTAAGTTGAACCAGAGCCACTGCAAAGCAACAACAGCCAATGCTATGAACGCCAGAATCTGTGAAGCCACCAACCAATTAAACGTGCTCATGGTCTTCACTCCGGTACAGATAGTCCATGTTGTAAGGGTTGTCGCTGGTTGGCGACAGCGCCACAACTTCAGAAACCCGGCGGCGCCCGTCCGGCAATCGAACCAGTTGAATAATGATATCCAGGGCCGATCCGATCAGCCGACCAATTGCTTTTTCACTGGCATCATATCCGTTCACGGCCAGGAGGGTTTCAATCCGCACCAAGGCGTCCCTGGTGCTGTTTGCGTGAATCGTACTCATCGACCCTTCGTGCCCCGTGTTCATGGCTTGAAGCAACTCGATGATCTCCCCGGAACGCACCTCACCAAGAATGATTCGGTCAGGCCTCATACGCAGAGCGTTGATCACCAGATCGCGGGCGGTAATCCGCCCCCGGCCCTCGGTATTGGCCGGGCGGGTCTCAAGTCTCACCACATGAGGGTGATTCAAAACCAGCTCAGCGGAATCCTCGATCGTCAGAATTCGTTCCTGGCGAGGAATGTATTGGCTGATGAGATTGAGCATGGTGGTTTTACCCGTGCCCGTACCACCGCTGACAATAATATTACGAGCCGACTCCACCGCTCGGATCAAAACATCAAGACAGGCTTCGGTCATGGACCCTTTTTCTATCAGGTCCTTGGCACTGAGATGGTTACCGGTGAACTTTCTGATACTTAATGTGGGCCCTTCCAAAGCCAAAGGGGGAATAACCGCATTAACGCGAGAGCCGTCAGGAAGCCGGGCGTCGACCATCGGGCTGGCTTCATCCAGCCTTCTCCCTAGCGGCGCCAACATCCGGCGGATAATTCGTAACACATGTTCGTCGTTGATAAACCGGGCCCGGGCGTGTTGCAGAACGCCACCTATTTCTACAAATACCTGGTTTGGTCCGTTGACCAGGATGTCATTGACACGATCATCCGCCAGCAGCGGCTCCAGCGGACCAAAGCCGGTAACTTCGTCCAACGTATCCCGGATCAGTTGGTTCAGGTCCTGAGTGGAAAGCGGGACACGATTTTGAGCAATATAGTGGGAGATCTGCCCTCGAGTGAATTCGGCCAAGCGCTCCCGAGTGGCACGGCCAACTTCGATTCCTGCTTCATCAAGCCGCTCTACCACCCACCTGTGCGTGTGGTCCTTGAGCGTTTGATACTCCTGGTCAATGCGCCCCGTCACACGTTACTCCTAGGCCTTGGCCATAACCCGACGCAACCAGCCGCCGCTTTGATTCTGTGGTAAATCACGTTCTCCCAACTTCGTCAGCAGCGACGCCATCTGACGACAGTAAGAAGAACGTGGAGCCTGATCTTGCATGGTTTGGCCGGAATTGATCGCCAGGACACGATATTTCCAGTCCATCGGCAGGGTGCCGGCAAGGGGGGCACCCGAGGTCTCCGCCAACTCATCACTGGATGGGGGGACGCCGTTTACGTATCCGTCCACTACCACCTTCATTTGCCCCTGGCTACCGATATGCGAACGCCAATCGCTGATCAACCCGCGGGCAGCATGGGCGTGATCCACCAAAGGATGAATGGCGACCAGAAGGTGCTGCGTGTGTATGCCCAGCGCTCGGATCCAATGCTCACTATGCAGGTTGCCGATATTCACCACGATGCGATCGAACATCTGCATCAAGCCATTCAAAGCAATGAACAGGTCCGCGCTGCGATCCCCGCCGAGGTGATGCTCCGCCTGGCCTCCAGCCAGAAGACGAAGCCCCGGTCGAAACTCCTCCAGCGCCGTATTGATCAGCGTTTCATCCAGCGTCTCAGGGCTCGCCAGCAAGTTCTCCAACGTGTATTGGCTGCGGCTGTCCAGATAAAAGCAGCCACGTTCGGATTGTGTATCAATAGCCAGAGTACGGCTTTTCGGGTCTCGCCGGCTCAGTTCAATTACCAGATTCTGGGTCAAAAAACGGGTATCAACGGAAGCATCCGCCCCAGTGACCAGAATAAGGTTACCGGTAGTAGAGCGATTCTCATCGTCGTAATGCCCCGCACGGACCAATTGATGACGGCGAAGCCGATCACGAACCTCCGTGGCATCCTGCCCGGCAACCAGACAATCCCTTGCGCCAGCTCTCATGCTCTGCAGCAACAACTCCTGGTTCGAACGAGCACATACGGTGATTACGGTCAGCCAGGGGCGGGCACTGGTCAGTGCCGTAATAATGGCCAGGGACTGATTCAGCTCTTCTTCGTTGACCTCAACCAGAACTACGTGCGCCGTGGTTGCTTCCAGAAGACGCAACACTCGCCCGACATCAGAGCGGCCAACAAATTCCATGCGGAAACTGTTGTCCACCACCCGATCCAACCAGGTTCTGAGGCTGGTATCATCGATTGCTGACAGGATGATCTCATTGTCCGCCATAGCGCTCACCAACTCACTCCGTGACGAATGGGACGTGAGCCACGACGGGGCTCCGTGGCCATGTCGAACCAACCGGTGCTGCTTTCCCGATAACCAACACCAGGCAAAACGAGAGGCGGATCCGAAGGCTTGCGCGGCGTTACCAGGTGCGGCGTCACCACCATGACCAGCTCTTTGTCATCCCGGGAAATACGGCTGGAGCGGAAGAACGCCCCCAGAATGGGAATATTTCCCAGTCCCGGAATTCGGTCACTGCTATTGACGGTGCTGCGGCTGACCAATCCGCTGATAATAAAGGTCTCTCCAGGTGCCAGAGACACCGTGGTTTCAGAGCGGCGGACACGCAACCCTGGGACTTGGACCCCTCCGGTTTGCACGCCTGCTGAATAATCCAGTTCGCTGACTTCCGGTGCCACCTTGAGAATGATCTGCTGACCATTGATAACTGTGGGTGTAAGCGTTACGCCGACACCAAACTCTTTATATTCAATCTGTACGCCATTGTTGTCGTTACGAGTCGGTACGGGAAATTCACCGCCGGCCAGGAATGACGCACTCTGGCCACTCAGGCTGGTCAAGGAGGGTTCGGCCAACGTATAGGCGAACCCACCGGACTCCAGGGCGTCGATAATGGTCAGTGAGTTAGCGCCGATACGAAACAGGCTGAATCCGTCATTACTCAGCCCTGCCTGGGCGCTTCCCGTGCCGGGAAAACCTCGAAAACCATTTCCAGGGGGGGATACCCCGATCGCCGTGTCGCCGCCATTGAACAAGTTGGCGTAGTACACACCCAGACTGTTCAGCTCGGAACGATTGACTTCCAGCACACGAATTTCGGTTTGCACCTGGGTGCCGAAAGGCAGGGCAGCACCCTGGGTAGTGGCAACCACTACCACACTGCGCAAAGGCTTATCATTGCCTCTCAACCAGACAGTCAACTCCGCCGACCCTTCCTTTTTTGCCGTCAACAGCAGTTCCTGGGTGCCGCTAACAGTGAGGGTCGCCACCTCCGGATCAGAGGTCGCCACTTTGGTGACTTGGGACGGGAAAGCCAGAACTTTCTGATCCCCCGGAGCCAAGGTGGTGGACGGTGACAGGCTGTCATCGGCCTGAACCAGCAACGTCATTAATGTCATCAGCCCGCCCAGCAGCAGGCGCAGCCCGTATTTAGCGTACATAGGTGCTCCTCGCTTCGGATCCCTCGAATACCTGTACCCGATGACCGGGTGACCGGCGCACCACCGGTGCTCTGGCAGGCTGCTTTTCTTTAGGGAAGAAGTCTTCGAGATAGAAGGGTTTTGCTGTGGGTTCCGTTTCCGTGCCGTTGTTCGCCAACACGGGTTCAGCTTGCTCCCCGTCTTCAGCAGGTAACGGGTCATCTTCAACACTGGCGCGAACACCAGACCCGACCACCGCCAGACGTAAGGTACTCTCCGTGGAAGCCAGAAGCAGACCGGTAACTTTTTCTTCCGGCACCGCTAGCACCACTGTGTTATTGGCGTTACGCCGCCGGTCCTCTTCTTTTTGTGGAGGACCATCCGCCAACTCACCATGCACTGCCAGGACCTCCAGGTCCTCTTGTATCACCAGGGCGGCGGGGCTTTTTTTGTCTCCACCACGTTTAAAAGCGGAAAGAACATCCACCCGATCGCCTGGTTGCAGCAAACCACCGGCACCAACCACGTTATCAACGGAAATAGCCAAGGCGCGGAAGCCTTCCGGCACCACGTCCGGCAGAGGCCGGCCGCTGTCATCGAAATGGCGCTGAGTCAGTATTTCCCCGGCTCGTGCGTCTCGCTTAAGTGACTTACCTACGAGATCCTGATCCGCACCAAGGCCGTCAGGCAACGGTGACGCTGACGACACCTCCACCAGCATATTTTCGGTAAGCGGCTCCCCAGCCGGCACCGCCTGAGCCAAAGCCCAGTATCGATGCATGGACGCCGATTTGGAGCGCGCCTCCTCCGCGTGCTGTGAGGGCGACGCACCCGGCGGTGCCGGTTCTGGTTCGCGGCTTAATCCCACCAAGGCCAGGATCAGAGCCAAAGCCGCCAGCAACAGCGCCGGCAGCGCGTATAACACTCGAGTTCCCATGTCCCCCTCCGGGATGGTCCTGATTCGAATTCAAATCTGGTTGACTTAAAATGCCGCCCTTGCCGAGACCTCTAAACTTTCCGGCAAAGGTGGAAATTTACCCAGCCAGCCAAAATTCAAACTCGGAACGATCGGGTTTTCTTTAAAGCTCGGATAGGTGAGCGAGCACACCACCATTTCAATGCCACCGATGGGCTTCGTTGTGCAGACGTCAACGAGCGGACCAGGCAAACCCTCTTTCAAACCAACCAATGCCTCTCCCGCCCGTGACGTCACCTCCACCGTTATCTCGTCAGCTGCATAAGCGGAGCGATCCACATGAAGCGCCGCCGCCACCGCACGGTCCACGGCATCTTGCATTTGATACTTCGCAAAGAACGTGATGCCGTAGACCGCAGCGGCGTAAAGCATGGCCATGATGAAAGGGAACAGCAAAATAAACTCTACCGTTGTTGCTCCTCGATTTTTCCTTACCATCATGTTAGCCAACCCATCTGCCACTTTTCGCTTGATTAATTATTCACCACCGCCTGTTCCACCACCGCCTGTTCCACCGCCCACCTCACTTTTTGCATTCGTGAACAAATCTTCAAAAGCTGTTCCTAAGATGTCAGTGCTATTTAAATAAGCAACAGCAGCTCCAATAATCAGAATTAGACCAGCAGCCAGGACGATATATTCCAACGCACTAGCCCCACGCTGGCGATTACTACGGGTTGGCATTTGGGTAAAGAGACGCACCATCAAGGATTGAATGGCGGTATTAAAGGATTGGATCATTTTCATTTTAAAGCGCTCCCTTGCGGTTTTTGATTGCCCCCCCAGACAGGGGCACCTTTCAGCTTCGATCGTAGGCGTGTTGTGACGTTCGTCACAAGTTCTACTTTGTGCATACTGCGTAAATACACGTAGCAATTTCAATCACTTACAGATCCGCTCTTAAGATAATCGGCCGGTGGCATGCGATAAGTGGTTTTGCTTAGCCCCCGATTCCCTTGGCACCTCCCCGTCTGCATTTTACATTTTTCGAATACGCACTGAGTTGTTTTGAGTGTGCAAAAACCTGACTCCAAATGAAATAATGTCATTTTGTCATTATGAAAAAGTGCGCTCAGTCACATTTCCTATATGCAATATGTAAAATCATGCTGAGGCGCAGGTCACATGGGTGCAGGCGCCGTACAAAGGGTTACATAAGGTTGCATAAGGGTGGGTTTTTGATGGAGGGAAGGCGGGGCTTGGTTTCGGTTTTATTCCCGGACCATGAATATGCGGTGATATTTTGGGCTTCAACCTACTGGCGGGGAGGTTGGGGAGGGGCTCAGAAGAAGAGCCCCGGATCGATGCGAAAGCGCTGGGACAGTGCCTTGATATGATTCTTGTTCAGGCCGCGCTCTCCCGACAGAACCCGGGACACCATGGATTTCGAGCCAATCTCGGGGAGGTCGGCGGTTCCGAGATGATGCTGCGCCATCAGCATCCTTAACATGGCCCGATCCGCGGGCTGATCCATGGCCTGTTTCTCGAAGGCGGCCAGTTCTTCATTCTGGTTTTCATAGGTTTCGACCGCGCGGGCAAGCAGATCGATGACGGCATTGATAGGGTCATCGGGGGAGTCTTCCGCTTCCTCCAGCAGGCTCTCAATCAGTTCCAACGCTTCTTCGTAGTGAGCGTCATCCTTAATAGGAATGAAGGGGGCCGCAGCTTGCGCGAAGCTGCGGCAGGCTTCCTTGAGCACCAGAGCAGTCATGATAAAGCTCCTTTCGCGTATCGTTTGCAGATCTTGTCGTACTCCGCATGGGTAACGATGTGCTTCACATACATGCGGTTATGGACAAACTGAATGAAAGCTATGATCCGGAGATGATTACCTCCCACATCAAGGACCCACCATTTGTCCTTGTACTTGAAGTTATCCAGGGACGGAAACACTCGTCGCATCGCTTCTGGAGAACCGAACTCGCTTTTGCGAAGCACCCGATAGAGATCTTCAAGAGCCCGTTTTTGGTTAGGGTGGGTCTTGCTCGCGTCGTTGAATGGGCGCTTCGTAATAACGTGCATCGTCACTCCTGTTGACATATTGGCAACGGTAGGCTTTTGTTGCCAATATGTCAACAAGGATGACAGGGGTAAAATTATGATCGCGGGCCGGTGGTGTTACACAGGCGCTGGGAGCCTTGGCTCAAAGAGAATTCGCTTGCAGGGCAAGTTCCTACAGCAGCAACGGCTTTGTAGTTGGTTCCGTGGGAAGCGGCGGCGAATTGGCGGGCACAACAAAAGGCCCGGCGGCTTGTGCCACCAGGCCTTTATTTGTTCGCCCCGTGCCAGGCTGGGGAAGCGTTACTTGATCTTCGCTTCCTTGTACATCACGTGCTTGCGTACCACCGGATCAAACTTTTTGGTTTCCATCTTTTCCGGATGGAGACGCTTGTTTTTGGTGGTGGTATAGAAATGACCGGTGCCTTCAGAGGACACCAGACGAATCTTTTCACGAACCGGACCGGCCATGGGTCAGCTCCTTAAACTCGAATGCCGCGGGCACGGATATCGGTCAGTACTGAGTCGATACCCTTCTTATCGATGATGCGCATGCCTTTGGAGGATACGCGCAGACGCACAAAGCGCTTTTCACTTTCCACCCAGAAGCGGTGGTAGTGCAAATTCGGTTCGAACCGACGCTTGGTCTTGATGTTCGAGTGGGACACGTTGTGGCCCGTTACCGGGCGCTTGCCGGTCACCTGGCAAACCTTGGACATGATCTTGCTCCCGTGATGATCACATAGGGGCGGGGCAGCCCCGGAATAAGGCCGCGTTTTATACCAGACCCCGCCCCCGGGATCAAGCGGAAAACGCCGATGGCGGTGGACGGGGGAGGTCTGGCGGGACCGGTATTCGCCGCCAGGGCAGCTCCCACAGCGGCTTCGTAGCACATGTAGGAGCCAGCCTGCTGGGGCGAATCCTGCCCCCCGGTTTCCCACCGCTACAGCCAGCCGAGGCGGCCCAGGGACTCCCACTGATTGTCGCCGATCACCAGGTGATCGAGTAAGCGGACATCCACCAGGTTCAGGGCGTCGCTGAGGCGGCGGGTGACATCGCGGTCCGCGCGGCTGGGTTCGGCGATGCCCGAGGGGTGATTGTGCCCGACGATGATACTGGACGCATTATGGTCCAGCGCCCGCCGCACCACTTCCCTCGGGTAGACGGCGGCGGCGTCCACGGTGCCACGGAACAGCTTCTCGAAGCCCAGCATGCGGTTCTTGTTGTCCATGAACAGTACCGCGAACACCTCACTGGGCTCCCCGCGCAACTCCGACATGAACATGCGCGCGGCCGGCTCCGGTTCGCTAAGGGTGATCGCCCTTTTCTTCTCGAGAGCCATATAGCGCTTGCTGATCTCCAACGCCGCCAGCAACTGGGTAAGGCGGGTGCCTCCCAGCCCCCGCATACGCCGCATGCGCTCCGGAGGCAGCTCCAGTAAGGCTCGCAGGTCGCCGGCCTCATTCAATAGATTCCGCCCCAGGTCCACCGCGGAACAGCCCCGCACGCCGGTACGCAACAGCACCGCCAGCAGTTCCGCGTCACTCAGTGCCGCCGCCCCCCGCTGCAGCAGCTTTTCCCGCGGGCGTTCGTTTTCCGGCCAGTCCGTTATTGCCATTGGATATCCTCCGTGATGATGGTTTAGTGCCCTGCTAGCCGACGCCAATCGCCGCCCTCTGGCCCGTTTGTCACCGCCAGGCATTGGGCATACACTGCGAAAGCGTCCACCCCAAACTACTGTACGGAAATACAGTATGCAACGTTTGATTAGTAAGCGAATTCTTCTCGGCGTCACCGGCGGTATCGCCGCTTACAAGGCGGCGGATCTGGTCCGCCGCCTGCAGGACGCCGGCGCCGAGGTGCGCGTGGTGATGACCCAGGGTGCCTGTGAGTTCATCACGCCGCTGACCATGCAAGCGCTGTCCGGGCAACCGGTGCACACCGATCTTCTCGACCCCCGCGCCGAGGCGGCGATGGGACATATCGAGCTGGCGCGCTGGGCCGACCTGATCCTGATCGCCCCGGCCTCCGCCAATTTCCTCGCCCGTCTGGCCCACGGCCATGGCAACGACCTGCTGAGCACGCTGTGCCTGGCCACCGGCGCTCCGATCGCCATCGCCCCGGCCATGAACCAGCAGATGTGGGCGGATAGCGCCACGCAGAAGAATCAGCTGATCCTGCAGGAAAAGGGCATCCACATTTTCGGCCCCGGCTCCGGCAACCAGGCCTGTGGTGAAGTGGGCCCGGGCCGCATGCTGGAGCCGGAAGAGATCATCCGGCAGGCCGCGGATATCTTTAATTACGATCTGCTCACCGGCAGGCATGTGGTGATCACCGCCGGCCCCACCCGCGAGCCGATCGACCCGGTGCGTTATCTGACCAACAAAAGCTCCGGCAAGATGGGCTTCGCCCTGGCGGAAGCGGCGGCGGAAGCGGGGGCCCGGGTCACGCTGATCGCCGGCCCGGTGGCCTTGCCGACCCCGGAGCGGGTGCATCGCATCGATGTGGTGCGTGCCCAGGACATGTACGAGACCAGCATGGACGTGGTGGAGCAGGGTTGCGATGTGTTCATCGCCACCGCCGCCGTGGCGGACTACCGGCCGACGGTGACCGCGGACCACAAGATCAAGAAGTCCACCGAGGAGATTCACCTGACCCTGGTGAAGAACCCGGACATCATCGCCGCGGTGGCCAGCCACGACAAACGCCCCTTCACCGTGGGCTTCGCCGCGGAAACCCAGGATGTGATCAGCTACGCCCAGGGCAAGCTGACCAACAAGAAGCTGGATATGATCGCCACCAACGATGTGTCCGGCAGCAACGTGGGTTTCAACAGCGACAATAACGCCCTGACCGTGATCTGGCCCGGCGGCCACAAAGTGCTGCCGCTGGCGTCCAAGCGACAGATCGCCAAGCAATTGATCGAGCTGATCGCGATACGGTACAAGGACTGACAGTTTCGTCATCAACCCGGGATAACACATGAACCTGCAATATCGAGTGCTCGACCCGCGTCTGGGCGACACCATCCCCTTGCCTCATTACGCCACCGAGGGCTCCGCCGGCCTGGATCTGCGCGCCATGCTGGACGAGTCCATCACCCTGGCGCCGGGCGATTCCACTTTGCTGCCCACCGGTCTGTCGATTCATATCGCCGATCCCGGTTACGCCGGCCTGGTGCTGCCACGCTCCGGACTGGGGCACAAGCACGGCATCGTGCTGGGTAATCTGGTGGGGCTGATCGACTCCGATTACCAGGGCGAATTGATGGTGTCCTGCTGGAACCGGGGGCAAAACGCTTTCACCCTGGAGCCTGGTGAGCGAGTGGCGCAGTTGGTGATCGTGCCGGTGCAGCAGGTGGTCTGGCAGCAGGTGGAGCAGTTCACAGAAAGCCAACGGGGTAGCGGCGGTTTCGGCCACAGTGGCCGACAATAAGACCCGCACCTGCCCGTCCCGCGCATGACATCATTCCAATGCGGGCCGGGCGCGAACGCCGGCGGTGGGGGCCGCCGGCGTTGTTGCTTGAACATCGTCGTTCAAGTGTACAAAAAAGGGGGGGACACCATGTTCAACAGCAAGGCCGACGGCGCCGGCGCGCGCCCATCGCGGCCCTTCGTTCTGTTCGCTTTACTGGTGGGGCTGGCGCTCGCCGCCGTCCAGGCCGTTTATTTCCATCAGCAGATCCAGCAACGGCAATGGCAAACCGCGCAAGCCGATGCGCAGGGCCTGGCCCGGGAATGGGCGCGCGACCTGTGGAACCGGGCGCAACGGCTCGAGGACAGACTGACCCGCCTGCCCGGCGAAGTCCCGGTCCAGCGCGCGCTGGCGCAAGCGCAAGTTTCCGATGCCGACTGGTTTCGCGACGGCCGCTTACGCATCGTGCCGGATATCGCCGCCACCGACGCGCTCAGTTTCACCGAACAGGATCTGCTGCAACGGCTTCATGAAGGGAGCGGGCGCGCTCTGGTGATCGGACGCGGCGGCGAGTCTCCGGCACTGCTGGCGGGACGGGCGGTGTCCGGCGGCGCCCTGATCATCCAGCAGGATCTCGCGCCCTGGATGCGCCAGCTTGATCAGCGCCTGCCCCGGGGCGCCCAGGTGCGCCTGATCCAGGACGAGGTCACCCTGGCCCGACGCGGCCAGCCCTCCGCCCTTCATGGCATCGCTCTTCATGGCACAAATATGGCTTCCGGAGAGGCCACCCAGGGCACCTTTACGGTACGGCTGGATAGGCCACCGCCGCCGCCGCCGCTAACCGCCTGGCTTCTGCCCGGTGGTCTGGGGCTCGGCCTGGTCCTGTTGTCATTGGTGCTGCCCAGGCTGATGACGCGGCGCCCGGAGCCGCCGGAACCGGTGAGGCAGGGCAGCGCTCCCAAACCGCGACGCCGCGAACCGGCCGCGCCCAAACCGGCGGCGCCAGCGGTCACTCAGCCGCCGCTGCCGGACGATGTGTTCAGCGGCGACGGCCTTGTTCTCAAGGCGGACCCCGAGCTGCTGGCGCGCCTGGGCAGCGCCTTCGCCGCTCTGGCCCGGGACAGGCACGCCCCCGCCCTGTGCCTGGCCAGCGATGATTCTGAGGGCGCCGACGCCGTGCTCGACGCGCTGCGCGGCGGCATTCTGGTGGAAGGCCTGAAAACCCGGGACCAGACGCCCTGCGCCGAGCCGCTGTGGCGGCACGGGCTGGAAACCGGCGCCGTCCGCGAAGGTCTGTACGTCCACAAGAACGGCGATCGCTGGCGGCTGATCCCGGTACTGGACGGACAGGAACCAGGCCAGGACGATCTCGACACCCTGCGCCGCTACAGTGCTGGCACCGTGGCCGCTTCCTCGCGGCGGGCCGATCCCGAGCCAGCGCCCTTCGACACCTACTTGCGCCAGCTTCGTGACGATATCGTTCTGGCCCGGCCTCTACGGCTGGCCCTGCACGCCCCCGCGCTACTGGCGCCGCTGGCGCACGCTCTGTTCGATGGCCTGGGCTGCGCCGTGGTGCCGGCCAAGACCGCCGATGCCCTGCGCCGCGTGGTGACGGAACAGAACGCGGATGTCGGTATCCTCCTGGATCAGCGAGGAAATACGCTGGCACTGGTGGATCATCAAGGCGGGGAAGTGGCTTCCGATCAGGTGCTGATGCTGCTGGCCCGGGACCTGTTGAGCCGTCACCCCGGCGCCGACGTTTTATTTGACGTAAAATGCAGCCGCGCTTTGCCCTCGCTGATTCGCAAACAGGGCGGGCGCCCGGTATTGTGCGCCGCCGACCCTCGCCATATCGCCGCGGAGCGCCTGCGTTTGGGGGCGCCGCTGGCGGGCGAGTGGTCCGGTCGGGTGTTTTGCGCGGATCGCTGGTTCGGTTTCGCCGACGGTTTCTATGCGGCGGCCCGGGTGCTGGAGATTCTCAGCATGCAGGAGAGCGACAGCGCCACCGTGTTCGCCGGCCTCGCCACCGGCCGCAGCACCCCGCTGCTGCGGCTGCCGGTCCCCGGTGATCAGGGGCGGGCGCTGGTCTCGGCGCTGCGCGCGGACGGCCGCTTTCCCGGTGGACGCGCCGCCACCGTGGACGGCCTGCGGGTGGAATTTCCCGATGGGTGGGGCGTGGTGAGGCTTTGCCCCTTACAATCGGTGCTGGAAATGCGCTTCGAGGGTCGCGACACGGCGGCCCTGGAACGGGTCAAGGATCTGTTCCGTGATCAGCTCCGGGCGGTGTCCCCCGACCTGGCGCTGCCCTTTTGACGTTTTGGCTGGAGAATGACATGGATACCAAGAGCGCCCAGGAAACCGCGCGCGTTCTGATCGAGGCTCTGCCCTATATTCAGCGTTTTTCCGGAACCACCGTGGTGATCAAGTACGGTGGCAACGCCATGGAAAATGATGAGCTGAAGAACAGCTTCGCCCGTGACGTGGTGATGATGAAACAGGTGGGTATCCATCCGGTGATCGTCCACGGCGGCGGCCCGCAGATCGGCGATCTGCTCAACCGTCTCGGCAAGGAAAGCAAGTTCGTCCAGGGCATGCGCGTCACCGATCAGGAGACCATGGACGTGGTGCAGATGGTGCTCGGCGGCCTGGTCAACAAGGACATCGTCAATCTGATCCAGCACAACGGCGGCCAGGCCATCGGCCTCACCGGCAAGGACGGCCGGCTGATCCGCGCCCGCAAAATGCTGCTGCGGAACGAGGACGCCGACAATCCGGAGCTGAAGGCCTCCGAAATCATCGATATCGGTCACGTTGGGGAAGTGCAGGGCATCGACACCCGCATTCTTTCGCTGCTGTCCGGCAGTGACTTCATTCCGGTGATCGCGCCCATCGGCGTGGATGACGAGGGTGTCAGCTACAACATCAACGCTGATCTGGTGGCCGGCAAGGTGGCCGAGGTGTTGCGCGCCGAGAAGCTGATCCTGCTGACCAACGTGGCCGGGCTCAAGGACAAGAACGATCGCATCCTCACCGGCCTGAACGCGGACCGGGTCAATACGCTGATCAAGGACGGAACCATTTACGGCGGCATGCTGCCGAAGATTCGCTGCGCCCTGGAAGCCGTGGAGAACGGGGTGCGCACCTCGCACATCATCGACGGCCGGGTGCCTCACGCGGTGCTGTTGGAAATTCTCACCGATCAGGGTATCGGCACGCTCATCAGCCGCGATTGATACGCCGGAACGGCGCTTTGTTATTGGCTCCAATTGGGGTGGAGCACACCGGCCCGGCGGCGGTATCGCCGGGCCGGCTCACATAAAACGGGTAACCAGGATATGACCGACAAGAAGCCTTCTCGCAAGGAGCAAATCCTGCAAACACTGGCCTACATGCTGGAAGCGGAGCCGGGGGGCCGGGTGACCACATCCGGGCTGGCCCGGGAAGTGGGGGTGTCCGAGTCCGCGCTGTATCGCCATTTTCCCAGCAAGGCACGCATGCTTGAGGCGCTGATCGAGTTCATTGAGGACTCGGTGTTCTCGCGCATTAACCGCATCATCTCCGAAGGGGACGCGCTGCAACAGGTGGAGCAGATTCTGACGCTGATTCTGGCCTTCACCGAGCGCAATCCGGGCATTACCCGGCTGCTTACCGGCGACGCCCTGACCGGCGAGAATGAGCGGCTGCGTCAGCGTATTCAGCAATTCTACGACCGGGTGGAGAGCCAGCTGAAACAGGTGGTCCGCGACGCCGAATTCCGCGAAGGCAAGCGCACCCGCGCCACTCCGGGCATCACCGCCAATCTGCTGCTGTCCGTGGTGGAGGGGCGTATCGCCCAGTTCGTGCGCTCCGGCTTCCGCGCCCGTCCCGCCGAGGACTGGCATGAGCAATGGGCACTGATCGCGCCAATGATCTTTCGTGCGGACGGGGAAGCGCTTTAAAAGGCAGTGAATAGTTAACAGTTAATAGCGGAAGGACTAAAACAGCCTGATCTTTAGCCGCTGTGGGAACTTACCTGCAAGCGAATGGGCTCTGGCATCCAAAGATTCGCTTGCAGGCAAGTTCCAACAGTGGCGAAAAACAGGTGTGATTACTGCGCTTCCAGCTCGCGCAGGCGCTGGATGATGGGGGTGAATTCCTCCTTCACCCGCGCCATGTCCTCCTGGTATTCCTTGATTTTCTCGCGGTTCTCGCGAGCCTGGCGGCCGTAACGTTCAATGGCATCGCGCACGCTGTCGGGCACTTGCCGGCCTGCCCGTTCGGCCCGGGCCGCCTTGCGGATTTCCTCGTCCTGTTTGCCATTCAGTTGCTGGATAGCATTTTCAGCGTAGTCGATATTGAGCTGCAGCGCTTGCAGCTGCCGGTCGCGAGCCCGTTCGGCATCCCCCGGGCCGGCGTAAAGGCGGCGTAATTCACCGTCACGCCGTGCCTGAGCCTTGGCCTGCTCCTGGCGGGCCAGTTCCCTGCGGCGACGGGCCTGCTCCTCCGGCGGTGCCGGCGCCACCGTCTCCAGCACCCGGCCATGTTGGTCGAGCACCTGATAACCGGCGTGAATGGCCGCTTCGGTGAGGGTGGCGCTAATCGCCATGGCCCCGTCCGCGGACTGGTAACGGTACAGCCGCTGTTCCACTTGCCCGGTCTTGTTCGCCGCCATACCGGCGGCGCTCAACACACTCAACAACACACCCAGCAGCAGTACCGTTGCTCTCACGACTCGCTCACCCCATAGCGTACCCGGTAGGCGTCCATGGCGGCCCGCTCCTCTTCCCGGTCCGGCTGCTGATCAAGCCAGCCGATGATGTCTTCCATGGACACGATACTGCGCACCGGCACACCCAGGCTGTCCTGCACTTCCTGAATCGCGGATTTCGCTTTACCGTCCGCCGAGGGCTCTCCCTGCCCCCGCTCCTGGCGGTCCAGCGCCACGAACACCCCGGCGATGGAAGCATCGGTCTGCGCGAACAGCGCCGCCACTTCACGAATCGCGGTGCCGGCGGTAATGACATCATCGATGATCAGCGCCCGGCCGTTGAGGGGGGCCCCCACCAGCCAGCCGCCTTCGCCATGATCCTTGGCTTCCTTGCGGTTGAAGGCCCAGGGGTAATCCAGACCATGATGCTCGGCGAGCGCCACCGCCACCGAGGACACCAGCGGAATGCCCTTGTAGGCCGGGCCGAACAGCATGTCGAATTCGATGCCCGACTCGACGATGGCGTCGGCGTAATGGCGCCCCAGACGCGCCAGCGCTTCTCCGGTGTGGAAAGTGCCGGCGTTAAAGAAGTAAGGACTTACGCGCCCTGATTTGAGCGTGAACTCGCCAAACTTGAGCGCCTGGCGCTGCTCGGCGAACCGCAGAAAATGCTTTTTGTAGTTTTTCATCATGTCACCAGGCGCTTACCAGCCCAGGGCCTCCTGCTGCTTGCGCACGATGTCCTGAATGCCCTTCTCCGCCAGGCCCAACAAGGTATCGGACTGTTCACGGGTGAACGGCACCCCCTCCGCGGTCCCCTGAATCTCCACGAAGCCCCCATGCTGGGTCATCACCACGTTCATATCGGTATCGGCGTTGGAGTCCTCCGGATAGTCCAGGTCCAGCACCGGCTCATTGTTGTACATGCCCACGGAAACGGACGCAATCAACCCGTTCAAGGGATCTTCCTTTATGCGCTTCCTTTCCAGCAAAACCGAGAAGGCGTCCACAAGCGCGACACAGGCCCCGGAGATGGAAGCGGTGCGGGTGCCGCCGTCGGCCTGCAGCACATCACAGTCCAGATAGACGGTATTTTCGCCCAGCTTGCGCAGATCCACGGCGGCGCGCAGGGAGCGGCCGATCAGGCGTTGGATTTCCAGGGTGCGCCCGCCCTGCTTGCCGCGGGCCGCCTCCCGGCCAGAACGGGTGTGGGTGGCGCGGGGCAGCATGCCGTACTCGGCGGTGATCCAGCCCTGGCCCTTGCCTTTGAGGAAGCGCGGGACACCGTCTTCCACGGAGGCGGTGCAGAGCACCTGGGTGTCACCGAACGCCACCAGGACGCTACCCTCGGCATGCTTGGTGTAATGGCGCGTAAAAGACACTTCACGCATTTGGTCGGGCGCGCGGCCGGAGGGACGCATGGTAGCTCCTTAGGTTCTGATAATGGTATGGGAGGCCCCCATTGTAACGAACCCGCCGGACCCATTGCGAGGCGTCACGGTCGATCGGCCCGGATCGCGCCGCAAGGGAGATCGCTACAAGGCCTCTGTGGGAGCCAGCCTTGCTGGCGAATCCCTGAGGGTGCAGTCCCTTTCGCCAGCGGGGCCGGCTCCTACAATAGCTTCGTCGCTGGCCCACAACTATCGAACACCAATGGTACACTGAGCGCACACGCAATGGCCGAGGACCCCGTAATGATCCGCAGCATGACCGCTTTCGCCCGTACCGACGGGCACCTCGACGGCGTCGACCTCGCCTGGGAAATCCGCTCGGTGAACCACCGCTACCTGGAAATCTCCCCACGCCTGCCCGAAGCCGTACGGACACTGGAGGGCATCGTCCGTGAGCGCTGCCGCAGCCGCCTGGCCCGAGGCAAGCTGGATTTGACCCTGCGCTATCAGGAAGACGAAGCGGATCCCAATCTGGAGCTCAACGAAGCGCTGGTGAAACGGATCTCCGAAGCAGCTCGCCGGGTGGGCGATCTGGTGATGCACCCCGGGCAGATCGACCCCTTGGAAGTGCTGCGCTTCCCAGGTGTGCTGAAAACCACCCGGGTGGACCCGGAAGCCCTGCAAAACAAAGCCGTGGAGCTGCTCGACGAAGCACTGGACAGCCTGTTGGCCACGCGCGAACGGGAGGGGGAACAATTGGCCAAACTGGTGCTGGACCGCCTGACCCTGATCGGCGAGCAAGTCGTCATCGTCCGCGCCGCCCTGCCCCGCATTCGCGACCACCTGCGCGAACGGCTGCGGCAGCGGGTCGAGGACGTGCTGGAAACCGCTGACAACGACCGTCTGGAACAGGAAGTGGTGCTGGCCGCCCAGAAAATGGATGTGGACGAGGAACTGGATCGCCTGGAGGCCCATGTGAAGGAAGTCCGCCGGGTGGTGGAAAAGGGTGGCCAAGCGGGCCGCCGTCTGGATTTCCTGATGCAGGAGCTTAATCGCGAAGCCAACACCCTGGCGTCAAAATCCATCGACGCCGAAACCACCGCCGCCGCCGTCGAACTCAAGGTCCTGATTGAGCAGATGCGGGAGCAGGTCCAGAATATTGAATAACCGGAGCCGTCATGATCGAGCATGCCATCACCGTTTTCCTGGCGTTCTTCGCGATCATGAACCCGATCGCCAATACAGCGGTGTTCGCTGGTCTCACCGGGGACAAGAGCAAAGCCGAGCAACGGCACATCGCCACCAAAGCGCTGATCATCACCTTTGTGATCATTCTGTTGTTCGCGGCGCTCGGCAAATCCATCTTCGATCTGTTCGGCATCACTCTGCCAGCGCTGAGGATCACCGGCGGGATACTGGTCTTCCTGGTTGGCTATCACATGCTTCAGGGCAGCAATTCCAAGCTGCATACGGAACAGGACGACGGTGATTCGGATATCGCCGTCTCCCCTCTGGCGGTTCCGTTGCTGGCCGGTCCAGGTACCATCGCCACAGCGATGAACTATTCCGCCTCCGGCGGCTGGACCGCCATCATTGTCACCTGCCTGGTCTTTTTGGCGCTTTGCCTGATCACTTTTATCTGCTTTCTATTCAGCGCACGGATCATTGCCGTCATCGGCCAGAATGGTCTGAGTATCGTGACGCGCCTGATGGGCCTGATCCTGGCCGTGATCGGCACGCAGATGCTGATCGCCGGCATCCAGGGCGCGGTGCATTTCACCTCTGCCAGTTAATATACCGAGGCCACCGCGAACCATACCGCTCAACCAAACCTTTCAGGCAGGAACAGAATCAGCTCCGGCACACCCATCAACAACAGCAGCACCAGGGCGTCCATCATCAGGAACCAGAACACACCCTTGAAGATGGCGCTGGTGGATACCAGGTCACCGACCACGCTCTTTATCACGAAGATGTTCATGCCCACCGGCGGCGTCACCATGCCCACTTCCAACAGCTTGGTCAGCACCACGCCGAACCAGATCAGACTGAGACCGGCGCTGTCGATGATCGGCAGGACGATGGGCAAGGTCAGCAGCATGGCGCCGATGGGTTCCAGAAACATACCCAGCAACAGATAAACGCAGACGATGATCAGCAGGATCGCCACGGTATCGGCGCCAGCGTCCAGTACCAGCGAGGACAGGTAATCACCAGCGCCGGATAAGGACAAGAAGCGCGTCAGCAAACTGGCGCCCATGGCGATGATCAGAAGAGCGCCGGTGGTCAGCAGGGTTTCTTGTATCGCCGCGCGAAAGCGGCTCCAGGTCAGAGTACGTTTGCACAGCGCCACGATACAGGACAGCGCGGCGCCTACCGCACCGGCCTCCGTGGGCGTGAACAATCCGGCGAACATGCCGCCGAAAATACCCATCATGATCAGCAGAATCGGCCAGATATCCCACAGCGCCGCCACTTTCTCTTTCAGTGACACACGCGAATCGGTACGCGGCGCCAACGATGGGTCCATTTTCACCCGCATCATTACCACCGCGATGTAGCCCGCCACGGTAATCAGGCCGGCCGCGATCCCGCCCAGAAACAGCTTGCTGATCGATTGCTGGGCGATGATGCCGTAAAGGATCATGATGATGGACGGCGGCAGCAGGGCACCGACGGTGCCGGCGATGGAAACGGTGCTGGTCGCCAGCCCCGGATTGTATTTTTGGTCAATCATCTCCGGCACGGCAACGCGCCCCATGGCGGCGGAGCAGGCCACGGAAGAGCCACACACCGCGGCGAAACCGGTGGTGCCGAAAATCGAGGCCACCGCCAGCCCACCCGGCACCGAGGACAACCAAAGGCGCGCGGCCCTGAACAATCCCTGAGTCAGTTGGGCATGGAAGCAAACGTAGCCAAGCAATAGAAACATCGGTACCGAACTGAGCACCCAGTTGGCGGAGAATTGGTAAGGGATGAGCCCCAACGATCCCCAGGCAATTCCCCAACCCATCAAGTACCACAGCCCGCCGAACGAGACTCCGATAAGCGCAATGCCCACCGGCATGCGCAAGGCAATCAGCGCGAACAGCACCACCAAACCACCGAGGCCGATCTGGACTTCGGTCATGCCGATTCTCCGGTGGCGCGGGTAGCATTCGGCCGCGGCACTTCACCAGCTCCCTGCTGTTGTCCGGACGAGACCAGCCCCGATTCGCCGCCCGTGACATAGACCACGAACTTGTAGACCAGCATCAGAACCATAAGCCCCAGCCCAATGGGCAGCACAAAGTAGCCCGGCCAGATGATGATGGAGGTGCCGCCTTCCACCAGTGCGGCCCCCATTTCATAGCGGGTCACGGCTTCCAGCCCCGTTTTCACTGCCATGAAGGCGAGGATGATCGCGGACAGCAGGATCAGCCAATGGGCCAGATGGAACTGGATCCGTTGTGGCAGACGTTCGGTAACCACCTCCACGCTGATGTGGGCGCCCAGCTTTTCCGCGTAAGCCAAAGGCAGAAAGGCAGCGATGATCATGTAGTAGTTGGACACGTAGGTGATGGTGCCAGGTATTGGTGTTGAAAACAGATAACGCAACACCACGTCCAGGCTGATGTGGATCATCATCAAGGCAATGGCAAGCCCGCCCACCAGCGTCGTCATATCCGTTACCCGGGAAAGGTAACGCCCCAACCGATACATAGTCTTTCCTCGAGAACCGGGAGTGCGAAGTGAAAATCGGCGATAACTTTTAATGGCCGGATTCGATGACCACGGTGGCATTACCCACGGTGGTGGCTTCCCCACGCTGATTGGTGATCCTGAGATCCAGGGTAACGGTGTCTCCATCAACGGCGGTCACTTCGCCCACGGTGCTCAGCACGTCACCCACATAGGCCGCACGACGATTGCTGTAGCTGAATGCCGTCAGAATCCCGTTTTCGCCCAACCATTCGTAGACCATCTGCGTCAACCAGTCACCTTGAAGTGGACCATCGATCAACAATTGCGGATGCCCTTCGGCTTCCTGCGTGTAGGGCAGATCATAGTGGATGCGGTGAGGATTCCAGATGGCGGCGTTGTACAAGAACAGCTGAACGGTATCCGCACGCCAGGTCCGCCCCGTAAGTTTCTCGCCGGCTTCAATACGCTTTTTCATCATCACTGCTACCTCGCGATCCGGGTCAGACGTTCCGTGACCACTGGTTCGCCATCACGGGTTTCAAATCGGTTTTCGAATACCAGAAACAGCAATGGCCCCTCGGCTCCGGTTTTCTCAAATACCTCGACGAATTTCTGCCGGCAAACCAGCACATCCCCGACATTCACCTTGCGGTGGAGTTGATATTCACTGCCACCGGCCATTACGCGGTTCAACGGCAGCGGCGGCATCAGGCCGCTGTCCGGTTGGCGGCCGTCCGGCAACAGGCGGTCCAGCGGCACCACCGGCATCATCGCCGCGAACAAGTAAAGCAGCGGCGCCTCGTCACCATTGAGGTAGCGCTCGAGTCGCTGGCCGGTAGCCACGGCGTATTTCTTCAGGTCACCGCGGGAAATTTCAAATTCGAAAGGCGGAAGCTCAGCACCGACATGGTTTTTGAGCTCTTCGGTAATCACAGTCATGACGTACCCCGGTCAGGTTGGCGGAGACCGGGCGGCCAGGCCGCCCGCATCGGATCAGAGGCCGTGCTTGGAGACGTCCACTTTGGAGAAGATCTCATTCCAGTACAGGTCAACGAGCTGTTGCTCACTGTCCACGTCCTGGACCAGACCGGCCCACTTCTCCAATAGTTCGCGGAAATCCGCGATCATCTCCTGACCTCGACTGACGTTGTAACGTTTTTGATAGTCCGTGGCGATGAAATCCATGTCCTTCTCGATAAAGGCGTTGGTTTTTGCCACCAGATCCTCGTCGGCATGATGAATCGTGACACCGCGCTGCTCCGCCTCCGCCAGGATACGATCTTCGTGCTGGTGGTAGATCCAGGGAATGCCAGCGGTGAAAGCACTGGCGGCACGCAGCATCAGCGTTCTCTGTTGCGGAGACAGCGACTTCCAGGTGTTGGCATTGATATTGGTGCCCGCCACCGGCATGGGACCGCCCGGCACATCCATATTGATGTCGGTCACCACATCCGCGAGCCCGAAATTGTGGATCTCCGGAGAAGCCAGAACGATGCAGCCCACGACACCCTGACTCAATGCTTCGTACATTTCGTTGGCGGACATGGTCACCGGTGAGGCACCCACCGCCTCGGTCCAGCGGGACCAGTTGGCGGCACCGACCCTAAGACGCATGCCACTGAGATCCGCGGCAGTTTCCACTGGCCGGTTGCATACCAACCCATAGGAGGAACCGCCGGTGCTTCCGGTATATACCTGATTTTGATTGGCGAACTCCTGATTGCATTCCGGGCAGTGGAAGAACGTAAACTCGGAGAGCGCGCCCATGAAGACCATGCCTTCCTTGCCACGTACTTTGTCACCCAGCAAGCTCAGCAACATCGATGATTCAACCACCACATTACTGTGCGGAAACTCGGCGGGGAAATAAGACGTCAGGACAAAACCGATATCCGCCATACCGTCCCGCAGACCACCGGAGGTCTCGGCAAAGTTCAGCAACGACATGGGAAAGACCCGGACTTTCAAATCACCGTCGGACAGTTCACTGACGGATTCCGCATATTGTTTGGCCACATCCACGACGAAAGAACTGGGGGGATGGCCAATGGCATAACGCAACGTTTTCGCCTCGGCGGAGAGCACAGTCACCCCGCTGAGTATGGCCAGAGCCATAATCATCAAGCGTTTCATAGTGTGTTCACCTTTGTTATTTAATAGTTCATGGTAACGACGTCAGATGACGCCGCTGTTTTTCAGAAACTCGAATTCTTCATCATCTTTGCCAAGCCATTCCCGATAAATTCTTTCGTTGTGTTCGCCCACTTCCGGCGCCATCGCATTTTTCTCGCGAGTGCCGCCGGAAAGCTTCACTGGATTACCGAACACTTGGAAATCCACGCCCCGGTATTGCACCGGAATCACCATGTCGCGCAACCGCACATGGGGATCCGCCACCACTTCGTCGATGCTCTTTATGGGTGACAGCGGGAAGCGCGCACCGGTCATCTCTTCCAATTCCGCTTTGGTATGACGCCCGCACCACTGTTCCACCAGCGGTTTCACCCGGCGCTCATAAACTTCCGGATCAAAACGCCTGGCCATGGTGTTGATCTCAGGGTCATCGAGGAGATGTTCATCACCGAAAACGATGCAGGCCTCACGCCAGAATTTGTCGGTATAGGCACCGAAGAACACGTAGCCGTCCTTGCAGGCGTAGCGGCCATAAGGTTTGACGAAAGGATGGCCGTTGCCTTCGGGAACCGTGACCTTGCCGGAGGCGGTGTAAGTCACCAACGCGTTCTCGGTGAGCGAGATAATGGAGTCCTGCTGGGAAATATCCACGCATTGGCCCATGCCGGTTTGTTCCGCCTGGCGTAATGCCCCCAGGGTGCCAATGGCGCCGTACAGGGCCGCACTCAGATCGCCGAGCACGGTGCCCACCCGCATGGGTTCTTCCACCGTACCGTTCATGGACCACAGTCCGCCGGTGGCCTGGGCGCTGCTGTCGAACGCCGGCCGTGGCGAGTTTGGTCCGGTCTGTCCGAAGCCGCTGATACAGGTGAGAATAATGGCGGGATTGGTCTCCGCCAGAACGTCGTAGCCCAATCCCAGCTTATCCAGCGTGCCGGGGCGGAAGTTCTCGATGACAATGTGGGCTCTGGCCACCATTTGCAGAAAGGTCTCACGGCCTTCCGCTTTCTTCAGATCCAGACTCACCGCCATTTTGTTTCTGTTGTACTGAGCGAAGAAACCGCTGATCGCCGCGCCATCCTGATCCATCAAAGGCGGAAATTCCCTCGTCAGGTCCGGGTCCTGGGGGTGCTCGATCTTGATCACCGTCGCCCCCATGTCAGCCAGTAACATGGCGCAATAGGGACCGGCCACGACCCGAGTCAGATCGAGGATGACAATGCCCTTGAGCGGACCTTCTGATGCAACGGGAATATCGGTTTGATGGGTCATGGGACCTCCTCGTCTTGTTGTCATTCTGATGCTCGCTGGAGGCGCCGCTGATCGGCGCCACCAGCGAGCTGATCATAGACGCTGTCTCACTCGCCTTGTCGTTTCTCTCTCAGCCGTATTTCTCTCAACTTTTTTTCTCTCAACAAGGCTTCCGCGTGATCGGCGCGCACGTCCCGGGCGCTGACCATGCGCTCCACCACATAAGCAACCTCCTCGCCACGTGCGCCGGCCAACAGCGCTATATTGCGAGCGTGCAGGGCCATATGGCCGCGCTGAATGCCTTCCGTCGCCAGCGCGCGCAGCGCTCCCAGGTTCTGTGCCAGCCCCACCGCCACCGCCACTTCCGCCAACTCCTGGGCACTGGATACGCCCAGAATCTTCAACGCCAGCCGTGCCAGCGGGTGCGTTTTGGTGGCGCCGCCCACCAACCCCACTGGCATTGGCATTTCAATGGTGCCCACCAGGGCGCCCTCGCGGTCTTTTTCCCAGGTGGTGAGGGAGCCGTAATGGCCATCGCGGCAGGCATAGGCATGGGCGCCCGCTTCCACCGCGCGCCAGTCGTTACCGGTGGCGACGATCAAAGGGTCGATGCCATTCATGATGCCTTTGTTGTGGGTGGCCGCCCGGTACGGATCCACGGCGGCGAACGCGTAGGCATCGATAATACGCTCGATTACGTCCTCACCTTTGTAGTCCGCGGTGTCCAGATGCTCCGGTGCAATGCGCACCTGGGCACGGGAGAGCCGCAGATCAGCGAGATTGGAGAGAATCCGCAGCCGCACCGTGCCACCGGTGATCTCTTCCATCAGCGGCGCCACGGCCTCGGCCATGGTGTTCACGGTATTGGCCCCCATGGCGTCCCGCACATCGACCAACAGATGGGCCACCACCATCGGCCCGCGCGGACTGTCGGCGAAGGTATGGATGTCCAGATCACGGCAGCCGCCACCGAGCTGATTAAGGAGCTGATCCTTGCTGTTGGCCAGATCGAGGATGCGCTGCTTGTGACGCAGCAGGCTGAGACGGGCGTTGACCGGATCGGAAACACCGATGATCTGGATCTGTGCGCGCATCAATGGGGTACTGGAGGATGTCAGAAAGCCGCCCGCCGGACGTGCCAGCTTTGCCATGAAGGACGCCGCCGCCACCACCGAGGGCTCTTCCACGGCCATGGGCACCAGCACCTCCTTGCCGTTAACGAGAAAGTTTCCGGCAATCGCCAAGGGCAGCTCGAACTTGGCGATGACGTTCTCAATCATGCCATCGGCGATTTCCAACGGCAGAGCTCCGACGTTGCGCAGCAGATCCAGCTCATCATCGGATAAGGCCAACTGGGATTGCAGATGATCCAATCGCTCGGCGGGGGAAAGATTACGAAAACCGGGAAGCAGGGAGCTGTAGCTCACGGGTCACCTCTGTGACGTCGTTGTTGTTAGGTGGGCGGCGTTTGGTTGACGGAGTCGGATACGCCGGATTGACCGTTACGATAGCTTCACCTGTACCCATCAAAAAGGTACAGTTACGGCAAACAGTCTCCCCCAGTCCCGTACAACAACAACGGAATTTCCCGTGGCCCTTCCCCTGCACCGCCAAACGCTGGCCCAGCGGGTCGCCGCCAGCATCGCCGAGCAGATCTCCGAGGGCGCGCTGCGCCAGGGCGACAAGCTCCCCTCCCTGCGCGAGTACACTCGTCTGCATGGCCATTCCAAGAACACCGTGATCACCGCCTACGAGTACCTCGCCGCGGAAGGGCTTATCGAGGCCAGACATGGCAAGGGCTTTTTTGTCTGCGCGCCACCGGAGAACAGCGACGACACCGGCCCCGAACCACCGCCTTACGCACGCGCTCTGGACACCATCTGGATGATGCGTCAGCAGTTCGTGCGCGAGCCTGGACATTCCCATTTGGGCGAAGGGTTTCCGCCGGTGGAATGGCTGATGGATATGCGCCTGGACAAGTTCAGCCGCCAAGTGGTGCGCAGCGGCGTGGCCACACTGTTCCGTTACGGCGACCGACTGGGCAATATCAATTTGCGACAGCAACTGGTCAGAAAACTGGCCGGCTACGGCATCAGCACCACCATAGCGCAGATCGCCACGACCTTCGGCGCCAACCACGGCATGGACCTGGTGATCCGGCGGTTCGTCAAACCCGGAGATGCGGTGCTGGTGGAAAGTCCGGGTTATTACCCGCTGTTCGGCAAGTTGCAGCTTCAGGGCGCGCGCATGCTGCCGGTTACCCGCCAGGTGGACGGGCCCGACACCGAACAGCTGGCCCGGCTGCTGGCCAGAGAGAAGCCGCGCTTGTTCTTCATGCAGTCCGCCGGCCATAACCCCACCGGCACCGATCTTTCCACCGCCAAGGCGGAACGGATTCTGGCGCTGGCCAGACGCCATAATCTGATCGTGGTGGAAAACGATGCCATGGCGGATTTCAAACTCAGTTCCTGCACAAAACTGGCGGCCTTGGATCAACTCAAACGCACCCTTTATATCGGCAGCTTCTCCAAACCGGTTTCAGCGGCACTGCGGGTCGGTTTCATCGCCGGCGAGGAAGGGCTGATCAGTGAACTGGCGGACGTGAAAATGCTGTTGCACACCAGCGGTGCCGAGTATTCGGAGAGGCTGGTCAATATTATCTTGCGCGAAGGTCACTACCTGAGACATCTGGCGCGTCTGCAGAAGCGGCTCAGGGAAGCCACCGAACGGGGTCTGGCGGTGCTCGATGAGCTCGGCGCGGAAGTGTTTCACCGCCCGGATCAGAGTCTCTATGTCTGGGCCCGCTTCCCCGGTATCGACGATGCCAATGAACTGACCCGGCGCTGTCTGGACAAAGGGGTGATGCTGGCACCGGGCTCGATCTTTTCCGTCGACAGAACAAAAATCGTGCCCTGGACCCGCCTCAACGTGGCTTACCTGGACGACCCGGCGTTCCGGGCCGCCCTGCTCGACGGCCTGTAGTCGCTAAAACCGCACGACGTTCCTTCACGCCGGTCAATCGAAGTTCTTCAGCACCACCGCCAGCACCGCGAAGGTATCCCCCATGGCAACTCTGGCGGGGTGGCGGCGGCCGATCAGAATACCGCTCACTGGCGCCCGGTATTCCACCGGCGCCGCACCGGTGCGCTCCATACTGTAGATTCTGGCGATCAGGTCACCGGCGCGGATTTCGTCTCCGAGGCCGACGCAAAACTCCAGCAATCCGGCGTGTTCGCTTTGCAGATAGTGGTCGTTATCGGGGATCTCCAGCATTCTGCTGGCGGGTACCGGCGGATGCGGTTCTCCAGCCAGGACACCGGCGTAGCGAAGGACGTTCTCGACACCCCGCTCCGCCAGCGCCACGCTCTCCGGCGTGGACGTGCCGCCACCGCGCAGTTCGGTGCTGATAAAGACCTTGCCCTGATTCTCGACCACGGTGTCGAACAGCGCCGCACCCTCCAGCTCCGACATCAACAGCGTATTGGGTGCGCCAAAGGCCAGGGCGCCTTCCAGACAACGGCGGGCCAGGTCCTGGTCCGGCAGCCGGTGGGTGGCGGCGAACGGCAGCAGATCCAGGGTGCGGCCGCCGGAATGGATATCCAGAACCACGTCGCTCAACGGCACCAGATAACGGGTGAAGTAATCGGCGATGCGCTCGGTCAGCGTGCCGCACGGGTCACCGGGGAAGGCGCGATTTAGATTGCCTTTATCGATGGGTGAGGTACGGGTGCCATTCAGCGCCGCCGGATGGTTCATCATCGGCACGATGATGACGCGGCCGGCGATGTCCCTGGCTCGCAGCCGGTTGGCCAGTTTGATCAGGGCGGTGATCCCCTCGTATTCGTCGCCGTGATTACCTCCGGTGAGCAGCACCGTCGGCCCAGCGCCATTGCGCACCACGGCGATGGGGATCATCAGGCTGCCCCAGGCGGAGTCATCATGGGAGTGCGGCAGCTTGAGAAATCCATGCTGCACACCGTCGCGGTGATAATCCACGGTAGCGCTGATAGGGCTGTCTGGCAGATACGACATAGGCTCTCCTCGTCCCGGACGCCCATGACGGACCACCGGCTTTGCTCCTATAATGCCCGTTTTCGCGGCAAGTCCGGCAGGGGTACCCGTTGCCTCCGACCCTACCCGCATCCCGAGAAACAGGAATATACGTTATGGCCGACATTGGCACCCTGTACATCGTTTCCGCACCCTCCGGCGCCGGCAAGACTTCTCTGGTGGCGGCACTGGTGGAAAAGCTGCCGCGTCTGAGGATTTCCATTTCCCACACCACCCGCGACCGCCGTGACGGCGAAACCGATGGTGTGAACTACCACTTCATCAAACGCGAATCATTCGTCAGGCTGGTGGAGCAGGGCCGGTTTCTGGAACACGCCGAGGTGTTCGGCAACCTCTATGGCACCAGCGCCGACTGGGTTTCCGACACCCTGCGCAACGGCGAAGACGTAATTCTGGAGATCGACTGGCAGGGCGCCGCCCAGGTCCGCCGGCAGATGCCGGAGGCGGTCAGCATCTTCATTCTGCCGCCATGCCTGAAGACGCTGGAGCAGCGTCTGCGCAGCCGCGCCTCCGATGACGACGAGGTGATCCGCAAGCGCCTGGCCGGGGCCCGGGAGGAGATGAGCCACTATGGCGAATTCGATTATCTGGTGGTCAACGACAACTTCGAACGCGCCCTGCATGAGCTGGCCGCCATTGTCGAGGCCCGCCGGTTGACCACCCACCGCCAGGCAGTGCGCCAGGCGGCGGTACTGGCGGACTTGTTGTCCGATAGCGAAACCCGGTAAAATCCCCGCCCTTATGTCTGGTCGATTGAGACCAACCGGAGGAGAACACCGTGGCCCGTGTAACCGTAGAAGATTGCCTGGAAAAGCTGGACAACCGCTTTGAGCTGGTACTGGTATCCAGCCGGCGCGCCCGTCAGCTGCAGACCGGCGGCAAAGAGCCGCGGGTGGCCTGGGAGAACGACAAGCCCACCGTGGTGGCCCTGCGCGAAATCGCCGATGGTCACGTGACCGGCGAAAGCCTGGATGCCGCCGCCCTGGAACACGACAGCGAGGTCGATGACCTGGCGCTGCTGACCCGTTCCTTCGGCGAATAACGCCGCTGCTCCGGCCGGGCACAGCCCCGGCCGCGCCTTTCTCTTTGCCCCCAGTCTTTGCCCGCTTTTTCATAGTCTCCGCCTATCAAGGCAAAAAGCTTTGCCTTTTCAATGACTCACGGCAATAACGTAGACAAATTGTCGCGGCAAACCTTAAGCTAGGACTGTATACCGCATACCGCGATGATCAGCGCGGATGCATGACGCGTCCTTTGCATACATGGATTCGCCCTGGCGGCGTGATGAGAGCCCTTGTCCACCATCCATAACCTGGAAAAACGTTTGCGCAGCTACCTGACGGACGAGCAGATCGCCCCGGTGGTGCGCGCCTACTATTTCGCCGAGACCGCCCACGAGGGCCAGTATCGACGGACCGGGGACCCATACATCACGCATCCGCTGGCGGTGGCCAACATTCTCACCGATATGCACATGGACCACGCCTCTCTGATGGCGGCCATGCTGCACGATGTGATCGAGGATACCGGCGTCTCCAAGGAACAGCTGGCGACGGAATTCAGCGAGGAGGTGGCGGAACTGGTCGACGGCGTCTCCAAAATCGCCCAGATCAAGTTCGAGTCCAAAGCGGAACAGCAGGCGGAGAATCTGCGCAAGATGATCCTGGCAATGACGCGGGACATCCGCGTGATCCTGGTGAAACTCGCCGACCGCCTGCACAACATGCGCACGCTGCATGTGATGAACCCCGACAAACGACGCCGTATCGCCACCGAAACCCTGGAGATCTACGCGCCCATCGCCTTCCGCCTGGGCATGTACAACATGCGCGTGGAGTACGAGGACCTGGCCTTCCACGCCATCCATCCGATGCGGGCCCGGCTGATCGGTCAGGCGGTGCGCTCCGCCCGGGGCAACCGCAAGGAGATCCTCTCGTCGATCAAGACCAGCATCGAACACTGCCTGCAGCAGGAAGGCATCGAGGCCCGGGTGCTGGGGCGCGAGAAGCACCTTTATAGCATCTACAACAAGATGAAGGAGCAGCACAAACCGTTCTCGGAAATCATGGACGTGTTTGGCTTCCGTATCATCGTCGACCGCGTGGACACTTGCTACCGGGTGCTCGGCGCGGTGCACAACTACTTCATTCCCATCCCGGGCCGGTTCAAGGACTACGTGGCCATTCCCAAGGCCAACGGCTACCAGTCCCTGCATACCACTCTGAAGGCCCACTCCGGGATTCCGCTGGAAATCCAGATCCGCACCGAGGAAATGGAAGCGATGGCCAACAACGGCATCGCCGCCCACTGGCTGTACAAGACCGAGGAGAAGCCGGGCTCCCCGACCCACACCCGGGCACAATCCTGGATGCAGCGGCTGCTGGAGATGCAGCAGAAGGCGGGCAACTCGATGGAGTTCATCGAGAACGTCAAAGTGGACCTGTTCCCCGACGAAGCCTACGTGTTCACGCCCAAAGGCGATATCAAGGAGCTCCCCGCCGGCGCCACTCCGGTGGACTTCGCCTACGCCGTGCACACCAAGGTGGGCAACCGTTGCGTGGCGGCGCGGGTGGACGGCAAGCTGGCGGCGCTGTCCACGCCGCTGGAGTCCGGGCAAACGGTGAAGATCATCACCGCCCCCAACGCCACCCCCAATCCGGCCTGGCTCAACTTCGTCGTCACCGGCAAGGCCCGCTCCAACATTCGCCACTTCCTCAAGCAGCAGCGGCGGGAAGACGCCCGGGAACTGGGACAACGCCTGTTGGACAAGGCCCTGGCGGGCTATGAGAGCAGCCTTGAGCATCTGCCGGAAACGGTGATCCGCGCCGAGTTGGACAGCAACGACCAGCACAGCCTGGACGAGCTGCTGGAAGACATCGGCATGGGCAACCGGCTGGCGCCGCTGGTGGCCCGCAAGATGATGGGCAACCATGGTGAGGCCCGGCAGGAAGAGGACGACCGGCGGCCGCTGGCGATTCGTGGCAGCGAAGGCCTGATGGTGACCTACGCCAAGTGCTGCTACCCGCTACCCGGCGATACCATCCTCGGGCATCTCAGTGCCGGACGGGGCATCGTGGTGCATCGCGATACCTGCAAGAATCTGCTGGCGGAGATGCGCAACGCACCGGAAAAATGCATCGCTCTGAGCTGGGAGCGGGAGGCGGAGCAGGAATTCACCGCTGGCCTGCGCATTGAACTGGTCAACAAGCGCGGCGTCCTCGCCACTCTGGCCAACAGCGTCACCGAACTGGGCTCCAACATCGATACCATCGACATGTCCGACAAGGACCCCACGCTATCCCTTCTCAATGTCACTCTCACGGTGAAGGACCGCATCCACCTGGCGCGCATTATTAAACGCCTGCGTGTGCTGGATAACATCGTTCGCATTCACCGTCTGTAGGGCTTTTCCCGCAGCCCCAACTACGCAACCGCTGTAGGAGCTTGCCTGCAAGCGAATATTACAAACCGCCTGATGAGCCCCATTCGCTTGCAGGCAAGCTCCCACAGCGGCTTCGCGGCAGACCTTTCACCCACAGCACTTCTTATGCTTTTTGCCACTGCCGCAGGGGCACGGGTCGTTCCTGCCGGGTTTAAGCGGCCGCACGTCGTGTTCTCCATCGAGATAGAACCAGCGGCCGTCTTCGCGCAGAAAACGTGACCGCTCTTCCAACACCGCGAAGCCGTCACCCTCACGGCAGGTAGCGCGGAAATGCACCCATCCATCCTCCCCCTCCTGATGGCTGTCCAGCACGGTCAGGCCGAGCCATTGATCACCGTCTTCCAGTGTCAGCGGCGCGGGCCGGGTAGCCGGGTGCCAGGAGGCCTTTACGTAGGCCGCATCGTTGAGGACAAACGCGCTGTAGCGGGAGCGCATCAGCGCTTCGGGCGAGGGCGCCGGAGCACCCCGGTGCAGGGGCTGGCAGCATTGCTCGTAATCGAGGCCGGATTGGCAGGGACACACAGGCATGGCGGGACGGTCAAACAGCGGCTTCAGTGACGCCATTATAAAGGGTACGCCTCATCAAGGGGCTCCGTTGTCCCGCAATTCGCTGTGAAACGGACTACCCAGCCGCCGTAGGCGCGTGGTCCGGGCGGCGGCTATGCAGTTACCCCTGAATACATAGTTGCCGGCCAGGCCGCAGGTCTATTGCGCCTCCTGGCCCCCCGTGCCAGCATAGCTTCTTTCTGAGCGTCACCGGGCAGTCGGGGCGCCGTCATTCACACTCAAGTACTGAACTACCATGTCCAATCGTTCCGTAATCAATACCGACCGGGCGCCGGCGGCCATCGGCACCTATTCCCAGGCCATCAAGGCCGGTTCCACGGTGTACCTGTCCGGCCAGATTCCGCTGGACCCCGCCACTATGACGTTGGTGGAAGGCGACATGGAAGCCCAGATCCGCCGCGTCTTCGACAATCTGGCGGCGGTCTGCGAAGCCGCTGGTGGCGGCCTGCAGGACATCGTCAAACTCAACATCTTCCTTACCGACCTCAGCCATTTCGCGTTGGTCAATGAGGTCATGGCCAGTTACTTCCAGCAGCCTTACCCCGCCCGCGCCGCCATCGGCGTGGCCGCCCTGCCGAAAGGCGCCGGGGTGGAAATGGACGGCATCATGGATATCGCCTGATCGATTCAGAGGCACTATTCCCGCACCGCTTTTAATCAGGGGCATCCTAGCGGATGCCCCTTTCCAGTTCCGCTGCACCGGCTTGCACCGCGATTACTTTTCCCCCGCCCTCTCCCATCTCGTTGATAAACGGCACCCCTGGTTTTCTCGAAAACGGAATCCACTTTTAAAACAAAACCTTACCTACTCCTCAGTTTGTTTTCCCCTGACACCGGTCAGGAAATGGCATCTCTATTGCCTTATCGGTCTGGTCCTCCTGGGACGCTTGCCGTTATCAGCAAAAGGGGAAAAACAGCATGAGCATCAGCATGTCGCCCTTGTCACTCAAGGGTGCGGGAGCACTTTATCTTTCCATCTCTTTGGTTCTTAGTGGTTGTGGCGGCGACAGTTCCTCCGACAACCCTCCGCCGGCGGCCAAGACTGAACCGGACCCGATCACCAATACGGTGGCCGCCGATGCCGCCACCACCGGCGCCTATGGCGTATCGGAGAATGAATACCAGTTCGGCCGCATGACCGTCGTGGACAACAAGAATAGCGATAGCTACGAAACCAATATTCACGGTTATATTCAGTACCCGGAGGGCGAAGCCGGCCCGTTCCCGCTGGTGCTGTTCCTGCATGGCCGCCATGGCACTTGTTATGACGGCCGCGGCATCGACGATGACGACTGCGACAACCCGATCCCCAGCTATCGTGGTTACCAGTACATCTCCGAAAATCTGGCCAGCCACGGCTACGCCGTCATTTCCGTGGACGCCAACGATATCAACGACCATGACAGCAGCCCGGGCAACGGCGATACCGGCGCCCTGGCCCGAGCCATGCTGGTGGTCCGCCATCTGGATGAGTTCCGCACCATCAATCAGGCCGGCGGCAACGGTCTGGACAATCTGGTGGGCAAGCTGGACATGAGCCGGATCGGCATCATGGGGCATTCCCGTGGCGGCGAGGGAGTCAACCAGACCGTGCTGTATAACCGCGCCCAGCCCGAGCCTCACAACATCACCGCGGTGTTCGCCCTGGCCCCCACCGATTACAACACTCAGACCGTCAGCAACGTGAACTTCCTGTCCCTGGCCGGCTATTGTGACGGCGACGTGGAAGATCTGATGGGCAACTTTGCCTACGACACCAGCCGCTACGCCGTGGACAACGACCCCTATGCCAAATTCCAGTTGATTCCGATGGGCGCCAACCACAACTATTACAATACCGTCTGGACCACCGATACCCGCCCGGACGACTGGACCATCCTGGACAGCGACGGCGATGATCCCTGGTGTGGTGAGAACGCCGCCGGCAACGGCCGCGACACGCCGGAAATGCAGCAAGCTCACGGGCTGTTTTTCATCGCTTCCTTCTTTCGCTATTTCATCGGTGGCGAAGAGGAGTTCGGTGCCTATTGGAATGGCCAGACGCCTGTGCCGGAGACACTCTGTCCAGCCGGTGAAGCACCCTGCGACGACCGCTTTCTGCTCAGCGTGCACGCACCCGCCGGGCAGCGACTGGTCATCGACGACACCCTGGATCCGGCCAGCCTGACCACCAACAATCTCGGTGGCGCGGTGCGATTCGACGGCTTCTCCCGCTTCGGCATCTGTCAAACCAACGGCCGGCCCGGGGAAGGCTGTGACGTGGCCACGCCGACCTTCAATATCGCCGAGCAGTTGTTCATGGTCTGGGATACCGCCGCCACGTACCGCTCCGAGCTGCTGGGCACCGACGCCACGGACTATCAGGTGTTATCGGTACGCGTCGGCATCTCGCATGGCGACACTGACAATACGGACGGCCAGGACTTCCAGGTGGTGCTCGAGGACATGGACGGTAACCGCGCCGCCGTGGCCGCCAGCGATTACGGCAACGGACTGTTCTATCCGCCGGGTCACACTTTCTATGACGATGCCAATCACGGCTCGCAAAAAACCACCTTGAACTCCGTTGCCATTCCCCTTACCGCCTTCGAGGGCGTGGACTTCACCAGCCTCAACGCGGTGGAGCTGGTGTTCGACCAAACCGTCGCCGGCACCGTTCAGATCACCGATCTGGCAATGCAACGCGTGGATTTCTAACTTAAAGCCGGCTCGCGGAGGGGGGGCTCAGCCGCCCCCTTCGGGTCGATCCCGCCCCGCCGTTTGTGATTCGGCGACGCTTTGCGATTCAGGTCCCACCTCTTCCCTTTCACAGGTTGACGCCATCGTAACCGCCTCTCATATTGAGTGCGTTTCGCTTTATAGAAAGACTATTCCGCATAGCGAAACACAATGAACGATTACTTATATAACACCAATAAAGAAAGGGAGACACCAGATGGACTCGCATTCCGTTATATTTCTTAAACCTCTGGCCATAGGCTTGCTCGCGGCCAGCATCGCCGCCTGCGGCGGTGACAGCGACCGGGACCCGGCGCCGAGCGAACCCAGCCGCGTCCAGGATCAGCGTACTTTCACGGCGGACGAAGCCAGCCTGCCATTCGAGGCCCTGGAAGGGCACGACAGCGCCAGCCGCTGGTGGGGCGTGCGGCCCAACGGCGCCGGTTACCGGATGGAAGTGCCGGAAAACTGGAACGGCAAACTGGTGATGTATGCCCACGGTTATCGCGGCGAGGGCGAGACCTTGACCGTTTCCAATCCGAGCCTGCGGGGCTGGTTCCTGGACAACGGCTACGCCTGGGCGGCCTCCAGCTACTCCACCAACTACTATGACGTACGAACCGGCGTCGAGGACACCAACGAACTGGCGCTGGCGTTCAACGAGATCGCCAGCGCCAACGGCCGCGAGCTGGATACGCCGAGCAAGATCTACATCACCGGCCATTCCATGGGCGGCCACGTCACCGCCGCCGCCATCGAGCAGGAAACCTACGACACCGCCAATAACGTCGTGCACTATGACGGCGCCGTGCCCATGTGCGGCGTGGTGGCGGACACGCTTGAGTTCAACTATCTGGCCTGGTTCACCATGGCCGCCCAGCATCTGGCGCACACCGCGGACAACAGTGTGCCGCCGCTGGAAAGCGTGCCGGCCACCAACTTCGATGCGGATGCCATCAACGCGGTATTGTGGGACGAGGTCCCCACTCCCGCCGCACTGGGCACCCCCACGGCGGAGGGCGAGAAAATGATGGCGATCTCCCGCAATCTCTCCGGCGGCGAACGGCCCATCGCGGATATCGGCTTTCGTACCTACTACTGGGGCGTGGTGATGGGCACCGGCGGGCGCGACGGCACCGTCAACGGCATCCTCGCCGACAACCTCACTGGCAACGCCGACGTCACCTACCAGTTCGACAACGACCCGGCCCTCACCGCCGAGGAGCAAGCCTTCAACGACACCATTCTGAGAGTGGAGGAGAACCCGGCCGCCAACGGCCCGCGCAGCGACGGTCTGCGCTGGATTCCGGTGGTCAACGGTGAATTCACCATCCCGGTGGTCAGTCTGCAAGGGCTGGGGGATCTGTATGTGCCGTTCCGACATGCCCAGGTCTACCGCGAGCGGGCCGCGGCCAATGGCAGCGACACCTGGCTGGTACAGAGGGCACTGCGGTCTCCGGGGCACTGTGATTTCACCCAGGAAGAACAGGAAACCGCCTTCGCCGACATGATCAACTGGGAACAGAACTCGGTGAAACCGGCCGGGGATGAGATTCTCGACCCGGCGGTGGTGGCCGATCCCGATTACGGCTGCCAGTTTACCTCCGAGGACCGGCCGGGCCTGCCCGCCTGCCTTTGATTCGAATCCTATTTGCCTTTTTACGGAGGGCCATTGCCCTCCGTGATCCGCCCCGCCCGGTCCGGGCGTGGGCCTCAACACCTGCCATAACAACAATGCAAGGAGAGAGCGATGTTCCCCCATGGCAAATCCCTGGGACTGCTGGCCCTGTTCAGCCTGATCCTGACCGGCTGTGGCAGTGACAGCAGCAATGATCGACCATCCCCACAACCCCCTCTGACCGCGACCACGCTGCAAGGCGAGGTCGCCGGCCAGCAACGGGCGCCGGAAAACGCCACTGTCGATGGCACCCTGCTGGTGTGGCGGGGCATACCTTATGCCCGCCCGCCAGTGGACGACCTGCGCTGGCGCGCACCGCAACCGCCGGAAAGCTGGAGCGGCGTGCGCGACGCCAGCGAGCCGGCATCCCGTTGCGTGCAGGCGGAAACCACCCGTCACTGGGTACGCACACAAAACATCATCGGCGACGAAGACTGCCTGTACCTGGATATCTACCGACCCAGCCGCGCTGACTGGCAACAGGAGCAATTGCCGGTTTATGTCTGGATTCACGGTGGCTCCAATAACTTCGGCACCGCCATGGATTACGATGGCGGCAACCTGGCGCTGCACGCCGACGCGGTGGTCGTGGTGATCCAGTACCGGCTGGGGCCGCTGGGCTGGTTCTACCAACCGGAGGTCCAGACCGGCGGCGCCGACCCGCTGTCCGATTCCGGCAATTTCGGCAATCTGGATCAGATACAGGCCCTGCGATGGGTGCGCGACAATGTGGCGGCCTTCGGCGGCGATCCCGATCAGATCACCATTGCCGGCGAGTCCGCCGGCGGCCACAACGTGATGACGCTGCTGGTGTCACCGCAGGCACAAGGCCTGTTCCACAAGGCCATGGCACAAAGCCCGGCCATGGAGACCCGCTCGCCGGCGGAGGCCGAGGCCTTCACCAACGAACAGATCGACTATCTGCTGCGCTACCGGGGTGACGCCGGGGACGCCGGCGAAGCCGCCGCCCTGCGCCAGCAGATGGTGGACGATGGCACCCTGGACGAATACCTGTTCCAGGTCCCGGCCCATGACTACTACGCCGCCGTCCTGGCCTACACCAGCCTGTCCGCCTACGGCGCCACGGAAGACGGTGTGGTGGTGCCCAGCGGCGGCTGGATGCCGGCCATTCGGGCTGGCGAGTACAACTCCGTGCCCGTGATCATCGGCGCCAACGAATATGAGCAAAAGGCGTTCATGCCCCTTTATGGCGCCTTGGTGAAAGCCCTGTATGGCCAGCCTTCCGGAGACTACACCTGGCTCAATCTGAAGGACGTAATGGAAGGGGAATCGAAAGCGGACGGCGCTCCGTTCACCCTGGACGACGTGCTGCCCACGGAGCGGGATCGAACGATCTACGAGCTGGCCGGCTACCATGGCAGCCGCGCCTGGCGCGCCAAGTATGTGGACGAACTGGCGGCGGCGCTGGCACAACGGCAAGAAGACGTTTTCGCCTATGATTTCCGCTGGGGCGGCCCCGGTTCCGGGCCCGAACCCTTCGACTTCATTTATGGCGCCGGACACTCCGCGGAAATTTCATTCTTCCATGGCAGGGAAGAGGGTCTGTTCGGTTACCCGTTCACCGCGGACAACGAAGCGGGGCGACGCGATCTGCAAGACGCGATGATGACCTATGTGAAGCACTTCCTTCGCCAAGGAGACCCCAGCGATGGCTGCGATGGCGACTGCCCACCACGCTGGATGCCATGGAGCGGCGAGGGCGGTGACACCGTCATCGTACTGGATGCCGACCGCGAACAGGCCCACATAGCGATGTCCGGCGAAGCGCTGACATTGGAAAGCGTGGAGGAGGACCGGGAAGCGGCGATCAGCGCTTACAACGAAGGGGAAAAGAACGCCGTGCGGCATTTCGCCAGCCAGAGCCCCTGGCCGGCGCCCTGAGACCGGACGCAGTAGATCGCTTTGTTTTCACCCTCTCCTTCCCCCCTCAAAGGGCAGGGAGAGGGTGAAACGTTAAAGGCCCAGTTCCGAATCCAACACCGCCTCGAACCCTTCCGGCAGCACGTCGGCCCAGGCGCGCAGCCCTTCGCGCAGTTCCTCCAGGGTGTCGGCCACCAGATTGGCGTGCCCCAGTTTGCGTCCGGGGCGCACGGATTTGCCGTACCAATGCACTACCCCCGGATGTTGCAGCCAGGCCTGGTCGAACGGTGTGCCGATCAGGTTCACCATGGCGGTGGGACCATGCACGTTCACCGCGTGCAACGGCACGCCGGCAAGGGCATGCACGTGTAAGTCGAACTGCGACCAGTCAGCGCCTTCATGGGTCCAGTGGCCGGAATTATGCACACGCGGGGCGATCTCGTTGACCACCAGCTGGCCCTCTTCCTCGAAGAACTCCACCGCCATTACGCCGGCATAACCCAGCTCTTCCATGATGCCCTTGAGCATGGCTTCGGCGGGTTGCTGCAACGTCTCGCAGGCACGGGCGGGAGCCAGGCTCAGGCGCAGAATGCCATCCACGTGCCAGTTGCGGGTCAGCGGGTAAAACAGTGTGTCGCCCTGCAGATTGCGGGCTCCGACGATGGAAAGCTCACGCCGGAACGGCACCTTCCGCTCGATGATGGCCTGCCCGGCCAGTTCCGCCACCGGCACCGCCGAAGTGTCGTCACCGGCGTCCAGGATCCAGGTACCACGGCCGTCGTAGCCGCCGCTGCGCGCTTTCACCACCACCCCGCCAAAACGCTGGATAGCGGTATCCAGATCCCCGGCGCGATCCAGATTCATCCATTCGGCGGTGGGAATGCCGAGTTTGTCGAGCATGGTTTTCTGATCGAAGCGGTCCGGAATGACCTTCAGGGCACCCCGGGCCACACAGCGGTCGCTGCGGGCCAGCTCGGCGGACAGGCCGCTATCGGGAAAGGCTTCCCGTTCCACGGTGATCACCGGATAGCGGTCCAGGCAGGTCTGCAGATCAATGGGTACCGGCAAATCGGAAGTGCCCGGCAGCAACAAGGCCCGCTCCGGATCGTAACGATCCACCACCAGACCCAGCCGGGCCCCGGCTTCCGCCATCATCAGGCCCAATTGGCCTCCACCCAATACCAGTACCCGATTCATCAGCCCTGCCCCAGATCCGCGTTGGCCAGCACCTCATCAGCGCGGGCGGCTTTCCACTCGGCGATGCGCTGGCGCAGCGCGTCATCGTGGCTGCCCAGCATCTGCGCCGCCAGCAGGCCGGCGTTATAGGCCCCCGCGGTACCGATGGCCAGAGTGCCCACCGCCACGCCCTTGGGCATTTGCACGATGGACAGAAGACTGTCGAGACCGGACAGGGCGCGGCTCTGCACCGGCACGCCCAGCACCGGTAGCGGCGTCATGGAAGCAATCATGCCCGGCAGATGGGCGGCACCGCCAGCACCGGCGATGATAATGCGATAGCCCTCATCCGCGGCATTGCGGGAAAATTCGAACAGGCGCTCGGGGGTGCGGTGGGCGGACACCACCTGGGCTTTCCAACCCACCGCGAATTGGCTAAGGGCGTCACAGGCCTCTTTCATGGTGTCCCAGTCGGACTGAGACCCCATTACAACAGCTACGGGTACGGTCATCGTTTCACTCCCATGCGCCGACGCTGCGTCGGCCATTGTGGAGCCCGATCCCGGCGTGACCGTGCCTGGGCTCCGTTTAACAGGCCACCGGTACGCCGGCAAGGCGCCGCGGGCGGCCCCGGGCCATGCTTTCAGGCCCGAGAGGCGCACACTCTACTGATTCCGCGGCGGCGCGCAAGAACCGGCGCCACGCGGGAGGTCATTCTACACCGTGGGCCGGGCCTCACGGAGAGATCCAACAGGGATAGCCACAGCGGCTTCGTAGTGACCTCTGGATTCATGTTTACAAGACCTGGGAAAGCCCCCGGTACCCTTCCCGGTAATCGGGATAGAGCAAGCGATAGCCGCCTTCGGCGATAAACCGGCTGAACAGCCGCTTGCCGCTGGGCGGGGCCTCTTCCAGCGTCAGCGGCCAGCCGTGCAGTTCGGCCAGATAGCGGTAAACCGTCAGGTTGCTGACCGGATGGTTGTCGGTGCCCAGCACCACCGGCGATACCGTCTGCCCGGCCAGCCAACGCCTGGCCAAAGTGTGCAGCAGGCCGACACAATCGTCCCGGTGAATACGGTTGGTCCACACCGGCGCCGGCGGCGCGTCCTGTCCCTGGCTAAGCTGTTCCACCTTGCGCAACAGACGGGTGCGGCCCGGCCCGTAAATACCTGAGAAACGCACCGCCGTGGACGGCGCCCGGGCGCTGATGGCTTCTTCCGCCGCCAGCATCACCTGGCCGTTATAGCGCCGTGGAACCGGCGAGGTGTCCTCGTCCACATCCCCTTGCAGATCGCCGTATACCGCCGTGCTGGAGACAAACAGAGTCGGCGGCAACGGCTGGCGCTGCGCCAGAGCGTCCAGCAAACGGCCGGGGGCGGTCAGATAAGCGGCCCGATAGCCGGCCTCGGAGTATTCCGACGGTGTCATCACGATCACCAGCAGATCCACTGGCTCCGGCGGCAGCAAGGGGGTATCGCGAACCAGGTCCTGGGCATACACTTGGACCCCGCGGGGGGCCCGCGGACTCCGGCGAATGGCACTGATGCTGTGACCCTCGTCACTCAGCGCCCGCGCCAGGCCGCCGCCCAGATCTCCCAATCCGGCAATTAGGATATGGCTCATCGGTTTCCTCTTGGGCACAATGGTCACAATTGCCTCTACATATTATTGCCATGACGCTAACAGAACTTCGCTATCTGGTCGCTTTGGCTCGTGAGCGGCACTTCGGTCACGCGGCCCAGGTGTGCAATGTCAGTCAGCCCACTCTCAGCGCCGCCATCAAGAAGCTCGAGGAACAGCTCGGCATGCCTCTGTTCGAGCGCCGCCCGCGGGAAGTGGTGGTCACGCCCCAGGCGGAGCCTATTGTGGCCCAGGCACAACGGGTACTGGAACAGGCCGATTTGCTGGAGCAGATGGCGATGAGCCAGCGTGACCAGCTCGGTTCGCCGCTGCGAGTGGGTGCCATCTTCACCGTTGCGCCTTACTTGTTCCCGACTCTGGTACCGCGAGTGCACGCGGAAGCGCCGGAAATGCCGCTGTTCATTGAGGAAAACTACACTCATGTGCTGCGCGGCAAGCTGGAGCGCGGGGAGCTGGATGCCATCATCGTCGCTCTGCCGTTCTCCGGCGGCGGCCTGGTGCGGGCCAAGATGTACGAGGAATCCTTCTCCGTGCTGCTGCCGGCGAGCCATCCCTGGACCAAGCAGCAGCACATCCGCCCGGAGCAGCTGCTGGACGAAACCCTGCTGCTGCTCGGCGAAGGTCACTGCTTCCGCGATCAGGTGCTGGAACTATGCCCGGCGATCAACTCCGAGCGTCAGCGCAATCTGGTACAGATCGAGGGCGGCTCCCTGGAAACCCTGCGTCACATGGTCGCTTCCGGGTTGGGCATCACGGTACTGCCGGACTCCGCGCTGTATCAGCACGGCTACGACAAAAGCACTTTTGCCGTGCGTCCGTTCACCGCGCCGGTGCCCTCACGCACCATTGCCCTGGTCTGGCGGGACAGCTTCCCCCGGCCCAAGGCCATTGAAGTGCTGCGCCACGCGGTACCCCGCGAAGGTCTGGCGGCCTGAGACCCGGCTCTCCGCGCCGCCCTTCATTCACTGCGACGACATAGCGAGCGATGGCGGTATCACTGGCGGAGATGGGCCTGTCCCGGCTCAAGGGGGTTGGCCCCAGAGCCGCGGAAAAACTGGAACGTCTGGGTTTGAGCACGGTGGAAGACGTGCTCTTCCACCTGCCGTTCCGTTACGAGGACCGTACCCGGATCACCCCCATCGGTGCTCTGCGCCCGGAACAGGGTGTGGTGATCGAGGGCGAGGTCCTGGCCGCCGATGTGGTGTTCGGCAAGCGCCGCTCGCTGCTGTGCAAGGTGGCCGACGGTACCGGCCTGGTGGCCCTGCGCTTTTATCACTTCAGCGCCGCGCAAAAGAATAACCTGGAAAAAGGCCGCCCGATCCGGGTCTATGGCGAGCCCCGCCCCGGCGCCGCCGGCCTGGAGTTCTATCATCCCGAGTATCAGCTCGGCCCGGAGCTGCCACCGCTGGAGCGCGCGCTGACCCCGGTCTACCCCACCACCGAAGGTGTCAGCCAGCGGCAACTGCGCAATCTGGCCGGCCAGGCGCTGGATATCCTGCGCCAGCACACTCCCGAGGAACTGATTCCTTCCGATCTGCTGGACCAACGCCACCTGCCCAGTCTCGCCAATGCCCTGGAAATGCTGCATCACCCCGGCCCCGATGACCCGGTGGATCTGCTGCTGGACGGCAACCACCCGGCGGTGAAGCGCCTGGTGATGGAAGAAATGGTGGCGCACCAATTGGGCATGCTGTCCAAACGAGCCGGACAGAAGACCCTGGCGGCGCCGGTTCTCGATGGCGACCGCCTGCTGCGGAAGCTGCTGCGGAGCCTGCCGTTCGAGCTCACCGGCGCGCAGAGCCGGGTGATCGGCGAAATCGGCGCCGATCTGCGCCGGGACCATCCCATGCTGCGGTTACTGCAGGGCGACGTGGGCTCAGGCAAGACGCTGGTGGCGGCGGCGGCGGCGCTGACCGCCATCGAGTCGGGCTATCAGGTGGCCCTGATGGCGCCCACCGAGTTGCTGGCGGAACAGCACCGGGCCAACTTCGAGCACTGGCTGGCGCCGCTGGGGATTCCGGTGCACTGGCTGGCGGGCAGCCTGGGCCAGAAAGCGCGTCGGGAAAATCTGGCCGCCCTGGCCGATGGCAGCGCCGCCATGGTGGTGGGTACGCACGCATTGTTCCAGGACGCCGTGGCCTTCCAGCGGCTCGGTCTGATCATCATCGACGAACAGCACCGCTTCGGCGTGCAACAACGGCTGGCGCTGCGGGAGAAAGGCCGCTTCGGCAATCAGGTGCCGCACCAGCTCACGCTTACCGCCACACCAATCCCCCGCACCCTGGCGATGAGCGTCTACGGCGATCTGGACACCTCGGTGATTGATGAGATGCCACCGGGGCGCAAGCCGATTCAAACCCTGGTGCTCCCCGCTTCACGCCGTGACGAGGTGATTGCCCGGATCCGCTCCGCCTGTCTGGAGGGGGCCCAGGCCTACTGGGTGTGCACTCTGATCGAGGAATCCGACGAGTTACAGGCTCAGGCGGCGGAGGCGGCCTTCGAGGCACTGCGCGAAGCGCTGCCAGAACTCAACGTAGAGCTGGTGCACGGCCGCCTGAAAGCAAAAGACAAGGCGCAGCGAATGGCCCGCTTCGCCGCCGGCGAAGCGCACCTTCTCGTCGCCACCACGGTTATCGAGGTGGGCGTGGACGTGCCCAATGCCACGCTGATGGTGATGGAGAACGCGGAACGTCTGGGACTGGCGCAGCTCCATCAGCTCCGTGGCCGGGTGGGCCGAGGTGGTGGCCAGAGCTATTGCCTGCTGCTGTATCAGACCCCGCTGTCGCAGACCGCCAAGCGGCGGCTGGCGGTGATGCGGGAGACCACCGACGGCTTCGTCATCGCCGAGGAAGATCTGAAGCTGCGTGGGCCCGGCGAATGGCTCGGGACCCGGCAGACCGGGGAACTGGCCTTCCGGATCGCCGACCTGGTTCGCGACGAAGCCCTGATGGAGCCGGCCCGCGAGTTGGCTCAAACATTGTTGGAACGCTACCCGGGGCGGGTGGAACGTTTGTTGCGCCGCTGGCTCAACGGCGGCGAGGACTACGCGGACATTTAGAGCGCTTACACCCTTGACGCTCCCACAACGGCCTTGTGGCGATACTCAGGGCTTGATGGGCCGGAACACTTATATGGAAATAGTGCCGCCATCCTCGGCGTCGCTTTTTTCCGCCGGCTTGGTCAGTTCCCGCCAACCGTCCTTGGCGGCCTCCCACGCCTGACCGAAACGGCTCTTCGCCGCTTCCCAGTTTCCACGGGTGGCTTCCTGAAGTTCGCTGTATTCCTTGCCCAGTTCCTCGCGCTGTTTCTTCAGGTTCTCCAGCGCCTGCTCCTTGTTCGCACGGGCCTGTTCGGACAGTGTGTCCCAGCCTTCGTCCATCTCTTTCTGCAGCTCGTCGATATTCTCGTCCAGCATGTCGAGCCCCCGGCGAGCCGCGTCGAGAGCACGTTCCTTTTGTTCCACGCCGTAGTTGCGGATTTCCTGCCAGGTGTCGTTCAACTGCGCCTGCACGTTCTCTTTGTCAGGCTGCTTCACATTGGGGACGCCTTCGGTGGTGTCGCTTTGCGCCCAGCTCAGCGAGGTGGTCGCCACCATCAACGTCGCCGCCATCAACAGGGAATGACGCATAAAAACTCTCCTATAGCACAGCCCCTATTGTGCCCTTTTGCGTAGCTCTTTCGTGCAAAAGACTGTAAGAGCCTGCGCTCGCCTTTTCCCTCTTACGGCATTGCGGCACACTGAGGCTTCCGCCACCACAACCAAGGACCCGGTTATGCGCCTCCTGCTCCCCACCGTGACACTCGCACTGTTACTCGCCGGCTGTGGCGACAGCGACGCCCCCGCCCAATCCGGCGCGGCATCCGGCCAGAACAGCGGGGCCGCCCAGCCGGACCAGCCCGCGCCCCCGGCCGAGCAGCCCGGCGACACACCGCTGACCTCGAAATCGCAAACTCTGACCCGCGAAAGCGAATCCTGCCCGGACGACCCTTGCTCCAAGGTGGATTTGCAGTGGCTCACCTTCCCCGAAGACGCACCTCTTACCCGGGCCTTGGAAAGCACCCTGCTTGAGCAGCTAAGCAATGGCGCCGATGACGGGGCCCCCTCTTTCGCCGCAGTGGCGGACGGCTTCCTGTCCGATGCCAGGGAAGCGGCGGAAGTGGAGAGCATGGGCTGGGAGCTCAACTCAAAAGTGTCGCTGCTGGGGGAGCGCGCCGGGCTGGTCACCTTGCAGCTCGACAGCTATGAAATCACCGGTGGGGCCCATGGCATGCCGGTGGTGCAGTTGCTGAACTGGGACCGTCGGGAACAGCGGCGCGCCACATTGCAGGACGTGTTACAACCGGGCCGGGAAGACGCATTCTGGAAAGCCGCCGCCGAGGTGCATCAACAATGGCTGGCGGATGACATCGAAGCCGACAAGGACTTTCGCGACACCTGGCCCTTCCTGCAAACTGGCGATTTCCATATCACCAACCAGGGCGTGGCGTTGCTCTACAATGTTTACAGCATCGCCCCCTACGCCATGGGCCAGCCGGAACTGACCGTGCCCTGGAGCAAGCTGGATGGTCTGATTCGCGAGCGCTACCGGCCCTGACACTATCTTTACTCGGGCGATTGCCGGCACAGTTCCAACCAGCGCTCAACACCGGGGCTGCGGTATTTCTGCCGATGCAGTACAAAATAGAACTCACGGCTGAAATCCCGCCCCGGCACGGTCAACGGCACCAGGGAACCGCGCCGAAACGCCTCGCGCAGCGATACCCGGGACAGACAACTGATACCCAGCCCGGCCTCCACCGCCCGTTTGATCGCTTCAGTGTGCTCCAATTCGAGCAACAGTTTCAGACCGGGCAGAAGGCCGTGCATGGCCCGCTCGAAGGTCTGTCGCGTTCCCGATCCGGTTTCGCGTACAATCCAGGTGGCTGCCAGAAGGTCTTCGTCGGATAGCGTTTCCTGTTTCGCCAGCGGGTGATCAGGAGCGCAGAACACCACCAATTCGTCCTCTCGCCAGGGCAGCAACTCCAGGTCGGTGTGGTTGATTTCCCCTTCGATCAACCCCATATCCAGATCGAAGGCCAGCACCCGGTCGACGATGGTGGCGGTATTCGCCACCTCCAGTTTCACCTGGGCTCCGGGCTGCTCCGCCATATACCGAGCCATGATATTCACCGCCAGGTAATTACCGATTGTCAGTGTGGCCCCGACCTTGAGGCGCCCCAACTCCTGGTGAGCCTGCAAACCGGACTCCAGATCCCGGGCCTGCCCCAACAGAGCTTCCGCTCTGGGCCAAAGCTGACGCCCCAGTTCATTGAGCCGCAGCTTTTTACCAGCACGTTCAAACAGCTTGATGTCGAACTGGGTTTCCAGCTCCTTGAGAGCGCCGGAGGCGGCGGACTGAGACATGTTCAGATCCCGTGCCGCCCGGCTCACGTTCTCGTGATGGGCCACGGCGAGGAACACCTCCAGTTGTCGCAGGGTGTATCTCATTGTTATCACCAAAGTCGATATCAAATATCGGTACAACCCATTTTACCGATATGGGCGAAACGGTTACATTCTCATCAATTAAAGTATTTTGGAATAAAGGCGCATTAGCTTATGTCGAATCTGAATACTGAAACGGTTACCAGTGTTCGGCACTGGAACGACACCCTGTTCAGCTTTACCACCAGCCGTGACCCGGGCTTCCGCTTCAAGAACGGCCATTTCACCATGATCGGTCTGGAGCAGGACAATGGTCGTCCTCTGCTGCGCGCCTATTCCATCGCCAGCGCCAACCACGAGGAAGAGCTGGAGTTCTTCAGCATCAAGGTGCCGGACGGTCCGCTCACTTCCCAGCTGCAGAAGATCAAGCCGGGCGACAAGATCTATGTGAGCCGCAAACCCACCGGCACCCTGGTGGCGGACCACCTGCTGCCGGGCAAACGCCTGTGGCTGCTGTCCACCGGTACCGGCTTGGCGCCGTTCCTGAGCATCATCAAGGATCCGGAAATCTACGAGCGCTTCGACCAGGTGATCCTGACCCACGGCGTACGCTTCGTTTCCGAGCTGGCCTACCAGGACATGATCCAGGACGAACTGCCCAACAACGAGTTCTTCGGTGACATGATCCAGGGCAAGCTGAAGTACTACCCGACCGTCACCCGGGAACCGTTCCGTAACCAGGGCCGGCTCACCAATCTGATGGACTCAGGGAAAATCTTCGAGGATCTGGGTCTGCCCCAACCCAGCCTGGAAGAAGACCGCTTCATGCTGTGCGGCAGCCCGGCCATGCTCAAGGATCTCACCAGCCTGCTGGACGGCTGGGGCTTCCGTGAGAGCCGTGGCGGCCATATCCACGAGTACGTGATTGAACGGGCCTTCGTGGAAAAGTAATTGCTCCAAGCGCTGAATCTGTTCTTTTGACCCCGCCTCGCGCGGGGTTTTTTATGACCGCCATCCATGGCGGTCCCCCCCCGGGCCGTCACTGAAGTGACGTTAAAAATCGTTCCCGACGATTTTTTATGACCGCCGTCCATGGCGGTCACCCTCCGGGCCGTTGCTCACTGAATCACGAAGCCGCTGTGGGAGCTTGCCTGCAAGCGAATCTTTTGGTGCCGGAACCCATTCGTTTGCAGGCAAGCTCCCACAGCGGTTTCGTAGCGACCTCTGAGTTTATGGCTGAGAGGCACGCCATCTTTAGCGTATGCTGTCCACTCCACAGGACGACAAGCCCGCCAAGGGTAAAGGAGTCAGAGCATGGAATTGCTCCGCCGTCTTTTCGGCAAGAAGCCGCCCCCTTCTTCCGGTAACGGTAACCTGCTTGATGCGAACGCCTTCGCGCAACGCTATGCCGCCACGGTGAAGGAGCTTCTCGGTCCCGCCGAAGTGCGCATCCAATCCGATGACACCAATCGCTTCTCGGTGCGCTGGGACAGTGAAGCCGGTTGGGAAATATGCCATTTCCTGGACAACGCCTATGACACCTATCGACACGATCCGGAAAATCTGGATCAGATCATCCACACCTATATCCGCAGCCAGGATCAGGTGACACAAACCCAGGACGAGGCCGTGGTCCTGCCGGTCATCAAGACCCGCGCCTGGCTCAACGCCTCTCTGGAGCAGATGCGCCAGGCGTTTCCCGACGCCACCCCCGAGCAGATGCCTTTCCTTATCCGTCCTCTGGGCAACGACGAACTGCTGATCACGTATGTGGAAGATCTCGGAGAACAAATGCACTTTGCCGGCGGCGACGTGTTGGAAAAATTCGGCGGTGACCGGGAGGCCCTGCACCGGCTTGCCCTCGACAATCTGCATCGGCATTGGCTACCCCATCTTCAGCTGAAAGGCGGTGACGGCCGCTACTTCGTGACCCTGGACACCAACTACGAAGCCAGCATGGCGCTGTTATTCGAACACTGGCGTGAGCGGCTGGAGGTGGCCGGCGAACCGGTTCTGGCCATTCCCGCCCGCGACAGGCTGATGATCTGTGGCAGCGAGGATGAAGAGAGTCTCGGCAAACTTCGCCGGGTCGCCACCGATATGGCGGCGGAGTCACCCTATTCGCTATCAAGCGCTCTGTTCGTCTTCCGCGACGGAGACCTGCTTGCGTTTACCAATGGGTTGGAGAAGGACAACTAAACCATGCGTATTCTGAAATGTCTTCCGATGTTGCTGCTTTCCACCACCGTACAGGCCGAAACGCTGAGGCTGAACGTGGAGAACGCGGAACAGAGCAGATCACCCGATACGGCCCGGGACGTGATCGATGTGAAGCTCGACCCGAAAAGCCGGAAAGCTCTGGCCGATTTCACCCGGACCCGAGTGGGCCGGCAAATCCATCTGTTCGTGGATGGCCATCTGCTGACCTCCCCCACCTTGCAGAGCGTCATTGATACAGGCAGCCTGCGACTGTCCGCCGGAGAGGAAGGCTTCGGCGGCAAAACCGCCGGGGAAGTCGCCAAAACTCTGAACAAAGGCGGCCCCCTTACTCTCACCGACGAGAGATAATCAGCATCGAGAGAACCCCGGGAGCAACCGCATACCGTTCCCGCTGATTGGCGCCCATCCACACTCCTATGCGATCATCGCGCTCATTGTCCGCTTCAACGAGAAGGAGCTCCCATGTTCGATCCAGGCCAGGCCCTGGTCGCGCTTATGTATGCGCTTCCCCTGCTTATACCCGCTATTGTCGGCATCACCCTCGGCGCCATCCACATGCAGCGGGTGCGCAAAGCCGCTCTTCTGGTGATCATCGCCAGTGTCTTGCTGTTCCTGGAAGGTGGCTACAACGTTGTCTCTCAGGTTTTCATCATCCCTCTGGTAGGCGATGCCCTGTCCTGGGAGGTGTTCGGCGCCATCAATGGTGGTGTGTATGCCATCCTCACATTGTCCGCGACCATTTTGCTGATCTCCGCGGCTTTCGTTGGCCGCGGGCAGGGACAATCAGCTCCCGGCGGCAATGCCGATCAAGACTCTGGCGCGGGTCTTTCCCATGTCCCGCCCCAACTGGCCCAGGCGCCGAATCATCGGGGCGCGCTTGTGCTGACGCTCGGTCTGATCTCCTTGCTGGTGTTCCAGCCTCTTGGCATCGCCCCCTGGGTGATCGGCGTGCAGGATCTGCGTGCCATGCGTGAAGGCCGTATGGATCCGGAGGGCCGGGGCACCACCATGGCAGGCATGATCCTAGGCATTATCGCCATTGTCCTGTTCGTGCTTACCTTGATCGCCGTGGGGTTCTTTATCGCCGCGTTGGCCAACAGTAACTGGGCATACTAAGTACTCAAAGGGCGTCACGATGACGCCCCAGCGAACAGGTAGTCGTCACGAGTACTTCGCAATTCCCACCAAAAGGTATTTTCCTGTCACGCACCATAACTCAACGTGTGATTTTCCTTTATCGGAATTATGCCATGTCATGGATTGATGTTCTGCGTAGCAACATGATTAACCTGATTCCAGCAACGATCGGCTTGATACTGGCCGTTCGCTTCTTTCATCGATCAAGAACAGCCGCTCTATTAACCACTCTCAGCTGTGCCTTGGCGTGGACCACCTTGCTGGTCAGTATGATCTTGCGCGGCATAGTGAGCACAATGTTCATACAGGAGGTCAATCGGGACGCGCTGGAGGCGTTGCATTCCATCTCTCTACCTGTATTTATTTTACTGGAAGGCTCGATAACGCTACTGCTCGTAGCTGCCGTATTTGTTGACCGGAAGCCACCGGCTTTGCTTGCAACGGATCAATCCCAGGGTGCCAACATCAGCCGGCATCGGGGCATGACCACCTTGATACTGAGTTGGGTATTCTTACTCCTGTTCCCTTCTTTCGCGATCACTACTCTGGTCATGGGCGTACAGGATTTAAGAGCCATCGGCAGGGGTGATTTGGATTCCGCAGGCCGGCGCGGAATGATCATTGGCGTCATTGTCAGCGCCATTGCTCTGGCCTGGTTCCTTATTGCATTGATTGCCTCAATCTGGATTGCTCGGGGAGTTTACGATGGCAGCATAGCTCTATTTCGGAGTGGAATTTACTAATGCTGAGTTTCTTCCATGCTTTTCTGGGCGCCGGGCCGACGTTCTTGCCAGCGATCATGGCATTGATTGCCGGCGGCCTGTATTTCCGCCGTTTTCGCAAGCCCGCCTTGTTATTGATCGGAGCGGCCTTGCTGCTTTGGCTGAATGCCGTTTATTCCTTATCGGTGGATCTGGCACTGGGGTCTGGTCTGATCGGCTCTGGTGATCCCAACCTGGAATTGTTCATACTCATCGACGGTGCCATAAGTCAAAGCCTGACCATGGGCGGTTACGCACTGTTGATCTGCGCGGCGTTTATCGGTCGCGGCGACGGAGCCCCCGCCGTGACGCACAATAACGGGAATCAAGCGAAGGAACTGGTGCTGATCGGCGTCATCGCCCTGCTGTTGTTCCAACCGCTGGGTATCGTCGCCTGGATGGTAGGAGCCCGGGATTTGCGTGCCATGCGCGATGCCGGCGCGGATCAAAGAAATCGCGGCGCCGTCCTGTTTGCCATGGCATTGGGTATTGTCTCCGTGGCGCTGTTCGGTATGACGCTGGTTGCCGCCGCCGTCACCGTTAAGGTGGTCACCAACATGATCTGAGCGGGCGGCCGCGAGCAAGAGGTTCACGTTCGCGACCGCCTGGCCATGAATCAGACCTTGTCGTCGATAACGACACGATAGATCAGCGCGCCCACGGCCCCGCCGATAATCGGCGCCAGCCAGAATAGCCACAATTGAGCGGTGGCCCAGTCTCCAACATATAGCGCCACGCCGGTGCTGCGTGCCGGGTTCACCGATGTGTTGGTGACAGGAATGCTGATCAGGTGGATCAGAGTCAGCCCCAGGCCAATGGCGATGGGGGCGAAACCTTGTGGGGCGCGGCCATGAGTCGCCCCCATGATGATGATCAGAAACATCGCCGTCATCACGATTTCCGTCAACGCCGCCGCCATCAGGGAGTAACCGCCGGGAGAGTGTTCACCGTAGCCGTTGGAAGCGAAACCACTACCCAGGTCGAAACCCGACTTGCCGGAGGCGATCAGGTAAAGCACGCCGCCGGCGATGACCGCGCCGATCACCTGAGCCAGAATATAGGGAATCACCTGCCCGCCGGGGAAACGCCCCCCAGCCCACAACCCCACCGACACCGCGGGATTCAGATGACAGCCGGAGATATGACCGATGGCGTAGGCCATGGTAAGCACGGTCAAGCCAAAGGCCAGCGCGACACCGGCGAAGCCGATTCCGGTTTCCGGAAAGGCGGCGGCCAGTACCGCGCTGCCACAGCCACCGAGAACAAGCCAGAAAGTCCCAAAACATTCCGCTATATATTTGTTCATTGTGCAGTCCTTTGTATTAGGGAATTGCGCTTATATACATAAGGACCGCTCACCAAGGCCAGCACTATCCCTGCTGAATAACGCGTTGGTGTCATTCTTTTACGAACGCGCGGTATTTAGCCATCAAAGTCATCCGTTCATCCGCCATGTCGGCGTCCTTACATTGACTTACATTACTTACATGATATGATAATCGTTTTCATTTGCGATTAGACCTTTTCTGGCCTTTCCAGAGAACGCGTCGCTTGCATTCCGTTTTCCGAGGTAAGGGAGAATCCCCAAATGCGATATCAAGTGCTCTGGCCGGCGGCAGCGGCCATAGGGCTGGTTTTCGTCTGCCCGGCTTACAGTGCCGAGCAGTCCCAGAAACATGTTCTCGACCCGGTGGTTGTTACCGCTTCCCGGACCGGTGCCACTCAAGAGGACTCCCCCCAGGTGGTCCGGGTCATCCAGAAGGAGGAGATTGAGGAACAGCGTCGAATCACCTCCGATTCCTCCCAGATCCTGAGTAACCTGTTGCCGTCCTTCTCTCCCAGCCGCCAGAAAATGAGTGGCAGCGGCGAGACCCTGCGTGGCCGGACGCCGCTGGTGATGATCGACGGCATTCCCCAGTCCAATCCGCTGCGCCCCACCGGGCGGGAAATGCACACCATCGACTTCGCCATGGTGGAACGCATCGAGGTGATCCAGGGCGCCAACGCGACCAACGGTCTGGGCGCCACTGGCGGGGTCATCAACCTGATCACCAAAAGACCGGAACCGGGTTCCTTGAATCAGAACGTCGAGGTGCAGGTCACCACACCCACCTCCGAGTTGAAGTCCGAAACCCTGAGCTACAAAACCCATTACGGAGTGAGCGGCAACGCCGGCAACGTCGACTATCTCTTCTCCCTCGGTTACGAGGAACAGGGCATGTTCCTGGATGGCGACAATCATTTGATCGGCGTGGACAATACCCAGGGTGACCTGATGAATTCGCGCAGTTATGACGCCATGGGGAAACTGGCTTACTGGCTGGATGACAATCAGCGTTTGCAATTGAGTGTGAACCGGTACCGGATCAAAGGCCTGAATGAATACGTCAGCGTTACCGGTAAGCGGGACGATGGTGTACCGACCACCTCCACTCGTGGCACCCCCGAAGGTGACGCGCCTTACAACGAGGTCTGGACCACCGGGCTGAGTTACGATCACTACAATCTGGTGGGTATGCAGCTCAGCGCCCTGGCGTTTTATCAGGATTACAACGCCCTCTTCGGCGCCACCAATTCCGGCAGTTTTCAAGACGAAAGTATCGCGCCAAAGGGTTCCCTTTATGATCAGAGCATGGCGGAAACCACCAAGTACGGCACCAAGGTTTCCCTGACCAAGGACGGCCTCTGGAATGGCCGGCTTAAGCTCACCGGAGGCTTTGATACGCTGTTTGACAACACCGAGCAGTATCTCTGGCAGACTAATCGCACCTACGTGCCGGAAGTGGAATACACCGATCTTTCGCCCTTCGTTCAGATCGAACTGAAACCCATCGACTCCCTGACTCTCTCCGCCGGCGCCCGCTACGAGTACGCTGAGCTGAATATCGACAGCTATACCACGGTAGCGGCCCGAAACAGCGTTCACGTGGAAGGCGGAGACCCCAGTTTCAACGATACCCTGTACAACGTCGGTCTGGTCTGGGCGCCGCAAGACAACTGGAACCTGTTCGCGAACTATTCCGAGGGCTTCTCTATTCCCGATGTGGGCAGGGCTTTGCGCGGTATCGAAGACGAAGGCCAGTCGGTGGATGATTTCGACAATCTGCGCCCGATCGTCACCGAAAATATCGAAGGCGGTGTCCGCTACACGGATGGTCCATTCAGCGCCGAGGTAAGCTACTACGTTTCCTCATCGGACTACGGCAGCCGTGTCGAGCGGGAAAACGACGCCTTTGTGATGCGGCGGGAGAAAACAAAGATCGACGGCATCGAAGGAACCCTGGGCTACCAGTTCACACCGAATCACAGCGGCAAACTGGCCTACTCCCACATGCGCGGACGCTATGACAGCGATAAAAACGGAACCCTGGACGCTAAACTGGACGGCTTGAACGTGGCGCCTGATCGCCTGATTACCAGTTGGTCGGCCCGCTGGTCTTCCAGGCTGACTTCATTCGTGCAAGCCAACTACGCTTTCGATAAAAATCTCGATAAAAACCCCAAGGGCGATGACATGGACTTCGACGGCTATCTGCTGGTGGACGCCGCCATTGGCTACCAGTTACCCAAAGGGCAACTCAGCGTGGCGCTTTCCAATCTCCTGAACAAGCAGTACGTCACCTATTACTCACAAAGCGCCCTGGCCAATAACGACCGGTATTTCACCGGCAGAGGGCGCACCTTGACGGTGGGCTATCGCCTGAACTTCTAATGCTTTCCGGGTGGACGTAAATCCACCTTCTGCACATTCGCATCCGTCGCCTGCGGTTCCGCGTCCAGATCGCGCACCAGACCGCAGGCGACGCATTCCATCCATTGCCTGTCACCATCGATAACACGTTGGATCTTGTCCATCTTTCCGCATTCCGGACAGGTGGCGCCGGCAATAAATTGACGTTTCATAATCTTACTCGTTGAACAATTTCCAGGTCATGCGAAATGGATAACGTCATTCGCTTGCAAGCAAGCTCTCGTCGCAGTCCTTTCCTGAATGAAGAGGACCGCGATCTCTCCCTGACTAGACGTCGATACCGCTGTGCCGTAACAGCGGCTCCACGCTCGGTTCGCGGCCACGGAACGCCTTGAACAGTTCCATCGGTTCCCGGCTGCCACCCAGGGCAAGGATGTTGTCGCGGAAAGCGCGGCCGGTATCCTCATTGAACGTGCCTTCCTCCTCGAACCGCGAGTAGGCGTCACTGGAAAGCACTTCCGCCCATTTGTAGCTGTAATAACCCGCGGCGTAGCCGCCGGCGAAAATGTGTGAGAAACCGTTCTGGAAGCGATTGAACGCCGGCGGCTTGATCACCGCCACCTCATCACGGACCTCGTCCAGCACCTTCTGAATACTCAGCTCCGGCGTGTACTCCGCGTGCAGGCGCATGTCGAACAGGGAGAACTCCAGCTGTCGCATCATACCCATGGCACTTTGGAAATTTTTCGCCGCCAGCATCTTGTCCAGCATCGCTTTGGGTAGCGGTTCGCCGGTTTCGTAGTGACCGGAGATCATTGCCAGCCCTTCTTCGGTCCAGCACCAGTTTTCCAGGAACTGGCTGGGCAGTTCCACCGCGTCCCAGGCAACACCGTTAATGCCGGAAATCCCGGACACTTCCTGTTCGGTCAGCATATGGTGGAGGCCATGACCGAACTCATGGAACAGTGTCACCACCTCGTCGTGGGTCAGCAGGCCCGGCTTGCCCCCGGCCGGCGGCGCGAAATTACAGGTCAAATAGGCCACCGGGGTTTGCAGGGAACCATCCAGCCGGCGGCGGCGAATACGGGCGTCATCCATCCAGGCGCCGCCGCGTTTACCGGTGCGCGCGTACATGTCCAGGTAGAAGGCGGCGCGGACACTGCCGTCATCGTCCACCAACTCGAAGAAGCGGACATCCGTATGCCAGGTGTCCACATCATGGCGTTGACGGAAGCGGATACCGAACAGTTTGCCGACCACGGCGAACATGCCATCGATGACTTTTTCCGCCGGGAACCAGGGGCGAAGTGCTTCGTCGGAAAGATCGTAACGGGCTTCACGCAGACGCTCGCTCCAGAACCCAATGTCCCAGGGCTGCAGATCCGTGGCGCCCTGTTCCGCGGCGAAGTCCTGTAATTCCCGCAATTCCTTCTCTGCCTGAGGTTTGGCCTTGAACGCCAGATCGTGAAGGAAATGCATCACCTCATCGACGCTGCGGGCCATCTTGGTGGCCAGCGATTTCTCCGCATAACTCCCGAATCCGAGCAGTTTGGCCTGGGCATCACGCAGCGCCAGAATCTCGTCCATGACCGGGCCATTGTCGAAACGGCCGGCGTCTGGCCCTTGATCGGAAGCGCGCGTGGTGAAGGCACGATACATTTCCTCGCGCAGGGCGCGATTACGGGCGTGGCTCATGACCGCCAGATAGACCGGAAAATCCAGCGTCAGCAGCCAGCCATCCAGACCCTCCGCCCTGGCACGATCGGCGGTACCGGCCAGCGCGGTTTCCGGCAGGCCTTCCAGCTCCTGCTCATCGGTAACATGCTTTTTCCAGTTCTGGGTGGCGTCCAGAAGCTGGTTTTCATACTGTGTGGTGAGTTCGGAGAGGCGCTTGGCGTTCTCCATGTAACGGCGCTTGTCTTCCTCCCCGAGGGCGACGCCGGACAAACGGAAATCACGCAGGGTGTTGTCAATATCCTTGCGCTGGGCTTCATTGAGAGCAGCGAATTCGGCGCTGTCGTGGAGCGCCTGATAGGCCGCGAACAAGGCGCTGTTCTGGCCTACCTCGGTGCCGTATTCACTGAGCAGCGGCAAACAGGCATTGTAAGCTTCCCGCAATGCCTCGTTCTGAGCCACCGCGTTGAGATGCGCCACCGGGCCAAAGGCCTTGCCAAGGCGATCGTCTTCCTCGTCGAGCGCGGCCACCAGCGCCTGGTAGCCCACGTCACCGGCTTTCAGCACCGTCTCGATACGCTGGCGGCCATCCGCGATCAGTTGCTCCACCGCCGGTTTTACATGCTCGGGGCGGATCTCGGAAAAGGGGGGCAGATCCGGGTAGTCGATCAACGGGTTGTGACTCATGGGGCCTCTCGTTATAAACGGAATTCACCTGATTGGGAGAAAGAGATGGGGATTCGTCGCTTCGAAGACAAGGTACCGCAACTGGGCGAACGGGTATATGTTGATCCCGCCGCCACCGTGATCGGTGACGTGGCCCTGGGCGAGGACTGTTCAATCTGGCCGGGGGCGGTGATCCGCGGCGATATGCATCGTATCCGCATTGGCGCTCGCACCAGCGTCCAGGACAATGCCGTGCTGCACATTACCCACGCTTCCCGTTTCAACCCGGACGGCTTTCCGCTGACCATCGGCGAGGATGTCACTCTTGGCCACCAGGCCATGTTGCATGGTTGCACCGTGGGCAACCGGGTCATGGTGGGCATGCAGGCGATGATCATGGACGGCGCGGTGGTGGAAGATGACGTGATGATCGCCGCCGGCACTCTGGTGAGCCCCGGCAAACGCCTGGAAAGCGGTTGGCTGTACCGGGGCAGCCCGGCCAAACCGGCGCGCCGGCTGACCGAGGAGGAGTTGGCGTTCCTGCCCTATGTGGCGGGCAATTACGTGAAGCTGAAGGACCAGTACCTTAAATCGCCCACATGAACGACATGTTGCCGAAGCTGATCGGATCACTGTCGCGGATCGGTGATGTGGAGTGCTGCAGGGTCATGGTAAAGCTGAAGCGGTCGTTGCGAACACCGGCCCCACCGATCAGCGTGACGGTCCAGTCTTCCTTGTCGATGTTGTAGTCCCCGCCCTTACGCTCGATGTAGGAATAGCCGTTGTACTGCACGGATGACCCCAGGAACAGCTCCCAGCCGAACCCGGGGTTATCGAACAGTCCCACCAGGGACCCGGCGGTACCGATACCCGCGTAATCCGGAATGAAATTGCCGGGCAGGTTGCGGCCGAAACGGATGAAGCCTCCGCTCTGCGCGTTGCCGTCGAAATTGTTGACGTCAATGCCCCAGGCACCGCCCAGCTCCAGCTGATAACCGCTGTCGTATTCCCGCTTGAGGAAGCGATGGGCGTGCAAAAAATAGACCCCGCCGATGAGATCCGGGCCGAGCTGATTGTCCCACCCCCTTGGCCGGGTGGAACCCGTGACCTTGTGGACGATCTTCTGGCTTTCCTCCGCGCCGGAGTCCGGCCCCACCACGCCACCTCTGATACCGTAACCGTACAGATTATGGGTGTCCCAACTGAACAGGCCCAGTTCCAGATTGCTGTAGCCCACATAGGGCACATCACTGTAATCCGGTGTGGAACGCTCGATATCGTCGGGCGTCACCATGATCTGTTCCAGGCTGACGGTGAGAGCATGGCGCTCATCCGCCGCGGACACTCCCGGCAGCGGATCCAGGGCTCGCGCCACCGCGCAGGTAGCGCCACCGTTGTCATCGCATTTGCCATGACCATCGCCAACCCAACTGATGCGCAGGCCATTGGTGTAATTCTTGTCCAAACCGACGAACAGGTCGTTATCCCAGGCGAAACCGAACGTATCCGCACCACATACGCCAGCGAAGGAAAGGCCGGCACCAAGGATCCAATTTCGCATCTGAATCATGACGCGCTCCGTAGGCTGTTGAGCACCGGACGAGTGTCCGGCCGCCACCCCCGCCAAACCTGAAAGGCCTCCGCCGCCTGCTCCACCAACATGCCCAGGCCATCGCATATACCCGCCGCGCCAGCGGCGCCCGCCCATCTCATGAACGGCGTCGGCTGACGGCCATAAACCATGTCGTAGGCCACCGTATCCCGGTGTACCAGGCTCGCCGGCAACGCCGGCATTTCTCCTTGTAATCCCGCCGATATGGCGTTGAGGATGACGTCGAAGTCACCACTCAATTCCTCAAGCCCCGCCGCCGCCACCGGACAATGCGTATTCTGGAATAACGTGACCAGATTCCGCGCCCGTGCCACGGTACGGTTGGCAATAGTCAGCGCTGCTGGTGTGCGCGCCAACAGTGGTCCAAGCACACCGCGAACGGCACCGCCGGCACCGAGAATCAGTATCCGCCGCCCCTGCAACTCCCAGCCCTGGTTATCGCACAGGTCGGTAACCAGCCCAGCGCCGTCGGTGTTGTCGCCATAACATTTACCCTGCTCCCGCCACAGCGTATTCACCGCACCGGCCTGTCGTGCCCGCTCGGTGAGCACATCGCACAAATCATGGGCCTGTTCCTTGAACGGCACGGTGACGTTGGCGCCTTTGCCACCGGCCTGAAAAAAGGCACCGACCGATTCAGCGAAGCCGTCCAGAGGCGCTTCGATACGCTCGTAGCTGAGGTCCTCGCCACGCTGAGCGGCAAAGGCGTGGTGGATGTCCGGTGACCGGGAATGGCTTACCGGATTGCCAAACACCGCGTAGCGATCGGTCATACCCACTCCTTGTGAATCAGGAACTGTTCGTACAACGCGGCTTCCTCGCTGCCCGGCTGCGGCCGCCAGTCGTAATCCCAGCGCACCAGCGGCGGCAACGACATGAGGATGGATTCGGTACGGCCGCCGGATTGCAGGCCGAACAGGGTGCCGCGATCGTAGACCAGGTTGAATTCCACGTAACGGCCGCGCCGATAAAGCTGGAAGCGGCGCTGGCGCTCCCCGAAGGGCGTGGCCTTGCGGCGCGCCACGATCGGCCGATAGGCACGGATGAAGGCGTCACCGACGCTACGCATGAAAGCAAAGCTTTGGTCAAAACCGAGCCGGTTGAAATCATCGAAGAACAGCCCGCCAATACCGCGCGGTTCGTCCCGGTGCTTCAGGTAGAAGTAGCGGTCACACCAGGCCTTGAACTCCGCGTAAAGGTCCTCACCGAACGGCGCGCAGGCGTCCCTCGCCACACTGTGCCAGGCCACCGCATCCTCTTCGAATCCGTAATAGGGCGTCAGGTCAAAGCCGCCACCGAACCACCATACCGGTGCTTCACCCGGCTTTTCCGCCAGAAAGAAACGGACATTGGCATGACTGGTGGGCACATAGGGGTTGTGCGGATGCAGCACCAGCGAAACGCCCATGGCCTGAAAAGAGCGGCCGGCCAGCTCCGGCCGATGAGCGCTGGCGGAAGGCGGCAGACTCTCACCGTACACATGGGAGAAGTTGACCCCGCCCTTCTCAAACACCGCCCCCTCGCTGATCACCCGGCTACGGCCACCGCCGCCTTCAGGACGCTCCCAGGCGTCCTCGAGGAAGCGGGCCCCACCGTCCTCATCCTCAAGCTCCCGGCAAATGCGGTCCTGCAGCTCAAGCAGATAGCGCTTTACCGCTTGCGGCGCCACATCGGTCATCGGCATTACTCCGTGGTTATCTGGGCGGTCGCGCCGGTCAGGCCCGCACGACCTGCCCGGTTTCCAGATCGATAATGGTGGAGGGGCGGGCCCTGGGGTCACAGTCACCGGTGACGATGAAATCCAGCTCCGCCCCCATTACCCGAGCCACCTGAAAACGATTGCGGGCAGGGGGCTGACCAGCGCGATTGGCGCTGGTGGAGATGATCGGCGTGCCCACGGCCCGGGCCAGGGCCCGCACCAGCGGGTGCGGACTGACCCGAACCGCCACCTTGGCGTGTTCGCCGCGAACCCACTCTGGAACCGCCGGGGTGGCCGGCAGCAAGTACGTCACCGGTGCCGGCCAGATAGACGCCAGTTGCTCGCGCTGGGCTCCACTCAGGGCGACCAGCCCGTCGAGCTGGGACAGGTCCGCGGCCACCATGATCAATCCTTTACGCCAGGGGCGGGATTTGATCGCCAGCAGTTTGTTCACCGCCTCACGATTGAACGGGTCGCAACCGAGGCCGTATACGGTTTCCGTGGGGTAAGCGATTACGCCGCCCGCGTGAATGATGCGGGCCGCCGTGTCCAAGTGCAGATTCATTTAAAAAGCGCGTCAGGACGAATGGGGAGAGCCTCTCCGGTCGGCACGTAGGATACCCGTTGTGGCGGCCATCCCGCCAGCACCGGACGGATTGCTGCCCGACAGCCTTGGCGGGTCAGCCCGGCGGACGGCTCACATAGCCGCCACCGACCCGTTCGATGTGCCCCTCCCGCTCCAGTTCCAGCAACGCCGCGGTCAGCTCCGGCGGCGCCAGACCGGAGCGCTCACACAGCTGGTCAAGGCTGTTCACACCGCCGATGAAATACCGCAGCAACGGCGGCGTCGGCTTGCTCAATGACGGACTGTGCGCCACGGTGCGATGAAAGTCCTCGAACGCCGCCAGCACATCGTCGGTACATTCCAGCCAGTTGGCCCCTTCGCGCAGCAGTTTATGGCAGCCCTTGCTAAGCGGGTTATGAATGGATCCAGGGATGGCGAACACTTCCCGCCCCTGCTCGGCGGCACAGCGGGCGGTGATCAGAGAACCACTGCGCAGCGCCGCTTCCACCACCACGACCCCCAGACTCAGGCCGCTGATGAGCCGGTTGCGTTGCGGGAAAGAACGCCGGGACGGCGGGCGCCCCGGGGCGAATTCACTGACCAGGGCTCCGCCGGCGGCGATGATCTCCCCGGCCAGCCGGCGATGGCGTGGTGGATAGAGCTTGCCGGGACCATGCCCCAGCACCGCCAGGGTGATCCCGGGGGCGGCAAGGGCGCCACGGTGGGCGGCGCCGTCCACCCCCAGGGCCAGCCCGCTGGTGACGGCGAATCCCGCCGCGGCCAGACAACGGCTGAAACGATAGGCGTTGGCCTCCCCTTCGGCGGACGCGCCACGGGCCCCGACCATGGCGATTTGAGGCCGCGTCAGCGCGGACACCTCGCCCAGTACCGCCAGCACCCCCGGCGCGTCCGGCAGATCCGCCAGCAGCGGCGGATAATCCTCGTCCCCCAGGGCCAGCCAGCGCCAGCCCTGAGCGGCCAGCGGTCGCCACTGCGGCTCGAGGGATTCCGGGGCCGTCAGCCAGCGCCGGCGTTCGCTCGGATTCGGCAGGCGCCCGGGCAGGGCCTCGGCATACCGGGTCAGCGGGGTTTCGTCGATGGGCCGGCGGCGCAGGGCCTCGCCGAGCTGCATGGAAGCGGGATCGAACGCCTTGGCCAACGCCAGGCGCGCAAGCTGGTCTCGCATAAAAACGCACCTCCCTGTGCGCGTTATGGACTCTGTAAATCGGCCTGAGGCCGCGGCTAGTAACTGCCTTCCGGGCTTTCCACCACGTCGTTCATGTAAACCGGGCGCTGGGATTCCATGATCAGCCCGTAGCTGACTTTCTCGAACACCCGGAACAGCACCAGGGAACCGGCGCGGGTACGGGGCAGGCGCACCATCTCGTCCTGCTGCCGGTCCCGGACCTGCTCGCCCTGCTGGAAGATATCCAGCACGTGGCCTTCCTCCATGCCTTCCCGGGCGCCACGGTTGATCACCACCACGTCGTTGCGGGCGACACTGCTGATCCGGTCGAAGAAGCGGATGATACGGCCTTCCACTTTTTCATCCGGCGCGTGCGGATAGAGCAAGGCGCGCACGCGCTGGTCCGGTTGCGGGAACAGACGATCATCCACCCGCAGATCCTCGGAAGAGCGCAACACCTGCAGGGTCGCCATCTCTTCCTCGATACGCTCCACCGAGGCCAGACCGACCTGGCGGGCCTCGTAGCCCAGTACCTCATCGGTGACCGGGTCCACGTATTCCTCGCCCACCCGATACAGTCCATAGCGCTGCTCGGCGTTTTCCCAGCGCTGCTCCGGGTCACGGGCGTGGACGGTATCGCCGCCGCCGAAGATGACACGGCGATCCTGCCCACCGAGAATATAGGGCGCGGCGCTGATATCCGCGCGTTCCAGCACCAGGGCCTGCTTGAGATAGCTCTGGATGGCGTTCATCGGAATCGCGGGAATGGCGTCCTCCCGGCTCATTTCCCGCACCCTTGGTGACAGCTTCACGGTGCCGTCGGGCAACTGGCTTTGCTCACCGCTGGCGCGATCCAGTTCCAGCCGTGGCTCACCGTCCACCCAGGACAGGCGAATGGCGTCACCGGGAAAAATCAGGTGCGGGTTCTTGATGGCGGGATTAACGTGCCAGATCTCGGGCCATTGCCAGGGATGTTCCAGGAAACGCCCGCTGATGTCCCAGAGAGTATCGTCTTTCTTGACGTAGTAGACGTCCGGGTGATTATCGCGCAGGGTTACGGCGGAAACGCCGGCGGCCACCACCAGCATCGCGCACGCCGCCGCCAGGCGCCGGAGCGTTTTGATCATCAGTGGTTTCCTTTTATGATTATGAGCACCCACGTTGTGGATGCATCCCCCAAATCGGCGAGAGCCGATTCTCGATACTAGCAACGTGATCATAGAGTTAGCAACCAAATCTAAAGTAGTCTGGCAATAGCAGACTAGCCGGGACCCCAAATGGCCAAACTGGAAATACTTGAATTCCCCGACCCCCGACTCCGCACCGTAGCAAAACCGGTGGAGCAGGTGGATGACGCGCTTCGCAAACTGATCGACGATATGATCGAAACCATGTATGAAGCGTCCGGCATCGGCTTGGCGGCGACCCAGGTGAACGTCCATCAGCGTTTGCTGGTGATCGATGTCTCCGAGGAGCGGGATCAGCCGCTGGTGTTCATCAACCCGGAGATCACCCCGCTCACCGAGGATCTCGCCCCCTATGAGGAGGGCTGCCTGTCGGTGCCGGGCTTCTACGAACAGGTGGAGCGGCCGGCGCGGGTGATGATCAAAGCCCTGGACCGGGACGGCAATCCGTTTGAGATGGAGGCCGACGGCCTGCTCGCCACCTGCATCCAGCACGAGATTGATCATCTGGATGGCAAGCTGTTCGTGGATTACGTATCGCGGCTCAAACGCGACCGTATCAAGAAGAAACTGCAGAAAATTCACCGCCAGCAAGCCTGAGCACCGGTTTAAGAGCCTGTTCAAGGTTTCCCCCCCGGACGCACGAGCAGGCTCTGACACTCATTCCCCAGGGCGGCGGCGCTGCCCTGCTTCCTGGAGACGGATCACCATCGTGGCCCATTCCGAACAATCTTCCCGATTACGGCTGGCCTTCGCCGGCACGCCGGACTTCGCCGCGAGCTGCCTGCAAGCGCTGCTGGAAAGCTCTCATGACGTTGTCGCCGTGCTGACCCAGCCGGACCGTGGCGCCGGGCGCGGCAAGAAGGTCAAGCCCGGGCCGGTCAAAGCACTGGCGGAAAACGCCGGCATCCCGGTTCTGCAACCCGCCACTCTTAAGGACGAAGCGATCCAGAACCGGCTTCGCGATCTCGAACTGGACGCGCTGATCGTGGTCGCCTACGGCCTGATCATCCCCCAGGGGGTGCTGGATATCCCCCGGCTGGCCTGCGTCAACGTGCACGCTTCGCTGCTGCCGCGCTGGCGTGGCGCGGCGCCGATCCAGCGCGCCATCATGGCCGGTGACCGGCAAAGCGGTACCACCATCATGCGCATGGACGCCGGCCTTGATACCGGCCCCATGCTGCTCGCCGAAGCGCTGGACATCGGCGACCGTGAAACCGGTGGAGAACTGCACGACCGGCTGGCCGGGCAAGGCGCGCGCCTGCTGGTCACGGTGCTGGAGGATCTGCCCGGCCATTTACAGCGGGCACAGCCACAGCCGGACGATGGCGTCACCTACGCCCACAAGCTGAGCAAGGAAGAAGCCCGCCTGGACTTCCGCCTGCCGGCCCGGGCCCTGAGCTGCCGCATCCGCGCGTTCAATCCCTGGCCGGTGTGCTGGTTTGATCTGGATGGCAAGGCCGTGCGGGTATGGGAAGCGCGGGAGTGCGACGCCGACACCACCCTGCTGGAGCCGGGCGACATCGTCACCGCCGACGCCGACGGCGTAGTGGTGGCCTGCGGCGACATCGCATTGCGGTTGCAGCGTATCCAGTTGCCAGGCAAGAAGCCGATGAGCGTGGCCGAGGTACTGCGCGGCCACCCGGATCTGTTCGCGCGGGGCGGTCATCTTGGCTGAGGCCACCCCCAACCCCCGTCTGGTGGCGGTACGCGCCCTCAATCGTGTGCTGCCCGGCAGTGGCGATGGCGCCAGTCTGCGCGAAGTGCTGCGCGCCCAGGCCCTGGACGGCGCCGCCGGCGGCCTGATGCGCGACCTCTGCTTTGGTGTCTGCCGCTACCTGCGCCCGCTCAATCACTGGCTCAATCAACAACTGAGCAAGCCGCTCAAACCCAGTGCCCAACCGGTGCGTCTGGCGCTCCTGTGCGGCCTTTACGAACTGTGGTTCAGCGACCGCGCCGATCATGCGGTGGTCAATGCCTATCCGGACTTGTGCCGCAAATTGAAAGCGGGCTGGGCCAGCGGCCTGGCCAACGCGGTGTTGCGCAAGGCCAGCCGTATTGACGCCGCCACCGCCTTCGCCGACTACCCCGACGCGGTGCGCTGGTCGCTGCCGGACTGGCTCTGGCAACAGTGGCAAAGCGACTGGCCGGATCAGGCCGCCGCCATGGCCGAGGCCAGTCTGACGCCGCCACCGCTGACCTTGCGGGTGAATCAGCGACACCACCACCGCGACCATTGGCTGACACAATTCGGCGACGAAGCCCGCGCCGGCGCCCTCTCTCCCTGGGCGCTGTATCTGTCGCCGCCCCGCCCGGTCACCGCCCTGCCCGGTTTCGCCGAGGGCGAACTGACGGTGCAGGATGAAGCGGCACAACTGCCGGTGACCCTGATGGCGGTACCGGACGGCGCCCGCATACTCGACGCCTGCGCCGCGCCCGGCGGCAAGACCGGGCAGTTGGCCGAAGCCTTTCCCGGCGCGCGGCTGGTGGCACTGGATGTTTCCGAGCCGCGCCTGCGTCAGGTGCGTGAGGCGCTCAAGCGTCTCGGCGCCGAGGCCACCGTGCTCCAGGGTGACGCCGCCGAACCGCAAAGCTGGTGGGACGGTGAGCCGTTTGACACCATTCTGCTGGACGCCCCCTGCTCGGCTACCGGCATCCTGCGCCGTCAACCGGATGTGAAATGGCACCGCCGCCGCCAGGACCTGCCGGCACTGGTGGATTTACAAGCGCGCATGCTGGATGCACTATGGCCGCTTCTGCGCCCCGGGGGTACGCTGGTGTACGCCACCTGCTCGGTGCTGCGCGCCGAAAACGATCAGCAAATCAGTGCGTTCCTCGAGCACACCGAAGACGCCACCGAGGACACGCCGGGCATTGGCGATCCGTCACCGGCGTCGCGGGGCTGGCAATTGCTGCCGCGGGATCAGGGGCCAGACGGTTTTTATCTGGCCCGCCTGCGCAAAACCATGGGGTGATCGGACCGCGATCATGAAGATCATTATTCTGGGTGCCGGCCAGGTGGGCGGCACGTTGGCGGAGAACCTCGCCGGCGAACGCAACGATATCATCGTCATTGATACCGACGGCGAGCGCCTGCGGGAACTGGGGGACCGCCTCGACATCGGCACGGTGCAGGGCATGGGCTGCTACCCCAGCGTGCTCAAGGACGCCGGCGCCGAGGACGCCGACATGCTGATCGCGGTGACCAACTCCGACGAGGTCAACATGGTCGCCTGCCAGGTGGCGTACAGCCTGTTCCGCACCCCCACCAAGATCGCCCGTATCCGCACCGCCCATTACACCAGCCGCGCCGACAAGCTGTTTAACGAGAGCGCCATTCCCATCGACGTGATCATCAGCCCCGAGCAGGTGGTCACCGACTATATCAAGCGTCTGATCGAACATCCCGGTGCTCTGCAGGTGGTGAATTTCGCCGGCGGCCGGGTGCAACTGGTGGCGGTGCGCGCCTATTACGGCGGCCCACTGGTGGGTAACGAGCTGCGCGAACTGCGCAAGCACATGCCCAATGTGGATACCCGGGTGGCGGCGATTTTCCGCCGCAACCGGCCCATCATTCCGGAAGGCAACACGGTCATCGAGGCGGACGACGAAGTGTTCTTCATCGCCGCCAAGAACGACATCCGCGCGGTAATGAGCGAGTTGCGCCGGCTGGAGCACAACTACAAGCGCGTGCTCATCGCCGGCGGCGGCAATATCGGCTATCGCCTGGCGAAAAGCATCCAGCACCGCTACAACGTCAAGGTCATCGAGCGCTCCCCGCAACGGGCCGACTGGCTCGGCGAAAAACTGGAGCACACCGTGGTGCTGCAGGGCCTCTCCACCGATCGCGACGAATTACTCAAGGCCAACATCGAGAACACCGATGTGTTCTGCGCTCTGACCAACGACGACGAGGCCAACATCATGGCCTCGCTGCTGGCCAAACGCCTGGGCGCGCGCAAGGTGATGACGCTGATCGCCAACCCCGCCTACGTGGACCTGGTACAGGGTCATGACATCGACATCGCCATCTCACCGCAGCAATCCACCATCGGCAGCCTACTCACCCATGTACGCCGTGGTGACGTGGTCAACGTCTATTCGCTGCGCCGCGGCGCCGCCGAGGCCATCGAGGCGATTGCTCACGGTGACGCCAAATCCTCCAAGGTGGTGGGTCGCGCCATCGAGGACATCGACTTGCCGGAAGGCACCACCATCGGCGCCGTGGTACGCGGTGAACGGGTGCTGATCGCCCATGATGACGTGGTGATCGAACCGAACGATCACGTGATCCTGTTCCTGATCGACCGGCGCCGCATCCGCGATGTGGAGAAGCTGTTCCAGGTCGGGTTCACGTTCTTCTGATGAAGGCCGTTGCGTTGATGATGACGGAGAGAGCAAAACACAGGGCAGCGGGCGCCCCCTTTTTCATTGACGAGGGGACGCCATGCATTTCGCGCTGATCTCCAAAGTGCTTGGCCTGCTGCTGGTGGTGTTCAGCTTCACCATGATGCCGCCGGTGGCGGTGTCCTATTTTTATCAGGATGGCAGCGAAGGGCCCTTCCTGGCCTCTTTTGTGATCTCATTGCTGCTCGGCCTGGTGCTGTGGCTGCCGTTCTTCCGCCACCGTGCCGAACTGCAGACCCGTGACGGCTTCCTGGTGGTGACCCTGTTCTGGTCGGTACTGGGGGTGATTGGCGGCCTGCCGTTTCTGATTTCCGCTGATACGCCGGTGGGGTTCACCGACGCGGTGTTTGAATCCGTGTCCGGTCTGACCACCACCGGCGCCTCGGTGCTTTCCGGTCTGGATACGCTGCCCAAATCGATTCTCTATTACCGCCAGCAACTGCAGTGGTTTGGCGGTATGGGCGTTATCGTGCTGGCGGTGGCGATTCTGCCCATGTTGGGCATCGGGGGTATGCAGCTGTACAAGGCGGAAATTCCCGGGCCGATGAAGGACGCCAAACTGACGCCGCGCATCGCCGAGACCGCCAAGGCCCTGTGGTATTTGTATCTGTTCTTTACCGTGGCCTGCGCTTCCGCCTACTGGCTGGCCGGTATGTCTCTGTTCGATGCTGTCACCCACAGCTTCAGCACCGTGGCCACCGGCGGTTTCTCCACCCATGATCAGTCCATGGCCTATTGGGACAGTGCCGCCATTGACTGGATCACCACCGTTTTCATCATCATCGGCGGCACCAACTTCGCGCTTCATTTCGCTGCCATTCGCGGCCTTTCGCCCCTGACGTTCGTGCGCGACCCGGAATTCCGCTTCTATATCGGCATGGTGTTCCTCTACATCCTGCTGGTAACCCTGGGACTGCTGGCCTTCAACGTGTTCCAGGGCGCCGACGAGACCCTGCGTCACGCCGCGTTCCAGGTCGCCTCGTTCAGCACCGGCACCGGCTATACCAGCACCAACGCCGCCGCCTGGCCGGGTTTCGTGCCCTTTTTGCTGGTGTTCACCAGTTTCCTCGGCGCCAGCGCCGGTTCCACCGGTGGCGGCATGAAGAGCGTGCGCGGGGCTCTGGTGTTCCACCACAGTATTCGCGAACTGCGGCGGCTGATTTACCCCAATGGCGCCTTTGCCCTGCGCTTCGGCCGCCATACGGTAAATGATCGGGTGCTGCAGGCGGTGTGGGGCTTTGTCGGTGTTTACATCACCATCGCGGTGGTCTTCACCCTGCTGTTCACCGTCACCGGCCTGGACCTGACCACAGCGGTCAGTTGTGTTGCCGCCAGTCTGAACAACCTGGGTGTGGGCATTGGCGGCGTGGCCAGCGGCTTCGCCGATATTTCCCCCGCCGCCAAGTGGATGATGACGCTGCTGATGCTGCTCGGCCGTCTGGAGATCTTCACCCTGCTGGTGCTGTTCACGCCGCTGTTCTGGAAGCAGTGATCTCTGAACTATTCGTCCTGGAGAGATTTCGCGAGCAAGCTCGCTTCCCACAGCGGCCTATAGATCCTTGTGGGAAGCGAGCTTGCTCGCGAATCATTGGCCCTGCGGAATCTCCAACCGGTACGTTTCAATGGCGTTTTCCCGGAACAATGCCGCTTTCTCCGCCTCGGAAAAACCGGCGGCGTACCGTTTGAAGGCGTTCCACAACACCGCGTAGGAACAGGACACCTGGTCCACCGGGAAGTTACTTTCGAACATCGCCCTTTCCACACCGAAGGCGGACAGGCAGACATCCAGATAAGGGCGCCAGAGCTCCACCAGAGCCTCCGAGGAGGGCGGTAACGGCTGACCATCCAGGCCGAAACCGCAGCTGTGCATGCCCAGACCACCCAGTTTGATCCGTACATTGGCGCAGCGCGCCAGCGATTCGATCGCCATGCGCCATTCCGGGAACAGCGCGTCACGACGCCCGGCGTAAGGCCCGACACCGAGCACGCCGCCGACGTGATCCAGCACGATGACCGTGTCGGGGAACGCCCGCGCCAGATTCTCCAATTCCGGCAACTGGTGGAAGTAGGTCCAGCAATCGAAGCTCAGTCCCAGCGGCGCCAGACAGGCGAACCCTTCGCGGAAATTCGGATCCAGCAGCAGCTTCTCCGGTGGAATCCGGGTGGTGGTGCGTACCGTCGGGTCTGGATCCCAGACGCTGGACTGGCGAATGCCGCGGAAACGGCCGCCGCCTTCCTTCAGGTGACCTTCCAGCACCCGATTCACCGAAGTGCCCAGGCGCAAATCGGCGTGACCGACGATGCCAGTGCAGACGCGGCCGCCGGTGGCCTCCGCCACACTCCGGGCAAAACGGGTCTCGCCCAGCGGCCGCATCGGCTCCGGACCGGTGTCACGGTACTGTTCCAGGCATTCCACGAAGACAGTGCCAATGATGCGGTGGCCGGCGTTCAAATCAGTTTCGATATCCGCTTGCAGATAGGTGGCGCGCGGCGGCCCCCACAGATGATGATGCGGGTCGACGATGGCCAGATCCGGCTCCAGCACCGGCTCCTGATGTCGTGCCAGCCAGTCCCGATCCGGACCGGGTAGCACCGGTTTTTGTGACGTTGTTGTTGTCATCAAGGCTCCTGATTGTCCCGGCCTGTTGTTTTCATTTCCGGGTTTCCGATCCCGGACGGGCCGGAATCAGCCCGATACTTTTCCACTTTTCGTGACGACAATCAAAGCTGATTTTTTATCACCACCATCCATGGCGGTCACCCTCCAGGCCGTCGCAGAGCAACGTTAAAAATTGCTCCCGGCAATTTTTTATCACCGCCGTCCATGGCGGCCGCCTTGCGGACCGCCATTCGCTTGCAAGCAAGCTTCCCACAGCGGCTTCGTGGCGTAATCTGTGGGAGCCAGCTTGCTGGCGAATGCGGCTGGCTGAATTATTCAGCCAGCAGCCCCGCCAGGCTGGTCTTGAGCAACGCCAGCGCCGGCCGCACCCGCTCCTCCGGCCCCATCTCGATGCGCCTGAGAGCAATGCCGCGCAGAGCGTCCATCATGTAAGTGCGCACACCGACCAGAGTGTCGGTGTCCAGCGACACGTCGGCGAACAGACGCACCCATTCCCGGTGGCGCGTTTCCGCCAGCTCCCGCATTTCCTGGCACAGCTGGGCATGGAGCGCGCCGTTGAAACGCTCATACAGGCGGATCTCCATGGCCGCCACATAATCATCGCTGCCCAGCACCGACCAGTAATGGTCCACCACCCAGGCCACCCGCTCAGCCAGAGGCCGGGCCGCCAGCTCCGCCACCGGAAACCCCCAGTCCAGGCGCAATGCCAGACGGCTGCGAACCGCCACGAACAGATCGTCACGGGAGGCGAAATGGTATTGCAGCGCACCGCGGGAGACGCCCGCGCGGCGTGCCACCAGCGGGGTGCTCAGGGCGGCATAACCTTCCGTGCGGATCAACTCCAGGGCAGCGGTCACCAGCTTCTCCCGGGTATCCAGACTGCGCGCCTGCCGGGGGGCGCGCCGGGCACCGGGGACTTCCGCGTCCGTCGCCGGAGAGTTCTCTACGTCTTCGGTCATGGTTCTTGTCCATTGCGTTCGCCGGATGCCAGCCATCTTGACCGGCAAAAAAAATCATGGTTGATTGTTTATCCCGTTTTGTCGAGCCCCGAGCGCCCTTTTCGCGCCAGGGTCCCGGACCCGACGGGCGATGCCCCCCGGATATTCCCGGATGACGGCCGTAATAAGGAGTACAAATGAATTCCCCCCTGCCGCCGGGTAATCCCCGGCATGGAGCCCGTCATGACTGAAGCCGCCGTTATCGTCGACGCCCTGCGTACGCCCATGGGCCGTGGCAAGCCCGATGGCGGGCTGGCCGGCCTGCACCCGGTGGACCTGCTCGCCGCCTTGTTGAAAGAGACCGTCCAGCGCCACGATATCGACCCCGGCCTGGTGGACGACGTCATGATCGGTTGCGTCAGCCAGTCCGGCGAACAGTCCGCCACCCCCGGGCGCATGGCCTTACTCGCCGCTGGCTTTCCCGAACATGTTCCCAGCACCACCATCGACCGCAAATGCGGCTCCAGCCAGCAGGCGGTGCATTTCGCCGCCCAGTCGATCATGGCCGGCGCCAATCAGCTGGTGATCGCAGGCGGCGTGGAGTCCATGAGCCGGGTCCCCATGGGCAGCGCGCGCATGGGCCAGGACCCGTTCGGACAGGGCGTTCAGCAACGCTATGCTCCGGGGCTGGTGTCCCAGGGAGTGGCCGCCGAACTGGTGACCAGCCGCTATCAACTGGATCGCGAGACGCTGGATCAATACGCCGCCCAATCCCATCAGCGGGCAGCCGCTCATCGGGAAGCCGGCGCGTTCCGCGACGAAATCGTGCCGGTGACCCTGCCGGACGGCCGTGTCCTGTCCGAGGACGAAACCATCCGCCCCGCCACCACCGCGGAACGGCTGAGTGAATTACGTCCGTCATTCCAGGACGACGCCCTGAAACAGCGGTTCCCGGAAATCAACTGGAGCATCACCGCCGGCAACGCTTCCCAGATCACCGACGGCGCCTCCGCTCTGCTGATCATGAGCGAGAGTCTGGCCAACAAGCTGGGGCTCAAGCCGCTGGCCCGTTTCGTGAGCTTTGACGTCTGCGGCGACAGCCCGCTGACCATGCTCACGGCCCCCATTCCGTCCAGCAAACGGGCGCTGCAAAAAGCCGGCATGAGCGTGGACCAGATCGACCATTTCGAGGTCAACGAAGCGTTCGCGCCAGTGCCGCTGGCCTGGCGGAAAGAGCTGGATGCGGACCCACAGCGCCTGAACCCGCGCGGCGGCGCCATCGCGCTTGGCCATCCGCTCGGTGCTTCCGGAGCCCGGCTGATGACCACTCTGGTGCACGCCCTGGGTCAGAACGGCCAGCGTTACGGCTTGCAGACCATGTGCGAGGCCGGCGGCATGGCCAACACCACCATCATCGAGCGCCTGTGAGGTTCCATGGACGATAGTCGCAGCCTGCTGCTCGATACCGCCGGGCGGCTCTTCGCCGAACTGCGGGAAACGCCGGACGACGCTGACGCGGCCTGGCAACGGGTGGCCGAACTCGGCCTGCCACTGGCGCTGGTGGATGAGGCCCATGGCGGCTTCGACCTGCCGGTGGCGGACGCACTGGCGGTGGTTCGCCTGGCCGGTCAGTACGCGCTGGCGGCACCGCTAGGCGAAGCTCTGCTGGCCAACCGGTTGCTTGCCGAAGCCGGCGCCGACATCGCCGAAGGGCGGCCCACCCTGGCCGTGGCGGACCCGCATAGTCCACTGACACTGAACCGGGAAGGGGACCGCTGGCGGGTCCACGGCCGGCTGCCGGCCGCGCCCTGGGTGGAACACGCCGAGGTAGTCGTAACGATCGCCCGGCACGACCGGCAAAACCGGCTGCTGCTGCTCGACCCCGACAGTCTGGCGGCAACGCCTGGAACCAATCTGGCCGATCAGCCGCGCACCGATCTGACACTGGACCTTGATCTGGACAACCACCGGGTGCGCGAGCTGCCCGAGACGCTTGGCGCGGAATGGCTGTTCGAAAGCGGCGCGCTGTTGCGCTGCCAGGAAATCGCCGGAGCCCTCGCCACGGTGCTCGATATGACCGTTCAATACGCCAGCGAGCGAGTGCAATTCGGCAAGCCCATCGCCCGGCAACAGGCGATCCAGCAGCAACTGGCGGTACTGGCCACCCAGGCCGCGATAGCCGCCGGGGCCGCCGACATGGCGGTGGACGCGTTCCATGATCCGCGCCGCCACGCTCTGATTGCCGCCGCCAAGGCCCGTTGCGGCGAAGCCGCCGGCCAGGCGCTGGCCATCGCCCACCAGGTCCATGGCGCCATCGGCATAACCCGCGAATACCGGCTCAACCTGTACAGCCGGCGGCTGTGGAGCTGGCGCGATGAATTCGGCAGCGAGCGCTACTGGCAGGCCCGGTTGGGCGAGCAGGTGCTGGCGCGCGGCGCCGATGGTCTTTGGCCCTTCATCACCGAACTGGGCGGCAGCACCGAAGGAGCGCGCCAATGATCGATTTGTCCTTCCCGACGCCTCCGGAATCGCAGCAGGCAGAGAGCTTTCGCGAACAGGTACGCGACTTCCTCGCCACCGAGCTGGCCGGCCGCACGCCACTTCAACGGGTCGAATCCTGGATGGGGTTCGACGCCGGCTTCAGCCGCCGGCTAGGAGAACAAGGCTGGATCGGCCTGACCTGGCCGAAGCAGTACGGCGGCAGTGAACGCAGCGCTCTGGAACGCTACGTGCTGCTGGAGGAACTATTAGCCGCTGGCGCGCCAGTGGCGGCACATTGGATCGCGGACCGGCAAAGCGGCCCGCTGCTGTTGCGCTATGGCACTGAAGCCCAGAAGCAGGCGATCCTGCCACGCATCACCCGCGGTGAATGCTTTTTCTGTATCGGCATGAGCGAGCCGGATTCCGGTTCCGACCTGGCCGCCGCCCGCACCTACGCCGAGCCGGTGGACGACGGCTTCATCGTCAACGGCACCAAGCTGTGGACCACCTACGGCCACAAGGCCCATTACATGGTGCTGTTCTGCCGCACCAGCCGTGACCATGAGGACCGCCATGGCGGCACCAGCCAGTTGCTGATCGATCTGACTCTGCCGGGGATCACCATCCGTCCGATCCACGATCTGTCCGGCGCCCATCATTTCAATGAGGTGGTGTTCGAAAACGTCCAGGTTCCCCGCGACGCCCTGATCGGCGAGATGGGCGACGGCTGGAACCAGGTGCTCAGCGAGCTGGCGTTCGAGCGCAGCGGTCCGGACCGGTTTCTCTCCACTCTGTGGGTGCTGATCGAGTTGATCCGCGCCCTGGAAGGCCGCGATGACGATCAGTCCCGCATCGCCGTTGGCCGCCTCGCCGCCCATTTGATGAGCCTGCGCCGGCTGTCACGCAGTGTGGCCGGCATGTTGCAACGGGGCGAGAATCCGACTTTGCAGGCGGCCATCGTCAAGGATCTGGGGGCCCTGCTGGAACAGGAAATTCCGGACATTGCCCGGCAACTGGTGGACACCGGCCGCGCCGACGCCGCTCACCGGGACTTTTTCCAAGTGCTCCACTACGCTGTGCAACAAGTACCCGCATTTTCATTACGAGGCGGCACCCGGGAAATTCTGCGCGGCATCATCGCGCGTGGCCTGGGTTTGCGTTAATAAGCCGCGTTAATAACAAGGAATCTTCATGAGCGAACTGGTTACCTATCAAATCGACGACGGTATCGTCACCCTGACCCTGAACAGCCCGGAAAACCGCAACCCGATTTCCGACGCCGACATGATCGAAGCGCTGCTGGATGCCCTGGACCGCCTGGAGGCGGACCCGCAAGCCCGGGTGGCGATTCTCACCGGCGCCGGCAGCGCCTTCTCCAGCGGCGGCAACGTGAAAAAGATGGGCGCCGCCGGCGGTCTCAACGACGCCACCGCCCCGGTGAAAACCCGGCGCAACTACAAAACCGGCATTCAGCGCATTCCGCTGGCGTTCGAAAAACTGGAAGTCCCGGTAATCGCCGCCGTCAACGGCCCGGCGGTGGGCGCCGGCTGCGATCTCGCCTGCATGTGCGACATCCGCATCGCCGGCGAGCGTGCCTGGTTCGCCGAGAGTTTCGTCAAGTTGGGCATCATTCCCGGAGACGGCGGCGCCTGGTTACTGCAGCGCGTGGTCGGATTCTCCAAAGCGGCGGAAATGGCACTCACTGGTGACCGCGTCGGCGCCGAGGAGGCGCTCGCCTGTGGTCTGGTATCCCGGGTGGTGCCCGACGACAAGTTGCTGGACGAAGCCCGCGCCCTGGCCGCACGTATCGCCGCCAACCCGCCACAGGCGGTGCGCATGACCAAACGCCTGCTGTGGACCGCGCGCTCCTCGCGTCTGGATACCGTACTGGAAATGTCCGCCGCCATGCAGGCGCTGGCGCACACCACCGACGACCACGACGAGGCCGTGGCTGCCTTCATCGAAAAACGGGACCCGAGATTCAGCGGCCAATAACCCCTGACCAGGGCGCCCACGCGCCCTTTTCGTTTCCTGTCCGGCACGGCCCGCGTGCCGGTCACTGGACGGACTCCGATGCCCCTTCCCACTGTCGACGCCGAGCCCCGCGTCTATCAACACCCGGGCTTCGCGCCTTTCGTTCTCGCCCGCCTGGGCGCGGCGTTGGCCATGCAAGTGCAGGCCATCATCGTCGCCTGGCAGGTTTACGCACTGACCCGGGATCCGCTCAGCCTCGGTTATGTGGGCCTGGCCCAGTTTCTGCCAATGGTTGTGTTGCTGCTGCCCGCCGGCGATCTGGTGGACCGCTTTGACCGGCGTCTGATCCTGCACGCCAGTTGGGCGGCGCAAGCCGTATGCAGCGCGCTGTTCATCATGCTTTCCCTGAACCCGCCGGATCATGCCGGTCCGTTCTATGCGGTGTTGGTGCTGTTTGGCGCCGCCCGCGCCTTCACCGGCCCGACCCTGCAAAGCCTGCTACCGCAAATCGTGCCGCAAGCCTTACTTGGCAAAGCCATCGCGCTCAATTCCTCGATCATGAAGATCGCGGTCATTGGCGGGCCGATGCTGGGAGGATTGCTTTATCCGCTCGGTGCCACCACCGCTTACAGTGTGGTCCTGGGCTGCTTCCTGTTCGCCCTGGCCATGCTTTTTCTGGTGCCGGTCCGCTACCGACAGCGCCCTCTGCATTCCGGCGACACCACCTCCTGGCAACGCTTTACCGCCGGTATTCTTTATATCCGCCATAAACCGGTCATTCTCGGCATCATCTCCCTGGACCTGTTCGCCGTCTTGTTCGGTGGCGTGGTGGCGCTGCTGCCAATCTACGCCGACGAAATCCTGCACGTGGGTTCGGAGGGACTTGGCGCCCTGCGCAGCGCCATTGCCCTCGGTGCTTTCGTCATGGGTTTGTATCTGGGCGTGCGCGCCATTCGCCGGCATACCGGCCTGGTGATGTTCGCGGCGGTGGCGATTTTCGGCGTCGCCAATCTGGTGTTTGCCCTGTCCACCTCATTCTGGCTGTCGCTGGCCGCCCTGTTCATTGCCGGCGCCGCCGACATGATCAGTGTCTATGTGCGGCTGACGTTGCTGCAACTGGCCACGCCGGACGAAATGCGGGGACGCGTCAACGCCGTGAATATGCTGTTCATCGGGGCATCCAATGAGTTGGGAGAATTCGAGTCCGGCATTACCGCGTCCTGGTTCGGCACCGTGCCGGCGGCGGTGATTGGCGGCGTCGGCACACTGGCGGTGGTCGGCCTGTGGATGTGGGGCTTTCCGGTTTTACGCCGGGTGGATCGACTTGAAGACGTTGCGGTGGAGGAAGATCAGCATAGCGCCTTACGCAAATAAATGCGTCGATAAACCCCCTGCTCCAGACGCCGCTCGCATTCTTCGTAGCCATGATCCAGGTAAAACACCAGGTTTTCGACCATGGCTTCGCTGATGTAGATATAGAGCATGTCGTGACCGGCATCACGAGCCAGCTGTTCGGCCTGCTTCAACAGCCTGCGGCCCAACCCTTGTTTCTGAAAATCAGGATCCACCGCCATATTCTTGGTGAGCAATCCGAAGTCGGTTTCTTCCAGCTCCACCACTCCTTGAATGCCGAGGCCGTCGTCCGCCACCCACACGGTGTTCCGCAGCACGACTTGATTGTAGTCATCGGTCATCGGCGCCGGGGGGCGCCCCATGCGCGGAACGAAATGCTGATAAGCTCGCAGCACGCAACGGGAAATAGCCGCCGCGTCCTGCCGACGGGCCGGACGTAGAACGACGGGACGGTGCCTATCCATGACGACCATGACGTATGAAACGCTTTCCTCGTGACGGCGCCCGGGCCCAAGGCCCCAGGCAATGGAAGTTGCACTGTAAGAAGAATCCCGCCCAATGAGAAGGGGCTGTTCCATAATACGAGAAAGCCGACCCGGACAATGTCGTAATTTGCGTATACCTGGTGATTCACGACAGCCCTTCGGGTCCCTGGTGCCGCGCCTCAATTCGCGTGATGATAATTGACAACGCCTTGACGCGATCAGGTGGAAGATGCACGAAAGAAAACAGGAGTGACATCGTGAAGAATCTGTCTGTTCTGCTGGTGGAGGACCATCGCCAACTGGCCCAAACCGTGGTCGAGTATCTGGAACAGGAGGGCGCGATAGTGGACTACGCCGGCGACACTGATCTGGCTCGCTCGCTGGTCAAGGAACACCACTACGATATTCTGATACTCGATGTGATGTTGCCCGGCGAGGACGGTTACAGCTTCTGCCAGTATCTGCGCCGTGATCTGGCTCTGGATACGCCGGTGATCTTCCTCACCGCACGGGACCACCTCGATGACAAGCTGGAAGGATTCGAGCGCGGTGGCGACGATTACATCGTCAAACCTTTCGCGCTCCCGGAACTGGTGGCACGTGTTCGCGTTTTGGTGCGCCGGGAGCGCCGCGAGGTCACCCCCAACGTGATTACCATCGCTGATCTCCAACTGGACCCCGCCCGACAGGAAGTCCGCCGTGGAGGACAAATTCTGAAGCTCTCTCCCACCGCATTCCGAATCTTGCGCATTCTGATGCGCGAATCGCCCAAAGTGGTTAGCCGCGAACAACTCGAACAGGAACTCTGGGGCGACCTGGTACCCGATTCCGACGCGTTACGCAGCCATCTGTATAATCTGCGCAAGGCGGTGGACAAGCCGTTTGATCATAGCCTGATGGAGACTCTGCCCGGCGTCGGCTTCAGCATCCGGGCTCCGCGGAGCGAGAGTGCCTGAGCCCGGGGCCCTAACGAAACCTTACGCGAACGTCCGTGCCCTTTCCTGGCTGGCTGGCCACGTCCAAATGCCATTCAAATCGCTCACAGAGGCGCTGCACGATAGCCAGCCCCAATCCATAGCCACCCTCACTGCTGGAACCTCGCTCGAACGGCTTCAAAAGCCGAGCCAGTTCCTCGCGATCCATTCCGGTTCCGGTATCCACCACGTGCACCGCATCCGCGACCACGACCAGAGTGATACGGCCCGAACCGCTGTAATTGATGGCGTTACGAATCAGGTTGGTGAAGACGATGTTCAGTACCGTTTCCGACGCTTCCAGTGATAACAAGGCCTTCTGCTTCACCCGGAGATGAATCTGTTTACGCTCCGCCAACGGCTGCAGCCGTTCTATCAGATTCGCCACGACGTCGTTCACCACCAGCGACTCCGATGCCGCCGGTCGTTGCTCCGTGCGCGCCAGCAGCAATAACGTCTCCACCAGCGCTTCCATATCGTCGACGGTATCCGACATCCTGTCGATCAACGGACGATCCCCGACTTGGCGCTCCAACAGTTCCAGATTGGCACGAAACACCGCCAGTGGCGTACGCAGTTCATGGCTGGCATCCCGAGTAAACTGCCGCTCCCGCTCAACAAAACGCAAAAGGCGGTCGGCATACGCATCCAGCGCGGCGATCAGTACCGATGCTTCACTGCCCGGCTCGGCCTCGACCTGAGTAAAATCCGGTCGTGCCTGCCGCGGATCAAGCACATTGGCATAGCGCAATGTTTCCGACAGCCGAACCAACGGCGACACCAGTTCCCGGGACTTTCTCCAACCAAGAAAGGAGGTCAGGTAAATCACCAGCAACACGCCGGTCAGAGGCAAAATGCCGAACATGAATGCCAGAACGGATACTCTCTGCTCGTCGAAGATCAGATAAAGCCTGGCCTCGCCTTTATGTTCTATGTATACCAACGGCTGCTCGCCATCCAGCGTTACCCTCTGATAACCGTCGGGCAATGACAGCAGGATCCCGGGCACCGGATCCTGGGTTCTCCCATCCACCAGCAGTCCGAGCAAGTGGCGGGTGTTGGGGCGGGGAAAATCCGGGTCGCGCTGATAGAGTTGCCAGTAGTGCTCAGCCTCTTTCATCAAGGCTTCCTTGACCAGCACATTCTCAATGATTTTCGCCGTGGCCCAGACGCCAAGCACCGTCGCCAGGCTGATAAACAGAATCTGTATCAGAAAAACCCGGGTGAGCCGGTGCTGGACCCCTTTACGTGTCATCTTGATCCCGACTGAACAAATAATGGCCAACGAACCATTCCTTGCCTTCACCATAGTTGAACAGTTCGGCGCAGGCCATGAAAAACATCCGCCAACGCTGTAGCCAGATCACCCCTTCATTGCCGCCGTATAATTCATCCAGTAGTGGAATCAACTCTTCCCGCTGGCGATCCGTTGCTTCCAACCAGGCCTCGAGGGTACGACCATAGTGGCGGCCATTTATGGCCCAGGACTGCTCCAGGTTGAGCCGATCGGCACAACGGGGCAGCCAATCGAAGGACGGCATGACCCCGCCGGTAAAGAAGTAACGCCCCATCCAATTGGCATCACCTTCCGTTTCGAAAAGATATGTCAGCTGCCGATGGCAGAATATGTGCACGAACAGCTTGCCACCGGGCTTCAACCAATGGTGAATACGGCGGGTCAGCTCACGATGATTACGCATGTGTTCAAACATCTCCACCGAGACCACACGATCAAAGTTCCGATCCGGTTGGAACGCGGCCACATCAGCAGTGATGACACGAAGATTATCCAGTCCCCGCGCCTTGGCCCGGGCCAGAATCCATTGCCGTTGCGAGTTTGAATTGCTGACCGCGGTAATACGGCTGTGCGGGTAGCGGTCGGCCATCCACAGGGAAAGCGATCCCCAGCCGCAACCCAACTCAAGCACCTCCTGACCATCACTGAGCTTCGCCCTTTCGCAGTAGAGTGACAGCATTGCTTCCTCCGCCGCGGTCAGATCATCCACGCCATCCGGCCAGTATCCGCTGGAGTATTTAAGATGCCGTCCAAGAATCCGCGAATAGAAGCGAGCATCCACCTCGTAGTGCTGTTCATTGGCTTCTCCTTGTGCCACCGCCACCGGGCCGCCGGAGAGTGTGTCGAGCAGTTGACTCTGTTCGGATCGGCGGGGCTGTTCCCGCCGCAGACGTTTGCCAAGCAAGTAACGAATACCTTGGCGGACCAGCCTGTCGGGCAACAAGCCGGATTCAGCCAGACGAATCATCATGAGGCGGGTCTCCAGGGGATAAACGGACTGGTGGTACGTTGGTAATCACGATAATCCGCGCCACGGGATTTCAGCGCCTGCTTCTCGGTATAGGGAATGCCAGTGACGAACCAGAGAAACAGCAGCATCATTACCGGCAGGCCCCACAGCCAGACTCCACCTGTCGCACCAACGGCGATCAGTGGGTAGCTGAACCAATGCAACCACTCAAAAAAATAGTTGGGGTGCCGTGAGTATCGCCACAGGCCGTCACGGCAGGTTCGCCCGTGACTGTCGTCTCGCGCCTTGAACCGTGCCAATTGATGATCCGCCAGGGCTTCTCCCCATATCGCCACCAAGCCGATGACGACGCCCGCGGCCATCGCCCACGGGGAGAACCACGGCTGGCCGGCGATGACGTGGAATGGCAGCGCGAAGAGCCAGGCCAATCCCGCCTGTGCCCAGAACACCAAGAGGAATGCAGGCTGCGCACCACGCCCCAGGCGTTCACGCATCGCCCGGTAGCGGCCATCTTCTTGTTCCTCGTTAACCACCCGTTTAAGAATGTGGCCACCAAGACGCATCGCCCAGACCAGCAACAAGACACCCGCCGCCAGTCTCGGCAGCAACTCACCTTCTCCAACAACAAGGTACGACAACCCGGTCACACCGATACCCACACTCCAGGCCACATCCACATAACCCGCGTTCCCCGCCAGCCGCTGAATCCACCATGCCACGGTAAAAGCCAGCAGCAGCATAACCAGGCTGAATGTCAAAATACTGGAGATCATGGCGCTTTCTCCCATTCACGTCGCGACATGGCCGCCAACAACGGCACCACCGCCGCCCAGAGCAGCGCATAACATAATGCCAACGGCAGCCAGCCCAGCGGCGCGCTCGCTGCCCCAAGCCGGATCCCCATGCTCACTGAGACCACACCTCCCACCGCCCCCAGCATGGCGGCCCAACGCGGTCGTTGGTGCAACCAGGCCAGTGAATAGTTAAAGCTTACCGCGAAGCCCAGCCATAAACTCCATATCCATGACGGCGGCCACCACGCGCCACCGCCTGTCGCGTAGCGCAATAATCCGGTGAGCATCAACAGCGGCTCCACCAAAACGCAGCCCAGGGCACCGGCCAACAACAGTCTTGAATCCGACCGCCAATTCCTCTCCAGCGCCCAGAGCAACACCAGCATCACCATCACGACGCTCCAAGCCGGAACCGCCCATTGACGCACGGCCCCGATCACCGCCACCGGCCATAACGCCTGCAACCCAATAAAGTTAACCGCTGTCGCGGCAAACGCGCGATTCATGTGTGGCAGCATCACCCACTCTTCGTCAACGGCTCGTGAACCGGCCTCACAGCGGATTCACAACCACCATGAAAGAGTGGCGACCATGTACCGAGGAGATCCCCATGACGCGCTTCCTGTGGCCCATCGCCGCTATAACGTTTCTGTCCGTCACCGGCTGTTTCCACACCCCCGAATCTCCGGGTTATTCTCATCTCTACGAGCAGGCTCTGGCGCAAAAGCGTGGTGTGGCGTCCCCGCCACCGGCGGCACTGGAGCGTTTTATAGCACTCTACTCCCCGATCAACGCCGACTATATCCGGGAACATCTGGATGAGGTCTATGCGGAGCAGATTTATTTCAACGATACTCTCGCCACTTTCTATCGACGTGATGAACTCAAGAAACATATGCTGAAAACCGCCGGCCGGCTTGATGAGATGAAACTCCATGTTCGCAAGATCTGGCGGGATGAGGATGATGTTTTTCTGCAATGGATCATGGAAACCCATTTCAAGATTCTTGGTCGAAATCGCAGCTCACGTACTATTGGCATCTCTCAGCTTCGCTTCAATCGGCAGGGCCAGGTCATTTTCCATCAGGATTTTTGGGACAGCAGCCAGGGGCTCGACCAGCATCTACCGATTATTGGCACACTGACGCGGACATTACGGGAGCACCCCTGATGTGGCGACGCTTCCGGAAGTCCACTGTGATGTTCGCCGTCGTGCTCTGCCCAATCCTCAGCGCCACTGTTGGCGCGCGGCCATTCGATACCATGCCAGTCTGCTCCCAAGCCGAGGTAAAGGCACTCCGATTCATTACCGTTGGCCGGGCTTCCCTGCATCGGCCCGATTGCAACACCACATCCCCGTTGTCAGCGCCACTTCGCCTTGACTTCACGTATTACCGGAAAATCCCCGGTGATGCCTTCGCCAAAGCAGCTCGCAAGATCATCAAACGCAACCTTCCCGCTGTCGCCTTTAAGCGTCTGGCGTCACGCATAGACGCTTTCAATGCCGCCTATCAAACGATTCAGCAAGGCGACCGTTATAGCCTTGATTACCATGCCGATGGCACCCTCGTTCTTCTCCTTAACGGCGAAGCCGTGGCGAGGGAAAAGGGCGACGACTTCGCTAGCGCCTATCTTTCCATCTGGTTTGGTGAACGTCCTTACTCCGATGCACTTAAAGCCGCGCTCATGGATGTCGGCTCCTGAGGGGATTCACCTCATCCCGATATTGCTCCCCGATAGCCACCAGATGCACGGTGCTGATGGCTCTCTCCAAAAAGGCGCCCTGACAGTAACAAAGATAGTAGTTCCACATTCGACAGAAGCGCTCATCGAACCCCATCTCACTGATCTTCGGCAAGGCGGACACAAAGCGCTCCCGCCAATGTCCCAGGGTGCGGGCGTAGTCCAGGCCAATATCGTGCAATGCCACCGGGACCAGGCGAGTATGGCGGCGCAAAGCGTCACACATCACCGTGACCGACGGTAGAAAGCCGCCGGGGAAAATGTACCGCTTTATGAAATCCACATTATCCCGCGCGTACTCATAGCGTTGCTCGGGCACCGTGATCGCCTGTAGGAGCAGCATTCCGTCCGGCTTGAGGAGGTGATCCAGGATTCTGAAGTATCCGCTCAGGTATTGATGCCCCACCGCCTCGACCATCTCCACGGAGACCACGCGATCATAAGTGCCGGTCAGTTCCCGATAATCGCGCTCCAGCACTTCAATGCGGTTTTCCAGGCCGGCCTTTTTTATTTCCTCACGAGCGTAATACGCCTGTTCCCGGGACAGTGTCGTGGTCGTTACCCGGACGCCATAATGACGAGCGGCATATATCGCCAATCCGCCCCAGCCGGTACCGATCTCCAGCAAGTGCATGCCTTCGCGCAGACGCAGGCGGCGGCAGATCAGATCCAGTTTATGCAATGCGGCGGTTTCCAGGTCCGCCTCCGGGTCGGGGTAGATAGCGCTGGAGTACATCATGCGTGCATCCAGAAACAGAGAAAAAAACGCATTGCCCAGATCGTAATGGGCGGCGATGTTACGGCGCGATCCGTTCACGGAATTACGATTGGCGAAGTGCAGGGCCTTCAACAGCGGCTTGGCCAGTAGTGCCGTCCCGCTTTCCAGTGACCGGATGACGTTCACGTTGGCCGCGAAATAGCGCATCACCGCCACCAGATCGGGGCTATCCCAACCACCATCCATATACGCTTCCGCTGCCCCCAGCGCACCGCCGGTCATCATCCGGCGATAGCAGTCCCAGTCGGAAATATGCAGGCAAGCATCGCCGTTGCCGAAGCGCACCAGAGCACCATCCGGCTCATAAAGAGAAAGACCACCGGCAGGCAGAGCCGCCAGCCGCCTGTGCACCAGCTTGCGCGCCACTCTCTGCAGCCAGGTCGGATGTCGCATCGTCAATGCCTTATCCGCGTCCATCATGGCTGTTTTCCTCTTCTCTCAACTCACTTCGCCCGGGATGGGCGTGAAACGGCACCCCTTTTCGCCATAACTTCCAGGCCTGCCAGTAGATGCCCGCCATGGTCCTCAGACTCTGCGCGCCAAAGCGGTAAATGATCCTCGCCATGGCACCGGCATCGGCGTCGAGCATGCGCATGTTCAAGCCAGCGGCAAACACGACCCGATCATCATCACGGTCTTCCAACGTTAAGCGCAGATCGGGAAACAACGCGTGAAGACACCAGTGATAACGCAGTGCCATGGGCAAGAATGGAGAAACATGGAAGGTCTTGTCGTGACAGGCGGTCTGCCCTTGCGCGGCGGAGATCAACGGCAGCGGGTAAAAATACCGTTCATGCCAGGGCGTATTCCTCACCTCCGCCAGCATCGCCGCGGGGCGATCAGCGCCAGGAGGAAAGTGCATATACAGCACCAGTGGATTGAACACAGCGCCGAAAGTGCGCCATTGCCCCAGCATGAAGACCCGGCCCGACGACCAATCGAGCCCATGTATCAGAGCCTGTTCACGTACTTTTTCTCCCAGCGGCCGGTCCCGGCCATCGACAAAGTCCCGGTCCCGGAATGTCACCGGGCGCCAGCGCCGCCCCCACAACTTCTGCCGCCGCAACAGCCGATCCGGTTCGTCCACATTGCACCACACCAGCCATAGCGGATACTGGAAGGCATGCGCCACCGGCTCCGGGCGACGGTGCCAGACGTGGCCGCGAGCCAGCGCGAAATCCGGAATCACGGATTCCCCCCGCAGCGGTCAAGCCCCTCAACCACGTCCAGAGCCGATACCACCCCGTCCTCGTGGAAGCCATTACGGCACCAGGCGCCGCAAAACCAGGTTCGCCGCTTGCCGTTGCGCTGCAAAAGACGCTGGCGTGCGACGAGCCCTTCCGGGGTGAACACTGGATGGCGAAATACCTGGCGGTGCAACACCGCTTCCTCGCGAATCCGGTCGCCCGCGTTCAGTGTCACACAGAATGTTTCCGGCGAAGTCAGCCCTTGCAGCAGGTTCATGTTGTAGGTCACTTGCACCGGTTCGGTATCACCCGCTTTCCCCAACAATGCGTTCCAACTGGACCAGGCCCGCCGCCGGCGGGGCAACAAGCGGATATCGGTATGCAGCACCACATCATTGGCCTGATAGCGCAACGCATCCAGGCATGTCTTCTCCAGCGGGTCCGCATCCTCCAGTATTCTCGACACCTGGTCGCTGTGACACGCAAGAATTACCTGATCGAAGCGGCGACATCTTTCTTCCCCCGCCAGCTTCAGGTCCACCCCTGTGGCATCGCGGCGTACCGATACCACCGGGCGCCCGGTAACCCATTGCGCCGGACATGTTGAACACAACGCTCGCACGTAGCTGCGGGAGCCGCCTGGGATAACGTACCATTGCGGCCGACCGCGCAATGACAGTAAGCCGTGATGCTCAAAGAAACGCACGAAAAAGCGGACCGGGAAAGCCTCCATTTGCGCCAGCGAGCAAGACCAGATGGCACCGCCCATGGGTAGAATGTAGTGCCGTCGGAAAGCGTCGCTGTAACCGCGTTCCCGCAAGAACGCCCCCAGTGGTTGTTCGCCTCCCGGCTCGGCCAGCAACGCCGGAGCCTCCCGATTGAAGCGCAGGATGTCACGCAACAGGTTCCAGTGCCGGGGGCGAGCCAGGTTGGCGCGCTGTGCAAAGAACCCTCCCAGGCCATCACCGCAATATTCCAGCCCGGTGTGCGAATCGGACACCGCGAACCCCATGCGGGTCGGTTGGCGCCCTATTCCCAGCAAGGTCAGCAAGGCTTCAAAATTCGGGTAAGTACGGTCATTGAATACGATAAAACCCATGTCCACTGCGTAATCACCGTGGTCACGGCGCACGTCCACGGTATAAGTGTGTCCGCCCAATTGCACTTCCGCTTCGAAAACCGTGACCTGATGACGGGCACCGAGGTACCAGGCCGCGGTCAATCCGGCAATGCCGCCGCCGACAATGGCAATACTCTGACTCATGCCTTACGCTCCCCGGCCTGCTGGCTCCAAGCGTCACGCGCGGCACGAAACGCCGCTTCCACACGTTGCTTGACCCCCTCATGTGGCACCAACGGAGGCGGATAGTCCCCGGTCAGTAATGGCTGCTTCCAGGGTTCATGGATAGCGTTGTTATCAAGCTCCGCCAGCTCGGTGACATAGCGGGCGATAAAACGCCCTTCCGGATCGAACCGCCGGCTCTGCCGCACCGGGCTGAAGACCCGGAAATAAGGCGCCGCGTCGGTGCCGGTGGACGCGCTCCATTGCCAGCCGCCGTTGTTGGCGGCGAAGTCTCCATCAATCAGATGTTGCATGAAAAACCGCTCCCCCCTTCGCCAGTCAATAAACAGATGCTTGGTCAGAAACATGGCGGTCAGCATGCGCAGGCGATTATGCATCCACCCGGTGCTCACCAGTTGCCGCATCGCCGCGTCGACCAGCGGATAGCCGGTACGCCCATTACACCAGGCTGCAAAATGCGCTTCATTGTCATTCCAACGCAGCAGCCGCGTTTCCGGACGGAATGGCGCCCCCTTCGCCAATGCTGGGAACCGGTGCAGAATTTGCCGGTAAAAATCCCGCCACGCCAGCTCGCCGATCCAGGTCACCGCGCCTTCCCTGGCCGCCGGATCCCGCATCGCCATTCGCGCCGCCCGCCACGCCTCCGCCGGTGCCAGGGTGCCGGCGGACAACGCCACCGACAGTTCACTGGTGGCCGTCTCCGCGGGCACATCACGCAACCTCTTGTAATCGCCGATATGCTCCTCAACGAACACCTTCAACCGCCGCACGGCGGCGTCTTCTCCTGGCAGCCAGAGTGCTCTCGGCGCCTGCCCGAGCGACAGCGCCGATAGCGCCCCGTCCACCGTGTCATGCCCGACAAAGCGGCCCCGCCGTCTCGGCCAGCGCGGCGCCTCCGGCACTTGTGGACCGTATTCTTCCATCCACTGATCCCAGCGTCGCTTGTACGCCGTGAAGACCGTGTAAGGGGTACCTTTGCCCGTGTTCAAGGATCTTGGCGGCACCAGAACGCCATCGTCGAAGCCATGGATACGGACCCCTTCCGCCTCCAGTTCGCGCGCGACGGCCCGATCCCGGTTCAGTTCATTCAGCGGGTACTCGCGGTTGCAAAACACATCGGTAATGTTGTGTTGGCGAACAAAGTCCGTCACCACCCCCACCGTGCCCTCAAAGTCACCGCCGTCGATCACATGCAGATCAACGCCGCGCGAGGCCAGCGTATGTCCCAGCTCCAGCAGACTCTCCAATACGTACCAGCGGCGCAGCGGCGCAACCCCGTGCCGGTCCCATTGGCCCGGACACAATACATACAAGGCGATCACCGGCTCACCAGCCGCCAATGCCCGCTGCAGGGGGGTGTGACTGTGACATCGCAGATCGTTACGGAACCAGATCAGACGCATGGTCCGCCCTCCCCGCCGCCATGGTCGCCGACCAATCGCTCATCGCCCCGGCCACTTCGGCGAAACCGCCCGGGCAGCGCGTCAGCCACTCCGGTGTGCGTAACTCCCCGGTCAGAGCCGGCCCGCAGCACCATAGCGCGAGCCCGGAATCCGGCATGCGCTCGGGCCACAACCGGTTACTCTGTCGTCTCCCGGGGTGCTCCCCGAGCACCCAGAGCAAGCCGTCCAAATGGGAATGGCTCAACCAGGCCCCGAGCTCCGCGCCCGCCACCGGCAGCACCAAAGTCCATACCGGCACTTCTGACAAAGCGGCCTGAAACATCGCCGGCAGGGGATCCCCCACCGCCATCACCAGCCAGCCGTGTTGACGGCGACTGGGAGCGGCCGCCAACAGTGGGCCGGACAATTTCTGCCGCAAAAAGCTGTCAAACAGGGCACGGGCGGCAATACGTCCCGGCATTTGCAGATGCGACCGCAACGGCTCACACCAGCCGTTCACTACCTGCTCCAGCGGGTAGTCACCGGTCAGCCGGCGGAACAACTGTTCCAGTCGGCGGACGTTGAGGTCATCCAGAGCCACCCGGGCCTCTTCCATGGCCTGGTGCCAAGGCCCCGTCACCGCCCCGGGGGCCTCTCCCCGCTCCAGCACAGCACGTACCTGACTGATCGGCAGCCCCCGGTCGAGCCAGGCGAGAATAGAGCGGATGCGGGCCACGTCCGCTTCGTTGTATCGGCGATGTCCCCGCTCTGTCCGGGCCGGACGGATCAATCCGTAGCGCCGCTCCCAGGCCCTCAACGTCACCGGGTTCACACCGCAACGCCGGCTCACCGCCTGGATCGTCAGCCTCTCTTTCGTGTTCATAACCGGTTCCTCAAACCCAGGGCATCCGGATACGGGCGCAGATACTCCTGGGTCGCCAGATAAGGTTGCTCCACTTTGCTCTGAGCGCCCCTCAGCATCGTCATCGGCACAACCAGAGGAACTTCACCGCGCTGATAGGCCTCGATCTGCTGATGAATCAAGCGGCGATCCTCGGCGCTCAGCGCCTCGCGCAGAAAGCCGGTCAGGTGCAGCATGGTATTGACGTGGCTGCCACGTGACACTCGCCGCGCCAGCGCCGGCATCACCTGGGTGATGTATTCCTCCGCGATCACCGGCAGAGGCTGACGCTTGAGATCGGACAATAGCGGGCCCACCCGCCGGTAGGTGGACTGACAGTGCGCCAGCAATTGAAACTTGTGACGACGATGGAAGGCCAGCAACCCTTCCGCGGTGAGCCCACCCTCCCGCAAGCGGCACCAGTCGTCATAAACGAACACCCTCTCAACGAAGTTTTCACGCAGACCGTCGTCATTCAGCCGCCCTTCCTCCTCCAGCGGCATCAGCGGAAACCGCCCCGCCAGCGCCGCCGCGAACAGCCCGCTGGCATCCCGCCTCGCCACCTCACCATCGGCGCGATAGACCCTTATTCGCTCCATGCCGCAACTGGGTGACTTGGCCATCAATACAAACCCTCTGAGGTGCGCGAGGTGTTCCAGCTCCTGGTCAATAAAGCCGTGCATCAGCGCGGTGAAATCCTTTTCCCCGCGCGTGGCGCGCAGCCGGATCTGACCATCGATCTCCACCAACCGCATGGCCTGACGAGGCGCGCTCATGCCAGCGCCCATCTCCGGACACAAGGAATGAAACTGGAAGTAGCGGCCCAGCACCTCCGTGCAGTAACGGGAGTGCTTATGCCCACCGTCGTGGCGTACCGGGCTGCCCAGCAGGCAGGCACTGATCCCCACGGGGATGCGTCGATCCTTGGTGTCTCCCGGATGCGCGCTCATGGTTAGGCTCCGTTCGCTTTCTTTGACCTGTACAAGAATGCCGCTCTGTACAAGTTTCAACGAGCCGTGATGAAGGCACCGTGAAGATCCGTGAACGCCACCGGTCAGGCTGACGTCGGGAGTCATTCTCGGGGTTGCGTCAGTGGCAACCCGAAGAGTGGTTACCATGGGCGTCGAACCAAAAAAAACCCCGGGTACCGCAGTCGATACGGCCCGGGGTCCTGAAGGAAGCCAGGAAATGAGCCCGGCAAGGCCGGGCTCCGTGTCATCAGCAGGTATTCATGCGATGTTGTTCACGCGGCGCGCATTGCGGAACAATTGATCCATCTCCCCTTCGTAGTAAGCCTCGACGCGGGGATTCATGACCTTTTTCCACAGCGGCGGGAACAGCGCCAGCACGTACATGGCGGCGTAACCACCTGGCAATTGCGGGCTTTCCTCATAGTGGCGCAGGACCTGATAGCGCCGCTTGGCGTAGGCATGGTGGTCACTGTGGCGCTGCAGTTGGAACAGGGCCAGATTGGTGAGGAGGTAATTGGAGTTCCAGCTATGCGCCGGGGTTACCCGCTCATAGCGGCCATTCTCCTGAACCCGACGATGCAGGCCATAGTGCTCGATGTAGTTGATGACCTCCAGCGTCAAGGCGGCAACGAAGCTTTGTGCCAGGAAGAACAGCACACCCTGCCAGCCGAAAGCAATTCCGAAAGCCACCGCGAACAGAGCGGAAATGCTGTACCACCAGATCAGCTCATTATGGATGCTGACGTTCTTTTTGCCCTTACGCTCCAGATACTGCTTTTCCAGCTTCCAGGCATTGAGGAAGTTGTGCTTGATGGCGCGCGGCAGAAAACTGTACAGCCCCTGGTTGTACTGGGATGAGGAGGCATCCTGCGGGGTGGAAACATGGACATGATGGCCGCGCACGTGCTCCACCTTGAAGCCGGCATAGGTCACCGAGGACAGTAGCAACCCGCCCATCCAGTTCTCCAGTTTGGGATCCTTGTGGACGAATTCGTGGCCCAGATTAATGGCGATGATGCCACCCACGGTGCCAATGGACACAATCCAGCCCAGTTTGCCGAACCAGCTGTAGTCATTGCTGATGAACACATGACCGGCATAGAACAACACGCCCAGCCAGATAAAGCCCATCAGAAACAGAAAGAACGTGTAGATGCGCTCCTCGCTCAGGGAGGGCACCTGAACCTTCTCATCCGGGTTGGAGGGATCCTTGCCGATTAAGTAGTCGAGCAACGGCACGATGCCGAACACGACGAAATAGATGAACCAGGCCCAGTAGTCCTGGGTGCCGGCCTCACGTCCCACATGGACGCTGAACGGCAACAGCGGCAGTACCGCAGCCCAGAACAGGAGATAGCCCCACTTTTTTATTTTCAACATGGTGTCGGACGACATTTTGGCGAACATGATCGGCCTCGCTAGTGACAGTAACAGTCTTCGATGGCAACGTTAGCACGATTAACTCAATTGTCAAACAATTCAATTCGTGACACATCCACCCATAATGGCGATAATCGCTGCCATCAAAAGGAGCCCTTTATGACCTTGAGAGCCGTGAGCCTCAGCGAGCAGATCGCCGATCATCTGGCCGAGCAGATTGTCCGCGGCGAGCGAAAACCGGGGGAGAAGCTGCCGGAGGCGGAGCTGGCAAAACAGCTTGAAGTGAGTACCAACTCACTCCGAGAGGCCTTCAGACTCTTGGAGAAGCAACATTTGATCGAACTCCAGCCGCGCCGCGGCGCGCGGGTTTGCGAGGTCAGCGAAAGCGAGGTCCGCGATCTCTACGACTTCCTGTTTCTGCTGCTCTCCCGTCTAGCGGCCCAGGCGGCCAGCAATTGGCAACCGGGTCAGATCGAGGATCTCGCCGCCATGCTGCCGGACTTCCAGCGCTGCTACGATCAAGGCGACGTCCAGGGCGGTCATCAGCTGGCCTTCCGTTTCGTCGAGATCGCCACCGACCGTTTCGCCAACAACCGCTACCTGGCGGCCGACATCACCGACCTGATGCCCTTGTTGAAGCGGTTCTCCTTCATCGCCCTGCAAGAAGAAACCACCGAATTCGATGTGTCCTTGCGAATCTTCCAGCGGCTGCTGGAAAACGTACTGGCGCGGGATCCCGAGAAGGCCGCGGCGGACATTCGTGAGTATGGCGAGAATCAGTGCCGTATCGTGCTGAGGGCGGTGGCCAAGCGGGAACTTTGACACGGAGTGGGCGGTGCCCCCCCCCCCCCACCTCTTCCACACAAAACCCACATAAGAGTCTCATTCAGGCTGTCCATGCTGTCCCCGACCTAACCTGCGAGGGGAACCGACATGACCATTCGCCTGCTTGCCACGCGGCCCGGTGCCGCACCCCGCAACGCCCTGCCCCGGGCTTTGCTTTGCCTGGCCGCGCTGCTGTTGTCCGCCACCGCCCACGCCCTGCCCCGGGATACTCCGGAGGAGCCGGGCAGCGGCGTGTTCCTGATGTTCGATGACGATGGCCAGGAGATGCCCGCAACCCTGCTCTCCACTGACGTGGACATCCGTATCAGCGGCCCGGTGGCCCAGGTCACCCTGGTGCAGTCGTTCCAAAATGAAGGCGCGCTCTTCAGCGAGGGGCGTTATGTGTTTCCGCTGCCGGAGCAGGCGGCGGTCACCGGTATGACCCTGACGGTGGGCGAACGCCGTATCGTCGGTGAGATCCAGCCGAAACAGGAAGCCAAACGCCGCTACCAGCAAGCCAAGAGGGACGGCCATCGCGCCGGGCTGGTGGAGCAACGCCACAGCAATCTGTTCACCACTTCCGTGGCCAACATCGCTCCTGGCGAACGCGTCGAAGTCACCTTGCACTACAGCCAGACCGTGGATGTGCAGGGCAACGACTTCCGGCTACGGGTGCCGATGACGCTGACGCCCCGTTACCAGCCCGAGGGCGGCGAGAACCTGTCCGGCCCCTTCCATTCCCCGGATAGCAGCGCCGCCCCCAATATGGCCCGCCTGCGGGTGGAACTGGATGCCGGCCAGTCGATTCTGCCGCCGGACAGCGGCAGTCACGATCTGGACGTGGACGGCGCGCGCGGCCTTTATCGGATCCATCCCAGCGACGGCCTGGTAGCCATGGATCGGGATTTCCTGCTGCATTGGCGCATCGCCAACGCCGGGCAAAGCCGCGGCAGCCTGTTCGTGGAGACGGTGAATGGCGAACACTACGCGCTGGTAATGTTGACCCCACCCTCGCAGCCCTCCGCCACCCGCGCCCTGCCCCGGGAAACCCTGTTCATTATCGATACCTCCGGCTCCATGAGCGGCGCTTCCATTCGCCAGGCCCGCGCCAGTCTGCTGGAAGCGCTGGCGCATCTGCGTCCTGGCGATCGCTTCAATGTGATCGAATTCAACAGCGTCCATCACGCCCTGTTCGAAGCGCCCAGCCCCGCCGACGAGGTGCACTTGCAGCAGGCGCGCCGCTTTGTCGCCGGCCTGGAAGCCAGCGGCGGCACCGAGATGCTGCCCGCTCTGCACACCGCTCTGACCATGCCCACCGATGCCGAATACCTGCGCCAGGTCATGTTCATCACCGATGGCGCGGTGACCAATGAGGACGGCATATTCAGCCTGATTCACCGGCGCCTGGGCTCGGCCCGTCTGTTTACCGTCGGCATCGGCTCCAGTCCCAACAGTCATTTCATGCGCAAGGCGGCACAGTTCGGCCGCGGCACCTTCACTTATATCGGCAACTTGCAGGAAGTGTCGAAAGCCATGAATGACCTGTTCGTGAAGCTGGAAAACCCGGTGATCCGCGATGTCCAGCTGACACTGCCGCCGGGCGTGGAGGCGGAAGTCTGGCCGCACCGTATTCCGGACCTGTACGCCAGTGAACCGCTGCTGCTGACACTGAAGCTGAATCGCGTTCCCGAGTACCTGACCTTGACCGGTCTCACACCCGCCCCCTGGGAGCAGACCCTGCCACTGCCCGAAGGACGGCAACACCCCGGCATCGCCCGACTTTGGGCCCGCAACAAGATCGAGGCGCTGAACGACCGGCTGGCGCTGGGCGAACCGGAAGAAGTGATCCGTCCGCTGCTCACCGACGTGGCACTGGAGCATTCGTTGATGAGCCGCTACACCAGCTTCGTGGCGATCGAGCGCACTCCTTCCCGCCCGCTGGACGAGCCGTTGATCCGGGAGGACATCGCCAACACCCTTCCCGATGGTCTGGCGTGGCCTGCTACCGCCACCGGCGTGGACCGGCTCTGGCGCCAGGCCGTGGTACTTGCCCTCACCGGTCTGCTGCTGATACTGGTGTTCCGCCGGAGACGCCACCGTGGCTAGGAGCGAGCGTGTGCTGTTGGGGTTGGTTCTGGGCTTGCTGATACTGGTGGCGGGCAAGGCGAGCTGGATCGAAGCCAAGGCCTGGGTGGCCCAGGCGCTGATCGCCCAGGCCTGGGAGCGCACCCTGGCCGAAGGCGGTCACCATCCCCCCTGGCCCTGGGCGGACACCTGGCCGGTGGCACGGTTGACCGACAACAACGGCAAGGATCTGTATATCCTGGAAAGCGCCAGCGGCCAGGCCCTGGCGTTCGGCCCCGGCCGGATGGCGGCAACTGGCGGCGGTTGGGTGGTGGCCGGACACCGGGACACACACTTCCGCTTTCTGGAGGGCTTGGAAAAGGACGACCGGTTGAGCTTGCAGAAAGCGGACGGGGGCTGGACCCGCTACCGGGTGTCGGCCACCAAAGTGGCCGACACCCGCCGGGACAGCCTGCAACCCCCAGAGGACCCGCAAGCGCTGGCGCTGGTGACCTGCTATCCCTTTGACGCCAGCGCAGCGGGAGGGCCGCTGCGCTATGTGGTCAGGATGGAACCGGTGGCCCGTGCGGAATCGGTGGTCAGCGCGGAAACACTCAGCGGCCGAGGATATCCCGGGCGATGATTTCCTTCATGATTTCGCTGGTACCGCCATAGATGCGCTGAATGCGAGCGTCCACGTAGTCCCGGGAAATCGGATATTCCTTCATGTAACCGTAACCGCCGAACAATTGCAGACACTGGTCCGCCACCTTGCCCTGCAGTTCCGTGGTCATCAGTTTGGCGATGGAGGCATTGGTGGTGCTCAGTTCACCTCGGCCGTACTGATCGATGCACTGGCTGGTGAAGGCTTTGTTGACCTCGACCATGGCGTGCAGATTGGCAAGCACGAAGCGGGTATTCTGGAATTTGGCCACCGATTGCCCAAACGCCTGGCGCTCCTGAACGTACTCAATGGTCCGCTCCAGCATGCCCTCGCAAGCGGCCACCGCGCTTAGCGCCAGAATCAGGCGCTCGCGGGGCAACTCGTTCATCAGGTTAAAGAACCCTTTGCCCTCTCCGCCAAGAATCTGGTCCGCGCCAACGCGTACGTCCTGGAAAAACAACTCCGAGGTATCCGCCGCGTGATGGCCCATCTTTTCCAGATTACGGCCACGGGAGAACCCCGCGGTGGTGGCGTCCACGGTAAACAGCGTCACGCCCTTGGCGCCGGCATTGGGATCGGTTTTGGTGGCCAGGACGATAACGTCGCTGTGCTGGCCATTGGTGATAAAAGTCTTCTGACCATTGATCACATAGTGGTCGCCGTCTTTTTCCGCGCGGGTTTTCATGCCTTGCAGATCGGAACCCGCGCCGGGCTCGGTCATACCGATGGAGCCCACCGCCTCCCCGGTCACCATCTTCGGCAACCAGGCCTGCTTCTGCTCCTCAGTGCCCAGGTGCAGGATATAAGGGGCAACGATATCGGAGTGCACGGACAGGTTGGACGCCAGGGCGCCAAACCCCAAACGGGAAGCCTCTTCCACGATCACCGCGGAAAGCCGGAAATCGGCGCCGAAGCCGCCATAAGCCTCCGGCACGTCAACACACAGGAACCCGTTTTCACCTAACTGGTTCCACAATTCGCGGGGAAACTTCTCTTCTTTCTCCCACTGATCATAGTGCGGCGCGACTTCCTTCTCGAGGAACTTGCGGACGTTATCGCGGAATAACTCAATTTCGTTTTGGTCAAGCATGACTCACCTGTTTTGTAACCTGGCCATCTGAAAACGGGGCCCTCCCGGCCCCCGTAATGGGTACCCGAACCACCCGGATACCGCAAAGGACATACCGGCTCGCCGGAAAGCGCTCCATTCTAAGGCGTGATGCTTCAGGATAACACTTGACGTAGCGTCAACCTGAAGACTTGGCGGTTGCCGCCCACGCGACATTTTTTACCTATCCTCCGCCTTCCCATCACGGCCCCGCCTCGTCCATTCCGCCGATTGTCACCGGGCAAGTCTGGACAGCACCGTCACCGCCATGGATCATCTGCCGTTTCCCGAATCGGCAGGACGGAGCGTTCATGGCCAAACTGTTTCTGGTACGTCACGGCCAAGCGGCCTTCGGCGAAGACAATTACGATCAGCTTTCCGAGCTCGGACACCAACAGGCACGCTGGCTTGGCGAGTATTTCCGTGAACGGGGCGTCACCTTCAAGCGGGCCCTTGCCGGCGGGTTGATGCGGCAACAGGACACCGCCAAGAGCCTGCTCGCCGCCACCGAAAACCCGCCTCCTCTGGATACCCATCCCGGCCTGGATGAATACGATGGTCATGCGCTTTATACCAGCCATACCGGCAGCGCCGATGTGGCCGGCCATCAAAAACGGGACGCGGTGGACTACTGGCGCACTTTTCGTGGAGCCTACCAGGGCTGGGTGGACGGCACCCTTGTCGGAGAACACGAGAGCTGGGCCGATTTCGGTGGTCGTATTCAGCAGGCATTGAGCACGTTGTGCACAGGTTTGTCCCGGGAAGACAATGTTCTCGCGGTCAGCTCTGGCGGCGTCATCGGCACCACCATTGCCGGCCTTTTACAGACCGCGCCGCGTTCCGCCATCGAATTGAATTTCCAGTTCCGCAACAGCGCGTTCTGCGAGATCATCGTCGGCCGTTCCGAATGGCGGCTTTCCACATTCAACGCCCTTCCCCACCTGGATCGCCCTGACCGGCGTGACGCCATTACTTTTGTTTGACGGCTGGCCCCTGCCGGCAAATCGTCGTAACAGACGATAACCGGTTATGGCTTTGTCGATAGGGTAAGGACGGCCAGACCCGCCTTTTTACCGCGGGTTATTCACCTTTTTTGGGAGGTCGTCCATGCGTCTTTCGCTTGTCGTTCTACGTCCGATCCTACTGGTGGTTATGTTCGCCGGCATGGCCGGCGCCCACGCCACCACCTTGCGTTATGCCACCGGCTATCCTCCGGGATCCCTGCCCGCCGTGGCGGCTGAAAACTACGCCAAAGCGGTGGAAAAATATTCCAGCGGTGATCTGAAACTACGTGTTTTCGCGCTGTCTCTTCTCAACGCTTCGGAAACTTCCGATGGCATTCGCGATGGTATCGCCGACGGCGGCTATTTGCTGACCGTGTATTTTCCCGCCATGTATCCGCATACCAATCTGGTCAACGAATCCGCCATGCAACTTCTGCTATTCGACGAGGACGAACTGAACGGCAAAGGCGCCTTGGCTTACGAAGGCGCCATGACGGAATTCACTTTCTTCAACTGCCCTGAATGCCTTGAAGAATACGAAAAGCAAAAGCAGGTCTATACCGCCAACGCCGCCAGTTCCAGCTATGGATTGCTGTGCAACAAGCCGGTCTCCAATCAGGAACAACTCAAAGGCAAACGTCTTCGGGTAGCCGGCTCTCACTGGTCCCGCTGGTCCGAGCACTTCGGCGCCACCTCCATGTCGCTGACCATCAACGATACACTCGAAGCACTGCATCAAGGTGTTATTGACTGCACCATCGCCTCAGCACCTGAGCTGATCAATCTGGGACTGATCGAAGCCGTCAGCGATATCACCATGAGCGTGCCCGGCGGCGTCTATGCTGGTGCCAACGCCGGCAGTTTCAATATTGATGTCTGGCGCAAACTGGACGAGAAACAACGCCAGGCCATTCTCCGGGCCGGTGCCCGCTTTACCGCTGAAACCCCCTGGAGCTATCTGCAGCTTGAGAAAGAAGCACTGGAAAAAACCGAAAAAAAAGGCGCCACACTCCATCAAGCATCACCAGATCTGATGGAAGCCAGCCGCGAATTCGTCAAGCAGGATCTCAACACCATCATCGACTACTACGCCAAGAATCACGGTGTCGAACGTGGTGAGGAAATGCTCGATACCTTCCGCGGTCTTCTCAAGAAATGGGTCGGCCTGGTACAGGATGTGGATAGCCTCGATGAGCTGGAAACACTGTACTGGAACGAGGTTTTCTCCAAAGTGGACGTGTCCAGCTACGGCATGAAATAACTCGATAACACAGAAAAAGGTGACTGATTATGGCGATAACAAAAAGTGTCACCCGTGCTTTTCTTTTGGCAATGCTCCTGATTGGTTTCGGTCAGGCCAGCGCCTCGGAAACGTTGAGACTAGCGCTGGGCTATCCGCCGGGTTCAAAGGCCGACGAGGTCATGCAGAAGTACGCCGAAACGGTAAAACAATATACCGACGGCAGTCTGTCAGTGAAGGTGTATCCGATGTCATTGTTGAGCGCCGCGGAAATTTCCGACGGTGTACGTGACGGCATCGCCGATATCGGCGTCATGTACACGGTGTACTTTCCGGCCATGTACCCTCACACCAATCTCCTCAACGAATCCGCCATGCAACTTCTGTTGCTGGATCCGGAAAAACTGAAAGGCAAGGCGGCCATGGCATTCGAAGGGGCCATGTCGGAGTTTACTCTGTTCCACTGCCCCGAATGCCTGGAGGAGTATGAGAAACAAAACCAGGTTTATACCGCCAATGCCACCAGTATCAGCTACGGCCTTCTCTGCACTTCTCCTGTAACCAATGAAAAGCAACTGAAAGGCAAACGAATCCGTGTCGCCGGTTCACACTGGTCGCGCTGGGCCAAGCACTTTGGCGCCACTCCGACGTCCCTGACCATCAACGAAACTCTGGAGGGGCTGAGCCAGGGCGTGATCGACTGCAGCATCACTTCCCCGGTGGAATTGATCAACCTCGGTCTTGCCGAAGTGGTAACCGATATGACCCTGGCTATTCCCGGCGGGCTCTATGCCGGCGCCAGCGCCGCCGGTTTCAACAAGAACGTGTGGCAAGGGCTGACCGAAAGTCAACGCCACGCCATACTCCGCGCCGGAGCCTCCACCACCGCGTTGTCTCCCTGGAGCTCGCTGGAGCAGGTTCCACAAGCCTTGGAACTAGCGGAAAAGGAAGGCATTAAACAGCATGACCCCGACCCCGCTCTGGTTAAGGCGACCCGCGAGTTCGTGGAACAGGATATGAACACCATCGTCAACTATTACGCCAAAAACCACGGCGTAAAACGCGGCAAGGAAATGCTCGATTCCTTTCACGACGTTCTGGTCCGCTGGGTTGATCTGGTTCAAGACGTCGACAGCCCCGAGGAACTGGAAAAGCTGTATTGGGACGAGATCTTTTCGAAGGTGGATGTGGCGACCTATGGCATGAAGTAAGCCCATTGGCGGCATATGAAAAGCAGAAAAAGGCCGGCATCACAGCCGGCCTTTTTTTCAACAAAATTACTACTTTTCCGGCCTCACACTCACCGAGGCTTTGAGGGAATTGGCCACGAAGCAGTTACGGTGGGCGCTTTCGTGGAGGCTGCTCAGCGTCGCCTCATCCACCTCCTCACCTTCAAAAACCACTTTCGGATGCAGCACCACCTCGGTGATGGACATACGGCCTTCCGCATTCTTATCCACCACCCCCTGGGGCCGGTCCACATAACTGAGCACCCGCAGTTTCTTCTTGGCGGCGATGGAAAGGAAAGTAAGCATGTGGCAACTGGACGTGGCGGCGATCACGGCTTCGTCCGGGTTCACCCGGCTATGGCAACCGTAGTAGTCCGGCGATGCCGACGCCTGAACCACCTCGCCACCGGCGAACGTCCATTCATGATCACGAGGAAAGGTTTCGTACTGGAAATCCGCACCCGGCGGCAAATGCCAGGCAACGCTGGCGGTGTACTCGGTCATGGTCACTCCTCCCTTTGGCCCTCTGAACAAGCTCCAGTTTAACCATGCCCCCGGTCGAGGTTCCTGGCAAGTGATCAAGATCAATGCCGGCCGCGAAAACGTTACCCCAGGCTCTCATCCTGTAGCCCTTCGGCCACAGCCCGTGCCACCCGGCGGCTGTAGAGCAGGGCGCAATGGCCGAGGTAGGGCACATGCACGGAGCGTTCAGCTCCGTCCAGCAAGGCACTTGAAGCCGGCAGGATAAAGTTGTCCATGGTGGAGTAAATTACCTGGTAGCGGGCCCCGCCGGGGCAAGCTCCGCCTTCTTCCAGCTCCTTGATGAAAGGACTGTCATAACGCATCTGAGCAGCAGCGCCACGGGGTGCGAACAGTGCCGAGATACGCGATCCGCGATGCGGGCTGCCCAGGGTGATGACCCTATCCACTTTACCGGCCAACCCCAGATTCTTGAGCGCATAGCGGGCCAGGGGGCCGCCCATGGAATGGCATACCAGATCGGCTTTCTCCGCCCCGGTCAGGACCAGGATGCGGTTTACATGATCCGCCACCTGTTGAGCCAGCTTGCGCGCGTTGATATGGGGTGGGGTATAACTCACCGAATACACATTGGCCCAGCCCCGGCGCCGCAACCACCATTGCAGCCAGAGAAAATTGGTGCTGTTGCCACCGTACCCATGGACCAGAATGATCGGTTTCTGCCCTTGCTGACGGGAGCGCTGCGGCGACGCGTCCTGGACCAGCCGCAATGGATAGCTGAGCACCAGCACCGTCAGACTGATGGCCTCCCGCGCCACCGCCAGTAAAGCGGGCAGGGGACGCAATGCTGTTTCCCGATCCGCTGGCGTGGGGGAGGGGAAAGCACGCCGGTCATAGTACCAAAGCAGATAGAACACCAGGGTCAGAGCGCCGGGGATAAGCATCAACACCAGCAACAAGCAGAAAATCCAGGACATACGGGCCTCTCCTTTCGTTCCCGGCACCCCCGGTACCGGATCCATTCCGGCAAACTACGCGCCCCCGGCGCCCGGCTCAACGCGATACTGGCACCGGCGTACCGCCGGCGGTCATTGACATGACCGCGGCGGGGATGTCATGGCAAACTGGCTGACCTTTTCGGGAAGAGCACGAACGAGAACAATATGAGCGACACCGTCATAGTCAACGAAGTGGGCCTGCGTGATGGCCTGCAAAATCAGCCCGTCACCGTGGACACCGACACCAAGGCGCGCCTGGCCCGCCTGCTGGTGGACGCCGGTGTCCGCTATCTTGAGCCGGTCAGCTTCGTCAGCCCGAAAGCGATCCCGCAGATGGCCGACGCCGCCGCGCTGACGCCCCGGTTACCGGCCGACGAAGGGCTGCACTACACCGCCCTGGTGCCCAATCTGAAGGGTTATCAGCTGGCCCGGGATGCCGGTTACCGCACCGTGGCACTGGTCCTGTCCACCACCGACACCTTCAACCAGCGCAACCTGAACATGAGCCTGGAGCAGGCCGCCGCCAGTTGCGAGAGCATCATCGCCGCCGCCCGTGAAGACGGCGTGGCCACCCGGACCTACATTTCCGGCGCTTTCGCTTGCCCTTACGACGGTCCGGTGCCGGTCAGCCTGCCGCAACAGCTGACCGGGCGCATGTTCGCCGCCGGCGGTGATGAGGTCGCCATCGCCGACACCATCGGCGCCGGCAACCCGAAACAGATGAAGGACATCATGACGCCGCTGATCCGTGAATACGGGGCCGACAAGTTCTTTGTCCATCTGCATGACACCCGCGGGCTGGCCGCGGCCATGGCCTGGGAGGCAGCGGACCTGGGCGTGCGCCGCTTCGACGCCTCCGTGGGCGGTCTCGGCGGCTGTCCGTTCGCGCCCGGCGCCACCGGCAACATGGCCACCGAGGATCTGGTCTATCTGCTGGAAAGCTGCGGCCTGAAAACCGGTATCGATATCCAGGGTCTGCGTGAAGTGGTGACACTGGCGGCGGAAGCGACCCAGCGGCCGCTGGGCGGACGGATTCTGGAATGGATGGCGTCCCAGGAGAAGCGCGGCAAAACCCCCTGCCTTTGGTAAAATTCCTGGAAAATGAGGCCAATATCCGCAAATTTCATTAAAAATGCGGGCATTGTCCTCGAAAAGGAACGACCCCGCTAATGCAGCTGAAACAGAATCTTCAGCAACTGCACCCCAAGCAACACGATCAGCGGACTTAAATCCAGGCCTCCCATATCCGGCAGCAAGCGGCGGGCCGGCGCCATGATCGGCTCGGTGATCTGTACGATCACCCGTACCATCGGGTTATACGGATCCGGGGCGATCCAGCTCAGAATCACCCGGATCAGCACCATCCAGAATACGTAGTTGAGGATCAGCGACGCCAGCTCACGCAAGGTGTAGATCAATAACTGGGGCCCCAGACCGGAAGGCAGGGAGCCGTAATGGATGGCGCTAAGCACCAACACCTTGGCGATGATCAGAATCACCACCAACACCAGCGAGGCAATGTCCAGACCGCGCCAACCCGGGATGATCCGACGCAACGGCGCCAGCAGGGGGTTGGTGGCGCGCAGTACGAACTGGGAAATCGGGTTGTAGAAGTCGGCCCGGGCCAGCTGCAGTACAAAGCGGGTCAGAACGATGAAAATATAAATGCTGAACGCCACATTGATCAGGAAGATCGCGGCACCCTGGGGGTTCATAGGCTCTCCGGCGGTGTCATTTGGCGAAAGAGTATTGGGGCAAATCGGCGTGAATTCAAACCGGATCGATGGGGGAGGTGATTGGAAGGAGCCGGCACCCTGGGATCGGGGGTGCCTCATCGTTGCAGGAAATTTCCACGGAGGAATCTACACAAGGCCGCTGCAGGAGCTTGCCTGCAAGCGAATAGGCTTTCGGGTCACAAGAGATTCGCTTGCGGGCAAGCTCCTACAGCGGCTTCGCAGCTACCCCAGCGTTCAACCTCCGGGGCCCACAACAGGCTTTGGACCGCCATCCATGGCGCGACGCCATGCCGGTCGGAAAGCCCGGCCTGGCCATCCATGGCCAGTCGTAAATCACGCTGCGAAGCATGCTTCGGCGGAGGAGCCTACACAGGCCGTGCCCGCCATCCATGGCGTGGCGCCGTGCTGGTCGGAAAGCCCGGCCTGGCCATCCATGGCCAGTCGTAAATCACGCTGCGAAGCATGCTTCGGCGGAGGATCCTACACAGGCCGTGCCCGCCATCCGTGGCGTGACGCCGTGCCGATTGGAAAGCCCGGCCTGGCCATCCCTGGCCAGTCGTAAACCGAGCTGCGAAGCATGCTTCGGTCTCGGTTTACCCAGCCAGCTCTTCGGAGCGTTCGCGGGCGGCGGCGACGGCGGCCTGGACGTGTTCGCGGAAGCCGGCTTCCTCGAAGACTTCCAGGGCGGCGGCGGTGGTGCCGCCGGGGCTGGTGACACGCTGGCGCAGCACATCCGGGCCCGCCTCGCTGGTGATCGCCAGTTGCGAGGCACCCCAGGCGGTCTGCAGCACCAACTGACGGGCGGTGGCGGCGTCCAGGCCCTGGGCCTTGGCGGCGTCGATCAGCGCCTCCATGAGCAGGAAGAAATAGGCCGGACCAGAGCCGGAAACGGCGGTCACCGCATCCAGCGACTGCTCATTATCGAACCAGAACGTCAGACCCACCGCCCCCAATACCTGGGCGGCCAGGGCTTTCTGGCTGTCATCCACGCCCTCGGCGGCGTACAGGCCGGTGGCGCCGGCCTGCACCAGCGCCGGTGTATTCGGCATGCAGCGCACGATGGGCACGTCCTCGCCGAGCCAGGCACGCAGGTTGGCCACGGTGACACCCGCGGCGATGGAAATCACCAATGGCCGCCGCTCCGCCACCACGGAACGCAAATCAGCGCATACCGACGCCATCATCTGCGGCTTCACCGACAGCACCAGGGCATCCACCCGCTGGGCCACTTCCAGGTTATCCGTGGCCACGTGGACGCGGTGCTGCTGGGACACTTCGTCGAGGCGATCCCGGGAGGGGTCGCTCATCCAAATACGGGCGGGGCGAATGCCCTTGGCGATCATGCCTCCGGCCAGGCTGGTGGCCATGTTGCCGGCGCCGATGAATCCGATTAGCTGTTGTGCCATGCGTTCCTTCCCATGTTCAGGTCCCGCCGTGGTCATACCGCGGGATTACTCGCCTTGGGCGGGCGCGGACCGAACAGGGCGGTGCCCAGGCGCACGATGGTGGCGCCTTCATCGATCGCCACCGGATAGTCCGCGCTCATGCCCATGGAAAGCGTATCAAGGGCCGGCATTGTATTGCGCAATTGTGACAGTGTCATGGCGAGTCGACGAAAGGCGTCCCGGCCGCCATCGGCGGCGTCCGCCCGGGGAATCGCCATCAGACCGCGCAAACGCAGGCGCGGCCATTGCTGGAAGCGGGCGGCGAGGGCAGGGACGTCCGCCAGCGCCACACCGCTTTTGCTGTCTTCCGCATCCACATTCACCTGAATGCAAACATTCAGTGGTGCCAGCCCTTCGGGACGCTGAGCGTTCAGGCGCTCGGCGATCCTGGCCCGGTCCACGGAGTGCACCCAGTGGAAATGGGCGGCGATATCACGGGTCTTGTTGGACTGGATCGGGCCGATGAAATGCCAGGTCAGGTCCCGATCCGCCAGTGCCCGGATCTTGTCCAGCGCTTCCTGCAGATAATTCTCGCCAAAGTCGTACTGGCCCTGATCCGCCAGCGCGGCCACGTCCCTGGCCGATCGCGTCTTGCTGACCGCCAGCAGAGTCACCTGCGCGGGATCCCTCCCGGATCGGCGACAAGCGTCGTCAATTCGTGCGCGAATCGAGGTATATGGTGTTTCACTGTGCTTCATGATTGAACGGTGGGCATCCAGGGGTTAGTTTATGGCTGATACTTTTTACTGAGTGTTCCGGTCATTGGGTTTTCGGGGGTCGGCCGGAACGAATCACACAACACTATATAAGCAACCCATGGATATCACCGAATTGCTCGCCTTCAGCGCCAAGAACGGCGCTTCGGATCTGCACCTGTCCGCCGGCCTGCCGCCGATGATTCGCGTGGACGGCGACGTGCGCCGCATCAATCTGCCGCCCATGGAGCACAAGGAAGTGCACTCGCTGATCTACGAGATCATGAACGACAAGCAGCGCAAGGACTACGAGGAGTTCCTGGAAACCGACTTCTCCTTCGATGTGCCCAGCGTGGCCCGTTTCCGGGTCAACGCCTTCAATCAGAACCGGGGCGCCGGCGCCGTCTTCCGGACCATTCCCTCCAAGGTGCTGAGCATGGAGGAACTGGGCATGGGCAAGGTGTTCCAGAACATCGCCTCGCTGCCGCGCGGCATCGTGTTGGTCACCGGCCCCACCGGTTCCGGTAAATCCACCACGCTGGCGGCGATGATGGACTACATCAATAACACCCGCTACGAACACATCCTCACCATCGAGGACCCGATTGAATTCGTCCATGAATCGAAGAAATGTCTGGTCAACCAGAGGGAAGTGCACCGGGACACCCATGGTTTCGCCGAAGCCCTGCGCTCGGCACTGCGGGAGGACCCGGACATCATCCTGGTGGGGGAGATGCGGGATCTGGAGACCATCCGGCTGGCACTGACCGCCGCCGAAACCGGTCACCTGGTGTTCGGCACCCTGCACACCACCAGCGCCGCCAAGACCATCGACCGGGTGGTGGACGTGTTCCCCGCCGAGGAGAAGGCCATGGTCCGCTCCATGCTTTCCGAATCCCTGCAAGCGGTGGTGTCGCAAACGCTGATGAAGAAAAACGGCGGCGGCCGGGTGGCGGCCCACGAGATCATGATCGGCACCCCGGCGATTCGAAACCTGATTCGCGAGGACAAGGTGGCGCAGATGTATTCGGCGATCCAGACCGGCGCCTCGGTGGGCATGCAGACTCTGGATCAATGCCTGCAAGGGCTGGTGCAGCGCGGACTGGTATCCCGCGAAGTGGCCCGGGAAAAAGCCAAGAACCCGGACTCAATCTGAACGCAGCGGTGAGCGCCCATGGAATTCGAAGATCTGCTCAAACTGATGGTGCAAAAAGGCGGCTCGGACTTGTTCATCACCGCCGGTGTTCCACCAAGTATGAAAGTCCACGGCAAGGTGGTGCCGGTTACCCGTAACGCCCTGACCCCGGACATGACCCGGGATCTGGTGTTCGGTGTGATGTCGGAAAAGCAGCGCAAGGAGTTCGTCGACCAGCACGAATGCAATTTCGCGCTATCCTCGCGGGGCATTGGCCGCTTCCGTGTGTCCGCTTTTTACCAGCGCAATCTGGTGGGCATGGTGTTGCGGCGCATCGAGACCAAGATACCCGACGCCGACGAACTGCGGCTGCCGCCGATCATCAAGGACCTGGCGATGACCAAGCGCGGCCTGGTGATCTTCGTCGGCGCCACCGGCACCGGGAAATCCACCTCCCTGGCGTCAATGATCGGCCACCGTAATCGCAACTCCAAAGGCCATATCATCTCCATTGAGGATCCGATCGAATTCATCCACCAGCATCAGGGCTGCATTGTCACGCAACGGGAAGTAGGCCTGGATACGGACAGTTTCGAGATCGCCCTCAAGAACACGCTGCGACAGGCACCGGATGTGATTCTGATCGGTGAGATCCGCAGCCGCGAAGTGATGGATTACGCCATTGCCTTCGCCGAAACCGGCCATCTGTGTCTGGCCACCCTGCATGCCAACAACGCCAACCAGGCGCTGGACCGGATCATTCACTTTTTCCCCGCCGACCGTCACCGGCAGTTATGGATGGACCTCTCCCTGAACCTGCGCGGCATTGTCGCCCAGCAACTGATCCCGACGCCGGACGGCAAGGGCCGCCGCGCCGCCATCGAAGTGCTGCTGAACACGCCACTGGTGGCGGACCATATCCGTAAAGGCGAAGTGCATTTGCTCAAGGCGCTGATGGGCAAATCCCGGGAGCAGGGCATGCAGACTTTCGATCAGGCCCTCTATGATCTTTATGATGCCGGCGAAATCACTTACGAGGACGCGATTGCCCACGCCGACTCCCCCAACGATCTGCGCCTGATGATCAAGCTCGCCAACGAAACCGACGCCTCCAGCCTGGACCACGCCACCCGTGGCCTGAGCATCGAGGACTCGGACTGATTTTTCCTGCCTCGGCGGTCTCGAAGACCGCCTTTTTTTATGGCCGCCGTCCATGGCGGCCACCCTGCGGGCCGTCACTGAAGCGACGTTAAAAATCGTTCCCGACGATTTTTTATGGCCGCCGTCCATGGCGGCCACCCTGCGGGCCGTCACTGAAGCGACGTTAAAAATCGTTCCCGACGATTTTTTATGGCCGCCGTCCATGGCGGCCTATCGCCGAAGCGGGGCTTGGAGCATTGGCCTCAGGCCGGTTCAGTGAGGGTCCCGTTGCGATAATCCTGCAGGGCCTGCTCCAGCTCCTCCTGCGTGTTCATCACAAAGGGGCCGTACTGGGCCACCGGCTCACCCAGCGGGCGGCCCGCCAACAGCAGCAACCGGGCACCGTCCCGTCCGGCGGCCAGGGTGACCCGGTCACCGTCAGTGAGTACCGCCACATGGTCCACCGCCACCGTCTCTTCCGCCACCGTCACCGCGCCTTCGAACAGATACAGGAAAGCGTTGTAACCCGGCGTCAGCGGTACCGTGACGCTCTCGCCGGGACGCAAGATCACATCCAGGTAAAGCGGGTCGGTACTGCCACCGTGCACCGGCGCGGTGAGAGACTCACCGGCAAGGTCCACTTTCCCGGCAATCGCCTTGATCTGCCCGCCAGTCGGCAGGTCCAGCCGCGGTATTTCGCGATCCTGGATATCGCGGTAGCCGGCGGGTTTCATTTTTTCCGCCGCCGGCAGGTTGATCCACAGCTGGAACCCGCGCAGCAAACCGTCTTCCTGCTGGGGCATTTCCTCGTGGATGATGCCTCGGCCGGCGGTCATCCACTGCACACCGCCCTGTTGCAGATCACCCTCGTTACCCAGGTGATCGCGGTGGCGCATGTGACCTTCCACCAGGTAGGTGACGGTCTCGAATCCCCGATGAGGGTGGGGCGGAAAACCGGCAATGTAGTCGTCCGGGTTATCAGAGGAGAACGCATCCAGCATCAGGAACGGATCCAGACGCACCGCCGGGTTTTGACCCAGGGCGCGCTTGAGCCGCACGCCGGCGCCGTCAGAGGTTTCCATGGCCCGGATGGTATGCAGCACTTGTCTGTCTTTCATGTTTCCTCCTCGCCCCTCGGGGCTGTGAAGAGCCTGTTCATGACGCCCAGGATCAGGCGCCATGTATCTCCCGCACTCCCAGCCGTTCACGCTGATGCGGCGCGGTAAAATCCAGTTCCGGCCCGATCGGGATGATCCCATGGGGGTTCACCGTCGGGTGACTGCGGAAATAATGATGACGGATGTGATCCATATACACGGTCTCCGCCACACCGGGTAGCTGATACAGTTCACGCAGCAGACCGTTGAGGTTCGGGTAGTCACTGATGCGGCGCCGGTCGCATTTGAAATGGGTAACGTAAACCGCATCGAAACGCACCAGCGTGGTCCACAGCCGCAAATCCGCTTCGGTGAGTGTGTTGCCCACCAGATACCGTTGCCGGCTCAACCGTTGCTCCAGCTCATCCAGGGTGTCGAACAGTGACACCACCGCCTCGTCATAGGCCGCCTGACTGGTGGCGAAACCGGCTTTGTAGACGCCGTTATTAACGCGGTTATAGACAGTGTCGTTGATGGCATCGATCTCCGCGCGCAACGCCTCCGGGTAATAGTCACCGGCCCGCGCGCCCAGACCGTCAAAGGCCTGGTTGAGCATGCGGATGATTTCCGCCGACTCATTGCTGACGATGGTTTCACGCTGTTTGTCCCACAGCACCGGCACCGTCACCCGGCCGGTGTAGTGCGGATCGGCCTTCAAATACAGCTCGTACAGCTTGCTCAGACCGTACAGCGGGTCGCCCGTGGCGCCGTCGAAATCCGTACCCAGCTCCCAGCCATTTTCCAACATCAACGGGTGCACCACGGAAACACCGATGTGTTCTTCCAGCCCTTTCCAGGCCCGCATTACCAAGGCGCGGTGGGCCCAGGGGCAGGCATAGGAAACGTACAGATGGTAGCGCCCGCTTTCCGCCTTGAAGCCGCCCTCGCCACTGGGCCCGGCCTCGCCATCGGCGGTTACCCAGTTGCGGAATTGGCTTTCCGACCGCTTGAAGCGGCCGCCGGTACTGTCGGTGTCGTACCACTTATCCTGCCATTTGCCGTCCACCAATAATCCCATGGTGCTCTCCTTACTTTGCCGTTTGCCGCGTCAGCCGATCGCGGAAGTTACAGGGCCGCCAGCGCCGCTTCTGTTTCCACTCGCGCCTTTTCCAGGGCTTCCTCTTTCACATCCTCACTGATGTTCAAACCCTCGGCGTAAATGAAGCGCACATCCTCAATACCGATGAAGCCGAAAATCGCTTTGATAAAGGTTGTGCTGGTTTCATGGGGCTGGCCCACATGGAAACCGCCGTGCGAGGCGAACACCCGCACCGGGCGGTCAGCCACCAGCCCTTCCGGACCGTCGGCGGTGTAGCGGAAGGTCACTCCGGCCCGGGCGATATGATCGAACCAGGCCTTGAACTGGGTGGGCACGCCGAAGTTGTACATGGGCAGTCCGACCACCACCAAATCCGCCGCCCGCAACTCTTCCACCAAGGCATCGGACAGGGCCAGCACCGCTTTCTGCTCATCGTCCAGGCTGTCGGCAAAGCCGCGCAGCGCGCCGGCACGGGCCAGGTCCAGGTGAGGCACGCCGTCATTGACCAGATCGCGGACCACCACTTCGGTGCCGGGATGGCGGGCCTGATAAGCCTCGATGAAAGCCGTGGCCATCTGGCTGGACTGGCCCTGGTCACCAAAGATGCTGCTCTGCAGGTAAAGAATGCGGGTCATGGCTGCTGCTCCGTAATAATCGAATGACATCATTGTCTTTTCGTCTGATCCGATATAAAACAGCAACTATTCGAGCAATATCTTCGAAATATCTGATATGTCGACCAAAATTTCCCTGGACCAATGGCAAGCCCTGATCGCCGTGGTGGACGAAGGCGGGTACGCCGCCGCCGCCGAGGCGTTGGGCAAAAGCCAATCCGCGATCAGCTATGCCGTGCAGAAGATCGAAACCGAGCTGGGTATCCGCGCCTTCACTTTGGAGGGCCGCCGCGCCAAGCTGACGGAAACCGGCGATATGCTCTACCGGCAGGCCAAGCTGTTGCTGGAAGAAGCGGGCCGTATCGAAAACTCGGCAATCCAGTCCAGCCATGGCTGGGAACCTCTGGTGCGGCTCGCGGCGGACGCCTTGTTTCCCCGTCAGCAGGCGTTGTGCGCTCTGGTCACTCTGGCGGAGGAAAGCCCGCTGACCCGGGTGGAGTTCCAGGAAACCGTATTGTCGGGATCCGAGGAGGCGCTGCTCCGGCACGAAGCGGACGTGGTGGTTACCGGCCGGGTACCGCCCGGGTTCATGGGCGATCATCTGATGCGGGTGCGCTTCATTGCCGTGGCCGCTCCCGGCCACCCCTTGCATCAGAAGGGCGAACTGAGTCTGGAAGACTTGCGTGCGCACCGCCAGCTGGTGATCCGGGATTCCGGCAAGCGCCGCCTGGATTCCGGTTGGCTCGGCGCCGAACAACGCTGGACCTTCTCCTATGGCGGCAGCCGGCGGGAAGCGCTGCTGCGCGGGTTGGGGTTCGCCTGGGCGCCGGAAACCGAGGTGGACGGCGATCTCGAAGCGGGAACCCTGCAGCCCCTGCCACTCAAGGAAGGCGGCGAGCGCTACGGTGACCTGTACCTGGTCTACGCCGACGGCCAGTACGCCGGCCGTGCCGCGCGATTCCTGGGTGATAGCCTGAAAGCCAGTTGCCGGAACCCGAACACTGATCATTAATCATACCCGGTCTATACTGAAGCTAGATTCGCTCTGGAGGCCTTCCCATGCGCAGTACCGTTGCTCTGATCCTTGCCCTCCTGCTAACGGGGTGTGTCGCGCCGGTGGTCATCGACCAGCGCGCGCAGACTGATTTCAGCCAATACCACAGTTATGCCTTCGATCCGCCGAAAGAAGATCAGGAAGCCCTGAGCCTGGACGGTCAGCGAGTGCAAAAAGCGGTGCGCGAGGCACTGGCCAACGGCCCGCTGCAACCCGCTGATGAGAGCAGCGCCGATCTGCTGGTGCGCTACCGCTTCGTTCCGGTGGACCGCTTCCAGGGCAGTTCGGTGCAGTTCGGCTTCGGTTTCTGGCGAGATCGCTACGGCCTGTCCACCACGACTCCGGTGGAAGGACAAACCAACCAGGAATACCGCCTGCAGATCGCCCTGGTGGACCGCGGCGACAAGCAGGTGGTCTGGCAGGGCACCAGCCGCGACACCCTCTATTTCGAGATGGCCACGGAACGACGGGCGGAGCGTATCGATACCATGGTTCGGGAAATGTTCAATCGTTATCCGCCGGTGGCCACCCCAGACTGACAAGCAGCCCGCCCGACGGACGGTTTTCCAGCCGCAACCGCCCCCCGGTGCGGGCCATGATACTGGCGACGATGGCCAGTCCCAGGCCATGGCCTCCGTCATGGCCGTGCCAGCCCCGATCCAGAACACGCCGTTGCCGCGCCTCGGGAATACCGGGCCCCTGGTCGGCAACCGTCAGCCAGCACAACCCCTCCTTCTCTTCGAACCCGATGCCAATCACGCCCTGCCGGGGGCTGTGGCGCAACGCGTTATCCAGCACATTGCGCACGGCGATCCGAACCAGCCCTTCCGGTGCCAGCGGCACTAATTGACCACCCTGCGCCAGCTCCCATCGGAGACTCTGGCCAGGAAACTCCTCCAATACGCTGGCCGTCACTTCGGCCAGGGGCGGACAGGGCGGCGCTTCACCGGGGACGCGGTCCTCGCGCGCCAGCGCCAATAACTGCTCCAGGCTGCCTCCCAGCCTCACGCTGGCCTGCTCCGCCGCCGCCAGCGCCCGTTCCGCCTGTTCTCCGGAAGTGATCCGCGCCACCTGGAGCTGGGTGCGAATCGCCGCCAGCGGCGTGCGCAGCTCATGAGCCAGGTTATCGGTCAGTTCCCGCTCCCGGGTCAGCGCGCGGCCGCTTTGCGCCAACCAGTGATTCAATGACGCCACCATCGGCGCCAACTCACCGGCTCCCGGCGCCAGTGTCAACGGCCGGGTATCCTCCAGATCCCGCGCCGTCAACTGCTTGCGCAGCGAGGACACCGGTCTGAGCGCCCGTCCCACCGCCCACCAGACCAGCGCCAGACTGGCCAGCAGACCGGTCACCAGCGTCACCATCAGCATCACCGCCATACGATGGAGGAAGCGGGTCCGGCCACTGACGCGCTCGGCGGAAGCCACGCGCAAATCGCCCTCGGTAATGGTGTAGATGCGCCAGGCCTCACCATCCAACTGGCGCTCGCCGAAACCGTCCTCCGGCAGCACCAGCTCCCCCGGCGGCGCCCCGGCACTGCGCGCCAGGATCTCGCCGCGCAGTACACTGACTTCGCAGGCGATGCCCTGGAAAGGCATGTCATCCGGGTTGTCCACGGCCTGGTCCGGCGTGGCGCCACTGGCGGTGATCAGTGAAGCCACCATCCGCGCCGAGGCCGCCAGACGATGGTCGAGCATGTCCGACAGCCGGTCCCGGGTTTCACCATGCAGCCAGATCGCCAGCGGCAGCCATAACAACAACAGCCCCAGTCCCAAAGCCCAGAGCAGGCGCGCGCGCAGACTTTGTGCATGAATCACGGCGGGCTCCCCAGCCGGTAGCCTTCGCCACGCACCGTTTCAATCAGACTTTCCCCCAACTTGCGCCGCAGGTTGTGAATGTGCACGGCCAGAGCGTTGCTCTCCACGCCACCGGTCCAGCCGTACACACGGTCGGTGAGCTCGTCCACGGTCAGCAATCGCCCCCGACTTTGCAGCAGCGCCTGGAGCAGCGCCCGTTCCCGCCGGGCCAGTGAGACCGGCTGCTGATCCAGCCAAACCCGCTGCTGGCCCGGATCGAAACGCAGGCGGCCATATTCGATCCACGGCACGGCACGGCCTTGAGCACGACGCAGCAAGGCCCGCAAGCGCGCCACCAGCTCATTGAGATCGAAGGGTTTGACCAGGTAATCATCGGCGCCGGCGTCGAGGCCATCGACCCTGTGGGCCACCCGGTCCCGGGCGGTGAGCACCAGTACCGGCTCGTCCCGCTGACGGCGGCGCCAGCGCCGCAGCAGCACCAAACCGTCCTCGTCCGGCAGCCCCAGATCCAGCACCACCACATCGAAGTGGCCGTTGACCAGCGCCTGATCCGCTTCCGCCGCGCGGGTGACCCAGGCCACGGTGAAGCCGTGGGCCTCAAGACCGGCGTTTACGCCGTCGCCCAGCAGGGCGTCGTCTTCCACCAGTAGTACGTGCATTGTCTTCCAGGCTCCAACGAACGGATCACCGGGAGGTCCAGCCCCGGATGTTCCAGAATAGCACCGCCGTATTAGCCCGCCATTAACGAGAGGCGGGCCGCGACGGGCTAATGGTGTGTTAATCCACGCCCCGCACACTGAGCCGAGTTTTTTGGAGGAGCCGCGAATGACCACCTTCACGCTGGGCCCGCTGGCCCTGCCATGGATGGCGATGCCCTGGCTGGCTTTGTTGCTGAGCGCCTGGCTGACCACCGTGTGGCGGCGCCGGAGCGGCCGGGCGGACGCCGAGCCTTTGCTGTGGTGGCTGCTGACCGGCGCCCTGGTCGGTGCGCGCCTGGCCTTTGTTGGCCGCTATTGGGATCAATACGGCCTGAGCTGGGCGCTGATCGACATCCGTGACGGCGGCTGGTGGTGGCCGGGCGGGGTGGCCGGCGCGGTCGTTGGCGCCGCGCTGGGCTGGCCGCGTCATCGTCAGGCCGGCGGCGAACTGCTGCGGACGCTGGCGGTGGGCGCCGTGGCGGCCGTGCCAGTGCTGGCCACGGTAATGGCATTCAGCGGCGTGCGCCCCATGGCTCCCGATGTGGCCCTGCAGGACCTGCAAGGGCGCCCCGCGGGCCTGCTCGACGACGGCCCGTCGCCATTGACGGTGGTCAACCTGTGGGCCACCTGGTGCCCGCCATGCCGCCGGGAAATGCCGGTATTACAGCGGGGACAACAACACTACCCCGAGGTGGATTTCGTTTACGTGAACCAGGGCGAGAGCAGCGCCCGGATCCGCAGCTATCTCACCGACCAGTCATTGCGCCTGCAACGGGTCCTGGCCGATCCGCACAGTGATCTGCTGCGCGCCCTGGGCAGCAGCGCGCTGCCCACCACGGTGCTGATCGATGCCCGGGGCCGCCTGGTTGGCAGCCATGTGGGCCCGCTTTCCGACGCCAGCCTGCGCCATCTGCTGGCTCCGTACATCAAGGAGTAACGCCATGCTTCGTTCACTGTCCCTGCCATTGCTGTTGATGGCCGCCCTGTTCATCGTCCCGCTGGCACACGCCGACGATCAGGAGGATCAGGCCGCCGTGCAAAAAAGGGTCTTCGAGATGTTGGAACAAAGCCATTGGGTGGCGGAAGGCGCGGACGATCCGGAGCGGGTGGTGTACATGTTTACCGACATGGAGTGCCCGTATTGCGCCAGCCAGTGGCAAATGATGCGGCCATTTCTGCAGAACGCGGACAACGACGTCCAGGTGCGTCACATCATCGTCGCTCTGATCAAGCCCACCAGTCTGGGCAAGGGCGCGGCGGTGCTCGATGCCAAGGATCCGCAAGCGGCTCTGGACAAAGCCCAGGGTGATTTCAACCAAGGTGGCATCGAGCCGTTGCGGGACATCCCCGCCGAGGTGGAAAACGCCCTCCAGGCCAATACCATCCTGATGATGCAGCTTGGCTTGCGCGGTACGCCGGCGACCCTGTTCCTGGATCCCAACGGCCGCTTGCAGGCGGCGCCGGGGCTGATGAACGAGGAGGTTCTGGCCTCGTACGTTTTCCAGACCCGGCCGGCGCCGAAGGCGCCGTGACCGGGATTCGCCGGGCTATTCGGCCAGCCAGCTCACCTCGCCATTACACAGGGTGCGGCGCACCGAGCCGGGCAACACGGCATCAAACCAGGGCGAGTTACGGCCGCGGGAAAGCCAGCGCTCATTCATGACACGCTGCTCATCCGGCGCCACCACCGCCAGATTGGCCATCCGCCCGGTTTCCAGCTGACCCGCGGGAATCCCCAGGCAACGGGCTGGCGCCGAGGTCACCGCGTCCAGTGCCCGGTGCAGCGGCAAGGCACCATCCTGAACCAGTTTCAGTACCAGCGGCAGCAGGGTGTCGAGCCCGGAGATACCCGGCCGGGTGGACGGGAACGGCGCGGCCTTGCTGAACGAGCCCAGTGGTTGATGTTTGGAACAAATGGCATCCAGCGTGCCGTCGGCCACCGCGTCCAGTAACGCCTGCCGGTCCTCCACCGTACGCAGCGGCGGCAGCACGTGGCAGCGGCTGTCGAAGCCCTCGAGGGCGGACTCGTCGAGAAGAAGATGGTGAATACTCACATCCGCTGTAACGGGCAGTCCACGGCGTTTTGCTTCCCGAATCAAGGCCAGAGAATGGCGGCTGGAAATCTGCTGGAAATGAGCCCGCACCCCGGTGGCCTCCACCAGCAACAGGTCCCGGGACAGGGCCACCGATTCCGCCACCGCGGGAATGCCAGGCAAGCCGAGACGGGCCGCCACGGCGCCGTCGTGGGCGCAGCCTCCGGCGGTCAGGGAAGCGTCCTCGGGCCGGAACAGCACCAGCAAATCAAAGGTCGCGGCGTATTCCAGACAGCGCTTGAGGGTGAGGGAACTTGCCACGGACGCGCCGGCCTGGCCCACCGCGATACAGCCGGCCTGGGCCAGGGTCTGCATTTCCGCCAGATGTTCACCCGCCAGCCCCTGAGTCAACGCCGCCACCGGCAGGGCCCGGGCAAAGTTGGCCTGCCCGGCCTGTTCCCGGATCAGGCGCACCACCGCGGTACTGTCCACCGGGCCGCAGTCCGGCTGCACCGCCATATGGGTGACCCCCCCGCCCGCGGCGGCGCGGCATTCCGAGGCCACGTCACCGGTCCAGGGGCCCTCACCGGGCAGCGACAGATGCACGCAACTGTCCACCAGGCCGGGAATCACCCACAGCCCTTCGGCTTCCATGATTTCCGCCCCCGGCGCGTCCAGGCTGGCGCCCACCCGCACCAGGCGGCCTTCCTCCACCAGCAGGTCGGCGACGTCGTCACGGCCGGAGGCCGGGTCGATCACCCGTCCCTTGCGGATCAGCAGGTTGGCTTTAGTGTCCATGGCCGCTCTCCTCCCGGGCTGCCTGAGCCGCATCCAGACTCTCCTGGCCGCTGATGGCCATGGACATCACCGCCATGCGCACGGCGATGCCGAAGGTAACCTGGTTGAGAATCACCGAGCGGGGTCCGTCGGCCACTTCCGAAGCGATTTCCACACCCCGGTTGATCGGCCCCGGATGCATGACGATGGCGTCCGGTTTGGCGTGACTGAGCTTCTCATTGGTCAGGCCGTAAAGGCGGAAGAACTCGCCTTCGCTGGGCAGCAGTGCGGAATCCATACGCTCTTTCTGCAAGCGCAGCATGATCACCACGTCCACATCCTCGATGCCCTGGACCATGTCGGTGAATACGGTGGCACCAAGCGCGTCGGCATCCGCCGGCAGCAGGGTGCGCGGCGCGATCACCCGCACTTCCTCGGCGCCCAGGATATTGAGCGCGTGGATCTGGGAGCGGGCCACCCGTGAATGCAGAATGTCCCCGACGATGGCCACCTTCAGGCCCTCGAAGCCGCCCTTGTAGTGGCGGATGGTGTACATATCCAGCATCGCTTGAGTGGGGTGCGCGTGACGCCCGTCACCGGCATTGATGACCGCCACTTTCGGCGTCACCTGCTCGGCGATGAAAAACGGCGCGCCGGAATCCTGATGGCGTACCACGAACATATCCGCCGCCATCGCCTCCAGATTGCGAAGGGTATCCAGCAGCGTCTCGCCCTTGCTGGTGGCGGACTTGGCGATATCCAGTGTGAGCACGTCCGCGCTCAAGCGCTTGGCGGCCAGTTCGAAAGTGCTGCGGGTCCGGGTGCTGGATTCAAAAAACAGATTGACCACGGTTTTGCCACGCAGCAGCGGCACTTTTTTGATCGCCCGTCCGCCGACGTCGACGAAACCGGCGGCGGTATCGAGGATGTCTTCCAAAAGCGGGCGGGAAAGGTGTTCCAAGGAGAGAAAATGGCGCAGCTTTCCATCATCGGTGAGCTGCACGCGGGAGGAGGGCGGCGCAAGCGTCATTCCTGAAACCTTATTTCCAGGGTCTGTGGGCACGGACAGAACCTATGGCATGCTCCGCGGCCGGGATGCGCGGATCCGCCACATTCTAACTATTGACCGGGGCAGAATGCTATGGAGCTGGGCATAATGCCAAAGTTTACGACATCAGTGTCCGTTCCGGACGGCCTGCACCGATGCTTCCAATTGATCCGGTCCGCTCAGTTCCACCCGTTGATCGGCGGGCAGGGACAACACCTCGCCGCAAATATCGGCGCGAATAGGTAACTCGCGCCGACCAATATCGAATAACACCATCAGCCGTATCGAGGCCGGACGGCCAAAATCAAACAACTCATTCATGGCGGCACGAATGGTGCGGCCGGTCATCAGCACATCGTCCACCAGGATCAGATGCGCCCCTTCCACGTCGAACGGCAATTTAGACGGTTTGATGCTTTTCTTCAGACCGCGCTTCTCGAAATCATCGCGGTAGAAATTGGCGTCCAGGAACCCCAACGGCAACGGTGTGCTCAGGCGCTCGTTCAAGGCTCGCGCCACCCAGGCACCACCGGACTCGATACCCACCAGGGCGGTGGTGCCGGCATCGTCCGCTCCGCCCATGCTTCCCATGCTCTCCAGCGAGGACGCCATGTCCCGCAGCAAGGAGTCAATCTGTTCCGGATTCCAATGCAAGGTCATCTCCTCGGCCTGTTGTGCTGGCCGTCACTTCGCAGCAGTCTAGCCGTTGCCGGCTGAATTGAAAAACAGGTTTACATCACGGGACCCACCATGGCTTTCGGAGTACACTGCGCAGCTTGTTTCATGTCACTTCGATTACTAAGGAACGGTTATGAACCAAATGATTCGGATTGCTGTGGGGGCGGTTCTGGCAGGAACCCTGGGCGCCAACGCTCACGCCTTTGACCTGAAAGGTATGGCCGACAAGGCCACCAAGGCCGTGGACGACGCCAACAAGGCGGTCAGCGAGCAAACCGACAAAGCCAATGGCGCCATCAATGCCGCCTCGGAGCAGGGCCAGGCCAACCTGGACCAGGTTACCGGCCAGTGGCAAGTGGCTGGTGACGCCAAGAACATGGTCGACACCCTGTCCAGCGACCTCGGCGTCAGCCAGGCCCAGGCCGCCGGCGGTTCCGCCGCGCTGCTCGCCCTGGCCCAGACCAAACTGGATGCCAGCCAGTTCAGCGGCGTTACCGACAAGGTATCCGGCCTGGATCAAATGCTCGGCAACAGCCAGGAAAGCAGCGGCCTGCTCGGTAGCGTGCTGGGCAACGTGAAAAGCCTGCAAGGCGTGCAAACCGCGTTCAGCGCCATGGGGCTGAGCCCGGACATGGTGAGCCAGTTCGCACCGACCATGCTTAAGTTCCTGGGCGGCCAGGGCGTGGCCGACGGCGTGCTTGGATCCCTGCAGCAACTGTGGACTCCGGCCGGCTAAACGCCGACAGCGTCACGGCCAGCCGGTCGTGACGCCGCCGAGCCGGGGCTCAAGGCGTCACTGGCTCGGCGCCATTCAGATACCCCTCCGCGATCACTACCGCGGCCATGGAATCCACCTTCGGATCCGGCCCTCTGGTGGCGGTGCGCTCCCGCGCTTCCCGGGTGGAAAGCCGTTCATCCACCATATACACCTTCAGTCCGAACCGCCCCTGGATGCGCCGGGCGAACTTGCGCGCGCGCTCGCTGGAATGGCTTTCGCTGCCATCCATGTTCAAAGGCAGCCCCACCACCACCAGTTGCGGGCGCCACTCATCCAGCAACGCGGCCATCTGTTGCCAGTCGGGCTGTTCGTTCTTGCAGGACAGGGGCGGTAACGGCGAGGCGGTACCGATCAGGGCATTGCCGCTGGCGACACCGATTTTGCGGGTTCCGTAATCAAAGGCGAGCAGAATCAACCGTGTCCCACCTGAGTGGCGATCAGGCTCATATCCACGCCCATGCGGGCAGCCGCGGCATGCCAGCGCTGTTCAAACGGGATCTCGAACACCAGCTCCGGGGCGCTGGGGGTGCTCAGCCAGACATTATCCGCCAATTCCTGCTCCAGCTGGCCCTCGCTCCAACCGGCATACCCCAGGCACACCAGAGTGGATTCCGGCCCCTCACCCACGGCGATGGCCTCGAGAATGTCCCGTGAGGTGGTCATGCACAGCCCATCCGCCAACATCAGGGTGGACTGCCAGTGGCGCTCCACATCCCGGTGCAACACGAACCCGGCTTCCTGCTGGATCGGGCCGCCGGCCACCACCTGATGGCGGCTGGAAGGCGGCACCTCCACCTCGATCTCCATATCCGCCAGGATATCGTGCAGGCTCAAGCCGGCCGGACGGTTCAGGGTCAGCCCCATGGCCCCTTCCGGATTGTGCTCAACCACATAGGTCACGGTGCGGTCGAAGTTGGGATCGTCCAGTTGCGGCATGGCGATCAGGAACTGGTGTTTCAGGCTGTTATGCGTCATGGGCCCAGTATCCGGGGAGCGCGGGACCAGGGCAAGAGTAGAGGGGTGCCGGATCAGCGTGAGGAGACCTGCCGGTTGGCATCGAACTGCCAGGTACGGATGATCTCCAGCACGTCCATATGTTCGCGCATCTCCGTGGAAAAGGGCTCAAACGGCGCCGACAGGCGCACACTCTGCACCGCCGCCTCATCCAGGAAGGCATGCCCGGAGGACTGCAACACCCGAATGTCGCGGATGTCACCGCTCTTGCCCAGCGCCACCATCAGCCGCACCCCGCCGAAGGTATTGCTGGTCAGCGCCCGGGCCGGGAAATGGCGGGTCCCGGTGACTTCGACTTTGCGGCGAAAGGCGTCGATATAAAGCGCTTCGTAATGGGCCTTGGTGGAAACCGAAGTGAGCCGGCGCACCCGTGGCCGTTTGGCATAGGCCTGCTTCTGTTGATCCAGGCGCGCCTGCAGGCTGGCGATCTCACGGCTGAGCTGATCCAGGCTGTCATCACGGCGTTGTGGTTCGCTGGGCTCCTGTTTCTGCTCTTGCCGAGGTGGTTCCGCGCGTGGCGAAAAGGAATGCGTCACGATCACTTTCTGGCGCGACACCGGACGGGGAGGCGGCGCACTGTCCGGCTCCAACTGCACCGGGCGCGGCCGGGCGTCGGTGAACGGCGCCTGCTCGGTGGTGGTCAGCTCCTGTTTTTCTTCTTCGTCGCCGGCCCCCTCCTGGTTGGCCTGGGCAATAAAGTCCGCCTCGTCCGGCGTCTGGTCGCTACTGTGAGTCGCCAGTGTCACATCCAGTGTCCGCGGCGCGGCGCGGGGCCGCTCTGGTGCGAAGCCGACACCGAACAGCACCAGGCCGTGCACGGCCAGCGCCATGAAGAGTGTGAAGCCGAGGCGATCGGCGGCGGTAACCTGAGCAGAGGCCATGAGTCGTGTCGTCAATAACCGGATGATGTCGGGCCGGTGGGCCGGCCCTGTTATAGGAGTCGTTATTGTCCGGCCCGTTTTGTTGTTTCGCTAGGACCGGTTGCGCATTTCCAGCAAAGCATCGAAAAGCTGCCCGGCGATATTGATGCCGTAAATGGCGTCCAGCTCCCGCGCACAGGTGGGACTGGTGACGTTGATCTCGGTGAGATAGTCACCGATCACGTCCAGGCCGACGAAGTACAGCCCCCGCTCGCGCAGCACCGGCCCTACCTGTTCGCAAATCCAGCGATCACGGTCGCTCAGTTCCCGACCCTGGCCGGTGCCACCGGCCGCCAGGTTGCCGCGGAACTCACCTTCCTTGGGAATACGTGCCAGGGCGTAAGGCACCGGTTCCCCATTGATCATCAGGATGCGCTTGTCGCCGCTGGTGATCTCGGGAATGAATTGCTGCGCCATGATCGGCGTGCGCCCGTGATCGGTCAGCACCTCGATGATCACGCTGGTGTTGGGGCTGTCCTTGGATACCCGGAAGATATTGGCGCCGCCCATGGCATCCAGCGGCTTCATGACGATGTCATTGAACTCCGCTACAAAGGCCCGCAACTGATCGGCGCGGCCGGAAACCAGGGTCGGCACACAGCATTGCGGGAAATCGGTGGCGAACAGTTTTTCGTTGCTGTCACGAACACTGCCGGGACGATTCACCACCAGGGCGCCCTCGCGCTCCGCTTTTTCAAGAATATAGGTGGCGTAAATGTACTCCGCGTTAAATGGCGGATCCTGGCGCATCAGGATCATGTCCAGATCCGGCAGCGAGGTCTGCGTGGCATCGCCGAGTTCGAACCAGTGATCATTGTTGTCTTCCACCCGCAGCGGCCGGGTGGTGGCCAGTGGCCGGCCATCACGGACGTACAGATCCCCCGGCTCCATGTAGTGCAGCCGCCAGCCGCGCCGCTGAGCTTCCAGGAGCAGGGATAAGGTGGTGTCTTTCCAGGGTTTTATGTGGGCGATGGGATCCATCACCACACCGATATCAAGGCTCATGGTGGCTCCAGGCAAGAGGACGACACCGCATGTTAGCAGTGCGCGGGAATGCTCGCTACGGGATGCTTTTCTCAAGTCCCACAGGGTCTTATAGATTGATTGTAGAAACTGTGTTAAAACCTCGGCGTGGGCTGAAAGACCCCGAAGCCCTGCCTATCGCGACACTATAAAAAGATTCCTCATTACAAGGTGTCGCGGCCTGTATTTGAATCACGGTGAAAGGCAGTTCTCAATGACTGACAATTTTCAAGACCTCAAGGTCATGGTGATCGACGATTCGAAAACCATTCGTCGTACCGCCGAGACCTTGTTGAAGAAAGCGGGTTGTGAGGTGATTACCGCCACCGACGGGTTCGATGCGCTTGCCAAGATTGCCGACAGCAAGCCGCGAATCATTTTCGTGGACATCATGATGCCCCGGCTGGATGGCTATCAGACGTGCGCCTTGATCAAGAACAACAGCGCGTTCAAGCAGACACCGGTGATCATGCTCTCCTCGAAGGACGGCTTGTTCGATAAGGCCAAGGGCCGCATCGTGGGATCCGATGAATACCTGACCAAGCCTTTTTCCAAGGACGAGCTACTGGGCGCCATCCGTCAGCATATCAGCGCCTGAAACGAGCGCCTGACCGGAGCCACCCAGCTCAACCATAGAGGAAAAGATGGCACGGATTCTTATTGTCGATGACTCTCCCACGGAGACGTACAAGCTGCGGGAGATTCTGGAGAAACACGGCCACCAGGTGCTGGAAGCCAGCAACGGGGCCGACGGTGTGGCGACTACCCGTTCCGAACAGCCGGACCTGGTATTGATGGACGTGGTGATGCCCGGCCTCAATGGTTTTCAAGCCACCCGGCAGTTAACCAAGGGCGCGGACACCCGACACATCCCGATTGTTATCGTCACCACCAAGGATCAGGAAACCGACCGGGTTTGGGGCAAACGCCAGGGCGCCCGGGATTATCTGACCAAGCCGGTGGATGAAGCGGTTTTATTGAAAACGGTCGAGCGTCAGCTCACCGGAGCGTGACGAGGGGGTCGCCGATGAGCGCCGCGTCCACAGCCTATTTGAAACTGGCGGATTACTTCATCCGTTGCCGCGACAATGCCGCCAACCTGCCGGAGGAGCAGGAGGTCACGCCTTATTGGAGCGGCGTGGGGTTTTCCCTGAACGGCCACCGTCTGGTGGCGCCGTTGACGGAAGTGGCCGAGATTCTATCACCGCCGGCCTGTGCCCGGGTGCCCGGTGCTCAGGATTGGGTTCGCGGGGTGGCCAACGTTCGTGGGCGTTTGATGACCGTGACCGATTTGAACCGGTTCCTCGAACGCGCCTCGGAAGTGGCCGAAGGCCGGCGCCGGCTGCTGGTGCTGGACCGGGACGAACTCTACACCGGAGTGATGGTTGATGATGTTTTGGGGATGCAACATTTTCCGGTGGAAAACCGGGTGACGGCACCGCCGCGCCCGGAGGAAAGCCCAATGGCCGCTTATCTGGATGGGGGCTACCGTCGGGACGGGGAATACTGGTCCGTGTTCAGTCTTGCCCGGCTGGCACGGGATCCGCGCTTTATGCGCGCTGCCAGCGGGGAATGAGCAACCGAACGTAGCAGTGCAAAGCAGGCGGCGGGGGATGAACAACGGGCAATGAGCAATGGAGAGTGACCGCGGGGGGAGGGCGCCGTGCCGGGGGGAATATCGACACACGTCCATGGCAGCCATTGCGGCTCCAGAATCGCCGGGAACGGTTTTCGACGTCGAGCCAATGACTGCCCGGGGAGGGAGCCGCCATGGACGGCGGTCACACAATAAGAGCAGAGTCAGGCCAGGAGCCAAGCTATGAAGTTCAAACCGGGGCTTGTGTTAAGCAAGATGCGGGGGGGAGCGGGTAACAATCCGCTGGGCGTTGCTCTGTATATCGGGTTGCTCGCCTGTATTGTTCTCGCCTTGATGAATTTCGTTATGTCCGCCATCGGCGCCAATCACGCCCGGGACAATATTACCCAGGCGTCGGACATGCGTGTGTATTCCCAGCAGCTGCCGAAAAACGCACTGGAGGCGGTGTCCGGTAATGCCGAGGCCTTCACGCTGCTTGAGCAGGGCCGCCAGGGTTTTCTGCGCGCCTGGAATCAGGTCAAGGACGAACGGGTATCGGACCCGCGAGTGATGCAACGCCTGCAGAATTTGTGGGACGAGGCGCTACGACAGGTGAACACGGTCCTTCAGGGGCGCGCCACGGTGCTGGATCTGCACCAGGTGTCCGCCACCCTGGCACAGACCATTCCGGAACTTCAGAGCAAGTATGACGAGGTGGTCCGCATCCTGATCGCCAATGGCGCCTCCGCGGATCAGGTGGCACTGGCGCAACGCCAGTCATTGCTCACCGAACGTTTAATGCGATCCTTGTCGAAGATTCTGGAAGGCCGGGACAGCGCCGTGGCCGCCGCGGAAACGTTCGGCACCGACGCGGTACGATTCGGCAATGTCGTCAACGGCATGCTGCGCGGCAACAGCCGCCTCGGCATTCAGAGAGTCAGCGACCGCGATGCCCGTGCGCGGTTGACGGATATCGCCGATGTCTTTAATCAGTTCATCAACCCTTCCGTGGACAAGGTGCTGGAAACCGCGCCGGATCTGATACAGATCCGCGCCGCCGCCGACAGCCTGTTCCTGCGCTCCCAGGACCTGCTGCAGGAAGCCTCCAATCTGGACAGCCAGTTCGAGAACGCCAGCAGCGGTCTGTTCCCCTCCATATGGCTGGGCATCCTGTGCGCGGCGGCCTCGGTGTTACTGTTTTTCCTGATCATGCTGCAGGGCAATCGCAGCGCCAGCAAACAGCGTGGCGAGCTGGAAAGCGAGAATCAGCGTAACCAGGCGGCGATTCTGCGCCTGCTCGATGAACTGGGGGATCTGGCCGACGGCGACCTGACCGTGGAAGCAACGGTGACCGAGGATTTCACCGGTGCCATCGCCGATTCCATCAACTATTCCATCGACCAGTTACGCAGCCTGGTACAAACCATCAACCAATCCGCCGTGCAGGTGGCCAGTGCCGCCCAGGAAACCCAGTCCACCGCCATGCATCTGGCGGAGGCTTCCGAACATCAGGCGCAGGAAATTGCCGGCGCCTCGGCGGCGGTGAACGAGATGGCGGTGTCCATTGATCAGGTGTCCGCCAACGCCGCCGAGTCCGCGGCGGTGGCGGAACGGGCGGTGGCCATCGCCAACAAGGGCGCCGAGGTGGTACAGGCTACTATTCATGGCATGGACACCATCCGCGAGCAGATTCAGGAAACCTCCAAACGAATCAAGCGCCTGGGTGAGTCCTCCCAGGAAATTGGTGACATCGTTTCGCTGATCAACGACATCGCCGACCAGACCAACATTCTGGCCTTGAACGCCGCCATCCAGGCCTCCATGGCCGGGGAGGCCGGTCGCGGCTTCGCCGTGGTCGCCGACGAGGTGCAGCGCCTGGCGGAACGCTCCGCCGCCGCCACCAAGCAAATCGAAACCCTGGTGAAGACGATTCAGACCGACACCAACGAAGCGGTGATTTCCATGGAAGCCACCACCGCCGAAGTGGTGAAGGGCGCCCGTCTCGCCCAGGACGCCGGGGTGGCGCTGGAAGAGATCGAAACGGTATCCAAGAACCTGGCGGACTTGATCCAGAATATTTCCAACGCCGCCCGCCAGCAGGCCGCGTCCGCGGGGCACATTTCCAACACCATGAACGTGATCCAGGAAATCACCTCGCAGACCTCCGCCGGGACCACCGCCACCGCCCGTTCCATTGGCGATCTGGCGGAAATGGCGCAGGACATGCGTAACTCGGTGGCCGGCTTCAGATTGCCGGGCTGATGGACATTGCCGTGACGCCGCCCTGGGCTCTTCGCAACGCGCCAGCCATGGACGCGGAGCAATTCCAGCTCTGGCAGACCCTGCTGGAAGAGCGCACCGGCATGACCCTGCCGGCGGAGCGGAAATCCTTCCTGGAAACCAGCTTGAGCACACGCATGCGTGAACTGGGCCTGGAGGACTATCAAACCTATTACGCTCAGCTGGTCACCGGCGCCAGCGAATCCCGTGCCATGGAATGGTCGATTCTGGTGGACCGGCTCACGGTGCAGGAAACCGGTTTTTTTCGTCATCCGGGGTCCTTCGCGCTGGTCAAGGCGTTCAGCCGTGACTTCGCCCGTCGGCATGCCGGCGGCGGCACCTTGAATGCCTGGAGCGTGGGGTGCTCCACCGGCGAGGAAGCCTATTCGCTGGCCATGGTCATCAATGAGTGTTTCGCCGGCGCCCGGGACAAATTGTTCTACGGCATTACTGGCACGGATATCAGCCTGCCCACTCTGGCCAGGGCGCGCCGTGGTGTGTTCCCCCTGCGCCGGGTGAACCGCGTGGCGCCGGCATTGCGCGAGCGATATTTTCAGCACTACGACGCTCAGCACCTTCAGGTCATCGCCACCTTGCGCGAGCGGGTGTGCTTCGCCCACCTGAACGTACTGGATCTGGATCAGGCACCGATGGAAAACCTGGATCTGATCTTCTGTCAGAACATGCTGATTTACTTTCGCCGTTGGCGAAAACGCCAGATCGTCAATCGCCTGGCCGCCCGCCTGGCGCCGGGGGGCGTCCTGGTCCTCGGGCCCGGCGAAATCACCGACTGGCAAAACGATAATCTGGAGCGGGAAGTCTATCCCGACACGTTGGCGTTCCGGCGCCGCGTTTGACGGCCAGGGGCTGGGGGCAGCCCCGGGGGGATCATCAAATGAGCGATCATCACGATTATCTGGCTCTCGACTGGGTACGCGGAGAAATCCAGGAAACACTGGATCAGGCCCGCGAAGCACTCGAAGCCTATGTGGAGAACCCGGGCGACTCGACACGCATGCGGTTCTGCCAGACCCACCTGCATCAGGTCCATGGCACCCTGCAAATGGTGGAGTTCTACGGCGCCGCGTTACTTGCCGAGGAAATGGAAAAACTGGCCCGAGCTCTGCTCGATCAGCGTATCGACCGGGAAGCGGAAGCCCAGGAATTGTTGATGCGGGCGATCCTGCAGCTGCCCCCTTATCTGGATCGCGTGGCCAGTAACCGTCGGGACTTGCCGGTGGTGCTGCTGCCATTGTTGAACGACTTGCGCGCCGCGCGCGGTGAACCGCTGCTGTCCGAAACCGCGTTGTTCAAACCCGATCTGCAGCATGCCCAGGGCGACGGCCGCATTGATGAGAGCATCCGCAATGACGCCCGCTTTCCGCAATTGATCCGCAAAATGCGGCAAACATTCCAGGTAGCGCTGTTGGGCATCATGCGCGGCGACCAGGTGAAACGTAATCTCGGATATCTGCGCCGTGTGCTGGAAAAGCTCCGGCAAATCAGCGGTGATGCCGCCCGGGCACCGTTGTGGCGGATCGCCGATGCCATGGTGGAAGGGCTGGAGGAAGAGGTTATTCCGCTGGGCTCCTCGGCCAAGCAGATGCTGGGCCAGCTGGATCGCACCTTGCGTGAACTGGCCGCCGACGGCGCCGACAGCCTGGAACGCCCGGCCCCCACGGAGTTGATCAAGAACCTGCTTTATTACGTGGCCCGGGCGGAGCGCGCGACACCGGCCATCGAGGCCATCCGGCGGCGCTTTCGTCTGCAGGACGCGCTACCTCCGGAGGCGCTGGTGAACGAGGAGCGGGCCCGGCTCAACGGCCCGGATGCCATGGCCATGCATTCGGTGGTGACCGCCTTGTCCGAGGAGATCACCAAGGTCAAGGATCGCCTGGAGCGGTTCGTTCACGACTCCCGGGCGGACCCCGCCGATCTGTCGCCGTTGGTCAGCACGCTGAAGCAGGTGTCCGACACCATCGCCATGCTCGGCCTGGGCCAGCCCCGGGTGCTGGTGGATGAACAACGGCAGGCCCTGGAGGACATCGCCGAACGCCGTCAGCCCCCACAACGGGAACGGCTGATGGATGTGGCCGGAGCCCTGCTGTATGTGGAAGCGACGCTCGCCGGCTTTGGCGGCAACAACCAGCGCCGCTCCACCGGGAATACCATTGGCAATACTATTGAAGGCACCGGCACTTCGCCGCTGCCCAATCATCTCGGCCAGGCCATGGACGCGGCGCTGCGCGAATGCCGGGCGGGACTGGAGGAAGCCAAGGACGGGGTAGTGGAATTCATCGCCTCGCATTGGGATCGCGCCCATTTGCAATCGGTGCCGGACCGCCTGCGGACCGTCCGTGGCGGCCTGGAAATGGTGCAACTGCAACGCCCGGCTCTGGTACTGCGGCAGTGCGCCCGTTTTATTCAGGAACGGCTGCTGGACGACGAACAGGCACCGGACTGGCAGAGCATGGATACCCTCGCCGATGCCATGAGTTCGGTGGAGTACTACCTGGAACGTCTCAGCGACGACCCGCATACCAGTGACGATGTTCTCGAAGTGGCGCATCGCAGCATCGCCGCCCTGGGGTATCCGCTTCAGCCCCAGGAGAGCGATGCGGAGCCGCCGTCAACGGGAGCACCGGCCGAGCAGGAACCGCGCAACGCGGACGACGATGATGATCTGGTGGATGATGAAATCATCGAGATTTTCGTCGAGGAGGCGGACGAGGTCATCGAGGCGCTGGACCAGTACTTTCCCCGCTGGGCCGCCGATACTGGCGATGAAACCGCGCTGGTGGAGTTTCGCCGCGCCTTCCACACCCTCAAGGGCTCCGGTCGCATGGTCGGCGCCACCACCGTGGGAGAACTGGCCTGGGCCATCGAGAACATGATGAACCGGGTCATCGACCACAGCATCGGCGCCGACGCCACGCTGATCGACCTGGTGCGCGAGGTCCACGGCCTGATTCCCGATCTGGTCAGCGCTTTCGCCCGCCGCCAACCGGACCCGGTGGACGTGACCCCGCTGATCGAAGCCGCCGGTATCCTTGCCGACGGAGGCAGCCTGGAGCGAATCCCCACACTGGGTAGCGAAGACAAAAACAAAGCGGAAAGCGACCAGGAAAGCACGGCGGCTCAAACGCCCGTCCAGGAAAAAACAGGCACCGGGCCCTCCGTCACACTCAGTGACGAGGACTACCAGGCCCTAACCGGCAAGGCACAAGCGGAACCGGCGACACCGGGCGACACTCTGGATAATCTGGACGCTCTGACGTTACCCGAAACATCCGCGGATCAGCCCGATCCGGTGCTGCTGGATATTTTCCGCCGTGAGGCCGACCGCAATCTCGCACTGCTGGCGCAGTGGCTGGATGGACTGGACCCGGAACTTGGCGAGCAGGATCTGGATGATCGCGTCCATCGCGCCTTGCACACACTGAAAGGCAGCGCGCGCATGGCCGAATTGAATGCCATGGCGGAAATGGCGGAGGCAGGCGAAAAGCTGGTGAAGGAACTGATCGCCGCCGGCCTGCGCGCCAGCCGTGATCAGGTGGCACTGATTCGCGACAGCCACCAGCAACTGAGCGAGGGCTTGCGGCGATTGGCCTCCCAGGGCGATGCCGCTTTACCCGATGCCGGCCCTCTGCTGAGTGCCCTGGACGACGCCCGCCATCAGGTACGCGGTGATCATCAAAACAATAACGCCCAGGTTCTGGCCATGCTGCTGTCCGACAGCATGGACCTGGTGATGGACGCCGACACCCTGTTACAGGCCTGGTCCACCGACCCCGAGCAGATCCGGCCGTTGGCCCGGCTACGCGATGAACTGCAGAACCTGGCGCAAGGTGCCCGCAAGGCGGGTCTGGAGGAAATCGAAGGCCTTGCCCTGGCGCTGGCCACCGCCTACGCCACCATCACTCAGGGGCGCCTGACCTTCGACCCGGGGCTGTTGGCACAGCTCAATGAAGGTCATGACGCGCTGATTAACATGCTCGATTGCCTGGCCGCCGGCCAGACCGTGCGCGCCGAATTGGGGCTGGTGGACGGCCTGCGAGACCTGACCGAAACCCGGCAGCCACTAACGCCGGATACGCAGGCGCCGTCCGCGCCCGCTTCGGAGCATAGCAGCGGGCTTTTGCAGCAGGCCGAGGAGGCCTTGCTGCGCGCCAACGAACATCTGGCCACCTGGCAATTGGGACAGCCGGCCAGCCTCGACCAGCTGGACCAGGAACTCACCGATCTGGCCGGCAGCGCCGGCGATGCGGAAGTACCCGCCCTGGCGGACCTGGCCCGGTCTCTGGCCGGCCTGTACCGCCGTCTGGCCTTACCGGAGACCACCGCGCCGACGCCTTCGGTATTCGATATTCTGCAGCGGGCCCATCATCGCCTGGCCGATATGATCGATCAGTTGCGCTCCGGCTCGCTGCCGGCCACGGACACGGTCCTCGAAGACGTGCTGGCACTGGCCGACACGCCCTGGACACCGAAGGGGAAGGGGGAGGCGAAGGCCGCGCCCCCGGAGCCGGCCGCTCAACCCGCCACGGAGGAGCGGGACCCGGAATTGGTTGGTATCTTTCTGGAAGAGGCGGAGGACATTCTCCACAGCTGCACCGAAAGTCTGGAACGGTGGATCGGGGAGCCGGAGAACCTTCTGCTGGTGCAGGCCCTGCAGCGAGATCTGCACACCCTTAAAGGCGGGGCGCGCATGGCCGAACTCCGCGAGCTGGGTGATCTGGGCCATGAGATGGAAACGCTCTACGAGCGCCTCGCTCTTGGCCGCGTGGAGCGACAGCCGGCGGTTTTCGATCTGCTGCACCGCTGCCACGACCGCGTGGCGGAAATGATCGACCAGGTCACCGCCCGGCAAGCCCTTGCCCCTGCCCGGGATTTAATTCAGGCCATCCATGACTATCTCAATGATCCGTCCGCTTTCAGACTCGCGGCTCCCGTCTCCGACGTCACCCCCGAAGCCGCCCAGGCCAAGCCTGTCGCGCTCGCGCCATCGTCCGGCGGCGGGGATAGCGGCGGCATTGATCCCGACATTCTCGATATTTTTCTGGAGGAATCGGAGGAACTGGGCGAGACCATTGAAGCAACCCTGACCGCCTGGCGGGATCAGCCGGAAGACCGCCAGCTCAATGACCAGCTCAAGCGGGCTCTGCACACTCTCAAGGGCGGCGCGCGGCTGGCCGGGGTGGCGCCTCTCGGGGACCTGAGCCACGACTTCGAGCAGTTTCTGGAGCGGCTGGACAATCAACGCCGGGCACCGGAAGAAGACGACTTCCTCACCATGCTCGGTTGGCTGGACGCGATTAACCAGCAACGCGGCCAACTGCGCGGGCAACCGGCGGATACCCGGGCACCGGACACCCTCCCGGCGCCCAGCGCGCCTACCGAGCCTGCCGCCGCCACGCCGGCGGCGCCGCAGGAAATGGTACGGGTAAGCGCGGAGGTGCTGGAGGCGCTGGTCAACCTGGCCGGGGAAACTTCCATCAACCGGGGCCGGGTGGAGCAGAGCATCAACGACTTTGTCGCTCACGTGTCGGAGATCGGTGCCACCGTTACCCGTCTGTACGAACAGCTGCGCCGACTGGACGCGGAAACCGAAGCCCAGATTCTCTCCAACTATCAGCAGGGGGTGGACCGGGGCGAATTCGACGCCCGCTTCGACCCCCTGGAGATGGACCAGTATTCCGAGCTGCACCAGATTACCAAGCAGCTCTCCGAATCCGCCTCGGACTTGCTGGATCTGAAAAACACCTTGCTGGAACGGACCCGCGACAGCGAAACGCTGTTGCTGCAGCAGCAGCGCATCAATACCGAGCTACAGGAGAAGTTGATGCGCACACGCATGGTGCCGTTCTCCCGGCTGGTGCCACGCCTGCGCCGCATCATCCGCCAGGTTTCCGGCGAGGTCGGCAAGAAGGTCGAGTTCGAGGTGATCAACCCGGAAGGGGAGTTGGATCGCACCTTGATGGAACGCATGGTGGCGCCTCTGGAACACATGCTGCGCAACGCCATCGACCACGGCATCGAGTCCCCCCGGGAGCGGCGCGAAGCCGGCAAGAACGAGACCGGTCAGGTGCGCCTGGAACTGACCCGCGAGGGCGGCGAGGTGGTGCTGACGCTGGCCGATGACGGCGGCGGTATCAATACCGAGGCGGTGCGCGCCAAAGCGGTGGAGCGAGGGTTGATCGATGCCGACGCCAATCCCAGCGACCAGGACGTGCATCAGTTCATTTTCCACGCCGGCTTCTCCACCGCCAGCCAAGTCACCCAGCTCTCGGGCCGGGGCGTCGGCATGGATGTGGTGGCCAGCGAAATCAAACAACTCGGCGGCACCGTGCGCATCGAATCACACCGAGGGCAGGGCACCCGCTTCGTGGTGCGCCTGCCTTTCACCCTGGCGGTGAACCGGGCCTTGATGGTGCGCGCCAACGAGGACACCTACGCCATTCCGCTCAATCAGATCGAAGGCATCGTGCGGGTCAGTCCGTTCGAGCTGCTCGATTATGTGGAGAATCAGAACCTGGTGTATCGCTACGCCGGTCAGGACTACGACCTGCATTACCTGGGCCGTTTCGTCCATGACATGCCGATGCCGCATCCGGATGTGCAGAGCCAGCCGCTGCCGTTGCTGTTGATCCGCAGTTCCGACCACGCCGTGGCCCTGGTGGTGGATAGCCTGGTGGGTTCCCGCGAAGTGGTGGTGAAATCCCTCGGGCCGCAGCTCACCAGCGTGGCCGGCATCAGCGGCGCCACCATCCTCGGCGACGGCTCGGTGGTGGTTATTCTCGACATCCACTCCCTGATCCGCGCCGCCCAGTTGCGCCAGCCAGCACCGTTGACCGCCCCGGCGGACCAGCGCGACGCCGCTCGCGAGCAGGCGCCGCTGGTGATGGTGGTGGACGATTCGGTGACGGTGCGAAAAGTCACCGGACGCCTGCTGGAGCGTCAGGGCTACCGCGTGGTTACCGCCAAGGACGGTCTGGACGCCATCGCCAAGCTGGAGGATCACACGCCGGACGCCATGCTGCTGGACATTGAAATGCCACGCATGGATGGCTTCGAGGTGGCGTCCCATGTCCGTCATGATGCGCGGCTGGCGCGGGTGCCCATCATCATGATCACTTCCAGAACCGGCGAGAAACACCGTGACCGGGCTTTCGATATCGGCGTCAACGGCTATATGGGGAAACCCTTCCAGGAAGGTGAGCTGCTCACCACCCTCGGCGAATTGCTGGAGGAAAGCCGGGAGAGCGTGGGATGACGCCACCGGCGGCCCGCATCGGCGTGATCGCCGATGACACCCTGCAAGGCCATTTGCTGTCCACGGCGATTCGCGGTCAGGGCTATCAGGTGGTGATCAGCACCGATCCGGAGAACCTGGCGGCACACTGGCTTGATGACAGCGATCTGGATCTGTGGGTGGTGGACCTGTCCCGGGAAGATCGCTGGCAGCACTTCCTTGATCGCCTGCTGGAAGGTGCCCGTGCGCCGTTGCTGTTCTGCGATGGTCAGGCCCCGCCGCGCAATGCCGCCCACTATCCCCGTTGGGAGCGTCGCCTGCTGAGCAAATTGCTGGACTATGTCGGCCCGCCGGCATTGCAGGAGCGCCTGCAAAGTCTGCCCCCGGACACCAGAGCACCGATCCCGGAGCCCCGGGAATTCCGCGATCTGCCGCGGCAAGACCAGGGCCGCCCACGGAGAGTCTGGGTACTGGGCGCCAGCCTGGGAGGGCCGGCGGCGGTGAAACGTTTTCTCGACTCGTTACCGGAACATCTGCCGGTGGCCTTCGTGCTGGCTCAGCACATTGATCCCGGATTCATGGGCACTCTCCGCCAGGTACTGGACCGCAACCCTTCGATCCGCTGCCGGATCGGTGACGACGGCAGCCGGTTGTGCCACGGCGAGGTGCTGCTGGCGCCAGTGGACCAGGCAATCCGTTTTCATTCCGACGGCCGCGTCGTCGCCACTGGTAACCGCTGGGAGGGCCCCTATGCACCCAGCATCGACCAACTGATGACCCATGTCCTGGAGGGCATCGGCCACTGTGCCGGCGCCATCCTGTTTTCCGGCATGGGCAATGACGGCGCCATCGCCGCGCCGCGTCTGGCGGCTTCCGGCACCATGGTCTGGGCGCAGTCGACGGACACCTGTGCCGCCAGCAGCCAGCCGGACTCGGTGCGGGAAACCGGCTGTGTCAGCTACAGCGGCAGCCCGGAACAACTGGCGGGCCAATTGGTGGAACAGGTACGCCGGGAACTATCGGCACCGGGCAGGTGAACCAATCCCATGCAAGGAGAAGATTATGTTCGACAAGACCCTGTCCGATGACCGTAATCCCGACACGCTGCCCGACGACATCGCCAGTCTGCTGATTCCCATGGCGGAACGCCCCTGGCTGATTCCCAACCTGGTAGTGGCGGAGGTGATTCCGCTGCGCCACCCGGACCGGCCCGGCCACGGCCCGGAATGGCTGCTTGGCTGGATGCACTGGCGTGAGCAGGAACTGCCGCTGCTGTCCTTCGAAAAGCTGAATGAGTCCGGTCCCGTTCATATCGGGCCACAAGCACGCATCGCCATCCTTCATTCGGTGTCCGGGGCGTGCCGTTTCTACGCCATGGTGGTACAAGGGATACCAAGATTGCTGCGGGTGACGCCCGGCGCCCCCCGGGAGGAACCGGGAGACATCGGTCCGGCAGCGGCGATGAATGTGCAAATGGGAGGCGATCTGGCGGTGATTCCTGATCTCGACGCGGTGGAAAAGGCGGTGGCGGGCCTGCAAGCCGGGCAACGCCGATAATGATTGACTGGTCTCTGCTGGAACAATGGGCACGGCGCGATGCCCGGCCCCGCGGACGTTTCCGCAATCTTTACCCCACACCCGATCACGGACTGGCGGAGTTGCTGCGCTGGCAAAGGGAAACCCGCGGCCGTTTCCCGCCCCATTTGCCATTCCCATTACAGCAACCGGACCCGGCCCTGCTGGCCCGGCCGGCACCGCAACCGCGTTTCACCTGGATCGGCCACAGCACCTATCTGATCCAATACCGGAACTGGAATCTGCTGACCGACCCGGTGTTCTCCGAACGTTGCTCACCGGTTTCCTTCGCCGGCCCCAAGCGCGCCGTTCCGCCGGCGCTGACCATCGACGCGCTGCCGCCCATCCACGCGGTGCTGGTTTCCCACAATCACTATGATCATCTGGACCGGGCTGCGGTGGACGCGCTGCAACGGCGCTTCGGCGATCAGATCACCTGGTTCGCCCCCACCGGGGTCGGCGCCTGGCTGCGCCGCCGAGGCATCACCGAAGTGATCGAGCGGGGCTGGTGGCAGCACGCGGACTGGCACGAGGCTCAGGCATTCTGCCTGCCGACCCAGCATTTCAGCGGCCGTGGCCCCCGTGATCGCAACACCACGCTGTGGTGCGGCTGGCGCCTGCAGTGGCCGGATTTCAGTCTGTTTTTCGCCGGCGATACCGGCTACGCCCCGGTGTTCCAGGATATCCACAAGGCGGTGGGGCCGGTGGACACGGCGCTGTTGCCGATCGGCGCCTATCTGCCCCGCTGGTTCATGGCGCCGGTGCACATCAATCCGGAAGAAGCCGTGCGCATTCATCAGGATCTGCAGGCACGCCATTCCCTGGCCATGCATTGGGGAACCTTCGTTCTCACCGACGAACCAATGGACGAGCCGCCACAACTGCTCGCCCGGGCCCTTGCAACCCAGGGTATTCCCGCCGGACAATTCCGCGTTCCGGCCCATGGCGAAACCGTGACTCTGCCCTTGCACGACACCGTTGCCGCCGTTGACCCTGTTTTGCAGAGCTAAGCGCGGGCCGACCATGGGTCTGCTTAGCGACTCATGTAGAATGCGCTCATGGAAGGCCCCCGCCGGCACACCTTGACTCCGGATCCGGGACCACAAGAATTCAGCCTTCGCAGGCGGAGGCAGCGAGACCCAAGGAGAAAGCGGAACATGACACCACGGCAACGGGGACGGCGTCTCTGGTGGCTGATGCGTCTGTTTGCGTGGCTGCCATTACCCGTGGCTACCGGCTTGGGGGCGTTTCTGGCGGGACTGATGACCCGGGTGCCATTACGCTATGCCAGTGCTTACCGGGTTGCCCTGATCAACGTGCTGGCGGCTTATCCGGACATGCCCCTGGCCGAAGCACGCCGGATTGCCCGGCAAAGCGTGTGCGAGCTGGGCCGCACTCTCACTGAGTTCGCCCATGTCTGGAGCCGGCCGGTGGAGGAGACCCTGGCGCGATTCTCCCATATCCACGGCGAAGCCGCCTTTCTCGAGGCCTCCGCCAGCGAGCGGCCGGTGTTGCTGTTGTCGTTGCACCAGGGCAGCTGGGAAAACATCAATCTGTATTTGGGACAGAAAGGCAACACCACCGTGATGTACCAGCCGCACCCGGCCACGCTGCTGGACGAGGTGGTGAAGCTGGCGCGCGAACGCACCGGCTGCCGGCTGGTGCCCACCAACAGCCAGGGGGTCAAGGAGGGGCTGGCCACCATGCGCGCCGGCGGCACCCTGGCGCTGCTGGCCGACCATAACCCCGGCAGCCGCGCCAACCCCTATGTGCCGTTCTTCGGCCATGCGGTACCCACTCCGGCGCTGGTGGGGAAACTGGTGCGCCGCTTCCGACCCCATATTTTCGTGGTGTCCTGCTATCGCGGTGAAGGCGGCGTGCGTGACATCCAGGTGCATTTCGAACCGGCGCCCGACATTGAAAATGCCGAGGACGACAGCGCCATTCTGTCCGCGCTGAATCACCACCTGGCCCGCTGCATCAGCCGCAAGCCAACCCAGTACCAGTGGACTTACAAACGCTTCAAGTGGCGCCCCGGCGGGCGCCGGCTGTGGTACCGGCAATCCCTGGTTCTGTTGCGCCGCGCCGCTCACGGGGAGGATCGCTCCGCGCTGGGTCTGGCGCCGGACACCACGACGGCGCGGAACGCTTCCGTCCCTTCGGAAGGAAAAGCATAATAGCGCCTTCGTTTTCGAGGACTCGCCCATGCCGATCAATAAAGACAAGGTCGTTACCCTGCATTACACCCTGCTCGACGGTGCCGATGGCAGTGAACTGGAACGCAGCGCCGAGGACGCGCCACTGTTGTATCTGCATGGCGCCGGGAACATTCTGCCCGGCCTCGAGGCCGCACTGGAAGGCAAGGACGTCGGCGAGGATGTGGAAGTGACTCTGGCGGCGGCGGACGCCTACGGCGAACGCGACGACAGTCTGCGGCAACGCCTTCCGGCCAAGTATTTCAAGCACGCCGGCAAGCTCAAACCCGGCAAGGTGGTCCGGCTGCAAACCGAGCAGGGCCCACGCCTGGTCACCGTGGTGAAAGTGGGTTTGAAAACCGTGGACGTGGACGCCAACCATCCGCTGGCGGGCCGCGCCTTACGCTTCCAGCTTTCGGTGAAGGATATCCGCGACGCCAGCGCCGAGGAAATCGCTCATCGCCACGTACACGGTCCGGGCGGCCACCAGCACTGACGTATCGCTTTGGTCGTTTCCCACAGACCGCGCCACTTCAACGCCGCTTCAGAAACCGCTCCAACACTCGAACCAGTACCCGACCCAGTTGCGTGGCCAGGGTTCTCAGCAAACTCTTGGTAAAAGCCTCGCCGGCGCTCTGCCGGCGCGAGGTCCGCTTCATGCTGGCTTTTTTCTCCGGCTCCGGTTTCGCCTGTTCCGCCTCCTTCTGCCGCTGGCGGCGAGCCTGCAGACGCTCGTGGGCGGAGTCCCGATCCTCCGTTTGATCGTATTTGGCGGCCAACGGGGACGCCGCTTTCAGTTGCGCCAAAGCCTCCTCGTCGGCCGGCCCGATGCGGCTGCGTGGCGGCGCCACCAGGGTACGTTCCACCGGCGTCGGGATACCCTGATCGTCGAGCACGCTGACCAATGCTTCGCCGACACCCAGCTCGGTGATCACCCGGGCGGTATCCAGATCGGGGTTGGCGCGGAAAGTCTGGGCCGCCACTTTCACTGCTTTCTGATCCTTGGGGGTGTAGGCTCGCAAAGCGTGTTGCACCCGGTTACCGAGCTGGCCCAGCACACTGTCGGGAATATCGGACGGCGATTGCGTGACGAAGTAAATACCAACCCCCTTGGAGCGGATCAGCCTTACTGTTTGTTCGAGTTTTTCCAGTAGCGCTTTCGGCGCGCTGTCGAACAGCAAATGGGCCTCGTCGAAAAAGAACACCAGTAACGGCAAGGGCTGGTCGCCGCGCTCCGGCAACCGTTCGAATAATTCCGCCAGCAGCCAGAGCAGAAACGTGGTGTATAGCCGGGGCCGCAGAATCAACTCACGGCCATCCAGCAGATTGACCACGCCCTGGCCGTTCTGCTGCTGTATCAGATCCATGATATCCAGCGCCGGCTCACCGAAGAACACATCACCGCCCTGGTTCTTCAACACCAGCAGCCGGCGCAAAATAGCACCGAGGCTCTGCGAGGAGAGCGTGCCATAGCGTTCGGACAATGGTTTGCGTTGCTCCACCATCCAGTTCAGCAGGCTTTCCATATCCTTCAGATCCAGCAGCGGCAGATCCTCGCTTTCGGCGTAGTCGAAGGCGATATGGAGCACTCCGCTTTGCACCTCATTGAGCTCCAGCAAATTGCTCAGCAGCGCCGGCCCCATGTCCGCCACGGTGGTGCGGACCGCCTGGCCGGTGCGGCCATACAGATCCCACAGCCGGGCCGGGCAGGCCTCGGCGGCCCAATCAGTGATGCCGATGCGCTGAACCCGCTCCTGGATCTTGTCGTTGCTCTCGCCGGCCACGGCGATACCGGACAAATCCCCTTTCACATCAGCGGTGAATACCGGCACGCCCAGACGTGAGAAGCCCTCCGCCAGCACCTGCAAGGTCACGGTTTTTCCGGTACCGGTGGCACCGGCGATCAATCCATGGCGGTTGGCCATGGCCCCGTTGAGTGCAATCCGCCCCTGTTCCGTACCGCCGATCAAAAGCTGCTGCATGGTCCGAATCCCCGTTGTGTCCTGACCGCAGTCTGCGCGATTCGGCGGATTTTGTCCGTGAGGAGTTGTAAAAGCGGCGCTCAACCCCATGTGCTGGGGAGCCGTTTTATTGGAGAGCACACTATGCCCCGCCACTTTGAATCCGCTCCCGGCCTGTGCGAAAAGCCAGACGCGGAAACCAACCGTTACCTGTTCAACCAGACCATGCTGCGGATCAAGGATCCCGAACGCAGCCTGGACTTCTACTCCCGCGTTCTGGGTATGCGCCTGGTGCGCAAACTGGATTTCCCGGAAATGCAGTTCAGCCTTTACTTCCTGGGCTATCTTGCACCGGACGAAGAAAATCGCGTGCCCGAAGACGACGCCGCCCGGCTGACCTACACCTTTGGCCGGGAAGCGATGCTGGAGCTGACTCATAACTGGGGCACGGAAAAAGAGGCGGATTTCAGCTACCACAACGGCAATGACGACCCGCGCGGCTTCGGCCATATCGGCGTCACCGTGCCGGACGTCTATGCCGCCTGCGAACGCTTCGAGAAACTGGGCGTGGACTTCGTCAAGAAGCCGGACGAGGGCAAAATGAAAGGCCTCGGCTTCATTCGTGATCCCGACGGTTACTGGATCGAGATCATTCAGGCCGACATGATGGAGAAACAGGCCAACAGCTAAAGATCGAGCAGCGCCAGAAAGGCCCGCGTCGCCGGTGTCGGGTTGGGGTGCCATACCGCCCGCACCACCCGGCGCGGCGCTTCCCGCACCGGCCGTGTGCACACGCCGGCCAGGCGCGGGGCGAGGCTGGCGGGAATCAGGCCGATCGCCAGGCCGCGGCGGACGATATCCACCAACAGCGAAATGGTACTCACCTCAAACCGGACCGCGTAACGCAGGCCCGCGGCGGCGAACGCTTCCTCCGACTGCTGGCGGGCCCCGCTTCCCTCGCCAAAGTCCGCCATCGGCCATTCGGTCAGTTGCTCCAGACCGACCCTCCGGCACTGGGTCAGAGGGTGCTCCCGGGGCAGCAACGCCACCAGCTCTTCTTCGCACAGATCAGCACTTTCCAGCCGTTCAATCACCACCCCGGGCCAGAGACCGACAAAGGCCAGATCCAGGCTGTGTTCGTGCATGCGATCGATCATCCGTTCGCTGCCGTCCATGCTCATCTCAATGTCCACGTGGGGGTAGCGGCGATGAAACTGGGCCGTCAGCCCGATCACGTCCGGTTCGGTCAGTGTGGAGATGGTCCCCAGAGAAAGCCGGCCACGGACTTCACCGCTGCGCGCGGCCACTTCGTCTTCGATACGGCGCACCGCATCCAAAGCCCGCCGGCCGCTCTCCACGAACGCCTCACCGGCGGGAGTAAGCCGCAAGGATCGGGAGTTACGTTCAAACAGGATGGTCCCCAGTTGCTGTTCGAGCTGCGCCACCTGATGACTCAGTGCCGATTGCACGATATGGCAGCGGCGGGCGGCGGCGGTGAAACTGCCTTCTTCCGCCACCGCCAGCACATACTCGATCTGGCGCAGTTTCATGATCCAGCCCCTGATCCATCTCTTTTATAGATAGCTGGAATGATATTAATGCATTTGTCACATGACGGCGATTGGCCGACACTGCGCCGCTCAGCCGACGATCGATACCCAGCCCATCAGGGAGAACCGCCAGGAGAGGCCATGAACACAGACCGCCAGCACGATACGGCACCCGGGCTCAATCCCATGCTGCTTATGCTGATGACCGTCACCACCGGGTTGGCGGTGGCCAGCAACTACTATGCCCAGCCGTTGCTGCACACTATCGCCGATGAGTTGTCGTTGTCCTATTCCCGCGCCGGCATCATCGTCACCGCCGCCCAGGCGGGCTACGCGGCCGGATTGCTGCTGCTGGTGCCTCTTGGCGACATGTTCGAGCGGCGGCGGCTGATCGTCACCATGATCACGCTGGCCGCCGGCGGCCTGCTGATCAGTGCCAATGCCTCCACGCTGACCATGCTGCTGGTGGGCACCGCCATTACCGGCGCTTTCACCGTGGTGGCCCAGGTGCTGGTGCCCTTTGCCGCCACTCTCGCGGCGCCGGCGGTGCGCGGCAAAGTGGTGGGCACGGTGATGAGCGGTCTGTTGCTGGGGATTCTGCTGGCCCGGACCGTGGCCGGCGCCTTGTCCACCGTCGGCGATTGGCGCACCGTCTACTGGGTAGCTTCGGCGCTGATGTTCCTAAACGCCCTGGCGCTGTGGCGGCTGCTGCCCACCCACCGGCAATCGGCGGGGCTTTCCTATGGCCGTTTACTGCTGTCCATTGGCCAGTTGTTCGCCCGTTATCGCCTGTATCGGGCCCGTTCCGCTTTGGGCTTCCTGACCTTCGCCATGTTCAGCGTGTTCTGGACCTCGGCGGCGTTTTTGCTTTCCTCCGAACCCTGGCACTTCTCCGACGCCACCATCGGCCTGTTCGGGCTGGCCGGGGCGGTGGGCGCCTTGTCCGCGCGCAAGGCGGGCAGCCTGGCCGACCGGGGCTACGCCCGCTGGACCACCTTGGGCGGCGTGTTGATGCTGGCGTTGTCCTGGGTGGTGATGGGCTTCAGTGAAGTGAGCCTGATCGCGCTGATCATCGGCATCGTGATATTGGATCTGGCGATCCAGGCGGTGCACATCAGCAACATGAACGTGATCTACGCGCTGGATGAGTCGGCCCGCAATCGCCTCAATTCCGGCTACATGTTCGTGTACTTTCTTGGCGGCGCCGGAGGCTCGCTGGCCTCCGCGTGGGTCTACCAGCATTACCAGTGGAACGGCGTGGTCGGGCTCGGTCTGGGTCTGGCGGCCGTGGCCTGTCTGCTGGCTTGGCTGACACCGGCGGAGACGTCAACCTCCGCCTCGTGATTGCAGAACACGAAACAGCAACATGCCGGCGACCATCGCCGCCACGAACACAATGCCCTGCCAATAACCCAGAGGCAGCAGCGTCAGAGCCGGACCGGGGCAAATACCCGCCAATCCCCAGCCGACGCCGAACAGCAAACTGCCGCCCACCAGGCGGCGGTCAAGGTCGCGCCGCGTGGGCAGCCGCATGGCACCGCCCAGCCAGGCCCGGGAGCGGCGGCGGGCCAGGGCCATCGGCGCCATGGCCGCGGCGATGGCACCTACCATCACCAGCGCCAGGGAAGGATCCCAGGCACCGGTCAGGTCAAGAAAGCCCAGCACCTTGGCCGGATCGGTCATACCGGACAGAATCAGCCCGACACCGAACAGCAGGCCCGCAAGTAGCGCCGTCAGCTTGTTCATACCGCGACTCCCAACAGATGGCGGACGACATAGACGGTGACGAAACCCGCCCCCATGAAGCACAACGTGGCCACCAGGGAACGCGGTGACAGCCGGGACAGGCCGCAGACACCATGACCGCTGGTACAACCGGAGCCGTAGCGGGTTCCCAGGCCCACCAGCAGCCCCGCCACGATCAGCATCGCCGGCGAGCCGCTGAAATGGCTTTCCGGTACCGCCGCGAACAGGCTCCAGAGCAGCGGCGCGGCCAGCAACCCGAGTAAAAACAGCGCCGCTTCACCACGCCCTTCCTGGCCGGACCGCGCCGACCCGCCAAACAATCCGTCCAGCAACCCACCGAGCAACCCGCTGATACCGGCAATGCGGCCGTTGGCCAGAATCAGCAAAGACGCGGCCAGACCGATCAACACACCTCCGGCCAGAGCACTCCAGGGGGTGAACAGGCTCCACTCCACGTTCATCGACGAGCCTCCTCGCAAAACAATCGATACAAGGTTTCGATCACCGCCAGCGCTTCGTCGCTGGCGATGCGGTAGTAAATCTGCTTGCCCTCACGCCGGGTCGCCACCAGCCCCTCCCGCCGTAACACGCCGAGCTGCTGGGACAGAGTGGGCTGCGGTACCCCCACGGCTCCTTCCAGCTCACCCACATTGCGCTCACCCTGGCAAAGCTGGCAAAGCAGCAACAAACGGTCCGGATTGGCCAGCGCCTTCAACAGGCGTCCCGCCGCGGCGGCATTGTCGCGCAACTGATCCATATCCAGGTCGGGAACGGGGTGCTTCATGGTGCCTCTCACTTTCATTTTGTTTAATTTATATTTTTATATATTGTATGGCAAGAAATCATCACAACACGAGCCTGCCGGCCGCCACGGGAAGCAACCGCGAGGATCATAAAAAAGGGCACCCGAAGGTGCCCCTGTCCCGGAAACCCCGGGAAAAGTCATCGTCAAAGCTCTGGCGTGAACGTCGGCGGTTGGCGGGGGTGTACCTGCTCCTGGTAACCGTAGGCGATTTTGATCAGGGTCGGCTCGGCGTATTCCCGCCCCAGCATCTCCATGCCAATGGGTTGTGCCGGATCCAGATTGGTGGCCATGCCGGCGGGCAGCGTCAGCGCCGGGAACTGGGAGAACGGGCTCAACCGGTTGTTGCTGCCAGCGCTGGGGCTGCCCCCGAGATCACCGGCCAGACCGGTCATGGTCGGGTATAACAGCACATCGTAAGGCTGGCCCAGGCTGTTGCCGGCGGCATCCACGTTATCCAGCGCCCGCATCAGCCGCTCGCGCACGAACACCGGGCGTTCCACTGTATTCTTGCTGTACACCTCCTGCTGTTCCGGTGTGAGGTTGTCCAGATCGATGGTGCCGCGATATTCCAGGCTGCTCTGGTAGTTGGGCAGGTAGCCGCCGCTGTCCAGGAGCCCCTGGTAGGTCTGGATGTGACCGTCCATGACGTTGACCCAGCTGTTCAGGTAAGCGACCAGATCATGCTGGAACTCATAGCTGGACATGGAAGAGTAGTCGCCAAGGATGGTGCTCAGATCATCGACGGTAACATCTTCCACCGTGGCGCCGGCGGCTTCCATGGCGGCCAGCGCGTCTTCCATTACCGCGTTGACGGTTTCATTGTCGCCGAACAGCTCGCGCACCACACCGATACGGGCGCCATTGAGACCATCGGCATCCAGATAATCCGTGTAGGTGTCCGGCACTCCGGTAAGGGTCTTGTACTCGGCCTCGCTGCTCATCGCCGGCGCGTCGATTTCAAAACTGGTGCGCTGGTTGGCATGGGGGGAATCATCGAAACCGACCATGGCATCCATCATCAGCGCACAGTCTTCCACGGTACGGCACATGGGACCGCCGGTATCCTGCCAGGACGCCAGCGGCATGATGCCGTCCTGGCTCACCAGCTTCAGCGAAGGCCGTATCCCGACCAAACCACCCAGACTGGAAGGCACCCGGATGGAACCACCGGTGTCGCTGCCGGTCCCCACCATGGCCAGGCTGGCGGCAATGGCGGTGCCGGTACCGCTGGAAGACCCCCCCGCGCCTTTGCTCTGGTCGTAGGCGTTCTTCACCAGACCACGCAGGGAACTGGCTCCAGTGAAGCCGAAGACGAATTCATCCATGTTGGCCTTGCCAATGATGATGGCGCCGGCTTCGCGCAGACGGCGGATGGTGTAGGCATCCTCCAGAGGCCGGTTGTACTGGAATGCAATCGCGCCACCGGTGGTCGGCATCTGTTTGGTGTTGAAGTTGTCCTTCGGCAGCACCGGCACACAATAGAGAGGGCCATCGATGCCGGTTACCTCGAAGTTCAGATCTTTTTCCCGGGCTTCGAACAACGCATCCGGGTTAATGTTGACGACACTGCGCAACTCGGTTTCGGTACCGTCGTCGTCATAAGCATGGATACGATCGATATAGCCCTGGATGACTTCTTCACAGGTAACACCGCCAGTCTCCAACGAGGTGTGCAGACTGCTTACCGTGGCTTCAACATAGGAAAACGGTACCGGCTCCACTACCGGCGGAGCGGAATCACTGCTGGAGGAGCCGCCACAGCCGGCGAGTACGGCAAGCGATAAGGCGGTAACCGCGAACAATCTGGTTTTGATCATGGCGTCCCCATTTCCCTCTGTACGGTTCAACACATATCCCTGAATAAAAAGGCCCGGGGCCTGCAACCGGCCCCGGGCAAACTCCTGTCGCGTTGCCTGTCCAGGAATCAAGAGCCGTGCCAGATTTTCCAATGTTCACGGAAATACCCGCGAGAATGCGGAAATAGTGGATGCTCACGTACTGCAAAGTACGAGCACACTGATCATGAGGTACACCACCTATGGAAGAGCGCACAAAAATGGGAGGGGCGGCGCACTAACTTCGAGCGGGGGGAGCCGGGGTGGTCAGGATAACCAGGCCCACAAGGCGGCCAACAGCGCCACCGGCGCGGTTTCCGCGCGTAATACCCGGCTGCCGAGGGCAAAGGCGGAAAAGCCGGCGTCGAAAGCACTTTCGAGTTCGTCGTCATCGAACCCGCCTTCCGGGCCGGTGAGCAAGGTCAGCTCGCTCTGCGCGGTCAGGCGGTGGCGGGAAAAAGGCTCACTGCCCGGATGAGCAATCAGTTTAAGCCCGGGCAGCGGTCCGGCCAGCCAGCTGTTCAAGGGCATCGCGGTGAGAATCTCGGGCGGCCGGTTAAGGCCGCACTGCTCGCAGGCGCTGATCGCCACCTGCCGCCAATGCTCACGCTTTTTCTCCTGACGTTCGCCTTTCAGGCGGACTTCGCAACGGGCGGTATCCAGAATCTGGATACGGGCAACGCCCAACTCGGTGGCTTTCTGGATGGCGTAATCCATGCGCTCGCCTTTGATCATCGGCAACCCCAGGGTCACCGCCAGCGGTGGCGTGCGTTCCACCGGATCGTGGGCCAGGGGCAACACCTCCACGGTTTTCTTGTCCACCGCGACGAGGCGGGCCCGCCATTCGCCTCCCCGACCGTTGAACAGCACCACCTCCTCTCCCTTGCTCATGCGCAACACCCGGGCGATATGCTGGCTGGGGCTGGCGCCCAGCTGGCAGGGCCGGTCGAGGTGAAAGTCCTGATCATCGAAGAATCGGCGCATTGAGGGCATCGGCGGATCCGTTAAAACGAGGGCGGTTTTTGCGGTGCGCCTAGGCTACCATAGGGCACTTGTCAGGGGCGTCATTTCGCCGCCAAAAGCACACCGATTACAAGGGATTGAAACCTATGCCGGAATACAGTTACTGGATCATTCTCGGGTTGATTCTGATCATCGCGGAGTTTTTGATCTCCGGGCTGCTGACCATTTTTCTCGGTCTGGCGGCGGTAATCGTCGGCATCCTGGTGTTTTTCGGTGTTCTCAATGACCTGACCTGGGAGATCACCACCTTCGCCGTCATCAGCCTGCTGTTGCTGGTGGGGGCGCGGCGCTATTTGCGCGCCTGGCTGTTCGGACGCGAGGCCCAGTCCAAATCCATCGAGGACAGCGCTGGCCTGATCGGCTCCCGCGCTACCGTGGAGCAGGATTTCGTGGACGGTATCGGCGCGGTACGGTACCGCGGTGCCCGCTGGCAAGCGCAATCGCCAGTGGCCTTGAAAGCCGGGGAAATGGTGCGAATCACCAAACATGATGGCCTCTGGCTCACGGTCGAGCCCTGGTCCAGCACTTCAACCGACAAGCAACCGTAAGGATTACATTATGCAAGGATTGATTATTTCCGCACTGATCGCCCTCGGCGTCATCGTGCTGCTGGGAATGACCATTCGTATCGTTCCGCAACGGAACGTCTACGTGGTGGAACGGCTCGGCAAGTACCGCACCTCTCTGGAAGCAGGCATGCATATTCTCATGCCGTTCATCGATAAAGTGGCCTACAAACATTCCCTGAAGGAAATCGTGCGCGACGTGCCACGCCAGAGCTGTATCACCAAGGACAACATCGAAGTCTCCATCGATGGCGTCATGTACCTGCAGGTGGTCGATCCCAAATCCGCCAGTTACGGCGTGGACGACTATGTCATGGCTGCCCAGCAGCTGGCGCAAACCACGCTGCGTTCGGTGATCGGTAAGATCGACCTGGACAAGACCTTCGAGGAACGCTCCGAAATCAATATGGAAGTGGTCCAGGCGGTGGACGAAGCGGCCCAGCCCTGGGGCGTGAAGGTTCTGCGTTACGAGGTGGCGGACATCAATCTGCCGGCCTCGATCAAGGACGCCATGGAGAAACAGGTCCGCGCCGAGCGGGAACGCCGTGCGGTGGTGGCGGAGTCCGAAGGGGATCGTCAGGCCGCGATCAACCGTTCCGAGGGTGACCGCCAGGCGGCGATCAACCGCTCCGAGGGTGAGAAGCAGGAGATGATCAACATCTCCGAAGGTGAAAAGATGAAGCAAATCAACGAGGCGGAAGGTCGCGCCCGGCAGATCGAACTGATCGCCCAGGCCACCGCCACCGGTTTGCGTGAGGTGGCCACGGCGGTGAAGGAAGACGGTGGCGAGGAAGCCGTCAGCCTGCGCATCGCCGAACAGTACGTGAGCGCCTTCGAGAAACTGGCGAAGGAGTCCACCACACTGCTGCTGCCGTCCAATCTGAGCGATGTCGGCGGCACCGTCGCCGGTCTGCAAAAAGTACTGAAGACCATCGACAGAACCCAGCCCTGAGCATGACTTCCGCCGCTTTTCGGGCCCCCTGGTGGGCCCGTTCCCCTCATCTGCAAACTCTGTGGGGGCCGCTGTTGCGCCGTACCGGAGCACCGGCACGGCGGCGGGAGACGCTGCCGCTGGCGGATGGCGATTATCTGCTGCTGGACTGGTGCGGACCGGCACCGGACGGCCAGCTTCCGGTCTTACTGCTCCAGCACGGCCTGTCCGGTTCCAGTGATTCGCACTACATCATCGGTATCCAACGGCGTCTGCTCGCTCTCGGCCTGCCTTCAGTGGCGGCCAATGGCCGTGGCGCCCTGGTTCCCAATGACACCGCCAGGTCTTACCACGCCGGGGAGATCGATGATCTCAACGCCGTGATCGAGCACGTCCATGCACGCGCCAAGGGGGCACCGGTACTGGCGCTCGGCGTTTCCCTGGGAGCCTCACGCCTGCTCAACTGGCTGGCCCTGGCGGATTCCGGCAAGCTGGCCGGCGCCCTGGCGATCTGCGCGCCGTTGCAACTGGCGAACAGTGCCGACCACATGGATCAGGGCTTCTCGCGCATCTATCGCAATCATCTGATCAAAGCCCTGCTCGCTACCCTGGATGCCCAGGAACGGCATCTGCACAAGGTAAACCCCGAGCAAGCGGCGATCCTGGCGGGCCTCGACCGCACCGGCATCCGCTCTTTCTGGGACTTTGACGGGCGGATCGTCGCGCCTTTGTACGGCTTTCGCGATGCCGCCGACTACTACGCTCAGTGCTCCGCCGGGACACGCCTCGGCGCCATTGACACTCCCACCTGGTTACTCCAGGCCCGGGACGATCCCTTCATGACCGAGGCCAGCCTGCCCCGGCAACAGGATCTCAGTGACGCGGTGACGTTGGAAGTGGCCGAACACGGCGGCCATGTGGGGTTTGTTCAAGGTTCGATCCGGCGCCCTCATTATTGGCTGGAGCAACGGGCCGAGGTGTTCGTCCGCGCGTTTTCATCTGATCATCAAAGCGTATCGGCCGCTGCCGGCTGAACGCCATTAACGGCGAAGAGATGACCTCACGGCATCAGCACCACGGTAAGCAAAGCGGCCAGCCCGCCGCTCAAGACCAGCCAGCAGGCGGACAACCCCAGGTTCCAGCGGAACGCGGCGACCCGGGCGTCGTAGCCGGTGAGCCGTTCCATCAATAGCGAATTGGCGGAATAGGGTGTCCCCGTGGCGCACTGGGCCCAGCCACTGACAATCGCCAGCCCCAGACCGACATACGCTTCCGGCGGCCATACCGGCCCCATCACGCCGCCGGCCAAAGTACCCATTATGATCGGGTTGAGTCCGAGCTGGCCGCCACCAAAGAACAGAAACGGCACCACGAAGGCCACCAGAGGGTAGCCCCAGTCCGGTAGCGAGAACGCCTCCCCCAGAGAATGCAGCACCAGCAAACTGATCAGCGCGCCCAGAAACGATGAGCCGCCCATGATCACCACTTCGTTGGCCAGCGGCGCCATGGTCGGCAGCGATACCCGTTCCCCGCGCCAGCGCTCGCGCACCATCAGCAGGATGACCGCGATCAGGCAGCTCAGAGTGACCGCTTTCGAGTAACGCAAATCCAGCAGACCGTTGAACAGCAGCGTCACCATCCAGATCGCGGTGACCACCGCGCCGAAGCGCAGCCAAGGCATCAGCATACTGTCTTTACGGTCGTCGCCGCCGACCGGTTTTTCCGCCTCCCGGAACAAAGCGCCGCTGGCCAGATAGACCATCGCCAGCGGCACGCTGATCGCCAGCAACTCCCAGGAATGCAGGCCCACGAGGTAGGTCAGGGTGGTGACCACGGAGATCGACAGCGGGGAGAACATTGGCGAGGCACCATAGCCACGCAGCACACCGCGGGCGGCGTTGCGCGCCATGGCCGAATCGCCATGGCTCCGCACCTGTTGGTCGACCATCGAGCCGATCAGCCCCACCGAACCGAAGTTGAGCGGCACGGAAAGGAAGGCCGTGCCAAAAGTGATGCTGTAATAGCGGGGCAGGGGCCGGCCGCTGAACAGGCCGGCGGAAATCCGCTTCAGATCCGGCGAGCGGCCCAGTACCGCCGCCAACAGCATCATGATAACGATCAGGGCGGTCAGGCGAATCATGGCGGTGGCGGCCAGCACCAAGGAGTGCGGCGCCACCAACAGCGCCGCCAGCAATGACAGCAGCACCAGCGTCAACAGACCCCGCGCCACCATCCGCAGCTCACCCCAGGCCAGGGTCACCGCCACCAGCGCGGCGGCGGTGCCCGCCAGATTCACAGCCGGCCAGGCCGGCAGCAAACCTGCGACCAGGGCCGCGTAGGTCAACCCCGACCGCCAGCGAAGCCGTGCCGCCGTCGACACGTCAGCTCAGCGCCGGCAACAGCGTCGCGCCGGTCAGCGCCTGCACCTCATCGAAGGTGTTATCACCGTGCAATTGACGTACCCGCAGCCCTTGGTCGGTCACGTCCAGCACCGCCAGATCGGTGTAGATGCGTTTCACCACGGCGGCGCCGGTCAGCGGATAGTTACAGCTTTCCAGGATCTTCGGCTCACCGCTCTTGGTGGTGTGGCTCATGATCACGAACACCTGCTTCGCGCCCACCGCAAGATCCATGGCACCACCCACCGCCGGCGGGTAGGTGTCGTTATTGGTGGCCCAATTGGCCAGATCGCCTTTTTCCGACACCTGGAACGCGCCCAGTACCGCCAGATCCAAGTGACCGCCACGCATCATGGCGAAGGATTCAGCATTGTCGAAATAGGCGCCGCCGGGCAGCAGCGTGACGAACTGTTTGCCGGCGTTGATCAAATCCGGATCTTCCTCGCCCGGGGCCGGAGCCGGGCCAACACCGAGGATGCCGTTCTCGCTCTGGTAGATCACCTGCCGGTCGTCGCTGACGTAGTTCGCCACCATGGTGGGCATGCCAATGCCCAGATTCACATAGGCGCCATCGGGAATATCCTGGGCCACCCGCTCGGCGATCTCCGCCGGTTTAAGCCGCATCATTCCGCCACTCCTTCTGTGCCACTACCCGATCCACGAAGATACCCGGGGTCACGATGCATTCCGGGTCGAGATCGCCCACTGCGTCCACCCGCTCCACTTCCGCCACGGTCAACGCGGCGGCGGTGGCCATGGGCGGATTGAAGTTGCGGCCGGCGGTGTTATAAATCAGGTTGCCCCAGGCATCCGCCCGTTGCGCCTTGATCAGGGCCACGTCAGCGGGCAGAGCGGTTTCCAACACATAACCGCGCCCGTTGATCACCTTGGTTTCCTTGCCTTCGGCCAGCCGGGTGCCATAACCGGTGGGCGTATAGAAACCGCCAATGCCGGCGCCGGCGGCGCGGATCCGTTCCGCCAGAGTGCCCTGGGGCACCAGCTCCAGCTCGATGGCGCCTTCTTCATAGAGACGCTCGAACCACACCGAACCGGCGGAGCGCGGAAACGAACAAACGATCTTGCGCACCAGACGATCTTTCAGCAGGGAAGCGATGCCCTCATCGCCCACCCCGGCGTTATTGGAAATCACGGTCAGGTCCCGGGCGCCGTGTTGGCGCAAGGCCTCGATCAGCTGCAGGGGAAAACCGGAGCTGCCGAAGCCGCCGATCATCACCGAATCACCGTCCTTGACGTCGGCCACCGCCGACTCGAAGGAATCCCAAACTTTATTGATCACGTTCTTTCACCTTTACGATTCACGCGAGGACACCGCCGCCACCGGTTTGAACAATCGACGGCTCAGGTACACCAGCGCCAGCAACCCGAACCCGACCACGTCGCTGATGGGTTCCGGGTAAATCAGCAGTGCACCGGCCACGATCAGCACCACTCGCTGAATCATCGACAACAGGCCGGCGCGATAGAGATACCCCTCCATGGCCGAGGCCAGCAGCCAGATCGCGGTGATGGCGGTGATGGTGGACAGCAGGATTTTGCTCCACTCGCCCTGCAGGATCAGGGACGGGTTGAGCACGAACAGGAACGGCAGGACGAACAGAATCGCCCCCAGACGCATGGCGTATATACCGGTTTTGGTAGCGTTGGCATCGGCCACGCCCGCCGCGGTGATGGCGGCCAGAGCCACCGGCGGGGTGACATAGGACATCATGCCCCAGTACAGAATGAACAGATGACTGGCCAGCGGATTGAGGCCCGCATTGACCAGCGCCGGCGCCAGCAAAATGGACAGGAAGATATAGCAAGCGCTGACCGTCATTCCCATGCCAAGCACGAAGCTGGTAACGGCACCCGCCGCCAGCATCAAAGGCACACTGCCATCAGCGTACAGCAGCAGTTCGCGCGAGAAAGCGCCCGCCACGCCGGTGTAGGAAAGACCACCGACCACCAGGCCAATACCAGCCAGAATCGCCACCAGGTTGGAAACGCTCAGCGTCAGATCCTGGATCATTGTCTTTGCCCGGGTCCAGTTCATGCGGTGGTTGCGTTTGAACATGGAAATACCGACCAGTACCAGAGCGGCATAGTAGGGCGCGTAGGCCTCCAGCCGCATCACCAGCAACATGTAGATCAGGGCCACCAGGCTGAACAGGTACGGCCAGCCGTCCTTGAGCGTTTCCTTGAGGTCCGGAATCTCGGACTCTGGCATGCCTTTGAGACCACGTCTGGCGGCGTAGTTATCCACCTGGAAAATCAATGCCAGATAGAACAGCAGGGCCGGCAGAAAAGCGGCGATCATGATTTCGGAGTAGGGGACACCGAGAAACGACGCCATGATAAACGCCACCGCGCCCATGATCGGCGGCATCAGGGTACCGCCGGTGGAAGCACAGGCCTCCACGGCACCGGCATAGTGAGCCGGGTAGCCGGTTTTCTTCATGGTCGGAATGGTGATCGGACCGGTGGTGAGAATGTTGGAAATAACACTGCCGGACAAACTACCGAGAATGCCACTGGAGAGCACCGCCACTTTGGCCGGACCACCCCGGCTGCGGCCCATCAAGGCAGTGGCGAAGCGCATGAAGAATTCACCACCGCCGGTGGCGGTGAGCGCCGCGCCGAACACGACAAAGCCAATCACCAGTTGCGCCACCACCTGCATCGGGATACCGATGATGCTTTCCACACCGATCACATGGGAACGGATGGTTTCGGCGAAACCGTACTGGTTACCCCAGAGAAAACCGGGCATGTGGTCCGCGTAGAGGGGGAAGCTGCCAAACAGCAAAGCCACCGCCAACAGCGGCCAGCCGCCGCAGCGACGCACGCCTTCCAGCACCAGTACCAGCAGGATGCCGGAGAATACGGTGGCCTCGGTGGGCGCCATGAAATCCCAGCCCTGCTGAATCATGACCAGGCCGTGGTGCCCCAGATAGCCGCAGGACACCAACGCCGCCAGCGCCAGGATCCAGTCGTACCAGGACACCCGCTCACGAGCACCGGACCAGGCCGGGAAGGTAATGAAAGCCGCCGCCAGGAACAGGCCGATCAGGTAGTACAAATAAGCGTTACCCAACGGCTTGAAGCCAAGCAGCTCCAGATCAAAGGTTTGATTGATGGCCATCAACAGACCCAGGGTACCCAGGGTCATGACCAGCCAATAGGCCGGCCCGCGCAAACGGGAGGAAGGAGCGCCGGCCTCCTGGCTGTGCTCTTGGGAAGCATCCGCAGACGTCGTCATGGAGGGACTCCGGAAATAGCATGATGGAACCCGGGGCGGGCTCCCTTTCCGCCCCGGCTTTCAGAGAGGGATCAGAGGGAATTGAGTGCCTGTGTACGGATACGGTCCCAGATCGCGGCGAACTCTTCGTCGCTCTTGCCATCGCCTTCGGCCACGGCTTTCTTCCAGGCGTCACGCAAGACATTCAGGCGTTTGGTGCGAGCGTCATTCCAGGCCTGGGCCTCGTCGGTCCAGATGCCTTTTTCCTTCAGGTAACGGATGGCGCCTTCATGGAAGGGAGCGTCCGCCGCCGGCACACCAGCCTGCTTCAGATCCCAGCGCGGCATCACGGACGTGGCGTCCTTGTACATGTCATAGGTCTCGTCCAACGCCTTGGTGAAAGCATAGACCAGATCCGCGTCGGTATCGGAACGAACCACCAGCACCGGGTAACGGTAAGCCAGGATATCAACCGGGTTTTCCTCGCTGATGCCGGCGCCCACGGTTTCCGTGTACGGCTGGAAGAACGGCGCTACCGCGCGCAGGCGTTTCCAACCTTCCTCGTCGTCGGCGGGCACTTCCAGCCAACGGATACCACGGGGGGATTGCTCCAGCTCGTACACGTGGCTGGGCGTGGTGGTGGTACAGGAAGCGTCGGCCTCGTTGCGCGCCAGGGAACTCATGGCGTTGGCGTAGGTGGGGAACATCTTCGCGTCGACGTCATCCCGGGTCAGGCCGGCGAAGGCCAGGAAAGCATCGCATTTGACGTTGATGGACGGGTTACCCGCCACGTAGGCGAAGCGCTTGCCCTTGAGATCCTGGAGCGTATGAATGTCGGCGTCCGCGGCGGTGAAGATACCGAACGAGGAAGGACGTCCGGCCACCACGCGAAGATCCTGCGGTCCCCAGCGGCGAGTGGAGAAATCATGGATCCCTTCACTGGCGAAGAAGGTTTCCGTGGCCAGGAAGCCAATGTCGGCACGCTTGCTCAGCACCGGTTGCAGACGGCCAATGGAGGAACCGGAAGGCTGGATACGGATGCGGGTACCGAATTTCTTGCCGAACGCATCGGCAATGGCGGACGCTTCGGCGTAGCCGGCGGAACCCACATCATAGGAGGACCAGGTCATGGATTTGGGCAGTTCCGCGGCGCTGGCGCCAGCGGTAAGAGCCAAACCGCCACCGATCATGATAGAGGCGAAAAATCGACGCAGGCGAGTCGATGAAGTCATAAGCATCTCCGAGATTGTTTTTTTACCGCCGTCGTGGACGGCGTCAAAATCGTTCGTGACGATTCAGGGGCATCCCGCCCGGCTCAGGGAGGCCATCCTCATGCCGGAAAGAACTCCGGCATCGGCCCTTTGCGAAAACTAGTCGGTCACTCTGGTTGGAGTCAATAAATTTTCCCAAATCCAAATAAAAATTTCTCGCATTTCAAGAAAAAAAGCAAAAAGTGGCCATCAATGCAACAACAAATAAGCACTTATTTGTTTATCTGGCCCTCAGCGTCATTCCTGCAGACGGGAGATTTCATCCCGGATCACGTCGATCACCATGCGTCGGCGTTCTTCGTTCATCCGGGACACCACCGACGCCACACTGACCGCCACGTCCTGCCCGGAGCCAGGCACCCGGAATGCCATTCCCAAGGCCGCCACTTCCGGAATAATACGGCCATTATTGAAAGCGAAGCCGTCACGCCGGTATTCCAGCAGCCATTGGCGTACCTCCGACAAGGTGATGCCTGAGTAGCGCTCATAGCGGTCCTGATTGAGCAGCAGCATGCGGTCACCTTCCTCCACCGGCAGGGAAGCCAGCAGCGAACAGGAGCCGGCCCCGATCCCCAACGGTCGGCGGGCTCCGACCATCAGAGTGTTGGCGCTGATCGGATAGGTGCCTTCGGAAAGATCAATGCACACCGAATCCCGGTTGGAACGAATCGACAGGTAGGTGGATTCCTCGGTGCGCCGGGAGATGTTCTTGAGCATTGGCCTCAGCCGCTGCCGCAGTTGCAGATCCGGCGCCACCGCCTGGGCCGACTCGGCGATATCGAGCAATTCGAATCCCACGTGATAGGTCTTCACATAGGGGTCAAAGGTCAGCAAGCCTTCGTGGGCCAGAGCGGTCAGCAACCGGTGAGCGGTGGCGGTATTCATCCCCACCTCACGGGCAATGCGTGACAGAGTCCCTCCGGTGGGGAAAGTGCGCGCGACCGTGCGCAGCAACAGCGACGCCTTGGCCAGAGTGGTGCTGGTGACGGGCTTGGCCTTCTTGGCGGTGGGGGTTCGGACTGAGCTCATGGGACTCCGTGACGGCAAGTTTTCTCGTTATACGTGATTTTTATCTCGTATAACGATAGCCATTACCCCACGATCTGCCAAGCTCAGCCGTTCGACGACTCCCCGATGTGGGGGCCGGATGCCGTGAACAACAGGTTCACCGTGGTGTCGCCAACCCGGAATTCCGCCTTCATGGCATCCAGATGATCCAGAGCCTCCCCCCTCAGATAGGGCGCTTCCAGGCACACGATCTGATAAATACCCTGACGCAACAGGGCCCGATCCAGAGTCTCGTTCTCAGCGGCGGCGGGGTTGAGGCCGTGGGTCAGGCCCGGCCACGACATCGCCAATACCCAGGTATTCACCATCAGGGCACGCAGGTCCTCATCGCTGGCCTCGATCAGACCGCTGGCGCGCAATCCCTGATAAATCTGCAACCCGCGCTCCATGCCATCTTGCACGAACTGCGTGTATTCGGCGCGCAACTCCGGATCCTGGTGGAGAAAATGCGGCAAATCCCGATGTAGAAACCGGCCCTGCCACATCGACTCCAGAATCCCCTGCAGGTAGTGCATCTTGTCCTGCCAGGTCAACGCTCCCTTGGGCGGCGGCAGCCATTCCCAGATTTGTTGGCGGTAACGTTGGAACAGCGCCGCCACGATCGCCGTCTTGTTGCGGAAGTGATAATACAGGTTGCCGGGACTGATCCCGAGGGCTTCGGCGATGTGGTTGGTGGTGACATTGCGCTCGCCATGGCGATTAAACAAGTCCAGGGCGGTGTCCAGAATGCGCGTTTTGGTGCCAGTCATACGGGGCCAATCCAGTCAAAGGGGAAACAGAGGGTTGACCTCTAGAGTAATTACTCTAAAAATCCCAATCAGTCCAATAACAATCCAGGAGGCGCATTATGGTCGCCGAAATCAAGGAGCTCAAAACCGATCAGGCGCGGATCACGCGCATGAACACCTTGTTCGAAGCCCAGCGGGCCGCTTTCCGTCGTCAGCCTTACCCTTCCGTGGAGGAACGCCGGGAAGCCATCCTGCGCCTCAAACCCATGTTGCTGGATCACCAGGATGAGATCATCGAAGCGCTGCGCCAGGATTTCGGCAACCGCGCCGCCGATGAAACCAAGCTGGCCGAGCTGCTCACCAGCGTCGAAGGCATCAAATACCACGCCAAGAAAGTCGCCAAATGGATGAAACCCAGCCGTCGTAAGGTCGGCGCGCCGCAATGGCCGGGCAAGGCCTGGGTGGAATATCAGCCGGTGGGCGTGGTCGGTGTGATCGTGCCCTGGAACTATCCGGTGTACCTGGCCATCGGTCCGCTACTGGCGGCGCTGGCGGCGGGCAACCGGGTGATGATCAAGATGAGCGAATCCACCCCGGCCACCGGGGCTCTGCTGCAGCGTCTGATCGCGGATACTTTTCCGGAGGATCAGGTGGCGGTGGTCAACGGCGAAGTGGATGTGGCGGCGGCGTTCTCGGCGCTGCCGTTCGATCATCTGCTGTTCACCGGTTCCACTTCCGTGGGCCGCCATATCCTGCGCGCCGCGGCGGAAAATCTGACACCGGTGACGTTGGAGCTGGGCGGCAAGAGCCCCTGCATCATCGGCGAGGATTTCCCGATGAACGAAGCGGTGGAGCGTATCGCCTTTGGAAAATGCCTGAACAGCGGCCAGACCTGTGTGGCGCCGGATTATATTCTTTGCCCCGAACAGCGGGTGGAGGAATTCGTCGAACAGTGGCGCGCGCAAATCGGCAAGCTGTATCCGACCATGGCGGAAAACCCGGACTACACCAGCATCATCAACGATCGTCAGTACCAGCGTCTGCAGGGATACCTGCGCGACGCGGAAGAAAAAGGCGCCCGTATCATCAGCATCAATCCCGCCAATGAGGATCTCGGCGACAGCCGCAAGCTACCGCACACTCTGGTACTGAATGTCACCGACGACATGAAAATCGCCCAGGACGAAATCTTCGGCCCCTTGATGTTGGTGATTCCGTATAAAGGGCTCGATCAGGCCCTGGACTACGTCAATGACCGTCCCCGCCCGCTGGCGTTGTATTACTTCGACTGGAACAGCGGCAATGCGCAATACGTGCTGCGCAATACCCACGCCGGCGGCGTCTGCCTCAACGACACCGTCAGTCACGTGGGTGTGGATGACATGCCGTTCGGCGGTGTCGGCCCCTCGGGGATGGGCCATTACCACGGCCACGAAGGCTTCCTGACCTTCTCCAAGGCCAAAGGGGTCTACCGCAAGGGCAAGTTCAACGGCACCAAGCATATCCTGCCGCCCTACGGCCGGGGCATGCACCGTTTCATCTATAAGTATCTGCTCAAATAGCCGGCCCGGCGGGCGTGACTTTTCGGTGACGCCCGTCCGGTCGTGATAACAAGCACAACAACACAATCAGGATGGAAACCGGGAATGGATCGTCGCGACTTTCTCAAACTCAGCGCCGGCGCCAGTGTCATGCTGACGGCGGGATCAAGCCTGGCCCTGCTGACCGGCTGCAGCCGCAACGACGGACCGGCCCATGGCTATCGACACCTGCGTTCCCAGGACGTCACCTTGCTCAGGCCGCTGGCCCGGGTGCTGCTGGCCCCGGCCCTGGCCGCGGCGGACGCCACCGCCGACCAGGCGCTGCTGGCTTTCGATGACCTTCTTGACGGCGGCATGCCCGGCACCCGTGGCGCGGTATTCGAGTTGCTCGATCTGCTGCAACTGGCCCCAGGGCGCTGGTATCTCACCGGCACCTGGAAACATTTCGCCGAGCAAACCGAAGAACAGCTCAGCGCGACCCTGGATCACTGGTCACGCAGTGAAAGCGAGTTGCCGCGAGCCGCCTTCCGCGGCCTCACCCAGCCGTTTCACATGGCCTGGTACGTGAAACCGGATGCCGCCCGCACCACCGGTTATCCCGGCCCGCCGAACAAGATCATCGGTTGAACCACGCCAGCCCACCTGAAAACAAAAAGCGTAAGGGTATCGCCATGCAGGATTTATCCGCTTTGCCGATCAGCGGCATCAAGGATCTCTGGAAAACCGGTATCGCCGAAGGCTGGCAGGCCTTGAATGGCCAGACCATCACGGAAGACCGCACACTGGAAGCCGATGTAATCATTGTCGGCACCGGGGCCGGCGGCGGTGTCAGCGCGGAAGTGCTCACTGAGCACGGCCTCAAGGTCATTCTGCTGGAAGCCGGCCAGTTGCGCAGCTCCAACGATTTCATTCTTGATGAGGGCAAGGCCTACCACGACCTCTATCAAGAGGGGGCAATGCGTGCCACCAAGGACGCCGGCATGACCATCCTGCAAGGCCGCACCGTGGGCGGCACCACCGTGGTCAACTGGACCAGCAGTTTCCGCACACCACGCCAGACCCTGGATTACTGGCGTGACCGTTTCGGCGTCAGCGACCTGGACCGGGAAGCGCTCAACCCCTGGTTCGACCGAATGGAGCAGCGCCTTAACATCAGCAAATGGGCCATGCCACCAAACGCCAACAATGCCGTGATCAAGAAAGGGTGCGAGAAACTGGGGTGGCACTGGGGCATCATTCCACGCAACGTCAGCGGCTGCTGGAATATTGGCTATTGCGGCATGGGCTGTCCCACCGACGCCAAGCAATCCATGCTGGTCACCACACTGCCGGCGGCAATGAAGAAAGGCGCCACCTTGCTCTACAGCACCCGCGCCGAGCGACTGCTGATGGAAGGCGATCAGGTCGTAGGGGTGGAAGCGCGGCCTTTGAATCAGGCCAAGGAGCCCACCGGCGCCACCCTGACCCTGAAAGCGCGGGCCGTGGTGGTTTCCGGCGGCGGCATTCAGAGCCCGGCGTTGCTGCTGCGCTCGGAGGCGCCGGATCCGGAAAAACGGATAGGCAAACGCACCTTCCTGCACCCCACCAGTTTCACTTTTGGTCGGTACCAAGAGGAAGTGGCCCCCTACTATGGCGCGCCCCAGTCCTTGTATTCCGACGAGTTCATCTTCAAATACGGCGTGGACGGCCCCGGCGGCTACAAGCTGGAGATGATGCCGCTGCATCCGGGGCTGGCCAGCGCGCTCATCGGTGGCATCGGCGAACAGGCACGGCAGCAGATCACCGGTTTGCCGCATCTGGCGGCCTCCATCGCGCTGGTCCGCGACGGCTTCCATGACAATAGCGAAGGCGGCTCGGTGGAATTACGTGACAACGGCGAGCCCGTTCTGGACTACCCGGTGAATGGGTATCTGCTGGAAGCGGTGAAACGATCCCATCTGACCCAGGTGGAAATGCAGTTCGCCGCCGGTGCCAAGGCAGTGCGGCCCGGTCATTCCCATGCTCCGTACTACCGCAACTGGGATGAGGCCCGGCAAGGCATCGAAACCCTGGAATACGCGCCTTTTATTACCTCGCTGGGCAGTGCTCATGTGATGGGCGGGTGCGCCATGGGCGACGACGAAAAACACTGTCTGGTAAACCACGACGGCAGCTACAAATATCTGGACAATCTCTACGTCATTGATGGCTCGGTGTTTCCCACCAGTCTCGGGGTCAATCCGCAATTAAGCATCTATGCAATCAGCGCGCGCAACGCCACCGCTCTGGCGGAAAAGCTCAGCGCCTGAAGGAGCCAACCACAAACGCGCTCAGGTGCCGCGTGATCGCGCGGCACTTTCCTCCAGCTTTCGCTGCTCCCGCGCCAGCAGATCACGCACCTCGGACAGCTCCGCCATACGCCGCTCCACCGCTTCCCGTTTTTCCGCCATCAACGCCGCCCCCCGGGCACAATCAATACGATCGTCACGTAGCGCGTCCAGCACCTCGCGGATTTCCCTGAGGGAGAACCCCAGCCCTTTCAGTTGCCTCACCATGGCTACCCGCTCCACCGCCGGTTCCGGGTAATCACGGTAATTGTTACCACGGCGGTCCACTTCCCGCAGCAGCCCCTGTTTCTCGTAATAACGCAGCGTGTGGCGACTCACTCCGGTTCTTTGTTCCAGTTCCGCGATGCGCACCTTTCTCTCCGATCAATATTGACCTTAGAGCATACTCTACACTTTACAGTGGCGGGCCACTCATCAGGGAGAACCGTCATGACGCTACTGATCACCGGCGCCACCGGCTTTATCGGCCGTCACCTGTGCGCCCGGCTCACCGCCGGGGAGCAGCCCGTTCTGGCGCTGATGCGCCACCCGCAAGCCCTCGCCAAGCTCCGCGCCACCGTGGACCGGCTCGGAGGAAACAGCCACTACCTCGATGCTCTGCCCGGAGACCTGGATGCCCCCGATCTCGGCCTTACCGGCAGCCCGCCGCCACTGGACGCGGTGGTGCATCTGGGCGCCCGCTTCGGTTGGCGGTTACCAGCGGAAGCCGCACGCCGGACCAACGTTTCCGGCAGTCTGGCGGTGGCGCGACTGGCGCGGCATCAGCATTGCCGGCTGGTCTTCATCAGCGGCTTCATGCTGGAAAACCAGCGCCACCTGAAACGCCTGGGAATTGACGGAGAGGATCCGGCGGCCATCGACTGGCAACGGGTGTACCGTCGTGCCGGAGCCTATGAAGCCAGCAAAATGGAAGCGGCAATCACCGTGCGCTGGCGGCTGCGCAACGAGGACTGGGTGGAAGTACAGCCCGCCACGGTGGCGGGCCACAGCCTCAATGGCGATCTGGATCCGGCGCAACCCCTGCACGCTCTGATCGACAATCTGGCCCGGGGGCGGCTGGCGGTGGTCCCCGGCGGGCCCGAACATTGGCTGCCGTTGATTCCGGTGGATACCCTGGCCGCGATCATCGATCACGCCATCCGGGATCCGGCGCCGCCACGGCGAATCCTTGGGCTGGACCCGGGCACGCCAAACCTGAAGCCGATGCTGAACCTGATCGCCGAAACCCTGGGATGCCGCGCCCCCGGACTCCATTTCCCCATTCCGCTGCTCGCTCACTTGCTGCGGTTGCCCGCCCTGGCTCGATTCGCCAACACCGAACCGGAAGCGCTCCATTTCATCCAGCCGGAGCGGTTCGATCTGAGTGCCACCACGCCCTTCCTGGAACGCACCGGCGTGCGCCTCCCGCCCATGCCGCAAGTGCTTCGGGCCAGCGCCCGCCACTATCTGGAAAGTCACGGCCGGACATCGGAAAAACGGCAAGGTTCCCGGTAATGTGCGTGCGCGCATGGATCGCGTTATGCTTGGCGCCCCATTTCAAGGACAAAGCGAGCCGAACATGACCAATCGCGTTGTTTACCCGGGCACCTTCGATCCCATTACCAACGGCCATAAAGACCTTATCGAACGGGCCGCCGACATGTTCGATGAAGTGATCGTGGCGGTGGCCGCCAGTGAAAAGAAACGCCCCCTGTTCACGCTGGAGGAGCGCGTCGGGCTGGTGGAAGAATGCATTCAGGAACGCGATAACGTCCGTGTGGTAGGGTTTTCCCAGCTGCTGGCGCACTTCTGCCAGGACCAGGAAGCCAACATCCTGCTGCGGGGCCTGCGAGCGGTCAGTGACTTCGAATACGAATTCCAGCTCGCCAACATGAATCGCAAGCTGGCGCCGGAACTGGAGACCGTGTTCCTCACACCGGCCGAGCATTTGTCCTTTATTTCCAGCTCCCTGGTTCGGGAAATCGCGCTGCTGGATGGCGATGTCAGAGAGTTCGTGCCGGACAACGTGGCCATCGCGCTGGAGCGCCGCAAGAAAGAACTGGCCGGCGAGTAACACCGCCGGCCTGCTCGTTGGTGAAGATGCTTGGTGAAGAGAAGAGCCCACCGGTACGGATTGAATCAGGAGCCTCCTTATGACACCGCGTGCCTTGCTGCTGTCCCTGCTCGCCGGCTTGGCCTTGCTGTGCGGCACCACCGCCGCCGTGGCCGGCACCCCCGATAAAGCGGCCATCGCCAGTGCCCACCCTCTCGCCACCGAGGCCGGTTTTGAGGTGCTGGATCAGGGGGGTAACGCTTTTGACGCCGCCATCGCCGTGGCCGCCGCCTTGGCGGTAGTGGAACCTTACTCCGCCGGCATGGGCGGTGGCGGTTTCTGGTTGCTGCATCGCCAGAAGGATGGCTATGAAACCATGGTGGACGCCCGGGAAACCGCGCCCGCCGCTGCCACCGAAACGCTGTTTCAGGATGACCAGGGCAAAGTCGTGCGCGACCGAGCCATCAATGGTCCCCTGGCCGCCGGCATCCCCGGCCAGGCCGCGGCCTTCGTCCACCTGAGCGAGCGCTACGGGCGTCTGCCGTTGGCCCGGACCCTGGCCCCGGCGATCCGTCTGGCCCGCGATGGCTTCCCAGTGGAAGACCACTATCGGACCCTGGCCGGCTACCGCGTTGACGTCCTCAATCGCTACCCGGAAGCGGCCTCCATCTTTCTGCGCGACGGCAAGATTCCCGAGGTCGGCACGACGATCCGTCAGCCGGATCTGGCCAAGGTTCTGCAGGCCATCGCCGACCAGGGCTTCGACGGTTTCTACCGTGGCCCGCTGGCCAAGAAGATGGTTTCAGGGGTTCGCGAAGCCGGGGGTATCTGGACCCTGGAAGACTTGGAAAACTATCGGGTGAAAGAGCGGCCCCCCATCATTGGCGAGTACCGGGGAGCCCGTATCGTTTCCGCGCCGCCGCCTTCCTCCGGCGGGCTGGTGATGATGGAGACGCTCAATATCCTCAGCAATTTCAATGGCGGCGAGATTAGTAAGGACTTACTTCCTCATCTTGCGGTGGAAGCCATGCGGCGCGGATATCAGGATCGCGCCCGCTATATGGGTGATCCGGATTTTGTGGATATGCCTGTGGATAAGTTGGTGAGTAAGTCCTACGCCAAAGCGCGCGCCGCTGGCATTGAACTGGACAAAGCCACACCCAGCGCCAGCCTCGGTGATCCGGTGACGGTGGAGGAGGGCTTCCATACCACCCACCTGTCCGTACTCGATGGCGAAGGTAACCGGGTCGCCGCCACGCTCAGCATCAATCTGCCCTTCGGCAGCGCTTTCGTGCCCCCCGGCACCGGAGTCCTGCTCAACAATGAGATGGACGATTTTTCCGCCAAACCGGGCAGCCCCAACGCCTATGGCCTGGTCGGCAGCAAGGCCAACGCCATCGCTCCCGGCAAGCGCCCCCTGTCCTCGATGACGCCGACCTTCGTGGAAATGAAGGACGGCGTCGCCATTCTCGGGACCCCTGGTGGCAGCCGCATTATCTCCATGGTACTGCTCGGCGTGCTGGAAGCGGTGGATGGCAAACCGGTGGAAGACTGGGTCTCACGGGTTCGTTTTCACCATCAATACCTGCCTGACGAAGTGGAAGTGGAGCCGGACTTCCTGGACACCGCTGAGGCCCGTGGGCTGGCGTTACGCGGCCATACCCTGAAATCCACCGGCCGCCGCTACGGCAACATGCAGGCGATTTATTGGAATAAGCGTACCGGCGAGGTCACCGCCGCCAGTGATCCACGAGGCATTGGCGCCGCCCGGGTGCGGGCGCCGGATTCCTGAGGCGGTCCGGCGCGTGACGGCACGGATCAACCGGGTAAGATAGGGTTGATCCGTCTCACAATGGGAGGCCTCGACGGTGGACCTGTTGATGCCGCTCGCACCGCATCCCCGGTTGCGGCGTTACATCAGCCATTACTGGCTTAGCCGGAACAGTAGCGCCGGTGACCACCGCATCCTGCCCGATGGCTGTGTGGATCTGGTCCTGGCCGCCGGTCACGACCTCACCGTCACCGCCTACGGTTCCACCACCGCCCCGGGAACCGCCCGCGTACAGGCCGGCCATCACTATCTCGGCATTCGTTTCCATCCGGGACAGCACCGTCATTTTCTGCCTCTGCCGGCGGCGGAACTGCGCGATCGCGCCCTCCCTTTGCCAGACAATCGAGGACTGATCGCGACATTAGGTTCCCAAGTTTTTACCCATCCGCACCCATGTCGGATCCTCGATCAGCTGCTACTGGACTGGCTGGGGCATTATCCGGCGGAGACCGACGCCCTGGATCATTGGCTGCTCCACGCGCCCTGGAAGAGCGGTATCGCCTCTGTTTGTCATGCCTTCGGAGTGAGCAAGCGCCAACTACAAAGGCAATTTCAGCAGCGCCTGGGTATCAGTCCCGGGACCTTTCTGACCATCCGCCGCTGCCAATGGCTGATCCGAACCCTGACCCAAGAAGGCGTGCCGCCCCTGGCGGCGCTGGCCCAGGACGCCGGCTTCAGTGACCAGAGCCATATGACCCGTACCCTGAAACGGGTGATGGGCGTGACCCCCGCCGCCGCCATCTTGCCCGATCACGATGTCGCTTTTATTCAAGACGCGATGCGCGCCGCCCCCTAATCTGACACCTCCCGGAGCCTGTTCAGGGGCTCCTATCTGACGGAGATCGACGATGAAACTATGGTCAGGTCTGGTGGTGAAGGATCCCACGGCGGCACGGGACTTTTACGTGAGCCACTTCGGCAGCGAGGTTCTGTTCGACAGCGACTGGTTCGTTTTGTTGACCCTGGGGGGCGGCGAGCTAGGCTTCCTGAAGCCCGATCAGGCGGCACAAGCCCCCATGTTCCGGCAAACGGTAACCAGCGGCGCCTGGGTCGCCGTGGATGTGGACGATGTGGATGCGCAGTACCAACGATTCCGCGACGCCGGGGTCGACATCGAGGTGCCACTGCGGGACGAACCCTGGGGCGACCGTCACTTCGTCGTCCGTGATCCCAACGGTATCCCGGTGGATGTCGTGCGCCATGGATGATGGCGCCACCGCCACGGCGGGGAGTATCCTTGAGCGGAAATCGATGGCACGGTTGGTTCATGAAGTCTTTTTTTCCTACCCTGGCGATAGGTTTGTGTTTGCTGCTGATCGCTTGCGATGAGGGCCCCTCCCGGCCCGCGCCGCCGCCGCCTTTCTCCCACCCTCCGGGACCACCGGCGGTGGCCGGTGTACCCGTGGAAACACATCAGAGCACGGTGCGGCTGTTTCTGGACCATCTGGCCCGGAGGGAATCCGAAGCCGGCTGGGATCTACTCAGCCGGGAAAGTCGGGCGCTTTACCCCGACATCATGGCCTTCGCCCGTCAGACTTCGGAACTGGCGGAACTGGCCGCGGACCTGCTCGCCGACCCCGCCCTGACCTGGACCACCCGGGCCGTGGCGCCGGGAGCCCAGGTCGGGGTGACCACGGTGTCCGGCGAGACCCGGCGTGAGGGGATGACGGATAATGTGGCGTTCAGTTGGATCACCCGTTTCCAGCAAGGACGTCTGGCCATCGAGCTGCCGCCCCAGGCGGATGACACCCTCTACCGTTGGGAAAATCCCAGCGGCACCGGACCCGGCGGTCTTTACCAAAGCGACACCCCCCTAACCATTGCCTTTCCGGCAAACGAGGAGGGAGACGATAATGGCGTGGAAAGGGTGCACATCAGCCTGGACCAGCGTCTAAGCGTGGCGCCGATGACCGCGATGGAAAAAGAAGACGACACCATCCGCTACACTTTCGCTCCGGAATCCCTGGCGCCTGGCCCTCATGTGGCCACCGTGACCTGGTGCGATAGCGAACTGAAGATCTGGTACCAGAGCACCGCGGTCTTCGTCGTCACCGCCGCCCCGTCTCCAAGCTGACACGCTGCTGGAAATCGTGTCTATTCCTGCTCCCGATCCGCGCTGAGCAAGGACTGCAGCTCCTCGCGTCCACGAGCGGACAGCTCGATCAGTTTCTCCAACTCATCGCGGTGGGCCACCTGTTCGCGCAGCAGCCGCTCGTCCACTTCGCGGAAGGTGCGCACCAGATCGATGGCGGTGGTCTCCGGCAGACCCAGCTGCGTCAGTACCGCCTGGCTGGCGCGCAGACTGGATTCCAGCGTTTCCCGCACCACATGCTGCACCCCCAGCGCCAGCAGGGAATAGGCATGATGGCGGTCCCGCGCCCGGGCAATCAGCGTTACCTTGGGAAAATGCTCGAGAATCAAATGAGCGGCGCGCAGTGAGTCCTCCACGCCATCCACCGCCAGCACCACCACCCGGGCGTGCCCGATACCGGCATGATGGAGCAGATCCAGCCGGGTAACGTCGCCGAAATACACTTGGTTGCCGTAGCGCCGCACCGTATCGATGTGCTCCGGATTGGTATCCAGCGCGGTGAACGGAATGTTCCGGCTCAGCAGAATACGGCCAATGATCTGGCCAAAGCGGCCAAATCCGGCCACCACCACCTGTGGCTCTTGATTGTCGGGCATCGGCTCCTCGGGCAACGCGGCACTGGGCCGCTGTTCCGGCCAGAGCCGGGTAACCAGTTTCAACAGCAAGGGGGTGGCGGCCATGGACAGCGCCACCACCAGGTTCAAACGGCCGATGTCGTCGCTGCCCAATAACCCCAGAGCACCGGCCTGAGTGAACAGCACGAAGGCGAATTCACCGCCTTGACTGAGTAGCAACCCGAACAGCAGCGCGCCACGCCAGCTGTTGCCGGAGACTTTGGCGATCACCATCAACACCAGGGTTTTCAGCGCCAGCAGCGCCACACCCCAGGCCAGGATGTCCAAGGGTGCCCGCACCAGCAGGCGCAGGTCCATGGTCATGCCGATGGCCATGAAGAACAGCCCCAGCAGCAGTCCCTTGAACGGCTGAATATCGGTATCGAGCTGCTCCCGATAGGGCGAGTTGGCCAGCAACATACCGGCCACGAAAGCCCCCAGCCCCATGGACAGGTGCAGCATTTCCATCAAGGCGGCGGCGCTCAGAACCAGCAGCAAAGCCGTGGCGGTCATCAGTTCCCGGTTATGCAGCTTGGCCAGCCAGCCAAGCCAGGGATTCAGCAGATAACGCCCGGCCAGGACCATGCCGGCCAACGCCAGGAACCCGATCAGCAGGTTGGGTTTATCCGCGCCCTCGGCACCGCCGGCCAGGGCCGGCAGCAGCAGCAGCAGCGGGATCACCGCCAGATCCTGAAATAACAGAATGGAAAAAGCACCCCGCCCCTGGGGAGTGCCCAATTGCCGGGTCTCCACCAGCATTTGCACGGCAAAGGCGGTGGAGGACAACGCCAAGGTGGCGCCAATGGCGATAGCCGCGTTGGTGGGTTCACCCCACCACAGGAAAAAGCCGGTCAGCAGGGCGGCGCTGAACACCACCTGGCTCACCCCCATGCCCATCAGCTGGCGGCGCCGCGCCCAAAGCTGTTGTGGTGCCAGTTCGAGGCCTACCACGAACAGCATCAACACCACGCCCAGTTCGGCGAAATGCAGTACCTGATCCGCGCCCTGGATAGCGGCCAGGCCCATCGGCCCCACGATCACGCCGGCCACCAGATAACCGAGGATACTGCCCAGTCCCAGGCGCTGAAACAACGGCAACAGCAGCACCGCTGCGCCCAACAGCACTAACGCTTGTACGAAAAAACCTTCCATCGGCGGCTCCTCGGAATTGGCTATCGCGGCTCGTCAGTCCCAGCGGATCGGCGCTTCCGAGGAGCCGGGGGAGGGCGGCTGCCCGGCTGGCCCTTGCTCCCCCGATGCCACGACCCCCAACACCCGCACCCGGTCACCGGCCTGCACCGCGGCGGCGGCCCGGGTCACTCGCGCCAGCGCGTACCCTTCACGGGTCTCGATTACCCGCGCCCGGGTCAGCTCCGCCCCGGCCAGTTGAATCGGCAAACCGGTGTCCGGGTCCTTGATCTGCTCCCCTGGCCGGTACACCGACACCATCGCATCGGTTTCCAGCCGTCCCGCGCCCTGGCTCAGGTAGAGCATATCGCCGCTGACTTTCAGGACCCGCACCGGATACAGCACGTCCGTGGCGGCGCCACTCAAGGCACGGGCGATGCTGGGGTAAAGCCGGTCGGCCAGACGCTCGGGATGGCGGCGATCCTCGATGTTCTGTAGACGCGCCCAGGCCCGCACCGTGGCCTCGTCCTGCCGCCAGTCGAACAAGTCACTCCACAGCACTTCACCGGTGGCGGTATCCAGCATCCGGTAACGGATCCGCACACGGGGCTCGAACCCCTGGAAGTCGGCACCGTAAAAGCGACGTTGACGGTCGCCGATGCTGAAATCCTCAATGCGCCCCACCAGCAACACATCGGCGCCCTGCACCCGGCCCAGACGGGCCCATTCCGCCGGCTCCACGCTGCCACCGGACACCGTTACTCTTTCCTGTTCCAACACCGCCTGGTGGGCCCGATCAAGCACCCGGAACCGGCTTGCCTGCGTGAACGCATCGACCAGATCGTCCCGCAGCCGGCCTTGCACCTCGGCGGCGCCGATGGTCACTTCACCCAATTGATATTCATTGGCACGGGTTTCGAAAGGCATCACCGCGATGGCGGGAAGGTGTCCACGCCCCGGACGCAAGGACTGATAACGCAGCACCCGGGCTTCCACGCTCGCTTTCCACAAGGCGTCGTCGACCCGATCTACCGACAGCACTTGATAGCTCCGCAAGCTGCCCAGGGTAGGCAACTGTGGATCCGCTACCGAGGTCTGGCTGCCGATCCAGGTGCTGACGTCGCCCTGACGCTGAATCAACCACTGGCCGACCTTGCGCCGAAACGACGGGTCCACCGCCAGCGCCACGCCACCGGCCTGACGCACCGCGCCGACCAGCGCTTCGGAGACCGCATGTTGCGGTGTTTCACCATAGCCCTCGGCGGTCACCTTGACGGTTTCGGTGGCACTCCAGACCAGGCTGCTCAATAACAGACCGAGCGTCACCAGGAGGATTCTATAAGACCGGATCACCATAACTGCCTCCGTGCCCATTGGGGCAGCCGGTTATAAACCAAACAGGCTGCGGCTGCGGGTCTTGCGGATTTCCTTCTCGCCGGACCATTCGATGATGCCGCTCTGGATGTTCAGCAGTTTGAGCGTGAATTTGTAATACACGTCCTTGGTGCTGTTATCCCGTTTAACGATGGAGGACAGATTACCGTAGAGCATGAACTCGGCGCCGATCTGCCGCCCCATCTGGGCGGCGGTGGACTGATCCACCATGCCGGAGTCCTGTTGGTACTCCAGTTGCTGACGCACGCGGTCCACCACGGTCATGTCGACGAAACGGAACTTGCCGGAGTTGATCAGCCTGGACTGAATGGTGTCCGTGATGGATTCGGTGTCCACGTGCTCGCTGGTCTTATTCTTGACCCGGTCCACGAACAGCACCGGGCGACGGTTGCGGGTGAGTTCCACCACCGGTGGGAACACCATCATGTCATCCACCATCTTGGTGGCGATCATCTGCAGGTCGGAGGAGCCGAAATCCGGAGTCACGGTCTCCCGCGCCTGGGGGTCGCCGTACTCCACTTTCGAGGCACAACCGCTCGCCAGCAGCGCCACTCCCAGCATTATCGCCATCACTACGCGCATCTTCGCTTCTCCTCGCGGACATCCATTGGGGTCGGGGCGTTATTCACGCACCCAGATTTCAAAGCGCACGGCACTGGGGTTGGGCGCCACCGCCTGCACATTGGCCTGACTGCGGCCGGCCATCACCAACTGGCGCCAGGGTTGGGATTGCGGCGCCAGTTCAAAGCCTTGCTGGTCGAACCATTTGATCTTGTACTGGAAATCCAGTTCAAACTTCCAGCCGTTTTCCAGCGTGGCCTGCATGTACAGCAGGTCATTGACCCGCTTGCGCCGCACTTCCTCCACCGACAAGCGGCTGGCCAGCAGGCTGTTATTGGAGTACAGCTGCAAATGCTCGCCGTCATCCGCCACTTCCAGGCGCGACATATTACTGGCCGAACATGCCGTCAGCAGCAGCACTGCCAGCATCGGCGCGACGCGGCAAAGAAAACGGGTCATAAGGGTCCCTCCTGAACGGGTAGCACTCGGGCGACCAGACGCCCAGCGCGTTCGGTCACGTGAATCAAGGTTAAACCGCGCTCCATCACCGGTACGGTCACGCTAGCATCGCCCCCCGGGCTGCTCAACAGAACCTGCTGCTCCCCCACGGGCACGCTGATACGGCCAGCCTGGACGTAGGCCGGCAAGCCCAGCCAGCTGCGCCGGTCAGCCTGCTCGCTGATCAGGTTGAACAGCTGTGTGAGAAAGGCGCCGGCGCCGCCAAAGTCGTCGTTGGCTTTCTTCTGCAGATTATACTTGCCGGTGGCGCGCAGCACCTGACGAATCAGCATTCCCGGCGCCTGCTCCCGCAGATTTCGTGCCGCCAGGGCGCCGACATCCGCCAGCACCCGGGTTTGCGCGCTTTGCTCTCCAACGTGAAACGTCAGCGGCCGGGCCGCGGACCAGGACGTCACTGAGTAAGAAGGAAACGCCACCAGGAACAATCCATGCGGGGTGGGAATGGGCAGGCTCACTTCCTGCCGCGCCGGCACCTCGCCTTGTTCGTAGAGCACCGCCACGGTGCCAATGCCGCGCTCGCGATAGCCGTCCAGGGCCCGGGAAACCCGCTGCACGTCGGCCTTGAGCCAATCCGCCCGGGGATGCAGCTCCAGCGCCTTCTTATAGTCCACCAAGGCGTCGTTGTATTCTCCGTGGGCTTCCCAGAACAGCGCCGAGAGATAGAAGGTCCAGGCGTTCTGGAAGCTGCTTTTCACCGCGCCGGCGGCGAGATCCAGACCTTCGAAGTAACCTTGGTACTGGGACAGATCCAGGACGCTGGCAGCGTCCTCATCGGCCTTGGCCAGCTCTTTCTCACGGCGCTGTTCGGCCATGCGTTGCGCTTGCGCGGCCCGGCGCAATTCCACCGCGGTGCCGGTGACATCGCCGGCGGCCCAGTAGTTCAGCGCCTGATAGCTGTAAGTGAAAATACGCTCGTAATCCGGCGCCCGATAGGGCAGAGCGTTGTCGTTGATCAGCAGAGCGCCGGTCTGCGATGCCAGGCCGGTCACGCGGATCAGCGCCTGGGCATCGGTGTGCTCATAGTGGTTGATGACATCGGCGAACACCGTCCGGCTGGCGGCGTCGTTGCCCAGACGCTGCTGCAATAGCCCAAGTTCCTGCAAATAAAGCACCCCGTCCCGGCCCTTGCCGGCGCGTTCGAGGTGTTGAACGATGGAGGCGTTGCGGCCAGGAGCGGGATGGACCCAGGATTGGGCCTGGCTCGGATAAGGCTGGAACAAGGACCCCATGGCACAGCCGGCGAGCCAGAACGGCAACACCAGCATCAAGCAGAGTGTTTTGCTTTCCCAACCACGGCCTGCTTCCATGACAGCCCTGAAAGCCAGAGGACCCGCCACCGGACATGGCGGGCCCGATCGGTTTAGAACAGCACCCGGGTGCGGATGGTGCCTTCGATGGTCCGCAGCTTCTCCAGGGCCAACTGGCTGTAGCCCTTGTTCACGTCGATCACGACGTAACCGATATCTTCGTTGGTCTGCAGGTACTGGCCACAGATGTTGATATCGTTCTCGGAGAAAATGGTATTGATCTGGCTGAGAATGCCCGGGATATTCTGGTGAATATGCAGCAAGCGATGCATATCCGGGTGGGCCGGCAGGGCCACTTCCGGGAAGTTCACCGCGCTCAGGGTGGAGCCGTTATCCGAGTAACGGATCAGTTTCTCGGACACCTCGGTGCCAATGTTTTCCTGGGCTTCATGGGTGGAACCGCCGATGTGCGGCGTGAGGATGACGTTATCGAAATCCCGCAGCGGGCTGATGAATTCGTCATCGTTGCCCTTCGGTTCCTCCGGGAAAACGTCGATGGCCGCCCCCAGCAGGTGACCGTCCCTGAGGGCGGCGGTCAGCGCTTCGATGTCCACTACCTTGCCGCGAGCATAGTTGATCAGATAGCTCTTCGGCTTCATCGCCCGGATCTGCTCTTCCTTGATCATCCAGCGGGTAGCCGGGGTGTCCGGCACGTGCAGGCTGGTCACGTCACACATGCCCAGCAGGTCGTGGAGGCTCTGCACCTGGGTGGCGTTACCCAGCGGCAGCTTCGGCACCACGTCGTAGAAGTACACTTTCATACCCATGGATTCGGCCAGCACCGACACCTGGGCACCGATGTTGCCGTAGCCGACGATCCCCAGCTTCTTGCCGCGGATCTCATAGCTGTCCTTGGCGGATTTCAGCCAGCCGCCACGGTGAGCCACCGCGTTCTTCTCCGGAATGCCCCGCATCAGGTTGATGGTGTGGGCGATCACCAGCTCCGCCACCGAGCGGGTATTGGAGTAGGGCGCGTTGAACACCGGAATGCCGCGTTTCAGCGCCGCCTTGAGATCCACCTGGTTGGTGCCGATACAGAAACAGCCCACGCCGATCAGCTTCTCCGCCGCCGCGAACACCTCTTCGGTGAGCTGGGTGCGGGAGCGGATCCCCACGAAATGGGCGTCCTTGATAGCGTCGGTCAAATCGCTGCCGGTCAGGGCCTTGGGCAGTAGCTCCACGTTGTGGTAGCCGTTCGCCTTCAGATTATCCACCGCGTTCTGGTGGATGCCCTCGAGCAGGAGGATACGGATCTTGTCCTTCTCAAGAGAGGTATGGGCCATGGGTGGTCTCTATAGCGGGCTAAATGGGCGCGTATGGTATCATAGCGCGCCCCGGATGAGAGCCACCCGGACCGGTTGCCTTTTTCAAGTTGAGTTGAGGACTGTTGGAGTCGCCATGACCGCTTTAGCCCATGCCGCCCTGGAACACCTGACCGAACTGCTCGGTGCCCGCTGCCTGACCGACCAGGACAGCGCTCAGCGCTACGGGGTGGACTGGACCAAAGTCTGGGCCCCGGCCCCCAGCGCCGTACTGCTGCCGGAAACCATTGACGAAGTGCAGCAGATCGTCGAAATCGCCAATGAGCACGGTCTGCACCTGGTGCCCTCCGGCGGCCGTACCGGCCTTTCCGCTGGCGCCGTGGCGGCGTCCGGCGAGCTGGTGGTGGCCTTTGACCGGATGAACAAGGTGCTGGACTTCAACGCTTATGATCGTTCCGTCACGGTCCAGCCCGGTGTGATCACCCAGCAGCTTCAGGAGTACGCCGAGCAGCAGGGCCTGTTCTATCCGGTGGATTTCGCCTCCGCCGGCTCCAGCCAGATCGGCGGCAACATCAATACCAATGCCGGCGGTATCAAGGTGATCCGCTACGGCATGACCCGGGACTGGATCACCGGCCTGAAGGTGGTCACCGGCAAAGGCGAGCTGCTGGAGCTCAATAAAGGACTGATCAAGAACGCCACCGGTTATGACTTCCGCCACTTGTTCATCGGCTCGGAAGGCACCTTGGGCTTCGTCGTGGAAGCCACCGTGAAGCTGGCCCGCCAGCCCAAAAATCTGACCGCCCTGGTACTGGGCGTACCCGGCTTCCAGGAAGTGATGAAGGTGTTGCACGCCTTCCAGTCCGAACTGGACCTCACCGCCTTCGAGTTCTTCTCCGACAAGGCCATGGCTCATGTGCTGGCGCACGGCGTCTCCCGCCCCTTCGATACCGATTGCCCGTTTTATTGCCTGCTGGAATTCGAGCAGGTCTCCGAACAAACCGCCGACCAGGCAATGGCGGTGTTCGAGCGCTGTGTGGAACAGGGTTGGGTGCTGGATGGCGTGATGAGCCAGTCGCTGCAGCAGCTGGATCAGCTGTGGCAGTTGCGCGAACGGATTTCCGAATCCATCGCGCCGCACACCCCGTACAAGAACGACATCTCGGTAACCATCGACAAGGTGCCGGAGTTCGTCGAGGCGGTGGACAAGGTGGTCCAGGACGCCTATCCGGATTTCGAGATCGTCTGGTTCGGCCACATCGGTGACGGCAACATGCACCTGAATATCCTGAAACCGGAGGCGCTGCCGAAGGAAGATTTCTTCGAGAAATGTAACAACGTCTCCAAGTGGGTGTTTGAAATCGTGGAGCGCTACAACGGCTCCATTTCCGCGGAGCATGGTGTCGGCATGACCAAGAAGCCCTACCTGGGCTACTCCCGCGGCCCCGAGGAAATCGCTTATATGAAGGCGGTGAAACAGGTCTTCGATCCGAACAACGTGATGAACCCAGGCAAGCTGTTCGACCTCTAACCGGTCGATCGTCAGCCCTTTTTTCAGGATTATCGTGATGACGCCAAACTATCTTCACCGTTGGATCGACGGCTCGACCATGGATATGCCGGTGGGCAAAGTGGTGTGCGTGGGCCGTAACTACGCCGAACACGCCCGCGAACTGGGTAACGAGGTACCGGAACAACCCTTGCTGTTCATGAAACCCGCCTCCGCCCTGGTGAGCCTGCATGAACCGGTGGTGCTGCCCAAAGGGCAGGGGGAAGTCCATCATGAAGTGGAAATGGTGGTCATGGTCGGCGAGACACTCAGTGGCGAGACCGATCCCGACCGGGTCCGCTACGCCATCGCCGCCTATGGCGTGGGTCTTGATCTGACCTTGCGGGACCTGCAAAACACGCTGAAGGCCAAAGGGCATCCCTGGGAACGCGCCAAGGCCTTCGACGGCGCCGCTCCGGTGTCCGGCTTCGTCGATGCCCGTGGTATCTCCGTGCGCCAGAATCTGGAAGTATCACTGGAAATCAACGGCGAGACCCGTCAGCACGGCCACACCGGACAAATGCTGTTTCCCACCTTTGAGCTGATCGCCCACATCAGCCAGACCTTCCGGCTGGATCCTGGTGACCTCATTTTTACCGGCACCCCCAGCGGCGTGGCGGCACTGAATACCGGCGACAAGCTGACCGCTCGGCTGGGCAATATCATTCAGGTGTTCTCGGAAATCGCTTAGCGCGCCAAGGCTGGCCGGCGCCAGGCGCCGGCCGGCCGGATCATTAGTCGCCGATATCCTCGTCGTCCTTTTGATCCTTGTTGTGCTTCACTTCGGACCCATCGTCGCAGGTAGGTGGATTCTGGAAAGTGCTGGTGACGTCCAGCAGGCCAAGATGCTGAATGGTGCGGCGTCCGAGAAGCACCGGATACAGCATCTCGCTACGGTCACGAAGACTGAACTGCTCTTCGTACACGGTATCACCCATACAGATTTTCATCAGTACCACCGGACGCTCATCCTTGCCGCCGGCGCCACGTACGGTGAGATCCCGGAACAGTGGCTTTTCGTATCGGCGCTCCACCTTCTTGCCGCTGTCCGCGTCTTCCACATCCACCGTGAACCGCACCCAATCCTCACCGTCCTTGGTGAAATTTTCGATATCGGTGGCCTGCATGGAGGACGTCAAAGCGCCACTGTCCAGTTTGGCTTTCATCTCCACATCCCAGGACTCAATGGTGGCTTTCTCCACCCATCCAAACACCTTTTTCCCATCCTGGTCCGCCTGTGCCGTGACGGTGAAAACCAAAGCCACCGTCATGATCAGGGCAGCGCTGGAAATTCGTCTCATTGATCGGCTCCTTTTGGATCTCTATGGCGTTGTCGGGAAATAGACCCGTGATGAATCACTTCGTTCCCTCATGGCCGTTCGCGCAATGCCACCACCGCGTTTCTCATGGCCTCGGCATCAACGGCCTCCGGCGCCACCGGTTCGCCGACGGCAAGTTTGACCCGTGACCAGAAGCGCCGCGGCATGCGAGTGAGGGCCGCGCCACCTTTATGACTGAAGAAACTGCCCCACAAACCGGATAATGCCATGGGCACCACCGGTACCGGGGTTTCCTTAACGATTTTTTCCATTCCGCTCTTGAATTCACCCACTTCGCCATCCGGTGTCAAGCGGCCTTCCGGGAAAATGCACACTACCTGACCATCCGCCAGTTCTTCACGTACCCGGCGGAAGGCCTGCTCATAAATGTCCGGATGTTTTTCCTTGGAAGCAATGGGAATGGTCTTGCCAGTGCGGAAAATATAATTCAGCAAAGGCATGTCGTAGATCGGCTTCGCCATCACGAAACGGATCGGCCGGCGAACCGCTCCGGCCAGCAACAGCGCATCCGTATAACTGATGTGATTGCATACCAGCAAACAAGGCCCTTCCTCGGGAATGTTTTCCAGCCCCTTGTGTTTCACCCGGTAGATGGTGTTGGTCAGCATCCATACCAGAAGACGGATAAGGAACTCGGGCACCACGGTATAAATGTAGAGCGCCACCACCACATTGGCCAAGGCCAGCGCCAGGAAAAACTGCGGCACGGTCAGATCCAGAACTCCGACCAGAAGGATACCCGCCGCGGCCGACGCCACCATGAGCAAGGCATTAAGAATGTTATTGGCGGCGATAATACGAGCCAGATGCTTCGGATTGGAACGGTGCTGCACGAAGGCAAACAAGGGCACAATATAGAAACCGCCAAAGATACCGACGCCAAGCAAATCAGCCATGATTCGATAGCCACCGGGCTGTTGCAAAAATTCCGCGATGGATAGCTGGCCGCTCAGATTCAATGAGGCATAAGAGAAAAACAAATCAATGCCGAACACGCTGATACCAATGGAGCCCAACGGAACCAGCCCCAGCTCCACCCGCTTTCCGGATGCTTTCTCACAGAAAAATGAGCCCAGGCCAATGCCGATGGAAAAGGTGGCCAACAACAACGCGTACAGCCCCTCGGTCCCCATCAGGTAGTCATCCACATACACCTTCAACTGCGTGGTGTAGGCGGCACCAAGGAACCAGAACCAGGAAATACCCAGCACCGACATCCATACCGATTTCACCTCCCGGGCGTAACCGACGATGTGCCAGGTTTCCTTCCACAAATTCCAGTTCAGACGCAGGCCCGGGTCCGCCGCCGGCGCTTTGGGAATACCCAGGGAGCAAAGAAAACCCAGCACCGCCAGACCGATCACCGCGGTGCTGATCACCAGCGGCGTATTACCGCCCATTTTCAGCATCACACCGGATACCGAGCCCAGCAGAATCGCCAGAAAGGTGCCCATTTCCACCAGTGCGTTACCTCTCACCAGCTCTTCGTTGGGCAGATGCTGAGGGATGATCGAGTACTTGATCGGCCCGAAAAAAGTGGATTGCAACCCCATGAAGAACAGCAGCACCAACAGGCCGTAAACCGCGTCGAAGTAAAACCCCAGCGCGGCGCAGCTCATGATCACGATCTCCGCGAATTTGATCCAGCGGATCAGACGGGCGCGATCAAACTTGTCGGCGATCTGACCGGCCAGGGCGGAGAACAGAAAGAACGGGACGATGAACAACGCCAGCGCCACATTATTCAGAGTATTGACTTCCGCTCCCACGACCACGCCGGAGGCGATCAGAAGTATCAGCCCCTGACGAAAGACATTGTCGTTGAAAGCGCCAAGAAACTGGGTACCGAAAAAAGGCCCGAACCGGCGTTTGAACAATAAGGAAAACACGCTCTTTCCCATTTATTTTTCTCCTTCCCTGGCGCATGACGACAGATAGTGGTCGAGCAGCGACTCCAGCATCGCTTCCGGTGCCACGTCGCCGGCCACATTCAGTTTGTTTTCCACATGCAGCAAACAAATTCCGTGCACGCTTCCCCACAGTGTTCTTGCCATTACCTGCCTTTGCCGTTGATCCGCCGCCGGCACCCAGTCCTTCAACTGAACTTCCACTTGCTCGAACATGTGCCGGGTACGATCGACATACCAGTCCGGCACCGGGGCCTGGTTCGCCATGCGATGGCTGAACACCAACTGCCACAGGGCGGTGTGCTCCCGGGCCAGGCGCAAGTATTCAAACGCCATGGCTTTCAGTACCGCCATCGGATCACCATGGCCGGTGGCCCGGTCAATACGGGCATTCAGCGCATCCAGAGTCTGGGCATTCAGATGCAGAATCAGATCATCCAGATTGACGAACAGGTGGTAAAGCATGCCAGGGGTATAGCCGAGCTTCCCGGCGATCTGGCGAACACTGAAATTATCCACCCCTTCCCGTTCCACCAGATCCGCCAGCGCCTCGATGGCCATGGCCCTGAGTTCTTCCTTGCTGTGCTGATTACGCCTCGCCATTTCACCACTTCCCCTTAAACGCCGTTCAGTTGGACCAGGATGCAACATTAATGAACGGCGTTCAATACCGTGGTGCGATTACCTCTCCCCGCCTTCTTCTGGTGGCGCCCCCGGCCGACGGCCTATGGGGCGCGCCGGGTTGCCCGCCACCACGCTCCAGGGGGGCACATCCCGGGTTACCACCGCCCCCATCGCTACCACCGCGTGGTCACCAACGGTAACACCATCGACGATGCCGCAGCGGGCACCCAGCCAAACATCCCTGCCAATACGAATCCCCCGGGATGTCACCGGCTGCTCACGGATCAGGCCGCCGGCTTCCCTGCCATGATTGAAGGCATAAAGAGTGGCGTAGGCGGCAATGCGGGAGTGATCGCCGATTTCGATACCGGCGGCCCCGCCTTCCAGGGTGGCATGATGGTTAATGCTGACATGGGCCCCGAGCCGGATCGGTCCATGCAGCACGGTGTCGGCGGCGATGTGGCTGTGATCGCCGACACGAATATCGCGGCCCGGCTCGGCGAACAGGCGCGCCTGCGGTGCGACAAAACAGTGCTCCCCGAAGCGCACCGTTTCGAGGCGCTCCAGTTCCTCTTGCACCTTTTTCTGCCAGGGCTCCGCCCAAGCCCGGTGCCGCGGCTTGAGCCGGGGATACAGCCAGGGCATATACGCCAGGCGCAGTTTGTGTTGTTCGCGGTAGGAATCGCTCATGGCCTTGGTGAAGAAGCACGGAGTACCGGCATCCTACACCAAGCGCCCGCCGCTGACCGCCAGCTTGCCTAGGCGGCGCAAAGATCCTGTACCAGTTGTCCGAATCGGCTCAGTACTTCATTGGCACCAGGGCATTCCCGGACTTCGGACATGGCGTCCGCGGCACGCTGGTCACTGATACTCCGTCCACGCAAGGCTTGCAGGTAGGCCCTGGTAATATCGGCGTTGAATTCCGGATGAAACTGACAACCCCACACCCGTTGCCGATAGCGGAACGCTTGGCAGGCGTCATGGCCATTACTGGCCAGCACCGACACTTCCGGCGGCGCCACCAGCACCGATTGCTGATGCACCATCTGCCCCCAGGGCTGCTCGCAAAGTCCGGCGAACAGGGGATCCCTGGCCGCTTCCGATGCCATTCTCAACGCCACCGTGCCCACCTCCATGCCCTGTGGGTGATCTCCCACCTCACCACCGAGCAGTTTCGCCAGCAGCTGATGGCCAAAACAGATCCCCAACACCGGCAGCGCCGCCGGATAGGTGATGACGTCATCCAGCCAATCGGTCAGGCGCACCATCCAGGGCGCCTGCTCCGTGACCATGGCATGGGAGCCGGTAATAACCACCGCCGCGATACGGTCCGGCGACGGTAACGGCACCGGCTCGCGCACATCGCATACCTGCACGGCACAGCGATCACCGAGACCCCGCGCGATCCAGTCCTCGAAGTCCCCGTAATGCTCGATCAATTCGGGGTAGGTGCTGCCGGCCTTTATAATCAACACCGGTTTCATGGGAGCCTCCTTCACCAGTCCCTGGGTTGCGTTCCCCAGTGCCTCAGCAAAGCTCATACCAGCTCTGACGCCGCCGTTGTAAAAGTTTTCAATTTAGGGCCTGTTCCCCTATTTGCATCCCGCCTGCTGGATGCAAATAGGGGGAACAGGCCCTAGGCCGGATTTTCACCCGTCCGCCAGCTGCCGGTGACGCGGACAGCTGATCAGATGGTCGTTCACCAGGCCGGCGGCCTGCATGAAGGCGTACATAATGGTGGGGCCGACGAAACGAAAGCCTTTTTTCTTCAGTTCCCGGCTCATGGCTTCGGCGGTGGGGGTAACCGCCGGCACGTCGGACAGCGACCGGTGGCGGTTTACCCGGGGTGTGCCATCAACAAAGCCCCACAGCAGGGCATCCAGGGTCTGGCCTGCCTCACGCAGGTCCAGATACGCCTGGGCATTACTCACCGCCGCCTTCATTTTCAACCGGTTGCGGATCAGTCCCGCATCCTGCAGCAGTTGTTCCAGCTTACGGTCGTCATAGCGGGCGATCTTTTCCGGGTCGAAGTCATCCAGGGCGCGCCGGTAGTTCTCGCGCTTGCGCAACACCGTGATCCAACTGAGGCCGGCCTGCGCGCCTTCCAGAAGCAGGAATTCAAACAATCGGCGATCATCGTGTTCCGGTACCCCCCACTCCTGATCGTGGTAGGCCACGTACAGGGGGTCGGTACCGCACCAGGGGCATCGTTCCATGGGCGATCTCGGTGAAAGACGGGAATGTCGGGTTCCGGGCCACGGTATCACCGGCCCCTGGGGAACGCTATACTTGCGGTCTTCGTTTCACGAGCCCGTCTCTCTCCCTCCCGAACACGGGGCCAGCGCCACCGTGGAGGGCATGGCATCGCCGCCAGGAGCACGGGCTCGCACCGGTGCATCAGCGGAATAACAGGAAGCGACATGGCGGATCAACCGCAAGCGGACGTGATGACCTTTCAGGGCCTGATCCTGGCCCTGCAACAGTATTGGGCCGAGCAAGGCTGCGTGGTCGTGCAGCCTTTGGATATGGAAGTGGGCGCGGGGACTTTCCACCCCTCCACCTTCCTGCGCGCCATCGGCCCGGAAAACTGGAACAGCGCCTATGTGCAGCCGTCCCGGCGGCCCACCGACGGCCGTTACGGGGAAAACCCCAATCGGCTGCAGCACTATTACCAGTTCCAGGTGGTCCTCAAACCGTCCCCGGACAACATCCAGGAATTGTATCTGGGCTCCCTGCGCCTGCTCGGCTTCGATCCGCTGGTGCATGATATCCGCTTCGTCGAGGACAACTGGGAATCCCCCACGCTTGGCGCCTGGGGGTTGGGCTGGGAAGTGTGGCTCAATGGCATGGAAGTGACTCAGTTCACCTACTTCCAGCAGGTCGGTGGCATCGACTGCTACCCGGTCACCGGTGAGATCACCTATGGCCTGGAGCGCCTGGCCATGTACATTCAGGGCGTGGATTCGGTGTACGACCTGGTCTGGTCCGATGGTCCTTTCGGCAAGGTCAGTTACGGCGACGTTTATCTGCAAAACGAAGTGGAGATGTCCACCTTCAACTTCGAGCACGCCAACGTCGAGGAACTGTTCAAGCAGTTCGACCTGTTTGAAGCCGAATCCACCAAGCTGATCGGCGCGGGCCTGCCGCTGCCCGCCTACGAGTACGCTCTCAAGGCTTCTCATACTTTTAACCTGCTGGACGCGCGCAAGGCCATCTCGGTGACCGAACGTCAGCGCTTCATTCTGCGTGTACGCACCCTGGCCCGGGCCGTGGCCCAGGCCTACTTCGACGCCCGCCGTAAACTGGGCTTCCCCATGGCCGATCCAGCCATCCGTGAGGAAGTGGAAGCGGAGCTGGCAAAGCAGGATGAGAAGGCGGCAGGAAACGCGGCCGCCGGGAAAGGCAATAAAAAGAAGGGGAAGAAATAATGTCCCGGGATTTACTGATCGAGCTGGGCACCGAGGAACTGCCCCCGAAGGCGCTGCCGACCCTGAGCGCGGCGCTCACCGAGGAGTTCGTACGGCAACTGGATGAGGCCGGGCTGCAACACGGTGAGGTGGAAAGCTTCGCCGCGCCACGCCGGCTGGCGGTGCTGGTCCGTGACCTGGACGAAAAACAGGCCGACCGTGATATCGAGCGTCAGGGCCCGGCGGTACAGGCGGCATTCGATGCCGAAGGCAATCCGACCAAGGCCGCCCAGGGCTTCGCCGCTTCCCTGGGGCTGACCGTGGACCAGTTGGACCGCCAGGACACCGGCAAAGGGGAACGCCTGATTGCCCGTATCACCGAAGAGGGCAAGGCCACCACCGAGCTGGTTCCGGCATTCTTCGCCCAGGCGATCCAGAAGCTGCCGATTCCCAAGCGCATGCGCTGGGGCAGCCGCAAAGTACAGTTCGTGCGCCCGGCACATTGGCTGGTGGCATTGTTCGGCGACGAGGTCGTACCGTTCGAACTGCTGGATCTGCAATCCGGCCGCACCAGCTATGGCCACCGCTTCCACGCGCCGGGAGCCATTGAGCTGAGCCAGGCCGGTGAATACGCCGGGCGCCTGGAAAATGAAGGGCATGTGATCGCCGATTTCGACCGCCGCAAGGCGATGATCGAAGAGCAGACGATCACCGCGGGCAAGCAGGCCGGCGGTACCGCGCGGATCAATCCCGATTTGCTTGACGAAGTAACCGCCCTGGTGGAATGGCCGGTGGCGCTGACCGGCGGCTTTGATGAGGACTTCCTGCGCGTGCCCCAGGAAGCGCTGATCAGCGCCATGGAAGAGCACCAGAAATATTTTTCCGTGCTCGACGCCGATGGCAAGCTGATGCCGAAATTCATCACCATCAGCAATATCGAGTCCAAGGACCCGGCCCAGGTGATCGCCGGTAACGAGAAGGTGATTCGGCCGCGGCTGGCCGACGCCGCCTTCTTCTATGATAACGACTGCAAGAAGACCCTGGCGCAACACGCCGAGGGACTGGCCCAGGTGGTGTTCCAGCAGCAGCTGGGGACGGTGGCCGACAAGTGCCAGCGTATCGGGGCCCTGGCGGCCGTGATCGCCGAACAAACCGGCGGCGACAGCGCGCACGCCAGACTGGCGGGGGAACTCAGCAAGGCCGACCTCAATAGCGAAATGGTGTACGAGTTCGACACCATGCAGGGCATCATGGGCTATTACCTTGCCCAGCGTGAAGGCCAGCCCGAGGATGTGGCCGAAGCGCTGTACGAGCAATACCTGCCCCGTTTCGCCGGCGACAAGCTGCCACAAAGCAAGACCGGCATGGCGGTTTCCCTGGCCGACAAGATCGATACGCTGGTGGGGATCTTCGGTATCGGCCAGAAGCCCAGCGGTACCAAGGACCCCTATGCACTGCGGCGGGCCACTCTCGGTGTGCTGCGCATCATCATCGAAAACCAGCTGGAATTGGATCTGCGCGACCTGCTGGATCAGGCCGCCACCCAGCTTGGTGATCGCATCGACGCCGCTCAGGTCGACGAAGCCTTCGATTTTATTAAGGGCCGTTACCGCGCCATGTATCAGGAACAGGGCATCGCCACACCGGTGATCCTGTCGGTGCTGGCCATCGAGGACGCCTGCCGCAAACCGCTGGATTTCGATCGCCGGGTGAAAGCCGTGGCCGCGTTCCAGCAGCGGGAGGAAGCTCAGGCTCTGGCCGCGGCCAACAAGCGGGTCTCCAATATTCTGGCCAAGCTGGAACAAGCCCCGCCGGAAGAAATCGATGGCGCACTGTTGGAAGACGAAGCGGAACAGGAACTCACCAATCTGGTGGTGGCCGCCTACGAACAGTCCGAGCCGCTGCTGGAGCAGGGCGACTACCAGGCGGTGCTGGAATTGCTGGCGGAGCTGCGTGCCCCGGTGGACGCCTTCTTCGAAAGCGTGATGGTGATGGCCGAGGACCCGGCGGTTCGTGACAACCGCCTGGCCCTGCTGAGTTTCCTGCGCGATCTGTTCCTTAACGTGGCCGATATCAGCCTGTTGCAGGAGTAGGCGCGGCGTTGCCCAGATAGGCGTTGGCGAGATCCACGTTCGCGCGGATCTCGTCCGCCGTCCCTTGCGCCACCACACGTCCACCTTCGATCACGTAGGCGCGATCCGCCAAAGCCAATGCCAGTGCCGCCATCTGATCCACCAGCAAGATGGTCATGTCCTCCCGGCGCAGCTGATCCAGCACCTCGAACAACTCGGCGATGATTTTCGGCGCCAGTCCGAGGGACGGCTCATCCAATAGCAACACCCTTGGCTTTGCCATCAAACCCCGGGCCAGCGCCAGCATTTGCTGCTCCCCTCCGGAGAGCAGCCCGGCACGCTGATGTTGGCGCTCGCGCAGACGAGGGAACCGCTCCAGCATACCTTGCACGCGGGCTTCACGGTCCTCAGCGTGAAGAAAGCCGCCAAGGCGAATGTTATCCAGCACCGACAACTCGGGGAAAACCTGTCGGCCTTCTGGCACCAACACCACCCCCCGGCCGGCAATTTTCTCCGCCGGCATGGTGTTGAGCACCTCGCCACTGAGATGCACGCCGCCGCTCTGGGCAGGATGCAAACCGCTGAGCACCCGCATCAAGGTGGATTTGCCGGCGCCGTTGGCCCCCAACAACGCCACCATTTCACCCTGGCGGATTTTGAGATTGATGCCGTGTAACACCGGCTCGGCGCCGTATCCCGCTACCAGACGGCTGACGCCGAGCAGCTCGGGACCTTGTGGAGGATGGCGGCTTGCCGAGGCCGGCAGATCCCCGCTGTCACCGAGATAGGCTTTGCGGACTTCCGGATTGGCCTGCACCTCGGCGGCGGCGCCCGCGGCCAATAAGGTACCGGTATCCAGAACAATGATCTGGTCGGATACCGACATCACCAGCTCCATGTCGTGCTCCACCACCAGGACCGCGATACCGGCGGCCGCGACCGCTTTGAGCAGGTCCCCCAACCGGTCGGTATCTTCCCGCGACAAACCGGCGGCGGGCTCATCCAGTAACAGCACTTCCGGATCCAGCGCCAATGCCCGGGCGATTTCCACCAGGCGCCGGTCCACATGCGGCAGTTGTGAAGCGGGCAGGGCGGGATCGCCGAGATAGCCACAGAACGACAGCAGGGCGCGTGCCCGCTGGCGTACCGTCCGGGAACGGAAAGGCCCGCCAGCGAGCACCGTTCCCAAATGACCCCGGCAGGCTGCCAAAGCAACGTTGTCCTCCACGGAGAGTGAATCGAACAGCTGCGACGTTTGGTAGGTTCTTGCCACCCCACGGCGGGCGATGCGCCACGCCCCCTCGGTTTGCAGAGCGGCATCGGTCAGAGAAAAGCCACCGTCCGTGGGCCGGTAAAACCCGCTGAGCATATTCAACACCGTGGTTTTGCCGGCGCCATTGGGGCCAATCAGACTGCTCACCGCCGCCGCCGGCAAATCCATATTCAGGCCGCTGACCGCTTTGACGCCGCCGAAGGTCATGCTCAGCCCCCGCACTTTCAAACCATGACGAGGGCGCGCATCCAGCACGGGGGCGGCATCATCACTGGGAAGCGGGCTGGTGGCGCCGTTCCCGGCACGCCGGCCCATCCAGGCCGTCAGCCAGCCCATCAAACCATTGGGCGCCACCAACAAGACCACCAGCAACAGGCCACCAAAGAACAGCAAGCGATGGGACTCCAGGGACGCCAGCAGTTCCGGCAGCACCCCGAGAATAATGGCGCCAATCACCGGCCCGGCGATGAACCCCGCGCCACCAATGATCACCACCAGTACGAACAGAATGGATTGCATGAAACTGAAAGTATCCGGCGTTACAAAGCCGGACAGAGGCGCGAACAGCCCTCCGGCCAACCCGGCCATCAGCGCCGACAGCGCGAAGGCCATGGTTTTTGCCGCCAGTGGATTGATACCGACGGATTCCGCCGCCACCTCGCTGTCCTTGACCGCCCGCATGGCCGCGCCCCAGGTGCCGCGGGCAATCAGAGCATAAACCAGCAACATCGCCGCCGCCGTCAGCACGGCGAGCACAGCAATGTTCTGCTCGGGGCTCCAGGCCTGATGAAGCGAGGGCGCCATAACCCCCATGATGCCGTTCTGACCACCGGTGACATGTTCCATTTCAATGACGGCGTGCTGAACGATAAAGCTGAAGGCGATGGTGATCATCGCCAGATAAGGCCCCTTGGCCCGTAATGCCGGCAACGCCACCAGAGCCCCGGCAATGCCGGAAAACAGCGCTCCCGCCAGCCAGGCCGGCCAGAACGACCAGCCCGCCTGTGTGGTGAGCACCGCCACTGTGTAGGCGCCAATGGCGTAGAACCCCACGTGACCAAAGGAAATCTGTCCACTCAAACCCAACAGAATGTTCAGGCCGACGCCGACAATGGTGATCAGCGCCACATTGGCCAATACGAACACGTAATAGCTGTTCAAGGAGAAAGTGCACACCAGGGCCACCGCCACCAGGGCAGCCAGCATAATCAAGTGCGGGTACTTCATACTTTCTTCACCGCGGCGCGCCCGAACAAGCCGTTGGGACGCAGCGCCAACGCCACGATCACCAAGGCAAAGGTAATGATGTGGGTGTAGCCGGATCCCAGCGTCACCGTGATCAGGCTCTCCGCCACACCGAACAACAGCCCGGCCATCACCACGCCCCAAGGGCTGGTGATGCCGCCGAGAATGGCCACTGAAAAGGCCTTCAACCCGAACAAGGTGCCCATGTCGGAATTCACATTGGCAAGGGGCGCGATCAGCATACCCGCCACCCCCGCCAGCAAGGTGGACAGGGCGAACGCGCCGGCAATAGCCCGGCCAATGGGAATCCCCATCAGACGCGCCGCATCCTTGTTCTGTTCAGTGGCCAGCAGCGCCGTGCCCCAACGGGTATGGCGCGCCACCCAGTGCAGCACCAGCGCCAGCGACAGTCCCACCACTGGAATGATCAATTGCAACGGATACACCGCCAGATTCACCCCCGCCACCTCCAGCGGCGTAATCGCCAGTGAGGAGGGCAGGCTGCGCGGTTCACGACCGAAGGTGTGCATGACTAGGTTATCCAGCACGATGCCCAAAGCCACGGTGGACATCAGCCAGGCATCGGAGCCGCGCCGGGTAAACGGCCGTACCGCGAGAAACTCCACCACCAGACCGTAGAGCGCGCAGCACAGCAGCGCCATTGCCACCGCCGGCACCAGCGGCCATTGCAGGGTCTGGGAAAAAGTGAAGCACAACACCGCGCCGAGCATCATGGAGCTGCCCTGAGCGAAGTTGATCGTCCCCGATACCGCATAGGTGATGTAAAAACCCAGCGCCATAAGGCCATACATGCTGCCCATGCCAAGGCCGCTGATCAGAGCCGATACCAGCTGAATATCCATGTTCGTTCCTTGCTTACCGCGACAACGCCACCGGAACGATCCGGTTGTCGATGAACCGGGCCCAGACGTAGTCATCAGCGCTCAAGGCATCGTGCACTTCAGGGGAGAAAGGTTGCTGGTAGTTCTTGATCAGGCCTTGGTATTGCTTGATCTTGAAGAAACCTTCCCGGATCGCTTCCCCTTCGGTGGAACCGGCCTCATTGATGGCCAGAGCGGCCAAATGCAGGGCGTCGTAGGCATTGGCCACCCCCACCGCCGGAGTAATGTCTTCCGGGCCACTGATATCCGGATACTTCGCTTTCAGAGCGGCGATGACTTTTTCTCCCACTGGGGATTGCTCGCCGAAGAAACTGTAGGTCTGGATGAAATGCACTTCCTCTGAACCCGGCCCCGCCAGTTCGGTGAAGCGGCCACCGGCGGGCCCCCAGTGAGACACCACCGGCACTTCCCAGCCCATGCGGCGCAGGGATTTTACCACCTGAGCGGAAGGTCCGACGTTGCCGACCAGGCAGATAGTATCGACACCGGCGTCACGCAGACGGGTCAGCTGTGGCACCAGATCCACTTGATCGCCATCGAATTTCTCGCTGGCCGCCGGTTCCAGACCTTTATCCTTGAGCGCGGCCACCAGCCCTTTTTGATTGGACTCTCCCCAGGGATTGTTCACCATCATCAGGCCGAATTTCCGCGCGCCGAAATTTTTCTGCGCGTACTCCACCATGGCGATGTCAACGATCTCGTCCATCGCCGAAACCCGGAACACAAAATTGGGATTCGCACCGTTTTTGGTGATAGGCGTACCCGCGGCCCAGGGTCCTACAAAGGGCATTTTGGCCTGGTTGACCAAGGGCACGATGGCCATGGATACCGGGGTGTCCAGGCCACCGAACAAGACCGCCACCTTCTCCTTATGAATCAGTTCACGCGCCGCCACCACGCCTTTGGCGGGATTGGCCTCATCATCCCGGCGCACCAACATCAACGGTCGGCCATCGAGCACACCACCGGCGGCATTGATCTCATCAATCGCCACCTGCAAACCACGGGTGATCGATTCACCGGCCTGGGCGGACTGTCCGGACAAAGCGGTGATCAACCCGATCTTTACCGGCTCACTCGCCAAAGTACCACCGGCCATCAGGCACAGTACCAATGCGGCCCATTTCTTTACTGCACGAAGCATGGCTTCCCCCTTTTGCTGAGTTAGGGCTGTTCCGCCCGACACCGGTAACAACGCAAAGGGCATGCCATTTTACTCGCCGCTCATGTTGGGCATGCATATTGCTTTATTTTTTGTCGTCACCTAAGTCATTAATTGACGACAAAAAACAAGAAAGAATGGCGACGATACATGAGGCCCGAAGCGGCCGACATCGTGTCATTCAAGCCGTCGAATTACCGCTGAACACAGGCCATGCCTGCGCAAAAAGAGGGAGAAAATATGACCGACGCACCAAACTGGGACAAAGAGATTCAGCATCTCGATCTTTCCGATCCTGCCGGGCTCGTAGACGCCTACCTGATTATCCTGATGAAACCGGATCCGGACAGCGCCCGACGCTTCGTTTCCCCGGAACTGAGCATTCGCTTCACCGGCAACCGCCCGATGACCGACCCAATGGACACCACCGCCTTCAACAAAGGACGTTATGCCTGGGTAAAAAAACGCTTTGAAGCCACCGAGGTGATGAGCGGCGGTACGTTACAGTACGCGGTGGTTTACAACCGGGGCACGCTCTATGGGGAATGGCCGGATGGCACCCCGTTCGAAAATAATCGCTACGTGGACCGGTATGTGATTCGCGATGGGCTGATTACCGAGATGGATGTCTGGAACGACAGCGCCGAATGGCTGCTGGTACGTGCCGGCCTGGCGGAACTTTAGAACGGGACACCACCATGGATTCTGTCTTCGCTCCGCTGTCCCACCATGGTCGCTTTCCTTATTCGGCCATCACCCAACGCTGTGATTTCCACTGGCCCGCAGGAAAACGGCTGGCCGTGTACATCGGGTTCAATGTCGAGCATTTCGCTTTCGGAGAAGGGCTCGGCGCCAAACTCGGGGCAGCTTTCAACGAGCCGGACGTGCTCAACTACTCCTGGCGCGAGTACGGCAACCGGGTGGGTGCCTGGCGCTGCCTGGAGCTGTTCGATCAGTTGGAAATGCCCACCGGCCTGATCGCCAACACTGCCCTGTACGATCATTGCCCCGAGCTGCTGCAGGCTTTCCAGCGTCGGGGCGATGAGGTCATCGCCCACGGCCACAGTAACGCCTATCACCAAGGCACCTTGAATGAACAGCAGGAAGCGGCACTGTTGTTGCATTGCCGGCGGCGCATCGGGAAAGAATCCGGCCAGCTCCCCACGGGCTGGCTGTCGCCGTGGATCGGGGAGTCGCATCTAACGCCGGATCTGTTGAGGGAAACCGGGTACCGCTACACCCTGAATTGGAGTCACGATGATCAGCCCGTGGCGATGCGCACCCGTAACGGCGGGCGCCTTTGGGCGGTGCCGTATCCGCAAGAGGTCAATGACATTCCAATGATCATCGCCCGCAAACTGGACGGCAGCGCGTTCGCTCAAATGATCATCGACCAGTTCGACGAGATGCTTCGGCAGTCCGACCATCAACCACTGGTAATGGGTATCGCACTGCACCCTTATTTGGTCGGGCAGCCCTACCGACTGCGCCATCTGCGCCGGGCCCTGGAACATATACAGTGCCATCGCGAGGCGATCTGGATGACCACGCCGGGGCGAATCTGCGATCATATGGACACGATCATGCCCCCGGACCAGGAAAGGGATCAGGAAAGGGAATGAGTTCGACCTCCACCAAATCAAACGGCCGCGGGCGTCCCAAGGTACGGCCGCCGGTACTCGGTGACCGCAAGCCAACGGCTCGGGCCTCCGCGGCGGAAAAGGAACAGGACATCTACGACGCCATCGTCGCCAGTGTCATGGGGCAAAGATTGAAACCCGGCACCAAGCTGCCGGAACTGGCACTGTGCGAACTATTCGGAGTCGGCCGGTCACTGGTGCAGAAGGTACTGCAAAGGCTGGCCCACGACCACGTGGTACAGCTTCGCCCCAATCGTGGCGCCATTGTTGCCATGCCGTCACCGGAAGAAGTAGGCCAGTTGTTCGAGGCCCGCCGTGCCCTGGAAGCCTCGGTGCTACCATTAGTGGCTGAGCGCGCGACCCGTACCGACTATGCCTCTCTGCGGCGGCAACTGCGTGAAGAGCACAAGGCCATGCATCGTTACGCACAGACCCAATGGGCGGGTCTTGCCAGTGCCTTCCATCTACGCCTGGGGGAACTGTCCGGCAACCCGATCCTCTATCGCTATCTCTCGGAGATCATTTCCCGCTGTTCGCTGGTAGTGGCGTTATTTCAGCCTCCGGGCAACGCCACCTGCGAGCATGAGGAGCATGTGCGGGTAGTGGATTACCTGGAACAGGGCAATGTCCGCGCCGCACAAAGGGAAATGAAGCGACATCTCATCGATCTGGAACACCATATTCGTCTGGTGGAAGAAAGCACGGATCAGAGTCTGGCGGACATACTCGGCCTGGCCACGGAGTAATCCTCCTTCACATACCTTGTCGCTACGCCGGGAGCTTTCTACACTGGGGCCCTTTTATGGGTAGGCCTCAATGACCAACAAGTTAATCATTCTCGACCGGGACGGCGTTATCAATGAAGATTCCGACGCCTACATCAAAGCTCCCGGAGAGTGGATTCCGATCGCCGGCAGTGCCGAGGCCATTGCTCGTCTGAATCGCGCCGGCTATCGCGTGGTGGTCGCCACCAACCAATCCGGGGTAGCGCGAGGCTATTACGATTTGATCACCCTGGAGGCCATTCATCAGCGCATGACGGCCTATCTGGCCGGCCTCGGCGCCCATTTGGACGGCATCTACTTTTGTCCCCATGGTCCCAATGACGGCTGCGATTGCCGCAAGCCGCTTCCCGGCCTGATCGACCAAATTGTTGCCGATTATGGCGATGTCACCTCGGTGCCTCTGGTCGGTGATAGCCTTAGGGACCTGCAGGCCGGAGTGACCCGTGGCTGCCAACCGGTACTGGTGCTCACCGGCAAGGGGCGCAGCACCCAGACAAAAGGCCTGCCTCCAGAGCTGGGCAAAGTGGAGGTTTACGACTCACTGGCCCACTTCGTCGACCATTTTCTCAAGGACACCGAATGAGCGGATTTCCGCGTAATGCCCGGGTAACCTGGAATATCCGGGTACGCAGCTTGTTGTTTTTCCTGCTCTATAACCTCGCCGGTATTATTCACAGCGTTATCTGTGTATTGATCGGCCCGTTCCTGTCTTTCAAGAAAAGGCATGTCCTGGTTAACCTCTGGACCCGATTCGCCATGTGGCTGCTGCAGTGGCTCAACGGCGTACGCTTCAAGGTTGAGGGACGGGAGCATCTGCAAGGCCAGGCAGCGGTAATTATCAGCAACCACCAGAGCAGCTGGGAAACGTTTTACCTGCAACTGTTGGTGGGGCCCCAGGCCACGGTATTGAAAAGAGAGCTGCTGTGGCTTCCCTTTTTTGGCTGGGCTCTGGCATTGCTAAAACCCATCAAAATAGATCGGGGAAAGGGCAGGGCGGCTCTGAAGGCGGTCGTGCAACAAGGAGAAGACCGTCTGCGCTCCAACATACCGGTGGTTATTTATCCCGAGGGGTCACGGCAGCCACCGGGACGGATCGGACATTTCAATAGTGGCGGCGCTCTTTTGGCCAGCCGCTCAGGTTTTCCGGTGATCGCGGTCAGCCATAATAGCGGTGATTGCTGGCCGGCCCGCTCCTGGCTGCGTTTACCCGGCACTATTACTCTGCGAGTGAGTCCGCCAATGGATACTCGCAATAAAGACGCTAAAACCGTTACCCGGGAGGTAAAACACTGGATTGTGACGAATTACCCGGGAGAATTGGACAAAATGGATAACGATTAATTGCGTTTCAATTGTAGAGTATTTAAAGTCCTGGCTGAGCTGATTTAACCAAGAAGGAACGCCAAGAATGACTATTAATATCGACGACCTTTCCGTCGCTGAATTGGAAAAGCTGATCAAGCAGGCGGAAAGAAAACTGGAAAAGAAACGCCGGGAAGCGGTGAAAAACGCTCAGGCGGAAATCGAGAAGATCGCCAAGGATCTCGGCGTTTCCGTTGAAGATCTTCTCGACGAGAAAACCACTGGTCGCAAGAAGGCCGCTCGCAAGACGACCACCCGCAAGAAAACCAAGGCGGCCGTTCGTAAGCCAGCCAAGATCAAATACCGTAACCCGGCGGACAGCTCTCAGACCTGGACTGGCCGCGGCAAGCGGCCTGTATGGCTACGAGAGGCGTTGGAAAAAGGCGGCAAGCTGGAAGACTACGAAGTCTGATTTATCACCAGCAGGCACCTTCTGACACGGCAAGGGCTCCCATTGGGAGCCCTTTTCGTTGCTGTACACGAACGAGGGGGCATCAGCCCCGCTGGTCAGATATCCAGGTTGGATACGTACAAAGCGTTGGACTCGATGAATTGACGCCGGGGGTCCACATCATCGCCCATCAGGGTAGTAAAGATCTGATCCGCCGCGATGGCATCTTCCACGGTTACCTGCAGCATGCGACGGGATTCCGGGTCCATGGTGGTTTCCCACAATTGATCAGCGTTCATTTCACCCAGACCTTTATAGCGCTGTACGTTAATACCGCGGCGGGCCTGTTGCATCAGCCATAGCATGGCCTCGGCGAAATCCCGGATCGGACGGCTCGCCTCGCCCCTGACCACCTTGGCATCATCGGCCAGCAAGCCCTCCAGTGTTTCCCCCAGCCGCGCGATGCTTTGATAGTCTGGCGACTCCAGAAAATCCAGAGTGACTTGATATTCGCGGACTATGCCGTGAGCGAGTACTCGCACACGTGGCAAAAACAGGCCCCGCTCCATATCTTTCTCGGCGCTGATAGTGAACTTCTGGATGTTATTTCCGAGATTGGCCAGGCGCTCCTGCAATTTAGCGCACCAGTCCACCATGAAAGCCTCATCTTCCAGCTTGCCCTCATCGATGCTGGGCAGATAAATCATCTCCTCCAGCACCTGAGCCGGGAATACCCGTGATTGACGCTCGACGAGCTTCATGACTTTCCGGTATTCGCCAATCAGGTTGGACAGAGGCTCCCCACTGATCGGCGGTGCCTCGTTACCGGGGTAGAGCGCGGCCTTATCCAGAGCCAGAGTAGTCAGATACTCATCCAGGGCGGGGTCGTCCTTGATATAGGTTTCTTGCTTACCCTTTTTCACCTTATACAGAGGAGGCTGAGCAATATAAATGTGGCCGCGGACAATCAGTTCCGGCATTTGACGGAAGAAGAACGTCAAAAGCAGGGTACGGATGTGAGAACCGTCCACGTCCGCATCCGTCATGATGATAATGCGATGATAGCGAAGTTTATCCGCATCATACTCATCCCGGCCGATACCACAGCCCAATGCCGTAATCAGCGTCGCCACCTCCTGGGAGGAGAGCATCTTATCAAAGCGGGCCTTCTCCACGTTCAGGATCTTACCCTTCAACGGCAAGATAGCCTGATACTTACGGTCCCGACCCTGTTTGGCGGATCCGCCCGCGGAATCACCCTCCACGATATACAGCTCCGACAGGGCAGGGTCTTTCTCTTGGCAATCCGCCAGTTTCCCAGGCAATCCGGCGATATCCAGCGCCCCTTTACGGCGGGTCATTTCCCGGGCCTTGCGTGCGGCATCCCGCGCCCGAGCCGCATCGATAATCTTTTGAACAATGTTCTTGGATTCGACCGGATGTTCCAGCAGAAAGTCCTGGAAACGCTCCGTCATGGTCTGCTCGACGGCGCTTTTCACCTCCGAGGACACCAGTTTGTCCTTGGTTTGGCTGGAAAATTTTGGATCTGGCACCTTCACCGAGATAATCGCGGTTAGTCCTTCCCGGGCATCGTCTCCGGACGGGTTGGCTTTCTCCCGCTTCAGGAAGCCTTCTTTCTCCATGTAGTTATTCAGAGTCCGGGTCAAAGCCGCCCGAAATCCGGCCAGGTGAGTACCGCCATCCCGCTGTGGAATATTGTTGGTATAGCAGAAGATGTTCTCCTGATAGGAGTCATTCCACTGCATTGCTACCTCTACGCTGATGCCGTCTTCACGATCCACCTGGAAGTGGAACACCTGATTCAGCGAATTCTTGTTCTGGTTCAGATAGGTAACAAAGGCACTTAGTCCGCCTTCATACTCAAACACATCCTCATCACCACTGCGTTCATCCACAAGATGGATGCGGACACCGGAATTCAGGAAGCTCAGCTCCCTCAGGCGTTTGGCCAGGATATCGTAGTGGAATTGGATATTGTTGAAGGTGCCGGAAGATGGCCGAAAGCGGATAGCGGTCCCACTGCTTTCCGTGGTTCCAACGACTTCCAGAGGCTTCTCCGGAACTCCGTCATGGTAAACCTGCTCGTGAACCTTGCCGTGGCGGCGGATGGTCAGCTTAAGAGTTTCAGAAAGGGCATTGACTACCGAAACCCCCACGCCATGTAAGCCACCAGAAACCTTGTAGGAGTTATCGTCGAACTTCCCTCCGGCATGCAGCACCGTCATGATCACCTGCGCAGCACTGATTCCTTCTTCCGGGTGGAGATCCACGGGAATACCACGACCGTTATCTGTAACGGAAACGGATTCATCAGGATGGATGGTGACTTTGATCTCGCTACAGTAGCCCGCCAGGGCTTCATCGATGGAGTTATCCACGACCTCGAAGACCATATGATGCAAGCCGGTGCCGTCATCCGTATCGCCAATATACATGCCGGGCCGCTTGCGAACGGCATCCAGGCCCTTGAGAACCTTGATGCTGGATGAATCGTAGCTGTTTTCCGCCATTTTCTTCCCTTACGAGTCGTTCGATATCCGCTGAATCCGTCCATGTTCCACGTGGAACATTCGGGCGGCAGCACCGCTGTTTTCAACGGTGGCGCGCCCTAAATGGTCCGCGTCCACCGCCGTGATCAATGTCTGATGGTTCCCCATGGTCAAAAAGCGCAACAGGGTGTCCCTATGAGTCTGATCCAGCTCAGAGCCCAGATCATCCACAAGCAGAGTGCAGACCTTGTTTGCTTCAGAGATCATGGGGAGCTGAGAGAGTACCAGGGCATAAGACAAAATTTTTGCCTGCCCACGGGAGACACGATCCCGGGCCACCACACCATCTTTCGTGATTCTGACATCCGCCCGATGGAAGCCCGCGTGGGTAAAACCTCGACGTCGGTCTTCTTCCTCGGTCCGAATCAGCGCCTGGAGATAATCTTCACCAGGGCGCAAACCAGTATGCAGCTCCAAATTGACTTTGAGATCAGGAGATAACTTCTCCAGAATCTTTCGCCACTCTGCTTTCAGCCGAGCCAGATACGGTCTACGCAACCCTTCAATAGTAGCAGAACTGGCTGCCAGTTTCTGGTCCCAATAACGCAGCTCCCTTTGCGACGCTTGTCCTGTCCTAAGTAACGCATTGCGTTGTTTGAGTAAGGCATTCGCTTCTTTCCAGGCCGCGAGAAAAGAATGTTCCACGTGGAACATTCCCCAATCCAGAAAACGCCGGCGGATAGAAGAGGCGCCAAATATCAAATCCACGGACTGAGGGTGTAATGCCAGAACAGGAAGCAGGGTAGCTACATCACTCAAGGCGGAGGGTGTCTGGCCGTTGAGCTTTAAGGACTCAATGCCGGATAAGGCTCTTCTGACCCCCAATCTATCCTGCTTTCCAGATGGCTGATCAATCACAGCGAACAAGGTAGCCGCGGGCGCACCATCCCGAACCAGACGAGACAGTCTCCCCCCACGAAAAGACCGCCCCCCACTACCGATAAAATAGATGGCTTCCAGCAGGCTGGTCTTGCCGCTACCATTGGCGCCAAAAATGAGATTCAGCCCTGGAGAGGGCAAAAAATCCGCCTGATGATAATTTCGAAAGTCTGAGAGACGAAGTTCGGTGAGCATAAGGGGGAGGGGGAAGGGGGCCTCGACGTGCTCGAGGCCCTGCTGCCGGCGTCAGAGGCGCATCGGCATGACGACGTATACCGCCGCTTTATCTTCCGGATCGGTAATCAAGGCACTGCTATTGCTGTCTCCCAGCTCAAGATCCGCCTGAGGACCATTCAGAGTGGTCAACACATCCAGCAGATAGCTGACATTAAAACCGATCTCCAATGGGGAGCCATTGAAATCAACGGACACTTCCTCTTCCGCTTCTTCCTGCTCCGGGTTGTTCGCTACCACCCTCAAACTCCCCTCGGACAATTGCACCCGAACCCCACGATATTTTTCATTAGAGAGAATTGCCACACGGGCCAGGGCCTGCCGCAGAGTTTCGCGATCCGCGAGAATCCGGCGTTGACCGTCTTTCGGGATAACCCGCTCGTATTCAGGGAACTTACCGTCCACCAATTTGGACGTGAAAGTGATTGCGCCAGCGACAATACGAACATGATTGCGCCCGAGGGTCAGGCGCACCATCTCGCCAGCATCCGCCAGAATACGAGACAACTCCATAACCCCTTTACGCGGCAGAATCACGGAGGCTTCCTGATCCGGCCCCTCCAGCTCCGCGTCGCATAAGGCCAGACGATGGCCGTCGGTGGCTACCGCACGCAGTGCTCCTGGGCGCAACTCGAACAGCATACCATTCAGGTAATAACGCACATCCTGCTGTGCCATGGAAAAGGCGGTACGATCAATTAAGCCGCGCAAAACACCCGGCGCGATATCAAATCCGGACGCGGCCTTATCCTCTTCCTGACTGGGAAACTCGGAGGCGGGCAAAGTAGACAGAGAAAACCGGCTACGGCCGGATTTCACCAGCATTCGTTCGCCATCCACCTCAAAACGAATCTCCGCCTCCGCCGGCAAACTCTTGACAATATCAACCAATTTGCGAGCTGGGACCGTAGTCTCGCCGCCCTGGTTTTCCCCCTCCAGCGGCAGGCGAGCCACCAGCTCCAATTCCAGGTCGGTGCCCGTCAGCGCCAGCCAGCCATCGCTGACTTCCACCAGCACATTGGACAGCACGGGCAGCGTCTGCCGCTTCTCAACTACCGCCGCTACCTGCTGCAGCGGCTTAAGCACCTGTTCACGGTTGATCGAAAATTTCATGTCCCTTTCCCGTCATCGATGAGCCGACCCCAGCGCCGTCAAGACGTGAGAGTTCTCAGCAAATTTTGGTAATCTTCCTCAATTTCGGGACTAGTTTCCCGAAGTTCATTCACTTTTCGGCAGGCATGCAACACCGTGGTGTGATCACGCCCACCAAAACTGGCGCCAATCTCAGGTAAACTGTGGCTGGTCAATTCCTTCGACAATGCCATGGCGATCTGCCTCGGCCGCGCCACTGAACGAGTCCGGCGTGGTGAGTGCAGATCCGGAATCTTGATCTTGTAGTACTCAGCCACAGTACGCTGAATGTTATCGATACTGATCTGTCGCGCCTGCAGCGCAATCAGATCCTTCAAGGCTTCCTTGATCAAACCGATATCAATCTGCGCCCCGGTAAACCGCACATGGGCAATGACCCGGCGCAGGGCGCCTTCCAGTTCCCGTACATTGGAACGAATACGCTGGGCGATAAAGAAGGCCGCGTCATTAGGCAGCTCAATACGGGCCTCTTCCGCCTTCTTCTTCAAGATCGCCACCCGGGTTTCCAACTCCGGCGGCTCCAGCGGCTGAGATAACCCCCAGCCGAACCGGCTCTTGAGACGTTCCTCCAGACCATCCACTTCCTTGGGAAACTTGTCGCAAGTCAGGATGATCTGCTGCCCATTCTCCAACAGAGCGTTGAAGGTATGGAAGAACTCTTCCTGGGACTGCTCTTTTCCTGCAAAAAACTGAATATCATCAATCAGGAGCGCGTCCACGGATCGGTAGAACCGCTTGAATTCATTGATGGTCTTGTTTCGCAGCGCGGAAATCATATCCGCGACAAAGCGCTCGGAATGCAGATAAACCACCTTGGCGTTGGGATTACGCCGCAACAACTCGTTGCCCACCGCATGCATCAGGTGCGTCTTGCCCAGCCCCACGCCACCGTAGAGCAGCAAGGGGTTGTAACCATGGCTGGCCGGGTTCTCCGCCACCTGCTGGGCGGCGGCGCAGGCCATGCGATTGGACTTACCCTCAACGAAGGTCGGAAAGGTGAAGCCGGTATTGAGGTTGCTACGGTGCTTGGCCGCCAACCCCACATCAGAGGGGGGAGCCGGTGGCGGCGCCGGACGCGTTTCCGTCGTTTGAGCTACTGCCGCGGGGCGAGGCTCGGGCGCCTGGCGCTTGGGGATAATCTCGGTCACCCGGGAACTACCAACCTCAAGACGCAACTGGGGCAGGGGGCCTTGTTCCATCTCCCCCATGACCTCGCCGATACGCTCCATATACTTGTCGCGCACCCAATCCACCACGAAACGATTAGGCGCGAACAGCGTCATCTCCGCGCCATCGGCGGATACCGACACCTGCAAAGGGCGAATCCACATATTGAACTGCTGTGACGGCAACTCGTCCTCAAGTCGCGTCAAACAGCGATTCCAAAGCGTTTTGGACAC